>NZ_CAJURG010000001.1:0-216162 GCF_910588715.1 uncultured Clostridium sp.
GATTAGTTCTTACAATAACAGGTGGAGCTATAGCTTTCATTACAGGAAAAAGTAGTAAAACAATAAGAAAAGAAAAATAAAGTATAAATAAGGTTTATCTTATAAATTAAAAAAAGTCTACTAATCATTTTTAAATTAGTAGACTTTTTTATTTAATTAAGTTGTATATTTTTTACTTTAGAGTCTAGGAAAATTTATTTCAACTTATTTAAATTAATATTAAAAATCTTATAAAATTAAAATAAGAATATTTTTTATTGAAATAAATAATAATATTCGTTAAAATACGAATATAGAGGTTGATTTAACAGATAAAATTAACAAAAATAATCATTTATTTATTTTTAGGAGTGATTTTAAAATGCAAATGAAGAAAGAAATTAGTATTAAAAAAGTAAAAAAGGATGCAGAAGATTTATATAGAGGAGGATTTTTCTGTTCAGAAGCAGTTGTAAGCAGTATAAGAAGTAACTTTGAACTTGATATACCTGAAATTGTTATTGCAATGGCATCAGGTTTCCCAGTTGGAATAGGTAGATCGAAGTGTTTATGTGGAGCAGTATCTGGAGGGGTAATGTCATTAGGTTTATTTTTTGGAAGAACCTCTCAAAATGACCCTAAGGTTGAAAAAAATTTAGAAGTAGCAAAGGAATTACATGATTATTTTAAGGCTAACAATGGGAAAAACTCTTTATGTTGTCGTATATTAACAAAAGAATTTGATATGGGGCAAGGTGAACATAAAGAACAGTGCATTAATTACACTGGATTAGTAGCAGAAAAGGTTGCAGAAATAATAATTAGAGAATTTCGTTTGACAAATATTGATGAATAAATTTAAAAAATTTAAGCAAAATACAGGGTTTTAAGTGCTTTTGATAATTTTATTAAAATTATTTTATAAAAATTAATTTATGAAAAGTTAGAATTAATAACTCTTTGGGAAACGAGGATTATATTTCCAAAAAATCAATAACAAGTTTCGACACACTATTTTTAAAAAGTTATGTATAATAATTTTTGTAAAGCGGTAAGGTTCATTTTTAAGCAGGGGGAATAAGTTATGAGTACAAAGGATAAATTTATTGAATTAGCAGAGGAAGCTATAGAAATAATAAAAGAAGTAATTAACGATACAAAAGAAGAAAATCAATTAGTTGATGTAAATTATGTTGATTGTGGACGTGCTATAAGTTTCACATTAAAAAACAACAAAACTGTAGAATACAGTTTAAGCGAATTAGGGTACATTTTCAAAGATGATTTAGAAGGTTTTGAGATTTTTTCAATAAAGAGGTTTAGAGAGAGTTATATTAAACTTAACAACATTCAATCACAAACAGAAGCTTTATAGTTTAAGGGGTAAAACTAGTGTGACGTATACTATGGTAAAAGCACTTTTTTAGATTGAAGTATTAAAAGTTTAAATTTTAATAATATAATTTTAAGGGTTAGTACATGAATTAAATGTTAGGAGAGCTAGAGCATTTAATTCAGAAAGGGATGTACTAGCCTTTTTTATTTTTTTAAAATAAATTTATGCTATACTATGTCAGTGTAATAAAATTTTAAAAATAAGGAGAGCATATATGTATTTAATAGATTATCATATTCATTCAAACAATTCTTTTGATAGTAAGGAAACTATAATGTCAGTTTGTGAAGCTGCCATAGAAAAGGGAATAAATGAAATTTGCTTTACTGAACATTTTTCAGTTAAGAAAGGATTAAAAAGTCATGGATTTTTAAACTTAAAAAAATATAGTGATGAAATAAGAGAATGTAGGGAAATTTTTAAAGATAAGCTTATAATAAGAGCAGGGATTGAAATTTGTGAACCCCATGAAAATAAAGAAGAGTTAAAAGTGGTGCTTGAAAATATACCTTTTGATTTTATTTTAGGCTCAGTACATAATTTTGATTATAATGTTAGTCTTATAGCATACATGAATGGTAATTCAAAGGAGGAAAGCTATAAAAGATATTTTAAAGAAGTAAATAAGGTTTGTACTTCTCCTCATATTGATGTTATAGCTCATTTGGATTTGATGAAAAGATATGCTTTTAACCTGCATGGAAATTATGATTTTAATGATTATAAGGAAGAGATAGAGGAGGTTCTTAAAAATATAATTAATGCTAAAAAAGGAATTGAGGTTAATACCTCAACTTTAAGAAGTATGGTAAATGAAACTATGCCATCAATTGATATATTAAAAATGTATTATGATTTAGGTGGAGAAATAATAACTGTAGGTTCTGACTCACATAAAGCAGAAGATGTTGGGGCAGGTATTAAAGAAAGTATTGAGGTATTAAAGGCTATTGGATTTAAACATGTATATAGATTTGAAGGTAGACAAGCAATTCCAGTGGAAATTTAATATTAAAGAAGATTTTATATAAGTAGTAATTAATTATATTTACTGTATTTGGAAGAAAGGGTAAGTTAAATAATGAATTTACTCTTTTTTAGCTTGTTATCAAATTAATTTGCCTTAAACGGAATTTGAGAAAATTGATTAAGAGGAATACAATTTAATTAATCAATCACTTAATTAAATTGAGGTGTGTTTATGAATGAAGAAGTTAAAGTTTTTAAAGCCTTAGGTGATGAAACAAGGTTAAAGATACTTGTTTTATTATCTAATAAAAATGTATGTGCAAAGGGAATTGCAAAAAATTTAGAGATTTCAGAAGCCTGTGTATCACAACATATAAAAATTCTTAAAGAAGCAAGTCTTATAACTGCATATAAAGAAGGATATTACGTTATGTATGAGTTAAATAAAGAGGTTTTAGAAAGAACTAAAGGCTTTGTTAATCTTCTTATTCATGAAGATATAGATTCACTAAATAATAAATATAATTTTAAAATTGGTGATTTCAATATAGTTAAGTGTAAATCAATAAAATGCTGTTGCAGAAAAAAGTTTAAGGAGGAATTATAAATGAAAGTATGTTTTCCAGTTAAATCAAATGAAGGTTTAAGTAGTGTGCCTTATAATCACTTTGGTAGTGCTCCAGAGTTTGTTATTTGTGATTTAGAATATAATGATGTTAAATCTATAGGAAATGGAGATTTAGGACATGAACATGGAAAATGCCAACCTATTAAAGCTTTATCTGGTGAAGTTGTTGATGCTGTTGTAGTTGGTGGAATTGGCAAAGGTGCTATAGTTAAATTAAATTCTATGGGAATAAAGGTTTATCAAGCTACAAGTGGAACTATAGAAGAAAATATTAATTCATTAAAAAATGGTGAGCTTAAAGAATTTGATGCAAATCATACATGTAACCACGATGGTTGCTCACATCACCATCACTAAATTATATAATTAAATAGAAAAAATATTAAATAAGAAATAAAAATTAATAGATAAAACGATAAATAAAAACTTAGTTAAATTAAGGTTTGTGGTCTTAAAATGCTAATGCTGCATTATTCTAATAAAAGTGAATGGGATTTTAAAAAAGAACAAGTTGATAAGATTGCTATTATAAAAATGGAAGTTACAAATTGGTCTTGTAAAGAACATTAAATTTGTGTAACGAAAAAATAAAAAAATAATTTATAAGGGCTAAATATTCAAAGTGGATATTTAGCTTTTTAGTTTAAGAATAAAAAAATATAGGCTATAATATAAACATAGAAAGTTGGTGTTTATTTGGAAAAGGAGAAAGTGAAATTAGATGAAGTATTGAAATTTTTATTTTCAACATCCAATAAAGTGCTAGTAAAACTATTAAATGGAATATTTGATGAAAAGTTCGATGTAGATGAAGTTGAATTAACTGTAAGCAATAATGAGTTTGTTGAAGATGATTTAGGAATATTAAGAGGAGATATGTTTTTTGATATTCTAAATAAAAATCATAACAAGGCAAGTTATCATATAGAATTTCAAACAAAGAATGATAACACAATGGTTATAAGAATGTTTGAATATGGCTTTAAAAAAGGAAAAGAACAATTAAAAAATTCAAAGAAGTTTAAAGAAGAAATAAAAACAATATATTTTCCAAAGCAAAAAGTAATATTTTTTGAAGAAAACAAAAGCATTAAAAATCAATTAAAGTTAAAAATAATATTTCCAGATGAACAAGAAATAATTTATACAGTAGATGTAATAAAATATTGGGAATATACAGATAAAGAGCTTAAAGAAAAGAAGATGTATCCCCTAATGCCCCTGCAACTATTTAATTTAAGAAAAGAATTAGAAAAAGCTCATAATAAAAATGACTTAAAGAAGATAAAAGAATTATCTAAAAAAGCTAAAAATCTTGCAGAAAAGTTAGCAAAAGAATCAGCAAAGCTATTTGAAGAAGATGAAATATTAGGTGAAGATTTTCATAAAATGCTATTAGCAATACAAAACCTAATAGAATACTTAAATAGAAATTATATGAAAGATGAAAATATAGAAAATGAGGTGAATAAAATGACAAAAACATTATATGATCCTGAAGTTGAAAAAAGAGGAATAGAAAAGGGAATAAAACAAGGAATAAAGCAGGGAAGAGAACAAGGGATAAAAAGTGCCATAGAAAAAATGTTGTTAAAGGGAATGAAGGAAGCAGATGTTGCTAATATACTAGATACTGATATATCTTTAGTTAAAGAAATTCTAAAGAAAATAAATTAAAGACTTAAGTAAAAATAATTTAAAAGAAATAGAAAATAATTTTAAATTATTGGTAAAAATTATGGGAAAATTATTTAATTAAGGGAGCTAAAATTATATTGAAAATTTTTAATTCAATATTTTATAGCTCCTTTTAATTTTATTAATATAGTCCATATTGGAATAAGTTTTTTTATTTTCCCTTTATTTACTATATTTTTGATAATTAATTAACTTTATAAGGTTGAAGTAATAAATATTTATATAAAAAGTTGATTTTAATTTAGGAATAAAAAGAACGTACTTTCACTTTATAAAAAAATATAGTAAAATAAAAAATATTAAAAATATAAGGATGGAAACAAATGAAGGGAAAAGAACATATGATTGTTGGAACTACAGCAACAGCAACTATGGGAATTGGATTTTTAATTACCAAAACCTTTGATAGTGCTTTATATTTAGTTCCTTTAATTATTGGTGGATTTATTGGTTCCTATATGCCAGATATTGATTCACATAACTCTAAAGCAAGACAGGTTTTTAATAAAATATTAACCTTTATAATAATAGCAATTGTTGTAGGATATATGTTAGGAGTTGCCTTAAATATAAAAGATGTATTAAAATTTTTAGATAATAATTTTAAAAATTGTTTTGCAACAATTATGTTTTGTGTAACAACTATATTAGGAAAATTATCTCCTCATAGAATGTTTACTCATAAATGGCTTGGAACTTTAATGTTTTGTGGAAGTGTTTATTTAACAGGAAATATATATTTAACATTAGGTTTTTCAATGGGATATATGTTGCATATTGTTTGTGATAGATTTTCTCCACGAGGAAAAAATTTAAGATTCTTTGAATTTAAATTGCCATGTAAAAACTCTAAAAATAAAACAACAGTTTCATGGTAAAATTTTTTAATTATTTATAAAAATTTTTTAAAAAATAATATGGTAAATGTTTACAAATAGAAATTTAGGGTGTATAATATATTTATAGTAGTTGAAGGAAAGAAATTTAAGACTGCTAAATATAAAGTTTTTATAACATAAAAGCTAAAGGGGTGGTGCTTCTAAATGTCGTTATTAGATGATGTTCAGTTCTTGAACAAATATGATAGAGAGGAGGCGTGCATTAAGCTTAAAAATAAGCTGTCAATTGATGTTAAAGTTAAAGTGCATAAATGTTTTAAAAAAGGAGATGATCTAGCTATCTAATACATTTGTAAAGGAGGATAGAATTTTCTTTAATTAAAAAAATAAATTTTTAAACATTTTAATTTTAAAAGTAATTTAATAAAATAATTTAATAATGTATATAAAAAGGAGCTAGCTTTTTAGCTCCTTTTAATTTTTATATTTTATAGCTAATTTACTGATGTTCTACTTTATGACTTATTTAATAAAAAAATAAACTAAAACATAAAAAATGTACAAATTTTACTAATAATAACCATGGTATTTGCAAATACTATGGTTATTATATTTTAGAGGTGAAGATATGTTTAAATGGAGAGATTTTTACTTAATGAAAGTATATGATTCTAAAAATAAGTATATTGGTGTTATTGAAGACATTTCTATAGATTTAAATAAAGGAATTATAGAAGGGTTTGAAATTTCACCAGCTTCTATAATGAAAAAGCATACCTTTGTCCTTAGTGATTCAATTATATCTATAGATAATACAATGAAAATAAAAGAAGTTTCAAAAAGCAAAGGAATTAAATTTAAAAATATTAAATTTATAGATATATTAAATGAAAACAATACACTAATTGGTGTGCTTGAAGATTTAATAATAGATAAAGAAAGCTTTAGTATAAAAGGGCTTATTATTAGTTCAGGAATTTTCGATAAGATGTTTAAAGGAAAAGAAATAATAACACTAAAAAATTGTAAATTTTATGATGATTATATTTTATATAATGGAAATGAGCGTATTAAACTTAAAACATTACCTCATAATTTAGGGAGATTAAAGGATGTTAGCAAAGCATAAAAAATTAATTTGTAAATCAATAATAGCAATGGCTTTAATAATACTTAGTATTTTTATATATTTATATTTTACTCCAATAAGAGATGTTATTAATTTATTAGTAATTTCATTTATAATAGCATATACATTAAAGCCTCTAAGAAATTATTTTAGTGAAAAGCTAAATATATCGGCAAAAAAAAGTTCACTTTTAATTATATTTTTACTTTTATTATCCTTTGTAGGACTTTTATATAGCATAGTTCCTTCAATAATAAAAGAAAGTGGAAACTTTGGAATTATGTTAGATAGCATAGAAGAATATATTTTAAATCTTGCAGTTAAGTTTAAATTAGATAGGTTGCCAATTTTTGAAACTATATATATGCAAATTGGTGAAAAAATAAATATGATTTTAAGCAGTGCATCAACAAATTTAATAGATAATATGATTTTACTTGGTGAAAATATAGTTGCACTTGCAGTTGTACCTATTACAATTTATTATTTATTAGCTGATGGAGATTTAATTTACAAAAAACTATTATTAATTTTTCCAACTGATAAAAGAATTTTAATAAAAAATATAAATAATAATATAGATAAAATTTTAAGTAGATATATATTAAGTCAGCTCTTACTCTCCTTAATAATTGGAGCATTATCCTTTGTTTTATTATTAGTACTTAGAATAAAGTTTCCATTAGTTTTATCAATAATAAATGCTATAGCAAATATAATTCCATACTTTGGGGCAATTATTGGAGGTGTTCCTATAATTTTTATGGCACTTACAGGTTCTGTTACAAAGGGAATATTAGCAGCTATAGGAGTATTTTTAATTCAACAAGTAGAGGGAAACTTTTTAGCTCCAAAAATAACAGGGGATAGCACAAATATGCATCCTATAATAATTATTATTTTGCTTATATTAGGTGAGAAAATAGGTGGAGTAATAGGTATGGTTTTAATTGTTCCAATTGCTGTAATTATTAAAGTTGTATATGATGATATAGATTATTATTTATTTTAAAATGAGCTTTTATAGTTTATTGACATAAGCATTTAAATGAAATATAATTTTCTCATAAATACATAAAATAAAGCAATGAAGAGAATGAGTAAATATGATATAAATATTAAGAGAGGAAGTGGCTGGTGAAAACTTCTTATTTAACATATTGAAGCTATCTTGGAGCTTTTTTAACTTAAGTGATGTATATTTTTATATACATAATTAGGGTGGTACCGCGGAAATTATAAGTTTTCGTCCCTTTTCTTTAGGGATGGAGACTTTTTTTATTTGGTTAAATTCTAAAGTATAAAAAGTTTAATTACAATTAAGAAAAGAGATGGAGGTAAAAAACATGAAATTCATGGGAGCAAATGAATTAAGAGAAAGTTTTATTAACTTTTTTGAATCTAAAGAGCATTTAAGAATGGAAAGTTTTCCATTAGTGCCTAAAAACGATAATAGTTTATTATTAATAAATGCAGGTATGGCACCCCTTAAGCCATACTTTACAGGAATACAAAAGCCACCAAAGACTAGAGTTACAACTTGCCAAAAGTGTATTAGAACTGGTGATATAGAAAACGTAGGAAAAACTTCAAGACATGGTACTTTCTTTGAGATGTTAGGTAACTTCTCGTTTGGAGATTACTTTAAAGGTGATGTTATTCCATGGGCTTGGGAATATGTAACAAGGGTTTTAAAATTACCTAAAGAAAAATTATATGTAACAATTTATTTAGAAGATGATGAAGCTTATGAAATTTGGACTAGTAAAACAGATATAGACCCAAAGAGAATATTTAGATTAGGAAAAGATGATAACTTCTGGGAAGTTGGAACTGTAGGACCATGTGGACCATGTACAGAAATTCATTTTGATAGAGGGATAGATGTAGAACCTGTTACAAACGTAGAGGATTTTGTAGCTGCTTCTGATGCAGATAGAATAGTTGAGTTTTGGAACTTAGTATTTATTCAATTTGACAAACAAGAAGATGGAAGCTATGCACCACTTAAAAATAAAAATATAGATACTGGTATGGGGCTTGAAAGAATTGCAACTATAATGCAAGGTGTTGATAACATATTTGAAATTGATACAGTAAAGAATATAGTAAATAAAGTATCTTCACTTTCAGGTGTAGAATATGGAAAAGATGCAAATAGCGATATATCATTAAGAATAGTAACAGACCATGTTAAAGCTGTAACTATGCTTATATCTGATGGTGTTCAACCAAGCAATGAAGGTAGAGGATATGTTTTAAGAAGACTTTTAAGAAGAGCTGCAAGACATGGAAGACTTCTTGGAATTAAAGGATTATTCTTAAAAGATGTTGTAGATGCTGTTGTTGAAAACTATGGTGGAAACTATAAAATATTAGTTGAAAACAAAGATTATATAACTAAAATAATCACTTTAGAAGAAGAAAGATTTAATGAAACTATTGATGCTGGAATGAACATCTTAAATGGATATATTAAAGAATTAGAAGAATCTAACTCTAAAGTTTTATCTGGGGAAAAAGCATTTAAGTTATATGATACTTATGGATTCCCATTAGAGTTAACAGAAGAAATCTTAGAAGAAAAGAATATGACTGTTGACAGCGAAGAGTTCAAAAAGGAAATGGAAGCTCAAAGAGAAAGAGCAAGAAGTGCAAGAGGGGAAACTTCTTACATGGGAGCAGATGAAAGCCCAATAAACAAAGTAAAAGCTGATATTGAAACTGAATTTGTTGGATATACTTCTGTAGAAGGAGTTGGAAAGGTTGTAGTTCTTGCAACTGATGAAGAGTTTGTTTCAGAATTAAAAGAAGGAAGCAAAGGATATATATTAACTGATAAGACTCCTTTCTATGCTGAAATGGGTGGTCAAATTGGTGACACTGGTATGATTACTGGAAAAACTGGAACAGCTTATGTATATAACACTAAGAAAAATGTTGGTGGAAAGACTGTTCATTATGTTGAAGTTAAAAATGGAAGCATAAAAAATGGTGAAGAAGTTACTTTAACTGTAGATAGATCAAGAAGAGCTAATGTTTGTAAGAATCATACAGCAACTCATATGTTACAATCTGCATTAAAAGAAGTTATTGGTAGCCACGTTCATCAAGCAGGTTCTTTTGTTGATAATGAAAGATTAAGATTTGACTTTACTCATTTCCAAGCTATGACTTTAGAAGAAATACAAAAGGTTGAAGATTTAGTTAACGATAAGATAATGGAAGTTTCTTTAGTAGAAACTAAGCTTATGACAATAGAAGAAGCAAGAGAATCAGGAGCAACAGCGTTATTTGATGAAAAATATGGAGATAAAGTAAGAGTTGTAGCTGCTGGAGAATTCTCAAAAGAACTTTGCGGTGGTACTCATGTATCTAATGTTGGAGAAATTGGATTATTTAAAATAGTTTCTGAAACAGGTGTAGCTGCTGGTATTAGAAGAATAGAAGCTTTAACAGGAAGAGCTGCTATAAAATACATGGAAGAAAAGCAAAGATTATTAAGAGAAGCTTGCATGGCACTTAAATGTACTGAAAAAGATGTTTTAAAGAAAATATCAACTCAAGGTACAGAACTTAAAGAAAAAGATAAAGAAATTGCAGAACTTAAATCAAAGCTTACAAGTGGAGCTTTAGATGATATATTAGCTTCAGCTAAGGATATAAATGGAGTTAAAGCAATTTGTTATAGCCTAGAAGGTGTAGATGGAAATGCTTTAAGAGATTTAGCAGATAAGATAAGAAGTAAGATGGGCTCAGGAGTTGTAGTATTAGTAAGTAATCTAGGAGACAAAGTTAATTTAGTTACTATGGCAACTAAGGATGTATTAGATAAAGGAATACATTCAGGTAAAATAATTAAAGAAGTAGCTACTGTTGTTGGCGGCGGCGGTGGTGGAAGACCAGATATGGCTCAAGCTGGTGGAAAGAAACCAGAAAATATAAATAAGGCTATAGAAGTTGCATTCCAAACAATAGAAAATTTAGTAAAATAGTTTTTTAAATAGTATACAATTATATTATTTTAGGTTATAATATAAATAATAAAGTCGTATAAATCAAAGGATTAAAAATAAATAAAAAACTTTCGTAAGGGGGTGAAGTTGCTAAGTAGGCAACGAACGGTATGGATAATAATCTTGACAGAACAATGCAATTTGACTTAAGCATTAACAAAGAGGATTTAACTAAATCAATTCTAAACGATGTGTATATAGCATTGAAGGAAAAGGGATATAACCCAATAAATCAGTTGGTAGGTTATCTAATTTCAGGTGATCCTTCTTACATTACTAGTTATAACGGAGCAAGAGCTTTACTTAGAAAACTTGAAAGAGATGAAATACTTGAAGAGGTAATAAAATCTTATCTAGAAATAAAATAAAAGGTGCCCGTTAATCGGGCATCTTTTGTTTATTAAAAATTATTTTTATTCTCGATTTAATTAAACAAAGGAGAAACTTTATGAGAATATTAGGACTTGATATGGGATCAAAAACTATAGGTGTTGCTTTAAGTGATCCATTAGGGTGGACTGCCCAAGGAATTACAACAATAAGACGTACTAAAAAGGAACAAGACTTAGAAGAATTGCATAAAATATGCAATGAATATGGAGTAGAAACTGTAGTTGTTGGACTTCCTAAAAATATGAATGGAACTATTGGAGAGTCTGGAGAAAAGGCTTTAGAGTTTGCAGAGCTATTAAAAGAAAAAACAGGACTTGAAATAGAAATGTGGGATGAAAGATTAACAACAGTAGCAGCACATAGAGCAATGTTAGAAGCTGACCTTTCAAGAAATAAAAGAAAAAAAATAGTAGATAAAATAGCTGCAACATACATATTGCAGGGCTATCTTGACAAATTAAGATTAAGTAACAATAAATAATTCAAAAGAAAAGGAGACTAAAAAATAATGGAAAAAGATTTAAAAACAATACAATTATTTGATGAAGAAGGAAATGAGATAAATTTAAACGTAATAGCATTCTTTGATATGGTAAATCCTGAAACAGAAGAAAAGAGCGAATATGTTATAGTTCAAGAACAAGGATATGAAGACGAAAATCCTTTTGCTTTAAAGGTAGTAAAAGATGAAAATGATGAAGATATATTTGAATTAATTGAAAATGAAATAGAGTTAGCAGCTATAGAAGAAGCATATAACACTATTTTTATGGATGAAGAATAATAAAGAAATGAGGTGTTAAGTATATGAGTACAGTTAATATAGATATTGAATCATTAAAAGAAAACTTAAAACAAAAAGGATATAAGTTAACGCCTCAAAGAAGAGCTATAGTAGATGTAATCATTGAAAAAGAGGGAGAACACTTAACCGCAGAAGAAATTTATGATGAAGTTAAGAAGATATGTCCTGATATAGGTTTAGCAACAGTATATAGAACTGTATTATTATTAGAAGAAGTTGGTGTTATTTTTAAATTAGATTTAAATGATGGATGTAGCAGATATGAACTTGTTCATAGTGAAGAGGAGCATAGACATCATCATTTAGTATGTAATGAGTGTAAATCAGTATTTGAGGTTCAAGATGACCTTTTAGATGAACTTGAAGAAAGCATTGAAAATACATATGGATTTAAAATTTTAGACCATAGCGTAAAGTTCTTTGGAATCTGTGCTAACTGCGTAAAAAAACAAAAAGGTGAATAAAAGGATATTAGTAGTATGTATATACTTTAAAATACATAATGGAAGAGAGAAGGAGGGGACATATGAAGAATGAAAAAGCAAAGGTTAAGATTATTCCTTTAGGTGGAGTAAATGAAATAGGAAAAAACTTAACAGCAATAGAATACAAAAATGATATAGTTGTAATAGACTGTGGGCTTAAATTTCCAGATGAAGATATGTTCGGAATAGATTTAGTTATACCTGATATAACCTACCTTATGAAAAACAAAGAAAAAGTATCTGGAATATTCTTAACTCATGGTCATGAGGATCACATTGGAGCATTACCATATGTTTTAAAACAATTAAATGTTCCTGTATATGGAACAAAATTAACATTAGGAATAGTAGAAACTAAATTAAAAGAACATGGATTACTAAGTTCAACAGAGCTTATAAGAGTAAAACCAAGAGATGTAATTAGATTAAAGTCAGTATCAGTAGAGTTTATAAAAACTAATCACTCAATTGCTGATTCTGTAGCAATTGCAATACACACACCACTGGGCGTTGTACTTCATACAGGAGACTTTAAAGTTGATTATACACCAATTGATGGTGAAACCATGGATTTTGCAAGATTTGCAGAGCTTGGGAAAAAGGGAGTTCTTGCTATGATGGCAGACTCTACAAATGTTGAAAAAACTGGATATACAAATTCTGAAAAAATAGTTGGAGAAAGCTTAATTAGAATATTTGGAAAAACTAAGGGCAGAATAATTATTGCAACATTTGCTTCAAATATCCATAGAATCCAACAAATAATTGATGCTGCTTCTGTATATGGAAGAAAGGTTGCAGTATCAGGAAGAAGTATGGAAAATATAATGAATGTAGCTATGGAGCTTGGTTATATTGAAGTTGACAAAGATACTTTAGTATCTATTGACCACATTAATAAATATAATAATGACCAAATAGTTATAATAACTACAGGAAGTCAAGGTGAGCCAATGTCTGCATTATCAAGAATGGCATCATCTGAGCATAGAAAAGTAAATATTGTTGAAGGAGATACAATAATTATTTCTGCAACACCTATTCCGGGAAATGAAAAGCTTGTATCAAAAGTTATTAATCAATTATTTAAAAAAGGTGCAGAAGTTATATATGGTTCTAGAGAAAACATTCACGTTTCAGGTCATGCTTGCCAAGAAGAATTAAAACTTATGCAAACTTTAATTAAACCAAAGAACTTTATTCCAGTTCACGGTGAATATAGACATTTAAAACAACATGGAGAACTTGCTATAAAATTAGGGCTTGATCCTAAAAATGTAGTTATTCCTGAAGTTGGAGATGTAATAGAAATTACTAGAAGTAGCATTAAGAAAAATGGAAGTGTTATTTCAGGTCAAATATTTGTTGATGGACTTGGCGTTGGAGATGTTGGAAATATAGTATTAAGAGATAGAAAACATTTATCTCAAGATGGTATATTAACAGTAGTTGTAACTTTATCAAAAGAAAACAAAACTATAGTAGCAGGCCCAGATATTATTTCAAGAGGATTTGTATATGTAAGAGAATCTGAAGGATTAATGGATGAAGCAAAAGAAATTGTTAGAAGTACTCTGCTTGATTGTGAAGAAAAGAAAATTACTGATTGGGCAACATTAAAATCAAATGTAAGAGACGATCTTAGAGCTTATCTTTATGAAAAAACTAAGAGAAAACCAATGATACTACCAATTATTATGGAAATATAAGTATTAGTTGACAAGTATCAAAGATAATAGTAGAATAATTTAGAGATTTGGAAATTGGATACGAGTGTATCCAATTTTCTTTTTGGGTAAAATAATAATAGGTTTACAAGATTAAAAATTTAAATTTTAAACTTATTAATTTTTTAACTTTAAAGGTTAATGGAGGAAATTAAATGGAATTAATAACTAGAGATGATATTAGAAATATAGCAATAATAGCCCACGTTGACCATGGTAAGACAACCTTAGTTGATGCCATGTTTAAAGAAAGTCACGTGTTTAGATCAAATGAAAAAATGGACGAAAGAATAATGGACTCTAACGATTTAGAAAAAGAAAGAGGAATCACAATTCTTTCAAAAAATACTGCCGTTATGTATGATGGAATAAAAATAAACATAGTTGATACACCGGGACATGCTGACTTCGGTGGAGAAGTTGAACGTGTACTTAAAATGGTTGACTCAGTTTTACTTGTTGTTGATTCTTATGAAGGGCCAATGCCACAAACAAAATTCGTTTTAAAGAAAGCTTTAGAGTTAAAATTAAAACCAATTGTTGTTATAAATAAAATAGATAAACCAAATGCTAGACCAGAAGAAGTTATAGATGAAGTATTTGACTTATTCTTAGAATTAGGAGCTGATGATGAGCAATTAGATTTTCCAATCATATACGCTTCTGCTAGAGAAGGTTTTGCAAGATATAATTTTGAAGATACAAATTCAGGAATGGAACCATTATTTAGAACAATAATAAATCACGTTGAACCACCAAAGGGATACATAGATGAACCTTTCCAAATGTTAGTTACAACTTTAGATAGTAATGCTTTCGTTGGTAAAATTGCTATTGGTAAAGTACATAGAGGTAAAGTTAAGAAAAATCAAAGCGTTGCTTTAGTTAGACAAGATGGAAGTAAAGCAAACTATAAAATAACAGCTGTATTTGGATATAACGGATTAAAGAGAGAAGAAGTTGAAGAAGCTGGACTTGGAGACATTATAGCAGTAAGTGGTATCATGGATGCTAATATTGGAGAAACTATAGCTGATTCTTCTGCTCCAGAAGCATTACCATTCGTTGAAATTGATGAACCAACACTTAACATGAACTTCATGGTTAATGATTCACCATTTGCAGGTAAAGAAGGTGAATTTGTTACTTCAAGACATTTAAGAGATAGATTAATGAAGGAATTAGAAACTAACGTAAGTTTAAGAGTTAAAGAAATAACTCCAGATTGCTTTGAAGTATCAGGAAGAGGGGAACTTCACTTATCAGTTCTTATAGAAACAATGAGAAGAGAAGGTTTTGAATTACAAGTCTCTAAACCAAATGTTATCTTCAAAGAAGAAAATGGTAAAAAATTAGAACCAATGGAATACTTAACTATAGACGTACCAGAAGAATTCATGGGTGCTGTTATGGAAAAAATGGGACCAAGAAAAGCTGAAATGGTTAATATGACTTCAGCAGTTAATGGATATACTAGATTAGAATTCGTAATTCCTGCAAGAGGTCTTATAGGATTTAGAAATGAATTCATGACAGATACAAAGGGTAATGGTATAATGAACCACGTATTTGAAGGCTATGCTCCATACAAAGGAGAAATTGAATCAAGAAGCAGAGGTTCAATAGTATCATTTGAACAAGGTGAAGCTATTGCTTATGGTTTATTTAATGCTCAAGAAAGAGGTAGATTATTCATAACTCCAGGTACACCAGTATACCAAGGTATGGTTGTTGGAGAATGTTCTAGAGCTGAAGATTTAGATATAAATGTTTGTAAGGGTAAAAAATTAACTAATACAAGAGCTTCAGGTTCTGATGATGCTGTTAAATTAGTTCCAGTTACTACTTTAACATTAGAACAATCAATTGAATTTATCGGAAATGATGAATTAGTTGAAGTTACTCCAGAAAGCATTAGAATAAGAAAGAGATACTTAGATGCTGCTGAAAGAAAGAGAATGATAAGCAGAAGCAAAAAATAATTATTTAAATTCTTTATAACTTTATATAAAAGTATTATAATAGTGAATAGCTAATAGATTTTTAGCTATTCACTTTTAAATACAGGGGGTATTTATGAAAAAAGATATTAAAAATACCAAAAGGTCTTTTAGAAGAAAAAGATTTAATAAATTTAAAAGGAATATGATTATTTTATTGTTAATTACTTTAATAGCTTTAGCTTCTATTTATATATCAACTATTAAAAGACCCCTTAAAATTTCAGATTCAGAAGTTGTAACAGTAAAAGAAGGCGATAGTTTTTATAATATTGTAAATAGATTATCTAGTGAAAATAAAATTAAAAGTCCATTTATAATAAAAATTTATTCAAAGTTAACATCCCTTGACTTAGAAGTTATTCCAGGAACTCATACTTTAGATAAGAAGATGAGTGTAAAGGATATAGCGAGAACTTTAAAAGATAGTAATGATGAAAATAAAATAGTTTTAACTATTCCAGAAGGGTTTAATATAGAAGATATTGCAACTAGAGTAGAAGAAAAAGGAATTTGCACAAAAGATGAGTTTTTAAATGCAGTAAAAAGTTATCCACTACCATCTTATGTAAAAAACAATCCAGATAAAAGATTTAATTTAGAAGGATTTTTATTTCCAGATACATATAATTTTGAAATTGGTGTTAAGCCAGAGTACATAATAAAAACAATGATAAAGAGATTTGAAGAAGTGTTTAGTAAAATAACACAAGGGCTTAACATAAAAGAAGAAGATGTTGAAAATATAATTAATGTAGCCTCTATTATAGAAAAAGAAGCAAGGGTAGACGAAGATAGACCATTAATAGCTTCCGTAATTTATAATAGATTAAAACAAGATATGCCTTTGCAAATTGATGCAACGGTTATTTATGCGCATGGGTATTATATAGAAAGTGTAAGAAATAGACATTTAGCAATTGAATCAAAGTATAATACATATTTGCATAAAGGACTACCAGTAGGGCCAATATGTAACCCAGGTTCTCCATCTATAAAAGCTGCATTAAATCCAGCAAGTACAAATTATTTATTTTATCTATTAGCATCAGATAGTGAACATTATTTTACTGATAATTATGATGACTTTTTAAAAAAGAGAGAAAAATTAGGATATTAACATATACGGAGGTTTAGTATGAGCAAAATTACCTACGATTATATGGAAGGATATATAAGAGGATTAATACCAGAAAGTGAAGGAAGACTAAGAGAATTAGAAGTTTTTGCAACTGAAAATGGTGTACCTATAGCTCAAAAAGAAACAATAAAATTCCTAGAATTTATGGTTAGTATGAAAAAGCCATTAAGAATATTAGAACTTGGTACTGCAATTGGTTATTCTGCAATAATAATGCATGATGCAGCAAAAACAAATCCTCATATAACTACCATAGAACGAAGCGAAGAAATGATAACATATGCAAAAGAAAATATAAAATCTTTTGGACTTGAAGATAAAATAATTATTGAAGAAGGCGATTGCCTTGAAATATTAGAAAAACTAAAAGAACCCTATGATTTAATCTTTATGGATGCAGGTAAGGGACATTATAATCATTTTCTGCCGCATTGTTTAAGACTTTTAAAAGAAGATGGAATAATAATTGCTGATAATGTTTTATTTAGAGGCATGGTGGCAAGTGATGAATTAGTTAAAAGAAGAAAAATAACTATAGTCAAAAGAATGAGAACTTACTTAGATTTAGTATCACAAGATAAGAGCTTAATAACATCAGTAATTCCTATGGGAGATGGAATTGCTATTACAAAAAGGAGGTAATTTAAGATGAGAAGACCTGAAATATTAGCACCAGCTGGTAATTTAGAAAAGCTAAAAATAGCTATAGATTATGGTGCAGATGCAGTATACATAGGTGGAGGTAAGTTAAATCTTAGAGCCTTTTCAAATAATTTTTCAAACGAAGAAATGATTGAAGGAATTAAGTATTGCCATGATAGAGGAAGAAAGCTTTATGTAACATTAAATGTTTTTGCAAGAAATCATGATTTACCTTCAGCAGGAGAATATATTAAAGGACTTTATGATATAGGAGTAGATGCAGTAATAGTTGCAGACCCATCATTAATTGCAATTTGCAAGGAAGTTGCACCAAATTTAGAAATACATTTAAGTACTCAAGCAAATACTGTTAACTGGATGGCAACTAAATTCTGGCATGATTTAGGAGTTAAGAGAATAGTTTTAGCTAGAGAATTAACCTTTAAAGAAATAAATGAAATAACTGAAAATATTCCAAAGGGTTGCGATATAGAAGCGTTTATTCATGGTTCTATGTGTGTTGCATATTCAGGAAGATGTTTAATATCAAACTACATGATTAAAAGAGATGCCAATAAAGGTATTTGTGGTAATGTATGCAGATATAAATATCATTTAGTTGAAGAAACTAGACCAGGAGAATATTATCCAGTTATTGAAGATGATAACGGAACATATATAATGAACTCAAAGGATTTATGTATGATTCACTATATTCCTGAACTTGTTAAAAGTGGAATTTACTCTTTCAAGATTGAAGGAAGAATGAAGAGTGAATTTTATGTAGCTTCTGTTGTTAAGGCTTATAGAGAAGCATTAGATAGCTATTTAGAAAATCCAAGCAATTATAAATTTAAAGATGAGTGGATGGATATGCTTAGAAAAGTAAGTCATAGACCATATCATACTGGTTTCTATTTAGGAGTAAATGGAGAGCAAAATTATGATGATGCAGGGTATGTTAGAGACTATGAAATTGTAGGTATGGTAAAATCTTATGACCCTGAAACTAAAACTGCAACAGTTCTTCAAAAAAATAGAGTATTTGAGGGTGAAGAAGTTGAAATTTTAAGACCAGATGTACCATATTTTAAAATTAAACTTGAAGATATGTACGATTTAGATAAAGATAGAAAAACAGATGTTGCAAATAGAGCACATATGATGTTTACAATTAAGGTTGATACACCATTAAAAGTTAATGATATGCTTGTAAAAGCAAACAATGTTATTAATATTAATAACAACTAAGGAGGTCTATAACAAATGAAAAAACCTATTTTAATAGGAATTACTGGAGGAACAGGTTCTGGTAAAAGTACAATAGCTGATGCTTTATACTCTAACTTTTCAAAAGATTGTATAGCAATGATACAACAAGATATGTATTATAAAGATCAAAGTCATTTATCTATGGAAGAAAGAGTAAAAACTAACTATGACCATCCTATGGCTTTTGATAATGATTTATTAGTTGAACATTTAAAACAATTAATAAATGGAGAAGCTATAGAAAAGCCAAGTTATGATTTTACTGTTCATAATAGAGCTAAAGAAACTACAACTGTAGAATCAAGAGATATAATTTTAGTTGAAGGTATCTTAATATTAGAAGATGAAAGAATAAGAGATCTTTTAGATATAAAAGTTTATGTAGATACTGATGCTGATATAAGAATCTTAAGAAGATTAGTAAGAGATATAAATGAAAGAGGCAGAACTGTTGAATCAGTAGTTGACCAATATTTAAGCATTGTTAGACCCATGCATCTTCAATTTACAGAGCCATCAAAAAAATATGCAGATATAATTGTTCCAGAAGGTGGACATAACTATGTTGCAATAGACTTATTAATGGCAAAAATAAGAGATATACTTAAGTAATTTGAATAAAACACCTCATTTTAGTCGAGAATTTAACTAAAGGAGGTGTTTTTTTGTATAGCTATAAAATTGATAATAAAAAATCACTAATTGTTTGTATAGCATTTTTTAGTGTTTTTATTGCTTTAACTATAAGATTATATGTATTAATGATATATCCAACAACTTCTGTTCAAGGTGAACTTGAAAACCATCAAGTTGAATATACTAGTGATAGCAATTATAAGTTATTTGATACAAATGGAAATAATCTTATAAATTATAAAAATAAATATATTATGGTTATTGATACAAAACCTTTTAAATTAAATAATTATGAAGAAACATTAAAAGATTTATTAGCTTTAAACTTTATAATGAAGTCAGAAAATAAAGATTTTAATTTTACTGATATAATGAATCAAAGTGGTAAACTTTACTATACTATAACTCAAGAAACTTTTGAAAAAATAAATAACTTAAATGATATAAAAGGAATATACACTTATGTTTATAATGAACTAGACTTAAAAGAAAGATGGAGTGTAGAAAATATTATTGCATCTATAGATAAAGAAAATGTAAGCGAGGATTCTTTTGATAGTAATATTGTAAACATAATTAAAGATAATAAAAGACCAACAATAGGTTTTCATTTAGATGAAAAATCTATATATAGAAGTAATGACACAAACTATGGAGAAAATAATAAAAATATAAGACTTACTATTAATGGAGATTGGTCAAATGAAATAAGAGAGGTTTTAAATAGTGATGCTTATAGCACTTTAGATAATGTAGGGGTAGTTTTATTAGAACCTGATACAGGTAAAGTAAGGTCTATGGTACAAAAGGACGAATCAGAAGCAAATATTAATTTAGGTATAGGACAATTAGGGTTTGAGCCGGGTTCTATATTTAAAATTATAACAGAGGCTATTGCTTTAAATGAAGGTTTAATTAATATGAATGATAAGCTTTATTGTAGTGGTGCTATTTGTAGTAATGGTGGTAAATCACATGCTCATGGAAGCCTTACAATAAATGAAGCTTTTGAAGTTTCATGTAATGATATATTTGCAAAGCTTGGTCAATCTATAGGCTATGAAAAGATGTTAAAATATACTACTAACTTAGGCTTATACAATAAAGTTTTAGGTTTAAGTGGAGAAAATAGAGAAGAAGCTATAGGAGTGATGGCAAAGCCTAGTGATGGTATTAATAATTTTGCAATAGGTCAATGTATAACAGTAACACCGCTTCAAATTGCAGGAGCTATTAATGCAGTAGTAAATGATGGTATATATGTTAAACCATATTTTATAGAAGCATTAGTTGATGAGGATAATAATGTTATAGAAAGTACTCAAAATGAAGGAAACAGAATATTTACTTCAACTACATCAAAGTTAGTTAAAAATAGTATGAGTAATGTTATTGGAAAAGGAACTGGTATTGCAGCTAAAATAGAAGGAATAACTCAAGGAGGGAAAACAGGTACAGCTACAGGAGAAGGTGGAGGAACTACCCATGGTTGGTTTGCTGGATATTTTGAACTAGATAATAAATTATATACATTAGTAGTTGTAGCACCAAATATAAATGGTGTAGATGCAAATGGAAATGAATTAGGTGGGGGAAATACAGCAGCACCTATTTATAGAGATATAATTAAGGCATTAATGAAATAATATAAAATATTAAAAATGAAATTAAAATCGACAAAACAATATTATAAATAAAGTTAAAATTTATGAAATAATAATACAAATACATTATAAGAAAAGTTAAATTTAATATTTTGATTATACTTAGGTAATATATAAGAAGTAAGATTAAAAATTAATCTTACTTCTTAATATATACTTTTTTAAAAAATATTAATATTATGACAAGTTAATAAATAGTAAGATAATAGTTAATAGATTTTTTATATTTATATGTTTAAAATCTTGTCAAGAAAATTAATTTAAATTCTTTAAGCAATATTTCAAAAAACTATCATATTATATAATAAGCACTACTAGGAGGAAGCTTAGTGATAGTTATTGGTAATATATTGGAATTATTGTGCAGTAATGTATTTTTAACTGGGTATATTTCTGGTAATAATACCTTTCCACAGCCTTTAGATGAAAAAGAAGAACAAAAATATTTGGAGCTTTTAAAAGCTGGTGATAAAAAGGCTAAAGGCATACTAATAGAAAGAAACCTTAGATTAGTTGCACACATTGTAAAAAAGTATCAAATACCTAATAAAGATATAGATGAACTTATATCTATTGGTACAGTAGGATTAATTAAGGCTATAGATTCATTTGATGCATCAAAAGGTACAAGATTAGCTACATATGCATCTAGATGCATTGAAAATGAAATTTTGATGTTATTTAGAAGTAGTAAAAAGCAAAAAGGGGAAACTTTTCTTCATGATCCAATTGGAGTTGATAAAGAGGGAAATGAAATAAGCTTAATAGACGTATTAAGCAGTGACAAGGATTCTGTTATTGATAAGGTTGAAACTAACATACAAATTAAGGCTTTATACTCTAAAATAAATACTTCTTTAAATGAAAGAGAAGGAGAAATTATTAAAATGAGATATGGTTTAATTGATGGAAAATGCAAAACACAAAGAGAAATTGCAAGTTTGCTTGGTATATCAAGGTCTTATGTTTCTAGAATAGAAAAAAAAGCATTAAAAAAACTTAAAAAAGAATTAACCTTTAAATAAAAACTAAAATTTTAAAAAAGTTGAATTACTGGGCTTATTTTACTAAAATATAAATATACTTATAGATAAAGTAAGCGGGGAGATAAAATGTATTTATTAAAAGAAATATTAAAAAAGACTATAGAAATAAATGGTTCTGATTTACACTTAACTGTTGGACTTCCACCAACTATAAGATGTAATGAAAGGCTTATTCAAGTTGGAGAAGATAAGTTATTACCTAAGGATATGGAGGAGTTTTCTAAAGAAATTTTGGAAGAAAAATATGAAGAGTATTTAAAAGTTGGTGAATTTGATACTTCTTATTCTATTCAAGGGGTAGGAAGATTTAGAGTAAATATTTTTAAGCAAAGAAATAGTGATGCTATAGCAATAAGAGTTATTACACTTAAGGTTCCTACATTAGATAAATTAAATTATCCATCAGTACTTAAAGAAATTGTTAATAAAAAAAGAGGGCTTATATTAGTAACAGGACCAACTGGAAGCGGAAAAAGTACGACTTTAGCTGCTATGATAAATGAAATTAATAATACTAGACAAGCTCATATAATTACATTAGAAGATCCTATTGAATATTTGCATAAGCATAACAAGTGTATAATAAATCAAAGGGAAATTGGAAAAGATAGTCAAAGTTATAAAAATGCATTGAAGGCAGTTTTAAGAGAAGATCCAGATGTCATTTTAATTGGGGAGATGAGAGATTTAGAGACGATTTCTATAGCAATTACAGCTGCAGAAACTGGACATTTAGTTTTATCAACATTACACACAATCGGAGCAACAAAGACAATTGATAGAATAATAGATGTATTTCCGCCACATCAACAACAACAAATAAAAGTTCAATTATCCTCAGTATTACAAGCAGTTATATCTCAACAATTATTACCGAACATATATGAAGATGGAAGAGTAGGTGCCCTTGAAATTATGGTTACAACACCAGGTATTCAAAATTTAATTAGAGAAGGAAAGACATATCAAATTGAATCTGCTATTCAAACTGGTAGTAAATATGGAATGAGGACTATGGATATGTCAATTGCTGAATTATATAAAAAAGGTGTTATTTCAAAGGATACAGCAATGAGTTATGCAGTAGATAGAGAAATATTAAAAAGAATGATGATTTTATAAAAATAAAGGAGTGTAAGAAAGATACACTCCTTTATTTTGGAAAAATTTAAATAATTGTTAAAAAATAGAAGGTTTTTTTAGTGTACGTTGAATAGTATTTATGATAGAATTAAAATATAATATATTAATAATATTATTAATTAAATTTAAGCGTAAGCTAACTTAAGTTAAATTGGAAAATTTAGATACTTGTTTTTACAAAAGTAGAGAAAACATTACAAAATTCTTCAAGAATTAACAATTTGCTATTGTTAACAGATATTTAATGATGTAAAATTAGAATGCGGAATAATTTTTTATTTTATTTATTTTAAGTTATAATTAAAATTGAAGTAGTGAAGTTAATTTTATGAAAGTATTTAAATTACTAATAGAGAAAGTTTTAAGGAGGAGTTATTTTGTTAGATTTTGAATTAGATATGCAAGAATTAACTAATATAAAGGTAATAGGCTGTGGTGGTGGCGGTGGTAATGCCGTTAACAGAATGATAATTGAAGGATTAAAAAATGTTGAGTTTATTGTGGTAAATACAGATAAGCAAGCATTATTACTTTCTCAAGCAAATACTAAGATTCAAATAGGTGAAAAACTTACAAAAGGTCTTGGTGCAGGAGCTAATCCTGAAATTGGGAAAAAGGCTGCAGAAGAAAGTAGAGAAGAAATTGCAGAAGCAATAAAGGGAGCTAATATGGTATTTATCACTGCTGGTATGGGTGGTGGAACTGGTACAGGTGCCGCTCCAGTAGTTGCTGAAATTGCTAAGTCTATGAATATCTTAACAGTAGGTGTAGTTACTAAGCCTTTCCCTTTTGAAGGAAAGAGAAGAATGAGACATGCTGAAATGGGATTAGAAAACTTAAAACAACATGTTGATACATTAGTTATAATTCCTAATGAAAAACTTTTAGCTATGGCAGATAAGAAAACAACATTATTAGATTCTTTCAAATTAGCTGATGGAGTTTTAAGACAAGGGGTACAAGCGATATCTGACCTTATAACAATTCCTGGGGTAGTTAATGCCGACTTTGCTGATATTGAAACAGTAATGAAGGATAAAGGATTAGCTCACATGGGAGTTGGTTATGGAAAAGGTGATAACAAAGCTCAAGATGCAGTTAGACAGGCGATATCATCTCCATTATTAGAAACTTCTATTGACGGTGCAACAGGAGTTATAATAAACTTTACAGGTGGGGTAGATTTGGGAGCTATAGAAGTTTACGAAGCAGCTGAAATTGTTAGAGAAGCAGCAGATGTAGATGCTAATATCATATTTGGAGCAGTTATTGATGAAAGCTTAAATGATGAAATTAGATTAACTGTTATTGCAACTGGATTTGAAGAAGATAATGGTAATTTAGTTGCAAGTACTAGTGAGCCAAGAATTGAGCCAAAACCAGTTGAACCAGTAAAGAAAGAAGAAGAGCCAACTCAATATCACACTGACCCATTATTAGACTTAGATAGAGACAGTGTAAATATTCCAAGTTTCTTAAGATCAAGAAAATAGTTTGGTTAATATAAACAGATAGATTATGTAATTGAGATTTACATAATCTATCTGTTTTTTATTTTTTAAAATTTCATTATTTTTATAAAAAGAGAATAAAAGGAAGATTAAAAAAGTAATAAAATCTTTAAAGCAAAAACTAGTTATAAAATGTAAAAAAACTTGGTTTAAAACTTTGTTTAGACTACTCTAATATGACAAAAAAAATATACTAATAAATGTATAATTTATATATTAGGGGGCGGTTATATGGAGGTTTATATTGATATATATTTATTAGAAAATATAATAATCAATTTATTCTTATTGCTACTTACTTTTAAACTATTAAGACTTGATTACAAAAAAAAGAATTTATATTTATCTAGTTTATTAGGTGGAATATATGCGTTAGTTATTTTTTGTAATGTAAAGATTTTTAGTTCTATAGGAGTAAAGGTGTTAGTTCCAGCAATTATGATATACATTTCTATGAAAAATAGAAATTTTAAAATTGCGTTTAAATCGCTTATAGTATTTTTTATGCTTTCTTTTATGTTAAGTGGGTTGTGCTTTGGAACTATACAAATGCAAAATACATATTTAATTGGAGAAGAGTTTATTATTAAAAATAATTCAGCTAAGTTTATAGTTTTATCAACAGCTGTTATTTTTATTTTTATAACTCGAATTGTAGATTTACTTAAAGATAGAGCAATAGTAAAAAACCTTTTATATGATATATATATTACTGAAGGAAAAAGGACAGTACTAGTTAAAGGATTTTTAGATACAGGAAATGAACTAAGAGAACCAGTAACTAATTTGCCTTGTATAATTGTTGAAAATAGTTATTTTAATCAATTTGAAGTAGATGATGATAAAAAATTTATTATAAAATATGACACAATAAATGAAGTAGGTGAAGTAAAAGGTTTTAAGGGGCAAAATATTATGATTAGAAACGAAGAACTAAACACTTGGAGAAAGGTAGAAGCAGTAATATGTGGTTGTGAAAGAAAGCTAAGCAAGGATGATGAATTTCAAGCTTTATTATCAAGGGGTATAGTATAAGGGGGTAAAAATTATGGAAAAATTAATTTTATTTTTAAACAAAATTTTATCTAAGCTTAATGTTTTTAGAAAAAGGGTAGATTATATTGGAGGTAATGATGCCTTACCACCACCACTTAAAAAGGATGAAGAAGAAGAATTAGTAGATAAACTAAACACTGATGGGGAAAGTGTTAGAAATACTCTTATAGAAAGAAATTTAAGACTTGTTGTATATATAGCAAGGAAATTTGAAAATACAGGTGTTGGAGTTGAAGATTTAATTTCTGTTGGAACAATAGGATTAATTAAGGCTGTAAATACTTTTAATCCTGAAAAGAAAATTAAATTAGCTACTTATGCATCAAGATGTATTGAAAATGAAATATTAATGTATTTAAGAAGAAATAGCAAGGTAAAGGCAGAAGTATCATTTTATGAACCTTTAAATATAGATTGGGATGGAAATGAATTATTATTATCTGATATTTTAGGAACTGAAAATGATACTGTGTATAATTTAATTGAAGATGAAGTAGATAAACAATTATTATTTTTAGCTTTAAAGAATTTAAATGAAAGAGAAAAGGAAATTGTTAGATTAAGATTTGGACTTGCAGGAAATAGTGAAAAGACTCAAAAAGAAGTTGCAGACATTCTTGGAATATCTCAATCTTATATTTCTAGATTAGAGAAAAAAATAATAAATAGATTAAAAAAAGAAATAAATAAAATGATTTAGGTTGTCTTTAGTATAAAAGAATCCTCTAACGGAAATAATTAAAAATGCAGTATGTTATTACTTCTGAAGGAGTGATTAACTTTGATCGTTAACAAAGTTGAGATTTGTGGAGTAAATACTTCAAAATTACCAGTACTAAAGGAAAAAGAAAAAAGAGAGCTTTTATTAAAGATGAGAAGTGGAGACACGCAAGCAAGAGAAACTTTTATTAAGGGGAATTTAAGATTAGTTTTAAGTGTTATTCAAAGGTTTAATAATAGAGGAGAAAATGTAGATGACTTGTTTCAGGTAGGTTGTATTGGTCTTATGAAGTCCATAGACAATTTTGATTTATCCCAAAATGTTAAGTTTTCTACATATGCTGTACCTATGATAATAGGAGAAATAAGAAGGTATTTAAGAGATAATAACTCTATTAGAGTAAGTAGATCTTTAAGAGATGTTGCTTATAAGGCTTTACTTGTACGTGATAAACTTATTAAGGATAATAATAAAGAGCCAACCGTTTCCCAAATCGCTAAAGAATTAAATATACCAAGAGAAGAAGTAGTTTTTGCTTTAGATGCAATTCAAGATCCAGTTTCTTTATTTGAACCAATTTATCATGATGGTGGAGATGCTATTTATGTAATGGATCAAATTAGTGATGCTAAAAATAGTGATGATAGTTGGCTTGAAAATATATCTATAAAAGAAGCTATGAAGAAGTTAAATGATAGAGAAAAATTAATTTTAACATTAAGATTTTTTAATGGAAGAACACAAATGGAAGTTGCAGATGAAATTGGCATATCTCAAGCACAAGTTTCAAGATTAGAAAAGACAGCATTAAAGCATATGAAAAAATATGTATAGGACCCTTAGGGTCCTTTTTTGTTTGAAATTATTTTAATAAAGTAATGTATAATATCATATATATAATTATGGTAAATGATTTAAATACATATTTAAGGGGTGGGATATTTATGCAAGAGGACTTAATTTTATATTCAATAAATGCTATAAGGAGCATGGAAGTTGTAGATGTATCTACAGGAAGTAAACTAGGTTATATTAGAGATTGTAAAATTGATTTATCTACAAATAGAATAGTATCTGTATTTTTACCATCTAACTCAAAGGGGTGGTTTTCAAAAGAAGATGACATAGAAATACCTTGGGAAAAGGTAGTTAAAATAGGTGTTGATGTACTTATAGTTGATGCTTCAGGTATACAATTAATTACAGATGAAAATAAAATATAGAATAAATTAAAAAAAAATTGTATAATACAAATATAACTATAGGAGAAAGGCGTGATTTGCATGAAGTGTCCTTTTTGCTTTTTTGATGAAAGTAAAGTTGTGGATTCAAGATCTACAGATGATAATACAACAATTAGAAGAAGAAGAGAATGTAGTAAATGTGGACGAAGATATACTACATATGAAAAAATTGAAGATATTCCAATCTTAGTGGTAAAGAGAGATTTAACAAGAGAAAATTTTAATCGAGAAAAAATTGTAAATGGACTTATTATTGCTTGTCAAAAGAGACCTATTTCTAGAAAGCAAATAGAGGAATTAGCAGAAGATATTGAAAAGAGTATTTCTAATAATATGCTTACAGAAGTTGATTCTAGCTCTATTGGTGAAATGGTTATGGATAGATTAAAGGCTATAGATGAAGTTTCTTATGTGAGATTTGCATCTGTATATAGAGAATTTAAGGATATTAATACATTTTTAGATGAAATCAAAGGATTGATGACCAATAAAAGTTAATTAGGCTACCGAAGGGGTAGTCTTTTTTTATGGTATAATATTTATGAAGCTAATTATTAAATATTTATAAAAGTAGAGTTTTTAAGTGATTTATTGATTAAATAAGTGCTTAAGTTAAAATAATGTTAAAAAACATACTCATTAAATAGTAAAAGTATATATTAAATGGTAAAATACATTTATAAAAATTTAGAGGTGGATTATGAAAGTTTTAAATGTTAATGATTTTAAGGAGTTTAAAGATTTTTGGGTTTTAGAAGGTGAAAAAATTAATATTGTCTTTTCTAATGCAAAAATGGACAGAAGTTTTAACAGACATACAGAGGAAGGTGTTAATAATTTACTTTCACTTAAAGAGGATTTTGGTGTTTGTGAAGTTCAATATATAAGACAAATACATAGTAGTGATGTTTTAGTTTATGATAAAAGTAAAAAAGACTTTATTGAAAATGAAGGTGATGCAATAGTTACTAATGAAAATTCAGTAATTATTGGAGCTTTTACGGCAGATTGTGTTCCTGTAATATTAGTAGATGAAACAACAGCTACTATAGCAGCAATACATAGTGGATGGAAGGGAACCTTTAATGATATAAGTAAAAAAGCAGTAGAAAAAATGATTAAAGATTTTAATTGTGATTCAAATAATATAAAAGCATATATAGGGCCTCATATTAGACAATGTTGTTATGAAGTTTCAGAGGAGCTTAAAGAAAAGTTTATTAATAAGTTTAATATACCTAGTGAAAAACTTTTTAAGGGCAGAAATTTAAGTATGGAGTTATGTATACAAAAAGATTTAAAATCTATAGGGATTAAAGAGGAGAATATTTATTCTTTAAATTTATGTACTCATTGCGAAAAGGAAAACAAGCTATTTTCTTATAGAAAAAGTAATGGAACCTATGGAAGGTTATTTTCATTTTCTTATATTAAATAAATTATTGGGGTGGTAAAAATGGCTAATGAAAAAATATTAGTGGTAGATGATGAGGAACATATTGCAGAACTTATAAGTTATAACTTAACTAGTAATGGATATAAAGTTATTACAGCTAATAATGGTATTGATGCAATAAAACTTGCAATTGAAGAAAAGCCAAGTTTGATTTTGTTAGATTTAATGATACCAGGGAAAGATGGATATGATGTTTGTAAGGAAGTTAGAGGCAATAGTGAAGTTAAAAATATTCCTATAATAATGCTTACAGCAAAAAGTGAAGAATTAGATAAGATATTAGGTCTAGAACTTGGTGCAGATGATTATATAACTAAGCCTTTTTCTGTAAGAGAATTACTTGCAAGGGTAAAGGCTGTACTGAGAAGATTTTACATTGTAGAACCTGAAAGTAATGTATTAACCTTTGGAGATTTAGTTGCTGACTTTGAAAAAAGGGAAATTGTTATTAAGGATAAAAAATTAGATTTAACGCTTAAAGAGTTTGAACTACTTGAAATTTTAATTAGAAATAAGGGTAAAATTTTAACTAGAGATACTTTATTAGATAAAATTTGGGGATATGAATATATAGGTGAAACAAGAACTGTAGATGTTCATATTAGATATTTAAGAAAGAAAATAGAAGAGGATGATAAAAATCCTAAATTTATTGAAACTATAAGAGGAGTGGGATATAGATTTAACCCTAATTAGTATTTATGAAAAAGCGTATTATAACATCAGTAATTGTTACAGTTATATTTGCATTAATTATAGTAACCAGTTCATTTATTACATTAGTAAATATAAATACTATAAATGATGCAAAAGAAGCATTATCTATATATAATATTTGTATTTTAAAGGGTGATTATTCTAATGAGGATTTATCTATGTATAAATTTAAAGGAAATCCTGTTAGGTTTACTGTAGTAAATAAAGATGGAGAGGTAATATTTGACAATGAAAAATCTGAATTGGAAAATCATAAAAATAGAGAAGAAGTTATAGAGGCTTTTGATAGTGGTTTTGGAAGTAGTGTTAGATTTAGTAGTACATCATCTATAAACATGGTTTATTGTGCAACTAAAATAAATGATAATATGGTGATTAGAAGTTCAGTTCCTGTTAACAATATAAAGGTATTTACTTCAGGTGCTTTTAAATATTATGTTTTTATTGTTTTAGGAGTATTTTTATTATCTTTAATATTATCAATAAAGCTGGTTAAAGTGATTGTATATCCTATTAAGGAGCTTGAAAAGGTAACTGCTAAAATTGCTAGTGGAAATTTAAACAAAAGAGCAGTTGTTGGAAGCTATGATGAAATTGGTGTTTTAGCACAAACCTTTAATAACATGGCAGATCAATTAGAAATTAAGATAAATGATTCTTTAGATAAACAAAATAAACTTGAAGCTATACTTGAAAGTATGGAAAGTGGAGTAATAGCAGTAGATAATAATGAAAAGATTATATTAAGTAATCCCTATTCTAAAAGATTATTTGATTTAGAGGGAGATGTAATAGGTAAAAAGATTTCAGCTTGTATTATAGATTATGATTTAATTAATTTTATAAGAGAAGTGCCTGATATAGGTTCTAAAGAAATAAAATTATTTCATCCTGTAGAAAGAGAAATAAGAGTAAAAAAAGCACCTATTATAAGTGAAGGAAAAAGTCAAATAGGTATAGTAATAACACTTCAAGATATTACAGATATTAAGCGTCTTGAAAATATGAGAAGTGAATTTGTTGCTAATGTTTCTCATGAGTTAAAAACTCCGTTAACTTCAATTAAAGGATTTTCTGAAACCTTAAGATATGTAGATAATTTTGAAACTAAGAATAAGTTTTTAAATATTATTGATAAGGAAGCAGAACGATTAACTAATTTAATTAGTGATATTTTAGTACTTTCTAATATTGAAAACTTAAATAGAATGGATAATGGTAAGTTTAAGCCAAGGGAGGTTATAGAAAATATAATTGACATAGTTAAAAGAGAAGCCGATAAAAAGCAAATTAATATAGAATTTATAAATGAATTTGATGGTAATATTGTTGGAAGCAAAGATAAGTTCCATCAATTAGCTTTAAATTTAATAGAAAATGCAATTAAATATTCTAATGAAAATGGAAATGTAAAAATTATTACAACATCTAATAAAGAGTACTTTATTTTTAAAGTAATAGATGATGGTATAGGTATACCTAAAAATGATATTCCAAGAATATTTGAAAGATTTTATAGAGTAGATAAATCTAGGTCTACTAGAGGAACAGGGCTTGGACTTGCAATTGTTAAACATATTGTTAAATTATTTAATGGAGATATAACAGTTGACTCTGAAGTAGGAGTTGGAAGTTCATTTACTGTGAAAATTAAAAATAAATAGTATAAATAATAAAAATGAGCTTAGCATAATGAATTTTAATTCAATATGTTAAGCTTCTTTTTTATATAAAAATTTTATTTATAACCTATATAAAAGGTTATTTTAATAAATATGCTTATTTTTGATATAGTATCTCACTAATTATCAAAAATATTCTCATTTAACATTGTTTTAACATTTTTCTAACCTTATTTAACTTTTCAGTAATATTACTTTAACTTTATAGGAATAATATTATCTTGTAAGGTATATGAATAAAAATTCATTTATGAAAGTGGAGGAATAAAAATGAGAAGTACAAAATTGAAGTTAATGGTAGGAGCATTATTAGTAACTATGGTAGGAGCAACGTTCGTGGGTTGTGGAACTGATGATAGCACAGCTTCTAATGGGGGATTAACAATTTCAATTTCAGGGTCAACTTCAGTAGCACCATTAATGGAAAAGATTCAAGAAGAGTATGAAGAAGAAAATAATGTAACATTAGAAATACAACAAAATGGTTCTGGAGCTGGAATAAAAGATGTTATTTCAGGAATTTCAGAAATAGGAATGTCTTCAAGAGAATTAAAGAATGAAGAAAAAGCTTCTACTAAACAAGCAGTAGTAGCCTATGATGGAATTGCTTTACTTGTAAATCCAAGCAATCCAGTTAAGAACATATCTTTAGAAGATATTAAGAAAATATATACAGGAGAAATTACTAATTGGAAGGAACTTGGGGGGAAGGATTCACCTATAGTTGTTATTTCAAGAGAAGAGGGTTCAGGAACAAGAACTGCATTCCAAGAAATTGTTGGTTATAAATCAGAAGAGTTAATAAAGAATGCTACAATTTCAGATGGTAGTGGAGCTGTTAAAACTACTGTTGCTGGAAATGAAAATGCAATTGGATTTGCTTCTTTTGAATTTATTGATAGCACTGTAAAGGCATTAAATGTTAATGAAGTAGAGCCAACAGCCGAAAATGCCAAGTCTGGTGAATATAAAATGTCAAGACCATTTATTTTAGTAACTAAGGAAGATACTTTAACAGAAGAAGGACAAAAGTTAATTGATTTTATATTAAGTGATGAAGGACAAGAAATAGTTAAAGAAAAGAAATTAATAACTATAAATTAGTTTTTAAGTAATTGTAAAAATGTCTCATCTTTACTTGAGGCATTTTTACTATAATAAATAAATCAAACTTTTTATTACCATTAGGAGGACTAAAATGGTAGAGGAAAATAGAAATAATAAAAGTAAATATGTTATAGATAAGTTTACAAGAGCAATATTTTTAGTATGTGCACTTATTGCTGTAATAAGTTTAATACTTATTATAGGTTTTGTATTTTATAAAGGATTAAAACCATTTTTTGCAGAAGGAAAATCCTTTACTGAGTTTATCTTTGGAACTGAGTGGTATCCAACATCTGAAAATCAAAAATACGGAATATTGCCAATGATAATAGCATCAATTTATGGTACAGTAGGAGCTTTAATAATAGGAGTACCAATAGGATTATTAACAGCTATTTTTATTGCAGAAGTAGCTCCTAAGGGGTTATCTAAAATTATAATTCCAGCAGTTGAGCTTTTAGCTGGAATACCTTCTGTGTTATATGGGTTATTTGGTTTAGCAGTAATTGTTCCTTGGATTCAAAAAACTTTTAATTTAGCAGAAGGGCAAAGTTTATTGGCAATAATTATTGTACTTGCAGTTATGATGCTACCTACAATAATTTCAGTTTCTACTACTGCTATAAAGGCTGTTCCAAAAAGTTATAAAGAAGGTTCACTTGCACTTGGAGCGTCACATATAGAAACAACGTTTAAAGTTGTAGTTCCAGCAGCTAAGTCTGGTATAATTGCAGCAATAGTATTAGGTTGTGGTAGAGCAATTGGTGAAACAATGGCAATAATTTTAGTTGGAGGTAATTCCGTTCAAATACCAACATCTATTTTTGATAAGGTAAGACCTCTTACAAGTAATATTGCCTTAGAAATGGGATATGCAACACAGTCTCATCAAGAATTATTATTTGCAACAGGAGTTGTATTATTCGCATTTATTTTAATATTAAATTTAGTAATTTCAAAACTTTCTAGTAAGGAAGGTAAATAAAAATGAGAAAATTTAAAGAAAATGTTTTAAAGATACTATTATATTTATCAGCAATAATAACTGTTGGGATTTTAGTATTTATAATAGGGTTTATCTTTATAAAGGGTTATAAATTAATAGATTTTAATTATTTATTTAGTGGATATAAACCATCAGGTGGAGGTGGGATAAAACCGTTTATTATTTCAACATTATATACTGTTGGATTATCATTACTTATAGCAACACCAATTGGGGTGCTTTCAGCTGTTTATTTGCAAGAGTATGCAATGCAAGGAAAGCTTGTTAAGATAATTAGATATTCAACAGAATCATTAGCAGGAATACCATCAATAGTTTATGGATTATTTGGAGCAGCATTTTTTGTAGGTGCATTAAAGTTTGGCTATTCTCTTTTAGCTGGATCACTAACGCTTTCAATAATTATATTACCAGTAATTATTCGTACAACAGAAGAATCTTTAAAGGTTGTTCCTCCTTCTTATAGAGAAGCATCATTAGGACTTGGAGCAACGAGATTTCAAACTTTATATAAAGTAATACTTCCAAGTGCTATACCAGGCATACTTTCAGGAGTAATACTTTCTATGGGACGTGTAATTGGAGAGTCAGCGGCACTTTTCTTAACAGCAGGTACAGTTTATAAAATCCCAACAAGCATAATGTCAAGTGGTAGAACTTTAACAGTTCATGCTTTTCTTGAAACTAAGGAAAAGGGAGATATAGCATCAGCAGCTGCTGCAGGAATAGTTTTAATTGTGATGATTTTAATATTAAATTTATTAGCTAAATTTATAAGCAAAAAATTCAATAAGGCTAATTATTAAGAAGTTAAAGAAAAGCATATAGATTTTGAGGTGTAAATATGTCAAATATAATAAAGCCAGAAATTCAAGTTAAAAATTTAGAATTGTTTTATGGTGAAAATAGAGCATTAAAAAATATTAATTTAGATATAGAAGCAAAAAAGGTTACAGCATTAATAGGACCTTCAGGCTGTGGAAAATCTACATTTTTAAGAACCTTAAATAGAATGAATGATTTAATTGAAGGTGTTAAGATTAATGGAGAAATTTTAATAGATGGCAAGGATATATATAAAGAATATGATGAAATAGACCTTAGAAAAAAGGTTGGTATGGTGTTTCAAAAGCCAAATCCATTTCCTATGTCAATTTATGATAATATAGCGTATGGTCCAAGAATACATGGTATAAAAGATAAAAAAAGATTAGATGAAATTGTTGAAAAAAGCTTAAGAGGAGCAGCACTTTTTGATGAAGTAAAAGATAGATTAAAAAAATCTGCATTAGGTTTATCTGGGGGACAACAACAAAGATTATGTATAGCTAGAACTATAGCTGTATCTCCAGAAATAATTTTAATGGATGAGCCTACATCAGCATTAGATCCAATTTCAACTAATAAGATGGAAGAACTTATGGATGAGTTAAAGAAGCAATATACAGTTGTAATTGTTACTCACAATATGCAACAGGCAGGAAGAATTGCTGATAAAACTGCTTTCTTCTTATCTGGAGAGGTAATTGAGTATGGCAAAACAGAAGATATTTTTTATAGACCAAAAGATAAGAGAACAGAGGATTATATAACAGGAAGATTTGGATAATATTTAGTTTTTATGGGGGATGAGGATAATGACAAGAAATCTTTTAGATAAGAGAATGAAGTTATTAAGAAGTGAACTTGCTGAGATGGGAAGTTTAGTTGAAAAGCAAATATATAATAGTATAGAAGCTTTTAAAAATAAGGATATGAATCTTGTATTTAAGGTTACGGAAAATGATGATAAGGTTGATGAACTTAATAGAAAAATTGAAGAACAATGCTTAAAGTTTATGGCTATGGAATCTCCTGTTGCTTCGGATTTAAGGAAAATATATGCAACTTCTAAAATAGTTACAGACTTAGAAAGAATTGCAGATTATGCAGTTGATATATGTAAAATAACTAAGAGAGTTGAATTAGATGTTTTAGGAAAAGAATGTGAACCTATTTGGCAAATGGTAGATATATTAAGAAAAATGATTAATAAATCTATTCAAGCATTTGTTTTAGGTGATATAGATTCAGCTTATGAAATATGTAAGATGGATGATGAAGTTGATATATTATACCGTGGATTGTTTAGTGATATGTTAAAGAAAATGTCAAAGGATGAAGAGATGATAAATAAAGGTGCTCAAATATTATTTGCATCTAAATACCTTGAAAGAGTAGGAGATCATGTAACAAACATTTGTGAATGGATAATTTTTTCTGCAAAAGGTGATTATGTAGATTTAAATGAGTAATAATAAAGAATATAGGTTAACCTATATTCTTTTTTACTTAACTGTTAGTTGACTGAATAAGGTTATTAGGTTAATATATCATAGAGATGATAGGTAATTATAGGAGTGGACATTATGAAGAATGTAATAACAAGTGTAATGCCTGATAGTATTGCTGAAGAAGTCGGCATTGAAGAAAATGATATTTTATTATCAGTAAATGGAGAAAAGATAGTTGATATTATAGACTACAGGTTTTTAACTAATGATGAAGAAATAGTGCTAGAAATACAAAAGCCAAATGGAGAGATTTGGGACTATGAGATAGAAAAAGACTATGGAGAAGAGTTAGGTCTTGAATTTGGTGGCGGTATTATGGATAAAGCAAAAAGATGTAGCAATAAGTGTATGTTTTGTTTTATAGACCAAAATCCAAAGGGAATGAGAGAAACTCTTTATTTTAAAGATGATGACTCACGTCTTTCATTCTTGCAAGGAAATTTTGTTACTTTAACAAATATGAAAGATGAAGACATAGATAGAATTATAAGATATAGAATAAGTCCTATAAATATTTCTGTACATACAACAAATCCAGATTTAAGAGTGAAAATGCTTGGAAATAGATTTGCAGGAACTGTATATGAAAGAATGAAAAAACTTGCAGATGCAGGAATAGAAATGCATTGTCAAATAGTTCTTATACCAGAAGTTAATAATGAAGAAGAACTTAAAAGAACTATTACTGACTTATATGAATTATATCCATCAGTTTCTAATATTGCAGTAGTTCCAATTGGAGTTACTAAATATAGAGAAGGTTTAGCAGAAGTAAAAACATTTACTAAAGAATCAGCTAAAAAAGAATTAGAAGCTATTATAGAATTACAAAAGAAATTTATGGAAGAAATAAATGATCCATTTGTAAGATTTTCAGATGAATTTTATTTAGTTTCAGGTATAGATGTACCAGAAGAAAGTTTTTACAATGGATATGAACAAATAGAAGATGGAATTGGTATGATTAGATGCTTTAGAGAAGCTATAAATTATACTGCTAAAGATTTAAAGAAAAATATAAAAGGAACTTTTTCAGTTCCAACTGGAAAACTTGCTTTTGATGAAGTAAAAAGTGGAATGAAGAAGTTAATGGAAGTTAACCCTAATATTAAAATAGATACATATAAAATTATTAATCATTTCTTTGGAGAAACAATAACAGTTGCAGGTCTTCTTACAGGAATAGATATAATAAATCAGTTAAAAGGAAAAATTGATAGTGAGTACTTAATTATGCCAAATAATATGTTTAGAAAAGGATATGAGTTAGGACCAGCTGAATATATTATGTTAGATGATACAAAGATAGAAGACATAGAAAAAGAATTAGGAGTTAAGGTTCTTGTATGTGACCATACAGGAGAAGATATAGTAAGCATAATAAATGATGCATGTCAGGAGGATGAAGAATAATGGCAAAACCAATAGTAGCTATAGTTGGAAGACCAAATGTAGGTAAATCTACATTATTCAATAAACTAGCAGGAAAAAGAATTTCAATAGTTCAAGATACACCAGGTGTAACAAGAGATAGAGTTTATGCAGAAGCAGAATGGTTAAATCATACTTTTACTATGATTGATACAGGTGGTATAGAGCCAGAAAATCAAGATATAATAGTTAAACAAATGAGAAGACAAGCAAATATTGCAATAGAAACTGCTGACGTTATAATGTTTGTAGTTGATGGTAAAGAAGGATTGACAGCAGCTGATAATGAAGTTGCTACAATGCTTAGAAAATCAAAAAAGCCAGTTGTATTAGTTGTTAATAAAATTGATAACTTAAAAGATGAAGAAAATGCTTGGGAGTTTTATAATTTAGGTATAGGTGACCCAGTTGCTGTATCAGCAGGTCAAGGAAAAGGTCTTGGAGATATGCTTGATATGGTAGTGTCTCACTTTGATTCTATTGCTGATAAAGATGAAGAGGAAGATGACATAAAAATTGCTATGATAGGTAAACCAAATGTAGGTAAGTCATCATTAATAAATAGATTATTAGGTGAAGATAGATTAATAGTATCTGACATAGCAGGAACTACAAGAGATGCTATAGATAGTAAAATTGAAAATGAATTTGGTAAGTTTACTTTAATTGATACTGCTGGTCTTAGAAGAAAGAGTAAAGTTAAAGAAGAAATTGAAAGATATTCAGTTATTAGGACTCTTGCTGCTGTTGAAAGAGCTGATGTTTGTATTTTAATGATAGATGCAACTGAAGGCGTAACAGAACAAGATGAAAAGATTATAGGATTTGCTCACGAATTAAATAAAGCTATAATGGTAATAGTTAATAAGTGGGATCTTATTGAAAAAGATGATAAAACAATGGATAATTATAAAAAGGATTTACAAAGTAAGCTTAAGTTCATAAAATATGCTAAATTCTTATTTATATCGGCATTAACAGGTCAAAGAGCACATAGAGTTCTTGAAGTTGCTAAAGAATGTTATGATAATTATAATAAGAGAGTTGGAACTGGTGTATTAAATGACGTTATTAGTAAGGCTATATTAATGAAAGAACCACCAGTAGTAGCTTTAAAGAGATTAAAAATATATTATGCTACTCAAGTAGCTACAAAACCACCAAAGTTTGTGTTCTTTGTTAATGATGTAAATGCAAGACATTTCTCATATGAAAGATATTTAGAAAATCAATTAAGAGATAATTTTGATTTTGGTGGAACTGGAATACAAATAGAATATAGGGAGAGAAAGGATAGTTAATTATGAGTAAGGTAACTTTTTTAGGCGGAGGAAGTTTTGGAATTTCCTTAGCTATTTTATTAGCACACAAAGGAAATACAGTAGCAGTATATGATAGAGATAGTTCTGTTGTAGAGGATATAAATGTAAATAGAAGAAATGATAAATTTATTAAAGGATTAGATGTGCCTAAAAATGTTACAGCTTATAATAGCTTAGAGGAAGCTATTACAGATAGTGATTATGTTGTATTAGCTGTTCCCTCTCATGTAATAAGAAGTGCTGCTAAAAGCATTAAGGGATTAGTAAATGAAAATATACCTGTAATTTGCATTGCAAAGGGAATTGAAGAAGGTAGCAATAAAACTTTAGTTGAAGTTATTGAAGAAGAAGTTAAAAATCCAGTTGTAGTATTATCAGGACCAAGTCATGCAGAAGAAGTTGCATTTAATATTCCAACTACTGTTCTTACTTCATCTAAAAACATGAAGGTAGCAGAAGAAGTTCAAGATTTATTTATGACTAGCACATTTAGAGTATATACCAATGATGATTTAGTTGGAGTTGAAATTGGAGGAGCTGTAAAAAATATTATAGCTCTTGCAGCAGGAGTATGTGATGGATTAGGATATGGAGATAATACAAAGGCTGCATTAATGACAAGAGGTATGGCTGAAATAGTAAGAATAGGTACTAAACTTGGCGGAAAAATAGAAACATTTTTAGGACTTACTGGTATGGGAGATTTAATAGTTACTTGTACTAGTATGCATTCAAGAAATAGAAAAGCTGGATACTTAATTGGAACTGGTAAAACTAGAGAAGAAGCAGTAAAAGAAGTAGGAATGGTAGTTGAAGGAATAAAAGCTTGTCATGCTTTTTATAACTTAAAAGAAAAGTTAAATGTTGAAATGCCAATAACAGATGCCCTTTATAAAGTTCTTTTTGAAGATAAAGATGCAAAAAGCATGGTAAAAGAATTATTAGAAAGAGATAAAAAAGCTGAAAATTATTAATTTAAAAGGTAAAATTACAAAGAATGTAATTTTACCTTTTTTATGTATAGGAAAGTATAAAATTTTAAATAGCTGAAAATTAACTAAAATTTAGCTTTAGGATATTTTTTTATATATAAATTTTTGAATATATTGATATAAAATATTTTGCTATTTTTTTTATAATATATTTTAAAAAATAATATTAAATTATGTAAAAATAATATTTCAAAGTACATCATAAATATTTATCATAGAACATATTTTTAACTATATAGATATCTAAGAAAAAGACGTATCTAGCGCTAGAAATAAAAAATTTTAATTAAATGAATAAAATTAAAAAAATAGTATACTTTTTTTTAGATGAGAATATATATATAGTGTTAAAAATAAATAGGAGGGTGTACTTATGAGCGATTTCAATATATATAAGGATATTGCAGAAAGGACTCAAGGTGACATATATTTAGGTGTTGTTGGACCAGTTAGAACTGGAAAATCTACATTTATTAAAAAGTTTATGGACCTTATGGTTATACCAAAGATTGACAATGCTTATAAAAAAGAAAGAGCCAAGGATGAATTACCACAAAGTGGATCAGGGAAGACTATTCATACTACAGAGCCTAAATTTGTTCCTAATGAAGCTGTAGAAATAACTATTGATGAGGATATTAAATTAAAGGTTAGAATGGTAGATTGTGTGGGGTATATTGTTAAAGGTGCTTTAGGATATTTAGAAGATGAAGAGCCTAAAATGGTTAATACTCCATGGTATGAATATGAAATACCATTTGAAGATGCTGCTGAAATTGGAACTAGAAAAGTTATAACAGATCATTCAACTGTTGGACTTTTAATAACTACTGATGGTAGTATTACAGGTATAAATAGAGAGGAATACTTAGAGGCTGAAGAAAGGGTAGTAGAAGAGCTTAAAGCAATTAACAAGCCTTTCATAGTTGTACTTAACACCAAAAACATAAACTCTCCTGAAACAGACGCATTAAAGGAAGATTTAGAAAAAAGATATAATGTAGAAGTTCAGGTCATGGATGTATATAACATGACAGAAAAGGATATTGAGAAATTATTTAAGCATGTACTTAAGGAATTCCCTGTAAAAGAAATAAATATAGACATGCCTGTTTGGGTTGAAAACTTAGAGCCAGATCACTGGCTAAAAAAAGAATTTTTCAAAGTTATAAAGGGAATGTGTCAAAGTGTAGATAAAATAAGAGACATAAAACCAGCCTTTAGTGATGCAAAAGAAAATGAATATTTAAGTTCATCAGATTTAAGTGCTATAAACCTTGGTGAAGGTACTGCAAGAATATTACTTAAACCAAGTGAAAATATTTTCTATAAAGTACTTAGTGAAAATTGCGATGTTGAAATTGAAAGTGAAAGTGACTTAATAGCTCTTGTAAAAGATCTAAATATTGCAAAACGTGAATATGATAAGATTAAAGATGCTTTAGTTGATGTTAGAGAAACAGGATATGGTCTTGTTGCTCCACAATTAAGTGAAATGAAGTTTGAAGAACCTGAAATAGTTAAACAAGGAACTAAGTTTGGTGTTAAACTTAAAGCTAGTGCTCCATCATTACACTTCATTAAAGCTGACATTAAAACAGAAATTAGTCCAATAATGGGTTCTGAAAAAGAAAGTGAAGAACTTGTTAATGCACTTATGGATCAATTTGATAAAGATCCTGCATCATTATGGCAAAGCAATATGTTTGGTAAATCATTAGAAGTATTAGTTAAAGAAGGACTACAAAATAAGCTATATAAAATGCCAGAAGATGTTCAAGTGAAAATCCAAAAAACACTTCAAAAGATTATAAATGAAGGTAATGGCGGATTAATTTGTATAATCCTATAACATAAAAGTAATCTACTGCTAATTTTAAATTTTAGCAGTAGATTATTTTTGTGCTGAATACAAGTTAAAATGCAATTTTTTTATATTTTAGTGTAGACTCTTTAAAGATTAGAATAGAATATATTAAGCAGAGATAGTATTTATGCTTAATATATTATAGTAAAGAGGGATAGTATGGAAAGCAAATTTTGTACCTATAAAAGAGTAGGATATTTAAGGCAAAAAGTAGCCAAGGAGTTAGGTATAGAGTTTACTGGAGTAATATACGCATCTCCAGGAGTGCTAAAACATATTATAAAGAGGCATGGTAGGCAATTAGATAGGCAAACTAGAAATGGTATCCTTGATTGGATGAAAAAAATATTAGAAGAACCTGACTATGTGGGCATTTATAAAAATGAAGGTGGACAGACTGCTGTAGAATTTATTAAGAGAGTTTATACTAATTTGCTTTTGGGGGTAGAGCTAGATGAGGAAAATCAATATATTTATGTAACCACAATGTATCCGATAACTGATAAAAAAATAGAAAACAGAATTTATAGTGGTAAGTTAATTAATATCAAAGGAAAAAAATAATTTATTTGATATAATTTTTGGTAAAATGTATAATATTAAGATGTAGATAGAAGAAGATTATTGAGGTGAGAAAGGGCTCCTCATGCGCTGAAGATTTCAGTAAACAGAGATGCAGGAAATGTCGACCTGCCAGTAATCAAAAATAGAAATTGAATTTATAAAAATGTTAAATTTTATAGCTTAATTATTAAGATGTACAAAAATATATCATTTAATTTAGTAATTATTAATAAGGAAAATTAATGGTATTTCCATAAGTTATATCATTAATTTTCTTATTCATTTAAGATTTAATAGATAATGAAATGCAAAAACTGGAGGATAAAAATGAAAAAAATAGCTGTAGTATTTAATGGTGGAACAATATCTATGAAGGTAGATGAAAGAATAAAGGCTGCTGTACCAAGTTTAACTGGAGAAGAAATAATGTCAATGGTTACAGGAATAGAAGAATTTGCAGAAATAGAATCTTATAGTTTTTCAAGTCTTCCATCACCACATATGACTTTTAAAACTATGCTAGACTTAAGTAAGTTTACAAAAGATTTATTAGAGAGAAGTGACATTGATGGAGTTGTAATAACTCATGGAACTGATACTTTAGAGGAAACAGCATACTTTTTAGATTTAACTATAAAAAGTGAAAAGCCAGTTGTAATTACTGGAGCTATGAGAAGTGGTTCTGAATTAGGCTATGATGGACCATCAAATTTAGCAGCATCAATTTGTACTGCTATTTCAGAAGATGCAAAAAATAGAGGTGTACTTGTTTGCTTTAATGGAGAATTAAATTCTGCATCAGAAGTTACAAAAGCAAATTCAATGGCATTAAATGCTTTTAGAACCCCAAATTTTGGGCCTATTGGAATAGTTGATAATAATAAGGTTATGTTTTATAGAGAAACTAAAAATACTGAAAAATATGATGTTAAAGAAATAAAAAATGATGTTGCATTAATAAAATGTGTTGCAGATATGGATTCATCTTTTATTGAATTTGCAATAAATAAAGGTTATGGAGGAATAGTTATTGAAGCACTAGGAAGAGGTAATGTTCCACCTAAAATGGTAGATGGAATAAAGTTAGCATTAAATAGTGGACTTCCAGTAATTATAGTTTCTAGATGCTTTGAAGGAAGAGTACATGAATCTTATGGATATGAAGGTGGAGGAAAAATGCTTAAAGATTTAGGAGTAATTTTTGGAGATACTCTTCCAGGACAAAAAGCAAGAATAAAATTAGTATTGGCAATAAATAGTGAAATGAATAAAGAAGAAATTATTGGACAATTTTAAAAATATAAATGGTACATAATTTTATTAAGTTAGGAAGAAATAAGATAATTTAAAGCTTTGTTTAATAATTTATATTTTAAAATTAGTATTTATATTTAAATATTAGTTTTATAGAAATATTTATTTAATTATTTGCATAGATAAAGAAGTTAATTATATATATCTTTATCTATGCATATTTTTTTATTTAAAAAATAAATGTTAACAATTTGTAAACAAAATGTTGACATTTAAACTAATAAAATTATAAACTATGATAATAAAAGAATTTTATATTGCGTTAATAGTCCATAGAAGGTAAGGAGAAAAATATGATTAGGAGCATGACTAGCTTTGGAAGAAGTAGCAGTGAAGAAGGAGAAAAAAGAGTTTTCACTGTTGAAATGAAAAGTGTAAATAGTAGATATTTAGATGTAAATATTAGAATGCCTAAAACATTAATTTCTTTAGAAGAAGAGATTAGAAAAATGATAAGTAATTCGCTTAACAGAGGAAAAGTTGATGTATTTATTAACTTAAAGAATTACAATGATGGCAGTGGGATTCCAAAGGTTGATATTAATTTAGCTCAAGGATATTTAAATTGCCTTAAGGAGATAGAAGCCAAATTAGGTGTTAAAAATGATATTTCAGTAATGCAAATTGCAAGATTTCCTGAAGTTGTTACTATAGTTGAAGAGGAAGATAAAATAGAAGTAGTTTGGCAAGAACTTAAACCTCTTATAAGTGATTCTTTAGAAATGATGACTAAAATGAGGGAAGTTGAAGGTGACAAGCTAAAAGAAGATATATTATCTAAGATTTCTATTATAGAGCAACTGGTTTTAAAGGTTGAAGAATTTGCAGATACTATCCCAAAAGCTTTTAAGTTAAAGCTTGAAGAAAGAGTAAAAGAGTTATTAGGAAACATAGATATAGATGAAAATAGAATTGCTATGGAAGTTTGTATGTTAGCAGATAAAGCAACAGTAGATGAAGAAATAATAAGACTTAGAAGTCATATAAGTCAAGTTAGAGAAACTTTAAACTTAAAAGAGCCAGTTGGTAGAAAACTTGATTTTATAGTTCAAGAAATGAATAGAGAAACTAATACTATTGGTTCAAAATCTAGTGATATCCAAATGACTAATATAGTTATTGATATAAAAAATATACTTGAAAAGATAAGAGAACAAGTACAAAACATAGAGTAAATAGGAGGATAGTAATGGGAATAAAATTGATAAACATCGGTTTTGGTAATATAGTTTCTGCAAATAGGCTTGTTGCAATAGTTAGTCCAGAATCGGCACCGATTAAGAGAATAATTCAAGAAGCTAGAGATAGAGGAATGCTTATTGACGCAACTTATGGCAGAAGAACAAGAGCTGTAATAATAACTGATAGTGACCATGTTATATTATCAGCAGTTCAACCAGAAACTGTTGCACATAGATTAGTAGCTAAAGATGAAACTGTAGATGAGGATGATGAATAATGCAAAATAATAGAGGACTATTAATTGTAATTTCCGGTCCTTCAGGTGCAGGAAAAGGAACAATATGCAAGGCGCTTTTAGAAAAGCGTGATGATTTATTTATTTCTGTTTCTGCAACAACAAGAAGTCCAAGAACTGGAGAAGTTGATGGAATAAATTATCACTTTTTGACTAAAGAAGATTTTATTTCTAGAGTGGAAAGCAATGATTTTTTAGAATATGCTGAAGTACATGGAAATATGTATGGAACTCCAAAGTTCAAAGTAGAAGAAATGTTAGCTGAAGGAAAGAATGTTATTTTAGAAATAGACATTCAAGGAGCTTTAAAGGTTAAAGAAAACTTTAGTGAGGGAGTGTTTATATTTATATTACCTCCATCAATGGAAGAATTAAAGCAAAGAATAATTAAAAGAGGCAGTGAAACAGAAGAATCATTAATGACTAGATTTAAAAATGCATATCAAGAAATAAACTATGTTTCTAAATATAATTATGCAGTAGTTAATGATGAAATTGATACGGCAGTTAATAAAATAGAAGGAATAATTGCCGCAGAAAAATGTAGAGTAGATAGAATAAAAGATACAATATTATTAGATTCTAAGGAGGGCTTAATTCATGAACAACTCTATGATTAATCCATCAGTGGTGGACTTATTAAAAAAGGTAGAAGATAGATATTCTCTAGTTATTGTAACATCAAGAAGGGCAAGACAAATAATAGATGGTAATGAACCATTAACTTCAAATCCTTCAAAGAAACCATTAACAATAGCTATCAATGAAGTAAATGAAGGTTTAATTAGTTATCATAAAAATAATGAAGGAATAAAATAATCATGAGTAAATGTGTTGTTATTGGCGTTACTGGAGGAATTGCAGTTTATAAGGCATTAGATGTAATTAGTGCATTAAGAAAAAAAGATATAGAAGTACATGTTATAATGACTGAAAGTGCAACTAAATTTGTAAACCCTCTAACATTCCAATCTATAAGTCAAAATATGGTTGTTACTGATATGTTTGCAGAGCCTAAGGCTTGGGAAATCCAACATATATCATTAGCTCAAAAGGCTGATTTAATGTTAATTGCTCCTGCAACAGCAAACATAATTGGAAAAGTTGCAAATGGTATAGCTGATGATATGTTATCAACAACTATAATGGCTGCATCTAAAGCTAAGGTGATATTTGCACCAGCTATGAATACTAATATGTATCAAAATAAAATAGTTCAAAATAATATAGAAAAGTTAAAAAACTTTGACTATGATTTTATTGAACCAGCTAGTGGAAGATTAGCTTGTGGAGATGTAGGAATTGGGAAACTTGCAGATGTAAATACTATTGTAGAAAAAGTATTATCTGAATTAAATGATAAGAAAAAGGATTTAGAGGGAAAAAAAGTTTTAATAAGTGCAGGACCAACAATTGCACCAATTGATCCAGTAAGATATATAACTAATAGATCAACTGGAAAAATGGGATATTCTATAGCTAAAGAGGCAAAAGATAGAGGTGCAGAAGTTGTTTTAGTTTCAGGACCTACTAATTTAAATCCACCTAAAGACGTAAAAATAATAAACATAAAAACTAATGAAGAAATGAAAAATGAAATTTTTAAGTATTTTGATTGGGCAGATATAGTTATTAAATCAGCAGCAGTTGCAGATTATAAGCCTAAGGAATACAGCACAGAAAAAATCAAAAAAGGTGAGGGAGATTTAAATCTTTCTTTAACTAGGGATAATGATATATTAAAATCTTTAGGAGAGATAAAAACTCACCAAGTTTTAGTTGGATTTGCAGCAGAGAGCAATGATGTTTTAAAGAATGCAGATAAAAAGCTAAAAAATAAGAATTTAGATTTTATAGTTGCAAATGATATTACAGCTTCTGATACTGGATTTGGTAGTGATGATAATAAAGTAGTTATTCTTTCAAAGGATAATGAAAAGTTAGAGCTAGAAAAAATGAGTAAAATAGAAGTTGCAAGTAATATATTTGACATGATTTTGAAAAAGCGCTAATTGCGCTTTTCTTTATATATAACAATCTTATTTAAATTTAATTATTCAATGAACTCTTATGAGTTTAAATTTAATTGTGAAATTTTTTGTAGCAATTAATATGAAGTGAGGGTGATAAATTGAATTTATATGCAGAAATAATATTAAATTCAGATGCATTAGAAATTGATAGACCTTTTACATATAAGATTCCAGTAGAACTTAAAGAAAGAGTTAAAATTGGGCAAATAGTAAAGGTTCCTTTTGGAACTAAAAATAAAACATCAGAAGGTTTTGTGCTTGCATTAAAAGGAGAAGAAGAAATTGATAAAAGTTTCAGAGTGAAAAAAGTTGCTAGCATAGTAACAGATGAACCTATTATTGATAAAAATGATATTAAGCTTATTTATTTTTTAAGAGAAAAATATTTATGTAAATATATTGATGCTTTTAGGTTACTTATTCCTGTTGGAATTATGAAAGGTGCTAAAAGTAAAAGTAAAAAGGTAGTAGTCTTTAAAAGTGATGATTTAAGTTCTATAAAAAACTCAGAAGGTTATATAGAAATTATAAATTTTTTAAAAGAAAATTCAGGGAAGTATACAAAGACTGAACTTATTAACAATAATTCAATTTCTAAGTATAAATTAAATAAATTAATAGAAAATGGATTATTAGAGGTAGAAGAAGAAATTGTTTTTAGGTATAATAATAGAACTTATAATATAGATTTTGAAAAAGAATTAACAGCTCAGCAAAAGCAAGTATTAGACGAATATATTAATTCTAGTGATAATTTATTTTTACTTAAAGGTGTTACTGGTTCTGGTAAGACTGAAGTATATATGAGAATGGTTGAAGATGCATTAAACAAAGGTAAGTCTGCAATTGTATTAGTGCCTGAAATTTCTTTAACTCCCCAAATGATTGAAAGGTTTAAGGGGAGATTTGGAAAAGATGTTGCATTATTTCATAGTAAGTTATCTGATGGTGAAAGATTTGATGAATGGTTTAGAGTAAAGTCTGGAAAAGCTAAGCTTGTAATAGGGGCAAGAAGTGCTACTTTTTTACCAGTAAAAAACTTAGGCCTTATTATAATTGATGAAGAGCATGAAAACACATATAAGTCAGATCAAAATCCTAAATATCAAACTAAGGAGGTTGCAGAATTTTTAAGTAATCAAAAAGGATGTAAAGTTGTTTTAGGAACTGCAACTCCAACTATAGAGACCTTTTATAGAGCTTTAATAGGTGAACTTAAATTATTAGAATTAAATTCAAGAGTTGATGGCAAAGCTATGCCACCTATGAAAGTAGTAGATATGAGAAATGAATTAAAAAGTGGAAATGCATCTTTATTTAGTAGGGAGTTATTTAATGAAATTAAAGAAAAGCTTTCTAAAAAAGAACAGATAATATTATTTTTAAATAGAAGAGGTTTTTCTACTTTTGTATCATGTAGAAGTTGTGGTTATGTGTTTAAGTGTGAGGAATGTGATATTTCTATGACATATCATAGAAATGGTCTTCTTGTTTGTCATTATTGTGGAAAAACAAAGAGTACTCCAAAAAAATGTCCTAAGTGTGATAGCAAATATGTTAAATTTTTTGGAGCAGGAACTCAAAGAGTTGAAGAAGAAGTAAAAAAGTATTTTAAAGAGGCTAAGGTTTTAAGAATGGATGTAGATACTACAAGAAGCAAAGATTCTTATGAAAATATCTATAATACATTTAAAGATGGAAAGGCTGATATTCTTATAGGAACTCAAATGATTTCAAAAGGACTTGACTTTAAAAATGTTACACTTGTAGGAATATTAGCAGCAGATATGTCAATAAATATACCAGACTATAGAGCTTCTGAAAGAACTTTTCAAATAATTACACAAGTTGCAGGAAGAGCAGGAAGAGGAGAAAAGCAAGGTAATGTAATAATACAAACATATACTCCAGATCATTACAGCTTAAAATATGCTATTAATTATGATTATGAAGGTTTTTATGAAAGAGAGTTTACAGTTAGAGCATTAATGAAATATCCTCCTTTTGGAAAGATATTATTAATAAATGCTATATCTAAAAAAGAGGATTTATTAAAGCAATTTATGCATAAAATATCTAATGGAATAAAACTATTAGTAGAAAAGGAAAAAGATATAGATGTTTTAGGGCCGATACCTTGTTTAATAGCTAAAGTTAAAGAAAATTATAGATGGCAAATTGTGATAAAAGGGGAATTTGAATCAGAATTTGCTAAAAAAATTAAAGAATTACTTTATGATAAGAGCAATAACGTATATAATGATATACGAATAAGTATGGATATAAATCCAAATAATTTATTCTAGGAGGAGATAAAATGGCAATTAGAACTATTAGAACTATAGGAGACGATGTTTTAAGAAAAAAGTGTAAAGAGGTTACAGAAATAACTAAAAGAGAAATAACACTTATTAATGATATGATAGACACTATGTTTGAAGCAAATGGTGTTGGATTAGCTGCTCCACAAGTTGGTATACTTAAAAGAATATTTGTTATAGATGTTGATGATGAAAATGGAACAATGGTATTTATTAATCCTGAGATTTTAGAAACTAAAGGAAGCCAATGTGGCGAAGAAGGATGTTTAAGTGTTCCTGGAGAATTTAGTGAAGTTGAAAGACCAAACTACGTAAAGGTTAAAGCACTAAATGAAAAAGGTGAAGAATTTATTTTAGAGGGAGAAGGATTATTAGCAAGAGCTGTATTACATGAAAATGATCATTTAAATGGTGTTTTATATGTAGACCTTGCAAATTAGGAGGAATGTATAAATGAAAATTGTATTTATGGGAACTCCTGATTTTGCTGTTCCATCTTTAGAAGCTTTAATAGAAAAGTATGGTGTAGAGGCTGTTTTTACACAGCCTGACAGACCAAAGGGAAGAGGTAAAAAAATGGCCTTTTCTGCTGTTAAAGAAGTAGCTGTTAAGCATGATATAAAAGTCCTTCAATCAGAAAAATTAAAAGATGATAGAGAAGCGATAGAATATTTAAAGGAACTTAATCCAGATTTTATAATAGTTGTTGCTTTTGGGCAAATATTAACTAAAGAAGTTTTAGATATTCCAAGGTTTGGTTGTATAAATTTACATGCTTCGTTGCTTCCTATGTATAGAGGAGCAGCTCCTCTTAATTGGGTTATAATAAATGGAGAAAAGAAATCAGGTAACACAACAATGCTTATGGATGTTGGATTAGATACTGGAGATATGTTATTAAAAGATGAAGTAGAAATCACTGAAAACATGACAGCAGGAGAATTACATGATATATTAATGGTTAGAGGTGGAAATCTTTTAATAGAAACAATTGAAGGAATCGTAAATGGAAGTTTAAAAGGTATAAAGCAAGAGGGTGAAACTTGCTATGCAAAAATGCTTTCTAAAAATACTGGTAAGATATCTTGGAATAATAGTGCTTTAGATATCCATAATTTAATTAGAGGGCTTAACCCATGGCCAATTGCACATACTACATACAAAGATGAAAATATGAAAATATATGAATCTGAAGTTTTAGCTGAAAATAGTAGTAAAGAACCGGGAACTATATTAAGTGTCAATAAAGCAGGAATTAAAGTTAGTTGCAAAGAAGGTATTTTACTAATTAAAAAAGTTCAATTCCCAAATGGAAAGCCATTAACTATTGAACAATATATAAATGGAAAAGATATTGAGGTTGGTTATAAAATGGTATAAAATGGAAGGTGATGTTTTGTGTTTATTCCAGGACTTTATTTTGACAGAACTATAATTTTGTTATTGCCTGCAATGATAATTGCATTTTGGGCACAATCAAAGGTAAGTAGTACTTATAAAAAATATAGAACTGTAAGGACTATGAATGGATATACAGGAGAGAAAGTTGCTAGAATGATACTTGATGCAGCGGGGCTTTATAATGTTCCAGTACTTGAAACTAGTGGAGAATTAACAGATCATTATGATCCAAGAAGTAGAGTAATAAGATTGTCTAGAGATATTTACTATGGAACAAGTATAGCATCAGCAGGAATAGCTGCTCATGAGGTAGGTCATGCAATTCAACATCAAGAAGCTTATAAGCCTTTAGTTTTAAGAACATCTATTGCTAGGGCTGTTAATTTTAGCAGTCAGGCATCAATATTAATTTTCATGATTGGTTTACTTTTTAGTATTCCATTTCTAACAAATTTAGGTATTGTATTTTTTACTGTGGCAGTAATTTATCAATTAATAACATTACCAGTAGAATTTAATGCTTCAAGAAGAGCACTAAATATATTAGAAAATAGAAATATATTATATGGTAATGAAATTAATGGAGCAAAAAATGTATTAAGTGCAGCAGCGATGACATATGTAGCAGCTGCGTTAATGTCAATTTCACAATTAATAAGACTAATTGCAATTAGCAATAGAAATAATGATTAAGAGGTAACGTATGAATAGTAGAGAAGTAGCATTAAACATAATTAATAGAGTTTTAATTGAAGGAGCATATTCTAATTTAGTTTTATCTAATGAATTAAATGAATCAGATTTAAACGAAAAAGATAGAGCTTTAGTAACAGAGCTTGTTTATGGAACTATAAGAAGAAAGAAAACATTAGATATGATAATTTCTAATTATATAAAAGACATATCTTTAATGGATGAAAGAGTGCTAAATATTTTAAGAATGGCTATATATCAAATGCACTTTTTAGATAAAGTTCCAGAATTTGCAGCATGTAATGAAGCAGTTGAACTTGCAAAGCAAATTTCAGTTCAAGACTCAAAGTTAGTTAATGGAATATTAAGAAGCTATACTAAAAATCCAGATGATATGGATGTAAAAGATAAAATTGATAGATTAGTATATCAATACTCTTACGAACCATGGTTTATAAGAATGATATATAAGCAATATGGAGAAGAAAACGGAAGAAAAATATTAGTTGGATTAAATGCAACTCCAAAGGTAACTGTTAGAGTTAATGCAAGTAAGGCAGACTATGATGAAGTTTATGAAAGATTAGAAGAAATGGGTTATGATGTAGAAGAAGGATATGCTTGTCCAGAAGCTATAATAATAAAAGGTGGAAGTTCTATCGAAAATAATGATTTATTTAAAGAAGGACTAATCACAGTTCAAGATGAAAGTGCAATGCTTGTATCACCTCTTTTAGATTTAAATTCTGGAGATGTTGTTTTAGATCTTTGTGCCGCACCAGGAGGAAAAACAACTCACATAGCAGAATTATTAGAAAATGAGGGTAAAGTACATTCTTTTGATTTACATGAAAATAAATTATCATTAATAAATGAGAATTTAGAAAGATTAGGATTAAATAACGTAGAAGTAGAAGCTATGGATGCAACAAAATTAGATCCTAAATATGTTTCTTATGCTGATAAGGTATTAATAGATGTACCTTGTTCAGGACTTGGTATAATAAGAAAGAAACCAGAAATTAAATGGAATAAATCTAGAAAATCACTTAAAGATTTAGTACCAACTCAAAGAGAAATAATGGAAAATGCTTGGACATATTTAAAAAATGGTGGTACTATGATTTATTCAACTTGTACTTTAAACACTGAGGAAAATCAAGATAATATTGAATGGTTCTTAAATAAACATAAAGATGCAAAAATAGAAAAAATATTCTTAGGAAATATGGATAATTTAATTTATAATAAAGATGGTTCTTTAACAATATTACCAAATGAATATATGGATGGATTCTATATTGCTAAGATTTCTAAAAAGTAGTAGGTGAACAAATGTATAATATTTTAGATTTTACATTAGAAGAGTTACAAAATTGGATGAAGGAAAATGGTGAAAGTGCTTTTAGAGCAAAGCAAGTTTTTTCTTGGATTTATAAAGAGGTATGGACTTTTGATGAAATGAAAAACATACCAGGAAATTTAAAGGAAAAGCTTAAAGAAAACTTTACTATTGAAATTCCTAAAATTATAGAAGTATATGAATCTAATGTAGATGGCACTAAAAAGATGTTATTATCAATGAAAGATAATAATTTAATCGAATGTGTTCTTATGAAATATAAACATGGAAATTCAATTTGTGTATCTACTCAAGTAGGTTGTAGGATGGGGTGCAAATTTTGTGCCTCTACAATTGGGGGTAGAATAAGGGATTTAAGTTCTGGCGAGATACTTTCAGAGATAATGGTTGCTCAAAAGTTCTTAGGAGAGAGAATTTCAAATGTTGTTTTAATGGGAAGTGGAGAACCTTTAGATAATTATGATAATGTAATTAAGTTTTTAAACTTAGTTAATGCAGAATATGGATTAAATATAGGTCAAAGACATATAACATTATCTACATGTGGAATAGTACCTAAAATAATAGAACTTGCAAATTTAAATTTAAGCATTACATTAGCAATTTCATTACATGCTTTTAGTGATGAAAAGAGAAAAACTATAATGCCTATAGCTAATAAGTACAGTATTAATGAAATATTAGAAGCTTGTAGATATTATATGAATAAAACTGGACGTAGAATAACATATGAATATTCTTTAGTATCTGGTGTTAATGATGGAAAAGAAGATGCTAAATCTTTAGCAAAATTATTAAAAAATATGAATGGTCATGTTAATTTAATTCCAGTCAATGAAATTAAGGAAAATGAGCTAAAAAGACCTTCTAAAAAAACAATAGAAGCTTTTGAGGAAATATTAAAAGCACAAGGGATTGAAGTTACAGTAAGAAGAGAAATGGGTACAGATATTAATGCTGCTTGCGGACAGCTAAGAAGAAGTTATATAGATACTCAAAAATAAAGGGGAGATTTTAAAATGGTGGGTATAAAAAGTGATGTAGGTATAGTTAGAGTTTTAAATGAAGATTATGCCTCATATATTGAAGAGGATGATTATAAGTTATATATAGTAGCTGATGGTATGGGAGGTCATAATGCTGGAGAAGTAGCTAGCGAAATGGCTGTAAATGCAGTTAAGTCATATGTAAAATATAATTATAAAAATTATGGTGATGATGTTCTTGAAAGAGCAATAATTTTTGCAAATGAAAAAATATACGATAAAGCAAGGGAAGATTCAGAATATAAAGGTATGGGAACTACTTTAGTTGCTGCATTAGTATATGAAAATAGAGTTATTGTTGCTAATGTTGGAGATAGTAGTTGTTTTGGAATTGATAATAATGATATTATTAAAATTACAAAAGATCATTCTTTAGTTCAAGAGCTTATAGACTGTGGAAGCATAACTGAAGAAGAAGGAAGAAATCATCCAAAGAAAAATGTTATAACTAGAGCATTAGGAACAAGTAATTTAGTTAAAGTTGATATATTTAAAATAGATATAAATATCTATAATAAATATTTGTTATGTACAGATGGATTATCTAATGAAGTATTAAAAGAGGAAATACTAATGGAAATAAATGATATTAGTGACTACAATACTGCCTGTGACAAGTTAGTTTTATTAGCCAAAAATAGAGGGGGAAGAGATAATATTACGGTCTTGCTATTTGGAGGAGAGGTGTAGAAATGATTGGTGAAGTATTAGGTAACAGATATGAGCTGATAGAAAAAATAGGAGAAGGTGGAATGGCAATAGTCTATAAGGCTAGGGATAATAAGTTAAATAGATTAGTTGCTGTAAAAATCCTAAAAAAGGAATTTGCCAATAATAAAGATATTTCAGATAAATTTAAGAAAGAAGCAACAGCTTTAGCTAATTTTTCAGATGCTAATATAGTTAATATATTAGATGTTGGACACGAGGAAGAAGGAAATATTGATTATTTTGTTATGGAATATGTTAGTGGTAAAACACTAAAAGAATTAATAGTTGAAAATGGAAAATTAAATTATACAGTTTCTATTGGAATAGCAACTCAAATAGCAAAAGCTTTAGAATGTGCACATAAAAATAATATTATTCATAGGGATGTAAAACCACAGAATATATTAGTTACAGAAAGTGGAATGGTAAAGGTTACTGATTTTGGAATAGCTAAAAGTTCAACATCAGCTACTATAACTAATACTACAACAATAATGGGATCAGCACATTATCTATCCCCAGAACAAGCTAAAGGTACATTTATTGATTTAAGATCAGATATTTATTCTTTAGGAATAGTTTTATATGAAATGGTAACAGGGATACTTCCCTTTGATGCTGAATCACCAGTTACAATTGCATTAAAGCATATCCAATCAGAACCAATTGATCCTAAGAAGTATGCACCTTCAATACCAGATGGATTAAATAATTTAATAATAAAGTGCATGAGCAAAGAACCTATAAATAGGTATCAAAATTGTAGAGAGTTAATAAATGATTTACAAAAGATAAAGGAAAATCCAAATACATCTATTAATGCAAAAATGAAATATGATGATGATAGAACAATTATAATGGAACCTATTAGACCTGAAAGTATTGTAAACACAGATGTTAATGTAGAGCGTAAAAAATCATCATATACAAAAGCTGATTTTGAAAATGATGAAGACGAAAATGAAGAAGAGCATGAAGAAGATTTTAGAAGTTCAACAACTAATTTAAAGAAAAATAATAATAGTAAAAAAAATAATAATAATAAAAATAAAACTATTATAATAATAGGTGCCATAGCTATTGCAGTTTTATTAATAGGTGGAATTGCATTTGGTTATAAATCATTAACTGGTGGAAATAGTAGTATAAGCAGTAGTAAAACGGTGCCAGTCCCTGATATAACTGGAATGACAGTAGAAAATGCTACTAAAGAATTAAAAAAGGTAGGATTAAAAATTAAAGTTGTAGAAACTATCGAAAGTGATAAAGAGGAAAATACTATAGTAGAAATGAATCCGGTAGCAGATACAGAAGCTAAAAAAGGTGATACTATAGAAGTGAAAATTTCTGGTGGTTTATCTAAAGTAATTGTTCCTGATTTAAGAGATTATGACGTTAATTATATAAAGGACTTATTAAAACAAAAGGGTTTAGATTGGAATATTAATTATCAATATAGTGAAAATATTAAATCAGGATATTTAATAAGTCAGTATCCAGAAAGAGATAGTGAAGTTGTAAAGGGAAGTGTAATTGAACTTACTATAAGTCAAGGGAAAAAAGAAAAATTTGTATCAGTATCTAATTACTTAGGACAAAATGTAGATAATGCAAAGAAAAATTTAGAATCTTTAGGATTAACAGTTATACTTAAAGAACAATCAACTGATAAAGAGTCTGAAAATGGAATTGTATTAAGCCAATCTCTTGAAAGTGGAACTAAGATTTCTGCAGGTGCAAAAATAACTTTAACTTATGGAAAATATACTCCACCTAGTGATATAGATGTTAGTCAATATTTAAGTGTTGGTATGTCTTTAGCTGATGCTACTAGTGCTTTAAATTCAGCAGGAATATCCTATTCTATATCAGGGGCTAATGTAAGTGGAAGTGATATGAGCTTATATGTTGTAAAGGGATTTACTAATAAAATTAAACAAGGCGAATCTGTTAAAATTCAAGTTGAAAAAATAAAAGTTCCTGAACAGGTTAAGCCAAATGAGCCAAATGAACCAAATGAAGATAATAAAGAACCTACAAATCCAGAAGGTGGGGATGGAACAAATGATGGAAATAATAAACCAGGGGATACAGATGTTTCAAAACCAGGTGATGAGGATTCTGAAGAAGTAGGTGCAGGTGTAAATTCAGGAGGTAATAATACTAAACCTGGAACAAATAACTCACAAAACACTAATACAAAGCCAGGATCAAATAATTATAATTCAAGTACTGATTCTGGAGTTTCTACAGATGTAAATCAAAAGGAAGAATCAACAGACAATAATTCTAAAGAGCCTGTAGCAGATAATTATACTATAAATACTGATAATGGAAATTTATCAGATGAAAATTCAAAGGAAGATAAAAATAAAACTGATTCAAAAACTGAATAAGACAATTAAGAAAATAAGATTGCTTTAAATTAAGCAATCTTATTTTTAAAACTTTTTTAAATAAAATATTGCATTTATTTAAAAATATTGTTTATTATAAATAAGAAGAGTAAAAAGTTTGGAGGTATTATGAAAGGAAAAATAATCAAAGGAATTGGTGGATTTTATTATGTGAAAACTGATGATGGGTTAATAGAATGTAAGGCAAGAGGTAAGTTTAGACATAAAGATATGAAGCCCTTAGTTGGAGATAATGTAGAGATATTAATAGATAAGGGTAAGGGAGTTATTTGCGATATTAACGAAAGAACTTCTGAACTTATTAGACCTACAGTAGCAAATGTAACACAAGCATTTGTTGTTTTTGCTATAAGGAATCCAGATATTAATTATGATTTATTAAATAGATTTTTAGTGCTATGTGAGCATAATAACATAAAAGCAATAGTTTGTTTAAATAAGGTTGATTTAGTGTCAGATGAACAAAAGGAAATAGTTAAAGAAAAAATAAATGCTATTGGATATGAAGTATTATTCATTAATGCTAAAAAGGGTTTAGGAGTTGAGTCATTAAGAGAAAAACTAAATGATAACGTAACAGTTTTATGTGGTCCATCAGGAGCTGGAAAATCAACATTAATTAATACCTTAACAGAAAGATATCATATGGAGACAGGAGAAGTTTCTGATAAAATAGGACGAGGTAAGCATACTACTAGACATAGTGAACTTATAGATGTAGAAAATGGATACATAGTTGATACCCCAGGTTTTTCAACATTAGAAGTAACTTTTATTGAAAAAGATGATTTGAAATATTGTTTTCCTGAATTTGATGAATATAATAACAAATGTAAATTTAGAGGCTGTATGCATCATAAGGAGCCTAGTTGTGCTGTAAAAAATGCAGTTGAAGAAGGTAAAATTAATAATTTTAGATATGAATTTTATATAAGAACTTTAGAAGATATAATTAATGGGAGGAAGTATTAATGATTAAAATAGCACCGTCTATATTATCAGCAGATTTTTCAAAATTAGGAGAGGAAATAATAAACTTACATAATGCAGGAGCAGATTTTATTCATATTGATGTTATGGATGGAGAATTTGTACCTAATATTACATTTGGTATGCCTGTAATAAAGGCTATAAGAAACAAGACAGATAAAGTTTTTGATGTACATTTAATGATAAATAATCCTCAAAGATATATTGATGAATTTATTTTAGCTGGAGCAGATATAATAACTTTACATTATGAAGCAGAAAAGCATTTAGATAGAGCTATACAATATATTAAATCTAAAGGGGTTAAGGCTGCTATTGCTTTAAATCCAGCAACACCAACAATGGTTTTAAAAGATATAATTGCAAATTTAGATATGGTTTTAATAATGTCTGTTAATCCAGGATTTGGGGGTCAAAAATTTATACCGTATTCTTTAAATAAAATTAGAGAAGTTAAGGAAATGGCATTAAAAGCTAATAATCCTAATATTTTAATTCAAGTTGATGGTGGAATTGATAAAAATAATGTTAAGGATGTTATTGAAGCTGGTGCTAATGTTATAGTAGCAGGATCTGCAGTTTTTGGTGATGGAAATTTAGAGGAAAACATTAAGGCTTTAAGAGGATAGACATGAATTGTTTAATAGTAGCTGGAGGGGTTAAACCAAAAGAAGAAATTATTAAAAGTTATTTAGATAAATGCAAGTTAATAATTGGAGTAGATAAAGGTTGTAATTATCTTTTTGAATCTAAAATAAAACCAAATTATATTGTAGGTGATTTCGATTCTTCAAATTTAGATATAGTAGATAAATTAGTGAAAGATGGAGCTGTAAAGTATAAGTATAGCTGTGAAAAAGATTTTACAGATTCAGAAGAGGCCTTTGAGCTAGCAATTTCTAAAAACGTAGAAAAGATTATTTTTTTAGGTTCAACAGGAGAAAGATTTGATCACACATTAGGTAATTTAGGTTTATTATTAAAAGCTTTAAATGCAGGAGTATTTGCAGAAATCGTTGATGATAGAAATAAGATGTTTTTAGTTAATAAAAATACTATTATTAAAAGAGATAATAAATATAAATATGTATCTTTTTTAGCTTATGATAATACAGTAGATGAGTTTAGCATAATAGGAGCTAAATATGAATTAGATAGATATATTTTAAAAATTGGGGATTCTAGAACTGTATCTAATGAATTTTTAACTGATGAAATAAAATTAAAACTTTCTAATGGTACTTTGCTAGTAATATACTCCAAAAATTAAAATAAAAAAATTAAAAAAATAGGCACTACTTCTTAGTTCTTTGCATAATATGTATAGTAAGGAGTGGTGTTTTTATTTTAAATAAACACTAAATTTAAATGTTTAAACAATGGAAAATGAATGGGGGGTTAATTTTGAAAATTGTTGCTATCAAATTACCAAAATTTTTATCATCTATAATTAAGTTTTTTAAAAGGAAGTAAGTACATAGGAGAAGATTAGCAAATGCTATTAAGGATAGAATTCCTTTAATTTATACATTATTAAATTTTTAATAATAAAAAAAGCAATTGAATTATTCAATTGCTTTTTTTATTTGAACTTATATTGCTCTTTCAACCTTACCAGATCTTAGGCATCTTGTACAAACGTGAACAGTTTTTGGTGTTCCGTTAACTAAAGCCTTTACTCTCTTTATGTTAGGAGCCCAAGTTCTCTTAGATTGACGATGTGAGTGTGAGTATTGAGTTCCAGATACTACACCTTTATTACAAACTTCGCATCTTCTTGCCACTTGAAAACACCTCCTTATGTTTGAAGATAATTTCTCTTCAATAGGACAAAATAGATTTTAACATAGGTTATATAAAAAATGCAAGGCTATTTCAAAAAAATATTAAAAAAAATTATATTATGTTGTTAAATAGCGAATGAATAGGATAAATTTACTTGAATTAATATAGTAACTAATATACAATAATTTATATGGAAAGATAAAAAGGAGGGTTTTCTATGGTAGGATATTCAAATGACCTTGGAAGTATACATTACTCTGAAGAAGTATTAGGGAAGATAGTAGGGTTATCAACAATGGAGTGTTATGGTGTTGTTGGGATGGTTTCTAAAAACGCTACTGAAGGCTTATGGGAGTTAATGAGAATTGAGAATTTAAGCAAAGGTGTTAAATTAAGGTTTAATGATGAAGATAAATTAATAATAGAATTATCAATAATGGTTGAATACGGAACTAAAATTTCTGTAATAGCTAATAATATAATTCAAAAGGTGCGTTATAGTGTTGAAAATTATACTGGACTAAAGGTAGCTTCAGTTACAGTTAATGTTCAAGCGGTAAGAGTCTAGGAGGGAACAGGATGAAATATGATAGAATAAACGGCCAGGATTTTTATAATATGGTCGTTAATGCTAGTAATAGATTATTAGAAGAAAGTGATTTTGTTAATGCGTTGAATGTTTTTCCTGTACCAGACGGTGACACAGGAAGTAATATGTCAATGACTTTTAAAGCTGCTGTAAAAGAAATAGAAAATTTAAATTCAGAATCTATTGGAGAAACTTCAAAAAAGTTAGCTAAGGGTGCTTTAATGGGAGCAAGAGGTAACTCAGGTGTTATCTTATCTCAAATTCTTAGAGGTATTTCTAAAGGATTAGAAGGCAAAACAACTGTTAACAGTACTGAATTTGCAAATGCTTTTTTAGAAGGAAGTAAAGCAGCTTACAAAGCAGTAATGAAACCAACGGAAGGTACTATTCTTTCAGTTATTAGAGCTGCAGCAGAAGGTGCTGTAAGAAGTAATAAAACTGATATAGTTGAGCTTTTAGGAGAAGTAGTAGTTGAATCAAAAATAATGTTAGATAAAACTCCAGATCTTTTACCGGCACTTAAAAAGGCTAAAGTTGTAGATTCAGGTGGGATGGGATTATATATAATCTTACAAGGAATGTATGATGCATTAAAAGATGGAATAAAAGCAGAAATAAAAGATATAGCTTCTAAAGCATCAACTGGAACAGGAGCTCAAGCTATAGAAGATATAGATATTAAGTTTGGATACTGTACAGAGTTTATAATATTAGGAGATGCATCTAAAGCTAAGGCATTCCAAGATGAAATTGAATCTTTAGGCGATTCTATGATAGTTGTTGGGTATGATGATGTAATAAAGGTACATATTCATACTAATGATCCTGGTTTAGTATTATCTAAGGCAGTAACAGTAGGTGAATTATCTAAAATTAAGATAGACAATATGAGAGAAGAGCATAGAGAAGTTTTAATGTCAAATGAGGAATATGCAGCAGGAAAAGTTGAAGAAGTGGAAGAGGAATCTTTAGCAGAAAAGAAAAAGTACGCTTTTGTTTCAGTTGCTATGGGAGAAGGAATAACTCATGTTCTTAAAGATTTAGGTGTTGATTATGTAATTGAGGGTGGTCAAACAATGAACCCTTCAACTCAAGATATGATAGAATGTATATCTAAGTTAAATGCTGATCATATATTTATTTTACCTAATAATAAAAATATAATAATGGCAGCAACTCAAGCAGCAGAAATATCAGATAAAGATGTTAGAGTTATACCAACTAAGAGTATTCCACAAGGTATTACTTGTATCACTATGTTTAATGCAGAACATGAAGTTGATGAAAATGAGGCTGCTTTAGTAGAAGCATTAGAACTTGTTAAGACAGGCTCTGTAACTTATGCAGTTAGAGATACTGAAATGGATGGAATTGAAATTAAAGAAGGTAATATGCTTGGACTTATTGAAGGAAAAATAAATAAAGTTGGAGATGATTACTTTAAAGTTGCAGAAGATATTTTAGAATCTATGGTAGATGAAGATAGTGAACTTATAACTGTATTCTATGGTAAAGATGTAGATGAAAGTAAAGTAGAAGAGTTTACAGAAAAATTAGAAGAAAAGTATGAAGATTGTGATGTACAATTATATAAGGGAGATCAACCTTTATACTACTTTATAATGTCTGTAGAATAATTATTTTTAAAAGCACAAGGAGAAAACTTTCTTGTGCTTTATTTTTTTTATTTGATATTATAAAATTATATTTATTATTAAAGGTTAGGAGAAATTAAATGAATATATCACAAGATGTAAAATATCTAAAGGGTGTTGGCCCTAAATTGCTAGAAAAATTAAATAGATGTGGGATATTTACTATTTTGGATTTGCTTTTATATTTTCCAAGAGATTATGAGTTTTTAAGAAGTAATATTCCTTTTAATGAAATAAATGAAGATGATAAACAGGTATTAACTTGTGTATGCATGGGGATAGATAGAGATGTTAGGACTAAAACAGGAAAGGTATTAACTACTATAAGATTTAATTACTTAGGCAATTTAGTTTTAGGAAAGTGGTTTAATCAAGGTTTTGTAAAAGGTACATTTAAAATTGGTCAAAGTTATGATTTAATGGGAAAGTTTAAAAAAGTTAGTAATAGACTTGAAGTTATTAACCCTATAATAGGAGTTAAATTAGCTAAAGAAAATGAAATAGTACCTAAATATAGTTTAAAAGGTGATTTAACAGATAAAATGTTAATAAAGCTTATAGGACTTTGTTTAGAACAAATAAATATAAAAGATAATTTACCTAAATATTTATTAGAAAAATATAAAATGACTAATTTAGATTTTGCAATAAAGAATATTCATTTTCCTAAAGGAAGAAGGGAACTTGAATTATCTATAAACAGATTAAAATTTCAAGAGCTATTTACATATTCAATGAAATTATTGATGCTTAAAAAGAATTTAAAAGCTAAAAATGGAATTGAGTTTAAGTTAGTAGAAGAATTAAGAGATTTAAAAGAAGAATTACCCTATAGTTTAACTAATGCCCAAACAAGAGTAGTAAGGGAAATATTAAGAGATCAAAAAAGTCCATGGCCAATGAATAGATTAGTACAAGGTGATGTTGGAAGTGGGAAAACAGTAGTAGCCTTAATTGCTATGTTTAATGTTATTAAAAATGGATACCAAGCAACTTTAATGGTACCTACGGAAATATTAGCTAATCAGCATTATTTAGAGGCTAAAAAGTTGTTAGAGCCTTTTGATGTACATATTGAATTATTAACAGGAAGCACTTCTTTAAAAGAAAAAAGGCGCATAAAAGAACTTATAACTACAGAAGATCCTGTAATAGTAATAGGAACCCATGCTTTAATTCAAGAAGATGTGGATTTTAAAAATTTAGGGTTAGTTATAACAGATGAACAACATAGATTTGGAGTAGAGCAAAGAAGTAAGCTTATAAATAAGGGAAGACATCCTGATGTTATGGTAATGACAGCAACACCAATTCCTAGAACATTGGCTTTATATGTATATTCAGATTTAGATATATCAGCTATAGATGAATTACCACCAGGAAGAAAGCCTATAGATACAAGATTTTTTAATGAAAATGAAAGATTTTCTGCTTACGATTTAGCATTAAATGAAATAAATAAAGGTCGTCAAGTTTATATAGTATGTCCTTTAATTGAAGAAGATGAGGATATGAAATTAAATTCCGTTGAAAAATTATATGATGAATTAAGTGAAGGAATATTTAGAGGAATATCTATAGAAATTTTACATGGAAAAATGAAACCAAAGGAAAAGGATGAAATAATAAATAGGTTTAAGGAAAATAAAACAAAAGCTATAATTTCAACAACTGTTATAGAAGTTGGTGTTAATGTTCCTAATGCGTCTGTTATGATAATTGAAAATGCAGAAAGGTTTGGACTTGCACAGTTACATCAATTAAGAGGAAGAGTTGGAAGAGGTAGTTATGAATCTTATTGTATGTTAATTGCAAAGGCAAAAAGTGAAAATACTAGAAAAAGAATGGAAATTATGACTAAATCTACTGATGGATTTTATATATCTGAAGAAGATTTAAAGCTTAGAGGATCTGGAGAAATGTTTGGAAGAAGACAAAGTGGAGAGGAAGAGTTTATTTTAGCTAATATATATGATGATATAAATATATTAAGGTGTGCTAAAAGTGAGGCAAAAATATTATTAGAATCTAATGATGAAGAAAAAGTTAAGTTTTGCAATGAAGTAAAAAATTCTTTAGAGAGATGGAGTAAATATATTTGCTTTAATTAGATTAATTACCAAATTTTAATTATAGTAATCACTTAATATAACATAATAAAAAATTGTTAATAAATTAATTATATGTTAGAATTAGAATGTTAATAACAAAGGAGGAAATTAAATGAGAATTATAGCAGGCAAAGCAAGAGGACGTAAATTAATACCTCCATCAACTATGGAAACTAGACCTACTTTAGATAGAGTTAAGGAAGCTATGTTTAGTACAATACAAAATTATTTGTTAGATGCAGTAGTAATTGATGTATTTGCTGGAACAGGTAGTTTAGGATTAGAAGCAGCAAGTAGGGGGGCTAAGGAAGTATATTTAGTTGATAAAAGTCCAGTTACTTTTCCATTATTAAAAGAAAATATAAAAAATTTAAAGTTTGAGGATTGTTGTTTTCCTTTAAATATGGATTCTTATGAAGTTCTTAAGAACTTAGCTAAAAAAGGAAAAATAATGGATGTTATTTTTATAGATCCACCTTATTGTAGAGAAATGATTCCAGAAGCAATTAAGATTGTTAAGGAAAATAATATGTTAGCTGAAGATGGTATAATTGTAACTAAAATAGATTCTATAGAAGAAATTTATGATGGGTATGAAAATATTAAGTTATTTAAAAGTAAGAAATATGGTAATACAACTGTTTGTTATTATAAATATATTAAAGGTTAGTATGGGGAGAGCATTATGAGAGTAGCAATTTATCCAGGGAGTTTTGATCCTATTACAAATGGACATTTAGATATTATTACAAGGGGATCAAAGGTTTTTGATAAACTTATAGTTGGTGTTTTAGTCAATGTTGATAAGGTAGGGTTATTTCCTATTGAAGAAAGGGTAGAGCTAATAAAAAAAGTAACTAAGCATTTAGAAAATGTTGAAGTTGTAAGTTTTAATGGGCTTTTAGTTGATTTGGCTAAAAAAAATAATGCAAGAGTTATATTAAAAGGATTAAGAGCTGTATCAGATTTTGAATATGAATTTCAAATGGCATTGATGAATTCTCAATTAGATTCTAATGTGGAAACTTTATTTATGACTACATCTGCAGCTAATTCATTTTTAAGTTCTTCGTCAGTTAAGCAAGTTGCTAAATTTGGAGGAAATATTAATGGTTTAGTTCCAGATGAGATAATTGATGATGTTATTAAAAAGATTAAGGGATAGAAAGTAGGGGGATATTTTGGAAAAAACAGAATCAGATGTTATTGAATTATTAGTATATTTACAAGAGATGGTGGAAAGTTCACCAAAGATGCCGATTACAGGGAAAACAATTATTGATAAAAAAGAATTTAATGAAGTAATAGATCAAATAATTCATTACTTACCAGAGCAAATTAAAAGAGCTCAATGGGTTGTTAACGAAAAAGATAAAATTCTTAAAGATGCACAAAAGGAATTTGATAACATTAAAAAAGAAACAGTTGAAATAATGAAGCAAAATGTTGAAACTCATGATATAGTTAGAGAAGCTAAAATGAGAGCAAGTGAAATAATAGCTCTAGCACAAAGAGATGCTAAAGCTATTAGATTAGGTTCTAGAGAGTATTCAAATGAAATTTTAACTCAATTAGATGCTGAAATAGAAAAGCAAAGAGAACAATTAATAAAATGTATGCAAGAAAGTTTTGAAAAAGCAGCAAAAGAAATAGATACAAACTTAACACTAACTGGAGAAACAATTAAGGGGAATATAGCTGAATTAAGAATGATGTAGCTTTTTTATAAAGGAAACTATTAAAGTTAATATTAGTAAAAATAATAAAATTAATGATACTATTATCGAAATACTATAATTATTAATATTAGCTGTGGAAGTATAAGCTGTATATTGTATTGAAAAAATACTACTTATTATAAATGTTATAGCAAAGCTTATTATTCCTTGGATAAATTTTATAAAGCTATATTTTGCTATTGAAACATTATATTTATAAACAAATGAGCTTATTTGAGCTATTACTGACAATCCAGAAAAAGAGCAAATAAAGCTTATTATTGCTAATTTAAATGGAAGTGTTAAAGGTAAGGTTGTTATAAGCTTACAACCATTAGTAAATTCAACACTACCTAGAAAAAATCCATAAATCGAATACTTAGGAAGATTAAAAAAGTTTTCTATATTATTAAAAACAATGCTTATATAAGCATTGTTTTTTATTATGCTTATAATTATAGAAAATAGTATTACAAAAGCACCAACTTGTAATGTTGTATTAATTCCGTTATCTAAAGCATTTTTTAAAGCAGATCCAAAACCACTATTACTTTCAGATAGTTCATTTTTGATATTATTTTTAGATACATCCTTCATGGAAGAACGTTTTTTCCTTTTGTTAATTGTTAAAATACCTACAATTATAGGAGATAAATAGTTTGCTATAAGCAAAATAAAGCCTAGTTTTATATCACCAAGCATAGTAGCTCCAATTGAACCAACTATAAACATTGGGCTAGCATTACTTGCTATATTTAAAAGTCTTTCAAATTCATTTCTATCTATGTATCCCAAGGAATAAAGTTCACAACAATATTTACAGCCAAGAGGGTAACCACTTAAAAAGCTAGCAACTATTGGAAATGAAGAAGATTTTGAAAGTTTAAGGGGTTTGCAAAGAATTGGACCTAATATTTTTGAATATAATCCAACTCCATCATAGGAAATTAAAAGGTTACATATTACTGAAAAAGGAAAAATTGTTGGAATAATTGTTTTTACAACTAAACTTACACCAACTAATGAAGCATTTATACAACTTTCTAAATTATATACAAAAATAAAAATAAACATGGTTATTAAAATGCACATAAAATAATTGTGGTTTTTGTTAAATAGTTTAAAAAGTAGTAACAATAGAAAAAATATGATTATTAATAAAAAAATAATACTATACATGGTATTCGCCCTCCATCTATAGTATTTATATGCAGTATACATAAAGTATTATTAATATTTTATTATTGGACTTTGAAGATAATCATTATTTGGATTTACTTTATTATTTAAATTTGAGTAAGCAGCTGTGGCTTGTATATCAAATTTAAGCAAAGGATTGTTAGTAAACCTAGGTACTTTAGTAATAAGTGGAATACTAGAATTCTTTTTTATTAATGATAAAACTTCTTTCCCTATATTATTAAACCCTAAAATTCTTGAGTAAAGATTTTTTGAATCATCTATATTTAAAAAGTTTGAAGAATCAAGTCCTAAATAAATATGAGTTAAAATTCTTGAAATCTTACTATAAGTATATCTTTTGCTCTTTACTTTTAAAATAAAATCTTCATAAGAATTAGATAAAGTTATTTCTTTTATTATTTTATTTTCTAATCCTTCCTTTATTTCATAAAGATTGTTAAAATTTATACAGTTTGTTTGAATTTTATATTTTATAAATTTATACATATCATCATCAAAGACAAGAGGATAGTTTTCATCTTGCAATTTACTAAATATTTCATAAGATTTCTCTGGAATTAAGTTTTTTAAATTTTCTAAAGAACTTTTATTTTTTAATAACTCTCTAATTGAGGTAGCTGATGAAAAAGAATTAGAAATAATTTTATCATTATAGCTAGATCCTTCTCTTTTTAAAGTAAAAGGTTTGATTGTACTATTAAGTTTAAGTAGGGCTTTTATGTACTCTATACCTAAAATATTATTTGATGAAGTTATTATTTCATTTATTTCTTCACATTTTAAATATTCAATCAATGCTTTTTCACGAGCTTTTGCAAAGGTATCACCATTAGATAGATGGTTTTTCATTAAAGCTTTAAATTCTAAATTTTCATTAACTAAAACATTAGAGATTTTCATTAGCTTATTTATATCACCAGATTCTGAGCCGAAAAATAAATTGTTAACAACGCCAAGATTATTAAGAATTGAAACAGAACCTTTTGCAAAAAATTCAGCAGATGAAACTGCATAAAATGTAGGGAGTTCTATAACTAAATCTACTCCATTATTTAAAGCCATTTCAGCTCTTTTCCATTTATCGATTATAGAAGGTCCACCTCTTTGAACAAAATTACCACTCATTATACAGACAATAGCATCGGCATTTGTATTTTTTCTAGCTTCTTTTAAATGATAAAGATGCCCATTATGAAATGGATTATATTCAGTAATTATACCTGTAATATTCATATTTAAACTCCTTTTTGGGAAATATACAAATATTATAGCATAGAGAATAAAATCTAAAAGTCTTTTAATAATTTTTATTACACAATATTAATGTGAAGTAAAATTCAGAAAATTTATAATATAAAGAATTAATTTTTTAAGCAATTTAGGTATTGAAAAATATATGCTCATAGGAGTATAGTAATATTGAAGGTGAGACCGTACAAAGTCGAAAGGGGAAATTAAATATGGAACTTATGGATAAATTATGGAATGCGGCTAAGGAAAATAAGCAAAGAATAGTTTTACCTGAAGGGGATGAAGAAAGAACTATAATTGCTACTGAGAAAATTCAAAAATTAGGTTTAGCATTTCCAATCCTAGTTGGGAATGAAGAAAAAATATTAGAAAAGGCTAAAGAGCTTGGAGTTGATTTAACTGGTGTTGAAATAGTTAATCCGGATAAGTCTGAGAGACTTCAAGATTATATAGATGCATTTTATGAATCAAGAAAAAGCAAAGGTATGACTTTAGAAAAAGCGGATAGAATAGTTAGAGACCCGTTATATTTTGGAACAATGATGGTTAAGCTAGATGATGCAGATGGAATGGTATCAGGTGCCGTTCATACAACTGGGGATTTATTAAGACCAGGTTTACAAATAATTAAAACTTCACCAGGAGTATCTGTTGTATCAAGTTTCTTTATAATGATGGTACCAGGATCTAAGTATGGAGAAGATGGAATGTTATTATTCTCAGATTGTGCTGTTAATCCAAATCCAAACTATGAACAATTAGCAGCTATTGCTATAGCAACTGCTGATACAGCACGTAACCTTTGTAAGGTAGAGCCAAGAGTTGCAATGTTATCATTTTCAAGCATGGGAAGTGCTGACCATGAATTAGTTGAAAAGGTTAGAAAAGCAACGGAACTTGCAAAAGAATTAAGACCAGATTTATTAATTGATGGTGAATTACAATTAGATGCAGCTATAGTAGAAAGTGTTGCAGCTCAAAAAGCACCAAATAGTAAAGTAGCTGGTAAAGCAAACGTATTAATATTCCCAGATTTACAATCAGGTAATATCGGATATAAATTAGTTCAAAGATTTGCAGGAGCAGATGCTATAGGACCAATGTGTCAAGGATTTGCAAAACCAATTAATGATTTATCAAGAGGTTGTAATTCAGAAGATATAGTTAATGTTGTAGTATTAACTGCAGTTCAAGCACAAGCTCAAAATGCAAAATAGAAAAATTTAACAATTTAATAGAGGTGTTTAAATATGAAAATTTTAGTTATAAACTGTGGAAGTTCTTCGTTAAAATATCAATTAATTGATATGACAACAGAAGAATCATTAGCTCAAGGTTTAGTTGAAAGAATCGGAATTGAAGGTTCTGTTTTAACTCAAAAAGTTGAAGGTAGAGATAAATATATAGTAAAACAACCTATGGCAGACCACAAAGATGCAATAAGATTAGTTTTAGAAGCTTTAGTTGATGAAAAAAATGGTGTTATTTCTTCAATGGATGAAATTTCAGCAGTTGGTCATAGAGTTGTACACGGTGGAGAAAAGTACAATAAATCTGTTGTAATTAATGAAGAAGTTAAATCATATATAGAAGAATGCTTTAAATTAGCTCCACTTCATAACCCAGCAAACATGATAGGAATTAATGCTTGTGAAGAATTAATGCCAAATACACCAATGGTAGCTGTATTTGATACTGCCTTCCACGGAACTATGCCAGAAGAAGCATATATCTATGCTTTACCATATGAATTATACAAAAAACATGGAATAAGAAAATATGGATTCCACGGAACTTCACATAAGTATGTTTCACAAAAAGTTGCTGAAGTTATGGGGAGAGACGTTAAAGATTTAAAAATAATCACTTGTCATTTAGGAAATGGTGCAAGTTTATGTGCTGTTAAAAATGGTGTATCTGTTGATACTTCAATGGGATTCACTCCACTTGAAGGTGTTGCAATGGGAACAAGATGTGGTAATATAGACCCAGCTATAGTTACTTTCTTAATGAAAGAAGAAGGATTATCAGCTGATGAAGTTAATGATTTAATGAATAAAAAATCAGGAGTTCTTGGAGTATCAGGATTAAGCTCAGACTTTAGAGATATTGAAGATGGAGCATTTAAAGAAAAGAATCCAAGAGCAATATTAGCACTTAAGGTATTTGAATATAAAGTAAGAGCTACAATTGGTTCATATGCTGCTATAATGGGTGGAGTAGATGCTATAGTATTTACTGCTGGTGTAGGAGAAAATGGTCCAGAAACTAGAGAAGAATGCTTAAAAGGATTAGAATTCTTAGGAGTAGAAATAGATAAAGAAGCTAACAATGTTAGAGGTAAAGTAAGAGAAATATCTAAACCTGGATGCAAAGTTAAAGCTTTCGTTATACCTACAAACGAAGAATTAATGATTGCTAGAGATACTTTAGAATTAATACAAAAGTAATTTATATATAAGGCTTGACTTTTAATGTCGAGCTTTATATAATAAATTGTGTTTGAATTCAGTAAATTTTAGCGAGGAGTGAAATATTGCTTTAGCTCAAGCTGTACATAATGTATAATATACCTTAAGGGTATGAGGATTATATCCAGAGCTTAAGATATGTTAATTAATTTTTCAGATTTATTATCTAAAAAAAATAGAAAAAAACAAATATCTTTATCATTCGAGTTAGAACCATTTGAATTCGAAGGAGAAGAAATTAGAGCAATTGAAAAAGTTTCTGTAGAAGGAGTTGCAATATCAGAAAATGATGTTATAGTAATAAATGCTTCTATAAAAACAAAACTAAAGCTAAGTTGTTCTAGATGCTTAGATACCTTTATCTATCCAATAGATATTGATATAGAAGAAAGGTTTACAAACAATAAAGAACTTGATAGCGAGGAAATTATGTTTGTAGATGGTGATACATTAGATATTACCGAAATTATTGAAAATAGTATTATTTCAACCTTACCTATCAAAAGACTTTGCAAAGAAGACTGCAAGGGATTATGTTCTCAATGTGGTGTAAATAAAAATATTGAAAATTGTAGTTGTTTAGATTACGATGTTGATATTAGGCTTGCAAAGCTTAGAGAGTTGTTTGGGGAATAAGGAGGTGTAATAATGGGAAATCCAGCTAGAAAGACATATAGAGCAAAGAGAGATTCTAGAAGAGCTCAAACTTTTAAGTTAAGCTTACCAGGAATAGTTGAATGTCCACAATGCCACGAAATGAAGATGGCTCACAGAGTTTGTAAGAACTGTGGATTCTACAAAGGTAAAGAAGTAGTTGCTTCAACTGAAGAATAAAAGAAAGTCATATGACTTTCTTTTATTTATATATAGAAAAATATTAGGGGTGAAAGAAGATGAGAATTGCTATAGACGGTATGGGTGGAGATAATGCACCACAAGCAGTTATTGATGGTGTATTACAAGCTATTAAAGAATTTAATGATATAGAGTTTTTTATAACAGGACCAGAAGATATAATAAAAGAACAATTAAATAAGGAAAATTATAATGGAGATAAAATAACTATAGTGGATGCTAAAGAAATTATTTCAACTAATGAACATCCAGTTATGGCTATAAGAAAAAAGAAGAATTCAAGTTTGTGTAAAGCTTTAAATTTAGTTAAAGAAAAAAAGTGTGATGCAGTTTTATCAGCTGGAAGTACTGGTGCTTTTTTAGCAGGGTGTAATTTTATTGTAGGAAGAATTAAAGGGGTAAAAAGGCCTGCATTAACTCCAATAATGCCAGGTAAGAATGCTCCATTTATGATTGTAGATGCAGGAGCAAATGTAGATTGTAAGCCAGAATATTTAGTTCAATTTGCTCATATGGGTAGAGAGTACTATAAGGGTGTATTAGGAATAGAAAATCCAACTGTAGGATTAGTTAATATTGGTGCTGAAGAGGAAAAGGGTAATGAATTAACTAAGAATACATACCAATTATTAAAGAATGAAAAAGGATTAAAGTTTGTAGGGAATGTAGAACCTAGAGATGTTACATTAGGAGATACTAATGTTCTTGTTTGTGATGGTTTTGCAGGAAATACAATTTTAAAAATGTATGAAGGAACAGCATCTACTTTATTAAAGATAATAAAAGATGAAATTTTTTCTTCGGGAATTACATCAAAACTAGGAGCAGTTTTATTAAAACCTGTATTTAGTAATATAAAGAAAAAATTTGATTATAAAGAATATGGTGGAGCACCATTTTTAGGTGTTGATGGAATTTGTATTAAGGCGCATGGAAGTTCTGATGGAAAGGCTTTTAAAAATGCAATAAGACAAAGCAAACAGTTTTATGATAGCAAGGTTTTAGAAAAAATTAAGGAAGAATTAGAGCTAAAAGCTTAAAACAATATAAAAGTTTATTATTAATTGTTAAATAAAAGAAAAATAACTTTATTAAATGTTTTCATAATAAATATAAGTAATGTATATTGACGATAATAAAAATATATAATATTATCTAAATGGGTGTGTTTAGGAGGTGAAATAATGTTTGAAAAGATTAGAGAAATCATTGCTGATAAGTTAAGTATTAATGAAGACGAAATAACTATGGATTCAGCATTTTTAGAAGACTTAAATGCAGATTCTTTAGATATAGTTGAACTTATAATGGCTTTAGAAGATGAGCTAGATATGGAAATTCCAGACGAAGATGCAGAAAACTTTGTAACTGTTGGAGATGTAGTTAAATTTGTAAAGTCACATGTTGAGGAATAAATAAAATCCCGCAGTAATTTGCGGGATTTTATTTATAAATTTTATAAAAATCAAAATAGTTTATTCTTGAATTTGTTTAACATAAGCAAGTTGAAGAATAAACTTGAAGGAGTGTAAATTAATGAATAGTTTCTATCAGAGAGAAGCTGAGGATATAATAGGTATAAAATTTAATGAACCTAAGTTATTACTAACAGCTTTAACTCATTCATCCTATGCAAATCAGCATAGAGATGAAGAGTATAATGAAAGATTTGAATTTTTAGGAGATTCCATTCTTCAAGTATGTATTACTGAATATTTGTTTTTAAACTATAGAGAAAAAAGTGAAGGAGAATTAACAAAAATTCGTAGTTTAATTGTTTGTGAAAATTCTTTACATGAAATAGGAAAGTCTTTAAACTTAGGTTATTTATTAAGAATGAGCAAGGGTGAAGAGTTAACTGGAGGAAGAGAAAGGATATCGTTAATAGCTGATGCTGTAGAAGCGTTAATAGCTGCTATATATTTAGATAAAGGATTAGAGTTTACAAAGGATTATATTATTGCTAGATTTGAGGATATAATAAAGCGTGCAATAAATAATGATATAATACTTGATTATAAAACAAGATTACAAGAGCATCTTCAACAAAACGGAGAAATTTCTATAGTATATGAACTAATTAAATTTGAAGGTCCTCCACATAGAAGAAAGTTTTATACAAAGCTTATTATAGATAATAACGAATTTACTTGTGGTGAAGGTTATAGTAAAAAGGAATCAGAGCAAAATGCAGCAAAGGCTGCATTAAAGATTTTGGAGGATAAAAATGAGTAAAAGTTATTATATAATTCCTGTTTTTATTTCTCATCAAGGATGCCCTCATCAATGTGTTTTTTGTAATCAAGATAGGATTGCTGGAAAATATGAAGAAGTTTTTGCAAGTGATGTTAGAAAAATAATAGATGAATATTTAAGTACAATAAATAGTAAGTGTGCTACTATTGAAGTATCATTTTTCGGTGGTACATTTACTGCAATTAATGTTAATAAACAAAAAGAACTTTTAGAAGTTGCTAGAGAATATAAAGAAAGAGGATTAATACATAAAATAAGACTATCAACAAGACCAGATGCTATATTGCCATATATATTAGGATATTTAAAGGAATATAAGGTTGATATAATAGAACTTGGAGTTCAATCATTAGATGATGAAGTTTTAAGAAAAGCTGGTAGAGGACATAGTGTTAGTGATGTAGAAGCTGCATCTAAGCTTATTAAAGAAGCAGGATTTGTTTTAGGACATCAAATAATGCCAGGATTACCTGGTGATAGTTTTGGAATTGATATAGAAACTACAAAAAAGTCAATTGAGATGAAACCTGATATATGCAGAATATATCCATCATTAGTAATTAAAGATACTCCAATGGAGGATATGTATATTAGAGGAGATTATGTGCCATATTCTTTAGAAGAAGCTGTATATATTAGTGGTGAAATGTTAAAGTTATATAATGAAGCTAAAGTTAAAGTAATTAGAATTGGATTACAACCAACAGATACAATTACTACAGGAAAGGATATAGTAGATGGACCTTTCCATCCAGCTTTTAGGGAATTAGTAGAAGGACGTTTAATTTGTGAAACTTTAGATAAAAAGTCTCCAAAAGAAAAAGATATTATAGTTGAGATAAATGAAAAAGATATTAGCAAATTATACACTAATAAAAAACAATATTTTAAGTCTTTTTTAGATAATAGAAAAGGGAAGGTATATGTTAATACCAATAATAAAGTAAAAAGGGGCAAAGTTAAATTAACAATTATAGATAAAAGAGAAGAATTTAAGATATAATTATAAAGTTTAAATTTTAGAAATCAAAAGAATGTAAATTAAAATGACAAGAGACAAAGATAATATAACAAGATAAATATATTCTTGTGTAAGTGCTTTGAATCTTGTCATTGTTTTATTGATATTTTTTTAGCTTTGCTATAAACTAAATAAAGAATGGAGTGAGGGTTATTATGAAAGCAAAGACAAGAGAAAAAATGATATATATAATTACTGTTTTTATGCTTATAGTATTTTTATTAAGTTTAGTACCAGCTTTTATATAAAAGATAAGGAGTGTATTTATGTTTTTAAAATCACTTGAGATACGTGGATTTAAATCTTTTGCAGATAAAACTGAGTTAAGATTTAAAGGAGGGGTAACTGCAGTTGTTGGTCCTAATGGTAGTGGAAAAAGTAATGTTTCTGATTCTGTAAGATGGGTTCTTGGAGAGCAAAGCGTCAAAAATCTTAGAGGTGGAAAGATGGAAGATGTTATTTTTTCAGGAACACAATTTAGAAAACCTTTAGGATTAGCTCAAGTTTCTCTTACTTTAGATAACTCAGATGGAACATTATCAACAGATTATAATGAAGTAACCGTAACTAGAAGAATATTTAGATCAGGTGAAACAGAGTATTTAATTAATAATCAAAAATGTAGATTAAAAGATATTACTGAATTATTTATGGATACAGGTATAGGTAAGGAAGGATATTCTATAATTGGACAAGGTAAAATTGATGCAATATTAAGTGGTAAGCCTGAAGATAGAAGAGCTTTACTTGAAGAAGCTGCTGGAATAGTTAAATATAAATCTAGAAAAGAAGAAGCAGAAAAAAGGCTTGATAATACTGATAGTAATTTAGTTAGAATTAGAGATATAATAGCAACTTATGAAGAAAGACTTGAACCGTTAAAGGTTGAAAAGGAAAAAGCTGAAAAGTATAAAGTCTTAGCTGAGGAACTAAAGGTAAAAGAAGTATCAATATTAGTTAATAATATTGATAAAATATCAAAGGATATTGATATTTTATCTAATGAAATAGAAAAAAGAGAAAAATCTATAGAAGAAAAAAGAGAAAAGTTTAAGATTCATAAAAGTATTTTAGATGAATTACAAGATAAGATAGAAAATATAGAAAATAAAAGTAAATTAGAAAAAGATGAATATTATACAAAGAAAGAAGAGTATACAAATCATATAAGGGATATTGATCTTTTTAAGGAAAGAATTAATAACTTTAAGTCTTTAATAGAAAAAGAAGAAAATGAAATAAAGCTTTTAAAAGAAAATTTAGAAAAGGTTAACTTAGAAAAAAGGGATTTAGAAGAAAAGTTAAATGAAAGAAGTAAAGAAAATAGTGAAAAGGCTTTAGAAATTAAAAGTGTTGAAAGTTTAATTGATGAAATAAGCACAAAAATTAATAAAATTGAAAAAGAGCTTAGTATTTTAAAAAATAATGAATTTGAAATTATATCTAAAAATTCTGATATTACTAATAAAATTCAAAGCTTAGAAAAAGAAATAAAAGAAAAGAGTTATACACAAGAAAATTTAGATAAGTCAATAGTTACCTTAGAGGGAAATTTATCTATTAATATAGGAACTATTGAAGAAGTTAAGGCAATGCTTATAAATGCAAAAGATAATATTTTAAAATTAGAAGAAGAAATAATATTAGTAAAAAGAGAGTTAACAAAAACTCATTCACTTTTAAATAGTCAAGATAATAAAATTAAAATATTAGCTAAAAAAATCAATGAATCAGAAGCTACTCATAATACTTTAGAAAATTTAGAAAAGCATTACGAAGGATATAATAGAACTGTAAAAAACTTAATGGAACATGTTGCAAAAGGAAAAGTTTTTGGAGTAAAAGATATTAAGGTTCTTGGTGAAGTTTTTGAGGTAGAAAAGAAATATGAAGTTGCTATAGAAATAGCTTTAGGTGGAGCAATTTCTAATGTAATAACTATTAGTGATATTGATGCTAAAAATTTAATTTCTTATTTAAAAAGTAAAGGCTTAGGTAGAGCAACCTTTTTACCATTAAATATTATTAAAGGCAAAAAACTAGAAGTACCTAATGAAATTAAATCAGCTAAAGGGTATATTGGAGTTGCTTCAGATATTATAAAATATGATATGAAATATAAGGGAATTATAGATTATAATTTAGGAAGAACTATAATTGCTGAAAATATGGACTATGCTATTAATATATCTAAAATTGCTAAGCATAATTATAAGATAGTTACATTAACTGGTGAGGTAATTAATCCAGGTGGTGCATTAACTGGAGGTAGCATTCAAGGTAAAAGTGTTAATCTTTTAGGAAGAAAAAGAGAAATTGAAGAGTTAGCAGAAAATATAATAAATCTAAAAGATGAGTATAATAATGAAGTATCTAAGTTTAATGATATAAAGGTAAAAATAAAGTCTTTAGATGAAGAAATATTAAATAAGAGAGAAGAAGTTCATAGTAAAAATATAGAGTTAACAGTATTAGAAGGAGAAATGAAAAATCTTTTAAGTGACAAAGATAAATTAAATAAAAATATTGAAAGCTCTAAGAAGCAAAAAGATGAAAATAACAATATAATTAACTTATTAACAGAAAAATTAAAAAATAAAAAAGATGAACTTGATAAATTAGATGTTAAAAGCTTTGAGAGAAAAGAAAAGGTTAAATTAATTGAAGAGGAACTTTTTAATAATAATAATGAAAGAGATTCTTTAAAAGAAAAATTAGTTAATTTAAAAGTTAATAATGCAACTTTAGAAGAAAGTCTTCAAAACCAAAAAAGTCAAATATCTTTTAAAAACTTAGAAATAAAAGAAAAAGAAAATAAAATAGCAAATTTACAAATTGAAGTTTCTAATAAGTATAGTAGTATTACAGCTTTATCTGAAAATGTGAAAAGTAAAGAAGGTATATTAAAAGAAATAGAAAAGAGAGTTTTAGAACTTGAAAATTCATTTAGGGAAGATGAAATAATTAAAGCAGAGCTTAAAGAAAGTTATAAAGCTAAGGAAAGCGTAACTAGCGAAGAAATAGAAGTAATAAGAATAGAAGAAAATGAATTAAATAAAAAATCTATACAATATGCTAAAATAGAAAGTGAGCAAGAAGCTTTTTATAATAGGTTAAATAGTGAGCTTAATTTAACTCTTGCTGAAGCAAAAGAAATAGCTGTTAAGATAGAAAATATAAATAAAATTAAAGATGAAATTCTTATATTAAAATCAAAAATAGCATCTTTAGGAACAGTTAATTTATCTGCTATAGTTGAATATGACGAGGTATGCGAAAAGTATGAATTTATGTCTTCCCAAGAATTAGATTTACAAAAAGCTAAAGAAGAGTTAATGGAAGTTATAAATGAAATGACTATTCAAATGCAGGAATTATTTAAAGAAAACTTTAAGGTATTAAATGAAAATTTTGGTGAAACCTTTAGAGAATTATTTAAAGGTGGCCATGCAGAACTTATTTTAGGTGGAGAGGATATTTTAAATTCTAATATAATTATAAATGTTGAACCACCAGGAAAGAAGCTTCAAAATATAAATTTAATGTCTGGTGGAGAAAAAGTTTTATCAGCAATAGCTTTATTATTTGCAATATTAAAAATGAAACCAACTCCATTTTGTATACTAGATGAAATAGAGGCAGCTTTAGATGATGCTAATGTTTATAGATATGCAGAGTTTTTAAAAGCCTTTGCAAAAAACATTCAATTTATAGTAATAACACATAGAAAAGGAACAATGGAAGCTAGTGATGTGATGTATGGTATAACCATGGAAGAAAAGGGAATATCTAAAGTAGTATCAGTAGATTTGTCTAAAAATTAGGAGGAAATAATATGTTTGGTAAATTATTTAATAATCTTAAAAATGGATTAACAAAAACAAGAAATGCATTAACAGATAAAATAAATGAGGCTTTAAATTTAGCTGTAACAATTGATGAAGATTTATATGAAGAATTAGAAGAAATACTTATTATGGCTGATATAGGTATGGATACTACTATGGAAATCATTGAAAGATTGAAAGATAAAATTAGAAAAGAAAAAATTAATGATGTTGAATTAGTTAGACCAGCTTTAAAAAGTGTAATTGCTGAAATGATGATAGATGACAATAAAGAAAATACCGAAGAGAAGTCTGGGAAAGAAGTTATTTTAGTAATAGGTGTAAATGGAGTTGGGAAAACTACTAGTATAGGTAAATTAGCTTCAATGAATAAGAAAAAAGGCAAAAAGGTTTTATTAGCAGCTGCTGACACATTTAGAGCAGGTGCTATAGATCAGTTAGTTGTTTGGAGCGAAAGAGCAAAGGTTGATATTGTTAAGCATGAAGAGGGTTCAGATCCTGCAGCTGTTGTATTTGATGCTATTAATGCTTCTAAATCAAGAGGTGTAGATTTACTTATATGTGACACAGCAGGAAGATTACACAATAAGAAAAATTTAATGGATGAATTAGGGAAAATAAATAGAGTAATAGATAGAGAACTTAGTGATGCAAATAAACAAACTTTATTAGTTTTAGATGGAACAACAGGACAAAATGCAGTAATTCAAGCTAAGCAATTTATGGAGGTATGTCCTATAGATGGTATAGTTTTAACTAAACTTGATGGAACTGCTAAAGGTGGAGTTGTAATTTCTATAAAAAACACTCTTAAAATACCTGTTAAATATATAGGTGTAGGGGAAGGTATTGAGGATTTACAAGAATTTGATGCAGAAAGTTTTGTAGAAGCATTATTTTAAGTTGAGATTAATTTTTTTATAGATAAAAAATTTTGTTGCGAAAATTAGTATTAGTAATTAAAATAACTATAGGTACCTAATTGGTATAATCAAATAGGAATAGTAAGAGTTTGACATTTTAATTTATAATAAAAAATAATTTTAAAGTGTTAAGTAAAAATACTTGACACTTAATTATTATTCTGTTAGAATCTCAAATGTGGGTAAGGTGATATACATGGAAGATAGAGTTGAGATTTCCTTGCTAATGGATTATTATGGTCCATTGCTTACGGAAAAGCAAAAGAGTATCATGGAGCTATATTACAATGATGACTTATCCTTAGCTGAGATTGCTGAATTAAATAGCACTAGTAGGCAAGCAATTCATGACCTAATAAAAAGATGCTACAAACAATTTCTATCCTATGAAAGTAAATTAAATTTACTTGAAAAGTCTTTAGAAAAAGAAAAGAAAATTTCAGAATTCTTAAATCAAGTTAATGAAAAATATTCTTTGATGGCTGAAGACTATATAAATTATAAAGAAACTCTAGAAAATTTATAGGCATAGGAGGGTTAACATGGCTTTTGAAGGTTTAGCTGATAAGTTACAAGAAACGTTTAAGAAACTTAGAGGCAAAGGTAAATTAGGCGAAAAAGATATTAAAGAAGCCATGAGAGAAGTAAAGCTTGCGTTATTAGAAGCTGACGTTAACTTCAAGGTTGTAAAAACTTTTGTTAAAAATGTTAGTGAAAAATGTGTTGGTAGTGAAGTTTTAGAAAGCTTAACACCTGCTCAGCAAGTCATCAAGATAGTTAATGATGAACTTACAGATCTTATGGGAGGTAGTGAAAGTAAAATAGACTTCTCTGGTGTTGGGCCAACTGTTATTATGTTAGTTGGACTTCAAGGGGCAGGGAAAACCACAATGGCTGGTAAACTTGCACTACAATTAAGAAAAGATAAAAATAAAAGACCTTTATTAGTTGCTTGTGATATATATAGACCAGCAGCAATTAAACAATTAGAGGTTGTAGGAAAGCAAATTGACATTCCAGTTTTCCAAATGGGTGATAAAATTAGCCCTGTACAAATTGCCAAAGAAGGTATAAAATACGGTAGGGAAAACGGAAATAATGTTGTAATTATAGATACAGCTGGTAGACTTCATATAGATGAAGAGCTAATGACTGAACTTAAAGATGTAAAGGCTGAAGTTAATCCTTCAGAAATCTTACTTGTTGTTGACTCAATGACAGGACAAGATGCTGTAAATGTTGCAGAAACCTTTAATGAAGCACTTGATATCTCAGGCGTTATATTAACAAAACTTGATGGAGATACAAGAGGTGGAGCTGCTTTATCAATTAGGCATATGACTCAAAAGCCAATTAAATTTATTGGTGTTGGGGAAAAGATGAATGATTTTGAAGTATTCCATCCAGATAGAATGGCTAGTAGAATTTTAGGAATGGGTGATGTACTTTCATTAATCGAAAAGGCTCAAGAGGCAATTGATGAAAAAGAAGCTAAAGAGTTAGGTCAAAAGATGATGGAAAATGACTTTACTTATGATGATTATTTAACAGCTATGGAGCAAATGAAAAAGTTAGGATCATTAAGTAAAATCATGGACATGATACCAGGAGTTCCTAAAGAGATGAAAGAAATTGACTTTGATGCTGGTGAAAAACAATTAGCAAGAGTAAAAGCAATAATTTATTCAATGACTCCAAAGGAAAGAAAAAATCCAAAACTTATAGTAGGTTCGTCTTCAAGAAAGAAGAGAATAGCTAATGGTTCTGGTACATCATTACAAGAAGTTAACAAACTCATAAAAGGACATGAAATGATGAGAAAGCAAATGAGGCAAATGAAATCATTGACTAAAAAGTCCAAAAAAGGTTTATTTGGTAAATTACCTTTTTAAAGAGTTTATATATATATTACTTTAAAGGAGGTGAAATTAATGGCAGTAAAAATCAGATTAAGAAGAATGGGTGCTAAAAAAGCTCCTTTCTACAGAGTTGTTGTTGCTGATTCTAGATGCCCAAGAGATGGAAGATTCATCGAAGAAATCGGGTACTACAATCCAATAACTGAACCAGCTGAAATCAAAATCGATGAAGAAAAAGCTACAAAATGGATAAAAAATGGTGCACAACCTACAGATGTAGTTAAGAGACTATTCAACACAGTAGGACTTAACAAGTAATTTTTAGGAGGTGAACTCTGCAAAATATATACAATTTAGTACATAGTATTTGCAGACTTTTATGAAAGATTTAGTTGAAATAATTGCTAAATCCTTAGTGGATAATCCAAATGAAGTTCATGTAAATGAAGTTCAAGGAGAGCAAGAATTAATTCTTGAATTAAAGGTTGCTCCTGAAGATATGGGTAAGGTAATAGGCAAACAAGGTAGAGTAGCAAAAGCTATTAGAACTGTTGTAAAAGCCGCAGCACTAAACGAAAAACAAAAAGTAGTAGTTGAAATTATCGATTAAAGAGTTAGGATTTTCCTAACTCTTTTTTTATTTTAATTAAAACTTTAAAAATATTTTTTATAATTCATATAATCAATAATTATTTTGCTAAAATATAAAAAGTTTGATATAAATAATATATGAAAAAATTAAACTAACATAAGAGGTGAATATAAGTGAGTAAAAATTTAAAAGTAGGTAAAATAGTAAATACTCATGGTTTAAAAGGTGAAGTTAAGGTTATTCCATTAACAGACAATATGAGAAGATTTGATGATTTAGAATATGTTTTAATTGAAGGTAAAGAGGTTAATATAGAAAAGTGTAAATATCAAAAAGATAGAATAATAGTTAAGCTTGAAGGCATAGATAAAATAGAAGATGCAGAAAGGCTTAAAGAAAAGTTTATGGAAGTAGAAAGAGAAAATGCAGTTAAACTTGAGGAAGATTGTTACTTTTTAGCTGATTTAAGAGAGTGCATAGTATTTGATACAAATGGAAAAGAATTAGGTAAGATATATGATGTTATACAAACTAAAAACAATGATGTATATTGGATAAGAAAACCTAAAGAATTATTAATACCGGTTCTTAAAAGTATAGTATTAGATATTAATATAGATGAAAGAAAAATTACAGTAAGACCAGTAGGAGAATGGATGGATGAAGATTAGTATTCTAACTCTATTTCCTGAGATGTTTGATATTTTTAATCATAGTATTATAGGAAAAGCTAAAGAAAAAGAATTAATATCAATTGATACCTTAAATATAAGAGATTATACATTAAATAAACATAAAAAAGTAGATGATTATCCTTATGGTGGTGGAGCTGGAATGGTTATGGCAGCTCAACCAGTAGTTGATTGTATAAGAGCTTGTAAGGAAAGTAATAATGGAAAGGTAATTTTTTTAGGACCAAAAGGTAAAACTTTTAATCAAGAGTTAGCAACAAAGTTATCAAAGGAAGAAAACTTAATTTTTCTTTGTGGTCATTATGAAGGAATAGATGAAAGAGCTTTTAAGGAAGTTGATATGGAAATTTCATTAGGAGATTTTGTATTAACAGGAGGAGAAATGGCTGCTATTCCAGTCATTGATTCTATTTTAAGATTAGTACCAGGAGTTTTAAATAAATCTGAAAGTCATGAAGATGAATCATTTTCAGAAGGATTACTAGAGTATCCACAATACACAAGACCAGAAGTATTTGAGGGGGAGGCTGTACCATCAGTTTTATTATCAGGGCATCATGAAAACATAAGAAAATGGAGAAGGCTACAGTCTTTACATATAACAAGAGAAAGAAGACCCGATTTATACAATAATATAATACTTACAAAAGAGGATAAAAAATTATTAAATAGCAAAAAATAATAGCTTGAAATGTAAAAAAACTTATGTTACAATAACTCCTGTGCTAGTACGGGCGTTCCGCTGTCAAAGTATTTGTTAAGAGCGTCAATTATCAATTTAGGAGGGAATGCACGATGAACGAAATATTAAGAGCTATAGAAGCAGAACAAATGAGAAATGACTTACCAAACTTCAATGTTGGGGATAACGTTAAATTACACGTTAAAGTTAAAGAAGGTAACAGAGAAAGAATACAAATGTTCGAAGGAACTGTTATTAAGAGACAAAACGGTGGTTTAAGAGAAACTTTCACAGTAAGAAGAATTGCTTACGGTGTTGGAGTTGAAAGAACTTTCCCAGTTAACTCACCAATCATCGAAAAGATGGAAGTTACAAGAAGAGGTAAAGTAAGAAGAGCTAAGTTATTCTACTTAAGAGATAGAGTAGGTAAGGCTGCTAAAGTTAAGGAATTATTAACTAGATAATTTAAAGTTAATAAAGATATTAAGGGACTTAGTATTAAGTCCCTTTTTGTTTGCAATAATATAAGTAAGATTCTAAATTTTAATTTGGATAATAGAAATTATGACTAAGAATTTGGAAAAAGTTGTTCAATATAAAAAGTAATACTTAATTATAAATAATACATATTAAAAGGGAGGAATAATTAATGGCTACTATAAATTGGTTCCCGGGGCATATGAAAAAAACAAAAAGGGAAATACAAGATAATTTAAAGCTTGTTGATGCAGTAATAGAAATTAGAGATGCTAGAATTCCAAGGAGTTCTGCAAATCCTGATATAGATAAACTTTGTGCAGGAAAGCCAAGATTAATTTTATTAAATAAAAGTGACTTAACAGAAGCTAAGGTAACTAAGGAGTGGATAAATGAACTATCTAGTGATTCTGTTAAGGTTTTGGAAGTTAATTGTTTAAAGGGGCAAGGCTTACAACAAATAAAACCAGCACTTTTAGAACTTCTAAAAGAAAAACATGAAAGAGCTAAAGCTAAGGGTTTAGTTAAGTTTATGATGAGAGTAATGGTAGTAGGTGTTCCAAACTGTGGTAAATCTACATTTATAAATAAAATGGCAAGAAATAATATTGCTAAAACTGGAGACAGAGCTGGGGTTACAAAAAGTAAGCAATGGATAAAAACAGCTTTTGATATGGAAATGTTAGATACACCAGGAGTTTTATGGCCTAAATTTGAAGATGAAAGAACTGCTTTAAATTTAGCTTTCGCAGGTTCTATTAAAGATGAAATAATGGATATAGAAGAATTAGCATATAAGCTTGTTGAAAGACTTCAAGAATATTATCCAGAGAGATTAATAGAGAGATTTGGAATTGAAGAAATACAAGAAAATCCATTAGATAATTTAGATGCTATTGCAAGAAAAAGAGGATGTATAATGGCACGTAATGAAATTAATTATAATAGAATTGCTGTTATGCTTATTGATGAATTTAGAGGCGGAAAGCTTGGTAAAATTTCTTTAGAGCGTCCAGATGATGTTTTTGAGGAAGAAGAAGTTGTTGCTAAGGAAGAAACTGAAAAAGAAAGAAAAAGAAGAATAAGAAAAGAAAAGAGAAACGAAAAGAAAAAGGAAAAAAGATAATGGATATATTAACTACAGATATTAGCACTTTAAGTTTTAAAGCTGTTAAGGAAATGGTAGATAAAATAAAAGTTAATGAAATATATAAGTCTAAAGAGTTAATTTATATTATAAATGTATTAAAAAATGATAAAAGAAAAAATATCAATAGTTTAGGTGATAAGCTTAAAAAATCAAAAGAAAAAATAGAAAATGAAATTAAAAGAGTTAGAAATATGTATAACTTTGATAAATCATTTGTGGGTTATAATATTATTGCAGGGGTAGATGAAGTTGGTAGAGGTCCTTTAGCTGGTCCTATAGTTTCCTGTGCAGTAGTTTTAGATTTAAATGTTATAGATGAAGATTTAATTTTATGGATTAACGATTCTAAAAAATTAAATGAAGGAAAAAGAGAAGAATTAGCATCAATAATAAAAGAAAAAGCATTATCATATTATATAGCTTCTCGTAGTTCTTATGAAATAGATGCAAGAGGAATAGGAGTTTGTAATAATGAAGTTTTTTTAGAAGCTTGTAATAACTTAAAGGTAAAACCAGATTTAGTATTATCTGATGGATATACAGTTAAGGGTATACAAATTCCAAATAAATCTGTAATTAAAGGTGATACAAAGTCAGCTTGTATTGCAGCTGCTTCTATAGTAGCTAAAGTTTATAGAGATAATTTAATGAAAGAGTATGCAAAAAAGTATCCTAATTATGCTTTTGAAGAAAACGTTGGATATGGAACTACAAAACATATAGAGGGCATAAAAAATTATGGCACTACCAAAATACATAGAATGTCTTTTTTAACTAATATATTATCTAAGTAACTATTTTAAAATTATTATTTTAAGTATAGATTGATAAAAAATTATATATTTTTACAGATAGATTTTGCTTTTAAATAATAAAATTAATTAATAGGTTCTAAATGAATCTTTTATATGATTTACTTTAAAATTATTATTTAATTTATTAAAGTTAACTTCAATAACATCATATCGAACATTGTAGTTATTGTATTTTTCATATAGTAAATACATTTCAGATAATTTAATAATTTGTTTTTGTTTATAGTAGGTAACAGCTTCAATTGGATTTCCAAAGGAGTTTGTATACCTACTTTTTACTTCGCAGAAAATTATAATATCATTTTTTATAGATATAATATCTATTTCACCATATCTATTTCTATAATTCATGTCTAATATTTTATATCCATTATTAATGAGAAAATCACGGGCTATGCTTTCACCATATTTTCCAATTGCCTTATTGTAGTTTTTCATATTTTCACCTCTTTATATAAGTTTTAGAATATATTTAATAATAGACTTTGATGGAAAGTTTTATTCAATATTTAAATGATATAATTTACTAATAATAAAATTTTAGTTAAATATTTATATTTATTAAAAATTAAATAATTAATAAAATATTTTAAAAGGTGATTAATATGGATTTAGGAAAGTTTAATAATTTAAGTGAATTGATAGATTCAATTAATTTGGGTTTAGATATAGAATTTTATCTTTTTGAAATTAGATATAATATATCTCCTGGAGATGATGAATATTTTATTTGTGAATGTCCTAATGGGAATGCAGTATATTATAAAAATGGATTAGATATGGTTAATAACTATAAAATAAATGATAAATTATTAAAAGATTTATGGAGTGATATTGGATTATATTCAATGTAATTTATTGAAAAAATTAAGATTACTTGTATTAATAATAAAGATAATGTCAAGAATCAACACTATAATAAAAATGAAAAAAAGGGGTTGATTTATTGGCTATAAATATAATTAGTGCTACCCATAGAGGATTAGATGGAGTACTTATAAATGTTGAAGTTGATATAACTAAAGGGGTTCCAAGCTTTTCGATTGTTGGCCTTCCAGATACATCTATTAAAGAATCTAAAGAAAGAGTAAGGCTTGCAATAGTAAATAGTGGATATGAGTTTCCTTTAGGGAGAATTACTATAAACTTAGCTCCTGCTGACGTGAAAAAAATAGGAAGTCTTTTAGATTTACCAATAGCTCTTGGGATATTAATGGCATCAAGGCAAATTGAAAGAAAGCCACTAGATAACTATATAATTTTTGGAGAACTTTCATTAAATGGTGAGTTAAAAGGAGTTAAGGGAGCAGTACCAATTATTTTTGAAGGTGATAACAATAAAAAGCAAAACTTTATTTTCCCTCTTGAAAACTTAAAAGAAATGAGAAATTTTGTTTTAGGAAACTTCTTTCCATTTAAAACTTTAAATCAAGTAATATCATATATACAAAATGAAGATTTACTTCCTTATAAAGGAGAAAAGAAAATAAAAGATAAAGAGATTTTTATTAATAAATTTGAAGATATAATGGGACAATACACATCGAAAAAAGCTATGGAAATTGTAGCTGCTGGAAATCATAATATAATGCTATTTGGTTCTCCTGGCTCTGGAAAAACAATGCTTGCAAAAGCCTTGCCTTCAATATTACCACCTATGACGATAGAAGAACAACAAGAAGTTGCAAAAATATATAGCATATCAGGACTATTAAGGGATGGATATAATATTTCAAGACCTTTTAGATCTCCACATAATACTATAACTAAAAGTGCATTAATTGGTGGAGGAAAAGATGTAAAAGCTGGCGAAATAACTTTAGCTCATAATGGAATTTTATTTCTAGATGAAATATTAGAGTTTAAAAGGGAATTACTAGAACTTTTGAGGCAACCTTTAGAAGATAAGGTTATAAATATTTCAAGACTAAAGGAAAGTTATACATTGCCAAGCAACTTTATATTAGTAGGAACTTTTAATCCGTGTCCTTGTGGGAAAATGCTTGATTATGATTCAGGATCAACTTGTACATGTACTGAATTAGAAAAAAAGAGATATATAAATAGAATGTCTAGAGCGCTTTTAGATAGAATTGATATATTAAATTTTGTTCCAAGAATAAAAATAACTGAAATTGCAGGAGAAAAAGATAAAATTAATTCTGACAATATGCGACATGATGTGATTTTAGCAAGAGAAATTCAAAAAGAGAGATTTAAGGGAACAAAATACAGATATAATTCTGAAATTATAGGTAAAGATGTTTTAAATTTATGTAGTATTAATAAAAATGCTAAAAAGGTTTTAGATGAATATTATCGTAGATATGATATAACTCTTAGAGGCTATACTAAGATAATAAAAGTAGCTAGAACTATAGCAGATTTAGATTGTAGCAGTGAAATTATGGATTATCATATTATTGAAGCAGTAGGATTTAGAAAAAATGTTTTTGGAGAAATAATATAAGGAGAGTTTGAAATATGAATAGGCATGAAATATGGTTTATAGCATTAAAAATATCAAATTTATCTAAGATAAAATTAATAGAAAAGTATAATAACGAAGAAAATATTTATAATAATATTGATAATATAATTAATGATAAATTATTGTACAAAAATTTTTTAGCTAGATTAAGCGAAAAAAATAGCATTGAAGAAGAAAAATTAGAGGAATATTTATTTAAAAATAACATAAAGTATGTAACATATTCATCTAACAATTATCCAAAAAAATTAAGAAATATTACTAATCCACCATATGTTTTATTTTATAAAGGGGATATAGAACTTTTTGATTATAATATGGCTGCCGTTGTCGGCTCTAGAAAAAATACTACTTACGGCGAACAAGTTACAAAGCTTATAGCATCAGAGTTATATAATCTTTCTTATGGAGTTGTAAGTGGAGTTGCAGCAGGTATAGATTCAATAGCTCATAAGGAGATATTAAAGAAAAATGGAAAAACAATAGGGGTTTTAGGATGTGGTATAGATGTTGTTTATCCAAAATATAATAAGCAATTATATGAAGAAATTTCAGAAAAGGGCTTATTGATATCAGAATTTTTACCATCTACAAAACCACTACCATATAATTTCCCTCAAAGAAACAGAATAGTAAGTGGATTAAGTAATGGAGTAATTGTTGTAGAAGCATCTGATAAGAGTGGATCTTTAATAACCGTTGATTATGCAATTAGTCAATCAAGAGATGTTATAGTCGTTCCAGGATCAATTTTTAATCAAAATAGCAAGGGGTGTAATTTATTAATTTATCAAGGAGCACGCCCTTTTTTGGAAAAAGATGATTTGTGCGAATTTCTTAATGTTATTAAAAAAGACATTAAAAATAATGCCAAAAATAGTATTAAAAAGTGTTTGTTGGATGTAATAGGGAGAGAACCTATACATATAGATAAAATAATGGAAAGGCTAAATATTGACAGGATAGCTTTATTTGAGTTATTATTTGAAATGCAAAATGAAAATGAAATTATTTGCCTACCAGGCAATTATTATGCGAAGATTAGTTAGATAGTTTTAGGGGGGTAAAAGCTCCTAAGAGATAAATAGGAGTTGATGGTATGGGTCAGAATCTTGTTATTGTAGAATCACCTGCAAAAGCAAAGACTATAAGTAAGTATTTAGGAAAGAATTATACAGTAGAAGCTTCAATGGGGCATGTTAGAGATTTGCCTAAAAGTAAATTAGGTGTTGATATAGAAGATAACTTTAATCCAAAATATATAACTATTAGGGGAAAGGGAGAGTTAATAGCTAAATTAAAAAAAGCAGCTAAAAAAGCAGATAAAATTTACCTTGCAACTGACCCTGATAGAGAGGGAGAAGCAATATCATGGCATCTAGCAAATATATTAAAAATTTCAGAAGATGATACATGTAGAATAGTATTTAATGAAATAACTAAAAGTGCAGTAAAGGAATCTATAAAAGAAGCAAGAAAAATAAATTTAAATTTAGTTGATGCTCAACAAGCAAGAAGAGTGTTAGATAGACTTGTTGGATATGAAATAAGTCCTATACTTTGGAAAAATGTTAAATGGGGATTAAGTGCAGGAAGAGTTCAGTCAGCTGCATTAAAACTTATTTGTGATAAGGAAGAAGAAATAAAGGCTTTTGAACCAAAGGAATATTGGACAGTAGATTGTATTTTAAAAAAGGAAAGAAAAAAATTCCCTATAAAGTTAACAAAATACGAAAATAAAAAATTAGAAATAAAAACAGAAGAAGAAGCTAATAAAATAATAAAAGACTTAGAAGAAAATGATTACAAGGTACATAAGGTTAAAAAAGGTAGTAGATTAAAAAATCCATTACCACCATTTACAACAAGTACTTTGCAACAAGAAGCTTCTAAAAAGCTTAATTTTATGACTAAAAGAACTATGTCTATAGCTCAAGCTCTTTATGAAGGGGTTGAAGTAAAAGGGTATGGTACAGTTGGTTTAATAACTTATATGAGAACAGACTCTGTAAGAGTATCAGAAGAGGCACAGGGAAAAGCTGTTGATTTTATAAAACAAAATTATGGAGAAGAATATATTCCGAAAGTACCTAGAATATATAAAGGAAAGAAAAATATTCAAGATGCACATGAAGCTATAAGACCTTCTCATATTGACATAACTCCAGAGATAGCAAAGTCAAGTTTATCAGCAGAGCAATATAAGTTATATAGTTTAATATGGAAAAGATTTATTGCAAGTCAAATGAGTTCATGCTCACTAAATACAAATAGTATAGACATAATAAATGGTGAGTATTTATTTAAAGCTTCTGGTTCAACTATTAAATTTGATGGTTTTATGAAAGTATATGATTATACAACAGAAGATGATGAAAATGATGTGACACTGCCAATATTAGAAGAAGGCGAAATATTATCATCGGTTTCTGTTGAAGGAAAACAACATTTTACTCAGCCACCAGCAAGATATACAGAAGCATCTTTTGTAAAGCTACTTGAGGAAAAAGGAATAGGAAGACCTAGTACTTATGTACCAACAATTTCTACATTATTAAGTAGAGAGTATGTATCAAGAGAAAAGAAAAATTTAATACCAACAGAATTAGGCTTTATAGTAAATAATATAATGTCGGATTATTTCAAACAAATAGTTGATGTTGATTTTACAGCTGATATGGAAAGAAAGCTTGACTATATTGAAGAAGGTAGCGAAGAGTGGAAGGGTGTAGTTGGAGAATTTTTTACGCCTCTTAAAGTAGCCATAGATAAAGCAGAAAAGGAAATTTCAAAGGTTGTAATTGAAGATAAAGTAAGTGATGTTCCATGTGATAAATGTGGAAGAATGATGGTTATAAAACGTGGAAGATATGGTACTTTCTTAGCATGTCCTGGATATCCTGAATGTCATAATGCAAAACCAATAGTAGAAGAACTAGAAGTTCCATGTCCTAAATGTGGAGGAAAAATCTTAGCTAAGAGAAGTAAAAAAGGAAAGAAATTCTTTGGGTGTTCTAATTATCCAAATTGTGACTTTGTAAGCTGGAATGAACCTATAAAAGAAGCATGCTCAAAATGTGGTAGTTATATGACTGCTAAGTATTCAAAAACTAAGGGAAAGTATGCAGTATGTTCAAATGCCGAATGTGGAAATACTATGCCTTTAGAAGATGATAACGAAAAGAAAGATGATAAATAAGTATTTATTATAACCCTTGTCGAAAGATTGTAAAAAATGTTGTAAAAAAAAATCTTATATGATACTATTAGATTAAGAAAAAATTTTTTAAAATTGTGATAATTTTGAAAATTAATACTAGAGTGATAAAGGTTATGATGGGGGGAATATTTAGTTGTTATCATTATTAAATAAAACTAGAAGACTAAATAAAATACTGCAAAAGGGTGGAGCAGATCCTGTAGTATTTGATGATATATGTAAACTTTTAAGTGAAGTATTAGAATGTAATGTATATATAGTTAGTAGAAGAGGAAAACTTTTAGGACATACCTTCTCAAGAGACTTTGAGTGCAGAATAATGAAAAAATATGTTTTAGAAGAAAATAGATTTCCAGTATCATATAATGAAAGCTTATTAAAAATTACAGAAACTTTAGCGAATTCTAAAAGTAATGGTAATTGTGTATTTAAAGGAGAAGGTGCTTGTGAAGTTTCTAATAAAATATCTACTATAGTTCCCATAATAGGAAATCGTGAAAGAATGGGAACATTAATACTAGCTAGATTTGGAGAAGAGTTTACAGAAGAAGATTTAATATTAGCAGAACATAGTACAACTATTGTAGGAATGGAAATGCTTAGAGCTAAACAAGATGAATTAGAAGAAGAGGCAAGAAAGAAAGCTGTAGTTCAATTAGCTATTGGAACTTTATCTTATTCAGAACTTGAAGCTGTAGAGCATATATTTAATGAACTTGAAGGTAATGAAGGATTATTAGTTGCATCAAAAATTGCAGATAAAGTAGGTATAACAAGAAGTGTCATTGTAAATGCTTTAAGAAAATTTGAAAGTGCTGGAGTAATTGAATCAAGATCTTTAGGAATGAAGGGAACTCATATTAAAATTTTAAATGAAAAATTAGTAGAAGAGTTAAAGAAAATAAGATAAAAATTATATCTTAGATTAAATAAAACTCTATATAATAAAGAAGGCTATCAAATGTTGAAATAAAAGTATTTTAATATTTATAGCTTTTTTTATATAAAATTTTAAAGTTTAAAAATTTATATAAAAAGAGATTAATTTTATATGTAAATATAACTAATTAAGCTTAGCTTTATTTTAATATGTTTTATATTTTTAAATTAGGATATAATATATAATGTATATTTTAAATTTTTAAAAAACTAAGTATTTTTATTAAAATTTTAAATAAATAGTATGATAAATTTATTGTTTTATGACGTGAAAGATAAAATATACAAAAAATATGTTGCTAGTATATAAAGCTTATGATATACTAACCTAGGTAAATAAATACGCACACAATCCAATTTATAAAGTTGGTGCTTAAAAATTTAAGTAGCTTTATAGGAATGAAGATTGTGGAGGAAAAACCAGGAGGTAACAAAATGTCAGTAATATCAATGAAACAATTATTAGAAGCAGGCGTTCACTTTGGACACCAAACAAGAAGATGGAACCCTAAGATGGCTCCATATATATTCACAGAAAGAAACGGAATATATATAATAGATCTTCAAAAGACAGTTAAGAAGGTAGAAGAAGCTTATAACTTCATCAGAGAAGTATCAACAGAAGGAAAAGACATTCTTTTCGTTGGAACTAAGAAGCAAGCTCAAGAAGCTATCCAAGAAGAAGCTGTAAGATCAAACATGCACTTTGTAAACAACAGATGGTTAGGTGGTATGTTAACTAACTTCAAAACTATCAAAACTAGAATTAAGAGATTAGAAGAATTACAACAAATGGAACAAGATGGAACATTTGATGTTTTACCTAAGAAAGAAGTAATTAAGCTTAAAGGCGAAATGGAAAAATTACAAACTAACCTTGGTGGAATCACTAATTTAGATGTTAACAACATAGGAGCTATGTTTGTAGTTGACCCAAGAAAAGAAAAGAACGCTATATCAGAAGCTAAAATATTAGGAATTCCAGTAGTAGCTATAGTTGATACTAACTGTGATCCAGAAGAAGTTGATTATGTAATTCCAGGAAATGATGATGCAATAAGAGCTGTTAAATTAATAACTGCTAAATTAGCTGATGGAATCATCGAAGGAAGACAAGGCGAACAATTAGCTGAATAGTAATTTTAAGAGGTAGGTGAGGGAAACTTCATTTACCTTTTAACCTAAAATATGGTTTACATTTAATGTTAAGGAGGAATTTAATAATGATAACTGCTAAATCAGTTAAAGAATTAAGAGAAATGACTGGTGCAGGAATGATGGACTGCAAAAAGGCATTAGTTGAAACAGAAGGAAACATAGAAAAAGCTGTTGAATTTTTAAGAGAAAAGGGATTAGCTGCTGCTGCTAAAAAAGCAGGAAGAGTTGCTGCTGAAGGTATAGTTAAGACTTTCGTTTCAGCTGATAAGAAAACTGCTGCTATGGTAGAAGTTAACTGTGAAACTGACTTCGTTGCTGCTAATGAAGAATTCGTTTCATTTGCAACAAAGGTTGCAGAAATGGCTGCTAACACTTCAGCTACAACTGTTGAAGAATTAGTTGCTGAAAAATTTGATGGTGAATCTACTGTAACTGAAGCTTTAACAGCTTTAATCGCAAAATTAGGCGAAAACATGACAGTAAGAAGATTTGTTAAATTCAACATAGAAAACGGAGCTATTGCTAGCTATATCCACGGTGGCGGGAGAATTGGAGTTATGGTTGAAGTTGCTAGTGAATCTACAGACATAGCTGTATTAGAAGAAGTTGCTAAAGAAGTTTGTATGCAAGTTGCTGCTGCAAATCCTTTATTCTTAAGCAGAGAGCAAGTAGATAACGAAGCTTTAGAAAAAGAAAAAGAAATCTACAGAGTTCAAGCATTAAATGAAGGAAAACCAGAAAATATCGTTGAAAAAATGGTAATGGGAAGAATTCAAAAGTACTACAAAGAAGTTTGTCTTTTAGATCAAGCATGGGTTAAAGATGGAGATAAGTCAATATCTAAATTCTTAGAAGAAAAATCTAAAGAAGTTGGTTCTCCAATAACTGTTACAAGATACGCTAGATTCGAAAGAGGAGAAGGTATCGAAAAAGTTGAAGAAGACTTCGCTGCAGAAGTTGCTAAGACTATGGGTATGTAATATTAAGAGAACACTTTAGTGTTCTCTTTTTTTAAAGAAAATACTACATATATACCAGGAGGGATTACAATGGCAAATATTGAATATAAGAGAGTAATGTTAAAAATATCAGGTGAAGCCTTATCAGGAACAAATGGATTTGGATTTGATTTTGATGTAGTTGGAAGAATTGCAAGAGAAGTTAAAACTCTAGTAGATATGAATGTTGAAGTAGGTTTAGTTGTAGGTGGCGGAAACATATGGAGAGGTAGAACTGGGGAAGGTATGGACAGAACTACAGCAGATCATATGGGCATGTTAGCTACTTGTATAAATGCATTAGCACTTCAAGATGCTTTAGAAGGTATAGGAGTTAAAACAAGAGTACAAACTGCTATAGAAATGAAAGAAATAGCAGAGCCTTTTATAAGAAGAAGAGCTGTTAGACATTTAGAAAAAGGAAGAGTTGTAATTTTTGGAGCAGGTTCAGGAAATCCATATTTCTCAACTGATACTGCAGCAGCATTAAGAGCAGCTGAAATTGAAGCAGATGTTATCTTACTTGCTAAAAATGTTGATGGTGTTTATGATAAAGACCCAAATAAGTTTGCAGATGCTAAAAAATATGATAAACTAACATATATGGAAGTTATTGAACAAGGATTACAAGTAATGGATACAACCGCTACTACATTATGTATGGATAATAATATTCCAATATTAGTTTTTGGTATTAGTGAAGAAGGAAATATCAAAAAGGTAATAGAAGGAGAAAAAATAGGTACAATAGTATCTAAATAATAGGGAGGATTATATGATAAAAGAATTATTAGGTACAGCAGAAACGAAAATGCAAAAAACAATTTCTGTTTTAACTTCAGATTTAACAACATTAAAAGCTGGTAGAGCTAATCCAAAGATGCTTGATAGAATACAAGTAGAAGCATATGGTGGATTATGTCCAATTGAACAAGTTGGTAATATATCTGCTCCAGAACCAAGAATGTTAGTTATAACTCCTTGGGATAAGTCATTATTAAAAGATATTGAAAAAGCAATTTTAAAATCTGACTTAGGAATTAACCCTTCTAATGATGGATCTATAATTAGATTATTAGTTCCTGAATTAACAGAAGAAACAAGAAAAAATCTTGTTAAAAATGTTAAAAAGTTAGGTGAAGATGCCAAAGTAGCAATTAGATCTATAAGAAGAGATGCTAATGAAAAGATTAAAGCATTAAAAAAGGATGGACATATTTCAGAAGATGAAGTTAAAAAAGGTGAAGAAGCTGTTCAAAAGAAAACAGATCAATTTGTTAAAGAAATAGATTCACTTGTTGTAGCTAAGGAAAAAGAAATTATGTCAATTTAAAACCTGCTATTTAGCAGGTTTTTTTCTTAATTAATTAAAAAAAGAAAAGTTTTAGGATATGGGTTTTATATTAGGTGAATTGGAGGTAAGATAGGGAAATGTTTAATTTTTTTAAAAGTAGTAAAATTAATGAAGAATTGAATTTAGAATTAGATGAAAAAAATATTCCTAAACATGTAGCAATAATCATGGATGGAAATGGAAGATGGGCAAAGCAAAGAAATATGCCAAGAACCATGGGACATAAAGCAGGAGTAGAAACTATTAGAAAAATAGTTAAGGAAGCTGATAGATTAGGAATAAAATTTATTACTTTATATGCATTTTCAACTGAGAATTGGAAAAGACCAAAAGATGAAGTTAATGCTTTAATGAAATTATTAGTTCAATATTTAAAAAGCGAAGTTAGTGAACTACATAAAAATGGAGTTGTATTACGAGTTTTAGGTGATATAAGTGAACTTCAAGATGAATGTAGAAAAGAAATTGAAGATTCCATAGAATTAACAAAAAATAATACTGGATTAGTATTAAATGTTGCTTTTAACTATGGAGGAAGAGATGAAATAGTAAGAGCTGTAAAAAATATAGTTACTGATATTGAAAATGGTAAAATAAATAAAGGAGATATTACAAAAGAAAGATTTTCAAATTATTTATATACAAATAATTGTCCAGATCCAGATTTAATAATAAGGCCATCAGGTGAACAAAGAATAAGTAATTTCTTATTATGGCAATGTGCATATTCAGAGTTTTGGTATTCAAATGTAAATTGGCCTGATTTTAGTGAAAAAGATTTACAACAAGCAATTTACGATTATCAAAGTAGAAATAGAAGATATGGTGGAGTTTAATTTAGGGGAGGTTAAATGAGTGAAATTAAATAGTAGGTATTTGGGGGCAGTTGTACTTGCTCCATTATTAATTTTTGTACTTTTAGGTGGTTTACCATTAAAATTATTTACTATAGCAATATCAGTATTTGGGTTATACGAATTTTATAACGCTTTAAAAACAAAGGAAATTAAAAGCATTCCGATAATTGGATATTTATTGTTGATTATTTATTATGTTCTTAATAACGATTTTGAAAAAATGATGTATGTTTTAATTATATCTATGGTAATTGCATTAATAATACCAATAATTGATTTAAAATATTCTTTTGTAGATGTAGCTATAACTTTTTTAGGGTTTATCTATGTAGTGATATTATTTAGCTTTATTCCTTTAGTTAATCAAAAAGTTGGTGGTCAATTTTTAGTATGGTTAATATTTATTGGATCATGGCTTTCTGATACAGTAGCTTATTATTTTGGTAGATTTTTTGGTAAACATAAACTTTGTCCTAAGGTAAGTCCTAAAAAGACAATAGAAGGATCAATTGGTGGATTCTTAGGTGCTACTATTGGATGCGGAATATTTGGAATAATAGTTAATTCATATGTTCCAGAAGTAAATATAATTCACTTCTTTTTAATAGGAGCCTTATGTGGAATAATGGGTCAATTTGGAGACTTAGTTGCGTCGTCTATTAAGAGATATGTTGGTTTAAAAGATTACAGCAATCTTATTCCAGGTCATGGGGGAATATTAGATAGATTTGATTCAATTTTATTTAATGCAGTAGTTGTTTTTTATTATTTAACATTTATAGTAGGAATTTAATAAAATTAAGAGTTGTATAATATTGAAATTTTTTTAATTTAATATTATACAACTTTTTTTATTATATAGAGGTATCTATTAATAATAATTGCTATTTTAGTAAAGATTATTTTATTACTTTTATAATTAAAATATATTCTAAATTAAAATATATTTTAATAAATTTAATAATGTATATATTGCTAAATTTATCAAAAAGGAGGAAAAATGAGGTTATATAATGGATATAAAAAACACTATCAATATCAAACATTATTAGATTTATTAGTTTTACTTTTAGTATTTGTAGTTATAACATTTGTAATAAAAAATTACTTTAAACCTTTCATGACAATTTTAGTTTTAATAATTGCATCAACTCCCGTATATGATATTATAAAAAAACTAATAAATAAAAAAGAAATTGCAGGAACATTAACTATTTTAATAATAAATATATTGTTATTTTGTTTTATATTTTATTTTGGAAATTCTATAATAGATTTAATAAAGAGTTTTTATTTTGAACATATAGATAAAATAAAAGATTTTATAGATAATATTAGTAAGGTTTTTAATATTGATATAAAAAAGCTTTTAACTAATAATTCACATAGTTTAACTTCTTTAACTTTTAAAAGTGGGCTTGCAATAACTGGGCAAAGCATTTTATCTTATACAATTGCAAATATTTGTGTATATTTTATTTTAGTGGATAAAAAATTAATTTTAAAATTATTAAATTGTTTATTACCTTATGATATTGTAGATACTATAAGAGTAAAAAAGAATAATTTGAGAGAAGTAGTAAAAATTGAATTAAAATTGGTAATTATATGTATTGTTATTACTATTATAGGATTTAAGATATTGAGAGTTCCTAGTTCTATATTTTTAGGAGTTGTGTGTGGTATATTAGATATATTACCATATGTAGGAACTATAATTGTATTTATTCCAATTATAATATACAATATAATAATGAAAGAATACTTGCTAGTAATTGGGTTAATAGCTTTATATTTATTATTACAAATAGTAAGAGAAATATTAGAACTTAAGTTTCTTAGTTCTAAATTAGATATTCATCCATTAGTAGTAATGCTTTCAATGTATATAGGTGCAGAAATATTTGGGATAATAGGATTATTAGTAGGGCCTATATACTGTTTAATTGCAAAAGATATAATATATGAAGGAACATTTTAGGAGGTATTAATGAAAAATATTTCAATTTTAGGGGCAACGGGTTCTATAGGAACTCAAACTCTAGATGTAATAAGAAACTCAAGTGAAAAAATTAATCTTATTGGAGTTAGTGCTAATTCATCAGTTAATAAGATTAAAGAAATAATAATTGAATTTAACCCAAAATACGTAGCTATGATGGATAAGGATTCAGCTAAAATTATAAGGGGATTTTGTAATGATAAATATCCTAATATACAAGTTTTTGATGGTATGGAAGGATTAATTAAAATTGCAAGTTTAGAAGAAATTGATACTGTTGTAACTTCTGTAGTTGGTATGATAGGATTAAAACCAACAATGGCAGCAATAGAAGCAAAAAAGGATATAGCTTTAGCAAATAAGGAAACATTAGTTGTTGCTGGTGAGCTTGTTATGAATAAAGCAAAAGAGAACAATGTAAAAATATTACCTGTAGATTCTGAACATAGTGCTATATTCCAAAGCTTAAGTGGATATAAAAATAAAGATATTAAAAAAATATTATTAACTGCATCTGGAGGACCATTTAGAGGAAAAACTATGAATGATTTAAAAGATGTAACAGTTAAGGAGGCGCTTAAACATCCTAAATGGAATATGGGACAAAAAATTTCCATAGATTCAGCAACATTAATGAATAAAGGGTTAGAAGTTATAGAAGCTCATTTCTTATTTGATTGTGACTATGATAATATTGAAGTTATAGTTCATCCACAAAGTATAATTCACTCTATGGTTGAATACAAAGATGCTAGTGTTATTGCTCAATTAGGATCACCAGATATGAGATTGCCTATTCAGTATGCATTAAATTATCCAGAAAGAAAAGAAATGATAGCAAATCCAGTTAATTTTTATGAGTTAGGAGCATTAACTTTTGAAAAACCTGATTTAGAAACATTTAAATGTTTAAAATTTGCATATGAAGCTGGTAAAATTGGAGGATTAGCACCTACTATATTAAATGGTGCAAATGAAGAGGCAGTAGCACTTTTATTAAAAGAAAAAATAAGATTTTTACAAGTGGCAGAAATAATAGAAGAGTGTATGCAAGAGTTTAAAGAAAATTATTATGATGAACTAACTTTAGATAATATTATAAATTTAGATAAAAAAGTTAGAGAATATATTAAAATGAAGTGGAGTTAGGGGTGATGTAATTGTATATAATAATGGCAATATTAGGTTTTAGCTTATTAATAATTGTTCATGAATTAGGACATTTTATTATGGCTAAGGTTAATGGAATAAAGGTAGAAGAGTTTTCAATTGGTATGGGACCAGAAATTTTTTCTAAGCAGGGTAAAGAAACTCAATATTCATTAAGGTTATTTCCTATTGGTGGATATGTAAAAATGCTTGGTGAAGAAGAAGCTAGCGATGATGAGAGGAGCTTTTCAAGTAAATCTCCAATAAGAAGAATTAGTGTCATAATAGCTGGTGTTACGATGAATGTTATATTTGCAATAATTGCATTTGCAATTATAATTAGTAATAGGGGGTATGCAGAACCAATAATAAGCAAACTGGCCGATAATTCTCCTGCTATAGAATCTGGATTAGAAGTTGGAGATAGGATATTAAGCATAGATGGTTCAAAAGTATTTACTACTACAGATGTTTCTCTTGGAATTCAAATGGCAAAAGGGGAGTCAGTAGATTTATTAGTAAATAGAAATGGAAATAAAAAAAATATTACTGTTACCCCAAGATTAGTTGAAGAAAATGGGAGTCAAATATATCAAATAGGATTTTATTATACACCTGTTGAAAATCCAAGTATAATTCAATCAATCAAAGAATCCTTCAATGAAACTATTTCATTAGTAACTCAAACTTATAAAAGTTTAGTAATGATGGTTACAGGAAAAGTAAACTTTAAAACTGATGTTGGTGGTCCTGTTACAATAATAAAAATGTCAACACAAGTTGCTAAAAGTGGTTTATTATCATTAACATATTTTTTAGGATTCCTTAGCATTAATTTAGCAGTGTTTAATTTATTACCTTTCCCAGCCTTAGATGGTGGATGGACAGTTATTTTATTAATTGAACTTATAACTAGAAGAAAGGTTCCAGACAAAGTAGTTGGAGCATTGAATTATGTAGGATTTATCGTATTAATAGGATTTATGATAATAGTAACATTAAAAGATATATTATTCCCTATTAGTTTATAGGAGTGGAAAAATGGAAAGAAAACTTACTAGAAAAGTTAAGGTTGGAAGTGTTTATGTTGGTGGAGATTCATCAGTTTCTATCCAATCTATGACAAATACAGATACAAGAAATGTAGAAGCTACATTAGATCAAATCAGAGTTCTTCATATAGCTGGATGTGAAATAATAAGATGTGCTGTACCTGATATGAAGGCAGCTGAAGCTATAAAAGAGATTTGTTTAGGATCTCCAATACCTGTAGTTGCAGATATACATTTTGATTATAGATTAGCGCTTAAGTGTATTGAAAATGGAATTAGTGCAATTAGAATTAACCCAGGGAATATTGGAAGTGTAGAGAGGGTAAAAGCTGTTACAGAAGCGTGCAAAGCTAAGAATATTCCAATAAGAATAGGAGTTAATTCTGGTTCATTAGAAAAGGATATATTAGAAAGAGATGGTAAGCCAACTGCTAAAGGACTTGTTGAATCAGCATTAAGACATGTTAAAATCCTAGAAGAACTAGATTTTCATGATATAGTTATTTCAATTAAGTCGTCTAACGTGCCTATGATGATAGAAGCTTATAGATTAATGAGCACTAAGTGTGATTATCCACTTCATTTAGGGGTTACAGAATCAGGAACTGTATTTAGAGGAACTATAAAATCTACGCTTGGAATAGGGACTTTATTAGCAGAAGGAATAGGAGATACCATAAGAGTATCATTAACAAGTGATCCTATAGAAGAAATTAAGGTTGCTAAAGAAATGTTAATTTCTTTAGGCTTAAGAAAGCAAGGCATGACATTTGTATCTTGCCCAACTTGTGGAAGAACGCAAATTAATCTTATAAAGATTGCTGAAGAAGTTGAAAAAAGACTTGAAAACTGTAATAAAAATATTAAAGTTGCAGTAATGGGATGTATTGTAAATGGTCCTGGAGAAGCAAGAGAAGCAGATATTGGTATTGCAGGTGGAAGAGGTGAAGGATTAATCTTTAAAAAAGGTGAAATAATTAAAAAGGTTAAGGAAGAAAACCTTATTGATGAATTAATGAAAGAAATAGAAAATTTATAGAAATATAAATATCTCTAATGATAATCTAATGATTAGGTTGTTTTTAGAGATATTTTTTTAAAGCTTAAAAATATGTTGACTTTTTAAGATAAATAAGTATATAATGACTTCAAGAAAACTAGTCCTTTAAAATTAATCCAGAGAGATTAAAAAGGTCGGAAATTGTACGACAGGTAAAGTTTTAGATACTATATTATTAATAGAATCTAATTTTAAGTAGTAACGACCTTTCTTTAATATAGAAAGGTCGTTTTTTTATTTAGGTGCTGGTTTTTAAATTTATGTTTAAGGAGATTTAAAAATGGAAGTAAATTTAGAAATGAATGAAAAGCTTATTAATGAGGATCATGATTATGCCTTAACCCATGTACATAGTAAAGATAAAAAGGGTCTTTTTTCAATGTTTGTTGTTATGCTTGGATTTACATTTTTTTCAGCTAGTATGTTAACTGGAGGAAATTTAGGGACAGGCTTATCATTAAAAGAGTTTTTTATAGCAGTTTTTTTAGGAAATTTAATTTTAGCTTGTTATACAGGATTGCTAGCATACATAGGGGCAGATACAGGGCTTTCAATGCATTTACTTGCTAGATATTCTTTTGGTGAAAAGGGCTCATACCTTGCATCTTTTGTAACTAGTATTACACAAATAGGATGGTTTGGCGTTGGAATAGCTATGTTTGCAATACCAGTAGCTAATAGATTTAATATAAATTTATATATATTAGTGGCAATAACAGGATTATTAATGACAGCAACAGCTTATTTTGGAATGAAGTCTTTAACAATATTAAGTGCAATAGCAGTACCTGCAATTGCAATATTAGGTAGTTCATCAGTATTAATTGCAACTAACTCTGTTGGTGGAGTTCAAGGATTAATAAATATACAGCCAACTAGCAAAATGGCATTAGTAACAGCAGTAACTTTATGTGTTGGTTCATTTATAAGTGGAGGAACAGCAACTCCAGACTTTGCTAGATTCTCAAAAAACAAAAAAGTAGCAGTAGGAACAACTGTAGTAGCGTTCTTTATAGGAAATTCTTTAATGTTTTTATTTGGAGCAGTTGGTGCAATGGTTACAGGAAATTCTGATATAGCAGATGTTATGTTTTCGCAAGGATTAGTAATACCAGCAATATTAGTTTTAGGTTTAAATATTTGGACAACAAATGATAATGCAATTTATACAGCAGGCCTTGGATTATCAAATATAACTAAGCTACCTAAAAAGCAAATGGTAGTTATAGGAGGGCTTATTGGAACAATTGGCGCAATATGGTTAAATAATAATTTTACAGCCTTTTTAACTTTTTTAAATTCAATGTTACCTCCAGTTGGTGGAATTATAATAGCTGATTATTTCTTTATAAAAGATAGAAAATATGATAATATTGAAAAGGCAGAGTTTAAAAGTGTAAATTGGATTGCAATAATAGCTTTTTTAGTAGGATTTATTGTTGCAAATGTTATAACAGTTGGAATTATAGCTGTAAATGCGATATTAACAACTATGGTAGTTTATGTAATAGGCACAAAAATAACTGATAAATAAGGTGAGGACAATATGTTAATTAAAAATGTAAGATTTTTAGGAAAAGAAGAATTATTTGATATAAGAATAGTAGATGGAAAATTTACGGAAATATCTAAAGGGTTAAAAATAATAGATAATGAAGAAGTTATAGAAGGAAATGGAGCTTTAGTTTCTGCTCCATTTATAGAACCACATATACATTTAGATACTACTTTAACAGCAGGAGAACCAGAATGGAACAAAAGTGGAACTCTTTTTGAAGGTATAGAAAGATGGTCTCAAAGAAAAGAATTTTTAACAAAAGAAGATGTTAAAGTTAGAGCTAAAAAAGCAATAGAATGGCAATTAGCAAATGGAATTCAATTTATAAGAACACATGTAGATGTTACTGATGAAAGCTTAGTTGCATTAAAAGCTATGATTGAAGTAAGAGAAGAAGTAAAAGATTATGTTACATTACAAATTGTAGCTTTTCCTCAAGAAGGAATACTTTCTTATCCTAATGGATTAGAACTAATAGAAGAAGCTATAAAATTAGGAGCAGATGTAATTGGAGCTATACCTCACTTTGAATTTACAAGAGAATATGGTGTAGAATCTATTAACAAAATATTTGAACTAGCTAAAAAATATGATGTATTAGTAGATGTTCATTGTGATGAAATTGATGATGAACAATCAAGATTTTTAGAAGTGGTTGCTACAAGGGCTTTAGAAACTGGACTTAAAAATAAGGTAACAGCAAGTCATACTACAGCAATGGGTTCATATAATGATGCATATACATATAAGTTATTTAGATTATTAAAGATGTCAGGAATAAATTTTGTTTCAAATCCTTTAGTTAATACTCACTTGCAAGGAAGATTTGATACATATCCTAAAAGAAGGGGTATTACAAGAGTTAAGGAATTAAATGAAGCTGGAATTAATGTTTCATTTGGTCATGATGATATATTTGATCCATGGTATCCAATGGGAACAGGAAATATGTTAGAAGTAGTTCATTTTGGATTACATGTATGTCAAATGATGGGCTATGACGATATAAATGAATCATTAAAGTTTATATCAACTAATAGTGCAAGAACTTTAAACATTGAAGATAAATATGGAATAGAAGTAGGCAAGCCGGGTAATTTAATATTATTAAATGCTGAAAGTGGTTATGATGCTGTTAGAAGAAGAGCAGAAGTTTTATACTCAATAAGGGAAGGAAGAATTATTGCTAAAACAGTGCCAAGTAAATCATTTATAAATGTAAATGAAGAAAAAGAAGTAACATTTAAAAGATAGTATAAAAATAGATGAGTTATTTAACTCATCTATTTTTTTTATATTTAAATTTAGGAAAACCATTTTTTATAATATTTTTAATTATTAAACATATATTTGTAATAAACTAAAATATTAAAAATGGAGTGATTATTTAAATGGATGATAATGTCCCGATATTAATTGTTGTTATTGCTATTCTTATAATTATGTCTGCTTATTTTTCAGCAACTGAAACAGCTTTTTCTAGTTTAAATAAGATTAAATTAAAAAATTTAGCTGTAAACGGAAGTAAGAGGGCAGAAAATACATTAAAACTTACTAAAAAATTTGATAGTATTCTTTCAACTATACTTATAGGAAATAATATTGTAAATATAGCTTCAGCATCAATAGCAACTATAGTTTTTACTGAATTTTTTGGAAATGCTGGTGTAACACTATCAACAATTGTTATGACTATAGTTGTATTAATATTTGGAGAAATATCTCCTAAAAGTTTAGCAAAAGAAAGTCCTGAAAAATTTGCAATGTTTTCTACACCAATATTAAAGGGATTATTAATTTTATTTACTCCACTTAATTTTTTGTTTGGATTATGGAAAAGAATAATTTCTAAAGTAATAAAGGTTGAAGAAATTTCAATAGAAGTGGAAGAGGAGTTATTAACTATTGTAGAAGAAGCTGAGATAAAGGGTGGAATTGATGAGCATGAAAGTAAATTAATACGCTCAGCAATAGAATTTAACGACTTAGATGCAGATCAAATATTAACGGCTAGAGTAGATTTAATTTCAATACCTAAGGAAGCTACAATAGAAGAGGTAAGAAAAGTATTTAAAGAAAATAAGTTTTCTAGAATTCCTGTTTATGAAAGTAATATAGATAATATAATTGGTGTTATACATGAAAAAGACTTTTATGATATATTAGATGAAAATAAAGATACTATTGATAGTATTATAAAACCAATAGTGTACGTAACTTCAAATACTAAAATTTCAGAGCTTTTAAAAAAGTTTCAGTATCTTAAAAATCACATGGCTGTAGTTATAGATGAATTTGGTGGTACTATGGGAATTATTACATTAGAAGATGTATTAGAGGAATTAGTAGGTGAGATTTGGGATGAGCATGATGAAATTGTTGAATATTTTAAAAGGTTAGATGAAAATAGATATTCTATTATATGTAGTGTTTCTCTTGCTGACTTTTTCGAAGAGTTTAGTATGAAGGAAGAAATAGATGATTTTGAAGTTCAAACTGTTAATGGATGGATTGTAAATGAGTTTGGATATTTACCAAAGATAGGAGAAAGTTTTTTATATAAGAATTTAAATATATATATTTCTAAGATTGAAGGAAGAAGAGTTAAAGAAATAATTGTGGAAAAGCTTATAAAAGAATAATATAATTAAATTTTATCAAGCAAATATAATTGATATAAAGATTTCAATTATATTTGCTTGAATTTTTTTTAATTATTTTTGCTTACAAAAAATTATGTTTTGATGTATTATATATAAGAAATAAATTTATATAGTGCTTACTATAATGATTGGAGTAAAAAATGAAAGTAAATATGTTTATGCCAAAGTATATGTTAACTTTTAAATGCATTGGTTCAAAGTGTGTAGATACTTGTTGTGCAGGTTGGGATATAAATATAGATGAAGATACATATAAAAAATATATTAATTGCACTGGGGAGCTTAAAGATTTAGTAAAAGATAAGTTTAAAGAAAATAAAAATAGTAATGATTATTTTAATAAGGGATTTATGATTTTAAAGGAGCATAATAAATGTCCATTTTTAAATGATGATTTACTATGTGATATACATGGAAATGTTGGAGAAGATAACTTATGCATTACATGTAAAAGATTTCCAATGGTATATAATATTGTAGATGATATATATGAAAAATCAGGATTAGCATCTTGTCCTGAGGTTTGCATAAAAGCATTTTTAAATAAGGATAAAATGGAGTTTATTGAAAGTAAAGAAAATTTAGATGAAAGTGCAATTGAAATAAGAAGAATAATTGATACTGAAGCTTTTGAAGGAAGTGATAGCTTACTTCAATATTTTTGGGATATAAGAATAAATTCTATAAATATAATACAAAATAGAAAATTTTCTATTGAAGAAAGATTAGGGATATTAAAGAGTTTTTATAATAAAATTGATGAGTATCATAATGAAAAAGATTTTGCAGCAATAGAGCAACTTTTAGAAGAATATAATGAAGGAAATATTGAATTTGATTCTTTAAAAATTTTAAATTTAAATGAAAGTAATGAATTTTATTTAAGTCTTTTAGATGAAAAGTTAGTAAAAAATATAAGAAGTGTTAGATTAAAAGAATGTATTAAAGAATATGAAAAAGAAATTTTAAAGATAGATGATATTGCAAAGTACATAAATGATGAAAAAAGTATATTAAAATTAATAGATGAATATTCTTATATTTTAGAAAACTATTTAGTAAATCAAATATTTAAAGATTTACTTCCATTTAATAAAGGAGAAAATTTGAATTTAAGTATAAATTTATTAATTAATACTTATAAGATAATAAAATCATATATAATTGGAATAGCTTTAAATAATAAAGGAGTAAATGAAGACTTAATTTTAAGAGTTATACAAAGCTTAAGCAAGGATATAGAGCATAATAAAGTATTTAAAAATTTATTAGAATCAGAAATATAAATAATGAAATGTGTTACTAAAATTAGATTTAACTGTTTAGTAACACATTTTTCTTAGCTTAAATTTGTTATAATATTTAATATATAAGATTAAAGGGGGTATGTGTAAATGAAATATGATTGTGGATTTGCTAGGGAAAATAAATGGTTTAGATATCGTGCAGCAGCTATTATTTATAAATAAATTAGAACAATATAAAGCATATCCAACATTTTTTAGAGAAAAATTAAAAAATATAAAAAACGAAATTGAGCATATTATTACTTATGAAAAATAAATTTTAATAGGAATCAGTACATTAAGGAGAGGATTATATGGAAAATTATAAGAGGATTGAAACTAAAAGATTAATATTAAGGGAATTTAGTCATGCAGATTTTAAAGATGTACATGCATATTCAAGTAATTTAGAAAATATAAAATATATGATATGGGGACCTAATAGTGAAGAAGATACAATTGAGTTTTTAGATGATTGTATTTCTAATATAGATGAAAAACCACGTACAAAATATAATTTTGCTATTACCTTAAAGGAAACTGGGAAAGTAATAGGAGGATGCAGTGTTTATTTAAATAATGAATTATATGAAGGAATGTTAGGATGGATAATTAATAAAAATTATTGGAAACAAGGATATATGACAGAAGTAGGAAAAGAATTAGTTAGATTTTCATTTGAAGGTTTGAAGTTACATAGATTGTATGCAACTTGTGATGCTGAAAATTATGGATCATATCGTGTTATGGAAAACTTAGGAATGAGAAGAGAAGGGCATATTGTAAAGAATAGAAAGTTTACAGGCTTTGAAGATGAATGGCATGATGAGTTATTTTATGGAATATTATATGAAGAATGGATTAAGAAAAATTAAGCTCACAAAGAGAAATAAAATTTATAGAAATAGATATGGGTATAAATTTTAAAATATTATAGATATAAGCAATAAACAATGATAAACTAGGTATAGGAATAAGATTTCCTATACCTTAAATTATTTAAAGTTAAAATTTATAAGGAGTGATGTTTTATGATGAAAAATATAAACTTAAAAATGGATATAGTAGTAAATAGTGAGGTTGGTATTAAATAACCTTACAAACTATGTAATGAAAAACTAATACCTCCTCACTAAAGGTTTATTTAAAAATTAAATTTAAAGTGAATTTTGGAGGAATAAAATTGAATAAAACAAATTTATATAAAGTTGGATTAAATAAAAGATTTGAAAATGAAGCTTCTATGTATGATGAAAATTTATATTTAGCAAGGATATCTGTTCAGCATAAGGATAAATATAATGTTATTACTGAAGAAGGAGAATGTTTAGCTGAGGTTTCAGGTAAGTTTAAACATGAAGCTCTAGGCACAGAGAGTTTTCCTGCTGTTGGTGATTGGGTTATGGTTGATAGATTAAATAACTCAAATGGAAATGTAATAATTCATCATGTCTTAAGAAGAAAAAGTGCGTTTGAAAGAAAGGTTGCTGGAAATAGAAGAGATATTCAAGTGGTAGCTGCTAATGTAGATATTATTTTTATATGTATGGCACTTAATAATGATTTTAATATTCGTAGGTTAGAAAGATATATATCAGTTGCATGGGATAGCATGGCTACTCCAGTAATAGTATTAACAAAGTCTGACCTTTGTAATAATATTTTAGAAAAGCAATTAGAAGTTGAAAATATAGCAATAGGTATAGATGTTTTAATAACTAGCTCAATAAATGGTGAAGGTTATGAAAAGGTTAAAAATTATATAGGAAATGATAAAACAGTAGCATTTATAGGTTCATCAGGAATCGGAAAATCTACTCTTATAAATAAGCTAATGGGGGAAGATATACTTCTTACTAATGGATTGAGAAATGATGATAAGGGTAGACACACTACAACATATAGACAGCTTTTAGTATTGCCGCAGGGAGGTGTAGTTATAGATACTCCGGGTATGAGGGAATTACAACTTATTACTGGTGATACTGATAAATCTTTTTCTGATATAGAAGAATTATCATTAATGTGTAAGTTTTCTGATTGTAAACATGAAAGCGAACCAGGATGTGCAGTAAAAAGAGCTATAGAAGAAAATAAGTTAGATAAAAAAAGATTGGAAAGTTATAGAAAGATTCAAAAAGAGTTAAAGTATGCTAACTTAAATTCAAAAAAATTAGAAAAAGAAAAAATTAACAATATGTTCGCTAGTGTTGGTGGAATGAAAAATGCTAAAAAATATATTAAGGAAAAAAATAAAAAAAGATATTAATAATATTAAAAAGAAGTATCCTTTATTTAGGATATTTCTTTTTGTATTTACAATATGCTTTTAAAAATTTATAGTAAAGAATATGATTATAATAAGAAATAAAATATAAAGTTGGTGATAGTAATGGTTGATTTATGTTTATTAGGCTGTGGAGGCGGAATGCCTATGCCCTTTAGAAATTTATCTTCCACTCTTCTAAATTTTAAAGGAAGAAAGATTCTTATAGATTGTGGAGAAGGAACACAAGTTTCAATGAGAATAGTTGGATGGGGATTTAAATCTATAGATGTTATTTGTATAACTCATTGTCATGGAGACCATATTGTTGGGCTTCCAGGTCTTTTATCTACTATAGGAAATAGTGGTAGAATAGAACCCTTAACAATAATTGGACCAGAAGGAATAACAGAAGCAGTAAATGGATTAAGAGTTATTGCACAATATTTACCATTTGAAATTAATATAATTGAAAATCCAAAAGAAGTTAATTTAAATGTAAGTAAGGAAAATCTAAAAGTAGTATCTAAAAATGGGGAAATAAGATTAAATTTTATAAAGCTTGATCATTCCTCTCCATGTTTAGGATATAGTTTTTATTTTAAGCGTGATAGAGAGTTTTTATTAAAAAAAGCTGAAGAAAATAATGTTCCCAAAATTTTATGGAGCAAACTTCAAAAGGGAAATGAAGATATAATTATATATGAAGGTAAGGAATATATAAAAGAAATGGTTTTAGGGGAAGAGAGAAAGGGCATAAAATTAAGTTTAATTACAGATATCAGGCCTCAAGACAAAATGATTGAATTTATAAAGGAAAGTGATTTATTTATTTGCGAAGGTACATATGGAAATAATGAAGATATAGAAAAAGCTGTTAAAAATAAGCATATGACATTTGCAGAAGCTGCAAAACTTGCAAGGAATGGTAATTGTAAGGAGTTGCTATTAACTCATTTTTCTCCAGCCATGATTAACCCTAAATTATATGAAGATAATGCAAAAGATATTTTTGTAAATACTATAATTGGTGAGGATAGACTTATTAAGAGTCTTAGTTTTACTTAAATAAATTTATGCTATAATTATATAGCTAAAAATTTTAACAAATTGGGGGTAAAAAAGTGAGTGACGATATTATAAAAAAACTAACCCTTGAGATAAATAAACAAGAGAGCTTAGAAGATAAGGAAATTAAAATAATAAAATTTCAACTTCTAAGAAAAAGTATGATTTTAAAGGTTGTTTTAAGAGGGAAAGAAAATTTAGCCCTTGAAGAAGAAGAATTAATTAAAAAAATTATTTGTAAAACTTTAATGATAAGAATTACTGTAGAAATAGTTTTTTATAGAGATGCGTCCGATATTAAATTAGAAGAAGTAATACAAAATCATTGGATAGAATGTATTTCTGAAACAATTAAAAAAACACCATTATGTAAAAGTCTTTTGTTAAATTGCAAAAAAGAAGTTAATGAAAATAAGATATTTGTATTTAATGGTTATGATAAATTAACAGAACATTTAAAAGCAAAGGGTGGAGAAAAGAGCTTAGAAGATGCTGTTAAAACTATATTTGGAATAGCTTGTAAGTTTGAAATAAAATATGATCCTGCTATGGAAGTAGTAATAGATTATAAAGAAAGAGAAAAGGAAGAAAAAGAACTATTAAATAAAGCTATGCAAGCTAGGGTTAGAGAAGTAAGTAAAGAGCAAAGTAGAATAAGTAAGCCTATAGAGAAAAAGCCAGTTGAAAAGAAAACTTATGAAAAGAGAGAAAATGCTTATAAGAGAGAACCAAAAGCTGAAAATGCTATATATGGTAGAAATATTACTATTGAAGCTACTCCAATAAATGAAATAAATGAAAGATCTGGATATGTTGCAGTTTTAGGGGATGTATTTAAAGTAGAAACTATGGAAACTAAAACTGGTAAAATAATATTAACATTCTATATAACTGACTACACTAGTTCTATAACTGTTAAGTGCTTCTTAAAGCCACAAGAAAAAGATGAAGTCCTTGATAATGTTAAAAAGGGACTTTATTGTAAGGTTAGAGGTGAAGCGGTATATGACACTTATCAAAGAGAAGTAGTCATAATGGGTAGAGATATATTAAAAATGAAAAAGATTGAAAAGCTAGATAACTCTGAAGAAAAGAGAGTTGAATTACATTGTCATACTACAATGAGTGCAATGGATGGAGTTACACCAGTTTCAAAAATAATAGAAAGAGCAGCAAGGTGGGGGCATCCTGCCATAGCAATTACAGATCATGGAGGAGTTCAAGCATTTCCGGATGCGCAAATTGCAGCTAAAAAGAATAAGATAAAAGTTATTTATGGAGTAGAAGGATATTTAGTAGATGATGGTATACCATTAGCTTTAAATGAAAAGGGTCAAGGTTTAGAGGATAGTTATGTTGTATTTGATTTAGAAACAACAGGATTTTCATCTAAAAATGACAAAATTATTGAAATAGGTGCAGTTAAGATTCAAAATGGAGCTATTGTAGATAACTTTAGTGAATTTGTAAATCCAAGAAGACCAATACCATATAAAATAACTGAACTTACAGGAATTAATGATGATATGGTAAGTGATGCACAATCTATAGAAGATATTTTACCAAGATTTTTAGAGTTTATTGGTGATTCAATTGTAGTTGCACATAATGCAGGATTTGACTGTAGTTTTATTTCTAAAAACTGTAATGATTTAGGATTAAGCTTTGAACCAACAATAGTAGATACAGTTCCTTTATGTAGATTTTTATATCCAGAATTAAAGTCTGTAAAATTAAACATTGTTGCAAAGCATTTAGGAGTTAAGCTTGAAAGTCATCATAGAGCTGTAGATGATGCTAAAGCAACAGCTGATATTTTACTTGAATGTTTTAAAAAGATAAAAGAAGAATTAGAAATAAATACATTAAGAGAATTAAATAAAGTCTTTTTAGAAAAAGTTGATATTAAAAAATTACCAACTTATCACATAATAATTTTAGCAAAAACACAAGTTGGAATTAGAAATTTATATAAGCTTGTATCAGAAGCACATATAGATAATTTCTTTAGAAGACCCAGAACAAAAAAATCTAGACTTATGGAAATGAGAGAAGGACTTATAATTGGAGGTGCTTGTGAAGCAGGAGAAATTTATAGGTCTGTAGTTGGTGGCAAAAGTGATGAAGAAATAAAAGAGGTAATGAGCTTTTATGATTATGTGGAAATTCAACCTATTGCAAATAATGCCTATATGATTGAAAAGGGTTCTGTAAAGGACGAAGATGAACTCAAAGGTATTAATAAAAAAATTTATGATTTAGCAAAAGAAATTAATAAGCCTACTGTAGCAACTTGTGATGTTCATTTTTTAGATCCATATGATGAGGCATTTAGAAGAATAATTATGGCAGGTCAAGGATTTGGAGATGCAGATAATCAGCCTCCACTTTATTTAAGAACTACAGAAGAGATGTTAAAAGAATTTTCTTACTTAGGAGATGAGATTGCAAGGGAAGTAGTTATTAAAAATCCTAAAGCAATATCAGATTCTGTAGAAGAAAATTTAAAGCCTATTCCTGATGAAACTTATCCGCCTAAAATTGAAGGTGCAGATGATGATATTAGAAATATGACAATGAATAAAGTTCACTCAATATATGGTGATAATCTTCCAGAAGTAGTTCAAAAAAGATTAGATAAGGAATTAAATTCTATTATAAATAACGGATATGCTGTACTTTATCTTATTGCACAAAAGTTAGTTGCAAAATCTTATTCTGATGGCTATCTTGTAGGATCAAGAGGATCAGTTGGTTCTTCTTTTGTTGCAACTATGTCTGACATAACAGAGGTTAATGGATTACCACCACATTACGTATGTCCTAAGTGTAAGAAATCTCATTTCTTTTTAGATGGTTCTGTAAGTTCAGGGGCCGATTTAGAAGATAAAGATTGTCCAGATTGTGGAGTGCCTTATATAAAGGATGGGCATGATATTCCTTTTGAAACCTTTTTAGGATTTGAGGGAGATAAGGAACCTGATATAGATTTAAACTTTTCTGGAGACAATCAAGGTGATATTCATAAATATACTGAAGTTTTATTTGGAAAAGGATATGTATTTAAAGCTGGAACAATAGGTACAGTTGCAGAAAAAACAGCTTATGGATTTGTAAAAAAATATTTAGACCAAAAGGGAATAATTGCATCACAAGCAGAAATCGAAAGATTAACTATTGGATGTACAGGAATTAAGAGAACAACTGGTCAGCACCCAGGAGGAATTATGGTTGTACCTAATTATACAGATGTTTATAATTTTACTCCGATTCAAAGACCAGCAGATGATTCCACATCAGATGTTACGACTACACATTTTGATTATCATTCTATTTCAGGAAGACTTTTAAAGCTTGATATACTAGGTCACGACGATCCGACAGTGCTTAGAATGTTACAAGATATAACTGGTTTAGATCCAAAAACTATACCACTTAATGACAAAAAAGTACTGTCTTTATTTACATCACCTGAAGCTTTAGGTGTAACAAAAGAAGAACTTGAATGTGAAGTTGGTTCTTATGGTTTGCCAGAGTTTGGAACAAAATTTGTTCGTCAAATGCTTGTAGATACACAGCCACAAACATTTTCAGATTTAGTTAGAATTTCAGGTCTTTCTCATGGTACAGATGTTTGGCTTAATAATGCTCAATACTTTATTAAGGAAGGATACACTACATTAAGAGATTGTATTGCAACAAGAGATGACATTATGGTTTATCTTATGTATAAAGGTGTTGAGCCTAAAACGGCATTTACAATAATGGAAAGTGTAAGAAAAGGTAAGGGATTAACACCAGAATTTGAAAAAACAATGAAAGAAAACAAAGTTGAAGATTGGTATATAGAAAGTTGTAAGAGAATAAAGTATATGTTCCCTAAAGGTCATGCTGTTGCTTATGTTATGATGGCTGTTAGAGTTGCATATTATAAGGTATATTATCCTCTTGCATATTATGCAACATATTTTACAGTAAGAGGTGCTGATGATTTTGATGCAGATTTAATTTGCAAGGGAGAAATTGCAGTTCATGCAAAGCTTCAAGAATTATATGCACTAGGTAATCAAGCAACTGTAAAAGATAAGGGATTAATAACTGTTTTAGAACTTGCATTTGAAATGTACAAAAGAGGATTTAAAATGCTTAAAGTAGATTTATATAAATCGGATGCAACTAAATTTTTAATAGTAGATAATGCTCTAAGACCGCCTTTAAGTTCATTACAAGGGGTAGGAGTAAATGCAGCTAAATCCATTGAAGAGGCTAGAAAAGATGGTGAATTTATATCAAAAGAAGATTTAAGATTAAGATCAAAGGTATCTAAAACTGTAATTGAAACTTTAAGTAATCATGGTTGTTTAGAAGGAATGTCTGAAACTAATCAATTATCATTATTTTAAAATAATTAATGAAAATGGCTAATATTTAATGATTAGTCATTTTTATTAATCAAATTTTAAAAATATTTAAATATACGAACAATTATTATATAAATAACATAGGATATACATAAGTAAGTTTCAAAGGAGATTAATGTGAGTTATAATTCGATTTATAATATTGTTGGATTAAATAATGAAGTAAATAGACTTGAAACTCAAGCTAAGTTAGGATGGGAAAAGGAGTTTAGAACACTTAAATGGTTAGGCCTTAAAAATGGAATGAGAATATTAGATGTAGGTTCAGGGACAGGAGTATATACTGAACTATTATTAGAGAATTTACCAAATAGCTCTATAACTGCTTTAGAAGTTGATAAAAGATTATTTGATATATCTAAAGAACGTTTAAATAAATATGAAGGAAAAAGGTTAGATTTTAAATTTGGTTCAATAAAAGATAGTGGGCTTAAAGAAAATAGTTATGATTTTGTAGTTTGTAGATTTGTATTTCAACACTTAGAAAATCCTATTGAAGCAGCAAAAGAAATATATAGATTATTAAAACCAGGAGGTATAGTTGCAATTATAGATTCAGATAGGGGAATGCATGGGGTAAGTGATCCTGATATGCTATTTAAAAGTGGAAAGGGAGTTATTACACAAATAGAAAAAAGAGCAAGTTGGAATAGGGAAATTGGACGTAAACTTATAAAAATATTAAAGTATACTGGATTTGAAAGGTTAGACTTTGAAGCAGTAACTATTCATAGTGATTTAGTTGGAATAAAAAATATTCTTGGAAATAATAAGGTACCTCCAGAGATAATTAGAATGATTGGCAGAACAAATCCAAGATTAGCTAAAATTATGAGAATTTGTAGTGATAATACTGAAAGAGAAAAGTGTACAATAATATTTTTAAATGTAATAGCAAAGGGACAAAAACCTATTAATTAACATATAAAATAAAAGGGACATTAGAGTCCCTTTTATTTTTGTATAGTTTAAATTAGGTTTATATTTATTAATTACTATGTTCTAAAATCAAATTTAGTTAAACATTTTTTGCAAGTAACAACAATTTTTCCTTTACCTCTTGGAAGTCTAAGCTTTTGATTACAATTAGGACATTTAGTAATTTTGTAGTTACGATATTGATTATATTTAAATTTTATTTTTTCAAATATGTAAGATAAATTATTTAAATCATATATTGGTAGATTATAAGGTATAGATTTACCAAACTTATTTAAAAATTTATTTATATAAGTGTAGAAAATATTATATTCATTTTTTCTTTTATATATTTTTTTTGAAAATGCTCTATATATAGCATAAATTAAAATAAGTGTACCTAAAATTCTAGTGTAATCAAAGATATTAAGTATACAAGAAATTAAAACTAATATTATTGATAATAAATCAAAGCCATAGGTACCATTTAAAAAGTTCATTTAATTACCTCCTCAGTAAAAAAATATTAATATATTTAGTTTTTAGGATAATTATAATATAAATTAATAGGTTGTACAATATAGTTATATAATTCAATATAGAGTAATTTTTATCATTTTAAATTAATTTTTTAAAATAATTCATAAAAAAATAAATGTAGTGTTATACTGAGTTTATAAAAAGGAGTTAAAGGAGTAAAAGGATTTGATACCAATAGAAAATTTTATAGAAGATGTATTTAAAAAGTTGAAAAAGATGAAACCTTTAAATTGTCTTGATATAAGAACCTATAAAAGAGATAGAAGTATTATTATTGAAAAACTTGAAAATGGATATAATTTATATGAAGATGGATTTGAAAAGAAAGAGTTTAAAAACTTATCTCAAATAGAGCTTAAAAAACTTTTAAAGGTGCTTCAAAAAAAGGAATTTCCAAGAAGTAATATAGTTAGATTTTATGTTCTTGATAAAAGACAATAGTTATTAAAATAATTAAATAAAAAAACACTGAATTAAATCTTTTATCAGTGTTTGTTTAAAATTATTTCTCTTGACCTTTAATTAATCTAGCAATATTACTTTTGTGTCTCCAGAATACTAAAAGACAAGCAAAAAGTGTTGCATATACATAATACTTATTATAGCCTAGAAAAAGTGTAGATAAAAAAAGTGTAGTACCTGCAGCTAAAGAACGTATTGAAACAATTTTTGTTACTAATTTTAATCCAAAGAACACTACAGCTGTAATTAAAAATGATTTAGGAACAACTATCATGAAAGCAGCTGCAGAAGTAGCTACTCCTTTACCACCCTTAAATTTTAAAAATATAGTATAATTATGACCTAATATTGCTGCAATAGCAACTAAGGATAAGCTTAAATATGGATTACTTTTTAAAATATCATTCCAAATTAATATACGTGTTAGAAGTACTGGAATAATTGCTTTTAACATATCACAAAGGGCTGTTATTTTTGAAAGTTTTTCTCCTGCTACTCTCTTAACATTTGTAGCACCAATATTTCCACTCCCATATTCTCTGACATCTTTATTTAGTTTCTTCTTTACTAAGATATATCCAGTAGGGATTGAACCCATAAGATATGAAAAAATAATTAATAATGGTAACATATATACCTCCTTATATAACTTTACATAAATATAATATTTAAGAAAATTAAAATATGCAAGGAGTATTTATAAATAAACCTTAATTAAATATAAGGTTAATAACAATACTATTAATCTTAGCATATAATATAACATTAATTAAATTGAAAGGAAAATTTATATGGATAGCTGGGATAAGTTTGCCATTATAACTTTTATTACTTGTGATGTTATATTAGAAAATATTTATGAAATAAGAAATTTTTATAATTATTATTATAAAAATATAAAGAAAAGACTAAAAATTAAAGACTAAACTTTATATACTTGATTAAGAAAATATTAAAAATATCTTCAGATATAAAATGGTAAACATAAAAAAAATAATTTAGGAAAATATAAATAATATAGAGTATATAGAAATTTTAATTAATTATATATTCAAAAAAATATAAAAAAATTAAATATTTTAATTAAAAAATTTAAAATGTAAAAATGGAAAGAACGGAAAAATATTGACAAGTACAAATAAATTGTCGTATTCTGTAATAGCGCGAAAATTTAGAGATTTTTGTATTTACATAGTAGATGTATTAAAAAAAGCATGAGGTGAATTATCAATGGGAATAAGACTAGACAAACTAGTTGTAAAATTTGGAGATTTTAAGGCACTTAATGAAGTAACATTACAAATTCCAAAAGGAAAGTTAGTTTCATTATTAGGTCCTTCAGGATCAGGAAAATCAACAACATTATTTACTATCTCAGGAATTCATAAGCCACATAGTGGAAAAATTTATTTTGGAGATAGAGATGTAACTGGACTAGAGCCAGAAGAATTAGGAATCGGATTAGTATTCCAAAACTATGCATTATATCCACACATGACAGTAAAAGAAAATATATTATTTCCTTTAAAAAATTTAAAGTGGGATAAGGTTGAAGCTGAAAAAAGAGCTATAGAGGTTGCTAAAATTGTAAAAATTGAAAGTCAACTAGACAAAAAGCCATCTCAATTATCAGGGGGTCAACAACAAAGAGTTGCTATTGCAAGAGCATTGGCAAAAAAACCTGATATTTTACTTCTTGATGAGCCGTTATCAAACTTAGATACAAAGCTAAGAGTGGAAACAAGGCAAGAAATTAGAAGAATACAAAAAGAAACAGGGGTTACAGCTATATTTGTAACTCACGATCAAGAAGAAGCTATGTGTATCTCAGATGAAATTGTTCTAATGAAAGATGGAGCAATTCAACAAGTTTCATCACCTAGTGATATATACATGAATCCAGTAAACAAATTTGTTGCATCTTTTATAGGAAGTCCAGAAATGAACTTTATAAATTTAGATTGCAAAGATGGAGTTTCAAGTGTTGACTCACTAGTGATAGAAAATTTACCTAAAAATAAATCAAAAGTTATCTTAGGGGTAAGAGCAGAAGATTTTGAAGTAGCAGACAAGGGATTAAAAACTAAAGTTGTTACAGTAGAAATATTAGGTAGAGAAAGACTGTTAACTTTAGATCATAATGGTTCTATATATAAAATGTTAGTTGATAAAGAGTTTTTTATTGATGAAGGTGCTGAATTAATAATTAAGCCAAAGACAGGTAAGAGTTATGTATTTGATGCTGAAAGTGAGGAGTTCATAACAAAATGCTAAAGAGTAAAAATAAATTTAAGGGATATATATATTTATTGCCAGCACTTATAATACTTGCTGTTTTTGTATTTTATCCTATAATAAATACGATAATTTTTAGTTTTGATGAGACTAAGGCTAGTGGATTTGTTTTTGGATTTGGATCGTATAAATATCTTTTCCAAGATAAAAGATTTATACAATCTTTAATTAATACTGTAATTTATGCTGCTATAGTTCCAGCATTATCAGTATTTATATCTTTATTAATAGCTAATGCTTTAGCTAATATAAAAAATGAAAAGGTAAGGGGAATATTCCAAAGTATATACTTTTTACCTTATGTAACTTCATTAGTTGCTATAGGAATTGTATGGTCATGGCTATTTAATTCTGAATATGGAATTATTAATTTCTTATTAGGTAAAATTGGAATAAGCCCAATAAATTGGCTCAATGATCCTAAATTTGCAATGATAGCATTGATAATATTTGCAGTTTGGAAGAGTTTAGCTTTTAATACTTTAATATTAACTACAGGTATTGCATCAATAAATCCGCAATATTATCAAGCAGCTAAAATTGACCAAGCGACAAGTGGAACTATCTTTAGAAAGATAACTGTAAAATTAGTTTCTCCTATGATTGCTTATACATATGTTATTAGTTTAATAGCTTCATTTAAAGTTTACACAGAAGTTTATGTTCTGTTTGGAGGACGTACATTAGATGGTGCAGTTTCAACTGTTGTTAGATATATAATTGATAGATTTTATGGAGATCAAGACTTTCCACTAGCATTTGCAGCTTCTGTTGTTCTATTAATTATAATATTAACTGTTACTTTAGTACAAAAAACAGTTGCTCGTAATAAGATTCATTACTAAGAGGTGTAAGTTATGAAAAATAAAAATAATTTTAAAGCATTCATTAAATACTTCTTATTAGTAGTCTTTGCTATTATAACGCTTTTCCCTTTTTATTGGATGATAGCGTCTTCTTTAAAATCAAGTTTTGAAGTTATTCAAACGCCACCAACACTTGTTCCAGAAAAGTTTATGTGGGGTAACTTTAGCACTGCATTAGCAATGGCTCCTTTTGGAAGATATTTTATAAATACATTAATAGTTACTGCTTTAAGTATTGTTAGTACAGTTGTAATTTCAATATTATCAGCATTTGCTTTTTCTCATCTTGAATTCAAAGGAAGAGATTTAATATTTGCTATTTTCTTAGCATCTATGATGATTCCAGGAGAAGTATTAATAGTAACTAATTTTAAAACAATTTCAGCATTAAACTTAATTGATACATATACATCATTATTTGTACCTTATATGGCAAATGTATTATATATTTATATGCTTAGAGAGTTTTTCTTAAAGATTCCAAAGCAATTATATTATGCTGCAAAAGTAGATGGTGCAAGTGATTGGAAATTCTTATGGAAAATAGTTGTACCTATGGCTAAACCATCAATTATTACAATTTGTATATTAGTTGGAATAAACTCATGGAATGCATTCTTATGGCCATTACTTGTTACAAATAGTGATAACATGAGATTACTTGCAAATGGATTAACTGCATTCCAATCAGATGTAGGAAATAGATATGAATTATTAATGGCAGCATCTACAATAATTACAATGCCAATAGTTGTAATTTATATGTTCTTACACAAAAAGATAATGAATGGTATATCAATGGGTGGAATAAAGGGATAATATAAATTAAAGATATATAGGAAAAGTATGAATTAAAAGATTAATGCTTAATAATTATAATAAGTTATTATAACTACTTTGATTTTTAAATTAATATTTATCTTTTAATCATCTTTTCTTAAATATATAAAATTAGGTTTTAGAGGTGAAATGAATGAAAAGAAGATTATTAGCATCTTTAATGACTGCAATACTTGCAGTTACAGCCTTAACAGGTTGTTCAAAAGATAATTCATCAAACGATAATATCGTTACAGAATTAAAAGAGCCAGTTACAATTGAAATGTGGCATTACATGAATGGAAAGCAAGCCGAAGTGTTACAAAGCATAGTTGATGACTTTAATAACTCAAACACTCAAGGAATAACAGTTAAAGCTTTAGCACAAGGTAGTATTCCAGACTTAAACAAAAAGGTTATAGCTGCTTCTCAATCAAATACATTACCAGCTATAGTTAATGTTTATCCAGATGCTGCAACAGGACTTATTAACGACAATAAAGTAGCAGATTTAACACCATATGTTAATAATGAAACAGTTGGTATGAAAGATGCTATCAAAGATGATTTTATTCCAGATTTTATTAAAGAATTATCACAATGGGGAGAAAATAAAATTTATGGTCTTCCAATGACTAAATCTACAGAAGTTTTATATGTAAATAAAAACTTATTAGAACAATTAGGATATACAGTTGAAGATTTAAAGGATTTAGACTTTAAAAAGTTAGCAGAAATATCAGAAAAGTGTCAATCTCAATTAGGAATACCGGGATTTGGATTTGATTCTCCTTCAAATGCTTTTATTTCTAGCTTAAAAGAAGACGGAAAAGATTTTGTTCAATTAGATGGAAAAATTAATGTTGTGAATGATTGGTCTAAAGAATTTATGCAATTCTTTAGAAATGAAACTCAAAAGGGTGCATTTAGAGTACCAGGTGAAGATAAATTCTTATCAGGACCATTTTCAAATCAAAAGCTTTTAGCTTATCAAGGTTCTTCAGCTGGATTTGCACATATAAACACTAATGGTGCTTTTGAAGTTGCAATAGTAGAAGTTCCTCATTTTGAAGGAAAAAGTAAAGCAGTTATTCAACAAGGTGCATCTTTATTTGTAACAAAAGATGTTCCAGCAGAAGCTCAATATGCAGCTTATGAATTTATTAAATTTGCAACTAATACTGAAAATACAGCTAAGTTCTCAACAGCTACTGGATATTTACCAGTTAGAAAATCAGCACAAGATTCTACTTTAGTTCAAGAATTAGTATCTGATAGTAATTCTTTATATGGAAAAATCTATGAAGTAGCTAAAGATTCATTAAGCTTTGCTTACTTTACTCCAGCAGTAAATAATGCTCAATCAGCAAGAACTGTTGCAGATGAAAAGTTTTCAGCTTATGTTACTGGAAACTCAGATGATGTTGACGCTATGTTAGAAGAAATGAAAGTACAAGTTGAAACTTCAATAAGCCGTCAATAAAAAATACATATCTTTATTTATGCCCCGCTTAGTTTATACTAAGTAGGGGATTTTTTTATTAAATTTTTAGGAGTGATAATTAATGAAAGAATTAATGAAAGATATAATAAATAAAATTGAGGAATATGATACTATAGCTATATATCGTCATGTATTTCCAGATCCTGATTCTTATAGCTCACAAACAGCTTTAAAAAGTATAATAGAAAATACCTATCCAAACAAAAAAGTAGTATTATTAGGTGAACATTCAAAAAAATTAGAATATATAAATACTATGGATAAAGAAATTAAATTAGATAAAAATTGCTTAGCATTTATTTTAGATGTAGCTAATAAGGAAAGAGTAGATAATCAAACGTTTAATAATTGTGGATATATAATAAAAATTGACCATCATAAACCTTTTGATGAACCTTTTGAAGATTTAACATGGGTAGATACTAATTATTCTTCATGTAGTGAAATGATTTTAGATTTATATTTAGCTTATGAAAATAAGCTTAAAATAGATAAAGAAGGAAGGAGAGCTTTATTTACAGGAATAATAGGGGATACAGGTAGATTTTTATATGTAGACAATCCAACGAATTTATTTGAAAAGCTATCTAAAATAACTTTTGATTTAGAAACAAAAGAAATTTATGCAAATATGTATAAAAGAGAAGAGAGTGAATTAAAATTTTTAGGTTATATTTATAGTAATTATGTAACTACGGAAAATGGAGTAGCTTATTTAAAAGTAAAAAATGAAATAGCTAAAAAATATGGATTACAACCAATTAATGCTGCAAGAATGGTAAATGCTCTTCAAGATACAGAAGGAATAAATAACTGGAATTTTTTTGTTGAAAAAGAAGATGGTTCAATTTTCTGTGAATTTAGATCTAATGGTCCTATAGTTAATAATATAGCATCTGAATTTGGTGGGGGTGGCCATATGTTAGCAGCTGGTGCATCACTTGAGAGCTGGGAAAAGGTTGATAAAATAATAAAAGCTTTTGATGAAAATTCTAAAAAATATAAAGAATTAAATAAATAATATATTAAAAATACTCAAATCCTAACTTTTATAAAAGTTAGGATTTGGGTATTTTTTCTTATAAAGGATATTTTAATTTAAAGATTTTATGATATAATTTAGATGTATCACTACTTGGGAATATATGTAAATTAAGTGATGTAGAATAATTTATTTTGGGAGGAGAAAATATGGCAAGATTTACATTACCACGAGATATTTATCATGGTAAAGGTTCATTAGAGGTATTAAAAACTTTAAAAGGAAAAAAAGCCGTAGTAGTTGTTGGTGGCGGTTCAATGAAAAGGTTTGGATTTTTAGATAAAGTAGAAAGTTATTTAAAAGAAGCTGGTTTAGAAGTTAAATTAATAGAAGGAGTAGAACCTGATCCATCAGTTGAAACAGTTATGAATGGTGCTGCTGTAATGAGAGATTTTGAACCAGATTGGATAATAGCGATGGGTGGAGGATCACCAATAGATGCAGCAAAAGCAATGTGGATTTTCTATGAATATCCTGATTTTACTTTTGAAGAAGCAGTTGTGCCTTTTGCTTTACCTGAATTAAGACAGAAGGCTAAGTTTGTTGCAATACCATCTACTTCAGGAACAGCTACAGAAGTAACTGCATTTTCTGTAATTACTGATTATAAAGCTAAAATTAAATATCCTTTAGCTGATTTTAATATAACTCCAGATATTGCAATAGTTGATCCAGAACTAGCACAAACAATGCCTCCTAAGCTTGTTGCTCATACAGGAATGGATGCATTAACACATGCAATAGAAGCATATACAGCTTCATTAAGATCAAATTTTTCAGATCCGTTAGCTTTAAAGGCTATTGAAATGGTTAATGAATACTTAGTTAATTCTTTTAATGGTGATGTAGAATCAAGAAACTTAATGCATGAGGCACAATGTTTAGCTGGTATGGCATTTAGTAATGCTTTATTAGGTATAGTACACTCAATGGCTCATAAGGTTGGAGCTGTATTCCATATTCCACATGGATGTGCTAATGCAATATTTTTACCATATGTAATTCAATATAATAGGTCAAAATGTGAAGATAGATATGCTGATATAGCAAGATTATTAAAACTAGATGGAAATACAGATTCGGAATTAACAGATTCGTTAATTAAAAAAATAAATGAATTTAATGTAGCTTTAAATATTCCATCATCAATGAAAGAATATGGAGTAACAGAAGAGGATTTCTTAAATAATGTTAAACACATAGCTCATAATGCTGTTTTAGATGCATGTACAGGCTCTAATCCAAGAACAATTGATGATGAGACTATGGAAAAACTTCTTTCATGTACATTCTATGGAAATAAGGTTAACTTTTAGAAAATAGTTTATTAATTTTAAAATGCATTTTTAAGTAGAAATTTAAAAGTGCATTTTTAATTACAAAAGGCAGTATTGATTAGTTAAATTTAACATAAGAAAATTATGGGGGGAAGATTAAGATGTATAAGATAGTAGATAAAAGATTATTAACAGAAAATATATATTTAATGGATATTGAAGTTGAAAGAGTTGCTAAATCAGCTCAGCCTGGGCAATTTATTATTATAAAAAATGATGATAAGGGAGAGAGAATTCCATTAACTATTGCAGATTACAATAGAAAAAAAGGAACAGTTACAATAGTTTTTCAAACTGTTGGATATAGTACAAAGAAGTTAGCTGAGTTTGAAGTTGGTGATTATGTACAAGATTTTGTTGGACCTTTAGGAAGAGCAAGTGAATTTGTTTATGAGGATTTAAGTGAACTAAGAAACAAAAATATTTTATTTGTAGCTGGAGGAGTAGGAGCTGCACCAGTTTATCCGCAGGTAAAATGGTTCTTTGATAATAATATTGATGTTGATGTTATTATTGGAGCAAGAAATAAAGAGTTAATAATATTAGAAGATGAAATGAGAAAAGTAGCAAAAAACTTATATATATGTACTGATGATGGTTCTTATGGATTTAATGGTAGAGTCACAGACTGTTTACTTGACTTAGTAAATAATCAAGGGGAAAAATATGATCATGCTGTTGTTATAGGGCCTATGATAATGATGAAGTTTATGTCTATGCTTACTAAAGAGCTTGGAATAAAAACTACTGTAAGTTTAAATCCTATTATGGTTGATGGAACAGGAATGTGTGGTGCTTGTAGAGTTACGGTAGGAAATGAAGTTAAGTTTGCTTGTGTTGATGGACCAGAATTTGATGGTCATCTTGTAAATTTTGATGAAAGTATGAGAAGGCAATCACTTTATAAAACCGAAGAGGGAAGAGCTATGCTTAAATTAGAAGAGGGCGAAACTCATCATAGAAAAGGTTGTGGATGTGGAGGACATAAATAATGAGTAAAGTTGTAGATAGAATGAAACGAACACCTGTAATGGAACAAGAGGCTAGTGTAAGAGCTAAAAATTTTGATGAAGTTTGTTTAGGATATGATGATGAAAGAGCGTTAAGTGAGGCTAGTAGATGTTTAGGATGTAAAAATCCTAAGTGTGTAAGTGGATGTCCAGTATCAATAAATATTCCAGAATTTATATCACATATTAAAATTGGAGATTTTGAAGGCGCTGCAAAGGAAATTGCAAAATATAGTGCATTACCAGCAGTATGTGGAAGAGTATGTCCACAAGAATCTCAATGTGAGGGAAAATGTGTATTAGGAATAAAAGGTGAAGCAGTTGCTATTGGTAAATTAGAGAAGTTTACAGCAGATTGGGCGAGAAATAATAATATTGATCTTTCTTTTAAAGAAGAATCAAAAGGCAAGAGGATTGCTGTAATAGGTTCAGGTCCAGCAGGTCTTACTTGTGCAGGAGATTTAGCTAAGAAAGGATATGATGTTACTATATTTGAAGCTTTACATGAAGCAGGAGGGGTTTTGGTTTATGGTATACCAGAATTTAGATTACCTAAGGAAGAAGTAGTAAAAGCTGAAATTGATAATATTAGAAAATTAGGTGTTAAAATTGAAACTAACGTAGTAATAGGAAGAACAGTTACAATAGATTCATTAATTGAAGAAGGTTTTGATGCTGTGTTTATAGGATCAGGTGCAGGGCTTCCTAAGTTTATGGGGATACCTGGTGAAAATTCTAATGGGGTATTTTCTGCCAATGAGTTTTTAACAAGGGTAAACTTAATGAAGGCTTTTAAGGAAGAATATCATACACCAGTTAAAATTGGAAGAAAAGTAGCTGTAGTTGGTGGAGGAAATGTTGCTATGGATGCAGCTAGAACAGCTCTAAGACTTGGTGCACAAACTCATATTGTATATAGAAGAAGTGAATCTGAACTTCCAGCAAGACTTGAGGAAGTTCATCATGCAAAAGAGGAAGGCGTAATATTTGATGTATTAACTAATCCTATAGAAATTCTAACAGATGAAAATGGATGGGTTACAGGAATGAAATGTGTAAAAATGGAGCTTGGTGAGCCAGATTCATCTGGAAGAAGAAGACCAATAGTTAAAGAAGATTCAGAGTTTATTATGGATGTAGATACTGTAATAATGTCTCTTGGAACATCTCCAAATCCATTAATTTCTTCAACAACAAGTGGTTTAGATATTAATAAATGGAAATGCATAGTTGCTGACGAAGAAACAGGACTTACAACAAAAGAAGGAGTTTATGCAGGTGGGGATGCAGTTACAGGTGCTGCTACTGTTATTTTAGCAATGGGAGCAGGTAAAAAGGCAGCTGCTGCAATAGATGAATATTTAAAAAGTAAAAAATAATTAATGTATAACCCCAAAGTTAACTGTTTCTTTGGGGTTTTTATTTAAAGGAAAAATTAATGATTTTAATTAAATAAATTTAAATATTATTTTCATTAGGAGGCTTAACATGATTTCGAGTAAAATGAGAACCATGATATTAAATAATTCTACCATTAGGGAAATGTTTGAAGAGGGTAAAAGATTAGCTAGTATATATGGAGAAGAAAATGTTTTTGATTTTAGTATAGGAAATCCTAATGTAGAACCACCAGAAGAAATTAAAGCTATAATAAAAAGAATTGTTGATGAAGAAAGACCAAATCTTATTCATGGATATATGAATAATTCTGGATATGAAGATGTTAGGGAAGCTATAGCACATAATTTATCTAAAGAGTACAAACTTAAATTAAAATATGAAAATATAATTATGACTTGTGGTGCTGCTGGAGGTTTAAATATAATTTTAAAAAGTATTTTAGAGCCAGAAGATGAGGTTATTGTTTTTGCGCCTTTTTTTGGTGAATATATTAATTATGTTAATAATTTTAATGGTATAGTAAAAGTTATTTCAGCAAATACAACTAATTTTCAATTAAATTTAGAAGAATTAAAAAATCAAATATCTAAAAAAACTAAGGCTGTGATTATTAATTCTCCTAATAATCCTAGTGGAGTTATATATAGTGAAGAAACTATAAAAAAATTATCAAAGATATTGAGAGAAAAACAATTAGAATTTAATAAAGATATTTATATAATTTCAGACGAACCTTATAGAGAAATTATATACGATAAAAATAAAGTACCTTGCATATTAAATTATTATGAGAATTCTTTTATAGTATACTCCTATAGTAAATCATTATCCTTGCCTGGTGAAAGAATAGGATATGTTGTAGTTAATAAGAATATGAATACTTTTAAAGATGTAATAGCTAGTTTAAATATAGCAAATAGAATTTTAGGTTTTGTTAATGCACCTTCACTTTTTCAAAGAGTAATAAAAGAAAGTTTAAATTTAGAAGTTGATACTAATATTTATAAAAAAAATAGAGATTTATTATACAACCATTTAATTTCTATAGGATTTAAGTGCTTAAAACCGGATGGAGCGTTTTATCTTTTTCCAAAATCTCCAATAGAAGATGATGTTAAGTTTTGTGAAGATGCTAAAAGGTTTAATATATTAGCAGTACCAGGAAAAACATTTGGGTGCAAGGGATATTTTAGATTATCTTATTGTATATCTTATGATAAAATAAAAAAATCATTAAAAGCTTTTGATGAACTTATAAGCTTATATAAATAATATATAAAAGTATTTTATATTAAATAAAAAATATAAATTAGGGCAAACTTTAAATGAGGAACTTAAATGTTGCTATAGCCCCTTGTATTTATTAGTAAAGTATGATAAAATATATAATAAGTAATTTACTAATAGCTAGGAAATGAAGAGTGGGGCTTGTTCCCGCTCTTTCTATTTGAACGCAACTACTTTTTAGTTGCGTTTTTACATATCTATTTTTTAAATTACCTAAAAACTGAATATTGAAAAGGAGGATAATTATGAAAAATGATGCCTTAGTAACTCAAATTTATGAAATGGTTAAACCCATAGCAGATGAACTTAACTATGAAATATATCATATTGAATATGTTAAGGAAAATGGAGAATATTATTTAAGAATATATATAGAAAAAGAAGGCGGAATCACTTTAAATGATTGTGAGGCTCTTTCAAGAAGAGTAAGTGATATTATGGATGAAAAAGATCCAATAGAAGAAGCTTATTTCTTAGAAGTTTCATCGCCAGGTTTAAATAGAAATTTATTTACTGAATCTCATTATAAGAGATTTGTAGGTAGAGAAATAATGGTTAAACTTACAAAAGCTATTGATGGAAAGAAAAATATTAAAGGTATTTTAAAAGAAGTTAATGAAGAAAATATAATAGTTGAAGCAGACACTTTAATAAGCATACCAAAAGAAAAGATTAAAGGTGCAAATATTGAAGGGGAAATATAGTAAGGAGGGTATTTAAGATGAACCAAGAGTTTATAGGTGCTCTTAAAGAAATAGTAAAAGATAAAGGTATTAGTGAAGATTTATTATTTACAACAATTGAAGATGCTTTAGTTGCGGCATATAAAAAAAATTATGCAGGACCAACATCTTCAGCACATAATGTAAAAGTAACAATTGATAGAGAAACTGGAGAAATACATGTTTATTCTCAAAAGACAGTTGTTGAAGAAGTTTTTGATAATATTACTGAAATAGGATTAGAAGAAGCACAAGAGATAAAACCTACATATGATTTAGATGATGTGGTAGACTTTGAAGTTACTCCAAAGGATTTTGGTAGAGTTGCAGCTCAACTTGCAAAAGGTGTTGTTACTCAAAGAATTAGAGAAGCTGAAAGAAGTATCATATACAATGAATATAAAGAAAAAGAATATGATATTATAACAGGAACAGTTTTAAGAGAAGATAAAGGAAATGTTTTTGTAAATATCGGAAAATTAGAAACAGCTATTGGGCCAAATGAACAAATCCCAAGAGAAAGATATAAATTTAATGAAAAAATTAAGTTATATGTTGTAGAAGTTAAAAATACTTCTAAAGGTGCTCAAATAATTGTATCTAGAACACATCCAGGCTTAGTTAAAAGATTATTTGAATTAGAAGTGCCAGAAATATATGAAGGTGTAGTTGAAATAAAGAGTATTTCAAGAGAAGCAGGATCAAGAAGTAAAATTGCCGTAGTATCTCATGATGAAAATGTTGATCCTATGGGAGCTTGTGTTGGTCCTAAGGGTGCAAGAGTACAAAATATTGTAAATGAGCTTAAAGGTGAAAAGATTGATATAATTAAATGGAGTAAAAACCCAGAAGAATTTATAGCAAGTTCTTTAAGCCCTGCTAAAGTTTTAAGTGTAACAGTTGATGAAGAATTAAAATCAGCTAAAGTTGTTGTTGATGATAATCAATTATCACTTGCAATTGGTAAAGAAGGTCAAAATGTAAGATTAGCAGCTAAGTTAACTAATTGGAAGATTGACATAAAGAGTAAATCACAAGCTGAAGCAATAGAGGAATAAGGGGGATTTTTTTATGAAAGTAAAGAAAATACCTTTAAGAATGTGCACAGGTTGTATGGAAATGAAGCCTAAAAAAGAACTTATTAGAGTTGTAAAAAGTCAAGAAGGTGAAGTTTCTGTGGATTTAACAGGCAAAAAAGCAGGAAGAGGCGCTTATATTTGTAAGAGTATTGAGTGCTTAGAAAAAGCATTTAAAGCAAAAAGATTAAGTAGAAACCTTGATGTTGCAATAAATGAAGAAATATACAACAGATTAAGGGAAGAGATAGTTAATGAATAAGTTTTTTAATTTTTTAGGTCTTGCTAAAAGATCAGGGAATTTAATAGAAGGATATAGCAAATGTGATGAACAACGTAATAGACGTAGTTTTTATCTTGTAATTTTAAGTAATGATGCATCTAATAGTACAAAAAAGAAGTTTAAAAATCATTGCACTGAAAAAGGAATTCCTATTATAGAAGACTTTTCAAAAGAACAACTAGGATGCCCGATTGGAAGAGAGGAATTAAAAGTTTTAGCTGTAGTAGATAAAAATATGGCTGAAAAGTTAATATCCTTGTATGAAAATGAAAATTTTAAAAATTAACCGGGGGTGATTTTATTGTCAAAGATTAGAGTGTATGAATTGGCAAAAGAGCTTAATGTTAGCTCAAAGGATTTAATAAATTTATTAATGGAAGAGTTTGGTGTTGAAGTAAAAAATCATATGAGCGTAATAGAAGATGAAGATGCAACACTAATTAAGGAATTATTAGGTGATAATAGCGATAATGAAGGTAAAAAGAGTTTAGTGGAAGAATATGAAGATGAACTTGCTGAATCACTTAATAAGGGTGTAAGAAAAAAGAAAAAAACTAAAAAAGAATTAGAACAAGAAGAAACAGAAAAAAATGCTGAAGCTGCTTGTGGAGTAATTGAAATTGGTGAAACAATAACAGTTAAAGAATTATGTGAAAAGTTAGGAAAGCCAACAAATGATGTTATTAAGAATTTAATATTTTTAGGTGTTATGGCTGGTGTTAACCAAGAAATAGATTTTTCTACAGCTGAAAAACTTTGTGAAAAATATGAAGTTTTAGTTGAAAAGAAAGAAGAAGAAACAGAATTAGAAGCTTTTGAAGAAGAAACTGATATAGTTGAAGAAAATTTAGTAAAAAGACCTCCAATAGTAACAATTATGGGGCATGTTGACCATGGTAAAACATCACTTTTAGATGCTATAAGACATGCAAAGGTTACTGCAAGTGAAGCTGGTGGAATAACTCAACATATTGGTGCTTATACAGTTTCTTTGAATGGAGAAAAAATTACATTCTTAGATACTCCAGGACATGAAGCCTTTACAGCAATGAGAGCTAGAGGAGCACAAGTTACTGATATAGTTATATTAGTTGTTGCTGCAGATGATGGTATAATGCCACAAACAAAAGAAGCTATAAATCACTGTAAGGCAGCAGAAGTTCCTATGATTGTTGCAATAAATAAAATTGACAGACCAGGTGCAAATGTTGATAGAGTTAAGCAAGAATTAACTGAACATGGATTAGTTTCAGAAGACTGGGGTGGAGATACTATTTGTGTTCCGGTTTCAGCTAAAACTGGTGAAAACTTAGAAAGCTTATTGGAAATGGTATTATTAACTGCTGAAATGCAAGAATTACAAGCAGATCCAAATAGAAAAGCTAAGGGTACTGTAATTGAAGCTAAGTTAGATAAAGGTAGAGGTTCAGTTGCATCATTACTTATTCAAAATGGTACTTTAAATGTTGGTGATTCTATTTTAGTTGGTTCTACTTATGGTAGAATAAGAGCTATGTTTGATGATAGAGGAAAGAAAATAAAGAGTGCTGGACCATCTATTCCAGTTGAAATCTTAGGCCTTTCTGAAGTTCCTGCTGCAGGAGATAGATTTATAGTTTGCAAAGATGAAAAGACTGCAAGAAATATGGCTGATATTAGAAAGCAAAAAATTAAGGCTGATAGTCATCAAGCATCAAATAGAGTATCTTTAGAAGATTTATATAGCCAAATTAAAGAAGGAAAAGTTAAGGAATTATCTATAGTTGTTAAAGCTGATGTTCAAGGTTCTGTAGAAGCAATAAGACAATCTTTAGAAAAATTATCTACTGATGATGTTAAAGTTAGAGTAATACATGGTGCTGTTGGTGCAATTACAGAAACAGACGTTACACTTGCAGCAGCTTCAAATGCTTTAGTTATTGGATTTAACGTAAGACCAGATTCCAATGCAACAGTTCAATCAGAAAAAGAAAATATTGAAATAAAAACATATAGAATAATATATGATGCAATTGAAGATGTTAAATCTGCTATGATTGGTATGCTTGAACCAGAATATAAAGAAGTTATAAATGGTAAGGCAGAAGTAAGAATGACATATAAAATTTCAAATGTAGGAACTATAGCAGGGTGTTATGTTATTGATGGTAAGATTGTAAGAAATTCTGAAGTTAGAGTAATTAGAGATGGTATAGTAATATTTGAATCAACTTTAGCATCTTTAAAGAGATTTAAAGATGATGCTAAAGAAGTAGCTAAGGGATATGAATGTGGTTTAAGCGTTGAAAAATTCAACGATCTTAAAGAAGGCGATATTATAGAATCATTTACAATGGAAGCTATTAAGAGAAAAGAGCTTTAAGAGGTGTTTTAAATGGCTAACTATAGAGGCGGAAGAATAAACGAAGAAGTAAAAAGAGAAATTAGTACTATTATAAGAAGTGAAATAAAAGACCCAAGACTTACTGCAATGGTATCAGTTACAGATGTAAAAGTAACTAAAGATTTAAGATATGCAAAAGTATTTGTAAGTATATTTGGTAAAGATGATGAAGAAAAGAACAATACATTTGTTGCTTTAAAAAATGCTAGTGGATATATTAGAAAAGAAATAGGTCAAAGAATTAATTTAAGATATAATCCTCAAATAATATTTGAACTTGATGATTCAATTAATTATGGAATGCATATTGAAGAATTAATTCAAAAGGTAAAAGAAAAGTAATATGACTTTAAGTCAAATTGCAAAGTTTATATTAGATAGCAAGAAAATAGGCATTACCTACCATGTATCACCTGATGGTGATGCAGTAGGTAGTGTTCTTGCACTTTTTAATGCTCTTCAAAGTTTAAATAAGGATTGTTATATAATATCAAAGGATACTTTATCAGAAAACTTAAAGTTTTTAAAAGGATCATCTGAAATCACTGGAGAAATTATAGAACCTTTAGATGAAACAGATATTGTAGTAGTAATTGATTGTGGAAACTTAGATAGAGTAAGTGCAAATTTAGAGGAATTCACTGGCACAATAATAAATATTGATCATCATCTTTCAAATGATAAATATGGTGATATAAACTATATAGATTCAAATGCAGCTGCAACAGCAGAAATAATATTTGAATTATTAAATTTAATGGGTATAAGCTTTGAAGAGGAAAATAGTACTATAAAGGATATAGGCACTTGTATGTATACTTCAATAGTAACAGATACAGGGGGATATAGACATTCTAACGTAACAGAAAGAACACATAAAATATCATCAGTATTAAAAAAAATAGGTGTAGATAATACTTCGATTTATCAAAATCTTTTTGATAATAAGGATTTTAGTAGAATAAAGTTAATTGGAAAAGCATTAACTAATATGCAACTTATTTTAAATGGTAAAGTTGCTTTATTAGAATTAGATAAAAATTTTACATCAGATTTAGGAATTGATATAGGAGATACATCAGATATAATTTCTTACGGACTTCAAATTAAAGGTGTTGAAGTAACTTTATTATTAAAAGAAGTTGAAGATGGTGTTAAAGCAAGTCTTAGAGCTAAGAGTTATGTTGATGTAAGAAAAATAGCAGAAGTTTTTGGTGGTGGTGGCCATATAAGAGCTTCAGGTATAAAAATTAAAAATATATCAATGGAAGAAGCTAAATATGAAATATTAAATGAAATACAGAAAGAGTTGTAAGATATGAATGGAATTTTAAATATCTTTAAACCAATGGGAATGTCATCTTTTGATGTTGTTAGAGTTGTTAAAAAAGTAGCTAAGACAGGAAAGGTTGGACATACTGGAACATTAGATCCAGAAGCAACAGGGGTGTTACCTATATGTATTGGTAGAGCAACTAAAATAATAGATTATATTATGGATTCTGAAAAAGTATATGAAGTTACTTTTAAGCTAGGAATTAGGACAACTACTTATGATTTAGAAGGTGAAGTTTTAGAAGAAAGAGATACTTCTAATTTAAGTGATAATGATATACTAAATGTAATTAAGGAGTTTATAGGAGAATATACTCAAGTTCCACCTATGTATTCTGCTTTAAAGCAAAATGGAGTTAGACTTTATGAGTTAGCTAGAAAAGGAATAGAAGTGGAAAGAGAAGGTAGATTAATAAATATCTATAATATTGAAGATATTAATATAGATAATCCTTATGTTTCTATGAAGGTTACATGTTCTAAGGGTACTTATATAAGAAGTTTATGTTATGATATAGGAGAAAAATTAGGAGTTTTTGCAACTATGACAAAATTAAATAGATCAAAAACTTCTGTATTTTCACAAGAAAATTCAATTAATATTAATGATTTAACAGAAGAAAATATAGAAAACTATGTTATAACTATGGAAGAAGCTTTAAATAAATATGAATCAATTACTGTATATGGAAAATATACAAAACTTCTTATAAATGGAGTAAGAGTTGCTGATAATAGATTTACTAAAGACAAAGTTATAAATAGTGTATTATATAGAGTTTATGATGAAAATAAAAACTTTATAGGATTAGGTAAAAGAAATAACTTTGGATTTAAAATAGAAAAGCTACTAATAATATAGGAGAAAAGCAATGCTAATATATGATAATAAAGCTTTTAATGAAGAAAGCAAAAATAATTATATAGCTCTTGGTAGCTTTGATGGATTACACTTAGGACACTTATCGTTAATTGAAAAGGCTAAAGATTTAGCTGTAAAAAATAATGGCAAATCAATTATTTTTACTTTTAAAAATCATCCTAGAAAGTTTTTAAATACCACGAATAAAATACAGTTAATTATGACAAATGAAGAAAAAATTGATATTTTACAAAATGAAGAAGTAGATATAATTGCATTTAAGGATTTTGATGAAAAAATCATGAAGATGATGCCTGATGAATTTATAAGATGGCTATGTAAAAGCTATAATGTAAAGGGAATTATTGTAGGATTTAATTTTAAGTTTGGTTATAAAAATTTAGGGGATGTTGAAACTTTAGAAAAGTTTCAAAAAGAATATAAGTATAAATTATATGTAATGAAACCTTATACCATGCAAGATGAAATAATAAGTTCTACATCTATTAGAAAAGAATTATTAGATGGAAACGTGAAAAAAGCATTTAATATGTTATCTAGACCTTATATGCTTTCAGGAAAAGTTATAGATGGGAAAAAGCTTGGAAGAACTATAGGTTTTCCAACAGCTAATTTAGAAATTAATAAAGAAAAAGTTATTCCTAAAAAAGGTGTTTATTATACTAATGTAAAAATAGATGAAAAAACATTTAAGGGAATTACTTCTGTTGGGAATAATCCTACTGTAAATGGGCAAGAATTAACTTTAGAAACCTATATATTAAATTTTAATGAAGATATATATGGAAAAGAAATTAAGGTTTACTTCATTGATAGAATTAGAGATGAGATAAAGTTTAATAATATTAATGAATTAGTTGCACAATTAAAAAAAGATAAAAAGTTTGCAGAAGAAAAAGGTGAAATGTATTTTTAATTTTCTTTTATAGATAAAGATAAAAGAAGATAAAACTTAACAACTATATAATAATATATATAAATTTAAATTTTAAGTTATATTAAAGTAATTTTAGTATTTTAGCGATTAAGTTTAATCAATATTAGATAATAAAATACAAATAAATTTAAAATAATAAATTATATTTACAAGATAGACTTACTTTGATATAATATCTCATGAAGAACCTACTTCTAAGATTTGAGGGTGATTTCTCTTTTCCTGGAAATAGGGGATAAATTAACTGGAGGTGTCATTATGGACGCAATAAGAAAGCAAGAATTAATCAAACAATACGGAAGACATGAAGGAGACACTGGTTCACCAGAAGTTCAAATCGCTCTTTTAACTGAAAGAATCAACTCATTAACTGGACACTTAAAAGTTCACAAGAAAGACCACCACTCAAGAAGAGGTCTTTTAATGATGGTTGGACAAAGAAGAGGTCTTTTAAATTACTTAGCTGAACAAGATATCGAAAGATACAGAGCTATAATAGCACAATTAGGCTTAAGAAGATAGTCTTTATAGAGCGGGTTTTATCCGCTCTATTATTTTAAAAAAATTAAATTAATAAAACCCGTAAAACCTGAAGGGAGGTTATTAAATGACTAATATATTAGAAAGAAATATAGCCGGTAGAAATATGAAAGTTGAATTTGGTAGAGTTGGAATGTTATCAAATGCAGCTATTTTTATGAGCTATGGAGATACAGTAATATTAACAAATGTTAATGCTTCAGAAAAACCAAGAGATGGAATAGACTTTTTTCCATTAAGCGTTGAATATGAAGAAAGATTATATGCAGTTGGTAAAATACCAGGTGGATTTATAAAAAGAGAAGGTAGACCTTCAGAAAATGCAATTCTTTTTGGAAGAGCTGTAGATAGACCATTAAGACCATTATTCCCTAAGGGATATAGAAATGATGTTCAAGTGGTTTGCACAGTTGTATCTGTAGAACAAGATAACTTACCAGAAATTCTAGCAATCAATGCAGCATCAATGGCATTATCCCTATCAAGTATTCCTTTTACAACTCCAGTTGCAGCAGTGCAAGTTGGTCTTATAGATGGAAATTTTGTTTTAAATCCTACTTCAAAAGAAAGAGAAGAAAGTATTCTTCAATTAACTGTTTGTGCAACTAAAGAAAGAGTTATGATGATTGAAGCTGGTGGAAATGAAATTCCAGAAGATACAATGATTAAAGCAATTGAATATGGATTTGAAAAGTGTCAAGATATAGTTGCATTCCAAGAAGAAGCGATGGCTAAATTCGGAAAGAAAAAGGATGAACCTGTTCTTTATAAGCCAGATGAAGAACTTTCAAAAGACATTAAAGATTTTGCAAGTGAAATGATAAAAGAAGCTATGTGGATCACTGATAAAGATGAAAGAAATGCTGCGATGGACATAGTAAACGATAAAATAAGTGAAGCGTTTGCAGAAAAATATCCAGACACATTTGCAGATTCTAAAGAAATAGTTTATAACATGCAAAAAGAAGTGGTTAGAGATATGCTTTTAAATCATTCTAGAAGACCTGATGGAAGAGCTTTTGATGAAATAAGAAAAATTTCATGTGAAGTAGATTTACTTCCAAGAACTCATGGAACAGGATTATTTACAAGAGGATTAACTCAAGTTATGACTGTTGCTACTTTAGGGGCTGTTGGAGATATTCAAATTATAGATGGTATAGGAGAAACAGAATCTAAGAGATATATGCACCACTATAATTTCCCAGCTTATTCTGTTGGGGAAGTAAAGCCATTAAGAGGACCAGGTAGAAGAGAAATAGGTCATGGAGCTTTAGCAGAAAGAGCTTTAGAACCACTTATTCCTTCAGAAGAAGAGTTCCCATATACAATTAGATTAGTTTCAGAAGTATTAAGTTCAAATGGTTCTACTTCTCAAGCTTCTGTTTGTGGATCTACATTAGCATTATTAGATGCAGGTGTTCCAATTAAGAGGCCAGCAGCAGGTATTGCAATGGGGCTTATAACATCAGAAGATTTAAGCGAAGAAGAAGTTTTAACTGATATTCAAGGAATAGAAGATTTCTTTGGAGATATGGACTTTAAAGTAGCAGGAACAACAGAAGGTATAACTTCAATTCAAGTTGATACAAAAATTAAGGGATTAAGCTTTAATGTAATTGAAACAGCAATTAAAAACGCAAGAAAAGCTAGATTACACATTTTAGATAAAATAAATGAATGTATACCAAATCCAAAATCAGAAGTATCTAAATTTGCTCCAAAAACATCAACTATTTCTATAGATCCAGAAAAAATAAGAGATGTTATTGGTGCAGGTGGTAAAGTTATTAATAAGATAATAGCTGATACAGGTGTTAAGATAGATATTAAAGAAGATGGTACAGTATTTGTTTCTTCACCAGACCATGATGGAGTAAATGAAGCTATCAGAATTATTGAAGGATTGACTAAAGAAGTTCAAGCAGGTGAGGTTTATTTAGGAAAAGTAACTAAAATAGCTGCCTTTGGTGCATTTATTGAAATTTTACCTAACAAAGAAGGGCTTTGTCATATTTCTAAATTAGATAAAAAGAGAGTAGAAAAGGTTGAAGATGTTGTATCTGTTGGAGATGAAATTTTAGTTAAAGTAACTGAAATAGATTCTCAAGGAAGAATTAACCTTTCAAGAAAAGATGCTCTTCCACAAGATGAGCCAACTGAATAATAAAAATGTTAAAAGAGAATTTAAAATAATTCTCTTTTTTTTACTATATAGAATAAATATGATAAGATTAAAATAAACTAAAAGCAAATCTATAAAAATGGAGGTAAGTATGTTTAATTTATATACATTAGATAATGGTTTGAGAGTTGTAACAGAATATATTGAGCATGTTAATTCTATAAGTGTAGGAATAATGGTTCAAAATGGTTCAAGAAATGAAAGTAAAGATGTTAATGGTATTTCACATTTTATAGAGCATATGTTTTTTAAAGGTACTGATAAAAGAAGTGCAAAAGAAATAGTGCAAGAAATAGAAAATATAGGTGGTCAAATTAATGCCTATACAAGCAAGGAAACTACTTGTTATTATATAAAAGCATTAAATACTCATGTTGATTTATGTTTAGATGTAATTTCTGATATGATATTAAATGCAAAGTTTGATGAAGAAGAAATAGAAAAAGAAAAGGGGGTAGTTATAGAAGAAATAAATATGAGTCAAGATAATCCAGAAGATGTATTAGACGAAATACATTCAGAAGCTATTTTTGGAGATAACTCTTTAGCTTATCCTATTTTAGGTACACCTGATAAAATAAAATCATTTACTAGAAAAAAAATTAAAGATTATATTAAAAATCATTATACACCATATAATTCTGTACTTAGTATTTGTGGTAAGTTTGATGAAAAGGAATTAAGAAAGCTTATTGAAGAATATTTTGGTAAATGGAGCAAAGATAATATATATAATCCAAGTTATGAAGCTATTACATTAAAACATGATAGCAAATATACTGAAAAACAAATAGAACAAGTTCATATAAATTTAGGTTTAAATGGACTACCATATGCTGATGATAAATCGTATTCATTAGTTTTATTGAATAATATATTTGGTGGCGGTGCATCATCAATACTTTTCCAAAAGGTTAGAGAAGAGTTAGGATTATGTTACAGTGTTTATTCTTACATGCAACCTTATTTAGGGGTTGGAACTATGAATATATATACAGGGTTGAGTAATAAGTATTGTGATAAAGCAATAAGTGTTATTAATGAACATTTATATGATTTTGCCAATAAGGGTATAAGTAAAGAATTACTAGAAATTAATAAAGAAAAAATTAAGGCAAGTTATATATTAGGTCTAGAAAGCACTTCATCTAGAATGTTTGCAAATGCAAAATGCTTCTTATTACAAAATAAAATTAAAACACAAGAAGATGTAATTAAGAGAATTAACAAAATAGATAATGATGACATAAACTATGTATTGGAGAGATGCTTTAAACCAGGAATAATAAGTACTGCTTTTGTTGGTCAGGGTGTGGAAGCAGATAAATTAAACTCAATTATAAATAACTCTAAAGTTGCATATAAGAGTTGTAGTGATGAAAAATTTCTATTGTAAGTTTGTCTTATAGTTGATATATTATTTAAGGAGAGTAAATTGCTAATTGGATTTTAATCGTATATCTAAAGTAATATATTATTTTTTGTTTGCATAATATTATGTATAACGAGGAGGTAATTATTATGAAGGATTTTGAATATTACGAAAAAAAGCCAGAAAGTCAGCTTAGAAATTTAAGCGAGTTAGAAAGATATGAAATTTTTAACTTAGAGTGTGCAGAAAAATATGATAGTACTCAAAATATTGACTTTATAATTGATGAAGAAGGATATATTAAATTTCTAGTGGTTGGTATTAGTTCAAGTAAGTTTAGTTTTTTTGGTAGTAAGGAATATGTTGAAATACCATGGGAATGTGTAACAAAGGTTGGAACTAATGTTATAGTAATCTCTGCTGAGGAAGGAAAGATAAAAAGAGCGAGAGCTTAAAAAACTTAAGGGGGAGATTCCTTGGATATAATAGTGCAAAAGTTCGGAGGAACATCTGTATCTACAGAGGAAAGAAGAAAACAAGTAATAAAAAAAATAGGGAAGGCAATTGAAAGTGGATTAAAACCAGTAGTAGTAGTTTCTGCTATGGGAAGAAAGGGAGAAGCTTATGCAACAGATACCCTATTATCACTTGTAGATGATAATTTTAAAAATAATAATAAAAGTGCTCAAGATTTATTAATGTGTTGTGGAGAAATAATAAGTTCGGTAGTTTTATGTAATGATTTATATAAGCATGGAATAACTGCAGTTCCATTAACTGGAGGTCAAGCAGGAATTATAACAAATGATGTTCACACTAATGCACAGGCTATAGATGTTGATACTAGTAATATAATGAAAATTTTAGAATCTGGAAAAGTGCCAGTAGTAACAGGTTTTCAAGGAGTTACTAAAGAAGGATTTTTTACAACTTTAGGAAGAGGTGGAAGTGATACTTCAGCATGTATATTAGGAGTTGCATTAAATGCAAAAGAAATAGATATATATACTGATGTAGATGGTATAATGACCGCTGATCCAAGAATGGTAGAGGATGCATCTCTTATAAATGAAATGACATATAATGAGGGATTTCAACTAGCAGATCAAGGTGCAAAGGTTATTCATCCAAATGCTGTTGCCTTAGCTAAAAAGGGAAATGTGCCATTAGTAATTAAAAATACTATGAATGATTCAAAAGGAACAATGATTAAAAGTGATATTTCAGAAGAAGAAAAAAGACTTATTTCTGGGATAACTCATTTAAATAATAGAATTCAAGTAAGGGTAAGATTGTCAGATAATAGAGAAAGAAGATCATATAGAAATCTTTTAGAATTATTAGCTAAAAATCATATAAGCTTAGACTTAATAAATATTTTTCCAGAACATCAAATGTTTACAATTGATGCAAGTGAAAAAGATAAGCTTTCAGAAATAATGAGCAAGGCTGAAATTAAATACTCAATTATTGAAAATTGTAGTACAATAGCTATTGTTGGTGCTGGAATGAATGGTGTACCTGGAGTTATGGCAAGAATAATAAATACTTTAACTAGAAATGAAATTGAAGTATTACAAACAACAGATTCAAATATGACTATTTGGTGTTTAATTGATAGCAAAAAGGTTCCTGAAGCAATAAGATTGCTTCATACTGAATTTAATTTAGGCAAATAGTAAAAATAAAAAAACTCTTTAGTAAAAATATATTGCTAAAGAGTTTTTAGTTTTATATATACATATATATTTTAATATACATTAAATTTGTTTATAATAGAATATATATCTATTTTATGAAAGGCAGGAATTATTAATGAAATTAAAATTTGATAACAAAGCAAAAGAAGCTTTAAATAATTTACTAAATGAAAGTTCAGAAAATTATATAAGAATAAAAGTATTTTATGGTTGTGGTAGACCAGCTTATGAATTATATTGTGATTTTAAGACAGAAGAAGATGTTGAAGAAGTAATAGAAGGAATTAATTTTATTGTAAATAAAAAAGATAGCAGAGCTTGTAATAATATTGAAATTAAGTATGATAAAGAAGTTTATAATAAGGGATTTTATATTAAAGATTTAGATTAGTTTAAAAGCTATACAAAAATATTTTTGTATAGCTTTTAATTTTTTATAAATATTATTTTAAAAAATGGAAAAAATAATTAAAAAAGATTAGAGGTGACAATAATGAGTGAAAAAATAGTTAAAGATTTAAATAAGTTTTTAACAGGAATTCATATGGGAGGGGCTACATTTAAGGATTATTTAGATAAAGCTCAAAATTTAGAGCTTAAAGCTAAGTTAAAAGAAATTATAGAATCATTTAAAAGACATGAAGAAGCAATAACTCATAGAATAGAATATCTTGGAGGAAATGCAAGTGATTCATTAGGTATAATAGGGAATATTGCTGAGGCTTTTGAAAAAATAAAACTTATATCTGTTGATACTGATGCTGAAGTATGTGAACATGCAATAAAAGCTATGAATATGGGAATAAAAAATGCTAATAAGTTTATTGAGGAAAATAAAGATATGGAAGAAAGTATTATGAATGATATAAAAGGTGTAGTAAAAGATTATGATAATCATTTAGAAGTTTTAAACAATCTAAAAAGTAAGTTATGTAAATATTGATGAAATTTATAAAATATGTTATATATTTATTAAGAGAAAATATAGATTGTGAGGAAATTTTATGAAAAAGGTCTTAAAAATATATGGGATATTAAGTATTTTATCAATTTTTGTTTTTTTATCCCTAGGATGTAGTAAGAAAGTTGAAATGATTAGAGGAAATACAGCAGAAGAGGCAATTAATTTATTTAATACATATAACCTAGAAAATAATGTAGAAAATATGGTTAAATTATATTCAGATGAATACGTAAAATATGTAGGATATGATTTAAATCAAATAATAAAAGTAATGAAAAAGAATAGAAAAAATTTAAATATAACATCTTCAAACATTAAGAGTATAGAAGAAATAAATGAAAATTTAAAAAAGGCAGTAATAACTATCTCAGCTGTAGTAAATAATGAAAATACTACAGGAGATTATGTATATGCCATAATAAAAGAAGATGGTGGTTGGTCAGTTTCTCCAGATTCTATTATAGAATGTATAGGATTTGATGTTCCAATGGATAAGAAAAAAGAATTAAACTTAAGTTTAGTTAAAGAGGCAGTACAATTTGATGGTGCATTAATAAGAGTTAATTTATATAATGACACTAATGATGCTTATGTATTTGGAACAGAAGATGAAAAAACTTCAATTGTAGTTGAAACAACAGAAGGAACTTTTACAAGCAGAGTAGAGCAGCCTCAAAAGATAGATAAAAAGGTGAGAAATTATTTTATAGCAAAAATAGAAAATTTAAAGGGTGATATAAAAAAGGTTACAGTAACATCAGTATTTAACCTTGATAAGGATGGAAATGCAATTTTAGATACTAAGAGAGATATAGTAGTATATAATAAATAAAATAAATACCAGTAGTTATTAGCTACTGGTATTTATTTTATTATTTTCTGATTTTGGTATTTTATTTAAAACTTCATAATATTTATTTATCATTCCTAAGTTTATTACATTATCAATAATGCTATAATGCTTTTTAAAAGGAATATTTTTTAAAAGCTCACTACAATTTACAAGGCAATTTGAAATATAAAAGTCAATTTCATTAATACATGATAAAATTAATTTATTAAAATCTAATGAATTTGAATTATATAAAACGTTATAAGGATTGAAATTATTATTATCCATATCCTCTTTTAAATCATCAAGAGCATCTATTAAATAAATCCATTTTCCAATAAAATATCCAAGACTATATAAGTTTTTGCGTAATATTTCTGAATCATCTTCAAATTTGTATGGAAAATTTAATAAAATGCTACCCATTATATCACTAAAGGGATGTGTAATCTCATCTAAAGAAGAAATTTGTTTTGAGTTTTCTAAATTTGATAATATAGTTATATTATTTGATATTTTATCAGAAAGACTTTCTAATTTAAGCAAACTTTTCTTTGAAGAAGAAGAAAGTAAAAATTTGAAAATTTTACTTTTTATACTTTTGTCATCCTTTATGTTATCTGTTAGTTTATAATCAAAAAGAAGTATACTTAAATTAGCACAATAATTTAAGGCGTTTGTTTGTTTTGTTATTATAATTTTTTTATTAGGATGTCTTAAACATTTAATAGAATCAAGGTTTAGAGGTGTACTATAAAGTCCATCTAGTAAAAAGCCTATAAAAGTTAAATCATAATTTAAACAAAACCTTGGAATATTACCATATTCTCTTTTAATTTCATTACACAAACCACAATAATAGCTTCTAAAGTATTCAAATTCTTTAAACTTTAGTTCGCTTTTAAGAGGTGTAACATAGCCAAACATTAAATTTCTCCTTTATTTAAGATAAAAGTATTAAAGAATTTTAGCACATTCCACCGCCACCAGAGTTACCACACATGTTCATTCCGTTTCCGCCACTCATTAAACTTTGCATAAGCATATTTTGCATTGGGTTTCCACCACCCATTCCGCCCATACTGTTCATCATGTTTGCAATATTACCCATAGGATTAGCGTTATTAGCGGCATTCATTGCATCTGCAGGATTAGCACCAGGCATAGGGCTTGCACCATTCATAGGATTAGCACCACCCATAGGGTTACCTCCATTTGCACTCATAAACATATTTAAAATATTAGGATCTATGCCACCGCCGCCATTTCCAGCACCACCACACATGTTATTTGTTTGACTTCCACCATTTCCGCCACACATATTGTTGTTATTATTAGCACTATTATATTGCATTGCTCTAGCATAATTTGCTTTCATTGCTCTAACTTTTTTTACAAGCACCATTAGGGCTTGTTGATATTCTTCATTATTAGGATTTAATTCAGCAGCTGTTTTTAAATGATTTACTCCAGCTTGAAACCAACCTTTTTTTAATAATACAAAACCTTGCAAGTAATTCCATTCAGGTGAGTTTTTATCTGAAATTAAATTTAGTTCTGTTTCTGCTGTTAAAAATTGTTTGTTTTCTATTAAACTTCTTATGTCTTGATACTTAAAGTTGTTAGTTAAAGATTTATAAGCTTCATTTATTTCTGAAAGTTTATCCTCTGCCAAGGGCTCTTCTAAAGAACCATCAAAATTATTTATATTATAGGTGTTTGCTAATGATTCATAAGCATCTTTAATTTCATCTAATGAAGCATTTGGTCTTACGCCAAGGACTTTATAAGGGTTCATAAATAAATCTCCTAAAAAAGATTATTGAATTATTATAATATATTCATCTTAATCTAAATAAGTGATTCATATAAAATAATTGAAAGCTATATTAAATACATTCAATTAAATCTCCACCCATACACTCACAACATTGATCTAAGCATATTAAATCACAGCAACTAAAGTGACCACAATCACAACAGCAATCATCACAGCAACAACAAGCACAGCCACGATTATGTCTTCTATAACAATTATTATAGTAGTCATCTGAATAATGTCTATGCCTTCCCATTAAATTAATAAATTTTTCTTTGTATAAAGTATTATTTGGAGAAAGGCTAATCGCAATTTTTAAATGATTTAAAGATTCTTCAAACCAAGCCTTTTTTTCTAATAATATGCTATAAAGATAATGATAATCAGCATTTTTATCTAAATGAGAATTTAATAAATTTTCAGCTAAAGAAAACTCTCTTTTATTAATTAAGTTGTTAATAGTATTAAATGAATTATTATTGATATAATATGAATTGTCCATAATATTCACTTCCTTAATATATAATATAAAAATAATTATTATATTTATTATATACAATTTAAAAAAATAAATCATTATTTAGAAAAAACAAAGAAAATTTTTAAATAGTATGTTTACTGCTTCGTAATTGTTATGATAAAATTATAAAAAATAATTTAAAAGGAGATAATTATGAAAAAGTTATTTTTACAATATCCTAAGTGTACTACTTGCAAAAAGGCTAAAAAGTTTTTACAAGAAAATAATATAGAATTTAATGATAGAGATATAACTATAGAAAATCCTACAATAGAAGAATTAGAAGAATGGATAAATTTAAGTGGGTTAGAAGTTAAAAAATTCTTCAATACCTCTGGTGTTTTATATAGAGAAATGAAGTTAAAAGATAAGATTAAAGATATGTCTAAAGAAGAAATGATAAAATTACTTGCTACAGATGGAAAGCTTGTTAAAAGACCACTTTTAATTTGCAAAGATAAAGTATTAGTAGGATTTAAGGAAGAACAATATAAAGAGATATTGTAAATTTAAAAATATAGATAAAAATAATCTATTGGGTAATATTAATTCAATAGATTATTTTTTGTTTTAAAATATTTATTAGTATTTTTTAAAAGATAAAACAAATAGTTTCATTTAATGAGGTGAAGGAATTGGATGTAACACAATTAAATGCTTTAGTAATAAAAAATGATATTAATAATCGTTTAAATAAAGCTCTTAAATATTTTAGGGAAGGTTTAGTATTAGATATTAAGTCTATAGTGGATAAAGAATATGATGCTTTAGATATTTATGGAAAAGTAATGTCTGAAAGTGATATTAGTATTTATAATACAAATTTATCCTTTGATATAAAAAAGGGTGATTTAATTTATACTGAATGTAGTTGCAGTGATTTTAAAAAAAATTGTGATTTTAACTCTACATATATATGTAAGCATATTGGAGCTACATTTTATAAATTTGAAGAAGCTGTAATAGATAAGAAAAAAGTAAAAAATGAATTAGAAAACATTGATGATAAAGAAATAGATTATTCCGAAGTTATTTTAAATGAAGTAGAAAAAATAACTACAAATAAAAAAGAAAAAGTTAATCTAAAAATTAACCTTAGTAAAAAGGCAATAAGCAAAAATAATTTTTATTATGAATTAGATTTGAAAATAGGAATTAAAAAATTTTATGTTGTTAAAAGTATAGTTGATTTAATAAATGCTAAAAAAAATAATGTAATAGTATCTTATGGAAAAGAATTTAAATATAATCCTGTAATTCATTATTTTTCAGAGGAAGATGAAAAAATATTAGATTTTATTGAAGAATATGTATCTTTAAACGAACCATTTAAGGGGGTATATGCAGCTGAAAAGATTACTAATAATATTTTTGGTGGAAATAAAACATTATTTATTCCTCAAAGTTCATTAAGAAGATTTTTAGAAAATATAAAAGATGATAATATTTTATTAACTGAAAATGAGAAAAGTAAGGAAGTTATTATATTAAAGGAAGATTTACCTATAAAATTTAATATAAAAGAAGAAAATAATGAAATTAAAATATCTTCTAATGAGGACATTCCAAAATCCATGACATATAAAGGTGATGTTTATTTATATAAAGATAAGTTATATCTTCCTAACTTTAAGCAAATAAAATATTACAAAGCAATAAATGATATATTAAGTAAAGAAAAGATTATCTCCTTTAAAAATTCTAATAAACAAAAGGTAATAAATAAATTAATACCAATATTAGAGCTTATAAGTAATGAAATATGTATTGATGAAGATTTAAATAAGAATATAGTTAAAGAAGAAGCAAAATTAGAAGTTTATTTTGATAAAGAAAAAAATGAGACTTTAGCAGAAGTTAAAGCAAATTATGGGGATATAAGCTTTAATATTTTAATAGGACCTAAAGATAATGAATATGTAATTAGAAATATAAATAAGGAAGAAAAAATTGAAAATTTATTAAATTCATTATCATTTTATAGAAGTAATGAAAAGTTTATTTTTAATGGAAATGATGAAAAGCTTTTTAAACTACTAGCTGAAGATTTAACAAAATTAAAAGAAGAGGCAACTATATTTTATTCAGATAGATTTAAAGAAAGAAAAATTTATGGAGCTAAATCAATTAATGCAAAAGTGTCAGAGGGAACTGGAAATTATTTAGAGTTTACTTTCAATATTGATAATGTAGATAAGAATGAATATAAGAAAATAATTGAAGCTTTTAAAGAAAATAGAAAGTTTTTTAAATTAAAAGATGAAAGTTTTATAAATTTTGAGGAAGAAGAAGTTAAAAGTTTATTTAATCTTATTGATACTTTAAATGGTGACATAAATTTAGAATCTAATGAAATAAAAGTACATAAAAGTAAATCAATATTTTTTAATGAATACTTGAAGGATAATAATTTGATTTTTCTTGAAGGAAAAGATATTGTTAGCCACATAGCAAATAAAATAGAAAATTTAGAATGTGTAGATTATAAGATTCCAAAAGAATTAAAAGCAACTTTAAGAGATTATCAAATAACTGGATTTAAATGGTTCAAAACATTAAGTCATTATGAATTTGGAGGAATATTAGCTGATGAAATGGGGTTAGGAAAAACAATTCAAACCATTGCATTTTTATTATCAGAAAAAAATAAAAAAAGTATCATAATTACTCCAACTTCATTAATTTATAATTGGAAAAGTGAATTTGAAAAATTTGCTCCTACAATGAACATAAAAATTATTCATGGAAATAAAGATAATCGAATATTTTCTAAAGAGAAAATAAAAGATATAGATGTACTTATAACTACTTATGGAACTTTAAGGAATGATTATAATTTATATAAAGATATAAATTTTGATTTTTGTATAATAGACGAAGGACAAAATATTAAAAATCCTTTATCACAAAGTTGTGAAGTTGTTAAATCATTAAATGCAAAAGTAAAATTTGCTTTAACTGGTACACCAATAGAAAATAATTTAATTGAATTGTGGTCATTATTTGATTATATTTTGCCAGGATATCTGTATTCTAAGAAAAAGTTTCAAGAAAAATTTATGAGTATTGAAAAAGGTTCTAAAGAATTAAAGAAACTTATCAAACCATTTATATTAAGAAGATTAAAAAAAGATGTGATGAATGAATTACCAGATAAAATTGAAAAGAAATTTTTAATTGAAATGACAGAAAATCAAAAAAAGGTGTATAAAGCATATGTAGATGATGTAAAGGTAAAAATGAAAGAAAAAGATTTTGTAAAAGATAAAATAACTATTTTCTCATACTTGACTAAATTAAGACAACTTGCATTAGATCCTTCAATAATAATGGATGAATATACTGGAGGAAGTGGCAAAATAGATATAACCATAGAGCTTATACAAGACTTTATTAAAGAAAATCATAAAATACTTTTATTTTCACAATTTACATCAGTACTTGATAGTATAAAAAAAGCATTAGAAGTGGAAAATATACAATATCTTTATTTAGATGGTACAACTAAAGCATCAAAAAGAGTAGAATTAGTAAATGAATTTAATAAATCAAATAAGTTAAAAGTATTTTTAATTTCATTAAAGGCAGGGGGAACAGGGCTTAATTTAACATCAGCTGATGTAGTGATTCACTTTGATCCATGGTGGAATCCTGCAATTGAAGAACAAGCAACAGATAGAGCTCATAGAATAGGACAAAAAAATATTGTAGAAGTAATTAAGCTTATTGCAAAGGGAAGCATAGAAGAAAAAATAATAAACCTTCAAGAAAGTAAAAAAGAAATAATAAATGAAATAATGGATGGAAACTATACAAATGGTGGATTTTTAAGTTCATTAAGTGCTGATGAAATTAAAGATTTGTTTAATTAAAAAATAGGATATACCAAATGGTATATCCTATTTTTTATTCAACAGTTACTGATTTTGCAAGATTTCTTGGTTTATCAACATCGCAACCTTTTTGCTTTGCAATATAATAAGAAATTAATTGTAGAGGAACAACACTTACAAGTGGAGTTAGTATATCAATAGTTTTTGGAATATAAACTATTGAATCTGCAACTTCGTGTGAAGTAGTATCTCCTTCATTTACAACTGCAAATATATTTCCACCTCTTGTAGAAACTTCTCTTACATTACTAATCATCTTATCTTTTAAAGCTTCTTGAGTTAAAAGAGTAACTACAGCTGTATTATTTTCTATTAAAGCAATAGGGCCATGTTTTAATTCTCCACCAGCATAAGCATCACAATGAATATAAGATATTTCTTTAAGTTTTAAAGAACCTTCCATAGCAACTGCATAATCAAGTCCTCTTCCTAAGAAATACATGTCCTTATGATTATAGTGAGAAGAAGCAAATTTTTGAAGCTCATCCTTCATTCCTAAAGCTTTTTCAATTTTATTTGGTATTTCTAATAATTCAGCTTTAACTGATTCAATTTCATCTTTTGACATAGTTTTCTTTAATGAAGCAAAGTATAATCCTAAAATGTAAAATGCAGCTAATTGAGTAACATATGCTTTTGTTGAAGCAACTGCAATTTCAGGTCCTGCTAAAGTATAAAATACATCATCAGCTTCTCTTGAAACTGAAGACCCAACAACATTAGTTATAGCTAAAACTCTAGTACCTTGACTTTTAGCATCTCTAAGAACAGCTAAAGTATCAGCAGTTTCTCCAGATTGAGATACAACTATTAATAAAGTTTTATTTGTTATCATAGGATCTCTATATCTAAATTCAGATGCAATATCAATTTCTACTGGAATTTTAGCAAACTTTTCGATTACTGTTTTACCAACAACTCCAGCATGGTAAGCAGTACCACAAGCTACAATATATATTTTATCAAAGTTTTCTAATTGTTCTTTAGTAAATGAAATATTATCAATTGTTATTTCTTTACCTAGTATTATTTTACCAGCTAGGGTATCTTTAACAGCTTTTGGTTGTTCATGAATTTCTTTCAACATAAAATCTTCAAATCCACCTTTTTCAGCTGCATCTATATTCCAAGTAACATGGTAAATTTCTTTTTCTATTTTTTCGCCTTCTTCATTTCTAAGTTCAACACCATCTTTAGTAAGAATTACAAATTCTTTATCTTCTAAAAGATATACATCTCTAGTATGGTTTAAAACAGCAGGGATATCAGAAGCTATAAAGCTTTCATCTTTTCCAAGTCCAACAATAAGAGGACTATCTTTTCTAACAGCAATTATTTTATCAGGTTCATTTTTAGCAACAACACCAATAGCAAAGCTTCCTTCAAGTTTAGAAGTTGCTTTAACTACTGCATCAAATAAATCACCTTCATAATAAAAATCAACTAAATTAGGAATAACTTCTGTATCAGTTTCAGAGAAAAATGTATAACCTTTTGAAGTTAACCATTCTCTTAATTTCATATAATTTTCTATAATACCATTATGAACAACACTAATAGTAGCATTTTCTGTAGTATGAGGATGTGAATTAATATCAGATGGTTCACCGTGAGTAGCCCATCTAGTATGACCTATTCCTATATGACCATTAATAGGATTTTCCTTTAAGCTTTTAGCTAAATTATTTAAACGACCTTTAAATTTTCTAACATTTATTCCATTATTAAAAATTGCAACTCCAGCAGAGTCGTAACCTCTATATTCTAATTTTGATAAACCTTCAACTAATAAATCAGATGCTTGTCTTTTTCCAACATAACCAACTATTCCGCACATAATAAATCTTCCTTCCAATTTTAAATTATTTTTTCATTTTATTTTTTTTAATATTGCCATTAGATATTCTAGATTTTAAAAAAGTATACTAACACACTAGAAAAATCAAACATGCAATGGAGGTTTTAACACCTGACTAGGATTGTCCTATAAATCACTTTATAGTTTTACTAGTCGTTAACGGTAGTGCGATACCGTGGGGCACCCGCCGAAGAATTCGATTCTCCCCATCCTCGTCAACTTAAGTGAGACCCCAAATCTTTGATTTGGTTGGTCGAACTTACTCCTACGTCCGGTAGGAGTTTCTTTTTACCAATGATCTTTGATTTGGTTTAACTTAAGTTCTGGCGCTTTTATGAAATTTTTATTTTGTATTTTACTATAAAAATCACTTCCTTTATCGATTTTTTAGTATACCAATATAAACATTTTATCATAAATATAGAATTTGTCTATATTCGTGGATTAGAATTAAGTTTAACAGTTAATTTGTAATATTAAGGTAATATTATTATATGCAAAATTGAAATAAAGTAGATAAAAATAATAAAAGTGTGAATTTTGATATAAGTATTACATTTAAAGAAGTATTTGAAAAAATAATATTTTTATGGATAAGGTGTAAATTAGATGTATAAATTCAATAATATCTGTCAAAAATACATAAGAGAATTTTAAAAATCATAGGAGGTAATGTGAAGTGTCAAATTTAGAAATGAATAAAAGACCTATAGATGTTCCAAATAGTGCAAAAAAGGCAAGGAGAAATGGAAAGGTTCCAGGTGTATTATATGGTAAAAAAATTAATAATTTATTATTTGAAGTTGGAGAATTAGAATTATGCCATGAAATAGGTGTTAATGGAGAACATGGTGTATTAGAATTTAGTTTAGATGGAGAAACTCATAAAGGATTAATAAAAGAAGTACAAAGGGATCCTGTTACTAATAAGATAATTCATTTAGATTTAGAAGAATTAAAAGGAAAAAATAAAATAGTTTCATCAGTTCCGATTCATTATGTAGGAGAAGAATATTTAAATAAAAAAGGAATAGTTCTACAAAAGGAAAAAGATAGTGTAAAGGTAGAATGTTCAGTAGAAGCACTACCTAAATATATTGACTTTAATATTGGAACAGGAAGTGTTGGATCAGTTTATAAATTTGGTGATTTAGAAGTTGCATCTGAAATATCAGTCTTAGATGATTTAAATTCTGTTATTGCTTCAGTAAGTTATGAACGTAAAACTGTTGAAGAAAATAATGAGTTAGCTCAAGAAAATGATGCAAAAGAATTAGCCGAATAATAGAAAAAATAAACTAAAAATAATAGATATAGATAAATTTTCCTATATCTATTATTTTTTTGTTTAAATTTTTTTAAATTTGGTATATAATAACTAAGTAAAGATTATTGAAAATTTTTAGGAGGAATAATATGGATTATAAAGAGAAGTACAATGAGTGGTTAAACTCTACTGTAATATCAGAGGAAATAAAGGAAGAGTTAAGAAGCATTAACGATGAAAAAGAAATAGAAGATAGATTTTATAAGGAATTAGATTTCGGTACTGGTGGATTAAGAGGGGTAATAGGTGCTGGAACTAATAGAATGAATGTATATACAGTTTCAAAAGCAACACAAGGGTTTGCAAACTATTTAAATAAATCTTTTGAATCACCAAAGGTAGCTATTGCATACGATTCAAGAAATATGTCAAAGGAGTTTGCAGAAGCTGCTGCATTAACTCTTTGTGCAAATAATATAAAGGTATTTTTATTTGAAAGCTTAAGACCAACTCCGATGCTTTCGTTTACATCTAGACATTTAAACTGTCAAGGTGGAATAGTAATAACTGCTTCACATAATCCAAAGATATATAATGGCTATAAGGTTTATGATGAATTTGGTGGACAAGTTACAGATGAAAAAGCTGGAATTATTATAGGTGAAGTTAATAGTATAGTAAATTATGAAGATATAAAAACTACTTCATTAGAAGATGCTTTAAATGATAACCTTTTAGAGTACATTGGAGAAGAAGTAGATAAGGCTTATATTGAAGAAGTTAAAGCGCTTACAATAAGAACTGAATTAGTAAAAGAAAAAGCTAAAGATTTAAAGGTTATATACACTCCAATACATGGAAGTGGAAATGTTCCTGTAAGAAGAGTTTTAGCTGAATTAGGATATGAAAATGTAGAAGTAGTTAAAGAACAAGAAATGCCAGATGGTAATTTCCCAACAGCTTCTTATCCAAATCCAGAAAATCCACAAGTTTTTGAATTAGCCCTTGATATGGCTAAAACGAGCAATCCAGATATTATATTTGGTACAGATCCAGACTGTGACAGAATTGGTGTTGTAGTTAAGGAAAATGATGATCAATATAAAGTTTTAACTGGTAATCAAACAGGACTATTATTAACAGATTATATATTATCAGCTCTTAAAGAAGAAGGAAAATTACCTTCAAATGGAGTTGTAATTAAGACTATAGTAACAACAGAAGGTGCTAGAGCAGTTGCAAATTACTATGGTGTTGAAATAATGGATGTATTAACTGGATTTAAATATATTGCAGAAAAAATTAGACAATTCCAAGAAAATGGAGATAAGAAATATTTATTTGGATTTGAAGAAAGCTATGGTTACTTAGCTGGAGAATTCGTTAGAGATAAGGATGCTGTAATAGCTTCAATGTTAATAGCCGAAATGACTCTTTATTATAAAGAACAAGGTAAGAGCCTTTATGAAGCATTAATTGAGCTTTACAACAGAATTGGATTCTTTAAAGAAGATTTAATTTCAATTGAATTACAAGGAAAAGAAGGTCAAGAAAAGATTGCTAAGTGTTTAGATTCTTTAAGAACTACTACATTAACAGAAGTTGATGGAGTTAAAATTGCAACAAAACTTGATTATAAGTTAAGCAAAGAAGAAAACTTAATAAGTAATACAGAAAGTGTTATTAACTTACCTAAGTCTAATGTATTAAAATATATATTAGAAGATGGATCTTCATTTGTTGTTAGACCGTCAGGTACTGAACCAAAAATGAAAATTTACTCAGCTGTTAAAGGTGAAAGCTTAGTAAATGCTGAAGAAAAGTTAGTAAGATTCAATGAAAAAGTTATGGAAATAATTAACGAAAAGTTAGCATAAAACAATAAAAGCTATCGGGAAACCGGTAGCTTTTATTATTTCAGTATTTAGTTTGAAAGTTTTATGTTAATACTGTATTATGAATAATGAAATAATTTACTAAAGGAGTGTAATTTATGGATTATAAGGTAAAAATAAAAGAAAAATTAGGTAAGTTATTATTTTTAGAAATGAATAAAGATGGATTTAAAGAAAATATAGGAATACCATCCTATGTAACTTTTAAAAATAATGATTTATATTTACCAATAAGTTCTGAGTATATTAGTTCTAATATAAATAATGAAATAAAAATTAAAAATCTTCCTATATATTATTTTATAGAAGGTATGTTTATTGCAATTGGTAGTGATGAAAATTTAAGATTTAATGATGATTATGAACTTATATTAGATTATATAAAAGATACTGAAAGTTGTATTAAATCACTTATAAGTAAGAGAATAGATGAGAAAAGATATTTAGATGCCTATCTTTTATTAAAAGGATATTATACATATTCTAAAGATTTAGAAGTTATGAAAAAAATATTACTTGTAGGAGAAGCTATTAGGGAGGAAGAAAAAGGCTTTAAGGATATATTGCTTGAAGATATAGATTATTGTATATCAAATAAGTTAAAAATAGCTGAAGCCTATTTATATAAAGCTATAATTTTAAAGGACGATGGAGATTTTAAAGGAGCTAAGGTTTTAATAAATGAGTATTTTAATAATGGTGGAAAAGTAACTAAAGAAGTTGAGATAATAAATAATGATATAAATAATATATCAGATTATGAAAATGCTGTAGAACTATTAGAAGAAAATCCAGCTAAAAGTATAGAAATATTACTTAGATTAGGTGAAGAGTTTAAAGAAAATCCACTTATTTATTATTACTTAGGAATTGCATTTAGAAAATTAGAAAATTACCATAAAGCTATTTATTATTTAAAAGAAAGTATAAAAAGAGAAAGTGGAATACTTGAAGTTATAGTAGAACTAGGATTAAATTATGCATGTATAGGTGAATTTGAAGAAGCAATTAAATATTTTAAAAAGGCATTTGAAGCATCAAGAGATGTTGAAATATGTACTAATATAATAATGTGTTATTTAAATATAAATGACTTAGAAAATGCTAAATTACATTTAGAAATAGCAAAAAACTTAAATCCAGAAGATGAAATAGTTAAACAATTAGATGCTATGATAAATAAATAATAATAAAGGATGAGATTATATGGGGAAAAAAGATAACTTTAAAAGTATAAATATATTAGGATATAAAATTTTCTCTGAGGATATAGGAAAATGTGTAGATACAGCTTTTTCTTATGATAAAGTTCATATAGTATCTGGAAATCCAGAAGTTTTATATGCGGGATTAAACGATAGAAAATTATTTGATAATTTTACCTCTAAATATTCTTTAATAATACCTGATGGTGTTGGAACACAAATAAGTGGTAAAATTTTAAAAACCCCTGTAAAAGAAAAAATTGCTGGAATTGAGCTTATGAAAAGGATAATTTCTAAGTGTGAAAAGGATGGAGATGGAATTTATTTGTTAGGAGCAAATGAAGAAAATTTAAAAACTTGTGTTGCTAATATAATAAGAGACTATCCTAAAATTAATATTGTTGGATATCATAATGGATTTTTTGATTTAGATAATCCAAAGGAAATTTTAGAGGATATAAAAAATAAAAAACCATTAGTATTGTTTGTTGCAATGGGATGTCCAAGACAGGAAAAATTTATTATTAATTATATGGATAAACTTCCGTGTAAGATATATATGGGAGTTGGAGGAAGCTTTGATGTAATAGCTGAAAAGGTAAATAGAGCTCCAAGATGGATGATTAATATAGGAATGGAATGGGCTTATAGAGTTTTTAAAGAACCTTGGAGAATAAAGAGGCTTGGAAGTATACCTAAATTTATTTGGATTGTAGCAAAAAGCAGAGGTAATAAATAATGAGAGGTAATAAAATATTTAAAGCAGCTTTTTTAGTTATGATAATTGGTATATTAAGCAGGTTTTTAGGATTATTTAGAGATATACTAGTTGGATATCAATTTGGTGTTAGTATTTATACTGATGCTTATAAAGCTGCTGTATCTGTGCCAGAAACAATTTTTACAATTGTAGGGCTTGCTATATCTACAGTATTTATTCCAATGCTTAGTAAAGTTAAATATGAAAAAAGCAAAGATGAGATGTTTAAGTTTTCTAATAATATTATTTCTATATTATTAGTTATTTCAATAATCGTATTTAGTTTAGGATTTTTATTTACAGATAAAATTGTTGGCTTTATGTTTGATGGATTTACTAAAGATAAGTTTATACTTACAGTTTTCTTAACAAGAATAACATTATTTAATCTTTTATTTTTATCAATAAATGCATGTTATACGGCAATGCTACAGGTATGTGAAGATTTTGTTATTCCTTCTATTTTAGGTATGTTTTTTAATGCTCCAATGATAATTTATTTATTATTTTTTAATGATATTAATATTATAGGATTAACTATTGCAAATGTTATAGGAAACTTTTTAAGAGTAGTAGTTCAAGTACCTGTTTTATATAAACATGGATATAAATTTAAATTATTTATTAATATAAAAGATGAAAGAATAAAGAAAATATTAATGTTAATTATCCCAGTAATAATAGGATCAGGTGCAAATTCATTAAATATGATAGTTGATATGAAGGTTGCATCATCTTTAGGAGATGGTGCAGTAAGTGCGTTAGATTTTGCACAAAAGATAATAGTTTTTGCAAATACAGCCATAACAACATCTATAGTATCTGTTATGTATCCTCTTATGGCAAATAAATTAAATGAAGGTGATAATGAGGGATTTTCTATATACTTAACAAAATCAATTTCTATAATTGCTTTATTATTAGTTCCTATTTCTATTGGATTTATATTATTAAACAAAGAGCTTATAAGTGCTTTTTATGAAAGAGGCAAGTTTAATGATATAGCTGTAGGAATTACAGCAAGTGCATTTTTAGGATATTCGTTAGTATTGCCATTTACAGGAATAAGGGATATTTTAAATTCATCATTATTTTCAATGCAAAAAACCAAAGTAACAACAATTAATGGAGTTATTGGAGTAGTTGTAAATATTATTTTAAGCATTAGTTTATCAAAGATATTTGGTATATTTGGTGTAGCCCTAGCATCTACAATAGCATCAATTATAACAGCAATATTATTATTTATATCTACTAGAAAGTTTGTTGGAAATTTTAATGTTATTCCAATGATAATAAAGTTATTAAAAATATTATTATCAGCAATAATTATGTTTTTTGTTTTAGTAATGTTAAATAATATTTTGGTTTTAAATAATTCAATATTAACTATTTTATTTAACTTTATAATAGGAGTTATTGTTTATTTTATAGTTTGTAAGATATTAAAAATTGAAGAAGTTAATGAAGCAATATACATGATAAGAAATAAGGTATCTAAAAAAGGCAATTAGGAGGAAATATGAAAATACTATTTATAGCATGCTATTCACCATTAATTAACAATTCAGCATCTATTGAAACTTTACAATATTTAAATAATTTATCTAAGATTTATGGAAACGAAGTTCATCTTTTAACTGTGAATTTTCCTAAAAATTCAATTTATTATGATGAATATATATTAAGTATGCTAGATAAAAATGTTAAGATGCATATAATTTCAGGTGGAAAAATATTTGAGAAAATAATGCCTAAGAAATCTTCTAAAATAGAAATAAAAGACTCTATTAAAAACAATAAAAATTTTGTAAAGAATTTACTTAAAAAGGGTAAATCAATTATAGCAGTGCCAGATATGTATTTTAACTGGGCTAGATCTGCAAGTAAATACGGGATTGAACTACATGAAAAAGAAAAATTTGATGTAATGTTTTCAATGCATGAGCCACCATCAAGCCATATTTGTGCTTTAAAAATTAAAGAAAGATTTAATGATTTACCATGGGTTACTTATTGGAGTGATCCTTGGCTTAAAGATTCAACTAGAGATAATATAAGTATAGCAAGAAGGAAATTTGAAGAATCATTTGAAAGAAAAATAGTTAAGCTTAGTGATAGATTTATATTTGTAACTAAAGCTAATAGAGATGATTATGTAAATTCCTATAATATTCCTATTGAGAAAACTTTTATAGTAACAAGAGGATATGATGAAAATCAATATAATGAAATAAAAAGAACCTCTAATCCAAAGCTTATAAATAAAAATAAAATTAATTTTGTTTATGCTGGAGAAATTTTTTCAAAGCTTAGAGATGTTAATCCTTTTATAGAAGCATTAGATAATATTAAAAAAAATGATATTGAATTATATAATAAGTTAAACATTCTGTTTTTTGGTAATATAGATGACATAAATATAAAAAATAAATTAATTAATGTTGAAAATGTTAATGTTTCACCTAGAATTCCTTATGATGAAGCATTAGGATATATGCTTAATAGTGAGATTTTACTGTTATTTGGAAATAAAAATTCAAAGCAAATCCCTGCTAAAATATATGATTACTTTGGTGCAGATGGTCTAATTTTTATTATTCTTGGAGATGAAAATGACCCGATAAAGGATGTAATAGAAAATAAAAAGAAATGTATTGTGGTAAATAATAATTCTTGTGAGATTATAAATGGAATTAAAGAATTAGTTTCTATGGTTGAAAACAAAAAAAAGTATGGACCTATTGAAGAATATAAGTGGCAATATATTTCTAAAAGACTTAATGATATTTTAAAGGGGTAATTATTATGCATGTAATGTTTATACCTTCTTGGTATGATAATGATAGAAATAAGGTTCATGGAAGCTTCTTTAGAGAACAAGCAACAAAGCTTCAAGAAGCTGGAGTAAAAATTACTGTTGCATATAATGAAATTTGGCCATTAACCTTGATAGGGAAAATAAAAGAAAAAAGTGGTTTATATTTCAATATTGAAAAAGGATTAAGAACTTATAGGTATAAAAACTATAATTTTATACCTAAGCATCCATTAATGTTTAATATTTTTGATAAAAGAATGGAAAAACTATATAAAGAAATTGTAAAAAAAGAAGGTAAGGTTGATATTATCCATGCACAATCATCTTTATGGGGTGGAATAAGTGCTTCTTATATAGCAAAAAAATACAATATTCCTTTAGTTATAACAGAGCATTCTTCAATAAAGAGGGGAAAGTATGTAAGGGAAAGTTATTACAAAAGAATAGTTGATTCTTATAAAAGTGCAGATGCTATAATAGCAGTTGGAAATGGACTTAAAAATGAAATAGAAGAATTAACAAATAGAAGAGATATAAAGGTTATAGGAAATTTAGTTGACTTATCGCTTTTTGATATAAGAGATATTAAAGATAATAAAGATGAATTTATATTTTTTTCATTAGCATTTCTTGAGGGAGAAAAGGGGTTTGACACCTTAATTAAATCTTTTTCAAGGAAATTTAAAAATAAAAAGGCAAGATTAATTATTGGTGGTGATGGAAGTCAAAGAGAATGGCTAGAAGGCATAGCTAAGAGTGAAAATATAGAAAGTCAAGTTACTTTTGTAGGTGCTTTATCTAGAGAAGAGGTATCAAAATATATGAATAAGTGTGATGCTTTTGTTTTAGCTTCCAGGTATGAAACATTTGGAGTAGTATACATTGAAGCACTAGCAAGTGGAAAACCTGTAATAGGAACCTTTAATGGTGGAGCAGAAGGTATAATAAATGAAAATGTTGGAATATTAACTGAAATAGATAATGTAGATAAATTAAGTGATGCTATGGAATATATAGAAAAAAATTATAAAAAATATAACAAAGAAAGCTTAAGAAAATATTGTACTCAGAAATTTAGTTCTAATGTAATAATAAATAAAATAATAAATGTTTATAAAGAATTAATGAAATAAGGGGAGTTTAAAATGTATTTTAAAGATTATTCAATAGAAAAATTTTTATATGAATTAAAAACAGACTTACCATCACCAGGCGGTGGTAGTACTGCAGCTTTAGTATCAGCTTTAGCAGGTGCATTAAACACTATGGTGTATTCATTTACTATTGATAAAAAAGCCTTTGAAAAGTTAGATAACAATAACAAAGAAAAAATGATAAATTTAAAAGAAAAATGTGAAGAATTTATAAAAAAAAGTATTGCTTATATGGAAGCAGATAGAAGTACCTTTACTGATTTAATGAATACATTTAAGTTAAAAAAGGATACTGATGAAGAAAAAGTATATAGATTAAAAATGATAAAAGAAAAAACAATTGCAGCTATGGAATCACCTTTAAATTTAGCAAAAGATTCTTTAGAGTTTTATGAAAATATAGAATTTGCAGTTGAGTTTGGAAATAAAAATTTGACTTCAGATGCTGTAGTTGCAGCTGTGCTTTTACATAGTGCTATAGAAAGTGCTATAGTTAATGTATTTGTTAATTTTAATAGTTTAGGAGATAAAGATGGATATGAAAACATTCCAAATGAGTGTTCAGATATAATAAGTTCATCACTTAATAAAAAAACAAAGATATTAAAATCTTTTGGAATATAATTAAAATAAGTCATAATAAATTTTATTTATTATGACTTATTTTAATTTGAAATACTTAGGAAAAATTTTTATTAAAATAAATTATTGATATTCAGGAAGTTCATTAAGAGATTTAAATTCATAACCATCAGCTCTAATTTGTTCTATTACAGTTTTTAAAACAGCTGTATTAGTTTTAGAAACTGCATGTATAAGCATTATACATCCAGGATGAACACCATTTGTAATTTTCTTGATTGCTTCTTCTTCACTAGGTTGATTATCAATAATCCAATCTTTATATGCAAAACTCCAAAAGATTGTTTTATAACCTAATTCTTTAGTTTTCTTTAGAGAGTTTACTGAATATTTTCCCATAGGTGGTCTAAAGAACTTAGGCATATCTGATCCAACAATTTCTTTATAAGCTGCTTCAACATCAGTAAATTCTGCTTTGAATTTTTCTGGATCAGTTATAGTAGCCATTGATGGATGGTGATTTGAATGATTACATACTAAATGACCTTCATCAGCCATTCTTTTTATAATCTCTGGGTTTTGAGTTATGTAAGGTTTAACTACAAAAAAAGCAGCAGGAACCTTTTCTTCTTTTAAGATATCTAATATTTTAGGTGTATAGCCATTTTCATAACCTTCATCGAAAGTCAAATAAATAACCTTTTCATTAGTATTACCTAAATAATATGCATCATACTTAGATAAAAGTTCAGTAGCTTCTTTTGGAGATTCAGGAAGTGTATCTTTACCTCTGTTTACAAAATACCAATTTAATTCTGAATCGTCTGAAGTTAAGGAAATAGAATGACTAAAGGTAATAGTAGAAAAACAGCTTATTGATAAAATTAAAGCTAAAATAAAAATAAATAATTTATTTTTTTTCATTATAAATCCTTCCTTTCATAAGTTATATTAATATGTTTTGTATATGAAAAGATATTACACGTGGAAAAAGGAGGAATTTAAATAAAAATTAAATATTGACAATTTAGGGGGAGTTTAATTGTATATACCAAATAATATAAAAAGAATTATAGGAAAAAGAAATTTTAGTATTGATAGAATTGGAATGTCAGAGGCAAGTGTGATTTGTTGTGAAGATATGGTTCTTAAAGTAGAGAAAAGTTGTCTAGAATCAGATAATGAAAATAAAATGATGGAGTGGCTTTGGGATAAAATACCTGTTCCGAAAATTATATATTTAGAAAAATCAAAAAATAAAAATTATCTGCTTATGAGTAAAATAAATGGAAGAATGTCTTGTGAACCAGAGTTTTTAGAAAATCCTGAAGTGTTAGTGGATATATTAGTAGAAGGCTTAAGAATGCTTTGGTCAATAGATATATCTAATTGTCCCTGTAATAATTCAATAGAAAATAAACTTAAACTAGCTGAAGAACGTATTAAAAGCAAGCTTTGCTTTATGGAAAATGTAGATAAAGATACTTATGGTGAAAATGGATTTAATTCTCCAAATCAATTGTTAGAATGGTTAAAGAATAATAAACCAATTGAAAGTTATGTATTATCCCATGGTGATTATTGCTTACCTAATATACTTATAGATAATAATAAAATAAGTGGATTTATTGATTTAGGAAGAGCAGGTATAGCTGATAAATATCAAGATATTGCAATATGTTATAGGAGCTTAGTTAATAACTTTAGTGGAAAATATGGTGGAAAAGTTTATGAAAATTTTAATACAAATATACTATTTGAAAAATTAGGAATTAATCCGGATTGGAATAAAATTAAATATTATATGCTTTTAGATGAATTATTTTAATGATTTATTTTGTTATATTTTTAAATACTATGAAGAATAAACAAATATTTTATCGTTGAAATTAAATTAGTTCTAGAGTATAATCTTAGAAGTATTAGTAAGGTCGAAAGGATGTTATATAGATGAGATTAGGGATTGTAGGACTACCAAACGTAGGAAAAAGTACATTATTTAATGCTATAACAAAAGCAGGAGCAGAATCAGCAAACTATCCATTTTGTACAATAGAGCCAAATGTTGGTGTTGTTAGTGTACCAGATAAAAGATTAGATGTATTAGAAAAAATGTATGGTACAAGAAGAAAGGTTTATACTGCTGTAGAATTTTATGATATTGCAGGATTAGTTAAAGGAGCTTCAAAGGGAGAAGGATTAGGAAATAAATTCTTATCACATATAAGAGAAGTTGAAGCTATAGTACATGCAGTGAGATGTTTTGAAGATGAAAATGTAGTTCACGTTGAAGGTTCAGTAGATCCAATTAGAGATATAGAAACAATTAACTTAGAGCTTATATTTGCAGATTTAGAAGTTTTAGAAAGAAGAATGGAAAAAGGAGTAAAGCTTGCTAGATCCGGTGATAAAAAAGCTAAAGCTGAATATGAAATAATGGAAAAAGTTAAAGCTCATTTAGAGGCTAATAAGCCAATTAGAACATTAGAACTAAATGAAGAGGAAGAAGTTTTTGTTAAGTCTTTATTTATGATAACTTCTAAACCAGTATTATATTCTTGTAATATATCAGAAGATGATATGATGAGTGGAAACCTTGAAAACAAGTATGTAAAAATGGTTAGAGAATATGCAGAAAATGAAAATTCAGGTGTAGTTATTGTATGTGCTAAGCTTGAAGAAGAGTTATCAGGATTAGAAGAAGAAGAAAAGGCTGAAATGTTAGAAGAGTATGGTATAGAGGAATCAGGATTAGATAAATTAATAAGAGAATCTTATAAATTATTAGGATTAATAAGTTATTTAACAGCTGGTGTTCAAGAAGTTAGAGCTTGGACTATAAAAGAAGGTACTAAGGCACCAGCGGCAGCAGGTAAAATTCACTCTGATATAGAAAGAGGATTTATAAGAGCTGAAGTTGTAGCTTATGATGATTTAGTAGAATGTGGTTCTGAAGCAGCAGCAAAAGAAAAAGGTTTATACAGACTTGAAGGTAAAGAATACGTAATGAAAGATGGAGATGTAGTAAACTTTAGATTTAACGTATAAACGTATAATAGATATTTTAAGTAGGAACTGTTTTATCAGTTCCTATTTTTATGAAAAATATTCAACAAATAATAATAAAAAAAGACTAATATCGCAAGTGATTTCAAAAAAATGTAATAAATATACCCCTTGCTATAGTTATACTTTAAAATAGGCAAAAGTATTGATTTTTCTAGGTTTAGTAAAAGAAAAAAATACTATTTTAAGTAAATATATCTTGAAGGAAAGAGAATAATTCTATAGAATATAATATAAGAAGATGATTAATTCCATTAAACCTAAAAGAATATGCATAAATAGAAAGGGATATAGTAAGTATATAATCTTTAATTAAATTATTGTTACAAAGTTTAAGTAATTATCTTAAAATATCTTTAATTTAATTTATTCAAAAAATGCGATTTTAAAATTAAGGAGTTAGAAAAATGGAGTTTAATCACGTATCAGTTTTACTTAATGAATGTTTAGAAGCACTTAATATTAAAGAAAATGGAATTTATGTTGATGGTACATTAGGAGGTGCAGGTCATTCCTCTGAAATTTTAAAAAGATTATCAACTAAAGGACGACTTATAGGAATTGACCAGGATAAGGATGCATTAAAAGCAGCAGGGAAAAGGCTACAAAATTATTCAAATGTTACATTTGTACATAACAATTTTCATAATATAGGAGCAATCTTAGATGAGCTTGAAATTGAAAAGGTAGATGGAATTTTAATGGATTTAGGAGTTTCTTCTTATCAATTAGATGAAGGTGAAAGAGGCTTTAGTTATATGAAAGATGCGCCGTTAGATATGAGAATGAATAGAGAAAATAGTTTCTCAGCCTATGATGTTGTTAATGACTATAGTGAGGAGGAGCTATATAGAATCATAAGAGATTATGGTGAAGAAAAATTTGCTAAGAGAATAGCTAATTTTATTGTAACTAGGAGAAGTGAAAAAAATATAGAAACTACTTTAGAGCTAGTTGACATAATAAAAGATGCAATTCCGGCAAAGGCAAGAAGAGAAGGACCTCACCCAGCAAAAAGAACTTTCCAAGCTATTAGAATTGAAGTAAACAGTGAATTATCAATTCTAAATAAGGCAATAGAAGATGGTGTTAATAAACTAAATAAAGGTGGAAGAATGGCTATAATTACATTCCATTCACTAGAAGATCGAATAGTTAAAAATAAATTTAGAGATTTAGCCATATCTTGTAGATGTCCAAAAGAGTTTCCAATTTGTGTTTGTGGAGAAAAAGCTAAGGTAAAAGTTATAACAAGAAAAGCAATAGATCCTACAAGGGAAGAAGTTGAAATTAATCCAAGAAGTAGAAGTGCAAAACTAAGAGTAATTGAAAAAATATAATATATAAATATTATGAAAATTAGCAGGGATGTGAATAAAATGGGAGTTAGGGAATATGATTATATAAGGGGAAATACAGCTTTAGCACCAGAGAGAAAAGTTAATACATTAGATGAAAAAAGAAATAAGAAGTTAAAAGATAGAGATAAGAAGGCTCATGAAAAAAGAAAATATCTTTTAGTTAGTGGTTTAAAAATTGCTACAATTATTTTTGCTTTAGGAGCTACAACATTATTTCTAGATGGAAAAGTACATGATCTTCAAAAGCAATTATTAATTTTAGAAGGTAATATGAAAGAGGAAGAAGATGTAAATGCAGCAATTAATGTAGATATGTTAAAATTTGCATCATTTGATAAAATAAAAAGCACAGCAGAAAATGAATTAGGAATGGTTTATCCAAATTCTGAAAGCACTATAAGAATTGATATGTCAAAAGAATACTTTTCACATTTAAAAAATGAGGAAAGCAAAAAGAGTGGTTTACTACAAAAAATTATAGCAGCATTTAGTTAATGAATAATTTGTAGAAGTATGGCACTAAGGTATATCTTAAGTAGTAGTATTTCAGACTCTAGTTATTCATTAATAAAATGCTCCTTGGAGGAGTTTAGTATGAATAATAAGAGAAGCTTTAAAGATAGAGCCGTTATGCGTAAAAGAATGGTTTTAGCTTTATGGTGTATTACTTCTGTGTTTGCCTTGTTAATTATTAGATTGTCTTATATTATGCTTGTTAAAAGATATGATTATTCTAGTAGAGCTGAAGAACAGTGGACAAGTGAAGTTAGAATAGATTCAAGAAGAGGTAGAATTTTAGATAGAAATGGTAATGAGTTAGCTGTATCAGCGAATGTTTACAGAATAGATTTTGACTTAAATTCAATTAGGCAATATTTAAAAAAGAATCAAAAAACTACAGATGATATTGCTCCTTTAATTGCACAAGCAGTAGAAATGGATACAAATGCTGTTAAAGAAAAGCTTGAAACTAAACTTGCAAATGGTAAAGATGCAGGTTCTGCTACTTTAGTTAGAAGAATAAACAAAGAATTGTCTGATAAGGTTAAAGAGTTAAATATTCAAGGGGTTATAGTATCTCCAGATACTCAAAGGTATTATCCAGAAGGTCAATTTTTATCACATGTATTAGGAAGTACTAATAGTGATGGACAAGGATTGACAGGTGTAGAGCTTCAATATAATGAATACCTTTCAGGGGTTCCAGGAATAAGAATAGCTGAATTAGATAGAAATAGTGAATCTTTAGATTATACAATATCAAACTTTACAGCACCTATTGATGGTAAGGATGTTGAATTAACTATAGATAAAAATTTACAAGCTATAGCAGAAAAGGTAGCAGAAAAAGGTCTTGTTGAAAACAAAGCAAAAAGGGTTTCTATACTTATAATGAATCCTCAAAATGGTGAAATATTGGCAATGGTTAACAAGCCAGATTTTGATCCTAATAATCCATTTGATGGATTTGAAGACTTTATAGGTGAAACGGATTCTGAAAAGCTTCAAAAAATGTGGAGAAATAGCTTAGTTAATGATACGTTTGAACCAGGATCAATATTTAAGGTAATTACAATGTCAACAGCTATAGAAGAAGGATTAGTTTCAGAATCTGATACATTTCAATGTGGAGGAAGTTTGCAAGTTGGTCCACATACTATACATTGTTGGAAGAGATCAGGACATGGAAGCCAAATTTTACCTGAAATACTTCAAAATTCATGCAACGTTGGATTTATGAAATTAGGAGAGAAAATTGGTGCAGAAAAGCTTGTTGAATATATTAAAAAGTTTGGATTTGGGCAAATTTCAGGTGTGGATTTACCAGGAGAGGCAAGAGGTATAATAAAATCTGCTAAAAATATGAATGATGCTGACCTTGCAACAATATCTTTCGGTCAAACTAATACAGTTAATGCTGTTCAATATATGACAGCGTATAATGCAATAGTTAATGGTGGAACATTAATACAACCACACATAATGAAATCTATTAGTCATGTTGATAGTAATGGAAATACAGTAGTGGATGAAGTTTTTGATCCAAAGACAATAAAAAATGTAATTTCAAAGGAAACAGCAGCAACCTTAAGAGATTACTTAGAAAGAACAGTAAATCAAGGTGGATCTAATAAAACTTATATAGAAGGATACCATATTGGAGCAAAAACAGGTACTGCTCAAAAGGTTAATCCTTTAACAGGTTCTTATGAATCAGGAAAGTATATATCATCTATGGCAGGATTTGCAACAATTGAAAATCCTCAAATAACTGTATTTTTAAGTATAGATGAGCCAAGCAATGGGGCATATTACGCAGGTACAGTAACAGCTCCTTTAGGAAAGGTATTGCTAGAAGATATATTTAATTATTTAGATAATGAATTTTCTCAAGATGAAAATTTAATTTTAAAAGATATAGTTATTCCAGAGATAAGGGGATTATCTGTTTCAGATGCTAAAAAGTTATTAAAGGAATATAATTTAGAATGCACTATAGAGGGAAATGGTGAAGTAATAACTAATATGAAGCCTTATCCTGGATATACAATAAAGGAAAATTCTGTAATTAATCTTTACACAGATGAAAATGCAACTTATAATAAAGATGTTGTTATGCCTGATGTAAGGGGTTACTCAAAGGAATCAGCTATAGAACTTTTAGAGAGTTTAGGAATACAATATACTCTGCAAGGCGATGGAGTAGTAATAAATCAAAACATTCCTAATGGTGAATTAATTTCAAAGGGTACTACTGTAAAGTTAACATTAAGTGCTGAGTATGGAGATTAAGATTTTTATTTTAGCATGTGGGTTGATTCACATGCTAAATTTATGTAAAAATAAAGAATTTTTTATGTTTGTATATGCAATTATATGATTGTCTATAATTAAAGGAAAAGTACTTAGCAAAGAAAATAATATTTTAAGATGAAGGTAGGGTAATTATTATGGAAATGACTTTTAATGAAATGCTAAATGCTATAGACGGAGAAGTTATTATAAAAAGTGAAGATGTTAGTTTTAACAAATTATGTATTGATACTAGAAAAATAGAAAAAAACAATGTCTTTTTAGCAATTAAAGGCGCTAATTTCAATGGAAATGATTTTGCATTGAAAGCTTTAGAAGCTTGTGCATCTATTGTTATAATAGATGAAGTTAAATTTAATTTAAATGAAATAGAAAATAAGGGAACTATAGTTAAGGTAAAAAATACTAGAGAAGCATTATTAAATTTAGCTAAATTTTATAGAAAAAAATTAGGTCTTAAAGTTGTTGGGGTTACTGGATCAACGGGAAAGACATCAACTAAGGATTTAATAGCTGCTCTTTTAAGTCATAAGTATAAAGTATTTAAGACAAAAGGAAATTTTAATAATGATATAGGATTACCACTTATGATATTAGAGTTAACTTCAAAAGATGATGTTGCAGTATTAGAAATGGGAATGAGCTCCTTAGGAGAAATTGAATTGCTTGCAGATGTTGCTAGACCAGATATAGCCGTTATAACCAATATTGGATTATCTCATATAGAAAACTTAAAAACTCAAGAAAATATTTTAAAAGCTAAAATGGAAATTTCAACTTTCTTTAATAAAGAAAATACATTAATTATTAATGCAGAAGATAAACTATTGAAAAATGTTTACTCAAATAGATTTAAAGTTGAAAAAATTGGTTATAATCATGAATATGATGTTTATGCATCTAATATTATATTAAAGGAAGAAGAAACAGAGTTTTTAGCACATGCTTTTGGTGAAGAAGCTGTATTTAATTTACCAATGGCAGGTAAGCATAATGTATTAAATACAATGCTTGCTATTGAAGTTGCAAATTGTTTAAATGTTTCTTTTGAAGAAATGATTAAGGGACTAGAAAATTTAGAGGCTACTTCAATGAGGTTACAAGTGATAAAAAAGGAAGGTCTTATAATAATAAATGACTGTTATAATGCAAGTCCTGATTCAATGAAGTCTTCTTTAGATGTACTCTCAGCTTATAAAGATTATAGAAAAGTTGCAATTTTAGGTGATATGTACGAATTAGGAGAAGAATCAGAAAAAGCTCACTTTGAAGTAGGAGAATATGCAAAAGATAAGCTTGATATCTTAATAGTTATAGGAAGATATATTAAAAACTTTAAAGATGGATTTAATAATGATAATATAATCATGTATAAAACTAAAGAGGAATGCATAAAGGAATTGAAAAATATTGTGAAACTGAATGACGTAGTATTAATTAAGGCATCTAGAGGTGTTAAGCTAGAGGATGTTGTAAAAAAATTAGAAGAGATATAATTCAACGAAGGAGATGAACTGTTAGTTATAGCAGTCAAAAATGGGGGATGGTATTATGAATATGTTAACAGGAAATTTAACAAAAATATTAATATTAACGTTTGTAATAGGGGTTATTGTAACTTTAATACTTGGCCCAATTACAATACCACTTTTAAGAAGATTAAAGTTTGGTCAAAATATTAGAGAAGAAGGACCTAAAAGTCATTTAAAGAAAGCAGGAACTCCTACAATGGGAGGAATAATGTTTATTCTCTCAACAACGATTGTAATGATTATTATGAGTGATAGTTTTACTGAAAAAGGGGTAATAGCATTATATTCACTTATTGCATTTGGATTTATTGGGTTTTTAGATGATCTTTTAAAGATATTAAAAAAGCAAAGTGAAGGATTAAAAGCATGGCAAAAGATGATTTTATTATTAATTGTTTCAGGAGCATTTGGTTATTATAGTTATGTTAATTTGCCACATGATATTGTAATACCTTTCACTGACTTTAAGCTTCCTTTAGGTGTATTATATGTTCCATTTGTTATATTTGTTTATGCAGCTATGACAAATGCAGTTAATTTAACAGATGGTTTAGATGGATTAGCATCAACAGTATCAGTTTTAGTTTTAACATTCTTTGGAGTTCTAACATTCTTAATTAAAGATTATTCATTAACTATGTTTTCAGTTGCATTAATTGCAGGATTAGTTGGATTTTTAAGATTTAATGCATATCCTGCAAAGGTGTTTATGGGAGATACAGGTTCTCTAGCAATTGGTGGAGCTATTACTACAATAGCAATAATAAGTGGATATCCTTTACTTATAGTAATAGTTGGAGGAATATATGTTGTAGAAGCTTTATCAGTAATAATACAAGTTACTTCATTTAAATTAACTGGAAAAAGAGTATTTAAAATGGCTCCAATTCACCATCACTTTGAACAATGTGGATGGAATGAAGTAAAAGTAGTTACAGTATTTTCAATAATAACAGTAGTTTTATGTATAATAGGGTTTTTTGCAATTTAGTAATTAAATTGGAGGAATGTCTATGAGTTTTTATAAGCCCAAAGAAAAAAAAGAAGTAGGGCAAATTGATTATGGTATATTTTATACTTTATGTATACTATTATCAATAGGAGTTGTTATGGTATATTCAACAAGTTCTTTTTATGCCATGTTTCATAATAATGACAGTATGTATTTCTTTAAAAGACAATTAGCTTGGGCAATAATAGGTGTAATATCTATGTCTGTAATGATGTCTATAGATTATCATAAACTAAAGAAAATAACACCTAAATTACTTTTATTAACAATACCATTACTTATTGCTGTATTTTTCTTTCCAGCAATAAATGGTGCAAAAAGATGGATTTCTTTAGGTCCATTATCTTTTCAACCATCAGAATTAACAAAATATGCAGTTGTAATGTTTTTAGCTCTTAGCATAGATATTAAGGGAGATAAAGTTAAGGAGTTCTGGAGTGGATTAATACCTTACTTATGTATATCTGGTTTCTTTGCTGCTCTTATTTTAGCAGAGCATAATATGAGTATAGCTTCTATTATTATGATAGTTACTTTTATAATGCTTTTTGTGGCAGGGGGGAAAATTAAGCATCTGTTTGGTATAATTATGCCAGCAATGTTAACACTTGCAATATTCTTTATTTTTAGTTCTGATTATAGAAGAGAAAGAATGTTAAACTTTATAGACCCATGGAAAGATGCAGCAGATGCTGGATATCAATTGATACAATCTTTCTTAGCACTGGGTTCTGGTGGACTTACAGGATTAGGCCTTGGGCAATCGAGACAAAAGACATTATACATGCCTGAACCTCACAATGACTTTATTTTCTCTATAATAGGAGAAGAGGTTGGGTTAATTGGATGTTTAGTTATTATAAGTTTATTTTTAATATTTATATGGAGAGGTGTTAGAGTTGCAATGAATGCTAAAGATACCTACGGTAAGCTTTTAGCTATGGGAATTACATCTATAATAGCAGTTCAAGCTATTATTAATATAGCTGTTGTAACTGGTTCTATGCCAGTAACTGGAGTGCCTATGCCGTTTATAAGTTATGGTGGTACCTCTCTTGTAATAAATCTAACAGCCATGGGAATATTATTAAATATATCAAGACAAGTTGAAAAGAAAGTAATTTAAAATTAATTAAGAGTTTCTTGTTATAAAGAAGCTCTTAATTTTTTTATGTAAAATAGAAAAAGAATAATATAAAATAATTATAAAAAATTATAGATTTTATGGTAAAATTAGAATAAATAATTGAAACTAAAAAGGGATAAGGTAACTGATGAAAGAGGTAAAAAATTTTATAAAGGCTAAAAAAAGAAAAAAAATAATAAAAAAGGTTATGTTAATTGCCAGTGTTGTTTCTGTTGCGGGGTTTATTTTTATAACAAAGGCTCCAATATTTAATATTAAATCAATTGTTTTAAGGGGGAATGTTACAATTGCAAATGAAACTATTTTAAGTGGAATTAGAGATAAAATAGGACTAAACATATTTACAATAAATCAAAAGGATATAAAAGAGAAGGTTTTAGAAAATAGATATGTAAGTACTGTAGAAATTAAAAGGAAAGGGATAAATACATTAGAGGTAAATATTACAGAAGAAGCACCAGTATATTATATTGATAATGGAGTTGAATTATTAATTATAAATAATGACTTGGAAGTTCTAGAAGAAGCGGAGAGTATAGAAGGAAGAAATTTAGTTGAAGTTAGAGGAATTGATTTTTCAGCTAAGGATGATGAAAATAGAGCTGATGAATTTAATTCTTACAAAAGTATTTTATCTAAATTTTATCCTTTTATTTCAAAGAATAGAGAAGCAGTGTATTTATCAAGTTTAGATTTAAGTAATATAATAAATATAATTGGCTATATTGGAGATGTAGAAATATTTTTTGGTGATGATAATGATTTACATAATAAAATGGAAAATGTATACAGAATAATGTTAGCTGATAATATAGACATAAAAAAGGGATATATAAATGTTAGTTTTAAGGGGGCCCCTGTGGTGAAAATTGAAGAAGTAAAAGAAGATACGAGCGAAAATAATCCTAAGCTAAATGATAATATAGAACCAATGGAATAGGAGGGCAACTATGAAAAAATTAGTATCTCAATTACTTGTAGCTTTAGTATGTTTGCTTCTAGGATTTTTATTAACACATCAATTCAAGAAGTTGAGTATGGTCAATGGTAGCAATATAGATTATGATAATGCTAATATATTATCAGAAATAGAAAATTTAAAAAAAGAAAAGGAAGATCTTCAAAAAAATAATGAAATATTATCTGAAGAGATTAAAAAGCTTGAAGATGCAGCAGCAAAGGAAGGAGAAATTGAAGGAGAAATAAAAAAGCAACTTGATAATACAAGAATGCAAATTGGACTTTTAGATGTTAAAGGTCCTGGAATTTCAATAACTTTAACACTTAAAAATTCTGTTTTTGGTACAAATGGAACTCAGTTAATAAACACTATAAGTGAGGAGGAAATTGTAAATTTAATAAATTCTTTATGGTATGCTGGTGCAGAAGCAATTTCAATAAATGAAATGCGAATTACTCCTCAAACAGGAATAAAAATGGCAGGAAGCTCCATTTCAATTGGATCAGCAGGAAGAATAGATCCTAATAGTACAATTGTTATAAAAGCGATAGGGGATAAAAATAAATTAAATATTGCAGTTAATTTCCCAGGGGTACTAGATTATGGTGCTTTAAAAAGCTATATTAGTGATGTTAAACAAATGGATGATATAACAATAGCAAAAACAACACAATCATTAAGATATGAGTATATAAAACCAGTTCAATAAAGGAGGAAATTATGATAGCATTTATTGGTTTATTATTAGGAGTTTTTTTAGGATTAGTATTTGATATAAATATACCGGAAAAATTTTCTCCATATATGTCTGTAGCAATATTAGCATGTTTAGATTCTGTATTTGGTGCATTTAGAGCAACGCTTAATAAAAATTTTAAGGCAGATATATTTATATCAGGTTTTTTTGGAAATTCACTTCTTGCAGCTGGGCTTGCTTATTTAGGAGATAAATTAGGAATTCCTATATATATTGCAGCGGTAATTGTATTTGGAGGAAGAATATTTGATAACTTCGGTTCTATAAGAAGAATATTATTAAAAAAATATAGAGATATTCAAAGGGGTGATTAAGTGAAAAGCTATAGAAATAGGTTTTTTATTTTAATTGCTACCATATTACTTGGATTTTTAATTGTAATTAATATAAGTAAAAATGACGTTAAAGGTTTTTTTAATTTAAGTTCTATGGAATATAAAGATGCTATAGATGAAAGAAATAGGCTTTATGATGAAATATCAATATTAAATGATGATAACTATGAATTATTAAAAAGAATTGAAAGTTTAGATATTAATGATAAAAATACTAAGGAAAATAATGAAAAAGTTATTGAAAATATGAGAAATCAGTTATCTACTTATTTAGATATTGCTGGGAAAAAGGAAGTGAAGGGGCCGGGAATAGTTTTAACTATTTATGATGGTGAGTACGATATAAACAAAGATGATCAATTAGAAGTAGATAGAAGAACCTTACATTCAATAGATGCAGCTATGGTTTTAAATGATTTAAGAGTTGCAGGTGCCGAAGGAATAGCTATTAATAATTATAGAATTTTAAATACCACAGGACTTGTATGTGCATGGGCATTTATAAGATTTGAGGAGAATGGTAATGAAATGGAAGGTAGTCCTTTTAAATTTTACGCAATAGGAGATCCTGAACAATTAGAAACTTCGTTATTTACAGAAGGAAGCTATATAAATAAACTAATAATTAGAAAATTAAATATAACTATAGAAAAATTTGATGAATTAATATTGCCAAAATCAAAAAAATTAATAGAATCAAAATTTATGAATAGAAAAGATAATTAAATTAAAAAAAGTATTAAAAATTTTCAAGAAAAATGTTATAATTAAAAGGAAGTTTAGAAGGGAATTTTATACTTTTGAAGAATAATAATGTTTATAGATAAGTAACTCTTTCAAAGGAGGGATTAATATTAGTATTTCAGAAAAAACAATAGAAATTTTAAATGAAATACCTAATGATATTACTTTAGTAGCGGTATCTAAGACAAAGCCAGTAGAAATGATAATTGAATCATACAATGTTGGACAAAAAGACTTTGGAGAGAACAAGGTTCAAGAACTAATCTTTAAAAGAGAAATGTTACCAAAAGATATAAGATGGCATTTTATAGGTAAGCTTCAAACTAATAAAGTTAAATATTTGGTAAATAATGTGTATTTAATACATTCGTTATCTAGTGTAAAATTATTAGAGAAAATAGAAAGTGAATTTGGCAAAAATAATTCTTCTGCTAATGTACTTATTCAAATAAATATAGGCAGGGAAGAAAGTAAAAGTGGCATTTATGAAGAAGAGTTAAATGATATAATTTTTGCTATAGAAAAATGTAATCATGTAAAGGCTAAAGGAATTATGGTTATAATACCTAAAGGTAATGAAGAAGAAAATAGATATTATTTTAGAAAAACAAAAAAAATTTTTGATAGTTTAAAAGAAAAAGATTTTAAGAATATATCTATGGAAATTTTATCTATGGGGATGACAAATGATTATAAGATTGCAATTCAAGAAGGAGCTAATTTAGTTAGAATCGGTTCTGGAATATTTGGAATAAGGGAAAAATAGGAGGATATAGTAAAATGAGTAATATGTTTGGAAGATTTAAAGAAATCATAGGACTTGGAGAATATGATGAGGAATTTGAAGAGTTAGAAGAAGTTGAAGAAGAGGAAGAAGTTGAAGAAGTGGAACCTATAATTTCAAAGCAAAGAGGAAATAAGGTAGTTAATATTCATAATTCAGCCTGTGCAAAAATTATGGTTGTTAAACCAGCTTCCTATGATGAAGCAAGAGAAATTGCAGATGCTATAAAAAATAGAAAGATAGTTTTAGTTAATACAACTTCAATGGAAACAAAAATAGCTCAAAGATTAGTAGATTTTATTAGTGGTGCATGTTGTGTATTAGGAGCACAGCTTCAAGAAGTTGAGCAAAGAGTATATTTACTTTCACCATCTAATGTAGAAGTTAGTAATGAATTAAGAAGTGAAATAAGTTCAAAAGCACTATTTAATTGGAATAAATAGGAGGTGATTCCTATAGGAGTCATAAACAGTTTTTTATATTTATTATTTACTTTATTAGACATAAGTATTTTAGCTGAAGTAATACTTTCTTATATACCAAGCGTTAGAGAAAGTAATTTTTATAAAATTTTAGTATCTTTTAATAATCCAATTTTATCACCATTTAGAACTTTGCAAGAAAAATTGTTTGGAAGCATGATGATAGATTTTGCACCACTATTAGCTATTGTAGTATTAAATTTTATTAGTGGTATTTTGATATAAAAATGTTATCAAAAGAAGATGTTTTAAAAAATTTTTTAAGAGAAGATACTGAAGATGTTATAAAAGTTTATCAAGCTATGAGTTTAGCTTATAATAAAGGTATACCAAGTTTTACTAAGTTTTTCTGTAAGCCTAATATTTGGATGTATTTTATCAAAAACTTTAGTAATAATAATTTTTTAGTTGAAGCAAAAGGTGCTTTTGAAGAATGTGATAGAAGAATATTATCATTTAATAATATTTATTCAATTCCTTTTCCATATAAAATTATTAGAATTAATAATAAATCTAAATTTAATAATCTTTCACATAAAGATTATTTAGGAGCTATTATGGCTTTAGGGATAGAAAGGGAAAAGCTTGGAGATTTAAGGGTGATTGATAATTCTGCAATAGTTCCCGTATATGATGAAGTAGCTAACTATATTTTATATGAATTAAAAAATGTAGGTAAAGCACCTGTATCGATAGAAGAAATTACAGAGGATAATTTACCAATTAGTAATTTTTTAGAGGGAGTAATAATAGTACCTTCTCTTAGACTTGATAATATAGTTTCTAAATTAGCTAATATTTCAAGGGGAAAGGCTGTAGATATTATTGATAGTGGTAAGGTATTAATAGATTATTCTAAATCTATAGATAAAAGTAAAGAAGTAAAAGATGGCCAAAGAGTAACGATTTCTGGAGTAGGAAAATTTATAATAAGGGAAATTGTTGGGAATACAAAAAGTGGAAGATATAAAGTTAAGATGAACAAATTTATATAGAAGAGGTGGATGGAATGAAATTAAGTCCTACAGATATAAACAATAAGGAATTTAAAAAGGGAATAAGAGGATATTCAATTGATGAAGTAGATGAATTCCTAGATAAAATTGTTGAAAGTTACGAAGAAATTTTTAAGGAAAATGAAATATTAAAAGAAAATTTAAGCAGAGTAAATGAAAAACTTGATCACTATGAAAAATTAGAGGCAACTATACAAAATACTTTATTATTAGCACAAAATGCTGCCGATCAAGCTAAACAGAGTTCAGAAAAGCAAGCAGAATTAATTATTGGAAATGCTAATGAAACAGCTCAAAGAATATTAGATAAGGCTCATGGTGATGTTATAGCTATAAATGATGAATATGAAAGAGTGAGAGAAGAATTTATAAAATTTAGAGCTAAGTTTAGAGGGTTTATGAATACTCAACTTCAAACATTTGATGAATTAGAAAAAGATTTAACAAAAAATTATAATGTATCACAAACAGTTGATCAGTATGAATTACATGAAAAAGAAGCAGAAATCTATAATGAGTCTGAAAAGGACGAGTTTAAAATTGAGGATTTAAACGACGATATAGATGCTATAAAAAAATTCTATTCAAATAACTAATACATATAGGAGGCCGAGAATTTGGTCTCCTTTAGTTAGTTTATTTACATTTATAATTAATACTGCTATTGAGAATGATTTATTTATATATTATAATGTCAAAAGAAAGTTATTCTTTATAAATAAACGGAGTAAAATATATGGAAATTTTAAATTTTAATATTAATAGTGATGATGAAGGTCAAAGAATAGATAAATATTTATCAAATATTATTGAAGGTAAATCAAGATCATTTATTCAAGGATTAATAGATGAAAAAAAAGTTAAAGCTAATAATAAAGTAATTAAGAGTAATTATAAAGTTAAAAAAGATGATTTTATTGAAGTTTGTCTTCCAGAACCTGTTGAACTTAATGTTTCTGCGGAAGAAATGAATTTAGATATTGTTTATGAAGATGAGGATTTATTAGTTATTAATAAGGAAAAGGGGATAGTGGTTCATCCAGCTCCTGGCAACTATACTGGAACTTTAGTAAATGGTATATTACATCATTGTAGTGATTTATCTGGAATTAATGGTGTTATAAGACCAGGAATTGTACATAGAATAGACAAAGATACCTCTGGAATACTTGTAATTGCAAAAAATGATGAAGCACATAATGATTTAGCAGCACAATTTAAGAAGCATTCAATAAAAAGAGAATATTATGCCTTAGTAGAAGGTAAATTTAGCAATACAAATGGTAGTGTTGATAAGCCTATTGGTAGAGATAAAAAAGAAAGAATAAAAATGGCAGTTAACCCTGATGGTAAAAGAGCAGTAACTCACTATGAAGTTTTAGAGCAATATGATAAGGGTGTATCCCTTGTTAAATGTACTTTAGAAACTGGAAGAACGCATCAAATTAGAGTTCATATGGCATCTATTGGTCATCCATTAGTTGGAGATTTAGTTTATGGATATAAAAGACAAAAATTTAATTTAGAAGGTCAAGCACTTCATGCTAAAACTTTAGGTTTTATTCATCCTAGAACTAAGGAGTATATGGAGTTTAAGTCTGAACTACCTGATTATTTTAAAAAATTACTAGATAAATTAAGAGGAATGTAAGGAGTTTATTTTTATGAAATTAAAAGCTAATTTATTAGATGATAATGCAATTAGAAGAAGTTTAGTTAGAATTTCTCATGAAATTATTGAAAAAAATAAAGGTGTAGAAGAGATCGTATTAATAGGAATAAAAAGAAGAGGATATCCATTAGCAAAAAGAATTGCTGAAAATATTGAAAAAATAGAAGGTGTTTCTGTTGAAGTTGGATATGTTGATATAAGCCTTTATAGAGATGATATTACTGAAATTGAGGAAAGTGTTAAATTAAATTCAGTTGATTTAGGTGTTGAAGTAAAGGGTAAAAAGGTTATATTAGTAGATGATGTATTATTTACTTGTAGAACAGTTAGAGCAGCTATTGAGGCTATTATAGATAGAGGAAGACCATTATCAATTCAACTTGCAGTTCTTATAGATAGAGGTCATAAAGAACTACCAATTAGAGCTGATTATGTAGGTAAAAATATACCAACATCAAAAACTGAGATAGTGGCAGTAGAAATAAATGAAATAGACGGAAATGATTCAGTTAAAATATATGAATCATAAAAGGAGAAAATAAAAAATGGATTATAATTTAGTGGCTACAACTACTTTTGGATTAGAAGGAATTACAGCAAAAGAACTTAAAGCATTAGGATATGAAGAGTTAAAAGTTGAAAATGGTAAGGTGCATTTTTCAGGGGATGAAATGGATATTGCTATTGCTAATGTGCATTTAAGAACAGCAGATAGAGTCTTTATAAAGATGGCAGAATTTGAAGCAAGGAGCTTTGAAGAACTTTTTCAAGGCACTAAAAAAGTTAAGTGGAGTGAAATTATTCCTAAAGATGGAGTTATGCATGTGGTAGGTAAATCTGTTAAGTCAACTCTTTTTAGTGTGCCAGATTGTCAATCCATTGTAAAAAAAGCAATAGTTACAAGTATGAGCGAAGATTATGGAGTAAATCACTTTAGTGAAGATGGACCAGTTTATAAAATAGAAGTATCAATACTAAAAGATGTAGTAACATTATCTATTGATACAAGTGGAGTAGGATTACATAAAAGAGGATATAGAGAAGAGGCTGGTATAGCACCATTAAAAGAAACCTTAGCAGCAGCTTTAGTTTTAATTTCTAGATGGAAAGAAGATTATACTTTAGTTGATCCTTTTTGTGGGTCAGGTACTATATTAATAGAAGCAGCTATGATAATGCAAAATATAGCTCCAGGGCTTTTTAGAAAGTTTGTATCAGAATCATGGCCAACTATAGGTTCTGATATATATGAGCAGGTTAAAGAAGGAGCAGAAAGATCTATAAAAAATAAAAATATAAAACTTATAGGTTATGATATAGATGGAAGAATGCTTAAAATTGCAAGAAGTAACTCTCAAAAAGCTGGAGTTTCTAAATATATTGAATTTCAAAAGAGAGATTTTAAACAATTTTCAAGTAGTGAAAAAAATGCTTTTATTATAACTAATCCTCCGTATGGAGAAAGATTAGGGGAAAAAAGAGAAGTTGAAGAGCTTTATAAGTATTTAGGTATGAATAAAAGAAAATTAGATACATGGGATTTTAATATTTTAACTTCATATGAAGGGTTTGAAACACCGTTTGGAAGAAAAGCTACTAAAAATAGAAAGTTATACAATGGAAAATTAAAATGTTATTATTATCAATACTTTGATAATGAAAAAATAAAAAATCATGGAGATATGGTTGTTAATCATATTTAATAATTAAAATAAAGATGATAAAATTTATATTTAATTTTATCATCTTTATTAATTTTATAAAATAAAATTATATTTTTTCAATTTTTAGGTTATTAAATTCTGACGGTTCTACATACATTGTGTAATTAGTATGATAAATAACCATTCCAGGGTTTGCTCCATTTGGTTTTTTTAAGTTTTTAACTAAAGTATAATCAACTGGAACTTTTGAGGAATCTTTAGCTTTGCTATAATGTGCAGCTATGGTTGCTGCTTCTACTAATGTATTATCTGGAATATTATTTGAACAAATAATAACATGAGAACCAGGAATATTTTTTGTGTGAAGCCACATAAAGTTTTTATTTGCAAATTTTAAAGAAAGATAATCATTTTGAATATTATTTTTACCAACAAAAATATCTATTCCATCTGATGAAATATAGTGTATTGGTTTAGATGATTTAGCTTTTTTAGAAGACTTTCCATTAGCTTTTCTTTTTCTTACATAGCCTGTAGAAATTAATTCTTCTTTTATATCATCAATTTCAGAATAGCTTTCACAATTTTCTATATTTGTTAATACAGAATATAAATATTGCAATTCTTCATTATTTTTTTCAAGTTGCTCTATAGCAGATTCTTCAGATTTTTTTAGCTTATTATATTTTTTATAATAACTTTGAATATTTTCAGATGGAGTTTTATTTTCATCTAAAGGAATAGTTATTTCTTCACCTTTTTCACTAAAGAAGTTAAATGTAGTAAAATCTCTATCTCCTTTTTTTATACTATATATATATGATGTTAATAAATCACCTTTAATTTTAAAGTTATCTTTATCTTCACATTTTTTTAAAACATCATTTAATTTGTTTTCTTTTTTTATACATCTATCTATATTTGTTATAACAAGTTTCTGTAGATTTACAGAACGTCCTTTAATACGTTCTTGCTTATCTTTTTCTAAATAATATTTATCCATTAACTCATGAATATTTTCTAACACTTCAAAAGAAAAGTTATTTTCTAATTGATTTAATTGTGTAACATAAAAGTCAATATAATTCCCATTTTCATCTTTATAAATTTTAAAACTTTCATTATCTAAAAGAGTATTTAAGAAGTCATTAATAAAGTTATAAATATTTTGTGGTGAAAAATCCGTATATTTTTTATTATATTCAATGAATAAATGTTCAGATAATGGTTTGCTTATTCCTGTAAAGCAAGAAACAAAGAAATTTTTGTTAAAAATTATGGAATTTTTATTCACAAAGTCCTGTAAAGTGGTATCATTAAAAGAGAACGGATTAATTTTAGTTGATTTTGGGGGATATTTATAGTCTATACCAGGATATAAAACTCTATAACTATTCATAGAAGGAGATATATGTTTTATACATTCCATTATTTTATTATCTCTTTCTCTAACAAGAGTAATATTACTATGTCTTCCCATAATTTCAACAATTAAACTATAAATGCTATTAAAGCCTAATTCATCAGAAGATTCAATTAAGAATTTAACTATTCTATCACCTTCTTGTTGAATAATATCTATAATTCTACCACCAATTAAATATTTTCTAAGAACCATAGTAAACATTGGTGCTTGAAGTGGATTTGATTTACTAACTGTAGTTAAGTTAAATCTAGGATATTTTGGTGATGCAGATATTAAAAGTTTTAAGTTTTTTCGTTCTTTTCTTAATGTTATTATTATTTCATCCTTTTCGGGTTGATTTATTTTATCAATTTTGGAATTTAATATTGATTTTTTTAAATCTTGCACTAAACTATATAAGTAGATACCGTCTATTGCCATAAATGTCATCCTTTCTTTAGTATTAATTAAAGTAAGTATATCATTAATTTATGTATTAGTAAAACGGTTATAAAATGGAGGAGAAAATTATGGAATTTGTAAAAATGCATGGTACAGGAAACGATTTTATTTTTTTATTAGATTTAGATAATAAATATGTTGGACAAGAAAGTAAATTGGCTAGAAAGCTTTGTCATAGAAGATTTGGAATTGGAGCAGATGGTATAGTTTTAGTTAGAAAGTCTCATATAGCAGATGTAAAAATGGTAATAGTAAATAGTGATGGTTCATCGGCAAATATGTGCGGAAATGCAATTAGATGCTTTGGAAAATATGTTTTCGAAAATAATATTATAAATAAAAAAATAATTACTGTTGAAACTGGTGATGGTGTAAAAGAATTAGAATTAAGTATAAATAATGATAAGAGAGTTGAGACAGTAAAGGTATATATGGGGGAAATATCTTTTGATGGTTCATTAATACCATTAAAAAATAAGGATAAGTTAATAGATGAAGATATAGTTATTAACGGAAAAAATTATAGAGTTTCTTCTATATTAGTAGGGGTTCCTCATACAGTTGTTTTCATAGATGATGAAAATTATGATGTTGCAGAAGGAAAGTATATAGAAAAATATGAACTTTTTGAAGAAGGTACAAATGTTAATTTTGTTAAAGTAATTGATGATGAGAATATTTTGGTTAAAACATGGGAAAGAGGGGCTGGTGCAACTTATTCATGTGGAACTGGATGTTCAGCATCTGTTGTTATATGTAATAAATTAAATTTAACTAAGGAAAAAGTTAATGTTAAAGTACCAGGTGGAATGTTAAGAATAGAATTAGAGGGAAGTTCTATTTATATGATTGGAGATGCAGAATTTATTTGTCGTGGTGAAGCATATTAAAAGAGGAAAAGATAAATGATAAACAAAAAGTTAAAAAGATTAATTATTATAATTCAAATTATGATTACTAGTATATTTTTTTTAGGATGTAAAAGTGAAGAAATAAAAGAGTTAAATAATATAAAATTAAATAAGGGTGCTTTTGTAAATGAAAGCACCAGTTTTGAAACTTTTAATTTAAATTCTAAAAATATATATGAAAAAATAGAAACAAAAGATAAATTAATAAATAATTTTAATGAAAATTCTAATACATATACCTTTTATAAGGACAATAGCTTTTATGTAAATTATAATTCTAAAGATATAAAGATAAATCATAATAAAATAACAAACTTGAAGATTTCTGAAGATGGAAATTATATATTTTATTTTATAAATGAGGAATATTTAGAACCAGCAATCATGGATTTAAAAAATGAAAAAGAAATACTTTTAAAAAATAAAGCTGTAATTTCAGGGAAATTTATTGATTGGATAACAGATAGCAAGTTAGCTTATTATGGTGCTGATACAGAAAATAAAACAGCAGGAATTTTTATTTATGATATAAAAACTAATGAAGAAAAAAATATATATAAAATTAGCAATGGTTATGTGAAATTTTTAAAGCATATAGATAATGGGTTGGTTTTAGTAGAAGAACATTATGAAAAAGATACTGTTTTAAAAATTATTAACGAAAATGGAGAAGTAAATGAAATATCAAGAGAGGTTATAGATATTAATGACATAGAATTTGTTAATAATAAATTGTATTTATTAGGAAGAGTAAAAAATAATAATTATTCTATTTATGAGCTTGATAATGGTACAATAAGAAGATTGATTTTTGATTTTCCAAATGTAGTTTATGCAGAAAAGGGTTTATCAGTTAATGAAAATGGAGAAATATTATTTGTGGGAAGCACATCAAGTGGACAATCAGAACATTTATATAAATATTCAAATGGAACTGTAATTTTAGTTAATGATAATATTAAAAATTGTAACTTTATAGATATTAATTAAAAGAATTTAGGATTTTTCCTAAATTCTTTTTTGTTTTAACTATATTATAGGAAATAGGAATTAGTTTAATGTTTTAATTACTTAAAATTAGGATATAAATTTATAATATTTTACAAAAATAAAAATAATTAGAAAAATGCGAATAAAATAAAAAGTTAATGGAAAGTTTTATTAATGGTGGTGAGTAAATGGTAAAAAGTGAATTAATTAAAAATATAGACATTTCAGTAGTAAGAAAGATAAGTGAACAAAAGGCAAAAAAGATAAGGTCTTTTCCTTTTAAGGAAAATAAAACAGATATTTATATTTATGCAACTAGTAATAAGAAAATAGTATTAGATGAATTTGAATTTATATTTAGAAAAAATGTTGAAGTAGTATTAATAAGTGAGGAGGAGTTTGATTATTTATTTAAAATTGTTTATCTAGGAAATAGAAAAGATGCTGATTATGAGGTTATTAAAGAAGCTATAAATTTAAAAGCTTCTGATATACATTTTGAGCCACATAAGGATTCTGTATTAGTTAGGTTTAGAATTGATGGATTATTAAGAAGTATGTATGTATTTGATAATAAGGAATATATACCTATTTTATCAAAAATTAAAATAAATTCAAATTTAGATATAACTGAAAAAAGAAAACCACAAGATGGAAAAATAATTTTTAACTACGGTGAAAGAGATTATGATTTACGTATATCTGTAATACCAATTGTATATGGAGAAAAACTAGTTATAAGAATTTTATATGGAAATGTATTTAATTATTCTATAGATAAACTAAATTTAACTGATAATCAAAAAAGAAAACTAAAGTATATAATGAATGTTAATACTGGATTAACAATTATAAATGGTCCAACAGGCTCAGGAAAGTCTACAACTCTTTATTGTATTCTAAATGACTTAAACAAAGATGAGGTAAATATATCTAGTTTAGAAGATCCAATTGAAGCAGTTATTCCAGGAGTAAATCAGATGAGTTTAAATAATACACTCAATATTGATTTTGCAGAAGGTCTTAGAAGCTTATTAAGGCAAGATCCTGATATAGTAATGTTAGGTGAAATTAGAGATGAAGAAAGTGCAGAGATAGCAGTAAGGGCATCATTAACTGGACACAAGGTTTATTCTACTATTCATACACGTGATCCAAGAGAAGTTTATTTTAGATTAGAAGATATGGGAGTAGAAAATTATTTAATAAGAGATTCTTTGGTTGGAATAATATCTCAAAGGCTTATTAGATTATTGTGTAATAAGTGTAAAAGTAAAGTAGGAGAAAAAGTTGTAGATAAAGAAAATATAGATATTTTTAAAAAGTGTGGATGTACGGAATGTAATTATACAGGATATTCTGGAAGAGCATTAATAGCTGCTATACATGTAATTGACAAGGATATGAAAAATAAAATTAAAAATATTTATAATGATACACAAATGTTATCTAATACAGAAATGATAGAAAATTTAAACGATTTATTAAAAAAAGGATATATATCTATAGAAGATTATGAAAATTTTATTGAAATGGAGGGAATTGATGATATCTATAAAAAAGAAAGCAAGTTATAAAGATTTATCTATTATTGCAGGGAATATAGGAAAATTATATGATGAAGGAATTTCACTATTAAACATATTAAACTTAATTGATGAGTTACCCTTAAAAAGGGAATATAAAGTATTATTAAAGCAAATGGAAAAAGTTATTAAAGAGGGTGGTAGTTTAAGTGATGGATTTAAAAGTGGAGGAGAACTTATTCCAAGCTTTTTTAGTTCTATGGTAAATATAGGAGAAATAACTGGAAAAATAGTTTATGTATTAAAGGGTTTAGAAACATTTTATGATAAATTGTATAATGTTAAAAAATCTATTATAAATGCAATAACATATCCTTTATTTTTACTAGCAGCATTATTTCTTTTAGGTATCTTTGTTATATTTTTCTTTATACCAAGTATAAGCGAAATTTATTTAGCAATGGGGAAGGATATACCTCTAATATATGTAAATATAATAACGCTTAAAGAAAGTTTTTTTAATAATCCTATAATAGTAACAATACAACTAAGTATTGTGTTTATAATACTTCCGTATTTCATTATTAAAAACTTTTTTAAAAAGCATATAGATAAATTAGTAGAAAAAATACCAATGTATAATCTAATTAATGAATATATATCTATAGTTTTAATGTCTGTGGTAATTAATAGTGGAATTAATATTGCTATAGGACTTGAGTATTGTTGTGAAGGTGAATTTGGAAAAGGAATAAATAAAAGTATTAAAAAAATAAATAGTGATATTACAAATGGAATGATGTTATCCAAAGCAATGAGTGAAGTTAGAATGTTTTCTAAATATACATTAGCACATGTGAAGCTTGGAGAGGAAAGTGGTTCATTAGATAAAAGATTTCAACTGTTAGAAGAAGAGATTTTTAAAATTTTAACTATAAAGATAAATAGTTTAACTAAAACTATACAACCATTTTTAATATTATTTATAGGAATTATAATAGTAGTTTTTATTATTAAGTTTATATTACCACTTTTAAATATCATATTAATTTGAGGTATTAAAAATGAAAAAAGGATATACATTAATAGAACTTATAATAGTATTAGCTATAATTTTAATATTAATATTACCAAGCATTAATATATCAAAGTCGTACAGTGAATCAATAATGAGAATTAAAGGAAAGAGTATTGCAAATGAAATAGGAAACTTAATTAGCTATGGTAAATATTATTGTAGATATTATGATATTTTAGGATTAATTGAAATTAATAAAGAAGAAGGAAAGATAGTATTTAAGGATATATCAGGAAGAACTAAAATAATAAAAACTATATTTTTAGAAGATGGATTTAAATTTGTGACTAATGATACTTTTTCAATAAGCAAACTAGGAAGTATACAAAAATCAGATACTATAAGAGTTATAGATAAAAACGGGAAGTTATATAAAGTAACTATTTCTACAGGAATAGGCTCAGTTAATATTTATGAAGGAGATTAAAAGGAGTGAAGAAAAGAGGGAGTATTTTAATAGAAACTATAGTTGGGGTTAGTATTATTTTATCAATGTTTTTAGTTGTTTCATTATTGATAAGTGAAAATATAAAAAGTGAATTTATGCGTGAGAAAACAGAAGAAGCACATAGAATAATTTATTGTATAATGCAAGAAGTAAAATATAACTCTACATTAGAAAAAATATTGAATTTAACTAATAAAGAAAATTTAAAACTAAAAAATTATGATAATTTTTTAGTTGATTTATCAAATACAGATTTAGATAAAATGCCTAAAGGAGAAGATATAATAATTAAATCAAAACCTTCAGAAGATGAAGAAAAATTAGAAATTAATATTAAATTTAAATTAACACATAATGGTGAAATATTAGAGAGAAGTTTTTTCAAATATAGGTGGATGGATTATTATGAATAAAGCTAAAAAGGGTTATACATTAATAGAAGTTATTATAGTTTTATCAATAGTGCTTTTGCTTGGAGGAATAACAGTAACGCTTTCTTATAAAACAATAGAAAATTACTTTATTAGTCTTGAAAGTTGTTATAGAGACGATAAGTTTGATAATGCGTTATTATATATAGATACATTATGCAACAGTAACGGAATTATTTCTATAGAAGAAAATAAAATATTTACAGAAAAATTAACTAAGGATATTAAATCTAATAATATAGTTGTTACTACAAAGGAAATAAACGAAGATAGATCAGTAAAGATAATTTATTTAAAGGACAACAATTTAAAGGTAAGGACTTTAAATTATAAAGGAAAGAATGTAACAGTAGGAGATAATATATTATTAGATAAGGTTAATGAATTTAATGTTAAGAGAAAGAAAAATTTAGTTTATTATTATATAAAAAATAATGAATATAAACTAAGAGGAAGGTGCATATGAAGAAAAAACAGGGGATAGTAATGTTAGAAGTATTAATGCTATTAAATATTTTAATCTTTTTAATAGTTTATAACGCTAAGACTATAGTATCTAATTTAAGCAAAATAGGTCTTTATGAAATAAAAGAAGATATTTATTATTTAAATGACAGCGAATATGAATTATTAAATGAGGTAGAAAATTTAATTAAGAAGGATGAAAAATTATTAGAGCTTATTAATTCATATAAAGATAACTTAAAAATAAATTATGAATATACGTTTAGTAAGAATAAAAAAATGAAATTTATTATTTCTGAAGGTAAATTATATTTGAAGGAGCTATTACAAGGTAAAACAGAAAGCTTAAGAGAAATAGATATTTTAGTTATTGATACTAATAAAGAAAATTTAAAAGTTATTTTAAAGCCTAAATTATATAAAATACTTTATATGGTATAAAGGAGTAGATTTATGAAAGAAATTATAGTTTCTACTAAAGATGATTTTATATTTAAAAATAACTTATATGATGAAATTACAATAAAAAATATTATTAAAAAAGAGATTGATTTATTTATATTTGAAGAAAATATATTAATTAAAGAGTTTGAAAATATAAAAAGTGCTAAGGAGTCTATTATAGAAAAGATAGTAAAAGAAGAATATGGAGATAAAAACGATATTTTAATTCATTATGAGCATGATAAAAGAAGAAAAAAATTATATTTATATTCAATGGGAAATGGTAAACGAGTAAAGAGCATAATTAACGAAGCTAAAGTAGTTAGAGTAAAACCAATTCAATTTTATATAAAAAGGATTGTAGAAAATAAAATAAAAAAATTAAAAGATTACATTATAATTTTAGAGTTAAGAGAAGTTATATATTTAATATATATAAAAGAAAAATTTATAGTAAAAAGCTTTGTTAAAAGTAAAGAAAATTTAATTATAACAAATGAATTGGATATGTTAAAAGAAAATGATGTTGTTATAGCAAGCAAAGAGGATGAAAAGATAATTCCAGAGGAAATAAAAGATAAACTTAATATTATAAATCTTGAAATAGGAGAAATAATAAATGAAAAAATATTTAAAGTATAAAGAATTTATTCCAAAAGAATTTGTAGAAAAAAAGCAACTTCAAGAAAAAGAAGAAAGTAAAAGAATATATAAAGTATTAATATTAATAAATTTAATATTGTTACTATTTAATATGGATAGTATATCTAAAGAAGAAAAGAATGAAAAAACTACTACAGAAATTACAGAAAATTTTATTGAAAAAGAAGAGATATTTAAATGGATAAATTTGTACAATGAAGATAGCATCGATTTTAAAGTTACAGATAATTTTGCTGAAATAACTTATGAAAAAAATAAAAATATTAATAATTTAGAAAAATTAGGTGTTAAAATAAATAAGGTTACTAGTTATGATGATAAAAAAGTTGTGAAGGTGATGTATGAATAATTTTAAGATAAGTATTAAATATTTTAAAGAAACAATATTAATAGCTTTAACTATTATTCAGATTATAGTTATGATTTACTATTCTAAAGTAGAAAATAGTAAAGAAGTTTATAATGAAATAAATTATCTTAATAAAGAAAAATTGACATTTAATAATATAAGTAATGAGATAAATATAAATGAAAATATAGAAATAATGGAAGTTGAGGATTTAGGAGAAGAGTGGTATATTAAATTAATGATAAGTGGTAATAATAAAAAAATAAAAGAAGCAATTAATAAGTTAGATGAAAGTTTAGATAATTTTCAAATATATAATTATGATATTAGTGGAAAAGATAATATTTTAACTGTAATATTGGAGTTATATAGGTAAATTTATTAAAAGTTTTAATGATATTAATGAAATAATTGCATTTCTTTAGTAATTTTGATAGAATGTTTTTGTTATGTCATTAAACGACAAAGAGTATTATGATTATTTGTTAAATATAAAGGTCATAATAACTATGAATTCAAGTTGTTTGGAGGGAATTTTTTTATGATATCAGCAGGTGATTTAAGAAAAGGTACAACTTTTGAGTACGACGGACAAGTGTATACAGTTATAGACTTCTTACACGTTAAACCTGGTAAGGGAGCTGCTTTCGTTAGAACTAAACTTAGAAATGTTATTTCAGGTGGGGTTACAGATACAACATTTAACCCAACTGCTAAATTACAAGAAGCAGTAATTGAAAGAAAAGAAATGCAATATTTATATTCTGATGGAGAATTATACTACTTCATGGATCAAGAAACTTATGAGCAAATTCCATTAAACTATGAAAAAGTTGAAGATGCTATAAAGTTTATTAAAGAAAATATGTTTGCAGTAATTAAGTTCTATAAAGGTGATGCATTCTCAGTTGAAGCACCAAACTTTGTTGAATTATTAATAACTCAAGCTGACCCAGGAGTAAAAGGTAACACAGCTACAAATGCTATGAAACCAGCTACATTAGAAACAGGAGCAGTTGTTAACGTACCTATGTTTGTTAATGAAGGTGATACTATAAGAGTTGATACTAGAACTGGAGAATACATGGAAAGAGTTTAATCTTAAAGTAAATGCTAGGTTTTTAACTTAGCATTTGTTTTTTTAAATTTTAAAAATAAGGTTATAATCATATATATAGTAATTCTTCAAAGGAAGTGAGAATATGAAAGATTTATATACTAAGATAGATAAGCTAAAAAGTGAAATAGATGAGATAAAAGATGAAAAATATTTAAAAATATTTAATTCTTTAAGTGAAATACTAATAGATTTATCTTTAAAAGTTGAAGATTTAAACTTAAGACAAGAATATTTAGAGGAAAATATAGAGTATATAGATAATGATTTAACAGATATACAAGATGAATTATTTGAAGAAGTAACATTTGATGATTTAAACGGTTTTGAAGATGAATACGTTGAAATAAATTGTGAAAAGTGTAATAAACCTTTATTTGTAGAGCAACAAACATTAAATAATAATAATCCAATTCCTTGTCCGTTTTGTGGAGGAATGGCTAGAGAGTAGTAATACATAATATAATATTTATTAAAATTTACTTTTAAATTAAAAAAATAAGCTATTGCAATTAATTGTAATAGCTTATTTTTTTAATATAAATTATGGAATTTATATATAAGAAAATAAATATATTATATAAATATTTATTTCTTATATATTTTTAAAATAAATATTTTACATATTTTTTATATTATGAATAATTCTTTATTATGTGAAATAAAAATTAAAGAGAAAGGTAATTAAGGAAGTGATGATATGAAATATGATGAGATTTATAAGATACTTCCAGAGGATATAGGAGATAAGATTAAAGAGTTTTTAATGAATGATATAGTACAAGAAATAAGGATAAAAATAGGAAAGCCTGTAATACTTAATTTATCATTTGAAGAAAAGCTTTTAGATTATATTCCTACAAAGGAAGATTTAAGGTATATGATAGCTAAAATTTCTAATTATTCATTATATGCTTTTGAAGAGGAAATTAAACAAGGATATATAACCTTAAAGGGAGGACACAGAGTTGGACTAGCTGGAGAATGTGTAATATCAAAGGGAGAAGTTAGAACTATAAAAAATATTTCATCATTAAATATAAGAATATGCAAAGAGGTTATAGGAGCTTCTAATAAAATTATGAAACTAATTACAGAAAATAATAGAGTATACAATACTCTAATAGTATCTCCTCCTAAATGTGGTAAAACAACTATACTAAGAGATATAGCTAAAAATTTATCAAATGGAATGTATCAAATAAATTTAAAAGGAAAAAAAGTAACAATAGTTGATGAAAGAAGTGAAATTGCAGCTTGCTATAATGGAGTGCCACAAATGAATGTAGGAATTAGAACTGATATTTTAGACAACTGTCTAAAAAAATCAGGAATGATTATGGCAATAAGAAGTCTTTCACCAGAAGTATTAATATGTGATGAAATAGGAACAGAAGGAGACTTAGAAGCATTAAACATGGCTTTTAATTCTGGAGTTAATATTATAGTTACAGTACATGGGTACGATATAAATGATATTTATAATAGAAAGGTTTTTAAAGAATTAATAGACAATTGTGTAATAGAAAGAGTTTTATTATTAAGTAATCGAAAGGGGGCTGGTACTATAGAAAAGGTTTATAAGGTAAATAGGGAGAAGGGATTACAATGTTTAGAGTTTTGATGATTTTTTTCATGTTTTTAATCTGCACATTTATAGGTTTCTTTTTAGGAGAAAACTATAAAAGAAGAAGTATTCAACTAAAAGAATTTCAAAAGGGACTTTTATTATTAAGCAATGAAATTATATATGCTAATACTCCTCTTCCAGATGCATTATTGGAGATTAGTAAAAAGGTTTCTAGTCCAATTTCAGAAGTATTTAATGAGATGTCCTTTTCATTAGAAAATGGATATTCAGGTACAATATATGAAAGTTTTGAAAATGCTTATAGAAACTCAAAAGAAAATATGAATTTATTAGATGATGATTACAAAATTATTAATGATTTTTTTAAAACACTTGGCTCATCAGGGGTAACGGGACAAGATAAGATATTTAAAGTTGCATTAGATAATATAGATATAAATTATAAAGAAGCAAGAAAGTTTGAAAAAGAAAATATTAAGTTATATAGAACTTTAGGGGTATCTATTGGTGCTATGTTAGCAATATTTTTTATCTAAGGGGGATTAAATTATTATGTTTGATATAAGTTTACTATTTAAAATTGGAGCAATGGGAGTTTTACTTATGGTTATCGAGAAGGTATTAGAAGGAAATGGGAAAAAAGAATTTGCAGTATTAGCTAATTTAGCAGGAATGGTTATTATATTAATTACTATTATTGGAATGATATCAAATCTTTTTGATACAGTAAGAACTATGTTTACTTTTTAGGTGAATTTTATGGAAATAATTAAAATTGCATTAGTTGCATTTACTGCGTTATTCATATTCCTTCTATTAAAAGATAAGAAATCAGAAATAGGATTGCTTGTAATACTTGCAGCGGGAATAGGAATATTCCTTTATATGATAGGACAACTTGGTGATGTAATAGAGTTTATTAAAGATATTGCTAATAAAGCTAATATAGATACTGTATATATTGGAATTGTACTAAAAATTCTTGCAATTGCATATATAACATCATTTTGTAGTGAAATATGTAAAGATTCAGGTGCTGGAAGTATAGGAAGTAAAGTTGAATTTGCAGGAAAGATAATGATACTAGGATTGGCAATTCCAATTTTAATGGCTGTATTAAATTCAATTCTTCAGATATTGTAGGTGAGAAAATGAGAAACTATATTTTAAAGATAATTTGCTCTTTAACAATTATAAGTATTTTGGGATTTTGTGAATTTTCAATAATACCTAATAAGGTTGTTTATGCAGAAGAAATTACAAATATAACAAATGATGAAGAAGTAGAATCAAAGTTAAATAACTTATACGACTATATAAATACAATGAAAAGTGATGTAGAGCTTATAAATGAATTAGATCCAATTAGTTATATACAAAGTTATATAGAAACAGGAGAAGGTAATTTATCATTTTCAACAATTTTAAGTGCTATAATAAGTCTATTTTTTAAAGAAGTAAAAACTATATTAGCATTAGCATTTTCAATTGTTGCAGTTGGAATAATATGCTCATTATTTAAAAATATACAATCTTCATTTTCAAGTGATGGAGTATCACAAGTAGCTTTTTATGCTTGCTATGCTATTTTAATAATATTGTTATCTAAAACATTTATTATATCTATATCATTAGCTAAGGATGTAATTATTCAAATTACAAACTTTATGGATAAGGTTTTACCAGTTTTAGTGCTTATGTTAGCAGCATCAGGAGGATTAACACAAGCAGCTACTATGGATCCTATAATACTTGGAGCTACTATATTAATACCTAAAATATATATAAATGTAATAATTCCATTAATTTTAATAACATTTGTATTACAGTTTACAAATAATATATCTACAGAATCAAAATTATCTAATTTGTGTGGGATGGTAAAAAAATCTACTGTATGGCTTCAAGGGATTATTCTTACTATATTTGTAGCTTTATTAACAATTAGAGGAATAACCTCTTCTACTATAGATGCAGTTACTTTAAAGACAGCTAAATTTACAATTGATAATTTCATCCCAATAGTAGGAAAATCATTTTCAGATGCTATATCATCGGTAGCAGGCTATTCATTAATTATAAAAAATGCAATTGGATCAATTGGGCTTATAGTTATAATTTTAATAATGTTATATCCTATTATTAAAATAGTATTATCATCATTTATTTTTAAACTTTCAGCATCTTTATTAGAACCAATAACAGATAAAAGAATAACAAGTTCTATAGCTGCGGCAGGAGAATCTTTAGTACTAATTATGTCATGTGTTTTAAGTGTTAGTATAATGTTCTTTATCCTTATAGCGATTATGATATCAGCAGGAAAGTTTGTTATAGGAGGATAAAAATAATATGGAATATATAAATAATTTTGTTATAACTTTAGTAGCAACAATGATATTTATGACAGCAATAGATATAATTTCTCCAGATAATTCTATGAAAAAATATATAAAGTTTGTTTTAGGACTAATACTTATATCTGTTATGATAAATCCAATAGTAAAGTTTTTTACAGGTGGGGAGCAGGAGCTAGTAAGTGCTATAAAAAGTTATGAAAATATGTTTTATGAAAGTACATCTATTGAAAATAAAACTAATATAAGTGAAAGCAAAATAGAATCATTTAAAAATAATTTAAATAATAATTGTGATAAGTTACTTAAAGAAGAGTTTTCAGGCAGAGAATTTAAATCAAACGTTAAATGTGAAATAGATTTAGAGAATATGGAATATAAAGTTGATGGGGTAGAAGTTGGAGTAAAGAATTCAGAAATAAAATTAATTGATAATATTAAAATTAATATAAATGAAGAAAGTGAAGAAGCAGTATCAAATGAAGAAGTAATAGAAAATGGAGAAGAAATTAAAAATTATTTATCAGAAGTTTTTAAAATATCAACAGAAAAAATAAAGCTATATAGCATGGGAAGGTAATTAAAAAGTAGTAGGGGGATTATAGTATGGATAAAGATAAGTTAAATGAAGAAATTAATAAACTTATGAAAAATAAAAAGTTTGTTAATTGTTTATTAGTATTACTTGTAATTATATTTTTATGGCTTGCAGTTAGTAATTTTATAGGAGATGATTCAAGTTTAGTAAAGGGAAATAGTGAAAATAAGCCAATTGGAGCTAAGGAAGTTTTAGGACAAGAGGAAGAAGGTGTTACAACATCTAAAGAGCTTTTAGATTACGAAACAGAACAAAAAGAAAAGTTAGAAAATATACTTTCTAAAATTGATGGAGTAGGAGAGGTCGTTGTTGATATTTATTTTGAAAGTAGTGAAGTAAAAGTTCCAGCCACAAACTCAAATACTCAAAATTCAGAAACAAAAGAAGAAGATAATAATGGAGGAACAAGATTAACAAGGCAAGAAACAGGTGGAGAAACGGTAGTAATGAAAAGCAATTCAAGTACAAGTGAGCCTTTTATAACTAAAACATATAAACCACAAATTACGGGTGTGTTAATTGTTGCAGAAGGTGCTAAAAGTAGCAAAATCACATATGATATACAAAAAGCTGTTTCAAGTTTATATAATTTAAGTTTAGATAAGGTTAATGTATATCCTATGGTAAGCTAGCATATATATTTTATATAAAAAGAATGGGAGGAATTTAAAATGACAAAAAAACAATTTGGGATTATTTTTACACTAATGGCTTTAATAGTATGTGTTGGAGTATTATCTATGAAGCTAAATGAAAATGGATTTAATGATCCAACTAGTTTAGAGGCAGTTTTAAAACAAAATACTGATAATACTAAAGCGACTGAAACAAATACAGAAGAAACCTTAAGTACAACAGAATATTTTTATAGCATGAGATTAACTAAAGAGCAACAAAATGAAAAATATATAAATGATATGAAGGCTATTACAGAAGATGCAAATGCATCACAAGAATCAAAGGATATTGCAAATAATGCATTAGTTGAAAAAGCTAAAATGAATGACCAAGAAAGTAGAGTAGAATCAGAAATTAGAAATAAGGGTTATGAAGATTCTATTTGTATGATAAATGACAATAAAACTGTAAAAGTTTATGTTAAAGTATCAGATGTTTTATCAGAAGAAAATTCAGCTGTAATAAAGAAAGTAGTTGAAGATATTACTACTTTAACAGATGTAGATATTACATCAATGAAATAATTCATTGTAATATAAAGGCTTTTTTGCTATAATAAACATAAGGAGAAGTAGGTTTATATAATAAACCTTAAGGAGGTTAGGTCATGGAAAATGTAAACAATGAATCTACTATAGGAATTGTTAAGATTTCTGATGAAGTAGTGAGTGTTATAGCAGAAATAGCAGCAGATGAAATTCAAGGAATAGTTGAAGTTCCACATGGAGTTTCAAGTAACATATCACAAATATTAAAAGGTAAGAAAGCTTCTAGTGGAAAGAGTGTAAAAGTTACATTAGAAGAAGATAAAGCTATAATTGATTTAAATGTAGCTGTAGAGTATGGTATTAAAATTCCAGAGGTAGTAGGTGCAGTTCAAGAAAATGTAAAAAGAACTGTTGAAGCTATGACTGGATTAAAGGTTGACAAAGTTAATGTTAATGTTCAAAACATATATGTTCCAAAACAGGAACAACAGGAAGCACTAGAAGTATAGTAAAAAACCCTCTGTCAATCAGAGGGTTTCTCGTTTTTATAAAAAATATAATGTTTACATAAAAATTTAGATAGTAAATTTAAAAAATTTTATTTATAATATTAGAAGTTGATTCGTAAAAGTAGTTTTATGGATATAAACAAGATAATATTATAATATGCATATGTTTAATTAATGTAATATAAGTTTATAATACAAGTAAAGAGATTATGTATATTATACATACTTAGGAGGAAGTTATGAAAAGACAAAAATCAAGAGAAAAAGCAATGGAGTTGCTTTTTAGCATGGAACTTAGCAAAAATAGTTATGAGGAAACATTAGAAAATTTCATCGAAGATTATGAAATGGATTTAAATACTATAGACATAGACTATATAAAAAATATTATAAAAGTAGTTACAGATAATTTAGAAGTTATTGATGAAAAAATAGTTGGATCTTTAGTTAATTGGAAGTTAGATAGAATATCTAAAGTTAATCTTACAATATTAAGATTAGCAGTAGCTGAAATGATGTTTGTAGAAGATGTTCCAGGAAGTGTAGCTATAAATGAGGCCGTTGAATTAACTAAAAAATATTCAGATGAAAAAAGTTCGTCATTTGTTAATGGAGTATTAGATAAGGTTTTAAAAAGTTTATAATTTTTATTACATAATAAGGAGTATTTTAGAGTTAGAGGGGGCATAAAAATGGGTAATAAAATAGATGGTAAAGCTATAGCATTAGAAGTTAAAAATAATATAAAAGATTTTGTTAAAAACAGAAAACTTAATAATAAAAGTATACCTAAAGTTGCATCTATATTAGTTGGTAATGATGGCGGATCATTGTTTTATTTAAATAATCAAGAAAAGGTAGCAACTTCGTTAGGATTAGAATTTGAAAAAATTCATTTAGACGATAATATAACGGAAAATGAATTAATTGAAAAGATAAAAAAGTTAAATAATGATGACAGAATAAATGGAATAATACTTCAATTACCATTACCTAAAAATATAGATGAAAAGAAAATAATATCATCAATATCTCCAGAAAAAGATATTGATTGTTTAACTTTTATTAATCAAGGAAAATTATATATGGGAGAAGAAAACTTCTTGCCATGTACGCCTAAATCTGTATTAACAATATTAAAAAGTTTAAATATAAATTTAGAAGGAATGGAAGTAGTTGTGGTTGGAAGAAGCAATATAGTGGGGAAACCAGCTGCTGCATTAATGCTTAAAGAAAATTGTACCGTTACATTATGCCATTCTAAAACTAAAAATTTAAAGGAAGTATGTAAAAGGGCAGATATTTTAATTGTTGCTATAGGAAGGGCTAAATTTATAGATGGCAGTTATATAAAAGAAAATGCAATAGTTATTGATGTTGGAACTAATTCTGTAGAAGGAAAGATTACAGGAGATGTTGACTTTGACAAAGTTATAAATAAGGCATCTTTTGTTACACCAGTTCCAGGAGGGGTTGGAGCTATTACAACAACACTTTTAATGAAGAATGTATGTGAGGCTTTAGAAAAGAATGAAAATTAAAACCTTGACAGTATCAGAAGTCAATAATTATATAAAAAAAATATTAGATAATGATTTTATATTAAATAACCTTTCTGTAAGAGGTGAAATTTCAAATTTAAAATATCATTCAAGTGGTCATGTTTATTTTTCATTAAAAGATGATAATAGTAAGATTAATTGTATTATGTTTAAAAACAAAAGCTTGGAATTAGATATTATATTAAAAGAGGGAATGTCTGTAATTGTATCTGGAAGAGCATCTGTTTATTCAGTTAATGGAACTTTTCAGATATATTGTGATAATATATCACAAGAAGGACTTGGAGAGCTTCATATAAAATTTGAAAAATTAAAAGAAAAATTAAGTAGGGAGGGGTATTTTAACGAAGAGTTTAAAAAGCCCCTTCCTAAAAATCCTTATGGGGTAGGTGTAGTTACATCAGAAACTGGTGCTGCAATACAAGATATAATTAATGTTATAAGAAGAAGAAACACAAAAGTAGATATTATTCTTTATCCTGCCATAGTTCAAGGTGATGGAGCATACAAAACAATAATTAAGGGAATAGAGTATTTTAATAAAAAGAAAAGTGTAGATGTTATTATAATAGGTAGAGGTGGAGGTTCTATGGAGGAATTATGGAACTTCAATGAAGAATTATTAGCATATTCTATTTTTAAATCAGAAATACCTATTATATCAGCTGTAGGACATGAAATAGACTTTACTATATCTGATTTTGTTTCAGATTGTAGGGCTGCTACACCATCTCAAGCTGCTGAGATAGCAGTTCCATTAGAAGAAAGTCAGTATAATGAAGTTAGTTATTATGAAAAAAGGTTAAATATTATAGTAAGTGATAGATTTAAAGAAGAAAAACAAAGAGTTAAAAATTTAGAAAAAATATTAAACTTAAATTCTCCAAATAATAAAATTATAAATTCTTATTTAGAAATTGATAATATAAAAGAAAAGATTGAAAAAATAATAGAATATAAAATAAAAAATAATAAAGAAAAGATATTTTCATTAAACAATATATTAAATGCACATAATCCATTAAATATTTTAGGAAAGGGTTATGCTATAATAGAAAATAATGAAGGTAAGATTATAAAAAGTAAAGAAGAATTTAAAGAGATTACTGAAATAAAAATTTCTATGGAAGATGGGTACGTAAAAGGAAGTTTTACTCAAGTAGAAAGAGGGGGATTTTGTTATGGCAAAGAAAGAAAGCTATAATGATATGTTAAATAATTTAGAGAGTATATTATCTAAGTTAGAAAATGAAGAATTAAATTTAGAAGATGCTATGAAAGAATATGAAAAGGGAAGTAAAATTGTTAATAAATTATATAAAACCTTAGATGCCTTAGAGGGAAAGTTTTTAACAATTAAGGAAAGTACTGAAGTGGTGAAAGAAAATGAAGTTTAATGAAATTAAGATGGAAATAAATGAATTTTTAAAAAATTACTTTAGTAATAAAGGAACTTATAATAAGGTTATTTATGATTCAGTAAGCTATAGTGTTAACATCGGGGGAAAGAGAATAAGACCAATATTAATGCTTTTAACATATAGTATGTATGAAGAAAATTGGAGATCGGTATTAGAGTTTGCATCGGCTATTGAAATGATTCATACTTACTCTTTAATACATGATGATTTACCTTGTATGGATGATGATGATTTAAGAAGAGGAAAGCCGACTAATCATAAGGTGTATGGAGAGAATATAGCTGTACTTGCAGGAGATACACTTTTAAATGAAGCAATGAATTTAATGATGAAATTTTCTTTAAAAAATGGTAAAAGAGCATTAATAGCTTCAGAAAAGGTTGCATTAGCATCAGGCCCTGAAGGAATGATAGGTGGTCAGGTAGTAGATATTATAAATGAAGGTAAAAAAATAACTGAAGATGAACTTAGATATATGCATATAAAAAAGACGGGGGAACTAATTAAAGTTTCAATATTAGCAGGAGCTATACTTGGAAATGCACCAGAAGATGATATTAAAGCGTTAGAAAAGTTTGGTGAAAATTTAGGTTTGGCATTCCAAATAAAAGATGATATTTTAGATGTAATAGGAAGTACAGAAAAATTAGGCAAAAATGTATTAAGTGATGAAGAAAGCAATAAAACTAACTTTATTACAATGCATGGTTTAGAATATTGCATTAAAGAGTGTGAAAACCTAACAAAAGATAGCATTGATATATTAGACAGTTTATCTGTAGATACTAGAGATTTGAAAATTTTAACAAAAGAGCTTTTAGACAGAGAAAACTAAACAAAGGAATGATAAATATGTCAAAATTATTAGAGGATATAAATTATCCACGAGATATAAAAACTTTGACTAATAAGGAACTTTATAAGCTTAGTGATGAAATAAGAGAATTTTTAATAGAACAATTATCAAAAACTGGAGGGCATCTATCTTCAAATTTAGGTGTAGTTGAGCTGACACTTAGTTTATATAAAACATTTAATTTTGAAAAAGATAAGATAGTATGGGATGTTGGACATCAAAGTTATGTTCATAAAATACTAACAGGACGAAAAGATAAATTTGATACATTAAGAAAATATGATGGTTTATGTGGATTTCCTAAGATAACTGAAAGTAAATATGATGCTTTTGGTACGGGTCATAGTAGTACATCAATATCAGCAGCTTTAGGTATAGCTAGAGCTAGAGATATTAAGCATGAAAATTATAATGTGGTTGCAGTAATAGGCGATGGAGCCCTAACTGGAGGAATGGCATTAGAAGCATTAAATGATGTTGGATTTAATAAAACTAATATGATTATAGTTTTAAATGATAATCAAATGTCAATTTCAAAAAATGTTGGAGGATTATCAAATCATTTAAATAAATTAAGATTAGATCATAGTTATAATAAATTAAAAGAGGATATAAATTCTACTTTAAACAATAGCCATACTGGTAAAACAGTAGTTCAATACTTACACAGAGTAAAAGATAGTTTAAAACATTTAGTAGTTCCATCTATGTTATTTGAAAATATGGGTATTAAATATATTGGACCTATTGATGGACATGATATTGAATTAATGAATGAGGTATTTAGTAAGGCTAAAGAAATTAATGGACCAGTAATAGTCCATACAGTAACTCAAAAGGGAAAGGGCTGTGATTTTGCAGAAAAAAATCCAAATAAGTTTCATGGAGTATCACCATTTGATTTAGAAAGTGGGGAAAGTTATATACCTGCAAAGAAAACATATTCTAAGGTGTTTGGAGATACTATGCTACAATTAGCAAAGGAAAACAATAATATAGTTGCAATTACTGCAGCTATGCCAGATGGAACAGGTTTAAAGGATTTTGCACAAAAATATAGTAATAGATTTTTTGATGTAGGAATAGCAGAAGAACATGCAACAACACTTGCAGCAGGAATGGCAAGTGCTGGTTTAAGGCCAGTTTTTGCTGTTTATTCAACTTTCTTGCAAAGAGCTTTTGATCAAATTATTCATGATGTATGTATTCAAAATTTACCTGTGGTTTTTGCAATAGATAGAGCAGGAATTGTTGGAGATGATGGAGAAACTCATCAAGGGGTTTTTGATTTATCTTATTTATCTGCAATACCTAATATGGTAGTTTTAGCTCCAAAGCATTTAGAAGAGCTATCATTAATGTTAAAATGGGCTATAAAATATAATGGTCCAGTTGCAATAAGATATCCAAGAGGTTCCGATTGTTGTAATGATATATATCCTCTTAGAGATATAAAATATGGAAAATGGGAAAAGATAAGTAATGGAGAAAAGATTGCTATAATAGCAGTAGGGAAAATGGTACAACATGCAATTATGGCAAAGAAATTATTAATCAAAAGTAGAATTAATCCAATGATTGTAGGAGCAACATTTGTAAAGCCTATAGATAGTGAAATGTTAAAAGAATTAGTTAATGATGAGTATAATATTATAACTATTGAAGATAATGTTTTAAATGGTGGATTTGGAAGTTATGTTTTAATGGAATTAAATAAACTTAAGTTTAAGGGAAAATTTAAGGCTTTAGGATTTGATAATATGTTTGTTCCACATGGAGATGTTAATTTATTATATAAAGATGCAGGGCTTGATGCAGAATCTATAGAAAAATGTGTCATAAACATTTTAAAATAAAGGAGAATAATATGGCATCGAAGAAAGAAAGATTAGATATATTATTAGTTGAAAAAGGAATATGTGAATCAAGAGAAAAAGCAAAAACTAATATTATGGCCGGACTAATATTTGTTGATGGCCAAAGAATAGATAAAGCTGGGGAAAAAGTGAAAGTTGATTCTGAAATAATATTTAAGGGAGAAAAGCTTAAATATGTAAGTCGTGGAGGCTTAAAATTAGAAAAAGCAATGAATACTTTTGGAATTGATCTTACAAATAAAGTATGCATGGATATAGGTGCATCAACTGGAGGATTTACAGATTGTATGCTTCAAAATAATGCATCTAAAGTATTTGCGGTAGATGTAGGATATGGACAGTTTGCTTGGAAGCTTAGAACTGATGAGAGAGTTGTTTGCATGGAAAAAACAAACATTAGATACGTAACTCCTGAGGATATTGGAGTAGCTTTAGATTTTGCTTCTATAGATGTATCATTTATTTCTTTAAGAACAATAATGCCAGCTGTAAAAGCATTATTAGGGGAAAAGGGAGAAGTTGTAGCATTAATAAAGCCGCAGTTTGAAGCTGGAAGAGATAAAGTTGGTAAAAAAGGTGTTGTAAGAGATAAGGAAGTACATTTAGAAGTTATAAATACTATAATAAACTTCTTAATGGAAAATGAATTAAATGTCTTAGGACTAAGCTATTCACCAATTAAAGGACCAGAAGGAAATAGAGAATATCTTGTTTACTTTACTAAAGATAAAGAAAAAGAAGGTAATTTTGAGTTAAGTCAAATTGAAGATATCGTAAATGAATCTCATAGCCAGCTTTAAAAGCTGGCTATAGATATATTAAGTACAGTAAATGGAGTTAATATGAAAAATATTGTAATAGCATTAAATCCCTCAAAAGATACTGAAGGAAAAATATTATCTTTAGTTATTGAAAAAATTACAAATATATTTAAAAATCCTGAAATAATAATACTTAATAGCTATGAAATGAGTAAGTATAACTTTTATTATCCTATCGATTTACTTATAGTTTTAGGGGGAGATGGAACTTTACTTGGTATAGCTAGAGATATTAATGGAAAATATGATGTTCCTATTTTAGGAGTAAATATAGGAAACTTGGGTTTTTTATCTAGTATAGAAATACAAGATTTAGGTGAAGCTTTAAATAAAATAAAAAATGGACAGTACATTATACAAAATAGAATACTTTTAGAGTGTAAAAGTAATGATGAAAATGAAAATTTAAATAGTAAGGCTTTAAATGATGTTGTAATAGCAAGAGGAACATTATCTAGAATGGCTAAATTTGAAGTATATATAGATAAAAAACTATATTATACATTTAAAGGCGATGGTGTGATAGTTTCAACACCTACAGGCTCTACAGCATATTCATTTTCAGCAGGAGGGCCATTTGTATATCCTGATGTAGGGGTAATAACATTAACACCTATTTGTCCTCATACTAGGGGAATGCAACCAATTGTATTAAAAAGTAGTAGTGAAATCTTAATTAAGGCTGAAAATTATAATGGAGAAATTTATTTAACGTTTGATGGTCAAGAAGCTAGAAAAATTAAAGATAATACATCAATAATAGTAAGAAAAGCTAAAGATGTTGCAAAGATTTTATTATTTGATAATTATGATTACTTTGATGTGTTAAGAAAAAAGATATTAGATAATTAAAAAGGTTTTTATAAGTAAATATAAAAAGAGCAAATTTTATTTTTATAATAAGCTTTATCAGCAAATAGAGAAGGTGAGTAAAGATGAAATCAAAAAGACATAATAAAATACTAGAGATTATTAATAACAATGATATAGAAACACAAGAAGAATTGGCAGAATCTCTTAAGTATTCAGGATATGATGTAACTCAAGCAACAGTATCAAGAGATATTAAATTATTAAAATTAGTAAAGGTTCAAAATGAATCTGGAAAATATAAGTACATATCTCCTGTAAAAGAAGAACGCGATATAAACGATAAGCTTTATAGCATATTAAAAAATGCTGCAATAGATGTAGAAAAAGTTGATAAATTTGTTGTTATAAAAACATTAACAGGTGCTGCATCAGCTGCTGCAGAAGCAATAGACACTTTATATTCAAATGATGTTGCAGGAACAATAGCAGGAGATAATACTATTTTTGTGTTAGTTAGAACTGATGAAAAAGCTTTAGAATTAATTTCTAAAGTTAGAAAGATGATTTTTTAAATGGGTATAAAGGTGGGGTATAATGCTAATTGAATTGAATATTAAAAATTTTGCTTTGATTCAAGAGTTATCAGTTGAATTTGGAGCAGGATTTAATATATTATCAGGAGAAACTGGTGCAGGTAAATCGATACTTATAGATACAATAGATTATGTATTAGGTGGAAAGTTTTCTAAAGATCAAATAAGATACGGTGAAGATAAGACAATGGTAGAGGCTATATTTTCTATTGAAAATAATGAAATTTATGATGTTTTAGAAGAGCTTGGTATAGAAAAAGATGAAATGTTAATAATACGTAGAGAAACTACATTAAACGGTAAAAGTTTAATAAAGGTGAATAATAGAAGTGTTATATTATCACAATTAAAGAAAATAAGAGAAAAGCTATTAGATATTCATGGTCAGCATCAAAATCAAAATTTATTAAATAAAGGTACTCATATTTTATATATAGATGAATTTTATTATGATAAAATAAAGGAATTACTTAAAAATTATGAAATTTTAAGAAATGATTATATAGAAAATATTAATAAGATAAATGCTTTAACGGAAAAAGAAAATGGAGAAAAATTAGCTGATTATATTAAATTTCAAATTGAAGATATAGAAAAGGCAAATTTAAAAGTTAATGAAGAGGAAGATTTAAAAGATGAGTTTAATATGTTATCAAATGCAGAAAAAATATCAACTAGTTTAGTAAAATCTTATGGATATTTAAATTCATCAAGTGAAGGTATTTCTGTATTAGATGGCTTGTCAAAGGTTATTTATGAATTATCATTAATTGAAAATCACTCTGAATTAATAAAAGAGAAAAAAGTTCAAATAGAAGAAGCTTTTTATAACTTAGAAGAAGTAACAAGAGAAATACGTGATATAGGTAGCGAAATTCAATATGATGAAGATAGATTAGCACAAATAAATGAAAGAATTTATACTATAAGTTTATATAAGAAAAAGTATGGAAATTCAATACAAGAAATATTAGATAATTTAAAGAATTTAAAAAGTAAATATAATGAACTAGTAAATGCAGAAAAAATAATAGATGAGTTAAAAGAAAATATTATTATCATTGAACAAAAAATGAAGAATATAGGGAAAAAGCTTCATGATTTAAGAGTAGAAGCATCTAAAATACTAGAAGTAAATATTAAAAAGGAATTATCCTATGTTGGACTTGAAAAAGCTATAATAAAAATTGAAGTTAATTTAACTGATGAAATGAATTTAAGAGGATATGATGAAGTACAATTTTTAGTATCAGCAAATCCCGGTGAACCTTTAAAGCCGCTAGAAAAAGTATTATCAGGTGGTGAGCTATCAAGAATAATGCTTGCTTTAAAATGTGTATTTGTAGATAAAGATAAAATACCAACTCTTATTTTTGATGAAATAGATACTGGAATTAGTGGAGCTATTGGAAAAAGAGTTGGAGAAAAAATGTATGAGGTTTCTTTAAAACACCAAGTATTATGTATAACTCATTTGCCACAAATTGCAGCTCTTTCAGATAATCATTATTTCGTTTCTAAGAATGTTTTAGAAGGAAAGACATTTACAAGTATAAAAATGTTAGAAAGAAAAGATAAAATTAGAGAAATTGCTAAAATGATTGGCGGAGATGAAATAAGTGAAGTAGCTATAGAAAATGCTTCTGAAATGGTTAAGTTTGCTGAATTAAAAAAGCAAGAAATTAAAAATATTTTATAAAAATATACATAAGGTCTATTAATAGGGTAAAAATAAAATCATGGTAAATTAGCATGGTTTTATTTTTTTTATACAAAATTTATTAACTTATAAATTTTTAACTAACTTAGCAATCTTAATCAAGCATATAAAAGCTTATATGGGGAAAATTAATGTCATAAAGCAAGGAGGAGATAAAATGTTAAAAAAAATATTAAAGTATTTTAGTATAATTACTGCTCCAATAGCTATTTTGGCATTAATAGCATATTTCAGTGTTTTAAGAATGCCAGAAAAAATATATGTTAATGATAGTACAGAAGTAGCAGATATGTCTATGTATAGTCAAGGTGTATTTAATACTGCAAAACTATCAAAAGATAAAATTAACATTGATTTTTTAGGATTAATACCTATTAAATCAGTGGCAGTACAAAAGTTAGAAGATATAAAATTATATCCAGGAGGAACAAGTGTTGGAATAAAGCTATCTACAGACGGTGTATTAGTAGTTGGCTTTTCAGATGTGGAAACTAGAGGAGGGACTGAAGGTAGTCCAGCAAAATCAGCCGGATTACAATTAGGAGACGTATTAATAAAAGTAAATGGTAAAGAAATCGAAGGTGCAAAAGATTTAGGATATTTAATAAAAGAAAATACAACAGATGTAGTAAATATAGAATTTATACGTCAAGGATGTAAGTTTAACAAAGATGTGGAACTTATAAAAGAAGGAGAAAGTTATAAACTAGGTTTATGGGTAAGAGATTCAACAGCAGGTATAGGAACTTTAACTTTTTATCATGAGGGGACTAATACTTTTGGTGCTTTAGGTCATCCTATTACAGATGGAGATACAAACACTACATTTACAATTAAAAATGGAGATTTATTGTCAGCATCAATATTAAGTGTCCGTAAAGGTGAAAAGGGAATTCCAGGAGAACTTAGAGGGTTATTTGTAAATGAAAAAAGTTCTATTGGAACAATCAAGAGTAATTCATCATCTGGAATATTTGGAAGTACTAATAAAGAATTAGTTAATCCAAGATTTAACGAACCTATGTCAGTTGGTTTTAGAAATGAAGTTGTGGAAGGTCCAGCTACTATAATTAGTACAGTTGGAGAAGAGGGGCCAAAGGAATATAGTATAGAAATTGTTAAATTACTCCAACAAGATAAATGTGGTCCTAAAAGTATGGTAATTAGAGTTACAGATGAAGAACTCTTAAATAAGACAGGTGGAATTGTTCAAGGAATGAGTGGAAGTCCAATTATTCAAAATAACAAAATTGTGGGAGCCGTAACTCATGTTTTGATTAATAAGCCGGATATTGGATATGGAATATATATTGAATGGATGCTTGAAGAAGCAGGCATAATAGATTAAAATTAATTTAGAAAATTATCAACAGGATATAGTTAAATAATAAAAATAAAATGCTATATCTTGTTGCTTTTAAATTTATATATTACTAAATATAAAATTTTTGAACTTTTTTCTAAAAAAATTTCAAAATAATGTAAAATAAACTATTATTATTTTAAATTTTATGTTATAATATACTTGATGGAGTTAAAAAAGAACTAAATATAACTTAATTTAAATATAATATTTAATAAAGTTAAATAGGTTATGTTATAAATAAAACTTTGAAATTTCCAAATAGTATATTTATATGGGTAAGAAAGGGAGAGAAAACATGGACGGAAAAAAAATTTCAGTAATTATTGCAGACGATAACAAAGAATTTTGCAGTATTTTAAATGATTATCTTTTAAATCAAAGAGATATTGTAGTAACAGGAATTGCAAAAGATGGTAGAGAGGCTTTAACATTAATTGAGGAAAGACAACCAGATTTAGTTGTTTTAGATATAATTATGCCTCATTTAGATGGATTAGGAGTTTTAGAAAGATTAAATTCAATGAATTTAGAAAAATTCCCAAGAATAGTTGTTTTATCAGCAGTTGGACAAGATAAAATAACACAAAGAGCTATAACTTTAGGAGCTGATTATTACGTAGTAAAACCATTTGATATGGATATTTTCACTAAACGTATAAGAGATATGTTTAATGATACAATCTCACTTGAAAATGAACCTGTTAAAAAGCAAGTTGCAATGACAAGTGAAATAATAAGCACTAATAATAGAGGTCCTATCGACTTAGAAACTGAAATTACAAACATAATTCATGAGATTGGTGTGCCTGCACACATTAAAGGGTATATGTATTTAAGAGAGGCTATTACAATGGTTGTTAATGATATGGAATTATTATCAGCTGTAACTAAGGAATTATATCCTTCAATTGCTAAGAAATATAATACAACTGCTTCAAGAGTTGAAAGAGCAATTAGACATGCTATTGAAGTTGCATGGGGAAGAGGACAAATTGAGGCAATAAACAAATTATTTGGTTATACTGTTCATAATGATAAAGGTAAGCCAACAAATAGTGAATTTATTGCAATCATTGCAGATAAGCTAAGACTTAAAAATAAAGTGAGCTAAATAGCTATACAAAGTCAATAAAATAGCTGTTAAACAAATAATTTGAAAAAAGTCAAATTTATGTTGGTTTATAGCAACAAAGTATATTTGATGCTAATAAATAAATATTAAATAAAGTAGAGAGACACTTTCTATCGGTTGGGTAATTTCCAAACTGCTAGGAGTGTTTTTTTATTTCTGTATAGAATTTCAAACAAAGAATGATAACACAATGATTGTTAGGATGTTTGAATATGGCTTTAAAAAGGGAAAAGAACAATTAAAAAATTCAAAGAAGTTTAAAGAAGAAATAAAAACAATATATTTTCCAAAGCAAAAAGTAATATTCTTTGAAGAAAATAAAAACATTGAAAATCAATTAAAATTAAAAATAGTCTTTCCAGATGAGCAAAAAATAATCTATACTATAGATGTGATTAAATACTGGGAATACACAAATGAGGAACTCAAAGAGAAAAAGATGTTTCCTTTGATGCCACTTCAATTATTTAATTTAAGAAAAGAATTGGAAAAAGCTCACAATAAAAATGACTTAAAGAAGATAAAAGAATTATCAAAAAAAGCTAAAAATCTTGCAGAAAAATTAGCAAAAGAATCAGCAAAGTTATTTGAAGAAGATGAAATATTAGGTGAAGATTTTCATAAAATGCTATTAGCAATACAAAACCTAATAGAATACTTAAATAGAAATTATATGAAAGATGAAAATATAGAAAATGAGGTGAATAAAATGACAAAAACATTATATGATCCTGAAGTTGAAAAAAGAGGAATAGAAAAGGGAATTGAGAAGGGCATAAAAAGTGCTATAGAAAAACTATTATTAAGCGGTATGGATGCTGAAAAGATTGCCAGTATTTTAGATGTGGATATATGCTTAGTTAAAGAAATTTCAGAAAAACTAAATTAAGATATTGAAATTGTGATAATGTTATTAGTTAATGGAGAGTGTAAAAAAATGTTATTTGATTCAAAGAGAAGATATAAAAGAAGAATAGAAAAAAGAGCTATAAAGGAACTTGGAGTTATTAAAACTAGGGAAGACCATTATTATATTCCAGCTAATAAAGCTGAAGCAAATGGAATTAATATTAGTTTCAAGAAAAATGAAATGTATAAAGATTCTGAGTTAATAGATTCTATAAAAAAGATGCAAATAAGAAATAATGAGAATATATACCTATTTTTTAAAGATATGTTAGACGATGGAACAAAAGTGATTCAAGCAAGTGTTTTAGAGCAAGATAGTTATGAAAACACAGTTAATGACTGTGAAATTTGCAAATTTTACATCAATAGCGAATTACTAGAACCTGATAGAAATGACTTGGTTAATATGATTGCTTATTTTCACAGAGATAAAAACGTAACAATTACATTCATAGTTTTGTATGACTTTAAAATGCTAGATGAATACTTCGCACAGAAGTGCTAATAATTAAGTTTTAAAAAAGAAAAAGATTAGTTTTTCTAGTCTTTTTTCTTTTTTTTTGAAATTTTCATAGATAGATGATATTATAAAAATCAGAGGTGAACATAATGAAGGATATAATTACAAAAAAAGAACTAGAAGAGATAATAAATAAACTTGAAAATGGAATTGACAAATTTATTATAGCAGGTTTTTACTATGGCTTGAATGGTAGCTCCAACTACAAGGAGCAATTATTAAATCTTAAAGCTGATTGTGTAGATTTTGAAAAAGAAACTATAAATCTTCCAGACGGAAGAGTAATAAAAATGGATGAGTTATTAAAAAGAGTAACAAAAGAAGCTATTGAACAAAAAATTTATATTAAAATGGGCAATCAAGGAAGGACAAACGAAGATTATATTTTAAACTCTAGCAGCCCCTATATAATAAAATCAAAACCTACTAAATTAAACAACAACGGTCTTATACCATTAAAAGAAATAGGATTAAGACAAAGAATATTAGCTATTTCTAACTATACTGGGAAAAAAATGACACAAAGTTCTTTAAAGGTTTCAGGTGTTTATGAACTGTTAAAAAATGAAAATAAACATTGGTCAATTCCTAAAGCAACAGAATTTTTAAAAGAACATGGTATGAGTATAAGAAAAGATAATTTGCTATTAATTCTAAGAGAATTAAATGCTAATTTAGAGAAGTAATTAAACTTTTTGTTTAAAAAATATAAAAGGTGCACATTATATTTAATGTGGTGCATAAAAATAAAAAGTATAAAAAATAAAAAATATGTTGATAATTATACATTTTGGTATTAAAATAAAGACAAAGAAAAAAATTACATATAGCAAAAGAACTTCAAAGGTTCGTTTTGAATCACCACACTCAGACAACCATTTGAAGTTCACCCAAAAAAAAAATAAATTAAAAAAGGATTTTAAAAAATTCTTAATCAATTTAATTGACCAAAGAACTTTTTTTAAAATAAAATTATAATTTGATTATACATATATTTAATTTATAAGTCAATAATTTTTTTATAAATTTTCTCCTTTTAATTTACATTTTTTTGTTTTGCTTATGTAGATTAGGAGGAGTTTTATTATGCAAAAAAAGTAGAGTTTTCTAGTATTTTGAAAAAATATTAAAGGAAATATAATTATGTTTAAGAGAAAAGATGAAGAATTAAAAATAAAAAATGACGATAATTTAAATCTGCAAATGGAGATAGATTACCTAAGAAATTTAATAAAGGAGCAGGAAAAGGAAATTAAAAGTAATAAAGAAACTATTATACATCTTTCTAATGAAAGAAATGGGCTTTTAAAAGAGATAGAAGAATTAAAAATAAAGAATTATCAGCTTAGAGTTATTAAATAAAAGTGTGAATTTATTTTTATATTAAAAACTTATAGCCATTATTTTGTAAGTATTATTTTAGACACTAGGAAAAATTTTTTCTAGTGTCTTTCCTATATATAAGAAAAGGTTCGTAATATTAGTACTCTTATAGGAGTTTTAAAATATTACTTCTTAATAGGTGGGTATAGTATATTCAAAACCTGTGGTAGTTTTATGGCTATAGTATGGATAATCTTAATAATAAATGATATTATGTAATTATAAAACAAAATATAAAATATATGGGGGATTTACATATGAGAAACATTATAAAATTATTAAAAGAAAGAAACTTTAAAAAGAAATTGGAGAAGTTAGAAATAATAGAAATAGATGACGATTTTTATTGCTATCCAGAGTTTGTTTTTTTTAGCAACTCTAACGAATTGCTTAATGTAAAGTTTAGTAAAGAGTGGGAGGATAGTATAAATGAACAAATAAACTCTTTAGTTACAAATGATGAGCAAATGATTGCTATAAGACTAAAAAAAGAAAAAGAGAATGGAAAAGAAGTTTTTGAGATTTTTAATCCAGATACAGAAGGTGTTATTACAATATCAGTAGATATGAATAATTCCAAGGAAAATAGAGAATTGTTTATAAAGTGCATAGCAAAATCTATAAATAAAAATAACGTAGAAGTTACTTTTTATAAAGAGATAAATAAAGAGGAAGTCATGGAAAAAATAAGTTAATATTTTATATAAACTAATGGGGGTAAATAATTTTTATCCCTATTTTTTAAGATAATAGATAAAAATTTACTATTACAAATAGTAATAGTAAAGTTGATGAAGAAGAAAAGACAACTCTAACTATTAGTTATAATGGTAATATGACTACAAATCAACTTTCATTGCTAATGAAGAATATTTAATCAGAAACAAGATTGATAATAGAAAGGATTTAGGATAAGAAATTTCAGCAACAACTATTAATAATTATCTTAGAAATATAAAAAATTTTTTAGCTATATTGATGTAAATAATAGCCATATATGATATTATTAATAATATTATTTGAAAGAGGGATATTATGGATAGCAAAATTAATAATATATTAACAAGAAAGTTAAAAATAGTTGTTATAGAAGAAGATTCGGCTAGGAGGAATGAAATATATAGATTTATTAGAAATGAGCAATATCAACAATATAGAGCATTAAATTTAGGGATGTCTTTATTATATACACATAATCAACTTGAAGGGGTTGGCTCTGGTGCTGAGCATAAGCTTGTTAATCAGTTGACTAAAGTAGATAATAATATAAAAAAAGCGAATGATGAGCTACAAAAGTCTAAAAGTGCTAGGAATATAAATAAAAATAAAATTGAAAAAATAAATAATAAGATTGAAGAATACAAAAATGATAAAGCAAAATTAAAAGAAGAGTTTTACAACAAAAGGAATTCAAGAATATTAGAAGATAAAGAATTTAAAAAGAAGTATATAGATGAATTATATACTGTGCTTCAAGCACAAGTTAATTTTAGTAATAAGGATAATATGTCATTAGTAACTAAAAGGGTTAAGGCTGATTTTAAAACAATATTGGAAAATGGATTAGCAAGAGGTGATAGAAGCCTTACTAATTACAAGAGGGATTTTCCTTTAATGGTTAGGGGAAGAGACTTAACCTTTTATAAGGACAATGATGAGTTTTTTATTAAGTGGATAAAAGGGATAAAATTTAAAGTGGTATTAGGTAGAAATGATAAAGATAGAGATGAACTTATATATACTTTAAATAATGTAGTTAATTTTCAATCAATACCTAATGAGATAAAAGATGATGTTAATGAAAATGGCAAAGAAAAAATTAAAGATAATCCACTAAAGGATTATAAAATTTGTGATAGCTCAATATCTTTAAAAGATAATAAATTAATTTTAATCTTAGTATTAGCTGTAAAAACTGAAAAAGAGACAGGATTAGTAAAAGGCAGAGTAGTTGGTGTGGATTTAGGAATAAAGATACCTGCATATGTTTCGTTAAATGATAAACATTATGTAAAAAAAGCAATTGGTTCATTTGAAAGTTTTATGAAAGTAAACGCTCAAATGAAAGCAACAAGAACAAGAATTAATAAGCAAATAAGCAAAGCTAAATCAGGTAAAGGGCGTGATAAAAAATTAAAGTCACTTGAAACCTTAAAAAATAAGCAAAGTAATTATAATACTACATATAATCATTATTTATCTAAAGAGATAGTTAAATTTGCTATTAATAATGGGGCATCACAAATTAACCTTGAATTTTTAACTGAAGAAAATTTTAAGAAAAATAAGCTTTTAGCTGATTGGAGCTATTATCAGTTACAGGAAATGATTGAATATAAGGCTAGAAAAGTGGGAATAGAAGTTAAAAAAGTTGATCCATATCATACATCTCAAACTTGTAGTGTTTGTAAACATTATGAGGAAGGACAAAGAGAAAAGCAAGAAGAGTTTATATGTAAAGCATGTAAAAGAAATCTAAATGCTGACTATAATGCTAGTAGGAATATAGCTATGAGTGATAAATATGTAAATAATATCGAAGATACACAATATTATAAGTTGAAAAATCAAAAGGAAATTGACAGCTAGAGAAATTTAAATTAGAATTAATATAAAATTAAATATATTTTACAACTGATATATTTAATTTAGTCGATTTAGCGACTATAACGTGAGGTTGAAATAGTACACTCGCGAAGGGTTAACTCAAGGCATTATTAAAAACCGTCTTGACACTTCAAAAGCTCTACGGAGCTTAGTTGTAATATATTAAAGGTACAAAATATAGTGTTATTGTCGACCTATCTTAGTGTTAAATTATAAGGAGGTCGACAATGGCACTATAAGGAATTTAAATACGTTTATACTAAATTTTAAAATTAAATATAGTTCTAATTTTATAGATAGACAGAAAGTATTAATGGAGTATAGTGATAGTAAAACTTATTATATAACGGGTTATAGCTTTGATATATTGAAGTGTAAAG
>NZ_CAJURG010000001.1:216262-464000 GCF_910588715.1 uncultured Clostridium sp.
AATGTATTTCGACTACATTTAAAGGTTATAGCTTTGATATATTGAAGTGTAAAGGAAATAGGTTACTTTTTTTATTGGAATTTTTAAATGTTATAGCTTTGATATATTGAAGTGTAAAGCTTGTACAGTCAAAATGTATTTCGACTACATTTAAAGGTTATAGCTTTGATATATTGAAGTGTAAAGGGGTTAGCTCAAAAGATCAGAATATTGATAGACAAGTTATAGCTTTGATATATTGAAGTGTAAAGTAAAAAAGGGAGGCTAAATTATGGAAACTAAAAAAGGGTTATAGCTTTGATATATTGAAGTGTAAAGTTCATTAACATTAAAATCTATTGTTTCAATGTCCTTCGTTATAGCTTTGATATATTGAAGTGTAAAGCCATCCGAATTAAAGAAATAATACCATCTTTCTTCGTTATAGCTTTGATATATTGAAGTGTAAAGACTTAAAATTGCTCCTTAACCATTCCAATACTCTTGGTTATAGCTTTGATATATTGAAGTGTAAAGTCAGTATGGATTGGTGTAGATTATTTTAGTTTTGAGTTATAGCTTTGATATATTGAAGTGTAAAGATAATTTCAATGGCAAGTTTAAATTCAAATTTAAATGTTATAGCTTTGATATATTGAAGTGTAAAGAAATATGAAGATTATATTGATGTTACTTATGCTGGAGTTATAGCTTTGATATATTGAAGTGTAAATAAATGAAATGGTTAAATTAAGTGGAGTTTGTAAAAGTGTTATAGCTTTGATATATTGAAGTGTAAATTTTTTTATTTAATATTGATTAAAATACACATTATTGGTTATAGCTTTGATATTTGCAACTATTAGTTAGTCATATCTACATAATAACAAAACTTAGATATAAAAAAGAAGTTTCACTTAGGAACTTCTTTTTTATATTAATTTTAAAAGAGTTATTTAATAAGCAAATTTAAATAATACTTTTAATTAAAATACTCGTAAATGATGTATATTTTTTTAAATAAATATATTATTCTAAACAAATTTCAACAAAATATGACAAATAAAATGTGTATAATATTTAAGAATGAATATATTATAAAAACGGGGAACAATAAAATGAATAAGCAAAAGATATTAAGCTTTATAAAAAACAAAATATTTATAGGAGTTGTATGTTTTATAATTGGGGGTGCTGTTATGTCTGATTCAAACGCTATTACTGAATTAAATGCTTCAATAGAAACGTTAAATCAGGAAATAACAGAAAAAGATTCTACAATTAAAGAGTTACAAAATAAGGTAGAGGAGGCAAAGCCTTGGTTTGAGATGAAAGATGAAGAACGTAAGGCTGAAGAAGAAAGAATTGCTAAGGAGAAGGCTGAAAGAGAAGCAGCAGAAGAAATAGCTAAAAGAGAAGCTGAAGCAAAACAGCAAAGCAAGATTGGTGAAAAAATTATATTTACATATGGATCAAAGGGAGAATTTGCATTAACTATAGATAGTGTAAATTTAACTAGTGAGAGAAATAGATTTGCTGATCCAGTAAAAAATGTAGTTGAAATATCATATACAGTAGAAAATATAAGTATGGATGAATTAGATTTCTTTATGGACAATCAAGCCGAATTTTACGATGCTGACGGTTTTAAATGTAATTCTTACCCTAATTCTAGTGGAGCTGGTACATATGATATAGCAAAAGGTAAAAAAGCTAGTGGTAAGGAGTTTGTAGGAATAACAAATAGTAATGAGGCATATTTAGAAATGAATCTAGGTGGCACTGAGTATAAGTGGTTATTGAAATAAATTTTAAAGAATAGATATTATAAAAAAGACACTAAATCTTAATTATTAAGATTTAGTGTCTTTTTTACCTTCTTCTATTTTCATTTCTTTTTCTAATACAAATGTCATAATTATTCTTATAATAAATACAGAAGCTAATATTATAAGTTCATCTATATTTTTTATAATTACAGTTTTTAATATTTCTGCAGCTAGTTTAAAATCTAAGGTTGTAGTCATTACATCAGCAAATTCATATTTAATATTAACATTCCTTTTAAAAAATCTTTTTTGGATATAATGATAAAAAGCTGTAAAAACACCTACAGTTAGTATTAAAATTCCCATTAATTCAAATAAATGAATAAGTATAGGTAAATATTTATTAAATAATTCTTCCAAATTAATCACACCTTAGTCAAATAATATATTTAATTTTCCCTAAAATCTTAGATATTATTATAAATTAATAATAAAAATTAATTGTTTTAAAAATATAGAATATAGGAAAACTAAGCTTGAAATAAAAAAATAAAAAAAAGGAGGAAAAGTGAGTAAAAATATATTAAAAGAAATCCAAGCAAATTTACTTATTTATGATAAGCCATCTATTTATTTAGAAAAAATAAAGCCTTCTTTAAAAAATACTAAATTAGAACCTTTAATATATTTAGAAAGTATAGAACAAAATAAAAAGTATCACCCTGAAGGAAATGTATGGAATCATGTGAAGGAAGTTATAGATATTGCAGCAAAAATAAAAGAATTTGCAAATGATAAAAAAACTTTTATGTTAGGAGCTTTGTTGCATGATTTGGGCAAAGGAACGACCACTAAATTAAATAAGAAAGGAAAATTAACTTCTTATAACCATGATGTGGAAGGAGAAAAAATAGCAAGTAAAATATTAACTTTTTATGATTATAAAAATGATGAAAAAGAAAGAATTTTAAATTTAGTAAAATATCATATGCATCATCTTTATATAATTAAAAATTTGCCTTTTGCTAGGACTTCAGAGTTAATAAAAAATGTAGATTTAAATGATATGATTTTAATATTTGTAAGTGATAGATTAGGCAGGGGACAAAGTAAAAGAGAAGAAAAGTTAGAGGAAATTAAGGATATTTTACAAGTTATAAAGATTTTAGAAGAAAATTATAGCTTAGATTTAAATAAAATAAGAGAAAAAATTGAAAAAATCAAAAAAATTATTTAAAAATTATAATTTACATATATTCAATTATGAATATAATTTAAAATTCCAACATAGTATTAATATATAACAATGTGGGGGTGTTTTAAGTTGGAGATAATAAGTAAATTAAATTTAAATAAAAAGGAAAATAAGTTTCTTTATTTTATGGTTTTTATATTTTTTTGTGTAGGAATAGCATTAGGTACATATATAGTTAAATATATGAATTTAAATGATGCAAATGATCTTACAAGTTATTTTTCTACATTTACAGCAAGTATAGCTAAAGATTCCGTAAATAGTGGAGCTTTATTAATGAGTGTACTTAAGAAAAATTTGATACTTATTGCAATAATAGTGATATTGTCATTTACTGTGTTTGGGAGTCCTGTAATTTTACTTGTAGATCTTATTAAGGGCTTTACATTAGGATATACTTTTAGTTTTTTAATTTCAACTTTTGAAGGAAAGGGTTTATGGCTTGCATTAGCTTCTACAATACCACAAAATATTATTTATATACCTTGTTTTATAGCATTAAGTATAGTTGGAATCGAATTTTCTTCAATAAAACTTAAAGATAGGTTCTTTAATAAAGGTAAAGTAAATACAATAGTAGAGAGGGAACTAATTTTAAAGATAGGGGTATTTGCATGTGTATTTATTATCGGTACTTTTATTGAAGCATATATTTGTCCAAGTATCATTAAATTCATAGTAACAAATGTTTATAAAGTTGTTTAATAAATAGATAATTATTAAAGGAAATTAAAGCTTAGTGTCGAATAATAATAAATAAGGTGGGAATGGGGAGAGTTATGAAAGAGATAGTAAATGAATATAGAGAGTCATTGCTTGAAAGTCATAAAAGTGATAATACTGTTTATGCTTATGTAACTGATGTTAATTTATATATTAAATATTTAAATAGTAAAGATATATATTTAGATGAAACTGACAATGAAACGGTTAAGAATTATATAGATTATCTTTTAGAAGAAGGAAAATCTGAAAGGTCTATAAGTAGAATTGTTATTAGTTTAAGAAGTTTTTATAATTATTTAAAAGATCAAAAAATAATTAGAGATATACCAAAAATATATTATAAAAGTACTGATCAATCTAAAAAGCTTCCAGAGATATTAACTGTAGAAGAAGTAGATAAGATAATTAAGATAGTTGATAAGGATTGTAATAAGGGCATAAGAGACAATGCTTTATTAGAGTTAATGTATGCAACGGGTATGAAGGTTTCAGAAATTATTAATTTATCTGTTGAAGATGTAAATCTTGATTTACTTTATGTTAGATGTCATGATAATAAAAATTATGAAAGACTTATACCAATAGGTAGAAGTGCTGAGTCTGCATTGAAGGATTACTTAGCCATAAGAGACATAATTGCTTCTGCTGGAGTACCAAATTTGTTTGTAAATTTAAATGGTAATCAATTAACTAGACAAGGTGTTTGGAGAATAGTAAAAGAGTATTCTCATAAAGCAGGAATAAATAAGGATGTTAATTTAAATACATTTAGGCATTCTTTTGCTGTGCATTTACTACAAAATGGAGCAAATGTAAGAGCAGTACAAAAACTTTTAGGAAATCAAGTATTAACTTATATGGATACTTACTATGAGATAATAAATAATGATAAAATAAACTTAGTTTATAAAAACTCCCATCCAAGAGCATAAATGCTTTTAAAAGGGATTTGTATACGAAAGGAGAAAACAATATGAAAAGAGCTATATTGGTAGTATTAGATAGTGTTGGAGTTGGAGAATTAAAAGATGCAAAGGTTTATGGTGATGAGGGAAGTCATACTTTAGACAATGTGTATAAATCATGTAAAGGTCTTAAAATAGATGAATTAGAAAAGCTTGGGATAGGTAATATAGAAGGGGTAACTGCTCCTAAAAAATGTGATAATCCAATAGGCGCATTTGGTAGATGTGAAGAAGCATCAAAAGGAAAGGATACAGTTACAGGACATTGGGAAATAAGTGGAGTTATATTAAAAGAACCTTTAAATACTTATCCACAAGGATTTTCAGAGGATATAATAAATGAATTTAAGAAAAGGGCAAATGTTGAAGGTATATTAGGAAATGTAGTAGCTTCAGGAACTCAAATAATTGAAGATTTAGGAGAAGAGCATGTTAAAACTGGATATCCTATAATATATACTTCTGCAGATAGTGTATTTCAAATTGCAGCACATGAAGAGGTTATTTCTGTTGAAAGATTATATGAAATGTGTGAGATAGCAAGAAATATGCTTGTTGATAAATGGGCAGTAGGAAGAGTTATTGCAAGACCTTTTATTGGAGAAGCTCCAAACTTTAAAAGAACTTCTAACAGAAGGGATTATGCCTTAGACCCATTTGATAAAACTATGCTTGAATATTTAAAAGATGCAAATTATGAAGTTGCAGCTGTTGGTAAAATAGAAGATATTTATAATAAAAAGGGTATTACAAAGGCAGTTCATACTAAAAGCAATATGGATGGTGTAGATAAGACTTTAGAATATATGGATAATGTAAAAGAAGGACTTATCTTTACAAATTTAGTTGATTTTGATATGTTGTATGGACATAGAAATGATCCAGCTGGATATGGAAAGGCACTTGAGGATTTTGATAATAGATTAAATGAAATTTATAGTAAAATGAGTGATGATGATATTCTTATAATAACAGCAGATCATGGTTGTGATCCAACTACTAGCAGTACAGATCATTCAAGAGAGCATATACCAGTTCTTGTATATGGTAAAAATGTTAAACCAGGAGTTAATATTGGTACAAGAGAAACCTTTGCAGATATAGGAAAAACTATATTAGATTTCTTTAATGTAGAAAATGAGTTAGTAGGTAAAAGTTTCTTAGATGATATAGCAAAGTAGCTAGTGGAGGATAGACTTATGAGAATGTATGATCTAATTATGAAGAAAAGAAAAGGCGAAGAATTAAATACTGAAGAAATAAATTTTTTTGTTGATGGATTTACTAAAGGGGAAATACCAGATTATCAAGCATCAGCAATGCTTATGGCAATTTTCTTCAATAAGATGAATAAGAGAGAAACAGCAGATTTAACTAATGCTATGGTTGAGTCAGGAGATAAAATAGATTTAAGTAATATAAAAGGTATTAAGGTAGATAAACATTCTACAGGTGGAGTGGGAGATAAAACTTCCATTTGTTTAACTCCTTTAGTAGCATCACTTGGAATCCCAGTAGCTAAGATGTCAGGGAGGGGTCTTGGGCATACAGGAGGAACAATTGATAAGCTAGAAACCTTTAAAGGATTTTCTGTTGAATTAACAGAAAATCAATTTATGGAAAATGTTAATAAAATAAATATTGCTATAATGGGGCAAAGTGGAAACTTAGTTCCAGCAGATAAAAAATTATATGCTTTAAGAGATGTTACAGCAACAGTTGATAATATGTCTTTAATTGCATCTAGTATAATGAGTAAAAAATTAGCTTCAGGTGCAGATGCAATAGTTTTAGATGTTAAAGTTGGTGATGGTGCATTTATGAAAACACCAGAAGCAGCTAAAGAATTAGCACAAGAAATGGTTGATATAGGAAAGCATTTAGGAAGAGAAACTATTGGAGTTATTTCTGATATGGATCAACCATTAGGATATGCTATTGGAAATAGCCTAGAAGTTATAGAGGCTATAGAGCTATTAAAAGGGAATGGGCCTAAGGATCTTTTAGAACTAACACTTACAATTGGTTCAAATATGTTACTTTGTGCTAAAGTTGCACAAAGTGAAGAGGAAGCAAGAAAAATGCTTATTGAAAATATAGAAAATGGAAAAGGATTAGAAAAGCTTAAGGATTTTGTTAAGTCTCAAGGTGGGGATATTAGTCCAATTGATGATTATAGCAAATTCCCTCAAGCTAAATATATAGAAAAGGTTATTTCACCAGTAGATGGATTTATAACAAAAATTCATGCAGAAGCTTTTGGTCTTATAGCAATGGAATTAGGTGCAGGTCGTGCAACTAAAGAAAGTGAGATTGATTTAGCTGTAGGAATTGTTTTAAATAAAAAAAGAGGCGAAAAGGTTAATAAGGGAGATGTTTTAGCATACATACATTCAAATAGTTATGAAAAGATTGAAAAAGCTAAAAAGAGCATCTTAGAAAATATAGTTATTGAAAATAGCTATAATTTAAATATACCATTAATATATGATATAGTAAGATAATTTCAAAAAATATGATAAATAGAATTTAATATTCTATTTATCATATTTTTAATTTTTTTAGGAAATAATAAGCTTAAAAGGAGGAAAACAAATGAAAGAGAAAATATTTAACAAAATTTCTATTATTCTTTTATGTTTATTATGTTTAAATACAATTGTTCCAATTGCTGCAATTAAAGAAGAGGTAGAAGAAAATCCAAGCGAAGTTTATACTTCTTGTTTAGAAGAAGGAATGAGTGTAGATGCAAGATCAGCATTACTTATTGAGCCTATAAGTGGAGCGGTATTATATGAAAAAAATCCTGATGAAAAATTTGCACCAGCATCTGTTACAAAGATAATGACAATGCTTCTTGCAATGGAAGCTGTAGATAGTGGAAAAATAACTTTAAATGATAAAGTTATTTGTAGTGAAAATGCAAAAAAAATGGGTGGAAGCACTATGCTTCTTGATGTTGGAGAAGTAAGAACAGTAGAGGAAATATTAAAGGGCATAGCAATTGCTTCAGGAAATGATGCAGCTGTTGCTATGGCAGAATTTTTAGCAGGTTCTACAGATGAATTTGTAAAGATGATGAATGAACGTGCAAAAGAATTAGGTATGACAAATACAACTTTTAAAAATTGTAATGGATTACCAGAAGAAGGACATGTAACAACTGCTAGAGATATTTCTATAATGTCATTAGAACTATTAAAGCATCCAACAATATTAAAATATAGTGGTACATATATGGAAACTATATCTGAAGGAAGAAAAAGTCCTATAGAATTAGTAAACCATAATAAATTAGTGCGCTTTTTTGATGGATGTGATGGATTAAAAACAGGATTTACACAAGAAGCAAAATATTGTATAAGTGCAACAGCCGTTAGAAATAATGTTAGAATGCTTGCAGTAATAATGGGTGCTCCAACATTTAAAGTTAGAAATCGTGATGCAAGCATGTTAATGAATTACGGATTTACTAAATATGAAGGTAAGAAATTATTTAATAAAGATGATGATGTAGAAACTGTTTATTTAGGAAAGAGTAAAGATAGGTTCTTTGTAGCTAAAGCAAAAGATGATTTAATTATTGTTACTTTAAAAGGTAGTGATGGAGAACCAATAAATAAGATAGTATTAGATGAAATGAAAGATAGTTATACAGCAGGTGAAACTGTAGGAAAATGTGAAGTTTATATTGGAGACCAAAAAGTTGGAGAAGTTGTTTTATATTGTGATAGAGATGTTGAAAAGGGTGGATTCTTAGATAACCTAAAAGACAATATGAAAAATTTATTTAAAAAGGGTGTCTAAATAAATGTAATATGTTAAAGAGATTAAAACATTTATATAATGTATTAATCTCTTTTTTCTTAAAATAATGTAAAAATTCTATAAAACAAAAATAATGGATTTTGTTTTGAAATAAATAATGATAGAATATATTTATATAAATAATGGCAATAAATTTAGGAGGGATATATATGTCAATATTAAAAAGATTTACTGATATAATGTCATCTAACATTAATGCATTATTAGATAAAGCTGAAAATCCGGTTAAAATGATAGATCAATTGATGAGAAATTTAAATGATGATTTAAATAAGGTTAAAGCAGAAACAGCATCAATTATGGCAGAAGAAACTAGAGCTAAAAGAGAGTTAGATGAATGTCAAAGTAATGTAAATAAAATGTTAGATTATGCTAAAAGAGCTGTAGATGCAGGAAATGATAATGATGCAAGACAGTTTTTGGCTAAAAAAGCAACATTAACAGAAAGGTTAACAATACTTAATACTAAGTATGAAGGGGCAAGAGCTAATTCTGAAAAAATGAAGCAAATGTATAATAAATTAAGTTTGCAAATAGAAGAGCTTAATGAAAGAAGAAGTACGATTAAGGCAAAAATGGCAACAGCAAAAATGCAAGAAAGAATTAACAAGATGGGTTCTTCAATTAATAATTCAACATCAAGTATAGATTCTTTTAATAGAATGGAAGAAAAGGCTAATAGAATGTTAGATGAAGCTAATGCAATGGCAGAATTAAATTCAAAGACAAATGATAGTATAGAAGACTTAATGGGCAAATATGATAATAAAAATTCTTCAGTAGAAGATGAATTAGAAGCTTTGAAAAATTCAAGTAATAAGTCAATTGAAGATGAGTTAAATAAATTAAAAGAAAATAAATAATAAAAAGATTCTAATATAAATATTAGGAGGACTTTAAATGGGTTTATTCGGGAGTCAATTTTTAGATGTCATTGAATGGAATGAAACACGAGATGACGTTATTTTTTGGAAGTGGAAAAATAATGAGATTAAAAAAAATAGTAGATTGATTATAAGACCAGGTCAAGATGCTATATTTATGCATAATGGAAGAGTTGAAGGAATATTTACTGAAGAAGGTAATTATGAAATAGAAACAGATATTATTCCTTTTTTATCAACATTAAAGGGATTTAAATTTGGATTTAAAACTGGTCTTAAAGCAGAAGTTTTATTTATAAATACTAAAGAATTTTTAGTTAAATGGGGAACTAAAAATCCAATTAATATTAAAGCACCAGGAATGCCAGGAGGAATGCCAATAAGAGCATTTGGTTCATTTAATGTTAAGATAAATGACTATATGGTTCTAATTGATAAAATTGCAGGAATTAAAAGTCAATTTACTGTAGATGATGTAAAGCAAAGAGCTTTAGCTGTAGTTGATCAGCTTTTAATGAAGTGGATTGTTAGAGAAGGAAAGGATATGTTTAATTTACAAGCAAATTCTTTCGAAATAGCAAATGGAATAAAAGTAGATTTAGACATGGAAATGATAAAAATAGGATTAACTGTAACAACTTTGAATATTGAAAACTTTAGTTACCCTGATTCTGTACAAAATATGATTAATAAAAATGCTGCATATGGAATGGTGGGGAATATTGGTCATTATCAAAATGTTTCTATGACTGAAGCTATGGAGAAAAATTCTAATAGTAGTATGGCAAATATGGCTCAAGCAGGAATGGGTATACAAATGGGAATTCATATGATGAATGAAATCAAGAAAAATATTGAACAAGGACAAGAATTAAATAATAAAAAAAATATTTGCAAAAATTGTGGAGAAATTTTAAGCGAAGGAGCAAAGTTTTGCAGTAGTTGTGGAACAAAGGTTTCTCAAGATGAAAATATGAAAAGTAAAAATAAGTTTTGCAGTGAATGTGGAGCAATAATTAAAAATGATTCGAAGTTTTGTAGTGAATGTGGTTCAAAGGTTAAATAAGGAAGTATTTTAATAACTATTATAAGAAATAATAGTTATTAGAACATATATTTATTTAAGCTTAGGAGATACAAATGATTATTAATAAAGAATTTTATGACAGAGGAGCTTTAGAGATTTCAAAGGATTTACTTGGAAAAGTATTAGTTAGAGAAGTTGATGGAAAAGTTTTAAAAGGAAAAATTGTTGAAACTGAAGCATATGTCGGAGCCATAGATAAAGCTTGTCATGCATATAATGGACGTAGAACTAAACGCACTGAAATATTATATGGGGAGTCAGGAGTTTCATATATTTATTTTATCTATGGATTGTATCATTGTTTTAATGTTGTTACTAATAAAAAAGATATAGCTGAGGCTGTTTTAATTAGAGCTATTGAACCACTTAATGAATTTGATTATATTTCTAAAGTTAGATATAATAAAGGTTTTGATGAACTTACAAAAGTTCAAGTAAAAAATTTAACTAATGGACCTTCAAAGTTATGTTTAGCTTATTTATTAGATAGAACATTAAATGGAGTAAAGCTTTATGAAAAAGGTCAGGTATATATAACTGATGAATATAGTGAAGATTTTGAAGTTGTTGAGACTAAAAGAATAGGAATAGATTATGCTGAAGAGGCAAAAGATTTTTTATGGAGATTTTATATAAAAGATAATGTTTATGTTTCTAAAAAATAATTTTTTAATTTTAATATTATAGGGAGAGAATACGGATGAGAGTAGCATTAATTGCACATGATAAGAAAAAGAATGACATGGTTAATTTTACAAAGCTAAATGAGGAGAGATTATCGAAACTTGAACTTTTTGCAACTGGAACTACTGGACTTAAAATAATGGAAAATACTAATTTGGAAATTCATAGATTAAAAAGTGGTCCCCTTGGTGGAGATCAACAAATAGGTGCATTAGTTTCTGAGCAAAAATTAGATTTAGTTATATTTTTAAGAGATCCACTAACATCACAACCACATGAACCTGATATTAATGCATTATTAAGATTGTGTGATGTATATGCAATACCACTTGCAACAAATGTTTCTACAGCTCAATTAGTTTTAGATTCACTACACAAATAAATATTATTAAAAAGGAGTTGCTTATTTAGCAACTCCTTTTTATTGTATAACGTTCACAATTTAGTGATACATTTACAATATTATTATATGTATAAAATTAAAATAATATTCAAAAATGATTATAAAATAAACTTTGCATAAATATTATTTATAAATCATAGAATTTTTTGAGAACAATAATAAGGGAAAGTAATAAATTATGGTTAAAGTAGATATTTTTTCTGGATTTCTTGGAGCTGGAAAAACACAATTAATTAAAAAACTTATAGAAGAAGATTATTATAAAGAAAAAATTGCTATTATTGAAAATGAATTTGGGGAAGTAAGTATTGATGGTGCAGTTTTGAAAAAAACAAATACTCTAGTTAAGGAAATAAATGCTGGGTGTATTTGCTGTCAAGTTACGGGAGATTTTAAAGATTCAATAATAGATGTAGTAGAAAATTGTAATGTTGATAGACTTTTAGTTGAGCCAACAGGAGTTGCAAAGTTAAGTGATATAAAAAAAGTATTTAATGAAAAGGAATTAAAGGATATAGCAAAAGTTGAAAGGTCCATAACTGTAGTAGATTCAGAAAAGTTTGATTTGTACTTAGCTAATTTTAAGGTTTTTTTTGTTAATCAAATAAAAAATGCAGATATTGTTGTTTTAAGTAGAACCCAAAATATTAAAAATGAGGAATTAAAAAGATTAAATAATGAAATCAGTAAATTAAATTCTAAAGCAATAATAGTTGGAAGAGAGTGGAGTGCTTCAAATCCAAATGAATTAATTCCAAGAGTATTTTTACCTAGAAATATGGAACCTTCAAAAGGAAAAATTAGTTTTAAAAAGGGCAGTTTAAATAATGGAAATATAAAAATGGAAAAGGATGAAGCAAATTTATTTGAAAGCTTTGCTTTGAAAATAGATAGGAATGTATCTAAAGAAGAGCTTTTAAGTAAGTTTAATTTTATAAAAAATAGTTTTGAATTTGGGGAAATAATTAGAGCTAAAGGCATTGTTAATACTAAAAATGGTAAGGAACAATTTGACTATACTTTATCTGAAATAAGTATGCAAAAAATAATATATAAGGGAGATACAATTATTTCTTTTATTGGAACTAACTTAAATAGGGAAAAAATTAAGAAATTTTTTAGTTAAGAAGGTGTATATATGAAGGTTGGCGTTGAAGTAATTACTGGATTTTTAGGGGCTGGTAAGTCAGCCTTTATTAATTCATTAATAAATAAAACTATTGCAATTAAAGAAAGAATAGTTGTTATTACATGTGAAAATGGAAATACTCAAATAAATGAATTTATTGAAAATGGACAAAGTTTAAAACATATTAATTTTATTGGAGAAAGCTTAAAGTTAAATGATTGTATATATAGTGTAGTGAAAAAATATAAACCCCATAGAATAATTATAGAATATAATGGCACAGATACATTAGAACATTTATATAAGTGTGTGTTTGATAATAAAACAGGGAAGTTAATAAAACTTTCTACAATTTATTTTATTTGTGATGGAAGAAATATTGAGTTTTATATTAAAAATATGGGAGAAATATTATTACCTTTTATACAAAATAGTGATGTAATTGTAATTAATAATTTTAATATAGAAAAAAGATTAGAATTAGAAAAGGGTATTAAATTATTAGAAGGTTTAAATCATAAAGCTCAAATATTAATAGCTGAAAATAATGATGGTTTTAATTTAGCATTAGAAAATAGTAACTTATTAGAAGATAAGTTAGTAAGAGATATGAGAGTAAAGTTAATAGATTATATTAGAAAGTAAGATAGCAGGTGAGAAAGTGAGTATAGTTAAATTGGAATCATGGATGTGGAGTTACTTAGGAATTATAGTTGAAGCTTTACCGTTTCTATTAATAGGAGCTGTATTATCAGCATTAATTCAAATTTATGTATCAGACGATTTAATAAAGAGAGTTATTCCTAAAAATAGCATAATAGGATATTTTATAGCTGCTATATCAGGTGTACTTTTTCCAGTATGTGAATGTGCAATAGTTCCAATTACAAGAAGTTTAATAAAAAAGGGGTTACCAGTTGGAGTTGGAATAACTTTTATGCTAGCAGTTCCTATAGTTAATCCAATTGTAATTATGTCTACATATTATGCGTTTCCAAGTGATATAAGTATTGTTATATATAGAACAATAGGTGGGATAATAGGTGCTTTAATGGTTGGTATGATTATTGGTTTTATTTATGACAAAAAGAAAAGTTCAGATATTTTAAAAGAAGAAGCAGCAGCCTTGTATTGTGATTGTTGTACTTTTAGTAATAATTATTATATTTCGTTAAGAGGAAAAATTAAAAATTTAGTATTAAATGCTTCTAATGAATTTTTAAATATTAGTATTTATTTTATTTTTGGAGCATTTCTTTCAAGTATTTTTGTTGTATTCCTTCAAGATACATTGATTAATGATATTACATCAGGAAGAGTACTAGGAATTGCAATAATGATGTTATTGGGGTTTTTATTATCATTATGTTCAGAAGCAGATGCTTTTGTTGCAAAAGGATTTATTGATAATTTTGGATTATCAGGAGTTATAGCATTTTTAATACTAGGACCAATGATGGATTTGAAAAATTTAATATTATCCTTTGGATTTTTTAAAAAGAGCTTTGTATTAAAATTAATTTTAATAATTTGCATAGTTGTATTTGGAATATGTTTAGTAGTGGTTTAAGTAAGAGGTGTATATGAAGAGATTTAATGTTGATGAGTTAATATGGTTTATTATATTAATATTACTAGACTTATCTGTATTTTTATTAATAAAAAATGGAATTATAACTAACTTTGTAAGTAGTAATATGATTATTTATTTTTATTTTAGTATAGTGATATTAAGTATTTTTGTACTTTTTCAATTTAGTAGAATTTTTACAATAAAAAGAAGAATAGAAACTACGAATAAATTTATTCCATTAACATTTACATTATGTATTGGAGTAGTGTTATTGTATGTTTTTCCGTTATTAAAGGGTAGTGAAAATATAGATGATAATTTATTAATTAAAAACCATCCTGACGCAATAGTTATAGATGAAAGTAATTATAATATATTAAGTGAAGTTATGAAATATAAAAATGAATATAATGGACAGAGTATATTGTTTTTAGGATATATTGATAAAAAGAAAGAAAATTCTGATTTTGTAATTATATCTAGAGAAATGGTGAGGTGCTGTCAAGCAGATAAAGAAAAGATACAAATAAAGGCAAAAGGAATAAATGAAGTTTTAGAAGAAGGACAATGGATTAATATTTATGGTAAAATATGTTTTGATAATGGTTTTTATATTTTAGTAGAGGAATATAAATTACAAAATGAACCTAGTGATAGATATTTTCATGAACACCTTTAAGCCTTGTTCTTTTAAAGGAAAGTTGTTATTATATAAGTTATAAAAGAGTTAAAATAAGCATGATAAAAACAAAAAAGGCGGGATGAGTTAATGGAATTGCCAAAGATAAAAGTGGCAGATTTTGAAGGACCTTTTGATTTATTATTGCATCTTATAAAGAAAAATAAGATGGATATATATAATATAGAAATATATAAAGTTACAAATCAATATTTAGAGTATCTTAATACAAGAAAGGTTATGGATCTTGAAATAACATCAGAATTTATAGTTGTTGCAGCTACATTAATAGAAATAAAGTCAAAAAATCTTCTTCCTAAAATAAAGATAGAAGCTGAAGAAAATGAAGAGGATATTGAAAAAAGATTAATGGAAAGATTAATTGAGTATAAAAAGATAAAAGCAGTATCTGAATTTTTTAAAGAGCGATATATAAACCAAGGTGAGGTTTATAGTAAGAAACCAGAAACAATTGAAGAAGTTAAAAGTGAAGTAATTAATAATAGTGACATATTTAAAAATATAACACTATTAGATTTATATAATATTTATAATAAGATATTAGAAAATTTTAGAGAAAAGCAAAATAATTTTAATATTGTACAAAAGAAAATATATGTAGATAAATATAAAGTTGAAGATAAAATGAATGAAATTTTAAATAAAGTCACTTCAAATAATATAATAAAATTTGAGAATTTAATGAAGGAAAGTTCTTGTAAGCTTGAAACTGTAGTTATATTTTTAGCTTTACTTGAACTTATAAAGATTAGAACTATTAATGTTTATCAGGATGAAAGTTTTGGGAATATACTTATTAAGAGGAGGAGAGATAGTGAGTAATATTGATGTTAAACAGTATGAATTTAAAGAGTTATCTAGGAAATCTAATATAAAATCAGTTATAGAATCAATGTTATTTGTAAGCGGTGAACCTTTATCATTAAGGGAACTAAGCAATAATTTAGAAATTAAAGATAAAGTTATTGAAGAAGTAATTAAAGAAATGATGAATGAATATGAAGAAAAAAGTAGAGGTATTAAATTAATAAGTATAGATGGTGCTTATCAATTAGTTACTAAAAGTGAAAATTCAGATTATATTCAAAAGTTGTTAAAGAAAAATAAAAAGCATTCACTTTCTCAGGCATCTATAGAAAGCTTAGCTATAATTGCTTATAAGCAACCAATTACACGTATTGATATAGATGAAATAAGAGGAGTTAAATCAGAATCTGCAATTCAAAAGCTTGTGGAAAGAGGGTTAATAAAAGATATAGGAAGATTAGAAGTTCCAGGAAGACCTATACTTTATGGAACAACTGATGAGTTTTTAAGACAATTTGGACTTAAAACTATAAAAGAGTTGCCATCGCTTGATTTATATAGTGATAAAGAAACTCAAAGTTCTATGAAAGTATTAAATAAGGCTCTTTATGATATTAATTCTGATAGTGTAAGTAATGAAACAAATAAGGATATTTTAGAAGTTGCTTCAGATGAAGAAATTTAAAGTTTTAATAAAAAACATATAGCTACTGAAAAATTCAGTAGCTATATGTTTTTTATTAATCATCGTTAAAGTCAATATTAGTAACTTTTTTATCAGCTTTTTTATCAATAAAAAAATCTTTTACCATTTCAATAACTTGAGGAATAGAGTCAACAACTCTGTCAATAGTATTATCATAATCTACAGGTTGTAATTTTACTATTCCATCTTTTATTATTAAAAATGCTATTGGTTTAACACTAACACCAGCACCAGAGCCTCCACCAAAAGGATACTTTTCTTCATTTTTTCTTAAAGTTGTATGGTTACCAAATTCACTTCCACCAGATGCAAACCCAAAAGATACTTTAGATATTGGAACAATTGAAGTACCATCACTAGTTTCAACAACATCTCCAATTACAGTATTAACATCTATCATATCACGTAAATTTTCCATAGTGCTTCTCATTAAATTTTCTAATTCATGTTTATCAGTCATAATAATCCCTATATTTAGGGAATCACCTCCTACTTCTTATAATAGATTTATAAATAATATGAAATATATAAATAATTTGAGCTAAATTAAAGGTAATTATACTACTTATTGTAAATTCTAATAATAGTTCATCTTTAAATATTGGCTTAAAATTATTTTTAAATATTTTAACTTTAAATAATATAGAAAAAATATAAAATAAAATTGGATTAGTATTATAAAGTAATCCTAAATATATAGCCGTTTTACTTGAATCTTTTAAAGAATAAGTAGTATCAGCAGAAAATTTCATTGAGGGTTTAAATTTATTTGTTTTTAAATTTTGATAAAGAATTTTTATGAAGAATTTTAAATTAATTTTTCTTTTTTTAGGTTCAATTTTAATATCATATTTAGTTTTTTTGTTTTTAGTTTTCTTTTCTTTCTTCTTTTTGGAATTCTTTTTATTTAAAAACTTTTTTAAAACACCATCATGATTAGAGATTATATTGATATTATAAAATTTTATGTAATACCTATCTTTAGAGTAATAAATTTTTAACTTTATGGGGATAGGTATAAATAAAATTAATATTAAAACAACAATAATTATAAAAAAAAGCATAATTAACCTCCCATAACTTTTTATAGTATTACCACAAAAATAAAATATAAATCATAAAAATTTATTATTTAGGTTTAAAATTTTTATAAATGAAAATACTACATGTGTAAAGAGAAAATAGGAGTGATACTAATGATGAAATTTAAAATCATAGGAATAACTTTGAGCTTATTTTTGATGATTTCTCAATTATTAAGTAATTGTGTATATGCTCAATGTTTTGAAGATGAAGATGAAAATGATATAGCAATAATTGAAGATTATAAAATAGATGATGTAGACATGAGTAATGTAATGAGCAATATTAAGGTTTCAGCTAGAAATGCAATAGCCTTAGATAGTAAGACAAAGCAGGTTTTGTTTGAACAAAATGCAAATGAAATTGTACCAATGGCTAGTACTACAAAGATACTTACAGCTTTGGTTGCAATAACTCATGGAAATTTAGACAGAGAAGTTACTATAAGTAAAAATGCAGCATCTATTAGAGGATCAAAGGTTGGATATGTAGCTGGAGAAAAGATAAGATTAAGAGAATTGTTATATGGATTAATGTATAAATCAGGAAATGATGCAGCTATAGCAATTGCTGAAGATATAGGGGGAAGCATAGAGGGGTTTGCAAAGATAATGAATGATTATGCTATTAGTTTAGGATTAATAAATTCACATTTTGAAAGTCCACATGGATTAGATAGTCCTAAGCATTATACTTGTGCATATGATTTAGCTCTTTTAACTACAAAGGCAATGGAAAATGATTTATTTTGCCAAATTTGTGGAACAAAAACTATAACTAGAGATACTTCTAATTTTACGAGAGATTATAATAATATAAATAAAATTTTATATAGAATTCCTCAAGCTAATGGAGTTAAAACTGGTTATACAGGCCAAGCAGGAAAGTGTTTAGTATCTTCAGTAAAACATGAAGGAAGAAATATAATTATAGTTGTTTTAAATTGTAGTGATAGATGGAATGTTACAGAAAAAATATATAAATATGTTGCAGATAATTATTGCTTTAAAAGTGATAATATAAAAGATATTACAAAATCATCAGAGTTTATTAGTTTAGGAAGTGTTATTGAAGAATGTGATTTTGAATATGGATTTAAAGGCGAAGGAGCTATAGAACTAGAAGTTTTTAACACAATAAATAAAAACTCTGGAGATATAATAGGTAAAGTAGCATTGAATAGTAATGGAGAAGAGTTGTTAAAAAAGAAATTAATTTGTAAAAAAGATATATCTCAAAATGAATTTGATGAAATTGTTAATGGAGAAAGCACTAATAATTAGTGCTTTTTTCTTTTAATGTATAAATTTATGTTATAAAATATAATATATAAGTTTTTATTTAAATAATTATAAGATTATATGGAGGGAAATATTAAAATGAAAAATAAGGTACAAAGTTTAGAAACATTAGCACAAACTAAGTTTTTAAGTCTTTATAATGCAAATTATATAAATAAGGGTGGAAATAATAAAACATGGACTATTGCTACTAGAAAAAGTAAGGAAGAATTAGAAGATCAATTTTTTGATGGAAAAGAAGATAAGGTTGATGCAGTTGTTATATTAGCATATCATAAGGATGAAAAGAAATTAGTTGCAATTAGACAATTTAGAATCCCTTTAAATAATTATGTTTATGAATTGCCAGCAGGTTTAATAGATAATAATGATGATATTATATCTACAGTAAAAAGAGAATTAAAAGAGGAAACAGGATTGGATTTAGAAGAAGTTATAGAAAGTAAAATTGGTCAAAAGTTATATTTATCACCAGGAATGACAGATGAATCAGTTTCTTTAATTTATTGCACATGTTCTGGAAAGGTATCAGATGAAAACTTAGAAGAGGATGAAGATATAGAAACTATATTATTATCTAAAGATGATGCTATTAAAATATTAAATAGTGGGGAAAGATGTGATATTAAATTTTTTATGGCCTTACAAGGTTTTATTCAAATGGGTGAAGATATTTTTAAATAAAATTAGTTTTTAAGTTATAAAATAAAATTTAATATTTATAAAGTCGCAATATATAAAGTCGCAATATATAATGTAGAAATTTACTTTATTTATTGCGACTTTTTATTTAAATATAGCACTATTAGCATAATTTTTAAGTATAAGTAAAACTATTAATAGATATAATAGTATTTTATGAATTATAATTTATAGTAACAAAAATACATTTTTTAAATAATCTATATAGTATATAGTATTACTTTAGGAGTCTAAATGTTTAAGGAGACAATTGATTGTATAGATGCAGGAAGTGAGTTTTGCCCATGTCATTTAGCTGAAAGTGGAGAATGTATTCTTTGTTCACAATTGCAAGGAAACCATTTTTGTGATTGTTTAAACTGGAAGGGAGTATGTATATACCAAGAATTTCATGATAATGGAAACAAGGCAAAAGAACAAAGGAAAACTTATACTTGCAAGGTATCTGAAAAAATATTATATCCGGATGATATATTACTAATTAAATTTGAAGCACCACATAAGCTTGTGATAGATTTAGCAAGACCTGGTAGCTTTATTTTTGTTAGAAGCGAAGAAAATGTATATTTTGATGTTCCTATTTCAATTTTAGAATCAGACATTGAAACTAATATAATTTCAATAATGATAGAAGTAAGGGGTATTAAAACTAAACAATTATTAAATATAAAAGCAGGAGGAAATATAACAATAAGAGGACCTTATTGGAATGGAGTATTTGGTTTAAAAAACATAGGAAAACAGAAAAATAATGATACTTTAGTAATAGCTAGGGGAATAGGTATGGCTCCTATGATGCCTGTAATTGAGAAGTTAATTGAAAATGGTAATTCTGTAACACTTTTGTTAGATAAACAACCTTTTAAAGATATTTATGTATCAGAGTGGTTAGATAAATTGAATATAGTTCCTCAAGAAATGAATTTGATAGAAAAGGGACAATTATCACCTGAAGGAAAAGTTGCTATAAAATCTATTGTTAAATATAATAATATATCTTTAATTCATATAGCTGGAGCTGATATCTTGACTTATAGCATTATTGATTTTTTAGATTCATTAGAAAGACAAGACATAGATTTATCATGTTGTAATAATTTTAAAATGTGTTGTGGTGAGGGTGTATGTGGAAGTTGTACAGCTAGATTTTCAGGTCATAGGGTAAAAAGATTTTGTAAGGTACAAGCTAGTCCAAGAGGAATTTTTGAAGGGAGGAGATTAATATGAAGGTAGTAGTTGTAGGTGGAGGTTGGTCAGGTTGTGCTGCTGCTATAACAGCAAAAAAAGCTGGAGCTGATGTTCATATTTATGAAAAAACAGATCTTTTACTTGGACTTGGTAATGTTGGTGGTATAATGAGAAATAATGGTCGTTATACAGCTTCAGAAGAGCTTATAGCTTTAGGTGGAGGAGATTTAATAAAATTAACAGATGATTGTGCAAGACATGCTAATATAGAATTTCCTGGTCATAAACATGCAATTCTTTATGATGTGAATATTATTGAAGGTGTAGTTAAAGATTATTTAAAATCATTGGGAATACATCTTCATATGGAGAGTCGTGTTAAAGATGTTGATGTTGAAAATAAAAAAATAAAGGGAATCTTATTAAGTAATGATACCTATGTTAAAGGTGATGTATTCATTGAAACAACAGGATCAACAGGACCAATGGGTAATTGTTTGAGATACGGTAATGGATGTTCTATGTGTATTTTGCGTTGTCCTGCTTTTGGTCCAAGATTAAGTATAAGTGCAAGATGTGGAGTTTCTGACATTCAAGGAGAAAGAAATGGAGATGCACTTGGAGCATTTTCTGGTTCTTGTAAACTTGCAAAAGAAAGTTTATCTAAAGATATTAAAGACAAGTTAGATAAGACAGGGGTAGTTGTTTTAAAAGTTCCTGCTGAAGATGTTAATTATGGTAAACTTAGCACAAAAGTATGTCAACAATATGCTCTTAAAGAATTTGCTGAAAATATAGTTTTGCTTGATACTGGTCATGCTAAGCTTATGACAACTTATTATCCACTTGAAAAGCTTAGAAAGATACCTGGTCTTGAATATGCTAAATATGTTGATCCTTATGCAGGAAGCAAGGGTAATTCTATAAGGTATTTGTCTGTTGCTCCAAGAACTAATGATATGAAAGTTATTGGAGTAGATAATCTTTTGTGTGCAGGAGAAAAAGCAGGACTTTTTGTTGGTCATACTGAAGCTATATGTACTGGTAGCTTAGCTGGACATAATGCTGTAAGGCTTATTATGGGAATGCCGTTATTAATTTTACCTTCTTCTATAGCTATAGGTGATTTAATTGCTTTTGCAAATGAAAAAGCTGAAACTAGAGAAGGAAGAAAAGATAGATATACTTTTGCTGGAGCTAGTTACTTTAAGAGAATGCAGGAATTAGGACTTTATACAATTGATAAGGATGAAATTAATAATAGAGTTAAGAAAGTAAATTTAGATAATATATTTGATCAAAAATTAGTATAAATTTAATAAATCTCTATAGATTATTTTTAATTTATAGAGATTTATTTTAGTTTATCTCTATATTTTAAATTAAAGTTATATAAATATTTACATATATTAGAGCTTTTCTATGTTGAATTTATTGGCTTTTTATGATAATATTGTTCGTTGTTTAAAATAATTTATAAGATAAGAGAGGAAAATATGATGAAAAATAAAATTGTAGCAAATACTATAAATTATTTAGCAATTTTATTATTTGTTAATGTATTTGCACTTATATTTGGAAGAGGTAATACACTAATTGGAGTTACAATAGTAGTAGCTATATCTATATTAAGATTAGAAGATATGACTAAAAATTTCTATAGTAATTTGTTTAGGTTACTTTTTATTAATTTAATTTCTGGAGTTTTTGCACATTTAGCAAGCCATAATATCTATTTAGGATTAATATTAAATTTTAGTATATTATTAGTAATGGGATATACTTTAACTTCTAAGTTAAATAAAGTAAAACTTCTTCCTTTTGGATTACAATATTTATTTATGTTGTATGCTCCTGTAAGTGGTAATGATTTTGTAAAAAGATTATTAGGACTAGCCACTGGAGCATTTTTAGTAATGTTGGTTCAACTTATAACTTATAGGAAAAGTAAAAAGCTTGAAGAACCTAAGTGTCAAAGTAATACTATAAAGAAAGAGAATGAGTATATTTTATTATTTAATAAGTTTAATATTCATAATGTAAGAGGAGCTTATGCATTTAGAGTAGCTTTAATTATTACTATATCAGTATTTTTAGTAGACTTCTTTAAACTAGCTCAAGGACGTTGGATAATATATACAGTATTTGCATTAACAGAATTATATTCTGAAAATTGTAGAATAAGATCAAAGCAACGTTTTCAAGGTACTGTTGTTGGTGTAATCATAATGATGATACTATTTATATTTATTAAAGATAATTCTATCAGAGGATTAATGGCTCTAATTCCAGGTTATTTAGGATCATATGCTACTAATTATAGAGATAATATTCTATGTGTAACAATGTCTGTAGTTGCATCAGTTTCATTAACAAATGGTACATTTACAACAGGGATAGAAAGAGTTGCATATATATGTATTGGAATTGTAATAGCTATAATAGCAGATAAGATAATACTAAACAAAAAAATAGAATGTGTAAATAATGCATGATAAATTAAAAGAACTACTTTTTAGTAAGGTAGTTCTTTTAATTTAAAAAGATATTAATAACATCTTATATAATATACTCGTAAATGATAATTATTAAACAAAATAAAATCTTAAGTATAACTTAAAAATTAAATTTTAAATAGATTATTTAATTAACATAAAAAATAGTGTATAATATCCATTAATTAGAATTATTAATTGGAGGAGAATAAAAACTTGAAAAATATTTTAGGAGATAAATTTAAAGAGTATTGGGGTATAGTTACATATGTAGTAGTTTTGGTTTATGCGATATTTAACTTTAGTAATCTTATATCAGGTGTTAAGAGTATAATAGGAATTATTTCACCATTTATAGTAGGAATAGCAATAGCATTTGTTTTAAATTTAGTTATGAAAATTTTCGAAGAAAAGATATTTAACTTTTTAAGTGATAAAAAATATAAAAAGTATTTAAAATTTAAGAGACCATTATCAGTTTTTTTTACTTTCATTACTGTATTTTTAATAATATTATCATTAATAAGTTTTATAATTCCACAACTTATTGATAGTATATCCAAATTAACTAATGCGGTTCCGTCATATATGAAATCATTTGAAATATTTATAAGCAAGTATGTTACTCATACTGAAATATTAAATACTGTTTGGAATAATTTTTTATCTGCATGGAAAGAAGTTATTCAGTTTACTGGTCAAGTTTTAGCATCATCTTTAACCAGTGTAGTAAATATTACAGTAGGTTTTACTAGTGGGTTATTTAATTTTATTCTTTCTATAATTTTTTCAATATATATGTTGTTAAATAAAGAAGATTTACAGCTTGGAATGAAAAAAGTTTTATATTCATTTATTAGAAAAAGTTTTGCTGATAGAGTAATACGTTTAGGAAAAATATCGAATGAAGTTTTTTCTAGTTATATTGGAGGTCAATTTATAGAAGCTATTATTATAGGTGTTTTATGTTTTATAGGGATGATTATACTTAGAATGCCTTATTCACTTCTTATAAGTGTTTTAATAGCAGTAACAGCTTTAATACCTATTTTTGGTGCATTTATAGGAACTATTCCTTCTGCTTTTATAATTTTAATAATTGATCCAATGAAGGCTATTTGGTTTATAATATTTATAATTGTTCTTCAGCAAGTAGAAGGTAATTTAATTTACCCTAAGGTTGTAGGAGGATCAATAGGACTACCACCAATATGGGTAATGTTAGCAATGATTATTGGGGGGAATGCCTTTGGATTTATAGGTATATTACTTGGAATACCTATATTTTCTGTAGTATATAAAGTTTTTAAAGAAATCGTAGATAAAAGGTTAAAAAAGTTAGAATTATATAATAAATAAAGTATATAAATTAAAAGGAAAGCTATTTATAGCTTTCCTTTTAATTTATATTTAGTTTTTTGATTAAAATTTTTAAAGTATTTATATGTTATAATATTATTAATGATAGTTTAAATAAGAATTAGTAGTGAGGTATTAGGTATTAGGAGGAATTTAAATGAAATATTATATTAAATCGAGGTGGTTTAAAATTAAAGAAGATTTTTGGGTTAAAAATGATACAGGAAAAGATTGTTATTTTATAGATAAGGAGTTTTTTAGTTTTGGATTACAATTTAGTGTAATAGAAAATAATAATGAAATATATAAAGTTAGAGAAAAGATGTTTAAATTTATGCCTAGTTATGAAATATATGATATTAATAATAGTTTAGTTGGAAGAGTAAAGAAACAATTTACATTTTTTAAAGATAATATATTTGTTGAAAGTAATTATGGCAATTTTGAAATTCAAGGAGACTTTTGGCATCATAGTTATATAATTAATCATAATGGAAGAAATATTGCAGTTATTGATAAGGAGTTTTTATCATTTACGGATAATTATTATGTTGATATAAATTATGAGAATCATCCATTTATAATAGCTTTAGTTATAATAATAGATGATATAATAGATAAATGTAATAATAAAAAATAATTTAATAATATAGATAATAATTTTTAAAAATAGTAAAATAATATTAATAAACTTAAGTATTTTTAATATAAAGTAGGTGAGTATTTTGAATAAATCAATTAAAGAATTTTTAGGATGGATTCTAAAATACTTAGTAATTATTTTAACTACTATAGCTTTAGTTCTAGGAGGAAATTTATTATTTATTGAAAGTCATAATTTAATTTCTCAAAAAAAATCATTTATTCTTTATACTATATCATCTGAATGTATGGCAGCTATTATGGTACTTATTGCATCTTTAATAGGTATAATAATATTTAAAATTAATAGAAATTTTTTAACTAAGAAAATCTCATCTAAGAGTAAAGATAAGTTAATATATGACGATATTAATTCTTATAATTCTTTAGTTAAATGGACTATAAGAATTGATAAGAGAATAAATGATTTTGCAAAAAGTAATTTAATAAAAGTATTATATATTATTTTTATAGTTGGAATTATTATATTTAGTTATACTAATTATACTGCTATTACAACTAATGAAATAATTCATAAAACAGTATTGTCTGATAAAGTATATAATTATGATGATGTTGAAAAGTTAGAATTAGGATTTACTAAAGGAAAAGAAAGTAATGTATATTATGATTTAGTAATGAATGATGGTAATAAAATAAGTTTAATTGGTGGATCTATTGAAGCAGTTAATGAAAATTATGAAGATGTAATATACGAAATAGATAATAAATTACAAAGTTTAGGTAAGGAAAAAGTTATCGACACATTTTACTTGGAAGATTTTAAAAACAAAGGTTATAGTCAAGATTATGTTGAAAGAGTACTAAGATTATTTAAAAAATAACAAAAAATATCTCATTTTATAAAATGAGATATTTTTTGTTTAATAAATTAATTTATATAAAATATCCATTGACTCTATAGTTACTATATACTTTATTATTATTAAAAAAAAATAGATATGGAGGATATATTAATGATAAGAAAATTTTTAAAGTATGCACTTCCTTCTGCTTTAGCCATGTTTGTTTCATCTTTATATACAATAATTGATGGAATTTTTGTTGGGCGTGGTGTTGGAGATTCAGCCTTAGCAGCTGTTAATATAGTTATGCCTTTTACTATAATGTTATTTGGTATTGCAACTATGTTTGCAGTTGGGGGTGGGGATCTTGTATCTAAAAATATAGGAAGTAATAATAGTGTTAATGCGATAAAAATATTTAGACAAGTATTTAAGTTTTTATTAATTTTAAGTATAGGTATAAGTGGAATTGCTATAATATTTTCAAAAGAAATTGTAAAAATATTAGGAGCTACAGATACATTAATTCCTATTGCTTCGACTTATCTAAGATATTATAGTTTATTTTGTATTCCAAATTTAATAGGAATTGCTTTAAATAGTTTTGTTAGAAATGATGGTAGACCAAAACTTGCAATGGTATCAACTTTATTAGGTGCAGTAACTAATATTATTTTAGATTATATATTTATATTTCCATTAGGACTTGGTGTAAGAGGAGCAGCTATTGCAACAGGGCTTGGTCAAGTGGTTACTATACTTATATTAATACCACATTTTATAAGTAATAAGGGCGTTTTAAAGTTTGGAAATATTAAATTAGAAAAGGGGGTAATAAAGGAATTTATTAATATAGGTTTTCCTTCCTTTTTTGCAGAGGTTAGTTTTTCTATAATAATATTCTTTACGAATTTAGCATTAGTTAATTATGGGGGAGAAATATATTTATCATCCTTTGCAATAATTAATTATATAACAACTAATATTTATATGGTATTATTAGGTGTAGCATTTGGAGTACAGCCTTTATTAAGTTATAATTATGGAACTAAAAAACCTGAAATAATGTTAAAGTATTATTTTATAACAATAAAAACTACAATTGTTATAAATATAATATTTATAATTGTATGTTTTTTATTTGGTAAAAATATGATATCAATTTTTACTTCTGATATTGTAATTATTAATATTGCATATATTGGATTAAACTTAACTAATATTGCATTTATAATAATAGGTTTTAATTTAATAAGTACAGTTTATTATCAATCATTAAACATGCCTAATATTTCAAATGTATTCTGTGCCTTTAGAAGTATTATATTACTTCCTATAATATTATTTATTTTATCAAAATTATTTAATATTAATGGAGTCTGGATCAGTTTATTTATTTCTGAATTACTAACTTTTATTATATTAAGTTATTGTATTAACATAAAGTTATATACTAAAAAAGCAATTAGAAATTAGAACAATAATGGGAGGTTGCTATGGAAACTTATTTTTTAATTGGGGAAATTTCTAAGCTAACTAATGTTCCAATTCAAACATTGAGATATTATGATAAAATGGGACTTCTTAAACCATCTTATATAAATAAGCAAAATAATTATAGATATTACTCGCTAAATCAATTTATAAAAATCGATTTACTTAAGCAATGTAAACTTATGGGATTGTCATTAAAGGAAATAGAAGAACTATTAAAAGATGAAATATCAGTAGATTCTATGATAGTATTAATGGATAAACAAAGAAAAATATTAAATGCTAAAATTGCAGAGCTTGAAAATGTTAAATCTTATATAAATTTTTTAGATTATAGATTAAAGGAAACTAAGCAAATTGAAGAAAATAAGATTTTTGTTAAGTATAATGATGAAAGAATAGTTAAGAAGAATGTATGTATATTAAATAATCAAGAAGATATAGAGTTAAATTTACGGAAGTTTTTGCTTGATTCCGAAAAGGATAATTGGATGTTAAATTCTGAATTAGTATTTGAATCATCTTTAGATATGTTAAAAAATGAAAATAAAATAGTATATACTGCTATAATGCTTTATAATCATAAAAATATAAAGAAAAGTACTGAAGATGTGGTTTTATCTAAAGGTAAATATCTTACTATGTATTATGATGATAGCTATAAAAATAATTTTAAATATTATAAAATGATGCTTGATTATATTAAGAAGAATAATATAGAAACTTTAAGCAATTTTAATGAATTTTCTATATTATCTAGAATAAGCTCTAATGAAGAGGAAAAATCTATAATCCAACTTGAAATAATGATTAAATGAAATTAGAGTAGAATTATATTTAATAAGAATTAATTTATAAAAATAAAATTTATTATTGATAAATTAAAAGGAAAGGTATATACTAAAATAGGTAAAATTTATATACTCAGAATAATTCTGAGAGAGGTTCGTAACCATCCCTCTATAAAAAACTAGGAACCCTAACGTAGATTAAAGATGTTAGGAAAATTTTGTTGTAAAAATTTCAATAAAATAATACTAGATTTGAATATAAGAGGAAGCTATTTATTAATAGCTCCTTTTATTTTGTGGTGGAATGAACTTTATGTTTGTTCCATTTTTTGTTTAATGTAAATTTTATATTTATTTAGTAAAGGAGATTATAAATGAAAAAGAAAGTAATAATTGATTGTGATCCTGGAATTGATGATTCATTAGCATTAATTTTAGCATTAAATTCTCCAGAACTTGATGTTATAGGAATTACTACTGTTTCTGGTAATGTTAAGTCTGATCAAGGAGCAAGAAATGCATTAAAGGTGTTAAGGCTTATGGGGAGAGAGGATATACCAGTTTATATTGGGGAAGAAATTCCATTAGAAAGAGAACTTGTTACTGCTCAAGATACCCATGGAGAAGATGGACTTGGAGAAACTGATTATAAGGAGGCTGATGTAGAAATTAATTATGGTGGTGTTGATTTTATTTTAAATAGTGCTAGAAATGAATCTATAAGTATAATTGCTTTAGGACCATTAACTAATTTAGCTAAAGCAATAGAAAAAGATAATGATGGATTTAATATGATAAATGAAATTATTTCTATGGGTGGAGCTTTTAAATCTCATGGAAATTGTTCACAGGTTGCTGAATTTAATTATTGGGTTGATCCTCATAGTGTTAGGGAAGTATTTGAAAAAAGCACAGTACCTTTTTCGATGGTTGGATTAGATGTAACTAGGGAAATAGTCTTAACACCTAATATTATAGAACTTATTAATCAAATAGGTGGAGATTTAGCTAATTTTATTGTTGATATTACTAGATTTTATGTTGATTTTCATTGGAAGCAAGAAAGAACTTTAGGATGTGTAATAAATGATCCTTTAGCTGTAGGATATTTTATAGATAGAAGTCTTTGTGATGGATTTACTTCTTATTTAGATATAGTTACAGATGGAATAGCAGTAGGACAAACTCTTGTTGATGTAGGAGAATTCTATAGAAAACCTCATAATGGATTTATTTTAACTAAGGTTAATTCTAAAAAGTTTATGAAAATGTTTCTTGAAAGATTATTTCCAGATAATAAAAGAGATATTGAAATAGTGCTTAATAATCCTAAATATGGATTTAATTAAATTTAAAATTGTAATGAATAGGGGGATACTTTATGAAAAAAACTAATACTTTTAAAATTACAATTATGGCTTTTGCAGTAGTAATAAATATTATTGGTGCATTTATTGCTATATTATTAAAATTACCAATATTTATTGATACTATAGGAACATTTTTATCTGCGTTTTTATTTGGTCCTGTTGGAGGTGTATTAACAGGTATTGTAACATCATTAATTAATGGATTAACATTTGATCCATATTCATTATATTTTTTCCCTGTTCAATTAGTTATAGGTTTAATAGCAGGTATTTGTTATAAAAAAAATCTATTCAACGGTAAATTTATAATTTTTGCTATAATAATAACAACTATAATTGGATCACTTTTATCATCATTAATTTCCGCTTTTGTTTTTGGTGGAATAACTTCTTCTGGAACTTCTTTTATAGTAATGTATTTAAAAGAAGCCGGAGTAAATATAATAACAAGTATATTTTCTACTCAAATATTATTTGATTTATTGGACAAGACAGTTACAATTTTAATTGTATTATCTATATTAAAATCATTACCTAAAAACATAAAAATTTCAATTGGAATCTAATATTAAACAAGATAAGTGATATTTCATCTGCCTTTTTAGTATGTATTGAAATATTATTTTTATTTTAATATAATTATGGTAAAGGAATTTACAAAGATTAGTATGTATAAATTAAATTAAGCTTATATATAATTTTTATATAAATTTGTTATAAGGGAGTTTAAAATGAAGGTAAACTTAATGGAAGTCCAAAATCTAAAGGATGCACATATACAGCACTAAAAATAATTGAAAATGAATTAATTAATGAAGGAATAGAAGTTAAATTTTATGAAGTTGGAAATAAGCCAGTAATAGGGTGCATTGGATGTAATGCATGTAGAAAGCTTGGACAATGTATTCATGATGATTTGGTTAATGAAGTAAGTAAGGAAATGGAAAGTTCAGATGGTTTCATTGTAGGTTCACCAGTTCATTATGCATCAGCAAGCGGTGCAGCTACTTCTTTTTTAGATAGGTTATTTTATTCAACAGATAAAAGTGTTTTAAGGCATATGTTTGGAGCCAGTATAGTGTCATGTCGTAGGGGTGGAGCTAGTGCTGCTTTTGATCAATTAAATAAATATTTTACAATAAATGAAATGCCTATAGTGTCATCAGTTTATTGGAATCAAATACATGGAAATACTCCAGATGAGGTTATACAAGATTTAGAAGGTGTTAGAACAATGAAGGTATTAGCTAGAAATATGGCTTATTTAATTAAATGTAAAGAAGCTGCTAAAAATGTTCCACTTCCAAAATTAGTTCCAGTTGAAAGAACAAATTTTATAAGATAAATATACATTAAGTAAAAGTATATATTTAAATAATATGATGTTTTTTATTTTACTCTGAAATATTTTATATTTCAGAGTTTTTATGTTTTAAAAAAACTTAAGTTTTTATTATTTATTAATAAATAATAAGTTAATTATAGAAAAATGGTTAAGTAAATTTATTATATAAAATATTGCTATTGATTTAGATATTATTGTGAATTAATATCTAAATAGGAGATATTAGTTGGTTATTAAAATTTATCTAAATTAATTTATTTTTAAATATTATTAATAGAAATAAGGTGAATAAATGACAAGAAAGAAAAAATATATAAATGAAAATATTAAATCAATTTTTTTATTATTTTTGTTTTTAATATTTGCATCTTTAATAGGATATTTTTTTAAGGTATTAGGTTTTTCAGAAACTAATATTGTTATAGTATATATATTATTTGTTTTATTAATTTCTAGATTAACATATGGATATATTTATGGAATAATTTCATCTATAATATCAACATTTATTTATAATTATTTTTTTACTGCACCTCATTATACATTTGATGTTTATGATTCAAGTTATATTATTACTTTTATAATTATGACAATAACTTCGATAATTACTAGTGCACTAACTTCTAGAATAAAAGAAAATGCTATTGATGCAGATAGAAGGGAAGTAGAAACTAAAACTTTATATAAACTAACTAATAAATTAATAGAAGCTGATGAAATAAATGATATTACAAATATTTCTCTTGAAGCAATTTGTGAAGTTATTTCTTATAAAATAGGATGTTTATGGTTTGATGAAGAGGGAAGTTCAAATAAAGTATTTATACAAAAAATTAATAATGATAAACAAATTTATAGGAAGGTTAATAATATTATTGAAATTAAAAATAATGTGGAAAACTTAAAGGAAAATTATTATTTAGGAGAAGAGTTTTGTGACTGGCCTATATATGGTAGAGAATCAATCTTAGGAATTTTAAGGGTTCCTAAAGAAATATCTTTTAATTTATCTAAATCACAAGCAAAGCTACTTCTTACAATGTTAGATAGCATAGCTTTATCTGTAGAGAGGTTAAAAGAATCTAGGGCTCGTATTAAATCTAATGAAGAAATGATTCAAGAAAGATATAGAAGTAATTTGCTAAGAGCAATTTCACATGATTTAAGAACACCACTATCAGGAATAATGGGTACTACTGAAATTTTAATGGATATGACTGAAGCAAATCAAGAGGTTTTTCAGTTGGTTTTAGGAATATATAAAGATGCAGATTGGTTACATTCTTTGGTAGAAAATATTTTAAGTCTAACAAAGTTACAAGAAGGAAGATTAGTTTTAAATAAAGAATTTGAAGTTTTGGATGAAATTATCGGAAGTGCTATTAATCACTTTTCACGAAGAGCATCAAAGTTTGAAATTTTAGTTAATGTGCCTGATGAAATAATATTAATCCCTGTAGATGCTAAATTAATTATACAAGTTCTTATAAATCTATTAGATAATGCAATGAAGCATTCACATACAAGTAATAAAATTACTATTAGTGCAAGATTATTAAATGATTATAAAAAGATAGAAATAGCTGTTATAGATAATGGAAGTGGAATTTCAAAAAAAGATTTACCAAATATATTTAAAATGTTTTATACTTCTAATAATGGTATTACTGATGGACAACATGGAATTGGCTTAGGACTAAATATATGTCAAGCAATTATTAGTGCCCACGGGGGAGATATTATAGCTGAAAATAGAGAAGATACAAATGGAGCAATTTTTAAATTTACACTTCCAATGGAGGAATAAGATGAATAATTATAATGAAAGAATATTAGTTGTAGAAGATGATTGTCAAATAAGAAATTTTATTAAGTATATAATTGAAAAAGAAGGTTATAAATTATTTAATGCATGTAATGGTGAAAGTGCATTAAGCATAATTGTCAGTGAAAAAATAGATTTAATTATATTAGATTTAGGACTACCTGATTTTGATGGTATTAAAATTATAGAAAAAATTAGGGAATGGTCAGAAGTACCAATTATAGTAGTGTCAGCTAGGGATCAAGATAAAGTTCTTGCATTAGATACAGGAGCAGATGATTATATAACTAAACCTTTTTCAGCATCAGAATTATTAGCTCGTATTAGAGTTGCAATTAGACATTTAAATAAACATAATATGAATACTATACAAACTTCATTTTCTGTAGGAGATTTAGTTATAGATTTTGAAAAGAGAGTTGTTTCTATTAAAGATGAAAAGGTACATTTAACTCCAAATGAATATAGTTTGATAACTTTACTTGCAAAGAATGCGGGAAAAGTTATTACAACCTCAATAATTTTAAAAGAAATTTGGGGATTAAATTATGGTTCAGATACACAAGCTCTTAGGGCATTAATGGCTGGACTTAGAAGAAAAATTGAAGATGTTCCTGCAAAACCTAGATATATAATTACAGAAATAGGTGTTGGATATAGATTAGTGGATGAGTAAAGATTGATTTTTAATAAATCAATCTTTTTTTGTTAAAAAGGCATATAAAAATCTCACAGAATTTTCACATTAAAAAATAAATAATCACACTGTTTTAACAACTAATGACTTAAAATATATTTGTAGCTAAGGGAGGTGTCTATAATGAGACAAGAAATAATTTATAAAAGAAGTTTAAGTAATCAAGTAAGACAATTAATTAATAGCGGAGAATATGAAGTTTGTTATGACTTAATTATAGAAGAAATGGTGAGATCACCACATTCTCCTGAACCTCATAATCTTTTAGGAATATTATTAGAAAAACGTAGGAATCATTTGTTAGCTATGAAACATTTTAGAGTAGCATCAGATTTAGACCCAACATATTTGCCTGCAATACATAATCTTAATATATATGGCAGTTTTTATCCAAGTGGGAAAGTTGCATTTGATGAAAGTGATTTTAAATTTTCAAAAGATAAAAATTTATATAAATTATAATATGATAAAAATAATATTTGATATGTTTTAAGGAGAAGAAAAAATGAAAATTAAAAATATTAAATTAAATAAAAATGTGTTAATTATAGGATGCGGTAGGCTAGGTGCAAGTATTGCAAATACTTTTTCAGATAAAAATATGAGTGTAACTATTATTGATATACAAAAGGATTCTTTTAGAAAATTATCACCATCTTTTTTGGGATTGTTAATGGAGGGAGATGGTATGGATATGGATATTTTAGAAGAAGCAAATATAAGAAAAGCAGATGTAGTAATTGTAGTTACTGATAATGATAATATTAATATTTTAGTTTCACAAATTGCAAAAAATATTTTCGAAGTTCAAGAAGTTATTATTAGATTATATGATCACGAAAAAGAATGTGTATGTAGGGACAGTAATATAAATACTATTTTCCCAGCATTATTATCTTCTAGTGAAGTTGATAAAATTTTAATGGTATAGGAGGAGTATTATTATGAAAAATAAGATATTATTAGTTGGCGGATTTAATAAAACAAATGCTTTAGCAAATTCTCTTATAAGTAAAGGATATTCAGTAACAATTATTAATGAAAATTATATGAATTGTATGAAGCTAGCTGAAAATAATAATTTAAAAGTTATTCATGGGGATGGGACAAAGCCATATGTATTGCAAGATGCAGAAGCATATGATAATCAAATAGCTATAGCTTTAACACAATATGATGAGCAAAATTTAGTTATTTGTCAATTATGTAAGAAAAAGTTTGGAATAAAAAAAACTGTTGCTTTAGTAAATGACCCTAAAAAAACTGAATTTTTCTATAAAATGGGTATAGATTCAGTAGTGTGTGCTATAAATACAATTACTGGAATTATTGAGCAACAAGCATTTATTAATGAAATTGATACAGTATTACCATTAACACAAGAAAATATTAGTATTTCAGAAGTTTCGATTTTAGCATCATCTCCAAGTGTTAATAAGAAAATATGGGAAATAGACTTACCTAAAGAAGTAATTATTGGATGTATATTAAGAGGTGAGAATAGTATGATTCCAAAAGGAGATACTAAATTACTTGCAGGAGATATTATTATAATAATATCATCTAAGAAAAATCAATCATTAGCAATTAAAGAGTTAACAGGTAGGTAAATAGTTATGAAAAATGTATTTATAAATTCTAGTAGCTTAGGTAAGTTAATGTTAATTGTAAGTATGCTTGTTATTGTACCGATATTTTTATTACCTATTTATCCAGAAGATATAAAATATCTTCCTGCTTTTGTTGGCACTGCATTAATTTCTATAATATTATCTATAATAGTTTCTATGTTAACTATAAAAAATAATAATGAAGAACCTTTTACTATTAGAAGTGGAAGCATTATAGTTTTATTTGTTTGGTTATATAGTTTTTTTATAGGAGCATTACCTTTTGTATTTGGAAATCAATTAACTTTTGTACAAGCTTTATTTGAATCAGTTAGTGGATGGACAACAACAGGATTATCTGTTATGGATGTAAGAGAAGTACCTAAAATATACTTGTTTTATAGAAGTTTTATGCAGTATTGTGGAGGACTTGGATTTGTAATGTTAATGGTTATGTTGGTTCAAGGTAAGCAATCTATGAGTTTATATAGTGCAGAGGGGCACCCTGACCAATTAACTCCTAATTTAGGTAAAACTGCAAGAACAATATTTATAATGTATTTTGGATATTTCTTAATTGGAACTATTGCTTATAAATGTTTTGGAATGTCACTTTTTGATTCAGTTAATCATGCAATGTGTGCATTATCAACAGGAGGATTCTCTACTAAATTTGATAGTATTGGAGCTTATAATAGTATTGGTATTGAAGCAGTTACAATTTTTCTAATGATTATTGGTACAACTAATTTTGCAGTATTATTATTACTTTCAAATAGAAAGTTTAAACAATTTTCTAAAGTAAGTGAAATGAGATTTTTATTTTTACTTCTTATAATTACAGTACCTATGATTGCAGCATCATTATCTTATAAACTATATATAAGTTCTGGTGAATCTTTTAGAGTTTCTCTATTTAATGTAATATCAGCTTTATCTACAAGTGGATTTTCTACTATGAGCTATTCAGAATGGCCAACCTTTAGTATAGGAGTAATGATATTATTAATGATTATTGGTGGTGGAATAGGTTCTACTGCTGGTGGAATGAAGCTTACTAGAGCATATTTAATGTGTCGTATAGTAAAAGAAAATATAAAGAAGAGAATATCTCCTTCAAGAGCAATTAGTAACCCATATTTTAATAGGGCACAAGGTAAAACTTATATTGATAAAGGAATGGAATCTGAGGTAGTAGGATTTATTTTTTGTTATTTATTTATTTTTATAATAGGATCTTTACTTATTACTTTAACGGCAGATTGTTCATTAAGTGATGCTATGTTTGAGTTTGCATCGTCATTAGGAACAGTAGGATTATCTATAGGTATAACAGGACCAACTACTAATGATTTTACTTTAATTGTTGAAATAATAGGTATGATACTTGGAAGATTAGAAATTTTTATTGTAATTATAGGTATTCACTTAAGTTTTAAAAAGATTATAACTTGTTTTAAAAAATATAGAAATTAAAAAATGGCACCATAGGAATTATCCTATGATGCCATTTTTTTATATTATAATTATTAATATTTTTTATGGATTTTTATTTAATTAAGCATCCTGATAGTTATTTCACTTGAATTTAAAGTCTTTATAGAACCATCATTATGTTTTACTATTAAATAACCATCTTTATTTATATCAATCGCTTTACCTTTATATTTAATGTTATTAATTATATATAATATTTCTTTATTTAAAATTAAACTTCGTTTTTTATACTCTAAAATAAAATCATAATTGTTGATTTTAGGAATAATATTTAAAATATTATTTATTATTTCTGAACAAAGCTTATTTTTACTTACTTCTGTATTATTATCTTGATAAATAGCTCCTGCAATTTCTTTAAGTTCAGTTGGAAAATTAAATTTAGGTTTATTAAAATTAATTCCTATTCCTATAATTAAGTAATTCATATTTTTATTTTTAAAATCTATGGATGTTTCAGCTAAAATTCCGCCTACTTTTTTCTTATTTATATAAATATCATTTATCCATTTTATTTGACATTCTATACCTGTAACTTTATATATTGCATCACATATTGCTACACAAGATGAGGTTGTAATTAAAACAGGATTTAATGCTGATAAATTTTCACGTAATATAATGCTCATATAAATACCAGTATTAGGAGGGGAGTAAAAACTTTTTCCCATTCTACCTTTGCCTGATGTTTGTTCTTCGGCAATTATAACTGTACCATGTTTAGCTTCATTTAAAACCAGTTGTTTTGCTATTTCATTGGTAGAAGGGATTGTTTTATAAGTATATATATTTATATTTGAAAATTCTTTATTTAAATTTATATATATTTTTTCTTTTAATGATTGATTTTTTATCATAATAATTTACCTCCAAAAAAATTATATTTAAATACAAATATTTTGTCAATCAAAATAATTAAAATATTCCTTATTAAAATAATAAATTATTTTAATAAGAGTCACGATATATTAAAAAGCAAATATAATAACTGTGTACTGATATTAATAGGCGTTTTAAAAATTATGTATATATAATTTTTAAATATAAATTAAATATAGGTATTAAAACAATAAGAGGTGTAAAAAGTGTTTAAGAAATTAAATTTATCAGAAAAGGATTATGAATATTTAACAAAAGGTTTATCAAGTGGGGTATTATTAGGAATAATAATTGGGACTTTAGTAAAAGATATTTTGTTTTTCTTTGCACTTGGAGGAATTTTAGGAATTATTTGTGCTTTTATATTTTCATATTATAAAAAATTTAAGTTACATCATAAAATTTAAATAGGTGTTTTTATGCAAGAAAAAACAGATTATATTAGTAATCTGTTTTATTTTTTATAATTAAAGTATTTTAAATTCATTTATAGTTTATATGATAATAAAATAAATATAATTTTGTTAAGAATAAGTAAGCCTAATATTATATAGAATAATTTATAAATATAATATAAATTTAGTTTTAATATAATAAATATTAGATTATTTTAAAATTTAAGGAGTTGTGTAATGGAAAATACAATAAATAGAATAAGAAAGTTTAGAAATGATAGGGATTGGAATAAGTTTCATTCTCCCTCAAATTTAGCAAAGGCAATTTCTATAGAAGCAGCAGAACTATTAGAAGAGTTTTTATGGGATAATGAAAATTATAATAAACAAAATGTTGAGGAAGAGTTAGCTGATGTTATGGTTTATTGTTTACATATGGCAGATGCTTTAGATGTTGATATAAATGAGATTATAAATAGTAAGATGAATAAAAATGAAAAGAAGTATCCCATAGAAAAATCTAAAGGAAATAGTAAGAAGTATACAGAATTATAATAATTATATGTAATTTAATATTATAGTTATTTATAATTTTATAAGGTAAATTGGAGGATAAATGAGGAAATATAATTTAATTGATGTTTTAAAAAATAAAATTTTAGTTTTAGATGGAGCTATGGGAACTAGTATACAAAATTTTAAGTTAAGTGAAGAAGATTATAGAGGAAAACTTCTTAAAAATTTTGATAAAGAACAAAAGGGAAATAATGATTTATTATCTATAACAAAACCTGAAGTTATAAAAGAAATACATAGGAGGTTTTTAGAAGTTGGATCAGATATGATTGAAACAAATACATTTAACTCTAATAGTATTTCACAATCAGATTACGGATTAGTTAATTTAGTGTATGATTTAAATTATACCTCAGCAAAAATTGCTAGAGAAATTGCTGATGAATTCACTTTTAAAAATCCAAATAAACCAAGGTTTGTAGCTGGTTCTGTAGGACCTACTAATAAGACGTTATCAGTATCTGTGGACGTAGAAAATCCTGCATATAGAGAAATAACTTTTGATGAGCTTGTAAAATGTTATAGTGAGCAAATATCAGCTCTTATTGATGGTGGAGTAGATTGTATATTAATAGAAACAGTTTTTGATTCTTTAAATTGTAGGGCAGCTATAATTGCAGCTAATAATGTTTATGAAATTAAGGGCATAACTCTTCCTATAATGATTTCTGGAACTTTAACTGATAAATCAGGAAGGCTTTTATCTGGTCAAAAACTTGATGCTTTTGCAGAATCTGTTAAAAATGAAAATGTTATTTCTATAGGACTTAATTGCTCTTTTGGTGGCAAAGATATAGTATCTTTTATAAAAGAACTAGCTAATACTCAAGATATGTTTATATCAGTTTATCCAAATGCGGGACTACCTAATATTTTAGGTGAATATGATGAGTTACCAAGCATAACAGCTGAATTTATAAAAGAGTTAGCTAAAGAAAGAAAAGTGAATATAGTTGGCGGATGTTGTGGTACTACTGCAAGCCATATAAAGGCAATAGTTGATGCTATAGATGGATTAAAACCAAGAGAGATTCCTAAAATTAAAAAAGAAAGTACTTATTGTGGTCTTGAAGTAGTAATAAGTAATAAAGAAAATAATTTTATAAATATAGGGGAAAGAACTAATGTATCTGGTTCCGCTAAATTTGCAAGGCTTATTAGAGAGAAAAAATATGAAGAAGCTTTGTATATAGCAAAAGAACAAGTTGAAAATGGAGCTCAAATAATAGATATTAATTTTGATGATGGATTATTAGATAGTTGCAAAGAAATGGAGCATTTTTTAAAATTATTAGCATCTGATCCAGAGATATCTTCTAAGCCTATAATGATAGATTCTTCTAGATGGGATGTTATTGAAACAGGACTTAAAAGTATTCAAGGAAAACCAATCGTGAATTCTATTTCTTTAAAAAATGGAGAAATAGAATTTTTAAATCATGCTAAGATTATTAAAGATTTTGGAGCTGCAGTAGTTGTTATGGCTTTTGATGAAAAAGGACAGGCAGATACATTTGAAAGAAAAAAAGAAATATGTTCTAGAGCATATGATTTATTAGTTAATAAATTAAATTTTCCTCCACAAGATATTATATTTGATCCTAATATTTTAGCAATTGGAACTGGAATTGAAGAACATGACAATTATGCTATTGATTTTATAAATGCTACTAAGTGGATAAAAGAAAATCTTCCATACGCTAAAGTTTCGGGTGGAATTTCAAATTTATCATTTTCGTTTAGAGGAAATAATATTATAAGAGAAGCTATGCATTCTGTATTTTTATATCATGCTATTAATGCAGGTATGGATATGGGGATTTTAAATCCAGGAATGATACAAATTTATGATGATATTCCGAAGGACTTATTGGAATTAATTGAAGATTTAGTTTTAAATAGGCGTAAGGATGCAGCTGAAAGATTATTAGATAAAGCAGAATATTATAAAAATGGAACTATTATAACTAAAAATAATAAAAATGAGTGGAGAAAATATAATTTAGATAGTAGGTTAAGCTATTCACTAGTTAAAGGAATAACTGAATATATTGAAGAGGATTTAAAAGAGGCTATTAATAAATATCCTAAGGTACTTAATATTATAGAAAAGCCATTAATGGATGGCATGACTAAAGTTGGAGACTTATTTGGTAGTGGAAAAATGTTTTTGCCTCAAGTAGTTAAATCGGCAAGAGTTATGAAAAAAGCTGTATCTTTTTTATTACCTTATATAGAAAGTGAAAAAGAAAAAGGTAAAAAATCTAAAGCAGGCAAGATACTTTTAGCAACAGTAAAAGGTGATGTACATGATATTGGTAAAAATATTGTTAGTGTAGTTCTTGCTTGTAATAATTTTGAAATAGTAGATTTAGGAGTAATGGTTTCATGTGAAGATATAATAGAAACTGCTATTAAAGAAGATGTTGATGTGATTGGATTAAGTGGACTTATTACACCATCTTTAGATGAAATGTCTCATGTAGCAATTGAAATGGAAAAAAGGAATATAAATATACCAATAATAGTTGGTGGTGCTGCAACATCAAAGCCTCATACTGCATTAAAAATAGCTCCTAATTATAGTGGAGTAATTATTTATGGTTCTGATGCTTCAAAAACAGTTGAAATATGTAAAAAGCTTTTAAGTGAGGATAAAGATGAATATATAAAGTCTATTAAATTAGAATATCAAAATATAAGAAATAATTATAATAAATATGAAAAGAAAATGATAACATTAAAAGAAGCTAGAAATAAAAACTTTAAAATAGATTGGAATACTAGAAATATTTTCAAGCCTAATTTTATTGGAATAAAAGAAATAACTGATTATAAGATATCTGATTTAGTACCATATATTGATTGGACTTTTTTCTTTGTAGCATGGGAAATGAAGAAATTATATCCGGATATTTTAGAAGATTCTAATTATGGAGAGGAAGCTAAAAGGATATTTAATGATGCTAATAAAATGTTAAATTTTATAGCGGAAAATAATATTATAAATTTAAAAGGTGTTTTTGGAATTTTTAAAGCAAATTCCATTGGAGATAATATTGAAATTTATAATGAAGATAATAGTTTATTAACTACTTTTAATCTCTTTAGGGAACAAAGAAGTAAAAGTTGTGGTGAATATTTATGTTTATCTGATTTTATTGCACCTAAGAACTTACACAAGGAAGATTATATTGGTGGCTTTATTATAACAACAGGGATTGGAGCTAATGAATATGCAAAGAAGTTAGAAGAAGAGGGGGATAATTATAGCTCAATTCTTTTAAAACTTGTTTGTGATAGATTAGCTGAAGCATTTTCTGAAAAATTACATGAGGATATAAGAAAAATTTATTGGGGATATGCACAGGATGAAAATTTAAGTATTAAAGATATATTTAAAGGAAAATATAGAGGAATACGACCAGCTTTTGGATATCCATCACTTATTGATCAAAGTCAAATAAAAAAATTATTTGATATCTTAGATGGTGAAAATATAACAGGAATAAAATTAACTGAAAGTTATATGATGAATCCAGCAGCTTCAATATGTGGATTGTATTTTGCTTCTGAAGATTCAAGATATTTTAATTCTAATTTAATAGATAAAGATCAAGCTGAAGATTATGCAGAAAGATGTGGTATTACTAAAGAGAAATTAGAAAAATTTTTACCAAATATATTAGCATATAAATAAAATATATAAGTATTCTTAGTTAGATAATTTAAGAAATTATTGACAATTATTTCAAATAGATATATGATTATTTTATATTTTATTTACAGGAATTAAATTTAAAGTAAATTTTTGTTGTTAGGATATTAAGAAAAAATTAATTATGATCTTAAAGAAAGTAATTAATAAATTAACTTAAAGTATATAAAGGTTATATATTTTATTTAGCTAGCTTTCTTTTTGAAAGCTAGCTTTTTGTATTTTAAAATTAAATTTTGATAATCTATATAAATTTTTACTTTGAATAAATAGTAATATTAAATAAATGCGTTTATTGTTAAAAGGGAGATTTTAATGAAAGTAATAGATATTATAGACAAGCTATATAATACAACTAATGCTTCAAGAGAAGAAATTTTATTTCTTTTAGAGAATTTATCTAGTGAAGATAAAAAGTATTTAATAAAAAAATCTCATGAAATTGCTATAAAAAACTATGGAAATAATGTTTATATAAGAGGACTTATTGAATTTACAAATTATTGTGTAAGAGATTGTAAGTATTGTGGTATAAGAAAGTCTAATTTAAAAGTTGATAGGTACAGGCTTACTAAGGAAGATATTTTAGAATGTGTAAAGTTAGGAGATAAATTAGGATATAAAACATATGTATTGCAAGGAGGAGAAGATCCATACTTTACTGATGATATAATGGTGGATATTATAAAGAATATAAAAGAAAAGTATCCTAATAATGCAATAACTTTATCTTTAGGTGAACGTTCTTACAAATCTTACGAAAAAATGTTTAAAGCAGGTGCTGATAGATATTTATTAAGACATGAAACTGCTAATAAACATTTGTATGAATCATTGCATCCAAAAGGAAGTTTTGAAAATAGGATGCAATGTCTTAAAAATTTAAAAGAAATAGGATACCAAGTAGGGGCTGGATTCATGGTTGGTTTACCTAATCAAAGTAATTATAACTTAGTTGAAGATTTAATGTTTTTAAAAGAATTAAATCCACATATGTGTGGAATTGGTCCATTTATTCCACATAAGGATACTCCTCTTGGTAAGAAGCAAGGTGGAACTTTAGAAAAAACTATAACTATGTTAGCTTTAGTTAGACTAATGTTTCCAAAAATTTTACTTCCATCAACAACAGCACTTGGAAGTATAGATCCACTAGGAAGAGAAAAAGGACTTAAGGCTGGTGGAAATGTTGTAATGCCAAATCTTTCTCCTATTAATGTTAGGGATAAGTATTCATTATATGATGGTAAAATATGTACTGGTGATGAAGCAGCAGAATGCAGAATATGCATTGAAAGAAGAATTAATGCAGCAGGTTTTAATTTAGAAATTACACGTGGAGATAGTTTAGTTTAAATTATATAAAATAAGTTTTTGATAATAAAATTAATATTATTTAATTTAATAATATTTATTTAAATAAATTAAAGAGGAAGTGTAGAGAATTTATGAATATTAATCATGAAGAAATATATGAATTATTAGAGGAAGGTAAAAGAGCAACTAAAGAAGAAATATTAAATATTTTAGAAAAGGCAAAGGAAAAAAAGGGTATATCTCATAAAGATATTGCCGCATTACTTCAATTAGAAGATAAAGAATTAGAAAATGAAATGTTTAAGGTTGCTGGAGAAATAAAAAAATCTATATATGGTAAAAGAGTAGTTTTATTTGCTCCTTTATATATTAGTGATTATTGTGTTAATAATTGTGTTTATTGTGGATATAAAAGATGTAATAGTTTTAAAAGAAGAAAGTTAACTCAAAGTGAAATAAGAGAAGAAGTTAAAATATTAGAAAAAATGGGACATAAAAGATTAGCTTTAGAGCTTGGCGAAGATCCGGTGAATGCACCAATAGATTATGTATTAGAAAGTTTAGATACAATTTATAAAACTCAAAATGAAAATGGAAATATAAGAAGAATTAATGTAAATATTGCTGCAACTACAATTGAAAATTATGAAAAGCTTAAAAATGCAAATATAGGTACTTATATTTTATTTCAAGAAACATATCATAAACCAACTTATGATATAATGCATCCAAAGTCTTTAAAATCTAATTATGAGTATCATTTAAATGCTTTTGATAGAGCTATGAAAGCTGGAATTGAAGATGTTGGTGGTGGAGTATTATTTGGTTTATCAGATCCAAAATTTGAAGTTTTATCATTAATGATGCATAATGAACATCTTGAAAAGGAATTTGGGGTTGGATTTCATACTATATCAGTTCCAAGGCTTAAAGAAGCTGAAGGTGTTAGCTTGGATAATTTTCCTAATATTTTAAGTGATGAAATGTTTAAAAGGATAGTTGCTATAATTAGGATTGCTGTTCCTTATACAGGGATAATTATGTCTACAAGAGAAGATGAAAAAATGAGAAGAGATGCCCTTAAATTTGGAGTAACTCAAGTAAGTTCAGGTTCTTCAACCGGAGTAGGTGGATATAAAAGAAGAGATGAGGGAAAAAGTGTTGAGCAATTTAAAACATCAGATGAAAGAACTCCAATGGAAGTTTTAAATTGGTTATTAGATGAAGGATATATACCTAGCTATTGTACAGCATGTTATAGGAAGGGAAGAACTGGTGAAACATTTATGGGGCTTGCAAAAACAGGTGAAATTCAAAATATGTGTGAGCCAAATGCATTAATGACTTTAATGGAATATGCTTTAGATTATGGTGATGAAAATACTTGCAAAAAAGTAGAAAGTTTAATAATTAAAGAAACTAAAAATATAAAAAATGATGCTATGAAGAAATTTATTAATGATGGAATAATTAAATTAAAATCTGGTCAGAGAGACATTTATATTTAGGGGGACTAAATGAATATTACACCAAATGCTAATAGAAAGCACATATCTATATTTGGAAAAACAAATGTAGGAAAATCATCATTAATCAACAGTATTTGTGGACAAGATGTTGCTGTTGTATCTAATATTTCTGGAACTACTACAGATCCAGTTTCAAAAGCCATGGAACTTATTCCAGTAGGACCAGTTTTATTTATAGACACAGCTGGTCTTGATGATACAACGGAGCTAGGACAATCTAGAATGAAAAAGACTATGGATATTATGAAGAGAACTGATTTTGCTTTATTTGTAATTGATATAAATAAGATAGATAGTAGTGATTATGAAAAAATTAAATTAGAGTTTAAAAAATATAATATACCACACTTATTAGTTATAAATAAGATAGACACTATAGAAAAAGATAAATTAAAAGACATTAAGGAAAAATATAAAGATGCAATTTTAATTTCAACTTATACTTTAGAAGGAATAGATAAGTTGAAAAATACTATAATTAATAAGCTACAAAGTTTTGAAAGTGAACCATCTATAATAGGAAATTTAGTTCCTTATGGTGGTAAAGTTGTGTTAGTAGTTCCTATAGATTCAGAAGCACCAAAGGGGCGATTAATACTTCCACAGGTTCAATGTATAAGAGATTGTTTAGATAATGGAATTAAAACATATATTGTTAGGGATACAGAATTAGCTTCTGCTTTAGAGGATATTAAAGATATAGATTTAGTAATTACAGATTCTCAAGCTTTTAAAAAGATTGATAAAATAGTGCCTAATAGTATTAACTTAACTGGTTTTTCCATACTTTTTGCTAATCACAAAGGTAATTTAACTTCATTTGTTAATGGTGCAAAAAAAATAAAGTCATTAAATAAAGAATCTAAAATTTTAATAGCCGAAAGTTGTAGTCATAATGTTTCGCATGAAGATATAGGCAGAGTAAAGATACCAAAACTTTTAAATAACTATGTAGGTGCAGAGCTTAAATATGATTTTATAGTTGGATATGACTTTCCCTTAGATATAAAAGATTATGATTTAATTATACATTGTGGTGGATGTATGATTAATAGAAAAACAATATTAAATAGGATTGATTTTTGTAAAAATGAAGATGTTGCTATTACAAATTATGGAATAGTATTAGCTTTTTTAAGTGGAATACTTGATAGAAGTTTAGAGGTATTTAGAGATAATAATATAATATAATAAAATAAAAATAAATAATAAGATTGCTATAATTACATTAGGCAATCTTATTATTTATTTTTATATTTTTTATTATAATGTTTTTATTATATTTTTATTAATAGTTTCACTTAAAAATATATCTAAACAATTATTAAGAAAAGTGTTATAGTCATGTTCATTTAGAATTATTGGGTATTTTATATTGAAATTTTTATTTAAACATTTATATTTAAAGTCATTAAATATACTTATTGATTTGTTTATGTTTATTGGAAGAAAATCATTAAATGCTTGATTTTCTATATTTATTTTAGTTATAAACTCTAATAATTGTTTTACATCATAATTTTTTATATTTTCATTTAATATAACTGATTTAAACGATTTAAGATTGCAATTTTTGAAAAAGGCCTTTTTCATATTTTCATCAAAATAATTATCTAACCAAAGATGAATATAATATCCAGTTGCAAATGATTTTTCAAGATAATTTAAATTTAAATTAAATATATTTAAATTAAATTTATTTAAATCACATTTATCATTTATATTATTTTTAAAATGAGAAAGGCACTCTTTATTAATATCATTGAAAATAACATAATAATTAGGTGCAATACTACCTAATGTTAAAAAATTAATATCAAAATCATTAAAATGTTTATTTATTAAAATCCGTATAAAATTAATATGAGTAGATATATTGGGCATAAAAATTCCTCCAAATGCTTTTATTGATTTATATGAAGAAATTTATAAAAATATTTATTAAAATTAACCATTATAAAATTATATTAAGTATATTATTTAATTATTAAAAAAGTTTAGCTTTATAGATATATATTTTATTTATTATATAAACATATAATTAAAATTAAATACATAAATTATTTTATAATAATTAAATATGGGGGATATATGAAAAGAATAATAATGATTAAACCATTATTATATGGAATTTTTATTTTATTTGCATATCATATCGTATTTAAAACTGAACTGATTTTTACAAATAAAGAAGTTGAAACATTTGTTAATTATATGGAGCAAAGAAATGATTTTTTAGGTGCAACTAATTTTATGATATGGTTAGTAATAATTTCTGCATTAGTAATAACTGCTTTAAATAGAATAGATAAAGTAAAAAAGAATTCTTAAAAATTGTTAAATTAAAAAGTTTAGACCTAAAATAATTTTTAGCTTATATTTATTTTAGGTCTAAACTTTTTTAATATCTACAATAATAAATGAATTTTTTAAATAAATTTAGTGCTTTTTCATCATAAGAGGTCATCATTTCAGGATGCCATTGCACTCCAATTACAAATGGTTTATTGATCATTTCAATAGATTCAATAATTCCATCAGGAGATATAGAAGTTATTTTTAAATCTTGTGGCATTTCTTTTATAGATTGATGATGGCCACTATTTACAATATAGTTATCTCCAAATATTTCATATATAATGCTATTTCTTTTTATATAAATAGGATGGCATTTTTCAGAAAGATGGCTTTTTTGTTTATGGAGCAATGGTGAATCAGTAGCATATGAGATATCTTGATGTAATGTTCCACCCAAAGCAACATTAATAATTTGACATCCTCTGCATATTCCTAATATAGGCATATTTAATTCAAGGGCTTTTTGGGTTAAGTTAATGTTATACCAATCGAGTAAATCGTTACAATCACCTAAAAGAGGCTTTGGAAGTTCTTTATATGATAATGGATTAATATCAATTCCGCCGGGAAGTAATAATCCGTTACATATAGATAATAGATTAGTTAAAATCTCTATATCTTTTATTAATGGTAGAATAATAGGAATTCCACCAGCATCTATAATTGATTTAGGATAATTATTATTTATTTTAGTGAAATATTCACCAGCAAATTCTATCCTAAAATCTTTAACTATTCCACCTGCTATAGCAATAAGTGGCTTTTTCATTTTATCCCCTCCTTGAAATAAATTCTCACTATATATTATATGAAAAAAATTAAATGGTTTAAACTTTTGAAAGTAAAATAAAAATATTATTTTATATATAAGAACTAAATTTAAGATAATTTATAAGATGTATTGTAAGAATTTATAAGGGTAATGTTAAATGATAGATATACTAAAATCAACTTATACTTATGATAAAATGACTCAAGATTTACAAGAGTTAAAACAAATTTATAAGAATGATATTATTATAAATAGTATTGGTAAATCTCTTGATAATAGGGATATTTATGAAATAATATTAGGAAAAATTAATAATAAGAATCATGTATTAGTACATGCGGGAATTCATGGAAGAGAGTATTTAACATCATTATTAATTATTAAACAAATAGAATATTATTTAAATAATTATGAAAGCGGAGAGTATTGCAATGTTAATTATAAGGATTTATTCGATTCTGTTACATTTCATCTAATTCCAATGGCTAATCCAGATGGAATTACAATAAGTCAATTAGGTATAAATACTATACAAAGTGAAAATTTAAGGAATATCATTTATGAATGTTATTACAATGATTTAAATTCTAGACATACTTGTGACAGGTTTAAAAATTATTTAAAAAAGTGGAAGGCAAATGCTAGAGGGGTTGATTTAAATAGAAATTTTGATGCTGGATGGGATGAAATAAATCAAAGAAAAAAGCCTTCTTTTCAAAATTATAAAGGGGTAAGTTGTAATTCTGAACCTGAAACTAAAGCTCTTGTTAATTTAGTCAATAAATATAATTTTGCTTATACAATTAGTTATCATTCATCAGGAAATTTGATTTATTGGGATTATAGAGATAGCTTGGTTAAAAATGAAAGTAGTAAGCTAGCAGATATTATTTCATATGTAACAGGATATGAAAAAGAAAAAAGTGACAGTGAATATGAAGAAGTTGTTCCAGGTGGATTTAAAGATTGGGCTTCTTCTAAATCTAACAACCCAATTCCTAGTATAACTATTGAAGTTGGTATTGGAAATTGTCCTTTAAAAAACTCAGAATTTAAATCTATTTGGAATGCTAATTGTAATGTATTAGCAGCTATTGCGTATATGTTAGAATAACTTAAGTTAATTTAATGAAAATGTTATTTTTATAAAGTTTTAAAATAATTATGAAATATAACCATTAAAAATAATAATTATAAAAATATTTGATGGTTATATTTTATTAATTTATTATAGTTCCTTTTTCATTCTTATACGACTTTCTTCTAATTTATCAGACTTAAATTTCATTCTTAAATAAAGTTTATATGCACGAATATTAGATTTTTCTACATGAAGGCGTATTTCTGATATATTATTATTTTTGGCATATCGCTCTACAATTTTTATTAACTCTGTACCAATACCAAGTCCTCTATAATTTTTACTTACACTAAAATCATCAATGTATAAATATGATAAGTGTTCATTGTATTCTTCAATAGAAATAAATGCAATAACTTTACCGTTTGTTTCAACAACATAAATACGATTTTTTGAATTATTAAAAAATTTATTTAAATAATCATTTTCGTAACCAGTCACATCTTTTTTTTGATATATAGTTTGTAACATTTCAATATATAGTTTTTCAATACAATATTTATCTTTTAAAACTGCCTTTCGAAAAATAAATTTCATTTTATTCCTCCTTATATATTATTTATATTAATCTATTATATTATATTTTAAATAGTATTTGGAATATAATTTTATTTATATATTATAAATAGCTTTCTTAATTATTGAAGTTATTTCTAAATTATAGTAATATATAGACAAAATATGATTTTATATAAATTTTATTGAGAAAAAATATGAAAAAGTTAGTATATATTAAGGAGTAGATTATACTATGAGTGAAAATTTTAGGATATTAAGAAATGGAATTAAAATGCCTTCTATTGGATTTGGAACATATAAATCAGGAAATGATGAAGAAACTTCTAAAATTATAAAATATGCTTTAAATATTGGATATAGACAAATTGATACAGCTTCTTTTTATGGTAATGAAATTGGTATTGGAAATGGAATAAAAGAAAGTAAAGTAAAGAGAGAAGATATTTTTATTGTTACAAAGCTTTGGAATGACAATCATGGATTTAATAATACTATAAAATCTTTTAATGAATCTTTAGAAAAATTACAAGTAGATTATATAGATTTATATCTTATACATTGGCCAAATGAATTAAATTCAGAAACATGGAAAGCTTTTGAATATCTTTATAAGATGGGTAAAGTAAAATCTATTGGAGTTTGTAATTTTAAAATTGGACATTTAGAAGAACTTAAAAAAACTGCTGAAATACTTCCTATGGTAAATCAAGTTGAAATGCATCCCCAAAGCTCTAAAAATGATATGTTAAGATATTGTGAAGAAAACAATATTCAACTTGTTGCATGGAGTCCTATAATGAGGGGAAGATTATTTTCAAACGAATTGATGTTAAAGTTATCTGAAAAATATAAAAGAACAATAGCTCAAATAATATTAAGATGGCATGTTCAAAAAGGAGTAATTCCTATACCAAAATCATCAAATGAAGAAAGAATAAAAGAAAATTTTAATATTTTTGATTTTGAGATTTCTGATAACGATATTGATATTATTGATTCATTAAATGAAGGTGATAATATATCAGTAAGCGGAGTGCCTAAAAATACAACATATCTTAAGTTTTAATATTTTAATTTTTTTAAATAATGTTAAATTAATATAAAATAAGGAGGTAAAATTTGGATAAAATAATATTATTAGTTTTAGTTATTTTATTAAATTTGTTTTCTATTGGATGTGCAGAGGAAAATATTTATTTAACTAAAAGTCATGAAGATTTAATAAGTATTAATAAAGAGGAGTTAGGAAGTATAGTTGATGAATATAGCTCTTATATTATAGATGAAATTTATGTTGATGACTCAAAGATAGTAGGATTTTCAAGCAATACTACACAAGGTGTTTTTGTTTATGAAAAAGATAGTAATGGAAATTATTTATTAAATCAAATAAATAAATTGGACATAGATCCAAATGATTTAGGTATATCAAATTATAGAATAATTTATAAAAACTATAATGATATAACAAATGCTAAGTATGGTTATATTATAATATCTAATGGAAAAAAAGTTTCTAGAGTTGAAATTACAATAAATGATGCTTACAAATACAGTACTAACTTAGAAGTTGGAAAAGCATCTATGGTTTTAATAAAAGAAAATCTAAATCCAGAGGATAGTTCTGGAATCCGCTTAGAAGTAAAATATTTTGATGAAAATAATAATGAATTATAGTTATCATAATTTTTATTAGAAGGAGAATAGTATAATGAAACAAAATCAGACAGAAGAGTTAGGAAGTTGTGGTGTAGGAAAATTACTTTTAAAATTATCTGTTCCTGCAATTGCAGCACAAATTATCAATTTACTATATAATTTAGTAGACCGTATGTATATTGGACATATAAATAAAGTAGGTAAACTAGCCCTTACTGGAGTTGGAGTGTGTTTACCACTTATTATGCTTATTTCTGCATTTGCTGCACTTGTAAGTATGGGAGCTGCTCCAAGGGCTTCAATTTTTTTAGGAAAAGGTGAGCATGATAATGCAGAAAAAACGTTAGGAAATTCATTTTCATTATTAATAATATTATCGCTTACTATTACAATAATATTCTTTTTCTTTTCAAAAGACTTACTATTATTATTTGGAGCAAGTGAAAATACAATAGAATATGCAGTAAGTTATATGAAAATATATAGTTTAGGTACTATATTTGTCCAATTAACTCTTGGACTTAATGCATTTATAAGTGCTCAAGGTTTTGCTACTGTTAGTATGCTTACAGTTTTAATAGGAGCTATAAGCAATATAATTCTTGATCCTATATTTATATTTGGATTTAATATGGGTGTATCAGGAGCAGCTTTAGCTACGATAATATCTCAATCGTTTTCTATGATTTGGATATTATTCTTTTTAACAGGTAAAAAATCAACTTTAAAGCTAAAAAGAAGAAACTTTATTTTATCAAAAGAAATTATTATGCCATCAATTGTATTAGGATTATCACCATTTATAATGCAAGCCACGGAAAGCTTAATTGCAGTATGTTTTAATTCTTCGTTATTAAAATATGGAGGAGATATTGCAGTAGGTGCAATGACAATTCTTACAAGTGTAATGCAATTTTCAATGCTTCCACTTACAGGATTAACTCAAGGTGGCCAGCCAATAATAAGTTATAATTATGGTGCTAAAAATCCAAAACGTGTAAAAAAAGCATTTAAAATATTACTTATTTCTTGTATAACATATTCATTTATATTATGGGCATTAGCAATGATAACGCCAAAAACATTTGTATTAATTTTTAATAATGATCCATCTTTAGTTTCTTTTACGAGTCATGCACTTAGAATATATATGGCTGTTTCTTGTGTATTTGGAATACAAATTGCATGCCAACAATCTTTTATTGCATTAGGTAATGCAAAAGCATCATTATTTTTAGCCTTATTAAGAAAAATAATATTACTAATACCTTTAATTTATATTATTCCAATGTTTATGGAGGATAAAACAACAGCAGTATTTATGGCAGAACCTATAGCAGATTTTTTAGCTGTTTCTACTACTGCAATATTATTTTCAATACAGTTTAAAAAAGCAATGAAAGAAATTTCTGATCCTATAATAAAACAAAATAAAATAAAAGCTTAAAATTAAAAAAACACCTATTTTAATAGGTGTTTTTTTAGTAAAAGAAAAAGAATTAGTATAGTTTTATTAGATTAAAGGATTTCTAAAATTTTTACAGAATAATTTTCTCCAGGGGCTTCCACCTCAACAATATCGCCAACCTTTTTACCTGCTAATGCTTTTCCAAGTCCTGATTCAATACTTATTAACATTTCTTCTGGCTTTGCATCTAGAGTTGTTACTAGTGTAACAATATCTTCAAAACCATCATCAATAAACTCAATTTTAGCCTTGGTATTTATACCTAAAATGTTTTTATCGATATTTTCATCTTCTATAACTGTAGCAGTAGTTATAAGTGTTAGTAAATATTGAATTCTATTATCATTTTCTCTATATTCTTCACAAGCAGCTTTATATTCTGCATTTTCTGATCTATCTCCATGTGCTGCTGCAATTAATTTTTCTTTAGCTATTTCAGCTCTTTTTACAGTCATCCTGTAATCTAATTCTTCTTGTAATTTTTTAATATTAGATTCTGTTAGTATTTTGTTCATAAAATAAAAATCTCCCTATAATATATTATGATAATATTATAAGTACTTATCGATTAAAAATAAAGGTGACTTTTACATATAAAATAAAAAAGCAAGTATACTATTTTTAAATACATACTTGCTTTTTTATTTTATTTAGTTAATTCATCTAATAGTTCTTTAACAGAAATTATTTTATTAATTTTATACGCATTAGAGCCACAAAATATCAATCCATTATCAATATCACCTCGTGCTGCATTTATTAAGGCTTCACTTATACAATAAGGGGTAGTAGATGGATTGCATGGAATCAAACAATTATAACATTTAGTTATCTTGTTATTATCATTATTAATTTTATTTAAAAATTTATTACTTATTGCTCTTCCTGGCATACCAACTGGACTTTTAACTATTTTAATATCATTTTTATGACAGTTTAAATATGCTTCTTTAAATTTTATATTAGCATCACATTCAACTGTTGCAACAAACCTAGTACCAATTTGAACAGCATTAGCTCCTAGGTTAATATATTTTTTTATATCGTCAGAATCAAAAACACCACCTGCAACAATTACAGGTATTTTTTTATTGTATTCTTTTTCAAACTCTTTAATTGTTTCTAATATATTGTTAACATTGGTTTCAAATTCATTTATATCATTTTCTATATTATTATCTTTAAAACCTAAATGTCCTCCAGCTTCTGGTCCTTCTATAATAATACCGTCAGCAATTTTATTATAGTGCTTTTTCCAATAAGATAATATTAATTTTACAGCTTTTGATGATGAAACAATTGGTATTATTTTAATTTCACTATTTTGGGTATATTGAGGTAACTTTAGTGGTAATCCAGCACCAGATATTATTAAATCAGCTCCTCCCTCAATACTAGCTTGAACGAGCTCTTTGTAATTTTTCATTGCTACCATTATATTTACACCGATTATTCCATTATTACTTATTTGTTTTGCTTTTTTTATATGTTTTTTTAATGCTCTTAAATTTGCTTGTAATGTATTAATTTCAAAGTCATTTTCAAGATAACCAGGATGTGCTGCAGAAATTACACCTATTGCTCCATATTTTGCAACATTTCCAGCTAAATTTGAAAGTGAAACACCAACTCCCATGCCTCCTTGTATAATTGGTATTTTTGCTATTAAATTTCCTATTTTTAATTCCATAACATTCTCCTTTCAAAACAAATATTTTGATAATCAAAATATAATTTAAAGTATAATATAGATATCAAAATTTTGTCAATATGGAAAAAGGTGTTGACAAAATTTTGATATAGTATTATTATTAAATTGTTTGATGATCAAATTATTTTGGGTGGTGATAAAGTATAAGTGGGGTTAGTGATTAAATTAATTTATAACTTTATAAATTAATTACATTAGAAATTATTTTATTTATTTTATATTATTAATGGGAAATATTAATTTTTAATATTTCATATTTTTTAATAATATTATTTGATTATCAAATAATTATATTTAAAAAACAAGGGTGTTAAAATTAGTATGGTAAAAATAGTAGGAGTTGGACATTATTGTCCAGAAAATACTGTTAGTAATGATAAATTATCAACTTTGGTTGATACGTCACATGAATGGATAGTTAAAAGAACTGGAATATATGAAAGAAAAATTTCAAAAGGTGAGTCTACAGTAGATTTAGCTGTTAAAGCATCAATCAATGCTATGAATATGGCAAATTGTAAACCAAAAGATATTGATTTAATAATAGTTGCTACAACTTCACCAGATAGGATTATGCCATCTACTGCATGTAGTGTTCAAAATCTATTAGGATGTAATAATGCTACTGCTTTTGATGTAACTGCTGCTTGTTCAGGATTTTTATATGCAACAATAATTGCTAATTCATTAATAAAAGGTGGAGAAGGTAGTAAGGCTTTAGTTATTGGTAGTGAAGTTCTTTCAAGAATAGTTAATTGGAATGATAGAAATACTTGCGTATTATTTGGAGATGGTGCTGGTGCTGCTATTTTAGAAATAAGTACAGATAATAGTAAAATAATAAGTACTTATTTTGGTTCTGATGGAAAAACAGGTACTAAAGCATTAATGGCTAATCAGTTTCCAATTAATACACCATTTACAAATGGAAATTTAACTAGAGAAAAATATATACAAATGGATGGTAAAGAAGTTTTTAAATTTGCTATATCAATAATTCCTACGGTAGTAAATAAATTGCTAAATAATTCTGGAGAAGATATAGCAAACATTAAATATATTATTCCACATCAGGCAAATAGTAGAATAATAGAAGATGCTGCTAAAAAATTAAATATAGATAAAAATAAATTTTATATTAATTTAGAGTCTTACGGAAATACTTCGTCAGCTAGTGTACCTATAGCTTTAAGTGAGGCTATAAATAAAAAGCTAATTACCAAAGGTGATAAAATTATTTTGGTTGCTTTTGGTGGTGGTTTAACTTGGGCTGGAGTATTGCTTGAATTTTAGAAGTATTAATAATTATTAAATTATAAATTAAAAGGTTAATATTTAGGAGGAAATAAAAATGATATTTGAAAAAATTAAGGAAATAATAGTTGATCAATTAGGTGTTAATGAAGAGGATATTAAGTTAGAAACAAGATTTATAGAAGACTTAGAAGCTGACTCATTAGATTTATTTCAAGTAATAATGGAACTTGAAGATGCTTTTGATGTAAAGGTTGAAGATGTTGAAAATATAAAAACAGTTTCAGATGCCGTAAATTTTATTGAAAAAGCAACAGTAAAGTAGTTTTGGAGGTAAATATATGAAAAAGGATATATGTAATATTTTAGGTATAAAGTATCCTATTTTTCAAGGTGGAATGGCTTGGGTTTCTGATAGTAAACTTGCTGCAGCGGTTTCTAACGCTGGAGGATTAGGAATTATAGCAGGAGCTAATGCTCCTGCTAGCTATATAAGAAATGAAATAAAAGAAACTAAAAAGCTTACCGATAAACCTTTCGGGCTTAACATAATGCTTTTGTCTGATAATGCAGATGAATTGGCTGATATTGCAATTGAAGAAGGAGTTAAGGTAATAACTACTGGTGCTGGAAATCCGGGTAAATTTATGGAGAGATGGAAACAAGCTGGTATAATTGTTATTCCAGTTGTGGCATCTGTTGCTTTAGCTAAAAGAATGGAACGTTGTGGAGCTGATGCTGTTATAGCTGAAGGGTGTGAAGCTGGAGGTCATATTGGTAAATTGACTACAATGGTATTATTACCTCAAGTAGTTGATGCTGTAAATATTCCTGTTATAGGAGCTGGTGGGATAGCTGATGGAAGAGGAATTGCAGCTGCATTTGCACTTGGAGCAAGTGGTATTCAAGTTGGAACTAGATTTTTAGTATCGGAAGAGTGTCAAATACATGATAATTATAAAAATGCTGTAATAAAATCAAAGGATATAGATACTGTAGTTACTGGCAGATGTACAGGACACCCCGTTCAAGTATTAAAAAATAAACTTGCAAAAGAATATTTAAAATTAGAAAAGAATAATGTTAGTTTTGATAAATTAGAGGAACTAGGTAGAGGAGCTTTGAAAAAAGCGGTAGTAGATGGTGATATTGAAAATGGATCATTAATGGCAGGTCAAATATCTGGAATGTTAAAAAAAGTTCAAACCTCTAAGGAAATAATAGAAGAAATGTTTAATAAATATGAAGAAATAAAGAAAAATCTATAATTATAGGTTAACGGAGGCAATATGAAAGTAGCATTTATTTTCTCAGGTCAAGGTTCCCAATATATAGGTATGGGAAAGGAATTGTATGAAAATATTCCTAGCTGTAAAAAGATATATGATAAAGCAAATAAAGCTTTGGGATTTGATTTGAAAGAATTAATATTTAATGGATCTAAAAACGAATTGGATATAACTGAAAATACCCAGCCTGCAATATTAACTACATCTATCGCAATTCTTCAAGCTATAAGTGATAAAGGTATTAATCCAGATATAGTTGCAGGATTAAGTTTAGGAGAATATTCAGCATTAGTTTCTAGTGAAGCTTTAGATTTTGAAACTGCAGTTTCTTTAGTGAAAAAAAGGGGGCAATTTATGCAAGAAGCAGTTCCTAATGGTTTTGGATCAATGCTTGCAGTAATTGGACTTAATAAGGAAAAAATTAAAGAAATATTAAAATTAGCTAGTGAAAAAGGAATAGTAGAAATAGCTAATTATAATACAAACAATCAAATAGTAATAGGTGGAGAAAATACAGCTGTTGAGTTTGCTAGTAAGTTACTTAAGGAGAATGGAGCAAGGAGAGTTATTCCTTTAAAAGTATCTGGGCCATTTCATACTTCATTATTAAATGAAGCATCTATAAAATTAAGAAATGAACTAAAGGATATAAATTTTAATGATCCTAAAACAAAAATAATAACAAATGTTACAGCAGATTTTATTAAAGATAAATGTGAAATAAAAGATTTATTAGTAACTCAAGTTAAATCTCCTGTAAGATGGAGTGAAACTATTGAAAAAATGATTAATGAAGGTATAGATACATTTATTGAAATAGGTCCTTTAAAAACTTTAAGTAGTTTTGTTCGTGAAATAAGCAGAGAAAAAAATATTAATGTAAAAATATTTAATGTGGAAGATTTAAAATCACTTAATAAGATGATAGAAGGGATTGAATCTATATGTTAAAAGATAAAAATGTAATAATAACTGGAGCTACAAGAGGCATTGGAAGAGAAATCGCATTAACTTTAGCTAAAAATGGAGCTAATATAGCTATTAATTATAGAAATTTTAATAGTGAATTAGAAGCTTTAATCAATGAAATTAAAAGTTTTGGTGTAGATGTTTTAGCAATAAAATGTGATGTAAGTGTTAGTGATGATGTTGATAATTTTGTAAAGGAAGTTAAAAGCCATTTTAAAACAATAGATGTTTTAGTGAATAATGCTGGAATAACTAAAGATGGATTAATCCTTAGAATGAAAGAAGAAGATTTTGATGATGTTTTAGATGTTAATTTAAAAGGAACTTTTAATACTACTAAATTTGTTTCTTCTATTATGGTTAGACAAAAATGCGGAAAAATAATTAATATTTCTTCTGTAGTTGGTATAGCTGGTAATTCAGGACAATGTAATTATGCAGCTTCTAAAGCTGGAGTTATTGGATTTTCTAAGTCGGTAGCAAGAGAACTTTCGTCGAGAAATATAAATGTTAATGTAATAGCTCCTGGATATATAAATACTGATATGACTAAAAATTTACCAGATAAGATTAAAGAAGAAGTAATTAAGAGCATACCTATGAAAAGAATAGGTGAACCTAAAGAAGTTGCTAACTTAGTATTATTTTTATCATCAAATTTATCAGATTATATTACAGGTCAAGTAATAAATGTTGATGGTGGAATGGTAATGGCATAGGAGGGATTAACTTGAAAAGAAGGGTTGTAATCACTGGAGTTGGAGCAATAACTCCAATAGGAAATAATGTAGATAGTTTTTGGGAAGGAATTAAATGTGGAAAAAATGGAATAGATGAGATTTCTTCGTTTAATACTGAAAACATGAAAGTTAAAATGGCAGCTGAAGTTAAAAGCTTTGATCCTAGTAAATTTATAGATAAAAAAGAAGTTAAGAGAATGGATAGATATACTCAATTTGCTCTTATAGCTGCGGAGGAATCTATTAAGGATAGTAAACTTGATTTTAATACTTTAAATAAAGAAAGAGTTGGAATAATGTTTGGCTCTGGAATTGGAGGGCTTTGTACAATTGAAAATCAAATAAGAAACTTAGTTGCTAAGGGTCCTAACAGAGTATCACCTCTTACTATTCCAATGGCAATATCTAATATTGCATCTGGTACCATTGCAATAAAATATGGAATTTTAGGAAGTGTATTAAGTTTAACTTCTGCATGTGCAACTTCAACACACTGTATTGGAGAAGCTTATAGAAGTATAAAGAATGGATATTTAGATATTATTATTACTGGTGGTGCTGAAGCATCTATATGTGAATTTGGTATTTCAGGTTTCCAGTCACTTACAGCATTAAGTAAAAGTGAAGATAAAAATAGAGCATCAATACCATTTGATAAGGATAGAAATGGATTTGTTATGGGGGAAGGTGCAGGATCACTAATATTAGAAGATTTAGATAGTGCTTTAAAAAGAGGTGCAAAGATTTATGCAGAGATAGTTGGATATGGATCAACTTGTGATGCTTATCATATAACATCACCTTGTTTGGATGGTGATGGTGCATATAGAGCTATGAGAGATGCATTAATTGATGCTGATATAACACCCGATAATATATCTTATATAAATGCTCATGGTACTTCTACAGAAATTAATGATAAAGTTGAAACTTTAGCTATAAAGAAAGCTTTAGGAGATTATTATATGAATTCATATGTTAGTTCTACAAAATCTATGACTGGTCATTTATTAGGTGCAGCAGGTGCTATTGAAGCTATTATTTCAATAAAATCATTACAAGATAACTTTGTTCCAGCAACAATTAATTATGTAAATAAAGATGATGACTGTGATTTGAATCTTGTTGTTAATGAAGGAAAGGAAGTTAATGTGGAATATGCAATGTCAAACTCTTTAGGATTTGGTGGACATAATGGCTCTCTTATATTTAAAAAGTGGAGGTAGTTAAGGTGTTGGATTTTAACCAAATAAAAGAACTCATTAAAGAAATAGATTTATCATCTTTAAGAGTATTTGAATTAGAGAATAATGATATAAAATTAAAAATTAGTAAAAATGATGAAAGTTATTTATATAAAGAAACTACTTTTAATGCAAATAATATAACTTCTTCTGAAAAATTTAATTCATCTATGCAAGATATTAATATTTTAGATAAAGAAATTGTTTCTAAAAATGAGGAAATTATTAATGAAGATTTAAGTTTAGTTAAATCTCCTTTAGTTGGAACATATTATTCATCTTCTGCTCCTGGCGAAGCTCCATATGTTGAAGTTGGTTCTAAGGTAAAAAAAGGTGATGTACTTTGTATAGTTGAGGCTATGAAGATAATGAATGAAATAACATCAGAGTTTGATGGTGAAGTTATTGAAGTTTTAAGAAAAGATGAAGAAATTGTTGAATTTGGAATGGAACTATTTAAAATACGTTCTTTATAATAAAAAAATATTATAGATATTGGTGGTGGTAAAATATTTTTAAATTTTTGCTGCCATTTATTAAAATATCTATTATTCAAGGGGATTTTTAAATGGATATTAAAGAAATTATGGATATAATTCCTCATAGATACCCATTTCTTTTAATAGATAAGGTGATAAAAGTTGAGGAAAATAAAATTATTGCAATAAAAAATGTTACAGCAAATGAGCAATATTTTCAAGGCCATTTTCCAGCTGAGCCTGTAATGCCAGGTGTTTTGATAATAGAAGCTTTAGCACAAGCCGGAGCTGTATCACTTTTAAGTAAAGATGAATTTAAAGGTAAGATAGCATATTTTGCTGGAATAAATAATGCTAAATTTAGAAGAAAGGTTGTTCCTGGAGATACATTAATATTAGAGGTTGAACTTATTAAAGTTCGTGGTAAGGCTGGTATTGGATATGGAATTGCTTACGTTGAAGATAAAAAGGTTTGTGAAGGAGAATTGACCTTTATGATAGGTTAATAATATAAAGAGGTGTTTTATGATTAGAAAAGTTTTAATTGCCAATAGGGGAGAAATTGCTGTAAGAATTATAAGAGCTTGTAAAGAGCTTGGATTAAAAACTGTTGCTATTTATTCAGAAATTGATAAAGATGCTATGCATACAGAGCTTGCAGATGAAGCTATTTGTGTTGGAACTTCAAAATCTAAAGATTCTTATCTTAATGAAAGTAATATAATAAGTGCAGCAGTTGTAACAGGCTGTAATGCAATTCATCCTGGATTTGGATTTTTATCAGAAAAGTCTAGTTTTGCAAGTATGTGTGAAGAGTGTAATATTAAATTCATTGGTCCAAGTAGTGAAACTATAAATATTATGGGAGATAAATCTATAGCTAGGGAAATAATGAAAAAGTCAGGGGTTCCAGTTATCCCTGGTAGTAATGGTATTATTGTAAATATTGAAGATGCTAAAATAGAATCTAATAAGATTGGTTATCCTGTAATGATTAAGGCTTCTTTAGGCGGTGGAGGAAAAGGTATAAGAATTGTTAGAAATGAAAATGAGTTAGAAAATGCCTTTTTTACTGCAAAAAGTGAGGCAAGAAATAATTTTGGAGATGACTCTGTATATATAGAGAAGTTTATAGAAAATCCAAGACATATAGAATTTCAAATTTTAGGTGATAAATTTGGTAACATAATTCATCTTGGTGAAAGAGATTGTACTATTCAAAGAAGAAATCAAAAAGTACTTGAAGAAGCTCCGTCTTATATTTTAAATGAAAAACTTAGAGAGCAAATGGGTGAAGCTGCAATTAAAGCTGCAAAGGCGGTTAATTATGTTAATGCAGGTACAATTGAATTTTTAGTAGATAAAAATAGTAATTTTTATTTCATGGAAATGAATACTAGAATTCAAGTTGAACATCCTGTAACTGAAATGATAACTTCTGTTGATATAGTAAAAGAGCAATTAAAAATTGCTAATGGAGAAGAACTACAACTTACACAAAATGATATAAAAATAGAAGGTCATGCTATTGAATGTAGAATAAATGCTGAAAATCCACATAAATCATTTGCTCCATGTCCTGGAAAAATTAGTTTTTTAAATATACCAGGTGGGAATGGAATTAGAGTTGATACAGCAGTTTATAATGGTTATACTATTCCACCAACTTATGACTCTATGATAGCAAAACTTATTGTTCATGGAAAGACTAGAGAAGAAGCTATTAATAAAATGTTAAGAGCATTAGATGAATTTATTATTGATGGAATAGAAAGTAATATAGATTTTCAAATCAATATTTTAAATAACGATATATTTCGCTTAGGAACTTTTGATACAAGTTTTATAAGCAATGAATATAATCTATAAGTTGGTGAAATTATGGGTATTTTTAGGAAAAAACAATATGGCGTAATAAATATGCCAGCTGATGATAATAGTGATATTCCTGTTGTTCCAGATGGAGCATGGATTAAATGTAATCATTGTGGGAAAATTTTATATAAGAAAAATTTAGAGGAAAATTATAAAATATGTCCTAATTGTAATTATTATTTTAGATTAAATGCTTATGAAAGAGTAAATTTAATTTGTGATAAAGATACATTTTTTGAATTTAATAGATGTTTAGAATCAAATAATCCGATGGATTTTCCAGGTTATGATAATAAATTAAAAATTAATAAAGAAAATTCTAATATTAATGAGGCAGTTATAACTGGGAAATGTAAAATAGGTGGCAATAAAGCTATAGTTTGTATAATGGATTCTAATTTTATGATGGGAAGTATGGGAACTGTTGTTGGAGAAAAAATAACTTATTCTATAGAAAAGGCAATTGATGAAGAACTTCCAATAATTATATTTACAGCTTCTGGTGGTGCTAGAATGCAGGAAGGAATTCTTTCACTTATGCAAATGGCTAAAATTAGCTCAGCATTAGCAAGACACAGTGAAAATGGGTTGCTTTATATAACAGTTTTAACAGATCCTACAACTGGTGGGGTTACAGCTAGTTTTGCTATGTTAGGTGATATAATTATTGCAGAGCCTAAAACATTAATAGGATTTGCTGGTAGAAGAGTTATTGAAGGAACTATTAAAGAAAAATTACCTATTGATTTTCAAAGTGCAGAATTTTTATTAGAAAAAGGATTTATAGATAATATTGTTGATAGATCTGAACTAAAAAATAAGCTTTCTTTATTATTAAAATTACACAAACCTCAATATGGTGGTGAGAACTTTGAATAAAAATATTAAAGCATGGGATAGATTGTCAATTGCTAGAATGATTGAAAGACCTAATGCAGAGGATTATATAAAATTAATATTTAATAATTTTTTTGAGCTACATGGAGATAGAAATTATAGGGATGATAAATCTATTATTGGCGGAATAGGATTATTAGAAAATTATCCAGTCACTATAATAGGTATACAAAAGGGAAAGAATTTAAAAGAAAATATGGAAAGAAATTTTGGTTCCCCATATCCTGAAGGGTATAGAAAAGCATTAAGATTAATGAAGCAAGCTGAAAAATTTAATAGACCTATTATTTGTTTTATAAATACTTCTGGCGCATATTGTGGTGTTGAGGCGGAAGAGAGAGGTCAAGGTGAGGCTATTGCTAGAAACTTGTTTGAGATATCTAATATTTCAGTACCTATTATTTCTATAATTATTGGTGAAGGTGGTAGTGGTGGTGCCATAGCATTAGCTTGTGGTGATAGGGTATGGGCCTTAGAAAATTCAATATATTCAATTTTATCTCCTGAAGGATTTGCTTCTATATTGTTCAAAGATTCTTCAAAAGCTAAAGAAGTTGCAGAAATAATGGGAATAACTTCTTATGATTTATTAGAAAAAGGGATAATTGAAAAAATTATTAAAGAACCTGTTGGTGGTGCTCAAAATGATATTGATTTTGTGGCTAATGAAATTAAGTTAAATTTGTTAGAAGAAATAAACATTTTGAAAAATAAAAATAAGACAGAATTGTTAAAGGAAAGATATTTACGTTTTAGAAAATTTTAATAAATAAATTTAAAATGAGCAGGTAAGATTAACTCCTGCTCATTTATTTTAAGGTAATTATACAGAGGTATGTGTAGTTAATACATAAAAAATGTATCTACATTAAAGATTATTACCATTTTTCTTATTTTATACACGAAATTAAAAAAATTTTTATTATTTTAATTGAAAACTTTTCAATAGCTATATTTCTATTATTGTTATTATAAAATATAAGCCCTTTGTATAAATATTAAGTAAAAATTCAAAGGGCCTTTTTATAGGAGAATATTATGAGTTTTTGTTGTTATATATTATATTTAATATATATTATATTTATGTATAAGGTGGTATATCTAAGATAAGATTCTATGAATTATTTCTAAATTATTAATTATAATTTAATATGTATATTTTAAAGATTAAAATTATTATAGTGATAAAATTTAATGAGTAAATTTTATTAGGTATTATTGAAATAAATTTTATTAAAATATATTTTTAATGTGTTGACATTAAAATTTAAAAGAGTAAAATAATTATTAAGAGTTTAGCACTCGATAGATATGAGTGCTAATAAAATATTATTAAAGGAGAGTATTTTATGGAAATAAAGCAATTTAAAGCTGAATCTAAAAGATTGTTAGATTTAATGATTAATTCAATTTATACACATAGAGAGATTTTTTTAAGAGAACTTATATCTAATGCTAGTGATGCTATTGATAAAATTTATTATAAATCTTTAGGTGATGATAATATAAATTTCAATAAAGAAGATTTTTTTATTAAGATTTCTATAGATAAAGAAAATAGAACTATAAAGATTTCCGATACTGGAATTGGGATGACTAAAAATGAATTAGAAGATAACTTAGGGGTTATTGCTAAGAGTGGATCTCTTCAATTTAAAAAAGAAAATGAAATTAAAGATGGATATGATATAATAGGTCAATTTGGAGTTGGTTTTTATTCATCATTTTTAATAGCTGATAAAGTTACTGTAATTACTAAAACTTTTGGAAGTAATGAAGCTTATAAATGGGAATCTACTGGTGTTGAGGGATATACTATAGAGCCAGCTACTAAAAATACAATTGGTACTGATATTATACTACAAGTAAAACCTAATACAGAAGATGAAAACTTTGATGAATATTTAAATGAATATAAAATTCAATCTTTAATAAAAAAATATTCAGATTTTATTAGATATCCAATTAAAATGGAATTTACTGAAAAAAAACTTAAAGAAGGAAGCGAAAGTGAGTACGAAGACTACATAGAAGAAAGAGTAGTTAATAGTATGGTTCCTATTTGGAGAAAAAATAAAAATGAATTAACTAAAGATGAGTATAATAATTTTTATAAAGAAAAGCATTATGGATTTGATATGCCTTTAAAATATATTCATTTAAGTGTTGATGGAACTGTAAGTTACAATGCAATATTATATATTCCTGAAAATATGCCTTATGATTTCTATTCAAAAGATTATGAAAAAGGATTAGAGCTATATTCTAATGGAGTTATGATAATGAATAAATGTTCAGATCTTCTTCCTGATTATTTTGGTTTTGTTAAGGGAATAGTTGATTCTGAAGATTTATCATTAAATATTTCTAGAGAAATACTTCAACATGATAGACAGTTAAGATTTATTGCTAAAAATATAAAAAATAAAATTAAAAATGAACTTGAAAAAATGCTTAAAAATGAAAGAGAAAATTATGAAAAGTTCTATAAATCCTTTGGAAGAACATTAAAATTTGGAGTTTATGATAATTTTGGTTCTGAAAAAGAAGTTCTTCAAGATTTATTAATGTTTTATTCATCTAAGGAAAAGAAAATGGTTACTTTAGATGAATATATTACTAGAATGACTCAAGATCAAAAATATATTTATTATGCTGTAGGAGAATCTATTGATAAAATAGAAAAAATGCCTCAAACTGAAATTTTATTAGATAAAGGTTATGAAATTTTATATTTTACAGATGATATAGATGAATTTGCTATTAAAATGTTAATGAAATATAAAGAAAAGGAATTTAAATCTGTATCTAGCAGTGATTTAGGAATTAATACTAATGATGAAGAAACTGAAGCTGAAACAGCTAATGAAGAAAATAAAAAGTTATTTGATGCCATGAAAGATATATTAAATAATAAGGTAAGTTCAGTTAAAATTTCTAATAAATTAAAAAATCATCCTGTTTGTTTATCAAATGAAGGAGACTTATCTATTGAAATGGAAAAAGTTTTAAATTCAATGCCAAATAATCAAGATGTAAAAGCTAAAAAAGTATTAGAAATAAACATTCACCATAATGTGTTTAATTCTTTAAAAGATGCTTATTATAATGATAAAGATAAATTAAATTTATATACTAATCTGTTATATAATCAAGCATTATTAATTGAAGGATTATCAGTATCTGATCCTGTTGAGTTTACAAATGATATATGTAAATTAATGAAGTAATTTAAATTTAATATTAAAAAAATCTCTTATTTGATAAGAGATTTTTTTATTTATAGTTATGTATTTTATAAATATATTTTACAAACATATATTAAATCTTGTATAATCAACATTGCTAAAAGAAATTAAAATATTTAAATTTAATCTAAAGAGAAAACTTTTATATTTAATAATTGGAGGGAAATACATGGAAGTTATAGATAGAGAATTAAAAGAAAAAATTAGTCAATTAGAAAAAGGATTAGAAATAGTAGGCGGTAAATTTTATTTAAAATTAGATGATAATAATAAAATTTTAAATTATATAATAGAAAAAGTTTTTAATAATGATGTTATTAATTTTAATATTTATGATACTGAATATACTATTAATGAATTGATTAAATGTAAACAAGCTTATGAAATTTATTTCTTAAAAAATAAATCAATTACTTTAAATTCAATAGTTTATAAAATTAAAAAATATGATACATCTTTAGATTCATTAATAAGAAAATATAAAAAGAGTAAATCATTAGAAGAATATAATGAAATTACTAATAAAATAAAAAAAGCTTATAGATTTGATATTAATAAATTAGTTTTAAGTAGTATTAATAGTGAGATTTTAGATAGACTTAGTTTAGAAGAACAAGAAGCTTTTTATAGTGAATATTTAATTCAAAAAAGAAAACAAATAATAGATGGAGTTATTAGTAAAATGGGGATAGTTTAATATTAAACTATCCTTTATTTTATTACTCCTTCATTGTTGAAATTTGGTACAAATTTTTCTGAACTTGATCCTGAATCTTGAATAAATCCATTTTTAACCCCTATGGAAAGAGCATAATTAATTATAGAATCATAATGCTTTTCATTAATGGCTTTATTAATTTCAGGATATATTTTAGCATTATACATGGGAGTGTATTGATTCATTAATGATATATAAACATTATCACCAAAATTTTTATAAATAGTATCTATAATTTTTTTAGAGTCAAATAATAATCCAGGAAGTAAAAGATGTCTTACAATAACTCCTTTTATCATAATTCCTTCACTATTAAATAATGGATTTCTTACTTGATTTATCATTTCATTTATTATACTTATTGCATTTGTTGAATAGCCCTTTATTTTTGAATATTTTAAAGCATATTTATCATCAAAATATTTAAAGTCTGGTAAATAAATATCTATATATCCATTTAATGATTTTATAGTTTCTAATGTATCTAATGAATTTGTATTATAAACTATAGGCAAATTTAGTCCGTTTTTTTTAGCAACTTTTAAGGCTTCTATTATTTGTGGAACGAAGTGAGTTGGAGTAACTAAATTTATATTATTTGCTCCTTTATCTTGAAGCTCTAAAAAAATTTCTGCTAATCTTTCTATAGTGATTTCTGCACCGAAACCTTGATGAGATATTTTATAGTTTTGACAAAAGACACATTTTAAATTACAATTTGAAAAAAATACTGTTCCAGAACCCTTTTTTCCTGAAATACATGGCTCTTCCCCAAAATGTAAAGCTGCTCTTGCTATTTTAACAGTATTACTACTATTACATATTCCTTTAATTTCTTTATTTCTGTTTACATTACACTTTCTAATACATAAAGTGCAATTTTCTAAAACTTTCATATAATTCATATAAACACCTCGTAAAAATTAGTATATCAGTATCTTTTCAATTAATCAATTTAAAGCAACCTGTAGTTATTTCAAATCAAATATGTTATAATTGTGGCATCATAAAAATTTGAGAGGTGTAAGTGTATGAACACGGTAACAGTTGTAATAAATGGCATTGAATATAATTTAAGAGGAAAAGAAGATGAACTATATTTATCTAAGGTTGCCGCTTATGTAGATAATAAAATAAGAGAAATTTCTGGAAGTAATAAAAAATTAAGTACAAGCTCTGCTGCAGTTCTTACTGCTGTTAATATTGCTGATGAACTTTTTAAATGTAATTTTGAAATTAAAGATATTACTAATAAAAAAAATTCTCTTGAAGAAAATAATATAAAATTAGAAGAACATAATTTAACATTAAAAGAAAGATTACAACAACTTAAAAATGAGTTAGATGAAACTATAAAATTAAAAACAGCAGAGATAGAATCATTAAATTCAGTTATTTTAGAGATGGAATCTAAATTAAAAGATTTAGAAAATTATAAATCAATAAATGAAGATTTAACTGTAAAATTAAAAGCATTAAATGAAGTAAATATTAATAATGAATCACAAATTACAGAATTAAACAAAGGTGTAGTAGCATTAAAAGATGAAAATGTTAAACTTGAAGAGAAAATTAAAACTTGTACTGATGAAATAAATAATAGAGTATTATCTTCAGAATTTGAAGAAGCTATAATGAAATTAGAAAAGGCTCAAGAAATTAATCTTATATTAAGTGATGAAAATGATGACCTTAAAGAAAAAATACATACATACCAAGATAAAATTAATAATTATTCTACTATAAATTCTGAATTAAAAGAAAATGAACTTAAATTAAAAGAAAAAATTAAATTTAAAGAAGCTGAATTAAAGGAATTTAAATTATTAAATGAAAAACAAACTTTAGAAGAAAAAAGTATTATGGAAACAAAAATTAATTCATTAGAATTAGAGTTAAAAGATGCATTAAAGAAAAAAGATGCTTATAGATTACGTAATAAGGATATTAATTTTCAATTACAAAATTATAAGTATAAAGTTTTAGATTTAGAAAAAAAACTTATTGATACTCAATTTAATTTAGCAGTAGAAAAAAGAGAGAAAAATCCATTATTAAGATAAGTCTGTTCATAATGAGCGGACTTATCTTAATTAGTATAGAAAAACAATTCCACTTGTGTTATAACAATAATTAAGTCATTATAAATTAGCTTATTAAATAATTTATAAATTTTTAAACAAAAGACTATATTAATTTTAGGAGAGATTATTATGGATAAAATAGAAGTTCTAGCTCCAGCTGGGAGTATGGAAAGTTTGTATGCTGCTATAAATAAGGGGGCAGATGCTGTTTATCTTGGTGGAAACAAATTTTCAGCTAGAGCTTATGCATCAAATTTTGATAATGAAAACATGAAAAAGGCTATTGATTATGCTCATAGCTATGGTGTTAAAATTTATGTAACAATAAATACAATACTAAAAGAAAACGAAATTGAAGAAGCTGTTAGATATGTTGGATATTTATATGAAATAGGGGCTGATGCTTTAATTATTCAAGATTTAGGGCTTTTTAAAAGAATTAAAGAAGAATTTCCAGATTTTGAACTTCATGCTTCTACACAAATGACAATTCATAATGGAGAAGCTGCAATATACTTTAAGGAAAAAGGATTTCACAGAGTTGTACTTTCTAGGGAAATGACAATTGATGAGATTAAATACATATCAAAAGACCTAAATATAGAAACTGAGATGTTTGTTCATGGAGCAATTTGTGTTAGTTATTCTGGACAGTGTTTAATGAGTTCCATAATAGGTGGAAGAAGCGGAAATAGGGGAAGATGTGCTCAGCCATGTAGAATGGAATACATATTAAAAGGTGAAAAGTCTGGTGAACAAAAAGGATATTTATTAAGTCCAAAGGATATGTGTACTATAGATGATATTAAGGATATAGTTGAAAGTGGAACTAACTCTTTAAAAATAGAAGGAAGAATGAAGAGGCCTGAATATGTTGCAGGTGTTGTAGATAATTATAGAAAAGCTGTAGATAAAGTTTTATTTAAGAAAAAATACAATGAAAATGAAGGTAAGAAACAATTGCTTCAGCTTTTTAATAGAAGTGGATTTACTAATGCGTATTTAAAAGGAAATACTGGTAAGGATATGATGAGTTTTAATTCTCCTAAAAATGCTGGTATTCCGTTAGGAGTAGTTGAAAAATCTGGTGAAATTACACTAAAGGAAAGTTTAAGCTTAGGCGATGGTATTAGGTATAAAGATAAAGGATTTTCAGTTAGTAAAATTTTATTAAATGGTAAAGAAGTTTCTAGTGCAAATATAGGAGATACAGTTAAGCTTTTTCCTATAGATTATAGGAAAGGTGATAAGCTTTTTAAAAGTTTAAATAAACAACTTTTTGAAGAATTAGAGGATTATATTAAGCCTTATAGTAAAAAGATTCCTTTAAGAGGAAAAGTTAAATTTATAGTTGATTCTCCAATTGAATTAACTGTAATGTATAACGATAAGGAATATACTTTTTACGGTGAAATTGTACAAAAAGCTGAAAAAAAACCGTTAGATAGAGATAGAATTGAAGAATCTTTAAAAAAATCTGGTGATATTCCATTTAAGTTAGATATTATAAAGTTTACAGACTTTGAAAATGGATTTTTACGTATTTCTGATTTAAATAATTTAAGAAGAGAAGCATTAGAAGGTATTTCTAAAAGTATTTGTAAAGAATATAGGAGAAATAGAATTAAAAGGGATTGCACTTTAGTAACTAACAAGGTAAGTAATAATATTGATATTCCTGAAATATATAGTTGTATCACAAAAGATCAACTTAAAGCATTATTAGAATGTAATGTTAAGCATATAGCTTTTGATATATTTAGTAGAGAAATTGGAGCTCTTAGAATATCAGATTTGATAAATACTTTTGAAGCATTAGGCAATAGTGTAAGCTTATATATTAAAACCTCATCTATAATAAAGGGTGAATTTGATAGAGTATGTAAATTTATTGACAAAGCAAAACCTTATATAAAAGGAATAATAACTTCTAACATAGGTTTAATTAATGTATATAAAAATTCATTTAATATAATTGGTGATTATAAACTAAATATAATGAATTCTCAAAGCTTAGAGTTTTATCAAAGAGAAATTACAATCCCTACGTTAAGTATGGAGATTAATAGAACTGAAATTAAAGATATACTTCGTAGAAATAAGGGTAATAATGCTTATGTAATTTATGGTAAACCTGAGCTTATGATAAGTGAATACTGTCCAATAGGAAGTACATTTGGCGGAAGAAAAACAAATATAGAGTGTAATGCTATTTGTACTAGAGACAAATTTACTCTTATTGATAGAGTAAACGAAAAAAATAGGGTAATGACAGATTTATTTTGTAGAAGCTATATTTTAAATCCAGTACCTTTAAATTTATTTGATGAAATTAGTATATTAAAAGAAATTGGAATTAAAACATTTAGATTTGATTTTAGAGATGAAAGTTATGAAGATGTAAAAAAAATAATTAATATGTATAGAAATAATGAAGTTTATGATAAAAGTAATTATACTAAGGGACAATTTAGAAGAGGAATAGAATAAGTAAGGAGGGGGATAAATGAAAATACTAAACATAGTATTATTAATTTTTGTGTTTTTATTTGGTATTTTTCAAATGAAAAAGTCTTCAGCTATATTAAAGACAGATTGGTTTAAGGGCTTATCTTATAATGAAAAAATCAATATAACAGCAAAAATAAAATTTAATTGGAAAACAAGTATTATTTTACTTGCTGTTATTGTTTGTGAAATGTTAATTTTGATTTCTTCTTTTATTGGTAAAATTCATTATTATGAAAATATGATTAATATATTAATTTTGCTAACATGTATTGTTATAACAATATTATTAGTAATTAATAATAAAAAGTTATTAAATGATATAAAAAAATAGAGTTTATATAGGAGAAACTTATGAATGACAGAGCTTTAAGAATTTTAGAATTTGACAAAGTAAAAAATAAACTTAGAAAATATGCTATAACTAGCGGAGGAAAGGAATTAATAGACTCTCTTTCTCCATATAATTCAATTTATGAAGTTGAACATAAATTAGAGGAAACTAATGAAGCTTTAGATATATTAATAAAAAAAGGAGCTCCACCGTTTGAAGGTTTACATGAAACAAAAGAAGAAATTGAAAGAGCTGTAAAAGGAGGAACATTAAACCCATCTCAACTACTTAAAATTGGATCAATGCTTAGATGTTCTAGAAGATTTAAAGAGTATATTTCTAGAAAAGATGAGGAGGTAGGTTATAAGCATCTTGAGGATTTAGCATATATATTAACTCCAATTAAAAATCTTGAAAATGAAATTGAAACAGCTATTATTTCAGATGATGAAATAAGTGATAAGGCAAGTGGAGCTTTATATAATATAAGAAGAAGTTTAAAAGAAAAAAATTCATCTATTAGAGAAAAAATTAATTCTATTGTTAGATCTAATTCTAAATATTTACAGGATTCTATTTATACAATGAGAGGAGATAGATATGTAATTCCTGTTAAATCTGAATATAAAGGTGCAGTTCCAGGCCTTGTGCATGATCAAAGTTCTACAGGAGCAACACTTTTTATTGAACCAATTAGCTTAGTTAATTTAAATAATGAAATTAAAGAATTAATGCTTAAAGAAAAAGCTGAAATAGAAAGAATATTAAGTGATCTTTCCATAAAGGTTCATGATAATGTTGATGTTTTAAGAAGTAATTCTAATATATTAAGAGAATTAGATTTTATATTTGCAAAAGGAAAATATGCTTCTTCATTAAATGCAATAAAACCATGTGTTAGAAATGATAGAAGTTTTGAAATTTTAGGTGGAAAACATCCTTTGATTGATCCAAAAATAGTTGTTCCATCCGATATCTATTTAGGAAAAAAATTTACTACACTTATGATTACAGGACCAAATACTGGTGGTAAAACGGTAACATTAAAAACAGTTGGATTGTTACACTTAATGGCGTTAAGTGGTTTATTAATACCAGCAAAAGATGGTTCAGCAATAGGATTCTTTAAAGAAGTTTTTGCAGATATAGGTGATGAACAAAGTATAGAGCAGTCATTATCAACCTTTTCATCTCATATGACTAATATAGTTAGTATTTTAAATTCTGCTTCTTCCGATTCTTTAATACTTTTTGATGAGCTAGGTTCAGGAACTGATCCAACTGAAGGAGCTGCATTAGCTGTAGCAATTATTGAAAATTTAAATGAACGAGGATGTAGAATTATAGCCACAACACATTATAGTGAATTAAAGGGATATGCTTTAAAAACAGAGGGTGTTGAAAATGCATCTGTTGAGTTTGATATAGAAACATTAAGACCTACATATAGATTATTAATAGGCATTCCTGGAAAATCTAATGCATTTGAAATATCAAAAAGACTTGGATTAGGTGATAATGTTATAATAAAAGCTAAAGAATTTATTTCAGAAGAAAACTTGCAGTTTGAGGATTTAATTAGGGATCTTCAAGAAAAAAGTATACTAGCTAATCGTGATGCAAGAGAAGCTAAAAGAATTAAAGATGAAGCTGAATTAATTAAAAAGAAATATAATGAAAAATTAAAAAAATTAGATATGGTTAGAGATAAGGTTTATGATGAAGCACGTCAGGAAGCTAAGAAAATAATTTCTAACGCTAAAGATGAGGCTGATGAAATAGTTAAAGCAATGAGAGAGCTTGAAAAAATGGGAATAGCTGAAGGTGGCAGAAATAGACTTGAGGAAGAGAGAAGAAAGCTTAAAATTAGTCTTGAAGAAAAAGAAAAAGCTATGATAAAATCTAGAGAAAATTCTGGCGAAGCTATCGATAAAGTTACTCTTGGCATGGAAGCATTCTTACCATCTTTAAATCAAAGAGTAATAATTGTATCACTTCCTGATAATAAAGGTGATGTACAAGTAGAAGCAGGCATAATGAAAATTAGCGTCAAATTAAAGGATTTAAGAAAGGTTCCAAATGAACCAAAGAAAAAGGAAAAAAAGAAAAGAGAAGTTAAATTAAATACGAAATCTGTTGATAATAGAATAGATTTAAGAGGAATGGATTCGGAGGAAGCCTGTTATAGAACTGATAAATATTTAGATGAAGCATATTTAGGAAATTTAGGTGAAGTTACTATAGTTCATGGAAAAGGAACGGGGATTTTAAGAAAAGCTATTAATGATATGTTAAAAAGGCATCCACATGTAAAGTCATATAGATTAGGTGTATATGGTGAAGGTGGTGATGGTGTAACAATTGTAGAATTAAAATAGAGTTAAAATAATGAATGAAATTCATTTGAAACCCCTCTTTAGTATGCTATAATTAAAGCATACCAAGGAGGGGTTTTATGTATTTAATAAGTGCATGTTTATGTGGAGTAAATTGTAAATACAATGGATTAAATAATTATAATGAAATATGTAATAATTTATTTATTTCTGGAAATGCTATTTTGGTTTGTCCTGAACAATTAGGGGGATTATCTACTCCTAGAATACCAAGTGAAATTATTGATAAATCTTTAAATATAATAGATCATCATAGAAAGGTAATTAATAAAGATGGAGTAGATGTAACACTAAATTTTTTAAAAGGTGCACAAGAAACATTAAAAATTGCTCAGAAATTAAATATAACAAAAGCCATATTAAAAGATGGTAGTCCATCTTGTGGTGTAAATTATATATATGATGGTAGTTTTAGTGGAAAAAAAATAAATGGAATAGGTATAACAGCACAGTTATTAAAAGAATCATCTATAGATATAATAAGTGAATTAGATTTAGGAGGTAAAATGAATGGGGATATTTGATTTTTTTAAAAGAAAAAAAGAAATTGAAGATGATATTGATTTTGAAGAAGAATTAGAAATAAAAGAAATAAAAGAAGAAGTTAATAATATAGCTAACACAATTACTGAATCAGATAATTTTAATTATAATTTTATATTAGATAATGTAGAAGAGTTTCATAATAAGAAAGAGCTTACACCTGAAGAGTTAAAGTCTTTAATAACTAGGGAAATATTAAAAGTAGTTGATAAGTCTCAAAACTTTGATTCGATGGAAATATATGCGAAAGAAGCAGCAAAGGTAATAGGAGTTGAAAATATTCTACCTTTGACAGAATTTTTATATGGCGGCATTTCAAAGCCTAATGCTTTAAAAGGGAGATATAACGGATTAGGTGCTTGGCCTAATGCTGTAAAAAATGCCGTATTAACTATATTATATTCTTTTAATGAAAATAGTGTTGATGAATTATTAAAAATTGCTAATGATAAATCTAATAGCAATATAAAGGCTGTAAATTTATTATGTAAAATGGCTGCAAAAGGAATAGAGGAAGAAAAAATTATAGATTCTATTATTTATATAATGGAAAACTTTACTCAAGAAAATATAATTTCAACATTAGGGTTTTTATCACAAGTAAAAAATAATCCTAAAGTTTTAAAAACACTAGAAATATATTTTAAAAAGTACATTTATGATAATAATATTGAATCAGCTTATGATGTTACATTAAGTATAATAAATAATGTAGGTACATTTACAATAGAACAATTAATATTTTTAAAGGCTATTGCACTTAGTGATGAAGTGTTAGAGCTATCTTTAATTTTAAAAGGTGAAAATGGAGAATTTGACTTATCTACAGTATCTGAAGATTTAAGATTAAAAGCTGCTTTAAGTTTTTATTCTTTGCATAATAATGATGAAGAAATAAATAGTAAATTAATGTATCTAAGAGATAACTCATTAGATATGGAACTTAGAAAATATTTAAGTGATATTTTAGGGTAATATATTTAAAATAATATATAAACTTATTAACTTTAAATATAAATAATAATTTTACTATCATAGTACAAATCTTCTTGAATCATTTTTTAAAATTTACATTATAATTTCCTCTTCTTTTTATAATAATATTATTAGTAATATTTATAAGGAGAGATTAAAATGTTAGAAAAAACAATGAAATTTACAGATGATTCAGGAAATAAAGTTGAATATTCTATATTAGAACAAAAATTAATTAATAATACTGAGTATGTAGCTATGGCTCCTATACATAGTAAAGATGATGTAGAAATATTTAAAATAGCCTTTGATGATAAATGGAATGAAACATTAATTCAGGTTGAATCTGAAAAAGAGTTAAATATGGTTAGACAAGTATCTAATATAAAGTTTTAATCAAAGTGTGAAAAATTATCTTATATTATAATATAGGTAGTTCACGATAAAATAAAAGGATCTATATTTATAGATCTTTTTTTATTTATTAATTTTAAAAAATATTTATTATATATAGATGATATTTATTATTTATGATAATCTATAAAAAAACAAAATTTTTAGGAGGATATATGAAAAATATAATATCGAGTAATAGAACAAAGGGAGTTTTATTTATAATAATATCTGCATTTGGATTTGCTATGATGTCTGCATTTGTTAAACTTTCAGGCGATTTGCCATCTTTTCAAAAAACATTTTTTAGAAACATAACATCTTGCATAATTGCATTTGTATTAGTAGTCATTAATAAAGAAAGTTTCTTTGGAAAATTAAAAAATCAGAAGATTTTAATTTTAAGGTCATTATTTGGAACATTGGGAATAGTTTTTAACTTTTATGCAATAGATAAATTAGTATTATCTGATGCTAATATGCTAAATAAATTAAGTCCATTTTTTGTAATAATATTTAGTGCTATTTTCTTGAAAGAAAAAATAAATTTAAAACAAGGACTAGCTATTATTATAGCTTTTATAGGAGCTCTATTTATAATTAAACCACAATTTAATTTAGAAATTATTCCATACTTGATTGGAATATTAGGTGCTATATTTGCAGCAGCTGCTTATACTTGTTTAAGAAGTTTAGGTGGAAAGGAAAAGTATTATACTATTGTATTTTATTTTTCATTCTTTTCCACTATAGTAATACTTCCATTTATGATAATGGTATACAAAGAAATGACATTATCTCAGTTAATTTATTTAATATTAGCAGGTGTATTTGCTAGTATTGGCCAGTTTGGGATTACTCTTGCATATAAATACGCTAAAGCAAAAGAAATATCTATATTTGATTATAGCAATATAATATTTTCAGCATTAATAAGTATAATTTTATTTGGTGTTATTCCAGATTATTTAAGTATAATTGGATATATAATTATATTTATTGTATCATTATATATGTTTATATATAATAAAAGATTAGATAAAACAGAAAATAAATAATTGGTTTTAAACTAAAGAGGTGATATGATGAATTTAGATAAGTGCTTTTTAAAAAAGTATAATGATTTAATGAATGAAGATGTTAAATTAGCTCTAGAATTTTCAATAAATGCATTAAATGAAAGTAATAATGCTGATTTTTATGCTTATATTGCAGATTGTTATATGTCGTTAGATGAATTTAATGAAGCTATAAATGTATTAAAAAAGGGATTAGATAATAACTGTACTAATTCAATATATACAAAAAGTTTGCTTGGAGAATCTTTATTTTATTTAAATAACTTTAAAGAAAGTAAAGCTATATTTGAAGATTTAGCAATAGAAAATCCTAATAGTTTTTTTGTTATAGCTTACTTAATTGATATTAATATTAATTTAAAGAATTATAAAGAAGCAATTATATTAGGTGAAAATGTATTAAAAGCTAATGTATTAAATGATAATGACACTGCATATATTTTAACTAATTTAGGATGGATTAAACTAAAATATTTAAATGAAAAAAGTAAATCATTAAAATACTTTAATGAAGCATTGAAGCTTGATGAAAGTTTAGGAAATGCTTATATTGGTTTAGCAGAATATTATTTTAGCATTGAAAATTATAATGAAGCTCTAATAAATTATGAACATGCAATAGATTTAAACGAAGCTACAATTGATGTTTATTTTGGTATTGCAATGTGCTATAAAGAATTAAAACAATATGATGATGCTTTAACTTATTTATATATAGCTCATGATGCAGATAATAAAAATGAAACTTATATAAAAGAAATTAGTGAAATAGAAAAATTATAATTTTGAATTAACTTTAAAGAAAGTGATTATACTAACTTTGAGGTGATACTTATGTACCAACGTATAGGAATAAATTTAAGTAAAAACTTAGATAATGCTACAAAAAGAATTAAAGTTCCTGCTATTACTCAAAGGTATTATTATAAGGATTCTGATACTTGTGAATGTGAAGAAGAATTAATTAACTTCTATACTTCTGATAATAATTGCGATATTGATTATGATGATAGTATTAATTATTTAGATGATGATTATGATGATTGTGAATGTTCATGTGAAGAAAGTGGTAATGAATCATTAATTAACAAAATTAAATGCGTAGATTCTAAGGTTGCAATTATGGCAGGAGTAGGAGCTTTAATAGGATTTATAGGTTTATATAAGATACTTAAAAGAAGATAATTGTTTTTTAAAATAAGCGTCGTATAGTAATATCGACGCTTATTTTGTATAAATTAAGGAGATGATTAAATGAAAGAAATTATAATTTGTGTTGATAAAAATGATACTGAAGTTGGATATATTGAAAAAATGGATGCCCATATAAAAGGTGTACTTCATAGAGCAGTATCTGTATTTATTTTTAATTCTAAAAATGAATTACTTCTACAAAAAAGATATAAAGGAAAATATCATTCGCCAAGTCTTTGGACAAACACTTGTTGCACACATCCTAATAAAAATGAAAATACAGATAATGCAGCTAAAAGACGCTTGAAAGAAGAAATGGGAGTTTGTTGTAAGTTAACAGAGATATTTTCTTTTATTTATAATATTACTTTTGATAATAACCTTATAGAGCATGAATTTGATCATGTGTATTTGGGAAGATATTCTGGAGAAGTTTTTGTAAATCCTTTAGAAGTTGAAGATTATAAGTGGGTATCATTAAATGAAATAAAATATGATTTGAAAAATAATCCTCAAAATTATACTTATTGGTTTAAATATATAATTAAAAATCATGTAATAGAAATTGAAAAAGCGTTAAATTCATTAAATTAATTAATATATGCTATTGTAAGTATATTAATAGTACTATAAAATATTTTATATAATATTTTACAAATGAAAGGAAAATAAAAATGAATAATAAAAAACCTCAAGAATATATATCTAATATAGCAAAAGCTTCTTCTTATTTTATATTTAAAAATGGTCCTATTAAAAATTTGTACAAAGAAGGAAAAATATCTGAAGAAGAAATAAGAACAATTCAAATTTATATGCAGGATCATTTAGCATATCTTTATACAGTATTACTTGAAGAAAATAATATAAAAAAATTTGATTTAATAATTAGTACTATGAATAAGTTTTATGTAGATGATAAAGAAGAGGTAAAATTATCAGATGATGGATTTGATAATTTTTATGAAAATTTGTTTCCACAAACATCAAACATTTCAATAAATAATATAAAAAAATAAGTAGTATCATTTTTAAAGTTTTTGTATATTATTATATTATAAAATTTAATAATAGATTTAAATTCTTAGAAAAGGAATAGTAATATTTATTAGCTTCATTAAAGAGAGTTAAGGATGGTGAGATCTTAACAAGAAGAATTTATATGAATGGACCTTGGAGAAGTTAGGGGAAAAGATTTCTTAGTATCCGAAACCGCAACTTATACGTTACATAGGACAAGTATATTAAATACTTGGATTTTAAGTGATGAAATTTATTATTTATTTTTCATAAATTAGGTGGTACCGCGGAATCAAAACTCCGTCCTATTTTTAGGACGGAGTTTTTTTATTTTCAATATTATAAGAAGTAGGGGTGATTAATATGGTATGAAGAAAAGTTAACTTAAAGGTTTTTAATAATAAATATTTATTTTTAGGGGGAATAAAAATGAAAACAAATTTAAATGTTAAAAAAATGATTATTAATTCGCTTCTGTTAGCTATAGGTGCTATATTACATCAGTTAACCCCAGCTTTAGGATTACCTATGCAGCCAGATTTTGCATTAGCAATGCTATTTATAATAATTATAATTAATAATAATGACTATAAAATATCTATAATTTCAGCTATAATTACTGGAATATTTACAGCTTTAACAACTAAGTTTCCAGGAGGGCAACTCCCTAACATTATAGATAAAGTTATTACAGCAAATATGATGTACATTGCTTTATTATTACTAAATAAATTATTAAGTAGTTTAAATATTAGTCAGTTTATAAAGGAAAAGATACTGGTAATAATAACCTTTCCACTAGGAACACTTATAAGTGGAACAACGTTTTTATTATCAGCACAATATATTGTTGGATTGCCAGCTAACTTTTTAACGCTTTTTATAACTGTTGTAATTCCAGCTATTTTAATAAATACAATAGGAGGGTTTATTCTTTATCAAGTTGTAAATATATCTTTTAAAAGAATAATAAAAATATAAAATATATTTATTGATATTTATTTTTTTATTTGTTAAATTATAAATAAGATTTTTATGAAAAATAAATAAACTTAGGAGGAAAAAAGTTATGTATATAGCATTTGGAAATAGAGTTATAGATAGTAAAGATATTAAAGATATTATTGAAGAAAATACAGAATTTAAAGTTATAAAGGATATGAGTAAGGGATCTAAAAGAGAAGATATAGTAGCATTTAATTTAAGTGTAGATATTGATATTTTAAATAGGGAAATAGATGAAAGCATTAATATTAATGAGTTAGATGAGGATTCCTTGTTTAATGAATATATGGCATCTACAGAAGAACTAGGATTTGAATTAGAGGAATACTTACCCGAAGATTCTATAATAGATTTTAAATCATATAAATGGGATCCTTCTGATAATGATATAAAAGCTGTTTTTGTGATGGCTAATGAGGATTTAGGATATAATAAACTTAAAGATGTGATGAAAAGATTACTAACTCAAGTTGAATGAATATAATGCATATAATTTTAAATAAAAACAAGATAAAATATTTTATCTTGTTTTTATTTATTTCTATTCAAAATTAACATAAAAAATATTACAATTATTTTAGTCTATAATTAAAATTTTACTTATTTAATGTATTTCTTATTAAATTTTAGTCTAGAATTATATGGTGGGGTGTTTATATGAAAAGTACGGATTATATTGAAAAAATTGAAATAAATAATAATGGAAAAGGAACTTACTCATTAAACTTATGTTATCTATCTAATACAATAAGATTTACAGCAAAATATGATGGTTATCTTTTTGGTTATGTTGTAGGAGATTTTAACGGTTGGGAAAAGTCAGAAAAGTATAAATTGAATTGGCAAGTAGATACAACTGATGGCATACTTAAAATGATTAAAGAAGTAAAATTTTCTAACGGTCTTAAACCTGGAAAATACAGATATAAATATATATTAATTGATTGCAATGGAAATGAAGTATGGATAGATTCAGAAGGTAGTGAAAAAAATAGCTTTAGTTTTACTTGGGAAAAAATTACTGATTCTATAAAAATATATTCTTCAAATAACATAGTTACTTATAAAAGGCCTGTTGAATTAATTGGTGTTTGTAGTGGTTTATATGGAAGAATATCTCTACCTGAAATGAGATGGTCATTGCAAAGTGAAATTCAAGGTGTAAAAATAAAAGATAGATATTTAATAGTAGATGATAGTGTAAAAGAAGGAACTGAAATCATTGTTTGTGGTGAAGTTATTGGTAGAAATTTAACTGCTAAAAAGAAAATAATCGTTGATAATAATAAATATAGTGGAACATTTGTGCATTTTTATTTAGAAGATAGTAACTATCAAGGACATGATTATATATGGAATTGTTGGACATTTGGTGAAAATTCCAATGGTGAAGAAATAAATTTTAATTTTAATACTGATTATGGCTTTGCTTCATATATAACAGATGATTATTTAATTATTAGAAAAAAGCATTGGGGTAATAATTGGATAAACTACTGGGCAGAGCAAACTAATACCTATGATTTAAAGGGGAATTATAAAGATATATATATAATATATGGTGACTCAAGAAGATATACTTCTCTTAAATCTGCTATAATAGCAACACAAACTAATATAAGATTTGCTGTTATGGATGAATGTAACAAAGTAAAAATATATCTTTCAAGTGAGCCATTATTAGGAGTTGATTTTGAATTATATTTAAATGGTGAAAAAGTTGAAGGTATATCTTCAATAATAAAGGGAAAAGAAGTTATTATAACTAATATTCCTAAGCATATAAAAGCTAATGACTTACTTTTTGTTTCAGCTTCTAATGAATATAAACCTTTTAAAGTATTATTTAGATGTTTTTTAGATAAATTTTATTATTCAAAAGACGATTTAGGAGTAGTTTATTTAGATGATAAAATTTCATTAAAACTTTGGTCTCCTACAAGTTATAAAGTAGAATTATTATTGTATAAGGACTGGTATATAAATGAAGAGGAGCCGTCGGTAAAATATGATATGATATATGATCATAAAACGGGAGTATATACAGCTATTATAGATAAAGAAGATATAAATGAAATGTATTATTTATATAGAATTTATTTTAAGGATATTGATACTACTGGAAATTTATATGATAAAATTACTTATGCAATTGATCCTTATGCAACTTCTGTTTGTGTAAATGGGGATAAGGGATACATTATAGACATAAACGGCAAAAATATCAAACCTTATGATTTTACCAATCATAAAATACCTGATTTAAAAAGAAAGGAAGATTCTATTATTTATGAAATGCATATAAGAGATTTTACAATAGATGAAACTTCAGGTATAAATGATAATTTAAAAGGAACTTATTTAGGGGCAGTACAAGAAAATACAATATATAAAGATATTAATAGTAAAAAAAGTGTTAAAACTGGATTAGATCATTTAGTAGAACTTGGAATAACCCATGTTCACTTAATGCCAGTTTTTGACTTTGGTTCTGTAGATGAAAGATTTCCAAGTTCTAATAACAGAAATTGGGGATATGATCCTAAAAACTTTAATGTTCCAGAAGGTAGCTATTCTACAAATCCATATAACCCTATAACAAGAATTATAGAGTTAAGAGAAATGATTATGAAATTTCATTTAAACGGAATAAGAGTTGTAATGGATATGGTTTATAATCATATGATGAATACTATTAATATGGATAATATTGTTCCCGGTTATTATTTTAGAACTGATTCTTTAGGAAGATTTACTAATGGATCAGGCTGTGGAAATGAACTTGCAACAGAAAGACCTATGGTAAGAAAATTTATAGTTGATTCATGTATGCATTGGATAAGAAATTATAAAATTGATGGAATTAGATTTGACTTAATGGAATTAATAGATATAAATACTATTAAGGAAATAGTCCGTAAATCGCGTAAAATTGATGAGAATTTTTTAATTTATGGTGAGCCTTGGAGAGGTGGTAATTCACCTTTAATTAATGGAACATCTAAAGGGACCCAGCGAAATGAAAATTTTTCAATATTTAATGATAATTTTAGAAATGCAATTAGAGGAGATAATACTCCATCAAATGGATTTATAAATGGTAATCAGCATAATAATACTTTTAGCTGGAATATTGTTGAAGGTTTAAAGGGGTCTATTTATACATTAACATCTAACCCAAGTGAGAGCATAAACTATTTAGATGCACATGATAATTATACCCTTTGGGATCAAATAGAAAAAAGTCAAAATACTATTATATCAAACGGCTCTTATAGAAAAATTATAGATATTAATACATTAGATAATACTTTTGTAAAACAATATCTACTTGGGTTATCAATATTATTTACAGCTCAAGGAATTCCATTTCTTCAATATGGATGTGAATTTTTAAAGACAAAACAAGGGGATCATAACAGTTACAAAAGTAGTGATGAAGTAAATTCTATTAAATGGAGTGATAAATTTAAGTTTATAGAAGTATATAATTATGTTAAAGGATTAATAGATATAAGAAAAAAATTATCTTATTTTAGAATAAATGATAGTGATATCATAAGAAATAAAGTTAAAGTTACATTTATTAATAATAATGAAAATAGTGGTGTTATTATTAATCATATTGACTTAAATGAATATAGTAAGGGTGAAATTATGGTTGTTTATAATGCTACAAATATTGATAATTATGATGTTAATTTTTATGTACCTAATTCTAAAACAGGTTATTGGCATGTAATTGCAAATCATAAGTTAGCTGGATTAAATGCACTAGGAAAAGTTGAGTGTAATAATATTCCAAAACTAAAATCTTATTCAACTATAATTTTATATAATAAATAATTTTATATAAAACACTACAAAATATCTTATCTTATATTTTGATATTTTGTAGTGTATTTTATTTTGAATAAATAACACAGATTAAACAAAAAATAATTATACAAGCAGTAGAAAGGATAGATAAGCATGTTGAATACTAATAAACCAGTTATAGTTATAAGTAAATGTTTAGGATTTGATAATTGTAGATATAATGGAAGTATTGAACAAAATGAATTTATAGAAAAGCTAAGTAAATATGTTGAAGTTATACCTGTTTGTCCTGAAGTAGAATGCGGCTTGACTATTCCAAGGGAATCTACAAGAATAGTTGAAATAAATGATAGAAAGGAACTTATTCAATCTAAAGATAATAAAATTATAACAGAAGATATGAGAAATTTTTCTGAGGAGTTTTTAAATAAGTTAAGTATTGTTGATGGTTTTATATTGAAATGCAAATCGCCTTCTTGTGGAGTTAAAGATGCTAAAGTATATAAAACTTTAGAAAGAGGGAGAGCTATAAGACATGAAAAGAGTCTTTTTGCTGAAGCTATTTTAAATCATTTTCCTAATATACCTATAGAAGATGATGGAAGATTAACAAATTTTAAAATACGTGAGCATTTTTTAGTTAGAATTTTTATTTTATGTGATTTTAGAAATGCTAAATATAAACTTGATTTTGAAGAACTCAAAAAATTTCATTTAAGAAATACTTTATTGTTTTTATCTTATAGTCAAAAGTATTCTAAAATACTTGATGAATTTATTTATAAAGATAAAATAGATAATTTAGAATCATTATTTAAAGAATATGAATTTTATCTTTATAGGTTGTTAGAAAAAGCACCTAGATACACTTCTAATATTAATGTTTTATTGAAATCATTAGATCAATTTAGTGATAGAATAACAGCTGATGAAATGCAATTTATTTGGAGTACAATAGATAAATATAAAAATGGATATGTACCATTTTCTGTACCTCTTTATCTAGTTAAGAGCTATATTATTAGATTTGATCTTAACCATTTAGTTGATCAGACATTTTTTATCCCATATCCTGAAGATTTAGTTCTTGTTAATGATTCAGGTAAATTAATTCATTAACAAAAAAATAATTATAATTTAATTTTTAAAAGTCTTTATTAAAATTTCAGCATAATTTATGCTGAAATTTTAATTTGATAAATAAATTTATATATCAAATCATATAAATATTCTGTGAATTAATTTTATATAAGGAGATATATTTTGAGAGCAAAAAGTGCATTAAGAAACTTTATAATGTGGGCAAGCCTTGCATTTATAGTTAACTTATTTATTTATTTTATTTTTGGTGAAAGTTATGGGCTTGAATTTCTAGGAGGATACATAATTGAATTAAGTTTAAGTGTTGATAATTTATTTTTATTTCTAATTATATTTACATCTTTTAATATTACGATTCAATATCAAAAAAGAGTTCTTACTTATGGAATTATAGGAGCTATAATATTAAGATTTATATTTATTTTTTTAGGTGTAACTATAGTTAATAAATTTCACTGGGTTTTATATATATTTGGATTATTTTTAATATGTAGTGGATTAAAGATATTATTAAATAAGGAAGAAGAGGCCGACTTTTCTAAAAGTAAAATTTTAAATATTATGAGACGTTTAATTCCAGTTACTGATGAATTACATCATGAAAAGTTTTTTGTTAGAATTAATGGCATATTATACGCCACTCCTTTATTGTTAATTTTAGTTTTGATTGAAAGTTCAGATATAATATTTGCATTAGATTCTATTCCAGCAATTTTTTCAATTACTACTAATCCGTATATAGTTTATACTTCTAATATATTTGCGATTTTAGGGTTAAGAAGCCTTTATTTTTTACTTGCAAAATTAAACAGTATGTTTAGTTATATAAAATATGGAGTAGCATTTATTTTAATGTTTACAGGAATAAAATTATTTATAGCATTCTTTGGTATTAATATTTCAACTTTAATTTCTTTATTAATTATTGCTATTATTTTATTAAGTAGTATTTTATTTTCATTAATACTAAGTAATTAATTATAATATTTAGAATATTATAAATTGAAAAAACAATAAACTGTATTATATAAAACTCTATAGGGAGGTAATACCTTTTGAGTGATGCGCTAGACTTACTTATTTATCTTGATGAGGCATTAACTAAGAATTTAAATTCGTTAGTTATAGATGGATATATTGAAAAAAGAACCTCTAAATTTATAGAAGATAGAACCTTAAATGCAAAGACAGGAACCGAAGGTAGTAACCAACATTATGGTGAAGATAGATGTGTAAGAGATGAACGTGATGGATATAAGGGTAAAAATTTTACTGAAGCTGATACTATAACAACTGTAAATAGAGATAATCAATCATTAGAAGGCAGAAGATTTGTTAGACGTGAAGAAGAGCTAACTAGGATATATACAACATTTGAAATACATCAGCAATTAATTAAAGGCTTAAGTCAATCTAATTTAATTAAAGAATTTGATGGTAATAGTTATTCTAGTTATAATATAAATCCAGGTGATTATGTTAAATTAAGCGGAAAAATATCAAATGAATCTATAGTATCTTATATTGACAGCTTATCTAATTTATTATCTTGTATTGGAACAGATAATCTTAATTCTTATTGTCAAACATTAAAAAGTACTAATAGTTCATTTGTAAACTATGACACTATGTATAAACAAATTAATTATTTACACTCACTTTTAACTAATAATAATAGTCAAGATATGATTGTAAAATGTGGAAATAAAGATGTTGTATTAACAGTTAATAATAATAATTTTATTAGTACTTATGCTAATATTTATGATAGTGCTGATTGTCCATGTACCATAATTGGTAAGGTTATTAGAAAGTGTAGTAATAATGAGGCAATTCATTTATTAAGAAAGTCTGGTCAAGCTAATTTCTATGAAAACTTTTTAGAATGTTGTTCGCCTCTTATGGAAAATATAGAAATGTCTGGATTACATTTACCTGAAAAACCTAGATTTAAAGTTCCAGGAGAATCATTACTTTTAATTCCTATTAGTATGTTAATTTGAAATTATATAAAATTACTAATTATAAGTTAAATATAATATATTTTAATATATTATATTTATAAAGGAATGAGAAAAATGATAAAACCTAAACCATTACAGATAGGAGATAAAGTAGGAATAATAGCTCCTGCAAGTCCAATTGATATAAATTTAATTAATAAATGTATAGATTCTTTAAGTTCTTTGGGCTTAGATGTAAAAGTAGGAGAAAGCTGTACTTCAGAATATGGATTTTTATCAGGCACTGATGAAATAAGAGCAAAAGATGTAAATCTTATGTTTGCAGATAAAAGCATAAAAGGTATTTTTGCATTACGTGGTGGTTATGGATGTGCTAGATTGTTAAATTTTATAGATTTTAAATTAATAAAAAAAAATCCTAAAATTTTTATTGGATATAGCGATATTACAGCTCTTCATATTGCTATAAATCAAAAAAGCAATCTTATCACCTATCATGGACCGATGATAGCAAGTGAGCTAATAAAGGGATTAGATGATTACAGTAATAATTATTATAAAAAATTTATTTTTAATTATTACAATAATGAAGAAATTTTAAATCCTGAAGGAATTAATCTTGAAGTTATTAATACAGGCATAACTTCTGGAAAACTTATTGGTGGAAATTTATCTTTAATTTGTTCCTCTTTAGGAACGGATTATGAAATAGATACAAAAAATAAAATATTATTTATAGAAGAAATAGATGAACCTCCTTATAAAATTGATAGAATGTTTACTCAATTAAAACAAGCAAGAAAATTTAAAGATGCTAATGGAATAATTTTAGGATCTTTTAATAATTGTGAAGCTAAAGATAATAAAAAAAGCTTATCTTTAAAAGAAGTTTTTAATGAAATTCTTTTACCTCTAAATAAACCTATCATTAGTAATTTAGTTTGTGGACATTGTATGCCTACATTAACTTTACCTTTAGGAGCTAAAATTCTAATTGATGCAAATAATAAAAAAATTAATATAATTGGCAAGTAAAAATTAAAATAAACAAGAGTTATATTACTCTTGTTTATTTTAATTTTATAAGTTATTTTAAATTTTTTATTATCTTTGTTTTAATATAAAATCAACTATCTTCATATATAAGTTTAAAGCTTCTGTTTCTGATAAATTTTTCAAAGTATGTGTACAATTTTGTAAAGTATATAATTCAAAATTATTATTATATTTTATGGAAGCTTCATATAATTTTAAAGAGCTTTCATATGGAATAATATCATCCTTTAAACTATGTATAATAAGGGTGTCTGGTAATTTGCTTGTTATATACTCGATAGGACTAAATTCTTTAGATAAACTTTCTATACTATCATTTGTAAGATTATCAGTTATATTTTTTGGGGCAATTGATAAGTTTATTTCACTTAATTTAGATGGCCCAAACAAATCAACTATATATTTTACTTTAGATGAATATGATTTTAAAGAATAATCTCCTATAAATTCATCATCATCCGAGAAAGCGGCCATCATACAAAGGTGAGCTCCAGCAGAAGGTCCTATCATTCCTATATTATTTGTATCAAAATTATATTTATCTTTATTCTTATATATCCATCTAATAGTATCTTTAACATCTGATATTTGATCTTTTAATATAATTTCATTATTCATTAATTCATATGAAGTGCTTATTACTGCATAACCTTCATTTTTAAGTAAATCAATAATTGGCTCTATAGCAGAGGGGATAACTTTATCACCATACATCCACCCGTTTCCAAATACATATATAATTACAGGTGATGGTGTATTTATTTCTTTATTTTTATAAATATCTAGAGTAATTTCTTTATTATTTCTTGTTTTATACACAACATCTTTATATGTAACATCTTTAATTGGTTCATTATAAAAGTTACTTGATATGGTAGGTAAACTATTTCTTAGTTTTATAATTTCAAATAAAAATTTAAATTGCTTAATTTGACAAAATGAAATAATAAAAATTATTATTATACTTATTGAAGTAATAAATAATATTCCTTTTTTTCTTTTCATATTTACCTCCTAAAATTTTATTTATACTTGAATTATTGACAAATTAAAAATTTGATAATCAAAAATATAATTTTATTATTTTAAATATTATTGGCTTTTTTAACGAATAATGTTACAATATTTAAGAAAAATATACATATTAAAGGAGTTGTTTTCTATGGAAAAATACAAACAAGAGTTTATAGAGTTTATGGTAAAAAGTAATGTTTTAAGATTTGGAGAATTCGTTACTAAAAGTGGACGTCAAACACCTTTTTTTATTAATACAGGAAACTATACTACAGGAGAACAACTTGAAAAATTAGGTGAATTTTATGCTAAAACTATTAATGAACATATTAGTTCAGATATAGATGTATTATTCGGTCCAGCATATAAAGGAATTCCATTAACTGTTACTACAGCTATATCAATGAACAAATTATACAAATCAAATGTTGAATATTGTTCTAATAGAAAAGAGGTTAAAGATCACGGAGAAGGTGGTATTTTACTTGGAGCTAAATTAGATAATAAAAAAAGAGTTGTGATAGTTGAAGATGTTATGACGGCAGGAACTTCAATTTATGAAACAGCACCTATATTAAAAGCTCAAGGTGACGTTGAAATTGCGGGATTAGTTATATCAGTTGATAGAATGGAAAAAGGTAAAGGAGAAAAATCGGCACAAGCTGAAATTAAAGATACCTTTGGAATTACAACTTATTCAATAGTTACAATGGCTGAAGTTGTGGAGTATTTATATAATAGAGAAATTGATGGAATAATATATATTGATGATAAGATAAAATCTAATATAAATGAATACTATAAAAAGTATGGTGTTTAAAAAAAATAAGTCTTACCTTAATTGGTAAGACTTATTTTTAATACATAGCTTTAATGAAATATTTTTCCTTTTCAAAGGAATTAACAATTCTCTCAATATGCTCATGACCATTAGTTTCAACAGTAACCTCTAATAATACATTGTGTATTCTATTAATAGCTTTGAATTGATTATGTTCAAGCTTTACTACATTTGCATTTTCTTTTGCTAATATTTCTGATATTTTTAATAATTCTCCAGGAACATTTTTAAGTTCTACAGCAAAACAAAATAATCTACCTTTAGAAACAAGTCCATTATTTATTAGTTTTGAGATTGTAATCATATCGATATTACCACCACTTAATATGCAGCAGACTTTTTTATTTTTTACTTTTAATTTTTTAAGTGCCGCTAATGTTACTACTCCCGAAGCTTCAACCACTAATTTATGTTTTTCAACTAATAAAAGAAATGCATCTACAATGTCACTTTCTGAAACTGTTATAATTTTATCTACATATTCTTTAATTATTTCAAAAGTTATATTACCAGGAGTTTTTACTGCAATACCATCAGCAATAGTATTAACTGTTTCTAATGTACAAATTTTATTTTTTTTAACACTTAAATCCATTGATGCAGCTTCTTCAGCTTGTACTCCAATTATTTTTATATTTGGATTTAAAGATTTAGCAGCAATACTTATACCAGAAATTAAACCTCCACCGCCAATTGGAACAACTATATAATCTAAGTCATTAATTTCTTCAAATATTTCAAGAGCAATTGTTCCTTGTCCATAAATTACATTTTTATCGTTAAAAGGATGTATAAAAACTTTTCCGTCCTCTTCTTCAATTTTTTTTGCTTTAACAAAGGCATCATCATAACATTTTCCGTGAAGTATTATATTACCTCCATAATTTTTAGTAGATTCAATTTTTAAATATGGAGTAGTTTTAGGCATTACTATGCTAGAATTTACACCCATTAATGCAGCTGCATAAGCAACTCCTTGAGCATGATTTCCTGCCGATGAACAAATGACCCCCCTAGATTTTTCTTCTTCAGTTAATGATATAATTTTATTTAAAGCACCTCTAATTTTATATGCTCCTGTTATTTGAAGATTTTCGCATTTCATATATACATTATTATTACTAGCTTTGCTAAATATATCACTATATAATAACGGAGTTTTAATAACCACATTTTTTATATTTTTTCTTGCTTCTTTAATTTTTTCTAAACTCATCAAATTCTCTCCCATCATTTCAATTAACTATTTTTTCCAATATATATTATCATAAAAATATATATTTATAAAATTAAATTTAATTATTTATATTTAAGATAAATATAAACTATAAATATTTAGTTGTATTAATTAATTATAAACTATATAATTACCTTGAATATTAATAGACGGAGTGAATAAAATGGAAGAAAGATTACAAAAATATATGGCTAGATGTGGTGTTGCTTCAAGAAGAAAGTGTGAAGAAATAATCTTAGATGGTCAAATAAAAGTAAATGGTTTAGTTATAACAGAAGTTGGAACTAAAATTAATCCAGAAAAAGATATTGTAGAATATAATAATAATGTTATAAAGGTAGAAGAAAAAAAAGTTTATATAATGCTTAATAAACCAGAAGGATATATAACTTCTGTTAAAGATGAAAAGGGTAGAAAAACAGTATTAGATATAGTTAATGTTAAAGAAAGAATATATCCTATAGGACGATTAGATTATGATAGCTCTGGACTTTTAATATTAACTAATGATGGTAGTATTTATAATAATATAATTCATCCTAGGGTATCTATAAATAAAACTTATATTGCTGTATGTAAAGGAAAGTTTTCTGAAAGTGATATTAAACATTTTAAAAAAGGAATAGATATAGGAGGATATATTACTGCTGAAGCAAATATTGATATAATTTCTGAAGAAAGTAAATTTAATAAGAAAAAAAATTGCAATGAAGTTTTATCAACTGTTGAAATAACAATACATGAAGGCAAAAATAGACAAATAAGAAGAATGTGTTCTTCTTTAAATCATGAGGTAATTAGTCTTAAAAGAGTTGCAATAGGAAATATAAAGTTAGGATATTTAAAAAAAGGTGAATGGAGAGAATTAACAAATAGTGAATTAGAATATATTAAAGGATTATAGGAGTTATTTTATGTTTAAATATGTTTCAGATGTTAGTATATTATCACACAATATTATTAAGGAATATGTAAAAAATAAAAATGTTGCTATTGATGCAACCTTAGGCAATGGATATGATTGTGATTTTCTATCTTCATGTTTTAAAAAAGTATATGCATTTGAAATCCAAAAAGAAGCTTGTGAAAAATACATAGATAAAAATAATAATGTAATAATAATAAATGAATCTCATCATAAAATAGATAAATTTATTAATGAAGAAGTGGATTGTGTATGCTATAATCTTGGATATTTACCAGGCGGTAATAAAGAAATAACAACACTTGCAGAAACTAGTCTTAAGAGTATACAACTATCTTTAAACTTATTATCTAAAAATGGAATAATATCTATAGCAATTTATAGAGGGCATAATGAAGGTATGGAAGAAAAAAATTGCATTATTAAATATTTAAAGACTTTACCTAAAAATAGCTTTGGTGTTATGATACATGAATGTATAAATAGATCAGAGAAATCTCCTTTACTAATTATAGTAGAAAAGAAATAATTTTTATTAGAATTAGTACTTTAAAAATCTTGCATTTTTTAAAGTATTAACATTGATTAAATTTATAAATAGTGTTAAACTTATTTAAGTTAATTAAATGGGAGCGTATGATAATGGAACAAAGTATTAATGATGAATCAAAGGACTTAATGAAGTTAATTCAAATTAGATTTGCAAGATTAAGTAAGGGGCAAAAATTAATTGCTGAATATATATTAAAAAATTATGATAAAGCTGCATTTATGACAGCCGCTAAGCTCGGAACTTCTGTTGGTGTTTCGGAATCAACAGTAGTAAGATTTGCAATAGAATTAGGTTTCTCTGGATATCCTAAACTTCAAAAGTCTCTTCAAGAATTAATAAAAAATAAATTAACAACAGTTCAAAGATTAGAATTATCTAGTGATTATATAACTGAAGGTCATACCTTAAAAGGTGTTTTAAAGGCAGATATGGAAAATATAAGATCTACAATGGAAAAAATTGATTATAACACATTTGAAGATGTAGTTAATAATATTTTTTCAGCTAAAAGGATTTATATAATAGGTCTTAGAAGTTCAATGGCACTTGCAGAATTTTTAGGATTTTATTTAAATATCATTTTACAAAATGTAAAAACTGTAGGATACGGTATTTCTGATATCTTTGAACAAATGATAAATGTTGGTGAGGGTGATTTAGTAATAGGAATTGGATTTCCACGTTATGCAAGTAGAACAATAGATGCATTAGCATTTGCACAAGATAGAGGAGCGACAGTTGTGTCTTTAACAGATAGCTTTTTATCTCCTTTAGCAAGTAGAGCTGATTATGCATTAATAGCTCAAAGTAATATGGCATCATTTGTTGATTCTTTAGTTGCACCTTTATCTGTAATAAATGCTTTAATAATAGCTGTTGGAATGAGAGAAAAAGAAAGTATATCATCTACATTTAATAGTTTAGAGGAGATCTGGCAAGAATATAATGTCTATTCTTATAATAATAGAAATGTAGGAGATGATTAAATATTCTATTTAATAAAAGGAATTAACAAATAAAATGTTAATTCCTTTAGTTATTATAAATAATATTTAGGAGGAATTTTAATGTCAAAGGTTATTGTGATAGGGGCTGGACCAGCAGGAATTATGTCTGCAATAACAGCATCTAAAAAACATGAAGTTATTCTTTTAGATGGTAATGATCGAATTGGTAAAAAGCTTTTTATAACAGGGAAAGGCAGATGTAATGTTACAAATGCCAAAGATATAAGTGAATTTTTTGATTATATTTATGGAAATCCTCATTTTTTATATAGTTCACTTTATTCATTTACAAATGAAGATACTATAAATTTTTTTGAAAATCAAGGAATTAAACTGAAAACAGAACGTGGTGGAAGAATATTTCCATCATCTGATAAATCCTCTGATATTATAAAAGGATTATTTAATGAATTAAAATCTAATAATGTTCAAATTAAACTTAATTCTAAGGTTACTAATATTTTATATGAAAATAATAAAATATTAGGAGTGGAAATTAATAGTTCTCAAAGGATACTAGGAGATTATTTCATTATTGCTACTGGCGGAGCATCTTATCCTTTAACAGGTTCTACTGGTGATGGATATAAATTTGCAAAAAAGCTTGGACATAGCATAATTGATTTAAAGCCATCATTAGTTCCAATTGAATTAAATGAAAAATGGTTAAAAGAAGTAATGGGATTATCTCTTAAAAATATCTCATTAAGTATTTTAAAAAATAATAAAATTATATATAAAGAACAAGGTGAAATGTTATTTACAAGTTATGGAATGTCTGGCCCTTTAGTATTAAAAGCTTCTAGGTTTATAAAAAGTGATTTTGATTACATAGCAATATTAGATTTAAAACCTGCTTTAGAAATCAATGAACTTGATAAAAGAATTCAAAAAGATTTTTTAAAGTACCAAAATAAAGAATTTAAAAATTCTTTAAATGATTTATTACCTCAAAAAATTATTCCTCTAATAATTAAATTAAGTGGGATTTCAGAAAATAAAAAAGTAAATGTTATAACAAAAGAAGAAAGAAAAAATCTTGTATATGTAATAAAAAATATAAAAATGAATATTAAGGGTTTAAGACCTATAGATGAAGCAATAGTAACAGCTGGTGGAGTTAATACACTTGAAATTGATCCATCTACTATGAAATCAAGGGTGATTAAAAATTTATCATTTGCGGGTGAAGTTATAGATGTAGATGCATTTACTGGTGGATATAATGTTCAAATAGCATTATCAACAGGTTATATTGCTGGAAATAATCTTTAAAAACAATAAATTCTATTATTTTCTTAAAGATTGTTATATTTAAAATTTAATTATATAATTAATAGGAACATAATATATGTATTTTTGAAAGGTGGAAAAAAATATAATGAAAATATCAGTAGCGATAGATGGTCCTGCTGGAGCAGGTAAAAGTACAATAGCTAAATTAGTCGGTAAAAAATTTGATTTAATGTATATAAATACTGGAGCAATGTATAGAGCTGTAGCTTTATTAGCTAAAAGAAATAATATAGATACTACTAATGTTGAAAAGTTAATATCTATGATAGACGATATGGATATGCGTTTTGAAAATGATGATTTAATATTAGATAATATAAATATTCAAAATGAAATAACAATGCCGGAAATAAGTGAAATAGTTTCTGATTATGCTTCTATTCCTGAAGTAAGAAGAAAACTTGTTTTTTTACAGAGAAAAATGTCTGAAAAATATAATGTTATCATGGATGGTAGGGATATTGGAACTGTAGTTTTAAAAAATTCAAGATTTAAATTTTTCTTAACTGCATCAGCAGAAGAAAGAGCAAGAAGAAGATATAATGAACTTATAAATAGAGGTTTAGATGTTAATTATGATAAGCTTTTAGAGGATATAATAAAAAGAGATCATATTGATAGTACTCGTGCAGTTGATCCATTAAGAAAAGCTGATGATGCTATAGAAATTGATAGTTCTAATTATAACATTAATGAAGTTACTGAAATAATTTGTAATTTTATAGAAAATGATTTACAATAGATTTAAGAGAATTAAAAAATAAAATATGCAGGAGAAAATTTATGAATGTATTATTAGCTGAAAATGCTGGCTTTTGTTTTGGTGTTAAAAGAGCAGTAGAAGAGGCAATAAAGACTCAAAAAAATTTTAATAAAAAAATATATACTTTAGGTCCATTAATACATAATGGTGATGTAGTAAAATATTTAGAAGAAAATAATATATATTCTATAGATATAGATAATATAGATACTTTAAATAAGGGAGATGTTATTTTAATAAGGTCTCATGGTATATCTAAAGAAACATTTGATTATTTAAATGAAAAGGAATTAACTGTTATAAATGCAACATGTCCTTTTGTAACTAATATTCAAAAAAAGGTTAATAAATTTTCAAATGAAGGATATAAAATTGTTATCCTTGGTGATGAAAATCATCCCGAAGTTATTGGTATTAATGGATGGTGTAATAATGACGCTATAATTACCAATGATGGTAGTTTTAAAAGTAAATTACCTAATAAAGTTTGTGTAGTTTCACAAACTACAGAAAAAGAAGAAAATTGGGACAAAACAATTAATAATTTATCTAAGGAATCAATTAAGGATTTAAAATCATTTAATACGATTTGTGCTGCAACTGAAGAAAGACAAAAGAGTGTTTATGATTTATCAAAAAAAGTTGATTTTATGATTGTTATAGGTGGTAAACATAGTTCAAATACAACTAAGTTATATCAAATAGCAAAAGAAAGTTGTGAAAATACAATTCATATAGAAAATGCTAGTGAACTACCTAAAGATATATTAGAAAATAAAAACTTTGAAAGCATTGGTATAACAGCTGGAGCTTCAACTCCAGATTGGATTATAAAGGAAGTAATTAATATTGTGGAGGGATTGTAAAATGGAAGAACAATTATTATTAATGAATGAAATGGACAGACGTTTTAAAATTGGTGATGAAATTGAAGGAGAAATACTTTCAATAAAGGATGGTCAATTACAGATATCTTTAGTAGGATATAAATCTGATGGTGTAATTCCATTTAAGGAACTTACATCTGAAGATAAACTAAATTCGTTATTGGAAAGCTTAAATGTTGGAGATAAAATAAAAGCTAAAGTAATAAAATTAAAAAATGAAGATAACTATGTAGTTTTATCTAGATTAGAATATGAAAAGGAAGAAACATTAAATAAATTAGAAGAATTATTTAATAGTAAATCTGAACTTAACGTTGTTGTTAAAGAAGTTAAAGAAAAGGGATTAGTATCTTACTATAATGGTATTAGAATTTTTATACCAGCCTCTCAAATAGATACAAAGTATGTGGAAGATAAAGAAAGCTTAGTTGGGACTACTTTAACTGTAAGATTAATAGATTTTTCAAGAGATAACCTTTCTAAAATAGTTGCATCAAGAAGAGTTATATTAGAAGAAATTAAGGCTGAAAAAGAAAAACTGATTTGGGATTCTTTACATGAAGGAGATATTGTTAAAGCTGAAATTAAGAGATTTACTAAATTTGGAGCCTTTGCTGAAATTAATGGAATCGATGGCTTAATTCATTTATCTCAACTTTCATGGAAACATGTTAATTCTTGTGAAGAAATATTAAATATTGGTGATGTTGTGGATGTTAAGATTTTAAGCTTAGATAAAGAACAAAAGAAATTATCTTTAAGCATAAAAGCTTTAACTCCAGAACCATGGAGTGTAGTAAATGAAAAATATTCTGTTAATTCGGCTGTTTTAGGTAAAGTAGTTAGAATTAATGATTTTGGGGCATTTGTGGAATTAGAACCAGGAATTGATGGTTTAGTTCATATTTCTAAAATAAGCCATGATCATATTAAGCATCCTTCTGAAGTATTAAAAATTAACGAAGAAGTAAAATGTATAATTTTAAGCATTGATTCAGAAACAAAAAGAATTGCATTAAGTATAAAAGATGCACAATAATTTTAAAAATAATAAAAAGATTACACATATATAAGTGTAATCTTTTTATATATATTAATAATTAATAAAATTAAATAGGGGTTAAATATGGTATTGTTAGAAAGGTTATCTAGTAATAACTTTGAGAATTTTAAAACTTTAAATTTAGAGAGATTTAGCAAAGAAAACTATGATAAAAACTTTTTTGAATACTATGAAAATGAAAAGTTTTTTTTGAAGGTTTTTTTAAAAAAGTTTGTTAAGTTATTTACTTATAATAAAACTGTTATAGGATTTATTTGGTATGAAGTTCCAGTTGAAATTCCAGTGCGTGTATGGTCATTATATATTAAACCTGAATATTTAAATTTAATATCATCTAAAACTTTAAGTAGTTTTAATAATACTGTTCTATCTTATGAAACTTTAGATGATGAAATTGCTAATGAAACGCTTTTAAGATTAGGATTTAAAAAAGTAAGACCCTCAATTTTAATGAATATGGATTTAAGTAATTATAGCAAAGAAAAAGAGGTAAATAGTTTAATAACTTCATTAAAATATAATAATGAATTATTACAAAAATTAAATCTATTATATAATGCTAATATGAAAGAAATAAAAATATCTATAGAAAAAGTAGCTTTAAAAAAAGACGAAGAACTCCGTTGTAAATTACAAAATTCTATTTTTTCCTCTTCTACTAGAATTCCTTTAGAAATTGAAGATATAGAAAGTGATATTGAACAAGATTATTATATCGAAGACTTATCATTATTTATTAAAGTTAATAATATATCTATTGGATATGGTCAAATAATTTATAATAAGGATATGTATACTGTTGTTAATTTTGGAATACTAAAAGATTTTAGAGGATATGGATTTGGTAAAATTCTATTAAACTATTTAATTAAAAAAGCTAAAGATAGTAAAATTGATAAACTATTTATACGAGTTGAAGAAAGTAATTATAAGGCTTTAAAATTATATAATTGGATTGGCTTTTCTCCAAAAACCATAATTAATATTTGGGAAAGATAAATTTTCTAAAATATTAATTTTTTTCTAAAATATTATTATAATATTATAATGTAAATAGTTATTATAAGAAGGGTGAAAGATAGTAGTAATGAGTGTAAATTTGATTGATATAACTAAAACTAAAGATATTATTGAAATAATAAAAGGATTTAGGATGAAACTTAGCCTTAATGATGATGATTTTAAAAAAGAGTTTTGGGATAGATGTGTAGAAATAATGTCTGAGGATGAAGACAAGGCAATACAGTTTATAAAGGATAATTATAATTCTGAATATAGAAATTATATTGAAGAAATATTTGAATCTTATTGTGAAGAAAGTAAATCAAAGAAATTTGTAATGGAAATGTGGGATTTTTTTTAAAATACTAATGAGGAATTTTATAAGGATACACTTGAATTAACTGCTTTTTATAATGATTGGGATGAAGAAGAGTGGCTTGATATTCCATAATGTAAAGGAATCTGTTATTTAATAATAGATTCCTTTATTTTGTTTAAAATTAGAAACAAAATAAAATTAATGATAAAATATTATTATTACTAATAAAGTAAATTCTGGAGGTAAATATAAATAATTCTTTATATAGCCTATGTTTTGTAATATAATTATAAAGAGGTGAAAAATAAGGGAGAAAATAAAAGAGCTAATCAAGATAATAGATTTACTTGAAAAGCTCGTCATAAAATTAATATCGCTTATCGGCTGGATACTGATATTAATAGCGATATTAAAATAAAACCTTGGGGTTAGGGTAAAACCTAACTCCTTATAAAAATAATAACAGAATTATCCTTCAATTTCAATATGATAAAATTATACAAAGAATTAGCATTAAAAATCTTTTGTAAATCTATGTTTTCGAATTTCTGTGTATTGTATCTTCATGTAACTATCATGATATAATATTTCTTTTTCCATTATCCTAAAACCTTACTTAATTTATGTTAAATTTATTATAACATAATCTTGTTTAATATGTATAATAATTTATAATAATAAAAAGCTAAGATTTATTTCTTAGCTTTTTATTTTACTATAGAAGGTTATATATTTTCTTTTAATATTTACTATTTATTTATATAATAATTTTATGCTATAATACATTAAGAATTTATATAATACATAAATAACAATGGAGGAAAGATTAATGTCGAAAGAATTTGATTATACATTATTAGATAATATGAAGGAACAAGATAATAGAGAAGAAAAACACTTCTATATTCATACGTATGGTTGCCAAATGAATGAAGAAGATTCAGAAAAACTATCTGGAATGCTAAAAAGACTTGGATATACAAGAACTGAAGATAAAAATGAAGCGGAAATAATATTATTCAATACATGTTGTGTAAGAGAAAATGCTGAAAACAAAGTATTTGGTAACTTAGGACAATTAAAAAAATTAAAAGAGAAAAATCCAAATTTAATAATTGGGATATGTGGATGCATGATGCAACAAGAAGGAATGGCAGATAAAATATTGAAGCAATTCCCATATGTTAATATTATTTTTGGAACCCATAATGCCTATAAATTCCCTGAATATTTAAATAGAGTGAGAACAGAAGGTGTTCAAATAAAAGAAATATTTAATAAAGAAGAGGAAATTGTTGAAGGATTACCAATAGATAGACAAAGTGATGTAAAGGCTTTTGTAACTATTATGTATGGATGTAATAATTTTTGTACTTATTGTATAGTTCCTTTTGTAAGAGGAAGAGAAAGATCTAGAAAACCAGAAGATATAATAAACGAAATTAAAGATTTAGTTTCAAATGGATATAAAGAAATCACTTTATTAGGACAAAATGTTAATTCTTATGGTAAGGGATTAGAAAATGAAGTTTCATTTGCTAAGCTTTTAAGAATGATAAATGAAATTGAAGGTCTAGAAAGAGTTAGATTTATGACTTCTCATCCAAAGGATTTAAATGATGATGTTATTAATGCAGTAAAAGAATGTGATAAGTTATGTGAACAAATCCACTTACCAGTTCAAAGTGGATCTGATAGAATTTTAAAGAAAATGAACAGACATTATACAAGAGAATACTACATGTCTTTAGTAAATAAAATCAAAAAGGAAATACCTGATGTTGCTATAACAACAGATATAATTGTTGGTTTTCCTGGAGAAACAGAAGAAGATTTCTTAGACACTTTAAATTTAGTAAAAGAAGTTCAATATGATTCAGCTTTCACTTTTATATATTCTAGAAGAAATAATACGCCAGCTGATATGATGTTAGATCAAGTTTCTGAAGAAGATAAACATCACAGATTTAATAGATTAGTTGAAGTTTTAAATAATTCTGTTATAGCTAAAAATAAAGCTTACGAAGGAAAAGTTGTTGAAGTGTTAGTTGAAGGTACTAGTAAAAATGACGAAAGTAAACTTTCTGGAAGAACTAGAAATGGTAGATTAGTTAATTTCTCTGGAGAAAACATTAATATTGGAGATATAGTTAATGTTAAAGTTACTAAAGCACAAAGTTTTTCTTTATTAGGTGAAGCTATAAAATAATTTTTAGGATAATTTCTATATAGAAATTATCCTTTTTATTTTTGTTTATTATTATATTTTTTTTTGATATAATGAATTTAAATTTGCTATTTTTATAATATTTATTTAATTTTATTAATTAAAAAACTAAGATTATTTCTTAGTTTTAATATTTTTTAATAGTAAAAAAATAATAAACAAATATATAATTCTAAATATTTAAATTATATATAAATTTAAAATACAAATGAGGTGATTAACATGGGACTTACTCCAATGATGAGCCAATATATGAATATAAAAGAAAAATATCAAGATTGTATACTTTTTTATAGATTAGGCGATTTTTATGAAATGTTTTTTGAAGATGCAAAAACTGCATCTAAAGAATTAGAATTAGTTTTAACAGGTCGAGAATGTGGACTTACAGAAAAAGCTCCTATGTGTGGAATTCCTTTTCATGCTGCTTCTAATTATATTTCTAAATTAGTATCAAAAGGATTTAAAGTTGCTATATGTGAACAAGTTGAAGATGCATCTCAAAGCAAAGGAATTGTTAAGAGAGATGTAATTAAAGTTATTACTCCAGGAACGTTTTCTGAATCGTTAGGAGAAGATGAATATAAAAATACATATATAATGGCTATATATAATCAAGATGGATACTATGGAGTTGCATCATCTGATATTTCCACAGGTGAATTTAAAACTACATTTTTTAAAGAATTAAAGACAACTCTTTTAGATGAAGTTTCTAAAATTTCACCTAAAGAAGTTATTATAGATATTAATTTTGATGAGGAATTAATAAGTGATATTTATAATATAAGCAATGCATTGATAACAAAAAAAGATATAATTACTTTTAATTGTACTGACGATGAACTTATAAATCAATTTGGTGAAGTAGAAGTTACAGGCTTGGATTTAAGAAGTAAAGTAGCCTCTTCAGTATTATTAAAATATATATTAGACACACAAAAAATGAGTCTTTCTAATATAAATACTCTTCAAACTTATGACATAGTTAATTATATGACTATAGATAGTAGTTCTAGAAGGAATTTAGAGTTAACTGAAAACCTTAAAGAAAAATCAAAAAAAGGTAGTTTAATTTGGGTTTTAGATAAAACATCTACTACAATGGGTGGTAGAACATTAAGAAAGTGGATAGAAGAACCTTTAATTAATATAAATGAAATTAATAATAGATTAAACTCTGTAAATGAATTATTTAATAATATTTATTTTACAGAGGAATTAAGAGAATCTTTAAAAGACATATATGACATTGAAAGAATAGTTGGTAAAATTGCTAATAAAAATGTAAATGCAAAAGATCTAGTATCTTTAAATATATCTTTGAAAAAACTACCTGAAATAAAAGAAAAGTTATCTTTATTTAAATCAGATTTATTAAATAGATGGTTTAAAAATTTAGATACATTAGAAGATATAAGTGTCTTACTTTCAAATGCATTAATAGAAGATCCGGCAACTTCTATTAAGGAAGGAAATATAATAAGGATTGGTTACTCTAATAAGGTAGATGAACTTAGAGAAGCAAAATCAAATGGAAAACAGTGGATAGCTTCATTAGAAAGTAAAGAAAGAGAATTTACCGGGATAAAATCATTAAAAATAGGATATAATAAAGTTTTTGGATATTATATAGAAATATCTAAAGCTAATTATAATTTAATTCCAGAAGGAAGATATATAAGAAAGCAAACTTTAGCAAATGCTGAACGTTATATTACAGAAGAACTTAAAGTTGTAGAAGAAAAAATTCTTGGAGCCGATGAACGTTTAATGGCACTTGAATATGAATTGTTTATAGAATTAAGGGATAAAGTAGAAAAGCAAATTCCTAGATTAAAAAATAGTGCAAATATAATTTCATCCTTAGATGTCCTTACAACCTTAGCTAAAGTTGCTATAGATAATGATTATATTAAACCTAGTATAAATAATGAAGGAATAATAGATATAGAAGATGGTAGACATCCTATAGTAGAAAAGGTAATAGGTAATGGAGAATTTATATCTAATAATACTTTTATAAATAAAAATGATAATAGATTACTTTTAATAACAGGTCCTAATATGGCTGGTAAATCAACTTATATGAGGCAAGTTGCATTAATTACTCTTATGGCACAAATAGGTTCTTTTGTACCTGCTAAAAAAGCTAATATATCTGTTTGTGATAAAATTTTTACAAGAATAGGTGCTTCAGATGATTTAGCAGGTGGGAAGTCAACGTTTATGGTTGAAATGTGGGAAGTATCTAATATATTAAAAAATGCAACTCCTAATAGTTTAGTCTTATTAGATGAAGTTGGAAGAGGTACATCAACTTATGATGGTTTAAGTATTGCATGGTCTGTTATAGAATATATATCTAAAAATATTAACTTAAAATGCAAAACATTATTTGCTACTCATTATCATGAATTAACTAAATTAGAAGGAATAATTCCTGGAATTAAGAATTATTCAGTTGCAGTTAAAGAAACTGAAGATCAAGTTATATTTTTAAGAAAAATAATTGAAGGTGGAGCAGATCAATCTTATGGTATTGAAGTTGCTAAACTTGCTGGCTTACCATTAGAAGTAATAGAAAGAGCTAAACAAATTTTATATAAATTAGAAAATGAAAAATCAATAGAGATAGATAAGTTATTTAATAATAAAAAAGATGAAAATTTAAATAATAAAAAAGAAGCGGCTTTAGATTTAGATAAAGACGATTCTTTTGAAGAAATATATATAAATAATATTAAAGAAGAAAATAAAGTTAATATTGTTAAAGAAAATAATGAGCCACTACAAATAGATTTTTCTATGATTGAAAAAGAAGATCTATTACTTAGAATTTCAAATATAGAAGTTATGAATATGACTCCTTTAGATTCAATGAATACTTTATTTAAAATAGTACAAGAAGCAAAGAAATTAAAATAGGAGGTTTCTATGAATCGAATTAACATATTAGATGAACACACATCCAATAAAATAGCTGCTGGAGAAGTAGTAGAACGTCCTTCATCTGTAGTTAAGGAGCTTGTAGAAAATTCCATAGATGCTAATTCTAAAAATATAACAATTGAAATAGAAGATGGTGGAACATCACTTATAAGAGTTATAGATGATGGTATAGGAATTCATAATTTAGATATAGAAAAAGCTTTTTTGCCACATGCTACGTCTAAAATAAAAACAGTTGAAGATATATATTCTATAAACACTTTAGGATTTAGGGGAGAGGCTTTACCCTCTATAGCCTCCGTATCTAAATTAACCTTTAAAAGTAAGCCTTATGGATGTGATTTTGGTAAAGAAATAATATTAGAGGGTGGAGAAAAGATATCATTAAGCGATATTGGAATGAATAATGGTTCTTTAATTGAAGTTAAGGATTTATTCTTTAATGTTCCTGCAAGAAGAAAATTTTTAAAATCTAACTCAAGAGAAGGAAGCTTAATAAGTGATATTGTTTTAAGAATAGCTTTGTCTAATCCAAATGTATCTTTCAAATTATTTAATAATGGGAAAAAGATATTGCACACATATGGTGATGGTAATTTAAATAATGTTATAAGAAATATCTACGGTAAAAGTATATCTGAAAATGTACTAAATTTTAATTTTGAAAGCGAAACTTTAAAAATTTATGGTTATATAGGAAAAGAAATAATAGCTAAGAGATCTAGGAATAATGAAAGTATATTCGTTAATAATAGATATATAAAAAATAAAACAATTGTAGCAGCAGTAGAAAATGCATTTAAATCATTTTCTACTGTTAACAAATTTCCGTTCTTTGTGATTTTTATAGATTTATTACCTGATTCTATAGATGTTAATATACATCCTACAAAAGCTGAAATAAAGTTTAAAGATGAAAGATTTATTTATAAAAAAGTATTTGATATAATACATGAAACTTTAAAAGAAGATATATTTAATTCATTTTCAATAGAAAACAAACCAGTAAATAAGGAAATTATTGAAGAAATTAAGTTAGATTTAGATATAGAAAATACTATTAATAAAGAAAGTGCTATTTCTAATAATAAATTTGAACATTCTATAAATGATATATATAAGAATATTACAATACAAGATGTTACTGTAGAAGAGGATTTATATAATAAATTAAAAGAAACTAATAGAAATAATAATTCTGAATCATTAAATAATGAAACTGTACATGAAAATAATAATATTAATTATTTTATTAAAGATAACAAATCAACTTCCTCTTCAAACTCTGTGATAAATGATGATAATTTACAAGGCTCAAAAATAAACTCTGCTAAGTTTCCTGATTTACGTGTTATTGGTCAATTTAGTAAGACTTATATATTAGCTGAATATTTAGATACACTATATATAATAGATCAACATGCTGCACATGAAAAAATAATTTATGAAAAATATATTAAAGATATAGAAAGCAATGATATTATAGTTCAGCAATTATTAATTCCTTGTATAATAGATTTATCTTTAGACGATTATGAATGTTATAAAGAAAATATATCTATATTTACTAATGCTGGATTTATTATAGATGAATTTGGCGGTAACACCATTGCAATAAAAGAAGTTCCTTACTTTTTAGGTAAATTAGATACTAAAAACTTTTTATTAAGCATAATTGATAATTTGAAAAATTTAGGTGGTGGTAAAACTACAGAAGTTAAATTAAATAAAATTGCTACTATTGCATGTAAAGCTGCAGTTAAAGCTAATGATTACTTAACTCAAATTGAAATGGAAAAACTTATTTCAGATTTAAGATATATAGATAATCCTTTTAATTGTCCACATGGAAGACCTATAATAATTAAATTTACGGAATATGAATTAAATAAAAGATTTAGAAGAATAATATAGAAAGGTTTATAATATGAAAAATAAAATACTAGTTTTAACAGGCCCAACTGCAGTAGGAAAGACAGCCTTATCTATAGAATTAGCTAAAAAACTAAATGGAGAAATAGTTTCTACTGATTCTATGCAGATATATAAATATATGGATATAGGATCGGCAAAAATACCATATGATGAAATGAACGGTATAAAACATCATATGATAGATATAATAACACCTGATAAACCATTTTCAGTTGTAGATTTTAAAAATATTGCTGAACCAATAATTGATAATTTATTAATTAATAATAAATTACCAATTCTAACTGGAGGGACAGGACTTTATATAAATTCACTAACTTGTAATATGAATTTTACAGAAGCATCAAGTGATGAAGAATATAGAAAGAGTTTAGAAAAACTTGCTATATCTAAAGGAGATTCTTATATTCATGAAATGCTGAAAGATATTGATCCCATAAGCTATAATTCAATACATCCTAATAATAGAAAAAGAGTAATAAGAGCATTAGAAGTATTTAAAATAACTAATAAACCATTTAGCTCCTTTAATTCTAGTAAAGATTTTTATAAAAGCAAATATGATGTTCATTACTATGTATTAGATATGAATAGAGAAAAGCTTTATGATAGAATAAATAAACGTGTAGATATTATGTTTGAAAATGGACTTTTAGAAGAGTGTATTAAATTAAAAGAAAATGGGTATAATTCATCTATGCAATCTATGCAAGGAATAGGATATAAAGAATTACTTTTATATCTTGATAATTTAATAACTTTAAATGAAGCTATAGAAATGATAAAGCAAGGCTCTAGAAATTATGCAAAACGTCAATTAACTTGGTTTAGAAAAGATCCAAGGGCTAAATTCTTAAATAAAGATTTATTATCAGATAATGAAATAATTAAGATAATATTAGATGATTTAAATAGGTAATTTTAATTGTTTAATTTAGCTATTTCAGTTATGGAGGTATTTATTGTGAATAAACAAAGTAATAATATTCAAGATATTTTCTTAAACAATGCAAGAAAAAATAAAACTTTAGTTTCCATTTATTTAATTAATGGATTTCACCTAAAAGGACTTGTTAAAGGCTTTGATAATTTTACTGTTATTTTAGATTGTGAAGGTAAACAAATGTTAGTGTATAAACATTCAATAACAACAATAAATCCATCTAAACCTCTTCCTTTTTTAGATAATGAGAATTTTTAAGAACTGTTTTTAACAGTTCTTTTCTTATATATAATTATAATAAAAATACTTTATATTTTCACAATAATTATATATAATTTATTATGAAAATATAAATAATGGAGGAGTTTTAATGTTAAAAGAAACAGAAAAGTTAATGATAGAATATTATAATATAAAACCATATGTATTTGAATTATATAAAAAAGCGTTGCTTGATGTTGAAGAACAGTTCAAAATATATGATGAGATAAGGGAATATAATCAACTTAAAATTCTTAATGCTTTCCAAGAAGAAAAAATAAGTGATATGCATTTTACAAATTCATCAGGATATGGATATGATGATATAGGTAGAGATACTTTAGATAAAGTTTATGCAAGAATATTTAATACTGAAAGTGCTTTGGTTAGACCTCATTTTGTAAATGGAACCCATGCTATTGGTTGTGCATTAATTGGAAACTTAAAAACAGGAGATACAATGCTATGTATTACAGGTACTCCTTATGATACATTACATAATATAATTGGAATAAATGGTAAAGAAAATATAGGATCTTTAAGAGATTACGGGATTAATTATAAACAAGTAGATTTAAAAAATAATACTTTTGATACTGAAAAAATTATAAAAATAATAAAGGAAGATCCTACAATTAAATTAGTACATATTCAACGAAGTACAGGATACGGATGGAGAAAATCATTTTTAGTTTCTGAAATAGGTGAGATAATTTCAAAAATAAAAGAAGTTAAAAATGATATTTGTATTTTTGTAGACAATTGCTATGGAGAATTAATAGATAAAATTGAACCTACAGACGTAGGAGCAGATTTAGTTGCTGGATCACTTATAAAAAATCTTGGTGGTGGTATTGCACCAACAGGAGGGTATATAGCCGGTAAAGAAAAATATGTAAATAATGCAGCTTATAGATTAACAACCCCTGGAATAGGAGGAGAATGCGGATCGACCTTTGGAGTAATGAGGCAATTGTATCAGGGTTTGTTCTTAGCTCCACATATAGTTATGGAAGCACTTAAAGGGGCAGTATTTTGTTCCAGAATAATGGAACTTTCAGGCTTTGAAGTTTTACCTAAATATACAGATAAAAGAAGTGATATTATTCAAGCTATTAAATTCAATAATAAAGAAAATTTAATTAAATTCTGTAAGGGGATTCAAAAGGGTTCTCCAATAGATTCTTATGTTGAATGTGAACCATGGGCTATGCCTGGATATACTGATGAAGTTATAATGGCAGCTGGTGCATTTATTCAAGGTTCATCTATCGAATTATCTGCTGATGCTCCTATAAGAGAACCATATATAGCATATTTACAGGGTGGATTAACATTTGATCATGCTAAAATAGGAATTTTAATTTCATTAAATAATATAATTTAAAAATAAAAAAAGAACTTATAAATTTTATAAGTTCTTTTTTTATTAATAAGATCTAAATAATCCAACTAATCTACCTAAAAGTTTACAATTATTAACTATAATTGCTTCCATATTATCATTTTCCGGCTGTAATCTTATATGATTTTTTTCTTTATAAAATCTTTTAATAGTAGCTTCATTTTCTATTAATACAACAACTATTTCACCGTTTTTTGCTGTTTTACATTTTTCTATTATCGCTAAATCTCCATCAAAAATTCCTGCATTAATCATGCTGTCTCCGCTTATATTTAGTATAAATAATTCTTGATTATGACTTATATAATCAAGGGGAATAGGGAATACATCTTCTATATTTTCATTAGCTAATATTGGTAAACCTGCAGTTACTTTTCCTATTATAGGAACATTTATTATTTCTTTTTTTATAGAATCATCTTTTATTTCTAATGCCCTTGGTTTAGTTGGATCTCTTTTTATTAACCCTTTACTTTCTAAACGTTTAAGATGACCATGAACTGATGATGTAGATTTTAATCCTACAGCTTCACAAATTTCTCTTACAGAAGGAGGGTATCCTTTATTATCGGTGTAAGTTTTTAAAAATTCGTATATTTCATTTTGCTTATCTCTTACTTGACGCATTTTCAACACCTCACTTAATTTAGGTATATTATAACACATAGATATTACAATATCAAACTTACGTTCTTTTTCTATCAATTATTTTATTATATTATTGAAATATAATAAAATAATTGATAGAATTATAAAGTTAATAAAGCAAGGTGGTGATTTTATGACTTATAAAAATATAGAAGATGATTATTGTGATTTATTCTCAAAAAAAATTTGTGATAATTGTGGAAAATGCTTAGAAGAAGAGGGAATTGATATTAGGGCAATTAATATTGAAGATATAGCTAAAACTGTAGAAGAAAATGAATTTATTGAAGAAGAACTTAAAAATGCCATGGACTTAATCAAAGAAGAAAAAGAAAATATTTATGAAGAAGATGAAATTTTGCTAGAAAATCATGAAAATATTTTAAATAATGATGATTATATTGATGCTTTTGATAATATTGTTTACTTTGATGAGCTAGGAGTAGAGGATTATACAGATTTAGAAGACTTAACAGAAGAAATTTATCCTGGTATAAGAAAAATTAAGAAATAAAAGTTATTTAAATTAAAAGAAACTCTTGTTATTATTGAGTTTCTTTTAATTTTTTTAGATATTTTTATTAATTTATCAATATATTTAAATTTATATGCTTTTTCCTAACAAGAACATTTGTTCTTAGTAGAATTATTTTTTTAAATTAGCTAGAGGATTTGAATTAGCAGCCTCTCTTAAAATATCTTCATCAACATGAGTATAAATTTGTGTAGTAGATATATTTTCGTGACCTAATATATTTTGTAAACTTCTAATATCAACATTTCCATGTTTATACATAAGTGTAGCAGCAGTATGTCTAAGTTTGTGAGGAGTATATTTATCCTTTGTTAATCCAGCATTTTTAATATGTTTTTTTACTAATAACTCAACAGTTCTTTTATTAATTGGAGTGTTCCTAGATGATAAAAATAAATATTTTTTATTTTCATCACTAGCTTTAGAATCATTTCTATTTGAAATATAATTATTTATAGCTTCTAAACATGCATTATTTAAATAAACTGTACGTTCTTTATTTCCTTTTCCTATTATAGTTAAAGTATCACCTTTTATTTTATCTATTTTTATAGAACATAACTCTGATAAACGCAATCCACAATTAAGGAACAAAGTTAAAATACAATAATCTCTCAAGTAATTGCAATTAGAACTATCAAGAGATGAAAGAAGTGAAATACTTTCGTCTAAAGTAAGATATATTGGGTGACGTTTATTTATTTTAGGAGATTCTAATTCTGCTGCTGGATTACAATTAATTATTTTTGCTTTTACGTATAAATAATTAAAAAATGATTTAAAAGTAGCTACCTTTCTTGCTCTTGCATAAGCTCCATTTGATCTTTGTTTTTCTACAAAAGATAAAAAGCTATAAAGATCTGTTAAAATAATACTTTTTACAAATTCTTCTCCTAAATCATTAATAGGTATTTCTTCAAATTCTACGTCGTCTGGAATATAATAACCTTTATATACTTTTAAATATTTAAAAAGCAAACATAAATCTATTTTATAAGCTTCAATTGTATTTGTTGATTTACCTTTAATAGTTTCTAAATAGTTAAAAAAATCTATAATAACCTTAGGAAGAGAATTTACTTCTTGAATATCGATTCCAAATCTATTTTTTATATTAGTTTTATCATTTTTAATAATTGAAGTTATATTAATTTTAGTTTTTGTATTTTCTATTCTATCCATAAAGATCTCCTTTTATATTATAATATTTAATATTAGTATATCATAAGAAATTTAAATCAACAATTAATTTCGCTAAATAATCATTTAGCGAAATTTTTATAAGCTTTTAATAGCATTTTTATTTATTATAAAATTATAAAACTAGTTTTAAATTTTTATTTAAAGTATTATAATGAATAAAGTATAAATTTTGAAATATTCATAATAATAAAGCTTCACAACAAATACCTATTGTATAAAATTTTAAATTCAAACTTTTTATTAAAACTAGTAAATGTATATGTTTTTGTAATATAAAATTTAAATTTAATTACAGAGCGTCTTCAGTATCAACAGTACAATCAGCCCTAAATACATCACCATCAGCCCACGCTACACTAGGCATACACGATAACGATACCATACTAGCTAGAAATAAACCTAAATACCTTCTAGCTTTCTTAACCATACCTATAACCTCCTTTATTAAATTTTAAAAGAACATATAAGCTATACAGTAATCTATAATTTAAAAGTAAATCTACCAAATAAAGACACTATATAAGCCCACAAATACAATAAACACATCTAAAGTCATATACCCCCATTCCCTAATAAAGAAAGCTATGTAACAAAAAAGAGAGTACCTAAACGATACTCTCTATATTTAAATAACATATATAAATATTCTAGCTATTTCTTAGCACCACAACCACTACAAGTATGCCCCGTAGTAACAGTTTCTACCCATGCCGCCTTATCAACTATCCATTTCTTTTCTACTACTGCTGGATGGTTAATTGTATTAGTCCCAACTTGAACTTGCTGATAATCCCCATGAAAACTACCACAAGCCATATTTCCCGCTAAAGCTTGGTCTTCTATATGACCCCAAGGGTCAGAAGTTATATCCGCTCCACAACCATTACATATTAAAACTTCTTTTTCTTCATATATAGGCACAGACTCTGTCCAAGCCTCCTTAACAACTACATCTTCCCAATGACCTACCTCATCATGTTTAACCTGCTGTAACAGCTACCCAATTATGAACATGCTCAGGCTTAGGAGTTTCAACAGGCTTACTAGGCTCTTGAGGTTTAGGAGTTTCAACAGGCTTACTAGGTTCTTGTGGCTTAGGCGTTTCAACTGGTTTATTTTGAGTAGGCTTATTTTGAACTGGATTATTCTCTACAGGCTTACTCTCAGAAGGTCTAACAGCAGTACCCCCATTGTTTGAATTACTAGAATTATTATTTCCACTACCTACATTATCATCCTTAATATAATCACTAGGATTAACTACAGGAATATCTTCCTCATCAATTATTATAATAGGTACTATATTACCATTCTTATCTAAAATATGACCTTCCGGAATCTCTATATCTTCAGCTACATTTTCTTTAAACTCAATTTCCTCTTCATTATTTTCATTTGTATCAATAGCTTTTACTGGAATACTAGCAACTTCATTATTAACAATATCTTTTTCGCCTTCTTTACTACTCTTCTCTACTATTATATCGTCATTAGAAGATATTAATCCCTGCATAACATAAGCTCCTGCACAAACACTAGTTAGTAGAGCAATTACCCCCCGTTACCATTATTTTACTTTTGTTTTTACTTTCTCTCAACAATTTCATAACCTTTTCTTTTACCATAAAAAAATCCCCTCTTTTTTTATTTTTCAATTTCTAATATTTTAATAACTAAATCAGCTTTTAACAATTCTGATTTAGAAAATCCCTTTCTAAAGTATCGTATTTGTTTATATTTATCTCCATTCATTTCAAAATCAAGAATATCAATACGATCACCACTATATATTATCGGTTCTTTTTGCCCTTTAATATTAACTTTAATTTTCATCATTTGCTCCTTATGTAAACACTTTATGATTTTAGTATACAACATAATTTTAAAAAAATAAAGAGAAGAGGAAAATTTTTTCAATATTTTTCCTCTTCTCTTTATGTAAGATATAATATTTTTATTTTTTAAAAATTCCAAAAGGTCTTCCAACTGGTATAAATACTCTTCCAAAATGCTTATTCAATACTGCAGCTGCTGAACCATAGAACGACATTATTGCAATTAATAACTCTGACCATGCAGCTAATTTATGTGAAACTTCTGGTACTATACCAAAAGAGTTTAATGATAATCCTATAAATAAGAAATCAATTAAAACAAATATTATAAATAATACTTTATGAGTTTCCATAGCTCCTATTGTCATAAATAAAGTGAATATTAAATAACCTAAGAAAGCAAATCCTAATTGTTTAGTATCTGTAGCTTGAGCTAATTTTTCTCCAAAAACTCCATTTTGAATTAACCATGTAAATCCCATTGAATACCAAAAGAATGCATATGCTCCAAACGCTGTAGCTCCAAAAGTATTATCATGCTTAAAATCATTTATACATGCAAATAATTGAGCTGTAGCTCCTAAGAATATTGCCCATGGTAAAACTAAAGATACTCCTGATGTTAATCCTAACTTTTGAGATGAAGCAACTAATGTTATTAGAGCTAGTCCAAATAATCCTAATGCTGACGGATCAGCAGTAACAATCTTTACCTTTTGTGTGTTTTCCATATTTTCCTCCTAAATAACGTTTATTATGACCTAATCAAGATTATCAGAAACTTAATATATTGTCAATATTTTATGATTTATTGCTATTATATTCCTCTATCTTTTTAGCTATCCCTTCTAAATATTCCTGACGTTCATACTTTAATAGTAATTCTTCTTCTAAATTTAATTTTTCTTGATCTAATTGATTTAACAATCCATAATTACTTGAATTTTTATTCATTTCCTCTTCTATTTCACATATTTTCATTTCTATAACTTCAATATCATTATAAATAGTTTCAAATTCTTTTTGCTCCTTAAATGAAAACTTTGGTCTTTCATCCTTATTTTTAATATATTCTTTTTTCTTAATATTTTCTATTTTAAAATCTTGCTCCATTTTTTCTTTTAAAAACTTTATTTCTTTATTTATTAAATAATCACTATAATTTCCATTATAAATATTAATTAATCCATTATCTTCAAAAGAAAAAATCTTATTACATATTCTATCTAAAAAATATCTATCATGGGAAACAACTATTACAACACCCACAAATTCATCAATAAAATCTTCTAAAATTTTTAAAGTTTCTATATCAAGATCATTTGTTGGTTCATCTAATATAAGAACATTAGGAGCAGACATTAAAACTCTTAATAAATGCAATCTTCTTCTTTCACCACCTGATAATTTTTCAATCATAGTATATTGCATTGTTCCATCAAATAAAAATCTTTCAGCCAATTGAGATGCACTTATTTTATTTCCATCTTCAGTAGGTATCCACTCTCCACCATCTTTTATATAATCTATAGCCTTCATAGATAAATCCATGCTAGAATCATCTTGTGCAAAGGTAGATATTTTAACAGTATCTCCAATTTCTATATAACCATTATCAGGATTTATCGAACCTTTTATTATATTTAATAATGTAGTTTTCCCTACTCCATTATGCCCTATTATCCCAATTCTATCCTCTTTTAAAATATTATAATTAAAGTTATTTATAAGATTTTTTTCACTATAGCTTTTACTTATATTATGTAATTCTATTATTTTCTTTCCTAATCTAGTTCCTATAAATTGCATTTCTATACCTTGATTTGGTGATATATATTCTTGGTTAACTAAATCCTCAAACCTTTGAAGTCTAGCTTTTTGTTTTGTAGTTCTTGCCTTAGCTCCTCTTTTAACCCATTTTAACTCTTTTATAATTAACTTTTGCCTCTTCTCCTCAGCTTTAGATTCTACATCTAATCTTTCAGCTTTCTTTTCTAAAAACTCACTATAGTTACCTAAATATTGATATATATTCCCTCTATCTAATTCTAATATCTTATTAGATACTCTGTCTAAGAAATATCTATCATGCGTAATCATTAATAAAGCTCCCTTACGACTGTTTAAATATTCTTCTAACCATTCAATAGAATTTGAATCTAAATGATTTGTAGGTTCATCTAAAACTAATAACTCACAAGGTTTAATTAAGGCAGAAGCTAAAAATACTCTTTTTCTTTGACCACCAGATAAGCGTCCCATTTTAGCAGAATAATCTGTTATTCCTAGCTTATTTAATATTGTTTTTACTTCACTTTCCAAGTTCCATAAATTTAAAGTATCTATCTTTTCTTGAATCTTAATTAATTTATTATTATCCTCTTCATTAAAATCATTATTACTTATCTTTTTTATAAGCTCTTCATACTCCATTAACAATTTCATTTCAATAGAATTACTTTTAAATATTTGTTGAATTACAGTTGCATCAGAATCAAATTTAGAATTTTGTTCTAAATACTCTATCCTTACCCCTTTCCCTTTAGTTATCTTCCCGTCAAAAAATTCATCTACTCCAGTAATTATTTTTAATAAAGTAGACTTTCCACTTCCATTAAGTCCAATAATCCCAATTTTATCTCCTTCATTGATACCAAAAGATACATTATGTAATAATACTTTTTCACTATAAGTTTTATAAATATTTTCAACATTTAATAAATTCATTTTCTTCTCCTTTACTTTTGTAAGATTTGATTAATTAATTTTATCATATATTATTAATTCAATTCAAATTTACTTAAAAATTAATGACATCTATAATAGATGTCATTAAAATTAATTTATTCATTTAATACCTTGTGTATTCTTTGAATTTCTTCATTTTTATTTAACCACCAATTTCTATACCAAACAAAAATAATTTTATATCCTAAATTAATTAAATTTATTATTTTAATCAACTCATTACAATCAAAAAAATCATTATTATTTAAATATATAATTTTATTTTCAAAGCTTCCAGGTTCAAAATATATAATTGAAATATCATCTTCCTTTTGAAAAACTGCATACCCTAAATTATTAAGCATCTTATATATGCTTTTATCTAAATTTTCACTACAATTCTTATTGTTAATCCTACTATTATATAATTTATTAGTTAAATCTGATTCATCAACTATCAAATCAAATATCTCATCTAACTTTTCTCTATTTTCCATATATTCTTTTTTATCTATAATCATTATTGGAAAAAGGTTCAATAAAAAATTTATATTAACTTTACTATATCTTTCATTAATTAAACTATCAACATCTAATTTATTTAAATCTATATTATTTTTATTAATAAATAAATTAATTTCTTTATTTCTAATTCCTGTTAAAACCTTTAATAAAATATTATAATAAGACTTTAATGATTCATTTAATCTATATATTTTTTCATATATTTTATTATAAGAATTTATTACACCACCTTCATTATTCTCTATGAGTTCTATCCTTCTATAACAATAATACTTAGGTATAAATTTTAATAAATCTTTTAAATCATTTTTATTACTTAAATTTTCGTAAACATAATTTAAAATTTCTCTTTGGGTATCATTTAATATTTTTATTTTATCTTCTACTTCTAAATAATCCCTATATATAACTAAAGTTTCTTTTATATATTTTATATAATTATACAATTCATCTTCATTTATAATTTTATTATTTATTTCTTCTAAAACATTTTCTTTATAAACCCTATTTAAAAAAGAAAATGATTGGGAGAACATAGTTAAATTCTCTATATTCTCTATAAACTGATTATATATTATTTTTTCCTTCTCATTATATTCTTCATATAACATGTTTTTATTACTTATCATATCTTTATATTTTTTAATTCCAATACATTTATACCATTTAAAGCTTTCAGCTTTATTAATAATATCCTTATTATGTTCATAATTAATATTTTTAACTAATTCGTTAATTTCATCATTAGTATAATTCTTGTAATAAAAATTTCCACTTTTAAAGTCGCGTGTATATTCATTAAAATAAATAGGTGGTATAAAAGCAAAAGTATTGTTTAAAATAGTGCTTAATTTATTTATAATAATATCAATATCTTTTCTATCAATATTATTTTTTATTATTTTGAATTTTTTATTGTTTTGAAATTTATTATATTTAATAAAACAATTTACATAATTATTCTTTATCAATTTATCCACTTCTAAAATTATATTTAAGCTATTATCTTCTAAAAATAATGGAGATTTACTTAATATAGAATAATACTCAAATTCTTTATCCTTAAATTCAATACTTTTATCGGTAATTAAGTATAAATCATTTAATGAGTAATTTTTATTCTTTGTGTTAAATACAGAAAATGTTTTTATAATATTTTTTGTATCATTATTTATTTGTCTTCTTAAAACCTTAATTTTTTTAATATCTAATTCATCATTATATTCTTCTTTAATATTATCAATAGTTTCAAGAAAAATATTTTCATCAAATTTATTTATAATAAAATCATTAAAATATTCAATGAAATCATGAAGTTTACTATCATTTTTTATTATTAAAATTTTATTTCTATTTATTAAGTTTTCGATAATATCATCAAAAGCTTTATTATTTAACATAAATTTATAAATACTATTCATTACACTATTCTCCTTATATTATTTATTAATATAAGATATGAGTTTTATTAGGTTTACATTACAATTAAGATTTTTAATTTAATATAAAAGCTCGTTTTAAGCGTAAAATTTACGCCTAAAACGAGCTTTATTAATAACTAAACATTAATTTCACTTTTTATATTTAAAGCATCTTTATTGTCATTTATAATAGGATTAACATACTCTTCTATAAATTCAACAACTTGACTTGGAGCTCTTCCTATAAATTTATTTGGATTTATAATAGATTTAATTTCATCTTCACTTAAATTAAAATAATCATCAGAAATAATTCTGTCAATTAAATCATTATTTAATCCTTCACCTTTAACTCTTTGTGCTGCATCCATTGAATGTACTCTCACTCTTTCATGTAATTCCTGTCTATCTCCACCTTTTTTAACTGATTCCATAATTATATTTTCAGTAGCCATAAACGGTAATTCATTATTAACATGACTAGCAATTACTTTTTCGTATACAACCATATTTTCTGATATATTAATATATAAATTTAATACTCCATCTAAGGCTAAAAATGATTCTGCAACTGATATTCTCTTATTAGCAGAATCATCAAGAGTTCTTTCAAACCATTGAGTTGAAGCCGTTATTGCAGGATTTAGCGAATTTACAATTACCATTCTTGCTAAAGCTCCCATTCTTTCGCTTCTCATAGGATTTCTCTTATATGCCATTGCTGAAGATCCTATTTGATGTTTTTCAAATGGTTCCTCCATTTCTTTCATACTTTGTAATAACCTTAAATCATTACTAAACTTATAAGCACTTTGAGCTATTTCTGATAATGTATTTAATACTATTGAATCAACTTTTCTAGGATAAGTTTGCCCAGTAACTCCATAGCTTTTATCAAATCCCATTTTCTTAGCAACATATGTATCTAAAGCTTTAACTTTACTTTCATCATCCTCAAATAAGTTCATAAAACTAGCTTGTGTTCCTGTTGTTCCTTTTACTCCCCTTAATTTAAGCTTTGATAATAAAAAGTCTATATTTTCTACATCTAATACTAGGTCTTGCATCCATAAAGATGCTCTTTTACCAACTGTAGTTAATTGTGCTGGTTGAAAATGTGTAAACCCTAAGGTAGGCATATCTTTATATTTAATAGCAAAATTAGAAAGATGATATAATACTGTTATTATTTTTTTCTTTATTAATAATAAAGCATCTCTCATTATTATTATATCTGTATTATCTCCAACATAACAACTAGTAGCCCCTAAATGTATTATTCCCTTTGCATTAGGACATTGTAATCCATATGCATAAACGTGGCTCATAACATCATGTCTTACTTCTTTTTCTCTTTTTATTGCTTCTTCATAATTTATATTATCTATATTAGATTTTAATTCACTTATTTGCTCATCTGTAATATTTAATCCTAATTCCTTTTCTCCTTCAGCTAAAGCTAACCAAAGCTTTCTCCAAGTAGAAAACTTCATATCATCTGAAAATATATAACTCATTTCCTTTGATGCATATCTTGAATTTAATGGGGAATTATATATATTTGTCATTTTAATACCTCCGAATATTTTTTATAATTAACATAACATAATTCGTATTATATCATATTTTTATTTATTTTGTTAGTTATATTTAAAAAAAATTTTTCATATTATTTTATATGAATAGTATAAATATGGAGGATTTAAAATGTGTAAATTAAACTTTTTTGACAAATTATCTGCTGTTCTTGTTTTACTTGGTGCAATTAATTGTGGTGCTATAGGTCTTTTCACTACTAATGTTATAGCATCTTTAGTAGGTAATAATGTTATCATATTTAGAGTGATATATATATTAATATTAATAGGTGCTATTGATTTAATTTCCCTTATATTTAGATGTGATATATTAAAAAATTGATAAAACTTTAGGTAGTGAAAATCTTGAGGAAAAGTGAAACTTATATCTTTAGATATATACTCAAGAACTCCTCGCCTTTAGGCTTTGGAGTTTAAATACATAAAAATATAACTAAAATAAAAAAAGTGCATAAAGCACTTTTTTATTTTAGTCTTCTAAAGTTTCGATTAATTTAGCTATTTCTTCTGCTGCTAAAGTTTCATCATCACCAGTAGCTGTTACTGTAATGTTAGCTCCTTTAGTAACTCCTAATGATAAAACACCAATTAAACTCTTAACATTAGCTTTTTTTCCGTTAAATTCAATGCTTACATCTGATTTAAAAGATGAAGCCTTTTTAACTAATAAAGTCGCTGGTCTTGCGTGTAAACCAGTTCCGTTGTTCACTATTACTTCTTTAGATACCATTAAACACACCTCTTTACATATAATATATTATATATCTAACGATTACATTATATACTGTATTTAAAATAATTTCAATACTAAAATTTCCTTAAATATAAAGTTAATTATTTTTTATTTATATTTATCTAGGTTGAACAATTAACTTTATTGCAGTTCTTTCTTCACCATCAATTTCAATATCAGTAAATGCTGGTACGCATACTATATCTCTTCCTGTTGGCGCTACAAATCCTCTTGCAATTGCAACTGCTTTTACAGCTTGATTTATTGCCCCTGCTCCAACAGCTTGTACTTCTACAATGCTTTTTTCTTTAATTATTGCTGCTAATGCACCAGCAACTGAATTTGGATTAGATTTTGTTGATACTTTTAATACTTCCATTTATATTTTCCCTCCTGATTTAAAACCGTTTACATATAGTAGTAAAAAAAACTACTTATACAATTATATATTCTACAAAATAATTCTAATTCCTTCTTTTCATTTAAAAAAATTAAAATTAAAAGAACATATCTTACTTATAAAAATATGTTCTTTTAATTTATTATTTAGCAAAATCCACAGCCCTTATTTCTCTTATTACATTGATTTTAATTTGACCTGGATATTCTAATTGTTCTTCAACGCTTTTAGCTAAATTACGAGCTAGTTCAATAGAACCAGCATCATCTAATTGTTCTGGTTTAACCATTATCCTAATTTCTCTCCCAGCTTGAATGGCATATGACTTATCTACGCCCTCATAAGAATTTGCAATTTCTTCAAGTTTCTCTAATCTTTTAATATAAGCTTCTAATGTTTCTCTTCTTGCACCCGGTCTAGCTGCTGATATTGCATCAGCTGCTTGAACTAAAATAGCCTCTAAAGACATCATTTCAACATCACCGTGATGAGCTGCAATAGCATTAACAACTAAAGGTGATTCATGATACTTTTTAGCAAAGTCTCCACCAATTAGAGCATGAGGCCCTTCTTGTTCTTGATCTATAGCTTTACCAATATCATGTAATAATCCAGCTCTCTTAGCTAAATTAACATCAAGACCTAATTCTGAAGCCATTACACTAGCTAAGTATGCAACTTCTATTGAATGTTTTAAAACATTTTGACCATAGCTAGTTCTATACTTAAGCCTTCCTAAAAGCTTTATAATTTCAGGATGTAAACCATGTACACCTGTTTCTAAAGTCGCTTGTTCTCCTTCTTCTTTAATATCATTTTCAACATCTTTTTTGGCTCTTTCAACCATTTCTTCAATTCTAGCTGGATGTATTCTTCCATCTACAATTAATTTTTCAAGTGCTATTCTAGCTACTTCTCTTCTTATAGGATCGAAACTAGATAAAATAACCGCTTCTGGAGTATCATCAATTATTAAGTCTACTCCTGTTAATGTTTCGAGTGTTCTTATATTTCTACCTTCTCTTCCAATAATTCTGCCTTTCATTTCATCATTTGGTAATGCAACTACATGAACTGTTGATTCAGATACATGATCAGCTGCACATCTTTGTATTGCAGTAGTTATAATTTCTCTAGATTTTTTATCAGCTTCTTCTTTAGCTTTTGATTCAATTTCTTTAATAAGTAAAGCAGCATCGTGAGAAACTTCTTTTTTAACTTCTCCTAGAAGAATTTCTTTAGCTTCTTCTGTTGTTAAATTTGAAATTCTCTCTAACTCTTCTCTTCTTTTTACATATAACTGCTGAATATTTTCTTCAACTTGATCAACTTCTTGCATTCTTTTATTGATAGTTTCCTCTTTCTTTTCTAAAAGATCACTCTTTTTGTCTAAAGACTCTTCTCTTTGTAAAAGTCTTCTTTCAAGCCTTTGAATTTCATTTCTTCTCTCACGAGAATCTCTGTCTAAATCATTTCTTAGTTTGTGAACCTCTTCTTTAGCCTCTAAAATAGATTCTTTTTTAGTTGCTTCCGCTTCTCTTTTAGCTTTTTCTACTAAATCATTTGCTTCTTTTTCTAAAAATGAAACCTTTTTTTGCGTGGCCTTTTGTACGGCTTTATATACAATAAATCCGAATATTCCTAATAATAAAATATCAACTAATACCATTGTTAATATATTATTCAAACTAACACCTCCTTACATAAATCTCTATTTATATTTTAATAGAAAGCATTTAGGTGTCATATTATTCTCACTGTTCCTATGAATATGATAAACCAGTATTTGTTATTATTCTAACTTAAAAAAAAGATTATGTCAAGAATGTTACTTGTCATGCACATAGTGATTTAATTAAAATAAATAAAAAAATAAAATTAGAAATATCACTATAAGATTTACTTATTTGTAATATTCCTAATTTTATTTCATTACTTACTTTCTTTTTTATCCTTTTTTTTATTTTTATCTTCCATTAGTGGAAGTTCATATTTTAATCTTATTTTATTTTCAATTTCTAATGCAACCTCTGGGTTATCTCTTAAATATTGCTTTGCATTTTCTCTTCCTTGTCCTAATCTTATATCTCCATATGAGAACCAAGCACCGCTCTTTTGAACAATATTTTCTTTAACACCAACATCTACAATATTTCCTGTTCTAGAAATCCCCTCATTATACATTATATCAAATTCAGCTTGTTTAAATGGAGGAGCTACTTTATTTTTCATTATTTTAACTCTTGTTCTATTACCAATAATTTCATCACCTTGTTTTATTGAATCTATTCTTCTTACATCCATTCTAATACTTGAATAGAATTTAAGAGCTCTTCCTCCAGTAGTAGTTTCTGGATTTCCAAACATAACTCCAACTTTTTCTCTTAATTGATTTATAAAAATAACTACACACTTAGATTTATTAATTGTACCTGTTAATTTTCTTAAGGCTTGAGACATTAATCTTGCTTGTAATCCAACATGGGAATCTCCCATTTCACCTTCTATTTCAGCTCTAGGAACTAGTGCTGCAACTGAATCGACCACAAGAACATCTATAGCTCCTGATCTAACTAAAGCTTCTGCAATTTCTAAGCCTTGTTCTCCTGTATCCGGTTGAGATACTATAAGATTTTCTGTATCTACCCCTAAGTTTCTTGCATAACTTGGATCTAGAGCATGTTCTGCATCAACAAATGCTACTGCTCCACCTAATTTTTGAGCTTCTGCAGCTACATGTAATGCAACTGTTGTTTTACCAGAGCTTTCAGGTCCATAAATTTCTATTATTCTTCCTCTAGGAACTCCACCTATCCCTAAAGCTATATCTAAATCAAGACACCCAGTTGAAATTGAATCTACATTTAAAGTACTATGTTCACCTAACTTCATTATAGATCCCTTACCAAACTGCTTTTCAATTTGACTCATCGCATTTTCAATTGCTTTTAATTTATTTTCATCTATGTTTGCCATATAATAACCATCCTTTCACGAACATTTGTTCTTGTATGAGTAAATTATAATTTATATTTAATTTATAGTCAATATTTATTATATTTTTATATATTAAAAGTTCCTACTATAAAATATAGAAGGAACCTTTTTTTAAAATTATATCCATTTAAACTATAATTAAACACTTAATTCATAGAAATTACATGTTTATTTTTTATAAAGTAATCAATTCCTGAGATTATTGTTATTAAAACAGCTATATACATTATAATTTCAGGTACATAAGTAAAGAAGGAATTTAAAAATAAATTATTATCTACAAAATTTATTGCATCTACAGATGTATAAATATTAACTTTCAATAATAATAATAATATTGCTACCATTTGTGTTACTGTTTTAATTTTTCCCCACCAACTAGCAGCAATAATTTTTCCATTAGAGGCTGCTAATGTTCTTAATCCTGAGACTGCAAATTCTCTCGCTAAAATAACTACTACAGCCCAACTTGCTACTAATTTAAGTTCAACTAATGAAACTAATGCTGCTGTAACTAATAATTTATCAGCTAATGGGTCCATAAATTTCCCAAAATTAGTTATTTGATTTCTACTTCTAGCAATATATCCATCTAATTGATCAGTTATTGATGCTATTATAAATATAACAGTTGCTATTATAGATCCATACGGAATATTTTTTACTGTTATAAATAATAGGAAGACAGGTACTAAAAGTATCCTAATCATAGTTAATTTATTTGCTAAATTCATCTAAAACCTCTCCCATTAAATCGTACTCCATAATATCGCTAATCTTAACTTTTACTATATCACCTAAATTTAAAGGTTTTTCTTTTTTTATATAAATAAGACCATCAATTTCAGGAGCCATTTCATAACTTCTTCCAATGTAATAATCACTATTATTACCATCTATAATAGTATCATAAATTTTTCCTATTTTCAATTTATTTTGATCTTTAACTACTTTTCTTTGAATTTCCATAAGCTTCTTTTGTCGTTTAGCTTTAATATCTTCATCAATTTGATTATCCATTTTAGCAGCTGGTGTATCTTCTTCTTGTGAATATGAAAATACTCCAACATTCTCAAGCTTATAATCTTTTAAAAAGCTTTCTAACTCATTAAAATTTTCTTCAGTTTCTCCTGGAAAACCAACAATTAAAGAGGTTCTTAAGGCAATTCCTTCAATTTTATTTCTTAAAGTATTAATTTTATTAATGATATCTTCTTTATTTGTTCTTCTTCCCATTTTCTTTAAAACATCACTACTTATATGTTGAATTGGTAAGTCTAAGTATTTAACAACTTTTTTATTTTTAGCAATTTCCTCAATTAGTTCATCTGTAATTTCTTCTGGATAACAATACAATAATCTTATCCATTCAATATTTTCTATTTCAGATATTTTAGATATTAAATCATGAAGCATTCTTTTACCATAAATATCTACTCCATAGTCAGTTAAATCTTGAGCAATTAAAATTATTTCTTTAACTCCATTTTTTGCAAGCATATTTACTTCATCTAAAATATTTTTTTCTAATCTGCTTCTAAATTTACCTCTAATTTTAGGGATTATACAATAAGTACAAAAATTGTTACAACCTTCTGCAATTCTAACGTATGCAGTGTGTTGTTTAGTCGTTAATAATCTAATTCCTTCATTAATTCCTTCATCACTATAGTTAGTTGATGAAATTCTTTTATGATCTTTTATAAAGTCTAATATTAATTTGTGTAATTTCATATAATCATTAACACCCATTAATATATCTATTTCTGGAATTAAATCTAATAATTCATCTCCATATCTTTGAGTTAAACACCCTGTTGCAATTAGCATTTTGCAATTATATTTATTTTTATATTCTGCCATTTCTAAAATTGTATCAATAGATTCTTGTTTAGCGCTTTCTATAAATCCACAGGTATTAACAATTATTATATCAGCTTCTTTTGCATCATTAGTTATTTCATAATGTTTATTTATTGATCCTAATATTAATTCTGAATCAACTCTATTTTTATCGCATCCTAAGCTGACCATTCCAACTTTATATTTTTTCAAAATAATTTCCTCCTAAGTTCAAATAATAATATTTATTGTAATTTAACTATATTATATTTACAAGTATTTTATATTATTAGCTATTATACACATTTCCTTTTTCAACTAACACTTGTCTTGGCTTGCTTCCATCTCTTTGAGAAATTATACCACGTTCTTCTAATTCATCCATTATTCTAGATGCTCTATTAAAGCCAACTCTTAATTTTCTTTGTATAAACGAAGTTGAAGCTTGTTGATATTCAATAACTAATTTTATAGCTTCTTCTAATAATTCATCACATTCATTATCTAATTGGTTTTCGTTAATAGAATCATTATTTATATGATTTAATATTTCTTCTGAATAATCAATGCGCTCATCTGATTTTTTTATAAATTCAACTACATTTTCAACTTCTTCCTCTGAAATAAATGCTCCTTGAATTCTAATTGGCTTGTTTTCACCTAGAGGATAATAAAGCATATCCCCTCTACCAAGAAGCTTTTCAGCACCAACTTGATCTAATATAGTTCTTGAATCAGTTCCAGAAGAAACAGCAAAAGAAATTCTTGAAGGTATATTAGCTTTTATTACACCTGTTATAACATCCACAGATGGCCTTTGAGTAGCTATAATTAAATGCATTCCTGCAGCTCTTGCCATTTGAGCTAATCTACAAATATAATCTTCTACATCATTTGGGCAAGCCATCATTAAATCTGCAAGTTCATCTACAATTACTACTATATAAGGTAATTTCTCTTTTATTTGTCCTTTTTTTAGAAGATTATTATATGATTCTATATTTTTAACCTTCATTTGAGAAAATAAATTATATCGTTTATTCATTTCATTAACAGCCCAATTAAGAGCTCCAGCTGCCTTTTTAGGGTCTGTTACAACCGGGATTAATAGATGTGGTATTCCGTTATAAACACTTAATTCAACCACTTTAGGATCTACCATAAGAAGTTTAACTTGATCTGGAGAATACTTATATAACAAACTTATTATAAGAGTGTTTATACAAACAGACTTTCCTGATCCTGTTGCCCCTGCAATTAACATATGTGGCATTTTACTTAGGTCTCCAACTATACATTTTCCTGTTATATCTTTTCCTAAAGCAAAAGCTAAGTTTTTATTGGTATTTGTAAATTCTTTAGAATCAAGAACCTCTCTTAAAAAAACAGGTAATTGTTTTTTATTTGGAACTTCAATACCTATAGCAGCCTTTCCTGGAATAGGAGCTTCCATTCTAACCCCATTTGCTGCTAACCCTAATGCTATATCATCTTGTAAATTAACTATTTTTGATACTTTTACCCCAGGACTTGGTTGTAATTCAAATCTTGTAACTGAAGGACCTTTAGTTACTTGTATCACTTTAGCTTCTACTCCAAAATCAGAAAGTGTCTCAACTAGTTTATCTGCACTTTCAATTAAATCTTTTTTATCTTCATTTTTCAATTTCAACTTAGAATTTATGTTTAGTAAATTCATAGTAGGAAATAAATATTCCTTTTTATTTTCTTGTTCTACTTCATTTATTGAGTATTCTATTTCTTTATTAAAAAACTCCTTATCTTTAAAAGATAAATTTTTACTATTTGTTTTTAAATTACTATTGATACTTTTATCCATATCATCTAAATTAATTTTTTGAAGAGGAGTTGTTTCCTGAAAGTCTGAGTTTTTAGAAAAGTCCATTATTTGTATTTTGCTAGTTATATCTTTTGCAAATTCCTCTTCTTCACTTTCATTATTTAAATCAGAAACTATAACTTCAATATTATCATCTTTAATACTTTTTTCTTTTTTCCTTTTTAAATTATTCTTTTTAATTTCTTTTTTATAAGAATTACTACCTATAAAAGAATTTATGATATTTTTACCTTTTATATATATATCATATAGAGTTAAATCCATAAATAAAATCATTCCTATTAAAAATAAAGTACTATATAATATATAACTTCCTATATAACCTATTAATTTTGATAATGGATAAGCAATAAGAAATCCAAAGAATCCACCATGAATAGAATAATTATCTGAAAAATGAATCTTTTTTATCATTTCAAAAAAATTATAATCATTATATACAGAGCCACTTACAAATTGAATTAACATAGTGCTACAAAATAGCCAAATAACTATAGCAATTAATGTTATACTAAAGAATTTTTTTGAATATTTTATTGTTCCTTTTGATCTTATTGTATCTATACCAAAATAAATAAGATATATAGGAACAAGATAAGATATAATTCCAAACATATTATATAGTGTTTTTCTAGATATTACTGATAAAATTCCAGCTAAGTCTGTATAAGTTGAAAAAGCTAATAATAATCCTATAGATATATAAAGTATCGATTTAACATCTCCTTTCTTCTCATCAACATCTTTGAGCTTCTTTTTTGAATTGTTTTTTTGTCTCCTTTTTCCCATTAAATCACCTCTATTTAAAAACATCATTTTTAGCAAATTTATTATATTATAGCTTATAAATATTTTAAACATATTTTAAATAAAAAAGAAACTCCCTTACAGGAATTTCTTTTTTATTTTATTCATTTATATTTTCATTATTTTTTATAAGTTCATCTAATTTATCTAAAGCATCTTTTATTCCACCTACACTATCTATTAATCCGCATTCTACAGCTTGTTCTCCAATTAAAATAGTTCCCATATCATTTAATAATTCATCTGACTTTAACATCATTCTCTCTAATTCATCTTTATCTATTTTAGATGTTCTAACTATAAAATTATTTATACGTTCTTGCATCTTTTTAAAATAATGGAAAGTTTGCGCTACACCAATTACAAATCCATTCATTCTAACTGGATGAACAATCATTGTTGCTGATGGACTAATAAATGAATAATCAGCAGAGGTTGCTAAAGGAACTCCTATGGAATGTCCTCCACCAATTACAATTGAAACTGTTGGCTTTGATAAAGAACATATCATTTCAGCTATAGCCAATCCAGCTTCAACATCTCCTCCAACAGTGTTTAATACAATTAATATTCCCTTTACTTTATCATTTTGCTCCATAGAAATTAATTGCGGTATTATATGTTCATATTTTGTAGACTTAGTTTGTGGTGGTAAAACCACATGTCCCTCAACTTGCCCTATTATAGGTAATATCTGAATACTTTGACTTGGACCACTCATATTAGTAGTACCTAACTCCTTTATTTCAGAAACTTTTTCTTCTTCCTTACTTACATTTTCATCTTTAATTTCCTCTGATTTTTTTTCTTCATTAATAATCCCACATTTTAATCCTTGATCAGAATACTTTTCTATATCCATAATCCTTTTCCTCCATATATTATTTTTAATTAATTTAGCCTCTAATATCTAAAACTACAGCGTATAATATTTTCCCATTTTTATATGTACCTTCAACTCCTACTACTATTTTTTTATCTAACTGCGGAACTTTTATAGTTCCCCTATTAATTTCTAATTCCTTAATTTCATCATCCCAAATGTATGCTCTAATTTTAGTAGGATTTTCACTAAATTCAAAATTTATAACTTCTCCTCCTCTAACTTTTAAAGAATTCTTTTTCAAGAGGATTTTATAATCATCATAAATAGTTTTATCAAGCTCGCTTTCACTATTATCACTATTTAAAATAAAATGATAAGAACATAAATATTTAGTAGAATGCTTTCCTCTTAATCTAACAATTAATGATGGTATTAGGTCGTTTTCTTTATTATTCTTTACTTCGTTTTTTTTATTTTCATCATTGCTGTTTTTCTTTATGTTGTCACTTTCACCTAATTCTTGTTTCTTTTCTTCTTCCTTTTTTTTAATCTCCTCTAATCTTTGTTGGTCTATTTGTCTCCTTTCTTCCTTTAATTCTTTTTTCAACTCTTCCAATGTTTTATATGGCTCACTTTTATCTTCTTCAGTATCTTGCTTAATTTCATTTGGTTCTGCATATACTACATTACAATTTAAAGCTATTAATAATGTTAATATTAATTTAAATAAAAATATATTTTTTCCCATTTAACAACACCTCTAGAGTTTCTTTCTAAAATAGTTTCTCCAAAATAAATAAATAAATTTATTTATAATAAAAAAGTGTACCAAAAATTTAATACACTTTTTGGTACACTAAGCTATAAATTACCAGCAACCGCCGCCGAAGAAAAATAATAATATAATTATCCACCACCAGCCACCGCCGTAGCCGCCAAAACCACCGCAATTACCATAGCCACCATATCCACAACAACTATTGCAACAAGGATTGCAAGTGTTACAAGGATTACAGCAAGTACAACAACAATTATTTCTACAGCAATTGTTTCTTCTACAACAACATTTCTTTGACATGTTTCCCATCTCCTATCTTTGGTACTTTAATATATAGTATTCAATCTTACTTTTTTATGTTCACCAATATAAAGATATTCTTTGTAATTAGACATTTTTTATAATTTTTGTTATTATAATCATATATGGTAATCTAAGGAGTGATTAAATATGAATACCAACCGCAATAGGCTTATAGCCCCTAGAAATGTAGTAAATACAAAGATGTTATATTCATTTTATATATTAAAAGAGCTATCAAAAGGAGAAGTTATATTCGGAAATAAAGTATTAGAAGCATTTAGAGATGTGTTTAAAAGTTCAAACCTTCCTTTTCCAGTATCATCAAGCACAATATATGAAACTTTATATGATCTTGAAAGTAAAGGATATGTCATAAGTAAATGGACAGGCGATGATTTTCTAAATAAACGAAGCAAAAAAATCTATTCTATTACAGATGAAGGTATATACTACTATAAACATCATATAGCAGATTATATAGATAATTTAAAAAAGACTAAAAATACACTCGACTTAATGATAGAAATGCTAAGATAAAAACATAAAAATTTAATATTAATATTTTAAAATATATACTGTATCATGATACAATCAATAGCAAAAAAATGATACAGTATATGTTTTTAATTTTCCATATTACAAATTTCATCTAATGAATTAAGAATTTTTCTATACCCCTCTTTCATTAAAGGGTCATTATACAATTCTTTATAACTAACGTTATCAATATTTTGAGATAAAATTTTAGGATAATTCTCCCCATAAATTTTTTCTAATACATTTCTATAAGAATTTCTAATTATTATATTTTCAGATTTACCATTCCAATAAAATTCAACTATTTTAGAACATTCTTCTAAAACCCCATATAATTGATAAATATAGCTTAGTTCCTTTAAAGAGTATTCACTACATAAAGATGCAACTATTTTATGATAGTCTTTATAAATAGGTATAGAACTATAAAAACTATATTTTTCTTCTTTTTGCAAATACCTAACACTTTGATAAATTGCATTACAAAAATCTAATCTAATAATATTTGCATTAATAAATTTCTCTTGGCACTTACATTGATGCTGATAGTTTAGGTTTTCTTTTTGTAGCCTCGTTTGTTCATGTAATGAAAACTTATTTATAAACCAGCTACAAATAGCCCCAATTACTGAACCTAGTATTAATCCTCCAGCAGATATTAAAGCAGTAACTAGTGCAATAGGCAAAAAACTCACTCCTTATAATAATATTCTAATAATATTATTTATCATTATTAAATAAAATATAAATTTTATGTCTATTTTTTAACTTTTGCATAATATATTTATTAATAAAAAAAATTAAGGAGTAAAATATATTGTCGTTTATCATGAATAATTATATTAAATCATCATATATAAAAAAGGTTTTTTTAGAAAATTGTATTAAAAATAATAATAAACTTCTTCTTTATTTTTCACCAATTGATTATAATAATTTTAACATTTCAACAATAATAATTAAAAACATTAAAAATAGAGAAGAATTTATATGTCCATTTACAAAGGAATATCCTAATATAATCAGTATAGATTTAAATCCACTTTGTTCTTATTTTACAGATTATGAAGGATCTATTTTTATAGATACAAATGACGATAAACTATTAATTCCATTATCACCTTATAAAAATGTATTAAATATCGAAAGCACATTAGATAAATCACAATTTAAATTATTTCTAAGAGTTTTAGACAATGGGGAATTTAGAGTTTCTAGTATAGTAAATAAAAAATACTAAGGGTTACCCTTAGTATTTTTTATTTAGTTTTAATATTATTTCCTAAAGTTAATTTTAATTCATATAATTCATCCTTTAATTTATTAATAATATTATTTGACTCTGTTAAATCCTTTTTATTTTTTTCCTCAATAGTTTTTAGCAATTGATTTTTTTCATTATTGATTTTAGTTATTTCATTAGACTTATCAAGCAAAATATCTTGTATTTTACAATTAAGCTCATTAGCATATAATTTATACTCATTTTTTTCATTTCTCAGTTCACAAACTTCAGATAGATATCTTTCATTTTCCAATTTTAAATATTCAAATTTTTGTGAATCTATTTTATTTTCAGTTAACTTATTTTCTAAAATCTTAACTTGTCTTTCTAGTTCATTATTTTCTTTCTTTATAGATTTGTTTTCCTTAGATAAATCAGAAAGCGATGATATATGAATTTGTAAATTTTCTATAATTTTAGCCTTTTCACTTAATTCTTTTTCAACTGTAGTTAATGCTAAGTTAACTCTAGTAAAACTTTCTTTTGTTTCAGTTAATTCTTTAATTTTATCTTTAAATTCAAAATTTCTTTCTTCTATTTTTTTATTTAAAGAATTGTTTTCATCTTGTAATAAAGATATAATTCTATCTTTTTTCTTTAATTCTTTTTTTATTTTATCATTACATTTATCTTCAATATATGTAGCCATTTCCAAAGAATTTATAAAACATTCTTTTATAGATTCTATAAGATAATTAAACCTATCTATCTCACCTTTTCTATCAGCAAATTTTTCATTACCTTCAATTTTAAAAACTTCATATTGATTTAATAAAGCTAATATCATACTTTCTGCATCATCAAAACTAGATTGAAGTAAATTTAATCTTTCTTTTGTAGATTTTTTTAATTTTAATCCCTTAGTTTCTATTTTTTCTTTCTCATCCGTAAAAGATTCATTTCTCTCAAGTTTATTATCAAAAAGTTTTTCTTTATTATTTATTATAACTTCTGTATCTTTCATATTTTAACCCTTTCATTTTCAACTTAGTTAACCATAGTTAACTAAGTTATTTTTATGTTAACCATAAAATATAATATCATATTTATAATTAATTTTATATATTTTTTATTAAATTTTCTTTAAATAAAAACTGCACACATTTTTAAATGTGTGCAGTTTTTACAATTCAATAATAAATTTATCTATATAATTGGTCTTCTTATAAAAAGACCTTCAGATTTAAACATATCCATAACAAACCTTAAATCTATACAACCAAAATCCATAACTTTAATACACCATGAAGTTATTTCTATTCCTATTTTTAGATCATTAAATATAATATCCATTCTCTTTTTTGGTACAGATAAATTATAAATTACATCATCTATAAATCTATTTAAGTCATTATTATATGGTTCAAAAGATAAGTTTTCTTCCTCATCATGTACTAATTTTAAAATATGACTATCATAAAGATATAATTTACTCATTGATAATACAAATTTATTTAAAACATTATAACTATTATTTTTTAAAATTATATTTTCAAAATCACTATATTTATCTATATTAACAACTTTTCTAGGAAGTATATCAACTATATAAATATCTCTATATTCCTTTTGTTTATAATTATCATCTATTAACTTTTGAAATAGAACCTTAATAGCTTTACTTTCTTTTCCAGAATTTTCTCTCATAAAACCACCTCTAAAATTTCATTTTTTATTATATTTATATTATTAAAAAAATAAAATAATATTTTAATATTATTTTAGCCCTTTTTATTATTTAATATTATTATTCTCTAAGATTATAAATTTATAAAAAAATGAAGGTATATATCTAACTTTATCATAGATAATACCTTCATTTTTTATTATTTATATTGTTTTCTTAATAATTCTATTTCAGCTTTATATCCATCTAATTCATTAGGAGTTTCTAAGAAAAATGGTAAGTGTCTAAGCTTTGGATGATTTATTATTTTGCTTATTCCTTCAAGACCTAAACTGCCTTCCCCTATTTTTTCATGTCTATCTTTGTGACTATTAAAAGGATTTTTGCTATCATTTAGATGTATTGCTTTTAATCTATCTAATCCTATTATTTTGTCAAATTCTTCTAAAACATTATCTAAATTGTTTAGTATATCATATCCAGCATCATAAACATGGCATGTATCTAAACATACACCTAAATGATCATTCAATTCTACTCTATCAATAATCTTTGCTATTTCCTCAAAGCTTCTTCCTATTTCTGTGCCTTTTCCTGCCATTGTTTCTAGTAATACAGTAGTTGTTTGTTCAGGTTTTAATACTTTATTTAACATTTCTACGATATAATCTATTCCTACATCAACACCTTGTTTAACATGACTACCTGGATGAAAATTATATAAATTATTAGGTAAATATTCCATCCTAACTAAGTCATCAGCCATCATCTCAGTTGCAAACTTTCTTGTATTTTCATCTGCTGAGCATCCATTTAAAGTATATGGAGCATGTGCTAATATTTTAGCAAAATTATTTTCTTTCATTATTTTTAAAAGTTCATTTATATCTTTTTCATCTATATCCTTTGCCTTGCCACCTCTAGGATTACGTGTGAAAAATTGAAAAGTATTTGCTCCAATAGATAAAGCTTCCTTTCCCATATTCTTAAATCCCTTAGAAGTAGACAAGTGACATCCTATGTTTAACATCTTTAGTCCTCCAATATTATATAATTATTAATTAATCAAAATTTTAATTTTAATAATTTTAATATACTATAAAACAATACTACTATCAATAAATAATAATTATTATTAAATAATTTATTCTTTTATAATTTCTTCATTAAGTATATTAACTATAAATTCTTCAATAGAGTTATATCCATAATCATACGTTAAATTTTTAAGCATATATTTTTCATCTTCATCTATTTCTAATAATATTTTTGTTCTATATTTATTATTCACCTTTTCCTTTATTCTTTTTTCCATTTTATTTTTTTCTTTAATATCTAAATATAATCCATAAATTATAATAAAAATATAAAAAACAATAAATAACTTATGTAATATATTTAAATCTATACTATTCATAATATTTTAATCTCCATACTTTGTTATCCAAGGATCATATATACATATCTTTTTTATATATTCATTTACACTCTTATTATTTATTATAGCTTTATTTCTAATTTTTCTTTCATTATATTTTGATAATTTTAAAATTATAGTTTCTTTTCTATTTCTCATAAATATTCACCCCTATAATTTATTTTTGTAATATTTTATTATAAAAATAATAAAATATTACAAAAATAATAGAATTTAAAAATTAAGTTATTATTTAATAATCCCTATTCTAATCTTCCTTATAGCAAATAATAGGGGTTCCTGGCTCTATATTTTCATAGATTTTTTTTGCCAAATATTCAGGTACATTAACACATCCATGACTACCATCTGTCTTATATATTTTCCCACCAAAAGATCCTCTCCACTTTGCATCATGTATTCCTATATTGCAATTAAACGGCATCCAATATTTAACGTCAGAACTATATCCTGCACCCTTTAGTGTTGCATTTTTTTGTTTATAGTTTAATATATAAGTTCCTTGAGGTGTTGCATTTCCTCTACTAATATTTCCAGTTACAATATCACCTTGAGTTAATACTTCTCCATTTTTATAAAACCACAAATATTGATTAGTCAAATTTATTTCTACATAAGTATTACCAATATCATTTTTTCTACTCCCTAATGCCCTTTGAATATATAATGGTTCTCTTTCTATAATTTCTCCACCTTTTATATTTTTAAGTAATTCATCAAACTCTTTACTCTTATCAATTTTCCATCCATAATTTCCGCCAATTATTTCTACATTTTTTCTGGTTGTAGTTTTAAAAATACGATTTTTGCCATATGTATCATATTTAATACTTAAATTATTTAAATATTCTTTTATTCTTTTTTTATTAAATACAATATTCATAAGCTGATCTACCTCTAACCATTCATTAATAATATTCCCATCTAAAATTTCTATTTCATCATCAAAATTATAATATACTGTAGTAGATACATACTTATTTAATTCATTTTTAGCTTCTATAACTTTTTTACTATCTGAAGTAAAATCTGGATGTTCATAAGCATTTATTTCTTCTAAATCAATACTTTCTAATCCTCTTAAAATAGAATTTAATATATAAGCATATAAATAATCTTTATTAACCTTATTTCCTTCAACTTCTTCAATTATTTCATATTCAGTTCCGTTATAGTGAAAACAAGCATCTAAAGGTTCAATAATATTCTCTTTTGCAAAACATAAAAGATTATTAAATTCATTATCAAGCAAACTCTTTTCATAAGAATAAAAATTATCTATATTATATATACTTTTAGTAAAAATAGCTTTAAACCAGAAAAAACAATTTTGTTTTTTCTTTAATTCACTAATTTTATCTGCTCCTTTATATTCAAAATTAATTTTATCTCCATATATATATTCTATTACATTATCTCTTTCCTTAATTTCTAAAATATAATTATTAGACTTGTCTAACAGCTTTTCATTTGCTTCAGCTACTGTCTTAAATGATATATTCACTCCATTTATATATGTTCCTATAAAAAAATGATTATTAAAATAAATAGAAATTAAAAAATACATTATTAATAAAGAAAAAGAAACAGTAATTATAATAAAAACTATACTATTTTTTTTATTATTAACCAATATAATCATCCCCCATAATATTTATAAAGTACTTGTACATTTTATTGTTATGTAATTATTTTATATTTTAAAACAAATAAAAAAATAATAACGAAAAATTTACTTATTTCGTTATTATTTAAAAAGTTAAATTAAATTATCATTTTTTAATAAGTTATAAAGTGTAGGATTAAAATTAAATGTTTTAATTAAGCTATTAACTTCTTCGAAAGACTTTTCTCTCTTTTCTTTTGATATATTAGATTTTGAAGCTCTAATTAATATATTTTTTGGTGAATGTGAAATATCTATAAACTCTAATAATTGAGTCTTATATCCAGCACATTCTAATAAGTTAGCTCTTACACTATCTGTCATTAAAGCTGATATTCTTTCCTGTACTATACCATACTTAGTTAATATTGATAAATCATTAGTTTTTATTTGAGAATTAAATTCATGTTGACAACATGGAACTGAAAAAATCATATTACTGTTCCACTTAACAGCATTATATAATGCGTAATCAGTTGCAGTATCACAAGCATGTAATGTTATTACCATATCAACTTTATTATTATATTTAAATCCGTTAATATCTCCTAACTCAAAATGTAAATTTTCATAGTTATATCTTTGTGCTATTTCATTACATTTTTTAATTACATCTTCCTTTAAATCTAATCCTATCATTTTAACATTTATATTTTTTATCTTAACAAAATAGTAATACAATACAAATGTTAAATAAGACTTTCCACATCCAAAATCTAATATTGTTAAATCATTATAATTATTTTTTCTAATTTCATCATCAATTATTTCAATAAATCTATTTATTTGTTTATACTTATCGTACTTGGAATTAACAATTTTCCCCTCTTTAGTGAACACACCTAAATCTATAAGAGGTTCAATTATCATACCTTCCTTTAATATATAATTTTTTTCTTTATTATGTCCTTTATTAATATTTTTAGAATTATCACATTTCTTTTTACCTAAAAATATTTTTCCTTTTTTTGATATTTTCATATCATATGTAAAATTACATGACCATGCAGAAAGTTGCTTATAATTTTCATTTAAACATTCATATATTTTATCACTAATATTTTCAACCTTTATATTTTCATGAAAAACTTGTTTATCAGTAAATTTTTCTAGTTGATAAAACTTACCCTTATTTGTTTCTTTAATATTAATTACAATTTTATTATATTTAACTTCTTTATTAGCTTTATTACTTATAACTGCTTTAATTATTTCGTCGTTAAATACTTCATTTAATACTTTTCTTAACTCTTCCATTTAATCCACCTTATTATTATAATATAAATCTTATTTTAATTTATATTATAAAGAAACCTGCTGCAATTATCAAATATACAGCAACTAATTGTGCTCCTTCTAACCAATTAGACTCACCATCACTAGCAACCTTATTAGCTATTAAAACTGAAACAATAAGAGCAATTAATTCAAATTGATTAAATATTATACTCATAGGTATAAACATTAAACTTAAAAAAACAAGTATTGGAGCCACAAATAATATTATTTGTAAACTTGACCCTATTGCTATTTCAATTGCAACATCCATCTTATTTTTTAATGCCATTGCAATAGCAGTAGTATGCTCAGCTGCATTTCCTATAACAGGAATTAATATAATACCAACAAATGCTTCGCTTAAACCTAGCTTACTTGTTATTCCTTCTACTCCACCTACTAAAAATTCACTTTCAATTGCAATAAAGATAGTAGCAATTATTAATATTATTATAGATTTTTTTAATGACCATTTTGCAGTTCCCTCTTCTTCATAATTAACTGCATATAATTCCTTATGTGTAAAGAATGAAAATATCAAACTAAATATATATAATATAAACATTATAACTGCTACTACAATACTTAAACCTTCATATTTAGTATTTAATAAATTGGTAGAAAATGTATGGGTAAATACTGCAGGTATAGATAACCCTATTACTGCAAACAACAACATACTAGATGTTACTTCCACTATATTTTTATTAAATTTTTGACTTTTATGTTTAAGGCCACCCATTAACATACTAGCACCTAATACTAATAAAATATTTCCTATTATTGAACCTGCAATGGAAGATTTAACAACTTCAAATAAACCTTCCTTTAATGCAAAAAATGATATTATTAATTCTGTTGCATTTCCAAAGGTTGCATTTAAAAATCCTCCAATTTTAGGGCCTGAATAAAAGGATATTTCCTCTGTACCTTCCCCCATTAATCCTGCAAGAGGAATAATTGATAATGCTGCTAAAATAAACATAATTGCTGGAGAAAAGTTCATAAATTTTCCTACTATGCTGATTGGAATAAAAATCAACATATATTTTAGAATTTTCATATATACCACATCCAATTCATATAAATATCTGTAGTATTTTTCCCATTAAGCTAAAATATTATTATAAAAAAACTATTTATAAAATTACAAATAGCTTTTTATTATTTATTTAATCAGTCCAATCTTTAGCTCTATTAACTGCCTTTTTCCATCCATTATAAAGAATTTTTCTATCTTCAATTTTCATATTAGGATTATAACTTTCTCCTATACACCAAGACTTTGATATCTCATCAATATTATCAAAGTATCCAACAGCTAATCCAGCTAAATATGCTGCTCCAAGCGCTGTAGTTTCTGTTATTATAGGTTTACATACCTCAATATTACTTATGTCTGATTGAAACTGCATTAACAATTTATTCTTACTTGCTCCACCATCAACTTTTAACGAATTAATCTTAAATCCTGCATCATCTTCCATAGCATTTATTAAATCATTAACTTGATAGGCAATTGATTCAAGAGCAGCTCTAATTATATGATTTTTATTTGAACCTCTAGTTAAACCAAGTATAGCTCCCCTTGCATACATATCCCAATAGGGAGCTCCAAGGCCTACAAATGCTGGAACTACATAAACTCCTCCAGTATTATTAACCTTTTTAGCAAAATATTCAGAGTCTTGAGCATCAGACAATATTCCCATTTCATCTCTAAGCCATTGAATTATTGCACCTCCCATAAAAACAGAACCTTCTAAAGCATAATTTATTTTTCCATCAATACCGATTGCTATAGTTGTTAAAAGTCCATTTTTACTTTCAACTATCTCTTCTCCAGTATTCATTAGTAAAAAGCATCCTGTTCCATATGTATTTTTTGCATCACCTTTATTAAAGGCTGCTTGACCAAATAAAGCTGCTTGTTGATCTCCTGCTATTCCTGCTATTGGCACCTTAATATTATCTTTTCCACCTAAATTAACATATCCATATATTTCTGATGAACTTTTAACCTCAGGTAAGATAGAAATCGGTATATTAAGCTTATTTAATATTTTTTCATCCCATTTTAATTCTTTAATATTAAAAAGCATAGTTCTTGAAGCATTAGTATAATCAGTTACATGAACATTTCCATTAGTAAGTTTCCAAATTAACCATGTATCAACCGTTCCAAAAAGCAATTCTCCTCTTTCTGCTTTTTCTCTAGAATCATCTACATTATCTAATATCCATTTAATCTTTGTTGCTGAAAAATATGCATCTATTAATAATCCTGTATTTTCCTTAATATACTTATCAAATCCATCACTTTTTAAATCTTCACAAATATCTGCTGTTCTTCTACATTGCCATACTATTGCATTGTATATTGGTTTACCTGTTTCCTTATCCCATATTATTGTAGTTTCTCTTTGATTTGTTATTCCTATTGCTGCTATTTCTTCTGGTGAAATATTAGTTTTAGCTAAAGCTTCTTGTAAAACACCATATTGAGATGACCAAATTTCCATAGGATCATGCTCAACCCACCCTTCTTTAGGATATATTTGAGTAAACTCTTTTTGAGCAATTCCATATATATTTTGTTCTTTATCAAATATAAGACATCGTGAGCTAGTAGTTCCTTGATCTAAAGAAAGAACATACCTTTTCATATAATTACCTCCTAAGTAAATACTAATATTGATAATAGTAGCATATTTTTCTTTTTATATAAAGATTTATTAAATATAACTTTATAATAGTAAAAAGCTATATTAACTTATTTAAATTTAAATAAGTTAATATAGCTTTGCATAATCTTATTTTTTAAGTTTGCTTAAATTTATATCTAAAACATTAATTCCAAATTCAAAACATCCATTAGAAGTGTTTAAAGTACTAATATCCAACTTTTCTAACTTAACACCATAAGTGTCAGTACAATAAACCTGAATCATTTTTTCTATGTCAATTGTTAAGACTTTATCCTTTAAGCTCATACCTTCAATATCGTTTATAGATTTAGTTAAAAGTGCTATAGATCCTTTTACTAATGGATTAGAAGAACTTTTCTTAGAAATTTGAAAGCTATTAATATCTATATAAATTATATTGTTCTTAAAACTAGATATTTTCATTGAAGCATCAAAATCAATATTTAACCCAACTAGTTTATAAATACCACTAATCTTAATTACATTTCCTAATTCTATTTTTTTAATTATTGCTTTATCTTGAAGATCAATCAAGTTTAATATATCTTCTTTTGATAAATTTAACACTAAATTTTTTAATTTCATATATTTTATTCCTCTAAAAGCTAAATTTTTATTCATAAAATTATATTCCTTCATTAAAATTTAATTCCTAAATTTTTATTAATATATACTTACACATCTTTACAATATAAAAATAAACTATTATATATACTTTTTCTTTTTTAAACAATGAGGGGATGATAAATTGGATAACTTTAAAGAATTAACTCTAAGTGATAAAGATTTATTTAATAATTATTTGAGAAATTTCAAAAATAGCTCTTATGAATATTCATTTGCTGCTTTATATTTATGGAGAGATTTATGCAAAACAAAATATTCTATAATAAATGATTGCTTAATAATAAAAAAAGAAACTCCTGATGGAATATTTTTTATGATGCCAATAGGTTATAATAAATCAACACTTCAAGAGTTAATTCTTAAATTAAAAGACCTATCAACTAATGATAGTGTTTATTTATTAGGAGATATAGAGGATAGTTTTATTTATGATTTAGAAACATTTACTGACATACCTTTTAAAATAGTTGAAAATAGAGATACTTTCGAGTATATATATTTAACAAATGATTTATTAAAATTAGAAGGTAAAAAATATCATCAGAAAAAAAATCACTATAACTCCTTTATAAACTCATATAACTATACAGTTACTTCAATTGATAATGAAGAAAAAATAAATGACTGTTTAGAATTATTATCAAATTGGCACCTCCAAAAACCTTCTTTATGTAATGAACTTCAAATAGAAACAAAAGAAATAACCGATTTACTTTATAATCTTAATTATTTAGATTTATATTCTATTTGTGTATATGTTGAAAATTCATTAGTTGGTTTTTCAATCGGAGAAATATTCAAAGATACAGCTATAATTCACATTGAAAGATGTAATATTAATTATAAAGGAGTCTATTCATTTATAAATAGAGAATTTATAAAAAGATATTTTTCAAAAACAACCTATATAAATAGGCAAGAAGATTGTGGTTGCATAGGTTTAAGAAAATCTAAACTTTCATATAAACCATTATATTTATTAAAAAAATCATTAATAATAATTTAAAAGGAAGCTGATAAAATCAGCCTCCTTTTAAACTATTATTATCTTAAAACAGCACCTAATTTATGTTCTAATGCCTTAAGAATTTTATCGTGAACCTTAGATATATCCTTATCTTCTAAAGTTTTCTTTTCATCTCTATAAGCAATTGCGTAAGCTATAGATTTCTTCCCTTCTGGTATTTGAGCACCTTTGTATATATCAAATAGTTGAACCTTTTCTACTAAATTTCCACCAGCTTTTCTTATTGTTTCTTCTATTTCAGCTACAAGTATAGAATCATCACAAAGAAGAGCAATATCTCTAGTTACTGCTGGGAACTTTGGTAATGGCTTATAAGATTTTACAGTAGTTGATGCTTCAAATAAAGAATCTAAGTCTAATTCTGCAACATAGCAATTTACATTAATTCCGTAATTTTCTGTTACATCTGGATGAACTTCTCCAAATACACCTACTTTCTTATTTCTTACCATAAGAGCAGCTGTTTTTCCAGGATGATAACTTTGATTTTCACTTTCTCTAACATACTTAGCTTTAGATATTCCTAAGCCATCAATTATATTTTCGACAATTCCTTTAAGATCTAAATAATCACAATCACCATAAATACCTATAGTTAAAACATTTTTTTCAGTAGGTAATTGCTTTTCATCTTCATTTGGTAAATATATTCTACCAATTTCAAATAATCTTACATAATCATTATTTCTTGAATAATTTCTTCCTAAAGACTCCATAATTGAAGGCAATGTAGTTGTTCTCATTACACTATAATCTTCTCCTAACGGGTTCTTTATTTTAACAACATTTCTAAGCTCACTCTCTACAGGTATATTAACTTTATCAAATACTTTAGGTGATACAAATGAATAACTAATAGATTGATTAACTCCACTAGCAACCATTATTTCTATAACCTTATCAGTTAATAGTTCATTTTTATATTTTGGCTCTCTTTCTGTTGAAACCTTAAATATAGTAGTAGGAATTTTATCATATCCATAAATTCTAGCAATTTCTTCCGCTATATCTTCTTTTATAGCAATATCTATTCTAAATGTTGGAATAGATATTATTAAATCTTCATTTTTAATTTCTGTAATTAAATCTAAAGAATCTAAAGCTTCCTTCATTTCTTCCTTTGAAATTTCAGTTCCTAAGAACTTATTTATCCAAGTAGAATTTACAGTTATAGAACCTTCTTCCTTTACGTCATTATAAATATCTATAGCTCCTTCCATAACTTCTCCACAATTTAACTCGCAGATTAAAGCACAAGCTCTATCTATTGCAAGTTTAGCTAAGTTTGGATCTATATCCTTATCAAATCTTGAAGAGCTTTCTGATCTTAAATTTAACTTTTTAGAACTAACTCTTATATTAGTACCTTCAAAATTAGCAGATTCAAATATTACTTCTGTAGTATCATCTTGAATTTCAGAATTTAATCCACCCATAATTCCAGCTACAGCTACAGATTTAGAGTCATCTTTAATCATTAAAATACTTGAATCTAATTCTCTTTCTATTTCATCTAAAGTTGTGAATTTTTCTCCATCTTTAGCTTTTTCAATAACTATAGTTTTACTTTCTATTTGTCTAGCATCAAAAGCGTGCATTGGTTGACCTATTTCTAACATAACAAAGTTAGTTATATCAACTATATTATTTATAGGTCTAACACCTGCTTCTAAAAGCCTTTCTTGCATCCAGCTTGGAGATGGTTCAACTTTAACATTTTTAACACCTCTAGCCATATATCTTCTACATAGTTTATCTTTAACTTCAACCTTTAATTTATCATTAATATTAGTGGAGCATTTAACTTCATAATTAAAGTTTGGCATAGTATAATTTGTTCTTAATGTTGCAGCTGTTTCTCTAGCCATACCAACCATACTTAAGCAATCAGGTCTATTAGATGTTATTTCAAAATCTAATATTGCCTTATTTAATCCTAAGTATTCTTTAATATCCATTCCTAATGGAGCATCAGAAGGTAAAATCATTAGTCCGTGTACTGGTTCATCTCCAGCAATTCCAAGTTCCTCTTCAGAGCAGAACATACCATTAGATACTACCCCTCTCATTTTACCTTTTTTAATCTCAGTTCCATCAGCTAAAATTGATTTATGAAGAGCAACAGGAACTATATCTTGCTCTTTCATATTAGTTGCAGCTGTAACTATTTGTATTTCTTCTTTTCCTACATTAACTTGACAAACATTTAATCTATCTGCATCTGGATGTTTTTCTATTTTTGTAATTTTACCAGTAACAACATTTTTTATATTGTCTCCTTGTATAATAACCTCTTCTAGTGCTGACCCTGAAAGAGTTAATTTATCTCCTAATGTATGAGGATCTACATTTATTTCAACATAGTCCTTTAACCAATTATATGGTACCTTCATATTAAATTTCCTCCTAATTAAAATTGATTTAAAAATCTCATATCACTTTCATATAATGCTCTTATATCATCAATACCATATTTAAGCATAACCATTCTATCTACACCAAAGCCAAAAGCAAATCCGCTATAAACTTCTGGATCAATTCCACAATTTCTTAAAACATTAGGATGAACCATTCCACATCCTAATATTTCAATCCAACCACTTCCTTTGCATACTCTACATCCCTTACCTTCACAAACAAAACAAGTTGCATCCATTTCAGCTGAAGGTTCAGTAAATGGGAAATGATGTGGTCTAAACTTAGTTACAACTTTATCACCAAACATTTTTTTTGCAAATAACTCTAAAGTTCCCTTTAAATCTGCAAAAGTAACGCCCTTATCAATAACTAAACCTTCCATTTGATAGAATATCGGTGAATGTGTAGCATCTACAGCATCTGATCTATAAACCTTACCTGGAGATATCATCTTTATTGGAGGTTCTTGATTTTCCATTGTTCTAATTTGAATTGGAGATGTTTGAGTTCTTAAAACTATATTATCATTTATATAAAAAGTATCTTGCTCACTTCTTGCTGGATGATCTTTAGGTATGTTTAAAGCTTCAAAATTATAATGATCTAATTCAACTTCAGGACCATCTTCTACTGTGAATCCCATTGAAATAAATATTTCCTTCATACTTTCTAATGTTAAATCTAAAGGATGTCTCTTACCAATAACATTTTTCTTACCAGGAAGAGAAATATCAATAACTTCACTTGAAAGCTTAATATTTTTCTCTTTTTCCCTTATTTTTCTAACAGCTTCCTCTAATTTTTCTTCAACTTCACTTTTAGCTTCATTAACTAACTTACCAACTATAGGTCTTTCTTCTGGGCTTAATGATCCCATTCCTCTTAATATTGTTGTAAGTTCACCTTTTTTTCCAAGGTACTTTACTCTTATCTCTTCTAATGCTGCACTATTTTCTGATGCAGATATTTCATTAAAAGCAGTTTCTTTAATTGCTAATAATTTTTCTTGCATTTTTATTCTCCCTTCTTATAATTATTAATTTTATTAGGTTTATTTCATTTGATATTAAAGATACAAAAATATAAAATATTACTTTATAATAACTAATTTAACATATGTAAAGTATCTTCTTTTGAAATTTGGTATAAAAAAAGGATACTCAGTCCCATAAAGGGACGGAATATCCGCGTTACCACCCTAATTGATATTTTTTTAAATATAAAAATATCCATCTTAATTAAATAACGGCTTTAACCGCTAACTACTACTTATACTTTCATAGTTAGGACTCCTGAGGGAACTTCAATATAACTTTATATAAAAAGATTTCCAGTCTAAGATCTTTTCTCCCTGTATACTCCACTATATCTACTTTCTCATTCACTGTCTTTTAATATTTATTTACAATTCATTATACAAATAACCAATATTTTTTTCAATACCTTATTTTAAATTTATTTTATAGTAGACTTTGTCTTACCCTTTCAAATAATATTATAGAAGTTGCAACCCCTACATTTAAAGATTCAGCTCCACCAGGCATAGGTATTTTAACCTTTTTATCAGCAATACTAAAAATTTCTTTACTTATTCCATTTCCTTCATTACCAACTGATAATATAACTTTTCCACTTAAATCTTCATCAAAGAAATTTTTTGATTCCTCTAAAGATGTAGCTACTAAACTAAAACCTCGTTCTTTTAAGCCTTTTAATATACTTAAATCATTATCATAAATTATTGGAATATAAAATATAGAACCCATTGTAGATCTAATTGTTTTATCATTATATATATCAACTGTACCTTTTGTTAATATAATAGCATTTACTCCTGCTGCATGGGCTGTTCTAATTATAGTTCCTAAATTTCCAGGGTCCTGAACTTTATCACACAACAAATAAAAATCTCCATCTATATTGCTTATAGAATTATTTATATTTGCTACTGCAACTATCCCTTGAGTATTTTCTGTTGAAGATAATTGAGAAAATAATTCATTTTTCATTTCATATATCTTAATACTATCCATATATTCATATAAATAATCATTTAATTTATCTTTTCCATACTTATTTACTATTATATAATCTATGTTACACTTTGCCTTAAAAGCTTCTTGAACTAATCTAAAGCCTTCTATAATATATTTATTTTCTTTAGTTCTATATTTTCTTTCTTTTAATTTTTTTGTATATTTAAATAGTGTATTGTCTTTACTTTCAATGACTATCAAACTTTCACCTCTTATTTTTTTCTAATTAAAATATCTTCTAAATTACTTAAATCATCTGCAGATCCAATAGCAACTATAATATCATCTTCAGATAATATATCATCAGCTTTTGGTGATATATCTATATCCTCACCTCTTTTTATTGCCATAATATTAATTCCATATCTACTTCTTAACTTAAGTTCATTTAACGTTTTACCACTCCATTCATTAAGAACTCTTAATTCCATTATGCTATAATCAGGAGATAATTCAATAAAGTCTAAAATACTAGCTGAAACTAAATTATGAGCCACTCTTACCCCCATATCTTTTTCAGGTAATACAACTCTATCTGCACCTATTTTATATAATACTTTTGCATGTAAATCACTTTGACCCTTTGCAATTATATATTTAACACCTAATTCTTTAACTAATAAAGTTATCATTACACTTGCTTGTATATTAGATCCAATTGTAACAACAGCAACATCAAAGTTTCTTAATCCTAAAGTTTTTAATGCATTTTCATCTGTTGCATCCATTTGAACTGCATGAGTTACAGAATCTGAAATTTCTTGCACAGAATCTTCATCCATATCAATTACTAAAACATCATGTCCTAAAGAATATAAAGTTTTTGCAACTGATTCTCCAAATCTTCCTAATCCAATAACTACAAACTGCTTACTATTTGCCATATTTCTTCCCCTAACCTATTAAAATTTTTCCTTCTGGATATTTAATTCCTGAATTTTTTCTCTTCCTTGTTATAGATAATACTACAGTTAATGGGCCAACTCTACCTAAATACATCATAAAAATTATTAATCCTTTTCCTATATTACTTAATTCAGAAGTTAGACCTAAAGTTAAACCTGCAGTTCCAAAAGCTGACACAGTTTCATAAAATAAAGCTATAAAACTTGCACCTTTTTCCGTATAAGATAATAACATAGTTACTACTATTACTAAGCTTACTCCAATAAATATTAATGTAAATGCTTTATACACTAAATCCTTACTAAATCTTTTTTTAAATACTTCAGAATCTTCTCTTCCTTGTATTACACAAACTATTGTTACAATTAAAATTCCTATAGTAGTTGTTTTTATTCCTCCAGCTGTTGATCCTGGCGAACCCCCAATAAACATTAAAATTATAGTTAAAAATTGTCCCGCTGTTGTCATACCATCGGTAGGAATACTATTAAATCCAGCTGTTCTAGGTGTAACTGATGCAAAAAATGAGTTTATAACCTTATCAATAAATGACATATTTCCTATAGTGTTAACATTATTATTTTCAAATAAAAACATCAATAAAGTTCCACCTAATACTAATACAGTAGTCATCAATATTACCATTTTTGAATGAAGAGAAACCTTTCTTAAACTCTTATTACTATATAATTCACTCCATACTGTAAATCCTAAGCCACCAATTATAATTAACGCTGATGCTACCATTATTACAACTATATTAGAATTATAAGGTACTAAGCTACTAAAGTTACCTAAAATATCAAAACCAGCATTACAAAAAGCAGATATAGAATGGAAAATACTGTAAAATATTCCTCTTCCTAATCCGTATTCTGGAACAAATTGTGTAGAAAATAATAATGCACCAAAAAATTGAACCGATACTGTAAATACTAAAACATACCTAACCATTTTAACTAAACCTTGTATGTTAAAAGTATTCATAGCATCTTGCAATATTAATCTTTCCCTTAAAGTAATCTTTTTTCCTAATATAATAGCAATTAATGTTGTAAAAGACATAAATCCTAATCCACCAATTTCTATTAAAATCATTATAACCGTTTGTCCAAATGTATTCCAATATGTACCTGTATCTACTACTACTAACCCCGTAACACACACAGCTGATGTTGCAGTAAATAAAGCATCTAAAAAGTTCGTGCTTTCACCAGTAGATGTAGATATAGGTAAGGTTAATATTAATGCTCCTACCAATATTACTAATAAGAATCCTAATGCTAAAATTTGAACTCCCTTAAGCTTAATATTTCTTTTAAAGTTCCAATTCATTGCATCACCTCCAAATTACAATAATTCTTATTTTATTTTGTTCTTTTTCTTGATTTTTTATTATATTGAAGTTCCCAATGTATTTTACCATCTTTACAGATATTTTCATAGATATTCCATATTAAAATGAAAAAATTTCAATATATTATATTAAACTATAAAAGGGTTGTTTATTTATTTTAACAACCCTAAATTTTAAAAATAAGTTATATAAATTTAAATTTTTATTTGAGATGGCATACAAATTTCACATCCTGCACAATAAAAAACTCTATCACCAAATACATTAACTACAGTCTCAATAAATTCTGTATTTATGCAATTTTCTTTATGATGAATTATTATTTGCTTTGGTGCATTAGTTATTAATCCACTTATTATTATATCTTCCATTTTAGCTTCAGTATCTATTTTACATTCTGATAAATCTTTCATAAAGTCACTAAAAATATCATTTCCATATCCATCCTTTAAAACATATCCTCCACCATCATGGATATAAATATTAATTTTCTCTATTTTACTTTCTTGTATATCAACAAAATACTTTAATAACTTTACAAACTCCTTATATTCTTTTTCCACCATATATTCTTCTACTACTTTATCAACAATATTTTCTATATCTTCTCTAAGTTCTTTCATTCTAAAGGTTATAAACCCTTTTATGTTTATTTCTTCATTTTCTTCTAAACAAGTTTTAATTTTTTCTATTATAGAGTTTATTTTGCCTATACAATATATCATTTTTTCATCTTTTAAGTTTTCTTCGCTTCTTAAAACCTTCATAATTTTATCTTCAACTTCTATTATTTCATCTTGTTTTAAAAAGAAATAAGTTTCAGTTAAAAAATTAAAAAGTTCTTTTTTCCTATATTTTTCAATTACTATATTATATAAAATATTGCTTATATATAAATAGATCATTCTTCTAACTTTTTCATCATAACAATCTTTTTCGCACATAATTTTTATTAAATTTGAATCACTTTCACTACTTTCCACAAGACCAATAGTGATATTTTTCTTTTTTAATAATTCTCTAAGCTCTTGTAATTCTTTTACCAAGTCTAAATCATTATTATGCACTAATTTTATCACAAGCATGGATTTCACTCCTTTCTTAATATTAGTATGTATTAAAAAAATTTCTATATACCCACCTGTCTGTACACTTATTAATAAAATATTGATTTTTTTACGAATATTCTATATGTTATAAGAAATATATTTAAAAAAGGAGAAAATTAATGATAGGCTTTATTGATTATAGAACTAGTAAAGAAGAAATAGATTCACTAAGAAAATTAAATTACGATTTAATAAAAATACCAAAAGATAATAATCTTTATGAAGCAATAAATGGTCATGTAGATATTCAATTAAACATACTTAATTCTTATAATAGAGAAATAATTATTAATAAAAATATAAATTCATCTTTTAAAGAAATTTTAAAAGAAAAAAATATAAATTTTATTGAAAGCGATAGTACTTTATCCTATAAATATCCTAGTAATATAGCTTTAAATGCCTATATTACTGATAATTATTTAGTACATAATTTTAAATTTACTGATAAAAAAATTTTAGAATATTGCAAAAATAAAAAAATTATAAATGTAAAACAAGGATATACTAAATGTTCTATATTGCCTATCAAAGAAAAAGTAATTATAACTAACGATACTGGTATATACAATACATTAAAAAATGAAGATTTTGATATTTTATTATTACCTTTTGGAGATATAGAATTAAGTGGATTTAATTATGGATTTATAGGTGGCGTTGGAGGCATGATTTCAGATAATTCTATGGCCTTTTTTGGTTCTTTAGATAATTATGCCTTTGGTAATGAAATAAAAAAATTCTTATATAAATATGATGTTAAACCAATATATCTTAGCAACACAAAGCTTATAGATAGAGGAAGTTTACTTGTTTTTTAACTCACTATATAATACGTTTTTATTAATTAATTGTTGATTAGTATTTATCTCTTTATTTTAAATATTAATCTTAAATAAATTTTTTAATTAAATGAAATACTCCCTTTATATTAGAAATTTTTATTATTTTAACTTTCTAATATAAAGGGAGTTTATTAAATATTAAAATTGATATATGTTATTTTTATAGCTTATTTAGATCTATTTGAATTAGCTAATAATCTACCAATTTCTTCAGGAGTAAATACATATGTCTTATTGCAAAAATGGCATTTTAATTCTTCATTCTTACCATCTTCATATATTTCTCTTAAGTCTTTTTCTCCTATTGAAATTAAAGCTTTTTCTACCTTTTCTCTTGAACAATTACAAGAAAATTCTGGTTTTATCTCTTCTAAAATCTTTAAGTCCATATCTCCAAAGATATAATCTAATATATCATCCATGCTTTTTCCTTCATTTAACATAGTTGTTAAAGATGGGATTTCTTCTAATCTATAAGTTATAATATCTGCTAAAAATTCATCAGCATCTGGAAGCATTTGAATTATAAATCCCCCAGCTACTTTAATTGAATAATCTTTATCAACTAAAACTCCTAATGATACTGCTGATGGAGTTTGTTCAGATACAGTAAAGTAATAAGCTAAATCTTCTGCAATTTCTCCTGAATGTATTGGAACTTGCCCTACATAAGGATCCTTCATTCCTAAATCTTTTATAACCATTAAGTTACCATTTTTACCTATGTATCCACCAACATCTAATTTACCATTTGAATTTAAAGGCATATCTCCATAAGGATTTCCTATATACCCTTTAACTTTTGCACCTTCATAAGCTGTTACAACTACTCCATTTGCATCTCCACCACCATTAATTCTTAAAGTCATCACTTCATTTGATGATTTTAAAGTAGCTCCTAAAAGTGCCCCTGCTGTTAACATTCTTCCAAGTGCAGCTGATGCAACTGGTGTACATTCATGTATTACTCTAGCATCCTCTACTAAATCTGTTGTTATTCCTGCTATTATTCTTACCATTCCATTTTTAGCAACTGCTCTAATAATTTTATCGCTCATATTTTCCTCCAATTATTGTTTTTTCCTTATTACATATACTATTCTTTCTGTATTTGCTTGTACATAATTTTTAGTATATCCATCAAACTTTGCTATAACCTCTAAGTTTGCATTTTCTAATTCCCTCTCTAAATCCTCTTCAGTATAAGCCCTTTCTAAATGTTCTTCTTCAAATCTTTCATAAAGGTCACCCTTTTTAACAAAGAATGTTAAAAACATAGAAAGTAAATTATCTTCAAAAACATTTTCCCAAGTATAAAAAACTTCCTCTTCACTATATGTATAAATATTATTTCCTAATATCTCAGATAATTTATAATACGAATTTACATCAAATATAAATAATCCATTTGACTTTAAATGACTATAAACTCCATTAAAATAATTTTTAAGATCATTTAAGTCTGTTATGTAATTTGTAGAATCTAATACAGACGTTATTAAATCAAATTCCTTATTCAGAGAAAGTTCCGTCATATCCTGACAAATAATTTTCCCTTTTATTCTTGCTTCTTTAAATTTATCAAAAGCTTCCCTTAACATATCTTCTGATAAATCAACTCCATAAATATTTTTAAAATGTTTAGCAATTCTGATAGTTACATTTCCTGTTCCACAAGCAATATCTAAATAATCATTTAATTCTATATTATATGAATTACAAATTTCTAAAATACATTTAACCATCTCATCATAGTTAATATCTTCATTTATTAACTCATCATATATTTTTGCAAACTCACCATATGCCATGATATTCCCCCTATCCTACCTTATAATTTAAGCATAAAAACTCCAAATTAATGTGATTTTTCTAATCACTAAAATAAATTTCTAAACTTTATAATACTATGTAATATAATATTAAGTCAATCTATTATTCTATTATTTTCTTCCTAAAATTTGATCATTAGTTGGAAGCTTTAATTCTTTTTTTCTCTTAGTCATTATACCCCCTATTCTTCCTGTTTCTTCAGCAGTTAACCCTCCCCATCCAAAGCTATCTACTTTATCACTTAAACCAAGTTCTTCAGCTATTTCATATTTGATTTTCTCACGCATTTTTTCATCTGGTGTAAGCTCTTTATTAGTTTTTATTTTTAATTTTATTATTTTTTTTAAAGGTGTTTTACTCATAAAAATTCCCCCTGTATAATTTATATAAATATTTTCTCCTATATATATTTATTTATACTTAAAATCACTTGTTGCACTTTTAATTAAGATTCATATAATAAAACTAAGTATACAAGTACTATTTTATAAATATTTCTTGAAAGTTAGATACATAAAAGGTATAATCTTAAATGTATAGATTTATAAATGGATAGATATGTAATAGTTATTAATAACCTATTGCTATAGTATATAGATTGGAATTTGCGTCTATATACTTAGAAATATATATTTTAAATATATATTTCACCACATAAATATGTGGTTAACTATCATTTAAGGATTCTTTATGTATTTGTATATATACCTTGGGTGATAACTCAAGGTTTTTTTAATATTATATTTAAAATTAACAGTTAATTTAAATATAATGTTATAATTATAAAATATTATAATATAGATGGTTAGTTACCTTTAATAATATTTTATAAAATATTTTATTAAAGATAAAAAAGGGGGAACAAATATGTATAATGTAGCAATAATTGGTAGTACAGGAAATGTTGGAAGAAAATTTTTAGAGATTTTAGAAGATAGGAAGTTTCCAATAAAGAATCTTTATCTTTTTGCTTCAAAAAGATCAGCAGGTTCTTATTTAAAATTCAATGGAAAAGAATATATAGTTGAAGAAACATGCGAAGATAATATAAAAAATAAAAAAATAGATATTGCATTATTTTCAGCAGGTGGAGATACAAGTTTAAAATATGCTCCAATATTTTCATCTTATGGAGCTGTAGTAATAGATAATTCAAGTGCCTGGAGAATGAATAAAGATGTTCCTTTAGTAGTTCCTGAAGTAAATCCAGAAGATTTAAAAAATCATCATGGAATTATTGCAAATCCAAACTGCTCTACAATACAAGCAATGGTACCATTAAAAGCTCTACTAGACAATTATGGAATAAAAAGAATTGTGTACTCAACATACCAAGCAGTTTCAGGTGCCGGAATGCAAGGTATTAAAGATTTAGAGGATGGATTAAAAGGTTTAGAACCTAAAAAATTCCCTTACCCGATAGCTGGTAACTGTCTACCTCAAATTGATGTATTTTTAGAAAATGGATATACAAAAGAAGAAATGAAAATGATTGAAGAAACAAGAAAAATACTTCATTCAAATGATCTTAAAATCACAGCAACTACTGTAAGAGTACCAGTTTTAAATTCTCATAGTGAAAGTATTAATGTTGAATTAGATTCTTCATTTGAATTAGAAGATATTTTTAAATTATTTGAAAAAACAGAAGGATTAACAGTTTATGATAATTTAGCTGAATTAAAATATCCAACAGCATTAAATACTTCAGGTCAAGATGACGTATTTGTTGGAAGAATAAGACGTGATTTTAGTTTAGATAATGGATTAAATTTATGGGTTGTTGCTGATAATATAAGAAAAGGGGCAGCTTTAAATGCTGTACAAATTGCAGAAGTTTTAATAAAAAACAATTGGCTTTAGGAGGATAAAATGTCAATATTTAAAGGTTCTGGTGTAGCTATAATTACACCTTTCAATGAAAATGGTATAGATTACGAAAAATTAAGAGAATTGCTTGAATGGCATATAAAAGAATCAACAGATGCTATTATTATTTGTGGTACTACAGGTGAAGCTGCTACAATGACTGAGCAAGAAAAAAAAGATGCAATAAAATTTACTGTAGATGTTATAAATAAAAGAATACCTGTAATTGCAGGAACAGGTGGAAATAATACTAAAGCAGCTATTGAAATGAGTCTTTATGCTGAAAGTGTTGGCGTAGATGGGCTTTTAGTTGTTACACCTTACTATAATAAAACAAATGCAGAAGGTTTAATAATGCATTTTAAAGCTATAAATGATGCTGTTAAAACTCCAATAATTTTATATAATGTTCCAGGAAGAACTAATATGAATATAACTCCGGAAACATTACTAAAATTAATACAACTTAATAATGTTATTGCTATTAAAGAAGCAAGTGGTGATTTAAGTCAAGTTGCTAAAATGAAAGCTTTATGTCAAGATAAAATAGACATTTATTCAGGAAATGATGATTTAATAATTCCTACTTTATCTTTAGGAGGTATTGGCGTTATATCTGTTGCAGCTAATATAATCCCTAAAGAAATCCATGACATGTGTGATTTATATTTAAATGGAGATTGCTTTAAAGCAACTAAGTTACAATTAGATTATTTAGAATTATTAAATGATTTATTTATAGAAACTAATCCAATTCCTGTTAAAACTGCTATGAATATAATGAAAATGAATGTTGGTGAATTAAGATTACCACTTTATAAAATGAATGACAAAAACAAAAAGACCTTAGAAAATACACTAAAAAAATATAATTTAATTTAAAAGGAGTTTTTATATGTTTAAAGTTTTATTAAGTGGTTGCTGTGGAAAAATGGGAACTGTTATATCAAATTTAGTTAACGAATTTCCAAACCTAGAAATTGTAGCTGGTATAGATAAATTTCCAAAAGAAATGGGTTATAAAGTATTCACTACACCTGATGATGTAAATATAGAATATGATGTACTTTTAGATTTTTCTAATGTTAGTACACTACACAAGTTATTAGAATTAACAGAAAAAACAAAAAAACCACTAGTTATATGTTCTACTGGTTATTCACAAGAAGATTTAGATTTAATTAATGAAAAAAGCAAAACATTACCATTATTTAAATCTGCTAATATGTCTTTAGGAATAAATTTAATTAATTCATTATTAAAGAAAGTAACTCCATTATTATATGGAAATTATGATATAGAAATAATTGAAAAACATCATAATCAAAAGTTAGATTCTCCAAGTGGTACTGCTCTTCTTCTTGCAGATACAATAAAAGATTCTATTTCTGAAGAAACTCATTATGTTCATGGTAGAGATGGCCATAAAAAAAGAGAAAAAAATGAAATAGGTGTTCATGCTGTTAGAGGTGGTTCTATAGTTGGTGATCATGATGTTATATTTGCTGGAACTGGTGAAGTTATTGAGCTATCACACAAAGCAATATCAAGAGATGTATTTGCAATAGGTGCATTAAAAGCATGTGAATACATGGCTTCAATTAAAGATGCTGGTCTTTATAACATGGATGATGTTTTAGGACTATAACAAAAAAAGAGAGCTATTAAGCTCTCTTTTTTATTATTCTTTATAAGCGTGTTTGAAAGATATTTTTCCTAATGTAGTAATTTCAACACCCTTAACATTTTCATTTGCAGCTGTTACTGTTGTATAATAGTAAATTGGTAAAATAGGCATTTCATCCATTAATATATCTTCGGCTTTTCTTAACATTTCACTTCTCTTTTCAACATCTGTTTCAACTTTAGCTTCATTAATTAATTTATCATATTCTGCATTACTAAATCCACAATCGTTATTTCCACCCTTAGTTACCCATAAATCTAAGAATGTCATTGGATCAACATAGTCTCCAATCCAACCATGTCTTGCAATTTGATAATCACCTTGTTGTCTTGTATTTAAGAATACTGCCCATTCTTGATTGCTTAATTCAACATTAACACCAATCTTTTCCCAATTTTGTTGTATAATTTGAGCAATTTCCTTATGTTGTCCTTCTGAATTATACATTAATTCTATTGTTGGAAGACCTTTACCATTTTCATAACCCGCTTCTTTTAATAATTCTTTAGCTTTTTCTATATTACCTTCCACATCTTCTGGATTATAATATTCTTTTGAAGAAAACTCTTTACCATCTTCATCAAGAATACCTAATGGAACAAAACTATATGCTGGAATTTGTTCTGCCTTAGTAACATTATCAATTATTTCTTGTCTATCAATAACAAGATTTAATGCTTGTCTAACTAATTTATTACTTAAAGCTTCTTTAACATTTTCATTTAATCCATCTTGCTTTCCAACATTAATTGCAAAATAATAAGTTCCTAACTTAGGAGTAACACTAACTAATCCTTCTTCCATACCTGGTTCAATTTCATTTGTTGGTACAGAATTAACCATATCAAAGCTTCCTGCTTTTAATTCTGAATATGCTGTAGTATCATCTGTAACTAACTTGCAAGTTAAGGTATCTAATTTAACATTATCCTTATCCCAATAATTTTCGTTTTTATCAAAAATCAATTGATCCTTCATGTCCCATTTAACTAACTTAAAAGGACCATTAGAGACATAGCTTTCTGGTTTAGTTGCCCATCCATCTGGATCAGCAGATATTATATCTTCTCTTAAAGGAACATAAGTTGTAAATGCACATAATTGTAAGAAATATGATGTTGGAGATTCTAAAGTTACTTCTAATGTATAATCATCTATTACTTTAATTCCAACCTCATCAGCTGAAGCTTTACCATTATAGAAATTTTCACCATTCTTAATATAGAATAATTGATAAGCATATTCAGCTGCAGTTGATTTATCTAAGGCTCTTAACCATGAATATTTAAAATTATCAGCTACTACTGGTTCCCCATCTGACCATTTTCCATCCTTTCTTAATTTGAAAGTATAAACCAATCCATCTTCTGAAACTTCATAACTTTCAGCAGCACCTTCTACTGGTTGACTATTTGCATCTAAAGTCATCAATCCTTCAAAAGCATTTAAAATCATTGTTCCTGCTTCAGAAGCATTATTTAATGTTGGATCCATTGTTTCTGGGTCTGCACCTACATTAAACACTAAGTTTTGATTTAAGCCTGAACTACTTCCTCCATTAGTTGACTTATCCCCACAACCAACGAATAAAGAAGTAGCAAGTGTTGCAGCTAAAACTACCGCACATAACTTCTTCAATTTTGAACTTTTCATTTTAAATTTCCCCCTTATTTTCTATCAAAATTGTAAAATACAATTTATATCATTTTAAAAATTTATTTATATAAATGACATGCAACAAAATGTCCTGGCTCAATTTCTTTAAGTTCTGGATTAACCTCACCACAAATTTTCATTGCATTTTTACATCTACCCTTAAATCTACATCCTGGTGGTGGATCTATAGGAGATGGAATATCGCCCTCTAAAACAATTCTTTTATTAGCTTTAGCAACCTTTGGATCAGGAATAGGAACTGCAGATAATAAAGCTTTAGTATATGGATGTTTAGGATTCATATATACATTATCTGATGCCCCCTTTTCAACCATTTGACCAAGATACATAACACCAATATGAGTTGATATATGCTTTACCATAGAAAGATCATGTGCAATAAATAAATAAGTTAATCCAAATTCTTCTTGTAAATCTTCAAGCATATTTATAACCTGTGCTTGAATAGATACATCTAAAGCTGAAATTGGCTCATCACAAACTATAAATTCAGGTTGAACTGCAAGTGCTCTTGCAATACCAATTCTCTGTCTTTGTCCACCAGAAAATTCGTGAGCATATCTATTAATATGACTACCATTTAATCCAACTTTGTCTAATAAATATCTTATTCTTTCTTCTCTTTCTTTTCCTTTAAAAAGACCATGAATGTCAATTGCCTCACCAATAATATCCCCAACTGTCATTCTTGGATTAAGCGAAGCATATGGATCTTGGAAAATCATTTGCATACTTTTTCTTAAAGATACCATTTTCTTTTCGCTTAATTCTGTAATATCTTGTCCATTAAAAATTATTTGCCCTGATGTTGGTTCATATAACTTCAATATAGTTCTTCCAGTAGTAGTTTTACCACAACCAGATTCACCAACTAATCCTAAAGTCTCTCCTCTTTTAATAGAAAAAGAAACATTATCTACTGCTTTAACAAAGCTCTTTTTTGAAAATAATCCTTTGTTTGCAGGGAAGTATTTACAAAGATTTTTAACCTCTAAAATAACATCATTTTTTTTCTCCATATTATTCTTCCCCCTTTATTGGTGATTTAACTTTTGGTGCATTTTCATGACATAACCAACATGCTGATTTATGACCTTTAGCTATATCAAATAATGGTGGCTGTTTTTCCTTACATATCTTCATAGCATAATCACATCTTGCTGTAAATGGACATCCAACTGGAGGTTTTAATAAATCAGGTGGTTGTCCTTCTATTGGAATCAATTTTTCTTTTAATTCACTCTTTGGATTAGGAACACTTCTTAATAATCCCCATGTATATGGGTGCTTACTACGATAAAAAATATCTTCAGTAGTTCCCTCTTCAATAATAAGTCCACCATACATTACATTAATTCTTGAACATAAATCAGCAACAACTCCAAGATCATGTGTGATTAAGATGATTGATGTATCTAACTTTTCTTTTAAATCTTTCATTAAATCTAAAATTTGTGCTTGAATAGTAACATCTAATGCCGTAGTAGGCTCATCTGCAATTATAAGTTTTGGTTCACATATTAAACTCATTGCAATCATAACTCTTTGTCTCATACCACCTGAAAATTCATGTGGATATTGTTTTAATCTCTTTTCTGGGCTTGGTATTCCTACCATATCAAGCATTTTAATAGCTTTTTCTCTAGCTTCCTTTTTAGAAATCTTTTTATGCTTAATTAAATGCTCTGTTAATTGCTCTCCTATTGTAAACAATGGGTTTAATGATGTCATAGGATCTTGAAAGATCATTGACATATCATTTCCTCTTATTGTCTGCATTAATTTTTCATTAGGATTAGTTAAATCCATATCATTAAATTTTATAGTTTCAACTTCTATTTTTGCATTTTCACCTAGTAATCTCATTATTGTCATCATTGTTACAGATTTACCACATCCAGATTCACCAACAATTCCAAGGGCTTCACCTTTATTTAAATGAAAGGATACACCCCTAACAGATTGAACATCACCGATGTGAGTCTTAAATGATGTTTTCAAATTTTTAACTTCTAATAACTTATTCATATGTTTCTCCCCCTATTTTTGATGCTTAGGATCTAAAGCTTCAGTTAAACCATCACCAAATAAATTAAAGGCTAAAATAATTAAACAAATCATAGCAGCTGGAAATAAAAGCTGATATGGTTGAGTTGTTAATAATCCTTTAGCATCATTTGCTAATGTTCCTAAAGATGCTAGTGGTGCATTTAGACCTAAACCAATATAACTTAAAAATGCTTCAGTAAATATAGCTGAAGGTACAAATAATGTCATTGTAACTATAATTGATCCTAAACAATTAGGAATTAAATGCTTTAATAAAATTCTTTTCTTAGAAGCTCCTAAAGTTTTAGCAGCTAAAACAAATTCCTGTTGTTTTAATTGAAGTATATCCCCTCTAACTATTCTAGCCATACCAACCCAAGATGAAATTGCCATTGCAACTATAATAGCAAACATTCCTGTTGAACCTTCCTTTTTTAATACTTCCATTAATAAAACAACATATATTAATGTAGGAATAGAATATAATATATCAACTATTCTCATCATTATATTATCAACTCTTCCACCTAAAAATCCTGCAATTCCTCCATATAAAACACCAATTACAAGATTTAATATAGATGCTGCAAATGCAATAATAAGTGAATACCTTGCACCATACATAACCCTTACAAATAAATCTCTACCTAAATTATCTGTTCCAAACCAATGTTTAGCATTTGGTAATAAATTTGATGCTGCTTTATCAGTAGATTTATAAGTAAATCCAAAAAGTTTTTCAACTAATATAGGACCAAATACTGCAAATGCAATAATTACTACTATCATAACTAATGAAAATAATGCAACTTTATTTGACTTTAATCTCCTCCAAGCATTAGCCCAATATCCCACACTTGGCCTTACTATATCATTTGATTTTTTCTCATCTAAACTTAAAGGAGAAAATAACTCACTATCTATATTTAAATCTAAATCCCTCATAACCATATTTTTCAATTAACTCTCCCCCTTTTTATCCTTCAAGTTTAATTCTTGGATCTACTACTACGTATAATAAATCAACTATTAAGTTACAAATAACTATAAATGTGCAATAAAATGCTAATACTCCTAATAAAGCAGTATAATCTCTGTTAGTTATTGTTAAAGTAAATTCATTACCAAGTCCTGCTATAGCAAATATTTTTTCAACAACGAAAGAACCTGTTAATACTCCTGCTGTTAAAGGCCCCAAATATGTTACTACAGGAATTAAAGAATTTCTTAAGGCATGTTTAAATATTATCTTTGAGCCACTTAACCCCTTAGCTTTTGCTGTTCTTATATAATCTGATTTTAAAACATCTATTAGTTTATTTCTTGTTAACCTTGTTATAAATGCCATAGAACTTCCTGATAAAGCTATTACAGGCATTATATAATTTGAAGGATTACTAAGACCTGTTGCCCCTACTACTTTTAATTTTACTGTAAATATAAATATTAATAACGAACCAATTACAAAGCTAGGTATAGTAATACCAAGAGTGGCTATTATCATACATATTCTATCTGGCCACTTATCTGCATTTAATGCTGCCACTACTCCTAATAAAATACCAACTACTACAGAAACTACAATTGCAACTGCTCCAACTTGTGCTGATTTTGGAAATCCATTTTTTATAGTATCAATAACTTGTCTACCTTTATATTTCATAGATTCTCCAAAGTTTCCCTTTAATAAACCTTTCATATAGATAACATATTGTTCTCCTACTGGTTTATCTAATCCATATTTTTCATTTAAAACTTCTTTCATTTGAGGTGTTATTTTTTCACCTTCAAAAGGACCCCCTGGCATTATTCTTACAAGAAAAAATACAATTGTAATAACTGCCCAAATTGTAACTATACTAGTTAAAATTCTTTTTCCAATATACTTTAGCATTTGTATACAACCCCCATCTCATTTTCAACGCTAAATGTTAATATTTTACATTTATTATAATACATAATATTTATTTGTCAAAATATATTAATAATTTTTTTGAATATTATTAATATATTATCAATATAATATAGAATTTATTAATAATTTATTTAATAATTATAATCTCTATATATAACGTTTACATATAGTATTTTAGCTACTTTATAAATTTACTTACAAAAAATTTTGTAGAAACGTTTATTTACAAATTATGTAAATAAATTGATAATATATAAATTTAAAAAATGTGATTACAAACGGACATTTTAAATAATTTATACTTCTATAGAAAGACATTTTTTACAATAAAAAAAGTATATACTATTAATAAATAATAATATATACTTCAATATTATTTAAACTTCGCAATAAACTTTTCTATTCTTTTTAACCCTTCTACCAACTCATCATCAGAATAACAATATGATAATCTTAAATATCCTTCCCCTCCTATACCAAATGCACTTCCAGGTACACAAGCAACCTTTTCTTCATGTAATAATCTTAATGCAAATTCCTCTGAAGGTATATTAAATTTTCTTATTGATGGAAAAACATAAAATGCGCCTTTTGGAGTAACAACATCTAAGCCCATACTTTTAAGTTTATTAACAACAAAATCCCTTCTTTTATTAAATACTTCCTTCATGTGAATTACATCATCAAGACCATATTTTAATCCATTATATACACCCCATTGACAAATAGAAGGAGCACAAGATACATTATATTGATGAACTTTTATAATTTCATTCATTAACTTCTCACAACAAGCATAATAACCAACTCTTAGTCCAGTCATTGAAAACATTTTTGAAAATCCACCTACATAAATTATTTTATCTTTAATTTCCTTACATTGAGCAACACTATAATAATCATCATAACATAAAGATTCATATATCTCGTCTGTAATTACTATTAAATCATTTTCTTTAATTAAATTTACTAACTCCTCTTTTTCATCCTTTAATAATATTGCACCAGTTGGATTGCTTGGTAAAGATAATACTAAATACTTTACACCTAGAGTATTTATTTTATTTTTTATATCTTCTATATTGATTTTAAATTCACTATTTAGTGAATAATTTACTACATTTCCTCCTAATATTGTAACTATACTTTCATATGCTGGATATGCTGGTGTTGGAATTAAAACATTATCACCTTTATTTAGTAACGCCGTAAAAATATTAAATAAAGCCTCACTACCACCAACAGTGATACAAATTTCATCTGCTTTATAATAAATATCTCTATTTAATAAATATCTACTTATTTCTTCTCTTAATTCAATTATACCTAAATTACTTGTATAGGTAGTCTTATTATCTCTTATTGCTTTTATTAACCCCTCTTCAATAGCTAATGGTAATTTAAAATCCGGCTGACCTAAAGTTAATGAAATTGCTCCATCAACCTTTTGTACTTCATTATAAAATCTTCTAATTCCTGATATTTTAACATTACTTAAATTCTCATTCATTTTTATTTCTCACCTCAATTTATTATTTATGGCAATTTAATCTTAGATAATTTTATAGCAAATATACCATTCAGTAAAGTTTTTTCTACTATTTTACTATTGTCTCTTTAAAATAAACAATAATTCTATTATAATATAAATGCTTAAATAAAAAAATTTGGGCTTAGTAAGAAAGGATGATTTTATGAATTATAATTTAACTGATCCATATGAAATCGCAAGATTTATTAAAGAATCAAAGAAAACAACTCCAGTAAAAGTATATGTTAATGGAGATTTAAGAGAAGCTTCGCTAGATAATATTGAATATTATGGAGATAATAATTTTTACATATTATTTGGAGAAAGTGATATAATCACTGAAATAATATTAGAAAATAAACACAAAATAAACTCTTTTAGAGTTGAAAATGATAGAAGAAATTCAGCTATACCAATGTTAGATCTTTTATCAATAGATGCAAGAATTGAACCAGGTGCAATAATTAGAGATAGAGTATCAATTGGTAAAAATGCAGTTATCATGATGGGTGCTGTAATAAATATAGGTGCTGAAATCGGTGAAGGTACTATGGTAGATATGAATGCAGTAATTGGTGCTAGAGGACAATTAGGTAAAAGAGTTCACTTAGGTGCTGGTGCTGTTGTTGCTGGTGTTTTAGAACCACCAAGTAAAGAACCTTGCCAAATTGGTGATGATGCTCTTATAGGCGCTAATGCAGTTATATTAGAAGGTGTAAAAATAGGTGCTGGCGCTGTTGTTGCAGCAGGTTCTGTTGTTACTGAAGATGTTCCAGCTGGTGTCGTTGTTGCTGGTTCACCTGCAAAGATAATTAAAGCTGTTGATGACAAAACAAAAGATAAGACACAAATATTAGAAGATTTAAGAAAATAAAAAAACTCCCAATTGGGAGTTTTTTTATTTTTATTATATGCTATACTGCACCTTCTTCATGATTAGTAGTAGCATCATGATTAGCTTCCTCTACAGAAACCTTTTCCATTTTAGAAATTGATACTTCATAAGCAACCTTTTTAACTACTTCAGTTTCGCTTATCTTCTTTTGGTATTCTCTACTTTGTAGTCTTCCCCATACTCTAATATTATCACCAACTTCTAATGTTTGGCAGAATCTTGAGTTTCTACCCCATGCAATTGTTGGAATATAATCTGATTTATTATAAGCTCTATTTACTGCTAATAATACATCTGCAATTTCTCTTCCAAATGGTGTTTTTCTGTATACTGGTTCTTTACAAATATAACCATCTAAGAAAATTTCATTTGGGTTTTTACTTTTTTCTATGCATGGTTCTATGTTTCTAGCAAATACTGTTAATATTAACTTATTTGCACCATCTACAAATTTATTATAAGATCTTAATTGACCTAAAACCACTATTTCTTTACCTATAGATAAGTCCATATTGCTAATAAGTCTTTCAGATACTGTAATATTTAATAAATCTACAGAATCGCTTAATCTTGTTACCTCCATTAAGAAAGTATAAAAACCTTCCCCATACATTTCGTGGCTAAATTCCATACCACTTACAACTTTTCCTTCAAGATAAATCTTGTTATTTAACATCAAATTGTCCATCTTTACCCCTCTCTCCCTTAGTAATTAATAAAATTTCTTTTTGCTTTTATAAAAATATCAAGGATTATTTCCATTATAATACAAAAACCTCATAACTTTCAATATTTTTCTAATATTTATTTTTGAATTTGTTCACCTTTTTCATCAATATAGTAATTACTATCATAAATAAGCTGATTTACAGTAACAAATTCATATCCTTCATCAGTTAAATTAGTAATAATCTTCTTTAAATTTTCAGGTGTATACTTTGCATTATTATGAAAAAGAACTATTGATCCAGGTTTAATATTTTTTATTACTCTATTAAACTCAACTTCTGCTCCAGATTCTTTATAATCTATAGAATCAACATCCCATTGAATACATTCATATCCTAAACTTCTAACATACTCTAAAGCATCTTCATTATAATCTCCACTTGGAAATCTAAATAATTTTATTTCATTACCAGTTGCAGCATAAACAATATCCTCTGTCTTTTTTATTTCATCTGCCATTCTTTCGTGGCTAATCTTAGTAAAACTTGGATGAATATAACTATGATTACCTATCGAATGACCGCCTTCATTTATTTTCATAAGCTTTTCCCTATTTTCGTCCGAATAATTTACCCATCCGCCCATAATAAAAAATGTAGCTTTTGCATTATTTTCATTTAAAACATCCAATATATCATATATGTATTCATTTTCTGCCCAATTTACATCAAATGTTAATGCAACTTTCTTTTCTTCAGTTGAAACTCTATATATTGGCAACTTTTTTCCCTCGCTAGCTATAGTATTTTCAACTTTACCACTATAAACTAAAGATATAATAACAACCATAAAGAGTATAAAAATATTAATATTTATTTTTTTTAGAACTTTCATTCCCTTGCTCCTAAACTTAATTTTTATTAATTTATATTCTTAGTTTATAATATTATTACTACAATAATCACATCTAGCAAATTTTATGTTATAATTAATTAGACACTTTCATATTGGAGGTTTAATATGTACGAAAATTCGGCTGAATTAGCAGAAAATAAGCTTTTAGTGCTATATGTTATAAAATCATTAAAACAAGCTATTTCTAAAACACAATTAACTGAAATAATTCTTGAAAATAATTTTATTAATTATTTTACACTTCAACAATATATTAGTGAATTAGAAGCTTCGGAATTTGTTGAATATATTGAAAAAAACAACAAAAAACTAATAACTCTAACTATTAAAGGAGAAAATGTTCTCTCAATATTTAATGATAGAATTTCTCCAATAAAAAGAGATATAATTAATAATTATATCTCTAAAGCGATAGATAATATAAAAAAAGAATTAACCATTTATAGTGATTATACTATAGAAAATAACAGCTCTTTTGTTGTTAATTTAAAAGCTCTTGAAGATGAACTATTGCTTATAGATCTAAAAATCTCTGTTCCAACTAAAAAACAAGCAACTTCACTTTGTAGTAGATGGAAGGAAAATCCATCAGATATTTATACAAAAATAGTTCAAGTACTTTTTTCTGATGAAAATTAAAATAAAATCATAGCATTGGGTTCTGACTCGATTGCTATGATTTTTTTTAATTTATTATCTTCAACAACAATCAAGCGTCCTTTTAAATAATCCCCTATATAAATTTTATTATCTTTCTTTAATATTCCTTTTGGCATTCCACCTATATATATGGTTTTAACTACTTTAAACATATTTTTATCTACTATACTTATGCTACCTTCAGTAAAATTTGAAACATAAATATTTAATTCATCCTCAAACAAGTCAATAGGAGAAGTTCCTACTTTAATTCTTGCCACCCTATTAAATGTTTCTATAGAAAATATGTCTAAGTAACCATTATCATCACTGCCTAAGTAACTTTCACATATATATATACTTTTATTATCATTTGACACTTTTACTTTTGTAGGATATTCCGGAGTTAAGAGGGTTTTAACAATTTGATAATTTTCTAAATTTATAACCTTAGTGCAATTTTCTTCTAAATTTGATACAAATAATAATTCTTTATTATCACAATAATCAATGCTATGAGGCCAATTTCCAGTTTTAAGCTCCCATAACATTCTATTTTGATTTAAATCATAAGCAACTACAGCATTTGCTTCTCCACAAATTGTATATACTTGATCCCTCACTTTAACTAAATCATTAGGCTTAGGTCCAATTTTAATATTTCTTACTTCTTCAAAAGTATCTAATGAAAAAATAGATATAGAGTCACTATAATTATTAGCAGTTATAATTTCATCATCATACTTTCTTATTCCATGGGGTCCAACTGGATTTTTAGATAAATTAAATAATATTTTTTCTACCCCAAATGTATCTAAATCAATTTTAGAAAGTGAATCTGCACCAGTATTGCATAAAACTATATAACTCATTAAACTTACACCCCCTTAAAACTTCTATGTATTTTAATATATGCAAGTTTCAATAAGTTGGCTACTACTACATTATTTCGTGTTTTTATTTATTTTTCTACAAATTCAATATATAATTAAATAGTAAAATTTCTTTACTTATAAGGAGGAGTAAATATGTTTGTTTATAAAACATCTGGAGTATGTTCTACAGAAATACATGTAGAAGTTAAAGATAATACTATTGAAAATGTTGAATTTGTAAGAGGATGTCCTGGTAATTTATTTGGGATTTCTGCACTTGTAAAAGGAATGAATATTGATGAAGCTATTGAAAAATTAAAAGGAATAGATTGTAGGGGAAAAGGAACTTCTTGTCCTGATCAATTATCTAAAGCTTTAATAGAATTTAAAAGTGCTAATAAATAATACAAAAGAAGACAAGCTCTTACTTGTCTTCTTTTATATTATTTTATTAATTGTAATGCAATTTCCATCATATCTGTAAATGTATTTTGCCTCTCTTCTGGTGACGTTTCTTCACCCTTAAAAATATGATCTGATATTGTTAATATAGATAATGCTTCAACATTATTTTTTGCAGCTAAAGTATATAATTCAGCTGTTTCCATTTCAACTGCTAAAACTCCATAATCAGCCCAAGTTTTTAATGAAAAATGATTTGTATCATCATAAAATAAATCACTAGACAATACATTTCCAACTTTAATATTAACACCTTTTGCCTTTGCTATATTGTAAGCATCATATAACAAATCAAAATTTGCACTTGGAGCATAATCAAGACCATTAAATCTTCTTTTATTAATTCCTGAATTAGTAGATGCACTTTGAGCAAGCACTATATCTCTAACATTAACATTATCGTTACAAGAACCTGCTGAACCTATTCTTATAAGTCTTTTAACTCCATAAAATTGAATTAATTCATTAACATAAATTGAATGTGAAGGTAATCCCATTCCAGTTCCTTGTATTGAAACTCTTTTTCCTTTATAAGTTCCAGTATATCCATACATTCCTCTAACTTCATTATAACAAACTGAATCTTCTAAAAAGTTTTCTGCTATAAATTTAGCTCTTAATGGATCACCAGGTAGTAATACAGTTTCTGCAACATCACCTTTATTAGCCATAATATGTAAATGCTTTGACATAAAAAAACCTCCTTTATTTATTATTTAATAGTATAGTATATTTTAAAAAAATAGTAAATGATTAGCTTTTCAATAAATTCAAATTTTTAGGATAATTTTTTTATTTATCAATTATCATTTACGAGTATTTTATTTAAGTATATAATTTTATTTTTATCTATTATAAAAGAGTTGCTAATGCAACTCTTTTATTCTTTTTTTATATTTAATTATTTTTCTCATATCTCCGATCATATACAATGAACCACTTATTAAAATCAAATCATTTTTATCACTGTCTTTTATCGCAGATATATATGCTTGTTCATAGTCTTCGTAAGCATTACAGTTTTTATTATACTTGATTATCTCACTTCTTAAATTTTCTGCTAATTCAGCTCTTATAGAGTTAGGAGTAACAGCGTATATTTTTTTTGCTGTAGGAGTTATTATTTTTATCATTTTCTCAACATCTTTATCTGCTAATATACCTAAAATTAAATATAAATTTTCATATTTAAAATATTTTTTAATATTTTTGTTTAATGTTTCTATACCTTGTATATTATGAGCACCATCAATAATAATAAACGGATTATTTGATAAAACTTCTAAGCGTCCTTTCCATATAACTTTTTCTATGCTCTTTGATATACTATCTATAGAAAGATTTGTTATATTTTTTGAATTTAAAACTTCTATTGACTTTATTGCAACATTTAAATTAGTTATTTGATGTTCCCCAAGTAATGGTAACAATATATCTTCTTTATCTTTATATTTTAATAGTTGATAAGGCTTATCCTTATTTACTACACCTTCAAACTTCAAATCATCTATATTTATAGTATAAAGCTCAGAATCCATTTCTAAACATTTATTTTTAATTACTTTTAAAGCTTCTTCTTTTTGAGGATATATTACAGTAGGAATACCCCTCTTTATTATTCCAGCCTTTTCTTTAGCTATTTCTTCTAAAGTATTTCCTAAAAGGTTAGTATGATCAAAACTTATAGAAGTTATTACCTGAAGTATTGGTGTAATAACATTAGTAGAATCTAAAGTTCCTCCTAAACCTACTTCTATAACTCCAAAATCTATATTTTCATTTTTAAAATATAAAAGCATTAAAACCGTAATTATTTCAAATTCTGTAGGATGATTATATCCTTCTTCTATTACTTTATCCACAGCTTCTTTAATGTTATCCATTAATAATGCTAAAGTTTCCTTTGGAATATTTATTCTATTAATTTGAATTCTTTCTTCAAACTCTTCTATAAATGGAGATGTATACATTCCTACTTTATATCCTGCTCCCATTAATATCTCTGTTATCATAGAAGTTGTAGACCCTTTACCATTTGTACCTGCAATATGTATAAGTTTTAAATTCCTTTCTGGATTTCCCAAATATTCTAACAACTTATTAGTTCTTTCTAATCCATAATTTGAACCAAAATTCCCAACCTCAGTTATATATTTCATTGCATCTTCATATCTCATAACTTACCTCATCTTAAATATAATTTATATTATTAAATATAAATTATATTTAAATAAATTGCAAAATATCATTTACTTTAATTAATAAAATTTATAAATAATAATATTTATAAAGTTTTATAACCTGTTTTCTTAATATTACAAATTATAATTTCTTACTTATTATTTTTAAAATAATTCCCACTTTAGAAATATGATTGTTATAAAAAATAACCATAAATAAAATTTATTTTATTTATGGTTATTTTAAAATGCAAATATTTATTAGTTATCTTTTTTAGACATAGATGATAAATTATTTCCCTCTGTTCCATCAGGTTTAGTTCTTAAATATTCTTCACCCTTTTTAGAATGAGCAACAATTACATCTTCAATTTGACCGTTTTTAGCCATTTCAACACCTTGTGCTTTATCTACAGTTGTTCCATTTTCTAATACATATTGCATAATTTCGCCACTGCTATTTTTTATTGTTTCTACTATTTTATTACTCATTTTCTTTCACCTCTTGACATTATTTTTCACAAAAAAGTAGATTTTATTCAAGTTTATTTTATAAAAAACAAAAATAGCAAGTATCAATTTTTTTATAATTGATACTTGCTAAATAAATTATTTTAAAGTGTCTATTCTAACTAATACTGCATCAAGCATTTCTTGATATTTAACTAGTTTTTCTTTTTCACCATTTATTACTGCTTCTGGAGCCTTAGATACAAATCCAGCATTAGAAAGCTTCTTTTCTATTCTTGTAACTTCACCTTCTAATTTTTTCTTTTCTTTATTTAATCTTTCAAGCTCTTTTTCTTTATCAACTAAGTCTAAAAGTGGCATAAATAATTCTCCACCCTTAACTACTAATGATACTGCATTTTCAGGGACTAACTTCTTATTTTCTATAAATTCAACTTCTGATGCAGAACCTAGCTTTTCCATATAAGGAATACCAGCTGTAAATGCTTCTTTAGCTTCATCAGAAATATAACAAATTACTTTTGCTTTTCTTGATGGTGGAACATTCATTTCAGCTCTTATATTTCTTAATCCTTTAATAGCTTCAATAACAAATTCCATATCTTTTTCTGCTTTAATATCTGCTAAAACTTCAGTATATTCTGGCCATGAAGAAATTGTTATAGATTCTCCATCTGTTAAAGTAGTATATATTTCTTCTGTTATAAATGGCATTACTGGATGTAATAATTTTAATCCTGTAGTTAACACATTATTTAATACGTTATAAACTACTCCCTTAGCCTTTTCATCATCACTAAAGAAAACTGGTTTAACAAGTTCTATATACCAATCACAGAACTCAGTCCACATAAAGTCATAAACTTTTTGAAGTGCAATACCTAATTCGTATTTTTCCATATTTTCAGTTACTTCTTTTACTAAAGTATTCATTTTAGATAATATCCATCTATCAGCTAAGCTATACTCTGTGCAATCAGCATATTTATTCATTACTTCTTTATCTAAATTCATCATAACAAATCTTGATGCATTCCACATTTTATTAGCAAAGTTTCTTGCAGCTTCAACTCTTTCAGGAATATATCTTATATCATTACCTGGAGAATTACCAGTAACAAGCATGAATCTTAAAGCATCTGCTCCATATTCATCTATAACTTCTAGTGGATCAACTCCATTTCCTAAAGATTTACTCATCTTTCTTCCTTCAGAGTCTCTTATAATACCATGTATTAATACTGTATCAAATGGAGTTTCATTCATGTTGTGTATTCCTGAGAATATCATTCTAGCAACCCAGAAGAAAATAATATCATATCCAGTAACTAAAACATTTGTCGGATAGAAGAAATCTAAATCTTCTGTTTTTTCTGGCCAACCTAAAGTTGAGAAAGGCCATAACGCTGATGAGAACCAAGTATCAAGTACATCTTCATCTTGTCTTATATTTTCAGAACCACATTTTGTACACTTGCTTGGAGCATCAATTTCAACCATCATATGATTACAGTCATTACAATAGAATACAGGTATTCTATGTCCCCACCATAATTGTCTTGAAATACACCAATCTTGTATATTTTCCATCCAATTATAATATATTTTATCAAATCTTTCTGGAACAAACTTAGTTTTACCATTTCTAACTACATCAATAGCAGGCTTTGCTAAAGATTCCATCTTAACATACCATTGTTTTGAAACAATTGGTTCAACAACAGTTCCACATCTATCATGAGTTCCAACATTATGAGTATGAGGCTTAACTTTAACAAGTAATCCTTGCTCTTCTAGGTCTTTAACCATTTGTTTTCTAGCTTCGTATCTATCTAATCCTTGGTATTTACCACCTAACTCATTAATTACACCATGATCGTCCATCACTCTTATTATTGGAAGATTGTGTCTTTTACCAACTTCAAAGTCATTAGGATCATGAGCTGGAGTTATTTTAACTGCACCTGTACCAAACTCTATATCAACATAATCATCACCAACTACTGGTATTTCTCTATCAGTTAAAGGTAATTTTAATGTTTTACCAATTAAGTGTTTAAATCTATCATCATTTGGATTAACAGCAACAGCAGTATCTCCAAGTAATGTTTCTGGTCTTGTAGTAGCTATTTCTAAGAATCCAGAACCATCAGCTAAAGGATAATTTATGTGCCAGAAGCTACCTTCTTTTTCTTCATATTCAATTTCTGCATCTGATAATGCTGTTGTACATTTTGGACACCAGTTAGTTATTCTATTTCCTTGATATATAAGTCCTTCATTATATAACTTAACAAATACTGTTCTTACAGCTTTATTTAAGTTTTCATCCATCGTGAAAGCCTCTCTTGAAAAATCAGCTGAAACTCCCATCTTTTTCAGTTGTTCTCTTATATGTCCTCTATACTCATCAGACCATTCCCAAACCTTTTCTAAGAATGCTTCTCTTCCCATTTCTTTTTTAACTAAGCCTTGCTTTAATAGTTCATTTTCAACTTTAACTTCAGTTGCAATTGAAGCATGGTCTTGTCCTGGTAACCATAAAGTGCAGTAACCTTGCATTCTCTTAAATCTTATAAGCATATCTTGAAGAGTATTATCAAGGGCATGACCTAAGTGAAGTCTACCAGTTATGTTTGGTGGTGGCATAACAATTGAAAATGGCTTTTTAGTTTTGTCAACAACAGGAGTGAAATACTTTTTTTCTTCCCATGTCTTATAAATTCTTTCTTCAAATTCTTTTGGATTATAGGTTGTGGCTAAATTCTTCTTTTCTTCCATCAATAAACCTCCTGAACATTTTTATATTTAAAGTTCTTAATATGTAAGACCACTTTACTATTCTTAAAAATAAATATTTATAATTTCATAAAAAACAGTATTCTTTAATTATATTGTCCATAATTTTATTTTTAAATCTATTTTACTTTTTATAGACATAAAAAAAGCCTTAGTCCTAAAAAAGGACGAAGACTCGTGGTACCACCTTTATTTCTAAGAAAATTGAAGCTTTTAACATTAAATTACATAAATAAAACTATTAATAACCTCTTTAATTTTTTACTTAGATCTCAATTCAAATAACGACTTAGATAAGCCGTCTTTAGCTACTACTATTTCACTAAAGAAACTCAAAAGCTACCTTCAGGATATTTCATATAGAAGACTTACAGCATATGTCTTCCTCTCTTAATACTTCCTATTCCCTACTCCTCTTTATCACTGCTTTTTAAATATTTATTTGTTCTTATATTATGATATTTTTTTCTCTTTGTCAACAACTCTTCTATAATTTCAAATTATTTTTGCTATCTATTATTTTTTTATAGTATTAATAAAATCTTCATAACTTTCTGGTTTTCCATTTCCAAAAATAACTTTAAATTCATTAGTATCTATGTCCTTATAATTTATATAAGTTTTATTCATATCTAATCTAGATATATCACTAAAATTAAACATCTTTAATACTTCTTCTTTAGTTGAATTCTCCCCTAATGTTCCTGCCTTAGTAATTCCCCCTACTGTTACTAATTTATAAGCTCCACAAGGATTTAAATATTCCGTTTCATCTTCACCTTTTTCTTTGCTATAATAATACCCACAACAAGTACAAACTTTTCTTAATCCATGATTATTTTTTTCTATTCTTACTAATCCTCCACAAATTTTACACTTCTCAATATTTAATACGTTATCCATTTTTTTACCCCCATATATTCTTATTATATTAATTTATATTACTTATAATAAGAACATATGAGGGTATTTAAATTTAAATCTTAAAATCTGTTGGATCATAAGTTTTTGCTTTAGGTTCTCCAAAGCAAGCCTTTACACTTTCAACTTGTGGATTATGATTTACATTTTTATGTTGATGTTTTGTTTTTTTCATTTTATTTCCCATTAATCTCACCTCATTAATATTTTTTCCTTAATCCTAATTATTATCCTGTTATATATTTTCCATTTCCTTTTATATTCATTTACGAGTATATTATTTACTATTATATTTTAATTTATTTTTTGGTCACCTTTTATTTTTTTATTCATATTATTGTATTATATGGCTTTTAATTTCGGGCATGGTACATTATTAAAATATTTAGTGTGACACTAATATGCTTACCTTTGAATTAATTAAAAATCCTCCTCTTATTTAAAATTGCTACTGCTAAATGACTCTATAAAACCACAATATAAAAATCAGAATTTTTATATTGTGGTTTTAGTCTTTTTAATTTACTTTTTTATAAAATTCATTATATATTTCTTTTGTATATCCATAATCAATTAATACTAATTTATTTTTGACAATTCCCCAACTAGTAAGTTTATATAAATCTGCCCATACTAAATTATATTTATCATGAATTTCTTTAACAGCTTTATTATTTTTTAGTTCTCTTTTATCTTGAATATTAAAATAGCTCAAAAATTTCTCTTCACTTTTAATTTTATCAGCTTTTTTCATAATCAAGTATTTATAATCACTAGATAAAAAGTATACTTTTGCAAGTAGTGCAGAGTTACTATCTTTTGATATTAAAAATTCGGCTTCATTTTGAGCAATTCCTTTAATATTTCTAGCAATTTTTATTACAAATCCATTATTTAAATCATATACCTTCCTAGCAGAACCTTTTCCAATATATTTATATAATCCTGATTCTATTCCGTATAAAATATTATAAATATCAACATGCATATTAAGCACCTACTCTTTTGTATAAAATTAGAGTACTTTATAAAAAGTACTCTATAATTTATATTATTCAAATAACAATTTATAGGTGCTTAAATTATTAATCTGTAATCTTTAGCATATTCTTACTAATATTTCGCCTTCTGGCATGTTAATAATTCTTCTTCCTCCAATATTAGTTTTTAAATATAATTTATTTTTCCCGTCATCTATTGCTTTTCCTAATATAATAGAATCTCTTCCTACTTTATTGTTTTTCATTACTTTCAATACATTATCTGCATCTTTTTCATCTACTATTACTACTACTTTTCCTTCATTAGCAATAAATAATGGATCCATTCCCAAAATTTCACACATAGCTGATACTTCTGGCTTTACTTTTATAAACTCTTCTTTTATTTCCATGCTAATTTTGCTATGTTCTACTATTTCATTTAAAGTTGTTGCTAAGCCACCTCTAGTTGGATCTCTTAAAACTCTTACATTATTACTAACAGATAATATGTCTTCTATTAATTTATTTAATAAACAACAATCACTTTTAATATTAATATCAAAACCTAAGTTTTCTCTTTCATTCATTATACACATGCCATGATCTCCTAATGTACCACTTATTATTATAACATCACCATCCTTTACTTTATTTCCACTTAAATAATTATTATTTTCTTTAATTATTCCTATCCCTGTAGTATTAATATAAATTTTCTCACAATTTCCTCTTTCAACTACCTTTGTATCACCTGTAACAATTTTAACTCCTGCTTCTTTAGCTGTCTTTGACATAGACTTTACAATTCTTTCAAGCTCTTTAATCGATAATCCCTCTTCTATTATAAATCCTACAGAAATATATAAAGGTTTTGCCCCACTCATGCATATATCATTTATAGTGCCACAAATAGCTAATTTCCCTATATCTCCTCCTTCAAAAAATATAGGATTTATTACAAAAGAATCTGTAGACATTGCAATCTTTCCATTTATGACAGGTAAAACACTTGAATCATTCTTTTGTGATAAAAATTCATTATTAAAATATTTATAAAATAAATTATCTATTAATTCATTAGTTGCTTGTCCCCCACTTCCATGGGATAAAGTTATTATATCCATATAAACCACCTCCTATATTTATCTATATTTATAATATGCTGAACAAGTCCCTTCATCTGATACCATACATGCTCCAATTGGATTTAATGGAGTACATACTTTCTTAAAAAGCTTACATTCTATTGGCTCTTTAATACCTAGTAATATTTCTCCACAAGAACATCCATTATTTATATTGCTTTCTTTCATTTTAATTTTAAATTTATACAAACTATCAAAGTTTTTGTAATTATCATTTAACTTTAATCCAGCATTGTTAATCTTTCCAAGTCCTCTCCATGTACTTTCATTTAAAGTAAATATACTATTTAATAATTCTTTTGCTTCCTCATTACCATTTTCTTTTACTAACCTACTATATAAGTTTATTAATCCATAATCATTTTCTTTTTTCATTTTAATTATCATATATATAGATGCTAAAATATCATTTACCTCAAATCCACTAATAACCATTGGAATTTTATATTTATTAGCTATTTCTATAAAAGGCTTTTCTCCTATTATAGTTGCAACATTACCAGGACATAAAAATCCATCTATCTTAACATTTGGATTCAAAATTAAAGATTCCATTGCTTCTGGCATGGTTTTTAAGCTATTTAATATAGAAAAGTTTTTTATATTTTTTTCCATTGCAATTTTTATACTAAGAGCTATTATTGGTGCAGTAGTTTCAAATCCAATTGCTAAAAACACTACCTCTTTTTTAGGATTTTCTTCTGCTATCTTTATACTATCTAAAGGTGAATACACAATTCTTATATCCATACCTTTAGCCTTTTCCTTTGCTAAAGTGCTATAACTACCAGGAACTCTAATTAAATCACCAAACGTAGTTATTATCACATCTTTTCTTTTAGAAAGTTCTATTGCTGTGTCTACATAGCCTTGTGGTGTTACACAAACTGGACAGCCTGGTCCATTTATAAGTTTAATATTATCAGTTAAAATATCTTTTAATCCACTTTTTAATATTACATTTGTATGTGTTCCACAAACCTCCATAATTGAAATTTTACTATCATAACTTTTATTTATATTATTTAATAAGTTTTGAGATATATTAATATTTTTAAGTTCTTTTAATATTTCCATTTAATTTACACTCCTCTATAGCATCGCTTAACTCATTAAATATATCTAAAGTTTCTCTTGCATACTTTTCATCAATTTTTTGTATTGCACATCCTGCATGAACTAATACATAATCTCCTACACTTGGATTTTCAATAAACATTATATTTACTCTTACTTTAACTCCATCATAATTTACAATAGCATCATTTTCTAATATATCTTCAATTTTTGCTGGAACAGCTATGCACATAATTACTCCCCTCCAATTCTTCTTTTAATAACTCATTTGCAATTATTAATTGTCCTAAACTTACACCACTATCATTACAAGGAATTATTTTATTAGTTAATACCTTAAATTTATATTTCTCTAATCCCTTAACAACTCCTTCAAATAATATTTCATTTTGAAAAACGCCACCACTAATAACTACAGTATTAATATTAGTTTTTTCTCTTATATATAATGTCATTTCAATTGTGCTTTTTATTATAGTATTATGAAATTTTCTTGCTATAATATTTATATTAACTTTTTTATAAATATCATAAATGATTCCTTTTATAATTTTATTAAAATCTAATATAAATTTTTCTTCATCTTTTTTAATTTCAAATTTATAACTTTCACCCTCTTTTTCATCACATATATTCTCAAGAGTAATTGCTGCTTCTCCCTCAAAAGTTATTTCATCAATAAGTCCTAATATAGAAGAAACTCCATCAAATAATCTTCCCATACTAGAAGTTCTTGGGCAGTTTATTTTTTTATCTATCATATTCCTTATTATGTTATATTTTTTATCCTTTAAATTATTAGGGACAAAGTTATTAAATTCATCATTAAATATTTTATAAATTAATGAAATTCCTATTCTCCACGGCTCTTTAATTGCCTTATCTCCACCAGGCAAGTAAAATTCATCTAAGTGTCCAATCCTTTTAAAATTACTTTTAGTACATATTAAAAATTCCCCACCCCATATATTTTTATCTTCTCCATATCCAGTTCCGTCAAATGCAATTCCAATAACCTTTTCATTAATATTGTTTTCTGCCATACAACTTACAATATGACTATGATGATGCTGAACTTCTATTATCTTAATATCCTTATTTATATTTAAAATATTTTTTAAATCAATATTTCTATATTCAAAAGATGGATGCTTATCATATACTAATACTTCTGGTGTAACATCATATATTTTTCTAAAATGTTTTATTGTTTTTTCAAAAAAATCTATTGTTTCAGTATTTTTTAAATCACCTATATATTGACTAATAAAAATATCATTTTTATTACTTAAAGAAATAGAATTTTTAAGCTCTGAACCTAATGCTAATATATTTGATACTGTATTTATATTTAATGTATATGGAAAATATCCTCTTCCATTTCTAATAACTCTCTCTTTACCTAAAGTAATATTGCTTACAGAATCATCAATACTAATATAAATATCTCTGTTATGCATAAAAAAATAATCTACAATATCACTTAACTTTTCAATCGCCTCATTATTTTTATATATAATTGGTTCACCACTAATATTTGCACTAGTCATAACTAAACTATCTAATTCATCATCAAATAATAAATAATGTAACGGTGTATATGGAAGCATAACCCCTACCTTTTTATTATTAGGCGATAGATTTTGTGGAAATATATTTTCCCCCTTTTTATATAAAAGTACAATTGGTCTTTTATTACTTTTTAACACTTCCTCTTGAAGATTATCTAAAACACAATATTTTTTTACAGTTTCTATATCTTTCATAATTACTGCTAATGGTTTTCTTGGTCTATTTTTTCTTTCTCTTAGTGTTTTAATTGCTTGTTCATTTTTACTATTACAAACTAAATTAAAGCCACCTATTCCTTTAATAGCAAATATATTTCCTTCTTTTAATAAATTTATAGCCTTAATAAAATAATCATCACATTGTATTTTATTTTTATGTTTATCTATTATATATACACTTGGTCCGCATTTAGGACAAGCATTTGGTTGAGCATGAAATCTTCTATTATCTGGACTAGTATATTCCTGCTTACAATTATCACACATTTCAAAATAATTCATAGTAGTAGATACTCTATCGTAAGGTAAGGACTTTATTATTGAAAATCTTGGTCCACAGTTTGTGCAATTAGTAAATGGATACCTATATCTTCTATTATTTTTATCAAATATTTCATTTTTACATTCAGAACATATTGAATAATCTGGTGAAATATATGTTGTTGCATTTAAATTATTAATACTTTCTTTTATAATAAAATTTTCATATCCTAATAGTTCCATATTATTTATATTAATTGAAGTTATCCTTGATAAAGGTGGTGCATTATCCTTTAATTTATTTATAAAATTATTAATATTATTTTCATCACCTTCAATATCTATAAAAACACCTTTACTTGTATTATTTACCCAGCCAAATAAATTATTTAATTTAGCTAATTTATAAACAAATGGTCTAAAACCAACGCCTTGAACTATTCCTTTTACTTCAATAAATTTTCTATTTTTACTCATATAATTTATCCTCTAATTTTTTAGTTTATTTTATAAATTAATTATATCATCTTTTTATCATTTTTACATTTTAAGGTAATTGATTGTAAAAAAATAAGACTAATTAGATATTATAATTTATTAACTTTAATAATATCTAATTAGTCTTATTATATTTTTAATTTTCTCTCCACTTTGTCCTATTAATTAAGTCCTTAACTAATTCATGACTCATTTTAGGATTTATTGTTTCTTCATGAGTAATTGTAATTATTGACATAGCAACTGAATACTTAAGTGTATCCTTAATATTTAAATTATTCATATATCCATATCCTATTCCAGCTACAAATGAATCTCCAGCTCCAGTAACATTTTTTACATCTATTTTTTCACAACAAGCTAATTTTCCTTCTTCACCTTCACTAGTTATGTAATAAATTCCATCTGCATCTAAGCTTATAAATACATTCTTTACTCCTTGTTCTATAAAGAATCTACCTGCTTTTCTTAAATCATTGTCAGTTTCAATTTTAAATCCACATAACGCTTCTGTTTCAAATCTATTTGGCTTTATAGTATGAAAATATTTTATTAAATGGCGTATCTTTCTCGCTTTCTTTGCAGATACTGGGTCTAATATAAACTTGCTTTTACCTTCATATTTTTTTAATATGTATTCTAATAAATTTGGATTATCTGAATCAACAATTGTATATTCTGCATTTAAAAAAACTTCATGCTTTCCATTTATAAATTCTTCATCCATTTTATTTAAGCTTTCCATATCTACAACTGCAGATTCCATTTCTCCTTGATGATTTAATATTGCTAAATATGTAGGTGTATTTTCCCCTTCTAAAAAAAGAGAATTCTCCATATTATAGCCATATTTTCTAGAGTGTTCTAAGATACTCTTTCCATGTTCATCATCTCCTAAAGTAGAAATAAATTGTGTATTTACTCCAACTCTAGCCAAATTTTCAGAAATATTTCTACAAACGCCTCCAAAAGATATTTTTATATGTCCTGGAATAGAATCTCTTTGTGCATAACTTCTTCCACAAAAACCAAAAATATCAACTATCGATGCTCCTAAAACTAATATATATGGATTATTATCACTCATACTATCTCTCCTGCTATAAATTTAACGTATTAAAATATAAATACATTATATTAAAGACAAGAAAAAAAATAAAGAGAAAAATAAAAAAATTGTCGAATTTTTTATTTCTCTTTATTTTTATACTCTTACTTTTATATATTATTGGTTCCTAAGGTATTTATATCTATTTTTATTTCACTTCTACATTTATATCCTTCTTGTGTTACATTTATATTTTTAAATGCAACTGACATCATCAATTTAATTCTATTTAATTGATTAACTTCTGATGATCCTGGATCATAATCTACTGCTATAATGTTTGAAAATGGATATTTAGTTTTTAATATCTTTATCATCCCTTTACCTGTAACATGATTAGGTAAGCACGCAAATGGTTGAACACATACTATGTTGTTTACATCATTTTCTATAAGCTCAATCATTTCACCTGTTAATAACCAACCTTCACCTGTTTGATTTCCTAATGAAACTACACTTGAAGCTTTATTTGCAAGATTTTTTATATAAATTGGATTTCCAAATCTTTTACTTTTTTTAAGCTCTTTTATAACAACTTTTCTAAATGATTCAATATAGCTAATTGCTATAATACATACATTTTTAACAATATGACTTTTAGATAAATATTTACTTTTAAAATTAGAATTATAACAACAGTATAAAAAGAAATCTAATAATTCAGGAACTACAACTTCAGCACCTTCACTTTCTAAAATATTAACAATATTATTATTTGCTGTTGGATGATATTTAACTAATATTTCTCCTACAACTCCTACTTTAGGTTTTTTAATATCATTTATCTCTAATTCATCAAACTCCCTTATTATATTTTTTATATTTTCATTCATTTCTCTTTTATTTCCATTTAAAATATTTTCAAAGGCTTTTTCTCTCCAAAACTCATATAATTTATTTGCAGAACCTAATATCTTTTCATAAGGTCTTACTCTATAAAGTACTCTCATAAATAAATCTCCATATATAACTCCCATTACAAGTCTTTTAATAAGAGAATAACTTATGGTAAATCCCGGTTGCTTTTCAATACCTAGTACATTTAATGATATTATAGGAACATTTTCAAAACCTGCTTCTTTCAATCCTTTTCTTAAAAAACCTATATAATTAGTTGCCCTACATCCACCACCAGTTTGACTTATTATTACTGCAGTTTTTTTTGTGTCATACTTTCCAGATTTTAAGGCACTTATTATTTGTCCTATTACTAAGATAGATGGATAACATGCATCATTATTTACATATTTTATACCTTCTTCTATAGCTTCTTTATCATTTGCAGGTAAAACCTCTAAATTATACCCCACTGATTTAGCTGCCTTTTCTATAAATTGAAAATGCATTGGTGACATTTGTGGAGAAAGAATTGTCCACTCTTTTTTCATTTCCTTAGTAAATAAAACTTTGTTATACTTATTATCAAAAGTTTTAAGTTCTATTTTATTCTTTTCTCTTTCTTCCATAGCTGCTTTTAATGATCTAATTCTAATTTTTACTGCACCTAAATTACTTCCTTCATCTATTTTTATTAAAGTATACATTTTCCCCTTTGATGCTAATATTTCCGATACTTGGTCACTTGTTACAGCATCTAATCCACAACCAAATGAAGTAAGTTGAACCAATTCTAAATCATTTCTTTCCTTAACAAAAGCTGCTGCTCTATAAAGTCTAGTATGATACATCCATTGGTCTATAACTCTAATTGGTCTATCTAAGTTTCCTAAATGAGCAACACTATCTTCAGTAAACACAGCCATATTATATGAAGTAATTATATCTGTTAAACCATGATTTATTTCTTGGTCTATATGATATGGTCTACCACTTAAAACTATGCCTTTCATATTATTTTCTTCAATATATTTTAATGTTTCTTCACCCTTTTTTCTTATATCACTTATTACCTTTTCCCTTTCTTCAAAAGCTGAATCTACAGCTATTTTGGCTTCCTTAATGGTTATATTAAACTCTTTAAATATATCATAAATTCTCTTGTATAATTTCTCTTTATTATCAAGTGATAAAAATGGAGAAATATACTTTATATTTTCTTTATTAATTTCATCTATATTATTTTTTATAACTTGAGGATATGATGTAACAACGGGACAGTTATAATGGTTATTTGCCTTATTATCTTCTTTATATTCATAAGGTATACATGGATAAAATATAGTTTTTATTCCATTATTTATTAATGACATTATATGTCCATGAGTTAACTTTGCTGGATAGCATACTGATTCTGATGGGATTGTTTCTATTCCTAAATTAAATATTTTTTTACTTGAAGGAGAAGAAAGTATAACTCTAAATTTTAATTTTGTTAAAAGAGTAAACCAAAATGGGTAATTTTCATAAATATTTAAAACTCTTGGTATACCAATTTCTCCTCTTACTGCTTCCTCCTTAGATAATGGTTTGTAATTAAAAATTCTTGATAACTTATATTTGTATAAATTAGGAACCTTCAACTTTTTAGAACTAATCTCTAATGGCCTTTCACACCTATTTCCAGTTATATATTTTCCATCATTATCAAATTTATTTATAGTTAATAAACAATTATTTCCGCATCCTCCGCACCTTTCACAAGTAGTATTAAAACTAAAGCTTTCTAACTTTTCTTCTTTTATTAAAGTAGATACCTCTCCTTCCTTATAATTTTCCTTACTAACTAACGCTGCTCCATAAGCTCCCATTAACCCTGCTATATCAGGTCTCATAACATTAGCCCCTGTTAATTTTTCAAAACTCCTTAATACCCCATCATTGTAAAATGTTCCACCTTGTACAATTATGTTTTTTCCTAACTCCTCAAAGTTTCTAATTTTTATAACCTTATACAATGCATTTTTTATAACTGAATAACATAATCCAGCAGAAATATCTCCAACACTAGCTCCTTCTTTTTGAACTTGCTTTACTTTAGAATTCATAAAAACTGTACATCTAGACCCTAAATCAACTGGCTTTTTAGCTTTAACTGAAAGAGATGCAAATTCATCTATTGAAATATTTAATGACTTACTAAATCCTTCTATAAATGAACCACATCCAGATGAACAAGCTTCATTTAATAATATATTATTTATTACACCTTCTTTAATCATTAAAGCTTTCATGTCTTGTCCACCAATATCTAGTATAAAATCAACATTAGGCATAAATGATTTTGCCCCTTTAAAATGACATACAGTTTCAATTTCTCCTATATCTATTCCCAAAGCTGCTTTTATTAAACCTTCTCCATACCCCGTTACTGTAGCCTTTGCTATAGTTATATCATCATTTATCTTTTTATATAAATCTTTTAATATATCGACTGTTTTATTTAATGGACTTCCTTCATTATTATTATAACTAGAATATAATAATTCATTTTTTTCACTTATTACTACTAATTTAGTAGTTGTAGAACCTGCATCTATACCTATAAATACCTTACCCCTATAATCTAATAAATTAGCTCTTTTAACCTTGTTAGATGAATGTCTATTTATAAATTCTAAATATTCCTTATCATCTTTAAATAAAGGCTCTAAAACGTCTTGTAATTCATCTTTACAATCAATCTTATTTAAGTTTTCTATTAAATTTTCCAATGTAACAATACTTTCATTTTCTGATAATAATGCTGCACCAATAGCAACATATAACTCTGAATTTTTAGGTATAATATACTCTCCTTCTTTTAAGTTCAAGGTTTCTATAAATCTTTTTGTTAAACCATCTAGAAAATGTAGTGGTCCTCCTAAAAAAGCTACATTACCACGTATTGGCTTCCCACAAGCAAGTCCGCTTATAGTTTGATTTACAACAGCTTGAAAAATAGATGCTGCAATATCACTTTTCTTAGCGCCTTCATTAATAAGAGGTTGAATATCTGTTTTTGCAAATACACCACATCTAGATGCTATTGGATATATAATATTTGAATCCTTAGATAATTCATTTACTCCTTTTGCATCTGTATTTAATAATACTGCCATTTGATCAATGAATGCACCTGTTCCACCTGCACAAGTTCCATTCATTCTTTGGTCAATTCCATCTTTTAAATATGTTATTTTTGCATCTTCTCCACCAAGTTCTATTACAACGTCAGTTTTATGTAAAAACTCTTCAACAGCCTTTGTACATGATATAACCTCTTGCTCAAAATTAACTCTTAACCATTTTGATACTGCAATTCCTCCTGATCCTGTAACTATTACTCTTAAATTAACATTTCCTATATTATCCATACATTCATTTAGTACATTATTTAATGTATTTTTAATATCCGAAAGATGTCTTTTGTAATCACTATATATTACTTTATTATAATAATCTAAAATCACAACTTTTATAGTTGTTGAACCTACATCTATTCCTAACTTAAAACTTTTCATTATTATCCCTCTTCCTTAAATTTTCAACTTTCCAAATTGCACCATTTTTCTTGTTTTAATATATATTATTACCATAATATTTTTTTATGAATAATATTATATTTTATAGACAATAATTTAAATAATAAATCAAGATCTATGGGAGGTCATCATGAGTTATTTTACTGATGGGAATAAATATTATAATAATAAAGATTATTCTAAAGCAATTGAATATTACATAAAATCAATTGATGCTAATGAAAATGAAGGATTTGCTTATTATAATACTGGTGTATGTTATATAAAGCTTAAGGATTTTAAATCTGCTATTAATATGCTAAAAAAAGCATTAACCATACACGAAGAAAGTAAATATTATTTTAATTTAGCATACTGTTATGCAATGTTAGAAAAAACTAATAAAGCATTAATTTATTTTAATAGAGCCTGGGCTCTAGATGCTTCAGATAAAGATTGTGAAAAAGCAATAAATTTAATTATGTCTAAAAATAAAAAAGCGCTATAAAAGCGCTTTTCTTTTACCACTCTCCTGCAATGCTATCAGTAATATGCTCTTCATAAAAGTCATCATTATTAAAATAATCACCTGCATAATAAAACGTAGTATCTACTGGTATCCATTTATCAATTTCACTTATATAAACTTCATTCCATGCATGTGGTCCAAATTGCGAACCATCATATGCAGTTCCTGTTAATAATCTAACCTTTAAATTTACTGCTCTTGCCATGGCAACATACAGACATGAATAATCAAAACAAATTCCACTTTTTGTATTAAATGCTGTTATTGCTCCACTATCTTCCACCTTTTCATTATTTAAAGCCTTTTTAGCTCTATCATAATCATATTTTAAATTACTACCTATCCATGAATATAATATTCTAGCTTTATCCATATCATTATCAACATTTTCAGTTAAATTTATTGCCATTTCATTAATTTCTTTAGTAGACTTAATTCCATCTTCTAATGTTACTCCATTATAATATATTACTATATTACTAGCTGGTAAAAACTCTTCAACAATTTCATCGGTAAGTTTACTTGTATTTTCCTGTAATATTTCTTCTAGCTCAGAGTATATTTTATTTTCATTAAATACTGCTACTTTATTAAAACTTCCTATTGTATTATTGTAAGTAATTATAAATATAAAAATAATTGATATAATTATAATACTTTTTAAAATTCCAAATAATGATGATAATAATACTAGTAAAATACTATTTCCTCTATTTATATTTGAAAATATAGGAATTAAAATTATTTTTAAAAGCTTATATAAAATGCCTTGTATAGTGAAAAATAAAATTATCAATAAAATAATTTTAAAAATATCATTATATATTCCATTTAAGCTTGAAATTTTCAAAACTATATTTGTAATACTTTTAAGTGTTACATCTATTTTTAAAGATATTAATAAAATACTTATAAATATAGAAAAATAATAAATAACCCTTTCTAAAGAAAAACTTATTGTTCTTCTTTTAATAGTATTTTTAACACTACTAATTATAGATAATATTAATATAAATAAGCATATTGAATAAGATAGCATTTCATTCATTAAACTTCCCCTTTATTTAAAAATCTTCTGATTTAACTATAGATTTAATAACATCTTTAATTAAATCATAATCATACCCTTTTCCTACTAAAAATCTAAATAACTTTTGTGATAATTTATAATTATCATTTTCTCTTTTAGATAAAATCTTGTATTTTTTTAATGCTATCTCATGTAAATCTGATTTTACTTCATCTGTATCTAATTTTTCTAATTCTTCTTCAATTATACTTTCATTTATGCCTTTTTGTATAAGTGTATATTTAATTTTTTTCTTTCCTTGGTTTTTAGACTTATCTTTTACATACATTTTGACATAAGTTATATCATTTAATAAATTATATTCCCTTAAAAAACTTATTGTTCGTTTAATTATATGGTCTTCATATCCCTTTAATGCTAATTTGTCCCTTAACTCCTTTTCAGTTTTATAAGTCCTTTCAATTATTTTAAGAGCTGAATTTTTGCATTTTATATAATTATCTTCATTTGCTATCTTTTTTAATTTTTCAACATCAACTTTATCTTTAACTTTTAAATTTTCTTTATATACTAATTCTGCACTTATAGAAAAAGCATATTCTTCATCGATATAAATATTTACTCGTTCTTTATTTTTTTTACCTAGTTCAATTTTAGTTATTATACTCACAATTATTGCCACCTTATGAAGATTTTAATATATGAATAGTGGGATTATTTAATACATTATTTGCTACTTCATATATTTCATCAGCAGTTATTGTATTTAAACTATCCATATCTTTTAAAAATTCAAATATATCTTCACCTTCTAAACTTTGACTTAATATATAATTACATAATTCCACCGAATCTTCTAATGTAGATATTACTGCTGTTTTATGAACTTTCTTCATTATATTTAAATCATGCTCTCCAATTATTATTTTTCTAAACTTAATATCTTCAAAAATATTTTCAATTGCAGTTGATGCATCTTCAATATCTTCTTCATCTACAGCTGTATATACATATAATGTTTTTACATTTTGAGTTATATCTAAATGCGAATATATATCATATGCCAACCCCCTATTTTCTCTTATTTCTCTAAATAATAATGAGTTAGCACTTTCACCAAGCCTATGATTTAATATTCTTAATGGTAATTCATACTTTTTATCTAAATCATAAAATGTAAATAAATAAATTATTGTACAAAGTTCTATATTTTCCCTAGTAGTTATCTTTTTTATATTTTTATTTTTCTCATCCTTAACTACTAATTCAATATTCTCTTTTGCTTCCCATTTACCAAAATATTTTGATATTTCTTTAATAGCCTCATCATGTGATAATGATGATACCATTGTTATCAATGCATTATTAGGTATATAATATTTTTTATAATACTCATAAAGTTCTTTCTTTGTAAATGATTTTACATTTTCATCTAAACCTGCAACATCATATCTTAATGCACTTTTATTAAATGCTATTTCATTTATTTTTTTAAAACTAAAATCCTCTACATTATCTTTACTCGATCTTATTTCTGCTAATATTACTCCCCTTTCTTTTTCAACTTCTTCGTCTGGAAACTTAGAGCGAATTAACATATCACTTAATATTTCTATAGCACTTTTTAACTCTTCTTCTAAACAACTTATTGAATAAACTGTTTGTGAAAAATCTGTATAAGCATTATACTCTCCCCCTAAAGCCTCTAAATCATCATTTAACTTTTGAAATGTTCTATTTTCAGTTCCCTTAAATAACATGTGTTCTATATAATGGGAAATTCCCTTTTCATTTAACCCTTCATTTAAAGCACCAACTTTGACACCTATGTTAATTGATGAGATTTGGGTATCTTTTTGTATTGTTATCACTTCTAAACCATTTTCTAATTTATGCTTTTTTACATCAAAATTTATTTTTACCATATCTTATACCTTCCCCCATCCTTATAATTTCCTCTAGAATTATAATATAATATGTTTAACTTATAATTACAACCAAATAATATTTCTATACTTAATACATTTTTTATAATACAATTTTTATATGAATTATTATGCATTATTTTGTATGATAGTTTATAATTAAATAATAATATTTTATAATTTATAATAAACTTAATTTTTAAAGGAGAATTTATGAAAAAAACTATATTAATAATAGAAGATGAATTAAAGATAAGATTTCTTTTAAGAGATTATTTAAATGCAGCAGGATTTAATGTTTTAGAAGCTTGTGATGGAGATGAAGGACTATTTGTTTTTAAAAATAATAAAGTTGACCTTATTCTTTTAGATATAATGATGCCTAAAATTGATGGAATAACAGTATTAGAAACTATTAGGGAAGTATCTAATTTACCTATAATTTTACTTACAGCTAAAAGTCAAGAAGAGGATAAGCTTTTTGGATATGAAATGGGTGCTGATGATTATGTAACAAAACCTTTTTCACCTAAAATATTAATTGCAAAAATTAAAGCCTTATTAAAAAGAACTATTTCTGATAAAGATGATTTTAATCTCACTCAAAACTATAATGGACTAACTATAAATAAATTAGCTCATGAAGTAAAAATTAATAATGAATCATTAACACTTTCACCAAAAGAATTTGAACTTTTAGTTTACTTATCTGATAATATGGGAATAGCTCTAAGCAGAGATACTATTTTAGATAATGTTTGGGGAATAGATTATTATGGTGATTTAAGAACTGTTGATACAAATATTAAAAGACTTCGCGAAAAACTTGGTGAAAAGTCTAATTATATTATAACTGTTAGGGGTAGTGGCTATAAATTTGAGGTTCAAAATGAAAAATAGTATTTCAAAAAGAATAACACTAATAACCTTTGGACTTATATCAATAGTTTTTTTACTTACTTTTTTATTTCAAAATATGTTTTTTGAAGAATTTTATTTAACAAAAAAAACTGAATCACTAATATTAGATGTTAAAAGAATTAAAACACTATATTCTTATCAAAATTTTAATACTGGTAATTTAAGCAATGCATTAATAAATTATGAAGAAAAAAATAATTCACGTATTGCTATATTTTCTTTAGATGGTACTATTGAATATTTATCTTATTTTGATAAAAATAATATCGAAGATATGAAATCACTTACAGACTTTTGTTCTGAGTTATTATCTAACGAAGAATTAATTCAAGAAGTTTTACTAACAAATAAAATTAAAAGTACTATTTTTACTAATAGATATAGTTCTTATAAAAAAATAGGCATAATATCGTCAATGTCTCTTCAAAGCAAAAATGATGCCATACTTATTTCAGTCTCCTCTGTTCAACCAATAAAGGAGGCCTCAAGTGTAATTCGTAGCTTTTATATATATTTATTTATAGGATTTTTAATCTTGGCTATTTTTTTATCTAAAATTTATTCTAAATTAATAAGTACACCTCTTATTAATTTAAATAAAGTGGCTAAACGTATGTCTAATTTAGATTTTGAAGCTAAATGTGAAGTAAATTCTGATGATGAAATTGGGAATTTAGCAAAGACGCTTAATTTCTTATCTTCTAATCTTGAAAATTCACTTCAAAGGCTTCAAGAAAAGAATGAACAATTAGAAAAAGATATTGAAAAGGAAAGAAATCTTGAAAATATGAGAAAAGACTTTGTTTCTAGCGTTAGCCATGATTTAAAAACGCCCCTTGGGATTATTAGTGGTTATGCTGAAGGTTTAAAAGATGGAATTGTCTCTGGAAAAGATGCTGAAAACTATCTTGAAACAATAATAGATGAAGCAACTAAGATGAATCTTCTTTTAACAAATATGTTGGATTTATCAAAGCTTGAATCAGATACCATAAGTTTAAATTTAGAGTCTTTTAATATAGTAAGACTTATTCGAGGTATGGTAAAAAGATTTTCATTAGAGCTTCAAAATAAGGAATTAAATGTTGTATTTAATCTTCCAGAATATTCCTATGTAGAAGGCGATGTTATGATGTTAGAAAGAGTTGTTCAAAATCTTTTATCTAATGCAATAAAATATACTCCTAGAGGAAATATAATTCTTATATCCGCTATAGAAAAGGAAGAAAACTATTTAATTTCAATTGAAAATAAAGGAATTACTATTCCTGATAAAGAACTTGATAATGTTTTTGCACGATTTTATAGACTTGATAAATCTGGTGATAGAACTAAAAATAGTTATGGTCTTGGATTAGCTACCGTAAAAAGAATATTAACTCTTCATAATAGTAATTTTTTAATAAATAATGGTGAAAATAGTGTCATATTTAGTTTCACACTAAAAAAACAAGATTTAATATCATCAGATGAATTTGAAATATAAAATAAATGGGTACCTATTTTTAAGGTACCCATTTAAATATTTTATCTAAACTTTAACTATATTTTTGAAACTCTTAATTGATATAATTGCACTAAATATGAATATAATTATTGATACTAAGACACTTATAACAAAAGTCAAGTTTAGGTCTTCTGATAAAAACTTTCCTAAAACCTTTATTGCAAAAAAGCTATGAATTAAGCCTATAGATAATGGAAGCACATAAAACAATATAACTTCTTTTCTTATTGCTTTTTGTAAGTCTTTTTTTGATGCTCCTATATTTTTTAAAATTTTATATTTATCTTTATCTTCTGTAGCATCACTATATATCTTAATATAAATAATACTAGCTTCTGCAAGTACAAATACTAAAAATAAAAATGATCCAATAGCATAAACAAGTTTTAGCCACTCTACATTTTTAGTTTTATAAATTCCCACTTGAAAATTAATATCATTTGAAATATAGGGCTCTAATTTTTGAGATAATTTAATTATAGTATCTTCATTTAAAAATTTGTTATCATCATTTATCTTAATTCCATAAAAATTTATTAATTCTCCTTTTAATTTAAGATTTTCATACTCATCACTATTAACAACTATTGTTGCATAATTTAATAAGGAACCTAATACTTTAAATCTTATATTGCCTTCACTAATTTCAAATACTTTATCAGCAATAGTAACTTTATTTTTTTTAATAAAGCTTGCTAATGTTCCAGGTCTTTGAATATATATTGCTTTATTTCCTTTAACCATTTCTTCATTAACTTTTTCTAAATCCTTTTCATATCCATTAATTTTTAAAATATCCCTAAATTTATTATATGGAATTACTATATACTTTTCTTTTTGAAATTCATCAACATCTTTTAATGTATTATCCACCATTAATACATCAGTACTTAAATCAAATTTCTTTTCCCTTAATAAATCAGTAATTTCTTTATTTATATTTAAATTATCTATTTTATTTGTAGAAGAAAAAGACATTGAAAATAACTGATCATTTTGTTCACTCATTGAATATAATCTTCTCATTGATACTGATGTACCTAAAACAGTTACTGTACATGCAGTTAAAATACCAATTGTAGCATAAGTAGTGTAGTTTTTCTTTATTCTATAAGCTAAACTATTAATAGTTATTATATTTTCACCCTTATACAAAATATTTTTATTATTAATTATAAAATTAAGAGCTACTGGAATAACTGCATAAAATAATCCATAAGTACCTATACAAACTAATATTAAAGTTTTAAAAGCATTAATTTGAGATATAATTACCAAATAATATCCATATAAAATACATCCTAAAGATAATACAGCAATAATATAAATAAAAGCATTTACTTTAGGCATTTTTTCTACTCTTTTACTATTATTTATAAGTTCAATTACCTTACTTCTTGCAATATTAATAAATCCCTTAATACTCATTAGTAAAAATATTCCCGTAAAAATTAAAAATGTATTTATTACTGCATTAGCTGTAATATCAAGTTTTACATCAACCTTAAAACCAGCTAAAGCAAAAACTATCATTTGAAAAAACTTAGAAAATAATATTCCAACACAAATTCCAATTATACTAGCTGATATACAAATTAACATCATTTCTGAGAAATATATTTTACCTATAGTTTTTAAATCTACACCCATAAAGGTAAAAAGACCTATTTCTTTTTTTCTATTTTTTAAAAATATATTAGATGTATACCATATAAAAAATATCATAAATATAACTAAAATAACAGTTATTAATCGTAAAATCATTTCTGTATACATAATATTTGCTTCTCCTAAAAGCTTAATAGCCTCTCCATCAAGCAATATTAAAATATTACTTAATATAATTACAGAAAATATCATTGATATAAAAAACATTGTATATGTTTTTATATTATTTTTAAAATTACTAAAAGCTATAGAAAGTACACTCATTATTTAGCACCCCCTAAGGTTGCTAATAAATCAATTATCTTACCATAAAATTCTTTTCTATCATTTCCCCTATTTAATTGACATTTTATTTCTCCATCACTTAGCATATATACTTTTTTAGAATAACTTGCACTAAAAGCATCATGAGTAACCATTATTATTGTTGCTTTAGTATCTTCATTTACTTTTTTTAAGCACTCTAATAAATCTATAGATGACTTTGAATCTAATGCACCTGTTGGCTCATCTGCAAATATAACACTTGGATTAGTAATTAACGCTCTTGCAGCAGCCCCTCTTTGCTTTTGACCCCCAGATAACTCATAGGGATATTTTTTTAAATGATCCTTAAGCCCAAAAATTTCTGCCATTTTAATGACTTTTCTTTCTATTTCTTTATTTCCTTTTCTCCCTAAAGCTAATGGAAGAGCTATATTATCCATTAATGTCATATTATCTAAAAGACTATAATCTTGAAATATAAATCCTATTTTTTCTTTTCGAATATTAGATAATTCTTTATTTTTAACTTTAGTAATGTTTATTTTATCTAAAAATATTTCACCTTTAGTTGGCTTATCTAGCGTAGATAACAAATTTAAAAGTGTAGTTTTACCAGCTCCTGATGGACCCATTATTGATATAAATTCTCCCTTATCAACAGATAAAGAAATATTATTTAAAACTCTAGTTTTAAAACCTTTAATTCCATAATCCTTTGATAAATTATTTAATTTTAATATTTCACTCATTAGGCGTTTCCTCCAAAAATTAATTTATATTTTTCTAAAACATTAAAAACCTTATAAATTAATTTTAGTGGATTTTTAATAATTAATCCTTAACTTAATATTACATTTTAATTTTTAATATTACATTTTTGTAATATTAGTAAATTCAGATTTCTTATTAAACTTTATTGTAAATATAGTATAGTTATCTTTTACTGATTTTACTTCAAAAGAATTTTCTAGCTTTTCTAATATTTTTTTAGAAAAATAAAGCCCCATTCCTGTTGATTTATATATAGTGTTTCTACCATTACTGCCTGTAAAACCTTTATTAAATAATCTTTCTATATCTTCTTTTAAAATTCCAATACCATTATCTCTTATATTTAAATAAATATATTTTTCATCTTCTTCACAATAAAACTTAATTTCTCCATTTTCTTTTGAATATTTTATTGCATTATTAATAATTTGATTTAAAACATATAAAATCCATTTTTTATCCGTGAAAACTTTAAAATTATTATTTTCTAATTTTATTTCTATATTATTTCTTATAAGCATAAAAGCATTATTTTTAATAGCTTGTTTTATTAAATCTTGCACATTTACTTCTGAAATAAAAATATCTTCAGAAGCTGCTGTTGCTCTGCTTCCATACATAACTGAATTAACTAAAAAATTTATTTTTTCAATTTCATTTTTTATATCTAAGCTAACATATTCATTTTCCATACGCTCTAAAATCATATATATTGTACTAATAGGTAATTTTATTTCATTAGTCCACTTTGCAATATACTCTTCTAAATCTTTAATTTGAGTTTCTCTTATGTTTAATTCTTTTAAATAATTTTCATCTTTTTTATTAATTATGTATCTCATTATTTCTTCTTCTAAAAATTCTTTATTAATATCACTTATATTAATATCATTATTTTTTCTCATAATTTCATAAATTTCTTTAAATCTATCTTTCCAAATAATATATTTTATTATAAAGGCACAAATATAAATAAATATTAACATTATATCTAAATATAGTAATTCTTCAAAATTATCATTTAGCAAACTTAATACTAAAAAATATATATTAATAAAAAATAAAACACCTAAGTTAAATAAAATAAATCTTATATTTTCATAAATAAATCTTTTTAAATTCATTTTATTAAATACCCAATTCCCTTTTTTGTTTTAATTATATCTTTTAAACCTAATTCATTTATTTTTCCTCTAAGCCTTGTAATATTTACAGTTAATGTATTATCATTAACAAATTCATCATCATTCCATAAACTCATCATAATTTTTTCTCTTGATACTACTTTTTCTTTGTTTTTTATTAATAATGATAGTATTTTTATTTCATTTTTAGTAAGTTCTATTTCCTTATCATCATATCTAAAAATGCATTTTTCAATATCTAAAACTGCATCATTATAATAAATTAATGTATCTGAGTTGTTATAATCATAACTTCTACGTAATAAAGCATTTATTTTTGATATTAGTACTTCAGTTGAAAAAGGCTTTGTAATATAATCATCTCCACCATTATTTATCCCCATAATAATATCCATATTAGAATCTCTTGAAGATAAAAATATTATAGGAACTTTAGAAACTTCTCTTATTTTTTCACACCAATAAAATCCATCATAATAAGGCAGATTAACATCCATTAATATAAGGCTAGGTTTATTATATATAACTTCTTTTAATATATTATCAAAATTTTTTATTATATCTACTTCAAATGACCATTTTTTTAATGATATAGATAACTCTCTTGCTACGTTTAAGTCATCCTCAATTATTAAAATTTTTTTCACACTTCTCACCCCTAAATAATAGCATTAATTTATATCACTAATTTTAAAAATTAAATATAAATACGGTCTATCTTCTTAAAAATTATTTCTTTTTTTACTTCTAAGGTTTCCTTATTTATTTCTACCTTAAAAATGTTAGGGCACCCTTCTTCTCTCCATTTTTTCATAAACTTTGAATTTGCTTCTAAAATATAATAATACTTTTCATCAAAGTCATCAGAAAACTCTAAATAGGATAATTTACTATACCTATCTAATTTTATGTTGTTTTTATCTAAATTTTTAATAATCGGTAAAAAATATTTTAAAGGAAGTTCGTATTGATATATTCCTTTTATTTCTTTTCCATCTATTAAAGCTCTCTTTAAAAATCTATTTTCTTTTTCATCTAGCTGTTTAAATCCAAGTTTAAATATTGGTTCATTTGACTTGCTTTTATCTATTTTTATCTTTATCATATTAATCACCACTTTTATTTTAGATATATCTTATAAGAAAGCACCATCAACTTTAATGATTTGTCCAGTTAGATACTTGCAGTCATCTTTACATAAAAATATAACTGCCTTTGCAATTTCTTTTGTATCTCCAAATCTATTCATTGGTATTTCATCTATTAATTGATTTTTTTCCTCTTCACTTAAAAACTTATTCATATCAGTGTTTATAACACCAGGGGCTATTGAATTAACTCTTATACCAAAAGGTGCAACTTCTTTAGCAAGTGATTTTGTAAATAAGTTTAGTCCACCCTTTGTAGTTGAATAAACTACTTCACAAGAAGCCCCACTTTCCCCCCAAATAGATGATATATTAATTATATTTCCACTTCCTTTTGATATCATATATTTTAAAGAGTACTTTGATAAATACATAGGAGCTAGAAGATTTGTATTTATTAAACTTTCAAAACTATTATCATCAGTATCAACAAATAGTCCAATTTCTGATTTTGCTGCATTATTAATCAATATATCAATTTTTCCAAATGTATTAATTATTTCATTTATTAATTCTTCACATTGATTTTTTATTGATATATTTTTTTTAATTATCTTAGCATAACCTCCTAGCTCTTTTATTTCTTTTAATGTTTTATTAGCACCATCATCATCTTTAGAATAATTTATAATAACACTTGCCCCATTTTTTGCAAGTTCCTTTGCTATAGCTTTTCCAATTCCCCTAGAAGCTCCAGTAACTAAGGCAACCTTTCCACTTAATTCATTCATTAATTTTCTCCTCTCTAGTTTTATTTATATTATAGTTTATATTGATATTTATATCAAAATAATATACTATTTATTATTTCTTCTTAATCTTTCTTCCTTAGCATATTGTAAATATTCCGAAATATTTACTGGTCCTGCAATAATTTTTCTAGTTACCCAAAGAGAACCAGTATCTTGAGCATCTATTATCCATTTAACTAATTCTATTTTTCCCTTTTCTATTTCTATAACTGTTATTGCAGTTGGATAAACACAGCATCCATCATTAAAATAAGGAGGATCATATAAATCTGGGAATCTACTATTATGTGTATGACCTGAAATAATCATTCTACAGTTATCCCTAGCCCAATTTTGTAATTTAATATCTACTCTACTTCTTTTTGTTTTGCTCTTTGCAGACCTAGTAGGATCTTTGAAACCTGCAACTCCATTTAAAAAACGCCATATATACCTTACTAAAATTTGATTTATTTTCCATACTTCATTATTCCAAAAATCTAATTGATGCCCATGAGTCACTAATATCTTTTCATTGAGTGGTTTATACATTAAATTTATTCCAGAATAATATTCATTGTTATTTATAAATTTTAAAAATTCTTCTCCATAATCTGCACCTATTTTTCTTAGAGCCTTTTCTTGCTTTTGTTTAAAACATTTTTTCTTTTTTATAATATCATGGTTTCCGTAAATACAATAAATAGCATTTTTTTTACTAAATTTATTAAACAATTTATAAATATCATCATAAAAATAAGCTATTTCATTATAATTTCTATTTTTCCAAAGTTCATCCCCATCACCAATCTCTATATAAGTATAATTATTTCTTAAATAATACTTCAATGCTGTTATATATATATTTCTATTAGATAAAAGAGAATCTGAATATGTTCCATCACCTCTATGAACATCTGAAACTAATACTATCTTACTACTATCATCAAAATCTAATGTAAATCCATTTTCATAAATATTATCTAATTCCTTTTCTGACATAATATCCCCAAGCTTTAATATTATATCTTTATCTTATGAAAATAATTTAATATTTGATAATTTCTAATATTTATTTTATATAAAATTTAATAGGATAGCACAAACTATAATAAGTCTAATTTATAATTAATTTTATAAAATAACAAATGATAAGTAAGGAGTAATGAAAATGAATAACTTATTACTAAAAAAGAATATATTTTTATATAAAGTAACTTCTTTTGTTTTACTCTTATCAAGCTTTAGTATTTTAAATGTAAATGCATTAACTTTCCACAATCCAAATATTTCAAATATACAAAAAGAAATTTCTGATGTTTATAATGATAATTATGAAAATAACGAATTAAAAAATCAATTTCAGCCTTTAATAGAAAATATATTTTTAAATAGAAATTGTGCAATTTTAACTAGAGATTGTGAAGGTCTAAAAACATTTTATGATTTAAATAAAAAGGTTTGTAAGTGGGCTTATGAAAGTGAAGTTACAAAAACTAAATATTTTACTAATTGGTGCAAAAAACAATGTGTTTCCTTTACAAAAATAAATTCTACAATCAAAGTTTCAAAGGTAAAGGAAATTGAAAAAGATGTATATAATGTGATTTGTTATGCTGATACAAAGTTTTGCTATAGCTATGAAGATGAACCTAATATTGAAAATTATTTTAAATTAGGTACTTGCCATTATATAAACTTAAAAAAAGATGGTGATAAATATATAATTATAAAAGAATGGTATACTGATCCTTTAGCTGATTCTCTTAATCTTGATAATTTAGAATGTGATGAAATTAAAAACACTATTCTTTCTCATAAAAAACCTGATTTTACAATAGATGAAAGAACCCAAAAAGCCATTGATTATGCACATGAATACTGTGGTATTAGTAATAACGAAGAACATTTATTTAAATATAATAAAAACTATAAAAACTTTAATCCAGATGGTGGTGATTGTGCTAATTTTGCCTCTCAAATTATGTTTGAAGGTGGTGGCTTTAAAAAAAATAGTACTTGGAATTACTGTAATAAAAGTGCTACAAATGCTTGGATTAATGCTCAAGGATTTAAAAATTATTTAATAAATAGTGGTCGTGGATCTTATATAGCAAAAGGATATTATTCTGATACTTATAAAGATGCTTTTAATCTTAGACCTGGTGATATAGTCGCTTACGAAAAAAAAGGAAGAATAACTCATGTTTCTACAGTTACTGGCCTAGATTCTAAAGGTTATCCATTAGTAACTTGCCATAATACAGATAGAATGCTTGTACCTTATGATTTAGGATGGAGCAATAGTGATATAAAATTTCATTTTATAGATGTACATTATTAAAAAAATAGCTGTATCATATTGAAAGTACTTCAATATGAATACAGCTATTTTTAATTATATAAAATTTTTATTAATATAATATTATACACAATTGTTTTTAGATAATTCTTTTAAAATATATGGAATGTTAATATAACCATACCAAATACTATTGAAACTATAGACATTAATTTTATTAATATATTAATGGCTGGTCCTGAAGTATCTTTAAAAGGATCTCCTACAGTATCTCCAACAACAGCACCCTTGTGACATTCTGATCCCTTACCACCAAAATTACCTGCTTCAATATGTTTTTTAGCATTATCCCAAGCTCCACCTGAGTTTGACATCATAACTGCTAAAACAAACCCACATATTGTTGCTCCTGCAAGTAACCCTGCTACTCCATTAGGGCCTAAAATTATTCCTACAGCTAATGGACTTATAATAGCTATTGCTGCAATTACAAGAAGTTCTTTTTGAGAAGATTTTGTACAAATATCAACACAAGAAGCATAATCTGGCTCTGATTTTCCTTCCATTAATCCTTTTATTTCCTTAAATTGTCTTCTTACTTCAACAACTATTTTGCTTGCTGCTCTACCAACTGCACTCATTGTACAAGATGAAAATGCAAAAGTAACCATAGCTCCAATAAATGCTCCAATTAAAACTTGTGGATTTAATATTGATAAATCAAAATTAAATGCTAAATTATTATTATTTACCATTTGTTCTATAGAATTTTTATATGCTGCTATAAATGCTAATGCTGTTAATGCAGCTGATCCAATAGCAAAACCTTTTCCTGTGGCTGCTGTTGTATTTCCTAAAGAATCTAATGCATCAGTTCTATCTCTTACTGCTGATGGTAATCCTGCCATTTCGGCTATTCCACCTGCATTATCTGCAACTGGTCCATAAGCATCAGTAGCTAAAGTTATACCTAATGTAGATAACATACCAACTGAAGATATTGCTATACCAAAAAGCCCCATGTTAAAATTGTTAAATCCTCCTGAAGCAACAAAACTAATTAATATAGAACATCCTATTATAATAACAGGTGCCGCTGTAGATTTCATACCAACTGATAATCCGGTAATTATTACAGTTGCAGGTCCTGTTTGTGATGATTCTGCAATACTTTTTGTAGGCTTATAATTATCACTTGTATAATATTCTGTAAAAAATCCTATTAATAATCCTGCTAAAAGTCCACATAATATAGATAAATATATTCCTATATTTTCTTTACCTAAAATACTATCTACTACAAAATAAGAAGCTACAGCAATAATTATTGCTGAAAAATATGTTCCTCTTCTTAGTGCACTCAATAATGACTTTTGTGATACATCCTCTTTAGACTTAACAAAAAAGCTACCAATTATAGATGCCATAACCCCTATTGATGCAATAACTACAGGTACCACAGCACCTTTTACTGAAAGACCTGCTGCCACAGCTAATGCACAAGAAGATAAAATTGAACCTACATAAGATTCATAAAGGTCTGCCCCCATTCCAGCAACATCTCCTACATTATCTCCTACATTATCTGCTATAACTGCTGGGTTTCTTGGATCATCTTCCGGAATCCCAATTTCAACTTTTCCAACTAAATCTGCACCTACATCTGCTGCCTTCGTAAAAATTCCACCACCAACTCTGGCAAAAAGAGCCATAGATGATGCTCCCATACTAAAGGTTAACATAGTAGTTGTTATTATTGTAATTCTTTCATTTGCTGGAAGTGTTCCGTAATAACAATTTAAAATAAAATACCAAATACTAAAATCTGCTAATGCTAGTCCTACAACAACTAATCCCATAACTGATCCACTAGAAAAAGCTACTCTTAACCCACTATTTAAACTTTTACTACAAGCATTTGCAGTTCTACTATTAGAATTTGTAGCAATTTTCATTCCTAAATATCCACTTAAACCAGAAAAAATTCCTCCAGTTAAAAAAGCAAATGGCATGAAAATGCTTACAAAATTAAATTGAGCTAGTATAAATAAAATAATAAACATAATTACAAAAAATATTGCAACACCCTTATACTGACGTTTTAAAAACGCATTAGCTCCCTTTCTTATACTTTCTGCAATGTACTTCATCTTATCTGTACCTTCATCAACCTTAAAAATCTTATAAGTATAAAATGCAGCAAAGATTAAAGCTAGACCTGCACCTATTGGAGCAAAAACCATTAAGCTCATAAACTCCTCCCCCTTATTTTGAAATAAATATTAAATCCACCTTCGTTTTAAATTATTAAAAAGCAACATAAAATATACCATTATAATAAAAAATAATATATTTCTTGTTGCTTTTAAAAAACTATCTTTATCTTTTTAAAATCCTTTTTTCTTAGCTTCTATACCACTTTCATTAAGTGCAGGTTCTTCTATTGTTGTTACGTATTTATTTTTAGGATTATTATTTTGAGACTTTGTTCCATTTTGTAAGTAATTTTCTTTAGTGTATTCTCTTTTATTCTTCATTTGTTCTCCTCATCTTTTATGTAAATTTTATTAGAACTTTGGATCTATTTCTCCTCTTTGTATTTGCTTTAGATCTTTTAATCTTAAATGAGTTGTTTCTATTATTTTATCCCAAGGCTCTCCATCGATAATCATTTTTTTTGCAACATCTCTACTTAAAAGTTTATCTAACTTTTTCATTTTAAAACCTCCTTTTATCTTTTGATATTATTATTTTATGGGTTTTTAAAAAACTTATACGAGTTATTAATTTCAAAAACTTACATTAAATTATTTAAATTTTCAGTAATAAAAAAACTTTTAACTAATATAATTTAGCATATTGAAAGGAGAAATTAAAAAATGAGCAAGCAAAAACGTGGAAAGTACATTAAAACAATGCCTAAAATGTTTGTAAAAAATGCTCCATTACCTGATATTTAAATTAAAAATAGGCTATATCGTATTGAATTAAAAGTTTCAATATGATATAGCCTATTTTTATTATATAAATATATTTTAAATCTTCTAAAAATTTATTTTGATAAACTCAACTTTAAATTATTAACGGGATTTATTATTCTTTCCTCTTCCATTTCTACTATTTTTAGAATTTCTTGAATCTTTACTTTGCTTTAAATTATTATTCTTACTTCTACTTGAAGAATTTTTTCTCTTTGAGTTTCCTTTAGACTTTGGTCTAACAAGTCCATGAGCCTCTCTATATCTTTGTTCCTTTGATTTTATTAAGCATTTAGATCCATTTCCTATTAAATCTTCTCTTCCAGCTTTCATTAATGCATCATAAACTATATTATAGTTTTTTGGATTACTAAACTGTAATAAAGCTCTTTGCATAGCTTTTTCTTCTTTACTTTTAGGAACATATACTGGTTTCATAGTTATTGGATCTAAACCTGTATAAAAAATTGTAGTTGATAAAGTTCCTGGTGTTGGATAAAAGTCTTGTACTTGTTCTGGCTGATATTTTATATCTCTTAAATATTCAGCAAGCTCTATTGCTTCTTTTAATGTACTTCCTGGATGACTTGACATTAAATAAGGAATAATATATTGTTTTTTCCCAAGCTTTTCTGTAATTCTAAAGAATTTTTGTCTGAAGTCTTCATATGTTCTGCCTGCTGGCTTACCCATATACTTCAATACTTTTTCTGATATATGTTCAGGTGCAACCTTTAATTGACCACTTACATGATGCTCTACTAATTCTTTAAAGAATGTATCATCTTTATCAGCCATTACATAATCGTATCTTATACCTGAACGTACAAATGCTTTCTTTACTTTAGGTAAACTTCTTACACTTCTTAATACATCTATAAACTCTTTATGATCTACCTCCATGTTCTTACAAACACCTGGACTTAAACATTGCTTAGTTTTACATGCTCCTATAGTTAATTGATGTTTACATGCAGGCTTTCTAAAGTTTGCCGTTGGACCACCAACATCATGAATATACCCCTTAAAGTCTGTCATTTCTGTCATTTCTTTAGCTTCTTTAACTATAGATTCTTTACTTCTACTTTGAACAGCCCTACCTTGATGGAATGTTATTGCACAAAATGAACAATTACCAAAACATCCTCTTGAACTTACTATACTAAATTTAACTTCTTCTAATGCTGGAATTCCTCCCATTTCCTCATAGCTTGGATGATATTCTTTAGTAAATGGTAAATCATAAACCTTATCTAACTCTTCTCTATTTAAAATAACTTCTGGTTTATTTACTACTAAAAACTTATCCCCTTGATCTTGAACTATAGTCCTTCCCCTTATAGGATCTTGTTCTTGATATGTAATTTTGAATGCTTCACAATACTTAATTTTGTCTGTAGAAACTTCTTTATATGATGGTATAACTATATGCTCTTCATAAACTTCATCTAAGCTATCTACTAAATAACATGTACCTGGTACATGTCTTATGTACTTTGCATCAAATCCTTCATTTAAATAATGGGCAACTTCTACTATTTGCTTTTCACTCATTCCATAAATTAAAAGATCAGCTCCACTATCAGTTAATATTGATTTTCTAACCTTATCTGCCCAATAGTCATAATGTGCAAACCTTCTAAGACTAGCTTCAACACCACCAATGCAAATATTAATATTTTTATATGCTTCTCTAATTTTATTACAATATACTATAGTAGCCCTATCCGGTCTAAGTCCCATTTTACCGCCAGGAGAATATAAATCCTTTTCCCTAACTCTTTTACTTACAGTATAGTGATTAACCATAGAATCCATATTTCCTGCATTAACTAAAAATGCTAATCTAGGTCTTCCAAGCTTCATAAAGTCATCAGTACTATGCCAATTAGGTTGAGCTATAATCCCAACTTTATAACCAGCATTTTCTAATACCCTAGATATTACTGCTGTACCAAAACTATGATGGTCAACATATGCATCTCCAGTTACAATTATGAAATCACACTGCCTCCATCCTCTTTCTTCCATATCAGCTTTACTTATAGGTAAAAATTTATTATTCATTTAATCACATCTTTCATTTTTTTTGAATATCTATTTGAAATCTATTTTTTTATAATTTAACATATATTAATATAACACCTAATTTTATTCTTGTTAATACCTTATATAAATTTACCATAATATTTATATTAATTATTCTACAATAGAATTTAATTTTTATAATTTCTATTAATAAACAAAAAAATAAATCGTAATTTAAAGAAATAAATATAAGATTTATAACTTCAAAAAAGATTTATTTATAAATTTATATTAAATTTTTAGATATTCAATGTGTTAGTTAGATAAGTTCCTAATCTTCTTAACATAAAAGGATTTTTATCTATTCCATCAAATAAATCTAGTATTTGATTTTTATTTAAATCCATATTATTTTCTAATTTATCAAGCATATTATCATCTTCAAACTCTTTTACAAGCTCTTTTCCTATTTCATTTACATTTTTAAAGAATTCAAGCTTACTAAATATTCCAAACATTATATTAGATTTTGAATTTGTTAAACTAATAAAATTCTTCAATTTTTCTAGTGTAAAATTATCTTTTAAGCTATTTATAATTTTATAATCTTGCTTTATTTCTTTTAAAATATCTAATTTATTATAATTTTTACTTTCTTCAATAATTTCTATGGCTTCATAGTCTTCTAATGCATCTAAAAATATAGTATCTTCTTCTTTTCCAAAAGCTTTTGTTATATATGTTGATGGTATTACAACAAATTTAATAAATCCTATAATTTCTTGTTGTGATTTAAATGAATACCAATTGCAAAAAAAATCTCTACTATATGAATTTATCAAAGAAAATTTTAATATATACTCATTAGGTTTAATATCTATACTGTCTTTATTAATCAAATAATTTCTCCAATAGTAAATTAAATCATATTTCTTCAAAATCACACCTCCTAATGACAAACTCTATTATTAATTTTAGCTTGTACTTAACATAATTAAAATTTTAGCTTTTAATATTACTATGCTTCATAATATTATTTTATCCATAATTTCCATTTTTATTACATATAAATATTAAGCCCATCCCCCTAAAATTAATTCTTATAATTTTCTTCACTATACACATCTATAGATTTAGCTACTGATCCCATTAAAATTTTTTGATAATTAGGATCTGATAACATTTTATCTTCATTAAAGTTACTCATAAATCCCATTTCTAATATAACAACTGGGACCTTAGACCAATTAAATCCTGTTATGTCACTTCTCTCAAAAATTCCATTAACCTTGATATTATTTTCTTGTAATATTTTCTTTAATATTTCTGCATATTTATTGCTTTCAGTATAAATATTTTTTGTATATTGAGAATCTTTTGCAGGGACCAATATAGTAGCTCCAGTTTTTCCTGAATCATTTATACTATCACAATGAATTCTTATTGTAATATCTGCATTTGCATTATTAGAAATTTCTGCTCTTTCAGCATTGCTGATATTAACATCAGCAGTTTCTCTAGTCATAACTACATTATAATTTTTTTGCATTAATAAATCTTTTAATATCATTGATGCTTCCAAATTTACAACATGCTCAGCTTTTTTTGTAGCAACACCAGCTGTTCCTGATGAGACTCTTGCCTTTTTATTAGAAGAACCAGGAGCAACTGGCTCTCCCTTTGGATCACCTTTTCCTTGATGCCCTGGATCTATACATACGGTAAAATTTTCATTAAATTCTTCATTAAATTTTCCATAAGCCTTTATATATGTTGGAGTAATTAAATTTAATATAACTATTCCAAGTAAAAATATTCTTAATAATTTTTTAAACACTCTTATTTTCCTCCTAACTAAATATAAGAGGCTAATACACATAAGTAATAGCCTCTTAATTATTTTTTATTTAGGATACATATTTATTAATAATAAAAATCCTGGAATCCATGCTGTAAATATTCCATCAAATACTGAAAGATATCCAACAAACTTTCCTAAATCTTTTTTCATTACAAGTTCTATGAATCCTGTTAACCATAATAGTCCCCATAATAACCATATAAAAATCCAATATATGTTTCCAAAAGTGAATTCTATAAATTTTTGTGTATTACCATCAATAAATGCTAAAGGTATAGTATTTATTGCAACAAATAAACAATACCATCCATATAGCCTACCATCTAAGTTAAATATACTTCTTGCTGCAATATATAAATATGTAAATCCAAATAATAATCCTGTTCCTGCAGCAAAATAATTACCTTGTATTACAGCAACTATATTTAATATAAATGATAACAAACCAGTAAATACATTAAATACAGCACTTGATTTAGCATCTACATTACATAGTCTTCCTATTCCATTTAAAATAAGAACTACTCCAACATAGATTAAAACTACTCCTAACATATTTTCCTCCTTTGTTTTTATGACATACTATTTTAATCTATCTTAGTTTCATAACTTTCTCTAAAGAATTCATGATCTAATCCAGTTCTTTGAATTTCTTCACTTACTTTAATTGATTTAGTCATATCAACAACCTTAAATATTAAATATGTAACTAAAATGGAATAAACACCTATTATTACAGCTCCTAAAGTTTGAATTAAAAATTGATGTATACCTGCACTAATTCCATTTACACGTGGATCTGCAAATACTCCAATTAATAAAATACCTAAGAATCCACCCATTCCATGTACTCCCCAAACATCTAATGCATCATCCCATTTCTTTCTTTCAAATTCAACACAGAAGAAACATACTAATGCACCTAATGCACCTATAATTAATGCACTCATTGGAGTAACATATCCTGATGCTGGTGTTACTGTTGCAAGTCCTGCAATAGCTCCTATTATTGCTTCAAGGAATGATGCTCTCTTTGCATGCATAGCATGTAAAATTAGCCATACTATCATTCCAGATGCTGAAGCAACACCTGTATTTGCAAAAACTATTGTTGTTATATCTGCAGCAACTATTGTTCCACCTGAATTAAATCCATACCATCCAAATAATAATAAACCTGCACCAATTGCAACTAATCCTAAATTGAAAGGACCTTTTTCATTTTTAATTTTTCTTTCTCCAAGTACATATATTCCACCTAAGCATCCAAATCCTGAAGTTATATGTATTACAGCTCCTCCAGCGAAATCAACAAATCCAAGTTTACTTAAGAATCCTCCACCCCATACCCAATGAGCAACTGGAAAATATATTAATATCATCCATATAATTAAAATTTTAATCCAACCACTAATAGTTAATCTATTTGCAAATGCACCAGTCATTAAAGGTGCTGTAATTATCGCAAACTTCATTTGATACATAAAAAATAATATAAATGGTATTGTTTCACTATATCTCAAATCTATTGTAAACACCATATTCCTAAACCCAAAAAACTGAAATGGATTACCTATAATTCCAGCAATATCATCACCAAATACTAAACTGAATCCTCCAAATATCCACAATAAAGATACTACACCTATTGCAATAAATACTTGAAACATTATAGTTAATGCATTTTTTCTTTCAACTAAACCTCCATAAAAAAATGCTAAACCAGGTGTCATAATTAAAACAAGCGTTGTAGATAATATCATAAACGCTACATCCCCATGAATAATCATAGAATCACTCCCTTAATTTTTCATTTGTTTTGCTTTTTATATTATTCTTATGTTTATTATGTAAAAGATACTTACTTTATAAATTTATAGTTTAAAGACTTCTTTATTTAAAATAAAATCTAATACTTTCTAATAATTAAATCTTTAGAACCTAAAAAACTTTTTCTAATATAATTATGACAAACTCCTGTTACTTGCTCTATATGTTGTGTTAAATTACCTAACACTCTTAAAACAAATCCATTAACTTCTAATTTAGATATTCCAAAATCTACTGGTAGATTTAACTTTCTAATTACTTCTCTTAATTCTGTTATCACTTTATCATCTACATTTTTATTAATCACTAATAATGTTCCAAAATTTGAGTACTCCTCAAAAAATCCTAACTTTGTTACATCATTATTAATAGGATTAACAATTAAATTATCTAATAATACTAACTTATTATTTACATAAACATTACTTTTTAATTGTACACTTTTATATTTAAAATTATCTCCTTCAGGAGACCATCCTGCTGTAATTCCATCACTATAAATTAATGTCGAACTTTCATCTAAATATATATTATTAACCTGTTTATATATAGCATCTTTATATAAAATAACATTATCAGTTATATATTCTAAAACACTATTTTTACCTAATTCTATTTCCGTTTCTTGCTTTGTTTTAATATTATTTAAACACTTATATACTTTTGCTGATGCTTGAGTTGTTATAATAGCTCGTGCATTATCTTTTAATTTAAATATATTTTTATATTTTTCTCCTTCTATATATCCTCCACCAAGTTGTAATAAATAAAATGTAGGTATATTTTCTCTATCCATTTTTATAGTAGGAGATACTTTTACTAATCCTTCATAAAACTTTTTTGTTGCAATTGTCTTATCATCTTTTTTTTCTAATACTAAATCTATTAATCCAGAATATTCACTTTTAGCTTTAGCTTCTTTAAACATATTATGAAATTCCCTCTAACAAACAATTTTTCTTAATCCAATTTATAACACTTAAAATTCCTTCGTCAGTTTTAAGATTAGTAAAAATAAAACTATTTTCATCTCTAAAAGCTAATGTATCTTGCTTCATAATTTCTAAATTTGCTCCAACATATGGTGCTAAATCAATTTTATTTATAATAAATAAATCACTTTTTATCATTCCTTGACCTGCTTTTCTTGGTATTTTTTCTCCTTGTGCAACGTCAATAATGTAAATTGAAAAATCAACTAAATCTGGACTAAATGTTGCTGCTAAATTATCTCCACCACTTTCTAAGAAAATTATATCTAAATCATCAAATCTTCTTTTTAATTCTTCTAATGCCTCAAAATTCATTGATGCATCTTCTCTTATTGCAGTATGTGGACATCCTCCAGTTTCAACTCCAATAACATGATCTTCACTTAAAACAGAATTTTTAACCATAAATTTAGCATCTTCTTTAGTATAAATATCATTTGTTATAACAGCACATTTATATTCATCATTCATTACCCTAGTTAATCTTTCTATAAGTAATGTTTTCCCACTACCTACTGGTCCCCCAACTCCTATAACTACTGGTTTCATAACAACACCCTTTCAAAACTTTAATTAGTTGAATTATGAATATAAAAATTCATAATTCAACTTAAAATTATTTTTAAATCATTTTTGAAAATTTTGAATAATTAAGACATAAATAATCTAAACTCCATAACTTCATGTTTAATTTGAGATAATTCTAAACCTGGACTATTAGCTCCAAAATAATCATAATCTAAATTAATAATATTATTATACAAGCTTTCAAATTGTTCACTAAACTCTTTTAACAATAATTGCCCATCCTTTTGACCTAATGGAATAGTTCTAACGGCATTACTTATAAGAGTAGAAACAGTACTATACATATGATAAATTATAGCTTCCTTTAAATTAAAACCTAGAGAATACATTAAAATTCCAAATACTATTGCTGGATGTCCAAAGACTTCTTTATTAGTAATTTTTATATTATATTTTTTTAATAAATCAAAATCATATAAATCTAAAAAAAGCTTAACCATCCTACTTGCAACCAATTTTCCAGCATTTCTACTTTCTATAGCAACAGTTTGAACTGTTATAAGATTATCTAAATCCCATATTTTTTCTATATCATTATTATTTAAGTATTCATATAACATTTTTATAGCTAAACCATCACTAAATATAAACTGCTCATTTAAATAAACCTTTAACCATTCTTTAAAAGTAGGTGTATTATAAACTTTTTTCAATCTTAAATATGTTTCCATTCCATATGAATGATTAAAAGACCCAACTGGAAAATTTGAATCACAAATTTGAATCACCTTTAAAACATCAGCAATATTATTATTAATTGGCATGTGTATGAGTGTGCCCAAATTCTACGTGCCTAAAAGCTTTTTTTAGTTTTAAGTTTTCTCTAGAATAATTTATTTTTTCTCTTTTTAACTCACTTTCTACTAATGCATCATACTGAATTATCATTTTTCCATCTTCAAATTGAGCTTGTAAATGCCTATTTCCTAAACTATGTGCTATAATTCCCATTTGTGTAATGTCACTAGGCTTTATTACTAGAACATCATCACCTTTAACTTTAATTATTATTAAATTTTTATCATCTTTATAAAGTATATCACCATCTTTTAATTCAACATTTTCAGAAAGTGCAATACCATATTCATGATTATGATCTGAATTAACTCTTAATATTCTTTTTAATGTATCTTCACTATTTATATATATCTTTTCTATATGTAAATTTTCTGTATTTTTTATGTCATTTATATTCCCGAGTACTTGGTTAAAAATCATATAAACCTCTCCTCATTAAATTAGAATAAATAATATCTTTGTGCTAATGGTAATTCACTTGCAGGTTCACAAGTTATTAATTCTCCATCAACTGTAACATCATAAGTTTGTGGGTCAACTCTAATTTCTGGAGTAGCATCATTAAGCTTCATATCTTTCTTAGTTAAGTTTCTAATTCCACCAACTGGTAATACTGTTTTTTCTAATCCTAATTCTTCTTTAATTCCATGCTCATAAGCATATTTAGAAACAAATGTAATACAAGTTGAGTTTTTAGCTTTACCAAGTGCTGCATAACACTCTCTATATACAACTGGTTGACATGTTGGAATTGAAGCATTAGCATCTCCAATTATTCCTCTAATAGCCATTCCACCTTTAATTACTAAATGAGGTTTAACTCCAAAATATGCTGGTTCCCAAAGTACTAAATCAGCAAATTTACCAACTTCAATTGAACCAATATATTTATCCATACCTTGTGCTATAGCAGGGTTAATTGTGTATTTTGCTATATATCTTCTAACTCTATTGTTATCGTTATATTCACTATCATTTGGGAAAGTTCCTCTTTGTTTCTTCATTTTTGAAGCTGTTTGCCAAGTTCTTGTTACAACTTCTCCAATTCTTCCCATAGCTAATGTATCAGAGCTCATAATACTAAATATACCCATATCTTGGAATATATCTTCTGCTGCTATTGTTTGATGTCTTATTCTTGAATCAGCAAAAGCTATATCTTCTGGTACTTTTGCATCTAAGTGATGACAAACCATAAGCATATCTAAATGTTCTGCTATTGTATTAACTGTATAAGGTTTTGTTGGATTAGTTGATGCAGGTAATACATTTATTTGTGAAGCTACTTTCATTAAATCTGGTGCGTGACCGCCTCCAGCTCCTTCAGTATGATATGTATGAATTACTCTACCAGCAATTGCTTGAATAGTGTGTTCTACAAATCCACCTTCATTTAAAGTATCACTATGTAATGCAACTTGAATATCATACTTTTCAGCAGTTTCTAATGCATAATTTATAGCTGATCTTGTTGCCCCCCAATCTTCATGTACTTTAAGGGAAATTGCTCCGGCTTCAACTTGCTCAGCATTAACATCAATATTTGCCCCACTACCTTTTCCTAATATACCAACATTTATTGGCCATCCATCTGCTGATTTTAACATTTCTTTAATGTTCCAAGCACCTGGAGTTGAAGTAACAGCATTTGTTCCATCTACTGGACCAGTTCCTCCTCCAACTAAAGTGGTTATTCCTCCCTCTAATGCTACTTGTGCACATCCTGGATGAATATAATGAACGTGAGTATCAATACCACCTGCAGTAATTATTCTACCTTCACCTGCTAAAGCCTCAGTACCAACCCCTACAACGAAGTCAACATTATCCATTGTATCTGGGTTACCACCTTTACCTATTGCAAGTATTTTCCCATCTTTAATACCTATATCAGCTTTATATATTCCTGTATAATCTACTATTGTTGCTCCAGTTATTATCATATCTACAACTTCTGGATTTTTTCTTGTTTGTGTAGCATTTTGACCCATGCCATCTCTAAGAGTCTTTCCTCCACCAAACTTACATTCATTTCCGTAACCTGTGTAATCTTTTTCAATTTTTATAAAAAGATCAGTATCTCCAAGTCTTATACTATCTCCTTCTGTAGGACCAAATAATTCTGCATATCTATGTCTATCAATTTCAAAACTCATTATTTTTCACCGCTCCCTTTTGACATTCCATCTAAGAATCCATCACACATATTTCTAATTCCATAAACTCTTCTATATCCTCCGATATCAATTAAGTTTACTTCTTTTTTATCTCCAGGTTCAAATCTAACAGCTGTTCCTGAAGGTATATCTAATCTTTTCCCCCAAGCAGCATCTCTATCGAAATCTAATGAATCATTTACTTCATAAAAATGATAATGTGAACCTATTTGAACTGGTCTATCTCCAGTATTAACAACTTGTAATTTTATTGCTTCTTTTCCCTTATTGTATTCAATTGTTCCTTCTTGTATTTTTAATTCACCTGGTATCATATTTTAGACCTCCCTATTTGATTGGTTCATGTACTGTAACTAGTTTAGTTCCATCTGGAAAAGTACATTCAACTTGAACAACATGAATCATTTCTGGAACTCCTTCCATAACCTCATCTCTTGATAAAATTTTTGTTCCATAATCCATTAAATACTCAACTGATTTTCCTTCTCTAGCCCCTTCTAACATTTCATCAGTTATTATCGCCATACACTCAGGATAATTTAATTTTAATCCTTTAGCTTTTCTTTTGCGAGCTACATCAGCTGCAACTGCAATCATTAATTTTTCTTGTTCTCTAACGGTTAAATGCAAAATAAATTCCTCCCTTTTTTAATCAACTAATAAATTTATTCGACAATTTTTAGTTTTTCACTTTCTATATTATTTTATTCAATTCTATTCATTAAATTTTACATTTCCATCTAAACTATAATAAGCTCCAACAACCTTTACTTTTCCTTGTTCTATTAAGTGTTTAACAATATCATCTTGTGATATTTCCCTTACTACAGCATCTATATTATTATGGATCGCATCATCTACTGTTCCATTTTTATTTACACTTGGGGATATTTTTTCAACAAATGATTCCATATTTCCTTCTACTTTTTCATTTTTAACAACCTCATTATATGTTGCTGTTACAGCACCACAGCTTTGATGACCCATAACAACCACTAATGGTGTGTTTAAATGTTCTACTGCATACTCTATAGATCCTAAAGCATCATCATCTACAACATTTCCTGCAATTCTTACATCAAATATTTCTCCAAGTCCTGCATTAAAGACAGTAGTAGGAGTTACTCTAGAATCTGAACAAGACACAATTACTGCATATGGATTTTGACCATCTTTAAGTGAATCTCTTCTTTCTTTATTTACATTTCTTAATATTGATGTGTCAGTAACAAATCTAGCATTCCCATCTTTTAATATTTGTAAAGCTTCATCAGCTGATGATACTGCAGTATCAATTACTACAAATTCAGTTACACTGCCATTAGGTGTGTTATTTACAGTTTTATTTGTTGTATTATTTGTAGTACTATCTCCACATCCAACTAAAAACATTGAACTAACAATAAGCATTGCTATTAATTTTCTCTTCATAATATTTCCTCCATTATTTTTTTACATAATTAAACTTATTTCAATTATGTTTATTAAATATAATATTCGCAAAAATTCAATAAGATATTCATTTGCTTATAAATAAAAAAGTTGCATTACAACTTAAATTAAATAATTTAATTGCAATACAACTCTACTTTTATTTTTCAGATATAACTAACTCAACTGGACAATGATCTGAACCTAAAACTTCAGTATGTATTTTAGCCTCTTTTAATCTACTCTCTAATTCTTTAGAAACTATAAAATAATCTATTCTCCATCCAGCATTATTTTTTCTTGAGTTAAATCTATATGACCACCAAGAATATACACCTTTTAAATCTGGATAAAAATATCTAAAACTATCTATAAATCCAGAATCTAATAATTTAGTAAATTTCTCTCTTTCTTCATCTGTAAATCCAGCATTCTTTCTATTTGTCTTTGGATTTTTTAAATCAATTTCTTTATGTGCAACATTTAAGTCTCCACATACTATTACTGCCTTATTTTCTTCTAATGATTTTAAATATTTTCTAAAATCATCTTCCCAGCTCATTCTATAATCTAGTCTTGCTAGTTCATTTTGTGAATTTGGAGTATAAACTGTAATCATAAAAAAGTCTTCAAACTCCAATGTAATTACTCTTCCTTCTTTATCATGTTCTTCAATACCTATTCCATAATTAACCGACAACGGTTTCTTTTTAGTGAATATAGCTGTACCACTATAACCTTTTTTCTCAGCATAATTCCAATACTGATTGTATCCTTCAAGTTCAAGACTTATTTGCCCTTCTTGACATTTACTTTCTTGAATACAAAAAATATCTGCATCAATTTCTTTAAAAAAATCTAAAAACCCTTTTTGTACACAAGCCCTTATTCCATTTACATTCCATGATATTAATTTCATTTTTCTTCTCCTTTAATTACAAAATTAAATTTAAAAAGTAAGAGTGAAAAGTCAAAATTAATTTTTAACTTTTCTCTCTTACCTCTTAAATTTTAATTATATAATGGGTATTTAGAACAAAGTGATTTTACTCTATCTCTTAATATTTCTAAATTTGAATCTTTATTATCTATAGCTTCATTTATTATACTTGCTATTTCCTTCATAGCTTCAACATCAAATCCCCTTGTTGTAACTGCTGCTGTTCCTATTCTAATTCCAGACGTAACAAAAGGACTTCTAGTTTCATTTGGAACTGTATTTTTATTAACAGTAATTCCAATAGAATCAAGAATGTTTTCTGCTTCTTTTCCTGTAATATCTTTATTAGTTAAATCTACAAGAATTAAATGATTATCTGTCCCGTTAGAAACTAACTTAAATCCAGACTTAACTAATTCATCTCCTAAAACTTTGCAGTTTAAAACTACATTTTTCATATACTCCTTAAAACTAGGTTCTAATGCTTCTTTAAAGCATACTGCTTTTGCTGCAATTACATGCATAAGTGGCCCACCTTGCATACCTGGGAATATATTTTTATCTAATTCCTTTGCATACTTTTCTTTACAAAGAATTAATCCACCTCTTGGCCCTCTTAATGTTTTATGAGTTGTTGAAGTTACAAAATCAGCATAAGGAACTGGTGATGGATGTTCTCCAGCTGCAACTAATCCTGCTATATGTGCCATATCTACCATGAAGTATGCTCCAACTTCATCACAAATATCTCTAAATTTCTTAAAATCTATAATTCTTGAATATGCACTTGCTCCAGCTACAATTAATTTAGGTTTATGTTTTAACGCAAGTTCTCTTACATTATCATAATTAATTTCTTCTGTTTCACTATCAACTCCATAAGATACAAAGTTAAATAACTTTCCAGAAAAGTTTACTGGTGAACCATGAGTTAAATGACCTCCATGACTTAAATCCATTCCAAGAACTGTATCACCTGGTTCTAATATTGTAAAATATACTGCCATATTTGCTTGAGACCCTGAATGTGGCTGTACATTAGCATGTTCAGCTCCAAAAAGCTTTTTAGCTCTATTTCTAGCAATTTCTTCAATATTATCAACTATTTCGCATCCACCATAATAACGCTTACTTGGATAACCCTCTGCATACTTATTAGTTAAATGAGAACCCATAGCTTCCATTACTGCTTTTGATGCAAAATTTTCTGAAGCAATAAGTTCAATCCCCTCTCTTTGTCTTTTTAGCTCTTCCTCCATTAAATCAAAAATTTCTCTGTCTTCTTTCATTACATTTATAAAATCCATTTAATCACCCCAATTATCTTTTTATAAAATTATATATATAAATATAAATTAATTCAACTACTTTTTAATATAAATCTATATATATGTACATTTTTATAAATTCTTATGGTATAATACTAAAAAAATTTAAAAATTATAGGAGTTTTGTATTATGAATGAAATACTTCAAGTTGCAATGCTTGCTGGACAAATGATTTTAGAAAATGGAGGAGAAACTTATAGAGTAGAGGAAACAATTTGGAGAATTTGCAAAATATACGGTGCTGAAGAAGCTGAAAGTTTTGCTACTCCAACAGGAATTATGGCTTCAATTTGCCATGAAAATAAAATATACTCATTAACACGTCGTGTTTCTAATAGAACTGTTAATTTAGATAAAATTGATAAAGTAAATGATTTATCTAGAAGTATATTATCTAAAAATTTATCTGTTAATGATTTTAAAAAAGAACTGATTAAAATAAATAAGGAAGATATTTATCCAACTTATGTTATTATAATTTTTTCTGCTTTAGGGGCTGGCTCATTCTCAGTCCTATTTGGAGGAACATTTAAGGATGTTTTCTCTGCCTTTTTAATTGGACTAATAATTAAATACATAACTATAAAATGGTCTGAAATTGGAATAAACTCATTTTTTATAAATAGTATATGTAGCGGCATATCCGCACTTTTAGCTATAATTCTTTATAAACTTGGGATTGCAAGTCAAGTAAATCAAACTATTATAGGTTCTATAATGTTATTAGTACCCGGATTAGCTATTACTAATGCTATTAGAGATACAATTTCAGGTGATTTATTATCTGGAGTTATAAGAGCCGCTGAAGCATTTTTGGTTGCTATATCTATTGCTGTAGGTACTGGTGCAGTATTAAGCTTCTGGATATCAAATATTGGGGGAATTTAAAATGATTATTTGGGTTACACTTGTATCTTTTTTTGCAACATTTGGATTTTGTATAGCTTTTAATATTCGTGGTAAAAAAATATTTTTTGCTGCATTAGGTGGAGCTATAAGTTGGTTTTTTTATTCATTACCACTTGAAATGGGATTATCAGAAATTTCTTCATTATTTATTTCTTCAGTTATTTTCAGTGTATATAGTGAAGTACTTGCAAGAATTTTTAAAACACCTGTTACAACGTTTGTTGTTTGTGCTTTAATTCCATTAGTTCCTGGTAGTGGAATGTATTATACTATGCGTGAAGCAGTTTTAGGTAATATATCTAAATCTTTAGAACTGGGACTTAATACACTAGCTAGTGCTGGTACATTAGCCTTAGGGGTTTTGTTTGTTTCAACACTTACAAGATTAATCCTTAGTGCTAAAAGGAAAAAGGAAATGAAAAAATTTGCTCAAAAATAATACATAAAAAATAATCTCAACATAAACTGTTGAGATTATTTTTTATACTATTTCATCTTATTTTTTAATTTCTTATATAATTTAGCATTTTCAACTAAGTCTTTTAAATCTTCTGCCATTTCCATTATAAGTCCACTTTTCATTTTTGCCTTATGCATTTTTTTATTCATTTTTTTCATCATTTTGTTTTTCATAGTGACTCCTCCCTAATAAATATGTATAGAGTACTTACAATGTTATTTTAATCAAAATGCTCCTTTTTATCCTGTTAAATATTCTTATAATTTGAAATGACTAATATAATATACATAAAAAAGCCAGCAATTAGCTGGCTTTTTAAACTTTTTATTCTTTATCCTGTGGTTTTACTATTAAGCCTAATTCATCAATTTGTTTTTGATCTACAACATTTGGTGCTTCACTTAAATAACAGTAAGCATTTTGATTTTTAGGGAACGCTATAACATCTTTTATGTTTTCAGTTCCAGCTAAAAACATTACCATTCTATCAAGCCCAAAAGCTAATCCTCCATGTGGTGGTGGACCAAACTTAAATGCATCAATTAAAAATCCAAATCTTTCATAAGCTGATTCTTCAGTAAATCCTAAAGCTTTAAACATTCTTGTTTGAAGTGCAGAATCATGTATTCTTATAGAACCTCCACCTAACTCTTCACCATTTAATACTAAGTCATACGCTTTAGATCTTACAGCACCTGGATTAGATTCAAGCATATCTAAATCTTCATCCATTGGAGATGTAAAAGGATGATGAGCAGCATGGTATCTATCTTCTTCTTCATTATATTCAAATAATGGGAATTCTGTAATCCATGTAAAGTTAAATTCATTTTTATCTTTTATTAAATCAAATTGTTTAGCAAGTTCTAATCTTAATGCTCCTAAACTTTGGAATACTACAGAATTTTTATCTGCAACTATAAGTATTGCATCTCCAGTTTTAGCTCCCACTGTCTTAATTATATTTTCAGTTACATCATCAGTTAAGAATTTAGCAATTGAAGATTTAACTCCATCTTCTTTAAGTTGAATCCAAGCAAGACCTTTGGCTTTATATCCCTTAACAAAATCAACTAACTTATCTAGTGGTTTTCTTCCTAAATCAGCACCACCTTTTAAGCATAAAGCTCTAACACTTCCGCCAATTTCTAAAGCAGATTTAAATACTACAAAGTCTATATCTTTAACACAATCAGTAATATCTGTAATTTCCATACCAAATCTTAAATCTGGTTTATCTGAACCATACTTTTCCATAGCTTCTTTAAAAGGCATTCTTTTAATTGGAAGCTTAACTTCATAACCTAAAACTTCTTTAAATACATGAGCAATTAATCCTTCATTTAAAGCCATTACATCATCTTGCTCAACAAAGCTCATTTCTAAGTCAATTTGAGTAAACTCAGGTTGTCTGTTAGCTCTTAAATCTTCATCTCTAAAACATTTAGCAACTTGATAATATTTATCAAATCCTGATACCATTAATAATTGCTTAAATATTTGAGGTGATTGTGGAAGTGCATAAAACATTCCTGGATAATTTCTTGATGGAACTAAATAATCTCTTGCTCCCTCTGGAGTACTCTTATTTAATATTGGAGTTTCTATTTCTAAAAATCCATTATTATCAAGGTAATCTCTAACGGCTTTTGTAGCTCTATTTCTTATCATAAAGATTTTTTGCATATCTGGTCTTCTAAGATCTAAATATCTATATTTTAATCTTATATTTTCTGCTGCATCTAATCCTTCTTTAATATATATTGGTGGAGTTTCTGATTCTGATAAAACTTTTATGCTTTCACATTTTAATTCTACTATTCCAGTTTCCATAGCAGCGTTTGGAGCTTCTCTTAAAACAACTTCTCCAGTTACAGCTATACAATATTCTGGTCTTACTGCTTTAGCTTTTTCAAAGCTTTCTGCATTAATTTCTTCACCAAAAACTATTTGCATAATTCCAGTTCTATCTCTAAGGTCTATAAATTGAAGACCTCCTAATTTTCTATTTCTTTGAACCCATCCCATAAGAGTTATTTTTTCTCCTACGTTTACTTCTCTCGGTTCACCACACATCATGGTTCTTTTTAATCCATTTAAAGCCTCACCCATAGTGTATTTTTTCCTCCTAACTATTTAATAGCATTAGCTATTTCTTGTATATTATCTAAACTTACCTCAAATACTTCTCCATCGCTCATTCTCTTAAGCTTTATTGATTTATTTTGAAGTTCGTCATCACCTAAAATTGTTGTAAATAACGCACCAATTTTATTAGCATATTTCATTTCAGCTTTTACGCTTCTTCCCATATGATTTACTTCTGTTTTTATTCCTGCTTCTCTTAATTTATTAGCTAAAGTAAAAGCTTCAAACTTAGCTTCATCACCTCTAGCACCAATATATAAATCAAAAAGAGAGTCTTTTGGAATTTCTATACCTTCTTTTTCTAATATCATGATAAGTCTTTCAATTCCCATACCAAATCCAACAGCTGGCATTTCAGGTCCGCCTAACTCTTCCATAAGCTTATCATATCTTCCACCGCCACAAACAGTAAATTCATCATTTAAGATTTCAAATATTGTTTTAGTATAATAATCTAAACCTCTTACTATTCCTGGGTCAACTGTAAATGGAATATTTAATGCTGTTAAATACTTTTTAACTAACTCAAAGTGAGTTTCACATTCTTCACACATATAATCAAGTATTATTGGAGCATTTTTAGTTATTTCTTTACACTTTCTTTCCTTGCAATCTAAAATTCTCATTGGGTTTTTTTCAAATCTTGATTTACATAAAGGACATAAATTTTCATAATTTTCTTTTAAATAATTTTTTAATGCTTCATTATAATTAGGTCTACATTTAGGACAACCTAAATTATTTATATTTAAACTTAAACTTTGTAATCCTAAAGTTTTTAAAACTTGCATTGCTAATGCAATTACCTCTGCATCCATAGATGGCTCTTTTGAACCATATACTTCTGTTCCAAATTGATGGAATTGTCTAAATCTACCCTTTTGAACATTTTCATATCTAAAACAAGGAGTTATGTAATAAAGTTTCGTTGGTTGTGCTTCATTAAATAATCTACTTTCTATAAATGCTCTCCCTGCTCCTGCTGTTCCTTCTGGTTTTAATGTAATACTTCTATTACCCTTATCATTAAAAGTATACATTTCCTTTTGAACTATATCAGTGGTATCTCCAACACCTCTTGCAAATAATTCAGTATGTTCAAAGATAGGAGTTCTAATTTCTCTCATCCCATAATATTTTGCTACATCTCTAAATACTTTTTCAACAAAATGCCATTTATACGCATCCTGTGGTAGCATATCTTTAGTGCCCTTTGGAGCTTGCATTTCCATTTAATTATTCCTCCTTACCTAAGTAAAGGGTATCTAATAATTTTTTCTTTCCCTCTACCATTTCTTCTATTCTATTGCAGTATTCTCTAACATCTTTGATATTTGCAAATCTTTCTATTCTACCTTCTTCTAAAAAAACAACTTTAGAAACTGCATCTGCGCCTAAAGCAATAATAGTTTGCTTATCTTCTATCATTTGAATATTATAAATACATTCTGCACCTTTTCTAGAATAACCTAAGTTCTCCATATTTCCAACCATATTTTTTTGACGATACATATAATATGGATGCAATCCTAAACTTTTTGCTAAACTTCTACTTTCTTCATACATATCAGCTAACTCAGCTTGTTTTTTAACTTGAATTCCCTTTTTAAGTATAAAGTTTTCATAAAGAATTGAAGCTCTCTTCAATGATAATCCATGAACAGTTAAACTATCTGGGTGTAATTTTAATATTTCTTCCTTTGTGCGAAGAACTTCGTTTATTCCTTCTCCTGGAAGACCTATAATCATATCCATATTTATATCATTAAATCCCATACTTCTTGCTAAGTTAAACTTTTCTATTACATCATTAGAATTATGCCCTCTTCCTATAATTTTTAATGTTTCATCATTCATAGTTTGAGGATTTATACTAATTCTTGTTACATTAAACTTTTTCATTGTTTCAAGCTTTTCTTTTGTAATGCTATCTGGCCTTCCACACTCTACTGTAAATTCCTTTACTCCTTTACCTTTAACAAAAGCATTATATGCTTCTTCCATAACAACTTCAAATTCCTCATTACTTATTGCTGTAGGTGTACCTCCCCCAAAATATACAGTTTCAATATTTAATTTTCTTTCATTAATATATTTTTTCATTTCCCTAATTTCGTATATTAATGCTTCTAAATAAGGACTTACTAACTTCTTATTTCCCATTATTGGATTAGCAGCAAAGGAACAGTAAAAACATCTTGTAGGACAAAAAGCCATCCCAATATAAATAGCAATATTTTTAGAATTATTATTTACAAAATTTACTTCTGCTTTAGCAATTTCTATACAAAGCTTAGCCTTTTCTTCCACTGCTAAATGATTTTTCTTAAAGATATCTATAATTTCTTCTTCTGTTTTTCCTTCTTCTAAATACTTAAGCGCAATTTTAGAGGGTCTAATACCAACTAGAATTCCCCATGGATATTCTTCTTTTGTAATATCTTTTAATGAAGAAAATACTAATCTTTTAATATTCTCTTTAATATTTTCAGATATTAAACTTTCTTTATGATACTCATTATAAAGAAATTCTAATTTATTATCTAAAATATTAACAATATAATCTCCATCATCTAAAAATTTAATTTCATCTAATGGAAAATAAATATTAAACATTTGATATACATCATATCTATACTTCATATTGTTTAATTTAATTTTTATTTCCATGATTTCTCCTTTTATTAAAAAATATCAAACTCATCTTGTAAGAAAGGATTTCTCATTCTTTCGTATCCAATGTTTGATGATTCCATATGCCCTGGATATATTTTTATATCATTATCTAAAATCATTAATTTAGTTTTTATAGAATTTATTAATTCATTAAAATCTCCACCAACAAAATCACTTCTACCTACTGAGCCTTTAAATAAAGTATCTCCAGTAAATATAACATCTTTATATAAATAACACATTCCACCTTTAGTATGTCCTGGAGTATGAATACATTTTATAAAATCATCTCCAAAAGGCAAAACATCTCCATCTTTAATAAGATTATATTCCTTTGGAGGATTTCCAAAAACAGTTTTATCTGTTTTCATAAAATTAACTTCATTTTCATTAATATATATTGGAGCTTTAAATTTTTCTACTACCTCATTTAATGCTTCTACATGGTCAAAATGTCCATGAGTTAATAAAATATATTTAATATTACATCCTAAAGCTTCGATATTTTTAATTAATAAATCACCATTTCCACCTGGATCTACAATAAAAGCATCATTTGATTTTTCATCTACTAAAACATAAATATTTTCATCATAAATTCCTATAGGATATGTTTTTATTATCAATAACTCCACCTCATTTACTATTTTATTTAAAACTGTTTGCTGCTATCTAACAGTATTGTAACAGGTCCATCATTTTTAATATCAACTTTCATATCAGCACCAAAAATTCCTGTTTCAATCTTTAAACCTGTTTCTTTCATCATTTCAATAAACTTATCATAAAACCTTTTGGCTTCTTCTCCACCTAAAGCATTCATAAAGTTTGGTCTTCTTCCCTTTCTAACATCACCATATAATGTAAATTGAGAAATTAACAATAATTCGCCTTTAATATCAAGTAAAGATAAATTCATTTTATCATTTTCACCACTAAATACTCTAAGATTAATTATTTTTTCTTTAATATACTTCATATCTTCTTCGGTATCATCTTTTGAAATTCCTAAAAGCACATTAAATCCATTGTTAATTTCTCCCACAATTTCACCATTAACTTCCACACTAGAATATGTTACTCTCTGTACTACCGCTCTCATTTTTAATCATCCTTATTTAAGTAAATTATAAAATTTTAATTAAATATCTTAAACTAACTTTAATTATTCATTCTATAAACATCCATAACACCAGTTAATCTTCTTATTTTCTTCATTAATTCCTTTAATTGTTCTATTGTATCTATTTTAACCTTTATATTTACATATGCCAAATTACTTTTAGCACTTTTTGCATTTAATGCATTAAGAGATAACTTACTTTCCATTATAACATTCATTATATCTGAAAGCATTCCCGCTCTATCCTCTGCCTTAACTTGAATTTCAGCCATATAAGCTACACCCTTAGCTGTTCCCCAAGATACATCAACAACTTTATGAGAATCTTCTTCAATTAAAGCTTGTAAATTACTACAATCTTTTCTATGAATAGAAACTCCACGCCCTTTTGTTATATATCCTAAAACATCATCACCTGGAACTGGATTACAACACTTAGCAAATCTAACCATTAAATTATCTTCACCTTTAACTGTAACTCCAAAGTTATTTTCTTTTTTTCTTTTTTCATTTTTTAATATATTTTCTTCAATAGCCTTATTTAAATTTTCTTCTTTAACCTTTTCGTCTTTAGATAAACTTTCTTCCTTTAATTTAGAAATAAATGAAGATGCTACTATAACTCCAAGTCCTATTAAAGCATATAAATCCTCCATAGAATTTATATTATATCTTTTTACAAACTTTTCATAAGTTTCGCCCTTAGCAATATCTGCATAGTGAACCCCTTGTTTTTTTATTTCTTTTTCAAAAGATTCTTTTCCCTTAGTAATATTTTCTTCTTTTTTAGCTTTCTTAAACCATGCTCTTATTTTACTTTTAGCTTGATTACTTTTAGCAATATTAAGCCAATCCATATTAGGTCCCTTAGAATTATTCGATGTTAAAATCTCAACTATTTGACCTGTTTTAAGCTTATAATCAAGTGGAACTATTTTACCATTAACCTTAGCTCCAACACACTTATTACCTATATCTGTATGTATTCTATAAGCAAAATCTATTGGTGTTGCTCCATTTGGTAAATCTATAACAACACCCTTTGGAGTAAATAAGAAGATTTCATCTGTAAAAAGATTAATTTTAAACCCTTCCATAAATTCTTCTGCATCTGATGCTTCTTTTTGCCATTCAAGCATATCTCTAAGCCAAACTAATTTATTTTCAAAGCTTTTTTCTTTACTGTCTGAAGTATCTCCCTCTTTATATTTCCAATGGGCAGCAATACCATATTCTGCTGTCTTATGCATTTCAAAAGTTCTTATTTGTATTTCAAAAGTTTTCCCTTGTGGCCCTATAACAGTTGTATGCAAAGATTGATACATATTTGGTTTTGGCATTGCAATATAATCTTTAAATCTTCCTGGTATTGGCTTGTAAATAGTATGAACTATACCTAATACTTCATAGCAATCTTTAACTGAATTAACAAGTATTCTTATAGCAGTTAAGTCAAATATTTGTTCTATACTTTTATTTTTAGTAACCATTTTTCTGTAAATGCTATAAAAATGCTTAGGCCTACCATCTATATCTGAATCTATTCCAGCTTCTTCAAGCTTTTCATATAACTCTTCAATTGTTTTTGCAATGTAAGTTTCTCTCTCTACTCTTTTTTCAGCTATTTGATTTACTAAATCATAATATTCCTTCTCATGTAAATATCTAAAACATAAATCCTCTAATTCCCATTTTACCTTAGAAATCCCTAATCTATGTGCTAAAGGTGCATATATATCTAAAGTTTCTTTAGATATTCTCTTTTGCTTTTCCTTAGGCATATATTTCAATGTTCGCATATTATGTAATCGATCTGCTAGTTTAATTATAATTACTCTTATATCATTAGCCATAGCTAGTAACATTTTTCTAAAATTATCTGCCTGTTGCTCTTCTTTAGATTTATACTCCATTTTAGTAATTTTGGTAACTCCACTAACTAAATTGGCTATTTCCTCATTAAAAATCTTTTTAATATCTTCATAAGTGTATTCAGTATCCTCTATAACATCATGTAGTAAACCTGCAACTATAGTACTTGTATCCATTCCTAATTCAGCTAAAATTATAGATACATCAATAGGGTGAATTATATAGGGTTCTCCAGATTCTCTTTTTTGTTCCTTATGAGCTTCTGAAGCTAAGTCAAAAGCCTTGTTTACAACATTTAAATCAACATTTGTACAATTTTCCTTTATTTTTTGTATCAATACCTCAACCATTCAAATCCTCCCTTTAAGAATTTCTAATATTATAAATTTCATATAATTAAAATCAATGGCTGGTTAAATAAACCAGCCACCTTTATATTAATTATATATTAAAATTTAAGGTATTTCAATAAATTAAATATCGTATTGAACAAGTGACATTACTTCGTATCCTTTTAATTTATCTCTTCCTTTTAAATCAGTTAATTCAATTGCAAAATCTAAAGCAACTACTTCTCCACCAGCTTCTTCTACAAGTCTAGTTACAGCTTCAATAGTTCCTCCTGTAGCAAGTAAATCATCAACTATTGCCACCCTTTGACCTTTTTTAATTGCATCTTTATGAATTTCTAATACATCTGTACCATATTCTAAATCATAATTAACTGAAACAGTTTCAAAAGGTAATTTCCCCTTCTTTCTAACTGGTACAAATCCAACTCCTAAAGCATATGCAACAGGAACTCCAAAAATAAATCCTCTTGCTTCTGGTCCTAATATAACATCTACTTTTTTATCTTTAAGATGTTCTGCTATTGCATCTATTGAATACTTAAAAGCTTCTCCATCTGCTATTAAAGTAGTTATATCTTTAAAACTAATTCCTTCTTTAGGGAAATTTTCTACTATTCTTATGCTTTTTTTAAGATCCATAACAAATCCTCCATATCCAATTATTCTTGTATTTATTAGAGTCAAAATTTTTACAAATACATTATACATGTTCTTTAGACTTATTTAAATACTTAGTTATTTGTTCAGCTCTTTCTTTCCTATTTGTTATTAATAACTCAATTATAATTCTAGCATTATCTGTCATAGTAACAACATTAATAGTTGGAGTAATAACATCTATAATTTTATCAACACTACTATCATTTATATTAACCATGCTATAAGCATCCATAATTGCTCTTAATCCATAATTATTTGTATTAACTAAAAATCTCATGCCCTCTTTTATAAGAACACTATTTTCACCTTTTTTAAATAACTTAGTGCACTTTTCACCTATTAATATTAAATCTAGGTACTTATTTATTGTTTTAACATTATAATAAATTGCTATTGCTTGCATTAACTTAAATGTTAAACCACTTATTGATAAATTTTTATATCTATATTGACAACCTCTTTGATTAGGATTTATGTATATGTACTCATAATCATAATTTACATTTCTATTTTCTATAACTATTAAATCTATTCCAAGACTTTTACAAAGTTTTTCTTCTTCTTTTGACTTTAAATCTATTCCTAAAGCTATAAGTAATTCTCCACCTAAAAAATGTACATTATTTATTATATCTTTAGATGAAATTTTAGATTTACTTGAAGAATCATCATGTACTACGTATTCGATATCAGCATTTAAATATTTTAAAACTAATATAAGGGATGAAATAGCACATAATCCATCTACATTTGGTATCCCATAGACAACAATCTTTTTTCTATTATTGATTGCTGATACCATAAGTTGTATTGCTTTATTCATATCTTTAAGTATAAAGGGATTATATCCAGTTATGTAATTATGACTATATATACTTTCCCAAAACTTACGCATGATAAACTCCTCCATAATAATAAGAAAACAGTTATATTATAATAGATAAATTGATATAATACAAATGTTTTCTTCATTTACTAACAAAATATCCTATAAAAATGTATACTTATAAAATTATACTTACTTATTTTATATTTTCTGCATACAATATACAAAAAAGAGTGATAATTTCTTATCACTCTTTTTAATTTATTATCATTATGCTGTTTTTATCTTTTTGTTTTTAGGATTTCTTTTTTGTAGCAATACCCAAACTGGTGATGCTATAAATATTGATGAATAAGCACCAGCAGCAATACCAATTAATAATGGTAATGAAAACTCTCTAACTGTTGGTACAAATATATTAACTGCTCCAATAATTATTAAAGTAGTTAATGAAGTATTTATAGATCTAGCTAATGTTTTATTAATACTTGTATTAGCTATTTCAGCTGGAGTACTTCTTCTCATGCTATGTCTATTTTCTCTTATTCTATCAAAAATAACAATAGTATCATTAATTGAATATCCAACAATTGTTAACATAGCAGCTATAAATGAATTATTTACTGGAATATTAAATATTGCATAAAATGCTAAAGTTATTAAAACATCATGCACTAAAGCAACTATTGCTGCTACACCAAAATTAAATTCAAATCTTATTGCTATATAAAAAAGCATTGCTATACATGCTACTAATACTGATGCAATAGCATTTCTTGTAAGCTCTTTCCCAACTGATGGACCTATTTGACTTTGTGATATTAAAGCAGAATCTTCTAAAGAATACTTTTCTTTTAAAGCCTTAAACATTTCTGATGTTTTTGTTTCATCTAAATCCTTTGATTTAATTTCATATTGAGTATTTTCAACAGTTTTTGTTACTGCATTAGAATCATATTCTTTTACTACTCCATCAACTTCTACTTTATCAAAGTTATTTCCAAAATCAATAACTATTTTAGTACCACCTTTAAAATCAATACCAAAGTTTAATCCTCTAGTTGCCATTAAAACTATACCAACTAATATAATTGCTAGGGATATTGAAAACCAAATTTTTGTCTTTTCTATTACTTTAAACATATCACTACCCCCTCTTTACTCCAAACTGCCAATTAGATTTTAACATTCCCATATCAACAGCCCACTTCATTAATGTTCTAGTAACAACAACAGCTGTAAACATACTTACTGCTATACCTATCATTAAAGTTACAGCAAATCCTTTAACGCTACCTGTACCCATAAAATAAAGAACAAGTGCAGCAATAATAGTTGTTACATTTGAATCAATAATTGAAGATAATGCATTTTTAAACCCTTTGTCTACTGCTGATTTTACAGACATTCCATTTTTAAGCTCTTCTCTAACTCTTTCAAATATAAGTACATTAGCATCAACTGCCATACCAACAGTTAAAAGGAATGCTGCTATACCTGGAAGTGTTAATGCAACATCAGCTTCAGCAAACACTAATAAAACTAAACATACATATAAAGTTAATGCTATACTTGCAATAATTCCTGGTATTCTATAATAAATAATCATAAATACAAATATAATAGCTATCCCTATAAGTCCTGCTTTTACTGCATTTGGAAGTGCTTCTGCTCCTAATTGAGCTCCAACATTTTCTATTTGTATAGCTTTAACAGTTACAGGTAATGCTCCTGCATTGATTAACCCTGCTAAGTTTTTAGCTTCATCTAAATTACCACTACCTTTTATTATAGCATTACCATCAGTTATAACAGAATCTACCGTTGGACTTGATATTTCATCTTCATCCATATAAATTGAAATCTTTTTATTAAGATTTGCTTCAGTTGCTTCTGCAAACTTTTTAGTTCCCTCATCAGTTAATTTTAATGAAACTACTGGAGCATTTGTGCTATTATCGATAACTACACTTGCTTCTTCAACATCAGCACCATTTAAAACTTCTTTTCCTTCTGAATCCTTAAATGTTAAATTTCCAGTTTTAGACAAACTATCAACTAGCTCTTTAGAGTCATATTCTCCTGGAATTTCAACTCTAACTCTTCTATCACCTTCCACAGTTACTGAAGTTTCAGCAACACCTAACTTATTAACCCTTAAATCAATAAGTTGTCTTGTCTTGTCTAAGTCATCTTTTGTTACATTTTCATCTTGTATTTCCATTAATACAGAAACTCCACCCTGCAAGTCAAGTCCTTTAGTAATAGCTTTATTGAATGATTTAAACTCCCATCCCGCTACTTCAAAACCTTTTCCACCTGCACAAGCAAATGCAACTATGATAACTAAAGTTAAAATAAACAATATTATACTTCTAACTTTTGTTCGTCCTTTTTTCATACTTTTCCCCCTTCTGTACCTTTCAAATTAACAGATTCGTACTTTTTTTATCACATTAATTATATTATGTATACTTTCCAATATCAAGTAAGATTAACCTATTTAAAATTTTTTAAAAGTTCTGCAAATGGATTGTCATTTACCTCTTCTGCTTCCTTTTGCATCTTCCTCATTATTCTTTGAGTTTCTCTTTTATCAACTTTTCCTTTTTTATCAAATCTCTTTTCAAATACAGAGGCCTTTTCTCTAAAATTGCAATTAGCTCCAGTACAAATATAAATTTTCCCTTCTCCCTGTCCCCTAAGCTCTAATTTTTTCTTACACTCTGGGCATCTTGCATTTGTAATTCTAGCAATATTTTCTTTATATCCACACTCTCTATCTTGACATACATTCATAGTTCCATTTTTACCCTTCACTTCTAAGAGGTATTTATTGCAGTTAGGGCATTTCTTTCCTGTTTTATTGTCATGTACAAATTTATTATTAGCTTCCTTCACATCTTCTACAAGGGCAATAGAATAATTTTTCATATCTTTAATAAAACTATTCCAATCTCTTTTTCCATTTGCTATTTCATCTAATTGTTTTTCCCACTTAGCTGTTAATAATGGTGATTTTAACTCTTTTGGTACTAAATCTATAAGTTGCCTTCCCTTTGATGTAGGCAAGATTTCTTTCCCATTTTTTTCTATAACAAAAGAATTAAATAATTTTTCTATTATATCAGCCCTAGTAGCAACTGTACCTAATCCGCCCGTTTCCCCTAAAGTTTTAGCTGCATCCTTACCTACACTTATATACTTATGGGGATTTTCCATAGCTGATAATAACGTTCCTTCATTAAATCTTGATGGTGGTTTAGTTTCTCCCTTATTTAAAGAAACATTTTCAATAAAAACTTTATCGCCTTTATTGACATTAGGTAATACTTGTTCTTTTATATCATCATCTGATTCATCTTCTAATTTATCATAAAGCTTTTTCCATCCCTTGGATATAACTATTTTCCCCTTTGCCAAAAATCTCTCTTCATTAATTTTTGCTTCTATAGTTGTTTGAATATATTCAAATGGTGGAAGTAATACACTTAAAAATCTTTTCACTACTAAATCATAAATTTTTCTCTCTTCAAAGCTCAAATTTGAAAGGTTTGGCTTTTCTTCTGTTGGAATTATAGCATGATGATCTCTTACCTTAGAGTTATCTACAAATGCCTTATTTCCATTTATTTTTGTTTTTAACAATCCTTCAGCAAAAATTCTATATTCACCTATTGCAATAGCCTTAAGCCTATCGGGAATAGTTGCTACAATATCAGTTGATATATATCTTGAATCTGTTCTAGGATATGTTAAAATTTTATGACTTTCATAAAGTCTTTGCATTATATTTAACGTTTGTTTTGCTGAATATCCAAAAATCTTATTTGCATCTCTTTGTAACTCTGTTAAATCATAAAGAGCAGGAGAAAATTTCTTCTTATTAATTGAATTAATATTAATTATTTCACCTTCTGATTTTTTTATTTTTAAAGCAATTTTATTTGCAAAATCTTCATCAAAAATTCTGCTATTATTTTCTTTATTTATCCATGATAAATTATAATCCTTTGTTTTTGCATTTATTGTATAGTAAGTTTTTGGTTTAAAATTTTTAATCTCCTCTTCTCTTTGTACTATCATTGCTAAAGTTGGTGATTGAACTCTTCCTGCTGATAATTTAGCATTATATTTGCAAGTTAATGCTCTAGTTATATTAAGTCCCACAAGCCAATCTGCTTCTGCCCTACAAACAGCTGCTTTATAAAGATTTTCATACTCTTTTCCATCTTTTAAATTTTTAAATCCATTTAAAATAGCCTTATCCGTTTGTGATGAAATCCATAGCCTTTTTATAGGTTTATTTATACCAGCCTTTTCTATGATCCATCTTGCTACCAGCTCTCCTTCTCTCCCTGCATCGGTTGCAATAATTATTTCATCTACATCATTTCTATTCATAAGTTTTTTAATTTCATTAAATTGTTTGCTTGTTTTCTTTAATACTACTAATTTCATATGTTTAGGTAACATTGGAAGTGTTTCCATCTTCCATTCTTTATATTTATTATCATATCCTTCAGGATCCATAAGTCCTACTAAATGACCCATAGCCCAAGTTATTATGTACTTATTTCCTTCTATATATGAACCTTTATTGTTATTACATTTTAAAACTCTTGCTATATCTCTACCTACTGATGGCTTTTCTGCCAAAACCAAAATTTTATCCATATTTTCTCCTTTTTAAACATTTTCTGTTTATTATATCATATTTTCTTAAAAGAACTAATAAGTATTTAATATCTCTTCTTTTTTCTTTGTATTTTAATTCTTCTAAATATATTTAAATATAATATATACTAATCCAATTAATATAACTGATAATCTTAAAACACTCAATAATAGTTTTAATAACTCTTTAATAGTCTCTTTCATTGATTTTTGATGGTTAATATGTTTAATATTTTTATCATTTTTTAACTATTTTATTTTTAACCACTTTTTTCACCTCATTGTAATTATATCATATTTTTCATAATACAAATAACTTGGCATTTTTTAGATATTTATATATACTTATAAAAAAGGAAAATACTAGTCTTAAAAGACTATGATAAAGGTAATAAATAGAAATTATTAAATTAATAATAAAACTGAAAATTGCAAAATAATATGATTAATATATTATCTAAATAAAAAGAAAGGATTGTAATATAATGATTAATTATATAGATTATATGGGCTATGATGTTGAAGTTAAGGATAAAGATGGAGATATTTTTAAAGGTAAATTAATTTCATATGACCATGGGTATGATGAAGAACCAGAAGTTGATTATGATTCAATTGGAATATTGCAAGAAGAATATTGTTTAATAATACCTATACCAGATATTAAAGAGTTTAAAGTAATAGAAGACTAATAATTACTTATTAGTTAACTAAAATTATGATAACAAATTAGTTCTTTATACCTTATTAAATTAAATAACTTTTCTGTTTTAATATTTTTCTTTTTTTACAATCATCACATATTAATTTCATGAAGAAAATATTCTATCTTACCTTTCTTGCTGATTTTAAACAAAATAAAGGAATCTATTATTAAATAACAGATTCCTTTACCTTATGGAATATCAAACCAATCTTCTTGATCCCAATCATTTTTATATACACATTCACGAATGCTCATTTTACAATATGAATCATCAATATCTTTAAAGAAATCCCACATTTCCATTGTGAATTTTTTTGAATTAGTTTCTTCAAGATAAGATACCATTATTTCAATAATATAGCCTTTATATTCAGAATTATAATTATCCTTTATAAACTGTATTGCCTTGTCTTCATCCTCAGACATTATTTCTACACATCTATCCCAAAACTCTTTTTTAAAATCATCATCATTAAGGCTAAGTTTCATCCTAAATCCTTTTATTATTTCAATAATATCTTTAGTTTTAGTTATATCAATCAAATTTACACTCATTACTACTATCTTTCACCCTTCTTATAATAAGCATACTTCTTCTTTTATATATATTTATTCATAACTAATTATATACTTTTTATTATGCTTATAATGTTTTATAAATTATTCTTTTTTCCTAAAATTAACTTTTCTAACTCTTCCAAGTCCTCTAATGTTGCACCATTTTTTATAAAACTTCTGGCTGTAGACCTATTTCTTAAATATCTAGCCTTTTCCCTATTTTTTTCAGCCCATTTTTTATTAGCTTCAGTTTGTTGATTTATTTTCTTTTCCATTTTTATTCCTCCTTATAAAAATAAAGTAATAATATTAATTATTAAACTTAATAAATTTAAAATTGTAGCAATTAAAATTATTTTAATATATTTTCCCTCTTTCATTGATATCCTCCTTATGTTAATATATTTTTAAGAAGAATAATCAAACTATACAGGGGAGTTTCCTCCCCATTCTTTTATTCACCTAACAACTTTATTAATAAAGTTGTTAATGAATTTAAGAAATTAAGTAAAGATGTTATAGTTGAAAGTATTGCAGTAGCTAAAGCAAATTTTTCAATTTTACTTAATTTAGTTTTTTTATTCTTCTTTTCTATTTTACTAGTTTATTTACTAATTATTTTACATTTTATTATATTCTTTTATAGATTTATTAATTAGCTTATTTATTTGTTTAATTTCAACCTTTTTTAGTTCTTCATTATTTAATATATATTTCAAACGTTCTATTTAAATTAATTTATTTAACTTTTCATACTCTTCTCTTGTCCACCCCTTTTTTATTGCATCTATCCATTCTGGACAATTATCTAATCCTAATTTATAAACGAATAAATTTTCTTCATATATCTTAGGAAGCTTTAAATTTAATAACTTTTCTTTCATACTCACATTTATTCAATCCTTTTATAAATAAAGTCATAATAGTTACTAACCGACTTATCTCATATATCTTTATCTAATAATCTATATATAAATAATTATTTTTAATATTATTATATGTTAATTTTGAGTTATAATATATAAATTATTAGTATTACTTGCACCATTAACTCCTGCTCCTGCATCTGCCTCTAATAACTTTTAAATTTTTATAAACATAAAACCCCTTCATTTAACGTCCATATGACTAAATTCCATGTACAATTTAAAGCCTTAAGCAAGTTTTGGTCATAATAAAAGCACCTACTATTTATTTAGTAAGTGCTATTCTTCCTCTTTATTATCTTCATTATCATCTTTTAATACACCTATTTTTCTTAAACGCTCTCTAAACCTTCTTTTATTTTCTTTTCTTTCTTCTTCAGATATTTCTACCCTTCCTATACTCGTTGCTTTAGGTGGCTCATGCCATCTTCTATGTGTATATAATTTTTTTTCACTCATTTTTTACAACTCCTTTAATTCTATATGCGTAACATTTCCTATCTTTTCAACTTCCAATACTTTAAATTTACTTCCTCTAGGATATAATATTTCTTGTTCACCATCATTATATTTACTTATATCTCTACGTTTTTGTAATTTAACAAACTCCAACTTTTAACATTATTATAATTTATTTTCTAAAAATTTTCAAAGATTTTAATTCTTCTACTTTAGACTTAATATATATTATAATCAAGAGGTAAAGGTATTTACATTATTTAGAGTTTAATTAAGTTATGATATAATAAAAAATATAAACATCTACTTCATTAAAAACATTTAATATTATTTAATTAAATCAAGGTTTAAATGCTAAATTATTAGTTAAAAATATTTTTAAAGGTAAAACAAGTTATGGATTTGAAGTTGGTATGTATCTAGATAAAAATGATAAAATAAGCTCAGCATTTCCAATACAAAAAAGAGGTGATTAAAAATGAATTATCAGTTTATTACTGCTAAAGTTTATGATAAAGATAGTCTTGGTATGAGTTTTAAAGGCAAATATGGAATGTTATCAAATATGTTTAATGAAATAGTTTTAGATTATGATAATAAAACTGATTGGTTAGCAGCAATAGAAGATTCAGTACAAGGAAATTCAAAAAAACATAATTTCGGAGTTCCTGGTTTTGGAGCTGAAGTTGAAAAAGAAAAAACTATAATATATTGTGATTTTACAGATGAAGAATTAGAAATATCAACTAATCAATTTAGAAAAATATCAGAAATATGGTTTGATTCGTTGGAGGAATTTAAAAAGACAGGACAATTAAAATAGTATTCATTATCTTCTACATATTTTATATAATAATATACCTTTTACTAAAAACTTATAAAAGTTTATAAATTATAAAAAACTTTATCTTTTATTTCTCTTTTAATGTATCTACTTTGAATAATAGAAATCTATCACTACTCCCTTTTGATATAATGCTCTAAAGACATATTAAATAGCTTTTCTGTTTTAATATTTTTCTTTTTTATAGTAAATTCTTTTTTACAATCATCACATATTAATTTCATTAAGAAAATATTCTCCCTTGCCCTTCTTGCTGATTTTAAACAAAATAAAGAAACCCATTATTTAAATAATAGGTCTATTACTTTATATAAATATTATTTCCAGACTTACTCATCCCATTCATTTCTATGTATTGATGAAAGTACTATATTTTTATAATAAACTTCATCAGTATCTTTAAAGAAATCCCATAGCTCCATTACAACCTTCTTCGAATTAGTTCTTTCACAGTATTCCTGTAAGATTTCTTCAATATAATCAGTATATTCTGAATTATAATTATCTTTTACAAATTGTATTGCCTTATCTTCATCCTCTGACATTATTTCTACACATCTATCCCAGAATTTCTTTTGTGAATCGTAATCATTATCACTAATCTTCATCCTAAATCCCTTTATTATCTCAATAATATCCTTAGTTTTAGTTACATCAATTACATGTATTATTCTTATACTCATCTTTCACCCTTCTTATAATAACTATCTTTCTTTTATATATTTATCTCCATAATTAATTATATACTTTTTATTATACTTATAGTCACAAAATAACTTTTACTTTATTAAATAATTGCTCTGAAAAACACATATCATTATTTTCAACAAGTACTTACTACATTAAATATAAGCTTAACTTATTAAACTTTTGATATTATTTTAAAAAATTTTTTAATTCAGTACAGTTCTCAATATTATTATACAATTTAGCATTTAAATTAAAAGCGTTAAAACATTTGAAAAAAAATTAAAAAACAAGATATAATTATGTTAAATATTAGAACTTGTTAAAAGAAAAAGATAACATAAACATAAATAAACAATTATATGCTATTAATAAATATATAATCTCAGAATCATATAAATAATTAATAAGATAGAAAATCTATACATATATTATTGAAAGAGGTATAAAGATGGTTAATATATTTGTATTTTTATCTCCTAAAAATAACGTTTCTAAAAAATTACCATACTAAGTTTTTATTATTTCAAATATTAATTTGTTTGATAATATATTTCATCATATATTCGCTGAAGATTTTTACCCTCTTCATTTAAGTAATCTTCATTAATAAATCCTATCTCTAATTGTTTATCAAGCACATATTGCATTAATCTTGTTTTGTTAAGATTATCTATTTCAAAATGTACATAGTTTTCTTTTTCCTGTTTACTACTTATTATTATATTTCTTATATTATCCAAATCAATAATACTCTCATCAACATCATCTATATATTGATTTTTTTCATTATTTAATAAATATAAAAGATACTCTATCAATATTTTTTCAAGAATAACTTTACACATTTTTTAACCTCCTTAATTATTGATTATATTTTTGATATATTATTTCATCATATAATTGATACAATCTTATAGCCAAATTATTAACAGTATCTTGATTATTCATGCCATTTAATACTATTTCATCATTTATTAATAATTGTACTTCAATAATATCATCTTTAGAAATATAAAAATAAATACAGTCTCTTCATTTTCTATTTTATTATTAATATACTTATATACTTCTGGCACATTAATTAATAAATCAAATTAACTTTTATCTAGTTTAAATATCATAATATTTACACCCTTTCTTTATGATGCATTAGCTATATTTAAATTACTTAGAGCTTAATTAAGTTATGATATAATAAAAAATGTAAATTCTTTTTTACAATCATCACATATTAATATATATAACTCCACAATAATCTCCATTAAGAAAATATTCTACCTTGCCTTTCTTGCTGATTTTAAACAAAATAAAAGAATCTATTATTAAATAACAGATTCCTTTACCTTATGGAATATCAAACCAATCCTCATCATACCAATCATTATAAAAAATAATTGCTTGAAGCATACTCTTATAGTAAGACTTATCAGTACACTTAAAAAAATCCCATAGCTCCATTACAACCTTCTTTGAATTAGTTCTTTCACAATATTCTTGTGTAATTTCTTCAATATAGTCTCTATATTCAGAATTATAATTATCTTTTATAAATTGTATTGCCTTATCTTCATTTTCAGACATTATTTCTACACATCTATTCCAAAATTTTTCTAACAAATCATCATGATGACTTTCAATTTTCATTCTATATCCATTTATTATTTCAATAATATCATTGGTCTTTGCTATATCAATTAAATCTATGTACATTATAATTCTCTCTCTCCCTTCTTATAATAACTATCTTTCTTTTCTTTTATATCTTTATTAAATCTAAAAGCTTTATCTGGGAATATTGTCCCTATATAAGGCTTACCATCTTTATAATTAATTACACCTATAGTTATACCTTTGTATTCTGCATATTTATCTATTTTAGTAATTATATTCCCATCTCTTACTACTATAGAATCAAATAAATTTTTATCACTTATTTTTAATACGTACTGCCCTGCTTCATATATATCTTCTTCAGTCCAATCTTTAGGGAACCATGCTTGGCCCCAATTTAACTTTTTATTTTTATCATTTGACCCAAATACATTGCCTAATCTAACACCATTTTCATATTCTTTGTATTCAAAACCCAACTTTTGAAAAGCTATTTTAAATGTATCCTCTTTTTTATTTGATAGCTTTTGTCCTGAGGCCTTTTTCTTTTCTTCATTATAACGCTTCATAACTATATTATAGTGTTCTTCCATTAAATCTATAGCCCCTTGACCATGGCCACCACCATTTAATACTCCCCCACCTTTTTCTGGCATCTTAGGGTTTCCAAACTTATTTTCTCCTAACCATACATGCTTTTTCCTATCAGGTGGGATATGTAAATCCTCAGTAAAAATTGCTAGATCTTTATCTTTGAATTTTTGATATTTGTATTTTAACTCTTTCCACTCTTCAGCCTTATTATACTTTATTTCCTGGAAATCTTTAAATGTCTTAGGAGCTTCTTTTCCTAATGAATTTTTAAAGATATTATATTCTTCAATATCCTTATTATTAATTATATCACTCTTATCATCTTTTGATACAGCAATTTCATCTTTATTTTTAGACAAATTATTAAACCAATTATCTAAATTTGGATTATTACCACCCTTTAACTAATCCCCAATTTCTTCGCCTATTTCATCTAAAGATTTAGGTATAACTGCAGTTTGAATACATAAACAATTAGGGTGTGTAACTGGAACCTCTGCTGGTGGAAAATTACCTTGTCCCAAATTATAATAGTCGTTATTAGCATAATCATCACATTCATCTTCTCCAAATCTATCAACCTGCCTAGCTCCATAATAGGGTGATAATTTCTGGTGCATTGTTTCTGTATGTTAATATTAATTTCAGTACTTTCATTGTGGTTATAATTTTCTTAATAGTTTTCTCTTAAACTCTATCTTCTTTTAAAATTTCTTTTAAATCCATTTACAATCCTACTAATCTACGCTTTTTACAAGTGTTGCGCTTGTTAATTTAGAGTTACTAACCATTCTTTCATGTCTTATAGATAGTAATTAAAGACAAAAATAAAAAGCCTTAGTTTTCTAAGAGTAATTATCTTTTATAAATTTTATCTACCATTTAAAACCTTATATCTACCATTTAAAGAGTTATTTTTATTAATAATTTCTTTATGGTTTCTTTCATATTCTTCTACTGTTAATTCTTTTCTAAGTAGTTTCCCTTTAAGCTCTTTAAGGCTTTTAATATTTTTCTTTTTTATAGTAAATTCTTTTTTACAATCATCACATATTAATATATATAACTCCACAATAATCTTCATTAAGAAAATATTCTCCCTTGCCTTTCTTGCTGATTTTAAACAAAATAAAAGAATCTATTATTAAAATAACAGATTCCTTTACCTTATGGAATATCAAACCACTCTTCTTCATCCCAATCATTATAAAAAGCAGTTAATATAAGTGCATCCTTATAACACTCCTCATTAGTATTTTTAAAAAAATCCCACATTTCCATTACAAATTTCTTTGATTTACTTTTATCACAATAAACCTCAAATATTTCTTCAATATAATTTCTATATTTAGAATTATAATTATCTTTTACAAATTGTATTGCCTTGTCTTCATCCTCAGACATTATTTCTACACATCTATCCCAGAATTTTTCTATCCAATATTCATGCTGACTATTAAGCTTAATTCTATATTCATTTATAATTTCAATAATATCTTTAGTTTTAGTTATATCAATTAAATGTATTATTCTTGTGCTCATCTTTCACCCTTCTTATAATAGCTACCTTTCTTTTATATATTTATCTCCATAATTAATTATATACTTTTTATTATACTTATAGTCACAAAATAACTTTTACTTTATTAAATAATTGCTCTGAAAAACACATATCATTATTTTCAACAAGTACTTACTACATTAAATATAAGCTTAACTTATTAAACTTTGTATATACAATTGTTATCTTTCCATTTACAACGTAAATTTTTTTAATAATCTCATATTACTTCTATAACTACTTCCATTATCTATATAAATTAAAAAACACCTACCCTTATTAGGTAAATGCTTTTAAATAATTTTCTCGCCTTTCTTATAAGCTTCTCTTGCTTCTCTTAATGTCATTTTATTAGCTCCTAAAGTTTCATCTAAAGATCCGTTTAACCCATTATTTTGATAATTACAATTATCGCAAATATCAAATAGTTCAACTTCCTCTCCACAAACTGGACATTTGATTACAAATTCATCATCCATAATTTTCTCCTTTTAAATTATTTATATTTTTTCTTTTCATCTAAAAAATATTGATATCCCTCACTAGACTTAAACAAAGTTGATATTGTTCAATTTGGATGCCCCAAAGCAAAATCATTTGTACTTTTTCTGTATTTAAATAGCCATCCTTCACTACTTAAAAACCCCTCAATGTCTTCACTTAAATCAGCTAATAATAATTCCCTTGTTATATTTAAATATTCATTCAGGGTTATATTATCATATTCAGATAAATGCTTTATAATATGTTTTTCAAACTTTTTTATTACTAAAATTTCCATTTAACCCATTCTTATTATTAATTATATCATCCTTATCATATTTTGATACAGCAACTTCATCTTTATTTTTAGACAAATTATTAAAGCAATTATCTAAATTTGGATTATTACCACCCTTTAACCAATCCCCTATTTCTTCTCCTATTTCATCTAAAGATTTAGGTATAACTGCAGTTTGAATACATAAACAATTAGGGTGTGTAACTGGAACCTCTGCTGGTGGAAAATTACCTTGTCCCAAATTATAATAGTCGTTATTAGCATAATCATCACATTCATCTTCTCCAAATCTATCAACCTGCCTAGCTCCATAATAGGGTGATAATTTCTGGTGCATTGTTTCTGTATGTTAATATTAATTTCAGTACTTTCATTGTGGTTATAATTTTCTTAATAGTTTTCTCTTAAACTCTATCTTCTTTTAAAATTTCTTTTAAATCCATTTACAATCCTACTAATCTACGCTTTTTACAAGTGTTGCGCTTGTTAATTTAGAGTTACTAACCATTCTTTCATGTCTTATAGATAGTAATTAAAGACAAAAATAAAAAGCCTTAGTTTTCTAAGAGTAATTATCTTTTATAAATTTTATCTACCATATAAAGCCTTATATCTACCATTTAAGCAGTTATTTCTGCTAATAATATCTTTATGCTTTCTTTCATATTCTTCTACTATTAATTCTTTTCTAATTAGTTTCCCTTTAAGCTCTTTAAGGCTTTTAATATTTTCTTTTATCTCTTTATCTACATAACTTATTAAATACTTTTTACCCACTTAGGGCAACAAAAATAAGTTCTTTCTACTTTATTAAATAGCTTTTCTGTTTTAATATTTTTCTTTTTTATAGTAAATTCTTTTTTGCAATCATCACATAGTACTTTCACGAAACCTTTAACTCCTTAAATGTATAATAAACAAACTAATTTTTAATCAAAATCAACTATTATATTTTTATCATTTATTTTTTTAAAAATTTCTTTAATATTTTCAACAAATAAACTAACTTCATAACAGTAATATCCTGTATAATCATCTTCATCATCTAATACTCCAATAAATTCTATAACTATTTTTTCATTCTTTTTATTTATCCAACCTTCAACATTATCAATAAATAATATTTCACTATCTTCCACACCAATCATTTTAATTATCTCTTTTTTATTTATTTTACTTATACAATATAAATTTAATCCATCAACCATTTTTATTATTCTAATTCCTTTAATATTTTTTTAATTACTTCGGTATCAGCACCCATATTCTCTAAAAATGAATCTAATCTAGGATTATCATGTTCGGCTTTCATTAATATTTATCCTCACAATTTAAGCCATAAGCAAGTTTTGGTCATAATAAAAGCACCTACTATAAATATCTAGTAAGTACTCTAAGATTGATAACAAAGTATTTCTTTTATCTCCCCATCCTTTATTGATTTTACAATTTTAGTAATAGCTTTAAGAGTACCTATTTTCCCCACTCTATTATCTGTTGATTCTTGAATTACTTCATAATCATATGGCTCTTTTAAATTTACCTTTATCCTACCATCTAAATTTTTTTCATCGTATCCATAACTATAAATTAAAAAATCTTTATTCTTTTCTAATAATTTCATTAAAACAATCATCTTCTCCTAGTTCTCTTTTATCTAATTTAAACTTACTATGCCAATCATATTTTCTTATTGTAATATTATGAGTCTCCTTATTAGTCAAATTTTACCTTTTTCAATATTACATTCAAGATATTCATGTTTCAATAATAACTTATCTCTATCTTCGTAATTACCATTAATCAACCTCTGCCATGCAACTGCCATATCATAATCAGAATCCAAACAGCCTAAAATACCATCATATAATATGTGTTTATCATAAAATATATGATTTTTCATTTTATTTCATACCTTTTGTATATTTTCCCCCAATTGCTTAATTTTCTCCTTTAATTATTTACACTATTTTTCTTTATTTTCTTTAATAAAACTTCTATATATCAAGAGCAGTATCTATATTTTTTATACTGATTGGATATACACTTATTTGCATTTCAATATGTTTCTACTTTAATGATTTCCAAGAAATAAAGTAGAATAACATTGATAACTAGACTGAATAAAAAAATAATTTTAAAATAGTAAATTCATATAAGATTGATTTTGGATATATAAGTTCTAAAAAGATAATATAATTAGATAAATTAGCATTTGATACTAAAAAAAGAACCAAATCAGTAGATATAAAAAACAAGGAAATTTTGTTGCATTACAGATATAATTATAAAATTAAATTTGCTTCTAGTAGAATAAATAATATTAATTATAAGGAATATATTAAGTATTTAGGATAAAAGGAACAATTAGTATTGTTAAAGAAAAAAATAGCATTTAAAACTATTAATATAGGCTAAATATTTGATAATAAGATAAATACAGTTCCGATATATTTTGATATAAAAGCAAAGTTTTTTTAGTTTTTAAATGATAAAATGAAGGATGAATCTATAAAGGAAATATTTATATTTTCTGAAAAGGCTATGTGTGAAAGTTGCAGAACAGTTTATAAAGAAATATCCTAAAATAAAAGTAAATGTTGTATCTAGTAAAACTTTAGATGGGTGGAAGGATAGATGATAAAATGGAATTAGAATATTATGATGAGATAAAAGACGATTTTATGAACTCTTATGATGTCTATATGAAAACAACAGGATTAAATCCTTTTGTAAATTGGTTTATACATGATAATGATTTGTATATGACTGATGAATATCCTGTAGAAAATGCATGTCATTATTTAGCTATTGGATCATATTTAATAGTTAAAGATAAAATAAAAGAATTAGATAATAAAATATTAAATAAAATAAAAGAATCTTATGAATTAATAAGTAGTGGAAAATATGATAAATACTTTACTGATAAAGATAAAAAGTATACTAAAGAAGATATAGAAATAATTAAAAAGAGCAATATATTTTAATAAGCACTTACTAAGTAAATAGTAGATGCTTTTATTATGCCCAAAACTTGCTTAAGGCTTAATGGAATTGAGTTGTACGAACGTTAAATAGAGGTATTATTTTTATAAAAATTCAAAAGTTATTAGAGGCAGATGCAGGAGCAGGAGTTAATGGTGCAGGTAATAGTAATAATTCTGATGCTATAAATCAAAATGAATCTAATTCTAATGAACAAAATCAGATTGAAAAAACTTTACTCAAGAAGATGTTGATAAGATAATTCAAGATAGATTGGAAACAGATCAATCTAAGTAGGAAAAAGAGTTCAGGATTAAAAACTGAAGCTGAAAAAATGGCTAAAATGAATTCAGAACAAAAAAGAAATGCTGATTTAGAGAGAAGAGAAAAAGAAATAATAGTTAGAGAGTTTAAAGCAATAGCTTAAGAAATTTTAGCTAAAAAAGATTTACCTAAAGAATTAGCTGATATTCTTAATTATTCAAATGCAGAAGAATGTAATAAAAGTATTGAAACAATAAAAAAGACTTTTCAATCTGATGTTGAAAAAGTTGTAAATAAAAGATTAAGAAGTATAACCACACCTAACCCTTTCACTTTAGTGTTTATATTCCAATATGATTCTACTTTACTATTCAACAACTCAAATTTTAAATCTTGTTACATGCTAATTTACATTCCAATATGCTTCTACTTTAATGGTAATGAAATTGTCAAAAGAAAAGAAGAAGAAAAAAGGAATAAACATTAATGATTTATTAAAGCTTATAACCACAATTGTACAATTAATCACAGCTATAATAAATCTAATACTTGCATTAAGTAAGTAACACTTAGGAGGGGCTAACGCCCTTCCGTTCCTTAAATCTTCTTCTTAATTATTATATCATATTAATTAAGGAGGTAAATATAGAAAATGAAAATAGAAAAGATAAATTTATTTTTAAGTTTATTAGCATTGTTGATAAATATAGTAACTTTAATAATATTAATTGTAAAATAATTTACATTCCAATATGGTTCTACTTTAATTTTTCTAATCCGATTATTTCCTCATACTCCTCTTTATTTACATTCCAATATGGTTCTACTTTAATTATTTAACTTCTCTGAACCATCTCCACTATAACTCACATTTACATTCCAATATGGTTCTACTTTAATTGCATTTGCTCTAGCTGCACTATCTTTCTTAACTTTATTTACATTCCAATATGGTTCTACTTTAATATGAATTTTATAAAAAAATATAAAGGAGATGATTAAAATTTACATTCCAATATGGTTCTACTTTAATAAGTTCAGAACCATACTCAGCTACACTTGCAACTCCATTTACATTCCAATATGGTTCTACTTTAATTTGCTAAATCTATAAGTTCTGCACTATAAGCTTTATAATTTACATTCCAATATGGTTCTACTTTAATTTCTTAGAAGCTTCTAATTTTTTTAAATAATTATTCCATTTACATTCCAATATGGTTCTACTTTAATTATAAATCCTTTATTTAACATCTTTGAATATGCCACATTTACATTCCAATATGGTTCTACTTTAATTGCAACAACTTTCTGACAAAAAGTCAAAAACAGAAAAATTTACATTCCAATATGGTTCTACTTTAATTTGGAATAATAAAACTGTTTTTGAATCTAGTAATAATATTTACATTCCAATATGGTTCTACTTTAATCATATCTGTTATTTTATTTACACCCTTAGTTAAAGCATTTACATTCCAATATGGTTCTACTTTAATGCATCAAATGTAGCTTCTGTCATTAACATTATATTATTTACATTCCAATATGGTTCTACTTTAATTGAAACATCATTTTAGTAGTATCATTCATGCCTTTTAATTTACATTCCAATATGGTTCTACTTTAATTGAATTTGATGCTTTTTGTAGTTTCTATTATAACCAATTTACATTCCAATATGGTTCTACTTTAATGATATAGAATATCCATATCATAGATTTCTTTTCCTAAATTTACATTCCAATATGGTTCTACTTTAATAAGGGATTTATTCAATGCTGTTAATTCATTTTTTAAATTTACATTCCAATATGGTTCTACTTTAATTTTATTAGTACTATCTATTTTTTCTAGCATTTTATCATTTACATTCCAATATGGTTCTACTTTAATCCATCTTGAACTTGGGATTTTTCTAGCTGCATTATAAATTTACATTCCAATATGGTTCTACTTTAATTTACACCTTTACTCATTACTTTTCGGCAACTAATAAAATTTACATTCCAATATGGTTCTACTTTAATTATAAAGACTTTAAAGTTTTAGTTGAAGTTAATAAATTTACATTCCAATATGGTTCTACTTTAATTGAATTTGATGCTTTTTGTAGTTTCTATTATAACCAATTTACATTCCAATATGGTTCTACTTTAATGATATAGAATATCCATATCATAGATTTCTTTTCCTAAATTTACATTCCAATATGGTTCTACTTTAATACTTCTATTTTTTAAAATAGAAGTTGAAAAAATCTTCATTTACATTCCAATATGGTTCTACTTTAATAGCAAGAACACCAAGTAAAGCAGCCGATTGATTCATATTTACATTCCAATATGGTTCTACTTTAATTCCCTATAATAATTCCAGAATACTTATTACCTATCATATTTACATTCCAATATGGTTCTACTTTAATTCTTTACAAGCTTAGATAGTAACTGTCCATATTCTACATTTACATTCCAATATGGTTCTACTTTAATATAACTTCTATAGCTTCATTCTCACATGAATTTATAATTTACATTCCAATATGGTTCTACTTTAATCCTCTTTTAATTTTGTTGCTGCCGCTATAAGTAAATCATTTACATTCCAATATGGTTCTACTTTAATGAAGAAGTAGAAAAAAGAGCATTAGAAAACTTCTTTATTTACATTCCAATATGGTTCTACTTTAATAATTAAGGTAAAGACTAATAAAGGAATTAAATCAATATTTACATTCCAATATGGTTCTACTTTAATAGCAAAGGCAATAAATGATGCTGTTGTAAGTTCATGATTTACATTCCAATATGGTTCTACTTTAATAGTAAACATTCCTGTTTTATTTAATTCATTAATAGCATTTACATTCCAATATGGTTCTACTTTAATTTCAAGGATTCCAAATAAATATAAGGATTGCTTAATATTTACATTCCAATATGGTTCTACTTTAATTGATTTTGAATATGTTCCTGAATTACCTGATAATGATTTACATTCCAATATGGTTCTACTTTAATCCGACCTATACTAAGCCGCTATTTT
>NZ_CAJURG010000001.1:464100-828660 GCF_910588715.1 uncultured Clostridium sp.
ATTTACATTCCAATATGGTTCTACTTTAATCCGACCTATACTAAGCCGCTATTTTCCTATAATTCATAGATACATTCTGTCCACCTAAAAAATTTTTAACTATTTTAAATATTTTTTTATTCATATATATTAATATTGTATCTTTAATATAAGAATAAATCAGCTATTGTCTATCCCCCTATATTTTAACATTATGTTAGGTCGACAATCAAATAAAATTACTAGTTTTATCTTCTTGTTTTCCCCACATATCTTTTTGCAACCATCTTTCATTTCTACTCTTAAATAAAATTACAGAATCAATATCATCTCTAATTATACTATCTAGCTCATATTTTAACTTAACAATTTGAGATTCTGATAGCTCTCCCTCAAATACTGAATTTTGAATATGACATAAATATTTTTTACAAGTTTTAAAGGTTTTATTTAATACTCGTTGTCCACCATTATCACTCTTTATATCGTAAACTAATATAACATACATATAATTCTTCCCCTTACCACCAAATTTTAAATGGATCATAATCCTTTTCACCAAGTAAATGTTTAATTAATTTATAACATTCTAATCTCATTAAATATTCATATGATACACTTTTATTTAATTCTTTATGCTTTATTGTTGTTTGCAGTCTTTTATCTAATTCAACTACAATAGTTTTTGAAGCCTCTTTAGTAAGATGTAAATAATTTAATTCTTTTGTAAAACTTTTTTCCGTTATTTGTTTTTTGTTTAAAAGAGAAAATATAAGTCTATCAGCTAATATCGGTTTAAATATTTCTGATATGTCTAGGCTTAAAGAAAATCTTCTTTCCCCTGGTTCATGTAGATAACTTACCGTAGGATCTAATTGAGTATGGTATATTGCTCCTAATACTTTTGTATAAATTAAAGTATTTACAAAAGAAATCAATGTATTTATCATATTATCTGGTGGATTTTTAACTCTTTTTTTGAAATCTATATTTTGATCTATCAATATATTCCATGCTTCATAATATATCTTTCTAATATTTCCTTCATACCCCATAAGCTCAGTTATACTATTGCATTTATATATATGTTTTCTTAACGCTTCTACTTTATCCATATATTCTTGTACATTCTTTCCTCTTCCATTATAATACCTTAAATTTCTATAAATATTATAACTTGCTCCATCTATAAATTTTTTAGCTATCTCTAATCTCTTTTCATCATCAATATAATGACTTACTTGATTAACCAATAAGTTTCCTGATATTAATTTTTTTCTAGGTTGAAAGCTTCCAGTATAAAAACTATAATAATTAAAAAAATGTACTATAATGTCATATTGTGATAAGTAATTAACTAAATTTGTATTGAAATCCATTTCAGACATTACATATATTTCATTTACTGTTTCTATAGGCATATATCTTTTTTTACCTTCTTCATCTATAAATTGAATAGAATTATCTTTTCTTTTTAATTCTCCATTATTGTATATATAATAACTTCTTTTCATAAGATCCCCCTTTAATTTTTATATTTTATATAAAACATAAATCATAATAAGCACAAGACTTGCATATTTTTTTCTTATCTAAGCTTGGTGGATTATTAGCTTTAACTATAACTTTTATATCATCTAATATTTTCTTTATATCTTTTATATCATCCTCTACTAACTCTATGTCTACGCTTTGCTTAAGTAACGGATAGTCTATTTTTCCTTTTATATTATTAACTCCTCTTTTTTTAAGAAAATATAAATAATACTTTACTTGTAATATACTAGCTTCTTCTATTTTTTTACTTTTCTTAACCTCATGTAAAATTCCTTTTGATCTTATAAAATCAATATTTATTATGTTATCTATATTTATATGTTTTTTATCTCTTTTATAAGTTTCTTCATCAATAGCTTTACCTATTAAAACATTTTCATTTCCTTGTTCCATTTGTATTTCATTATAAAAATACCAAAGTTTTCTCTTACAAACCTCATAATAATAAATCATTACACCAGTAACTTCTTTTTTCATATTTTACCTCTCTAACTATCCCAAATAACCGAATTTCTTGTTTCATTATTATATTTAATACTTTTATATCCTACATCACCATACTCACACTCAATGACTTTTATATAATCATTTTTATATTTACTTAATAATACCCTATCATAATTGTTAATATCCCATAAACTTACCGAAACTGTATATTCCATCAATTTATTCCTTAATTTTCGTTTTTCTTCTTTACTAGTATTAATACTATTTAAACCTTCTTCTATCTTCTTTATCTCATCTATATATTTTATATATATAGGGCTAGGAATAACATCTTCTGATAATATATCTCTTAAATTCTCTTCATTTTTCTTAAACTCATAAGTTTTTATCTTATTTATATATCGATATTTCTCTCTATATTTTTTTAAATAATCACTTTCTTTCAAGTTATCCGTAGTTAGATAGGTATTGATTAAATTAATCTTATCTTTTTCCGAAATTTTACCATCAAAATAACGTATAGCCTCTTTTGATAAATCAAATAGTACTTTATCTACATTTCCATTAATCAAATCAACATAATCTATTTTGGTATATATATAACAGTTATAATCTTTATTTTCCTTCTTACCCTTTCTATTACACCTGCCTAATCTTTGAAAAAGTGAGTTTAAATCTCTAAGTTCTGTAAATAAATAATCAAAATCTATATCTAAACTTGCTTCTACTATTGATGTAGAAATCCATATACCATTTTGTTTATCTATATTTTTATTTTCATCGTAAGTTCTTCCAAATCTTAAAATTTCACACTCTTTTTTTGCTCTATCTTTCCTTATAAACTTACTATGAAGTATATTAACTTCTTCTGTCTCATCAATTAAACTAATTAACTCTTCATATAAATTTATTGATTCCCTTATACTATTACATACTACAAGTATCTTATTACTTTTATTTAATTTCTTATTTTCTATATACTTTTGATAAATATCATTAACATTTAGTTTTTTATCTATAACTTTTAAATTATGCCTCTTCATGTCATTAATAAATTCAGTTTTATTTTCCTTAAAATTTATATTCTTTTTTAATAAGTCTTTTATAAATGGAGGTAAAGTAGCTGTAAGTATTGCAACTTTCCCACCAAACTCTACTATTTTTTCAATACCACATATTAAATATGCTAATAAATCTGGTCCATAAGCTTGTATTTCATCTATTACTATTTTAGAGTATGATAATATAGTTAATTTTAGCTCATATTCAGGATATTTATATAAAAAATCAAATATCTGATCCATAGTTGATATATTTAACGGAATTGAAAGACTTTTCCCCATATTATTATATTCATTTAAGAATTCGTTACTCTTATCAAAAATCTTCATATAGTACTCCAATGAACTTGAATGTAATATCGCAACTCTCTCGTCTATTGATTTATTTTCTAATATATCATTTCTTACTCTATCATATATTGCATTTATAGCAGCTCTTACAGGTAAAACAAAAAATCCTTTTGTATCCCCTATCCACAATAAACCTGCTTCTGTTTTTCCCATTCCAGTTTGTGCTATTGCAATTATATTTTCATCTTTATTTTCTTTACAAAAATATTGTAAGTCATTCCAACTTGCTTTTTTATTATCAATTTTCCATTTATTTAAAAGCATTTCTAATGATTTACTTAAAAAATCATTTTTATATTCAGCTACTCTTTCTGCACTTGCACTATAATCACATTTATGAAGATATCCCTTTATTTTTATAGCATCATTATCTTCTACCATATCTGCTAAATCTGATTTTATAAAATCATCTAATTCATATATTTTAAAATTTTCAATTAAAATTCTTATTAATTCTTCTTTCTTTGTCATTTCATCAAAGTTATTACAATAACTATGGTGATTAAACACACTAATAGCTACTTTTAAATAATCCTCTGTACTTTTAAATTTCTTACTATCAATAAAATATAATGATAAAATATTGTGTACAACTTCCTTTTCTTCATTAAATCTTATTTTTTTACTATTTACTCTTTTTTGAAACTCTTTATTTAATTTTCCTAAATCATGATATATACAAGCTTTTTCAACTAAATCATATATAGTATAATTTTTTATATATCCAAGCTCTAATAAAAGATCTAAAACTTCTAATAAATCTAATATATGTTCTTCTATTGTCTTATTTGGTTTTGCATTATTTTCTTTAATCAACTTTAATATTTCTTCATCTAATATATCTAATCTATTTTTCATAAATCCTCCTAAACTTAAAGCAGCAGAAAAATTTTCTACTGCTTTAATTATATAAGTTGTTTATTATATAAAGTTTACAATATACTCCTTGCCATCTTCATTATCTATAAATATATTCTCACTTGTCTTTTTTATAATATATTGAGAGGCATAAATCACTTTCTTCTTTTCTTTAAAATATCTTTTTCCATTTTCTAGTTCATATCTTTTATTTAACCAATATTTGGTTCCTGTAATAGCTCTTCCATAGTCTACATTTTCAAACGCTATATTTCTATTTTTAACGTCATTATAGTTTATATAAGCTGAATAATTACTTTTAGCCCTATATACATTGAACTCTCTTAACTCTATAATTTTTATTTCCTCTACATTAACAAAATCTTCACTTCTACCTATTGATTTTAAATTATATATATTATCTTTTATATCATTAAGTATATTTTCATCAGCTCTTACATGTAGAATAAGCTCTATATTATTTAATACTTCATAATATTTTAAAGATGTCACTAAACTTCTAAACCTCGATATTGGAATAGTATAGTGTTCAGCTTCATAAGACTTCAAACTTTCCTTAAGTTCCTTTTCCTTACTCCTTAGCTCTTTTGCCTTTTCTGTCAATTCTATAAATTCTGATGATTTTTTATCTAATTTCTTCTTTGCATCTGCTAATTGTTTTTTTTCAGTCTTAATAGTTTCAAGCTTTATCTTATAATCTGTACTCTTATAATTATCTATTTTATCTTTTAAATCTTTTAAATCCCTATATTCCTTTAATAGCTCTTCATTATATACTTGTATAGTTACACCTTTTCGAAAGTCATTTCCTTGTGATTTTTTAGCACTAGCAACTTTGTCAAAGGCACTTGATAAAAGGTTCCCATTTTTCATTTTAACTAAAATACCTCTATCATCCATTAAGTAATTATAAAAACAATAATCAGTATATGGCTCTTTGCTCATTGATTCAAATTTACCCTGTATGCTTATATCCATTTCCTTATATTCCTTATATCCACAAGCGTTGTGTAATGCACCAATTACAGTCGAAATAGGCGGAAGGGGATAGGTCATTTTATTATCTATTGTTTCTTCTTTCCTATAATTAGCACTACTTTGAGTAATAACTATCCTTAAAGCTTTCATATATTTACCTACTTTCTCTTAATTACTCTACTCCAAAGTAAACATTTACTTCATTTCTAACGTTATCAAAAAATTTAGATATGGATATAGGAGCTAACTTTTCTTTAACTTCACTTTCGTTTCTTAAAGTCCTTCCTTCTAATAATCCAACATAAAATCCTTTTTTAATTTTATCTTGTAGATCTTCAGATAATATTAATTTACCCTCTTCAACTTTTACTACATTCTCAAAATAATGTGTCTTTCTATCTGATAGTCCCCCTACAATAAATACTGGTTCTGCATTATCTAAATTACCTTTTACAGTTAAACTTAAATTTTCTATAGCATTTAATAATGAATTTACTCTATCTGCCTTTTCTTCATTACTAGCCTCTTTATAGTTTTCCTCATGTTCAAAGTTTTCATCTTTTCCAATCATCTCTAAGTCAATAGTTATACTATATATTTTTAGTGATTTGTCGTATTCGTATTGATATGGCATTAATCCTGAATCTTTAGGATTTGACTGTATGTTTATTCCTTTACTTTTTGCAACATTTGTAGCTAAATATAAATTATTATGAAATCTAGTTTCATTTATAAATCTATCACAAGCTATAGCATCAGTTAAATAAAATGAACTTTTTCTAATATTTGTAGCTTCTAGTGTATTCATATATCCCCCTTCAAGAGCTCTACAGTTAGAAGCATTTAACTCTTTATTAACCATTTTTTGAGTTGTTTTTTTATCAACTTCTGTTTTTAAATCGTCATACATGCCACTTTGAACCATAATTGCATTTTTTAAACTTTCTCTACTTCTCATTGTGTACACCTTTCCATTTTTAAATACCTTTTGTACACTTGCAATATTCCCTAATCCCTCAGAATAATTTGAAGTCATATTTGCTATTACTGTTAATGTTAATGCTTTTTTATTCATTTTCTTTCATCTCCTTATTATTGTTTAATTCTTTATTAGGCTTTTTTGATAAAGCATTTATAAATGTATATACTAAATCTTTATTTTCTTCAAAATCATCATATAAATCATATACAAATCCAAATTCTATATCTACATAATTTGATAATTGAAGCAATATTTGATATACCCTATCATAATCTTTAAATATAATTGCACTAGTTAATTTTTGTTTATAAGTATCTATTTTGTTTTCTAACTTTTTTTCCTTCATAAATGCAGAAACTTGCTTTGCACATTTATAAGCTCCCTTTAATTTTTCATTCATATTTTTACCACCCCTTATTAATTGATTTACCTTTATTAATTGTGATACTAATAATCCTCTATCAGCCTTTAATAAAGTTTCTATTAAATTATCTAGATATATATTATTTACAATACTGTCTGTTACCACTTTTTCAATATCTATATAATATTTATCAGTTACCTTATGTGAAGTACATAAATCTTTATAAGATATATTACACTTAGTAAAATTTTTAAATATATCTATACTTTCTTTTCTTAAATATAATGTTTCAAAATATCCATTATCTCTATTTTTTATAATTACTTCTACATCTCTATTTATAAAATCTGATGATTCTATAATTCCTTTAAATAAAGAATATCTAGGTCTTTTAATTTTGGTTTCTTTATTTAAATCTTTTAAGTCATTTAATATTTTTGATTTAAAGCTATTATTAGTTTTCTCTATATTTTCTATTGTTGAATTATCATTTATAAAAAATGATTCTCTATCTCCATTAAATGAGAATATGACGAAATCCATTTCTATATCATCTTGCCCTATAAAAGAATTAGTATTAAAATTAAATCCTGTAGACTTTCCTTTTCTTCCTACATCTATACAATATCCAAGCAACCTACAAAACTTTTGTTTTCCATTAAACAGTTGGTATTTATTTGCATAATTATCATACATATTACTAAAGGTTTCTTTTATTATTTCATTTCTATTTTTATCAATTAAATCTAATATTTCTTTTTTATTTTCTTTATTAGCTTTAATTTTTTTCATTATCGTATTTGCTGATAACTTAGTATTTACTACTTTAATATCCTCATCACTTAATTCTTCCTTTGAAAGAATATTCTCAATATCTTTAAGATGGAATTCTTCCTTATATCTATTTTCTACAAATTTTAAATATCTTTCTTCTGTAATATCTTCACTATTGTATAAAATGCAGTCATTATTATAATCTTCTTTAAATTCTATATCATGATAAGTAAAGTATTGAATTAATCCATAAATTGCTGCTGAAAATCTCCAATCTGATGCTTCTAACTTAGTGTTGTAATTATCAATTTCTACTCTTGTTTTCATTTGTCCTCCTTTCTTATATTAAATCCTGAGTAACTAGATCGACCATTCCAAAACCTGCGCTTGATCTTGATCCAATTCCAGAATTATACAAATATTGCAATATTCTTTTATTAGCTTGAATTTCAAACATTCCAGTTGTAACATCTATATATTTTCCATAATGTTTAACCACAATTTTCTTACAATTTAAAGGATTTACTTTTATTTCATCTATTTCATCTTTAGTAAATCCGAATTTAATTAACTTATTACTTAATACAACATTAAGTTTTTCCCTAAACTCCTCATCATTATATACATAATAAATATCTTTATTGCTTTTTCTATCGTGATCTCTTACACATATTCCACTACCTATAGAAGTTTTAAATACGGCTTTGTAATTTATAATTTCTTCTTGTTTTTTGTTTCTTATATTTTTTAGTGTCATAAAATTATCATTTTCTAATGGATAAGCTTTATTTTTTTGACCTATAAATGCACTAAATAAAATGAATCCTATCTTTTCTTTATCATCTGTAGAAAAAAGTATCTCTATTTGATTACTTTCTAATTCTATATACTTCTTATTAAATTTTGCTTTTGGTAATATTACTGAAAAGCAATAATCTTTTTGTATAGTATTATTAAAAAATTTCTCATAATATTTTCCATTATTACAATTAGATAAAGCATTTTTAATATAACTTAATATAACTCTTCTATAATCATCAGGAAAAATATTCTTTTTTAATTCCAGTGTTAATACAATTCTCATTTCATCCTCCTTATTTTTAAATTTCATATGTTTATTATTGTTATTAGTATTTTAATAAAAATTTTTAAACATTTGTTATTTATTAAATACCTTAATTTTATTATACTAATATATATTCATGGTTTTAATATAAATTTAAAAAAATTTACATAAATTTCATAAAAAATTCATGTAAATTTTTTTATTTCCAATATGGATATACTATACCTTAATTTTATATACTTATATAAATTCATTTTACATTCCAATATGTAACTACTTTTATTTATAATATTATTCTTGAGTACTTTTGTCAATATCTTATTTATTTTTTAATTATCATGTATTTTTTCCAAAAATATTGCCATACTATAATTAAGAAGGAGATTCCAAAAGCTTCTTCTTCTGAACAAAATAGAAACTATTATCACATTGCTCTTATGATGATAATAGTTTCTATTAATTTATTTTCAAACAAAAAATTAAAGTCAACTAAAGCTGACTTTAACTTTTATATTTTTATAACTATTATAATTCTTCATTATTAGCTATTTTAGCCTTAGCTTTTTTATTTTGCTTAGGCTTTTTTTCATTTCTGTTTTTAGCCAAAATATTTTCACCTCTTTATTAATAAAGTAAACCTTTACAAAAGTTCATTTATAGTTTTTCTTTAACAAGTTAAAATAATACTGGCAATTATATGACCTAAATCCAACTTATACTTATAATGCATATTTATTTTAATTATATTATTTATACTATTGTTTTTAATATTTTCTTATTATAATTGTTAATATAAATATATTTTATAATCTAAAAGGAGAATAATATGAAAAATACTATAAAACTCACATCCTTAACTAAAACTTCTGGATGTGCTTCAAAAATCGGCCCAGCTATTTTAGATTCCGTCTTATGTAATCTACCAATATTTGAAAATCCTAATTTATTAGTAGGTTTCGATAAAAAAGATGATGCTTGCGTATATAAAATTTCTGATGATAAAGTTTCAATACAAACAGTTGATTTTTTTCCCCCAATGGTAGACGATCCTTACACCTTTGGACAAATTGCTGCTACAAATGCCTTGAGTGATATTTATGCAATGGGTGGAGACCCTGCTGTTGCTATGAACTTATTATGTTTTCCATCATGCTTAGACCCATTTTTAATACATGATATATTATCTGGTGGATATAGTAAAATATCTGAAGCTGGTGCTGTTGTTGCAGGCGGACATACTATTGCTGATCCTACACCTAAATACGGACTTTGCGTTACTGGTTTTGCTCATCCAAAAGAAATCCTTACAAATAGTAATGCACAAGTTGGTGATCTACTTGTTTTAACTAAACCTATTGGTATAGGAATTTTAAATACTGCTGCAAAGGCTGAATTATTATCTTCTGAAAAAATAAAAGAAGTTACTAATATTATGATAACTTTAAATAAATACGCAAAAGAATCTCTTAAAAATTTAAATGTTAATTCTTGTACTGATATAACTGGCTTTAGTTTAATTGGTCATAGTTATGAAATGGCAAGTGGAAGCAACAAAACTATTAAAATATTTACTGATTATCTTCCTATAATTGATGATGCATTATCCTTTGCTAAAATGGGAATAATTCCAGAAGGAATGTATAACAATTTAGAATATCTTAAAGATTTATTCAAATGCGATAATAATATTTCTCAAGAAATGAAAGACCTACTTTTAGATCCCCAGACATCTGGTGGACTTTTGATATCAATGCCAGAAAAAGATGCTCTTGAATACGTATCTCGTATGGAATTACATAATCCTTGGACAAAAATCATTGGTGAAGTAACTTCTAAAAAGGATTATTCAATTATAATAAAGTAATTTAAAATATATTATTTTAAAACAACTTTTTATAAAAAAATCCAATAAAAATTACATATAAAAAAGGAGCTATATTATATTGAATTAAAAAACTTCAATTAATATATCTCCTTTAACACTATATTGTTATTACTTTTGAGGCTTCTTTCATAGCATTAGTTATATCATACATATTACTAATTTTTCCTACCCCTAACTTTTCTTCTAATCCATAAAAATTAAGACATGCTCCACAAACTAGAAGTTCTACTCCTTTATCCTGTAAAGTTTTTAAATGTTCTACTGCTTGTTCATTTAAAGTAGGAACTTTTACTCCACCATTCATAAATAAAATCGATTTAGGCAAATCTTCACCTTCTGAAATTGTATAAATGAACATTTTCATTAAAGATTTTCCTAACTCTTTACTTCCATCACCAATAGTTTCCCTACTAATAAATATACTCCAATTGCCCAAAGACTTTTTTCCTAAGGTTTTATTTAAAACTTCTTCGCATTCTTCACATCCATTTGAAAAGTTAACTTTAAAATTACCATTTTCCTCTTTAATTATAGTTTTAAAACCTTGACTATTTGCTAATCTTTTCAAATTTTCAACAGCAATTTTATTATCAACTTCAATTTCAAAAAATTTCACACCTGAATCTATTTCTTTTTTTGCTATTATTACCGGCATCGGGCAAGCTTTACCTTTAGCATCTATAAATTTACTCACTTATTCTTTCCTCGCTTAATTTAAATTTTTACTATTCATGTACATTATAGCTTCTAAAACTCCACCACCAATTGATCTTGCTTTATCTGATATAGTAAAACAATGATCTTTTTCACATCTAGGGTCTATATCACCACTTTTCATTCCCTTAAAAACTTCTATTCCTTCTTGTAACATTCCCCTTACTATACCATCTATTTCAGCTACAACTTCAACACCATCAATATAAGCGATTACTTCACCTTTCTTAACATAATCACCTATTTTTACTACAGGTCTTATTTTCCCATTACTTGATGCCCTAATTATTCTCTCCTTTGTATATCCACCTATATTTCCTGGTATACCAGTGTTAGGTATTGCACTTCCTTCCTCTATTACTTTTCCTAAATAATGTCCTCTTTTAGTTTCAATTACTAAATGACAATCCTTTTTAGCTTCAAATCCCGGTCCAACTCCAATAACTATTGGTGCATCATTTATACTTGTTCCTAGATTTTTTTTAGCAATTATAGCATCTACTACAACCTTAGGCTTTAATTTTTTTATAATGTTTGCTTCTTTATCAATTATTATTGGTATATTACCTTTTTTTATTTCTTTATGTATTTCATTAATATTATTAACTTTAATGCCTTTAATACCTTCAATTTCAATTTCATTATCAAATATTGCTTGTGAAAATGCTACTGTTCTTCTAACTGTAGTTGGATTATCAATTTCAGTCATAACAATATCAAAGCCACTTTTTTTTAACCTATAAGCTATTCCAGTAGCTAAATCACCAGCACCTTTTATAAGTACTATCATAAAGTCACCCCTCTAAAGTTTAAAATTAACCTCTATAGCTTGTAATAACACCTTGTACACCTTTTTCACTTAAATATTTACATATTATCTCTGCCTTAGATAATAGCTCTTCGTTGTCAACCTTATTAATAATAGCTCTATATTTAGCATTATTACACTTATCTATATATTTTTTTTGCCCATTTTCACTACTTAATAAAATAGCAATATCTTCTTCACTTATTTTATCATCAAAATTTTTTCTAAGTATATTGCATACATGCTCTGGTCTATGGCATATTTCTTTTATACTCTTTCCTAAAGAATCTATTCCTGCAACCCCTATAATCATAGTTGTATTTTCTAAAATTACAGGTTCATGACTAGCTGGCGCCTTTAATGGTAACATTTTTGATCCATCTGCTTCTATAAGTAAAAAATCACATAACTCTATTAATATTTTTGCAATTTTATTTCCTACAGATGATATTTTTTCATTTTTATCTTTAATTCCTACTGTAATTAAATTGTCCTTTTTAAATCTTTCCTCTATTTCCTTTAAGTCTCCCTTAAAATCAATAAAATCTTTAGGCATATGCATATGTGTAGTAGTTGTTACTAATACCCTTTTTCCTAAAGAGCTTAATTCATTTGCTAAAGTATACATAGATGTAGTTTTTCCCCCACCACCTACAAATGAAATTATGCCTTTTTTATTAATATCAATTTCTAAAGACTCATGTAAATATTTCTTTTTATTTATATTATTATTTTTATAACAACAAACTCTCATATTAATTCCCTTACACTAAGTTAACTTTTAAAATTTAATAAATTAAAGAATTTAAAAAAATTCCTTTTTAATCATCACTACAAACACACATTGAATGCTGTAAATTTATATATTCCTCTTTACTTAAACTTTTTAAATATCTATCATAATGATTTTCACTACAAAACTTACCTATTTTATTTTCATAAAAATCTTTTTCTAAATTCTTTTTGCAAAATAAACATTTATCCATGGTTTTGCTCCTTATAATTTAAATTCTAATTAATACTTATAATTAATTATTTTATAAAACTTATTCCTCATATAAATTATCTTCAATGATTTTATTTGCTAAAATTCCTATATTAACTTCTTTAGTATCCATATAAACATCAATAATTCTATCTACTAAAGTAACTTCAACATATTCAATAATTTTTCCATCTTCATCTTTATATTTAATAATATCATATGTTATAATATCATCTTTAAGTTGTTTTTTAGTAATCATAACTTTCTCCTTTGTTATTTTATAATCTTTAATATGTTTTCAAAAGATTCAATTTTATCTTGAAAATCTTTTACTTCTCCAAATCCATACTCTGCATATATAAATGGTACATTTGCAAGTTTTGCTGAATTTGCATCGCCTTGTGTATCACCTACATAAACTGGATTTTTTAAGTTATTTCTTTCTACTATTAATTTAATATTTTCTGCTTTAGGAAGAGCTGTTCTACCTGGGCATTCATAATCAATAAAATATTTATTTAAACCATGTGATTTGAAAAAACTTTCAATATAACCATCTTGACAATTACTTACTATAAATAACTTATAATCTTTTACTAATACTTTTAATGTTTCTTCTAAATTATCATATAATGTTGCGCCATACTTTGCTAAATATTCATTTTCATACTTATAACATTCATTCATTATTTTCATTTGCATTTCTTCATCTAAATTTGGAAGCAAAATTTCAGCTATTTCATTTAATAATTTCCCCATACAAGGTTTTAAATCTTCTACCGTTATCTCTTTTCTATTTAAATTATATTTTGAAATTACATAACTCCAGGTTTTTGCAACTTCCGCCGTAGAATCCCATAATGTTCCATCCAAATCAAATATTATACCATCAAACTTCATATTATCCTCCTAAAACTTAGCTTACTATTAATTATTATATCATTATCTATAAAATTTGTTATATAATTTTATTTTTATGTAACATATTTAAATTTTACTTAATAAAATATATTATACAATGACAAAGGTGACTATTATGAAAAAATCAAAAAACAACTTTTTAAGTAATTTGATTCAATGTTGGCAAGAAGTTTCTATTAGTGATAAAGCTCTTATTATACTAATGTCATTCTTATTAGTTCAAAGTATATATAACTTATTTATCCCCGAATCTACTGGTGCTAATTCACTTACTATAAATCTTGCAATTCGTGCTTCTATTGCCTCAATATTTGGATATTTTTTAAGCGAAAATTTTTTAAAAAATAAAACAAAAAATAAAAATTCTAAAACAGGTTCAAAAGGTTACATTTGCAATAAAACAATACAAATTTTAATTGCCCTAATTGTTTGTACAATAACTTTAATTTCTTTAATTATAGCAAATAATATAAATATATTATCTTCTGAAATTAATCCTACAGTAATTCAATTTAGAGACTTAATAGGTAATTGCATAGGTTTTTTGCTTGGTCATTCTAGTAGCTCTATAAAAAATAATTCATCTAATAATTAAATTTTATAAACAAATAAGCTACATTATATTGATTTTTAAACTCAATATAATGTAGCTCTTTTTATATAAATTTTCTATTTATAAATTAACATTAAACTTTATATTTTTACATACTTACAATTAACATTAAAACCTTAATTAAATCTAAAACTGAAGCTTTAATTAACCAATTAATTGTCTGTATAATTTAGCATACTCTTCTGCTGAATTTTTCCAAGAGAAATCTTTCTCCATTCCTCTAAGAACTATTCCATTCCATCTATCTCTTTCTTCAAAATAGATATGTTTTGCATAATTTATTACATTAAGCATATCGTGTGCATTATAATTTGTAAATGAGAATCCAGTTCCTTCATCTTCATATATATTATATGGTTCCACAGTATCCTTTAATCCACCAGTTTCTCTTACTATAGGAACAGTTCCATATCTTAATGCTATTAATTGAGTTAAACCACATGGTTCAAATCTTGATGGTACAAGCATTGCATCTGCAGCTGCATATATTTTATGAGCTCTATTATTAGAAAAGTATATGTTTCCAGATACCTTTCCTTTTAATTTCCACTCATAATGTCTGAACATACTTTCAAAATGTTCATCACCAGTTCCTATAATAACTAATTGAGTATCTTCATCTACAATTTCTTCTATAACACATTGTATTAAATCTATACCTTTTTGATCTGTTAATCTTGATATTAAACCTATCATAAATTTATTTTCATCTTGTTCTAAACCTAATTCTTTTTGTAATTCAAGTTTATTTTTAGCCTTATTTTCTACAAAATTTTCTTTATTATATTGCTCAAATATTTCTTTATCAGTTTCAGGATTATATTCATTATAATCTATACCATTTAATATTCCAAATAATCCTCCACTCTTTTCTCTTACAACACCATCTAAACCTTCCCCATAATACTCACTTTGTATTTCATCTTTATAAGTATTACTTACTGTTGTAATATAATTTGAATATACTAATCCACCTTTTAACATATTAGCATCTCTTTTATATTCCATATCTGATGTTCTAAATACATGATCTGGGAATCCAGTAATCCATTTAAGTGTTTCAATATTCCAAATGCCTTGGAATTTTAAATTATGAATTGTCATAATTGTGCGTATGTTGTGATAGAAAGGATTATCTTTAAATGTTGTATGAAGATATACTGGTAATACTCCTGTTTGCCAATCATGACAGTGTATTATATCTGGTTTAAAGTTTATAGTAGGTAAAATTGATAAAGCCGCTTTACTAAAGAAACAGAATTTTTCTATATCAAATTTAGTATCACCATAAGGTGTACTTCCACCAAAATAACGTTCATTATCTATAAAATAAAATGTTATACCTTCATGTTTAATAGTCATAATCCCTACATGTTCACTACTACTAACATGTCCAAAATCCATATAGAAATGTGTTACGTATTCAAAATCTCCTCTGTATTTCCAAGGAATACATTTATAATTTGGAACTATTACCCTTACATCAAATTCCTCCTTTGGGAATGACTTAGGAAGTGATCCTACAACATCTGCAAGTCCACCTGTTTTTATAAAAGGTACACATTCTGATGCTACAAATAATATATTTTTCATAATTTTATCCTCCATTTTTTCTCCACATCTTTTTCCATTTTTAATATAATTATATTATATTAATTATTAATAATATTTTAACATATTTCTACTTTTTTTAAATATTTTTCTTTAATATTTGTCAATTAATTCTATGTAAACCTTTTTATATAATTATTTTTAATTATTTGTTTTACAAAATTATCAATTTATTAATATATTTACTATTAAGTATAAATAACTATATTTCTTAATATAATTAAAGCAAATTAATATATTAATTATTTATCTATTTATAAAGTATAAAGAGGGTGATTTCATGAAAAATAATGCTTATGAAGTTATGAAAAAAATGTTATCAATTGATGAAGAAATTCAAAGACTTACAGCAAACTTAAAAAATATATCTCAAATTGCAGAAAGAGAAACTATGGAAAAGCGAATTGATAATTTATATGCTGATTTTTTAAATTATAAGCATATATTAGAAAGTGTCGAAGTTATAATCTTATAAATTATAATATAAAAAAAGTAGTAATCCTAAACTAAAGATTACTACTTTTATTTTATTATGCGATTTTATCTATTGAATCTTCCTTGCTTCCATATTTTTTCTCATATCTTGAGATTAAGTAGAATGCAACTAAACTAAATACTATTGGACCAGCTAATTGGAATCCAGTAGAAACATAATCTTTACTTTCAATTGCTGGTTGTAATATTGTAAATATATTTGCAAATCCAACTGTAACAGTTACTACTATTGCCCATACTGTCGCCATAGTTTTACTTTTGAAGAAGATAAATGGCTTTTCAATATTATCATTTTTCTTAAAGTAAATAAATGCAATTGCTAAGAACATTGTAGGAATTGTCATTGCAACATTTCCCATCAGTATTAAGTAATCTAAGAAACTTGAAGATTTACCACCAGTTATCACTGCAATTATTATTATTCCAACAACAGCAATACATTGAATCCACATCGCTGTTACAGGCATTCCATTATTACTTAACTTAGTCCACTTTTCTGGCCAAATTTCTTTTGGAGTACCTTCTATTAATTGTTTTAATGGTGAATAAATTAATGTAAAGAATGCACCAAGTAATGCTAAGAACATTGCTAGTCCTATATATCTAGCAAACCATGTCCCCATTATTTCAACACCATGAGGAGATAATCCAAATACTTCTCCAAGTTTAATACCTAAATTTTTAATAACAACATATGATACATTTGCCATTCTTACATCAGGATTTGAAAGAACTTCTTGCCAATTTGTAAATAAACCAACCATTAATATAGCTAAAGAGTATCCTACACCAATAACAATTGCTGATATTTTAATTCCCTTTGGAAAAGTTTTATTAGCATTTTCAGTTTGATCAACTAGACCTCCAACTGCTTCTAATCCACCATATGCAAAAATTGCAAAAACTAAAAATCCTAATACAGCTAAAACTGTCCCATATGCTGGATTTGGAGAATGTGCAAATTCTGATAAATTTAATGGTTGGGCTGCTGTAAATCCATTAGCAAAGAATACTATTAATGAACCAACTATTAATAATACATTAGCACTAGTTACAAATATACCACCTATAGATGCAACCTTTGAAATACTATTTAATCCTTTTGAAGATAAGAATGTAATTAATATAACAAATACTGCTCCTAAAATTCCTAATGTTTGTGATGAAGTTAGTCCAAATAAAGACCATGATGAGGTTTGATCTGAACCAAAAATTAAGTTTGAAAGGGGAACCCAAATTGATGATGATACACTAACCATCCAAACTATGTATGAAGCAAACCACATAAATGTACCAATAAATGCAAATTTTCTACCTACTGATTTTTGCATCCAAACATAGATACCACCTTTTTCTTCTTTAAATGATGCACCAAATTCAGCCATCATAAATGCATATGGTATAAAGAAACATACTGCTCCAAATATATACCATGGAATTGCAGAATATCCCATAAGGAAAAACGCTCTTGGAATATTGTTAAAACCAAATACTGATGTAAAAATCATAAGTATTAATGCTACTAGAGTTAATTTACCTGTTCCATTTTTACTCATAAAAAAATTTCCTCCTTTGATATAATTCCTATTAATTTTAAATAATATATTTGTCGAATTTTACAACAAATGTATTATAGCATATTTTTCTATATTTTTCTATGAGAAATTTTTTACATTTATATTATATATCTATTATTTTTAAAAATTTATCATGAAAATATATATTTTTTTAACTATTACATATATTTATTTTTTATATTTTGATATATATTAATTCTAAGATAATACATTAAATCTAGTAATTGAACATTTTTATATATTATTATTTCAAAAATTATATTTTAAATTCATATTTTAAAATATTAATATTTATTTTATTTAACTTTCTACAAAAATAAATATAGCAAATTTAAATTATTTAAATAAATTTAAAATTTCATCATTAGTTAACCTTGAAATATTATTTATATTTAAACTTTCATCATCCATAATGCTATTTATTATTTCTCGTTTATCCTCTTGCAGGTCAATAATTTTTTCTTCAATAGTGTCCTTAGCAATAAGCTTAATCACTTCAACTATATTTTTTTGTCCTATTCTATGTGCTCTATCTGTCGCTTGGTCTTCTATTGAAGGATTCCACCAAGGGTCCATATGCATAACAAACTTTGCTGATGTTAAGTTTAATCCAGTTCCTCCTGCTTTTAAAGAAATTAAAAAAATCTCCGCTTCTTTACTTTCATTAAATTTAGAAACAAGTTTTATTCTTTCTTTAGCATTTGTAGTTCCATCTAAATATTTAACTTCTATTTTTCTTTTATTTAATTCCTCTTTTAAATTTTTTAATACGGAAGTAAATTGAGAAAATACTAGCATTTTATTATTACTTTTTATAATATCTTCTATTATCTCTATAGCTGCGTTTATTTTTCCACTATCTCCTTTATAATCTTTATTAACTAATATAGGGTCTTGACATATTTGTCGTAACCTTGTTAAATAAGATAAAATTGTTATGTTATCCTCTTCTCCAGTTTTTAATTTCAATTTAACTTCTTTCATATAATTTTTATAGGCTAACTTTTGAGTTGTAGTCATTGAAATATAATACTTTTTTTCAATTTTTTCTGGCAATTCAGTTATAACATCCTTTTTCAATCTTCTTAATATAAATGGCTTTACTAAATTTTTTAACTCTTGAATTTCTTTTTCTGTTTTGTTAATAAACTTTTTCTTAAATTTCTTTTCGTCAAATAAATATCCAGGCATTATAAAATCAAAAATAGACCATAATTCAACTAAAGAATTTTCTATTGGAGTACCTGTTAATGCAAATTTCACCTTTGCATTTATTTCTTTTATAACCTTAGTATTTTGTGCTTTTGGGTTTTTTATATTTTGTGCCTCATCTATAATTAGATAATCAAAAATTTCATTTTTATAAAATTCCATATCATTTTTAATTGTCCCATAAGTAGTTAATAAAATATCGTAATCTTTTTTGTTATCTATAACTTTACCTCTAACACTTTTGCTTCCATGAATAATACCAACTTTTAAACTTGGTGCAAATTTTTCAAATTCATCTTTCCAGTTATATATAAGTGAAGTTTGTGTAACAACTAGCGATTTACTATTTTTCTTATATAATAAAAAAGCTATTATTTGAATAGTTTTACCAAGCCCCATTTCATCAGCTAAAATCCCTCCAAAATTCATTTCACTTAAAGATAACAAATAATTTACACCAGCAAGTTGATAATTTCTTAATTTTCCCTTTAGCCCCTCTATTTTATTAATTTTTTCTATATCCCTATTTTCTAACCTTTTAGAAACTATCTTTAATGTTTCTGCTCCCCTTATAAAATTTAAGCTATAATTTTTTATATTTTCATCTATAAATAAAGCTTTACTCTCATCTACTTCTATTTCACCATCATATATTTCTTGATTGTAAATTAAATTATCAAGTATATTAAAAAAATTTATTATTCCTAAATCTCTTAAATTTAATATTTTTCCTTTCTTTGTTTTATAAAAATCTCTGTCCTCTTCTAAAGCCTGTAATACATTTATATATTCACTATAACTTAAATCATCTATAGAATACTTAAAAATGATTTTTTCGTTTTCATTTTCAAATTTAGCTACTATATTATCACTATCTATAAGATTAATTTCATCAAAACTTTTATCAAACTCAACTATAGAAAATTCATTAAAAAACTTTACCCCATCTACTAAAAACTTATAATATTCTTCATCATCACCAATGAACAAAAATTCATTTTCCTTCTTTATAAATCTATATCTTTCTAACTTCATAGATATTTCTTCTTCAAAATTATTATCCCTCAAAAAGTAATTTATGTTTTTATCTAATATATTTATAATTTTCCCAAAATAATTAATATTAACTTTACACTTAATACTGTTATTTTCATTTTTAATTAAAGTTTTAACCTTGTAATACTTTCTACAAAGACTTTTAACACCTTCTCCTAATATTATTTCATTACTAATATTTCCTAATAAATTAAATAAATTACTAATATAATTTTCTTGCTTAGGATATTCTATTTTTCCATTAACTTTTAAAGTGTTGTATAATATTTTATAATTATCTATTTGATTATTGCTTGGTAAATAAATTTTTCTATCATTTAAAAATAAAGTAAAGTCATCATTTAATGGTATAGGTAGCTTTTTCTTTGTAGTTAAAATTACTTTATCTAAATCTATTTTTACTGTAAATGATAGAGGCATATCCCCTTTTATTACATAACTTTCATAATTAATATATTCATAATTTAGCTTAACCTTTTTATTTTCATCTACTAATTTTAATATTTCCTCTATATACTTTTCCTTAATTCTTAAAACCTTACCATCTATGATATTAAATGACTCTTTATTTTTTAAATTCAAATCTATATAATTTAAAAGCTCCTTATCCTTATCATTTAACTTCATACAGGAACTATTATAAAGAAATTCACCATTAATTCTAAATTGACCATTTGTTTTAATACATTTTAAAAATTCACTTATTTTAGAAATTAAATATGTAATTTTTTCTCCTATTTTTAGTTGTATATCAAATGTATTATTATCATTTTTTTTAATATCTAAATCTAAATTTATTATTTTCTTTTCAACATTTCCCTTAGCAATATTAATTTCTCTACTTTTATTTAATTTTTGATCTTCTTTTAACTTTTTCTTTAATTTACTTTTTCCTATAATATAAAAATAAAATATAGTTGCAATTATATGCTTACATATATAATTAGATTTATATTTTGAAAATTCCTCATATGTATTACATGTACACTTTGCACTTATTAATTTTTTATTTTTTAAATTATACTTTATATGACAACTATACTCTTTCCCATTATCGCCAATTATCCTTGAATATATATGATAAACATCATCAATTTTTTTACTACTTAAATTTGATACTAACCTTTTTTTATAAATTTCCTTTCCTTCTTTTATACTAATATTAGACCCTAAAGCTAATACCTCATCTAATAATTTTTTTAAATTCATGTTTTTCACCTCATTTCCTAGTAATTTAATTTAAATATTATATCATAACTTATTAAATTGAGTTAATTTTTATAAATAAATTTAATAATTAAACATTAATTACAAAAAAATATAAAGTAGTTCATAAATATTTCATTATGAAACTACTTTATATTTAAATTTAAAGTGGAAATTTTAAAAATTAATCTCTTATTTAAAACTGTAAAATTAACATTACTATTTTATAGTTTTGCTATAAACTCATTTTCTTTAATTTCAATTTTCATATCATTAAAGAATACTTTCTTAGTATTATCTAAATTGTTAAAAATTATTTTTACTTTATTATAAATTTTAGAATATCCTAAACTTTTATTTATTTTTATGTCTAAGCTTTCTCCTAACTTACAATTAATTATATATTTATTTAACTTTCCATCTCTATAATCAAAACTTTCTCCATCATCTAATATATGAGTATAAGTTGCTTCTCCCTCTTCTTTACCTAAATATATTTTTATTGTTAATATATCCTCATTATTTTCTCCAACATAATTTTGCTCTTTTCCTATCGGAATTATAGATAATGCTTTTATGAATATAGGACAAATATCTAATGGAGCATCTTTAATTATATACTTGCCACCTTCATGCTCTTCTCCAGTCCAATAATCAATCCAATTATCTCCCTTTGGTAAATATACTAACCTTTGTCTAGCACCTTGTTCAACAACTGGAGCTACTAAAATATTATCACCAAAATTAAATTCATCATTTATTTCATATGTCCTTTTATCATTTTGATAATTAAATAATAATGGTCTAATTATTGGTTCTCCAGAATTTTCGCATTTATACATCATGTCATATAAATATTTAATTAAAGTATATCTTAATTTAATATATTTTCTATTTATATCTTCTGTAATCTTATCAAAAGCCCAAGGCTCTTGTTCTCTACTTCCAATAGTTGAATGATTTCTAAATAATGGAGTAAATGCTCCAACTTGAACCCATCTACTTAAAAGCTCTGGTGTACAATCATGTCCAAAACCACCAACATCAGTTCCACAAAAAGCCATACCACTAAGTCCAAGATTCATTAACATAGGTAAGGACATTCTTAAATGCTCCCATGTACTTTGATTATCCCCAGTCCAAACTGTAGCATATTTTTGTGTTCCTGCATAACAAGCTCTAGTTACTATAAATGGTCTTTTATTAGTAGCTTTTTTAATACCTTCATAAGTAGCTTTATCCATCATATGTCCATAAACATTATGAATTTCCTTATGAGTAACCAATATTCCATCATTATCAAACACTACATCATCAGGAAGTGAACCATTAAAACTAGCTGGTTCATTCATATCATTCCATATTCCTGATACGCCTAAATCCATCATTATCTTTTGATTTTCAGCCCACCATTTTCTTGTTTTAGAATTCATAAAATCAGGAAATACAGATTCTCCTGGCCAAACATAATTCTTATAAACTATTCCATCTTTATCTGTTGCAAAATAGCCTTCCTTTAACCCTTCATCATATATTTTATATCCCTTATCCACCTTTACTCCAGGATCTATAATAGTAACTACCTTAAATCCCATTTCTTTAAGCTGTTTTAGAAATTCCTTTGGATTTTCAAACTTTTTATTGTCCCAAGTAAAAACTCTAAATCCATCCATATAATCTATATCTAAATAAATTGTATCACAAGGAATATCCTTTTCCCTAAAACATTTTGCAATTTCCATAGCTCTTTCTTGTGGTGCATAAGACCATCTACATTGTTGATATCCAAGTGTCCACAATTGAGGTAATGGTGTTTTTCCTGTTATATTAGTATACTCATTAACTACCTTATTTACTGTTGGTCCATACATAAAGTAATAATCTAAATTACCATCCATAGCTCCAAAGTAATAATACTTAGAATTTTCCTTTCCCATATCAAAATGGCTTTCAAAATGATTATCAAAGAAAATTCCAAAGGCCTCTTTATCTTTTAATCCTATTAAAAAAGGAATTGATTTATATAACTGAGAATATGTTTCGCCATGTGGTGTTGGATCATCTGTATTCCAATTTCTATATTGGTATCCTTTCTTATTTAAATAACCAGTCCTCTCCCCTAAGCCATAAAAATACATATCTTCTTCCATAACCTTAGATATATAAATTTTATATTCTTCATGACCTTCTAATTTATGTCCTTCCTCTTTTGCTAAAGTTGAATTTGTACCAAGTCTTATAAAAGGGTCTCTTTTATCTCTATAATCTCTACATAAAACTTCTCCTTTTAAATTATATATATCAACTTTAAATTCATCATAAACATTAATATCTAAAATATCTGTTTTAATATTTAAAATATTATTTTCATATTTTACCTTAAAATTCACCTTATCATTTAATACGTTTTCAACAACCTTAGAATTTCTCTCTTCTCTATGAAATGGAACAAAAAAATTAACAACAGAGTCATTTATCACAGTAATAGTACTTTGTATCTTTTCATAATTTACTAAAATTTTATTTTCAATAATTTCATAATTTAATATTTTGCCAAACATACTCTCATCCTCTTATTTATAAAAATAATTTATTTTAAAAATATAATATAAATGTTATTATATTATTAAAATAAATTTAATACTTGTAACATACTAACATTTTATAAGACAATACTGCTATAATTAGGAGATTTAATGAATACTTTAGACTTTACAAATTTAAAAGAAAATACTATACATGGTGATTTTATATTACCATTTTCAATTTATAAAGGGGTTATGAGTCCAAGCTTTCCATCAATTTCACCTCATTGGCATGAAGAAGTAGAAGTTATTATAGTTTTAGATGGAAGTTGTGAATATAGAATAAATTTAGATTCATTTATCATAAATAAAGGAGATATTTTAATTATTAATTCTCAAAGCTTACACTCATTAACATCTATTCAAAATAAAAATATGAGTTGGATTTCTTTTGTTTTTAATATGAATATGTTAAAAAGCTCTAATACAGATGGTACATTGTTAAAATATATAGCACCTTTATTAAACCATGAACATCAATTGCCTATTATTCTTAAAGATAATATAGAATGCTACTATAAAATACTTGATGTTATAGAAAATATATTATTCTGTTATTACGAAAAAGATATTGCTTATGAACTTGAATTAAAATCTTTATTATTTAAATTCTTTGCATTACTTTACAAAAATAATTTAATTCAAAAGCACAAAACTAAAAATAATCTTACAATTAATACTACTGATAAAATTAAATTGATTTTAAATTACATAAACGACCATTACTTTGAAGATATATCTATAAATACTTTAGCTGAGCTTTGTGAATATAGTGAATATCATTTTATGAGATTTTTTAAAAAACATATTGGATTAACTTGCATACAATATATAAATAATTTAAGATTAGAAAAATCATCTATTTTATTAACTTCTACTAATAATTCTATAATGGATATTTCTCTAGAAGTTGGATTTGATAATTTATCTTATTTTAATAAATTATTTAAAAGAAAATATAATTTAACACCTAAAGAATTTAGAATAATAAATACTTCAATTTTATAAATAAAAATTATCTTTAATATTGAATTTAATTTTTTTACTAAATATATAATTTTTAAATTTACATATATAAAAATTTTATGTTTTTATTAATATATTATTAATTTCTTATATATTTATATAATTTAATTATCATTTTTTGTCTAAGGAACGAACTTTTTAGCTTTGAATATAATAAATTAGTATAATAAATATATAAGGAGCATAATATGCATATAATTCCTTCTATTTTATTAGCATTTTCTGCAAGCTTAGACAGCTTAATAATTGGAATTGCTTATGGAATAAAAAATATAAGAATTAAATTTTCTATTAATATAATAATTGCATTAATTATTACTTCAGGAACTTTCATTTCTATGATTTTAGGTGCTTTTTTAAGTAAATTTATCCCAGCATATATTTGTAACTACATTGGTGGTATAGTTTTATGTGGTGTTGGATTATTTATGACTTGTGATTTTATCAAAGAGCAAAAAAAATTAAAGAAAAATGAAATATATAAAGAAAATGAAAATAAAGATATTATTGAATCACTAAATTATGATGAGATATTAACTAATAACAAAACTGCTGATACTAACGGCTCTGGTAATATAGAAGTCAAAGAAGCTGTTTCACTTGCTATAGCACTTAGCTTAAATAATTTTGCCCTTGGACTTGGAGCAAGCATGTCTGGAATAAGTATTCCACTAACAACTATTTTTACATTTATTTTTAGTATATTAATATTGATTTTAGGCTTAAAAATAGGCAATAGCTTTTTATCTAAAATTTTTGGTAAATATTCTGATTTATTATCAGCTATTATAATTATAGCAATGGGAATATTCCAACTATTATAATAAAAAAATGCTTCTTAATTTATTTTAAAAATTAAGAAGCATTTTTTATTATAATACCTTTTTTATAAGCCTTATAATATAACTTATAGTATAAAAATCTCTATCTATTTGTGATTTTATTTTATCAAATCCATTAATAAGCTCTTCTTCCGTAAAACTCTCTTTAAGTATCATAAGCGTTAAGGTATTAATACCCCCATCTTTTGTATCAAAAATTCTAGAGCTTTTAACAAACTTATTTTCCATTAAACTCTTTAATGAATCTTCTAATTCCATACTTATATCTATTTTAGGCATCTTTTCAAATATTCTTACACCATCAATATTACTATTAAAATTTTTAGTTTTTTCTAATTTACATCCTAAAAATATAGTATTTTCAAACTTTGCATCTTTAAAGTCAGTACCATCTAAATTTGCACCTTCAAAAATAGCATTTTTAAATTTTGCATTTTTAAATTTGCTATTTTTTAAATTAGTTCCAATAAACTCTGTTCCTTCAAAACTTCCATTCATAAAACTACAAGTTTTAAAATGTGCTCCTCTAAAGGTTGCAAAATTAAAATTTGAATTAGAAAAGTTACAATTATAGCAGTTGCTTCTTTTAAAATTCTTATACATAAAGTTTTTATCTTTTTTTTCTATATTATTATAGTGAAAATTTTCACTTCCGTTATTATCTTTACCCATCTTTTATCCTCTTACTTTCTAGTATATTTTACAATCTTATATATTTTAAATTAAAAAGTCAACTATATTTTATAAATGAATATTAAATTTTTAAGTGAGAAATACTAATAAAGATTTGTATTTGAAACATAAAAAAGGAGGATTTTTAAGTGAAAAAATTTATTTGTACAATATGTGGATATGTTCATGAAGGAGATGCTCCACCAGAATTATGTCCAGTATGTAAAGCTCCAGCTAGCAAATTTGAAGAAATGAAAGGTGAAATGGCTTGGGCTGATGAACATAGAATAGGAATTTGTGAAGGTGTAGACCCTGAAATTATAGAAGGTTTAAGAGCTAATTTTACTGGAGAATGTACTGAAGTTGGTATGTATCTTGCAATGTCACGTGCTGCTGACCGCGAGGGATATCCTGAAATTGCAGAAGCATATAAAAGAATTGCATATGAAGAAGCAGAACATGCAAGTAAATTTGCTGAAATGTTAGGAGAAGTTGTTTCTCCTAGTAGTAAAGCAAATTTAAAAGCTAGAGTTGAAGCTGAATTTGGTGCTTGTGATGGTAAAAAGAAACTTGCAACCTTAGCAAAACAAAATAACTTAGATGCTATACATGATACTGTTCATGAAATGTGTAAAGATGAAGCAAGACATGGAAGAGCATTTAAGGGATTATTAGATAGATACTTTAGTTAAAAAAATTTTTATAAAAAAGGAGATATTTAAATGTCAAAAATTAATTGTGATGTAAATAATTGTTCATATAATAGCTCAGGTATTTGTTTTTCAAACCGTGTTGATATTGGTGGAATGGCTTCTTGTGGAGAAAATGATACATGTTGTGGTTCATTTTTAGATAAAAAACAATATAGTGATTTAGCTAACTGTGCTGAAAATTCTAGTCCTTGTGATTGTTTAGTATGTAAAGTAAGCAGTTGTGCACACAATGAAAACTGTCTTTGTAATCTTTCATCTATACAAGTAAATGGAGATAATGCTAATCTTTATACTGAAACTAATTGTGGAAGTTTTGATGAAAAATAACTATATTTTTAGGCAAATGATAAAACATTATATCATTTGCCTTTATATGTATTTTAATCTATCTTTTCATCTTTTTCTTCATTTTCTAAGTCTATAATTAAATTATTAATTTCTTCACTATTATTACTATCATCTATTATTTCTTTAAAATATTCTATAGCTTCATTATTTCTTCCTTGCCTTAATATCTCATAAGCGTATTCTTCAATAATTCTAGTATCTTCTGGTTCTAATTCATTTGCCTTTATTAAATATTTTTCAATTAAATCATATTTTTTTAATTCTTTATAACAAATTGCTAAAGCAAAATAATTTTCACCATCATTTTTATTTATTTCTATGGCCCTATTAAAATATTCAATTGCTTTTTCAAATCTTCTATTATTTGCCTCATATATTCCAAGACCTGTATATGCTCTATCACATTTTTCATTTGCTTCTATTGCTTCTATTAATGCCTCTCTACCTAAGTTTTCATCATTTAAATCAATTAAATAAGTCCATCCAATTATACATTTAAAATTTGCTATTTGCACATTATCACATTCATAATTTTCTATATAATCTATACATCTATTTATTGCATCTTCATAATATTTTTCTCTAATATCTAACTCAATCAAAAAAGTATTAGCTAAATACTGTTCCGGTTCTTCCTTTAAAACTCTTTCAAAACATCTTCTACTTTCTACATAAAGTCCTAAACTAAGTAATGCTTCCCCCTTTATGTTATAACCATATACAATATAATCACAACCTAATTCAAAAGCTAAATCTACAGCAGCAATTGCATCTTGAAAAAAGCCTTGAACTAAATAACAATGTGCTGTATATAATAAATATTCTGGATTTCCACTTTTTTTAAACCCATCATTGCTATATTTTAATGCTTCATTAACATCATACATTAATATTTCATTAAATATTTCTTCTATGTTCTCCATTTTCCTATCTTCCTTACTTAAAATATTTTATTATTATTCTTGCCATAAATTTATTTTTTAAATAAAATTTGGAGCCAAAAAATATAGCTCCAAACTTAAAATATAGTTTAAATTTTAAACTCTGTGCTTTTATCGTAGGTTTGAGTCTTTAATAAATAACGTTTTAATATCTTAGAAGAAAATATCTTAAAGTTTAGTGCAGACATTATTTCAATAGTATAATCACCTTTTGTTATACAGTCTCTTAATTCTTTTATAGTAGAACATTCTTTGTTTAAGCTAGTATATATTCCTCCAATTTGAATAGGAGTATGACTATCACTACCAGTAATAATATTAATACCTAATTCTTGAGATAAATTAATTAATTCATCCCTAGCAACACTTTCTCCCTTTTTAAATATATCTTTTCCATTTAAATCTAACGCATCTAATCTCTTTAATAAATCATGAGACTGATTGCATAATTTATGTCCTCTTCTACAGGGATGTGCTCCAAGCTTTAATAAATTAAATATATCTGCTTGATCTAATAAGTCCTCTAAGTCTATTAGGTTATCCTTTTCCCTAAATTCTTTTAATAACTTATAAATATCAATGATATTATCTTTATCACCAGCTAAAATTACATGACCCTTGTTCTTAACACTAACCTCCATTGCAGGAAATACTGATATACCTTCTACAATATATCTATCTCCCTCATAAGTAAAATTATTTTCTAAAAAATCATAAATAGCTAGAAAATCTTTTGCATTAAAGTGCTCGCAAAGAATTATTCCATTTAGGCCACTACTTTTTGCAAAATAAATTTCATTCATGAAAAATTCCTTATTAAAATCTTTTCTTTTGCTTAGTAAGCCATGGACATGAAAATCCATATTCATTTATTTTTCACACCCTTATTTTTATTCCCAATATTGCTAAGAGTAATCTAATTACCCTATATTTATTAATATATTAAGATTATATCTTTTATGTTAATTAGTAATTTAAATTTTTAATATTTTACTTCCTTCATACAAAGTCCTTTAGCTGGAGCTTTTTCTGCTAATTCACTTCTATTTTTTTCTTCTAATAATTCTTTAACTTTTAATGGTTCAATTTCACCCTTTGCAACCTTTATTAAAGTTCCACTTAAAATCCTAACCATATTTAATAAAAACCCATTTCCATTATATTCAATTTTTATAATGTTATCTTCTTCAGTAATGTTTATGTAATTTATTGTTCTTATTGTTGATTTTTTTGATTTATCCTTAACTCCACTAAAGCTCTTAAAATCATGTGTTCCTATTAAATATTTACTTGCCTCTATCATTTTTTCTATATTTAATTTTCCCTCAACATGATAAGCATATTTTTTTAAAAATACATTTGCAAACTTATTATTATCAATTGTATATACATAAGTTTTTGATATTACATTTAATCTTGAATGAAATCTATCACTAGCTTCACTTAATGAAGTTACAGATATATCCTCTGGTAAAAACTCATGTAAATATTTAGATATATCATGTAACTTTTTTGTGCTATTAGTTTTAAAATTTGCTATATATTTATCTGCATGAACTCCTGTATCTGTTCTGCCACAACCAATTACTTGAATTTCTTCTCCTGTCATTTTTGACAATACTTTTTCAATTTTATCTTGTATAGTTGATACGCTATTTCCTTTTATATTTTGCTTTTGCCAACCCTTATATCTTGACCCATCATATTGAATTGTCATTTTTATATTTCTCATCTTATATCTCTCTTTTCTTTAAACTTCTTTTTTGTTCATTAATATAATATTTATTTTAAATTTATCTTAAAATTTTTCTTATAAATGTTTATTTTTTGCTAATAAACTTTCATTATATTTCTCATGTCTTTTTATTAAATTTTCTATTGGCTTTCCTTTTATCATATCTATAATCATAGGAGAAAGGACTACTAATGCATCCCTATATCCAAGTTCAATATGCTGATTTAATACATTTTGTCTTATATTTAATGTGCCAATTCCATTTATTAATTCTAATTGAGTTGAAGGATATATTTCTATTATATGCGTATTTTCAAAACCTTTTCTATTTATTGGTTGCTTATAAGATAAATGTACAACTATTATAATATCGCAATTATAGTCTTTTAATGGGAAAATAGGTACATTATCTGCATTTTGATATCTATACTGTGGATTATTTATTCCTCCATCTGCATATCTATAATTATTTATTATAATTGGCTTAAATAAAAATGGGACTGCACAAGAAGCCATACAAATATCTAAAGCTTTTTTATCATCATAATCATTTAATTTAAAATATTCTGGCTTTTCTAAATCAATATTATAAGCACAAGCATATAAAGTTTTCTTGCTTGCTCTAATTATATTAAAATCAATATAATCTTGAATAAAACTTTTAATTCCACTTTGTGATAACAAACCAATATCGTTTCTTTTAAATATATCTGATAACCTTTTTTCCTTATCCACGTTAGAATCTCTTCTAATTAAATTTTTAATATTAATATCTCTTGTTTTATTTTCATTGTTAATAAATCTAGAATAAGAAATATTAGACCAACTTTCATCCATAACTTTTCCATCATTCATTGAAAGCATAAGACCATTTATTGTACCTATTGATGTGCCTGAAACAACAGTAATTCTTCTTATAATATCTAAATCCCAAAGAGCCTTAAAAACTCCTGCCTCATATGCCCCCTTAGCTCCACCACCAGCTAAAACTAATCCGATATTTAAATTAAACAAATTTTCAATATCTATCACTTAACCTCATCATCCTTCATCAATTTTATCTATTATAATAGCTCTTTATATACTCTAATTGCATTCTTATAAAATATTTTTTCTACCTCATCATAAGTTAAACCACTTTTCAATAAATCTTCTGCTAATAATTGAATCTTTGAAGCATCATTAATTTCTAATGTACTTTTTACTCCATCAAAATCAGTTCCTAAAGCAATCACTTCTATTCCACCAATATTTTTTATATGATTAATATGCTTTACTAAATCCTCAATATAAGTAAAAGTTAACCCATTATGTGGAGTAGGCTTAACAAAATCTGAGCAAAAGTTAATTCCAGTAATTCCACCTCTATCAGCTATTTTTTTTATCATATCATCAGTTAAATTTCTAACAGAGTTTGTTATAAATCTTGAATTGCTATGACTTGCTACAAATGGTTTTTTAGTATATTTTAAAACATCATAAAATCCAGCATCTGATAAGTGAGAAACATCAACTATAATTCCTAATTGTTCCATTTCTCTAACTAAATCAATTCCAAACTCAGTAAGTCCAAATTCAGTGTTTGGCATTGTAAAATTTGGCTTTTCAATTATATTACCAACTTTATCTATATTCAATTTAAAATTAGGAAATCCAATACCATTTACATGATTCCATGTTAGTGTTATAAGCCTAACCCCTTTATTATATACTGTTTTTAAATTTTCTAAAGACCCTTCAAGAGCTCCACCATCTTCTATAGTTAATAATGCACCTATTTTATTTTGCTTTTTACAATTAATTATATCATCATATGAATATACTGGACTAATAATATCTTTATTATCTTCTATTTCTTCGTAATAAACTTTTATAACCTCTTGTAATATTTTATATGGATTTTTATATTTTTTTATATCTATAAATATTGCAAAGTTTTGAAGTAAATAATCTCCATCCACTAATTTATTTAAATCTACATGAAAATTATTTTCTTTTAATTTAGAATCATTACCCAAAAGTTTACTTTTATAAATTTCCCAAATAGTATCACAATGCATATCAATAACTTTCATACTAAATCTCCTCCAAACTTATATATATAATTATATCATATACAAGTTAATATAAAAAAAGTGACAAACCTAAGCTTGTCACTAAACTCATAAAATTATATTAACTTTTCTATTACTTCAGCTGGTGCCGAAACAGTAAAAATTAAATCTTCATCAATTCTTACCTTACATTCTTCTTTACTATTTTGAATCTTATCCATCGATAATCCACCAATATTAATTTCCTTAAACTTCGTTGGAGCAATTTCTACCTTAAATAATGTATCTTTAATACCAGTTATTTTTAAATCCATTTGTCCAGCATAATTTTTAACTTTTAATCCAATAATATTATTTCCCTTTAAAGTCTTTTTATCAGTTGGAATATAATCTACATCTACCTTACCTGTAAGTGTAATAAATCCTCCACTTAACTTTCTCTTTACTAATAAGCTTGTATTATAATTACTAGAAAGTTCTGTTAATAATTTTCCTAATTTATATATTGTTAATTCATGTACCATAATAATTATTTCCTTCTTTAAAAATTTATTTAATAATTATTATACAGAGTTACTATATTATTTCAACTAATTTTATATTATTTTTATAAATTATCTATATTATTGCCATTATTGCTTCACTAACTACATCCATTAGCTCATTAACTTTAATATTAGTCATATTTTCATCACCAATATTAATAAACAATGATTTTTTAGATAAGTGTAAATTAAAATTATTTATTCCCTCATCGTAAATAACTATCCTTGCCTTAATTCCCCTACTTTCTATCTCCTTACTAAAATTTTCAGCAAATCTTAAATTTTCTTCATAATTTATACTATTTTTTGATAAATCAATGACTATATCTTCTAAATCACTATTTTCCTCAAAAGCATCTAATCTATGAATATCAATTAATACAGAATTTGAATAATCTTTAATATTATTCTTTATTATATTTTCTGAATTTTCAAAAGAATTTTCATATTCACTAGGTTTTTCACATATTAAAAAAGTAGAATTTATATTAAGATTCTTTAATTTATTATCTAGCTCCATACTTGCATCTATTATAGAATATCCATCTTTATATTCTTCATTAACATGAGAATTATAAATAACAACCTTTGATTTTTCTTCATTAATATAATTTTTATCTAGTATATTTTCTTCCTTCATATTATTACTATTATAATTTTCTTGACTATTTTTAATATTAAAGCCAACACTTTCTTTTGCATTATTAACCTTACTACTTAATGTGACAAACCCTAATACTAAAACTAATATTAAACCAATTATTATCTTTCTAATATTAAATTTTTTATTTTCACTAATCATTTTAATTCTCTCCTTTAACCCCTTTTTATTACTAATCATAGAAGTTGTTCCTAAAATATTTTTATTATTTTTTACATATCTAAGAACATTAATAATTGTATATCCATAATGTAAAGTTTCTTTTTTATTTAACTTTGAAATCACCATATCATCACAAGCTATTTCTAAATCTTCTTTCATAGTATCTAAAGCAAAGTATATTATAGGATTGAACCAATATATTATTTTTAATAAATGTATAATAAAATTTAACTGCAAATCTTTTCTTTTATAATGACATAATTCATGAAGAATTATATATCTTATTTCTTCATTACTTAAATCATCAATTATATTTTTAGGAATTAAAATTTTAGGATTTATAAAACCTGACAGAGCTGGAGCATTAATGTTCTTTACTACTAATATCTTTATATTTTTCTTTATATTTAATAATTCTAAACAATCTTCTAATATATTAAATGAATGTTTATCATATTTATATAACCTATTTTTTATTATCTTAAATAGGTTATAATATGAAATTATTGAAATACATACAAAAATTAATATTCCTAAAATCCAAATTATAAGAAAAGTATTTTTTATATTATTATATTGATTTATGTTATTATTACTTTGTTTTGGAGAGTTTATAATACTACTTTGAGTTTCTGATGAGTTTTTAAAAGAATCATTTATTATTTCAGTACTTAACTTTATTTTTGAATTGCTTTTTATTACTTTTTCTTCATAAGAATTGGAGGTTTTTACTGTATTAAATATATTATAAATACTTGCTTTGCTTTCAGGTCCATACGGAACAATAAGTTTTATAATTACTAATAACCATAATAAATATAAAATATTAACTCCAAAGGCTTTTTTTATTATAGGTCTTAAAATCAAAACAATAGAAGCTAGTACACTCGCAATTAACGATATTTTGAAAATACTTTCTAATATACTTATAAAGTTCACCTCCATTTAAATTACAAACGTAATCTATAAATTTAGTTTACACTTGTAATCAATAATAGTCAATATGTTTTTTGTAAATTATTTCTAATTTTTTTGAATATATCTTGTAATTTCTATTTTATATAAAATTTAATATTGACAAATAAAATTTACATTTGTAAACTTAAAATATAAATTACAACGGTAATCAAAAGAGGTGTTAAAGTTGAAAAAATTACCTAAAATATCTGATGCTGAATGGGAAGTTATGAAAATTATCTGGAAAAATGATTCTATAACTTCAACTAAAATAATAAAGAAACTTCAAGAAAAAACTAATTGGAAAGCTTCCACAATTAAAACATTAATTAATAGATTATTAAATAAAGAAGCCATTAATTTTACTAAAGAAGGTAAAGAATATTATTATTTTTCAATTATTTCAGAGAAAGATTGTATTAAAGAAGAAAGTGAAGGTTTTTTAAATAAAGTATTTAATGGTTCCTTAAATTCAATGGTAATTAATTTTGTTAAATCACAAAAACTTACTGAAGATGAAATAAATGAGCTAAAATCTATTTTAGATAATTCTCAAAATACAGTAAAAAAATAATTTTTTATCTGTATTTTGATAGAATAAAAAATATGCTCCATAATGAATTTTAATATTTTTTCATTTTGGAGCAATTTATTTAAATATTATAATTATTTACACAAAATATAAATGAATTATACAAAATATCTTATAAATAAAAATATGTAAATACTCTTACTATTCATCTTTAAATGTAAATAAATATTTTTCTTTAAAGCTAACTTTTATTACATCATTAACTTTAAATTTCATCTCCTCTTTAGAAATACTAAAATTAATTAAATTAGTATTTAAAGAGTTAACCTCTCTTATATATAAAGTATAGTCAAAAGGATTTTCAACTATATTTTCAATATGCATATTAAAACTATTAATATTATCCTCCTTACTATTAAATAATTTAATATTATGAGCTCTTATTGCAATATAATTAAAATCTATATTATTACTTAGAATTTTTAACTTTAAGTTCCACTCACTAGCAAATACAAAATTATCATATAACCTTTTAGCTTTTGATATATTTTTACATCCAGTAAGCTTTGCCTCAGCTAATGATTGAGGATTTTCAAACAATTTATTTTTTTCCTTTAAGGATTTTGCCTTACCATTATCAAACACTATTATTTTATCACAAACTCTGTATGCCTCTTCTATATCATGGGTTACAAAAATCACCATTCCCTTATAATCTTTTAAAATCTCAATAAGCTCTTTTTCCATACTTGCCCTTAAATGATTATCTAATGCTGAAAAAGGCTCATCAAGAAGCAATATTTCTGGTGATGTGATAAGTGCTCTTGCTAGAGCAACTCTTTGCTGTTGTCCTCCTGATAGTTGCCAAGAGTATCTATTTTCAAGACCTTCTAATTTAAATTTCTTAATGTAACTAGATGATAATTTATTTTTTTCAAGTTTACTAACCTTATCTAATCCTATTTCTATATTATCTTTTATAGTCATATGAGGAAATAAAGCGTAATTTTGAAATAAAAATCCTATTTTCCTATCCTTAGTCTTAATATTAATATTTTTTTCCGAATCAAAAATAATTTTATCATTTATAATTATTTTCCCTTTTGATGGATTTTCAAGACCTGCTATACATTTAAGTGTCATACTTTTTCCTGAGCCAGATGCCCCCAAAAATCCTATAATCCCAGAACTATTTTTTATAGAAACATCTAAATTAAAAGAAGATAAATTTTTAGTAATATCTATATATAAATTCAAAACTATCTCCCCCTATTACCTATTATTTTTTGTTGAGTATCACACCAATAATTTAATAAAAATATCATAAAGAATGATATTAAAACTATAATTAAAACCCAAAACATTGCTCTATTCATATCTCCACTCTCAACAGAAAAGAATATTGCAATTGGCATAGTTTGAGTTTTTTTAGGGATATTCCCTGCTATCATTAATGTTGCTCCAAATTCTCCTAATGCTCTTGAAAAGCTCAATACTAATCCACCAATTATACCTGGCCAAGCAAGAGGTATTGCTATTTTGAAAAATATTTTAATTTCACTTAGTCCTAAAGTTCTTGCTGCTAAAATCATATTTTTATCAATTTGTTCAAATGCAGAGCGGCAAGTTCTATACATCATAGGAAATGCAACAACAGTTGCTGCTATAACTGTTGCACTCCAACTAAAAATAATGTTTTTATCAAAACTCATAAAAATCCTTCCTATAAACCCATTTTTTCCACAGATAAGTAACAAGAAAAATCCTATAACAGTTGGTGGCAATATTAGAGGAAGAGTAAGAATTCCATCTATAAATCCTTTACCTCTTCCTCTATAATTAGCCATTTTATAAGATATAAATATTCCTATTATAGAAGTTATAATTGTTGCAATAAATGCTGTTTTAATAGATATCCATAAAGGTGAAAAATCCATACTTATAACCTCTCTTAATTTATTGATTTATATCCATACTTTTCAAATATTTCTTGTGCTTCATGCGTAAATAAAAAGTCTTCAAAATTCTTTGCATCTTCAATATTTTTTGAATCTTTTATAACTGATACTGGATAAACAATTTTTGAATGATTATTTACTTCATCAATATTTTCAACAATTTTAACATTACTATTATTTAAAGCATCACTTAAATATACAAAACCTACATCAGCATTTCCAGATGCAACCCATGCTAAAACTTCCTTAACATCTTTAGCAAAAACAAGCTTATCACTAATATTATCTTTTATTCCTGTATTTTTTAATACTTCATCTGCATATTTTCCAGCTGGCACACTTTCTGGCTCACCAATCGCTATATGCTTAACTTTATCATTTTTTAACTCATCAAAATTATTAACTTCAACTCCATTTGATTTTATAAGAACCAATGTATTTTCAACTAAATCTTTAGTTGTATCATCTAATAATAATCCTTCTTCTTTTAAAGTATTCATTTGCTTTTGTCCTGCGGATATAAATAAGTCACATGGTGCCCCTTGTTCTATTTGTTGTTGCAGAGAACCTGATCCCCCATAATTTATGACTAATTTAACATTTTCATTGATATTTTTATATTCTGTTTCTAAATCAACCATTACTTCTTTTAAACTTGCTGCTGCAGAAATATTTAAATCTACTACATTTTTATTATCATCTTTACTACAACCAATAAAAAGCAAACTACATCCTAGTAATATTGATATAATTTTTATTTTTTTTATCATTTGCTACTCCTATTCTTCTTATTTTTAATTAAATTTATTATCTACAATTATAACTTAAACATTTTAATATTATCATACTTTACCATTAAGTTCTACTTGTATAATTTCATTTATCTCACAATAATATACACGTTCTTTAAGAACGTGTATATTTTAATTAAATAAAATTAATTTAAACTAAATTTATTAAAAGCATATATTTATCTATTATATAATTTCTTTAAATTATCCGTAAATTCTAATCTGTTTTCTTCTAATGTCTTTAATCTAAAGAAACAACCACCATTTACATTACCATTTGCATTAGAATATCTTACTTGATTTATTACTTCATTACCATTAAGCCATGCTTCCCCATAACTTGAATCATTTATTTTGTAAGCTGCATATCCAATATATAGTTTTACATTATTATCTTCAACTTGCTTAGCCCACCAATCAACTAATGTTGCAAAAGGTGCAGCTTTATAATCAAATTGCCAATATATTTGAGGAATAATATAGTCAATCCATCCTTCTTGAATCCATTTTCTAGAATCTACATAAACATCATCGTAACTACTTAATCCTCTTGTATTACTTCCACCTACAGACTCACCATTTCTCCATATTCCAAATGGACTAACTCCAAATTTCACTTCTAGCTTAGTCTCTTTTATCTTACTATATAATTCTTTTATAAAAGAATTAATATTATCCCTTCTCCAATCATCTTTTGAATTAAAACTTCCTCCATACTTTTTATAAGTATCATTATCTGGAAATTCTAATCCTCCGGAAGGATATGGATAAAAATAATCATCTAAAACAATACCATCAATATTATAATTTTTAACAACTTCTATTATTGTATCAATAACATATTCTCTAACCTCTGGTATTCCTGCATTAAGATATTGATAATTACCATATTTAACTATCCATTCTGGATGATTTTTTAATGGTGATGAAGCTGGTAACTCTGATATATAATTATTTATATTAAAAGTTTTTGAATTACTATCTATTCTAAAAGGATTAAACCAAGCTTGAAGCTCTAATCCCCTTTTATGTGCTTCATCAACTGCAAATTCTAATGGATCATATCCTGGATCTTTTCCTAAGCTCCCTGTTAAATACTTAGACCATGGAGAATAACTTGATTTATATAAAGCATCTCCCATAGGTCTAACTTGAAAAAATATTGTATTCATATTTGCTTCTTCTATAAAATTAAACTTTTCTTTTAACATCTCCTTTTGAAATTTTGAATCATATTTTCCTGCTTCTGGCCAGTCTAAATTACTTACTGTAGATACCCAAACGCCTCTCATTTCTCCATCTTTTATAAATTTATTTTCTATAGCTTCCTCACCTTCACTTTCACTAATATCTATACTTTTACTTTTTGAATCATTATTAAGTTTACTTATCTTTATTTTTATTACTATGCCTGCAACTAAACATATTGCTATAAAAGTTGCCATGAACTGAATAAATTTATTTCTCATTTTTCACCCCCTTTAAAATATTACTATTATTTTTTTGCTAATATAACAAAATTTTAAAATTCCAATAAAAAAGTAACCTATTTCTAGGTTACTTTTTTATTATAGAGCTTTTAACGCAACTGCATTTAAAATGCTCCATGGTTTATTAAAGTGTGGTTGGAAGAAGAAATCTGTCATTGCAAGTTCTTCTATAGTCATTCCATTTTGAATAACTACTGATAAAGTATTCATAAATTGAGTTAAATCTATATCAGAAATTATTTGACCTCCAATTACTCTTCTTGTATCTTTATCAAATACTAACTTAACAGTTGCAGGCATATAAGTAGGCATAAATTCTGGTCTATAGTTATCAGTTAATGATACAGAAGCAACATTCATTTTAGTTGTAGCTTTTGCAACATCTTCAGTTAATCCAGTTGAAGCTATACATTTTTCATAAATCTTAATTCCTGAAGTACCTTGAGTACCCATATATTTAAGAGTTGGTTCAACAATATTTCTAGCAACTAATGTTCCCATTCTTACAGCATTTGTTGCTAAAGGAATATATCTTGTATCATTAGCTGGATTATACTTAACTACACAGCAATCTCCTGCTGCAAATACATCTTCTCTGCTAGTTCTCATATATTCATCGATTATAATTGCTCCATTTGGAAGTGTATCTAACTTACCTTGAACAAGTTTAGTGCTTGGTGCAAATCCAATACATAATACAACTAAATCTCCTTCGTAGCTTCCTTTTTCAGTAACAACTCTGCTTACTTTTCCGTTTGAACCTTCAAATCTAGCTACTTTTTCTCCTAAAACTAAGTTTACACCTCTATCAGAAAATTCCTTTTCTGCTACATCTGTAAATTCCTTATCAAGATATTTAGCCATAATTCTTTCTTCTGCATCTATTAATGTAACATTTTTTCCTTGCATTTCAAAAGCTTCTACAAGCTCAACACCAATATATCCAGCTCCAATTATTATTACATTTTTAGCCTCTTTAGACTTTTCAATTATTTCAAGTGCATGATCATGATTTTTACATAATAAAATATTTTCTAAATCTCCACCTTCAAATCTTGGGACTATTGGCCATGATCCTAAAGTTAAAACTAGTTTGTCATAATTATCTTCAAACTCTTCATTTGTTAAAAGATTTTTAACCTTTAAAGTTTTATTTTCAAAATCTATATCTAAAACTTCATGTTTCATATTAGTTATGACACCCATTTTAGCAAGATTTTCTGGTGAGTTATAGAAAAGATTCTTAGTTTCTTTAATTACTCCTCCAACATTTAAAGCTATTCCACATGATAAGAATGATAAATTATCATTCTTTTCATATACTGTAATTTCACTTTCTGGGTGAAGTTCCTTTAAATTTACTACTGCTGCTGTTCCTGCATGTGTACATCCAACTACTACTATTTTCATAATAAATTCCTCCTAAAAATGTATATTTCAATCATAAATAATTTTTCTTAATTAATAATTATTTTCCTTAATTAAATAATACTACTTTACTCGGAATTAGTAAAGAGTTTTTGTGTATTTTTTAACAAAAATTTTATTATATATTTTTTAGATAAAGCTATACACTTATTTTTTCTTTTTTATCTTATATTATTTAATTTTTTACAATTATTTATCTAAAATCATTATAAAAAAATAAGTTATTATTAGTAGCTTATAACTATCAATAATAACTTATAAATTTCCCTATAAATAATAAAAGTTATTTAATCCCTTCCTAAATTAATTCCTAACATTCCTGAAAGAATTCCCACAACAACACAAAGTAAAAATTTAATTAAATCATTTAAACCTAGAGTAGCTTCAGCTCCAAATAAAATTCCTATGCCATATAATGCTATGTAAAATAATATACCGACTGAAAGACCTACGAACCACCCTTTACGTCCATATAACTTAGCTGCTAATATTGTTCCAAATATTAGACTCAAACTTGTTATTATAACATTAATAGCACTATCTATACTTGGACTAATTTCTACAAAGCTCATAACTAATGAAAAAATAGCAGTTAATATTATAACTATTGCACCAGCTCCAACAACTCCCTTTAAAACATTTGTAAAATAATTTTTCCAATCCATAAAAACACCCCCTTTTAGTTCATTTTATGAACTAAAAGGGGGTATTATTCTTTATTATGCAACGTCTTTATTTAACTTTTGAGCTATAGAGTTTTTTGTTACTCTAAATCTTACTCTATCTGGACCTGATTGAATAACCATTTGATCTTCTTCAATTGTTATAATCTTTCCAATTATTCCGCCTCTAGTTAAAACTTCGTCATTTACTTTTAACTCTGATAACATTGTATTATATTTCTTAGTTCTTTTCTTTTCTGGAAGTATTAATAAGAAATACATAATTGCAAACATTGCAACTAAAGGTAATAATGTAGCTAGTAATTGTGCCATTAAAGTCCCTTCCCTTCACATTTATACTTAAACAATACATTGTAATATTTACTATGTATTAAATACTATACTTTATTTAAATTTATATGTCAATTCTATGAAGACCTCATATTAAAACTTTAATAAATTATTCATAAAACAACAATTAAAACTTATTTTTTTATATTCCATTCTCTAAGTTTTTGTTCTTTAAACTCACTATAGTTTCCATTATCAATAGCATCTCTAATATCAGCCATTAATTTATTATAGAAATAAAGGTTATGTAAAACACAAAGTCTTAATGCAAGCATTTCTTTAGCTTTAAATAAGTGTCTTATATAACTTCTTGTATAATTTTTACATGCAGGACATTGACATCCTTCGTCTATTGGCCTTTCATCTAACTCAAATTTAGCATTCATTAAGTTTATTTTCCCTTGACCAGTAAATACATGACCATGTCTACCATTTCTAGCAGGAAGAACACAATCAAAGAAGTCAACTCCTCTATCTACAGCTTCTAATATATTTTCTGGAGTACCAACCCCCATTAAGTATATTGGTTTATCTTCTGGAAGATGTGGAACTACTGCATCAATAATTCTATACATTTCTTCATGAGTTTCACCAACTGCTAAACCACCAATTGCATATCCGTCCATATCTAATTTTGCAAGATGCTTTGCATGTTCTATTCTTATATCTTCATAACATCCACCTTGGTTAATACCAAAAAGCATTTGTTCTTTATTTATTGTATCTGGTAGTGAATTTAATCTATTCATTTCAGCTATACATCTATCTAACCATCTATTTGTTCTTGCAACTGAATTTAGTACATATTCTCTAGTTGATGGATTTGGTATACATTCGTCAAAAGCCATAGCTATTGTTGATGCTAAATTACTTTGAATTTGCATAGATTCTTCTGGCCCCATAAATATCTTTTTACCGTCTATGTGTGAATTAAAGTAAACTCCTTCTTCTTTAATTTTTCTCATTGATGATAATGAAAATACCTGAAATCCTCCTGAATCAGTTAATATTGGTCTATCCCAATTCATAAATTTATGTAATCCACCCATTTTAGCAACAACTTTATCAGATGGTCTTAAATGTAGATGATATGTATTTGAAAGTTCAACTTGACACCCTATTTCCTTTAAATCCATAGAAGAAACTCCGCCTTTAATTGCAGCTAAAGTTCCAACATTCATAAATACTGGTGTTTCTATTGTTCCATGAGGTGTTTCAAATCTTCCTCTTCTTGCTTTACCGTCTTTTTTTAACAGCGTATATCTTTTACTCAAAACTTCACGTCCTTTTAACTTATGTTTTTATTATTTTATTATCATTGAATCACCAAAAGAGAAGAATCTATACTTTTCTTTTACAGCTTCATTATAAGCATTCATTACCTTTTCTTTTCCTGCTAAAGCTGAAACTAACATTATTAATGTTGATTCTGGTAAATGGAAATTAGTTATAAGCTTATCTACAACTTTAAACTTATATCCTGGATAAATAAATATATTAGTCCATCCACTTTGAGGTTTAACAAAACCATTTTCATCTCCAATTGTTTCTAATGTTCTTGTAGATGTTGTTCCAACAGAAATAATTTTATTTCCACGTTTTTTTGTTTCATTAATTATCTTTGCATCCTCTTCTTCTAAATGATAAAATTCAGAATGCATAACATGTTCATTTACATCATCAACTTTAACTGGTCTAAATGTTCCAAGTCCTACATGTAATGTAACATAAGCAATATTTACCCCTTTTTCTTTTACTTTTTCTAAAAGCTCTTTGGTAAAATGTAATCCAGCAGTTGGAGCTGCTGCTGATCCTTGCTCTTTAGAGTAAACTGTTTGATATCTTTCCCTATCTTCTAACTTTTCAGTTATATATGGTGGAAGTGGCATTTCTCCTAAGTCATCTAAAACTTGTTCAAATATTCCATCATAAGAAAACTCTATAATTCTATTGCCTTCTTCTACAATATCAACTACCTTGCATTTTAATTTACCTTCTCCAAAAGTAAATTCAGTTCCTATTTTAGCTCTTTTCCCAGGCTTAGCTAAGCATTCCCATTTATCTCCTTCGATTCTTTTTAAAAGTAAAAATTCTATCTTACCTCCGCTTATAGCTTTTTCTCCTATAAGTCTTGCTGGCATTACTCTAGTATTATTTAAAACTAATGTATCACCTTTATTTAAATAATCTATTACATCATAAAAATGTTTGTGTTCTATTTCTCCAGTAGCTTTATCTAAAACCATAAGTCTAGAATAGTCTCTCTTTTCTAATGGATATTGTGCTATAAGCTCCTCTGGTAAATAAAAATCAAAATCACTTGTCTTCATTAAATATATCTCCTAACCTTCAAAAAAACTAGTTTGTTTTTTTGTAACTTTTTTTCCTCTTACTCTTCCTAAGTGATTATATGCTTTATCTGTAGCTGTTCTTCCCCTAGCTGTTCTAACTATAAATCCTTTTTGAAGAAGATAAGGCTCATAAACATCTTCTATTGTTCCAAGCTCTTCACCTATAAAATAAGATAATGTTTCTATTCCTACAGGTCCTCCATTAAAATTATCAATAATAGCTTCTAATATTTTGTTATCAACTCTATCAAATCCTTGGGCATCTACTTCTAAAAGTTCAAGTGCTGCCTTTGCTTCTTTATAACTTATTAAAGAATCTGAATACACTTCGGCATAATCTCTAACTCTTTTTAAAAGCCTATTGGCAATTCTTGGAGTCCCTCTTGAACGTCTTGCTATTTCATATGCACCCTCGTCAGTTATATTACAACCCAATACAAAAGCAGAACGAACTATTATTTCCTTTAATTGCTCTTCGGTATAATATACCATGTCACAAAGAACGCCAAATCTATCTCTTAATGGTGATGTTAACATACCAATTCTAGTTGTTGCTCCAATTAAAGTAAAATGAGGCAAATCAAGTCTAATTGATTTAGCTGCTGCTCCCTTTCCTATTACTATATCTAAAGCATAATCCTCCATTGCTGGATAAAGTATTTCTTCAACACTTCTATTTAATCTATGTATTTCATCAATAAATAAAACATCATTATCTTTTAATGTTGTTAATATAGCTGCTAAATCTCCAGCTCTTTCAATTGCAGGTCCTGAAGTTATTTTTAAATCTCCACCCATTTCTTTTGCTATAATATTAGCTAAAGTTGTTTTACCTAAACCAGGTGGCCCATATAAAAGTACATGGTCTAATGCTTCATTTCTTCTTTTAGCTGCTTTAATAAATATGTTAAGTCTTTCTTTTACTTTATCTTGCCCTATATACTCATTAATCTTTTGAGGTCTTAAACTTAATTCACCATTTCCATCTTCCAGAATTTCATCTGGAGTGATAATTCTTTCCAATATATCACCTCTATCCCATCAATACTTTTAAACATTCCTTAATAATATTTTCTACCGATTCCTTTTTATTTACTTTTTTTAATGCACTTTCAGCTTCTTTTTCTGAATATCCAAGAGCAAGCAATGCTCCAAGTGCCTCTCCTATTGCATTAATATTATTTTGTGAAATATCCTCAAAGCCTTGTTGAATATCAACACCTTCAGTTACTTCATCTGTTTTAATCTTATCTTTAAGTTCTAATATAATTCTTCCTGCTGTTTTTTTCCCAATTCCAGGTGCCCTACATAAATGTTTATCGTCTTCCATAATTATTGCATATTTTAAATTATTTATTCTACTTATTGAAAGTAAAGATAAAGCAGCCTTCGCGCCCACCCCACTTATTGAAATAAGTAATTTAAACATCTCTAATTCTTCTCTATCCTTAAAGCCATATAATCCAATAAAGTCTTCCCTTACTATTTGTTCTAAATATAATTGAACTTCCTCAGATACCTTAGGCATTTCTGCCATAGTTGCTCCTGAAGTAAAAATTTTATATCCAATGCTATTATTTTCTACAATAACATAATCTTTATTAATCCCAATATATCTTCCCTTTATATATTCGTACATATATATCCCCCTTAACCTAATTAAAAGTTAGATTATTTTTTCTTCGTAGTAATTTAAACTCCAGTAATTTAAAATTATATATACCTTTTTAATCTACCTTATACTTTACCATTTTAAATTAATTTTTTCAATAATAAAGAAAATATATCAAAATAACTTTTTATACAACAATTAATAAAAACTTTTTATAATTAAAAGAAGCTATATTACATTGAATTTAAATTTTTCAATATAATATAACTTCTTTACATATATTACAATTATTGCCCTGTTATCGGATCTCCGTAAGGTTCCATAATGTCAATTGAATCTGAATTAGTAAATATATTATCTATTGCATAGTCAAATGTATTTATTTCATTAGGTTTATATAGTAATTTTGAAATCAACTCTTCCTTTTCATCTTGAAAAATAACTTCATCTTGTATTTTTTCAATTATATCTCTAGTATTATATAGCCTACACTCTCCCTCTTCTACTCCAATTTTATAACAAATTACATTAGCAATATCATCAAAATCTTCTGTTAAATCCTCATATGCTCCAACTACATCATTATTTCTTGTCCTAAAATAATAGTAGTTATTAATATATGCCTTAGCTGTTTCTTGATCATTAAAACCTTTAATATTTCCACTTGGCATAACTAATAAATATTCAAAGCTTGGCATAATACTCATTTTCTCGCCTCCTTAGTTGCTTATAATGATATTTTCTCCTCTTATCTTAAATGTTATACAAGCATCTATTTTCCTATAATGAAAGAGATTATAAATAAAAACCAAATTCTATTTATAATCTCCTTCAAGTAAAAATATATAGTTTAAGGGTATATTAAAAATCACTTTAAAAAGCGATTATATGGGATAAGCATTATGAAATATATGCAGTTAATTTTTCTACTGCTTCATCCTTTGTATCATAACAATGTTTTAAATTTTTAATATCTTCTAAATCTTTGCCTTGCAAAAAATTTACTGTTCTATTATTTCTATATACATCATTTTCATTTTCAATTGTTAATTTGCCTTCACTATCTGTTTTATAAATTGCAAAATATCCTTCTTTTTCACCTATATAATATTTATTAGGTTTTAATACATTTATAGTTCCATCTTTGCTAAAAACTACTTTCTTATCTTGCAATTCCTCTAAATTATATCCATTTGCTTCAAAAAAGTTTACTATGAATTGTTGATTAATATCAGTTACTATAGAGTTTTCTTTTTTAAAGTCTGAAATACTTTGCTCCTTTTCAATAACTCCTTGATTAGTTAAAACTAAAATCATATCATCATCTAAAGCTTTTGTATTGTTATATACTGCTTTATCTTCTTCTTTTGTCTCATTTGCATATTTAGGATTAATTAATTTATCTGCAACTAAATATGTTCCAAAAAAACAAATTATAAGTGCTGTTATAATCATTCCTGAAATTATTGCTATTTTTTTATTTTTATATCTATTTTCATTATTTATTTCTTTTTCATTATTATGTTCAAATTTATTATCCATAAACATCACTCCTTAGTTGTAATTTTTGACAACTTTACAAATGATATTCATGTAATTAAAAAATTTTTAAAAAAATAAAAGCTCACTTATGAGCTTTTACCATTCAATCGTTAATATACTAAAATCCTCTTTTTTAATAGAGATTCTATATCCTTCTACTAATAACCAATTTACTAGCAACTTTTGAATTTCTTCACTTTCATCATCCATGGCAAGGATTGCACTAATTTTATTAACTCCCATATTCTTTCCGATATCAATATTTTCTTGTATCTTATTTTTATGATTTTCAAACTTACTTTTTAAATCCTCATTTAAAAATCCCACAAAAACTCCCCCTTATAACAATGAAAAAATCCTCAATTTTTAATATTAAACCTTTGTCCCATCTATGTATATTAATTTTTAATCATAGTATAATAATTCTCTTATTATACTATGATTAAATTTAATAATTAACCACAAAAAATTATATTTTTTTATGAATAAAATTACATTTTAATTAATGTAACATTTTAAATATAATATAAATTAATCCAATAATAATTAATGCTTTAATACTTATTTTTATATATAATCTAGATATTTCTATTCTTTCACTATTCATAAACTTTTTCATTCCTTTTAAACCAACTTAAATTTTATCTACTAATTTCTAACTTCCTAATATTATAATAACAAAATATAAACAAAATTCACATCCTATTAAAATAATAAATTGTTTATATCAATAATATATTTAATAAGTATAAACAATATATTTCTTGCATTATATTGCTTATATATATTAAAATAATCTTTGTGGTTTTATTATGAAAGGTATTATAAAGTTTAATCCAACCTTTTTTAAATACCTTAAATATTTAAAAACCTTAGACAGTTCGGGAACCTCCTGTCTTAAAACAAAACTAGGTAAAAGTTTTAACTTAAAATAATAGATAAAGTTTTATCTATTATAAGCCTTAGGTTCCTAATAATTTTTATTAGGAGGTTTTTCAAAATGAAAAACGATTTAACAAAAAGACTATCTAGGACTGCAATCATTGCAGCAATCTATGTAGTTATAACTATTGCTATTGCACCTTTATCTTACATGGGAGTTCAATTTAGAATTTCTGAAATTTTAGTTCTATTAGCTGTATTTGATCCACTATATATAGGAGGATTAACACTTGGATGTTTAATTGCTAATTTACTAGGTCCTAATGGCCCTATGGATGTATTATTTGGAACATTAGCTACATTTATTAGTGTATATGCTATTTACTTAACTGGTAAGATAATAAAAAATTATAAAACTAAGCTTTTTATAGCATCTATTTGGCCAACAATCTTTAATGGCCTTATAGTAGGTTGGATGTTAAATAAGCTATATGGATTACCACTAGTTTTATCTATGGGACAAGTTGCATTAGGAGAATTAGTTGTAATAACATGTATTGGAGTGCCTATATTCCTATTGGCTGAATCTAAATTAAAAAATATAATTACATTTAAATAATTAAAATATAAAAAGGACAACGTAATGTTGTCCTTTTTATATTAACTATTATAATATAATAATTAATTACTCTGCTAATTCAGCAATTAAATTTATTTCACTATTATAAACTTCTTCATCTAACATTCCTTCTGATTTTGCAACAACAATACTAGTTGCTGCATCCCCAACTACATTTAAAGAAGTTACTAACATTTCTATTGGTCTATTTATTGCAAGTATTAATGAGTAAGCAAGTATAGCTGCATCATTATTATATCCCATTCCAGTTAATACAGTAAATAATATTATTGCTCCAGCACCTGGTGCTGCTGGTGTACCAATAGATGATATTAAAGCTAATAAAGATATAACTACTATGTTTCCTATTGTTACATCATATCCAGCACTTGTTGCTATAAATATCGCTGCTATAACTTGCATTATTGCTGTTCCATTCATATTTATAGTCATTCCAAGAGGTAAAATAAATGATGCAATATCTTCGCTAACACCTAATTCCTCAGTTACAGTTTTAGTATTTAAAGGTAATGTTGCTGCTGAAGATGAAGTTGAAAATCCAAATAAAGCAACTTTTCCAATCTTTTTTATAAACTTAATTGGATTAAGTTTAGCTCCAACCGCTATAAAAATTGCATATCCAAATACTAAAAATACTAGTAATGTAAATATTGTAGTCATTACATATACAAGTGCTGGTTTTAAATTATCTACTCCATATATTGCAAATGTTCTTGTTATTAAAATAAATATTGCTATAGGTCCAAACTTTGTTATTATAAAACTTAAAAATACTGTTATAATTGAATTTATTTCTTCTAACAAAGTTTTTAATACTTTTATTTTTTCTCCTAATGTATTTATACAAAGTCCTAATACCACTGCTACAAAAACTACTGCAAGAATACTTCCATTTGAAGAAAATGCTGCTGTTATATTGTTTGGTATTGCTTGTACAATTATTAATAATGGATTTGTAGAACTTGCAACTCCTGCTTGTGCTGTAACATTTTCAATATTTGCTGTAAATAATCCTAAATTTTTAATTATAAATCCAACAGCACCTGCTAAGGCTAATGCTAAAACTGATGTTGATAAAAATCCTAATATCGTTTTATACGAAATACGACCAAGCTTTTTAGTATCACTTACCTTACACATAGCTAAAGCTATTGATGTAAACACCATTGGTACTATTACTAATTGAAGTGAATTTATAAATAATTGTCCTACTATGTAAAATACCCCTATAGCATTTTTTGCTCCATCTTTTGAAATATCTTGGAATAAAATATTATTAATAGTTGTCCATATATGAGAATTTCCACTATTGCTTAAGTTTTCTCTAAGTACTATACATCCTATTCCTACTATTAATCCTAAAATAAGAGCTATTGCCATTTTTATGGCTAATTTGTTACTACTATTAACTTTTACTTTCATTTGTTCTAATCTCCTTACTAGTTTATTCCCTAATTCAAATAACTAAATAAGGTATAGTAAACTTTAATAACTCATACAAAAAAACCTTCCTAATAAAAGGAAGGCTAATATAATACAAATTATTTATCTTTAATTAATAATTATATTAACAAAAGATAAGTCTATAAGCATACTATAACTTCCTTACTGATTTCTCGAATCAATTTAAAGGGATTTTTTTCTTTATGCTATCATTTAAATATAATTATGTCAATATTTATGCAACATTTTCTTTTTTCTTAATAATTAAAACTCCTACTGCACTTAAAGCTAATGCAATAAATATAACTTGAGTAGGTGAAATTGGCTCTCCTGTTTGAGGTAATTTATCATTTTTATTTTCAGAATTTTCACCTTCACTTGGTAATACTTCTGGTTTTACCTCTGGCTTTATCTCAGGTTTAACTTCTGGTTTTGTTTCCGGCTTTATTTCTGGTTTTTCTTCAGGTTTAACCTCAGGTTTTGTTTCTGGTTTAACCTCAGGTTTTGTTTCTGGTTTAACCTCAGGTTTTATTTCAGGTTTATCAATTGTTGTATCTTCACCATCTATTAATAAATTATAATTTAATTCATCAATACCATTTTTCCATTCATTAATAATAATATCTCTCATTTCTCCAATAACAACAGGTTCAATATGTCCATCAAAGTTATAATTATCCCCACCTGTCATTAAGAAATCTATACTTGTTAAAGTGTAATATTCATTATCCTCAATCTTAGTTCCATCAGATAATCTCATTGAAGTTATTTCATCAGTTGAAGAGTCATACCACACTGTTAAACCTGAATATTGTCCCCAACCAAAACCATCTGGATTAATTCCATGTTGAATTAATTCTTTTAATTTAGCTCCAGTTACCTTCATAGTAACTACATTATTGTCAAATGGTAATATTGTATACATATCTCCAAGTGTTAATGTCCCTTTTGATAAAGGTGCTCTAATTCCACCACCATTAACTATTGCTACTTGTGTACCAGCAGATTTTCTCATTGCTTCTGCAACAGTTACTCCAAGAGGTGTAACCCCTGCATATCTATCATGGAATAAATCAAACTTTAATTCTGTTACTTCCTCTAATAATGTTGGTGCTAAATCATCATTATATTTTTCTATTATTTTCTTAACATTTTCATCAACTGGGAAGTCATTTGTTTCACTTTCTTCATAAAATCTTCTTGTATTAGCATCTACATCTAAAATTTCTTCATTTTCATCAATAGTAAATGTAAGTACTGATAATCCTCTACCATTATTTCCCGCTTGAACAACTGGTATATCTTTTCCCATTTTATTATTTTTTACAAATCCATCAACAAATTTATGATTATGTGCTGCAATTACTGCATCAATATTAGAAGCATTTGCTGCTATTTCTGCCGCTTCCCCAGTTATTGTTCCATCGCTACTTTCTTCCGCTCCTGAGTGCGTTAATGCAACTACTATATCTGCACCTTCAGCTCTAACAATTTCTGAATACTTATCAACTGTTTCAACTATATCTAAGAATTTTAAACCAACAACATTTTCAGCCTTTGTACTTGATAAAGTTTCTGGTGTTGCAATACCTATAAATGCAATATTTATACCATCAACATTAGTTATAATATAAGGCTCTGCATATTCTGGTGTCTCTCCAGTACTCTCATCAATTAAATTTGCTGCTACAAATTTAAATCCAGCTTCATCTGCCCATGGTTTTATTTTATCTGACCCCCAATCATATTCGTGATTACCTATTGCTGATGCTACTACCCCTATTTCCTTTATCATTTCATTAACAGGAGCCCCTTCTAATATATTAGAAATTGCTGTTCCTTGATACATATCGCCACCTGAAACTGTAGCTACTCCATATGTATCACTTTCTTTATCTTTCTTTTGATATTCTTTTATAATACCTGCTAATTTTGCCGCTCCAATGTTTTTACCACTTTCTAATACATTTCCATGAAAATCATTAAAGCTTAATATTTCTATAACTTTATTTGATGATTTATCATCATTTTCCCCATCTTCATTTGAAATTACATTTTCAATATTATGTACTGATTCATCGTTAACTTTTTCTGCCTTTACTAATTTTGCTGGTGTCATTAATCCAGTACTAATCGTAAATGCAGTTAAAAGTACTAATAGTTTTTTGTTTCTTAACATCATTATCCCCCTTAATATATAAGATGAATAGCCCTTCATCTTTTCCTACATTAAGAATAATATAATATACGAACATTTTTTGCAATAGTTTTTTTATAATTCGCATATTTACCGAATAAACTTAATTTTTAAAAATGTAAGTTATCTATGATAAGAATATCTCCTTTTTCCCTTACCTAATAATTTAATTACTTTAAATTCATTTTCATTAACCTTTATTCTTTCCACAATATTCCTTCCCCTTATATTCTTAATTATTTAGTTTTATATTTTGGAATTCTGTTATATCCAATACTAGGATTATTTGATTCATATTTTATAATTAAATCCATTTCTTTTTTATTTACTTCTTTATCTGTAGCATTTTCTGATTCCCATAATATTTCTTTGCTGATTGTAAAATTTCTCTTTTGTTCTCTAGTAAAATCTTTTTCTATCAAATCATTATTTGCACTACCAAAATAATTTATACTATCTGTTAAATCTTTTCCAATATATATTTTCCCATTTGGATATGTTATTTTATAAATTACTTTCATATTAATATTACTCCTTAATTCTTTTCTATATAATTAAATTCAATATATAATAAAAAATACCTTTTGATTTTAAAATATAAAAACAAAAGGTATCTTAAATAAATTTACTTTTTTAAATTTTAATCGTCCCATCCGTCTGGAAATTCAGCATTGTGATAAACTTCTTGAACATCATCATCATCTTCAAGTAAATCTAACATCTTTTGGAACTTCTTAGCTGCATCCTCATCAATTTCAGTATATGTATCTGGAATCATTTTAACTGCTGCTTCTAAAAACTCTAATCCTTCAGCTTCTAAAGCTTCTCTTACCACACCAAAATCATCTGGAGAAGTAGTAATTATAAATACTTCCTCTTCATCACTATTAAAGTCTTCAGCTCCAGCATCTAATGCCATCATCATTAACTCTTCTTCATCAAGGTCTCCCTTTTCTATAACAATTTCACCTTTTTCTTGGAACATGAATCCTACACAACCTGTAGTACCCATATTTCCTCCCCCCTTAGTGAAAGCACTTCTTACATTTCCTGCTGATCTATTTTTATTATCAGTTAAAGTATCAACAATAACAGCAACTCCTGATGGTCCATATCCTTCATAAACTATTCTTTCATAATCAACTGCTCCTAATTCCCCTGAAGCCTTCTTTATTGATCTTTGTACTGTATCATTTGGCATATTAGCTGCTTTTGCCTTTGCTATTGCATCTCTTAATTTAGGGTTGTTATCAGGATCTGGTCCTCCATTTTTAACAGCTATCATTAACTCTCTACCGATTTTTGTAAAGATTTTCCCTCTTTTAGCATCAGCTTTACCTTTTTTATTTTGTATATTATGCCATTTTGAATGTCCTGACATTATTTTGTCCTCCTAAATTCTTTATTTTTATTAATAAAAATCTTTTATATTATACCATAAAGATTATTATTTAACAATTTTCTATTAAAAGCTTGAACTTTTAAAAAATTTAAATTTTTAATCAAACTTTAATATTAAAATTATATTATAGAATACAATCTATTTTCTTCTTTAAAATATAGTTCTGGCTTACTCTTTTCAACCACTATCTTTCCATTACTTGCTTCTATAGCTTCTTTTTCTATTTCTTCTGCAACTAAAACCTCTGCAAGAATATGAATTATAACTTTATCAGTATATTCCGTATCTTCAATATGCCAATTATTTTGACCACAAAAATATTGTACCTTTCCTATCATATCATAATCTAATATTAAAGATACTTTAACTCCTTCAACCTTTTCCACTACTCCTCCAGCTTTTAGTGCAATAGATGCCCCTTTAGTATAAGCTCTAGTTAATCCTCCAGTTCCTAACAAAACACCTCCAAAATATCTTGTTACAACAACTGCACAATCTGTAATATTAGATTTTTTCATTACTTCTAAAATAGGAATTCCAGCTGTTCCTTGAGGCTCCCCATCATCACTATACCTTTGTATTCCCATATTTTCACCAATTATATAACCCCAACAATTATGTCTAGCTTGCTTATGTTTTGATTTAATTTCTGTTACAAAAGCTTTTGCTTCTTCTTCACTTTCTACTCTTTTTGCATATCCAATGAATTCAGACTTTTTTTCAATAAAACTATCTTCTCCATATTCTCTTATTGTAATATATGCCATCTGTAAAATACCTCCTTAATCATTTCAATTCCATTTATTATTTCTTTTTCACTAACTTGAGAAAAACTTAACTTAAAATACTGCTCACCTATATTAGCACCTTTATAAAATAAAGTTCCTGGAGTAATAAAAACACCTTTTTCTTTAAGTTTATAAAATAATTCCTTTGATTTAATGTCTTTATCTCTAATATTTAAATAAAAACTTAACCCACCTTTTGAATCAAAAAACTCTACGTATTCTTTAAGATTTTCATTAATTAATTTTTTCATCAATTCATATCTTTTTATATATTCAATCCTTAAGTTGTTTATATATTCAATCCAATATCCTTCTTTAATATACATTTCTAAAGCTCTTTGCATTAATGTTGAGGTAGCAATATCTGTATTAATCTTTGAATTTTGAATACTTTCTCTAAAACCTTCTGGAGATATTATATATCCAAGTCTTATTCCTGGCAGAAATATCTTAGAAAAACTTTTAATATAAATTACTCTATCATTTTTATCTAAATCCTTAAATGGTTCGTGCTTTATATTATCATCAAATATTAACTCTGACAAATAATCATCTTCAATTATATAAAAATCATATTTCTTTGCTAGTTCCAAAATAGCAAGTTTCTTTTCACGACTATAACTAATTCCAGTTGGATTTTGAAAGTAACTCATTGTATAAAAGCATTTAATTTTATTTTTCTTTAATACTTCTTCAAGCTTTTTTATATTTATTCCATCTTTTTCAATAGCTATTTCAAATACATTTGCTCTTCTAAATTTAAATACTGATAATGCACCCATATAAGTTGGCTTTTCAACAATTACATTATCATTAATATTTACTATTGCCTTTGATGCAATATCAATTCCTTGTTGGGCTCCAGATACTATTAATAAATTTTCTATATTTAAAGAATTATTCCAAAAAACTTTATTTATAGTTTCTCTAAGTTTTGTATATCCAAAAGCCTCTTCATTAATTAATGCATCTGCTCCATCTCTATTTAAAACATTATTTATAACCTTTTTAAATCTATCTATCGGAAAATTTACATATCTCGAGCTTTCCCCTGTAAAATCAATTATATTTTCATCGCAACTATTTTTTATTAATTTAATTGCCTTAGAATATTCCTTTTTAAAATAATCATTAATCTCTCTTTTCTTTGCATAAGTTCCTGAACCCATTTTTTGATAGGCATAACCTTCACTTACAAGTTTATCATAACAACTTACAATAGTAACATTATTTACACTTAATATTTTTGATAAATTTCTTATAGCTGGTAGCTTATCCCCATCCTTTATTATATTAGAATTAATTAAATTTTTTATATTATCTGCAATTTGAATATACTTAGGTTCATAGCCATTAAATTCTACATTAAACTTTTCCATATTGTCCCATTCCCTTTGACACTAAAATTATATTAATGGATTTAATTATAGAAAATGTAGTAAATATAGTCAAATTTATATAAAAATAACCCAGAATTATAAATTAAAATAATTCTGAGTTATCTATATTTTTTATGCTTGTTTTTCAGTTAATATAGCAAAAATATTTTGTATAAATAATCCTAGTGATAATAATAAACATGCTAAACTAGCTATTACCCCAACAAATGGAATAAATGTTATAAGCTTAATAATTAAAGTAAACACTATTGCTGAAAGATATTTATTCATATTTCTAAATACAATTCTTCCAATTACTATACCTGATATTATTGGTGCAATATATATTAAAACACTATATATTAATATACTAATTATAGAAATAGGTATACAAACAACAGTGAAGCATAGCATCATTGATAATATTGGTACTATTATAAGAGTTGCAAACCCAATTAAGAAAGGTAACCAAGGTTTATTAACTAATCTATCATAACTATTTGATAAATATTTTTTACACAACAAAGTTATTAATAAAACTAATATTATTGCTGTTATTAAGCTCATAACCTTTCCTAGAAGTTCTACTCCTAAAAAACTTCCCATAACTGTTGATCCTAAAAAATTATTATTTTTATTATTAGTTTCTATTTTTTCAAAATTAATCTTACTAGTATTAAAGCTTCCTAAAACTGTTGGTTCATTTTCTGACTTAACATCAAAACTTCCATCTACTCTAGCATTTTCAGCAATAATTAATTCATCACAAATTATCTTTGCATTACCTGTAACTACTCCATTTAACTCTACTTTACTAGCTACTATATATAAATCTTCAACTTCCCCTAAAAGGTTAACACTTTCTGCAAAAACATAAACTCCCTTAGCTTTTGAATTAGAGTTAATATTTATAGCATTTGCAAAAGCAGTTATGTTCCTATTTATTTGTGAATTTATATTTATAACATTACCTGCTGCTCTAACACTTCCACCAATACTATTAACATCAATATTAATAGTATTTCCTGCAACAATAACATCACCTTCTACAGTTCCATTTAAACTTATAGTATTTCCTGCCATGTATACATCTGATTTTCCATCTACAGTTTTATTAATATTATTTCCTGTATAAAATAAATTTCTTGCACTTTCCGCTGTATCTGCAAATACATTAATTGAAATACTCATTACAAAGAAAAATGTAACTGCAAACATTAAAAATCTTTTCATAGTTAATTTCATAATTATTACCTCCCATAATTCTAAGTATATTAATATATAAATTTATATATTTACTTTATCTAATACCCAAACCGATACACTACCATTTCTCACCATAAAATTTCCAAATCCATTTTCATCAATAACAATTCTTTCCTCAAAGTTTGAAAATAAGTCTCTAAACCTTTCTCCTGAAAAATGCTTTCCTATATACATTTTCTTTTCTCCACCCAATTTATTTGTTAATACCACAGCTAAGCCTGAATTATTATGTTCCTTATCTCCTTCTCTTGTCCATCCAATTAAGTTTTTATCATCCAAATAATCATTTTGCTTTCCATATGATAATTCTTTTCTTGCTCTTAATAATAAATCTAAGGCATTTCCCATTCCATAATAACTATGACTTGGTATTCCATAATAGTCTCCATAAAAAACACATGGATAACCTTCAACTCTTAATAATATTAAAGAATATGCTAACGGCTTAAACCATGGTTCTATCCAGGATTGAAGAGAACTTCCTAATTGAGTATCATGATTATCAACAAATGTTACCGAATTTATAGGACATCTTTCAATTAATGTTCCTTTAAATATATTTCTCATATCAAAATTTCCATTGCTATGAGAAGCTTCATAAAAATTAAAATGCAATGGTACATCAAATAGAGACATTATATACTTCGTATTATTTAAATAATTTAATAATACATCTACATTAGAATGCCAATATTCACCTACAGCAAATAACTCCTTCTTAGTTTCCTTTCTTAAATATTCTAACCACTCTACAAAGAATTCATAACTTATATGTTTGACAGCATCTAATCTAAATCCTTCTATGCTAGTAAAATAAATATACCATTTACCCCATTTTTTTAATTCTTCTACAACTTCTCTATTAGAAAAGTCTAAATCAGCTCCCATAAGATAATCATAGTTTCCATTTTCTTTATCTACTTCATCACTCCATCTTTTAGTTAAAAACTTATAAATACTATTTCTCTTTGTTTTATCATCATAGTCTATTCCATCAAAGTCATTCCAATCCCACTTAAAAGATGAATATTTATTATTTCTTCCTGGAAAGTTAAATTTAGTTCATGCCCTTATAAGTTTACTTCCACTAATATCGATATTCCTATTAAAAAATTCCTCTTCATTTGCCATAACTTCTTCAACTTCATCAGCACCCATCTTATGATTTAAAACTATATCTCCATAGCTTTGAATATTATTTCCCTTTAATATTTTTATTGCTTTTAAATATTCATCTTTGCTACCATACTTAGTTTCTATAGTCCCCTTTTGATTAAATTCTCCTAAATCATATAAGTCATATGCACCATAACCAACATCATATCTCCCACCAATTCCCTTATACGCTGGTGGCATCCATACTGCTGTTATTCCTAGATTTTTTAAGTTATTTGCCTCTTTAGCTATTTCATTCCACAACTTACATTTCGGTAACAGAAACCATTCAAAGTATTGCATAATTGTTCCATTAACCATTTAAATTCCCCCACTTTAATACCATGCTTACTTACTATTTACATTAATATTTTTATGATATAATCCTTAGTTTTATTATAACTTTCATCATCAACCTCAACAATCATAAAGCTTCCATCTTCTTTATAATCTTCTTCTAAAACTCTGCCATTTCTATGAAGAAATGAACTTATATCACTTCTATCATATGGTATTAAATATTCACATTTTTTCATTTTGTAAGGAAGATTTTCTTCTATTAAACTTAATAGTTCATCTAAATTTATACCTTCTCTTGCTGAAATTTCAATTGTTTCATATTCATTTACTGCTTCTTTAATAGTATTAAGTTGCTCCTCTGTAGCAGTATCTATTTTATTTAAAACAAGTAAAGTTTTCTTATCCTTAGCTCCTAATTCAAATAAAACTTCTTCTACTGCTTTAATTTGCTCTAAAGCTGTACTACTTGAAGAATCAACAACATGACATAAAAGATCAGAGTAAATTACTTCCTCTAAAGTTGATTTAAATGCTTCTACTAAGTCATGTGGTAATTTTCTTACAAATCCAACTGTATCAGTTAAAGTTATTACACCTTTATTTTTTAATACAATAGCTCTAGTTGTTATATCTAAAGTTGCAAATAACATATCTGCTTCAAATACTTTTTCTTTTCCCAAAATTTCCTTTTGAGCAGCAACATCACAAAGAGCATTTCTTAAAGTAGATTTTCCTGCATTTGTATATCCAACTAAAGAAACCTTTGGAATACTTTCTTTATTTCTTTTTTCTCTTTGAGTTTCCCTAATTTTTTTAATTTTCTTTAATTCGTCATTTAAATCATAAATTTGTTCTTTTATATGTCTTCTATCAGTTTCTAACTTCTTTTCCCCGGGACCTTTAGTACCAATCCCACCACCAGTTCTTGACATTATTGTACCAAGACCTTGAAGCCTACTCATTCTATATTTAAGTTGTGCTAATTCAACTTGAATTTTAGCTTCTCTGCTTTTTGCTCTTCTAGCAAATATCTCAAGAATAAGTGTAGTTCTGTCTATAACTTTAGCACCTATAGCTGCTTCTAAATTTCTAACTTGTGATCCTGACAATTCATCATCAAATATAACTACATTTGCTCTTAATTTTTGTCTTAATTGAGCAATTTCTAAAACCTTACCTCTACCAATATAAAAAGCAGAATCTATTTTATTTCTGCTTTGATAAACACTATCAAGCACAGGAATATCACAAGCTTTTGTTAATTCCTTAAGCTCTTCTAAGCTTTCTTTTGTATCAGATCCAACTAGTATAGCTTTTTCCTCATTATCTTCAATTATATCCTTTTCTTTAATTAAAGAATCTATATAACTAATTTTATTTAATATATGTATTTTAGATATTTCTTCTAAAGATATGTGAGAAGTTTCTTCATAATCTAATGTATCATTAAAAACTGTCAACATTCCTAAGGAACAATCTAATATTTTCCCTTCATATATTCCAATAGCTACAATAGCATCTAATTTTAACTTTAATAATGCACTAATATCTAATGCTGATAAGTTACTCATTCCATTAGGATGTGTATGAATTATTCTAACACCAGCTAATCTTTTTTCCCTTATATCTAAAGTTTCTATTTCTACTGAAGTAGAATCCCCTATTGCTATAGTTTTAATAGTTCCTCTTCTATCTATTGCAACACTTATTTCTCTTTCTATAAAAGATGAAACCCTAGAAATAACTTCAATTATTTCAATAGAGCAAACTTCATCCTTAGGACATTTAGCTTTATAAAGTCTTTCTAGTTCTTCTATTGCAGACTTTTTTACACCATCTACATTTCCATATATCATAATTATCACCTCAACTAAATAATTCTTATTTAGTATATACTAAAAAGTATAAAATTAATTTTAATCATCTTATTAATTTTTCCTATATATACTATTATTGCTGATATTTCACTATATTTTATCTTATTATAAAACAAATGTAAACTTAGTTGTTTTTTATTTTTAAGTTGCAAAACATCAGTATTATTGTTAAAATTTATATTAATATTGTATTTTAAATCGAAACATATTAAGTTTTATATAATATAATATGTCAACTATTATGATAATTTTTTCATACATAAATTAATAATTTAAATATTAATAGTGGAGGTTTTCTACATGGACGATAAAAAACGTAATATTCTTTTTTCAGAAGAACAAATTAAAACTAGAGTAAAAGAATTAGGTGAAGAAATAACAAAAGATTATGAAGGTAAAGAATTATATGTATTACCACTTTTAAGAGGTAGCTTTGTTTTTGGAGCTGATATTTTTAAAGCTTTAGATGTAAAATCTAGAATTGGATTTATGACTACTTCAAGTTATGGACATAGTGAAGTTAGTTCAGGTACTGTTACTGTTGTTAATGATATTCCAGATAATATAGAAGGATTAGATGTTTTAATAGTTGATGATATAATTGATACAGGCTACACTATGCAATTTGTTATAGAACATGTAAAAAAATTAGGAGCAAAATCAGTAAAAACTTGTGTATTACTAGATAAGCCTTCTAGAAGAAAAGTTGATTTAAAGCCTGACTATTGTTGTTTTGAAATAGATGACTTATTCGTAGTAGGCTATGGACTTGACTACGAAGGTTATTATAGAAATGTTCCTTATGTTTTTAATTGGGAATCTAAGTAATACCTAAACTTTAAATAATAATTACTAAAAAGGGATAAAGACTAATACTTTATCCCTTAAAATTTTCCTTCAATTTAATAATCTATATTTTTTTATTTGAAATAGCTTCAGCTATAGTCTTTCCAATCAAATCTGGTCCTAATTTCCTATAAAGTTCAATATCTTTACTTGCTTCAACAAAACAAGTTTCAACTATCATAGACTTCATGTTTGTATGCTTTAATTCATACAATCCCTTTCTAATCTTTTGTCCTCTATTTTTAAATCCTAAAGCTGAAATAGCATTAACTACTCTTCCTGCTACATCATATTCATAATAAACACAAACTTCTGTTCCTAATGCTCCATTATAAACATTATAAGCTTTATTAAAATGAATAGATACAAATAAATCTGCTCCCCAACTATTGGCTTTATTAACTCCATAAGCTAAATCTCCAGTTGAACTATTCATGCTATCTGGAGGAGTTACATCTAATACTTCATGTCCTAATTTTCTTAAATATTTTATAACTGCATCTTTAACTAATCTATCTTCAGTTAGTTCATCTAATACAGCTCTTGCTCCTGGAACTCTTGGACAATGTCCACCTCTTACTGCAATTTTACTCATAAATTAACATCTCCTCAATAACATATTATGGAAATTAATATGTTGTTGATAACAAAAATATAGCAGATTTTTAATTATATTTTTATAAATTTTCAATTAAAGAGTTATTTTATAATATTTGACAGAATTTTATACTTTAGAATATAATCACATAAACTTTTATAACTTCTTATATTTTCCTTTCAGAAATTATCATGGCAAACGAGATAACAAAGCAGTTACAAATTCATTAGCAGGTTTTTCCCTAATTAAATTAGGAGTATCATACTGTTGAATTTTACCATCATCCATAACCAAAACCTTTGTACCGAGCTTTAACGCTTCGCTTATATCGTGAGTAACAAACATAACTGTAATATCTGTTTCCCTATGAATACGCATTATTTCATCTTGAAGCGAACTACGAGTGATTTCATCTACAGCTCCGAAGGGCTCATCCATAAGTAATATGTCAGGGGAAGCCGCCAAAGCACGTGCTATGCCTACACGTTGCTGCTGACCTCCCGAAAGTTCAGAAGGATAACGACTTCTTAAAGAATTATCTAGCCCAACGATTTTCAACCACTTTGAAACTATTTGTTCTGTACATTTTTTATCTGATTTATTTAATAAATTAGGAACATATGCAATATTTTTTTCAACTGTCATATGTGGAAAAAGCACGTTGCCTTGAATTGCATAGCCGATATTGCGGCGAAGCGTTGTTAAATTAACCTCTTTTGTATTTTTTCCATTTACTATTATATCACCGCTTGTCGGATTAACAAGCCCATTTACCATTTTTAATACAGTAGTTTTTCCACAGCCCGAAGAACCTATAATTGTAATAAATTCACCTCGCTTTATTTCAAGATCGAAGTTCTCTATAATATTCTTGTTACCATATGACATATAAACACTTTTATATTTGATTGCGTCCATAAACATTCTCCTACTTTAATAATCCCTTTTTCTTTAAAAATGCAAGCGCTACGTCCTCCGGTTCTTTTCCCTCTGATTCTACCTGATAATTCATATCAGCCATTTCCAAATCACTTATCATATTTTTCATTTTATCAAATATATTTTGAATTTCAGGATGTGCTTCCAATACCTCATTACGAACAACAAAACCACATACATATGACGGATAAAGCCTCTTATCATCCTCTAGAATAACAACATCTGAAACAGAAAGTTGTCCATCTGTTGTAAAAATATTCATTACATCAATCTTCTTTTGATTTATTGCATCGTATTTCAGACCAATATCTAAATCCATTGTATCTTTGAAATTAAATCCGTAAGTATTACAAAATGCATCATACCCGTCCTCACGTTCGAAAAAGTCATATTCTGCTCCAAATGTTAATTCTGATGCCACTGCAGCAAGGTCTGAGTATGTTTTTAAATTATATTTTTCTGCAGCTTCTTTTGTAACCACAATTCCATAAGTATTGTTAAAACCAAGAATCCCAGTCCAAGTCATATTTATTTTATCATATCCTGCTTGAAGTTCACTAAACATATTATCATTATACAAGCTTTCCTCTTTAAGCACAGCATTCCAGCCTGTCCCAGTATATTCAGGATAAAAATCAAATTCGCCCCTTTCCATAGCAGGCTGAATATTAGATGTTCCTCCACCTACACCCTCTGTTACATTAACTGTCAAATCTGTGTTCTGTTCAATAAAATTTTTTATCATATAAGCAAGAATAAACTGTTCTGTCATTGGTTTTGTTGCCATATTTATAGTAGTGTCATTTTTTCCACAGCCTGAAAATAAAGTTATTACCATAACCGAAGCTAAAATAATACCTAAAATTCTTTTTGTATTTTTCATCATAAATTCCTCCATTTTCTTATACTTTGTGTTTTTGAGTTTGTCTTTCTAAAACTCCTATAATAAAATCTACAATAATCGCAAGTATTGCAATAAGAAGGCTTCCAGCTAATGTCATACCCTTATTATTCGTTGTAATTCCACGATAAATCGCAACACCTAATCCGCCAGCTCCTATAAATGACGCTATACCAGCAAGTGCAATAGTCATTACTGCCATATTTCTTAATCCCGCAATTATTATCGGCATCGCAAGTGGCAATTTGATTTTAACAAGCGTCTGAATCCTTGTACTTCCCATTCCTGTAGCTGCCTCTATAAGCATAGGATTTACATTAGTCAATCCCGTGTGGGTATTTCTAACCATAGGTAGCAAAGCGTAAATCGTAAGTGCTATTATTGCTGTTGTGTCGCCTATACCCGAAAGTGGTATTAAAAATCCTAACATAGATATTGACGGAATAGTGTATATAAAGTTAATAACACACATCACTATTTTAGAAATTTTTTTAAATTCACTTATCAAAATTCCCGTTAAAAGTCCTATTATTAAGGCTATACCAATAGCCATTAACGAAATTTGTATATGCTCTATGAGTAATTTTAAAAATAACTCCTTTTTATTTATAAAGACTGTCCACATTTCATTTATCATATTTTACTCCTCTTTAAAGACTAAACGATGTATTCTACTGCTTTGCATTTTTTTCTGTACACCTCTTACATATTGAATTTCAGGATAACCGAATCCAATTATCATACCAACATAGTGATTTTCAGGTATTCTAAGTTTTTCTTTTATTTTAGGCATTTGCTCTAATACCGCCAATGGAAAAGTAAGCATTACTGCACCAAGTCCACGTGAAGCGCATAATAGCTCAAAATATGTTCCCGCAATTATTACATCTTGTATCGGTTCTCCTTGCCCAAGTGGCGCATGAGGAATTAGAATATGAGGTGCTCCGCAAAATAACATGTCTGGACGAACTGTATTCTCCCAACGTTTCATATCTTCAAAAGACTTTTTATCAAAACCTTTAGGATAGATACCATTTTGGGATAATGATTCCATTTTAAAATATACAAGCTGACGAAATATCCCCATTTGTTTTTTATCATCAATAATAGTAAATTCTACCTGCTGTTTATTACCACCATTAGGGGCATTGGCGATACAATCAAGCATATCACTTATAATAGAGCTATCAACATTTTTATTTTTATATCTTCTACACGAATGTCTGTTTGCAACCAGTGAATTTATAATAGGTATTGTATCTTCATATTTAGGAACAGGCAAACTGTTTTCAGGAAGATATCCAAATATAGAAATTGCGCCGACAGGACAGACTGCAAGACAATGCTCACACTGCCAGCACCCATTCCATCCAAATTCCGTAAAGTTAGAAATTGTAGCCTTGCGCAATTTATTAATAGAAATAATATCTCCTGGACAAACTTTTACACATTTTCCGCAGCCTATACATTTTTCAATATTAACCTTAAAATTCGCCTTATTCATGAACTTCTCCTCTTGATTGCATTAACAGGACAAGTTTCAAAACATAATCCGCAGTGCAAACAATTATTTTGTTTTATTTCATAGGGTTTACCACTTTTAATACATTTTTGAGGACAATATTTTTTACATCTTCCCAACCAATACATAAATCAATTATTTTAAATCCTTGTTCATTGATTTTGCTATTCCCAATACAAAAGCTTTCTCTAAATATAGGTGATGTGCTTAAATCAAAAAATTCAAGCTGACCTTCCTGTATCATAAATGGTTCTAAAATATATCGACTTGATCTCGGATAGACATCATTCATAGACATATTTTCTTCAAATATGCGGTCAATCCACTTTTTTTGCTCCGTCAATTTTTCAACTTTTCCATTTAATCGTATCATTTGATATGATTTTGTCATAGCAGTTATTGCCACATATGGTGAATCACATAACTGGTTGTAAAAATCTTTTCCCCTTGCCGTGCAAAAGTAGAGTTTTTCATTTTCAACAAACATAACATCAATAATACGGTTTTGAGGTAATCCGTTTTTATCAACAGTAGCAAATGATACATCTTTAATTTCACACAATATATTCAAACATTTTTGAACATTCATAATCTGTACCTCCTCTCATTCAATGGCAACATTTTACAATCGTTTCTTTACTCATGCAAGTACGCACTTTTTTATTATATAGTTACTTTTTGTAACTATTGGAAAATAACTTGATTCCTAAACCAATATAATGTATAATTTAACAAAATAAATGTTACATTTAAATATTGTGGGGGTATATTTATGCTAACAAAAAATGAGCTCCCTGATTGCCCAGTTGCGACTACTGTTGGGCTTATCGGTGGTAAATGGAAGCTCCTTATAATGAGAAATCTTTTACAAAGACCGCATCGTTTTAACGAATTGCATAAATCCTTAAAAGGAATAAGTCAAAAGGTACTAACCGATAGTCTTCGTTCTATGGAATCAGATGGAATTATAACAAGAACTGTTTATGCAGAAGTTCCACCAAGAGTAGAATATGCTTTATCAGAATTAGCCCGATTATTAAATCAATGGAAGTATGGGGAACTGAATATAAGAAAAGACAAAATATATAGAGTAAACAATCAATAATCTAAAAACCGACATACAAAAATTACTTTTAATATTCTCGTGTTTCAATACTTTTTTATACAAACTATATTTTTATATACAAAAATATAGTTTAAGTTACCTTTCTTAATTATAAAGTTTGTATTCTTGCATTTATAATTATGTAAAATCTCTATTCTTTTTAAATAAAAAGTGGTAAATACCACTTTTTATTTGTAATTACTTCTACTCATATTTATAGATGTTTCAGGAATTTTTCCAACTATAATAGTATCTGAAACAGGTATTTGGCAAACTACATCAACTTCCTTACTATTAAAAGGTACGATAACTTTCATAGTTGCCTTTAAATTCAAATATATTCTATGTCTAGTTTGATTTATTCCAGCACTTTCAAATTCTGACTCATAAGAAGTTGTTATATTACCTACTTGTTGCATCTTAACAGTTATTTTAGGTCCCATATTATAAAACATAACATTGTTCGTTAAATATCCTAACGGAATTTTAATTCCTAAATCTTCAAGCTCTGAAAGTCTTTTATCACACTTTAAAACTACTTGAGATGCTAAGTAATTTTGCTTTACTGTATCAGCTCTTATCATTGTTATATTACCATCAGAATCTTTCTCTATATTAATTATATCATCATACTTAAAATTTTCTGAATAAACATTAACACTCTCTTCATTAATAATTTTTATTGCTTCAGCTTTTATTTTAGTCTCCCCAACTTCAAGTACAGTGGGAAGTATTCTTTTTCCAAAAACGTATATCATAAAGTTAAACACAATAATTATAAAAAGTATTATCAAAAAATTTGAAGATAATTTAAATTGTTTAAAATTAATATTTTTTCGTTGTTTAGGTCGCTTTGTATAATATCTCATACATTCACCTTAATAGTTATTATTTTACTATTATAATTAATATGCTATAATTGTATAGAATATTATATAAATAAAATAAAAGGAGGAACAAATGGATAAAGGTTCTAACAAATCAAAAGGTCCTAAAGAAAAAGTAAAAAAATCAAAAAATATCAAGAAAAAAACTAATACAAAGCAATCAAATATTAAAAAATTTTTTAAATACTTTTTCCTTACAATTTTAATAATAGGATTATTAATAGGTGTTGTTGGAGTTGGTTATATCGTTGCTGTTATTAGAACAACTCCACCATTAGATGTAAATGCTATTTATAATTTAAATCAACCTTCTATGTTATTTGATGACCAAGGTGAATTTATAGATGACTTACCCTCTACAGAAATAAGATATGTTATTTCTCATGAGGAAATTCCTCAAAATTTAATTAATGCTTATATATCTATTGAAGATGAACGTTTTATGTCTCATGGTGGTATTGATATTAAAAGAATTTTAGGTGCTGCTGCAAGAGATGCTATGGTTATATTAGGAAAGAAAAATGGTATCCATGGTGCATCTACTATAACACAACAATTAATTAAAAATACTATATTAGCTACTGAAGCTTCTTCAGAAACAACTCCACTTGATAGAATTAATAGAAAGATTAAAGAAATAGCTTTAGCTGTTCAACTAGATAGAAAATTAAGTAAAGAAGAAATAATTACATCTTATTTAAATACTATACCTCTTAGTGGATATATTTACGGTGTTGAAGCTGCTTCTAGATATTTCTTTGCTAAAAACGCTAAAGATTTAACATTGCTTGAATGTGCTTATATTGCTGGAATTACTCAAGCTCCTACAACATATAGTGCTTATAATACAAGTGCATCAAATTATCCAAATGGATATATTAGAAGAACTCAAGTTGTATTAAGCAAAATGTTAGAGCTTGGATATATTACTCAAGAAGAATTTGACGAAGCATATGCAAAAGCTGAGGCAAATGACTTTAACTTTTCTAAACTTGATACTAATTATGGAGTAAATCAAGAATGGTTTGTATACCCAGCTTTAGATCAGGTAAAAGATGATTTAAAAGAAAAGTACAAGTATACTGATGAAGAAGTAAATAAATTATTAGTTAATGGTGGTTTAAAAATATATACAACATTAAATACTAAAATGCAAAATTCTGTTCAAGAAATATTAAACGAAAGAACTAATTTGCAAGTTGATAATACTTCTTCTGATCCTAAAGATAGTTATGATGTTCCTAAGCTTCAAGCTTCTGCAACAGTAATAGACCCTAAAACAGGTCAAGTAAAAGTTCTTATTGGTGGACGTGGAAATCAACCTCCTGCTTCACTTAATAGAGCCTATTTTGATTTAAAATCAATTGGGTCTACAACTAAACCTTTAACAGTATATGGTCCTGCACTAGATACTAAACTTATAACACCTGGAACGCCTTTAGATGATTCTTCTGTTTCATCTGAAATATTAAAAAAATATAATTTTGGAAGCGTTAATCCTAAAAATGCAGATTATTCAATGTCAGGATTCATAAATACAAGAGAAGCTTTAACTTATTCTAAAAATCTAACATCTATAAAGGTTGTTGATATGCTGGGATTAGATACAGCAATTGAATACGGTGAAAGAGCTGGATTAAAATATGCTCCAGAATCTCGCACTATGTCAGCTTTATCTCTTGGACAATTTGATCAACCTCAAGGCAATCGTGATGGTGGAAATACTACAATCTTAGCTTCTGCATATGGTGCCTTAGTAAATAATGGTATAATATATGAACCTTGCCTTTATACAAAGGTTGAGGATGCTAGTGGAAATGTTTTATTAGAAAAAAAACCTAAGGAAACTACTCTATTCTCACCTCAAACATCATATATACTTTATGATATGCTTAAAGGTTCATCAAGTAAAGCTCAATTTAATGATATACCTGTAGCTGGTAAAACAGGTACAACTGATGATTCTGATAGTTTCTGGTTTGCAGGAGCTACACCTTATTATTCTGGCTCTGTTTGGATTGGATATGATATACCACAAAAAATGTACGGTAATAGTGGTAGTGCTTCTTCATTATATGGAAAAATAATGAATGTTGTACATTCTGGATTAAGTTATACTGATATAGAAGCTCCATCTGGGCTTGTTCAAGTAAAAGTTTGTGAAGACTCTGGTAAATCCCCTAGTGATTTATGTTATAAAGACCAAAGAGGAAGTAGAGTTAAAACAGAATACTTTATTGAAGGAACAGAACCTAAATCAGTTTGTGATGTTCATGTGAAGCTTTCTGTTAATAAGTCTAATAATAAATTAGCAAATAAAAATACACCAAAAAGGCTTCTTGCTGATAAAGTATTTATTAAAAAAGCAAATCCTGATCCTAATGCTGCTGATTATCCATTTGTGGTACCTACAAGTAGTGATGATACTAAACCTGAAGAAAAGATAAAATTAGCTGAAATAGGATTAAGAGAAAATATGGATTTATATGATGCAATTGTTATATTAAATAACAGAGGCATTAAATACTCATTTAAAGGCTTATCAGTCTCTGGTGCTATTAATCCTGGTCAATATACATTAACTTCATTTACATCAGAAATTAAAGATGGAGATACAGTTAAATTAACTGTAAAAACTACGACTAATACACCTGATGAAAGTATTGGAGATAATCCTCCACCAGAAAACTCTAATGATAATAATGACAATAATAATGAAGATAATTCTGGTGACGAAGAAAATAATAATCAACAAAGAAGTATTTTAGATAACTTATTAAATAATATATTCAATTAATAAAACAATAAAAAAGCTGTATAGCATTGATTTTTAAAAGTCAATTGTTATACAGCTTTTTATTATGAAATTAAATTTTTATCAATATTTTTTAGCTTCAAATACACAGTAAATTTTATATGAATAAGTATGAATCAAAAATTTCATTTTATCTTATTTAAAAGCGTTTTTTGATGGTATAAACATCATTTTATGAATAAACTAAATAAAACTCTTGCACACTTTCCATTTTTATGTTATATTATAATAAAATACATAATAAAAATATAAAATTACAAATAAAAAGGGGGATAAATTATTATGGAATTTTTAAATGAAAAAATACTATTAGTTAATGATTTTATATGGACTTATGTTCTTATAGCAATGCTAATAGTGTTGGGACTATATTTTACTTTTAAAACAAAATTTGTTCAATTTGTAAACATTAAAGATATGTTTAAACTACTTGGAGAAGGAACTTCTTCAAAAGATAAATCTAAAGGAGAAGTTTCATCATTTCAAGCATTTTGTATTGGTACTGCATCAAGAGTTGGTACTGGTAACTTAGCAGGAGTTGCATCTGCTATAGCAATTGGAGGACCTGGTGCTGTCTTCTGGATGTGGTTAATTGCATTAATAGGTTCTGCCTCAGCTTTTATAGAATCTACGCTAGCTCAAATTTATAAAGTTAAAGATGGAGATAACTTTAGAGGTGGTCCAGCTTACTACATGGAAAAGGGGCTAAACAAAAAATGGATGGGAATAGCCTTTTCTGTTCTTATAATAATCTGTTTTGGATTTGCATTTAATTCTGTACAATCTAACACAATAACAGCTGCTTTCTACTCTACATTTAATACAAATAAACTTTTAGTTGGAGTTATACTAACAGTATTAACATTAATAATTATATTTGGTGGAGTAAATAGAATTGCTAAAATTTCTAGTATACTTGTTCCTGTAATGGCTGTAGCATATATAATTATTGCTTTATTTATAATAATTATGAATTTAAATCAAATTCCTACATTATTAAAAACTATATTTGAAAATGCTTTTGGACTTAAACAAGTAGTTGGTGGTGGTATTGGTGCTGCACTATTACAAGGTATAAAGAGAGGTTTATTTTCAAACGAAGCTGGTATGGGTTCCGCTCCTAATGCTGCTGCAACTGCAACAGTTTCTCATCCTGCAAAACAAGGATTAATTCAAACACTAGGAGTCTTTACTGATACATTAATAATATGTACTTCTACAGCATTTATAATACTTTTATCTGGTGCACCATTAGATGGTTCTCTAAAAGGTATAGAACTTACTCAAGCTGCTTTAGTATCTCAAGTTGGTTCTTGGGGAGGAATATTTATATCAGTTTGTATACTATTATTTGCTTTTAGTTCTATAATTGGTAATTATTATTATGGAGAAACAAATATACAATTTATTACAAATAAAAAATCTATTTTATACGTATATAGAGTTTTAGTTGCTACTATGGTTTTATTTGGATCAATTGCTTCAATGGATTTAGTTTGGAATATAGCTGACGTATTTATGGGACTTATGGCCATATTAAATTTAATAGCTATAGCATTATTAAGTAAAATTGCTATTAAAGCTTTAAAAGATTATACATCTCAAAAGAAAGCTGGAAAAAATCCTGTATTCTACGCTTCTTCTATACCTGAGCTTGGTAATGAAGTCGAAGAATGGAGAGATAACGAAAAAGAAAAAATAGCATAATGTAAAAAGATTAATTAAAGTTATAACTTTAGTTAATCTTTTTTTATTTATCTTAATTTTCCCCTCCTAAATTATAAATAAATAACACTTGAAGATAATTATCAATATAATTAATATAAAATAAAAGAGTTAATCATATTTAATTTAATATGATTAACTCTTTTATTTTATATTATTCCTACTATTTCATTAATATCTTTAATCCCTTGTGACTTGCAGAAATGTTCCATTTCTTCAATTATTTCTTTACCTGCCATAGGATTAAAGAAATTAACAGTTCCAATTTGAATTGCTGAAGCGCCTGCCATCATAAATTCTACAGCATCTATTCCTGTAGTTATTCCCCCAAGACCTATTACAGGTATTTCAACTGCCTTAGCTACTTCATGAACCATTCTTAAAGCTATTGGCTTAACAGCTGGCCCAGATACACCTGCATATACATTGTTAAATATTGCCTTTCTTTTATATGGATCTATTGCTAAGCCCTTTAATGTATTAATAAGTGATAATGAATCTGCTCCTGCTTCTTGGCATTTTACAGCCATATCAACAATATCCTCAGCATTTGGAGATAATTTAACCATTAATGGTTTATCTACTATAGCTTTAGCCTTCTTAACAACATCATATGCTACTTCTGATTTAATTCCAAAGGCCATTCCACCTGATTTTACATTAGGACAAGATATATTAAGCTCTATCATATCTATATCAGTTCCTCTAAGTTTTTCTAATGCTATTTCATAATCTTCCATGCATCCTCCACCAACATTTGCAATAATATTAGTGCCTAATTTCTTCATCTTTGGAATCTCTTCTGATATAAATCTATCTATTCCAGGGTTTTGCAGACCAACTGAATTCATCATCCCTGATGGAGTTTCAAATACTCTTATTCCATCATTACCAGCTTTTTCGTTTAATGTTAACCCCTTAGATGAAATTCCACCTAAGATTCCTACATCATAAAAATTATTGTACTCTAAGCCAAAACCAAAGGTTCCTGATGCTGCTATTACTGGGTTTTTAAAATCTAATCCATTTATATTAACTTTTAACATTTTTCTTTCTCCTTTGGTTTATAATTCTACATAGTATCCATCAAATACTGGACCATCTTTACAAGTTCTTTTATTTCCATCTTTAGTTTTACAAGTACACACAAGACAAGCACCTACTCCACAAGCCATATGCTTTTCCATTGAAACATATACTTTTACTTGTTTTTCTTTACACATTTCAATTACTTTCTTCATCATTACTTCTGGTCCACAACAAAGTACTGTATCATATTTATCTAAATCTAAAATTTCTGTTACAAATCCCTTATGTCCATGTGCTCCATTATTAGTTGAAACATATGTATTATCAACATATTCTTTTATTTCGTCTATTAAATATATATCATCTCTAAATCCTGAATAAAGATCCATTTTAATATCTTTTCTATTTTCTCTTAATTTTTTAGCTACTTCAAGCATTGGGGCTATTCCTATTCCCCCACTTACCAATGCAACTTTTCCTAAATCATCAGTTACATTAAATCCATTTCCAAGAGGACCATTTAAATTTATTGAATCTCCTATCTTTAAACTAGAAAACTCCTTAGTTCCTGTTCCAACTACTGCATATACAAAAGTTAGTGTTTCTCCACTTGTTTCACAAACGCTTATTGGTCTTGGAAGTAATGTAGCTCCATTAAGCTTTAACATATAAAACTGTCCTGCTTTAGCTTCATTTTTATCTTTTACAACCATTTTATATATTCCATCTTGAATTTCTTCATTTAATAGTATTTTACCTTGTGTGTACTTCATAAATCCTCTTCCTCCTAAAGCTTATTAACTGCGTTTCTTATTTCATCTCTCATCCTAATTGCTTCTCTTCTTGCACACGCAGCAAATTCTGTTGGATTATTTTCTTTTTTATAAGCTAAAAGGATTGCTCTTGACGAATTTACTACTCCACCGTTTCCATTTGTTAAATATAAAGCTACATCTTCAGCCTTTCCACCTTGAGCTCCATAACCCGGTATTAAGAAAAACATATTCTTATATCTTTCTCTTATTTCCTTACCCTCTTTAACATGAGTACATCCTATAACTCCACCTATTGCAGAATATCCACATTCACCTTTAACACTTTCACCCATTTTAGTAAGTTTATCTCCTACAACTTTATAAACCTTACTACCATCTTTAGTATCTATATTTTCAATATCTTCAGCTCCAGGATTTGAAGTTCTAACAAGTACAAATACACCTTTATCTCCATTCTCCATATAAGGCATATATGGTTCTATACTATCCATTCCCATATAAGGACTTAAAGTTATAAAATCTACTTCAAAATCACCAGTAAAATGACCTTTAGCATATTGAGTTGCAGTTGCCATTATATCTCCTCTTTTTATATCAGCAATTATAATAGCATCTTTTTCTCTTAAATAATCTAAAGTTTTTTTGTAAGCGATAAGTCCTGCTAATCCTAAAGCTTCATAATATGCAATTTGCACTTTATAACAAGCTACAACATCTAAAGTTTCATCTATGATAGATTTATTATATTCAAATATTGCTTCTTCAATAGACTTTCCTTCTAAAATATGTTCTGGTATATATTCAATTGCTGTATCTAAGCCTAAGCAAACTACTCCTCTTTCTTCAACTCTTTTATATAATTTATCAATAATTGAATTTTTCATAAAACTTACGTCCTTTCAAATCTTAGTCTTTAAAATTATCATTTATTTTTTATATATTACTTTGCCACCTTTTATAGTCATCAAAACTTCCCCAAAATATTTTTTTCCGTTAAATGGAGTATTTTTACCTTTTGAAGTAAATTTTTCTTTATCAATTACTACTTTTTTATCTAAGTCAACTAATACTAAATCTCCTTCTTTACCTATAGTAATAGTTCCTTTGTTCATTCTTAAAATATTAGCTGGATTTTTTGACATTAATTCACTTAACTTATTTATAGAAATACCATTTTTCTTTACAAGTTCTGTATAACAAATACTAAATGCAGTTTCAATTCCCACCATTCCTGGTGCTCCATTTAATTTATCCTCTTCTGTATGTGGGGCATGATCTGTTCCTATACAATCTACTGTTCCATCTTTTATTCCCTCTATTATAGCAACTACATCATCCCTTTCTCTTATTGGAGGATTTACTCTATAATTACTTTCTTCAGTAGTTAAAGCAATATGATGCGGTGTTACTTCACAAGTTACATTAGCACCCTCTTTTTTAGCTCTTCTTATTGCTTCAATAGAATCTATTGTGCTTACATGAGCCATATGAAGTCTTGCTTTTGTAACCTTAGCTAAATATAAGTCTCTTATAGTCATTAAATCTTCTGCTATTCTCATATCAATTTTAGAAAATGTTTTGTCTTCTGCATGAGACATAACTATCCAATTATTTTTTTTAGCCTTCTCCATGGCCTTCATCATTATGCTAGAATCCATTACTCCCACACCATCATCTGTAATTGCAACTAAACATTTATCATCATCAAAAGCATTTAAATGTTCTATAGATTTTCCACCAAAGTTTTCTGTTATAGAAACACATTGATGTACATCTATTAATCCAACTTTTTTAGCCTTGTCTCTTACATAACTTACAACTTCTTTAGTTGAACATATAGGATTTGTGTTACCCATAAGGCAAACCCCAGTATATCCCCCCTTAGCTGCTGCTTTTGATCCACTTTCTATATCTTCTTTATGAGTTAAACCTGGATCTCTAAAATGTGCATGTGTATCTATAAATGAAGGCATTAAAGTTAAACCTTTTGCATCAATTATATCTATTTTATCCTTATTTATTTCTTTTCCAATTTCAGTTATTATTCCATCTATAATTAATATATCGCCATAAAAGCTTTCATAAGCATCTATTATATTGGCGTTTTTTATTAATAAATTCATATGTTTACACCTCACTAAGATTTACTATCTGTTCACAGTATTCACATTTATAGCTTCCCTTTTCTTTATCAACTAATGTGAAACTATGTGGTACATACTTTTCTTGCAAAGTTATACAGTTTGGGTTTTCACATATTAATATATCCTGAATTTTATTTGGTAATTCAGGATTTACCTTGCTAATTATTTTTTCATTTCTAACTTCATTTATAGTAATTCCTGGAGATAATAATCCTAGTACCGTATAATTTATCTCTTCAATATTTTCAATTTTTATTATATCCTTTTTGCCCATCTTTTTACTGTCTGCATTTATTATTAATGCAACTTGATGTCCTAACTTATCTAAGTTTAAATACCTAAATATCTTAACTCCCATTCCAGCATTTATATGGTCTAACATAAACCCGTTTTTTATACTAGTTATTTGTAGCATTTACATTACCCCCAGTAACTTAACTATTAAAGCCATTCTTACATACATTCCATATTCAGCTTGCTTAAAGTAAACTGCTCTACTGTCATTGTCTACTTCTATTGCAATTTCATTTACCCTAGGGAGTGGATGCATAACAATCATGTCCTTCTTTGCCTTATTCATTTTTTCATTATCTAATATATAAGAATCTTTTAATCTTAAATACTCTTCTTCATTAAAAAATCTTTCCTTTTGTATTCTTGTCATATACAAAATGTCTAATTCATCTATTACTTCTTCTATATTTTCTACTTCTTTAAATTTTATATTTTTTCTTTTTAATATTTCTTCCCTAATATATTGTGGTACAACAAGCTCCTTAGGAGATATAAGAATAAATTCTGTTCCCTTATATCTAGACATAGCAGCAATTAATGATTGTACTGTACGTCCATTTTTTAAGTCTCCACAAAGACCAATTTTATGTCCTTCTAAAGTTCCTTTTTGGGATTTTATAGTTAATAGGTCTGTTAATGTTTGAGTTGGATGCTGATGTCCTCCATCTCCTGCATTAATAACTGGTACTGACGAGTACATACTTGCAACCTTTGCTGAACCTTCTTTAGGATGTCTCATTGCAATTATGTCTGAATATATAGAAACCATTCTTATGGTATCTGCTAAAGTTTCGCCCTTTGCACTTGAAGTTGAGTTTGGCTCTGAAAATCCTAAGATCTTACCGCCTAGTCTCATCATTGCAGCTTCAAAACTAAATCTTGTTCTTGTGCTTGGCTCATAAAAAAGTGTAGCTAAGATTTGTCCATCACAGATATGTGAAAATTTTTTAGGATTTGAAATAATTTTTTCTGCTAAATCAAATATTTCATTAAGCTCTTCGGTTGAAAAGTCCATAGGACTTATTAAATGTTTATTTTCCATCTATTGTCACTCCTTTTTAACATCACAGTGTTAAATTTAAAGAATACAAAAAACCTTCCTTAAATTATATAAGGAAGGTATAGTAATCTTATAATATGGGTATTATTACAACTTCCTTATGAATCTCTCGGATTCCTTTAAAGGTTCTTTGTGTTAGAATAACATTTCATTAAAAATTTGTCAATATATTTTTAGTTCCAATTATTCATTACACCATCCCACATCATCTTACCACATTTAGCTAAAGATACTGTTCCATATACACTATTAGGTATATCTTGAGATAAAACAGTAAATGCAAATTTACCTTTTGGAAGCTCTAAATATGCTGTATCATTTTCAACACCCTTTTTATCTCCTGTTTTACTTGATATTTCAATTTTTAAATCATCAGGAATATATAAAGCTAACTTATTTTTTATTTGTTGTCTTCTTAAAATATCTATAAGCATTTGCCCATTGTCTTTACTTAAAAAAGTTCCATTTGCTAAGTGCTTCCATATTTTTGATAAATCATAAGCTGTTGTTATGTTTTCAACATCTGTTATAGCTGTTCTTTCATCATTTGTCTTTCTATTTAATCTAGTATTTTTTAATCCCATAGCTATAATATCTTCATTTATTTGCTGCATTCCTAATATATCAATAATCTTATTAGTAGCTGTATTATCACTTTGAATTAGCATAATTACCATAAGCTCAAATACTGTGTATTCTCTTTCATTAAATTCATGGATTATCCCTGTTCCATAAACCTTGTCAGAAGTTTCTATTTTTATTTTATCCATAAAATCAATTTTTTTATCTTCAACTGCTTTTATTAGAGAAACAGCTATTGGAAGCTTCATACATCCCGCTGCTGTCATAGAAACATTTTCATTGTATCCATACACATATCCGCTTTTTAAATCTTCAAAAAAGAAACTGTACTTTCCAATTCTTGATTCTAAATACTTCTTTATCTCTTTCATAATACCCTCCTAAATCCAATTACTCAAATATTTCTTTTACTTTAATATAATTATATCATATTGTCAGAATATTTTGAAGTATTATCCTTTAAATATTACATTATTATCCATAAATAAAAATAGTGGTAAGATTTAAATATAGAAATTAGTTATATTTAAACTCACTTCTATATTATTTCCTCTTACCACTAATAATATTTAAATTTTAAAAATATTATTACTTATTCAGCAAAAGTAATACCTATTTTCTTAGCAACTTGAACTAATTCACCATCCACATTAACATTTTTAGTCTTTTGTCCAATTACATTTTCTAAACTATCACTACTTATAGTGTCACCCTTTAAACAAACCATTTCTCCAAACTTACCATTCATCATAAGCTCAACAGCTGCAACACCATATCTTGTTGATAATATTCTATCATACGTTGAAGTGTTTCCCCCTCTTTGTATATGACCTAATACTGTACATCTAACTTCGTGATCATTAATTAACTTTTCTAAATCATTTGCTATCTTGTTTCCTATTCCACCTAATCTTATAGGATCTGGACTATCTGCAACAATTTTTGCTACAACAACTTCACCATCTTTAGGTTTAGCTCCCTCTGATACAACTATAATTGTAAAGTTTTTACCTTGCTCTTCTCTTTCTCTTACCTTTTCAGCAATTTTATTAATATCATATGGAATTTCTGGTAAAAGTATAATATCTGCTGAACCTGCAATTCCAGCTTCTAATGCTATCCATCCAGCATTTCTTCCCATTACCTCACATAACATTATTCTATGGTGTGATTCTGCAGTTGTATGAAGTCTATCTAAAGACTCTGTTACAACATCAATTGCAGTATTAAAACCAAAAGTTACATCTGTTGATGCTAAATCATTATCAATAGTTTTAGGAACACCTATTACTTTAACACCTTTTCTTGCAAAATCCCTTGCAGATGTTAATGTACCATCTCCTCCTATAACTACTAATACATCAACGCCTTCCTTTTTTAAATTTTCTACAGCTACATCAGAAACATCTCTTTTTACCATTTCCCCGTTTTCTTCAACGAAATAATCAAACAAATTATCTTTATTTGAACTATAAAGAATAGTACCTCCTCTATGTAATATTCCTGATACTGTATCTAATGTTAATGGAATAAAATCATTATTATAAAGTCCTCTATATCCAAATTTATATCCAATTACTTCAATCCCATAATTTAAGATTGCTGTTCTTGTTACAGCTCTTATTACTGCATTTAAGCCTGGACAATCTCCACCACCTGTTAATAAAGCTATTTTTTTAATTTTTTGTTCCATTTGAAAATTCCTCCCTACCCCATTATCTAATAATTTTCAGCAATTTTCTTAGTTAAACCTTTTCTTTCTACACTCTTATTCATAAAATTCTGAATATTTATCCTGTATTTATAATATCATAATTTCAAATATCTGGAAAGCATTTTTTGAACAATTCACTTTTTAATTAATAAATATAAAAGGTAGATTATAAAAATCTACCTTTTATATTTCTATATTATTTACTTGTGTTTATTAATATGACAACTTTAAGTTTTCAAGATTAATAATTGTATTTTCATCATTAACATATTTATCATATACTTTTTTAATTGCTTCATAGTTACTTGTAATTAATTCCTTTGATTCTTGATCTAAATCATCTTGCATATCATTATATGCAGACTCTATATTTGAATATCCTCTCCATATATCTTTATCTACCATTACATAGTAACAAGCAGCATTATTAAGAATTAAAGCATCTTTTTCATTTAATGAATATGCTTTTCTTATATTTTCAATTGCTTTCTCATAATCTTTATTATTAAAATATACAGTTCCTAGACTTCTATAATATTTATAGTTATCTTCATTTATAGATATTGCTTTTTTTAAGTTTACAACAGCTTCATCATTATCTCTCATAGCTAAGTTAACAAAAGCTAAATCATAATATATTGCATCTTCATTTTTATTTAAAGATAATGCAAAGTTAAAGCTTTCTTTAGCTTTTTCATAATTTTTCAAATCATTTTCATATATTTTTCCTATGCTCGTAATTAAATTATAATTAAATGGCTCATTATATAGAGCTGTTCTAAAATATCCTTCAAGCTTATCTAAGCTTCCTTTTGCAATTAATATTTCAGGAATTAAAATTCCATATACATTAGAATATAAAGGATTATCTATAATAGCATTATTGCAATATTCTAAAGCCTTATCATATTCTCCATTATTGTAAAGTTCTAAAGCTTTTACATAATTGTACACATATGATTTTTCATCTAACTTATCAACTTCTATTGTGCTATTAACTTCATCATTTAAAATATTTATTAAATTCATATTAGATTCATATAAGGAATTAATTTCATTTAACCAAATCTTATAAACTTCTTCTTGTGGATTTTCTTCTAATAATTTTTTAACCTTTTTTAATAAATTATTTTTATCAAATTCACAAGTTTCCATTATAACATCAAATGACTTTATTTCATTTTTATCTAATTCATAAGATTTCTTTAAATTATCTAAACCATCATCATAATTACCTAACATAATTTGCATTTTAGCTAAAATTGCTAAATCATATGCACTTTTAGTGTCTACTGAATAAAAATTAACAACTTCTTCTGCTAATTTTTTATCATCATTACCTAAATACACTGCAAACATAGTTTTTAATAATGGTTTATATGTATTATATAAATCTAAATAATATTTTCCAAAACTTTCTGCTTGTTCTAATTCATTATTTATATAAAAAGTAAATATAACTTGATTTATTAACTCTTTATCTTGTTCTATATACTTATCACTATCTTCTGCTATTAACTTATCTCTTTTTACTATAGCTTCTCTTAGTAAATTATCTGATTTAGTTATATCACCTTTTACAGAATAAACTTCTGCTTCTTTAACAGTCCATATTGGCCACTCATCTTTACTTTGCATTAACTTATATTCATTAATAGATTCATCAAACTTTCCATCATAATAATATTGTTCAGCTTTATTATCGCTTAATGTTACTGTTTTATCACCCATTATAGCTTGTATTGATACTAGTATTACAAATGCAAAAGCTATAGATAATATTAAGGTTACTATAGAGCCTATATATTTATTTTCTTTATTTTCCTTTAAGGAGTCGTTCTTTTTTCTTTCCATAAATTCCTCCATATTGGTTTAATATTTTTCATTATACACTATAATATTACCAAATTCCTTAATATTTTTCAAATATTTATTAAAATCAAAAAATATTCTGGAATTTTACTTAGAAATAGGAGTTAAAAAATATATTTTTAACTCCTAAATAAGCTTTTCTACTTTTTTAATTTTATGAATCTTCTTTTTTTATTAATCTATTTTCAACAACTGCTACTATTTCATACATTATAAAAGCTATAACTGATAAAATAACTATACTCATCATTACCATATCTAATTGGGCAATTTGTCCACCATATACAATTAAAAAACCTAATCCTTCTCTAGCAACTAAGAATTCTCCCATAATTACTCCAACCCATGATAATCCTACATTTATCTTTAAAGCTGAAATTATAACTGGAATACATGCTGGAAAAATTAAATATCTTAATGTTTGCCATTTACTTGCACCAAATGTTTTCATTAATAATATTTTCCCCTTATCTACCTCTTTAAATCCAGTTAAAACACTTATTATGGTTGTAACTATTGAAATCAGTAAAGCAATAGTTATAATAGCTGATGTTCCATTTCCAACCCAAAATATAATTATAGGTGCAAGTGCAACCTTAGGAAGAGCATTTAAAACTACTAAATATGGATCTAATACTTTACATGCAGTTTCTGATGACCACAGAAATACAGCAACTATAACACCAAGAATTGTTCCTAAAACAAATCCTAATATAGTTTCATAGCAAGTTACCCAAATATGTCTTGCTAATGTTCCCCCTTCTATAAATTTAACTAGTGATTTAACTATTCTACTAGGGCTTGATGTTAAAAATGGATCAATCCATTTAAGTTGTGCTGCTATTTCCCATAGTGAAATAAAAATAACTAATATAGAAATCCTAAGAATAGTAATTTTAATTTTTCTTTTTTTTATACTTTTTAAATATAATTCATGTTCCTCATTCATTTGCATCCTCTATTTCCCCCCATAATTTTTTAAAGTACTCATTATATTCATTTTCTTTTCTCTTATCAAATGGAGTTAAATAATCTTTTTCAAATGAAATTGTTACATCATCTTTAATTGTTGCTGGTCTAGCACTAAGCACTAATACTCTTTTAGACATTGTTATAGCCTCACCTAAATCATGAGTAACCATTATTGCAGTTTTACCTTCTTTTTTTATTATCTCATATACATCATCTGTAACCATTAATCTACTTTGATAATCTAAGGCTGAAAAAGGTTCATCTAATAATAATACCTCCGGTTTTAATGCTAATGTCCTTATAAGTGCTACCCTCTGCCTCATTCCCCCTGATAATTCAGTTGGTTTATGCTTCTCAAACCTTTCTAATCCGTAATCTCTTAATAATTCGCATGCAAACTCTATGTTTTCTTTAGTATATATTTTTTTAATCTTTAGTCCTAACATTATATTTTCTCTTACTGTTAACCATGGAAATAAAAAGTCCTTTTGAAACATATATCCCATTTTATCTAAATTATTTTTAACTTCTGGATCATTATATTTAACTTCTCCTGAAGAAGGTTTTAAAAGCCCACTAATTATATTTAAAAGAGTAGATTTCCCACAACCTGATGGCCCAATTATACTTATAAATTCTCCATTATTAACAGTAAAATTTATATTTTTTAAGGCTTCCGTTACTCCATCTTTCTTATGATAATTCATATTTACATTTTTTATCTCTAAGAGACTCATTTTTTACACCTCCTCTAGTTAATTAAAAGTTTTTAATGTTAATTATTTCATAGCCTTATTTGCAAAATCATTATTTACAATAATATCAAAATCTGGTCTTGTTTTTATTAAAGTAGAATCATAACCTTGTATTATATCCATTAATCTATTTAATCCCTCTTCACTTACAACTGGATTTTCTGAATAAGCATCTATACTCTTATAATTATCAATAACTTGGGCTATAACATCTACATCTGTTCCAGGAAAATATGAAGATATTGATTTCGCAACTTCTTCATTTGTATGTTCTTTAACCCATTGTTGAGCTTTATATATTGCATTTGTAAATTTTTGTACTACTTCTGGATTTTTATCCATGTAAGATTTTGTTGTATAAAAACATGTATATGATATATTACCTGCTGATTCTCCAACAGAAGCTACAATACTTCCACCTTCATCATTTTCAAGCATTGTTGCTGTAGGCTCAAATAATGCTACATAATCACCAGTACCTGACTTAAATGCTCCTGAAGTTGCAGTAAAATCAATATTAGTTACCATATTAACATCTGTTAATGGGTTTAATCCATTTTCTCTAAGAACATATTCTAATGCCATTTCTGGTATTCCACCCGGTCTTCCACCAATAAGCTCTTTTCCTTTTAGTGATCTCCAATTAAAATTTTCTTCTGCTTCTCTTCCTACTAAAAATGAACCATCTCTTTGAGTAAGTTGTCCAAATACTACTGGATAATCTTCTCTTCCTTGATTATAGATATAAACTACTTGCTCTGGCCCTGAAAAACCAATATCAGCATTTTTACTTAATAATTGTTGCATAGTCTTATCTGCACCTTGTCCAGTAGATAAATCAATTTTTAAACCTTCTTCTTCAAAAAATCCTTCACTAATTGCTACATACATAGGTGCATAAAATACAGACCTAACAACTTCATTCAATCTAACAGTTTGTAACTTATTATTACCTTTATCTGTTGATTTTTGACATCCAACAAAGGAAATTCCCACAATAACTACTAATGCTATAACAGTAGCAAATCTTTTAAAGAACTTACACATCTTTACTCCTTTTTTAGATAAACTAATTATATTATTATAATTCATATTATGATTTGTAATTATCTTTTGTTAATTAATGATAGTTAAGATTTATAGAAGTTTTTAAAGTTATTCCTTAAATGATATTAAGCAATATAAATTAAAATTATGAAGTACTTATAAGTATTTACTATTCTTTTTTTAAATGTTAAAGTATTTTGTATATAACTTTTTAAATTTAAGTTTTAACTTTTTATAAGGTTTTAAAAATAATTTATTAAAATTTTATAATGAAAAACTGTAAGATAAAAGAAAGGACTGATTTATAAATGAAATTTTTTAGAGAATCTATTTTACTTCTTAGCATTTATTTTGCAGGTGAAATAATTTCAAAATTACTTAACTTGCCTGTTCCAGGAAGTATAATAGGAATGGTTTTACTATTTGTTTTGTTAACATCAAACATAATAAAAGTTGAAAAAGTTGAAAATTTAGCTAATTTCTTTTTAGATCATTTAGCATTTTTCTTTATTCCAGCTGCTGTTGGACTTATGACATCATTTGCATCTCTTAAGGGAAGCATTTTAAAAATAATAATTTTATGTATATTAACAACTATAATTGTTATTGGTATTACAGGAATTATAGTTCAATTTATATGCAATAAAAAATCTCCTAAAGATAACAAAAAAAACTTAATTAACAAAAAGGGGGCTTAATTAAATGGATGTGTTTACAAATAATATGTTCTTTGGAATATTCATTTCTTTAATTGCTTTTGAAATAGGTTTATTTATTTATAAAAAAACAAAATTTCCACTTTTTAATCCACTTCTAATAGCTACAATACTTGTAATTGGATTTTTAAAAATATTTAATATTGATTTTGATACTTATAATAAAGGTGGACAATTTATAAATGTATTTCTTGGGCCAGCTACAGTTGTTTTAGCTGTTCCTTTATATAAAAATTTATCATTACTTAAAGAAAACTTTTTACCTATATTTACTGGAATTTTTGTTGGAAGCTTAGTTAGTGTGTTATCAGTTATTTCAATTTCACTTTTCTTAGGATTAGATAATAGTTTAACTGCTTCTTTATTATCAAAAAGTGTTACCACACCTATAGGTATTGAAATAACTAATAGTTTGGGTGGAAATTCATCAATAACAGTTTTAGCTATTGTTCTTTCTGGAATAATGGGGGCTGTAGTTGGGCCTACTGTTTTTAAAGTTTTAAGAATCAATCATCCAATTGCTAAAGGTATTTCTTTAGGAACAGCTTCTCATGCAGTTGGAACAAGCAAGGCTTTAGAAATTGGTGAAACTGAAGGGGCTATGAGCTCATTATCAATTGGGGTTGCAGGAATATTAACTGTATTTTTAGCACCTGTTTGTTACTCAATTTTATCAATATTTATGTAAATAATTATAGTGATTTTAAGATAATAAATCTGTCTAATACTTTAAATTTAATATTAGGCAGATTTACTTTATAAAAATTGCTTAAATCATATTAAGGATTTTTTTATTTAACTTTTGATTCTCCACTTAATAGGTTTTCTAGTTTTCACAATATCAAAATTTTCATAAATCTATGTAACAGTATATTTCATAAAATTATACTTTTCTAAGTAAATTCTAGATATGCTATAATAAGTTTAACAGGGACAAGTATTATAGAAGGGTTATAGTTCCTATTAAATTCTCGATATGCTATAATATTTTAAAGAAAATAAATTTGATAAAATGAGTTATAGTTCCTATTAAATTCTCGATATGCTATAATGGTGAGGGGATAGGCAAAACGTGCAAGGTTGTTATAGTTCCTATTAAATTCTCGATATGCTATAATGAAGGCGACAATGAAAAAGCTATAGAAAGAGTTATAGTTCCTATTAAATTCTCGATATGCTATAATTAACCAAAGAAGCATACCTAATACTATCACGTTATAGTTCCTATTAAATTCTCGATATGCTATAATAGAAAGTCTAAAAGTCCTTAGAATCACTAAGATTTAAGGACTTTTAGTTTATTAAAAAACATTTAATTGGCTTGAATTTATCTTTTTTTCCTGCGTTTTTGGAGAGCCTACCAAAAATTTCATTTCACTATACTGCTTTTCTGTCAACTGAAAATATCTAACTGAACCTTTTGGTGGTAAATTAGCTTTTAATCTATTAATATGTTTTTCAACACCATCAGCACCATTACAAATTCTAGAATATACTGAAAATTGAATCATTAAATATCCATCATTTAATAAAAAACGTCTAAAACTTTGATACTCTTTTCTATCCTCTTTTTTAACTACTGGTAAATCAAAAAATACAATTATTCTCATAAATCTTCTACTCATAAAAATGATATTCTAAACTCTTTATTTTTGGTAATTTTAATAATCTAAAATCCTTTTTACTACAAGCAGTTGTATAAGAAGATATCATTTTATCAATAGCATTTAAAATAGAATGATTTTTCCCATCAATAATACATTGATAATTTAATAAATTAACTAATTCAATTCTATGTTCTCTTTATAACAAGTACTGATATATCTTCTATTGGAATTTTAAACTCTTCTCCATTATTGATAATTAAATTATTATTCTTAACACTTAAAGTAGCCGAATTTGAAATAATTACACTTCTAAAGCTCAACTTCTTTCACCTTCTTTAACTTTATGATAATAACCTAAAACATCTACTTCATATTTATTAAGCAATGTAACTTCCGATTTTATGCCAACTCCTCTATAGCGCTTTGAATTGTCATGATTTTCTATAACTAATGTAGCTGTTGATCTATCAAATCCATCATAATATCCAAAATATCCTTTTTTCTTCCTATACTCTATTCTAATTAAATCATTTTTATATATAGAATACTTAAAATTAAAGCTTTCATCTATAATTGTCCATTCATCTTCTCTTTTTGCTGCAGTTGCAGCTCTATTTGGAATAATTCCATTTAATAATTGGTATCTATATATAGGAACCACAAAATATTTATCTTCCTTTTTATAAATATCAATTCTAACCATACCTTCTTTAGCTGATAATCCCCCATTTACCTCAATTCCATCCTTAAACGGAACAGTGGTTTTAACCTTAATACTTCTTACAATTGGTCCTAATTTTCCATTCTTTGTCGGCTTTCTAAACTCTTCAGAAAAAGCTTTTTTCCCATCATAATTAAACACTTTCATTCTCTCAATGATTGCATCATAAAGTCTTTTATCACACTCATAATTATATAAATTATCTAAATCCTTCTCTTTAAGATCACTTAACTTTTTCTTACTAACAAAATAACCTTCTTTAAAATCTTTCTTAGAATATATGGTTTCCTTAAATAGTTTTCCTCCAATTTTTCTAAAAGGAACTCTAGAAACAAATATAGGTCTTAATGAATTTGAAATAAAGTCCTTATCATAAGAATTAATAGATATTTTTTTAAGTTCTTCTTTAGGATCATCACTTAATCGTAGCATTAACTCTTGACTGAACCCTTGCCATGGCCTTGGTAAAATTCCATTTCTTTCAGCTTTATATTCTTCTAAATTTACAATTTTACCTGTTTCAACATCTATATAATCATCATATTTTCTAATATACTTAAGCTCATTAGCTTTACTATAATGTGATATCTTCTGAACCATCCCTTGAGTTGCTACTGCAACTATAGTTGCATCTAATGCGTGATGCTTATCACCATCTTCCCTTATCTTAGACAGTCCCCATACAGCTCTTAAATAAGCTGTTGCTCTACCATTTATAGTTATTACCTTTTGTTTTGATTCACTTTCCTTAAATTCTAATCTACTATTTACAAAATTAGAAATATACCTACAAATATACTTAGTATCATATAAATTTCTAGGTTTCCATTCTTTTTGTTCTTCTTTAGAAAACTTCTTTTTTAATAAATTATTCTTTTTCTTATAATTTAAATAACTTCCTTTAACCCAAATCTCATATTTATTCCAACGCTCAATATCTGAACCAAAGTATTCATACGGAGTTCTATTTCCTTTTCTTTGGTTTTCAGTGCCCATAACTAAAACCTTGTTAGATAAACTGTCATCAAAACATCTACTAAATGGTATAATATGATCTATTTCACAATATCCAGCTTCAAATAACCTTTCAATATATATTGGTTGTTGAGTATATGCACATTCTCCTCGTTGCTGTTGCCATAATCTATACTTTAATACTTCTCTGGCTGTTGGTACCTTCCCCATAAGCTCTTCAAGTTGTTTTTTTATTTTATCTATATTATCTCTATTTTCTTTTTGTTCTTTTTCAATAGCTTTTCTATCCTTAAAATTCTTAGATAATTCTCTAGCTAATTCTATATTAATTCTTATTGGTGATCCATATCTATCAATCACTGCATTAATTACCTTTCTAGTTTGTGCTAAAGCTCTAACAACTACTGGATTAACTATTTCATCTATTTCAATAACAGGTAGCTTTTTACACCTTTCACCTTTATATATAGCTTTAAAATCATATCCAGCTTTTTCACAAGCTTCATTATACTGATATCCCTCTTTCATAAAAGGTAGAATTTTATCTATAGCTTCTATAGATAAATTATTAAATTTACTAAATGATATATCACTAACTGCTTCTATTATTTCAGTTGGAATATCTCTTAACCTTAATTGCTTTTCAATTTCTTCATCCGCTTTACCTAAAGTAAGAACATATGCAATATCATTTAACATCTTTTTATTGTCTTTTATATTTTTCCAATATTCCTTATTTACACCATCTTCTATTGTTTTTTTTATTTCATGATACCCCTTTAAAGAAATGAACTTAGTATTTTCAGTTTTACTTATTTCTTTATCTATACCGTAAGTTAAAGTTGAAAATCTTTCTTCATCATTTAGAGATAATAACTTCCTCAAACCTGAATACTTTATTTCTTTTTTATTAAAAGCTTCATTAACAATTAAATTTCTTTCTCCATTATTTAATTTTCGCTTTTCTCCATTACAAACTATAGATAATTTATTTATACTCTCATATAATACAAATTCCTCTGCGGAAATACAATTTTTAGGAGCTCTTTTATATCTTTTCTTTTCAAAAGTACACCATCCAACTTTCTTTTCAAGTTCTTCAAAATTTGAATAAGGTCTTTGAGAATTAAATATCTCTAAATACTTATCCTCAACATCAGTTGATGCATTTTTATTACCAAATTTTCTTTGCTGTTCAAATAGTATATGTATTTCATTTCTTATCATATCTCTAGAAACACATCTATTATATTCACCTGATTTATTCCTAAAAGCTTTATATTTATTCTCTTTTGATATTGTTTCTTTATATATTAATTCACCTATAGTTCTTGATTTAGTTTTTTCAATCCTTTCAGCATTAATCTTTATACTTTTTAAGATTTGTCCCATTTCCTTATCTTTAGCTTCATTTTTTCTATTTGATTTAAACCCTCTTCTTTTACATAAATTAATTAATATCTTTGCCCATTCCTTATTAGAAAGCATTCTATCTAACCCTTGAACTCTTGCTTCCCACACACTAATTATATCTTTATTAGTAAAAATATTATTAAGTTCTGATTCTGTTAAAATGCTTTCAGATACTATAAGCTTTTTTACTCTATTAATTCTATAGGCCTTTCTTCTAATTAATCTTCTTCTCCCTCTAGCCATTCTTCTTGGCAAGGAAAGAGATGCCCCATCCTTAGGATTTTCTGCTGCATTAAATATTCTAACACCTAAATCCTCTATTCTATTTAAGTCTAAGTTAATTATTGACCATCCAACTGAAGTTACCCCTATATCCAAACCTAAGGCGTAGTTAATTTCTTTGTTCATATTTTTACCCCCTTGTTATATTTTTACATACAACTATAAAAAGATACCCCTATATTCAAAAGAACATAGGGGATACTTTACGGCTTAATGCCTTGTTATAGTAACTAGTTAAACTCTCGATATGCTATAAAAACATTTTATCTAGTTATTAATTATATTTTATATAATATTTAAATATTATGTCAACATTTTTCTTATTTTACATACATATAATTTTCCTAATTTATAAATTCAAGTTTCCAATTATAATATCCTGATTCTTCATTTTTTTCATATCTTAAATATGCAGAGAAAAAGCTTCCTTTTTTGCTCTTTAAATTTCTAAAACCTACTTTTCCATTTTTAAGAAGCAATTCAACCATTTCTTTAGTTACCTTTTTTCCTAAGCCCTCTATAAATCTATCATTTTTCCAAATAGTAAACTTACATCCATTTTTCCAATTAATACATCCAAATCCTTTTTCACCTTCAATAATATCATTTCCACATACAGGACATTTACCTATACTCTCTATACCTTCTGGTAATTCAACCTTAAATATTTTTAATCCACCTGTATCTTTCTTAATATCATCTACAGCCTCAATAGTAAACTCTTTTATCATATTTAAAAAATCATCTTTTTTAAATTTTCCCTTTTCAATATCAGATAAAGTTTTTTCAAGCTTCCCTGTATATTGAAGATCTAAAAGTTCTTTGACAGGAAATATTTCGACTAAGTTTTTTCCAAGTTCAGTACAAGTTAAGCTTTTCCCTTTTGATTTAATATATCCAGTATCTTTTAGCTTCTTAATAGTTTCTGCCCTTGTTGCTGGTGTACCTATACTAAATCCGCTTAATATAGCTTGCATCATTTCTTTAGAATCCTCTTCATCTTTAAAACTCTTTCCACAAGTCTCCATAACTCTTAATAAAGTTTTTTCATTATGAAGCTTTGGTGGCTTCTTAGTTACAGTATTGACTTTTCCATCAACCACTTGTACTATTTCCTTCTTATTTACAAAAGGTAAAATAGTATCTTTTGTTTCTATTTTTTCAACTATTCTCCAACCTTCAATTATTTGAACTCTACCTTTAGCTACAAAAACTCCCTTAAAGCTTTCATCATGAACTTTTACTGTTAACTTAGTTTCTTCAAATTCTGCTACTTGCATAAATTGCATTATAAACCTATTCTTAATTGCAATATATACAATTTCCTCATCCTTATTTAAACCTGTAGGTTTTATATAAGTTGGTGTTATAGCACTATGACTTTCTACTTTAGAATTATCAAATATTCTTTTATTATCTATAAATTTAATTTTATCCTCATAGGATAATCCTTGTTTTACTATTTCTAAAACTTTTCTTGTCTTATCTTTTAAACTTTCATCTAAAGCCATACTTCCTGTTCTTGGATAAGTAATAAATTTCTTTTCATAAAGGCTTTGTGCTACTTTTAATACTTTATCTGAAGTCCACCCCTTATACTTACTTGTTATATATCCTTGCAAACTAGATAAATTAAATAAAAGTGGTGCATATTCTCTTTTTTTCTCCACTTGCTTATCTACTATTTCACCTTGTTTATCTTTTAAATGCTTTTTTAATTCTTCAACAACCTTTTTATCTTCAAACTTTTCATTATTTTTTTCATTATAATAGGTTCCCTCAAACTCTTCATTATTTATTGTTTTAAAGGTTACTAGTAACTTATAATATGTAGATGCTTTAAAATTTTCTATTTCTTTATCTCTATCATATATTATTTTCAATGTAGGAAGTAAAACCCTTCCTATATTAATCATTTTACTTTCCTTTCCTGCTTTACCATACCTTAATGTTGATACTGAAGTTAAATTTATTCCTATAATCCAATCTGCCCATTGCCTACTTATCCCTGCATCTTGAAGAAACTTAATTTCTGAATTTTCCTTTAAATTATTCATTCCCTTTTTTACTTCATCTGGTGTCCATTCATTTAATAGTAATCTATATATAGGTTTATTTTGATTTAGATACATAAATACTTCTAGTGATATAAGCTCACCTTCACGGTCTTGGTCTGTTGCAGATATAACACCATCTACATCATCACGCTCTATTAAGGTTTTAATTATATTAATTTGCTTTTCTGCACCTTTATCTGTAACACTTCTATTTACATTATCACATTTAATTTTATATTTAAACTCTTTGGGTATAAATGGAAATTTATCCATCCTCCAGCCTTTCATATTTTCATCATAATCTTTTGCATCAAATAATTGAAATAAATGACCAAAAGCCCATGTTACTAAATAATCATCACCTTCAAAAAATCCATCTTTTCTATTTTTGATATTGTATGCATCTGCAATATTTTTAGCCACAGAAGGTTTTTCTGCAATTATTACTTTCTTCATATAAGTCTTCCTCCTTAAAGCCTTTTTCTATAAATACTACATTTTTCTTATTTTTAGCTATGTACATATAATAATATAGCATTTATATATTATCAACAATCTATAATACAATCAAAATAATTATATGAGATAAAAATTAATAGTAAAAAATAATAGCTAACAATATTATATAAAATATGGCTCATCCATAGATTTAGTTTATTAACTAAACTTTCTTACTATAAGATGAACCATTTTTATTTATTACATTTCATTAAATATCCATACATAAAGAGTTAAGTATGAAGAAAATGTAACCCATAATATATAAGGTATCATAAATATACCTGCTCTTTTATCACATTTAAAAAACTTTATAGTTGTAATTATAATTAAAATTAATAATAAAATTGTTAATATAAAAGAAATACCATATAATCTTAAATTAAAAAATATTATTGCCCATAAAAAGTTTATTAATAATTGAATAAAATAATAAAAATATCCATTATAATCATTTTTGCCATATTTATTATTCATGTAAATTCTATATGAAGCAATACCCATTAAAAAATATAAAACAACCCAAACAACTTGGAAAACAATAGCTGGTGGATTAAACATACTTTTTCTAAGAGAATCATATGTACTCATTGAACCTTTAGTAATTAATCCTATTAAAACCCCCCCAATTACAGGTATTAAAATATTTCTTAATAATGCAATAAAATCAAACTTATTATTTACACAAAATATTTCTTTAATAAAATTTTTTCTTTTTCCCTTTGGAATTTTTTTATCTTTTAATTTTTTATTCATTATAATCACCTCTTATTATTATTAATAAAAATATATGTTTCATAATAAGAAATAATGTTTGCTTAGTTTTTTAACGCTTTATTCTTTGTATCTTTATTAATTTTTTCATTAATCCACTTTACTATATCAAAAATGACTTCATCTTTATTTTTTTCATTTAACATTTCATGTCTTCCATCTTTATATAACTTATACTTTAAATCTAATATCCCTACTTCTTTATAAGTTTCATACAATCTAATTATTCCTTTTCCAAAGTCTCCAACTGGGTCTTTATCTCCAGCAAAAATAAATATAGGTAAATTTTTAGGAATACTTTTTAAATTATCTTTTTTATTTATTTCCCATAATCCTCTAATTAAATCGTAATAATAAGACGTTGTACAAATAAACCCACACATTGGACTTTCTATATACTTGTCCACTTCTTCTTCAACAGAACATAACCAATCATATTTTGTTCTATTAGGTTTAAAATTAGAATTAAAATTTCCAAAGGATAACTTATCCATTAGATGACTTTTAGCTCTTCTTCCTCTTACTTTCATTTCACATTTAGAAATTAAAATTCCAAGTTTAGTGATTTTATCTGGTCTACCATTAGTTCCTGATAAAATTACTCCATCTATTTTATCTCCATATAATTCTATATATCTTTGGCTAACAAAAGAACCCATGCTATGTCCAAATAATATTATTGGTACATTTGGATTCTCTTCCTTTATTATATTTGTTAATTCTTGTACATCTTCAACTAATAAATCAAAACCTTCATTATCTGCAATATAACCTCTTTCTTCATCTTCCATTGAAGTTTCACCATGTCCCCTATGGTCATGGGCATAAACATTATATCCATTTTCACAAAGTTTTTCTGCAAAATAATTATATCTTAAAGCATATTCAGTCATACCATGTACAATTTGTATTATGGCTTTTGGTTTTTTATTAAAATTCCATTTATAACACTTAATTTCTTTTCCTTCTATATCTGTAAAACAAAACTTTTCCAAAACTATAATCTCCTTTTTAGTTTTCTTGTCTATATTATTATCCTATATTTTAATAGTGTCAATTATAAAACTATAATTTTAATTATTTTTTAAAAATTAACTTTTTACCAAAAAATTTTTAAATTTAGGTTAAATATAATAAAAAGATAGATTTGTTAAAGTGTAACTTTGTGTTATACTATTTTAGTATTGATATGTCATTTAAGATAGTTATACATTAAAGTAAAAAAATTTCTTTACATAAAAATTTAAAAGTAACTAACAATTATTTTTTAATTTTTGTATAATTATTTAAAATGTTTATATCTAAAAATTATTGTTAATAATGTAAATAAATTATTGTAGGTGGTGAAAAAAATTAGTATTAAATCAATTTTAAGTATATTAGGAGCAAAATTCACATTATTTCTTACTAAAACTATTTTAAAAGGTGGAACTACTTTTCCAGGAAAGGTTGCTTTAAAACTAGATAGCAATATATTAGCTAAAGTTTCTAAAGGGTATAAAGTAGTTTTGGTTACAGGAACTAATGGAAAAACTACTACTACAAGCATGATTTATAACATCATTAAAGAAAAGGGCTATCCTGTTATAACTAATAATACAGGTGCAAATCTTTTCCCTGGTATAGTTACTACATTTATTGAAAACTATAAGCTTTTTAAAAGAGATGAAAATAAATATGCAATTATTGAAGTAGATGAAGCAAATTTAAAATATATTACAAAATATATTACTCCTGAAATAATAACAGTTACTAATCTTTTTAGGGATCAACTTGACAGATATGGAGAAGTGTACACTACTTTAACTAAAATTTTAGAAGGTATAACTCTTGTACCAGAAAGTAAGCTTGTTCTTAATGGAGATGAATCTCTTCTTGGAAAGTTAGACATCAAAAATAAGTTAGTTTTTTATGGATTTAAAACTCCAATAAACAAAAATAAAACAATAGATGTAAATGCAGATTCAAAGTTCTGTAAGTTCTGTAAAACTCCTTATAGTTATAACTTCGTTACATATAATCATTTAGGTGATTACTACTGTACAGGCTGTGGCTATACTCATCCTAAAATTAAATATGGTGTAGATGAAATTTTAGACTTAACTGCTGAAAGTTCAACTGTTAAGTTTGGTGATACAGAAATTTATATTGGACAATCTGGTGTTTATAATATTTACAATGCACTTTGTGCTTACTCAATTGCAAAGGAACTTGATATTGATAATAGTACAATAAAAAAATCCCTTGAAAGTCAAAGCTCTAGTTTTGGAAGACAAGAAGTAATAAATATAGATGATAAAGAAGTTAAAATAATACTTGTTAAAAACCCAGCTGGATACAACCAAGCATTAGAAACTTTATGTCTTAATAAAAATTCTTTTTCATCAGCATTTTTACTTAATGATAATTATGCAGATGGTACAGACGTTTCTTGGATTTGGGATGTTAATTTTGAAAACTTAAAAAATTCTGATATAGATGAAGTATATGTATCAGGACTTAGAGCATTTGATATGGCAGTAAGACTTAAAACTGCTGGTATTCCATCTTCAAAGCTTATTATTGAAGAAGATTATGAAAAACTAACATCTAAAATTAAAAATGGTAAAAATAAAAAACTATATGTTTTAGCAACTTATACTGCAATGATAAACTATAGAAAATATTTATACTCTAAAGGATATATTAAAAACCTTTGGTAATATAGGAGGTACTTATGGAATTAAATATTTGTCACCTTTATCCAGACCTTTTAAATGTTTATGGAGATGTAGGTAACATATTAATTTTAAAACACAGAGCTGAAGAACGTGGAATTAAAGCTAATATAATAAATGTTTCTTTAAATGATGAATTTAATGCTGATGAATATGACATTGTATTCTTTGGTGGTGGTCAAGACTATGAACAATCAATAGTTTCTAAAGACTTAATGAATAATAAAAAAGATGAATTATCTAGATATATTAATAATGGTAAAGTTTTAATTGCTATTTGTGGCGGTTATCAATTACTTGGAAAATACTACACTGCTCCAAATGGAGAAAAAATAGAAGGCTTAGGAATCTTAGATATATATACAGAAGCTGGTGATACTAGATTTATTGGTAATACTGTAATATATAATGAAGAGTTTAATGAAACTTATGTTGGATTTGAAAATCATTCTGGTAGAACATATCTAAATGGTCTTAAACCACTTGGAAAATGTATACACGGATATGGAAATAATGGCTCTGATGGATATGAAGGTTGTATATATAAAAATACTTATTGTACTTACTTCCATGGTTCACTTTTAGCTAAAAATCCTGAACTTGCAGATAGATTTATAAAAATGGCACTTGAAATTAAATATTCTGAAGTTGCACTTGAAAAACTAGATGATAGTTTAGAATTAAAAGCTAAGGAAGTTATGATTACTAGATTAAATACAAAATAAAAATTTTTTATTATAAGAAGGACGGAGAGATTTATGTCGAAAAACTTTTTTAAATCACTGATATTAATTCTTTGCTTAACTTTAGTTATACCATTTTTAAATGTAACTAATGCTTTTGCAGCAACAGAACCTCAAATAATAGGGGCTTCTGCTATAACAATGGATATGGACACTAATGAAATAATTTATTCTAAAAATGCTGATGTTCAACGCTCACCAGCTAGTACAACTAAGTTATTAACATCTTTACTTTTTGCGGAAAATAAAAATAAAAGTGATGTAATTCCTTATACTAATGTATCTGCTGCTGTTACTGAAACTTCATTAACTAACTTTATAGGTAATGCAGCAAAAGCTGGTGATACATTAACTGCTGATGAAGTTATGGATGCCGTAATGGTATATTCAGCAAATGATGCCGCTGTAATGATGGCTGAATCTGTAGCTGGTTCTGTTGATGCTTTTGCTGAATTAATGAACCAAAAAGCTAAGGAACTTGGTGCTTTAAATAGTAATTTTGTTAGTCCAAACGGATTAGAAGGAAACTCTAATAATCATAATGTAACTACTGCATATGATTTAGCAATGATTGCTAAAGCTGCATACCAAAATGATTGGGTAAGAGAAGCTAGTGGTTTAGACAAGACTTCTGTAATGTTAGATGGTAAAAAAATATATATAGAAACAAGAAATAAAATTCTTGGTGTTGATGGTAATGTTGGTGGTAAAACTGGTAACGAAACTAAATCTGGACATTGTTTTGTAGGTTTCTATAATAGAAATGGTAGAAATTTAATTACTGTAGTTCTTGGATCTGAATATGGTGCAGATGGAATGAATGTATTTAATGATACTAAAGCAATTGCTAATTACAGCTATGATGCTGAAAAAACAACCTATAAATCTGCTGGAGATGAAATTTCAACTGTAGATTTAAGTTATAAATTATTTAAATTCTTTGGTCCTACTAAAACAATAACTGTTCCAGTTGTATTAGATCAAAATATTGAATATTATCAAAATGACTTTAATGATAAAAATGCTACTCTTGAAGTTCCTTCTAATGAATTAAATGCTTGGAAAGTAGCTTCAAATAATAATGTCGATTTAGTTTTCACTTCTGGAAGCTATAAAGAAACAGTTAAAGCATCAATTAACTTAAAAGTTGGACAATTATTAAAAGCTAATATAGGAATTTATGTTCTTGCTTTATTAATAACAATTTTAGTAATTGTATTAATATTAGTTGTAATTAAATTAATAATTAATTCAAATAGACGTAGAAGAAGTAGAAGTAGATATTCTAGATATTAAAAATAGGCTATAACCAATTAATTTAAATTGGTTATAGCCTATAAATTTATAAAACTATATTATCTAATTAAATATTGCAGTAACCCATTCATTAGTTTGATGTTTACTTATAAGTTTAAATCCATAACTTTCTACATTTTCTTTAACTTCATCAAAACTCCATTCAACAAGTCCAGAAACTAATATATTTCCTCCACTTTTTAAATGTTCTTTTATATATTTCATAAACATTTTAGTTTCCTCTCCTCCAATGTTTATAAATATCCAATCAAAGGTTTCATTAACTAAAGTTTCATCATCTAATATATTTCCAACCACAGACTTTATATTGCCTAGATTATTTAATGAAGCATTTAACATTACTTCATCATAAACATCCCTTATATCTACAGCTGTAACCTTTGAAGCCCCAGATATGGAAGCAGCTATAGAAAGTATTCCTGATCCTGTTCCAATATCTAATACTGACTTTTCTTTAAGGTTTAACTTATTTAAGATTAATTTTAATATATCTTGTGTTGTTTCATGTAATCCAGTTCCAAAAGCACCTTGAGAAATAAAGTTTATCTTTGTTTTCCCATCAAACTCTTCATCAGGACTCGCTATTACATAATTATCATCTATATGTATTGCAGGAAAATCATATGTAGTATAATCATAATTATTTTCTTCAATATTTATGTAATCCATTTTTAAAATATCTTTTAATTTTTCTTTAAATTTTTCTAATTCTTCCTTTCCTTCTTCAAAAGCAACTTTAAGGATTATATCCTCATCTTTTTTTTCTAAATATCCATATCCATAATCATCAGTTGTTATTTCTAACGGATTTTCATAAAAAACATTATATATATCATTTATAGCTAAAAGTTCAATTGTAGCATCTAATTTTTCATATGGTAATTTATAAGAAATTATAAACATAAAATCAACCTTTCTTTATTTAGTTTTTCTTATCTTTTTACTTCCATTTTTATAACTCTTTTTTGGAGTTAAATTTTTCTTGCTCTTATTTTTATTACTATTTTTATTCTTCAAATATTTTTTTCTTACTTCTTCTTCTTTAGAATCATTATTTGATTTTTCTTTAGCTTTTTTCTTATCTTTATTTTCTTTAGCTTTATGTTCTTTATTATTTTTTTCCTTAACTATAGGATTCTTTGCTACAGAATATCCAAACTTCCCTAAAGCTTTAGTATCCATTTTAAAATATTCACCATGACAATATGTAATTAAATTTGCTTCTTCAAAATGTATTTTTCCCTTTTCATCAATTAAATCTTTATCTATATGAGAACCAACTACATCTGCAATAAATAAATCATGAGTTCCAAGAGGAATTATATTTTTCACCTTACATTCAATAGAAATTGGACATTCATCTATATAAGAAACATCAATATTGCTTCCCTTTCTCATTGTAAAATTCATTTCTTTTATCTTATCAAATTTTCGCCCTGGTCTTACACCACAATAATCAACTGCTTTTGTCATATCTATACTTGGTAAATTAACCGTAAATTCCATAGTTTCTTTTATATATTCATAGGATAATCTTTCTGGTCTTATTGATATTGACAACATTGGCGGTTTAGTGCATACTGTCCCAATCCATCCTACAGTAAAAACATTTTCTTTTCCTTCTTTATTTTTAGATGTTATTAAAACAACTGGTACTGGATTTAAAACCACACTGCCTTTAAACTCTACCTTTTCTTTCATATTATTTCACACCTTTTTAAAAATTGTCTTAACGATTATAACATAACTTCAACTAAATTGCGAAAAGTAATTTAAATTAATATAAAAGGAAGCCATTAAGGCTCCCTTTTACTCATAAAGAAATTTATAAATGTTATATCTTGTACTTACTTTATCAACATACTTTTTAGTTTCTTTAAAAGGAATATATGTTAAATTTTCTCCGTCACTTGAATATTCTGGATCATTAAGCCACTTTGTTACATTACCACTACCACCATTATAAGCAGCAAGTGCTAAACTTAAATCTCCAAATTCCATTAATAAGTTATTTAAATACCAACATCCAAATCTAATATTAATTTCAGGTTCATAAAGCATATTAGGATTAAAGTTATCAACTTCTAATTTTTCTGCAATCCATTCTCCAGTAGAGTCCATGATTTGCATTAATCCCTTAGCTCCCTTTATTGATTCAGATTCTATATTAAAATTACTTTCTGTTTTTATAACTGATAAAACTAAAAGTGGATCTAAATCATATTCATAACTATATTTATTTACTATTTCACTATACTTATACGGATATATATAATTTTTAATACTATACTTTCCACCAATTAAAATCACAATAGCAATTATAAACCATATTATAAATTTTTTAACCTTCATTCCCTCTCCCTACTTTTAAATATATTACATAGATTTTAAAAATTCTATTAATAAATCAACTTGCTCTTTAGTTTTAGCTAAGGTATCATTATTTTCTATAATTATATTAGAAAAATCTTTTTTTCTCTCTAAAGGCATTTGAGCATTGATTCTATTTATAGCCTCATCTCTTGATAATGTATCTCTAGCTCTAACTCTTTGAACTTGAGTATTATTATCTATCCAAACTAAGATAACATAATCCATATCTTTATGCAAATCGTTCTCTATTAATGTAGGAGCATCTACAATAACAAAATCTGCCTTTTTCTTCTCTAATTTGTCTATATTGCTATATATTTCTCTTTTTATATATGGAAGTATAATTTCTTCATATTTTTTTCTTTGCTTAGGAAATCTAAATATGTGATTACCAAATTCTTTTCTCCTAAAATCTCCTCTCCAGTCAAAAAAACCTGCTCCAAATTCAATCTTAACTCTTTCTAATATTTCTGGATATTTAACAAGTACCTCTCTTGCTATTAAATCAGCATCTATTATATTAAACCCTGCTTCTTTTAACATAAATGATACAGTACTCTTTCCTGACCCTATTCCTCCTGTTAATCCTATTTTAATCATATTATCCCCCTACTTTGCTTCATACCATGTTTTTCCTATATTTGTGTCAACTTCTAATGCAACTGACATCTTTAATACATTTTCCATTTCTTCTTTTACTAATGATTTGACAATTTCTAACTCTTCTTCTTTAACATTTAAAATCAGTTCATCATGCACCTGAAGAATAATTTCACTATTTAAATTCTCTTTCTTTAATCTATTATAAACTTTAACCATAGCAAGCTTAATAATATCTGCTGCACTTCCTTGAATTGGTGCATTCATAGCTAATCTTTCTCCAAGAGATTTAACTATTTTATTTGAAGATTTTATTTCAGGTATAAATCTTCTTCTATTTAAAACAGTTAAAACATATCCCTTTTCTTTAGCTTCTTCTTTAACACTTTCTAAATATCCTTTAATTTTTGGATATCTATCAAAATATATTTCCATATATTCTGAAGCTTCCTTTTTAGTTATCTTTAAATCTTGAGATAAGCTAAAATCACTAATTCCATATACTATACCAAAATTAACAGCCTTTGCTCTACCTCTCATAAGAGATGTAACTTCATCAACCTCTACTTTAAATACTTCTGATGCAGTTTTAGTATGAATATCACTGTGATGATTAAATGCATCTATCATATTTTTGTCATCTGACATATGTGCAAGTACTCTAAGTTCTATTTGAGAATAGTCACAAGATAATAATATATCTGTATTTTCTTTTGGTATAAACACTTTTCTTATTTCTCTACCCATTTCATATTTAACAGGTATATTTTGAAGATTTGGTTCTGTACTTGATAATCTACCTGTTGTTGTTACAGTTTGATTAAAGCTTGAGTGTATAGCTCCATCTTCATCTATAACATTTTTAAGGCCTTCTACATATGTAGAATTAAGCTTTGTTATTTGTCTATAATAAGTAATCTTTTCTATAACAGGGTGCTTATCCATTAACTTTTCTAATACTTCTGCATTAGTTGAATATCCTGTTTTAGTCTTTTTAATTACTGGTAAATCTAATTTTTCAAAAAGTATTTTTCCTAATTGCTTTGGAGAACTTATATTAAATTCCTCTTCACAAAGCTCATATATTTCTTTTTCAGTCTTAGCTATTTCCTCTTTAAACTTAACAGCAAGTTCATCAAGCTTTTTCCTATTTACATTAAAACCAACGGCTTCCATACTTGATAAAATAAATATAAGAGGATGCTCAACTTCATAATAAAGTTTCTCCATTCCTTCTCTGCTTATTCTTTCTTTTAAATATTCATAAAGCTCTTTCATATTTGAAATTGCATTACATATTAACTCTTCATTTTCTCCCTTAACTTCTTTCATTAAATACTCATTAATTAAAGTTTCTAAAGGATAATTGCTTTTAGCAGAATCTATAAGATAAGCAGCAACTACAGTATCAAATATAAATGACTTTATTTCTATATTCATTTTAGTTAATATAGTTACTAAGTTTTTACCATCATGTATTACCTTAGCTATATTTTCATTTTCCATAAAGCCTTTTAATAAACTTACAGATTCAATACTATTTTCCATATTTATAAGCTTAAAATCAATTATACTAACCTTTTCATCATAGCTTAAATATAATTTATCTAATTCAATTTTAGAATAAAGCTTTGAATTAGTTGTAGTATAGGAGATAAATGCAATATTCTCTTTTTCTTTTAAAGCAGTCCTAAACTCCTCTAAAGTATTTACCCTATTTATTTCCACCCTTTCAGTTTCTTCTTCCTCTTCAACATCATCACCAGGCAATTTTGCAAGTAATGATTTCATTTGAAGTTTTAAAAATAACTTTTTAAGCTCTTCTTTATTATAATTTTCTTGACTTTTAATATCTTCTAAATCAAACTCTATAGGAACTTCCGTCATAATTGTAGCAAGTTTTTTACTGAAAATTGCTTGTTCACTATAGTTTTCTAAATTCTCTTTAAGCTTCTTACCACTTATTTCATCAATACTTGATAGTACTCCTTCAATAGAACCATAAGTAGAAATAAGTTTAAATGCTGTCTTTTCCCCTACCCCTGGCACTCCTGGAATATTATCTGACTTATCACCCATAAGCCCTTTAACATCTATATATTGAGTTGGTGTAACTCCAAATTCTGTTTCAAAAGTTTCTCTATTATATACAGCTGTTTCTGTAACACCCTTCTTAGTAATTACTACCTTAATATTATCAGTAGCAAGTTGCAGAGCATCTTTATCTCCTGTAACTATAAAAACTTCAATTCCATTACTTTCAGCAAATCTTGCTAATGTTCCTATTATATCATCTGCTTCAAAGCCATCTATTTCATAAATATTAACTGCTAGTAAATTAAGCACGTCTTTAATAATTGGAAATTGCTCTGCTAATTCTGGAGGCATTTTTTTTCTACCAGCTTTATAATCTTCATACTCTTTATGTCTAAAGGTTGGAGCTTTTCTATCAAAAGCTGCCACTATGTAATCTGGCTTTATTTCTTCCTTCATTTTAAATAGCATATTTGTAAATCCAAAAACTGCATTAGTATGAGTTCCTTCATTATTTGTTAATGTTGGTATTGCATAAAATGCTCTATTGAGTAAGCTGTTTGAATCTAAAATCAGTAACCTTTCCATGTACTCCCTCCAGTATTTTTTATATATTTTTTAAGTATCATTTAGTAATTATAACATATTAAAGCTAAAATATACTAAGTTCTAATTCATCTGATAAATCCTTTAATATATGAACTCCGCCAATACTATTTCCCTTATCATCTAAAGCTGGTCCATATATTCCTATTCCAAATCTTTTAGGAACTGTGGCTATTATTCCTCCTCCAACTCCTGATTTTGCTGGAACTCCAACATGAACTGCAAATTCTCCTGAAGAATCATACATACCACAAGTAACCATTATTGTTTTTACAATCCTACAAACCTCCCTTGAAACTAAAACTTCATCACTCCAAGGTGCTACTCCATCATTTGCAATTACTGCTGAAAACATTGCTAAATCCTTTGCTGTAGCTTCAATTGAGCATTGCTTAAAATAAAGGTCTAAGACTTCCTCTACATCTCCTTCTAATATGTTAGAACTTTTCATAAAGTAAGCTAAAGATCTATTTCTATCACCTGTAGCTTTTTCACATTCATATACTTCTTTATTTATATCTATTGTAGGATTATTTGTTGCTCTTCTTAAAAAGTTTAATATTCTTTGTAATTTATGGTCTTCATTTTCACCAAATATAAGAGATGTTGTTACTATAGCTCCAGCATTAATCATAGGATTATAAGGTCTATTTTGATCCCTTATTTCTAAGTTTACTATACTATTAAAGCCCATTCCAGTTGGTTCAACATTTACCTTTTTAAATACATTTTCTCTACCATTATCATTAAGTGCAATTATTAACCCAACAACCTTTGAAATACTTTGGATAGTAAATTTAACTTCGCTATCTCCAGCCCAATATTTTTCATTATTTTTTATATCATATACACAAAGTCCTAAAGCTTCTTCATTTGCCTTTAAAAGCGCTGGTATATATGATGCTAACTTTCCATCCTTTGTGTACTTTTTATTTTTTTCTACTAAGTTAATTAATAAGTTTTTCATTCATCTTCTTCCTTTTCATTTTATATGTGCTTTAATAATTATAGTTATTTTTATAACTTCTTACAAGTTTATTCATAGATTAAAAACACAAATAATAATTTTTTAATAAAAAATAATAAATAAAAAATTAATACAAATAACTAACATATACATATAAAATTTATTTAATTTAAAATATTATGTGGTATAATTTACTATTATATAATATAGGAGGCCTTTCTATGGATAAAAATCTTTTAAAAAAATATGCAATGTTAGCTGTAAATACAGGAGTTAATATAAAAAAAGATAATATATTAGTTATTACCTCACCAATTGAAACAGCAGAATTTGCTAGGCTTATTGCTAAAGAAGCTTACAACTTTGGTGCTAAAGAAGTAATTGTACATTATAGCGATCAGCAATTAACTAAAATAAAATTAGAAAATAGTTCACTTGAAACTATTTCTGATTATCCTTCTTGGATGGCAGAAGGATACAACTATTATGCTAGACAAGGTGCTTGTTTTATTTCAATAGCTGCAAGTGATCCAGATGGATTAAAAGGAGTTTCTGTTGAAAAAATAGGTGAATCTCAAAAAGCTAGAACTACAGCTTTAAAAGAATATTATGATAACTCTATGTCTAATAAATGTCGTTGGTGCGTATTATCAGTTCCTACACTTTCATGGGCTAAAAAAGTTTTCCCAAACCTTAGTGATGAAAAAGCTTTAGAGTCTTTATGGGATGTTATATTTAAAACAGTTAGAGTTGATACTAAAGACCCAATAAAAGCTTGGGAAAATCATAATGCTTATTTAGAAGAAAAAATTAAGTTTATGAATGAAAATAATTTTAAAAGTGTTCATTTAAAATCTTCAAATGGAACTGATTTAAATATAGAACTTCCAGAAGGTCATATTTGGGCTGGTGGTTCTGAAGAAGATGTTAAAGGAATACCTTTTAATGCAAATATGCCAACAGAAGAAATATTTACTTTACCTAAAAAGACTGGTGTTAATGGTATAGTTTATTCCTCTAAACCGTTAAGTTATGGTGGAAATTTAATTGATAATTTCTCTATTACATTTAAAGATGGCAGAGCTATAGATTTTACTGCTGAAACTGGATATGATATATTAAAACAAATGCTTGAAAGTGATGAAGGTGCTAAATATTTAGGAGAAGTTGCTTTTGTTCCTTATAACTCACCTATTTCTAATTCAAAGTTAATATTCTTTAATACATTATTTGATGAAAATGCAGCTTGTCATTTAGCCTTTGGTAGAGCTTATGAATCTTGTGTAAAAAATGCTGATAAATATTCTGAAGAAGAACTTGAAAAAATGGGAGTTAATAATTCAGTTATTCATGTTGATTTCATGATTGGAACTAGCGACCTTGAAATCACAGGAATTAATAAAAATGGAGAAACTATTAAAATTTTCTCTAATGGTAATTGGGCTTTTTAATATTACAAAAGGAGTGTTTCTTGCTATACACTCCTTTTTTACTATTCATTATGTACTTTCAAAGTTTAATATTATCATTACCAAATTTTAATTAATATTTTATTGTCCCATTTTTTGAGCACTATCAACTCTTTCTTTATTCTTACCTAATTTTCTTGATTCTTTAGAGTATCCAACTTCATTTGCAGTTTCTACTCTCATTTTTTGTAATTCTGCTTTAGTCTTTTGTCCTGCTTTTTTATTATCTTTTGAATTTTTATTATTTTTATGTGACATTTTTAACTTATTCACCTCCTTCTTTATACTTTTATAATTATTTTATACTTTCTTTAATAAATTATACTTTAAAGATTATCCAATAAATAAATATACCCCTAAAGTTAATCATAATATTAGATTAACCTTAGAGGTATAATAATTTTTTATTTTTTATAATCTACTTCTTATTTCTTTAATAAAGTCATAAGTGTTAACAGTCTTAACATTCTTTAAATCAGTAAGCATTGCTAAATCCTTAGTCATTACTCCATCTTCAATTGTTTTTAAGGAAGCTTTTTCCAACCTTTCTGCAAACTCAACTAATTTATAATTTCCATCTAATTCTCCTCTTTTTCTTAATGCACCTGTCCATGCAAAAATAGTAGCTATTGAATTAGTTGAAGTTTCTTCACCTTTTAAATGTTTATAATAATGTCTTTGCACTGTTCCATGAGATGCTTCATATTCATAATAGCCTTCTGGTGATACCAAAACAGAAGTCATCATTGCAAGAGAACCAAAGGCTGTTGCAACCATATCACTCATAACATCACCATCATAATTTTTACAAGCCCAAATAAATCCGCCCTTAGATTTAATTACTCTTGCAACTGCATCATCAATTAATGTATAAAAATATTCGATATTTGCTTCTTTAAATTTTTCCTTATACTCTTCCTCAAATATATCATTAAAAATATCTTTAAAAGTATGATCATACTTTTTAGAAATAGTATCTTTAGCTGCAAACCAAACATCCTGCTTTGTATCTAAAGCAAAATTAAAACAACTTCTAGCAAAGCTAGATATTGATTTATTAGTATTGTGCATTCCCATAACTATTCCACTATCTTTAAAATCATAAATAGTTTCTCTAGTTTCTTTTCCTTCTTTATCAGTAAAAACTAATTCGGCTTTTCCCTTATCTTCAATTTTCATTTCAACATTTTTATAAATATCACCATATGCATGTCTAGCTATTGTAATTGGTGATTCCCATGTTCTAACAAAAGGCTTTATTGAGCTAACAGTTATTGGTGTTCTAAAAACTGTACCATCTAAAATTGCCCTTATAGTTCCATTAGGACTTTTCCACATTTCTTTTAGATTATACTCTTTTATTCTCTCTGCATTTGGAGTTATTGTAGCACACTTTACTCCTACTCCATATTTTTTTATAGCCTCAGCTGCCTCAACTGTTACCTTATCATTAGTTTCGTTTCTATATTCTATTCCTAAATCATAATATTCAGTTTTTAAATCAATAAAAGGGTTTAATAATTCCGCCTTTATCATTTTCCAAATAACTCTAGTCATTTCATCTCCATCCATTTCAACTAATGGAGTTGACATTTTAATTTTTTCCATAAATATAGCCCCCTTAGTAAATATTTATAACAATAATATTTATACTAATTTTTTCTATATTTATGTTTTATTATGTTTTAATATTAATATAGTTATAATTTATTTAAAATTTTATTTATCTACTTCCTTATAATCTACATCAATTATTTCTCCAGTATTGTTATCTATGCTACTTTCTTCAAAAACCTCTCTATTTTGATTGTAAGAATTATAGTTTCTATTTATATTATTTTTCTTATTAAATGTTTTTCTTGCTTTAACTATAATATAGCTTATTAATCCTATTACTATAACAAAAGGTAAAAGAAATATAAAAAATTTAACTACAGCAATAAAGATTACTATCCCAACTATTGCCCATAATATAGATTTTAAATTATACATTTAAACAAACCTCATTTACATTATAAAATTTAACTTATGTTCTTATTATACTATTAATTAAGTATTTTTGCAATATGAGTTATTTAATATTTCGTTAAAAGGTTGTTAATACCTTATAGTTTTTATTAATAATTTTTATATTATGCTATATTTTTAGAATCTCTAAAACCTTCTAATTTTTTATTTGTCTTTTTAGCTATCATAGGTAATATAAATCCTAAGCCTATTAATATAAATGGTGTAATAATATTTAATGATACTTGGAACCACCATTCACTAGAAAACTTTTCTACACTGCTTGGGAACATCCCCATTATACAAGCAAATGCTGTAAATGCAAAACACCAAATTCCTATTATCATTGCAAGTTTATCATTTTTAACAAACTTATAATTTGATTTATATTTATCTGCTGCCTTTTTAAGACCTATAAATGCTAAGAATACCCAAAGGTATCTCATTGGCATAACTACAGAATTTAATTGAAGTAACCAATCAAATAAAGAGTTCATATCTCCAATACCAAGAGCTGGTACTATTATTAATATTCCAACTAAAATAGCTGTCATAATATAACCATTAATAGGTGCACCATATTTATTAGTTTTAGTTAAAGCCTTAGGTATAAACTTTTTATCTCCATCTGCTAAAAGAACTTTTAATGGAGCATCTATAGAAAATACTAATGCAGATATTTGTGCTAAGAAATTAGCTAACGCATAAATTATTATAAATAATTTTCCAACTCCATAATATTTACCTAACATTTGGAATGCATAATATTGTCCATTCATTTTTAAATCTGATGGTATATTATTAGCATCAAACATCATTGCCATTGCAAAAGAGCCTAGTAACGCAGATACTGCAACCATAATAGCAAGTACAATCATTCCCTTTGGAAAATCTTTACTTGGCTTTTTCATTTCATTTACATACGGAGATATTTTTTCAGCACCTCCAACAGCAAATATTAACATTGATAGTGTAGTAAAATATGAAAAATTAAAATTCGGCATCATATTTTTAATATTAAAATCCACTGTTGCTGATTGTATTCCTCTAATTGAAGGTGCAGCTAACATTAATACAACATATAAAATAGACATAACAAATACTGATGTACCAGCTATTGTTCCAATCATCTTTAAAGATGTTACACCTCTTGATGCAATCCATAAAAATAATAAAAATACTGCTAATGTTAATAATTGAGCCACTATTGGGTCCATATCTTTTATAAAATTACCATTTTGCTTTACAGTCCATCCTAATGCAATTAAAGCCGATTGTGGCTTTTGTGCTAAATATGGAATGTGAACAACCCAGTATGTCCATCCGGCAAAATAAGCTAAAGTAGTTCCAAAGGTTCCTCTTATCCAAGAGCTTACCCCACCTTTACTATCTTTAAAAACAGACCCTAATTCTCCTACCATTAATGCATAAGGTACAAAATATAATCCTATTATAAGTACCCAGGATACAACTACTTTTAATCCTTGATTGGCAAAGTTATTTACAACATTACCAAATCCCCATACTGCTACAAAAGCCATCATAGCTAAATTATACCAGCGTAAATTCTTCTCTTGTTCACTCATTTAATTTCCTCCTTAATATAGATTTGCTATTTTATAATACCTATTAAAAAATAGCTTGTCTATACTTTAACAGTTATTACTTTTTATACATTTTAATTAATTTATTTAGTAATTGAACTACTTGTAGTGGATATTTTCCAATAGAAGTTTCTCCTGCTAATAAAAAACCAGTTACTCCATTATTTATAAATGAATATATACTTTCTATTTCGCTTATACTATTATTCAAAGTATTTTTCATACTATCTAAAACATGAGTTGCTATTATTATTTCTTTATCATAATTTTCATTTCTTAAATTATTTAATAACTTAAATTCCTCTTCTACAGATACTTCCATACTACACTCTGGAACCAAATCACCTCTTGCAATAACAATTCCATCACTAAAACTCATTATTTCTTTATAATTATTTAATCCTGCCATAGTTTCTATCTTAGAAAATATCTTAATATCTTTTTTACTTCCTTTAAATTTTTTTATGTATTCTCTTACATGTAAGATATCTCTAGAACCTTCAACATAAGATTGTCCAATTATATCTATACCATTATCAATAGCCCACTTTAAGTTTTTCTTATCATTATCATTTAATAAATTTTCTCCTAAACAAGCATCTGGAATATTACATCCCTTTCCCCCTCTAATTACTCCAGTATCTTTTGCTATAGCCTTTAAAAATACTTTATCTTTATCGATAATTTCAAAATTCATAGTGCCATCTTTCATAGATATTTTTTTAATATCATTTTTCTCTATAATATCTGACTTTATATTAAGCGGAATAATTTTATCATTAGTATTATTAATTAATAAATATACATCACTACTGCAAAAATAAACTATTTCATTTTTAAAAACTTTAAATACAGTTTTTAAGTTTTCTGATACTCTAACCTTTTTTCCACATAAATCTGCCATAAAGGTTATATTTTTATTTAAACTTCTAGAATATTTTAATATTCTTATAAACTCTTTTTCATAAAAATGTGAAAAATTTAACCTAAAAATATCAACTCCATTATTAATTAGTTCTTCTAAAACCTTTTTATTAGAGGAGCTTGGTCCTATGGTTGCAATTATTTTCATTAATACCCTACCTATACATTGCTTATAAATTATACTATTATAATTTTTTTCTTTTTATTACATATTGTTACTTTTGCATTTAAATAAATTATATTTTATAAAGAATTTACTTAATATAAATTTTAAGAAATAAATCTTTAAATTTGCCTTTGTTCTAAATTAAGCTTTTACAGAATAATTATTTATATAATCATTTTCTAGGAGGATAAGATGAAATACTTAAAGTTTATTTATATATTGTTATTAGTTACTCTTTTATCTGGCTGTGTTTTTAATGATCCTAAATACATAAACTTAAAAACTAAACCTAATCTTTATTACTACTCAAATGAAATTTATGAGAAAATTAAAAATAATGAAAGCTATTCTCTTAAAGTTTTTGACGTTAACTTTTATGAATATCATGAGGTTTTAGAAGAAGATGAAGATATTCTCCCTTGCTTTTTAGCTTCATTAAATGCTGATAACTATGTAAGTGAACTTAATTTAGAAGATGATAAAGTTAAGTATAAGCTTATTATTGAATTTGATAATGATAAATCTAAATATGTTATAAATGTTTATGATAAAAATTCTATAACACTTTTCCCTTGGGATGGAAACTTAAAAGAAGATATGATAACTATGGATAATGTTCCTATAAGAAATAATATTTATTCATTTTGTGTTTATATAATAAATAAAGCTAACTCTAATAATTAATTTTTACCTACTAAAAATAAAAATACACCCAAAATATTTAAAAAATTCATAAATATTTTGAGTGTATTATTTTTTTAATCTATAAGTTCAAAAATTCTCTTATTTTTTAATGGATGTAGTGCATAAGGTGCTATTTCCTTTAATGGCTTTAAAACAAAATCTCTTAAATGCATTAAAGGATGTGGAAGTATAACAAATTCATCATTACTTATTACATCATCATATAAAACAATATCTAAATCTATTATTCTTGGTCCCCACTTTATTTCTCTAACCCTTCCAAGGTCATTTTCTATTTTAAGAAGAGTGCTCATAAGCTCTCTTGGTGTTAAGTATGTTTCTACCTTAATAACTCCATTTAAAAATTCTTCTTGATTTTCATATCCCCATGGCTCTGTCACCATAAAAGACGAAACCTTAGAAATTTTTACTCCATTAATTTCTTCAATCTTTTTTATAGCATTTTTAAGATTTTCTTCTTTATTCCCTATATTGCTTCCTAATGCAATATAAGCAAAATGTCTTTCTCTATTAATTTCAACTGCTGCGTAATCTAAATGTCTTCCTATAGGTGCCCAAGGCTTTTTTAATAATACTTTAACAGCTTTAACCATTGGATAAGTATCTAAAATAAAATTAGCCACCTTATTTACAACACTTTCAATTAAATCTAAGGACTCTTCTTTAAAAACATCTATAACTTTATGGCACAACTCTCCATAATGAACTGACTTAGTTAAGTCGCAAGTAGTTGCAGGTTCTTTAATATCTAGCGAAAGTTCTATGCTTAAAATAAACTTTTGCCCTAAATCTTTTTCTTGACTAAAAACACCGTGATTTGCAAAAATCTCAATATCTTTTAAATATATTTTATCCATTTATCTTCCCTACTTTGCTTTTAATATAGTATCTGTCATAATAGCTACTCTTTTATTTTCTAATACATCATGAACTCTAATAAACTCAAATCCCTTAATTATTCCCATAACACTAGTTGCAAGTGTTCCCTCTACTCTTTCATTTACAGGTAAATTTAAAGTTAATCCAATCATTGATTTTCTCGATGTACCTAAAAGCATTGGATAACCTAATTTTTTAATAACTTCACAATTATTCATTACAATTAAGTTTTCCTCATAAGTTTTAGCAAAACCTATGCCGGGGTCTAAAATTATATTTTCTTTTTTTACTCCAGCTTTTAATGCAATATCAATACTTTCTTGTAAATCCCTTACTACATCTTCCATTAAATTTTCATAAGGCTTATTTTCTCTATTATGCATTAAAATAATTGGAGTATTATATTTTGCAGCTACCTTAGCCATATTTTTATCATATTTAGCACCCCAAATATCATTTATAATATCTGCCCCTGCCTTTATTGATTCTTCGGCTGTCCTCGCTTTATATGTATCTATTGAAATAGTAACATCTAACTTTTCTTTTATAGCTTTAATTATTGGAACTACTCTTTTTATTTCCTCTTCTTCTGTTACATATTCTGCACCAGGTCTTGTTGATTCCCCACCAATATCTATAATATCAGCACCATCTTCTATTAACTTTCTAGCTTGATTTACAGCTTCATCTATTTCATTAAACTTTCCACCATCTGAAAAGGAATCTGGTGTTACATTTAATATTCCCATTATATAAGTTCTCTTTCCTAACTCATATTCCTTATTTCCTATTCTCAATTTCCTTCACTCCTTAATATTTTATAGCAAGGTTTTTCTTTTCATCTTTCCAATAACACTCCCTTTTAACCTTACAATTAAAACATTGTCTTGATAGTTTATCAGCCTTATATATTATTTCTTCTAATCTTTTATCACTTTCTTTTCTATGACTTGCAATTCCACTTAAAATAATATTAATTTCATCAGCTGTAAAGTTTGTTTCTTTTAATATTTCTTTGCTCATTTCTACACTAGCAATATCATGACTAATTCCTTCTTCATATTGCTTTACTCTACCTATGTCATGTAAAAGCCCAATTGCATAAATAACTTCTTTTGAAATATTTAAATTTTCTTCAAGGACCATTATATATGCAATTCTAGCCACATCTATAAAATGCTCTATAGTATGATTACAAAACTCTCTATCTTTTTCATATTCCTTTAAGCTTTTTAGAGCATTTCTATACTGAACATTGTTAAAAATTATATCTATATTTTTCATATTTCACCTTCTTTAAAGTTAATAGCTATTGTTTAAACTAATCCTATTAGGTTTAAATCCTAACTTATATATATCCCAAATAAACTATTAAACTTAGAAAAATTATTTTATAAAATTCATAACTTCTCTTCTTAGTTCTATATCTTCTCTAAATATTCCCCTATAAGTAGTAGTTACAGTTTTAGCACCAGGCTTTTTAACTCCCCTCATAGTCATACATGTGTGTTCTGCTTCAATTACAACCATAGCTCCTTCTGCATCTAAATATTCCATTATGGCATCAGCTATTTCTGTTGTTAATCTTTCTTGTAGTTGAGGCTTTTTAGCATAAACCTCAACAGTTCTTGCAAGCTTTGAAAGCCCTGCTACTTTTCCTTTAGGTATATAGGCTATATGTGCCTTTCCAAAGAAAGGAACTAAGTGATGTTCACACATAGAAAAGAATGTTATATCTTTTTCTAATACTAAATCATTATTTTCTACAGAAAATGTTTTAGAAAGCACCTCTTTAGCATCTTTTCCTAAGCCTTCAAAAATCTCCATATACATTCTTGCTATTCTATCTGGTGTTTCTATTAATCCTTCCCTGTTTACGTCCTCTCCTATACCTTCTAATATTAGCTTTACACCTTCCATTATCTTTTCTTTATTCATCATTTTGCCCTCCATTTATTTGCTTATCATATTGCTTTTTTATTTTTTCAATTACTTCATTTTTAAATAGTTTGTTTTCTATATTAGAAACCTTTATAACCCCAACTAATGAATTAGTTAAGAAAACTTCATCACTATTTAATAATTCTTCTTTTGTTATATTTTTTTCTATTACATCAAAGCTATCAATAACCCAGCTACGAACTATTCCTGGTAATAATCCACATTTAGTTGGTGGTGTATAAATAAATTTATCCTTAACTATAAAAATATTACTTGTACACCCTTCACATAAATTACCTTCTTCATTAAAGAATATAGATTCATTATATCCATTTCTTTGACATAATTCATATTCTATAATATTTTCTAAATAATTTAAAGTTTTAAAGTTAACTATCCTAGAAGTTGAATTTCTTAAAACCTCAGAAATAGAGACCTTAAATCCCTCTTTATAATCACTATCTTTATACTTTATCTCCCTTATTGAATAAATTAAGTTTTTTTCAGTTACAACAATTTTTAATGCTTTGTTTTTTATATTATATTTATTTATAAAGAAAGCTACATCTTCGATAGATATTAACTTACCTAAATTGAATTCTAAAATTGCATTATTTAATCTTTTTATATGCTCCTTTAAAAATACTGGAGTATTTTTTACTAATATAGTTTCAAAAACTCCTCTTCCAAAAAATATACCACTATCTATATTTATAGTATCATTTTCATATATAACTTTTCTCATTAATTCACCTATAATACTCTCATTAAAGCTCTTGCTTTATCTAGCGTTTCATTGTACTCATCTTCCTCTATTGAATCGTAAGTAATTCCACCGCCAACTCCAAAATAAGCCTTATTATCTTTTTTTACTATTGTTCTTATGACTATATTAAAATCACAGTTTCCTCTAAAATCAAAATATCCTATAGAACCTGTATAAATATTTCTCTTAACCTTTTCTAACTCTTCAATTATTTCCATAGCTCGTATTTTAGGAGTTCCAGTTATAGAACCACCAGGAAAACATTCTTTTATACACCTTACAGAAGAAACATTATTTTTTAATTCTCCTTCTACTGTAGAAACTAAGTGAAACACTGTAGCATATTCTTCTAACTTAAAGTTTTCAGTAACCTTAACAGTATGTGGTTTACATACCTTACTAAAATCATTTCTCTCTAAATCAACAACCATTAATAATTCCGCTTTATCTTTTTCACTATTAATAAGTTCTAACTTATTTACCTCATCTTCTTTTTTGTTATTACCTCTAGGTCTTGTCCCTTTTATAGGTCTTGTATGTGCCTTATTATTAATAACTTGAACAAATCTTTCTGGAGATGAGCTTATAATTTGAAAATCATCAAAATTTAAATAAGCCGAAAAAGGTGCTTTATTTATGCTTCTTAATTTCTTATAAATATTAAAAGATTCATCATCATTATAACACCAAAATCTTTGAGTCATGTTTGCAATATAAACATCACCAGATACTATATAGTCTTTTAGCTTAGCTACTGCTTTTTTATAATCCTCTTTAACAAAATTTGAATAAAAAATATTTTCACTTTTTTCATAAACTATTTCATCAGCAATTTTTTCTCCATTATCTATTACTTTTAAAATGTTATGTATATTTTCAATATGACCATCTAAATCAGTTATGTATTTTTTATTATTTATTAAATCAAATATTATTATATTTTTATAAAAAATAAATCTCATATCTGGTATACTAAAATCTTCTGTTGCTGTATTAGGTAGACTCTCTAATAATCTTCCAGTATCGTAAGAAATATAACCAATAGCTCCACTTAAAAATGGTATAGTATCTTCAATATCATTTTTATATTCATTTATTAAATTTTCTAATATATTAAAGGCATCACCTTCAATTATATTTCCATTTATATAGGTAGTTTCATTTTTTACTTCAAATTTCAAAAATGGATTTATTCCAATAAAAGAATACTTAGAAAGCTTTTTATCTTCTTTAGAACTATCTAATAATATAGTATTACTTTTATCCTTAAACAAGTTATAAATTTCAAATACATTTAAATTACTATTAAACTCTATTTTAACTAACCCCACTTACAACTTTCCCCCTTATAAAATTTATTAAAACTTATTCAAGTTTTTATTAAATTCTTTTGTTATATTTATAAAATTATTTAAAATTTTATGACCCTCTTCTGTCATTTCTGCTTCTGGATGAAATTGAACTCCGTATATAGGATATTTTTTATGCTTAATTCCCATTATAATATTATCTTCTGTCTCACTAATTATATCCAAATCAACTGGAAAATTTTCCTTATCTACTATTAATGAATGATATCTTGTAACTTTTAAAGTATTTTTTACATCCTTAAATATATCCTTCTTATTATGAGTTATATTAAATATTTTCCCATGAACTGGTTCACTTCCTTTTTTAATAACAGCATTAAAATAATGCCCTATACATTGATGTCCTAAACAAATACCTAATATAGGAATTTTCCCTTTAAACTTATCAATAATATCTAAGCTTAATCCAGCTTCTTTAGGAGATTTTGGTCCTGGAGAAATAACTATTCCATCTATATTCATATTTTCTATTTCTTTAAGTGTAATTTTATCATTTCTATAAATAACAATTTCTTCGCCTAACTCTTCAAAATATCTAACTAAGTTATATACAAAAGAATCATAGTTATCAATCATTAAAAGCATACTATTCCTCCAATTTCATTTGTAAATTTCAAACTTTATAATTTAAGCTATATTTTTTTAAAATAAACATAAATTATTAATAAATAATGCTCTATAATAATAAATTTAGCTTAATTTATTATTATTGCATTATCAATGAATAAATTATATCATAGCTTTATATACTACAAAACACTTACTTGAAAGGAGAAAAATTTTTAATATGATTATATGCGATTTACATACACATTCTACTGCATCAGATGGAAAATATTCACCTAAAGATGTTGTAAGAAAAGCTTATGATAGAGGAGTAAAATATCTAGCATTAACTGACCATGATACCTTATCAGGAATTGAAGAGGCAAAAAGTGAAGCTGAAAAACTAGATATACATTTTATTCCTGGAGTAGAATTATCTACAACTTACAAAGGAGAAACTATTCATATTTTAGGATACTTTAAAGGTGATGATTATAAAAATCCTGATTTAAATAACTTTTTAGAAGGATTAAAAGAAAAAAGAATTGCTCGTGCTCATGAAATAGTCAGAAGATTAAAGAAATTTAATGATATTGAAATAGATGTTAATGAAGTCCTTAAAAACGGTAAGGATACTATTGCAAGACCACATATAGCTAAAGCTATAATAGATGCTGGATATAACTACTCAAAAGAATATATATTTGATAATTTCCTTGGAGATCATTGCCCTGCATATATACCAGCAAATAAATTATCTACAGAAGAAGGAATTAACTTATTAAGAACTTATAATGCCCTTGTGGTTTTAGCTCATCCTGTATTATTAAAAAAATTACATGTGCTAGATGTTCTTCATCTTAATTTTGATGGAATAGAAGGTATCTATGGGCTTAACACGGAAGAAGATACTAAAAATTTCTTAAAAATTGTAGATAAAAAAGATATATTAACTTCCTGTGGCTCTGACTCTCATGGACATGAAGAAGATGATACAAAGCATGGAATATTAGGTTCTCAATCTATGGAAAAACATAGACTGGAAAAGTTTTTAAATAAACTAAATAACTAATTAAATATTAAAATAAGTTTTTATATAACTTATTAATAAAAATTATTATAATAAAAAGGAGCATATAATACTAAATTTAAAAAATTTTAATATTATATGCTCTTTATATTTATTCTTCAATTAAAAATGCTTTATATCCATTTTTAGTTTCATAAACATCAACTTTACTTGATACTTCCCATGGAGCATGCATGTTTTGTAAAGCAACACCACAATCTATGACTTCCATATTATATTGAGCTAAAATATAAGCGATAGTTCCACCGCCTCCTTGGTCAACCTTTCCAAGCTCTGCTGTTTGATATGAAACATCATTTTCATCCATGATTTTTCTAAGCCATGCAATAAATTCTGGATTTGCATCATTACATCCACTTTTACCTCTTGCTCCAGTATATTTACTAAATACAAGACCTCTTCCAAAATAAGCTGTATTTTTCTTTTCACAAACTCCTGGATAATTTGGATCAAAAGCAGCAGTAACATCAGCTGATAACATTAATGAATTTTGAAGAGCTCTTTTTAATTTTAATTCAGAATACTCTCCTCTTCTATCCATTACCTCAGCTAAAGAATTTTCAAAGAATTTTGAATGCATACCAGTAGCACCAATACTTCCTACTTCTTCTTTATCTACTAACAAAATAACAGATGTTTTTTCTACGCTATCAACCTCTAATAAGGCCATTAATGAAGTATATGCACATATTCTATCATCTTGCCCATACCCCATTATCATACTCTTATCTAAACCTAAATCTCTTGCTTTACCTGCTGGTACAATTTCAAATTCTGCTGAAATAAAATCTTCTTCTTCAAAATCGTATTTATCCTTTAAAAGAAGTAAAATATTTTCTTTAACAGCTTCTTTTTCCTTACCCTCTAATGGAATATTTCCAACAAGAACATTTAAATCTTCTCCAGCAATAACTTCGTTTGCCTTTTTTTGCAATTGGTCAGCTGAAAGATGAACTAAAAGATCTGAAATTCCAAGTACAGGATCATTATCCTCTTCGCCTATTACAACATTAACTTTTGTTCCATCCTTTTTTACTACAATACCATGTAACGCAAGTGGAAGTGCAACCCATTGATATTTTTTAACTCCACCATAATAATGAGTGTCCATTAATGCTAAATCACTATCTTCATATAATGGATGTTGTTTTAAATCAAGTCTTGGAGAGTCAACATGAGAACCTATAATTCTCATTCCATTTTCAATAGAATCTTTTCCTATTAAATATAAAACTAAACCTTTATCTTTATTATTAAAGTAAACCTTATCTCCTGTCTTTAAAGCTTCATTATTTTTTATTATTTCATCTAAGTTTCTATAACCATTCTTTTCTGCTAATCTTATAGCTTCATGGATACATTCTCTTTCAGTTTTTCCTATTGAAAGATAATTTTTATATCCTTCACAAAAATTAAAAATTTCTTGTTTTCCATTTTGATCATATTTTAGCCATGAATTTTTTTTAGAAATTTTGCCCATACTATCGCCTTCCTTATTCTTCTTCAACAACTTCACTCATTCTTTGCTCGATAATATCTACTGGTGTAACATCAGACATCAACGAATGTCTATAATTACCAGCTGCTGCTTCAATTATGACTGCAATATTTCTCCCTGGTCTAACAGGCACTCTTAGTCTTCTAAGCTTTACTCCAAGTATATCTTGAGTTTCTTTATCAACGCCTAACCTATCATAATCACCATCATCTTTCCAGTGTTCAAAATGCATTAATAAATTTATGTCCTTTGATGGCAATATAGAACTAAGACCGTATAATGAAGATATATCAATAATACCAATTCCCCTAACTTCTAACATCCCAATAGTTATTCTAGGGGATGTACCTATCAAACTACCATCTATTTCTTTAATATCAACTGCATCATCAGATACTAATCTATGACCTCTTTTTATAAGCTCTAAGGCCGTTTCACTTTTTCCTATTCCACTTTCTCCAGTTATAAGTATACCTATACCATATACGTCCATCAAAACACCATGCAATCTAGTTTCTGGAGCAAGTTTACCTGCAAGATACATGGTAAGCTTACTTATAAATTTTGTTGTAACCACATTTGTTCTTAATAACCATGATTTTGACTTTTTAGCAGCCTTTAAAAATTCATTATGTGGCTCTAATCCTCTAGTCATAATTATACATTTAGAATTAAAACTAAAATATTTATTAATTCTTTTTCTCATTAACTCTATTCCCATATCATCTAAAAAGCTCCATTCAGCCTTTCCAATAACTTGGATTCTTTCAGGTGCAAAATAATTATAAAAACCAGCTAACTGTAATCCCGGTCTATTTATATCGTTAACAGATATCTTTACATTCTTTTCGCCCTCAACTAAAACTTCTAACTCAAAATCTGATATTAACTTCTCTACAGTAACTGACAATACTTACCACCCTTTACTTCTTTTTATTCTTAGGTTCAATTCCTTGTAATTGTGCTCTAAGATTATCTTTATAACTATCTATGTATCTTCTTCTTAAAACTTGTTGCTCTTCTTTTTCTTGATCATTTAATCCTTCTTCTTTGCTCTTTTTATATAATTCATTTATCCTAGTTATTACATCCTCAATTTTTGCATTTGTATAATCCATTTTTTTACTTCCTTTCTTTTATAAAATTATAAAAGTTAGCTTAATTTAAAATACAAATTAAGTTTCTTATCATAAATTTTATTTTTTAATAATTATTATTTTACATTTATTTCTTTTTAATATCAACTTTAATTATTTTTTATTTCATATTTTTTATATTTTCGTCAAAATATCTGCTTTTTATTAGAGGTTAATACATCATTTATTATTAGCAAATTTCACTTTAAAGATACTCATGTTTTTTAATCGAATATTTTGTATTATTTTGATGAACTTTATTATTTTACTTTTATGCCATTTATGGTATAATAACCCATATACTGTTAATAAGAATCAAAAGAGGTAACTTATGAATAAAAAAAGTCTTAAAAACAAAATTATTCTACAAAAGATAACTTTAAATTTGCTTTTAAAATTTCTATCTCCTCAAAATAAATTCGTTATATACATATCACAAAATTTGGACAAACATCTTTGGCGATATCAACAACTTATTTATAAAAAATATAAAAGAAAGCATTCAAATAAATATTATATTTCTAAATCAAAAGCTGCTTAACGCAAAAAACACCTCAAAATTGAGGTGTTTTCTTCTAATTAATTCCCAACATGCCGGTCGCTTAAATATTCACACCTGCAACTCGCAGGTGGGTTTCGCTCAACTTGCTTCTGCCATCTTCTGATTTAATGAAGCCCGACATCTACAAGCCTGTTGCAAATCCCGTAAATATAATGTAGGTTGAACATCATAAGCTAAACGCACATCTCAGGATTTCATGCTTTTATTATATCAAACTATTTTAAAAGTTCAATAGTAATGTTTGCCTTTTTTAAAATTTATTTAGACATATAATCCTTTACTACTTCTTCTATTGATATATTGCTATCTTCTTCTGTAAATAAGGCCATAAATTGCACATAATCACTAGTTTTTTCAGTCATTTGAATAGCCATCATTTCGCCTTCGATATTTAATTGCTCTATTACTTCTTCTATAATTTCTAATACTTCATCATTAGCAAAATCATATAAATAAGGGAAGTAATATTCACTATACCACTCTTTACTATATTCTTCCAAATTGCTTTCTTCGTTAGAATAAGCCTTAGCAGCATCTAATACATCTTTATCAAAATCAAAATAAAAATTTATTAAAGCAAATTCATTTTCACTTTTTAAAACTTCAACATCTGATAAATCATTTTCATTTAATATTTTTATTATTTGTGATTCTTTCAACTTTTATTCTCCTTATAAATTAATATAATAATTTGTTATATTCTTTCTTTACAGCTATGAATTCTTTATCATCTTCTACAAGATTTAATTCTTGCTTTCCATCTACTTCATCTATTCTAAATACATAAATATCTTCGCTATCTTTTTCATCTACTGGTGCTAATAATAAATATTCTTTATCTTCTAAATAAATTCTAGCAATAGCTTCAAATTGAACTTTATTTCCTTCTTCATCTAAAAAAGTCATTATTTGAACTTCTTCATTTTGAACCTTTTTTATTTCTTCACTCATTATTTATTATGCTACTCAAAACATTTATGTAATTAATTTTAATATTTTTTGAGTAGCCCTCCCTTCTTAATAATTTATTATTTTATAATTTTTATTCAGTTACCATTTTATCATATATACATTTAAAACCAATATCAAATTATTTTTTACTTTAATTACTATATATATTTTTTTTAAAATTAAATTATATTATTTTTTTATAAACCTAAACAGTATAAATCCTACTATACTTCCAAAAGTATTTAAAATTATATCATCAATATCGCAAGATCCTATCTTAAATACAAATTGAAGTATCTCTATTAAAAAACTAGATAAAAATCCTATTAATATTGCTGATTTTAAAGATCTAAATTTATTAAATATCAATGGAATCATAAATCCTAATGGTATGAAAATTATTATGTTTCCTAATAAATTAGAAAAAGCATTACTTTCAGCAAATGATAAACCACTAGTAAAATAAGATATTATAGTTTTAAAAGGAATAAAATTCACCCTAGACAATCTTTCTATAAATGAACCCCTATGTAAAATTCCTATTCTACCTCCTTTTAATAAAAGTACCCCTACTAATCCCATTATATAAATACCAAGTATTATCTTTAATAAAATTTTACTTTTTTTCATTCTAACTATCCTTTCTAAATATAATAATATACTTTAATATTTACTTATATTTAAACTTTTACACCTTTTAAATAATAATTTATATTTATTATTAATAAAAAAATAAAGGTATTAAATTTAATACCTTTATTTTTTATAAATATATTTTTAAATATCCTACTGTTCTAAAGTTAAATTTTCAAAAGAATTAGTTATTATATATTCTCCATCTCCAACCTTTATAAACTTAATAGAAACAGTATCACCAACATTTGTTAATGCTACTTCTCTTGATGTTTCTGTTGATACTGAAAAATAACTATTTTGTCCTTTTATTTTTATATCATAAATACTTGAACCTTCTTTAACAACCAATCCTATTCTTTCAACTTCACCAACTAATGATTCTTCACTATTACTTCCTTCTAATGAAATATTGGTATTAGTTAATGCTTCTAAATATCTGTTTAATGTAGATTGTAAGCTATCGCCTACTGCAACTGTATTATAGTTTTTAACATTAACCATAGCATATTGCTTAACAAGCCCATTAGAATCTTTTAAAGTCATAAAATATGTCGGTTCTGATTGTATATTTATTAAATAAGGGAAAGTTGCTCTATATCCATATTGCTGAACTTTACCTTCTGCTGATTTCATACTTGCCTCTTCAGTAGCCCCTGAAGTTTTATACATTTTTGCTTCACCAGTTCTAGTGTTAGTTAACATAAATCCGACTAAACCTTCATCATTTCCTACTGAAGTTATTCCAGTATAATAATAACATTCATCATTATTAAATATTATATTCATTCCTTGTGTTGGTTTTAATTTATCTTTATCACTAAAGTTTAATATACCATGAACTAATTCTCCCCATTTATATAAATAATTATTTATATAATTTGATGGTTGAATTCTATCTACCCATTTTGGTGTATTTTCTATATCATAAATATTTGTTTCACCAGTTTGTGCATTTATTATTTCTGTACCTATTGCTTTTTTCTCTGTTATTCCAATAGCATTATCATATCTTGTAATGACCCAATAAGGATTTCCTTCATCATCTAACTCAAATGTATAATCTGTATGCCCTGCTTTCATATCATTTAAATAAGCATGTCTATCTAAATCACTAAAAAGATAAGCTGATGGAAGATATTTTAGGCGTATCTCTTTTCCATTTAATTCTGTAACTAATTGTACATCATTTTGATTAGTTGCACTTACTTTAATATATCCTTCTGTTCCTTCTCTATTTGTAAGCCATTTGAAAAATGATGAATGCTCTAATGGTCCAACATAATATAACTGTCCATTTACACTTTGCAAAGATAAGTCTCCTATTGTTACTTGACTTCCTAGACTTGGTATTTCCCCTAGCTTTTTATCTGCGAGTTTATATGCTAATTCCTTATCAATAATAGGTAATTGCTTTAAGTCCATATGATCTATTTGGCTTGAAAATTCTATTTGTTCTACATTTCCAATTAAATTTCTATGAGTTTTTGCCATAAATATTGGACTAAAAATTATTTGTGAAACAAAATATAATAATCCAACAACTACTCCACTAATTATATATTTCTTATTTAATGTTAAAACTCCATACCCTGCTGTGCATAATACAAATGGTCCTATAAATATTCCTAAACTTAATGTAAAGTCTAAAATAAGTTTACTATTAAATGCTAATAATACACCCATTATTAGGTAAATACCTATTAACCATTTTAAATATTGCTTAAAACTACTTTGAAATTTCATTTTTATCCCTCCATAATAATATTATAAAGGGATATTTAATTGAATTCAATACTTTTTTAAAAGATTTATACTATCTTTTAATAAGTTATTTTATAACTTATTAAAACACTTAAAATCTTATATCCACTTATTATATTTATATATTTTATTTGCTATCTCTTCAATATCTCTTTCATCTATTTTATCTTCATTAAAATTTCTAATAAATAATTCTATATCCCTTTTATCTAAAATTTCCTGCTCTACCTTTGATTTTTGTATATTAGGTTTTTCACTACTACCTTTTTTTGCAATTACATTGCTACAATAATTATTTTTAGTAAATGATAATTTATAATAAAACCTAGTAAATGATTCAATATCTTCTATTTGATATTTATTATAAAACATCAAATGTAATACTGCTTTTCTTTTTTCTATATTATTTTTAGCTATTACTAATTTATTTATAACTTTATCTATTGTGTGATGAAGTTCATTGTATAATTTTATTTCTCTATCTGTTGCTTTTTTTTCATTTATTAAAAGCCAATAAAAAGATAATTTATTACTAAGCTCTTTTATTTTTTCTAATTTTCCATGCTTCACTTCTGAAACTACAATATTATTCATGCTACTATTAGTTATGTCTATTAAAATATCCTTCGTGTTTTTATTATTCAAAAAATATATTATATCCTTATAATTCATTCCTTCAATAGGTCCATTATTAATATAGGTCATTAAATACTTTACTGTATTATTTTTATTTTTCCCTAGTTCATATAATAGTTCTACTGTGTTCATATTACAAATATCTAAGGATAATATATCTATATCTATATTTAAATCTTGTTTTAAATTATTTATAGCAAAGCACATTTCATACATGCCCATAATATATGGGTTATCTCCACATAAATCTGATAAGCTAGCTACAATAAATCCATGCCCTGAAATAACTAGCATATACCTTTCTGCTGGATAATTTTTTATTGCCCATTCTGAAAATTTATATAAATTTTTATAATCTGCCATATTTATATGAGAATACTCTTCTATTAAATTTAAATCTCCATTTGTTATTGCATATCTTCTTGTTCCTACCCATTCATCTTTATATTTACTTTCATCTTGTCTTATTAGATTAACTATTTCAATGGGAGCTTTACTTAATTGTATAACTATATTTACTTCATTATTTTTAACTTCACATACTTCCTTAAATGTATTTTCCATTTCTATTCCTAATTCGTTATTTCCATTTAAGTACATTATAACTGTCCACTTTTTCTTAGCCATATTTTAAAATCTCAACCCCTAATATAAAATAGCACTCCCTTTTATATTTATGATTATATAAAGCTATAATAGACTAAATTATTCCAATATCTATTTTATTTATATATTTATAATTAACTTTGTATTTTAACTTAAAAGTTTATTATAAAATAATAAACTTACCTTTTTATTGATTATTTAATATTTTCTTTATTTAATATGATTTACACTTTATACAGCGCTTTTGAATATAATATTAAAAGTAAAGATAGGCTAGGAGGAAACAAAAATGATTGAGAAACCAATATATATAATAACTTTTGACTCTGCAAATAATAGTATGCTTTTATATAGATTATTAAAAAGTAATAAATTAAATATTTATATGATTCAAACACCTTGTTGTTTGTCTGCTGGTTGTGCAAGGTCTATTGAAGTTAGTGAAGAAGAAATTGAAAAAGTAATTGAATTAATAAAGAGTAATGATATTTCAATAAGAGCTATTCATAAAAAGTTTGTAAATAAAGAAATAAGACGATATTGTTATGAAGAAATAACATTTTAAATGTAATTTAAAGGAGGACCTATGATATATTTAGATAATGCTGCTACAACATTTCCTAAGCCAAATGAAGTATATAAAGAAGTGGATAAATGCCTAAGAACTTATTGTGCAAATCCTGGTAGAGGCTCCCATAACATGTCTCTTCAATGTGAAATGAAAATTTTTAATTGCAGAGAAATGCTTGCAAAGTTATTTAATATTGACGATCCTCTTAGAATAATTTTTACCTCTAATACAACTGAATCTTTAAATATTGCAATTAAAGGTATACTAAAACCAAATGATCATGTAATAACAACTATGATTGAGCATAATTCCGTATTAAGACCACTATATTCTTTAAAAAAACATGGTATAGAAACAACTTTTTTACCTGTAAATTTAAAAGGTTATTTAAATTTATCTGATATTAAAAAAGCTGTTAAAAGTAATACAAAGGCTTTAATTGTAAATCACGGTTCTAATGTATTAGGTACAATACAAGATATTGGAGCTATAGGAAAGCTAGCAAAATCCATTGGCTTAATATTCATTGTTGATGCAGCTCAAACTGCTGGATATTGTGATATAGATGTTAAAAAAATGAATATAGATTTATTAGCCTTCCCTGGTCATAAATCTCTTTTAGGTTTACAAGGAACTGGTGGATTATATATAAATAATGGTTTAACACTATCTTCTCTTAAAGAAGGGGGTACAGGAAGCAATTCTGAATCAATGATTCAACCAGAACTTTATCCTGATAAAATGGAAAGTGGTACTTTAAACACTCCTGGAATAGTTGGATTAAATGAAGGGGTAAGCTTTATTTTAAATAAAGGAATAGATAAAATACGTAATCATGAAATTCAATTAATGGAATATCTTACTTTTGAGCTTAAAAAATTATCTTATATAAAATTATATGGAGAAACATCTCCTAATTTAAAAACTCCTGTTTTATCTTTTAATATGGAAAGGTTTGATAGCTCTGAAATTGGTGAAGCTTTAAATAAAAAAGAAATTTACTTGCGTACAAGTTATCATTGTGCTCCTCTTATTCATAAAATTATAGGAACTGAAGGAATGGGAACTGTTCGTATAAGCCCAGGATATTTTAATACATTTAATGATATAGAAGCTTTAATAAATTCATTAATTGAAATTTATAATAGCTAATATAAATTTTTATTTTTACAATAACTTAAATTATATTTCTATAATAAAAATAGCTATATAATAATTTGAATAACATTCTTACAATAAAAATAGCTATATCCTTCTAATTTTTTAATTTAATAAGATATAGCTACTTTTATTTTTTTATATAGAATTTTTATTAATAATTCCTATAAATTTTTTATAAATTATATTTTTATTAACTATCATTCATTTTTAAATAATTTTCTTATAAAAGACTCACTACTCTTTGCTCTTTCTTCCAAGAATAAAATATCCTCTTTTAAAGATTCAATTTCATTATTTAAAGAATTAATTTTATTATTATTATCTTCTATAACTTGATTTAACTCATCAATATTGTTCTTTAAGAAATTAATTTCATCGTTATTACTATTTATTATTTGATTTAAATAATCGATACTTTCTTCTAAATTGTTTATTTCATTTAAATATTCATTTCTTTCCTTATCTGCTGCATTATAATCTTCTATAAGGTCTAAAACTTTCTTATTTAATTTTGATATTTCTTGCTTACTTTCATTTTCTATCTTTTTATTTTCTTTAATTAATACTTGTAATGCTTGAAAATCTTTTTCTTTAATTTCTAAATTTTCATTTATACTTTTTATTACTTCCTCTTTTTCTTCAATAGTTTTAATATAATTAGTTTTTTCAATTTCATTTTTATTTATTATCTCTTTAAGATCAATAACTTCCTTTTCAATTGAATTATCTTTTTCATTTAGCTTCTGTGTTAATTCATTTATTTCATTTTCATATTTCGATAAAGATACTTCGTTTTCTTTTAAAGAATTTTGCAAATCACTTACTTCATTATCTTTTTCAGTTAATTGTGTATTTAAATCTTCTATATTATCCATTAATTTTTTCTTTTCGTCTTGAGATATATTAAGCTTTTCTTTTATTTCATTAATAGAAGCTTCATATTCTTCTATCTTTGTAATATATGGTTTTATATATTCATCTAAATTAAAAGTACAAATATTTTCACTTAAATTTTCCTCTACTATAAGAGAATCCTCTTCATCACTTGATAATTTAGTTTCAGCCGCATTATCTTCACTCAATATGCTATTAACAAAGTTACTATCTGTAAAAATATTTAAATCTTCTGCTTTTACATTTATAATGGTATTTTTTGATATTTCTTTATCACAAGAATAACTATATTTATTATAATAAGATATATTTTTAAGGCTAATATCCTTAATTGTTTTTATTTCTCTATTTATTTCTAACTCCATTATTTTTAAAGTGTCCTCTAAAAGATATATTAAGCATAGCTTATTATCTTTTGATATATATATATCACTTAAATTTACTTTTGGGCTTGATTCTTGTATAAGATTATTTTTAATATTTTCATTTTTACCTATTCCACATATTAAATTTTCTTTTCTGTAATTAGCAAAGGTATATGAATATGCTATAATATCATCTTTAATAACAAAATCAAAATTGCTTATTGGAAAATTACACTTAGCTAATTCCTTAAAGTTTGACCAAAGGCTTTTTTTAATATCATAAGTTCTATAACCTATAGTATGTGGATAACCAATTTTAACATAGCATATTGCTAATTTATCATTATCTGCACTTATTATGTATGGAATATCACATTTAGTATCAATTCCATCTATAATAACAGCAGGAGTTAAAGTTAATCTATTACTTAAAACTCTAAAACAAATAGTACTAATATCATTAACTTCATTTATATAAAATATATTTAAAGAATTATTTACTGAAGCAATTTGCATATAACTATTTTTAGGTGCTTCTCTAATTAAAATAATGCTATTTTCTAACTTTCCATTAATAAAACTGCTTAAAACTAATTCTCCATTTAAATTAATATATATAAGTGAAATATCTCCATTTGAGCTTAAAATTACAGTACTTAGTGTATCACAATTATCATATATAATCTTTTGTTCTACTAATTTATACTTTTCATACTTGTCTAAATATATTTTATTTTCTTTATTATAAAAGTTTAATAATGTATTATTTACTTCAATCCAATAGTTTTCCTTTTCACAACAATACATAACTTCTCCCCCATGATATTACTATTATTAAAAATATGAAAATTCCCCTCTAAATATTACAATAGCTTGTATCCATAATCATTGCAAAATGATTTTTTTCACACTTTATATTGCCTCTCATATTATATTATTAAGTTAGTTGCTTAATTTATTAATAAGGAGGATTATATATGTCACAAGACAATTTTAACGTATTACAACCAGAAGCACTTTCTGATGAGTGCTTGATTGCAAAAAAAATATATGGTCGTTGCAAACAACAAGACTGTTTAAGACCTATTGATTGTTCACAACAACCACTTCCACCATGTCCTAATGGAAGCTTACCACCTGAGGCTTCTGATTTTATAAAAATAAGTTCAAGTTTGTATAATGGAGCTACATCGCTTTCAAATTTACCTGGAGAAAATGGACCTTTAACAACATCTCCTATTACAAAAGGAAATGTTATTGCATTTAATAATACTGTAAATAATATTAAAGTTTCTAATTTTTCTACTGCAATTACTAATATTTCTGTATCATCACCAGGACAATTTGGACTTCCTGGATTTTACGATGTAACAGTTCAATATACATTCTCATATGATTTAACATTCTACAATTCAAACAATACTGCAATCCAATTTTTAGTAGCTGGTGCAACAGCAACTTCTAGTAAAACTACAACAACAGTACCTGCTTATACAGTTTATACAAAACAAATTTCATTAGAAGGTGGAATAGTTGACCCTAATACTTCTATAGCTATTGGAGATAGCGCACTTGCTCCTAACTATAATGTTCCTCAAAATACAAACAATGTGCCTTATGCTTATGTTCAAGCTATAGCTAGCCCACTATCTTCTAAGATAGGACAATATCCTGCAAACCAATCTACTCCTTGCATTACTGCAACAAATTTTGTTTACCATGCTGATATAGTAATTGGATTATTTACAATAATTGAGTTATACAGAATTACTAACATGACTGTCGCTTCTAGTGGACCAATCGAAGTTCCTCAATGTCAACCATCTGTAATTAATGATCCATGTGTTGGATTTAATCAATTACTATTCCCATATGATGATTTTGATCCACCATATAGAAAATGTTAATATTCTGAATAATATTTAATATTATAGGTATATAAAAAATCTCTACATGAAAGCAATTACTAAATTCTTTCACGTAGAGATTTTTTAATTTCTAATTATTATATAAATCATATAAATTACATAAAACGATACTAAGATAACTCCCTCTTTTCTACCAAAACGCTTTTCTTCACTTTTACTTGTAAATATCATAATTCCAATTATTAAAGTTACTATAATTAAAAATACAAAATCAAATATTAAATTACTAGATACGGCTATCGGACTTATAGCTGATGATACTCCTATAATTAATAAAATATTAAATATATTTGACCCTAATATATTTCCAAGTGCAATATCCTCTTCTCCCTTAAGTGCAGCAACTACTGATGTTACTAATTCCGGAAGAGATGTTCCCATTGCAACTATTGTAAGTCCTACAAGCTTTTCACTCATTCCAAGTGAAGTTGCAATAGTTGTTGCTGAATTTACAACGCATTGTCCTCCAATAACAATTCCTAAAGCACCTATAATTAAATTTGCTATACTTTTAATAATATTTATTTCAGCCGTCGATTCCACCGCTAACTCTTCTTGCAATTCTATGCTTTCTACTTTACCTGTTTTTACTGATAATATTAAATAAACTATATAAGAAATACATCCAATTAATAGAATAATTCCATCACCTCTTGATATGTAATTATCCTTTCCACCTAAAATCTTAGTAAAAGTTAAAATTAAGAATAATATTGTTACTATCATATTTATAGCAAAATCTCTTTTTACTTCGGATTTTTTAATTGTTAGTGGCATTATTATAGTAGTAACTCCAAGCACCATTAAAGTATTAAAAAGATTAGAACCTAATACATTCCCAACTGCAAGTTCATTGCTACCTTTAATTGATGAAATAATACTTACTGCAAGCTCTGGTGCACTTGTTCCTAATGATACTATTGTTAATCCTACTATAACAGATGGTATCCCTAATTTTTTTGAAATATTAGATGCACCATTAACAAAAATATCTGCTCCTTTAATTAATAGAAAAAAACCTATTATCAAAAATATATAACTCACCTGTTACCCTCCTATTTATTAACCTTCACTTAAACTATTATATTTTTAGAAAGTGCTTCTTCTGCAATTATATATTCACTATGAAGCGCCCTAGTTAAGGCTACATAAAGTAATCTTTGATTTAATATATTATCTGGATAATTTTTTTCTGTTGGATTATATATGATAGTTCCATCAAATTCTAATCCTTTTGTTAAATAAGCTGGTATTATAATTATATCAGTCTTTGGAGTTTCTTTTTCATTTCCCTTAATTAAAGCAAAATCTAAATCAGTATATTTTTTTAATTCTTTTTCTAAAACTTTACCTTCATTATAAGTTTTTGTTATTATTGCAATACTATGTTTACCTTTAGAGTTAAGTCTTTTTATAATTTCCTCAATTAATCTTATAGATTCTCTTATTGAAACAGATTTAATTACCTCTGGCTTTTCTCCGTGTCTTAGTACTGGCTTTGCAGCCTTTAATCCTAAATTTTGTGCATTTAATATAGAATTAGCAAATTCAATGATTTCAACTGTAGAACGATAACTTTGGCTTAATGTTATAAATGTAGCTTTTCCATTAAATACACCTTCCGTAATGTCATTCCATGTTCTAATTCCCTTATAATGATAAATTCCTTGAGCTAAATCTCCAACTAAGGTTAAGGAATTTCCCATTGATAAACAATTAATTAAATAAATTTGAAATGGACTATAATCTTGTGCTTCATCTACTACTATATGCTTGTATTTTGACTTTTCATCAATACCTTCTAATAGCATGTGTATATAGAAAAGTACAGGTAGATCATCTTCATCAATTATGCCCTTTTCATAATTTGATATTTCTTCTGATTTTATATATTCAGCTAATGCACTTGGAATTTTATTTCCAGTTGCAATTTCAAAAACTTGGTCATCTTTGAATAAATTAATATAAATATCGCTACAGGTAATTCCTCTCCAATTTTTAAAATATTCATTCATTACCTTTTTTGCATCATGCTTAATGTAACTTTTAATATTATCCCTTTCATTATATATTTCTATTAATTTATTTCTCCTTTGCTCTCCATCTTCCAATTGACTTTTTATTTCTTTAATTTTTACGTCCCATTCCCTATCAATTTGAATAATAAGACTTTCTATTCTTTCCTTTAACTTTAAAGATAAGTATCTTTTAATTTCATCTTTTCTCTTATTTATAGGATAGCTCTGCAAATCTTTTAAGTATAATCTCATTATTTCTCTCTTTGAAAATAATACATAATTTGCTATTAAAATATCCTCTATTTCTAAAGAGCTACTTTCTAATAAAGCTATATATCTGTCTATTATAGTTTTAAATATTAAATTTCCTTTTACTCTTGAAGAATTTACAATAAATTGCTTTTCCCTATGGTCTTCTATTTCTATTAATTCTTTTAGCTTATCATCCTTAGTCTTAATTTTTCCCTTTAATTTAAGAAATTTCATCACAAGTTCTTGAAAGGTTGTTTGCTTTACATCGTTTGATCCTAAAGTAGGTAAAATATCAGAAATGTAATCTAAAAATAATTTATTTGGTGCTAATACTAATATATCTTTACCATCCATAGATTCTCTATATCTATATAAAAGGTATGCTAATCTATGCAATGCAACTGTAGTTTTTCCAGAACCTGCTGACCCTTGAACTATTATTGGAAGATTCTTTGGCCATCTTATAATATCATTTTGCTCTTTTTGTATAGTTGCAACTACTTCTTTAAGTTTTTTTCCCCTACTTTCTTCAAGATTAATTTTCAAAAATTCATCAACAAGCTCTGAACCTTCTTCTCCATTAATAATTATTTCATCAGTACTTTCATCAAAAATTTTATCTAACTTTTCATTATTAAATAAAAACTTTCTCTTTAAATTAAGTTCTCCTTCAACTATCCCCATAGGAGCTTTATAATATGCTTCCCCACCAGTTCCACTATAATAAAGGTCTGCTACTGGTGCTCTCCAATCAACAACAATTTCCTCTCCATCTACTGTAGATGTTATTCCCTTTTTGCCTATGTAAATCTTTTCTTCTAATCCAAACTTTTCATTAAAATCGACTCTACCAAAATAAGGACTTTTTAATGCTTCTTCATAATTTTCTATTTCTTTTTTTAATAAATTATATATCTTTTCCGTGTTTTCTTTTTCCTCATCATAATTACCTTTAGCTTCCTTTGTTAATATTCTTAACTTTTTAGCTATTTCTTCTTGATATTTTCTCTTTTTTTCAACTTCATTTAATATATCCTTACGTTTTTGTTTAAGGATACTTCTTTCTAGAGCTAAATTTTCACTCATTATTTCCTCCTCATAATCAATCTATATTATTTTATGCAATATTCAATAATACTCTACTGTAACAATTTTATATAGTCATAATTATTTATATTATTGCCTTGATTAGAGATTTTTATTAAATATATTTTGAATTTTACAACATAAATATTTAATTTTATCTAATAAAATAGGGCTAGTCAATAATTAATTTTATAATTATTGACTAGTCCTAAATAAATACTATTATTTATTTAATTTTTAAATGAATGAATTGGTGCTGGTATTCTTCCACCACGATTAATAAAATCAAAAGAAGAATTCTTATTTACAGCCATTACAGGTGCTGTTCCTAATAGTCCGCCAAACTCAACTAAGTCTCCTACTTTGCAATTTGGAGCTGGAATAATTCTAACTGCTGTAGTTTTATTATTGATAACCCCAATTGCACTTTCATCAGCTATAATTGCAGATAATGTTTCTGCTGTTGTATCTCCTGGTACTGCTATCATATCTAAGCCAACTGAACAAATAGCTGTCATTGCTTCAAGCTTTTCTAAATTTAACGAATTATTTAATACAGCATCTATCATTCCTGCATCTTCAGAAACTGGAATAAAAGCTCCACTTAATCCTCCAACATGACTACAGGCCATTACTCCACCTTTTTTAACTGCATCATTTAAGAGAGCCAAAGCTGCTGTTGTTCCGTGAGTTCCAACAACTTCAAGCCCCATTGCTTCTAAAATATGTGCAACAGAATCTCCAACTGCAGGGGTAGGTGCTAATGATAAATCTACAATTCCAAAAGGAGTATCTAATCTTTTAGATGCTTCATGTGCAACTAATTGACCTATTCTAGTAATTTTAAAAGCAGTTCTTTTAATAGTTTCAGAAACTACATCAAAGCTTTCACCCTTAACCTTTTCTATTGCTCTTTGAACTACTCCAGGTCCACTAACTCCAACATTTATAACTCTATCAGCTTCTCCAACTCCATGAAAAGCTCCTGCCATAAATGGATTATCCTCAACAGCATTAGCAAATACCACAAGCTTTGCACATCCAAATCCCTTTTTATCTGCTGTTAATTCAGCAGTCTTTTTTATTACTTTTCCCATTTCCTTTACTGCATCCATATTAATTCCACACTTACTAGAACCAACATTTACTGATGAACAAACCTTATTAGTTTTTGCTAAAGCTTCTGGTATTGAATTAATTAAAATTCTATCCCCTTTAGTATATCCCTTATGTACTAAAGCTGAAAAACCACCTATAAAATCTATTTTTAATTCATGTGCTGCTTTATCTAATATTTCTGCAAATTTTATATAATTACTTTCATCTGTTGCTCCTGCAATTATTGAAATAGGAGTAACAGAAACTCTTTTATTTACTATTGGAATACCAAATTCATTTGATATTTCATTTCCAACCTTAACTAAATCTTTAGCATACGTAGTTACTTTATTATATATTTTTTCCCTTGCCTTATCTCCATTGCTATCAATACAATCTAAAAGAGAAATTCCCATAGTTATAGTTCTAATATCTAACTTTTCCTCTTCTATCATCTTTATAGTTTCTAATATATTATTTGCATTCATAAATACCTCCATTTAAATAATTAATATTTTATACAGTATACATAGAATTAAATATTTCTTCCCTTTGAATTTTAACTTCAACTCCTAATTCTTTTCCCTTTAGCTCTAAAATGCCTTTAATATTATCAAAGTTATCATTACTCAATTTTAAATCCAGCATCATTATCATTGTAAAAAATTCACCCATTATAGTTTGATTAACATCTAAAATATTAATATTTAATTTTTGAAGCTCACTACTTACACCTGCTATAATTCCTACCTTATCCTTACCTATTACTGTTAAAATAGCCTTCATAATAACCTCCCAAATTAACCTTATAAATTTTCATAAATTATATTAATTCTAACTTTTAATCAGCCAATTGTCAATTTATTCCTTTTTGTCATTTCATTACTATTTAGCTATGAAGATTAAATTAATTAAGATATTTAATAAACAAAAAAATATAAAATAAAACAAGATTAAATAATAAAAATCATTTAATCTTGTTTTATTATTACTCACCATAAATATTTAAAGAAAAACCTTTTTCTAATGCTTCCCTTGCATATTCCTTAGCTCCAAATAAAGATAAATCTCTATAATTTCCACATTGAATTTCATTAGCTGCTGGTATTTCTTCGGCTTCTAAAACCTTATTTAAGGCATTTTCTAAAGCAATTTTTATTTCCTTAGTATCTCTATTACCAAAAATACTTAAATAAAATCCTGTTCTACAGCCCATTGGTGATAAATCTATAATTCCATCTAAATTATTTCTAAGCTCATGTGCTAATAAATGTTCTAACCCATGCATTGCTGCGGTTCCAAAAGCCTCCTTATTCGGCTGTAAAAATCTTATATCAAACTTTGTTACAAAATCTCCTTTTGGACTACTTAATAAACAACACTTTCTTATATATGGTGCCTTAACCTTTCTATGATCTAATTCAAAACTTTCTACCTTATTCATTTTTTGCCTCCTATATCTTTATTAATTGAATTTATAATTGTATTTATGTTACCATGTATTCTTCTTGCTACATATGGATTATTCATAGTATATAAATGAATTCCATCAACACCACTAGAAACTAAATCCACTATTTGTTCAACAGCATATGCAATTCCTGCTTCTCTTAATGCTTCCTTATCGTGTTCATACTTATTCATTATCTTAATAAACTTTTCTGGAACATAAGCTCCACATAAAGATGTTATTCTTTCTATTTGATTTTTATTTACAACTGGCATAATTCCAGCTTGAATTGGTGATTTAATTCCCAACTTTTCTTTTTCCTCTAACATATTATAAAAAAAATTATTATCAAAAAATAATTGAGAAATAAATTGAGTAGCACCCATATCTTCCTTTAATTTTAAATGCATCATGTCCTCCTTAAAGTCTCTCCCTTTAACATGACCTTCTGGATAACATGCCCCTAAAATATTAAAATCTCCCCTTTTCTTTATATGAGAAATAAGTTCATAAGCATAATTAAATTCTCCCTTAGGTTTTTCCCCAACAGGAATATCTCCCCTTAAAGCTAGTATATTTTCTATTCCTTTATTCTTTAAATCATCTAATATAATATCTATTTCCTTTTTACTAGATGATATACATGTTAAATGTGCAACAGATTCCACACCATATTTTCCTTTTACAACTGATGATAATTCAGTTGTCCTATTATTAGTTAAACTTCCTCCTGCCCCATAAGTTACACTAATAAAATCTGGCTTTAAGTCCTTTAATTCCTCTAAGGTTTCATAAATTGTATTAATGGATGATGTAACTTTAGGCGGAAATATTTCAAAGGAAAATACTAATTTCTTACTATTAAATAATTCATTAATTTTCAAAGAAATGCCCCCTTTTAATTATTTATCAGTTTTTAAACTATAATACATTGAAATAATTAAAACTCTTTAATAAATTTTTATTCTTAAATTTAAGTCTTATTCTTTTTTATAAAATAAAAAGGAGCTATATCCTATTGAAAATTTTTAATTCAATAGGATATAGCTCCTAATTTTTATTAATATATCTTATAAAAAGTTATTTTAATTTATCCTTTAAGAAACTTTTATAAACTAAAATTTTATTAGTAATAATAATATAGAAACAATACTACAAGTTAAACTAATTATACTTATAAAAGTTACTATTTGTTTATTATTTAATCCCTTTTCTTGAAGTCTATAATGAATTTGACTTCTATCTGCTTGATATATAGGTTTTCCTTCTGAAAATCTCTTAAATATAACAAATATATTATCAAATATAGGAACAGCTAAAGCTAAAATTGGTATCATTAAGCTTAATATAGTTGCACCCTTAAATGCACCATCTAAAGCAATTATACTTAAAATAAATCCTAAAAAGTTTGCACCAGAATCACCCATAAATATTTTTGCTGGATATTTATTATAATATAAAAATGCCAATACAACACCGGCTGTTATAAGAGAAAATAATAATGATGGAGGTTGACCTAATATAATAGCTGATACTGCAAAAGTTATTGCTGAAATAAATGATACACTTCCTGCTAACCCATCCATTCCATCAGACCAATTTATTACGGTAGTAACACCAAAAATCCAAGTTATAGTAAGAATAAATTGAACTATAGGTACTAATGTTATGTACTCATGAGTAAATGGATTTGTAAATCCTTCAAATGAAATTCCAGACTTAAAAACAATTACAGCAGCTAAAAGTTGAACTGCAAGTCTTGGAGTAATTCCAAATTCTCTTCCTACGCTTTTATAATAGTCATCTATTATTCCTATGATTAATATTAATAATGACCCTATAAATATTCCATACTTTTCATCAAAGCTATAATTATAAAAAACAATAAAATATGCTATAAAAAATCCAATAAACATGGCAATTCCACCACAAAGTGGAGTTTCACCCTTATGTTGTTTTCTTTTAGTAGGCTTATCAGTAAAATTATATTTAAAAGCTAATTTCATAAATATCGGTGTTAAAATAAACACACTAGAAAAAGCTATTATTATTGCTAGTAAATATTTCATCAAGTATCTCCTTAGAAATTATCATAATATGCAATATTATGTATTATATTAGCATTATACTATTAATTTAAATCATTATCAAATATATAATTAAATAAAAATTAAGGGAGCTACTTTATAAAAAGTAACTCCCAATTGTGATAATGTAAAGATTTATTCAGCTCTTGCGTTAATTATATCTTTAACCTTCATTAATCTAGTTAAAGCTCCTCTTTCATTTTCATCAAGTTTCATTCTAATAAACTTAATTGTTTCTTGTAATTGAGGAATTGTCATATACTCAAGGGCATTAACTCTTCTTCTTGTCTTTTCAATTTCATCAGCCATAAGCTGTGTTGATTTTTCAACTTCAGCTAACTCAAGTAGCTTTGGAAGTATTGATTCAAGCTTTCCTATAGCATCATCTAATTCAGAAGATGTATTGGCAAACCCATATGGATAAATGCTTCCTTCACTATCTTGTAATTGTCTGTGGAATTTCATTTGTGGAACATTAACACTCATTATGTTTTTTGTTCCTACTTCAACAGATACACTATCTTTTGGATAAGCAACTGCTTCTTCTAAGAATTCCGAACTCATTACAGCACTTGCCATAACGAAATCTTTAAACGAGCCTTCTAGTTCAAATTCAACTGATTTTCTAAGCTCATTATTATATTTAACAAGATTAATAAATTGTCTCATTAACTCGTCTTGTTTATCTTTAAGAAGCTTATGTCCTCTTGCTGCAGTAGTTAATCTTTTCTTCAGCTTAGATAGCTCCATTCTAGTAGGATTGACATTTAACTTTGCCATATTCTACTCTTCATCTCCCTTTGGCATATACTTTTCAAGATATTCATCTCTGATTCTCTTAAGCTCAGTCTTAGGAAGAATCTTAAGTAATTTCCAACCTAAATTTAAAGTTTCTTCTATTGATCTATTTGTTTCAAATCCTTGAGAAACATATTGTTCTTCAAATGCTTCTGCAAACTTAGCAAACTTCTTGTCTGTTTCTGATAATGCAGATTCACCTAAGATAGCTGATAATTCTTTAGCTTGCTTACCTTGTGCATAAGCTGAGAATAATTGGTTCATTGTATCAGCATGATCTTCTCTAGTCTTACCTTTTCCAATCCCCTTATCTTTAAGTCTTGAAAGTGATGGAAGTACATCAATTGGAGGTACAATTCCCTTTTTGTATAATTCTCTTGAAAGAATTATTTGTCCTTCTGTGATATATCCAGTTAAGTCTGGAATTGGGTGAGTCTTATCTTCTTCAGGCATTGTTAATATTGGAATTTGAGTGATTGAACCACCTCTACCATTAATTCTACCTGCTCTTTCATATAATGTAGAAAGGTCAGTATATAAGTATCCTGGGTAACCTCTTCTACCTGGAACTTCCTTTCTAGCTGCTGATACTTCTCTTAATGCTTCTGCATAGTTAGTTATATCAGTCATTATAACAAGAACATGCATATCTTTTTCATATGCTAAGAATTCAGCTGCTGTTAATGCCATTCTTGGTGTAGCTATTCTTTCGATAGCTGGGTCTGATGCAAGGTTCATAAATAATACAGCATTATCTATAGCACCAGTTTTCTTAAATTCATCAACGAAGAATTGAGATTCTTCGAAAGTTATACCAATTGCTGCAAATACAACGGCAAAGTTAGCATCTGAATTTAAAACAGTCGCTTGTCTTGCTATTTGTGCAGCTAATTGTGCATGAGGAAGACCTGATGCAGAGAAAACAGGTAACTTTTGTCCTCTTACTAGTGTATTTAATCCATCAATAGCTGATATTCCTGTTTGAATAAACTCTGATGGGAAATTTCTTGATACTGGGTTAATTGCTTCCCCATTTATATCTAATTGCTTTTCTGGTATTATCTTTGGTCCTTTGTCAATTGGATGACCCATACCATCAAATACTCTACCTAACATATCTTCTGATACGCCTAATTGAAGTGGCTTTCCTAAAAATTTAGCCTTAGTTCCTTTTAAGTTAATTCCTGAAGAACCTTCAAATAATTGAACCATTGCTTTAGAACCATTAACTTCAAGAACCTTACCTCTTCTTAATTCACCAGTTTGTATTTCAACTTCAACTAATTCATCATACTTAACTCCGCTAACTCCTTCAACAACCATTAAAGGACCAACAACTTCTGTAACCGTTCTGTATTCCTTAAGCATTAAGAACCCCTCCTTCGTTGATTAAAGCATCAATATCAGCTCTTAATTCAGCAGCAATATCATCCATCTTAGCTATATCATCTTCATGGATATACTTACTTCTTGCAATTTTATCTCTTACTTCTAAGTTTAAGATTTTATCTAAGTAAACTCCTGCATCTAAAGCTCTTTCAGCTTCTTGTCTGAATAATAATACAAGCTTTAACATTTTATATTGTTTATCTAATGAAGTATAAGTATCTATTTCATGGAAACCATTTTGTTGTAAATAGTCTTCTCTTATAGATTTAGCAACTTCTAATTTTAATCTATCTTTTTCTGATAATGCATCTATACCAACTAAGCTTACGATTTCTTGAAGACCTGATTCTTCTTGAAGTAAAGCCATTGCTTCTTGTCTTAAAGAAGACCAATCTTCAGCAACTGTTCTATTTAAGTATCCATCTACAGTATCAGCATATAAAGAATATGAGTTAATCCAGTTTATAGCTGGGAAGTGTCTCTTATATGCAAGTTGTGCATCTAATCCCCAGAAAACTTTAACTATTCTAAGTGTTGATTGTGTAACTGGTTCTGAAAGGTCTCCACCTGGAGGAGATACCGCACCAATTGCTGTAACTGCTCCTTGTCTTCCTTCTTTACCTAAACAAACAACTTTACCAGCTCTTTCATAATAATCTGAAAGTCTTGAACCTAAGTATGCTGGGTAACCTTCATCCCCTGGCATTTCTTCAAGTCTACCAGACATTTCTCTTAATGCCTCTGCCCATCTTGAAGTAGAGTCAGCCATTATTGATACTGAGTATCCCATATCTCTAAAGTACTCAGCTATTGTAATACCTGTATATATACAAGCTTCTCTAGCTGCAACTGGCATGTTTGAAGTATTAGCTATAAGTACTGTTCTTTTCATTAATGATTCGCCAGTTTTAGGGTCTTTAAGTTCTGGGAACTCATTAAGAACGTCTGTCATTTCGTTACCACGTTCACCGCATCCAACGTAAACAACTATTTCAGCATCTCCCCATTTTGCAATTTGGTGTTGAACAACTGTTTTACCTGCTCCGAAAGGACCTGGTACAGCAGCAGCTCCACCTTTAGCTACTGGGAAGAATGTATCTATAACTCTTTGACCTGTAGTCATAGGAGCTTCTGGTTTTAATTTTTGAGCAAATGGTCTACCCTTTCTTGCAGGCCATTTTTGCATAAGCTTTACTTCTTTATCACCTTTAGCTGTTTCAACAATACAAACTGTATCTACAACTGTAAAGCTTCCAGATTTAATTTCTTTAACTGTTCCTTCTATTCCAAATGGAGCCATTATTTTGTGTAATACAACAGGAGTTTCTTGAACTGTTCCTATTACATCACCAGCTTCAACTTTATCTCCAACTTTAACAGTAGGATTAAAGTCCCAAACTCTTTCTCTATTTAATGAAGTAACTGATACACCTTTTGTTAAAAATGGTGATTGAGCTACTTTTTCAAACGCATCTAGTGGTCTTTGTATTCCATCGAACATTGACTCTATAAGTCCTGGTCCAAGTTCAATACTTAAGGGTTCTCCAGTTGTAACAACTGGGTCCCCTGGCCCTATTCCTGTAGTTTCTTCGTAAACTTGGATAGATGCCTTATCGCCTCTCATTTCAATGATTTCTCCGATAAGACCTTTTTCTCCAACCTTAACCATATCATAAATATTTGCTTCGTCCATTCCTTCAGCAACAACTAAAGGACCTGCAACCTTGATTATTCTTCCGGTCTTCAAATTTCTAACCTGCCTTCCTATAAAATATTGACACCAACAGCTTTTTCCACGCTATCGCTTATTCTCTTTGAACCTATGTTTAAAGTTCCTTGATTGCTTGGAATTAATATTACAGCAGGAAGCATTTGTTTGTTATAACGCTCAATTGTTTCTTCAATTTTTGCTGCAACTTGCTCTGTTATAAAAATAACTGCGTATCCATTCATAGCCATTCTATCAACAGCAATTCTAGCTTCATCAGCTTCTACTACAGGAAATACATCAATTCCTATAGCTTTAAATGCTAAAACTGAGTCTTTATCACCAACTACCCCAATCTTCTTATACATAAATATCACGCAGCCTTTCTCTTATTACTTCCTCAGCAATATTATTAAGCTTACCTACCATAATAATTCTTATTATTTTAATTTCTGTTTCTTTAGCATAAATGTATGATAAAATTCTCTCAGGACCAAATGTTACTAGCTTACCAGTTTTCATAATATCCATAATATAATTATCACTTAACTTTTCTAAAAGATTCGCTGAATTTGTAGCTATGTATCCTTCAACACCGTCTTTTATTAAATCAGAATATACACTTGTGCTTAATTTTGAGATAATATTTTCTGGTGTTTCATTTAATATAGATACTAATGTATCTTTACTTATAGCTCCACCACTAACTAATACTTCAGAAGCAAATTCTCTTCCCTTACCTTGTTTTTTAATTCTTAGTAAAGTTCTAATATTTGTAGCATCAATAATTGCATTTACAAGTTTATCCGTAAATTTATAGTTTAAAGATTTTTTTATTTCAACTAATTCTTTAAACATATATCTATCTACTATAATATCAATATTTTGAGGATCTTTACTTTCTTCAAAATCAGCTAAAACCTCTAGAACTGCCTTTTCAACATTTCCTTTTAAGTCTCTGTAATTATCTGTATCAATTTTTCTTTTTAAATCGCTTAAATCTTCTTTTCCTAAATCTATAAGCATATCAGAAAAATCTTTATTTAAAAATTTTCCCTTTAATAAAACCTTAATATTATGGTATTTATATTTAATGCTCATTAAATCTACGATTTCTTTTACTGGGCATAGTTCATAAACTAATTTATAAACTCTCTTAAGTTCAGTGCTTAGAATTTCTTCATAATCAGCTGCTCTTTTTACATTACCCATTATATTTGCATACTCAGTTTCCCCAAGTATTTTTAAAACCTCATCAGTAGAATTAGCTTCTAACATTCTTTCTACTTTGGCTTTATCAAGGAGTCTTGTTTCCAATACCCAAATTCTTGAAAGAGCTTGAGTAAATTGCATTACATCCATACTACCCCTCCTTAATTAAATAACACCTTTGCTACTTCAAACTCTAACTCATCTCTTAATGAGCTTACTAAAGCTTCATAAGTGCTATTTATTTCTATGCCATTATTTTCTAAGATGAAACCACCCTTAAAGTTTCCTTTAGTTTCACTTAAAGTTATTTGTGCATCTATTTTCTTATTTAATTTTTCAATGAAAGCTGGAGTTACAGACTTTAATCCTGCTTCATTTAAAATTAATGTATGCTTTCCAGTTAAATTCATTGATAAAATTGTATTTTCTACAAAGCTTAAGAATTCTTTCTTAGATAACTTTGTTAATTTATCTATACTTTTTTCAAAAACTTCGTCAATAATTTCTTGCTTAGCTGCTAATTTATTATTTCTAACCTTTAATTTAGCACTAGATATTACTCTTTCTTTTTTAGATTTTGCTTCAACTTCAGCCTTATCTAAAATTTCTTGAGCAATTTCATTAGCACTATTTACTTTTTTAGAAATAATCTTATCTTTTTCTTCAGCAGCAACAGCTAAGATGTTTTCCTTTCCAGCTTCTGCATCCTTAAGGATTTTAGAAGTTATATTTTTTACATTTGACATAATTTTATATCTCCAATCTTTATGTTGCTAATGTTATTGCATGTATTAATTACATTGCCATACTTACTAGCATGAATGATATAACGAATCCTAATAATGCATAAGTTTCAACCATTGCTGATAAGATGATTCCCTTAGTGTTGTGTTCTGGTCTTTTTGCTAATATTTGAATACCTGATGCAGCAACTCTACCTTGAGCTATACCTGAGAATAAACCAGCTAAAGCGATTGGAAGACAAGCACCTATTAAGTATAAACCTTGTTCTAAAGACATTCCTGAAGACATCTTAGTGTAAGCAACGAAACCAACAACGAAACCGTATAAACCTTGTGTACCTGGTAATAATTCTAATACTAACGCTTTACCGAACTTTTCTGGCTCTTCTGTAACTAATCCTGAAGCTGCTTCCCCAACTAGTCCAACACCTTTAGCTGAACCTATACCTGATAAACCAACTGCTAATGCAACACCTAAAGCTGCAAATATTAACCCACCGTTATTTTCCATAAAAAATTGTATCCATGTATTCATTTTTTAATCCTCCTAATTTTCCTTTAAATTCATATATTTTTCTGATGCTTTAAATGGAGCAAATGCTTTTCCTCCACCTTCGTAGAATTTTGAGAAATATTCTACATATTGTAATCTTGCTGTATGAACATATGCACCTAATAAACCTAATAATAAGTTAAACACATGTGCTGCAACAAATAAGAATGGTAATAATATTATTGCAGGTCCAGTTAATGACTTCATTAATAAGTTTAATGCTCCTGCTATACATCCACCTGATAATCCTAATGCCATAAGTCTTGTATATGAAACTAAGTCTCCAATATAACTTGTTATTCCATATAATGCATATAAACCTTGACCTATTTGAGCACCTTTTGTTTTTTCTTGTCTACCACCAGTTAATACTATTACAATCATACCAAAAATCATTGCTGCTATTGCAATATATTTAACTACTGATGGCCATCCTAACATAATACAACCTGCTAATACACCAATTGATATTAATGTTATAAGCCATGAACCAACATCATAAAATGCATCTTTTGGTTTTCCTGCTTTAATAAGTGTATATGCTTTTACACATAAACCAAATAATATTTGAATAACACCAAATACTATAGAAGCAACTAAAAGAGTATTAACATCTTCAGTTGGATTTATAAGTCCAGGTATTTTTACTGCATCACCAAAGAATGAGCCGTAAATAAATCCTATAACTATTGTTGGTATACTTAAGAATAAGAAAAATCTAGCAAAATCTCTATTTTTCTTATCTAAGTTTAAGAATTTCATTGCAAAAAATGCACCAATTAACATTACTAGTCCATATCCAACGTCAGCTACCATCATACCAAAGAATATTAAGTAAAATGGAACTAATAATGGAGTGGGATCAACTTCATTATACTTAGGTAAACTATACATTTCTGTAACAGATTCAAATGTTTTATTTAGTAGTCCATTTTTTAACTTAACTGGTACTATGTCAACTTCATCTTCTTTTACGTCTTCAAATGTTATATAGTAATCACCCTTTAAAACTTCTTTACATATATTTTGTAATTCTTCGTTCTTTTCTACTTCACACCATCCTTGAATTGCAACAGTATTAGTAGTTCTTAAGAAATTATTTGAAGCTTTATATCTTAATACAGCATTTGTAAGATAATCATATACCAGCTTCATTTTTTTGTAGTCTTCTTCAAAAGAAGTTATTTCTTCTTTTACAAAGAAAGTTTTTGACTTTAACTCTTCTATTTCATGAGCATGATTTGTTATAACTACTTGTGGTAATTCATCAAACTCTGACTTAAAAGAACTAAATCCAAATCCTCTTAAAACATTTAAAACTTCATCATGTCTTTCTTTTAAAGCCACGACTATTATATTTATGTCGTTATTACCTCTTGAGATAATTTCAACATATTCAGAATTTAAACTTTCATTTAATTGCATTTCATATTGCTTTGAAATACTTCCAATAAAAGTTGATACTGAGTTTAGCTCATTTAGAGCTTCAAAAGAAATATCTAAGGCTTGCCATGGAGTTAAAACTTCAATTTCACCTTCTAGCTTAGTAATCTTACTTTCTATGCCATGAAGCTCTTCTTCCTTTTCCTTAACTTTACAATAAATTTCATTCCAGTTAATTTTCTTAACTTCGTTTTCTAATTCATCAATAGTTAAGTTTTCCTTGTCATCCTCTAATGATTTTAAACCTGACTTTTTAGGCATATAGTTAGTTAAAAAGTCTAGAGTAGTTTTAGCCTTTGATAAATCTTCTTCATACTTTGCAATGTTTGAATCTACTTCATCTTTATTAAGAGACTTTAGCTCTTCATTAGCTTCTAACAAATTTTCATCTTGTAAATTTATAAATTCTACATTTGAAAATCCTTGTAGCTTACGAAGAAGTTCTTCCTTTTTAGATTCAAAAGTAAGCAAAGTGAATTTGTTCATCTTAACTATTGCCATGAATCTTCACTATCCTCTCAACAACTATATTAATAGCATTATCTTTTAAATCTTGAGACATATTTTTTATAGCCTCTATTTCTTTTTCTCCCATCTTTAAGATAGGTTTTGCATTACTATTTCCTTCTTCTAAAGCAGCATTTAATAAGTTATTAGCTTTTGTCTTTGCATTACTTACTATTTCATCATATTTGATGTTAGCTTCTTTAGTAGCATTATTAACAATTTCTTTTGCATTTTGCTTAGCACTTGAAATTATTTCTTCTGCTTTTTTCTCAGCTTCTTTTATCTCATTAATTGCTTCTAGCGCCAAAATCTCACCACCTTTACTATATACAACTTGGATAATATAAACATTAATACTTTATATAGTATTAATTACTTTTTATCTTAATTTTAATTATACACTGTTTTTACAAATTTTCAACTTTTTTTTGTTAACATTTCCTAAACAAGCTTTTAACATTACAATAAATATACATTTTTCAACAATTATACATTTATTTAATTATTTGTACTTAACTTGTGTAGTATTAGTTTGATTTTATTTTGCTAGTTATATCAATCATTTCGCCGTTATATGAACATAAGAAATATGTTTTTTCCTTATTTAAAAAGTTATTGTTAACAAAATCATTTATATTTATATCAAAGCTTTCAATATAATAATCTCTAAAAGAATATTCTTCTCTTAGGATATCCTTAATTTCGCATTCTACTCTCTTTTCTAATCCCCTTCCTAAAAATTCTGGCATACCTCTTCTTTTATTAAACCTTAAATAATCATACTTTATTATGTCACGTAGTATTTCATTATCTAATTTTGTTATTTCCACATTAAAATCTAAAAATACTTTATAATATTCGCTATTTCCTATATTCCTATCAAAGTATCCCCTTTTATCAAAATATTCCCCTAAGCTTAAGTAAAAGTCATATGGAGTTTCAAAACTCTTTATTAAATATTTTATTATATTATTAAATTTTTGAGAGTTATAATATTTATCAACCATTCCTTCTACTTTTTTTAGTATTAATAATTCATCATATGATATATCTTTAGTTTGTAATATTTCATAAGGAGGATAGGGTGAATATTTCATTCCATAATCTTCAGCTTCTTCTCTCATAGATGAGCCTCTAAGTAGTTTTAAAAATCCTAATTGAATTTCTTCTGGTTTTATACTATAAACATCATTAAATGATTTTTTAAAAGATATTATATCTTCTCCTGGTAATCCTGCTATTAAATCTAAATGTTGCTTAATATTTTTAATTTCAAGTAATTCTACTACTTTTTCTTTTATATCACTAAAATTAACAAATCTGTTTATTTTATTTAATACCTCATCATTAGTTGTTTGAACTCCAACTTCAAATTGAAATCTATCCTTTGGTGCTTTTCTTAATAACTCTAATTCTTCTTGCTTTAATATATCTGCTGAAATCTCAAAGTGAAATTGTGTGCTTGTATCTGCATTTATTAAAAATTCCCATATAGCCATTGAAAATTTAGAATTACAATTAAAAGTTCTATCAACAAATTTAACTAATCTAACCTTTTTATCTATAAAATATTGTAACTCTCTTTTTACTCTTTCTATATTTAAAAATCTAACACCATGAGTAGTAGAAGAAAGACAATACTTACAATTAAAAGGACATCCCCTAGAGGCTTCATAGTATACTATTTTATTATCTAAGTTTTCATCTTTTTTATATGGAAACACTATTTCATCCATATTCATAAGCGGTCTGCTTCCATTACTAAAAACTTCGTTGTTTTCTTTAAAATATAAGCCTCTAATATCTTTTAGGTTTCTATCTCCAAGTAAATACTCTATAAATTCTCTATATGTTTTCTCTCCCTCTCCTTGAATTATATAATCTCCTGAAAGCTCTTTTAACATATTTAAGCTATCATAAGAAACTTCAGGACCACCATAAACAATTTTTATATTTTCATCTACCAATCTTATTAAATTAGATAATCTTTTTATCACTTCTATATTCCAAATATAAGTTGAAAAAGCTACTACATCAGCTTTTTCCTTAATTATCTCTTCTAATATTTTTTCATCTCTATCATTAATTGAAAATTCTCTTATTTGACAATCGTAATTCATATCCTCTGTAAATGCTTTTAAATATCTAACTGCTAAATTACTATGAACAAACTTTGAGTTTATTGCTGTTAATAAAACTTTCATGTTTTTCTTCCTTCCTTTTGTTATTTTATTTTTTCAGCTCTTATAAAGAAAATATCCTCCCAAACCTTTTCTTCTTTTATATCATATATATTACTTAACATTTTTTTTGTATCATCTATATTAGATTTAGAAAGTGGATTTAAATTCTTAAATTCAAATTCCTTTGTCTTTCCTGATGGTAATACTGCCATGACCTTATTATTTGATACTTCTCCAATTTCTTTATTTATATCCCATATATATATTTCTCCTCCAACCTTAACAAGCTTACTTGCTTCTTTAATTAAATTAAATTTATTAGAATCTCTCCATATGCTACTTAAATAAAAAAATACTGTACAAGTATCGTATTCTCCATAAGTATTTTTCTCATCAATTGTACCTTCTAACATATCAACTGAAACTTCATCTATAGTATCCTTTGAAAGATTATAAATTACACCATAGCTTTCTCCAACATCTAAAACATCACCTGTTAATTTTACACCACTTAAATTTAATATAATTGTTTTTCCCATAAATACCACTCCCAAAAATAAAATTTTAACCTTTATACATTTTACTATTATATTTATATAATTATGTAGCTTCTTTTAAGTTATAATCATGTTTTTTATTATGTATTCAAATGAAGTAGTATTTATTCTTACCTTTGTTATATTACATCATTTATCTATATTAATGCAAAAAAATATTTTGAAAATAAATTTCAAAATATTTTAAATACATCTATTTATTTTTTATAATTTTATTTTTATACATTAAAGCTACTACTATTGTTATTATAAAAATTACAATAAATATCCAAATTACATTGGGTAAATTAAACATACTTGCATTTTCTTGCCCTGATATTTTATATAAACATCCTCCTGCACTGTCTAATATATATATATTACTATCATTATACTTTATCTTTTCTATATGAGCTTCTTTATCTAATGCTAATATAGCTTTTGAAGTATCATTTTCAGTTAAAACATATATATAATTTTCTACGTTATCTGCAAATATTACTGTATCTTTTGGAAAACACTTTCCTTCATAATCAATAGTTAAACCACTTAACGCTGATACCTTATCATGTTGGTATCTTGGTCCTAAAGTAACTTCTGTTGGATGATTTGCTATAACAAAGGATAATTTGTTAGTTCCATCTGAAAATCTTGGAGATGTAATTGGATCTCCTCCACTAAAGTCTGGCCATCCATACCAAGATTTTTCTTTTATATCATATATATAGTCTACATCATCTTTAACAGGTCTTAAACCTACATCTTCCATCCCACCAACTATAGCTGTTAATTTTCCTATGCTATTTACAGCTAATCCTTCAATATTTCTAATTCCTGTAGCATATGTTATAAATTCATTACTATTTAAATCATATCTTAAAATACTTGCATTACTTAAAATACTTTCTTTAATTTTTTGACCTTCAATAGCTACTTGTCTAAATGGCATAAATCCATAATTATTATTATAGCCTATTCCAGTTGAATTCCATTCAAAAGAAGCCTTATCTTCAATTTTATTATTTTCATCAACAATGCCTGAATTTGTATTAGAACCTATGGTAACATATAAATATTCTCCATTTAAAATAATATTTGTTTTGCAATTTAGTCCATTATTAGGCAATCCAGTAATAAGCTCTACAAATGACTTTTCATTTATGTTATATAGTAATATTCTGTTATCACTAGCAATTATAATACTTCTGTTATAGCAAACTATATCATATATATTTAATTTATTGTCGTAAACTAAAATTTCTTCCTTATTATCTTTATTTATAACCTTGATAATATCTTTAAAGGCTATGTATAAATTATTTTCCTTATCAAAATCAAAAGATACTGCCCCATCTAATCCCTTTGTATTTATAGACCAATCTACATTTTTATAAATAAGATTTAAATCATATCTATTACTAAGTTTATAAATTCCAAAGGATAAAGTCACAACTATTATCGAAAACACTAAAAACTTAAAAAACCTCCACATTACTCCTTCCCCCTTTATATTTTTATTTATATTTTTTCACTAATAAAATATTACTTAATAATTAAATAATAAATACTTAATATCATATTATCTTATTTTACCGAATAAGTATTAATGTAATTAACTAGAAAGCTTACACTTAAAAACTACTTGTAAACTTTACTTAAGGGGGCTAATTAACTTGGAGAAAGATATATTTTTTAAAAATTCATTTTTTCTTACAGCAGCTAATATAACAACTGGAATACTTGGCTTCATCTTCTCTATGTATTTAAATAATTTAGCTGGACCTGAAGGTGTTGCCCTTTATGGTTTAGTAATGCCTGTATATAATCTTTTTATTTGTTTAATGACAGCTGGTATTATTGCTGCTATTTCTCAAAGAGCTGCAATATATAGTTCTAAAGGAGAATATAATAATTTATTTAAAACTATTAGATCTGTTGCTTTTTTTAACATAATTTGGTCTATCGTCATAGGATTTTTAGTTTTTTTTCTAGCTCCATACATAAGTCAATATGGTATAAAGGATGCAAGAACATTAAATGCTATTAAAGTAACTTGTCCTGCAATGGTATTTATTGCCCTTTCTAATATATTGAAAGGATTTTTTTATGGAACTTCTAAAATTACAGTACCTGCCATTGTAGATATTTTTGAAAAAGCTATGAGAATTATAACTATTGCTTTATTAATATATATTTTTAAAGCTCAAACATTATCTTCTCTCGTAACACTCGCTTATGTATCCCTTGCTTTAGGAGAATTGCAAAGCTTACTATTATTATTTTGTTATTATAAATATACGAAAAATAAAATGCCTTCTAGTAATGAAATGCCAGAAAGCAGAGCTCAACTTATTTTTAATGTTTTAATAATATCCTTACCCTTATGTTTGAATGGATTTTTAGGAAATGCTTTTTCAACGGTTTCAACTTTAGTTGTTCCAAGACAGTTAGTAGCATCTGGACTTGATTATAGTTCTGCTCTTAATTTAATTGGTAGATTTAACGGAATGGCTTTAACTATTGTTACCTTTCCACTTATAGTTGTTAACTCAATTAATACATTACTTGTTCCAGATTTATCTCAAACTATAAGCAGTGGTGATTATTATAATGCTTCTACAAGAATTAAAACAATTTTAAAAGTTGCATTCTTACTAGGTATGGCTACAACAGTTATATGTCAAATAATTCCTGACTCCCTTGGAAAAATGTTTTTCCAAAGAGATGATTTAGGCTTATATATTAGGCTTGCTTCTTTAGCAGCACCTATTTTCTTTGTGGCTAATACAATGTTTGGAATATTAAATGGGTTAAATAGACAAAGTATTATTTTAAGAAATTCTATAATTATTTCTATTACTGAAATATTATCTCTTTACTTTTTTACTGCAATTCCAAGTATAAATATTTTTTCTTACGTTATAACAATATTTCTTACCTCTACTCTTGGGCTTATAATAAATTTGCATGAAGTAAAAAAGCACATTGAATTAAATTTATCAATTTTTAATATAGTAATTTTTGCACTTACAGGAATTTTGGTTTATTTAACATTAAATTTATTCACTAATAGATTTTTAAGTGATTTATTTTTAGTTAAAAATATACTTATAATAACATTAACCTTTAGTATTTTTGCTTACCTAAGTAGATTTGGACTAGATGAAGATTAATAAATAAAAAAATAATCTCTATGATATTTATATAGAGATTATTTTTTATTAACAATATATTATTATTACTTTTAAATATCTAATTTTTATTTGCTATTACATATTTTTTCTTAAAAATCTTGGTAACATTGTAAATATTCTTGGTGAAATCATATCTAAATCCTTTTTATTAATTCCACCTAACATAATCATACTAATAAAATATACCGCTCCTCCAATAGATACCAATATTAAAACAAATATGCTAGTTAATAATCTACCACCTTCAAGAATATTCATTATTCTTTCAACTGGAATCTTACATAAGTAAATTGTTAACGCCATTATGCAAGATGATATAACGGGCATTATCCCTAATTTAATTATAGGAATTCTTATTTTAAATATTTTTCTTAACCTATTATGATTTATTATCGTAGGAACAAGGAATGCAAAGAAGCTTGCAAAAACTGCTCCTAATATATTAACATCTTTTATTCCCACTAAAATATAATTAATAACAAACTTTATTACAATACTTAAAAAAGCTGTACTTAAAACTAAATATAGTTTGTTCATTCCTTGAAGAATTGTATTTTGAATAGCTGATAAAGACATTAAAACTAATACAACTGAACCATACATAAGTAATTGATATCCTTCAGTGCTACCATAAATCATTGTATATACATCTTTACTTAACATAGATAGACCAAATGCAGCTGGAATTGTAACTAAGTATGTTAATCTAAAGCTATATGATATTTGTGACTTTAATTCTTTTCTATTTTTGACTGTAAAAGCTTGAATTATTCTTGGAAATACAGCTGCACTTAAAGCTGTTACAATCGATAATGGAACATATAGTAAAGTATTATAACATCCTAATATTCCAAATAGTTCTTCTGCATTACTATCGGAAAATCCTGAAGAAAGAAGCCTTGCCTTTACATTAATTGTATCTATCATTCCACTTGAATTTTGCAATGCTGCAACTAATATAATAGGAACCCCATATTGTATAAGCTTTTTTAAAATCTTCCTATCACTAAAATGACTTTCAGAGCTTTCATTTTCTATATTTTCTGCAAATCCTTTTTTATCATAAACTATAAGTATGAATATTAGTGCAACAACTGCTCCTATAGTAGTACCAACTGTTCCTCCTGCACTTCCCCATTCAACACTTATGCTTATAAAAACAAATGCAAAAGCTAAACTTAATACTACATTTACAATTTGCTCTATAACTTGAGATACTGCTAAAGTTTTCATTTCTTCAATTCCTTGAAGATATCCCCTGTATGTTGCTAATATACAACTAAAAAATACTGTTGGAGCTAAAAACATTAACGATAATGTAACATTTTCCCATTGTGTTAATTTGGCAATAGGCTTTATAAGTAGCATAAATCCAATTGTAATTATTGCTCCTATTATAGCTAAATACCTTCTTGATAACCTCATAGCCCTTAATGCATCTTCCTCATGCCCTAAAGCTCTTAACTCTGATACAACCTTTGCAACAGCTGGTTGAGCACCTAGACTTGTAATAGCTAATATAAATACAAAGTAACTATAACTTGCATTATATATTCCTATTCCTTGTTTACCAATTATAGCTCTTAATAATGGTATATATGCAGCTGAAAGTATTTTAACTAATATTCCAGCTACAGATAAAATAAGAAAACTACGCCCCACTGACTTCTCTTCCATAACTTTCCCCTTTATATTTTCTTATATAGTAAATTTAAATACATCCTTCTTTATTTTCTTAAACATTGGTGGAAGGGATTCTGCTATTGTTTTATTTTTTAAGTATTCTAACTTTCCATAAGCACCCTTAAATATTAATTTATAAGCATAAAGGAATTGATAGTTTAATCCAAACTTATTATCAAAAAATGAATTTAATTTTCTATCCCCATATTTAAAATCACCTATGATAGGATTTCCTAAGTGAGTTAAATGTGCTCTAATTTGATGGCTTCTACCTGTAATAAGATCAATTTCAAGCAGTGAATATGCTCCATTAGTTTGAACTGTTTTCACTTCCATAGAAATTTCTTTTGTGTTAGGTCTTTTTTCATCATATACTTTTGATATATTTTCATTTTCATTTTTTGAAATATAACCTTTGTATATTCCATCTTTTATTTTTCCTTTAACTAAGGCATTATAATATTTTTTTACATTTCCTTCTCTTATCATTTCATTCATTGTTCTTAATGCTTCGAAGTTCTTTCCAAATATAACAACACCTGAAGTATTTCTATCTAATCTATTACATGGCGCTGGTGTAAATGTCTTTTCTTTTTCTGGCATGTAATCACCTTTTCCATGTAAATATGATAATACATAATCAGTAAGTGAAGCATTAGCTCCCTTTTGGTCTGGATGAACTAAAACACCTGGCCATTTTTCAACTATTAGTATATTATCATCTTCATAAGTAATCATAAGTCCACTATAATTTACTTTTATAAATGAGTCTTCTTTTTTTTCTTGTTTGCTTTGGATGTATTTTATTTCAATAACATCACCTAATTCTAATGAATAATTTTCTTTTTTCTTAATTCCATTTACTCTTATGTCGCCTTTTCTTAATCCTTTAAATATAGCACTTAAAGGTACATCTTTTAAATATTTTCTCAAAAACTTATCTAGTCTTTGACCTGCTTCATTTGTTCCTATTTCAATTTTCAAAAAATCAACTCCTATATTGTTTATATGAAACAATTTATCTTCTTTGGATACTTTTTCATTATATTAGATTAATATTATTTTTTTAAGTTGTCAAATAATTTATAGCAACTGCGCATTGAATTGCTACTCCAATAGGCAATGCATCTTCATCTATATCAAATAAACTATTGTGTGCTGGATGGATTATTCCTTTTTCTTCATTCCTAATTCCTAAAAAATAAAATACAGATGGTACTTCATTTGCAAAATAAGCAAAACTTTCTACACCTAATTTAGGATTTTTTTGAAGTTTAACATTTTCATCTCCTATAATGCTTTTTGCAGAATCTTCTAATATTTTCACCATATTGTCATCATTATATAAGCAAGGATACGACTCTTCTATTTCAATTTCTGAACTTCCTCTAAAAGCTAAGCAAACTCCATTTACTATTTCTTTTAATCTTCTCTTTGCAAATTCTCTGTCTTCGCTTGTCATTGTTCTTATTATTCCTGCTAGTTTTACTTCATTAGGTATTATATTTTGTGCTGTTCCACCATGAATACTTCCTATTGTTACAACTGATGGATTTACAGGTTTTATTTCTCTACTAACTATACTTTGCAAAGATGTAACAACATGACTTGCCATAACTATTGGATCAACTGCTGTATCTGGATAAGCACCATGTCCCCCAGAACCTTTTATTGTAATTTTAAATGGATTAGAAGCTGCATTTACTGTTCCTCTTTTTACCATTATCATTCCAGCATCTAAAGTTTCTTCTACATGTAATCCACACATAACATCTACTTTAGGATTATTTAAAACACCTTCTTCTATCATTACACGTGCTCCACCTGTAGTTTCTTCAGCTGGTTCAAATATAAGCTTTACAACTCCATTAAATTTATCTTTATTTTTATTTAATAGCTTTGCCACACCTAATAAAATAGTAGTATGTCCATCATGTCCACAAGCATGCATTTTCCCATTAACTTTTGAAGAATAACTACAACTTTTTTTATCCTGCATTGGTAATCCATCAATATCGGCTCTTAAGCCTATTACCTTTTTATTTTCTCCTTCTTTAGTTCCTCTTATAATTCCACATACACCAGTACCAGCAAATTCATTAAATTCTATACCTTCTCTTGTTAAAAACTCTTTTATAAATTTAGATGTATTAGTTTCTTCAAATCCTAATTCTGGATATTGATGTAATGTTCTTCTTACTTCTATTAATTCATCTTTAATGTTATTTGCTTCTATAATAAAATCTTTCATAAATCCAAAAACTTCTCCCATAAAAATTTACAGGCTTATATTTTAAAATATAAGCCTATTTAGATTAATTATATATTATGAACTCTTTTTATTCAATTAATTTGATAATCTATCTCATTTTAATTTTGTCTTAACATCTTTTCTAATTCATAAAGTCTAAATCTATCCGGTTGCTGAAATTCTGCATCTGAAGATCTTTTTTCTATAAGTTTTTTATATTCTTCAAATTGAGCATCTCCTAGTTTTTTTCTTATTATATTTAATTCACACTCTTGAATATATTCTCTCTCCTCTTGAGATAGTGCCATATATTTATTTAATTTCGAAATTATTTCATTTAAGTTTTTTTTCTCTTCTTCACTAATTAAGCTATTATTTTTTTCAATAAATTGTTCTATTTTTTTACCCTCTTCTGGAGAAAAAGCATAAGCTTTATTTATAAACATATTTAAGCTTAAAATAATAATAATCATAGATAAAGGCATTTTTATATATTTTTTATAATTACACATAGTAAATCCACCTTTTACAAAAGATTTTATATATTTATTATTACCCTTTTTTTAATATTAATTTATTAATATTATTAAGTTATTTTCCATTAATACTCTTAAAGAAAAGCTTCTATCTATATCATTTGTAAATTTTAAAGTTATTTTATCTCCATTTATTGACTTTACCTTTGCATCTCCATATTGCCTATGATATAAAGTATCACCTTTTTTAATTCCATAATCTACATAGCTACTTTCCTCTTCTAAACTACTTTCTAATATAAATCTAGATACTTTACTAAACTTTCCTCTAATAGTCTTAGGCGAAAATACATAAAGATTTTTTATAGCTCTAGTGATTGCAACATAAAAAAGTCTTCTTTCTTCTTCTAAATTTTCTTCTATGGATGACTTATGCGGAATTGTTTCTTCTACACAATTAATAATAAATACATTTTTAAATTCCATTCCCTTAACACCATGTATCGTGCTTAAAATTACACCATCTTGAACTATCTTACTTTTTTCTATTTCTTCTTTAACATTATTAACATGCTTTAAAAATTCTGGTATAGTTCTAAATCCTTCTATAGATTCTTTAAATTCCTCTAATACATCTTCTAAATCGCTAAAATTTTGATTAAATTTACTTGAATACTCTTTTAAATAATCAATATATCCTAATGAAGAAATTATGTACTGCACAGCACTTCCTAAAGAAATTTTATTTAAATATAAAATTTCTTTTTTTAAATCGTCTAATTTTTTTGCTTGAAAATGTGGTGTATCATTTTTATCTATAAGAATATCAAATACATTTTTATATTCTTTATAATTATTTACATAGCTTAAATTACTTTTACTAATATATCTAAAGGGTTTATTTATTATAAAGCTAAATGCTTCTCTATTATATGGATCTATTGATAATATTAAATAATTTATTATATCTTTACATATAAAATGCTCAAAAAAATTATATCCCTTATCTAATAAAACAAATGGAATTTTTCTTCTTGTAAAAGTATCTATTAAACTTCTTGCTTCCATATTTGTTCTATATAATATTGCATTATTACTATATTCCTCTCCAATAAAACCCTTAATTATTTTTACTATCTCTTCACCCTGCACAAACTCATTGTAAGGTTTTATAAATTTTATAATTCCTTTTTCAGCTTCAAAAGCTAATATCTCTTTATTATTTCTACCAAAATTATTAGAAATTAAATTTTTAGATATATCTATTATGTTCTTTTTACTTCTATAGTTCGTTGATAAGTATACTTTTTCTCCATTTAAAAATACTTTATTAAAATTAACCATATATTCAGGTTTTGACCCTCTAAAGGAATAAATACATTGATCTTCATCCCCTACTGCAAATAATTCATTCCCACCATTTATAATTCTTAAAAACTCTATTTGAAGCTCATCACAATCTTGAAACTCATCTACTAAAACATATTTAAATAAACATTTATATTTATTTAATATATTAGGATTATTTTTAAATAAATATAATACCCTCACAGATAAATCATCAAAATCCCAAAGTTTTTCCTTCTCCTTTTGCTTTTCATATTGTTCATAACATTCTTTAAAAATTTCTATAGATATTGATGGCGAAAAGTTTTCTAAGCTTCCTAAGGAAGTTTTAAATAATGATATATTGTTTAAAACTTCTCTAACTTTATCATCATTTACATCATCAAAATATCTTCCCAATACGTTTTTTATTATTCCATGGCCCTTTCCATTTTCAATTATTTTTATATCAAAACCTTCTCTTAATAAAATCTTATAAAACAATCCATGAAATGTTCCAAAAAAAGGTGCTATATCCTTTTTAAAAAATCTCTTATATCTTGACTTCATATTTTCCGCTGCTGCTCTTGTGAATGTTATAACAATTATATTTCCAATTCTTACTTTTCTTTCTTCAATAAGATGATTAACTCTATTTATTATAACTGTAGTTTTTCCACTTCCAGGAGCTGCTACTACTAAAGTATTTTTACTCTTAATATTTATTGCTTTCATTTGGTGATTATCTAATTTTAGCTTCATAAAAACTCCTTAAATTTAATATATCTTAATCTTTACCATTATTATAATAATAAATAACTATATTGTAATAATTTATATATAGTTGTACAATATTCTTAGGTATTTTTCAAAAAAGGAGATAAAAATGGAAAATTTAATGAGATTTGATGTTACTAATGAAAGAAATCTTACAATGCTTGTAGATTTTTACGAATTAACTATGGCTAATGGGTATTTTAATAAAGGAGTACAAAATAGAATTGCATATTTTGATATGTACTTTAGAAGAGTACCTGATGGTGGTGGATACTGCATAATGGCTGGAGTTGATCAACTTATTCAATATTTAAATAATTTATCATTTACTGAATCTGATATTAGATATTTAGAAGAAAAAAATATTTTTTCACAAGAATTTTTAGATTATTTAAGAAACTTTAAGTTTGAATGTGATGTTTGGGCTATTCCTGAAGGAAATCCAGTTTTTCCAAATCAACCACTAGTTACAGTTAGAGGTCCTGTTGTACAAGCTCAATTTATAGAAACAATGATACTTTTAACTATAAATCACCAAACATTAATAGCTACAAAAGCTAATAGAATTTGTAGGGCTGCTGATGGTAAAACAGTTATGGAATTTGGTTCAAGACGTGCACAAGGTTATGATGGTGCTATATATGGCGCAAGAGCTTCTATAATAGGAGGTTGTGACTCTACTGCATGTACAATTGCTGATAAATACTTTGATGTTCCTGCTGTTGGTACAATGGCACATAGCTGGGTTCAACTATTTGATACTGAATATGAAGCTTTTGAAGCTTGGGCTAAAACTTATCCTGACAATTGTTCATTATTAATTGATACTTATAATGTGCTTAAATCTGGATTACCTAATGCTATTAAAGTTTTTGATGAAATTCTAAAACCACTTGGTAAAAGACCTAAAGGAATAAGAATTGATTCTGGAGATATAACTTACCTAACTAAAAAATGTAGAAAAATGCTTGATGAAGCTGGGTATAATGATTGCAAAATAATAGTATCTAACTCTTTAGATGAACATATAATAAGAGATGTTTTAGCTCAAGGTGCTTGTATTGATGCATTTGGAGTTGGAGAAAGATTAATTACTGCAAAATCTGAACCTGTATTTGGTGGAGTTTATAAACTTGTAGCTATTGAAAAGGGTTCTGAAATTATTCCTAAAATAAAGATTAGTGAAAATAGCGAAAAAATTACTAATCCTGGTTTCAAAAAAATCTATAGGTTATTTGATAAAAATACTGATATTGCAATAGCTGATATTATTTCTTTAAATAATGAGAAAATAGATGAAAATTCTGAACTTGAAATTTTCCACCCAGTTCATACATGGAAAAGAAAAGAAATAAAGAACTTCTATGCAAAAGAATTATTAGTTAAAATCTTTGAAAAAGGAGAACAAGTTTACTCTTCTCCTTCAGTATTAGAAATTAAGGAATTTTCTAAAAAAGAAACAGCTAAATTATGGCCTGAAATTTTAAGATTTGAAAATCCTCATACTTATTATGTTGATTTATCTAAAGAACTTTGGGAATTAAAAAGAGAGCTTTTAATGGAAAAGGGTCATTAAAAAAACAATAGTCACTGATATTTTTTCAGTGACTATTACTATTTTTATTCATCTTTGTAACCAACATATGATGGAATTATATAATCTAAATTCATATCTTGTGAATACATAAAATCATCATTAATAATTTCTTTAAAAACAATCTTTTCTCCTACTAAATGTTCAACAAAAGGACAAGTCTCATTGCAGTTTTTTTCTGGACTCATTGGACAATCATTACTACAACTAACCTTCTCCTTTTTGCTTGACCAAAATGGACATCTACTCATAAACCATACCCCCACTTTATCTAAAAATAAAACTAAAGTCTACCATTCTATATTTTTATACATAAATAAACCTTTATTCCATTTTTATAATGTTTTATACCATTCACTTATAATATAACATATTTTCACATTAAATCAATATTTTTATATTTTTTTGATAAAAAAATATCAATTTCTTCATAAAAGAAAGAAATTGATATTTTAAAAATTATATAGTTTTTATCTTTTAATAGCAGAGTTTTTAACAACTGATATTTTTATTATTTCATTTTGGAATGCTTTTAATAAAGCCTTTTCTAAAACCTTTTGTTGATCGAAATTTTCAATATCTCTACATTCTGCAAAAACCTTATTTAATTCACCGTCAACATTAGTATATGTTAATGTAACATATGGCTTATCATATTCAACCTTTACTATTTTTAATCCCCAAGAAATTTGAGCGTAATCACCTTCAAGTGTTAATTTAGTTAAAGATTTTAACTTTTCATTTTCAGCATTTGGATCATTTATAATTAATAATTCATCTCCAACTTTATATTTTGACATATAACTTCTCCTCCTTAAATATCTGTATAATTACAAATTATAGTTTTTACAAGCTACATAGTAAATATTCAGTTTTTACTCTTATTATAAAATAGCACAATATGGATAAATTTACAATGGAATTTTTCTGAATTTTCTTTATTAAGTGATAAATATTATTGACAGATAATTATAATTTTTAATATAATATTATTAAATAATTAATGGGATGGTGTACATTATGGATGATATAATTTTAACCTTTAAAGAAAAAAAATTAAAATTAACTCCTCAAAGATTAGCAGTTTACCAATATCTAAAAAGCACTACTGAACATCCTTCTGCCGAATCTATTTACAAAGCTCTGCAACCTAACTACCCAACTATGAGTCTTGCAACAGTATATAAAACATTAAAAACTTTGGTAGAAATTGATCTTATTCAAGAAATTAATGTAGGTGAAGGCAATTTTAGATATGATGGAAACTGTAAAGAACACGGACATATTCAATGTGTTAATTGTGGTACAGTAGAGGATTTACATGATGTTGATTTTTCATCTTTAAATAAAATTGTTGAAGAAAATACACATTATAAAGTTAAATGGAATAAACTTTTCTTTTATGGTTTATGTAAGGATTGTCAGTAGAATTCTCTACTGGCTTTTTTTATTTTATACAAGTATTTATTATATAGTATCTTCATATATTTAACTGAGGTGATACTATGTTCAATTTTTTAACATCAAAAAAGAAAATTTTTTTGACTTTTATTATAATGACTTTTATTATATGTTCAATTATAGTAACTATAATTAATACATATTACAAAAATATAGAAACCATATCAATTGAATCTTTTGAAAATAGTAATGGATATGACTTTGATTTAGATGGTGAAAATGATCAATTAACAATTGTATCTACTAATTCAACTTATTCAATAAAAATTAAAAATTCTATTGGTGAATTATTATTAAAAAGTAATGAATTTGCTTATTCATTACTAGATATAAATCCATCTTGTAATATAAGCATTTTCTACATAGACCTAGATAGAAATAAAACACCTGAAATAATTGTTAGTGGACTTAAAAATAATAAACCTACATTTTACGTATTTCAATGGAAGGATAATGCTTTTCAAGAAATTCTTTTTTCCCAAAATAACATATTAGGAATATTAGACTATCATAATTCAAGAACCCCTAAAATATATTCAACAAATTCAAGTACTGGCGATAAGGGAACTAATGGATATATATTAACTGCTAATTCATTAAAAAATATAAATTTTAGTAATCCATCAATTCCATCTTTAAGTGCTGTTCAAACACTTATAAATCTTATTGAAGCTGATTATGAATTAGATGAAGCTCCAGATATATTTACTTCATATATTCCAAGCGAAGAACTTGGAATACTTTGGAACCTAGATAAATCTAGTTACGGATATTCCTTCCAAAAAGGTTATTTTTACGATACATCATGGAATGATTTAGGTATGCCTACTTCAATATATTGGGTACTTTCTTTTGAAAAAACTAATTTTATCGATTCAAATACAAATCCTAAGGAACTAAATATATATGTAAAAGCAGAACTCGATGAATCTGGTGATTATAAAATATCTTCAATAATAAAAAACTAAAACAAAAGGCCGCTAAAAAGCGGCCTAAAAGGGGGATGGGGGGGTTTAGCTTTAATGAAGATTCCTCTTCATTAGCTATAGGAGAATACTCTCCGGTACACTAATAGTATTAACCTTTAAGTAAATTTTATTCATATATTAACATTTAATATTACTCATCAAAAACCCCATCATTATACATTAAAATAACCTTATCTATAAACGCTAATCTATCTCCATTTACAATACTTCTAATAGCCTTTAACATTTGCATATTTTCATCATTTCTATCAATGTTTTCACTAAATACACTATTATTAGTATTAGTATTTCTATTTTCTTGTTTATCTTCTATATCATTATTTACATTAATACTATTGTTATTTTGATTCATAGAAGATGCCATTGGGTTCATATTTCCCATTAAATTTCCTAAATTTAAATTATTAAAATCAAACCCTTGTGTATTCATAGATTGCAGTAAACCATTTATTTGATTCATATCTATATTTCCGAACATACTGCTTAATAATTGACTAGGATTTATTCCAAATGGAGAATTATTATATGTTTGCCTATTATTCATATTATTATTTGCATTATTCATGTTTTCACTTGTAACTTCACGCCTAGTATCGCCCCTGCTTTTATGCTTACGCTTAGACATTATAGCTTCCTCCAATTAATTTCTTTACTCCATTATATGTAATTAAATAATATATGTTTATAAATTTGGACATTTTTTTGGAGGGTCATAAGGCCCTCCATCCTCTTAACTAGCAGCAACAGTTACTTTCACAGCAACAATTGTTTCCTACGTTGTTTCCTCCAAATAGGCTACCATAGGATCCACCACATAGTAAGAATAATAAGATTATTAGATATGAACAGTTGTTATTTAAAAGACCTGAACCACAAGCAATTAATAAGAATATAATTGGTGCTACACAATTATTTAATCCACCAAATATATTTCCACAGCATCCTGAATTATTAGCTACATTATTACAGCAGCAAGGTTCACAACAACTTTCTTGGCAACAACATTTATCATGTTTTTTCTTTGACATAACTACTCCTCCTTCCTACTAAACTACATTTGATATGGAGCTACATTAGGTCCCATATTTCCGCATCCAAAGCTACCATTGCATAGGAATAAGATAACTAGTAAGAATAAATATCCTCCACCGCAGTTTCCTAATCCACCAAATATTCCGTTATTTCCAGCATTTCCACAGCAAGAGTTAGTGTTTGTGTTACAGCAACCTGTATTTCCACCTTGTCCAGCATAGAATAAAATTAATAATATCCAGATCCAGCTACCAAAGCCACATCCAAAATTACCACAGCCTCCAAAGCCATTACAACCTGAGTCTACTGGAGGATAGCTTGGACATTCAATGTCATTTAATTCATCAATCATATCATGCATACTAGGCATATTAACATTCCTCCTAAGGATTTGATTTTTTGTTTTTATACTATATACTATTCTTCTCAATGTTATTTGACACTATTTTTATCTTTTTATTGATAATTTTTATTAAAATTTTTTAATTTTAATTTTCATGTCTCCTAACATTTTTCCCTCTATACTAATTATTCCGAAACTCTCTAAAATGTGATAAACCCCTTAAAAAAAATAAAATAGTTACCCAAATTTTTGGGCAACTATTTTATTAATCTCTAGCTTCTTCTGATAAATCTTCAAATATATTATCTATAAGCTCATCTTTACCTTTTTTATTTAAAGATGAGAAGAAGTAAAACTTATCAGTACTTCCTAGACCTAATGTTTCTTTTATTAATTTTCTACTTTTAGCAAGTTCATTATTAGAAAGCTTATCACTTTTTGTTGCAATAACTATACAATCATAATCAAAATGCTTTATCCATTCATACATCATAATATCATCTGCTGTAGGTTTATGTCTTGAGTCAACTAATAGTATAACTCTCTTTAACTCTTCCCTATCAGTAAGATACATTTCTATTGTTTTTCCCCAACTTTCCTTTTCCTTTTTAGATACCTTAGCATATCCATACCCAGGTAAATCTACTAAATAAAAATCATCATTTATTAAGAAAAAGTTTATAAGTCTAGTCTTACCAGGTGTTTGGGATACCTTAGCAAGTTTTCTTCTGTTTGTTAAAGCGTTTATTATAGAACTTTTACCTACATTAGATCTTCCGACAAAGGCAATTTCATTTCTACTATCAGTTGGGTATTGATCCCTTTTAACAGCAGATATAATAAACTCAGACTTTTTAATTATCACTTTTATCAACTCCGATTAATGCATTTTTTAATACCTCTTCAACATTATCAGCAAATATTAATTTTAATTTACCTTTAATTGATGATGGTATTTCATCCACATTCTTTTTATTTTCTTTTGGTAAAATTATAGTATCTATTCCTATTCTATGGGCTGCTAAACACTTTTCTTTAACTCCACCTATAGCTAAAACTCTTCCTGTTAAAGTAACTTCTCCAGTCATAGATATACTTCCCTTTACCTTTTTCTTAGATAAGGCTGATACTAAAGCTGTAACTAATGTTACTCCTGCTGAAGGCCCATCCTTTGGAACTGCTCCTTCTGGAACATGAATATGAATATCATTTTTCTTATAAAATTCAGGTGATATTCCATACTTTTCACTATTAGCTCTTACATAACTATAAGCTGCCTTAGCTGATTCTTGCATTACTGAACCTAATTGTCCTGTTAATTCAAGTTTACCATTTCCCTTCATAACAGCCACTTCAACTGGAAGTGTATCTCCACCATATGCAGTCCATGCAAGACCAGTAACGACTCCTACTTTATCCTTTTTTTCATCATTTTCAAATTCAAACATAGAAGGCCCTAAATATTTTTCTAATTTGTTTGATGAAATTGTTAGGCTTTTCTTTTTACTTTTAATTAATTCAGTAATAGCCTTTCTAATTACTTTATTAATTTGTCTTTCTAAGCTTCTAACACCTGATTCTTTAGTATACCCATTTACTATTTCTTTTATAGTGTTATCTGAAATTTTCATTATATTTTCATCCACACCATACTCTTCCATAGCCTTTTTAATTAAATGATTTTTAGCAATATGGACCTTTTCTTCATAAGTATACCCAGAAACTTGAATTATCTCCATTCTATCAAGTAAAGCTCTAGGAATAGTATCTAATGAATTTGCTGTTGTAATAAAAAGTACATTAGATAAATCAATTGGAACTTCCATATAAGAATCCCTAAATTCTTTATTTTGATTTTGGTCTAAAACCTCTAATAATGCATCTGCTGGGTTCCCTTTATAGTCTGCACTTAATTTATCAATTTCATCTAATAAAATTAATGGATTATTTACTTTAGCTTCTTTTAAAGCATAAACTAATCTACCTGGCATTGCTCCAATGTAAGTTCTTCTATGACCTCTTATTTCAGCTTCATCACGAATACCACCTAAAGAAATTCTTACAAACTTTTTATTTATAGATTTAGCTATAGACTTAGCTATAGAACTTTTTCCAACTCCCGGAGGACCAACTAAGCATAAAATAGGTCCTTTTAAAGACTTAGTATATTGCTTTACAGCCAAATATTCTAGAATTCTTTCTTTAACTTCCTCTAATCCATAATGTTCTTCATCAAGTATCCCTGAAGCCTTTTCTATATCAAAAGAATCCTTAGTAGCTTTATTCCATGGTAATGCAACTACCCAATCTAAATAACTTCTGATATTATTCCCATCACTTGAATTAGATAACTTTAATCTTGATAGCTCATACTCTACCTTTTCTTTAACTTCTTTAGACATTTTAAGCTTTTTCAATTGCTCATTATACTTATTAAATTCTCTTTTTTCCTCATCTTCTCCAAGTTCCTCTTGGATAGCCTTAATTTGTTCTCTTAAGAAATATTCTTTATTGCTTTTATCAATTTTACTTTTAACCTTATTACCTATCTCTTTTTCAATCTCAACTATTTGTATTTCTTCATCAATAAAAACAAGTAATTTTTCTATTCTTTCATGAACATTAATAGTTTCTAATATTAATTGCTTTTTTTCATCTTCTAATTGTATATATGCAGCAATTAAATCTGTAACCTTACCTAAGTCTTTTTCTTGTTCCATCATTTTAAGAACTTTACTATCATCACCTTCTGTTGAATGAATATATGCAGCAAAAGCCTTACCTAGTTGATTTCTAAAAGCTAAATCTTCATTATTTTCAACGTTCTTTTCAGATTCTGATATTTTTTCAATAACTCCTCTTAAATGGTTATCTTTTTCTTCAAATTCTAATAATGTGGCTCTCTCTATTCCCTCAACTAAAACTCTTGTAGTTCCCTTTGGAAGCTTAAGTATTTGTTTTATTTTACATATAGTTCCTATTGAATACATGTCCTCTTTTTGAGCTGGTGCTTCAACCTTAGGATCTTTTTGTGTAACTAAAAATATATTACCCTCTTGTAACATTGCCTCTTCAAGTGAAGCAATTGACTTTTCTCTACCAATATCAAAATGTATAATCATATTGGGAAAAATAGTAATACCTCTTAGAGGAATTAACGGCAATAAAATTGAATTTGTGTTCATTTTCCCTCTCCATTCTAAACATCATCTTATTAATACATTTAACTTTTCCATTATACACATAAATATTATTTTTTTCAACTTTACACTAAACAACTAAATTGTATACTGCCATAAAAATTTAATCTTTTTATTTTTATGGCAGTATACAATTTTATTCCTTTCCCTTTGCAGATAAAATATCTATTTTAGAACTTAAATCATCTATTATACATAAATTTAAAACATCTCTTATATTGTTAACTTTAATTATTGATATTCCTTCATAATCATAAAAACTATTGCTCCAATTTGCTTCTGGAATCAATACTTGTGTTGCTCCTGCTTTTTTAGCTGCTAATATTTTTGCATTTACTCCTCCAATAGGATTAACAGCTCCAAGTAAACTTATTTCACCAGTCATTGCAATTTTACAATCGATAGGCTTTTTAACTATTGCACTATAAATAGCACTCGCAATTGCTATTCCTGCAGATGGCCCATCTACTGGTATTCCTCCCGGTATATTTACATGAAGATCATATTGTTCACATTTTAAATCAAAAATATTATTTAAAGCAGTTAATACATTTTGTATTGATGAATATGCAGTACTCTTTCTTTTAATCTTTCTATTATTCATCGTAATTTCTTCTTCTTCAATAATACCTGAAATTTTAAGTTCACCTTTTCTATTTAACACCTTTTTAGCTGTTGCTTCAATTTTCATAACCATACCTATGTTCGCTCCATGTACAGCTAATCCATTAACTACTCCAATTTGATGTTTATCTGAAACTCTTATATCCGGAATTTCAGTGTATTGACCATTTTCAATAACCCATCTTATATCTTCTTCTGTAATATTTTCTCTATCTTCATTAATAGCAACTCCTGCACACAATTGAACTAAATTAACAACTTCTCTACCATTAGAACAATGTCTGCTAATTATTTCCAAACCTCTATCTGTTGTTTTTAATCCAACACGCTCTATAGCTCTACTTGCTATTTCTCTTATTTCACCTATTTCTAATCCTTTAAAAAAGACCTCTACACACCTAGACCTTATTGCGGGAATAATTTCCTCAGGACTTCTAGTTGTTGCACCTATAAGTCTAAAATCTGCTGGCAATCCATTTTCAAATATTTCTTTTATAAATGTAGGCATATTAGGATCTTCTGAACTATAATATGAACTATCTAAAAATACCTTTCTATCTTCTAATACCTTAAGAAGTTTATTCATTTCTATTGGATGCAATTCACCTATTTCATCTATAAATAATATTCCTCCATGAGCCTTTGTTACAGCTCCAGGTTTAGGCTGTGGTATTCCAGCTACTCCTAATGCTCCAGCCCCTTGATAAATCGGATCATGAACTGAACCTATTAAAGGATCTGCAATACCCCTTTCATCAAATCTTATAGTAGTAGCATCTATTTCAACAAATTTAGCATCTTTCTTAAAAGGTGATTTTTCCCTTTTTTTAGCTTCTTCTAATACTAATCTAGCTGCTGCTGTCTTTCCTATTCCAGGTGGCCCATAAATAATCACATGTTGGGGATTAGGTCCACATATAGCAGCCTTTAATGCCTTTATTCCCTCTTCTTGTCCTATAATATCCTCAAAATTAACTGGTCTACTTTTTTCTGTTAAAGGTTCTGTTAACTTGATTCTTCTCATTTTAAGAAGATTTTCCATACCCTTTTTATTTTCTTTATCAACTACAGCATCTCTAGAATGATTCGTTTTATTACTATTAAATAGATATATTATAAATAGAATCATCATTATAAATTGCAGTATTATCATTATTTCATTCATAAAGATTTATCCTCCACTTTTGCAAATTCTATTTGTATTATTAACCTTTAATAGTTGTATTATTCCATAAATGGTTGCAATTAATTATAAATTTTATAGTATATTTTCATATTAATTAAAAAGTAAAAAAATAAAAACACCTCTAGAAATCTAGAGGTGTTTTATTATGCTGTTTCCATACCTTTTCTTTTTTTAGTTTTTTTAGATTTTAAAACTGGTCTAACTTCGTTTTCACCTAATCTTACTAATTCAGGTAACTCCTTAGATTTAATTGTAGATTCTGTTATAATAACCTTGCTTATATTCTCATCTGATGGAATATCAAACATAATATCAATCATTATATCTTCAACAATTGCTCTTAATCCTCTAGCACCTGTTTTTCTTGCAATAGCTTCATCTGCAATAGCCTTAAGTGCATCTTCAGTAAACTCTAATTCTACATTGTCAATTTCAAATAATTTATTATATTGTTTAACTAATGCATTTTTAGGTTGACTTAAAATATTAATTAAGGCATCTTGATCTAAAGATTCTAAAGAAACTACCATAGGTAATCTTCCTACAAATTCTGGTATTAAACCAAATTTTAATAAATCTTCTGGAAGAACATTCTTTAAAGCTTCTCCTACATCTTTAGTTTCCTTAGATTGAATTTCAGCACCAAATCCCATAGTGCTTACTCTTGTTCTCTTTTGGATTATTTTTTCTATACCATCAAAAGCCCCACCACAAATAAATAATATATTTGCAGTATTAATTTGAATAAACTCTTGGTGTGGATGCTTTCTTCCACCTTGTGGTGGAACAGAAGCTGTTGTTCCTTCTAATATTTTTAATAATGCTTGTTGAACTCCTTCACCTGAAACATCTCTAGTTATAGATGGATTTTCAGACTTTCTAGCAATTTTATCAATTTCATCAATATATATTATTCCTTTTTCTGCTTTCTCAACATCGTAATCAGCATTTTGTATTAGTTTAAGTAAAATGTTTTCAACATCTTCACCTACATAACCTGCTTCTGTTAAAGTTGTAGCATCAGCTATTGCAAATGGAACATTTAAAAATCTAGCTAATGTTTGAGCTAATAACGTTTTACCAGAACCTGTTGGTCCTAATAATAAGATATTACTTTTTTGAAGCTCAATATCATCATCTACCATATTAGCTTTAACTCTCTTATAATGATTGTAAACGGCAACTGATAATGCTTTTTTCGCTCTATCTTGACCTATTACATATTGATCTAAATATGCTTTAATTTCTGTTGGTTTTGGTAATGCTGTAGTATCTAATTCCACATTATCTTCAAATTCATCTTGAATTATGTCAGAACATAAATCTATACACTCATCACATATATATACTCCAGGTCCCGCAATTAACCTCTTTACTTGATCTTGATTTTTACCACAAAATGAACACTTTAATTGCTTTTTATCTTCAAATTTAGCCATAACATCACCTCACTTTGGCCATACTGCCAAAATTAATTATTTTTTATTTTTAACTATTACTTCGTCAATTAATCCAATATTTAATGCTTCATCTGCACTCATGAAGTTATCTCTTTCACACATTTGAACCATTGTTTCATAATCAACTTTTCCATTAGTAGATTCTGCCATTGTCCTAGTTAAAGTTTCTTTTATCTTTAATATTCTTCTAGCATGAATATCAATATCAGTAGCTTGACCTTGGAAACCTCCTAATGGTTGGTGAATCATTATCTCACTATTTGGAAGCGCAAATCTCTTTCCTTTAGCACCACTTGATAATAAGAATGCTCCCATAGAAGCTGCCATACCAATACAAATTGTACTTACATCACATTTTATATATTGCATAGTGTCATAAATAGCCATTCCTGAAGTAATTGATCCACCAGGACTATTTATGTAAAGATAAATATCTTTATCTGGATCTTCACTTTCTAAAAATAATAACTGAGCTACAACTAAATTAGCAGTAACATCATTAACTTCCCCACTAAGCATTATAATTCTGTCTTTTAAAAGTCTTGAAAATATATCGTAAGACCTTTCTCCTCTTCCTGTTTGCTCTACAACGTATGGAACATAATTGCTCATTTTTGTTTCCCTCCTTTTCTCTTCAAAACCCTTCTTACTTTATAATATATCCAACTAATCAAAAGTAATTATATTTAAATTATATAAAATTTACTTTATTTTGTTAAATAAAATATTTTAATAATTGCCAGAATTTCTTCTGGCAATTAATTTAAAGACTATTTATTGTTTTCAAGTAATAATTTCATTGTTTTGTTTGTAATAACATCAGCTCTTAATGCAGCTTGTTGGCTTTGCATTAATAAATCAATCATTTTTTCATCTTCTGATTGAGAGTACATTTTAGCAACTTCTATAGCTTTTGCTTTTATTTCTTCTTCAGTTGCATCAATGTTTTCAGCTTTTTCTATAGCTTCTAATACTAAATCTACTTTTACTTTAGTTTGAGCATTAGATCTCATATATTCTCTCATTTTTTCTTGATCAGTTCCAGTAAATTGGAAGTATTGTTCTAAGCTTAAACCTTGATATTGTAATCTTTGTTGTAAGTTTTGAACCATTTTATCTACTTCTTTTTCAACCATAACTTCTGGAATTTCAACTTTAGCATTTTCAGCTACAGCAGTAATTACAGCTTCTTCAAATTCTCTTTCAGCTCTTTCATTGTTAGCATCTTCTAATTTTTTAGTTACATCAGCCTTTAAATCAGCTATATTATCAAACTCAGATGTTTCTTTAGCAAATTCATCATCTAATTCTGGTAATTCTTTAACCTTTATTTCTTTTATAGTAACTTCAAATTTAGCTGGCTTTCCATTTAATTCTTCTTTTCCATAGTTTTCTGGGAAAGTAACATTAACTTCTACTGTATCATTTATTTTAGCCCCAACTAATTGTTCTTCAAATGTATCGATGAAAGTCTTTGATCCAATTTCTAAAGAGTAATCTTTTCCTTCTCCCCCTTGGAATGCTTCTCCATCAACATATCCTTTGAAATCAATAACAGCTATGTTTCCATTGTCAACTGTTCCTTCAGTTTTAGCTTCAATTCTTGCATTTTTTTCTTGCATTTCTTTTAGCTTCTTTGAAACTTCTTCTTCAGTTACTTCATAAGTTTTCTTTTCTATTGATAAACCTTTGTATTCACCTAATTCAACTTCAGGATATACAGTAACTTCTGCAGTGTAAACAAAATCCTTGCCTTCTCCTACTTCAACTACATCTATCTTTGGATAGTCCACTGGTATTATGTTATTTTCTTTTAATACCTCACTATATGATCCTTCTATTGCAAAATTAACAGCATCTTCTAAAAGAACTTCTATACCATAATATTTTTTAACCACATTCATAGGAACTTTTCCTTTTCTGAATCCTGGTACATTGAAATTCTTAACATTTTTCTTATAAGCTCTTGTTAATGCAGCATCAAATTTTTCTGCTTCAACCTTTACTTCAAACTTAACGATATTTACATCGATTTTTTCCATTTTAGCTTCCATTGTATATTCCTCCTAAAAAAGTATCTCTTGTTTGATTAATACAACTAGCTTATTATAACACATTCAAGCTATTTTTTACAAATGTTTGTTCATAAACTCACTTAATATTTTGCCTTTAACTAGTAATATACATAATATTGCCAACAATTTCAACCTTTAATTTATTTTAATAAATTTTATAAAATATTTCTATAAGTTTTATTATTTTTAAGCATAATTTTAATTTACAATTTTCTTTTAATATCTTATCTATTTTCCAACCTTTTTCATACCTATTATTCGACAATAAATCATTTTGATTTGCAGCATTTTTTTGACTTGTTGCATCCACTACATTTATTATTTTTGTTACTTTTTTTACTGCAACAGCCACCACACCTCAATATCCCTAATTCTCTCATTTCTTCTATGCTTAATTTAGCTTCATTTTCACTATAATCTTCATAATCTGGTTTATCTTTTAAAATATCATCTCTATTCACTACGTATACCCCTTCCTTATTTAAGCCATATATTAACATTATTTTTTACTAATTTTATTATAAATTTATACATAAAAAAATTTTTTTCAACTTTTTTTGTAAATAATATTTGATTTTATGAAATATTATTGTATAATATTAATATAGTATTTATAAATTAAATACTTTAAATAGCCCATACCACTCTATATTATAAATAATTTTAATTATAGAGTTTTAATAAAACCCCACACAATCACTTATTCCCTTTCTTAAGTGATTGTAATCCCTTAGGCCTGTGCATTTATATGCACAGGTTTTTTATTTCTATATATAATTGTTAACAGTATATTATCTTACTAAAATTGTATTATACAAATATTATATTTTTTATCCATTACTTCAATAATATCAATATTAAAACTCTGTAATTATAAATTATATTTCTATTTTCTGTATTCCATTAACTATAAATTTATTATCTTCATACTCTAAATTAATAATAAATGATGCTTCATTATAATTTTTAGCAAATGGGAATATTTTTTTATACACACTATATTCAACCTTAGTAAGTAAACTAGCTTTATATATCCCTTCTTCATATTTAAAATCACTTTTTTCAATTTCAACAGCTAAATCACTTATTTCATAACTATTGCTAAATAAGAAAGCTTTTTCATTCATATAATTGTAAACTACTTCTTTCACTAATTCTATAGATCCAGAAATTAAATTTTTATCCTTATTATTAAGTGCATTAAATACACTACTATAAAAACTATCTACTGTTTCATTAATCATATTATTCAATCTGTCATTTACCATATCTATATTAAGATTAATATATTGATTATTACCTATTGATATTTCCTCACTTTTAATAATTCCCCAAGGAAATTCTCTTTGAATAAATACTTTAATATCTTTATCTTTTGGAAGAGGTCCATAATTTTTAATTTCCTTAGAAATAAGACCTGTATCAACATTATTTATAAATACTTTTGCATCATCATAATTTGAATATACTGTAATATAATTAGCATCTATATTTACTTCAACTATTTTATCTTCCATTAGATTTATAATTTTACTTTCACTTATATCACCATATTTAGTTTTATATTTATATGAAAGTGAATATTCTCCGGGAATAATATTAAACTCAGCCTCATTAATCAAATTAAACCTTTTATTTAAAAACTCTACATTAACATCACTTATGTTTGTAGTAAATTTAACATTAATAGTATTAATATCAATATAATACTTATCATAAAGAAAACCTTTTTTAATTTTCAATTTAAAATTTTCACTTTCCCCATTTCTTCTAATTTCATTAACTATTTTATTAATTCTTAATTTATTTTTATCGTATCCATCAATTAAAGGTTTTAACTCTTTAGATGCTATATCTTTATCCTCTAATTTAACACACTTAGCTAATGAATTAGAGTTTCCATTAATTAAAGCTAACTCAAACTTTTTTAAAAGCTTTTCCTTTGATAACGTAAAACTACTAAATAAAAATATTAAAATAACAAATATAACTACACTAATTATACTTAACTCTAACTTTCTTTCTTTAAATAAACTCTTAAATTCCTTACCCTTAATATATTTAACATACTCAATAAAAAGATTATAATTAGACTTTATCATTTCTTTGAAGTTTTTCATAAAATATTACTCCAAAATATCTATAATCCACTTTCCACAATCTGCACATTTATATAATCTAATAACAAATAAATCCATTACTTGCCCATTTACCAAACTAGGATTTTCTTCAATTTCTTTTTTAGTTATAAATTCATCTTCTTGATTTAAAAATCCTTGAATCTCAACTATATAATTTTTATTACTTTTATTACAACAATCATTTTCACCAACACATTCTATTTCATCATATGTTAATTCATCTTGTAATTCTTCTATTATTGGTAATAAATCTTCAAACTCATTTATATCATCTAAAAAATCCTCTTTATTAAAAGTTAAGTCTTTAATTTTAAATAATCTCATATCTTTACTCCTTAAACAAATAATATACTATCTTCATAATATATCATTTCTTTTATATTATTCAATATTTTTCATACTATATTTATTTAAAATATACTATTATAAATTATTTATTTACATAAATTTATATAAATAACTTATTTTCCATTGAAAAATTTGTATTTTTATATTAAATTAAAACTTGAACATTGTTTAAAATATTATAAAGCACAAGGAGAAATTCTAATGAAAAAAAAATCTAATTCTAGTTCTAAAACTAGAAGACTTGTTCTTATAGGGGCATTAGGGGGAATCTCTATATTTCTTGGTGTAAGTGGTTTAGGATTAATTCGTCTTCCTATTTTTAATCTTACTATAATGCATGTACCAGTAATTATAGGTGCCATATTAGAAGGGCCTGTCGTTGGTATGACTGTAGGATTAATTTTTGGACTATTCTCAATGTACCAAAACATTACAGCTCCTGGATTAACGTCATTTATATTCTGGAATCCCATAGTTGCATTAATTCCTAGAATACTTATTGGAATAGTTGCATATTATTCATTCACTCTACTTAAAAGCAAAATAAAAAATACTGGAATTTGTGCAGGTATTTCAGCTCTTTTAGCTACATTAACTAATACAATTGGTGTGTTAGGCCTAACTTATATTTTATATTTAGATAGGTATGCACAAGCAAGAGAAATATCAAGAGAAGCAGTAGCTGGAACTTTGCTTACTGTTGGTTTAACAAATGGTATTCCTGAAGCTATAGTTTCAGCATTAATAACAATTCCAATAGTTGTTACCATGTTAAAAATAAAAAGAAATTAAATTGTATCTTTAATACATACTTAGGTTAATCCATCTAAGTATGTATTATTTTTATATTTACTTTAAACTCACACAATTATCCATTTAATTCTATAAGTATTCTTTTTTTCCTATATTTCCGTGTTTTTAATAGATTATATAAATTAACTCTGCACATAATACTAGTGTAAGTAAAATAACTTTACTTACAAGGTAACATAAATATTAATTTATTTAAAGGAGGGTCTTTTATGGCTCAAAAGTTAGTACCAGAAGCAAAAAACGGATTATCAAAATTTAAAAATGAAGTAGCAAGCGAAATGGGAGTTCCTTTCACAGACTACAACGGAAACTTAACTTCTAAACAATGCGGAAGCGTTGGCGGAGAAATGGTTAAGAGAATGGTTGAACAATACGAACAAGGAATTAAATAATCTAACTCAAAAAATAAGTTAATAAAAAATCAGAGAGTGTAAATATAAAATTTATATTTACACTCTCTGCCTTTATTTTATCTTTCTTCAATAACTACTTCTACGCCGTAATGGTCAGAAATTATATTTTTGTTTATATCATTAAATATTACATTAGACTTTGTAACAGTTATATCTTTATTGCTTAATATCAAATCTAACCTTTTGTCTTCAGATTGATTTTTCCATCCAGCAATTGCTCCTTTAACAGTTACTCCTGTATCTTTTTCCTTTGCAATACAGTAAGTATCTATAAGTCCGTTACTTATTAAATAATCATACCCTTCATTTCTAACTAGAGCATTATTATTGAAATCTCCCATAATAAATGATAAATTTTCATTTGATATATTTTCAAGCAACCTTTCAGCTTGGTATTTAAATGGCTCTACCTCATCATTCCACCAACCAGCATGACAACTATAAAAATCAATTAATTCTCCATTAATTTTTACTTTTATATTAATTATATTTCTGCTCCTATAATTAGTTTTATCATCACTTTTTGAAATATAAAAAGATTTAAAATCTTCAATTTCATGCTTTGTAAGTATTGCTAATCCTTCTTCATATATATCATAACCTATATGAGAGTAATCCCATATAAAATTATATTTATACTCATCAAGCTTATTTAATTCATCAATTAATAATTTAGCAAAATTATCTTCTTTAATAATTGAATTAACTAATTTAGCATCAATGCTTTGACTTACTTCTTGAAGCGCAATCACATCATATTGCTTTTCTTTAATTACTTCTGCTAAATATTTAATTTTTTCAACTTGATTTTCTTCTTGCCACGAATGACAATTTAAAGTTAAAAGTTTCATATTAAACTCCTAATATATCTTGAATGTTTGATTTTAATACATCAGCCTTTGGTCCATAAATTGCTTGAACTCCACTGTTTTTAACTATTAATCCTAAAGCTCCATTTTTCTTCCACTCTTTTTCATCTGCAACTTTTTCAATATCTTTAACAGTTACTCTTAAACGTGTCATACATGCATCAACATCTTCAATATTTTCTTTTTCACCTAATAAAGATATTATTCTTAAAGATAATTCATCTCCAGATATAGTCTTGCTTACTGCTGCTTCACTTTCTGAGCTATTCGTTTCTTCTTCATCATAATTTCCTAAACGTCCTGGTGTTGGAATCTTAAACTTCTTAATACAGAAGCTAAATACACCAAAGTTAATTCCAAAGAATGCTAAACATGCTATAACAAAGTTAGTAACATCACCAATTAATCCTGCATTAATTAACATAGGAATACGTGTTATAACTTCTATTGCACCAAAAGCATGAACTCTTAAATTAATTATATCAGCTAAAGCAAATGCTAATCCTGTTAATATTGCATAAACTACATAAAGTACTGGTGAAATAAACATAAATAAGAATTCTATCGGCTCACTTACACCTGTTAAAAATACAGCTAAACCAATTGATATAAACATTGATTTATACTTCTTCTTTTTATCTGCATCTACATTTTTGTACATAGCTAATGCAATACCTAATAATGATGCAGTTGATAATATTACTTGACCTGCTTTAAATCTTGCTGGAGTTACTGTTGTTAATAAATTATTGTATTCTGCCATATTTCCTGCTGATTTAAAGTTAATTAAATCTGTTATCCAAGCAAACCATAATGGATCTTGACCTGCAACAACTGTACCAGCAGCTGCTCCTGTTAATGTTGTATAAACTCCACCTAATTCAGTATAGTTTACTGGAACAGTTAACATATGATGTAATCCAAATGGTAATAATAAACGTTCTAAAGTCCCATATATAAATGGTGCTAATATTGGTGCTGTATCCTTTGAATTTGCAAGCCAAATACCAAAGCTATTTAAAGCACCTTGTGCAAAAGGCCAAACTATAGATAATACAATAGCTGTAATTGTTGACCATAAAATAACAACAAATGGAACAAATCTTTTTCCATTAAAGAAATTTAATGCTTGTGGTAATTTATTATAGTTATAATATTTATTAAATAATGTTGCTCCTAAAAACCCTGAAATAATTCCTATGAATACTCCCATGTTTAATGCTGGAGATCCTAAAATACTTGTAAAGTAATCTGGAACTGTTAATGTAGCACCTAATAATGATTTAACTGTTGCAGTACTATCTGCTAACATTTCAGCGCTTACCCCAAATATAGCTCCAGTAATACGATTAATAAGAATAAATGATAATAATGCTGCGAAAGCTCCACCAGCTCTTTCTTTAGCCCATGAACCACCTATTGCAACTGCAAATAATATGTGTAAATTTCCAATTATTGCCCAACCTATATTATCCATAATTCTTGATGCTGTTTGTATTATCTCAGCATCAAAATACATTCCTAGCAGCTTTCCTATACTTATCATTAATCCTGCTGCTGGCATAACAGCGATAACTACCATTAATGCTTTACCAAATTTTTGCCAAAAGTCAAAAGATAATAATTTACTACCTTTTTTTGTTTTACCCATTTAAATCCCTTCTTCCATCTTCATAATAATCTCTAATAATACCTATTTTTGTTATTTTAAAATCTTCTCTTTAAAGTTTTTTATATAAATTATCACCCCTCAGTGCAACCGATTGCATAAACAATTAAATAATTATGTACAGTTTAATTCTGTACATAAATCTATAAACATACTGTTTATTTATTTTATTTTTACAAACCGTTACCAGTTCCATAAATTTACTATAGCATCTTATAAAAATGTTTACAAGCATAAAAGCATATCATTTTTAGCCATTTTTCAAGATTATACCTAAATATCTTTATATATCTTTAATTTTCTTCATTTTATACAAGTAATTCTATTAAATTTTTATATTATTTTTTATTAACGACTCTCTTTCAATCAATCTAGTTTCAATAACATAATATCCATTATTTTTTCTATTCTCTAATTTATCAATTAATAATTTAATAGCATAAATCCCTAATTTTTCTGAATTAATATCAACAGATGCTATTGGTGGATTTTTATATTGTGTTAGAGGTATATTATTAAATCCCACAATAGATATATCATCATATTTAAGTTCTTCTACAGCCCTTTGAACTCCAAAAGCAATTAAGTCATCTGTTGTTACAAATGCTGATACATTATTATTTTCTAATATATGCTTAGCTGCTGTATAGCCATTTTCTTCAGAGAAATTATCCATTTCTACAATTAACTTATCATCAATTTTTATATCCTTATTGAATAATGCTTGTTTATATCCATTTAATCTATCTTTAGACACATTCATTTCAGATTTAGCTCCTATAAAGGCTATTTTTTCATTACCTAATTCTACGATCCTCCTAGTCAAATTATACATAGCTGTAAAGTTATCATTGTCTACCCATAAAATATCCTTAATTTCATCAGGCCTTCCTATAACAACAAATGGAAATTCCTTATTTTTTAAATAATTAATAGTTTTATCATTATCCTTTACATTAAATAAACATATTCCATCTACAAGATTTCCCTCTGTAAATTTTTTTATCCACTCTTCCTCATTTTCTTTATTTTCATTGAAAGCATACATTATATAATAATCTTCCCTTTGTGAACACATACTTATTCCCTTCATTGCCTGAACAAAGAAAGGATTTTCAAACGAAACCTCTGCTTCTCCTGGTAATAAAACTGCTAGTATCCTTGTCTTATTTTTAGCAAGCCCTCTTGCAACAACACTTGGTATATAATTTAATTTCTTTATTGCTTCATTAACCCTTTCTTTCGTTTCTTCACTTATTCTATTACTATTTGCTAAAACTCTTGATACTGTAGACGTTGCCACTTTTGCTTCTCTTGCTACATCCTTTATTGTTATTTTCAAAACTAATCCCTCTCATTTCATTATATTAAAAATTATTATAATATAAATTTCTAATAAAATAAACAAAGCATAGTATAATATTAAACATTAAAGTTTAAATATTATACTATGCTACTTATTGTATTATTTAATTTTCATTACTTCTAATTGGTCTTGTAGTGCTAATTGATTTATGTTGTCCTATTGGCTTAACATTTATATTTGATCTATATTCTGTTTCCGCCCAATATACATTTTCTGCAACTAGAGCTTCTTTATTAAGTTCAACCCCATCTAAAATAATTTCTTTAAACTTATTGTATCCGGCCCTATCTATTAAATGTCCACCATGTAAATATTCAGGTTTATAATCTAATGCCCAAGCAGAGAATTTTTGCCAGTTAGCAAACACTCCAAGAACTGTTTCTTCACTTGCAAAATTTATAAATGTTTTACCCATTCTAGGATTTTGCTTACCAGTTCTACCACCTATAAGTATTCTATAGAATTTTTTAGGACTACGAGTCCATGCACTTGTTGGACATGCTAATACACACTCACCACAACCTACACAACAGCATGGATCTTTATCTACTAATCCATTTTCGTTTAAGCTTAAAACTCTTGTTGCATGATGTTCACAAGCTTTTACACAAGCTCCACATCCAATACATCTTTCCTTATGGTATTCCATTCTAGCTTGACCAATTATACCAAAATCTTGGAAATGAGCCTTACCACAGTCATTTGGGCAACCTGCTATTGAAACCTTAATATGATAGTGTGATGGGAATATTAAGTTTTCCACTTTTGTTGCTAATTCCTTAGTATTTATATTTCCCTTTATACAATGTGAATTACCTATACATGCCATTATATTTCTAGCACCTATTGTAGGATATCCTTTTTCATCTATAGGCATATCACAGTTACATTCATCTACTTCTACTTCTTTAATATAGTCTTTAATGTATGCATTGACAGCTTCTATATTTTCATATTTTATTCCTGGAACATTAAAAGTTTGTCTCATTCCCATGTGGAAAGTTCCATTTCCCCAAGTTAATGCTATATGTTCTACATCGCTTAAATATTTTGCATTTATTGTTCCTCCTGGAATACGCATTTGTAACATGAATTCTCCTGGAACCTTTGATTGACGGAAACAATTTATTCTAGTCTTCTTTATATCTATATCGTGATTCATAATGTAATTCCTCCTAATCTAATAAATTTTTTGCTTTAGTATAATTAAATACAGGACCTTCTAAACAAACGTAAGTTTCATCTACTCTACAATGTCCACACTTACCTACTGCACAAGACATTTTTCTTTCAAAAGAAACATATATTTTATCTTCTGGAACTCCTAATTTTACAAACTCTAAAGCTGTAAATTTCATCATCATTGGTGGTCCTACTATTATTACTTCATAGTTATCTCCAAATTTATCAAATGGTAATTTACTTAAATGAGTTGTAACTAATCCATTTTCAAATCCTTCTTTTTCACCTTTATCTAATGTGTATATAGTGTCAAATTTTTCTTTCCATAATTGTAATTCATCTTTGAAAAGAACTGAATTTTCATCTTTAAATCCACATATTAAATTAACGCTTTCTGCATATGTTTCATCATTATAAAACATATTTATCATACTTCTTACTGGAGCAACACCTGTTCCCCCTGCAACTATGATTACATTTTTACCCTTTAACTTTTCAACTGGCCACCCTTTACCATAAGAACCTCTTAAGAATAATGTATCCCCTGGTTGTAAAGTGAAGATTTTATCTGTTACTTTTCCTACAGAACGAATAGTAAATTCTAAATATCCATCACCAAATCCACTAACTGATATTGGAGCTTCTCCAACTTTAGGAATTGATAATTGTAAAAATTGTCCATGCTCAACTTTAATATCAGTTGCAACTTTAAATGTATATTCTAAATTACTTTCTTTTCTTATTTCAATAATTTCATATGCTTTTGGTGTTAATATATTACTCATTACTTTTCTCCTCCAACAATTTCCTTAACTGCTTTATCTACTTTGTTTATAGTTGCTGTAATAGAAATATTTTCTGGACATCTATCTGTACATCTTCCACAACCTACACACATATGGCTATCTCCAAATTGTTCTTTGTAATCATGTATTTTGTGTAATACTTTATATCTCATCTTGTCTCCAGCAGTAGTTCTAAACTTATGTCCCCCTGCCATTTCATCAAATCCATCAATATGACAAGATGCTTGTACTCTTTTTCTTTCTCCAACATTAGCATTTTCATTATAAATTATATCTCTAGTTGTATAACAAGAACATGTAGGACATGCTACAGTACAACTTCCACATTGAATACATCTTTTATCATATTCTCTCCATACAGAGTGCTCTTTTAATTTATTTAATACTTCCTTACTTTCTATTTCTGGAAGATTAACTTCTGCCATATTCTTTTCTATAAATTTAAGTTCAAATTCTTCTTTAGTAGAATCTGTGAAATACTTGTCAAACTCATCATCATTAACATTAAATAATGCTGAATTTTCATCAAATCTAACTGCTAAACTATAATCATCTGTCTTATTGCTATCCATTATTGTACAGAAACAAGTATCAAATCCTTCAACACATTCCATACATACAAATTTAACTTTTTCTCTAATTCTCTTATAGAATATATCTTCAAATCCACCATTTTCTAGGTAAATCTTATCTTGTCTTTTTTGTGCATTTATATCACAAGGTCTTGCAAATATTAATATCTTTTTATCACCATGTGGGTTTTTGCTTTCTCTAAATTCATCTTCAGTAAAGAAGTATAATGTTTGGTTTATTGGTGTAATTATCTCCTTTGCTGGATATGTTGACTTTTTATCATAAACAATTTCTTCAAATGAGCTTATCTCATCATACTTAATTATATCTGTATCTGAATATCTTCCTTGCTTTGAAAATCTCTTTGGCGCATATATCTTGTATTCTTTTTTTAATTCTTCAAATAAGTTGTTTATCTCATTTGATAATAATTTATATCCCATATGTATTCCTCCAAAACTTAGTTTAACGATATATAAAATTTTATTTTTTATTTTTGTACTTCCTACAATCTCACTATACTACTTTTGTTATTAAATTAACAATTGAATTTTGTCATAGTTATCATTTAAAAAAATTATGATTGATTAATTTTTTACTAATAATTTTCTAAAATTACATTTAAAGTATATTTAAACCGTATTAAAAACATATTTATTTGATTTGTTAGTTATCCAAACACCTTTTATAATGCCTCTTTAGTTCATTTAAGCTTTATTCTTATTAATTTTAAAAACAAAACTCCACTAATTCCATCAAATTCAAAATTTACTTAAAAAAACATTTTAAAATTTTATTATTTTTATAAAATTAAATGAAACCAATCTTTAATTTGAGTCGTCTAATCTATGAATCGATTCAAAAGAAAGGAAATAAATATGATTAACGAAATACTATTAAAAAAGCAATTGATGGTGATAAGGAAAGTTTTTATAAGTTAATAGCTATAAAATATATTTAAAATAAATGGATACCTAATATAGGCATCCATTTATTTTGTTGTTAAAAAGTAACTACCACTATAATACTTTTTAATACTAATATTAAATACTTATAATTTAACTACCACTACTTTCATATTTACTCATTCCAATTAACCAAATCCTATAAGCAACAATTAAACTAATTGCTCCTACTATACAAGTTAATAAAATACCACTTAAAAAGCTTTCTCTACCTAAAAAATACGCACTTGGAAAATACCCTGTAAAAGCAAATGGTATTATAAATGTTAATATTCCTTTAATCCAATTTGGATAAATAGTAATTGGATATTTAACAAATGTACTTAATTGATATACCATAAATAAATAACTTTGAGCAAACTTAACCCAAAATGCAATAGATGTTACTGCAAGCTTTATAGCAGTATATATAAAACTTGCAAATATTATAACAATTATTAACGAAATGATCTTACCTAAGGATATATCTAAATTTAATTTTATCCATGAAGTAACTAAAAGAATTGTACCTATTATTATTTCACCAAATCCATCTGGCTGAAACTTTTCTACTATTACTTGAAACAATGGATTTAATGGCCTTACTAAATATTTATCAAATTTACCCTCAACTATAGTTTGCCAACTAAATATCCAAAGTTGATCTGTAAATACATGGTCTATCCCCCTTGGAATTTGTGCAAATCCATATATAAATAATATTTCATAAAAACTCCATCCCTTTAAAGATGGTATTGCATTAAATATTAATGTTATAAAAATTACTCCTATAGATTGTACAAATAAAAATCCTATAAGCCCTAATATAAAATCGGCTCTATACTCTATTAAGGTCTTGATATACTGTTCTAAAAATTTAAAATATAGTTTAAAATATCTTTTCATATATATCTATCCCCCTAAAATTGTTAAACTTTTTATTAGAGCTTTCCACATTTTCTTACTTACAAACATTAATACAACTACCCAAAATATTTGAATTCCCAAAGAAAATAAAATATTCATTCCATTTATTTTTCCTAAATAAATCATAGATGGTGTATATATAGTAGAGCTAAAAGGAAATAAATTAGTTATAGCTTGTGCCCATTTTGGGAAGAATGCTATTGGTATTAATGTTCCAGATAATAAATTTACTATTGCTTGCATTATTTGAGATAATCCCCACATATTTGTTATCTTAAAAGATATAAGTCCAAATATATAACTAAAATAAAAATTAATAAATATACCTAAAATAATACTTATAAAATATATAATTATTCTAAATATACTTATATATCCAAAAAACTTATAAAATAAAAATGTAGTAGCAAAAAAAGCTATTATAAATATAATTACAAAATTATATAATATATTTCCAAGCCCTTGAAAAAACATTCTTTTTCTATAACTTATTGGTCTAACTAAATTAATTGCAATAGAACCATCTTTAACCTCACGTGAAATATCATAACTTATATCAACATTTATCATTATTGATGTTAAAAATGATATAAATAAATATATTATCATTTCATTAAAATTAAATCCATTTAATATATTTTGAGAACTACTTTCATAAATTGCCTTCCAAAGATAATAAGTAACAGCTAACATAAGAAAATCCCCAAACATAAATATTATTGCATTAGCTTTATATGAAATTAATCTTTGAAATACGTTTCTTGTAAAAGGTAAGTAAGGTCTTATACCTTTTATTTCTTTCATTTTACACCTCGTTTCTATACATTTTCTTAACTATGTCCTCTATACTTGTTTCTTTTACTGCAAAATCAATAACACTTAATTTTTTCATAACTCTCCCTATAATTTCTGATGAAGAAATTTTATTTTTATTAAATGTTATAGATAATTTATTTTCATTAAAATTTAATTTAAACTCACAATCATATTTCATTTCATTAAATTCATTAAAACTTTCTAAATTTATCTCTTCTTTTATTTGTATTTCAACCGTAGTTAAATATCCAAATTTTTCTTTTACCCCATTAATTTCTCCATCATATATTTTTTTACCTTTATCAATTATAATTATCCTGCTACAAAGCTCTTCTATATCATTCAAATCATGAGTTGTTAATATAATTGTAGTATTATATTTCTCATTTATCTCTTTTATAGCTTTTCTAACACGCTCCTTTACAACAACGTCTAAGCCTATAGTTGGTTCATCTAAATATATTACCTTAGGATTATGTATAAGAGCTGCTGCTAAATCTGCCCTCATTCTTTGTCCTAATGATAAAGTTCTAACAGGACTTAAAAAGAACTCATCTAATTCTAATACTTCTTTTAAAAAATTCATTCTTTCATTAAAATCCTCATCACTCACGTCATAAATATCCTTTAGTAAAGAAAAGGTTTCAGATATAGGCAAGTCCCACCACAATTGTGTCTTTTGTCCAAAGACTACTCCAATATTTTTAGCATTCTTTTCTCTATTTTCATAAGGAACTAAACCATTTACAGAAACAATCCCATTAGTAGGTTTTAAAATTCCTGTCATCATTTTTATTGTTGTTGATTTTCCTGCTCCATTTGCTCCTATATACCCTACTATTTCTCCATCATCTATTTCAAAGCTAATATTATCTACTGCCTTTTTAATAGTATATTCTGATGTAAAAAATGACTTTATAGCACCCTTAAAACCTGCATATTTTTTATTAATTTTAAAATCCTTACTTAAATTCTCTACCCTTATCAAGAAACTCACCTTCTTAAATTTTACTTTAGTTTATATTATACCATTTATTTCCTTTTGATCACTCTATTTTTATTCTTTTATATTTTTTCATAAAACAAAAAGACAACTAAGAAATTTATATTTATAATAAAAAGGCTAAATATCCATTTTGAATATTTAGCCTTTACAAATTATTTAATTACTATCTACAAATTAAATTTTATTATTTACTTACAACTTAATTTAATTTTTAATCCCTCATTCACTACAGACATATCTGTATCTAATATGTTAGCAACATCTTTAGCATCCATGTTCTTTAATAACATTTTTCCATTGCATTTTTTATACCTTATAATATTTCATCTTCTTCAAATAGTTTTGCTGATTCTTTTGCTAACTTTTCTGCAAGGTTTTTAGCTTTTTTTGATAATTCTTTTATCTTCTTTAAGTCATTTTTATTGTGAGCTTTTTCTAATTCTTTTCTTAAATTAAATAATTGAAGAGGCATCAAAGGATACATTTTCTTTTCTTTAAGCTCTTTATCTGTATATTTCCAATATTTTATTACATCTAATGTATAAATTATTTCTTGTTCATCTGAAAATATTATTTTTAACTTTAATTGATTTTTAATACTTTTGTTTTCTTCAAAATCTAATTTTACTTTCTCCTTTTCCAAATAAACATCAACTTTTTATGTTATATTATAGCCTATATTTTTTATTCTTAAACTAAAAGGAGTTGCATCATATTGAAAATTTTAAATTCAATATAGCTACAACTCCTTTTAAATTAATTTAAATTTTTTAACACTTCATTCACTAAATATTTTAAATTAATCAATTAAAATTTCAATATTGAACTATAGTTTAATATCCCCCTATTGAACTATAGTTCAATATTCATTTTTTTAAATTTTTTTCAATTATTATTTAATTAATTCTCTCTTAAATGCTCTTTGCATTAATGAATTAAAGTTATCTTCTAATTCTTTTAAACTATTCTCCATTTCAAATTGTAATTTGTGTAATAGATACTATTCTGTATATTCAGGATAGTTCTTGATAAATTGTTCATTTGCTTTTATCATTTGCTCATAATATTCATTATATAATGGACTTAACTTTCTCATTGCAGGTATAAATCTTTCATAATATCCATTGGTACTACAAACTTGTTTCATTAATTCCATTATTCTATTTGTAGGTAAATTTTTAAATTCTTCTGTTTTTTTATATTCATTATATTTATCTAGTGATTCTTTATTTTTCTTTACAAACTCATCTATATTCTTTATATTTTTATCTCTAGCTTGAAGAATATTATTTATTCTTTCTTGACCTTCTTTACTCGAGTATTCTTTTAAATACTCATCCAAATATTCTTGCAAATCTTTCGGTATTTCAATATTAGGTACATTATCAAAAAAATCAATAATTTCTTTAAATGCTTCCATTTGTTCTTTTGTTTCAATTCTTCCTGTAAGATACCTAGAAAAATTCAAACTTATAAATTTTCCATAATAGCTAGGAAATAAATCCATCAGTTTTTTAATAATAATTGTTTTAGAATTTATATTATTTATTTCTTTTTCTAATTTTTCTAAATTTTCTCCATTACATAGCCTTTGTAGAATATCCTTTTTTGTTTTTTCTTGCTCTAATTCAAGAGTTTTCTTATATAGAATACTTTTTAATTCTTCTGTATTATCAAGAACACTTTTAATTTCAGATATACTTAATCCTAATCTTCTATATAAAGCAATTTGTTTTAGTATTTCTATATCCTGCTCTGAAAAATCCCTATATCCATTTTCTAGGATATTTGGACGTATTAGCCTTTGCTCTGCATAATATTCAACTGCTTTTTTAGTTAAATTACACAATTTTGCAACTTCATTTATTAACATTATAATCACCTCTGTTATAATTGTAAGCTAACCTGTAAGGTTATAGTCAAGTAATTATTCAAATAAATTTTGCTTTTACTTTTCTTTCTTATTTTCATAATCATTCCTCCTCGACAGATTATATTTATCTGTTAGTTAATTATACTGAATTCTGGGTTTTTTCCCACTATTATTAAAATGTTTCAATTTAAATGATTTGATTTTTAATTCTCTAAAATTTCGTAAGGATATGTGACATTAGAATGATTTATTAAACTTATAAACCTTTTGAAGTTCTGTTACAAAGCTAACTCTTTTAAATTATTGGCAAAAGGAGTTTTTTTATATACTCATTACTTAAGCTAATCTGAACATACCTGCATAGCAGGTAGTATTCTTTTATATAAAAAAAAGCAACTAAGAATTTTCTTAGTTGCTTTGGTGGCTTACCGGGGAATCGAACCCCGGACACCTTGATTAAAAGTCAAGTGCTCTACCGACTGAGCTAGTAAACCAAAATAAATGGCAGGGATAGCAGGATTCGAACCTACGAATACCACAGTCAAAGTGTGGTGCCTTACCGCTTGGCGATATCCCTAAGTGGGGTGAACGATGGGACTCGAACCCACGACAACCAGTGCCACAAACTGGCGCTCTACCAACTGAACTACGTTCACCTCATTTTTAATGGTGCGTGTTAAGAGATTCGAACTCCTGGCCCACGCCTTAGAAGGGCGTTGCTCTATCCAGCTGAGCTAAACACGCATATTAAGCATTGCTTACTACGTTGTCTAGTATATTATCTTTGTCGACTTTTGTCAACACTCTTTTTTAAATTTTTTTATTTATTTTTCAAAATTTATTATCATAGACTATTAACCTCTTTAAATGCTATAATGTAAATGATTAAATTAAAAATTATTTTTATAGAGGGGATTGAAATATATTTATGAATAAAATAATAATGGCAAATGGTAATATCAAAGCATCTGAAATAGGACTAGGATGTATGAGAATTTCAGAAATGGACAAAACTTCAGTTAATAGTTTAATTAATACAGCTTTAGATTGTGGAGTTAATTTCTTTGATCATGCAGATATTTATGGAAATGGAAAATCAGAAGAAATTTTTAGTGAAGCTCTTTCTATGTCTCCGTCTCTAAGAGAAAAAATTATTCTTCAATCTAAATGTTCTATTAGAGCTGGATTTTATGATTACTCTAAAGAACATATTATAAATTCGGTGGATTCTATATTAAAAAGATTAAAAACTGAATATTTAGATATATTATTATTGCATAGACCAGATACACTAATGGAACCTGAAGAGGTAAATGAAGCCTTTGAAAAATTATATAATGAAGGTAAGGTTAGAAATTTTGGTGTAAGTAATCATAATTCAATGCAAATAGAATTATTAAATAAGTATTTAAAAAATAAAATTACTATTAATCAACTTCAATTTAGTATTATGCATACTGGAATTATAGACTCTGGATTAAATGTAAACATGAAAATATCACCTTCTATAGATAGAGATGGATCAATTTTAGAATATTGCCGCTTAAAAGATATAAATATTCAAGCATGGTCACCTTATCAATATGGATTTTTTGAAGGTACATTTTTAAATAATCCAAAATTTCCTGAGCTTAATAAAAAACTTGAAGAATTAGCTGAAAAATATAGTGTAAGTCCTACTGCAATTGCAACAGCATGGATACTTAGACATCCAGCTAAAATACAAACTATTGTTGGTACAACAAATAAAAATAGATTAAGAGATATATGTACTGCTTCTAATGTTAAATTAACTCGTGAAGAATGGTATTCAATTTATTTATCAGCAGGAAATAAACTTCCTTAAAAATTAAATTATAAATTTATTTACAATTAAAAGTGAAATATTTATTTTTTGTAGATTTTAAATTATTATATAAAATTTACTTTAAATTTATATTTCATTTTTCTTTTTACTATTTTATTATTATAAATATAAATATTTTTTTAAAAACGGAGAAAAAAATGAATCAAAAAAATAAATCATTAATATTTATCATAGTTTTAAATATGTTTAGTTCACTTGCATTTAACATGGCCCATCCAGTTACTCCTATGTTTATAAATAAACTTGGGTTACCAACATTTATGTTTGGATTATTCTTTGCAACAATGTCTGTTGGTAATTTTATTGGCTCACCCTTATTTGGTAGTTTATCAGATAAAAAAGGAAGAATTAAATTTTTAATATTAGGAGCTATAGGATATGGTATAAGTCAGCTTGGATTTGGATTTAATACAAATCCATTTATAATACTTATATTTAGATTTACAGGGGGATTTTTTGTAGTAAGTTATTTAACTACATCAATGGCATATTTAACTGATATTACAACAAAAGAAAATAGAACAAAATATATTACATATTATGCAGCTGCAAATACAATTGGTTCTTCTTTAGGATCACTTCTTGGAGGTGTGTTAGGTAAAAATAATTTTAAATATACCTTCTTTTCACAATTTATTTTATGTTTAATTTTAGGTATATTAGTATATTTTCTACTAGAAGAACCAAAAAAAGAAAAAACTTCAATAAATCTAAAATCAAATATTTATAATAAAAATAACTATTTAAAACTTTTAAATAAAAACTTAGTAATTATGTTTATAATAGTTATAACCTTTTACTTTGCTTCTACAAGCTATAATTCCACTATTAATTATTATATAGAAGATGTTTTAAATCTTCCTCCAACATTCATAGGTGGCTTTTTAGCTCTTGTTGGAATAATTGGATTTATTGTTAATTTAATTTTTACTCCATTGCTTGGAAAACTATTTAGGGAAATTAATGTATTTAAAACAATAACTTTATGTATTATAGTTTCACTATTTCTTATGGTAATATCAAATAATGTTATTTTATTTTTAACATATGCAGTAATATTTACATCATTTGCAAGTATACATATTCCACTGCAACAAAGTATAATAACAAAACTTTCACAAAAAAATTATGGCTCTATTATGGGTATTTTTAATTCTTCTAAAGCAATAGGTCAAGTTACAGGCTCATTAACTGCAGGGTTTATCTTTGATATAGGAAATAAGTTACCATTTTTAATTTCTGCAGTTTTAGTTTTTATAAGCTTTATAGTTTTAATTCCATTAAACTCTAATTTAATTTCAAATAATAAATAAAAAATTAAAAAATACTCAAGATTTAAATATCTTGAGTATTTTTATACTACATATAGTTAATTATTTTTAGTTTATGTTATTCAGTTTTAATTATGATTTCATCATCTTTACCATCAATTATAACATGAGAACCATAATTAATTTCTCCTGCAATAATTAATCTTGCTAATTTATTTTCTAAAGTATTTTGAATATATCTCTTAAGTGGTCTTGCTCCATAAATTGGATCATAACCTTCAACTGCTAATATATGCTTAGCTTCTTGTGTAATATCTAAACTTATATTTCTATCTTTTAATCTATTAGAAACTTCATTTACAAAAATATCAATAATCTTAGTTATTCCTGCTTCAGATAATGGTTTAAACATTATAATATCATCAACTCTGTTTAAGAATTCAGGCTTAAACCTCATTTTCATTTCATTCATTACTTCTTCTCTTATTTGCATATCTATACCATCTTCTGATTTATTCTCTAAAAGATAGCTACTTCCAATATTAGAAGTCATAATAATAATTGTATTTTTGAAGTCAACAGTTTTACCTTTATTATCTGTAAGTCTACCATCATCTAGTATTTGTAAGAACATATTAAATACATCTTCATGTGCTTTTTCAATTTCATCAAATAATATTACACTATAAGGCTTTCTTCTAACAGCTTCAGTTAATTGACCACCTTCTTCATATCCAACATATCCTGGAGGCGCTCCAACTAATCTAGATACGGCATGCTTCTCCATATACTCAGACATATCTATTCTAATAATATTATCTTCAGAATCAAATAAGTTTCTTGCTAAAGTTTTTGCAAGTTCAGTTTTACCTACTCCTGTTGGTCCTAAGAAAATAAATGAACCTATAGGTCTATTTATATCTTTTAATCCTGCTCTTGCTCTAAGAATTGCAGATGTAACAGATGTAATTGCTTCTTCTTGACCAATTACCCTCTTTTGCATTTCATCTTCAAGTCTTAATAATTTTTCTCTTTCACCTTCTAATAAATTAGATACAGGTATACCGGTCCATCTTGATAAAACTTGTGATACTTCTTCTTCAGTAACTTCCTCTTTTAATAAAGCACCTTCATAATTTTCTCTAACTTCAATTTCCATTTGTTCAATAGCAGCTTCTAAACTAGGAATTTCACCATATTGTATTTCTGCTGCTTTATTGTAATCATATTGTCTTTGAGCTGCTTCAAGATTTCCTCTAGCTTCATCAAGTTTTGCTTTTAGCTCTTTTAATTTTAAAATAGCTCCCTTTTCTCTATCAAATTTAGCTGTCATTTCATCATTTTTAGCTTTTAGCTCTGAATATTCCTTTTCTAAAGCTTCTAACTTTTTCTTAGAAGATTCATCTTTTTCCCTTGTTAAAGCTTCTTTTTCTATTTCAAGTTGTACAAGTCTTCTTCTAATTGCATCTAACTCTGCTGGAAGTGAATCTATTTCTGTTCTTATCATAGCTCCAGCTTCATCAATTAAATCAATAGCCTTATCTGGTAAATATCTATCTTGAATATATCTATCAGAAAGTTTTGCTGCTGCAACTATAGCTGAATCATGGATTCTAACACCATGATGAATTTCAAATCTTTCTTTTAATCCTCTTAAAATTGAAATTGCATCTTCTACTGATGGCTCATCAACAATAACTGGTTGGAATCTTCTTTCAAGTGCCTTATCTTTTTCAATATATTGTCTATATTCATCAAAAGTAGTTGCACCAATACAATGAAGTTCACCTCTTGCAAGTAATGGCTTAATTAAATTACCTGCATCCATAGCACCGTCAGTTTTTCCTGCTCCAACAATAGTATGAATTTCATCTATGAATAATATAATCTTACCTTCACTGTTTTGAACCTCTTTTAAAACAGCTTTTAATCTTTCTTCAAACTCACCTCTATATTTTGCACCTGCTATAAGAGATCCCATATCTAATGAAAAAATTATTTTATCTTTTAATCCTTCTGGGACATCCCCTCTTACTATTCTTTCAGCTAATCCTTCAACAATAGCAGTTTTACCAACACCAGGTTCACCTATTAATACTGGATTATTTTTTGTTCTTCTTGAAAGTATTCTAATAGTTCTTCTTATTTCATCGTCTCTTCCTATTACAGGATCTAATTTATGTTTTTTTGCAAGTTCAACTAAATTAGTACCATACTTAGCTAAAGCATCATAAGTTCCTTCTGGGTCTTGAGTATCAACTCTTTGACTTCCTCTAACCTCTGATAAAACCTTCATAAAATTATCTTTAGTTACGTTATATTTATTTAATATTTGCTTTACAGGTCCATTTTTATCTACTTCTATAATAGCTAACATTAAATGCTCAACACTAATATAAGAATCTCCAAATTTTTTTGCTAAATCATCAGCTTTAACAAGAACTTCATCTACTTGTCTTGTTATATAAACTCCTGATCCATTTGCTCCATCACCTGTAACTTTAGGCATTTTGTCTAAAACATTTTTTATATCAACCCTCATCATCTTTACGTTTATACCCATTTTTGTAAAGATATTTGGAATTAAGCCATCCTCAGCTTCTATTAATGCAGAAAATAAATGAATAACATCTATTTGTTGATGATTATATTTTACTGCAGTTAAATTTGCATCATTTAATGCTTGTTGTACTCTTAATGTCATTCTTTCAACATTCATTTATATTCACCTCTTATTAATATTCTTAACTTTAATTTTATTTTAATACAAAAGTCAAAGAAAGTCAAAGTAAATTTTACTTTTATTTTATGTTAATTTTTACATAATATAGTATAAAATTTTTATATATTATTTTGTTTTTGATGGTAGTTATTGTTATAATATTTACAAAGGACATTTATATAGAAATTAGAGGTGAAATTTTGAGAAGAGAGTATATAAATTATCCCTTTGATTTACCTATAAAAATCTCATATTTTAATATAAAAAATTATCCAACTCATTGGCATAATTCAATTGAGATTATATATGTTTTAAAGGGTTCTTTACACATTAAAATAGATACAGATTCATTTACATTAAATGAACGTGAGGTTGAAATAATAAACTCAGATGAATCTCATGAAATTCAAGGAATAGGCGATAATAAAGTATTAATTTTTAATATAGACCCATTTTTTTTCGAAAAATATTATAAAGATATAAATAATATATTTTTCTATACAAATTCAAATGATGATGAAGATCAAAATGGGCCTGAATATGAAGAGTTAAAATCTATTTTATCTCAAATGCTTTGCGAATATGTTCAAAAGCTAGAAGATTATGATGAGGAAATAGAAAAGCTTCTTATAACACTTCTTTATCATCTTGTTAATAACTTTCATTATTTAACTCATGAAAAGGAAGAATTAAAAGAAAAAAAGGATCAATTAGATAGATACCATAGAATTTCTAAATATATATATAATAATTATAATAATAATATTACGCTTCAGGAAATTGCAAAAAAGGAATTCTTAAGTCCTCATTACTTATCACATGAAATAAAATATGCTACAGGCTATAGCTTTACGGATTTAATTAATTTAACTAGAATTGAAGAATCTATAAAACTTTTATTAGATAGTGATATGAGTATATCTGAAATATCTGATGAAATAGGTTTTTCACATGTGCGTTATTTTAATAAAAACTTTAAGTATTATTATGGTTGCACTCCTCTACAATATAGAAAAAAATATGCTACTTCTGAAAAAGAATATGAGCTTTCAAAAAAGCTTATAGAACTTTCTCTTAATGATGCTCTTGAATCACTTTCTTATAGCTTAGAAAATTATAATAGATTTAATTTTGAAAATAAACTTTGGAATATCCATGTTGATGTTGATAAAGTTTTAAATCCATTAGAAACTAGCTTTAAAGAATATATTAATCTAGGGGAATCCTTTGACCTTTTAATCGAAGATAATAAAGACATATTAGAAGAAATACAAGAAGAAATACATTTTGAATATGGTCGTCTTGAAAAAATGTTTCATAGTGATATGGGAGTATTTTTAGATTCTGATTTTTATAATTGGAATAAAGCAAAAGGTGTATTAGAATTTTTATCTAATATTTCACTAAAGCCACTTATATTACTTGATAATTTAGATTATTCTTTTGAAAAATATATTAATATTTTAAATAGTTTTTTAGAATATTTTAAAGAACTTGATATAGTAGATATAACTGACTTTAAATTTCAATTTGACTCTAGATTATCTGAAGAAATCAAAAATAATTTACGTGATTATATAAAAAATTATCATGAATTAGATGTTTGTGAAGTTGATTTTACAGCTAACTCTAATTTAAATTCAATTTATGATACTGCCTATATGCTTCCATATATAATTCACAGTACTATATTTAAAACTAATTCTTTAAATTTTCTTAAAGCTTTTGATGTTCTTGGAAAAGAAATAAATATTACAAATGAAGTTTTTATAGGTGCTCCGGGAATAGCTAATGATATGGGAATTAGGAAACCATCATATTATGCATATTATCTATTAAGTAAATTAGGAAATTTTATAATTGCTCTTGATGATGGATATATTGTTACAAAGTCAGATAATTATTATGCTATCCTTTTATATTCTCATAATGATGATGTTAATAAATTAGCTAGTTATGAAGATATATATCAAAAAGGTGAAATAAAAAAATCCTTTGAGAGAAAATATTCACTTAATATAGTAAATATAAAAAATTCTACTAGAATTATTACCTATGAAGTTAATGAATCTACAGGATCATCTTATAACTATTGGTTAGCTATGGGGTCCCCTGATAGACTTAGTAAAGAAGAAAAAGAAATCCTTCATAAAGCTTCTTATCCTAAAATAGAATTTAAATATTCTAAAAAAAGTTCAGTTTTAAATATAATTACTAACCTTAAAGGTTATGGTGCTAAGCTAATAGTTTTAAAAAATATAAAATAGTGTACTTAAAACAGCTTTTTTATGTGTTTTTATGCTTTTTATATATATTTAACTTTAAATAATTAGCACTTATTGTACTAAAACTACAGCATCTACATGAATACATTATTTTTATTTTTTAGCTATAATAATAGTATAAATTTGTTTTTATGAAAGGATGTTTTTATGAGGGGGCTATTTTTCAATCCGTCACTATTAAGTGATACCAAATCAAAATGGGCTTTTTGGATTTGGATTTCTAATTTCTTGCATCATGATAACTAAATTTTTATTATGACATTAAATAATTAATTATAATATAAAAAAATAGAGAAGTTTTAAACTTCTCTATTTTTTTATATTATAATTTTTTTTCAATATTTACTGCTAATGTAAAATATTTAATAGACTCTTTTAATTCCCCTAAATTATAATAAAGTTCAGCCATTTCATTATATCTCTTATATCTTTCTTCGCTACTAGCAAATCTAAATAAAAAGTCAGTTGCTAAATTCATGTACATTTCAGCTTGTATAAATTCGCCCTTCTTTTGATATATCATTCCTTTAAAATAATATCCTTTTTCAATAAGCTTTATCTCATCTATATCGATAGCTAAGTCTAATGCTTCATCAGCATATTTAAATGCTTCTTCATATTTCCCATTATTATATAATGAAGTAATGCACTCTACTAAAAATTCAGCACAACCTTTTTTATCTTCTCTTGGATAAATTTCTATAGCATCATTTATTTCTCTCATAGCCTTTTCAAATTGTTTAACTTCAAAGTATATATTTCCATTCTTACCTCTAAATTTAGCTAATTCCTTTAAGTCATCTTTTTTATATTCAAAAGCTTTATTTAAATATCTTTCAGCTTCAACCTTATATAATAAAATATTTAAAATAGCAAACTCATGGTAAAAGTCCCCTCTTGACTTATCATCAAACATATCCACAAATTCTAATACTTTTTTTAAAGATTTATATGCCTTTTCTATTTCTTTAATATTTTTATAACAAATACCTTCATAAAAACATGCATAAATATAGCTTTTTTTATCTTCTATATAACTATTTTCATAAACCTCTCTTGTCCTACAAAAATAACTTATTGCTTCATGATATTCTTCAGTTTTCATAAAGAATGTTCCCATATCATTATAATAAACAATTATTTCATCATCAGATTTACTTGATTGATATAATTCATAATATTTAGAAATCAAAAGCTGAATATTTTCTATACTATTATTATTAATATATATTTCAAATAAAAAGTGAGTTAGTATTAATGATAAATCATTAAATCCATATTTAGAAGAATACTCTAAATTATAATTTAATATTTTTTTTAATTTTTCAACTGAATAAGCTGATTTTTTTATATCTTCAATATTATATTTTATCTGATCATATACATCTCTTACTAAATAGCTATAATCTACTTTTAACTTTTCAGCAATATATCTAAGAGACTCATCATCAACTTTAATTTTTCCATTTTCTATGCAACTCATCTTTGAAATAGAAATTTTATCGCCGCATAATTCTTTTAATGTTATTCCTTTATAAATCCTAGATCTTTTAATTTTTTCCCCTGTTGATAATATTTCCATGTCTACCCCCAGATAATTAATTATTTAATATGCCTAAACTTCTAAAAATACCTACACCTTCAGCTAAATACCTAGCTGCCTCAGCCTCTCTTTTTTCTCCAATATAATATCTTCCAATAAGTATTGATATTTCAGCTGCTTTTTTATCTAGTGAATTTGATTTTGCTATATTAAATGTTTTTAATAATATACACTCTGCTTCATCAAGATCACCTTTTATTATATATAATCTATAATGCAAGATATTTTTTTCTATTATTTGTTCTAAGTTGCTTTCATCAATAAGATTATCAATTTCTAAAAGAACTTCTTCACATTTTATTATTTCCTTTAATTTAATATATCCTTCACATATATTAATTAAAGTTTCTATTACGTTAGTATCTCTATTTTTAATTCTAATTTCTTTTGCTATTTGATAATGTTTAAATGCTTCTTCAATATTATCAAATTCAAAGAATAGCTTTCCTAAGTTATTTTCAATAGTTGATACTTTTTTTTCTTCTTGCAACTCATTATACACTTCTAAAGTCTTTTTAGAATATTTTATAGCATTTTCTATATCACCTTTTTTATTATATTCTTGTGATAATAACAGTAATATCTTACCATACTCTTCTCTATTTTGAACTTGTTCAAACTTCTCTTTAGCTAAAAAGGCATAATCTATAGCTTTTTTTATATTATCAACTTTAAAGTAGCTTTCAGCCATTTGATAATATATTTCTCCCAAAATGGAATCATTTCCAATATTGTTGTCTAAATATAATCTCTCTGCTTGTTTTAAATAACTTGTGGCAGAATTATATGCCTTTAATTTTAAAGTTATTTTACCTAAATTTAAAAATGTATTAATAATTTGCTCATAATTATTTTTCTTTATAAAAATTACATTTGCTGATAAATATAATTGCTGAGCTAAAACTAATTCATTTTTTTCTTTATAAATATTAGCTCTTAAAAATAAATTTTTAGCTCTTCTATATTCTAAATTATACTTCTCTGCATAATATAATGCATTTTCTATGTATTTTTCTGCTGTTACATAATCAGAATTTAAAATATATGTTTCTGCCATTTGCTCATAATAAACACATATTTTTTCTGCTTGTGTTTCCTCAGATTCCATTAAATATTCTACTGAAGTTTGTAGTGAATTTGATAAATACTCTAATAAATCCATAGATGGGTTAGATCTTCCAGACTCAACTAAGCTTATTTGTCCTGGTGTAATTCTATCCCCTGCTAAATCCTTTAGTGTCATTTCTAATTCTTTTCTACGTCTTTTAATCTTTTCACCTAAAGTAAGTATCTCCATTGCATAATCTTCCTTTACAAATATTTATATAAACTCAAAGATTTCTTATTATACTTACCATTATATCACACAGAGTACTAAAAAGAATATATTTTCGAGTATTAATTTCAATTATACTTAAAATAATACAAAAAACTGCTATAGATTTCTATAGCAGTTTAAATATTAATTTATATAATCTAATATATTATCACAAACATCTCCAGCTGCACATCTTAGTCTCTTGCTAGTTCTTTTTATGTTTCTTTGAGTCTTTTTATCTAACTCTGGTACAATCATCATTCCTATTGTTACTCCTAAAATAGTTCCTATTGCTAAACTCTTAATTACTTTTCCCACAAATAACACCTCTTTATGTTTATTTATAAAAATAGTATGTGTATTTTAAATTAAAATAATCATATATTATTCTAATTAAATATTTATATCAAGAGCTTCCTTTGCTAATCTGTCAGCTAAATCGTTATACTTATGTCCACTATGCCCTTTTATTTTTTTAAATCTTATCTTTATTTCTTTCATTTTGCCTTGCATAAATTCATTATATTCAGAAGTAATTCTATTATTTCTTTTCCAAGTCCCAATGGCCCAAGACTCAACACCTTGATAATCATATCCTATTGTAACCTCTTTAAATCCATTTTTAAGAGCATATTCTACTGCCATTTTTGCTCCTAAAACTTCCCCAGAAACATTTCTTAAAGAAACAGCTTCTTTATCAAAACCTATTCCCTTATCTTTATATATTATTTCTCCATCTTTAACGGCTACTAATCCATAAGAATAATTTCCTTTAGAAACTATAAAACTTCCATCTACGTATATAAACAATCCATCTTCATTTTCTGTTTTCTCTTTGTTATTTTCATTTTCTTTTCCTTCTGAATTTAATTTAATAAAATTAAGTGCCTCTTCCTTTGTAGTAAAGCTTTTATATATAGCTCCCTTAAAACCTATAACTTCCTTTTTACATTCATCCCAAGATGTAAATATCTTAGGTTCTCCTGTTTTCCCTTTATAAACAGCATAGTATTTCAAAACAATCATCCTTTCAATATTTAAACTGATAAAATTTCTTCCATTACCCTATAAATACTATCTATATTTTTAGCTCCAGTAAAATTAGTTGCATATTCAATTGCATTTTTAACTATTACTAATATATCATTTTTCCCTTGCCAATTTTCCATTATTATATTTAATGGAACATCAGTCATTATTACATTTAATGCAAATATCCCAATTGCTATATCATCAATTTTACCCATAAATGGAAGCTTATCTGGTATTAAATCACTTGGAACTGTAATATATGCAACTGCTGCTGATATTATAAGCTTAGTTTTTATGCTTACTCTCTTATCTTTAAGCAATCTATAAATTAATGCAGCTACATCAGGTAAAATAAATATATAATCTTTATATTTTTTAACTTTATCAGGTAATTTATTACTTATCTTCTCTCTTCCTTTAGTATAACAATCTTCTGTTTTCTTTATTTCTTCCTCTTTAAATTCAAGCTTCTTTTCTTTTTCAAAATTTAAAAGTTCTATTTCTTTTTTTATTTCTCCACCTAAAGATACTTGTATATTTTTTAATTCCACATTTAAAGCTCCAAAGGAACAACTTATACTATGTATATCGAAATCTACATATGGAACGTCTTTTAATAAATATTTATATTGTATAATTACTTTACCACTATCATAGCTTATCCCCATATCCTTTAAAGATTTTAGTGCAAATTTTAATGCTATTTTTCTTAAAAACGAGGCTATTTTTATATTTAAAACCTTAAATCCAGTAACCTCACCCTTTATTAATCCATTTTCCATAGAAGTTAATCTAACCTGACATTCAAACCTTATAACAATTCCCTTAGTAAATGAACCTACTATTTTTATAGCTTCTTTTATTTCTATACTATCTATATTTAACTCTTTTATAGATATAAAGTCATTATATATACTTAATAAATTTTCTCCAGTTAATCCAACATTAATATTTGAAATATTCATAGCTTGTCCTTTTCCTTCCTTTAAACTTTCTTATATTGTAATATTTTTCTATGTATTCAATTTATAATATAAAGTATACTTTATATATTAACTTTTTTAAAGGTATTATCTTCCATATAGAAAATATTAAGGTCATTGCTTTTTTATACAACGACCTTAATAATTTATTTTTTAAAAATTCATTCTAAAAAGCAGGAATTACGCTTCCATCATATTTTTCTTCAATAAATTTTCTTACCTCTTCTGAAGTTAAAGTATCAGATAATGCTTTAATTTTATCACTCTCTTTATTTTCTTTCTTAACAGCTAAAATATTAGCATATGGTGAATCAGTTGATTCAATAGCTAAAGAATCTTTTAGTGGATTTAAGTTTGCTTGTAATGCCCAATTTGTATTTATTACTGCTGCCTCAACATCTTCTAAAACTCTAGGTAATTGCTCTGCTTGTAATTCTTTAACCTTTAAATTTTTAGGATTTTTAGTTATATCTTTAACTGTAGGAAGCTCAGAATCATTTAATTCTATTAAGTCATTATCAGCTAATAACTTTAATGCTCTTGCTTCATTAGATGGATCATTTGGTACAGCTATTTCAACTCCATCAGCTATATCTGAAATATTATTAACCTTCTTTGAATATAATGCCATTGGTTCTATATGAACCTTAACTGTATAATCTAAATCATATCCTTTTGCTTCAATTGATTCTTCTAAATAAGGTATATGCTGAAAAAAGTTTGCATCTAAAGACCCTTCATCCACAGCTGGATTTAATAAAGAATAATCATCAAATAGTTTTATTTCTAATTCATATCCCTTTTCTTTTAATATTGGTTTAATTTCTTCTAAAATTTCTGCATGTGGTACTGCTGTTGCTCCAATTATAATTTTCTTATCATCTTCTAAGGAAGTTTCCCCTTTACTTCCACATCCAACTAATGATAAAACTAAAGCCCCACTTAATATGCTTGCTAATAAATTTTTAAACTTCATATTTATTTCCCCCTTATTTACTTATATATAAAATTTTTATTATTGCCTATTTAACCCTATTATTTTAATTTTTTATAAGCTAAATTACCTGCTCCTTGTAATAACTGAACAATTATTATAAGAGTTATTACAGTATATATCATTACTGCATTATCAAATCTTTGATATCCATACGTTAATGCTACTGCCCCAACTCCACCTGCACCAACAGCACCTGCCATTGCAGAATAGCCAATTATTGATATTATAGATAATGTTATCCCTGATATAATAGAAGGCATGGCTTCTTTAATCATAACTTTAAAAATTATTTGAAAATCTGATGCACCAAAAGACTTTGCAGCTTCAATAAGCCCCTTATCAACTTCCTTTAATGCTCCTTCTATAACTCTTGCAATAAACGGAGCTGATCCTATTGTTAAAGGAACTAAAGCTGCTGTTTCTCCAATACTTTTTCCAACTATCATTCTAGTTAAAGGAATAATAGCAACAACTAAAATTATAAATGGAAAACTCCTTAATGTATTGACTATAAATCCTAAAATTGAATTAATAACCTTGTTTGGCTTCAATCCATCTTTTTCTGTTATTACTAATACAATTGCTAATATAAATCCAATTAGTGTAGCCAATATAGTAGATATACCTACCATATATAATGTTTGTCCTAATGCTTCTATCAATATTTCAGTAAAAAACGTTAAAAATTTATCCATTTAAATCACCTCCCAAGGCATATTTTTAGATGTTAAATATTTTTCAACCTCATTTCTTTGATTTTCTTTTATATTAATAACTAATGAACCTAATACATCATCTCTAAATCTTTCTAACTTTCCCCATACGATTGAAAAATCTATATCTAAATCTCTTGCCATTGCAGTAATTATACTATCATTTGAATTATCCTTTGGAAAAAATAATCTAATATTTATTCCTTCATTAGGTAATACTTCTTCTTCACCAATTAATGACTTTAATACTTTAGAATTTTTTAAAAATAAATCTTCAGTTTTTCCAATTGCCATAACTTGTCCATTCTCCATAATAGCAACTCTTTGGCAAATTTCTTTTACAACCTCCATTTGATGTGTAACAATAATTATTGTAATTCCTAACTTTTCATTAATATCTCTTAATAAAGCTAATATAGATTTTGTTGTATTTGGATCTAAGGCAGATGTAGCTTCATCACATAAAAGTATATCAGGATTTAATGCTAATGCTCTTGCTATTGCAACCCTCTGCTTTTGTCCACCACTTAACTCTCGTGGTTTACTTTTTTTCTTATCAGATAATCCAACTAATTCTAAAAGTTCTGAAACTCTTTTTTCTATATCATCTTTTGAATATTTAAAACATTCTAATGGCAGTGCTACATTATCATATACATTTCTTCTTTCAAGTAATGAAAAATGTTGAAATATCATTCCTAAATTTTTTCTAAAGCTTCTTACTGACTTATTATCTAGTAACTTTACTTCACTATATTCATTTACTATTATACTTCCCTTATCATATGTCTCTAAACCATTTATACATCTTAATAATGTAGATTTTCCCGCCCCACTATGACCAACTAATCCAAAAATCTCTCCTTTTTTTATTTCTAATGTAATATCTTTTAAAACTTCTACGTCATTAAAGCTTTTATGTACATTATTTATCTTAATCATAGCTTATTATCCCCCTATTTTTAGAAATAAAAAACGCACTAGAGGATTAACTCAAGTGCGTATAAAAATCACCTTTTTCTGTGTCGTTTATATAAATATATATTAACACAAAACTTTTGTCAATATTTTCCTTATATTTTTTGTACTAAAACAAGTTTTCATATTAAAAAATCTATAAAATAAAATTTAATTTTAATAATCAATTATTTCTTCTTCAATTTTTATTAATTCTGCATCAGTATTATCTTCAACAAAGTCTATTATTTTTTCTTTTAAAGAATATAATATTTCTTTAGTAGTTCCAACTGATACGATACCAATTCCAATTTTCTCATGTACATCTTGATAATTAACTTCTGAAACTGATACATTAAATTTATTTGAAAGGCGCTTAGTTAAACTTAATACTATCATTCTTTTTTCCTTCAATGAATTTACCCATTCTGCTCTAAGTTCTAGTCTCATTATTAATATTTTCATATTGTACACCTCAACTTTAGTTTTAAATAGCAATTTAATATTATATTAATATTTTATCCATCTTACCTTTAAATATTGCTTATTATATCCTTGTAAATACTTTAAAAAAAAAGAATTGTATAATATCTAATTTTTAAATTAAATATTAATACAACTCTTTTTTATAAACTTTTTATTTATAAAATACTGTTAAAATTTATTTTGATAAAGTATTTCTTTATTTATTTTATCCTTTGTTGTCTTTTCTTTAATTTCATCTTTAGGACTATTACATTGACGTGAAATATTAAGTAATACTCCCATGGCAGCTAAATTAAATACAAGGGAAGTTCCTCCATAACTTATAAATGGCAAAGGAACTCCTGTAACAGGCATACTTCCAGTAACAACAGCAATATTGATTATTGCTTGTATAGCAATTACCGAAGTTATTCCGGTTGCTAAAAGCTTACCATACCTATCCTTAGCCCTAGATGCAACATTTATTCCAGCTACTATTAATATAATAAATATAGCAATAACTATTAAACATCCTATAAGACCTAATTCTTCACCTATTATAGCAAATATAAAATCATTATGTGGTTCTGGCATATACAAAGCTTTTTGCTTTGAATTTCCCAAACCTACGCCAAATAATCCACCTGATCCTAAAGCATAAAGAGAATGTACTAATTGATATCCCTCATCATCTGCATATTTCCAAGGATTTAAAAAACTTATAAATCTCTTTATTCTATAACCTGCACTAAAAATTCCAACTGTTCCAATTACTAATCCACCACCTATTAAACTAAATGTTTGTTTAATATTCATACCTGATACAAAAATCATTATAAATGCTACGAACATTATAACAGCTGCGATACTTAAATTATTTTCTTTATATACCAGTAGTGAAAATATAGCTGCTGAAAATAAATATAGACTCGGTATTTTCCAATTTTTACTTACCCCTCCATACCTATCTATAATCATAGCTAGGAAAAATACTATAACATATTTAGCAAGTTCAGATGGTTGAAAAGAAAGCCCCCCTAAATCTAACCAACGCCTAGCTCCATTTACCTCTTTTCCAACAAATAATACCGCTACTAAAGTTGATAGAGTACCCCAATAAGCAATCCAACTTAAATTTTTTAATTTATGATAATCTACTAGCATCATAATTACTAATACTAATAATCCAACAGGAACCCATGTAAGTTCCTTCCTTAAGAAGAAAAATACATCTTTATGCTTATATAAAGCATCATAATAACTTGCTGAAAATACCATGATTATTCCTATTGCTACAAGTGCTAATACAGAATACAGTATGTACAAATTAACAGAACCTAAATTAGATTTTCTATTTATTTTCTTTTTACGTTGCCCTTTTTTTAACCTTTTTCTATTACTACTCATATTATCCTCTCCAGCATACAATATTTAATATTCATATTCTTTATTTAACGTTATTGTAACTTCTGTACCTTTTACAATCTTATTTCCAGCAGTTATGCTTTGAGAGTGAACAATTCCTTCTCCCTCAAATTTATAAACCAGTCCAAGATTATCTAAAATAGAGCTTGCAAATTCCTTAGTAGTTCCCTTTAATTCTGGCATTATAACTTCTTTTCCTACTTGTCCATTATCCTTAGCTGTAATAGAAATAGTAGTTCCCTCTTTTACTGTAGCTCCTGGATATGAGTCCATTGAAACAATAGTTTTTCCTTTTCCTTTAACTTCTGCTTCTAATCCATTTTCTTTTAATAATTTTTTTGCATCTTCTATAGATTTTCCTCTTACATCTGGAATTATAACATTTTTATAAATAGAAAATCTCTCTTTTGCAAGTGGTGAATCCATATATTTAAATACTTCTTCAAATAATTCCTTCATTAATGGTGCTGCTACCTCTCCACCATAATACAATCCATTACTTGGCTCATCAACAGCTATAAATACTGTTATTTGAGGATTTTCTACTGGTGCTAAAGCAACCATAGATGATATATATTTATTAGTTGAATACGTTCCTGTATTAGGATCAACCTTTTGAGCTGTTCCTGTCTTTCCTCCAAAATTATATCCTTGTACAAATGTTCCTTCTGGAGCATCCTTAGTAACTGCTCTCTCTAAATAACTTCTAAGTAATGCTGTATTTTCATCTGATAATAAATCTTTTTTTATTGTTGGATTTATAGTTTCATCAATAACTCTATTTCCACTTTCATCTTCATGTGAAATTTCCTTAACTATATGTGGTTGAATAAGATCCCCCCCATTAGCTATAGCATTAAATGCTGACATAAGTTGAAGTGCTGTGACAGTATTAGTTTGTCCAAAAGATATTGTTGCTAAGTCAATTGCTGATACTGTATCAGTTGTTTTAACTATTCCAGATGCTTCTCCTGGTAAATCAATTCCAGTTGTTTTTCCAAACCCTAATTTATATATATACTCATTTAAAGTATCAATACCTAGTCTCTCCCCTATTTCCATCATACCAACATTACAAGAGTTTTTTAAAACTTCTGCTAAAGTTTGTGTTCCATGTCCTTCATGCTTCCAACAATGAACATTAGTATTTCCAAACTTAACAGACCCATTACAAGTAAAAGTATCATTATCATTAACTAACTTTTCTTCTAAAGCTGCAATCATTGTTATAGTTTTAAATGTTGAACCTGGCTCAAATGTATCACTTACTAGCCAGTTTCTCCACATATTTTGAATTTTATCATTGTCAGTTTCACCATCAAATCCTTCATATCCTGAAAACGGATCATTAGGATCGTAATCTGGCTTATTTACCATTGCTAAAATTTCTCCATTATTAGGATTCATAATAAGTACATGAACCCCTTTTGCATTATGTTCATCTAATCCCTTTTGTGCAATTTTTTCAGCTATGTATTGTAAATTTTCATCTACTGTTGTTACAATATCGCTACCATCTATAGCAGGAGTAAATTTATAAGTATCAAAAGGAAGTCTATTTCCTCTACTATCATAAGCACCTATTTTCATTCCCGCAATTCCAGCTAAATATTCATCATATTGTAATTCTATACCTGTTAATCCTGCTCCTTCAGAATTAATTCCACCTAATGCACTTGCCAAAAAGTTTTCATTTGGATAATATCTCTTTACATCCCTTGAAACAATAAGGCCATATATACCTAAATCACTTGCACTATCAGCAACTGCTTTAGTAACTCCTCTAATTAAAGGAGAATAGCTAGCATCACTTCCGTCTGAATTTTTTCTATTTAATGCTTTTAACACATTATCAACTGATAATTCTGTTACCTCTGCAATTTGAGTTGCTATATCATTCATAGTTAAATTTTTCTTTTTAATATCATTTCTAACAGTATCTAAATCAAAATCTATTCTATATACATTAGCTGAAGATACTAATACAGAGCCATTTCTATCTAAAATATTTCCTCTTGTCGATGTTACACTAACTTCCTTTTGCCATTCTGAATTTGCTTTTGCTTCCAAGGCACGTCCACTTACTAACATTACCCAAGCTAATCTTAATACAAGAAATCCTAATAAACAAAATACAATAATTGAAACAATATACAATCTACTTCTATATCCAATTGATTTTTTGCTCTTTTTGTACTTTTTCTTTTTATATGCCATTTTCTTATCTCCTCTCATAATATTTAATATAAACCACTATTAAATGTAACATTGTAGACTTTAAAATAAAATTATAGTTTTAAAATCATAATTTTTACACTATTTATATTAATTTATATATAATTATTAAATAAAGTTAATTATAAAAATATTCTGTATTACATAAATTATATTTTACTATATTTTCACTTATATCAAAAGACGCTAGAATTAAATATTATCTAATTTTTGATAAAAATTTATAAAATTTCATCTTTAAAAATTCAATTTCTATAATATTCCTGAACATTGTTTCCATAGTTTTAGTATTCAAAGAAAAAAATAACCAATATCAAAACTATAAAGTAATTTTAATATTGGTTATCTTAAATTTTTACATTAATCTTTATTTAACTTTTCCTTATCTATCTTATTACAGCTTTTTCCTACAACTACAGCTGTAACCATAGTTCCATTTACATTTAACATTGTACGCCCCATATCTAGTATAGGATCAATTGCTATTATTCCACCTGCTAATGGGAAATATGATCCCATTCCCATACCAGATATAACTACCGAAACTGCCATAGTAGCACTACCTGGTAATCCTGCAATTCCTAAAGAACCTATCACTATTATTACTATAAGCATTCCATAAAAACTTATATCCATTTTTGTTCCTGACATGTTTGCTAAAGTTATTGCCATTAAAGCTGGATAAATAGCAGCACATCCATTCATACCTATATTTGAACCTAAACTCCCTACAAAAGAAGCTATTCCATTATCTACTCCAATTCCATCTGTTAATGTTTCAATCGTAACTGGTAATGTCCCTAAACTTGAGCGAGAAGTAAATGCTAGTATTAGTGGTTCCATAGATTTTCTAACATATTTAACTGGATTAATTCCTAATATTGAAAGAATTATTAAATGTATAATAAATACAATAACTATGCTTAAATATAAAGCTACTATAAATCCCATAACCTCTTTTAATGCAATTAATCCTCTTCCTGCTATTGTACTAGCAAGTAATGCCACAACTGCATAAGGCATAAGCTTCATAATAGTCATTGCCATACTAGTTATTATTTTATAAGAAGCATTAACTAAATCAACTACCGGTTTAATAACATCACTATATTTTTTGTTTAGTATCTTCATTGAATTTCCAATGAATGCTGCAAAAATTACTACCGCTACTACATTTCCTTCTGCCATTGAAGCTATAGGATTCGCTGGAAGTAATCCTCTTAAAGTATCAACTACTGGTGTTATTTCTCTTATTTCATTTGTACCTTCAACTATATTAGCTGAAACTCCAAGCTTAAATAAATTTCCTACTATAATTCCAACAATTGCAGCAATAGCTGTTGTTCCTAATAATATAAGCAAGGATTTACTTGTTAACTTTCCAAGGTTTTCTCCCTCTTTCATATTAATAATAACTCTTATAATAGATACAAATATTAAAGGAACTACAAGCATTTTTAATAAGTCCATAAATCCATATCCAATAAGACCATACCATTTATTTACTTCATTAATCCATTGAACTTCCCCCGGATTATTTGGAAATCCTGCTGATACTTGGATTATTACTCCTAATATTAATCCAGCAATAGTAGAGACTATCATTCTCATTGAAAACTTAATTTTCTTTTTAGCCATAATATTTACTCCAAATAATATAGCTACAAGAAGAATAATAAATAATATTGTTTTAAAATTTGTTATCATTATAAAATCTGATGAAAAAGTGTTATTCATTTTATCCCCCTAACATATTTATATACATAAATGTATACTCAATTTAAATTTTAAATAAATACTATATTTAGTTTACCTATTTGTTAGTATTCTAGTTTTATTATATTTATTGATAATAAAGGCTTTAGTTTAGATTGTCAATATTTTTCTATTAATACAATAAAATTAAAATAGATGTATAAAATAACTCTTATACATCTATTTTAAAAAAATATATTTAAAATTAATTATAGTATTTCTAATAACTCTATTGGAGCTTTTATTATATAATCTGCACCAGCTTCTTTTAACTCTTTCTCTCCCCTAAATCCCCAAGCTACTCCTACAGACTTAACTCCAGCATTTTTTGCAGTATGTATATCTACATCAGAATCACCAACATATATACACTCATCCTTCTTAATGTCTAAAGAATATATTACTTCATAAACTGTTTTAGGATCAGGCTTAGTTGGATGGTTTGGTCTTTGTCCATATGCTATTTCAAACAAATCTCCAAAATATTTTTTTACTACAACTTCTGCAAACTCATGTGGCTTATTTGACACTACTGCCATTTTTATATTTTTTTGCTTTAACTCATTTATCATTTCAATAATTCCATCATAAGGCTTAGTCATATCAATCATATGAGCTTCATAATACTCATCAAATAATCCTAAAACCTTATTTATAGTTTCTTTATCTTTTTTATAATTCTCTGGTACTATACGTTCAATTAATTTATATCTTCCATTTCCCACAAATCTAATATAATCCTTTATATTATGAGTTTTAAAACCAGAAACCTTTAATGCATAATTACATGCATTTGCTAAATCTTCTAATGTATCTAGTAATGTTCCATCTAAATCAAATATAACTGCTTTAATCATTTTTACTATTCTCCTATTAAAAATTTATAAAAGTTATGTAATAAAATTATTATAACATAAGGAGCCATATCATATTGAAAATTTTTAATTCAATAATATAATAGCTCCTTTTAAATATATAAAGCCTGTAATAACAAATCATATAAAATTATATTTATATATATTTTCTTATACAAATTTTATAATTAAATATCTATAATTTTTCTATATTTTTTCTTTCACCCTTAAAATTATTAATTTTGTTTCTTCTATTAATTAACTCACCTTTTATTTCTTCAATATCAATATTTTTATCTGCCATTAACACTAGTACATGATAAGTTAAATCACATATTTCATTAACAATTTCCTCTTTGTTATTTCCCTTTGATGCAATAATAACCTCGGTGCATTCTTCTCCAACCTTTTTTAATATCTTATCTGTACCTTTTTCAAATAAATATCTAGTATATGACCCTTCTTCTCCGTTGTTTTTTCTCTCCTTAATTATTTCATATAAATCATCTAATACCATTTTAAGTAATCCTCCTAAAAAAACAACTCATTTTTCCCGTATGGCAAGCTACTCCATTTTGCTTTACCTTTATTAACAAAGTATCATTATCACAATCACAGAAAATCTCTTTTACTTCTTGAAAATTACCCGAAGTTGCTCCTTTATTCCATAATTCATTTCTACTTCTACTATAAAACCAAGTTTTGTTTGTACTTTTTGTTAATTCAAAGCTTTCTTTTGTCATATATGCTAACATCAAAACCTCATTACTATAATAATCTTGAATTATAGTTGGTATAAGTCCATTGCCTTTTTCAAAATCTAATACAATTTTACTAGCATCAACTTCACTATTCATAATTCCCCCTAGTATTATATTGTTCTAATTTCAACCTTGTTTTCTTTAAGGTATTCTTTTACTTCTTTTATTGTAAGCTCCCCATAATGAAATAATGATGCTGCTAATGCTGCATCAGCATTTCCTATATTAAATACCTCTTTAAAATCCTTTAAACTTCCACATCCACCTGATGCAATTATAGGCACATTTATAACTTCACTTACCCTTTTAGTTAACTCTAAATCAAATCCATTTTTTGTTCCATCTGCATCCATAGAAGTAAGTAATATTTCTCCCGCTCCAAGGTTAACAGCTTCCCTTATCCACTTTATAGCATCTATTCCTGTATCTATTCTTCCACCATTTATAAATACATTCCAACCTGAATTATCTTTTCTCCTTTTAGCATCTACTGCTAATACTATACATTGACTTCCAAAATATGTTGCACCTTCACTTATAAGATTTTTATTTTTTACTGCTGCCGAATTAAGACTAACCTTATCTGCTCCTGCCCTAAGTATTCTTCTTATATCATCAACACTTTTTATCCCTCCGCCAACTGTAAATGGTATAAATATTTTTTCTGCAACCTTTTCTACTACACTTTCAATTATTCCTCTATCTTCATGACTTGCTGTTATGTCTAAAAAAACAAGTTCATCTGCCCCTTGCTTATAATAATACTCACCTAAATCTACTGGGTCGCCTACTTCTTTGATTCCTACAAAATTTATCCCCTTGACAACATTCCCATTTCTAACATCTAAACAAGGTATAATTCTTTTTGTATGCATTTCTGCCCCCTTATTTTGATAAAAATTTAAACCTACTTATTACATAAATTTATTGCTTTCTTTAAATCAATATTTCCTGAATACAATGCTTTACCTATAATTACACCATATAAGTCTAAATCATTAAGCTTTTTAATATCATAATAATCTTTAACTCCACCTGATGCAGTAATATTCATTGATACATACTCTTTAAGTTGCTTTACTAAAGATATATTACTTCCTTCTAATGTTCCATCCTTGCTTATATCTGTTAAGATTATATTTTTAATTCCTAAACTCTCCATCTTTTTGCAAAAGTCTATATAATGTACATTACTTTCTTTTAACCATCCCTTTGTACATATATATCCGCTTCTACAATCAACTCCAACTGCAATTTTTTCTCCAAAATCTTTTACTACCTTTGAAACAAACTCTTCATTTTCTAAAGCTGCCGTACCTAAAATTACTCTACTTATACCATGATTAATCAAGTCCTCAACATCTTTATATTTTCTAATTCCTCCACCAACTTCTATTTTAGTATTAAGTTCTTTAGCTAAATTAAATATTATTTTTTTATTTACAAGTCTTCCTCTTTTTGCTCCATCTAAATCTACTAAATGAATATATTCTGCCCCATCTTTTTCAAATTCTTTTGCTATTTTAAGTATGTCATATCCTACAACTTCTTTTTTTCTATAATCACCCTGATATAATCTAACTGCATTTCCTTTAATTATATCTATTGCTGGAATTACAATCATTTTATTCACCCCCAAAATTCTTAAGTATTTTAAGTCCTACTTCACCACTTTTCTCTGGATGAAATTGAGTACCATAAACATTACCATTAAAAACCATTGATGGTACCTTAATTCCTCCATAATTTGAAAACCCTATCAAATTTTCATCTTTTATATTTGTCACAGCATAACTGTGTACGTAATATACAAAACTATTTTCATCTAAACCATTAATTAAATTATTCTTTTTATTATATTCTAATTTATTCCATCCTATATGAGGTATCTTAACCTTTTCCCTAGGCTCTAAAAGCTTAACTTCCCCATCTATAAAACCTAGCCCCTCACAAATTCCATTTTCATATCCCTTTTTAAATATCATTTGCATACCTAAGCATATTCCTAGTAATGGAGTTCCACTATTAACTTTTTCTTTTATAACATTACTTAATCCTAAATTATTAAGATTATCCATAGCTTTATTAAAAGCTCCAACCCCTGGCAAAATTAATTTATCTGCCACCTTTATATCTTTTATTTCATTAGATATTTTTGATTGTATATTTAAATATTTTAATGCATTATAAACATTTTTCAAATTTCCCATACCATAATCAATAATAACAATCATATTAATTTTCAACCCCTAAAAACTTTTATTTAAATATCTATATACACCCCTTTGATGATGGTATTATATTATTTTCTATTTTTACTGCTTCTTTTAATCCTCTACCAAAAGCTTTAAAAATTCCTTCAATTTTATGGTGATCATTTTCTCCATATAACACTTTTATATGAAGAGTTATTTCTGAATTAAATGCAACAGCTCTAAAAAACTCCTTAACCATTTCTACAGAAAATCCACCTATATTTTCACGCTTAAAATCGCCTTCAAAGTGTAAAAATGCTCTTCCACTAATATCTATAGAAACCATTATTAAAGCTTCATCCATAGGAATAAAAACTGTACTATATCTTTTTATGCCTTTTTTATCTCCTAATGCTTCCTTTAAACATTTTCCTAAACAAATACCAACATCTTCGATTAAATGATGATCACATACATATAAATCTCCATTAGCTTCTAAGTTAAAATCAATATTACTATGAAATGACATCAAAGTTAGCATATGATTAAAAAAACCTATTTCTGTTTTAATACTACTATTTCCATCACCATCTAAATTAATATTTAAATTTATATTAGTTTCTTTTGTATCTCTTTTAATTTTTGATACTCTCCCCATAATCTTCCCCCATATTTAATACATACTCTTCTAATGCATCAAAAACTAGCTCATTTTCCAAAGCTGAACCAATACTTATTCTAAAACTATCATCATTAAAATATCTAATTAATATATCTCTATCTTCTAAAATTTTTTTAATTTTATCCTTTTTATCCGATCTACCAAAAATAAAATTAGTATTTGATTTATAAAATCTTATTTCATTATTACTTAACTTTTCTATATACTTTAAGTTTTTATATAATTTTTCCCTTTCAAAAATTACTTCCTCTATATTTTTGAATACTTTTTCTTGTTTATTTAAAACATAACATGCTATAGCTTGTGAAAATGAATTTAAGTTATATGGTGGCTTTCCCTTATTTAATTCTTCTACTAACTTCTTATTTGCAATTAAAAAACCTACCCTTAAAGCAGCCAATCCCCAAGCCTTAGATAAAGTTCTAGTTACAACTAAATTTTTATACTCTTCTATATACTTAACAACACTTTGTCCATAAAATTCATGATAAGCTTCATCAATCACAACTAAACTATCTTTAAAAGAATCTAATATATAAAGTATTTCTTCATTACTAATTGCATGTCCTGTTGGATTATTTGGATTTGAAAATATAATAACCTTTGGAGAAATTACTTTTCCAAACTTAACAAATTCTTCAATAGAAAAATCTCCATCTTCTTTTGTATTATATTTTTTTATTATTCCATCATTAATAGATGTATAAAAATCATACATTGAAAAATCTGGACTTATAGTTAATACAATATTTTTGCTAGTAATTTGAGAACTAATAATTAAGGAAATCATTTCATCAGAGCCATTTCCCGCAATTAAATTTTCCTTACTTACTCCAATTATCTTTGCATAGCTTTCTCTTAACTCATTGCTTTCACTATCTGGATACCTATTAAAATTAAAGCCTTCAATACCCATAATAATTTCTTTTAAGTCATCATTACTTATATTCTTATAGCTTTCGTTTGCATTTAATCTTATTTTCATATTATTATTTAATTTATAATTATAACTATTTATCTTCTTCATTATCTAATCTTACCTTTATTGAATTTGCATGGGCAGTTAAACCTTCCTCATTTGCAAATCTAATTATCTTTTCTCCATCTTTTTGTATAGCATCTTTTGAATAATATAAAAATGATGATTTTTTCATAAATGTATCTACTGATAATGGTGATGAAAATTTTGCAGTACCACCTGTTGGTAATACATGATTAGTGCCTCCAAAGTAATCACCTATAGGCTCTGGAGTATATTTTCCTAAAAATACTGAACCTGCATTTTTAACTTCTGATAAATATTCCATAGGATTTTCTACTAAAAGCTCTAAATGTTCTGGAGCTATTAAATTTGCAACTTCAATACCTTCTCTTATAGAATTGCAAACTATTATTTTTCCAAAATTAATAAGAGAATTTTCAATTATTTCTTTTCTATTTAATTTTTCAATTTGTAATTTAATTTCTTCATTAACTTTCTTAGCTAAATTTTTAGATGTTGTAATCAATATTGATGATGCTAATTCATCATGCTCTGCCTGAGACATTAAATCCGCTGCAATATATTTAGGATTTGCTTTTTCATCTGCAATAACTAAAATTTCACTAGGCCCTGCTACCATATCAATTCCAACATCACCATAAACCTGTCTCTTAGCTTCAGCTACAAAGGCATTTCCTGGTCCTACAATCATAGAAACACTATCTATACTTTCAGTTCCATAAGCCATAGCTGCTATCGCTTGTGCTCCTCCTAATTTATAAATTTTATTTATTCCACATAATTTAGCTGCAACTAATATTTTATTATTTATAAAACCATTTTTATCTGGTGGTGTAACTAATACAATCTCTTTTACTCCTGCAACCTTTGCTGGAATCGCATTCATTAAAACAGAGGAAGGATAAGCTGCCTTTCCTCCAGGAACATATATAGCTACAGTATCTACAGGTATTAATCTTTGTCCCATATATACTCCTAACTCTTTGTTATATATATAGCCTGTCTTTTTTTGTCTTTCATGATATTCTTTTATATTTTCTATACTTTCTTTTAATACTTCTATAAATTCTACATCAACTTTATTATAAGCCTTATTTATCTCTTCCTCTTCTACTTTAAAAGTTTCAATATATACCTTATCAAAATTTAAAGTATACTCCCTTAAAGCTTTATCCCCAAAATCTTTAACGTTCCCTATTATATCTTCTACACTTTTTCTTATATTTAAAGTATTACTTCTTTTTTTTATAATTGATATAGTATCACTTATACTTTTATTATTTAATTCTATTATGTCCATCATATTAACTTGCCCCCTTTAGTTTTATATAATAAACATTAACTTTTACATGCTATTCTTATTTTATCTATAACTTCATTTATTTCATTTCTTTTTAACTTAAAGCTTGACTTATTAACAATAACTCTTGCACTTATATCACAAATTTCATCAACAACAACTAGTCCATTTTCCTTTAATGTTGTTCCGGTTTCCATTATATCTACTATTCCTTCGCTAATTCCTAATATAGGTGCAAGTTCTACCGAACCCTCAATTTTTATTATTTCAACATCCATTCCCTTTCCTTCAAAATAATTTTTAGAAACACTTGGATACTTACTTCCTATTTTTATATGGCCAATTTTATTAAAAATATTAGTATCTGGCATAGTTGCTACTATAAACTTACACTTACCTATTCCTAAGTCTAAAACTTCATAATAATTTTCACCCTTTTCTAACAATGTATCTTTTCCTACTATTGCTATATCTGCAACACCATGTTCAACATATGTTACTGCATCATTTGCTTTTACTAAAAAATATCTTATTTCCTCCTTAGTGTCTTCAAATACCAACTTTCTTCCCTTATCCTTTAATTCTTCTATTCCAAAACCTGCTTTTTCAAATATTTTTACAGCATCTTTTTCTATTCTACCTTTGGTAAGTGCTACACTAATCAAACTAAATCACCTACTTTAATGTTTATACATAATTTCTAAATATTTACCATTCCTTGTTTTCTCTATTGATTCCTTTAGCTTTGTTAAATAATTATCTTTTTCTAATAAAATAGAACTTTTATCAAGCTTTCTATCATAATCACAAGAATCAATTAATAAATTTACATCAACTGAAAATCCAATTGCTGAAGTTTTTCTTCCAAAGTTCTCTAATAAACTATTATACCTTCCACCTTTTAATACAGTAGACCCTATGCCTGATACATATCCTTTAAAAATAATTCCTGAATAGTAATTGACTCTTGGAACCATACTCATATCTACTGATATATATTTTTCATATCCTAGTTCTCTTAAATTTAAAAATATACTTTCTAAATATAAAATATTTTCTTTAACTTTATTACAAAAAGCTAACCTTTTGGCCTTTTCTATCATCTCATATCCTCCAAAAAGCCAGGGCAAGGTAGTTAAAAATTCTTTATATTCATCTTTTATATTTAAATTATTTAAATAATCTTTCAAATTTATTAAACTTTTCCTATTAATAAGGCTGATTACATTTTCTTTATCCTCTTCATTTAAATTCATTTCATCAATTGCAGAGGTTAAAATATTTACATCTCCAATTTCTAACTTAAAATTTTCCCTTGTATTCAATGCCTTTAACACTTCTAATGCTGTTACTAAAATTTCTAAATCTATTATTTCTCCATCTCCACCAACTAGCTCTACTCCACAATCTAAGTGTTCATTTGTCTTTCCTTCTAAACTTTCATGAACCCTAAATACATTTGCAGTATAAAAAAGCTTTAAAGGCAATGTCATATCCTTTAATTTAGTATTTATCATTCTAGCTACTGGTACTGTCATATCTGGCCTTAAGACAAGTATTTTCCCATTCTTATCAAAAAACTTATACATTTCTTCTTCTTTTAAACTTTGAGTTTTATGATTAAAGGTTTCATAGTACTCTACGGTAGGAGTTGAAATTTCTTCATATCCCCACTTTTCAAAAACATTAGTTATAGTTTTAATAATCTGACGTCTTTTTTTACATTCATCAATAGTAAAATCTCTAGTTCCTTCTGGTACTATATTTTTAATTTAAATCTCCTCCCTTAGCACTTTAAAGTGTTAAAATTAATAATAATATACTCTTTATGGAATTATATGTCAATTTCTATTTTACTATCTTGTTTTAATAAAATAGAATACTTATATTAATTTTATTTTATTGTTTATTTTTATATTTCAAAACATCAAATATTTTATTTAAATTTAAAAATAAAAATAAACTAGCTACTAAAAAGTAACTAGCTTATTTTAATTATTAATTTTATTTTATTGCGTTATCTATTTCTTCTACCATTATCATAGTTGATGTAAATCCACCTGTTGCTGTATACCAAATGCTTGGATTTAAATATACTATATTGTTATTTTTATAAGCATCTGTTTTTTTCATTAACTCATTTTCAAATAATTCTTTAGCAGAAGTTGTACCTCCAGCAACAGCAGCTCTATCAACTACAAATAAATATTGTGGATTTTTTTCTAAAACATATTCAAATGAAGCCTTTTGGCCATGAGTTGAAGCTTCTATAGTATTATCAATAGGAGTTACACCAAAACTATTATGAATTATTCCAAATCTTGATTCTGCTCCATATACACTAAATGAACCATCATTAGCAAGTGTTATAAGTCCATTAACACCTTTTTCTGTAACCTTGGAATTTAATTTTTCAATTGCTTCTGTTATATTTGTAAGTTCAGTTTTAACTTCTTTTTCTTTACCAAATATTTCACCTAATACATTCATATTTTGAGTAAATGATTCTAAATAATTTTCATTATTTACACCTAAATGTATTGTTGGCGCAATTTTATTTAACTCTTCATAATAATCAGCTTGTCTTCCAGAAATTATTATTAAATCTGGAGTTAATTCAAATATTTTTTCCATATCTGGTTCTTTTAAAGATCCAACACTTGAATAATCCTTGCTTGAAAACTTATTTAAATGTTCTGGAAGCCCATCTTGAACTAAACCAACTATGCCTTCAACACCTAATTTATCTAATGAATCTAAAATTCCATAATCAAATACAACTATTTTTTTAGGATTTTTGTTAACTGACGTTTGACCTAATTCATGACTTACTAAAACTTTTTCTCCTTCATTATTTCCTTCTGCTCCAACAAACTTTGTAATTCCAAATATCCCAAGAACTACTACTAATAAAACTAATATTGATATAATTGTCTTTTTTTTCATTATGTTCTACCTCTCTTTTTATAATTTAATTGTCAAGCTTTTAAAAATTATAATATTGATATTCATTATCAATAAATCTTTTTATTTAAAAATAAAACTTCTTAATTTTCTAACTTATCTTTTAGAAATATACACATATATTTCTATTGTTTATATTTTCAATATGGAAGTCTATTTCATAAATATTTTCCAGCTCTTCTTTTTGTATGGTTTCTTCAGCTACTCCATTTTTAACAAGATGTCCATCCTTTAATGCTACTATATAATCTGAATAGCATGATGCAAAATTAATGTCATGTATAACTATTACAACTGTTTTATTTAAATCATCACAAAGCTTTCTTAAAATTTTCATAATTTCAACAGAATGCTTCATATCTAAATTATTTAAAGGTTCATCTAAAAATATATAATCACTATTTTGAGCTATTACCATTGCAATATATGCTCTTTGCCTTTGCCCACCACTTAATTCATCTAAATATCTATCTTCAAATTCTTTAAGCTTCATATATTCAATTGCTTCATCTATATACTTATAATCCTCTTCCTTCAAATTTCCTTGTGAATGTGGAAATCTCCCAAAACTAACTAATTCCCTAATTGTTAATCTAATATTAATATTATTTGATTGCCTTAAAATTGCTATCTTTTTAGCTAGCTCTTTATTATCCCATTTTAATATATCCTTACCATCTATTAAAACTTCTCCAGAATCTCTTTTTAAAAGCCTACTCATTATTGAAAGAAGTGTACTTTTACCTGCTCCATTCGGTCCTATAAATGAAGTGATTTTTCCTTCTTCAATTTTTAAAGATACGTTATCTACTACTTTTTTATTTCCATAAGCCTTACTTATATTCTTTACTTCTATCATCTATTTCTCTCCTTCATTACTAAGTAAATGAAATAAATTCCTCCAATAAAATTAATTATTACACTTACTGAAACTCCAAAATCCATTAATTGCTCAACTAATAATTGTCCACCTATTAATGCAATTACACTAATTAATATAGTTGCTATTCCTAACATACTATGTTTATAGCTTGAAATAAGCTGTCTTGATATATTTACTACAAGTAACCCTAAAAATGTTATAGGTCCAACTAAGGCTGTAGCAACTGATGTTAATAAAACTATAACTACTAACATCTTTTTCATTATCTTGTCATAATCTACACCTAAGTTTATAGCTTGTTCTCTTCCAAGGGACATGACATCTAATATTTTTAAATAATCATATACATATCCCATACAAATAATTATTACTATACTTGATATAAATAGTAAATCTGTATTTACATTATTAAAACTAGCTTGCATTTTGTCTTGTACTACTTGAAATTCTACTGGATCAATTAAGACTTGCATAAATGTAGTTAAGCTTTCAAATAAAGTTCCACACACTACCCCTACTAACAATAATGTAAATATATTTTTGCTACTTTTTTTAAATATAAATTTATATATTAAGCTTGAAAATAAAAGCATTGCTGATATTGTAATTATAAAATTTATATTTCCATCACTTATTATCACCGAAGATGATCCTAATAAAAATACAACAGATGTTTGTAATAATACATATAAAGAATCTATACCTAAAATACTAGGTGTTAATATTCTGTTATTTGTTACAGTTTGAAATATTAAAGATGAAAAACCTATTGCCCCACCAGTTAATATCATTGCATATATTTTAGGAATTCTTCTATATAAAGCATATTTAAAATTAATATTATTTACTCCAATAAATAGAAATGCAACTACTAATACTAAAGTTAATATTGATAAAATAAATATACTCTTTTTATCCTTAGCCTTCATTTTTTGCCCCCCTTATTATCATATAAAGGAAAATTATACTTCCAATTACACCAACAGTTAAACTTATTGACATCTCAAATGGGAATATTATTATTCTACCTAATATATCACATGCAAGTAAAAATATTGGTCCTAATAACACTGTGTGATATAATGTCTTCTTTAAGTTATCTCCACTATATAAACTTACTATATTAGGAATAATAAGACCTAAAAAAGGTATATTTCCAACAGTAATAATTGTTACTGCACATATCAATGAAACTATTGCTAGTCCAACATTTACTACTAAGTTATAATTAAGCCCTAAATTAATAGCAAAATCTTCTCCCATTCCTACTATAGTAAATTTATTAGCATACAAAAATGCTATTATTACCATTGGAATACTTAAATAAAGTAATTCATAGCTTCCTTTCATTATTAATGACATATCTCCTTCCATCCAAGAAGAAATATTTTGAACTAAATCATATTTATAAGCAAAAAATGTAGTAATTGATCCAACTATTTTCCCTAACATCATACCAATTAGAGGAATAAAAACTATATTTTTTATTTTTATAGACTTTATCATTTTCATAAATAAAACTGTACCTAAACCTGCAAAAATAAATGATACAATCATTTTTTGCATTGTTGTTGCATTAGGAATTATCATTATACAAAATAATATACCTAATTTTGCAAAGTCTGCTGTAGCTGCTGTTGTTGGTGAAACAAATTTATTTTTACTAATTTGTTGCATTATAAGTCCACTTATACTTAGTCCAATTCCTGCAACTAATATAGCTATTAATCTAGGAATTCTACTTATAACTAAAACATGTATCTTATCTGTATTAAAGGTTAATATATCATTTAAGTTAATATTTGATACACCAATAAATATTGATGCAATTGATAATATTATTAAAATTATAACCAAATATCTTTTCTTCATCTATTTTCCTCCATAATTTACTTTTGTTTTAAAGCTAATCTTAAAAGATAAGCATTTTCTATTGATATTAATTATCATTTTCTTTGTTTATCTTATCATTATTATATTCCATTGTCTACATTTTTTTATGTTTTTTCTAAATTAATCTATTTTTATGAAAATTATAACTTTAATTCAATATAATAGATTATATTTCTATATCCTATATTTTTTTGTTTAAAAAATAATAATTAAATAAAATAACTCTTTCTAAAATATAAAAATAAATTTTTATAAATTTATAAATTCAATTTATATTATTGTTATTTTTTTAACTATCTATTTTTCATAATGATATTTTTTTTACATTTTATTAAAAATAAATTTTTTTTCTACAATATCGTTTTCTATTTTCTATATATCTCCTTTGATTATAAATAAATACTATGTTATTATATTTAATGAATTACTAAGTAAAAATTAAATTTGGACACTAAAAAATTTTCTTATTTTTACTATTGAAAATTTTTTAATTTAGTGATATAGTTTAATCATGCCATTGTTAAATAATAACAATTATTATTTAAATAAAATTATTATTTAATTTTAAATGACATTACTGATGTAATAATTTTAAGAAAAGAGGCGCTATATATGAGAGAAGAATGGAATGATTTCAAAACAGGTTCGTGGACAAAAAGTGTTGACGTAAGAAACTTTATTCAAACTAACTATACTCCATACGAAGGTGATGATAGTTTCTTAGCTGGAGCTACTGAAGCTACAAACAAACTTTGGGCTGAAGTTAGTGAATTATTCAAAAAAGAAAGAGAAAACGGTGGAGTTTTAGATGTAGATACAGAAACTATATCTGGAATCAATGAATATAATCCTGGTTATATTGACCAAGCTTTCGAAAAAATCGTTGGTGTACAAACTGATGCTCCATTAAAAAGAGCTGTAATGCCATACGGTGGTATCAGAATGGCTGAAAATGCTGCTAAAGCTTATGGATATGAAGTAAGCCCTAAAATTTCTGAAATATTCAGCAAATATAGAAAAACTCACAACCAAGGTGTTTTCGATGCTTATACTACAGAAATGAGATTAGCTAGAAAATCTGGTGTTATTACTGGTCTTCCAGATGCTTATGGTAGAGGAAGAATCATAGGTGACTATAGAAGAGTTGCTTTATATGGTGTTGATAGATTAATACAAGATAAAGAAGAACAAAAATTAAGCTTAGAAGTTAAGACAATAGATGAAAAAGTAATTAGATTAAGAGAAGAAATCTCTGATCAAATTCTTGCATTAAAAGAATTAAAAGGATTAGCTGCTAGCTACGGATTCGATATATCTAAGCCAGCTACTAACGCTAAAGAAGCTATTCAATGGTTATACTTTGGATTCTTAGGAGCTATAAAGGACCAAAATGGTGCTGCTATGTCTTTAGGAAGAACTTCTACTTTCTTAGATATCTTCATTGAAAGAGATTTAAGAAATGGTGTTATCACTGAAGAAGAAGCTCAAGAATTAATGGATCATTTCGTAATGAAATTAAGATTAGTTAAATTCTTAAGAACTCCAGAATACAACGATTTATTCTCAGGAGATCCAACTTGGGTTACTGAATCAATTGGTGGTATGGGATTAGATGGTAGAACTTTAGTTACTAAGAACTCTTTCAGAGTACTTAACACATTATATACTTTAGGGCCATCACCAGAACCAAACTTAACTGTTTTATGGTCTACTAGATTACCTCAAGGATTTAAAGATTTCTGTTCTAAGGTTTCTATTGATACAAGCTCAGTTCAATATGAAAATGATGATTTAATGGCTCCATACTGGGGAGATGACTATGCTATCGCTTGTTGTGTATCTGCAATGAAAGTTGGTAAGCAAATGCAATTCTTCGGTGCTAGAGTTAACTTAGCTAAGACTTTACTTTACGCTATAAATGGTGGTAAAGATGAAAAGTATGGAATGCAAGTTGGTCCTAAGACTGCTCCATTAACTGGTGAATACTTAGATTACAACGAAGTTATGGAAAGATTTGATGTTATGACTGATTGGTTAGCTAACCTTTATGTTAACACATTAAATGTTATCCACTACATGCATGATAAATATTCTTATGAAAAATTACAAATGGCTTTACATGATAGAGATGTATTCAGAACTATGGCTTGTGGTATAGCTGGATTATCAGTTTGTGCTGACTCTATTTCTGCAATCAAATATGCTAAAGTTAAGCCAATAAGAAATGAAGAAGGTGTTGCTATCGACTTCGAAATCGAAGGTGATTTCCCTAAATACGGAAATGATGACGATAGAGCTGACGAAATTGCTGCTTGGTTAGTTGAAAGCATGATGAATAAGATCAGACAAAACAAGACTTATAGAGATGCTTACCACACTCAATCAGTATTAACAATCACTTCAAACGTTGTTTATGGTAAGAAGACTGGTACTACTCCATGTGGTAGAAAAGCTGGAGAACCATTTGCACCAGGAGCTAACCCAATGCACGGAAGAGACTGTAGCGGATCATTAGCATCATTAAACTCAGTTGCTAAGATTCCTTATGAACATTCACAAGATGGTGTTTCTAATACATTCTCAATTGTTCCAGATGCATTAGGAAAAACACCTGAAAACAGAATCCACAACTTAGGTACTATGATGGATGGATACTTCTCACAAGGTGCTCAACACTTAAACGTAAATGTATTTAATAGAGAAACTTTATTAGATGCTATGGAACACCCAGAAGAATATCCACAATTAACTATCAGAGTTTCTGGATACGCTGTTAACTTTATTAAATTAACAAGAGAACAACAATTAGACGTTATAAACAGAACATTCCACAAATCAATGTAATTTTTATAACATTAAATATAGAGCTTATTGCAATTGCAATAAGCTCTTATTTTTTAATATCCTCAATTATACCTTTATTCTATTTTAAATATACCTTATCTATTTTAAAGTTTTTTCTCTTTTATTTCCTTTATATACTCCATCTATACACTTTCCAACTAAAATATATCCTGAATTTTCATAATAATTATTTAAGAACTCATTATCTTCAGCACAATCAAGTCTTAATTTTTGTTTATTATTTTCCTTAGCTAACTCTTCTACACTTTTTAATATAACTTTTCCTATTCCTTTAACTTTATTATCTGTTACAAAGTTATGTAAATAATATGCTTTATATTTACTACAATCATTCCATCTATAATCATCTTCTGTAAGAACAATTGCTCCTAGAACTTCAAAACTATCATTTAATAATACATATAAATTATTACTTTCTATTTGATTTCTATAATAGCTTTTAGGATAAGCCTCATTATAATTAGTTGTATTCCATTGTTTTATTCCTACTTCATCCATCCATTCAATACGCTTTTCATATAAGTTATATATTTTATCTAATAGAGCTTTATCAGCTAATTTAAATATATATTTCATAATTTAATTCTCCTTTAAAATTATTATATATTTAATATTATTTATTATACATAAAAAACTGTGATATAATCCTAACATTATGATTATATCACAGTTATATATTTTTATTCTTGTTCTGATAATTTCTTTAATTCAGCATATTTTTGTCTAGCATGTTCTTCAGTCATTTGGAATAATTCTTCCGCTTGTTCTGGGAATTGCTTAGCAATTGCTGCGTATCTTACTTGATCCATTATAAATTCTCTAAAGTTTCCTTGTGGTTCTTTAGAATCTAAAGTTAATGGATTCTTTCCTTGTTCTTTTAATTCTGGATTAAATCTATAAAGATGCCAGTATCCAGCTTTAACTGCTTCTTCCATGTTTCTCATAGAGAATCCCATTCCCTTCTTTAATCCATGGCTGATACAAGTTGAGTAAGCAATAATGATTGATGGTCCGTTATGTGCTTCTGCTTCAAGCATTGCTTTAACTACTTGGTTTTTATCTGCACCAATAGCTACTTGTGCAACATAAACATTTCCGTAAGACATCATCATTCTTCCTAAGTCTTTCTTCTTAGTCTTCTTACCTGATGCTGCAAGTTTTGCCATTGCTGCTGCAGGAGTTGATTTAGAAGATTGTCCACCTGTATTTGAGTAAATTTCTGTATCAAATACTAATACATTTACGTCTTGTCCAGATGCTAATACATGGTCTAATCCACCGTATCCAATGTCATAAGCCCAACCGTCTCCTCCAAGGATCCATTGAGATCTCTTAACTAAGAAGTCAGCTCTTTCTTTAATTTCTTCAACTAAAGCTTTTGCATCTTTATCTTCAATGTTGTTTTCTGAAAGTACTCTTTCAACTTCTCTTGAAGAAACCTTTGAAAGCTCTCCATTATCTTTATTTTCTAACCAGTTTTTGAATACTTCTTTATATTCTTCAGCTATATCCATAGAAATTAAGCTTTCCATATTTGAAGCTATTTTCTTTCTCATTTGATCAGCTGCTAAGAACATACCATATCCAAATTCAGCATTATCTTCAAATAATGAGTTAGCCCAAGCTGGTCCTTTACCTTCATGGTTTGTAGTATATGGTGTTGAAGGTGCTGATCCTCCCCATATTGATGAACATCCAGTTGCATTAGCAATCATCATTCTATCACCAAATAATTGAGTTGCTAATTTGATATATGCAGTTTCTCCACAACCAGCACATGCTCCTGAGAACTCGATAAGTGGTTGCTTAAATTGGCTATCCTTAACTGTCTTACCTGGAGTTAAGTGTTCTTTGTTTGATACTTCTTTTGATACTGAGAATTCCCAGTTTGCTACTTCTGTTTCTACTTGAGTTCCAAGTGGTTTCATTTCTAATGCCTTACCTGGAGCTGGACAAATATCAACACAGTTATTACATCCAGTACAGTCTAATGTACTAACTTGGATTCTGTAGTGTAATCCTGCTAATGTCTTACCAGTAGCTTTCTTAACTTCAAATCCAGATGGTGCCTTAGCTAATTCTTCATCATTTACTAGAACTGGTCTAATACATGCATGTGGACAAACAAAAGCACATTGGTTACATTGAATACATTTTGACATATTCCATTCTGGAACTTCTGTTGCAACTCCTCTTTTTTCGTATGCTGCAGTTCCTGCTGGGAATGTACCATCTTCTAATCCATTAAATGCACTTACAGGTAATTTATCTCCTTCTAAAGCATTCATAGGATTCATTATATTCTTAACGAAATCTGTTACTTCCTTAGTTTCAATCTTAACTTCTTCAGTTGCAGTCTTCCAGCTTTCAGGAACATTTATTTTAACTAATGAATTCATACCAGCTTCAACAGCTTCGTAGTTCATGTTAACAATTTTGTCACCCTTCTTACCGTAAGCTTTTTTAATTGAAGCTTTTAAGTATTCAATTGCTTCTTCTTGTGGAATAATTTCTGCTAACTTAAAGAATGCAGATTGCATTATCATGTTTATTCTTCTACCTAATCCAATTTCAGAAGCAATCTTAGTTGCATTAACAGTATAGAAGTTTATTTCATTTTCAGCTATATATCTCTTCATATTAGCTGGTAATTTTCTTTCTATTTCTTCTTGGTTCCAAATTGTATTTAATACGAAGTTTCCACCTTTTTTAAGACCTTTTAATAAATCATATTGATTTACATAAGCTTGTACGTGACATGCTATATAATCAGCTTCATCAATAAGGTAAGTTGATCTTATTGGTGTATCTCCAAATCTTAAGTGAGACATAGTAACCCCACCTGATTTCTTTGAGTCATATGCAAAGTAAGCTTGTACGTATTTATCTGTATTTTCACCTATAATCTTAATAGCTTGCTTATTAGCTCCAACTGTACCATCTGATCCTAATCCCCAGAATTTACATCTAACAGTTCCTGGTGTTGCTATTCTTAATTCTTCTTCTACTGGAATTGAAGTGAAAGTAACATCATCTTCTATACCAACTGTAAAGAAGTTTTTAGAATCATCTTTCTTTAAGTTATCGTATATAGCTTTAATATCTGAAGGAGTTACATCCTTAGAAGCTAACCCATAACGTCCACCAACTATCTTAGGTGCATTTTCTTTTCCGTAGAATGCAGAACATACATCTAAGTATAATGGCTCACCATTACATCCTGGTTCCTTAGTTCTGTCAATTACACAAATCTTTTCTACAGATTGTGGTATAACTTTTAATAAATGTTCTACTGAGAATGGTCTGAATAAGTGTACTTTAACTAATCCATACTTTTCTCCCCTAGCATTTAATTCATCTATAGTTTCTTCTATAGCTTCAGTAACTGAACCCATAGCAACAATTATTTCTTTTGCATCTTCTGCTCCGTAGTAGTTAAATAAGCCATAGCTTCTTCCTGTTTTTTCTTCCATCTTAGCCATGTATTCTTCAACTATTGGAATAATATTGTTATAGAATTTATTTGAAGCTTCTCTTGTTTGGAAGTAAATATCAGAGTTTTGAGCAGTTCCCCTTGTAACTGGATTATTTGGAGTTAATGCTCTACTTCTAAATTCTTTTAAAGCTTCTCTATCAAGCATTTCTGCATAATCTTCATAATCTAAAACTTCTACTTTTTGTATTTCATGTGATGTTCTGAATCCATCAAAGAAGTTTACAAAAGGTAATCTTCCCTTTATAGCTGCAAGGTGAGATACTGGAGCTAAGTCAGCTACTTCTTGTACTGAACCTGCTACAAGCATTACACAACCTGTCATTCTTGCTGCCATAACGTCTTGATGATCTCCAAATATTGATAATGCTTGAGATGCGATTGCTCTAGCACTTACATGGAATACACCTGGTAATAATTCTCCTGCTACCTTATACATGTTTGGTAACATAAGTAATAAACCTTGTGATGCAGTGAAAGTTGTTGTTAATGCACCAGCTTGAAGTGAACCGTGGAATGCACCAGCAGCACCAGCTTCTGATTGCATTTCTACAACGTTAACTGTTTGTCCAAAAATATTTTTCTTCCCTTGTGCAGACCATTCATCAACAACTTCTGCCATTGTAGTAGATGGTGTTATAGGGAATATTGCAGCTACATCTGTAAACGCATATGCTACGTGAGCAGCAGCTGTATTACCATCAATAGTCATCATTTTCTTTGCCATGATAATATACCTTCTTTCATTTTCTTAAGTTTTTTAAATAATTATTATTATTTAATAATTATTATACTTATTTTTAAGATTTTTTCTAGTCTTTTTCTTAGAAAGGCTATTATTATAATTTTATAAAATTTAATTTTGTAATCTTTTGTCACTTTTCAGTATAATAATATAAGGTAAATTCTTCAATAGAAAATACTATATTTTTATATTTATTTTTTCTATGGTTATTAAAAGATTATTCAATGATTATCTTTAATTTAACACTCAATATATGTTAAAATATACTAAATTAATTTAAAAAATTTTAAAATCTCCATTCTTCTTTTACTCTAATTTATTGACAATAATTATTGTTAGACTATAATTATTATATAAGGTTAAAACTAGAAATTGTAAATTGAAAGATTAAAGTATGATATAAAGGAGATTATTTACATGGCTAACACATTCAAAATAACTGAAAACTTATTTTGGGTAGGCGCTCTTGACCCAAACTTAAGAATTTTTGACATAATAATGGAAACTAAATTTGGTACATCTTATAATTCTTATTTATTAAAAGGTTCTCAAGGTATCGCTTTATTTGAAACTGTAAAAGAAAAATTCTTTGATGACCACTTAGAAAAAATTCGTTTAATAACAAATTTAGAAGATATAAACTACATTGTTGTTAATCATACTGAACCAGATCATGCAGGATCTGTAGAAAAATTATTAGAGTATGCACCAAATGCAACTGTTGTTGGTTCTTCCCTTGCTATTAAATATTTAAGTGAAATTATTAACAAACCATTTAATAGTAAAGTTGTAAAAGATGGTGAAACTTTATCTTTAGGAGATAAAACTTTAAAGTTTATTAGTGCTCCACAACTTCACTGGCCTGATACTATGTATTCATATGTAGTTGAAGATGAAACATTAATAACTTGTGACTCTTTTGGAGCTCATTACTGTGATGATCGTATCTTAAAAAGCTCTATAGAAGAAGATAAAGAAGATGATTATGTTGAAGCTTATAATTATTACTTTAGAATGATTATGGGACCATTTAAGCCATTTATGCTAAAAGCAATGGATAAAATTAAAGACTTAAAGCTAAATTATATTTGTCCTGGACATGGTTTAGTTTTAGATAAATCAAACATTGAAAAATTTATGAATTTATATAGAGAATGGTGTCAACCAACAAAAAGAGAAAAGCAAAGTATAGTTATTCCTTATGTAACTGCTTATGGATATACAGAAACTATTGCTCAAGCCATAAAAAATGGAATAGAATCAGCTAATTTTGATGTAGATATATTAATGTACGATTTAGTAACTGCTGACATGAATGAAGTTTTAAAAGAAATTAATGAATGTAGTGGATTATTAATTGGTTCTCCTACTTTACTTGCTGATACTTTACCTCAAATTTGGACTATTTTATCTTCCTTAAATCCTGTAATCCACAGAGGCTTACCTGCAAGTTGCTTTGGTTCATATGGATGGAGTGGAGAAGCTCTTAAAAATATAACTGAAAGATATAAGCAATTAAAATTAAATGTTGTTTCTGAACCATTAGGAATAATATTTAAAGCTAGCGAAGAAAATTTAGAAACTGCTTTTAACTTTGGTTTAGATTTTGCAAAAAAGGTTTTAAAATAGACAAAAAGGAAAATGTTTATTATAAACATTTTCCTTTTTTATTTTAAACTTCCTGATCTAATTATTGAAATAAGAAGCCATAATCCTAAAATTGCAGAAACAAAATATCCTCCCATTCCAATAACTGATATACCATACACTTTAGGCTCTGGATTTTTATTAATTATCAAAGATGATGCAACAACCATCCCTGCTATAACTAATGCAAAAGATAATCTATTAATCATTTTATTTAATACGTCTATATAGTCTTTTTTGTCCTCTAATGAAATATTTAATTTTCCCCTACCTTTAATAAATGTATCTGATAAAGTTACAATCTTTGATGGTACATTTAAAGTATCTCTTGTAACTTTATATCCCTTTAATAAATAATCATTTATATCAAATTGTGATAAAAAGTAATCTTTATAATATTCTTTAACATAAGGAATAACTAAATTTATAAGATTTAATTCTGGAGAAAGTTCTGTAACTAATCCCTCAATAATTACCATAGTTCTTACAAGCATTGTAAAATCACTTGCTAATCTTAAATTATTTCTTTTAGCAATAGCTGATATTTCTTGAAATAAAATTGAAATTTTTATATTCTTTAATGATGTAGTATAATAATTTCTAAAAATATATTCTATGTCTTTATATAATATTTCTCTATCAACCCTTCCACTCTTTATTCCTATACTCATAACAAAATCAGTTAATTTATCTATATCTTCATTTGCAAGAGATGTAATAGCATTATTTAATTCTTGTTGCTTTTCTTTTGATAGCTCTCCTACTATTCCAAAATCAATAAAACATATTTGTCCATCTCTTATTAATATATTACCTGGATGAGGATCGCCGTGAAAAAATCCATCTTTTAATACTTGTTTAAAATAAGAAATTGTTAATTTTTTTGCTATATCATCCTTATTATATCCAAACCTTTCAATAGATTCCTTATCGTTAATTTTAAATCCATCTATATTTTCTAATGTTAAAACTTTCTTTCCTGTATATTTTTTTATTACGTAAGGGGCATATATACATTTTATATTTTCATTTAAACGCTTAAATTTTTTTATATTTTCAGCTTCAAAATTAAAATTTAATTCTTTTTCAGTGGCTAATTTAATTTCAATCAAAATTTCTTTAGGATTTACTATTGAATCTTTAAATATTTTACTTAGCCTTTCACTTAAATTTAGTAATATATCAAAATCCATCTCCATTTTTTCTTTAATATTAGGTCTTTGAATTTTTATTACCACATCTTCCCCACTCTTTAAAATTCCCCTATAAGCTTGTGCTATAGAAGCTGAAGCTATTGGAGTTTTATCTATAAATAAAAACTCATCTTCTATTTTTTTTGAAAATTCTTTATAAAACACTTCAGCCATTTTTTCAAAATCTTCTGCTGGAACATTATCTTGTAATTTTGATAATTCTGCTATGTATTCTTCATTAACTAGTTCTGGTCTTGTACTTAATATTTGTCCAATTTTAATAAATGTTGGTCCTAATTCCTCAAATGCTTTTCTAAGATTTGCAGGGGAATTTTTTATCTTATCTTCTTTTTTACCTAAAAGATATCCTAGACCATAATTAGTAAATACCTTTAGTATTTCTTTAAATCTATTAACAGAATTCCCCTCCATAATTTACCTCCAATAAATTTCTTACTTTTCTTCTTCCTTATTTAATAATTTTTCTAATTTATAAACTTTAGCTTTCAAAACTTCATACTCATCTCTTAAAACATAATTATTGCCTTCTATTTTATTATTTTCACTTTCCTTTGTTTTTTCTTTAAAGGTTCTTTTTAACTCTTCGCCTAATTCCTTACCTTCATCTATTGTTATTTTTCCCTTTTTCACAAGCTCCTCAACTACTTCTGCTGCTTTTTCATAGGTGCTAGCTACAGCTCCTACTCCAAATAATAAAACTTTTTTTATTTCATCCATCATTTTCACCCTCCAAACTTAACTTAAATTACTATTTATTATATAATTATGTAATTAACCTTAAAATATATTCTTATATGTAATTATCATTTTTAATAATAAGTATAAATAATTAACTTATATTTTTATAAAAAAAACAGCAATTAAAAAATAATTGCTGTTTTACTTAATACTATATTAAATTCTATAGCCCATAGCTCTTAATGCACGTTTATAACCTGCTCTATATGCAGCTTTTATTGCATCTCTTGCACCTTTATTATAACCTTCATTATATCCGTCTTTTTTACCTTTTAAATAATATTTTTTATTTTCTCTATATCTATCTCTTTCTTCTGATGTACTACTTTCACTATTAATACTACTGCTTTCATCTGAACTACTTTGTTCTTCTTGATTATAATAACTATATCCGTATCCATCTTCAAAACAATAATATTTATAATTATAATTTGAGTTTTCTTCTGAAGCTTTGCAAATATCTAAACTTGAAGATTCTTGTTCACATTCACAATCAACTTCTATTTTCTCTTCTTCTTTTGAAGAATTAATTTCTTCATTGCCTAAGTTTTCTTCTAATATATTATAACTTTCACTAGATGTAGATTCACTTTCTACTTCTTTACTTTCATATGATTCACTTTTATCCTCTTCTACTTTTAAGCCTGTTTCTGATAAGAAATAATCTTCTTCATCACTCCACATATAATTTTCTTTTAGAACTTCATTTTCTTCTTCTATTTTTTGAAAACTTTCTTGGCTTTCATTTTTTGATAAGTCTTCTACATTATCATTTTCAAAAAATCTTCTGTCCATAATTATATCTCCTATGAATATTTTTTATAATTCATTATATGAAACATAAAAGTAATTGCTATCATTTTAATTAAGGATTTGACTTATTGATTCTTAAGCTATTATAAAAAATTATATTATCTATTTACTAAAAACTTAATATAAGTTTTATATTGTACTTATTTTACGTAAAGCATAATCCATAGCCCCTTGAAGATTACTTGAGTTTTTTCCTCCACCTTGAGCCATAAACTTACTTCCTCCACCTCTACCATCAATTAAGGTTATTGTATCTTTTAATAAATCATTCATTGATATAGTATTAATATTTTTAGATGAAGCAAATATTAAATTTACCTTATCTTCAAACTTTATTGCAAAAAGCACAACCATATCTTCATTTAACGTAATTTTTTCTGCAATTTTAGATATATGTTTTACATCTCCACCATCATATATTTTGGTTACTACATATAAATTACCAATTGATTTTGCCTCTTTTATCATATCTTTAATTTGATATTCACCAATTTCAGATTTAATTTGTCTGTTCTCATCGGCTAAATTTTTTAAATCATTTGAAAGTTTACTTATTGAATTTATTGCATCATCTTCACCACAATTTAAAAATCTACAAACTTTATTTCTAAATTCATCTTTTTTAAAATAATCATTTATTGCTCTTTTTCCTGCTAAATATTCAATTCTTGTAGCTCCCTTATGCTTTTCCCATCTTTTAATTTTTATAGCCTGAATATCAAGTGTTCTACTAGGATGTACTCCACAACATGCATTAATATCTAAATCACCTATTTTTACTATTCTTATTTGTTCATTTGTATTAGGTAAATCTCTTCTTATCTTTATTTTTTTTAATTCTTTTTTAGTTGGAGTTAAAAATTCAACCGTTATATTCTCTTCAATTATTTCATTTGCAAATCTTTCAGCTTTTCTAATAGATTCTTCATCTAAATATCCTTGAATATCTACAGTACTAATTTCCTTTCCTACATGAACACTAACCGTATTTGCATTAAATAATGTAAAAAAGCATCCTGATAAAACATGTTGTCCTAAATGTTGCTGCATTCCATCTAATCTTCTGTTCCAATCAATTTTACAATTTACTCTATGTATCTTTATTGGCTTTGTTTCTGTTACATGATATATTTGCCCATTTTCTTCGATAACATTAATTACCTTATGATTATCTATATATCCTAAATCACAATGCTGTCCTCCTCCACCTGGAAAGAAAGCTGTTTTATCTAAGCTAACATAATATAATTCATCTCTTTCTAATATATTTGTTATTTCAGCTATAAACTCTTTTAAATATTGATCTTCATAATATAATTTTTCCACTATCCTACCTCCAAAAAAAATTTCATATTTTTAAAATTTTGTACTTATTTTATTTCTCTTCAAAATATTTGAATTTAAATACTATTTTTCCCAAAATATTTATGTTATAATATATTTATATTTACAATATATTCTTTTAAATTATTATAATATCTCATAACTTACATTAATATGCAAGAAATTTGACATATAAAAATATATATAGTATATATATTAGCACATTATACTTTTTAATTTTATCATGGGGGAGGAATATTTTTGTTTAAGAAAACTATATCTTGTGCATTAGCAACTACAATATTTTTATCTTCTTTAACTATTGTTCCATATGCTACCACACCACAAGATACAATAAACGAAAACTTATCAAAATATAAACAACTTGATAGTGAAATATTAGAATTAGACTCTAAAATAGAAAAATTAAATACTGAAATAGCTAATATCAATTCTAAGCTTAATGAAAATAAAGAAGCTATTGCTTCTATTGAAACTCAAATTCAATCTACTGAAGCTAAATTAGAACAAACAAAGCTTGAAATTGAAGAAGCGCAAGAAACATTAGATGGCAGAGTAAGAAATATGTATAAAACTAACATATCTTCAAATATGATAGTTAGTATTTTAACATCAACTAGTATAACTGATTTATTTTCTAGAATTGATGCTATATCAAAAATAATTTCTACTGATAAAAAAATTCTTGCTGATATAAATGAAAAAAAAGATTCATTAAATAAAGATATGGAAACTTTAAACACTAAAAATAATGAATTAAAAATATTACACACAACTATAGAAAATGATTTAAAAGTGGTAGAAGAAAAGAAGCAAGAACAAGAAGACTATTCTGATAAACTAAATGCAGAAAAAGCAGCTGTATTTTCAGTTATAGAGGAAAACGAAAAGATTTTAATTTCTAATCCTTTATCAATTGCAAATTCATCAACTGCTTCAGCATCTGAGCTTCAAAATGCTATTGATACATTGAATTCTTATATTCCATTGTTAAATAGTTCAAAAGTTATTAATATGGCTAAAGATGCGATTAACAATGCTAAAGCAAGAATATCTCAGCTTAATGCTCCTTCAATTCCAACAACTGGTGCTACAGTAGGAAATGCAATAAAAACATTACAAATGGAATCTACAGCCTACTATGGTCATGGTATTACTGCTTCTGGATTAAAACCAGTTAGAAATCCTAATGGGGTTAGTACTATAGCTGTTGACCCTAAAGTAATTCCACTTGGTACAAAGGTTTATGTATCTGGTTATGGAGTTGCAATAGCTGCTGATACTGGTGGTGCTATTAAAGGTAATATCATTGATGTATTCTTAAATAGCTATGCAGAATGTGTATCTTGGGGAAGAAGACAAGTTACCGTACAAATATTAGAATATCCTTGATTATTCACAAATCATAGATAAACCTTAAAATAGGACAAGATATAATTCATTCTTGTCCTATTTTTTTAATTAATATTTTATATAATACAATAATATAATTCACTTTTTTATTATTTGTGTTATTATAATTATTATATTTCACTTTTAGAGAGGTTTAAAATTATGAATTGGATTAATTCTATTGAAAAGTATGTTCCATATAATAAACAAGAAGCTAAAGATAAAGCTTTAATTTTAGAATGTATAAATAAATTTGATAACTTATTAACTAGAGAAAATACAATAGCACATATAACTAGTTCAGGATATATTGTTAATAAAGATAGAACAAAAGTATTAATGATTTACCATAATATATATCAAACTTGGGCTTGGACTGGTGGTCATGCTGATGGCGACTCTGACTTACTTCATGTGGCAATTAAAGAAGCTAAAGAGGAAACTGGGCTCAAAACAGTTTATCCTATAACAAATGAAATTTTAGGATTAGATGTTTTAAACGTTAATGGTCATATAAAAAATAATCAATATGTATCTTCTCATTTACATTTATCTGTAGCATATCTCTTAGAAGCAAATGAAGATGATGAGTTAATTGTCAATGAAGAAGAAACTAGTGGTGTTAAATGGATACCAATTAATGAACTTCATATTCATTGCACTGAACCTTACATAGTAAAAAATGTTTATCATAAATTTAATAAAAAAATTAAAGAGCTTAGTTTATAAAACTAGCTCTTTAACTTTTTATACTTTTACTTATCTTGTGCTAACTTTTTATAATTTTCTAATCTTTCTTTAGCATCTTTTTCTGTTTTATCAAATAATTCTTCTGCTAATTCTGGGAATACCTTAGCTAAAGCTGCATATCTTACTTCTCCCATTAGGAAATCCTTAAAGTTTGCTTTTGGTTCTTTAGAATCTAAAGTAAATGGATTCTTTTCTCCCTTAAGAGTTGGGTTATATCTATAAAGATTCCAATATCCACAATCTACAGCTTTCTTTTGTTCATCTGGTGTATTGCTCATACCGTTTTTAATTCCATGGCTAATACATGGTGCATAAGCAATTATTAATGATGGTCCATTATAATTTTCAGCTTCTGTAATGGCTTTTATAGTTTGATTTTTATCTGCTCCTAAAGATACTTGAGCTACATATACATAACCATAGCTCATTGCCATCATACCTAAATCTTTCTTCTTAGTTCTCTTACCTGATGCTGCAAATTTTGCAATTGCTGCAGTTGGAGTTGATTTAGATGCTTGACCTCCAGTATTAGAGTAAATTTCTGTGTCAAATACAAGGACATTTACATCTTCATTACTAGCAAGAACATGATCTAATCCACCATATCCAATATCATATGCCCAACCATCTCCACCAAATATCCATTGTGATCTCTTTATGAAGAATTCCTTATCCTTTAAAATTTCTTTTGCAATTTCATCATTACATTCATTTAATGCAGCTTCTAATTTATCTGCTCTTTCTCTTGAACCTTCTCCAACATCTTTATTATTTAACCAATCTTGCATTGCTTCTTTTGCACTACCACATAAATTTTCATCTAATGCCTTTTTAATGTTTGAAGCAATTCTTTCTCTTATTGTTTTAACTCCCATGAACATTCCTAGTCCATATTCTGCATTATCTTCAAATAATGAGTTAGCCCATGCTGGACCATGCCCATTTTGATTTTTTGTATATGCAGTTGCAGCACCTGAAGATGCCCAGATAGAAGAACATCCTGTTGCATTAGCAATTACCATTCTATCTCCAAATAATTGAGTAACTAATTTTGCATATGGAGTTTCTCCACATCCTGCACAAGCTCCTGAGAACTCTAAAAGTGGTTGTTCAAATTGACTACCTTTAACAGTATTTTTATTCATAGGATTCTTTTTATTCTTAATACTTTCTACTGAGTAATTCCATGCTTCTATTTGATCATGTTGTGAATCAGCTGGCTTCATTATTAAAGCCTTTCCTGGTGCAGGACATACTTCTGCACAATTTGAACATCCTGTACAATCTAATGGAGTTACACCAATTGTATAGAAATAAGGTTTTTCACTCTTAACACCATTTGCTTTTAATTTTTTAAAACTTGCTGGAGCATTACTTGCCTCTTCTTCTGTTGATAAGAAAGGTCTTATACTTGCATGTGGACATACATATGAACATTGATTACATTGTATACAATTTTCTGGTATCCATTCTGGGACATTAACTGCAATTCCCCTCTTTTCATATGCTGTAGTACCATGCATAAATGTTCCATCTTCAATATTATTATTTACAAAAGCTGAAACTGGTAAATTATTTCCTTGAAGTTTATTTATAGGAATACATATATCTCTAACAAAATCAGGAACAGGCATCTTTTCTTCAACCTTATCATCCTTTGCATCTTTCCAGCTATCTGGAACATTTATTTTAACAACTGATTCAAGCCCTTTATCAATTGCAGCATAGTTCATATTTACAACTTTTTCACCTTTTTTACCATAAGATGTTACTACTGCATCTTTTAAATACTTAATAGCTTCATCAACAGGAATTATATTAGCAAGTTTAAAGAATGCTGCTTGCATTATCATATTAATTCTTCCACCAAGACCTATTTCTTGTGCTATTTTAACTGCATTAATTGTGTAGAAATTAATATTCTTCTCAGCTATGTATCTCTTCATTTCAGCTGGTAATCTATCATTTAATTCTTCTTCATTCCAAATAGTATTTAATACAAATACTCCATTTTCTCTTAATCCCTCAAGAACCTTATATGAATACACATAAGATTGATTATGACATGCTACAAAATCAGCTTTATCTATTTCATAATGTGACTTTATAGGATTTTTTCCAAATCTTAAATGTGAAATAGTTATACCACCTGATTTTTTTGAATCGTATGCAAAATATCCTTGAGCATACATATTAGTATGGTCACCTATTATTTTTATAGCATTTTTATTTGCACCAACTGTACCATCAGATCCAAGTCCCCAGAATTTACATGCTGTTGTTCCTTCTATAGCTACATCTACTTCTTTGATAGGCTTTAATGATAAATTTGTTACATCATCTTCTATTCCAATAGTAAATGTATTCTTAGGATTTTCACTATTTAAATTATCATATATTGCTGCTATATCAGCAGGATATGGGTCCTTAGAACCTAAACCATATCTACCACCAATTACTTTAGGTGGATTATCCATTTCATTAACTGCTCTTAATACATCTAAATATAATGGTTCTCCAATTGAACCTGGTTCTTTAGTTCTATCTAATACAGCAATCTTTTTAGCAGAGTTTGGTATAGCATTTAATAATCTTTCTATACTAAATGGTCTATATAATCTAACTTTAACTAAACCAACCTTTTCTCCCTTATTTCTTAAGTAATCTATAGTTTCTTCTATAACTTCATTTACAGATCCCATAGATATTATAATTCTATCAGCTTCTGGATCTCCATAATAATCAAAACAATGATATTCTCTTCCTGTTAATTCAGTAATTTTATTCATATATTCTTCAACAACAGTAGGAATATCATCATAATATTTATTTAAAGATTCGCATAATTGGAAATAAACATCAGGATTTTGAGCTGTTCCTCTAGTAACTGGATGATTTGGATTTAATGAATTATTTCTAAAACTCTCAAGAGCATCATAATCCATAAGTTTTCCTAATTCATCATATTCTAAAACTTCTACTTTTTGAATTTCATGAGATACTCTAAATCCATCAAAGAAATTAACAAAAGGCATTTTCGCCTTAATAGCTGATAAGTGTGCTACAGGTGATAAATCCATAACCTCTTGTACTGACCCTTCTGCTAACATTGCACATCCTGTTGCTCTTGCTGCCATAACATCTTGATGATCACCAAAAATACTTAAAGAAGATGTTGCTAATGCTCTTGCTGCAACATGAATAACTGCTGGTAATCTTTCTCCAACCATCTTATACATATTAGGTATCATTAATAGTAATCCTTGTGAAGCTGTATATGTAGTTCCTAATGCACCACTTTGCAATATTCCATGAAGTGCTCCCGCTGCCCCTGCTTCTGATTGCATCTCTACAACTTTTACAGTTTGATTAAATATATTTTTCTTTCCTTGAGCAACCCATTCATCTACATGCTCTGCCATAGGAGATGAAGGTGTTATTGGGAAAATTGCACTTACTTCTGTAAAGGCATATGATATATAAGCAGCTGCGGTATTTCCGTCCATTGTCTTCATTTTTCTCATGTCTTTTCCTCTCTTTCATTAATCATTTTAATCCTATTATGTCCTACATAAATTTTTCATTCTTTAATAGTATTTAAAAAATAAAAAATATTATGTATTTTTAATAAAAGAGTTTTTCCTTATAAATAAGCCATAAGTTAAAATTTCTATAACAAAAAAGAATGCAATTTATGCATTCTTTTTTAACTTATTCTATTTTTCACCTTAACTTGTAATGATTCAATTACATCTAAAGTCTTTTCATGTAAGCCTTCATCAAAGCTTGCACATAAACTTGCATCTACCGAAATTTCTGCATTTATATATTGTGATTGGAATGTAACTACATTACTTAACACACATATGTTAGTTACAACCCCTACTATTTCAATATATCCTATATCTTCTCCTATTTTTTCCACTATATTAATCATATCTTTTGGAGAAATTCCAAAAGAGTGTTTATTTATATGAGTAATATTTTTATTATCTTTAAACTCTTGTAATTTTCCATATAAATCATGACCTTTAGTATTAATTATACAATGAGATACAGGTAAGTTTTTTCCTTCTCTTGTATTTAAATACTCTTCAGTATGAGTATCGTATGTAAAAATCACATTATCTCCAGCATTTAAGTATTCCTTAACTTTATTATATATACCTTCTTCTAATTGCTCTGCCTTTTTAAATCCTAAAGCTCCATTAACAAAATCATTTTGATAATCAATTACTACTAATAACTTCTTCATGTCCTCTTCCCCACTTAATTTATAAAATATATATTATAATTTTACTCTATAATTTTACTTATGTATATACAGTATTAAACTTTTATACATAATTATTAGAATTTCTACCCAAATTTATTAAAATTTTATTATAATTTACTATTTTTCCTTTAATAAATTATTATTATTATATATAATAGAAAAGTAATTAAATTTAGTTATAATGGAGGTAATTAGATGGAGTTTTTAGAAATTATAAAAGCCATAATTCTTGGTATAGTTGAGGGTATTACAGAATGGCTTCCTATTAGTAGTACTGGGCATATGATCTTAGTAGATGAATTCTTAAAATTAAATGTTTCTGAAGAATTTATGGAAATGTTTTTAGTAGTTATACAGCTTGGTGCTATCTTTGCAGTTATTTTATTATATTGGAAGAAAATCTTTCCTTTTAAATTTGATAACGGAATTAAAATAGAAAAAGATACATTAATAATGTGGGTTAAAATAGTAGTTGCTTGTATTCCTGCTGCTATTGTAGGACTTTTATTTGATGATCAGCTTAATGCATTATTCTATAATCCTACAACAGTTGCCATAATGCTTATTATATTTGGTATTTTATTTATAATAATAGAAAACTACAATAAAGGTAAAAACCCTAAAATTAATAGTTTAGCAGAAATAACTTATACAGTAGCAATTATGATTGGTCTTTTCCAACTTATCGCAGCAGTTTTCCCTGGAACTTCTCGTTCTGGTGCAACTATAGTTGGAGCTTTACTAATTGGTGTGTCTAGAACTGTAGCAGCAGAATTTACTTTCTTCCTTGCAATTCCTGTTATGTTTGGAGCTAGTGCTTTAAAGCTTGTTAAATTTGGAATACAAACTGGATTTGTAATGACAGGAAACGAATTAGCAATATTATTAGTAGGTAGTATTGTTGCATTTATAGTATCAATACTTGCTATTAAATTCTTAATGTCTTATATCAAAAATAATGACTTTAAGGTTTTTGGTTGGTATAGAATAATATTAGGTATAATTGTACTTTTATATTTCTATGTTATATTATAATTTTAAAGTAAACTTATATAAAATAAATTTTTATATAGTATATTAATAAAATTTATATATAATTAAAAGGAGCTATATAATATTTTTAATATTATATAGCTCCTTTTTTATAAAACTTATTTAATATAATTCATAAATATCAGAAAACTCTATATGTATTTTTTGAACTAATGGTTTATTATCTGCATCCATTACCTTATTATCATTTTCTTCTTCGTTTTCAATTCTGACATTAGGTAACTTAACAACAAATTCACTACCTTTTTCTACATTACTTTCTAGGTATACTTGTCCATCATATAACTCAACTAAAGATTTAACTAAAGCTAATCCTATACCGCTACCCTCTTTTTTTCTATTAAAAGATTTGTCTTCTTGTACAAATCTTTTAAATATTTCTTCTTGAACATCTTTTGATATTCCTACTCCATCATCCTTAACTCTTATAGTAACATAATTATCATCAGCATCCATTAAAACACATATATTACCATCATTATTAGTAAACTTAACAGCATTTGAAATTAAATTTAAAATAACTCTTTCTATACTTTCTGGATCACATCTTATTTCTAATTCTTCTATAAATGTATCGAATAATACATTTATATTTTTAGATTCTACATATGGAACAATTGATAATGTTATGTCTTCAACTAAATCAACAATTTCATAATTAACAAAATTTAAATTCATATATCCAGAATCTATTTTTGTAATATCAACTAAATTATTTACAAGTCTTAATAACCTATAACAATTTTGCTTTATTGTATTATCATATTTATTATAAGAATTCCATAAAGATTTTTCTCCTTCCTCTTTATTTATATCTAATAATTGAACACAAGAATAAATTATATTAATTGGAGTTTTTATTTCATGAGATAAATTTGCAAAAAATTGTCCTTTTGCTTTTTCAACTTCTTTTATTTCTTTATATTTTATTTTTAACTTCTGAAAATCATTTATTTGTCTATTTAACCTAATACTTTCTTCAATCCTTCTTATAATTTCAATATATAATCCAGTAAGTAATATAAGATACGCAATAAAAGTTAGTACCTTATTATATTCAACAATATTATTGTTATAATTATTATATATAGAATAATAAAAAACTCTTCTAATACTAAATATACTAATGGTTGAAATAAAAATTGTATATATAAACTCTTTTTTTCTTATGCATCTTATAGCTAATAAAAATAATAATACTGTATAATACACTAATATATTTATTTGAAATACATTCCAAATAAATGGATTTTTTCTATGAAAGAATTCATTTAGTCCTAATTTTACCTCTATATATATAATGATAATATTAAGTAGTAATGCTATAATTACTGAAAGCTTTTTATTTTCAGTAATTCTTTTTACAGATTTACCATCATTAAAAATTGCAATAGTTAATAAAAATATTCTAAAAATGAATGGAAAGTTTATTAAACATTGTGATAGTTCTAAATTTACTCCAATATAATTTACATAAATATACTCAATAAAAATACTTATATATGATAGAGTTAATATGAAAAATTCGTTATTTCTATACATATAATAATATAATAAGCAACACGGAATTGCTATAATACCTATAACAATATTAATTGAATTTAAATCTTTAAGAATTGGCAGAGAATTTATTTTATTAATATCAATTACTCTTATAGCTATAAGTGAAAATAATAAAAACACTATAGTACCCATAAGCATATAACCAATATACTTTTTGCTTCTCTCTTCATAAATTGTAGTTTTATTCATTTTTCAACTCCTTACTTCATTTTTATTTATTTTTCAACTTTCTCACTATTGATTTTAACATAAATTTCATAACTTTATCCACAAATTTTAAAATCTAATTTAATTTCTGCTATAAAATCCAATTTTAGTAACGCAATAATTTTATAACAATTTTATAAAAATAAAAAAATTAAGAATACATTTTATTAAATTTAATAAAGTGTATTCTTAAATTTAGAACTAAGTCTCCTAAAGATAAAGAATTTCTAGGAAGATATCTTTCAATATATATTTTTAAAATAACTATTTTGAGATCTTTTCAAATAAATTTATAATTTCATTTATTTTTTCATCTCCATTGCTATTTAAAATAGCATCTTTTACACAGTGATCTAAATGTCCTCTTAATATTTCTATATTAGATTTTTTTAATAATGATTGAACTGCAATTATTTGATTAGAAATATCAATGCAATACCTTCCATCTTCAATCATTTTAATTATTCCTTCAATTTGTCCCTTTGCTATTTTAAGACTTTGAATTGCTTTTTTTCTTTCTTCCATAAATTCCTCCAAAATCATTACCTCAAAACGGTAACATGGTTTTATTATAAAAAATTTATTTTATAAGTCAATATATTATTATTGTTTGTTACTTTTATTTTTATATAATCTTTCAATTTTAAATTTAACTTTTATATAAAAATAATTATTTATATAAAGAAAGCTTCTAGTTTTAAGATAACTAGAAGCTCTTTTATTAATTATATTATTTATTTTTATAACTATCTACTAACATCATAAAGAATTTAAATAGTACAACTGATATTATACCTGTAGTAATATATAATTGTATTCCTGATATTTGCTTAACAATATTTCCAAAAGTCTCATATCCTTGACCTGTTAAATATGCAGCCATTTTAGTTGATGCTACTATTCCTATAGCCATAGGGAATGTAAGTCCTGCAAACCCTGGATGGAATATAAATGAGAAGAATTTTGGTAACTTAATTAATATAAATATTAATGCACAAATTACTGCAAAGTATAAGTAATATACTATAAACTTATTAGGTGTTTCAATAAAGTTAAGGTAACTTACTAAGCAAAGACTTGATGGTGCAAGTACAATTGCTTGAGTATGGAACATTGGATCTTTTAACTCATGTTTTGCTAATCTATAAATCATAAATGGTATTATAATTGTAAATACAGCAATTCCATAATAAACAACAATTTTCCCTATTAATGGTTCATTCATTACTCCTCCAACAACAGTTGAAACCATGATACCATTATAAGTAACAAACCAACTTGGAACAAAAGTTTGCATATTAACGCCTTTTATAACGTTTCTATATGTAAAAACTAAAATATGAATTGCATGTAAAATTAAACCTGCAAACCATAATGTCTTACCGAATATTGGACTTGCATTATAAAAATAACTACCTAAAATCATAGTTATCATTGTAAATCCTGCATAAAGAGATGCTGGTATAGTATTAGAATATTCCTTAATACAAGTTTTAGGATATACAACTATTTTAGTTATATATGCTACTAATACTAAAACTGCAACCCATGCAGTTATATGCCTTACCCATGTATAACCTAGGTTAGAATAAACAGTAGATAAAGTTAATGCCCCTACCATTGTTGGCAATACTGGAACTGGCATGTTCTGAATTTTTTGTAATAATGACTTATTATTCATAATTCCTCCTAAAAATAATGATATTAATAATAAAATAAAGTCTCTATTTATTTTGCTCATTTACACTTAGTTTAATCTATTTGTTAATTTTTTCACTTTAAAAATAACAATTTTACTAATCTTATCTTGAACAATTTAAATTATATCTATCTTTCAATATCTAGTATGTGATTTTTATCACAATATTGTTAATTTCTAAATTATTTTTATATATAAAAAAATTGAGATGTGAAAACACATCTCTTAATATTATAAACTTAATATCTTTTTATCACTTTTAACTAAAGTAACCTCGTCTTCAAGTTTTACTTTTCCACCCTTTAATACTCTTGTAAATATACCATTTTTAGGCATTATGCATTCACCAACTTGATAATAAATTGCACATTTATCATGACATTCTTTACCAATTTGAGTAACTTCTAATAAAACTTCATCACCTACTGTTAATCTTTGCCCTATTGGTAATTTATTTAATTCAAAGCCTTCAATAACTAAATTTTCTCCAAAGGCTCCAAAATCAACATTTCCACCTTTATTTCTAAAATCCTCAATTTTTTCTAAAGCTAAAAGGCTTACTTGTCTGTGCCATTTCCCTGCATGTGCATCTCCCTCTATTCCAAACTCCTCTATAAAGTTTGCTTCTGAAACTTCATTCTTAAGAGTTCCTTTATGTTTACTTGTACATATTGCTATTACTTTTCCCACTTTATTATCCTCCAATTTGATTCATAAATTTCAATTCTTTATGATCACTTTTTTCTAAAAATAAATGTTTTTCAGGCTTATCATAAATATTATCGTAAATTATGTTTTTAAGTTCTTCATCACTTATATCTTCTCTAAGTTTGCTTTTTAAATCTACTCCATAATTAAAATGTAAACATTGCTTTAAAAAGCCTTCTGGAGTTAATCTAACCCTATTACATTCCTCACAAAAACAATTACTAATTGCACTTATAAACCCAATTTTACCTTTTCCATCTTTTAGTTTTATATATGATGCAGGTCCACCACTTTTGCTTCTAATCACTTCTTCATATTCTTTATAATTTTCTGATATAATTTTTAAAACTTCCTCATTAGTAACACCTTTATAATTAACTGCAATACCTATTGGCATAAGCTCTATAAATCTAATATCTATAGGCCTTTCAAGTGTCAGTTTTACAAAGTCTAATATCTCATCTTTATTTATATCATTAACTATAACAGTATTTAATTTAACTTTTAACCCTAATTCAATAGCTTTATCTATTGCCTTTAAAACTTTTTTTAACTTTCCTACACGTGTTAGCTTATTAAATCTTTCTTCTTTTAAAGAATCTAAACTAATATTAACTCCTTTAAGTCCATTAGCTGATAATTCCTCTATCATATCTGCAAGTAAAATACCATTTGTAGTTAAATAAATTTCCTCAATTCCTTGAATAGTATTTATTTTACTTATTAATTTAACAATATTGGGTCTAACTAATGGTTCTCCACCAGTTATTCTAATCTTTTTTATGCCTAAACCCGCACTTGCTTTTATAACTTTATATATTTCATCATCAGTTAATTTTTCATCACCTTTTAAAAATGTATTGTTCTTTTCGTCCATGCAATAAATACATCTTAAATTGCAATTATCAGTTACTGATACCCTTAAATAATCTATTTCTCTACCAAACTTATCTTTCATTTTAATTAAAGGGTAATTTAAAAGTTAAACTCCCCACTCTTTCCTCCTGTTTTTTTAAGCAAATGAGTTTCTTCTATAACCATTCTCTTGTCTACAGCCTTACACATATCATAAATAGTTAATGCAGAAACCATAGCTGCTGTTAATGCTTCCATTTCAACACCTGTTTTATCAACTATTTTTACTGTAGCCGTTATTTTTATATAATTTTCTTCTCTATTTATATCAAAATCCAAATTACAACTTGTAATCATTAAAGGATGGCACATAGGAATTAAATTTGATGTTTGTTTACTAGCCATTATTCCTGCAACTCTAGCAACCCCTAATACATCCCCCTTTCCAATTTTACCAGCTTCAATAAGACATAATGTTTCTTTGCTTACTCTAATTTTAGAAACTGCTATTGCAACTCTTGCTGTTTCATTTTTTTCAGAAACATCAACCATTCTAGCATTCCCACTATTATCAAAATGTGTTAACTTATTATCCATATTTCCTCCTAAGATTTTATCTATTTACCAAATGAGCAATGTGGAAATGTACAAACATTACAATCTAAACATAATCCACCATGACCGTATTCTACTATATCTTCTATTGTTAATCTTTCATTACTTAATATTCTAGGCAATACTAAATCTAAAACTGTTCTCTTAGAATACATAGCACAACTTGGAACTCCTAATATTGGAGTATCTTTATGATAAGCTAGTAAAAACATGGCACCTGGAAGAACTGGAGAGCCATAAGTTACAAGTTCTCCTCCACATTCTTTTATAGCTGTAGGCGTTACATCATCTGGGTCTACTGACATTCCACCAGTGCATATAATCATATCTACCCCTTCTGATAAGCCCTTTTGAATTTCTTCAATTATTCTTTCCTTTTCATCAGGTAAAATTACTTGTCTTACAACTTCACTACCATAATATCCTAGTTTTTTCTTTATAACTGGTAAAAAGGCATCCTTAATTCTTCCTTTATATACTTCATTCCCTGTAGTTATTAAAAGACATTTTTTAGACTTTATCTCTGATACGCTTATTATTTTTTCCTTAATTAAATTTTCAGCATTTATAATTTTCTCTTCATCTATAATTAATGGAATAACTCTTGTTGCCCCAACCTTTTCACCCTTTTTAATAGGTGTATTATTATGTAATGTTGATACTATTATTTCTCCAACTGAATTTAATTTAAATAGGTTAGATTTATCTATTTTTAAAACTCCATCTATATCAGCAAAAAAGTCTACTTTTCCTTCCTTAATTTCATCTGAAAGTTTAATTCCATCTCCAACAACTAAATTTGATATTCTTGTTGCAGCATCATTTTCATGAAGTTGCCCTTCAACTGGTTCCCATACATATACATGCTCTTTTCCTATTGATAATAACTTTTCAATGTCTTCCTCTTTAATTATATGACCTTTTTTAAAAAGTCTTCCTTTAAACTCACCCGGAATTATTTGAGTTACATCATGAGATAATATAGTTCCTATAGCATCTTGAACTCTTATCATTTTCATCTTTAAATCTGCCTCCCTCTTTATTTTCTAGCACAATCCTTTGAAGTTCCTAATAATATATCAATTCCATGTTTAATATCGTCTAATACATAATCTAATGCTTCTTTACACGCCTTAGGACTTCCTGGCAAATTAACTATCAAAGTATCTTTTCTTATTCCTGATACAGCTCTTGAAAGCATTGCTCTTTTTGTAATTTGCATACTATACATTCTAATTGCTTCGCATATTCCTGGTGCTTCTCTTTCAATTATATCTCTTGTAGCTTCTGGAGTAATATCTCTTTTAGAAAATCCAGTTCCACCAGTGCTTAACACTAAATTAACCTTAAGTTCATCACTCATTACTTTAAATTCATTTGCAAGCATTTTTCTATCATCAGGTAATATAACTTGTTTTACAACAGTAAATCCAGCAGCTTCAACTAATTCTTTTATTATCTCTCCACTTTTATCTTCTCTTTCTCCTGCATATCCTTTATCACTACTTGTAATTATTCCAACAGTATACATTAAACATCCTCCAATTCTCTATATTCCTTTTCCGTATTTATATTAGAAAAATCCCTCTCTATAAATTTATTTTTACAGTCACCTTCAATTACTTTAAAATTTAATGATTTTATTAATAATTGAAGCTTATTATTATTTTTCCTTATTGCCTCTTCAAGCTTAGTAACAATTTTTTTAGAGTATATGCTACATAAAGGTTGCATCTTTTCATTAACCTTTGGTACTAGCACATCATATTCTTCACTAAGATTTCCTATAATATTTAATGTATCTTTGGTAATAAGTGGCATATCACAAGCAACACATAAAACCTTATCTGTACTTGAATTAATAAGTGCTGAATGTATTCCGCTTAATGGACCGTTTCCCTTATATATATCTTTAACTACTCTTACATTAAAATCCTTATATTCTTCTATATTATTTGAAACTATAATTATTTCCTTATACTCTTTACCTGCTTCAATTATATGTTCAATAAATTTTTTCTCTTTATAACTTAGTAGTGCCTTATTATTATAATTCATTCTACTACTTTTTCCACCAGCTAAAATAGCCAAAGTTTTATTTATCATAAATATATCTCCTTAAAACTTTATGATATCTACTATTTCTCCTGCCCTAAGCCCCTCACTTCCACCTTGAACCTCAATCATACAATTTGAGTTTAAATTTGAACTTAATATTCCGTTTCCACTTTTAACTTGAGTTATATATACAACTTGTTTTCCATCTTCAATTTCAGATCTTGCTCTAATAAATCTTCTATTTGGACTTTTCTTACTAAAATTATCAGACAATATTGCTTTTTCTCTTTCTATCTTAATTTCATTATAACCACACATTTTTCTTAATGAAGTTTTTACAAATAGCTCAAATGCTGTTAAAGCCGCTGTAGGGTTTCCCGATAAACTAATAACCAAAGAATTATTCACTTTGCTACAAAGCACAGCTGATCCTGGTTTAATTTTAACTTTCCAAAATAGTCTTTTTCCATCAATATTATCTATAACTTCATTTAATAAGTCCTTATCTCCAACCGAAACTCCACCAGTAGTAATTATTATATCCATATCATTAGAAAGCCTACTTATGCACTCACCAATTTGACTATCTATATCTTTTACATGAGTTGTATAATCAATATTAAATCCTAACTCTTTAATTCTAGAAATTATGCTATACTTATTACTATTAAATATTTTTCCTGGTATTAATTTTTCTCCTATATCTATAACTTCATCACCAGTACTAATTAAAGCAATTTTAGGAAGCTTATAAACTTTAACTCTTTCTATTCCTGTACTTGCAATAATTCCTATATCTGCAAAATCTAATTTTTTACCCTTACTAACTAATAATTTTCCTTTTTTTATATCTTCACCCTTAAAACAAACATTTTCATTTTCTTTTAAAGTTTTATTTAAAATGATAAAGTTATTATCAATTAAAGTAACATCCTCTTGCTTAATTACTGCGGTTGCTCCCTTTGGTATAGGCGCTCCTGTCATTATTCTAACGGCAGTTTTTGATATAACTTCACTATTACATACTTCTCCTGCAAAAACCTTATCTATTATCTTAATCTTTTCTTTAAAGTTACTATCATTTGCTATTACTGCATATCCATCCATTGCTGATTTATTAAATGGTGGATTATCAATTTTAGAATATACATCCTCTGATAATACTCTATTTATTCCATTTATTAAATCAACTTCTTCAGTTTCTAAATGCTTAACATTATCATTTAATATACTTATTGCTTCTTCTAACAATATAAATGACTTCATTTACTCACCTCTTAAATAAAAATTGACTTATTACTTCATATTTTAGGTATGAGTAATAAGCCAATTTTAAATATAAAAACCAAAACTATTGGTTTTAAATTAACTAGTAAATAATTAAATATATCTAAATCAACTTATTTTCCTTCCCAAAATGTGGAGATAATATCTTTTCAAATATTACCCTTAAATTATAAAAATTTCGGCATAAGCTCCATAGACTATATCCTTAGGACACTTAGCTCTAGAAAATATTTTATTGATAATTTTCAAATTTAAATTCTTTCTCTTTTTCAATTAAGTCTGCAAGCCTTTTATAATCTTCTTTATTAACTACTGTTAAATTATAATCTTCTATATCAATATCACTTGCAACTGCAATAATTTTTTCAATAGGAGTTATTATTTTATTGCTTACTCCACTTCTAAATACTTCTATTTTTCTTAAATTACTATTTTTATATCCCTCAACTAAAATAATATCTTTATCTAATACCATTTTAATAATATCATTAAGTTCAGTTTCTTCCTTTAATTCTTTTATCATTGCCAATCTATTTTTAGAAGAAATTATTACAGTTTCTGAACCTGCTTTTCTATGCTTATACGTATCTTTTCCCTTTTTATCTATATCAAATCCATGTACATCATGTTTTATAGTAGCTATACTATATCCCCTAAATTTTAGTTCTTTTATTAATCCTTCAAGCAAATAAGTTTTTCCAACATTAGAACTTGAACCAACTATATTAACTACCTTGGACATTAATTTCATCCCTTATATTATATTTTTAGTTTGCATTATATAGTTTTTTATTTGTTTTGTAAATAGCTATTTAAATTTAATAAGTTAGAGGAGAAAATAAATTTCTTCCTCTAACTTATTTTAATTTTAAAATCTTATTTATAACTAAACTCAAAATTCTTTTCTATATTAAAGAAATCTGCATAATCTATATCAAATAAACTTTTAGTTACCTTAGAAACATCAATATTTTCTTTTATAAGCTGAGTTAAAACTCCTGCATAAGATAAATCACCTTGAATTATAGCACCATAAATTTTTCCTTCTTTATGAATTATCTTTTTATAATTGTCTCCTTCAACTTGAGTTTCAACTATATAAGTTTCATCAGCTGGTTCTACCATACCAAGTGACATTGTAGCAATGTTAACAAAGTTCATTGTATTTTTGCTTCCAAAGAAATCAGTCATAACACTTTCTTTTCCTAGCATATTATTTGCTGCTATTATACCTTCCTTTACAGCTGTTGGCCATATTGGATTTCTACCAGTTACATCACCAGCTCCATATATATTTTCAATGTTAGTCTTTCCCTTTGCATCAATTATTAATCCAAATCTGTCACATTCAACATTACTATTTTCCATAAATGAAATGTTTGATCTAACACCTGTAGCAACTATTACTAATTCACATGGAACTTCTTCACCTGTATTTAATAATAAAGCTTTAGGATTATTATTTCCATCTAAAAGTAATTTTTCTGCTTTAACGCCTAATTTTAAAAAAACACCTTCTTCAATAAACTTCCTTTCATAAACATCTGAGGCATGTTTATCTAATTGAAGTGGAAGTATTTTATTACTCATTTCAACTAAAGATATATTTAATCCTTGTCCAAGTAATCCACTTACTGCATCTATTCCAACAAGTCCTGCACCTAAAACTACTACATTTTTAACCTTTTTAGCTTGCTCTTTTATTAATATAGCATCATCTAAATTTCTTAATCCAACCACGTTGTTTGCTTCTCTAAGTCCTGGAACTGGTGGTATAAATGCAGATGCACCACTACAAATTAATAATTTATCATAGCTTAAAGTTTCTCCATTTGATAATTCTAAAACTTGTTCTTTATCATTAAGAGATATAACCTCTAACCCCTTCATCCAAGTTATATTATTTTCTTCAAAAAACTCTTTACTTGTAAAGTTTAATGCATCAACATCTCTATGATTTGAAATATAATGATGAAGTATGCATCTTGAATATACATTTTCATCCTTTGATATTAATACTATTTCAGCATCTTTATCTAATTCTCTTAAAGTTTTAGCTCCACTTATACCAGCAGCAGAGGCTCCTATAACTACATATCTCATTACTTAGTTACCTCCTCTAATGTAATTGCTCCCATTGGACATTTAGCAACACATTGCGCAGTGCCATGCGCCTTACATGCATCACATTTCATTATTTCTTTATGTGCTCTACTATCAGCTTTTAAAACTCCGTAAGGACATGCCATTATACACATATAGCAACTAGCACAATGATCCTTATTATATTCAACTAATCCAGTTTCTTTATTTTTACTCATAGCACCTGTCATACAAGTATAAACACATTCTGGTTTATCACAATGTCTACAGAAAATAGGTGCATATTTACCTGAGCTATCGATTGTTATTCTGCTTCTTGTATCCTCTGATTCATGGGCTACAATACATGCAGTTGTACAAGTTAAACAACCTACACATTTTTCTCTATCTATTTTAATTCTTTTCATATTTAGTCACCCTCTACTTTTTAATGATATTTACTGCAACTGTTTTAAATGATGGTTCCTTTGAATATGGATCATAAACTGAAGGAGTAAGTGCATTTGTTTCAATATAATGAATTGGAGCATATAAATGATTTTTCTTAACATTATCAGATATCTTTATAGTGAAATCCTTAGTTACTCCATTTTGAGAAGCTATGCTAACTCTTTCGTTTTCAGTTATATTTAATTCCTTTGCTAACTCTGGATTCATAAATGCATAAGATACTTTAGAATAAATTCTTTCTGACTCATCAATTTCTCTTGATCTTACACTAGTATGCCATTGCCCTACTGTTCCTCTTCCTGAATTAAATATATAAGGGAATTCTTCACTTGTTTTAGTTGGATTTTCAGCTATATCTTCAAAGTGGAATTTAGCTTTTTTAGATGGAGTATAATAATTACCATCTTCATATAATCTTCTTTCGTCATCAGTTAAAGCTTCCCCAGCTCTAAATGGCCATTGAACTCCTCTTGATCCTTCCATATTTTTTCCTTCTAACATTTCATAAGTTACACCTGTTATATCACAAGGCATTCCTTTAGAACATTTCTTTAATAATTCAAAGGCAGATCTTGGAGTTTCCCATCCATTTAATAAATCTCCCATTCCAAGTTCTTTACCTATGTTATAGAAAATTTCAAAATCTGATAATTCTCCTTCTTCTTTATCAATTACAGGATTAACCTTTGATAATCTTCTTTCAGTATTAATTAATACCCCTTCTTTTTTAAGTGCAGGTACTGAAGGTAGATATAAATCACAAAGCTTAGCACTATCAGTATCTTCATATATATCTTGAACAACAAAGAAATCTAAGTTCTTAACACACTTTTCAAATTCTTCATTATTTGCCCATGAATGTCTAGGATTTGTACAAATTACCCATAATCCTTTAATTTCACCTGCAATAGCTTTTTCAATTATAGCATTATAAGGAATTGTTGGTTTTGTAGCTAAAGCACTTTCATCTACTCCTAAAGCTTCTGCTACAGCTTTTCTACGTACTGGATTATCAAAATCTCCACCGCCAAATAATCCTGCTGTATTACTAAATGCTCTTGATCCCATAGCATTACATTGACCTGTTAAAGAGTTTGCTCCTGTACCTGGTCTACCAATATTTCCTGTTATTAATGCTAAGTTAATTATAGATTGAGCTGTTCTAACTGCTTGATAACCTTGGTTAACTCCCATTGTCCACCAAAAAGATACTCTTTCTCCTGCATGAATTATTTCTGCAAGCTCTATAACTCTTTCTGCACTTATTCCAGTTTCAGCTTCAACTTTATCTAAAGTAAACTTGGAAACATGTTTTTTAAATTCTTCATATCCTTCTGTATGATTTTCTATATAATTAACATCAATATATCCTTTTTCTATTAATACATTTGCTAAAGTATACATTAATACTAAGTCAGCTTTTGGTTTAATATCTATCCATATATCTGAATTCATAGCCGTTTCTGACTTTCTTGGATCTATTGTTATTATCTTTGCATCTTTATTCTCTCTAATACGTCCCCAAAATACTGGATGAGCTATAACTGGATTTGCCCCAATTAAAATTATTGTATCTGAAAGTTCCGCATCATTTAATGTATATGGTGGAGCATCAAATCCAAAACTTTGTTTATGTGCAACTACTGATGTAGCCATACATAATCTTGTATTACCATCTCCGTTTATTCCCATATAGTTTCTACCTACATGTCCTAGTAAAGCCATATCTTCAGTTGGCATTTGTCCTGTACTAATAAAAGCAACACTTTCTTTACCGTACTTTTCTTGAATGCTTGTCATTTTTTTAGCAAATGTTTTAAATCCTTCTTCCCATGAAATTTCTTTCATTTCTCCATTTTCATCTCTTAATAAAGGATTCTTTCTTGCTTTAAACTTTGTTTGTTGCTTGTCTAAATTTAATCCCTTTATACAACAAAAACCTTTATTTACAGGATAATCAACTGTAGGTGAAACCTTAGCTATTTTACCATTTTCTACATAAAAATCTATATTACATGCTAATGCACATAAATTACATGTTGATTGAATCTTCTTCATACTACTTCCTTCTCCAATTCACAATTTTAATAAACTCTATATTCAGTATAATTTCAGATTAATTGTAACATTAAAGAGGTTCTCTAACTGTGATTATAATCACAAATTTTCAGTTTTATTGTCATTATTTTAACAATATATCTCAATCGATAAAAAATAAGCTATTAAGTTATTTATTATTAAACTTAATAGCTTATTACAATTTAACTATTTACTATTTCTCCTCCATTTATATGAATTGTTTGACCAGTAATATATGATGCTGCATCTGAAGCTAAAAATACATATGCTCCAGCACATTCAACTGGTTGACCTGCTCTTGCCATAGGTGTATTTGCTCCAAACTGTGGTATTTCTTCTGCTTTAAAACTCGATGGAATTAAAGGTGTCCATATTGGTCCTGGTGCAACTGCATTAACTCTTATTCCAGATTTATTTTTAGCCAAAGATGTTGATAATGATCTAGTTAATGTTACAATTGCACCCTTAGTCATAGAATAATCTATTAACTTTTCATTACCTGCATAAGCAGTAACTGATGCAGTATTTATTATACATCCTCCTGATTTCATATATTTTAATGCTGATCTAGTCATGTAAAAAGTTCCATAAATATTAGTTTTTACTGTTTTATCAAATTGTAAATCTGTAATTTCTTTAAAATCCTTACATTCATATTGAACAGCTGCATTATTAACTAAAATATCTATCTTTCCATATTCCTTAATAACCGATTCTATAACATCAATGCAAAACTTACTATCTGCTATATCCCCTTGAATAATAGTACATTTTCTACCAACTTCTTCAATAAGCTTTTTAGTATCCTCTGCATCTTTTAACTCATCATAATATATAATAACAATATTAGCCCCTTGATAAGCATAAGCTAAAGATACAGCTCTTCCAATCCCACTATCCCCTCCTGTTATTATTGCAACTTTATCTTTTAATAAATCGCCTTTTTTAATATAGTTTTCATCATAATAAATAGGTGCTGGGTTCATTATACTTTCAAATCCTGGATGCTTATCTTGATGTTGTGCTGGAAAACTAGTTGGAAAATTCATATTATCACTCCTAATAATAATTTATCTAATAAAATTTATTATTAGTAACTTTTACTTTTATAATACATAATAAAAAAGAGTATATACTATTGTTTTTTAATTCAATAGTATATAACTCATTTTTTAGATATAATTTTTATTCATAACCTACATAAAATTTTATTTTCAAATATCTAATTTTTAATAAAAATATTATCTTATTATATTTCCATCGGCTCCTACTAATTCGTTTTTAGTTAAGACATTTTGATAACCTTTTGTGGATTTTGTACTATTCTCCTTAAACACGCCGTATCCATTTCCTAAAATATGATATGTATTATCCCTTTGCTTTAATAAGATAAATACATATTCATCACCTACACTTAAATCATAATCATGATTAGATGTATAATCTATATAAGTGTCTAAAGCTTCTTTAGGTAACTTATCATATTCTAATTTTTTTATTGCATCTTCTGTCATAGTTTTCATAACTTCAGATATTTTAACTTGTCCACCTACTAGATATACTTTTTCTAAGTTTTCCAAACCATCTCCTACTAATACATTATTAACTGAAATATTTACTGGTGTAAAAGGATGTGGATTTGAATAGTTTTCTTCAACCTCTAAAAATAAAGCTTCTTCAATAGAATTTACTTTTGCTTTTACTACAAAAATATCATCTAAGTTTTGAAATACTCTTTTTGTATCAGCAGGGTCCACAACCCAATTTCTTTCAATAGTTACTGTTCCATAAATTTCCCTATTCTCATCATTTGAAAAAGTAAGTGAGTTATCTTCCTGAGATTTATTAATATACTTAAATTCTCTATTTGGTACAAAAGCTAACCCTAAGATAATTGAAGTAGTTATTGCTAAAAGTTTTAACTTCAATTTATTCACCCCCTATATATAATTATATTAATTAAAATTTAAAGATTCAAACAACAAAACCCATCATAGAAATAATTTCTATAATGAGTTTTTAAATTAAATACTAATCTAATCTTTCTTTAGTAATTCATCAACAGTAGCCTTAGCTTTTGATAAACATGAACCGCAACCTTTTCCACAATTAGTTACAGCTTGAACTTCATCAAATGAAGTTGCACCATTTTCTATTGCTCTTTCTATATCCTCTACTGATACATTAAAGCAATAACATATTTTTTTATCCTTATCCATATAAATTTTCTCCTTATTTATTAAAGTATTCAATAAATATTTTAATCATTTTTACTAATACTATTCAAAATAACTTAATTAACTAAAATAATAAAAATTACCTATTTTAAAACATTATTTAAAATTTCATCTATAATTTTTCTAGCAATAGTATTTTCATCTGGCAGTATAGGTAAATTATCTTTACTATACCAATCAGCATGCATAATTTCCTTTCCATCAACCTTTATTTCTCCCCCATCATATTCAGCTATAAATCCAATCATAATAGAGTTTGGATATGGCCATGGTTGACTTGAAAAATATTTAATATTTTTTACTCGTATATTTACCTCTTCTAATACTTCTCTTTTTACTGCTTCTTCTAAAGTTTCATTTACATCTACAAATCCAGCTACATTACTATGTAAGCCCTTCGGAAAATTTTTATTATTTGCTAGTAATATAGTATTTTCCCTTGTTATTCCTACTATAATTGCAGGGCAAACCTGTGGATAACCCATATATCCACATTTACTACACTTCATTGCAAACTCATATCCTACAAATTCATTTTCTCCACCACATACTCCACAAAATTTATTAGTTTTATGGAAGTGAATAATTTGAGCTGCTCTTCCACAAACACTAAAAATATCTTTATCAATAAGTGAACTTCCCTGCCTTAATGGAATAAATTTTAATTCTCCTGATACCTTAACACAAGAATTTATTTCCCCGCAAAAACAATTCACTTCGTTAAGCTTCCCTAAATGATACATTATTTCAAGTCCATCAATTAAATTATTAATTTCTTTAAAAGTTGGAATAATTACTTTTCCCATATCTTCTTTAACTAAAATCATTTTATCTTGAAATAAAAAATATAAATCTTCATCTCTATTTCCATTTAAAAATTTAGGATCAGCAATAAAATTCATATAGTTATTGTTATTAATCATAAAATAAATCACCTCTACTCGTTTAAATTTATAAACTTCTCAATTTTATTTTGTCTTAATAAAACATTACCTTATAAAATCCAAAACTTAACTTTAAAATATTTTACTTACAATCATATATAATTGTATCTTTCCCCTAATTTATACTACTTATTTTTTCTTTTAAACTATAAAATACCTAATATAAAATAAACTTATATTTAAATTATATCATTAATATTAATTATCACTTAATATTTTTATAATAAAAAATGCAGTAATAGTATTTTTTATTACTATTACTGCTTACTATAGTCTTATTTAATTAAATATAAGATTCAAATACTTTTATAAAATGTTTTTGTGTTAAATATAAAAGCTGACAAATCATCTTTGTTGTATATAATATATCATTTACAGCATCTTCTTTTAAAGATAAATACTCTTGTCTAGTTAGCTTTAATTCTTCTAAATAATCCATAGAATCATCCATATTATCTAAAACATTTTCAAAAATATATCCATTATCTCTTAAAGTTTTTTTTAACTTTACATGTAAATTAAATTCATATGCAAAATGATTTTTCATATCCTTACCATAGTATTCTTCTAAATGATACTTACAAAAACAATCTCCTATATAATGAGCTATTTTCCCTATAATAAATGAGACTTCATTAATATCTAAATCGTTATTTTCAATGTAATTTTTATATTCAAGCATTTTATCTTTAGAAACACTATATGTGTGCTTAATCTTATTTCTTCTCTTGTGTAAATCAGGCTCTACACAACCGGCTAAAAATCTTTTTTTATCTAAACCTAAATTATATCTTTCATTGCATAAATTGTAACAATATAATCCTATTGCTAAATGTGTGTTTACTAACATAAGATTTCTCCCCTCGTTAGGATCTTAAAATAATATTTAATCCGAACAATATTATTATACAACATTTTTATTAATTTTGATTGTTATTTATTAAATTCTTTATTGATTATTATGTAATATTTTATTAATTTTAACTTTTATGTAAATATTATACCAAATATGTAATTTAATTTAAAGTAATTATAATTTTTATAATCATAAAAGCTAAATTATTTTAATTTAATATCTCAATATAATTTAATTAAATATTATTTTTATAATTATTTAGTATAAATAAAGTTATCGTATAATCTTTTCAAAAATGTAAATAATACAATAGGATGTAAAACATACTGCAATATATTTTACACCAAATTACAACTTTAGTTGTTTTGACAGATAGCAAAAAAATAGTAGCATACTACAAAGTAGGTGCTACTATTTTTTATAAACATTACTACAAAACTAAATTTTAAAATTCTCACTTAATATATTAATATTATTTTTTTAAAACTAATCCCTTACTTCTTATACAAGTACACTCCCTTGCTTCCTTTGTATGTAAACATTGATACTTTATCTTTTTAGGAGCTTCTATTTCTACTGTTTTTTTATCTTTTAACTCTTCTTTTTTCATTTTTTAATCCTCCGTTATATATAAATATAAAACTCTTTACTTATTGCAATTTTATTATATAATAATTATTATTCTTTAATATTTATTATATAATATTTTAACAATTAAGTACATATAATAAATTTAGTAAATTATAGATAAGGAGAAAACTAATGATAAGTTTAATCGGATTAATACTTTCTTTATCTCTTATTATGTTTTTAGCATATAAGGGGTATTCTACTATAATCACAGCCCCTATTATAGGGCTATTAACTCTGCTCATTTCTCTTGGACTTAATAGTCATTTAATGGCTAATTACACAGAGGTTTATATGAATGGATTTGCTAACTTTGTAAAAAGTTACTTTCCTTTATTCTTAACTGGAGCTATATTTGCAAAATTAATAGATGAAGTTGGTTATGGCAAATCTATAGCATCATTTATTACAACAAAACTTGGAAAAGATAAGGCAATACTTGCAATTGTTTTATCTGGAGCACTTTTAACCTATGGAGGAGTATCTTTATTTGTAGTTGCTTTTATACTATATCCCCTAGCAAATATATTGTTTAAAGAAGCTGATATACCTAAAAGACTTATACCTGGAACTATTGCATTAGGTGCATTTACTTTTACAATGACGGCTATGCCAGGTTCACCTGAAATTCAAAATGTTATACCAATGAGTTATTTTGGAACAGATACATTTGCCGCTCCATTAATTGGATTACTAGCAAGTTTTATAATGCTTACACTTGGATTACTATGGCTTACAAAAAGAGCTAAAAAAGCTAAAATACTAGGTGAGAGCTATGGAAATCATAATGATGTAAATAAAATTGATTCTAATGAAAAATTACCTAATATAATTGAATCTATTATACCTATTTTAATAATATTTATAACAAACTTTTTACTTTCAAAATTTTATTTTCCTAATACTAATGGAAGCTATTTAAATCAATATGGTGTTACATTAGATAAAGTTTCTGGAACTTGGAGTGTAATAATAGCTATAGTTATTTCAATAATTTATATTATATTATTAAATTATAAAAAACTAAAAAATTTAAATGAATCATTAAGTGAAGGAGCAAAAAACTCTTTTCTTCCTTTATTAAATTCTAGTGCTATAGTTGGATATGGAAGTATAATTAAAGCATTGCCTATTTTTGCTTCAATACAAACTAGCATAATGAACATTTCTTCTAACCCAATTATTTCAGAAGCCATTTCTGTAAATATAATTTGTGGACTTACTGCTTCTGCTTCAGGGGGATTGGGAATAAGTTTATCTGCACTTGCTCCAACTTTCATAGAAATGAGTAAAGATTTATCTATTTCCCCAGAATTATTACATAGAATTGCTTCTTTATCATCAGGAGGATTAGATACTCTTCCTCATAATGGTGCTGTTATAACTACTTTAGCTATTTGTGGATTAACGCATAAAGAAAGCTACAAAGATATATTTGTAACCTCTGTAGCTATACCAATTTTAACAACAATAATCATAGTAATAATAACTTCATTAAAATTTGCTTTTTAATTGATAAACTTTAATGTAATAATAATTATCAAATATAAAAAGCTATACCTTTTTTATTAATTGGCATAGCTTTTATTTTTTTAATTTAAAGTTTAAATTAAAACTATGATTTAAATTAGATATTTAATGTTTATAACAATTTATATTTACTACTTCCATTTTTTTAAGGCTTCCACCATAAATTCCTTTACATCTACTCCATAAACTTCTTTTAACTTTTCTCCATTTAATACTTCTTTAGGAGTTCCTGAAATGATAACTTTTCCTTCATTCATCATTACTACTTTTTCTCCAAAAGTTTGAACTAAATTTAAATCATGTAAAACAGCAACAACAATTTTATTATTTTCTTTAGTCCATTTATTTAAATAATCTAATATTTCTATTTGACATTTTAAATCTAAATGATTTGTGGGCTCATCTAAAAGAATTACATCTGGATCTTGTGCAAAAGCTCTAGCTAAATAAACTCTTTGCAATTGCCCTCCTGATAATTCGCTTATTAATTTATCTTTAATATCACTTAACCCTACACTAGCTATACTTTTAATAATTATTTCATTATCTTTTTTATTTATCTTTGAAAATACTCCTTTTAAATGTGCATATCTCCCTAAGGCAACTGTTTCATAAACTGTATAAGGAAAATATATATTACTAGCCTGACTCATTAATGCAACATTCTTTGCTAAATCTTTTCTATTTAACTTATTTACTTCCTTAGAATCAATTTTTATATTTCCTTTATAATCTAATAAATTAGCTATTGATTTTAAAAGAGTACTCTTTCCACATCCATTAGGTCCAACTATACAAAGGTTATTTCCACGTTTAACATTAAAGCTTACACCCTTAACAATTTCTTTGTTATCATATCCACATCTAACTTCATTTATTTCTAGCATTAAATCTCTCCTATTTTGACTTTTTAAAATATATATAAGCAAAAAATGGTCCACCAATTAATGCTGTTATTGCTCCAACTGGTAATTCTGATGGTGCTATTATAGTTCTTGATATTAAATCTGTAAATATCATCATACATCCACCAAAAACTACTGACATTGGTACAACATAAGAATGCTTTGACCCAAATATTTTTCTAACAACATGTGGAGCTATTAAATCTATAAATCCTATAGTACCACTAAGAGCAACAGCACTTCCTGTAAGAATTGCTACAAATAAAAATAATCTTCTTTTAACTTTATTTGTATCTACTCCAATAGCTTTTGCTTCATCTTCTCCAAAAGTTAATACATCCATTTCTTTAAAATAAAAAGCTATACCTATAATCCCTATAATAAAAAATGGTAAACCAGCTTTTACATAACTCCATCCCTTCATAGAAAATGTTCCCATTGACCACATAGTTATACTTTGCATTTTATCTGAAAATAATGCTGAAATTGTAGTTAGTATAGCACTAAAAAACAAAGATAATACCATTCCTACTAATATTATTGTTGTATTTGATAATCCTCTATCAACCTTTTCAGCAAATTTTAATACTATTATCATAGTAATTAAACTACAAACAAATCCAACTACTGGCAATGTTAATCTACCTAAAAAAGGAATTGACGCTCCTGTTACAATAATAATTCCTACCCCTAATGATGCACCAGATGACAATCCTAATGTATAAGGTGATGCCAATTGATTTTTTAAAACTGATTGTACAATAGCTCCACTAGCTGCAAGAGAACCACCAACCATAAATGCAAGTAAAACCCTAGGTAATCTTAAATTCCATATAATAGTTACTTGTTTTGGATCAATTCCATCTATTAATGGGACACTAAAAAACTTATTAGCTAAAATAAAAAAAGTATCAAATATATTAATATTGGAACTTCCGCTAGAAGTTCCAATACATATAGCTAATAATACCAATGGAATTGATAATATTAATAATATTTTATTTTTAGAAGTCTTTATACTCATTTGGATAAACATCCTTAGCCATTTCTTTTAATGCTTTTATTATATTTTGTGATGCTCTTGAAGAAGCATTTTTATCAATTTTATATACTTTACCTTCTTTTACAGCATTTATTGTGTCCCAACCTTCTCTGCTTAATACATCTTCAACAGCATTTAATCCTGCTTCATTTTCTCCTGGAGAATTTACTAAAATAACATCTGGATTTGCATCTATAACAGCTTCTGGTGTTACTGTTATCCATGAATTTTCTTCTCCAAATATATTCTTTGCTCCAATAGTTTCTATCATTTCATTTAAGAATGTCTCATTCCCAAAAGTATAAAGAGCTGTTCCTACTCCAATTTCAAAATAAACTTTTTTCTTATCTGTTATAGTATTAGCTATATTTTTTATAGCTTCTACCTCTTCTTTCATTGAATTTACTAATTCTTTTCCTTCTATTTCTGTCCCAGTTAAGTTTGCAATAAACTCAATATCTCCATATATTCCATCAATACTGTAACTACTTGGAATATATGCAACTGGAATTCCAGCTTCTTTTATTAAAGCAAAGGGATCTTCACTTCCTGCTTTATTATGTCCTGATGCAATAACTATATCTGGATTTAAAGCTATAATAGCTTCTGCATCTGGATTAGTAAAATCTATTTTAGGTAAATTTTTCTTTATTCCCTCAACATCTTCTGAATATTTATCTACAGCAACTAATTTATCTGCTAAACCTAAAGCTACTAATATTTCAGTATTAGATGGAGCAGTAGATATTATAGTATTTACTTCCTTAGGAATACTAAATTCGTTTCCTTCTCTATCTTTCATTGTTGTAGGATTACTTGTACACCCTACAAATATCATCATAGCCATTATCAAAGTAGCAATTAATGATAAAACTTTTTTTGTGTTTTGCATTACAGTTCCTCCTAAATTTTCATATTAGAGGGGCATTAGTTTAGTTAGCAATAATATAAAATTAAAATCCTTCTATTTTTTAGAATAATCATCTAATAAATTATATCTCTAACTAAAAAAAGCGCTTCATTTGTGAGAGCGCTCTAAAATACATAATAAATTTTGATAACTTCTTATTAATATATATCTAAAATAAATATTCATAAAATAAGCTTAATATTTTATTTATCAAGCTAAATTTTCAATATTTAAAATCCCATAAATAAGGTATATTAATTTTATTATCTATTATTTGTATCTATTATCTCACCCTCAGAAGATAATATTTTTATCATAGTAGGCAGGTCTCCCGGCTTAACTTCATTCTACTTTTCATACCTTCCCGCATATTATTGCAGTGGCAAATTAAATGAATTTCGTCAGTTTTACGGTTACTGGGGTAGCTTAGGACTTTAACCTAATTCCCTATTAAGTTTATAAACACCCATTATGCTTATTAAATCCAAAATAAATTATATATTTCTATATTTTATTTGTCAATTATATTCTTTTTAGCTTAATAATAAAAAAAGAAGCTGTATCATATTAAAATTTTATAATTTAATATTACTACAACTTCCTTATATTTTTATTTATAATCTATAATAAAAGATTATTTTATATAAATATTTTTTTAATTATTTATACTTTTATTTGACCATGCTTTAATAAGCTTTTTATTCTTTTAAAATAAGTAATTCCTAGAGGAATTGCAGCTGCAAACCAAGCTACTGGATCAGCTAAACAAATACCCCAAAACTCTAAATATCTTGGTAGTGTAAATGCAACTATAGCTCTTGCTATAAGCTCATATGCTCCAGCCATCATTGGAATAAATGAATCACCAATTCCTTGAAGTGCATTTCTATATATAAAAATTAATCCTAAAGGTATAAAGAATATAGCTGATATATCAAGTACTTGTTGTGCATATTTTAATATTTCAGCATCAGGATTAGTTATAAACATCATAACAAAATATTTTCCTAAGAATATTAAAACAGCGCCAGCAACAATACTTGTAATAATTGAAATTTTAGTACATGCTTTAACTCCATCTTTTATACGCCCATATTCTCTTGCCCCAAGATTTTGTCCACAATAAGTAGCCATTGTAACACCAAAAGTAATTGCTGGTTGCATTACAAGCTGTAACGCCTTTGATGCTGCTGTATATGAAGCTATAACTGTAGAACCAAATACATTTAAAGCACCTTGAACTGTCATTATTCCTATAGCAGTTATCGAAAATTGAAGTGCCATTGGAATACCAATCTTTAAATGCTTATAGTAGTATCTTTTCTTAACCTTAAAATCTTCTTTTTTAAGTCTTAAAATAGTAAATTTTTTATAAGTATAAATTAAACAAAGTATTGCAGATACACCTTGAGAAATAATGGTCGCATATGCAGCTCCCGCAACTCCCATTTTAAAATTAATTATAAATACTAAGTCTAAAATAACATTTAAAACTGATGATATTATTAAAAAATATAATGGTGTTTTACTATCTCCTAATGCTCTTAATATACTTGCAATTAAGTTATATGCAACTGTAGTTACAAGTCCTCCATAAATAATTTTTATATATGTATAAGCATCAGCCATAATATTATCAGGAGTATTCATTAATTTTAATAATGGTTTTCCACATATTAAACTTATTAATGTAACTATAACTACTGAAATAACTGTTAAAGTTACTGCACTCGAAACAGATTTACGAAGTCCTTTTTCGTCTTTTGCACCAAACTTTTGAGATACAAGTACTGCAAATCCACTAGTTAATCCTGTTGCAAATCCATTAACTAAAAACACCATAGACCCTGTTGAACCAACTGCAGCTAAAGCATCAACACCAACAAATCTACCAACTATTATAGTATCCACCATACTATAAAATTGTTGAAATATATTTCCTATTAATAAAGGTATTGAAAATAATAATATAAGCTTAACGGGATTTCCCCTAGTCATATCATTTGTCATATCATAATTCCCCCCTAACGTTTTATTTCATCAATTACATAGAATATCATCTTTATTGTACTTTTGCAAAGTAAATTTTAATAATTAATAAACTTTTTTAAATATTTTAATTAATTCTATATAATTTACACTTTTCAATATTTTCCCTTTAATTTGTTACTCACTTTACCTATAATTTTAATCCCTCTTTCTATTTCTCCAAGTGATAATCTAGAAAGCCCTAATCTTAAACATTCATTGCAATTATCATCAATAGAAAATATATCTCCTGGTGTAAATATAACACCTTCTTTATAGCAATTGTCCAAAAGGTTCCTTGAGTCTACACCATTTATTTTAATATAAATATGAAGCCCACCTTCACCCCATATAAATGTTGGATTAATATATTTATTAATGCATTTTATAGCAAAGCTATACTTTTCTTTATATACTTTTCTTATTCTTTTTATTTGTTTATTAAAAGCTCCTGAATTTAAGTATTCATAAAGTATTCCTTGATCTAAAAATGAGGTATGAATATTTTTGCATCTTTTTACGCTTTCTAATACGTCTATAACACTTTTATCTGCAATAATCCACCCTATTCGTATTCCTGGAAATAATATCTTAGAAAAACTTCCAATATAAATAACCCCACTTCCACCATTATCAAGAGCTATCATAGGAGATACATGAGTACTATTATATAAAAGCTCCTCATTAAATCCATCTTCTATTATTGGAACATTATATTTTTTAAATAAGTTATAAACTACCTCTCTTTTTTCTCCTCTCATTACTATTCCAGTTGGATTATGATATGAAGGAATTAAATATCCAAATTTTATATTATTATTTTTTAATTTCTTTTCTAACTCATTAGTATCTATTCCTTCTTCTGTCATAGAAACACCTATTACTTCTAATCCATGAACTTTCATAATCTTAATTGCTGTATTATGAGTTGGATTTTCACAAATAATTTTATCACCTTTATTGGTATACGAATTAATAACCATTTCTAAACCTTCTGTAAAACCATTTGTAATTATAATATCCTTTCCTTTTGTATTTACTCCCTTTGTTTTCATATAATTTAATAAATATTCTATAAGTGGCTTATAGCCTTTTGCATATCCATAATTCAAAATTTTATGACCTTCAACGGATATAATATTTAAAAATGATTTTTTAAATTCCTCCATATCAAATAATTCACCATCTGGTGATATGCTTTTAAAAGATATTAAATTTTTTTCCCATGGAATTTCACTTTTTACAATATCTAATTCTTCTGAAAAAGTACCATAATCATTAACTCGTTTACTCCAAGAAACCTTCCAACCATTTTCATTTACTGATTTAATTTCTGAAACAAAAGTTCCTCTTCCTTTTATAGTATATAAAATTCCCTTTTCTTCAAGGTTCTCATATGCAGTTATTACTGAATTTCTACTTACACCAAGCAATTTTGAAAGCTCCCTTGTAGCAGGGAGCTTTGCATTTGATACCAGAAGATTACTATTAATCATACTTACTATATAATTTTCTATTTGTAAATATAAGGCTTCTTCATCATTAAAATTAATTTTAGAAAATATCATTATCTTACAACTCCTAAAATATTTTACGCTACTTTAATTTTATCAAGTCTTGCCTGTGATTTTTTCATATACTTAATAGCTATAATAACAGTTACTAACTCACTAAAAGGAACTGTTAACCATATTCCATTATCCCCTAACACGATAGGTAAAATAATTATAAAAACAACTATTAAAATTACACCTCTTAATATTGATATAATAACTGAAGTCTTTGCATCTTCTAAAGCTGTAAAATAAGCTGATGCTAAAATATTTAATCCATTAAATACAAAAGCCATAGAATATAAGTTAGTTGCCTGTATAGTAAAATAAACTAAATCTTTATCTCCTTCAGTAAACATTGAAATAAGAGGTTTACCCCCTAATATCATAAATATAGTGCTTAAAACTCCTAATATACTTATAGTTATAATTGCAATCTTTAAAATTTCCTTTATTCTATCTTTATAATTAGCTCCATAATTAAAACTAATTATAGGACTAATTCCATTACATATTCCTGAAAATACAGCAGTTACTAAAGATGCTACATAAAGAATTATAGAAAAAGCAGATACTCCAATTTCACCAATTCTAATCATTAATACAATATTAAATATGTAAGTTGAAAAAGCAATTGCAAATTGTGTTATTCCTTCTGATGAACCATTATAAAATATTCTTATTATCTTTTTAAAATCAAATTTTACCTTACAAAACTTTAATATAGAATCTCTTTTTAGGTATTGACTTAAAGAAAATAAAAATCCAACTGTAAAAGCAATTCCAGAGGCAAAGCCAGCTCCTGCTAATCCAAATCCTAATTTTACTATAAAAATATAATCTAGTACTACATTAAGACCCGAACTAATAATATCTGCTATCATAGCATGATTTGGTTTTCCCATAACCCTAAGTCCACTACTTAAATATGAGCTACCTACAAAAGTTCCTAAAAATAAACATAACGATACTAAATATTCTACAACTAAAGGTACTAATTCATCATTAGCTCCTAAAAGCTTTGCTATAGTTGGTGCAAAAATAACAGTAAATATTGATAATAATAACGTTATTATAATAAGAGTATAAAATGCCAAACTAAAAGTTTTTCTTGCAGAATTTCTATCACCCTTTCCAAGTTCTATACTTGTAATTGTTCCTCCTCCAATAGCAACCATAATCCCTATGGCCATTGCTATTCCAAAAAACGGCATTGCTATATTAACTGCTGAAAGACCTTTAGAACCTATTACATTTCCAACAAATATTCCATCTACAACTATATATATTGAAAATACTACCATAGCAATTACTGATGGTATTGAATATTTTATAAATAGTTTTCCTATATTCTCTTTTCCTAATGTTAAATCCAAAACTTTCACTTCCTTTCTAAATAATAATAAACCCTATAGTAACAATAAGGTCAATACTTTTTTTATTCAATATATAATCTTAATAATAATTAATTATTTTATAAAACAATTTAAATATATTGACTTTATTTACCATGTTATTAGATAATAATTATTATATGGTAGTTTAGGGAGGTATGTTATGAATAATAAAAATTGGAATGATTTTAAAGAGTTAGTGTTAATTGATAAAACAGAAGTTTGTCCTGACATTGTTTCATTTTATTTTAAATCAAAAGATGGCAATAAGCTTATAAAACATAAAGCTGGTCAATTCTTACCCTTCAAAATAAAAACTGATGATCCTAAATATAAAGATGTTATAAGAACTTATAGCCTTTCTATGTTTCCTAATGAAGATACTTATAGAATAAGTGTTAAAAAGATTAATGGTGGTTTAATTAGTACTTATCTTCATGAAAATCTTAACATAGGAGATTCTATTTATGCTATGGCCCCAACTGGATTATTCACTATAAATAATAAAAATAATGATATAGTTTTAATTTCAGGTGGGATTGGAATAACTCCATTATTATCTATGTTATATGAAGAATCTTCTATTAGAAATAACATTCATTTTATACAGGCAGTTCAAAACTCTAGTCTTCATCCATTCAAAAATGATATAGAAAGTATAGCTAAAATTAAAAATATTAAAAATACAGTATTTTACTCTAAACCTTTAGATGAAGATAAAAAAGGTTTAGACTATGATTATACTGGATATATAAATAAAGAATTTTTAAAAGATAACATAAATTTAAGTTCAGATTTTTATCTTTGCGGTCCACCACCATTTATGAAAGCTGTTGAAAGTAATTTAATTGAATTAGGTGTAGATAAATCTAAGATAAATTATGAACTTTTTAGTAATTAATATATTATAAATTTTATTTATTTAAAAAATGAGAATTAAAATATAAGCATTTTATATTTTAATTCTCATTTTTAATTTGGTTTGTTTAATATAGTTTTATTTTTCATATTATTTTATTAATATTTATTGACTACTCTCTACTTATGAATAAATTCCTAATAATTAATTTAAATTTGGAAAATTAAATATCTCTAAAAGCTTGCTCTTAGGTTTTTGTTCATTTCCATGTCTTAATTTTCTTTCCTCTTCTTCGCAAAAAACTACTCCATCAATTAAACCATCATTACAATCTTTTTTATCATTCTTATATATCATAACTTTCACCCTTTTCTTAAATTAAACTTTATATAATTTATTATCTTCTCTACTAATAAAAATATTTATAAATTTTTAAACACTTTTAATCTTTATTAAAAATAGTAAATATTTTTTCTATAAGGCTTGCAATTGGAATTCCTAATATATTATTTTTTCTATTCAATGTAATAATTTCTTATTCTTTAAGTAATAGCAAATCTATTTACCTTTATTTTACTGTAAAATTTATTTTTTCCAACAAATCATTGCTTTTCTATATCAAATACCCTATAATAAGTTATAAATTACTTTTTGATAATCAAATACTTAAATTATTAAAAATAATTTAATACTTTTATTCTATAAAGGGGGACACTTTTATGAAACTAGAAATAAAAGATTTAAGAAAAAGCTTTTCTGGAAATGAAGTCTTACACGGAATTTCCTTTTCTGTGGAAAGTGGAAAAGCATTAGGATTATTAGGACGAAATGGGGCAGGTAAAACAACAACTATAAGAATATTAATGGATGTTTTTAAAAGTGATTCTGGTGAAATATTACTAGATGGTAAGCCTTTTATACCTAAAAATCATCAAATTGGATATCTTCCTGAAGAAAGAGGTTTATATCCTAAGAAAAAGGTAACTGAACAAATAGTTTATCTTGCAACATTAAGAGGCATAAGTAAAAAGGAAGCTAAGGAAAATACAAAAAAATGGCTAACTAGATTAGGTGTTATTGAATATGAAAATAGAAAGCTAGATACCTTATCTAAAGGCAATCAGCAAAAGGTTCAATTAGCTCAAACTTTAGTTTGTAATCCTAATATAGTTATTTTAGATGAGCCATTTAGTGGACTTGATCCTGTTAATGCTCAAATACTTAAAGATGTAGTTAGTGAATTAATTGCTGATAATAAGCTTGTTATTTTTTCTAGCCATCAAATGAGCTATGTTGAAGAATTTTGTGAAGATATAGCAATAATAAATAAAGGAAATATTTCTTTAAGTGGTAATTTAAAAGATATAAAAAAAGAATATGGTAAAAATAGACTTATTTTAAGTTCAAATAATTATTCCTTAGATGAATTAGAAGAAATATGCAAAAATAATTTTTCAAATTTAGTTACTGTTTATGCTGTAAAAAAGGATTTTTTAATATTAGAACTTTGTGAAGATTGCACTAAAAATTCTTTTTTAAAAAGTATCATAGATTATGGAATAGATATTGAAAGTTTTTCAGTATATGAACCATCATTAACAGATATTTTTGTATTAAAGGCAGGTGATGAATAATGAAACAATTTTTTAATGTTTTAAGCTTTGAACTAAGCAATTATTTTAAAAATAAAGGTTATTTAATTACTACTATACTTATTTCAATATTATTAATAATAGGACTTTCTTTACCATCAATATTTGATATGTCTAAACTTATTCCTAAGTTATCATCAAGTAATAGTACTGAAATTACAGAGGATAAAGATAAAACTAATTATGCTTTAATGGATATTAATAATGTTATTGAAGATAAAGCTATTCTTGAAAATTCATTTCCTAACTCAAATTGGATTATAAAAAATAGTAAGGAAGAAATTGAAGAACTTATAAATTCTAATGATGCTGAAGCAGGATTTATAGTAGAAAACTTAAATAAATATTCATACTTAGTTGAAAATTATGGGCTTAATGATAACAATCAATTGCTATTTGAAAATGTATTATCTACATTAAATCAAATTGAATATGCTAAAAATAATAATTTGAATTTTTCTGAGCTTCAATCTGTTATAAATACTTCTTTTGAATCTGAAGTAACTATACTAGGAAAAGATAGTGCAAATAACTTCTTTTATGTTTATATCTTTGTTTTTGCAATGTATATGATGATACTATTATATGGTCAATTAATTGCAGTTTCAGTTACTTCTGAAAAAAGCAATAGAGCCATTGAAGTTTTAGTAACAAGTGCTAATAGCAATAGTCTTATATTTGGTAAAGTAATAGGGGCTGCCCTTGCAAGTTTTATTCAAGTTGCAATAATATTAGCTTCTGGTATGCTAAGTTATGCTTTAAACAGTAAATCTTGGAATGGCATATTAGATGGAGTATTTAAAATTCCAAGTAATATACTATTAACATTTATCATTTTTGGTAGTGTTGGATACTTATTTTATTCATTCATATTTGGAGCTTTAGGTGCATTAGTTTCAAAAACTGAAGATATTAGTTCTAGCATTGCTCCAATAACTATGATTTTTGTTATTGTATTTCTTATCAGTATGTTTGGACTTACAAATAGTGATAGCCCAATTATAAAAATTGCTTCTTTTATACCTTTTAGTTCCTCTATGACTATGCTTATAAGAGTTGCAATGAGTAATGTATCTAATTTAGAAATAATTATTTCATTTATTATACTACTATTATCTACTATATTAATATCTCTTGGTGCTGCTAAAATTTATAGATTAGGTACTTTAATGTATGGAAATCCTATTAAATTAAAAAATGCATTAAAGTGGTTTAAAAAAGAAAAAATTTCTTAATTTTATTTTAAAACTAAAAAATGATAACTAATATAGTTATCATTTTTTAGTTATCTTTTTATTCTAATATCTGCTACTAAAGGATAATGATCTGATGGATATTTTCCATCAATATTATCTTTAATAATATTAACATCAACAATTTCTAAATCTTCACTTACAAAAATATAGTCAATATGGAGGCCTTTTTCTTTACCTTTAAATTTACTCATAGTTGATTTATCATATAGTTCTTTTTTTACTTCTTGAACAGCTACAAATCTATCTGTACTATATTCACCAGAAGCAAATTTTTTAATAACCTTACTATTGGGAGTTGCATTAAAATCTCCCATTATAATCACTGGTAGCTTTTCTTCTTTATGATTCTTTTCAATAAATTGTCCTAGCTTCTTTAGTCCAAAATCCCTAGCTTGTGGTAAAAAACAATCTAAATGAGTATTATATATTCTTATCTTTTCTCCACTTTTTAATTCTACAACGGCTGTTGTACATATTCTTGGATATAATGAATACCAAAGTTGACTTCCAACCTTATCTGGATTTTTAGAAAGCCAAAATGTTTTATGATTTAATATTTTATGTTCTTCTCCAATAAATAAATTATTTCTTTCTGAAAAAAATCTTTTAGTTCTTGCACTTCCTATAATATTATAATCTTTAACACTTAACATTATATCTTCATACATCTTATTAGTTACTTCTTGAGCACCTATAATATCACACTTATATTTATCTATTATGTTATAAACTATATGTTTCCTATTATCCCATCTATTTTTAAAATCTAAAATAAAATCACTTCTTAAATTAAAAGACATTACTCTCATAAAATTTCTCCTTAAATCACTTTATACTAATTTATTATACTATTTTTTACTTAAAGTGAAACTATTAATAAAAAAATCTAGTAAATCTATAAAGATATTACTAGATTTTTTTATATTAAAAGAGCTATAGAATAAATTCTATAGCTCTTAAGAAACATACTTTATAATTATCTTCTATTATTTTGTTGTTTCTTAGCCTTTCTACAAGCTGGACATCTTGTTGGTTCATTTTCAAACCCTTTTTCCTTGTAGAATTCTTGTTCTCCTTCAGTGAAAACAAATTCACTTCCACAGTCTCTGCATGTTAATGTTTTGTCTGCCATTTAAAATTCCTCCATAATATGAAAGGTCTAAACAAAAATAACAACAAAATAATAATTATTAGTTACTGTTTGTATCCCTTCCGTGTCTTTACATTATTATAGTATAAACACTTTAGAAATTTATATACATAATTATAGTTATATTATTTATATTTTTCTGTTTCTATTGGCAGACCTTTCTTTCTTAATTTCTCTTCAATTACTTCTTTAACAATTGAATAGAATATTGCAAATAAAGGAACTCCTATTACCATACCTACAAAGCCCATAAATTTAGCTGCAACTAAAAGTGAGAATAAAATCCAAAATGCTGATATTCCAATTGAATCTCCAAGAATCTTAGGTCCAATTATATTTCCATCAATTTGTTGAATTATAATAATTATTATAACAAACCATAACGCTTGTATTGGAGATACAAATAATATTATTATTGCTGCTGGTATCCCCCCTATAAATGGACCAAAGAAAGGAATAATATTAGTAACACCAATTATTACTGAAATTAATAATATATATGGCATCTTAAATATAGTTAATATTAAAAACGTTAATATACCTATTATAAATGAATCTAAAATTTTACCACCAATAAATCTACTAAATGTCATATTGCTATGAGTTGCTAATCTTAAAATAAATTTAGCTTTTTCCTGTGAACATAATGCATAAATTATTTTTTTACCTAATGCCATAAATTTTTCTTTATCTATTAATATATAGATAGAAACTATTATACCTATTATTATGTTTAATATACTAGATGTTGCATTCATAATAAAATTTCCAATAACAGGAACCATATTACTTATCAAAGTTATCATGTGTGTTATTGCTTCACCAAATTTATCAGTAATTAAAGTTTTATATTCTGCTTGAAGATTTAAATTATTAAATAAGTCATTAGTAATCTTAGTTAAATCATTTAAATATTGAGGTATATTATTTACTAATCCAATAATACTATCTACTAATTGAGGTAATACAAATTGTATAAATAAATATGTAATTATAGTTGCAGTAACATAAGTTAAAACTAAACCTATTCCCCTCTTACCTGATTTTTTTAAATTTTTAAAAGCTTTATTAGATAATATACAATCTTCATAAAATCTTAAAATAAAGTTTAATAAATATGCTAATGATCCTCCTATAATAAATGGTTGTAATGTTTTAAGAAAACCATTTATACTTGCTTTAATTAAATTAACTTTTGAAATTCCCAAATATAAAATAATACTTGCACAAATAACTAAAAAAGCATATGTTGCTATAGTGGCGTATTTATTATTCCAATTTATTTTCATTTTTGTCCTCCATATTTAAAATATTACTTATATTTTAGCATACTTTATATCTAAAAGTTGTTAAGTTTTTTTAAAGTTAATTATTTATTAAAAATAAAGTCAATAATAATTATAGCTATATTTTAATAAATAATTTCTAGCTAAAGTTATTACTGACTTTTTAATTTAAACTATTCTATTTGTTTTTATGATGATTATATATGTATACAGGTATACCTATTAACATTAGTATAAATCCCCACATAACAGTATCTGCTCCTGAACCATATATAGTCCAAATAACATATACAAATGCTAATAATGGTAAAGCCGATTTTTTAATAAATATTTTAAAATTAAATTTCTTTTCTTCTTTAAATATAAGCATCATTTCTGCTGATACACTTAAAAGATAAACTGGAAGATATGAAAGTGTTGCAAGTATTGTTATAAATGTAAATGCATCAACCATACCCTTTTGGAAATTCATTATTAATAATATGTTTACTAAAACCGAACCAAATATTAATGCACTAACAGGTGTTCCTGTTTTTTCATTTACCTTACCAAAAAATTTAGGAAACACACCATCAACTCCAGCAGCATAAGCTACTCTAGCTGTAGATAAAAGCCATCCAATTATAGTACCTAAAATACAAATAACAACAGCAACTGTAAGTAATTTTCCTAAACCACTTCCTAAGGCATTTGTTAATATATCTGTAAGTGGAGCTGAACTTTGAGATAACTCCATATTACTCATAGCCCCCATACTTCCTATACTTATTAATAAGTATATTACCGAAGATATTATAAGTCCATAAATTGTACTTTTTCTTATATTTTTTTCTGGATTTTCTAATTCACCTGCAGCTACTGTTGCACTTTCAAGTCCTATAAATGCCCAAAGTGTTGAAGTTGCTGCTAAAGGAACTGTACTAAATCCTTTTTCACTTGGAAATAATGGTAATATATTTGCAGAATCAAAATTTAAAAATGCAACTATTATAAATAATCCAAAAAATAATATTTTAAATACTGTAACAAATGATTGAATTTTCCCTGCTTTTTTTACTCCTGATATATTTATTAAAGTAAATATCCATAAAACTGCACTTGAAAATATTATAGATACTATAGGTTTATTTAATACAGGAAATACTGCTGAAGCATAACTTGTAATAGCAACTATTATAGCCGCATTTCCTATCCATGATCCATTCCAATAAAGCCAAGCACTTAAAAATCCTGCAAAATCACCAAAGGCTTCTTTTGTGTATTGATAAGCTCCTCCTGTAGCTGGATACTTTGTACCAAGATTCGCAAATGAAATTGCAATTAATATTGATCCAATTGTTGTCAAAATCCATGCAATAATCGTTGCTCCCGGACCAGAAACCTGTGCTAAGGTTGATGGCAACATAAATACACCTGAACCAATCATATTACCACAAACAAGCATTGTTGCCATAAAAAGACTGATTTCTTTTTTTAAACTTTTGTTTTCCATATCTACTCCTCTATTCTTAACCGTATATTTAACCCAATACATTTATAATGTATTTTCGACATTTTACTACATATGTAATTTAAACAATTATTTTTATAAATGTCAACCTGATTATATTTTAAATTGTAACTGTAAATTTTATATTTTCATATAATGTATATTAAGTATAAAATAACTAACATTCTAATGATAAAGGAGAATTAATATTATGTATTCTTTTAAAAATACTACACCAACAAATGGTTTTGACTTTAATAATTTAAATAATGCACGTCAAAATAATTATGCTTGGTCAATGGAAGAACTAGATCAATATATTTATGTTGGTACTGGAAGAAATGTTCCTTACAATATATTTAAAAATATATCCCCTGAAATAATTACTCCTATTTCAATAACTCCACCTTCTGCTAATAATACTCCTGAAATTTGGAGATATAAAAAAAATGATTCTTTGCCTTGGGAAAAGGTTTATTCTGTTCCTAAATATCTTCAAATATCAGGTCTTAGATTTATAGTTTCTCACAAACCTTTTAATGGGAATAAAAATTTATATGCTGCTAGTTATGGTGGTAAATTAAAAATATTTAAATCTAGTAATGGTGTAAATTGGTTTCCTCTTTCTGATTTTATTCTTAAAGGAACTTCTTCTCGTGCAATGATAAGTCATAAAGGTAAATTATACATTGCTACCATTGATGAAAAAAACTTTATTTCAACACCTAACTTATATAGTAGTGAAGATCCTGAATTTTATCCATGGAAAAATGAAATTGATTCAACTGATCCATTATATGATAATTCTAAAAATCCAAATGGCTCTATAACTGATATGAAGGTTTTTAATAATAAAATTTATGTTGCTACAAGCAACCCTGATGGTATTCAAATATGGAGAACTAATAGTTCTACCCCTAAATTAAATGATTGGACTCTTATTGTTGATAAAGGATTTGGCGATTCTTCAAATCAATCTACTTTAAGTATGGGAACTTTTAAAAATCATCTTTATGTAAGTGCTACTAAAAAATTACCTCTAGCTTGGGTTGCTCCAATAGGATTTGATATTATAAGAATATCACCTAGCGATAAATGGAGCTTGGTCGTTGGAAGTAGACCTATAACTCCTTCAATTCCATCTAAAGGAGTAAGAAATAATAGTTTATCTGGTTTAGAGTCTGGATTTAATAATCCCTTTAATGTCTATGCTTGGCAAATAAAAGAATATCAAAATAAATTATTAATAAGCACTTTTGATGATTCTAGTAATATGGAAGTTATATTAGAATTTCTTATTACAAATAAAGCATTAATAGAAAATAAAGTTGGTTCTGTAGTAACTGATAAGCTTATTAAAGTATACCAATCAATTGTTTCTCAACTTAACTCTATAAAATATCCTTTTGGATTTGATCTTTATGAATCTAATGATGGAACTAATTTCACACCAGTATTTTTAAATGGACTTTCCAATAAATATAATTATGGTGGCAGAAATTTATTTGTAGATTCTTCTAATACTCTTTATATAGGTACTGCTAATCCATTCCAAGGTTGTGAAGTTTGGAAGGTTAAATCTAAATCTCAAGATAACTATTGCTACTCAAAAGCAAAAAATTATAGATGTTTATTATCAATAAAAAAAGAAATTAATGAAAACTTTAACTTATTAGATTATTATATGCCTATGTTATTAAACTCTGCTTTTCAATAAAAATATTAAATTTTAACTTATAAAGCACCTAATAATAAAGTGTCTATTTATTTTAGCTCACTTTAAATTTATTAGGTGCTTTTTTACTTATAATATTATTTTTTAAATCTAGTAGCATATCCACATTTTTTACATAAATCTTCAACAGCTACTCTTCTTGAAAACCCATTATATATATTAGTTGCTCTTTCATCTTCTAGTATTTCCTTTAATGGCTTTTCAAAAACATTTCCTAAAGATAAATTTCCATCACTATCTAAACAACAAGGTACAACAGTACCATCTACCAAAATTCCTATTTGATTTCTAAGACCATGACAAAAAACCTCTTCACCTAAAGAATCAATTTTTATATCTGGCCAATTAAACTTTTCTGCCATATTTAAATATACTTTTTCTTTTAGCTTAATTCTATTTGTTTCTTGTAACTTTTCTGACAATGAAAAATCAAGCTTTAAATTTTCTTCAAGAATCTTTAAAATTTCCTTGTTTAAATTATTTTCCCCCTTTAATTCGTTGCTATCCATATTCCATAGTCTTATAGCACAAATTATATCACTTTTTTCTCTAGCATTTACTATAAAATTACTAACATCTTTTAAGTATTCCTCTAATTCCACAGTTTTTTTATTTGCTTCAAAACTATGAAGAGAAATATTTACTTGTCTTAATGCCTTTGCTTTAATAAGCTTATCTCCAAATTTTTTTAACAATGTTCCATTAGTTGTTAAATTAACATGGATGCCACTTTTAAAACTTTCCTCTAAAAAATATTCTATATTTTCATTTAGCAAAGGTTCCCCCATTAAATGCAAATATATATGTTCTGTAAAAGGCTTCACTTGATTTAAAATATAATTAAACTCTTTCTTATCCATAAATTTATGTTTTCTTTTAGTTTTAGGACAAAAATTGCAACTTAAATTACATACATTAGTAATTTCTATGTACACTTTCTTAAATTTTTTCATTAATTAAAATTCTCCTTATATAAAAACATAAGAGAAATCTCCTAGTTTACTATTACTTATCTAACCTATTAAATGATATGTATTCATATTTTTTACCTGTAATAAGTTTAATCAAATCTATTTGAATTAAATCATTATATTTTCCATTTCTCATTTCATCTATTATTTCTTGAGTTTTTTCCTTTGGATTACTTATTAAAATATCTTTTACCCCTCTTGGAAATTCTACAAACTTTCTAATTACATTATTATTCTTATCCATAACCATAATAGTTGGTACTTTCTTTTCACCTGATAATATACTTAATAATTCTTCATTATCATTTTTTAATAAAATTTTAACCTCTATATTTTTATTAAATTGAGAAAGCTTTATTAAAAATGGTAATATAGTTGCAGAATCTTTACATCTAGTTGATGTTATTACTAATATCTTCACATGATTACTTAAACCTATTATATATCTTAGACCTTCTTCTAAAATTTGACCTTGGTCATATAATTCATTAATAAATATCATTTCCTCATCAGTAGCATTTTTTAAATATTCCTCATAATCCATTGGTTTAACATCTGTTAACATACGTACTCCCCTAAATAAATTTAAAATATATTCATTATAGATATTAATATTATCATACTTAATTAATTATTTCTACCTAAGCCAAACTTTAAAATATTTACAAAAATTAAAAGAGTGAAGAGAAAAAATAAGTAATACCTTCTTTTTTTCTCCTCACTATATTTTACATTTTAAATTAAATTCTTTTTCTTAATCTTTTTAACTCTTCTATTGAAGGGTATGGATTTGAATGTTGAAGTGCTTTATTTATATTTTCTATTGCTTCTTTCTTTTTGCCACATTTACATTCTGCATCAATTAAATAATATAAATATTTAGGTGTTTCCCTTGTTCTATCTATTAATTTCTTATAATACTCTTCAACCTTTTCAAAATAATTTCTATCATATTTAGATGTTTTCTCTAAGTTATCACCCTTAAAGGAATATATTTGTATACTATAAGCTTCTCCTGTTTCATGGCTCCATAATGCTATATTTACTGATTTATTTTTTCTATCTTCAAATTTTACTATGTCAATTTTAGAATAATTTATACTACTTCCTTTTAATAATCTATTAAATTTATTTTCTTTAAACTCTAATATATCTAAATGTGACCATATTGAAGCAACCTTCCACCCAATTATAATATTATTTCTTGACCTTGGATTTAATTTTTCAATTATTAAATCAGAGATATCATATCCTTCCCCTAAAATGGTATCTAAAAGATTTATTTTTCCTCCTTTTTCTCTAAATACAGATATATATTGAACTTTCTTAGATACATATCCACAAATTATTTCATCTATTCCATCACCATCAATATCTTTAATAATTAATTCATTATTCCCACCAAACTTATCAAAGCTAATAAAAGTTGCATCCTTAGGGAGCTTATCTAAAATTTTTGCCTTAATATTATTTTCTTCTATTTTATTTAAAATACTTTTATCACTAACAGTACTATATTTATCTATTACATTAATTTTATTATTTTTCAAAGATATTAAAGTATTAGTTTTATTAAAAGCCTTACTATTATTATTTTCTAAAATCTTTTCATAAACTAATAAATTTATTAATTGATTTTCTAAATCATAAATTAAGTCAACTTTAATAATGTTTGAAGAAAAATTTTCTCCGTTAAATAGCTCTATAAGTTTTCCTTTATTATACTTATAAATTATATTAACTAGATTTTCACCTGATTTATCTTTTTTTCCATAAATATAAATATCATCACTATCGCTACTTGAAAACTTTCCAATAAAAACTTTAAAGTTATATCCACTAGCTTTAATTTTGTGTTCTTCAATATTATCATTTTCATCTTTAATAGAAATAACTAAGTTTTCAACATAATTATTATTTTCATATAAATAGTCACCTTTTAAAATGACTGTTTCTCCATTACCTTCTCCATAAATATTTCCATACTGTATATCTATAATAAATTCTTTTTTCATATTTATTTTCCTTTTAATTACTCATATTATATAATATTCTTTTATCTTATAAGATGAAAATATTTATCAAAAAACTTACCCATAAAAATATGCTAAATAATCTACTAAAATATATTCTTTAGCAAATATTATGCAATAAAAATAACAGAACACAAATGTATTCTGTTATTTTTATATTTTATATTATTTTAATATCCATTATATACAGCAATTGCTCTTACTAAACTTGCTTCTGCTTCAATTTTTAATGGTTGTGCAAATATCTGTAATCCTTCATTATATAGTAGCTTATTCAAATTTGTTAAATTTTCTAAAATAAATATTTCATTTTCACATAATTTTTTATGAATTTCATATTTATCTCTGTCAGGAGAAGGCATATCCATACCTAACATCTTAATTTTCTTCTTAATTAAAAATTCCGTTAATTCATCACTAAGCACAGGATGATTAGTATAATATTCATCCTTTCCATAGAAACTGTCCCAACCAGTAAATAATAAAACTATATCATTTTCCTTTATATCTCTATAATACTCATCTTTTATCCTTATTACTTTTTCACCACGTACATCTAATAGAACTGCGTTACCTACAAATTTATCTAGTGGATATTCCGAAATGGATTTTTTATTTTTACACATATGTAAAGGTGCATCTATATGAGTCCCTATATGCATAGTTGTAGAAAATGAATATAAATTAAATCCATCCTTGTCGTAATCCTTTTCTTTATTCGAAGTTAATTTCATATCACCTGGATAAACAGGCATTTCGCTCTTTATATCATAAGATAAATCAATATACTTCATATTTCCCATATTCTCCCTTTTGTTTGTATTAATTTTCTACACCCTTTGTTTGTTTATTTTATCATATTTTACATTTAGTTACAACGTATTATTTCCCCTATATTTTTACAAAAAATTATATAATTATACTTAATAAATCATCTTTCTCCAGTACTTCCAAAGCCACCACGATCTATGTTATTAAAGAATTCTACTTCTTCAAACTCTATTTCTGGCATTACTTCCATAATTCTAAATTGTCCTATTTTATCTCCTTTTTTTATCCAAGTTCCATTTTCATCTTTTGCCTGCAAACAATATACTGGCATGTGCCACTCATCATTATCTCCTATATATGTATCATCAACAACTCCTACACCATTAGTTTGAATTATTCCCCATGTTTTAAATGTTGAGCTTCTAGGGGCTAAATGTCCTTCCCACCCTTTTGGTAATTCTAATGCAAATCCAAGAGGAATCATTGCTCTTTCATTTAAAGCCACAAATACATCTTTATTTGCATAAACATCTATCCAATTTCCTTTACTTATTTTTTTTAGCTTAACTGCTTCTTTAAAATACTTTATCTTCAGCTTCATAATGTAAAATCCTCATTTCTTTAATAAAATTATTTTATATATAAAAATCATTAATTTTAGAGTTAAAATAATATTTTTTATAAACTCTAACTCTAAAATTAATAATTACTATTTTATCACTATTTAAACTATTTTGGATATTTTTTTAATCTATTAATTACAATAATACTTTCTTCTTTTAAATCTTTACTAATAGTTACCTCATTCCATTGGATGTATGTTGGTTTTTCAAAATACCTTCTATTTACTATTTCTATAACTCTATAACTTCCTTCTGGCAAACCATCAAATACAACAATACCATTTTTATCACTTAATTTTGAACTTATCAATTTAGGTGATATACCATTTAAAGCATAAAGATTTACCTTTGCCTCTGATATAGGCTTTCCTTTTCTATCCCCTAGTCTAACCCCCACTACAATTTTTCCTTTTACACGCTTTTCTATATATTCATTACTTTCTTTTATCTTTTTACTTTCATTTCTTTTTTCTACTTTATCTTTTTTATCTTCTATTAAATTATTATTAGAATTTAAATTTTTATTATTTAAATAATTTTCAACTTCATTATCATCTATTAATGTTGCACCTTGAATTTCAATACTAAATCCATTACTTAAATTATATTTATTAGTTTCTTCTTTTTTAATTACATTATTTTTTCCTTGGTTATCTAATGCTTCTTCTTTTAAATCCTCTGCTTTCACATCAATTATAGGAATATTTTCGTTTGATAATGCTCCATTTCCTACTATTGTATCATTATCAATTGATTTATATTCTTCCTCTAAATCCTTATCAAAATCATCATCTATTCTGATACGCATAAAAACCTCCTAAAAGCATATATTTACATAATACGCAATTGGAAGTTTTTTTGTGATAAAAATATTTATTTTAAAGTAATTTCTAAATTAAAATCAAAACACTTTAAATAGCGTTATAATTACTTTTAAAATTTATTTTTTATAGTTTTATTTAATTGTGTAAATATCACATTTAAAAGAACTCCAACTAAAGCTGCCAAACTTAATCCATATATACTTACACTTTCTGTAATCTTAATTGAAATAGGTGAGCTTAAAAAATTTCCTGATAATCCAATAAATAAAATAGAAATCATCACTATCATATTAAATAAACTAAACTTAACTTTTTCTCTTTTTATAGTCTTAACTCCAACTATTGCAATCATAGAAAATAATATTAAACTTATTCCTCCCATAACTGGCTGAGGTATAGTTCTTATGATAGCACCAAATTTATCAATAAAACTAAGTATTATTGCAAATATAGCTGTTATTCTTAATATGCCTGGATTATAATTTTTAGTTATAGCAAGAACTCCAGTATTTTCTCCATAAGTAGTATTTGCTGGTCCTCCAATAAATCCTGCTGCTAAGGTAGCTAATCCATCACCTAATAATGTTCTATTTAAACCTGGGTCTTCTACAAAGTTTTGTCCAACTACTTCCCCATTAGTAGTTATATCTCCAATATGCTCCATAAATACTGCTAATACTACTGGTGCTATAATTGCTATTGCTCCTGTATCAAATTTAGGTAATGTAAAACTTGGAATTGCAATTAAACTTGCATTTTGAATTTCCAAAACAGATACTTGTCCTAATATTAAGCTTATTATATATCCAATAAATACTGAAATTAATATTGAAACTTGTGATAAAAATCCCTTACTAAATTTTTTTATTAATAATGCTATTCCTAAAGTTATTGCTGAAATTACTACACCTATTAAAGCACTTTTATTTCCTGAAATTAATTCAATTACACCTGTCATTTCTAATGCACTTGGAATTAAATTAACTCCTATTACTATAATCATAGGTCCTACAACTTGAGCTGGAAGAATTTTTTTAATATTATTTAATCCTATCTTTTTTATTATAAGAGATACTAAAACATAAATTGCTCCAACTACAATAATTCCACCTTGAGCATATCTCAAGTCCCCATATTTTTCTGATACTGCTAAAATAACTGGAATAAATGCAAATGATGAACCTAAAAATACTGGAACTTTTCCTTTAGTGCATAAATGAAAAATTAATGTTCCTATCCCTGCTGAAAATAATGCAACTGATGGATCTAACCCAGTAAGTATTGGAACTAATACAGTTGCTCCAAACATGGCAATTAAATGCTGAAGTGCTAATACTAATTTGAAAAGTGAAGCTTTAACTCCTTTTTCAGCTTCATTTTTTGATGAGATACTACCTGTAAATTGTGTCATTAAATCCACTCCTTATTTATTAATTGTAAGGAGAAACTATTAATTTTCTCCCTTTTCAGCCTCTCTGGACTGTTATTAAAGGTATAAAATAAAAAAACTTCTTACATTCGGTAATAAGTTATAATTATCCTGTAAATACTAATAATACTTAAAACTTTGAACTTACCGAAATCTCTGTTTCGACTTAAAGCTTTTTTATTATTATATGCCTATTATAAAAAAATATCAAGAAATATATTATTTTATTTTTGCACATAATATAACTAAATTATATAAATTATATTTTTAATATATTTTTATAGAAAAGAGTGATTACTTATGAAAAAATTTTTAACGCACTTACTTGCTTTTACACTTTTAACTTTATTAATTTTTCCTAATTTCACTGCTTGTTGTGAGGATGATAATAAAGAATCTTCTTCAAAAAAAGTTGTTTACTTAACTTTTGATGATGCACCTGGTGGTAAAGTAACGGAAAAAACATTAGACATATTAAAAGAAGAAAATGTCCCTGCTACATTCTTTATAATTGGAGAGCAAATTAAAGGGCAAGAAGACATAATTTTAAGAATGAAAAATGAAGGACATAGCATAGGATTGCATAGTTTTACACATGAAAGATCTAAACTATATAGTTGTACCTCTGGATTTATAAATGAAATGAAACAAGTTCAAAAAGCTTTATATGATGTTACTGGTGAAAATTATTATATTTTAAGATTTCCATTTGGAACAAATAATAGCACCTATAGATTAACTAATGAAATGGTTGATGCAGTTCACTCAAATAATTTTAAAATTTATGATTGGACTCAAGATACATTAGATGGTGCTAATCCTACATCTTCACCTGATACTATATTAAATAGAGCAATGTCAACTAAAGAAAACGTTGTTGTTTTAATGCATAATGCTCCTGCTAATAAAAATACTGCACAAGCTATAAAAGGAATTATCAAGTATTATAAAAGTCAAGGATATACTTTCGATAAAATCACTATAGATACTCCTGAAATATATCATGTATTAAAAAAATAAATTTTAAAAAATAGCTATATATTCTTTTAATATATAGCTATTTTCTAATTTAATACTTTAATCCTCTTTAGTATTTTCTTTATTTTTTTTATCATTTATTAAAGTTGCAACTAAAGCAGTTGATGCCGCAATAACAACTGCTAATTTCCCGATTTTTTTTATTTTCATCTTATTCCCTCTACTTACTCACAATATTTTTAGTATAATTATACATTACCCTAATAAATTAGTAAATTATTTAAATTGATTTAAATCACTATGATACTTATATCCAGCACTTTCTAACTTTTCTTCTATCATGTGTCTACTTATATCCATATCCTCACAATAACTGTCTAAATTAGAATAAAAGTCTCTAAGCTTCATATTAACCATGCTTACTAATATATGGCTATCCATTTTTAATAATACTTCTCTATCCATTTTTTCCTCCACATTTAAGTTTATTTTTAATAAATTTAACATAATATGCTTAATAATATTATACAATACATAAAATTAAGCTAAAATACAAAATTATGTACTTTAGCTTAATTTATAAATTTATTTTTATTTATCTTTTCCAACCTTATTTACTTCTGGAACTCTTGCAGCTATTGGTTTTTTAGGACCTTTAAAATGATCATTTTCCCAAGTTGCTCTTTGACCTTTTTTAGCCATAACTTCACCTCCACTAATACTATATATTTAGTATTAGCAAGATAGCTTGTTTTATTCTCTATAAAATAATAAGGTAAATATAATTATTATTTATTTTTAGGGGTTTCGGGATCTAAAAATGAATATTTTTCTCCATCCTTTTCCCAACCTAAAATTGAATTCATATTAACATTTGCAGCGGCCTTAAATATTGATTTGTCTACATCGTTAAAATTCTTTTTTAATTCTGCAATTAAATCTTTTATTTCATGTCTCTTATTACCTATTTTCTCTGCTGCTACCATACATGCACAATTTAATGGCCAAAGACCTGTATATCTTATAAATCTTTTAATTGCTTCCTCTTCAACATAATAAAGAGGTCTAATTAATTCTATTCCTTCAAAATTATCAGCCTTTAACTTAGGTAACATTGTTTTAAAGTTACCTGCATAAAGTACATTTAACATTGTAGTTTCTATTACATCATTATAATGATGACCAAGAGCTAATTTGTTACATCCAAGTTCTCTAGCTTTATTATATAATGAACCTCTTCTCATTCTTGCACAAAGATAGCAAGGATAATCTTTTGCTTTTTCATCAATTATTTCAAATATTTTTGATTCATATATATGTACAGGAATATTTAAATGTTCACAATTTTCTATAAGTAAATCCTTAATTTGTGGATGATATCCTGGGTCCATTGCTATAAACTCAACTTCAAAATTCACTTGACCATGTTTTTTTAATTCTTGAAATAATTTTGCCATAAGTAGTGAATCTTTACCACCAGATATTGCAACAGCTATTTTATCTCCTTCTTCAATAAGCTGATAATCCTTAACAGCTTTTATAAACTTAGACCAAATAGGCTTTCTATATCTTTTAACTATACTTCTTTCTATTTCCTCAAGAGTTTTTTTAGCTTCTTCTGGAACTATTCTTTCGCATCCATGACCTGCTATACTACTCATAATTATCACCTCGTATTTTTAATAACAAAATCAATTTTACTTAAATTATAAAATAAAAGCAACTATTTGATTGCTTCTAAATAACAAATAATGATTATATAAAGTTAGCTTTTTATACACCATTAATAAAAATTTTATAATAAAAAAAGATTTATAATATTTGATTAAAAATTTTTCAATATTATAAATCTTCCTACCCTAATATTAATTATTATCTATAACTAATTTCTGAAATTCCTGGAACATGATCAAATTCTACTTTAGAATTTTTATAAGTAAACTCTATACCATCTATCCATTCACCAGTATAATTTTTTTGTAATAAAGTTGTTATCAATGCATATTCTGTTATACTACCGCCTGCTGAACCTGCAAAATAATTATTAACCCAACTTGTTCCTTCATATTTATCAAAGGTAACGTCACCTGCATTATTTCCTACTTCATTTAAATTAAATAAAGCTATCTTCTTTCCTCCAACATTATTAATTTTAATAAATTCTATTGGTAAATTATCAAATTCTTTTGCGCTTAATTCATTTGCTAGTTTTTCTAGTTTTTCTTCTAAAGTCATATCTTCATTTAATTCAATCTTACCTAAAACTACTTGTTCATCTGTATTTACGTCTTTTGAATAAAGTAACATTTCTATACTTTTAACTATTTCTTCATTATTTACATTATTTGTAGAAGTATCTATATCATTTGTAATATTTTCTTGACCTTCTTTATTATCTTTAATTCCTTCTTTATCTCCAGATATAACTTCATTGTTATCTTTATTATTAACCTCACCACTACTTTCTACATTTCCTTGAGTATCATTAGGCTTAGTATTTTCCATCTTTTCTGATTCAACATTATTATTATCTAAAGCTGTATTTTGATCTGTACATCCTACTGCCCCTAATGCCACACAAGTTATTAAAGCTCCTGCTAATATCTTTCTAATTTTTATAATTGCCATATTGCTCCTCCAATTTATCTTAATTCTTAAACTATTTAAAATTGAAACCTACATCCTTTGCCAAATGAGAATCTGACCCATAAACCATCCTCACATTATTCCTTACTGCAATTTCGTAAAATTCACCACTAGGATATGTCTCTTTACAAAACTCTTTTCTTAGTCCTGCTGTATTATAATCAATTTCATAATTTCTTTTATTTATCTCATTAATAATTTCTTTAAATAAATCTACATTAGAATATTCAATAGGATATTTTTTATTAAATATTCTAACAAGTGTTGGATGTCCTATCCTCTTTGGTTTAAATTTTCCTAAATTGCTTTTTATTGATTTCAATAATGTATTATAATATAAATTATATATTTTTTCTACATTTCTAGTCTTTTTTAGTAAAGCATCAAAGGATTCCATATAATCAAAACAATAATACTTATCCTCATAAACTCCTATATGAGTTGATAAAATTGCATCATCTAAAAATTTACCATAAGTATCAAGCATTTTTTTAGTAAAATCTTCATAGCCTTCTAAATAATCTACTTCTAATCCTATATTTATCTTTATTTTTTCTTTATATCGTTCTTTGTAATAGCTTACTTCTTTTATATATTTTTCAATTTCATCAATATTAGGAGCAGTTGTATCTAAAAAATTTTCTTCTACTCCTTCTATTATTAAATCTTTAGGCATTGTCATATGTTCTGTAAAAGTTATTTCTTTAATTCCTTTATTAATGGCATTTTCTAAATATTCTTCAAATCCATCATTACTTCCATGTGGGCAATAATGACTATGCACATGACCATCTCTAATTTTATTCATAAATATTACCTCACTTATATATTAAAATTATTTATAATAAGTTTTCTGTTAAATTCACCTAATGTTAATATTTCTATATTTAATTCTTTTGCTGTATGTAATAATTCATCTATTTTTAAGCTTGGCTGATAAATTAATATATCTGTATTTTTATCAATATTATTTACTATACTACCGCCATTTAATTTAATATTTCTAATCAATCTTTCTTTAATTATTTCATTATTTATAAATAATATAATATTTTTTCTTAAAATATTTATCATTTCTTCTTTTTCATTTCCTAAATTTATATTTAGTGTATCATCTATTTCAATTTCATCTTTATTAACTTTTCCTTGTAATATCTCCTTAAAATCAGAAATAGTAATTATCTCACATCCTAAAACCTTTGCCTTTCTTAATTTACTTCCCGGTTTTTCACCAACAATCAAAATATCACATTTTTTAGTTACAACACTATCTACATTAGCTCCTGCTTGTCTTGCTAGACGCATTAACTCTCCTCTAGCTAAAAATCCACGTCCTGTAAACACTATATTTTTTCCGCCTAATACCTCTCTTGCTGATTGGATATTTAATTTCTTATAATCTATTTTTTCTTGCATCTATATCATTCCTCAAATAAAAATACATTTTCTTTTATCACTTACTATAAAAAATATTTAATTAATATTATAACATTATTATTTATAAAAAATACTAACATATTTAATTTAAATTAACCGTATACATATTTTGAAATTATTTAAATAACCTTAAATATAGTAAATTAGGGGGATATTACAAAAATGAATGAAAATTTAATAAATGATATTAATTCTTTAATAAATCATTTAAAAAAACATCAAGATACAAATATTAAAGCCGTAATGGGTTTTGATGGATTTGTAGATCAAATTCTTCATGTTGTAAAAACTAGAACTGATGCTAATAATTATATAAGAATGGAGACTCTTAAAGAATTTGGTGACTTTATATCTAAAGCAGCAGGCTTAAGTGCAAATATTGAATTTATTCCAATAAAAAATAAACTCGGTGGCAATGGTCCTATTATGAGTAATGCATTATCAAATTATAATCTTGATGTAACATATATAGGTGCTGTTGGAGAAGATTCTATTAATAAAGTATTTAATGAAATGAGTAAAAAATCAACAGTAATAAATATATCAAATCCCGGTCTTACAGATGCTGTTGAATTTTTAGATGGAAAACTTATGATTGGAAAACGTGAATGCTTAAAAGATGTTAATTGGAAAAGAATAAAAGAAAAGATAGGTATAAAAGAACTTACTTCACTTTTTTCTAATGCAAAATTAGTTGGATTAGAAAATTGGACAATGCTACCTTATATGACTGAAATATGGAATGGCTTAATAAATGAAGTTCTTCTAAATATAAATACTAATTTTGATAAATATATATTCTTTGATTTAGCTGATCCTGAAAACAGATTAAAAGATGATATATTAGAAGCCCTTTCTGTAATGAAGAAATTTTCTAGTAAATTTAAAGTTATTTTAGGACTTAATGAAAAAGAAGCTTTTGAAATTGGTGAAGTTTTAGATATTTCATCTAAAACAAAGAAATTATCTTTAGAGGATTTAATTAAATCTATAGCTAAAAAATTAGATATTTACTGTTTAGTTGTTCATCCTGTTAAAGAAGCATTTGCAGTATGTGATAATAAACTTTATCATACACTTGGTCCCTATGAACCCAATCCTAAATTAACTACAGGCGCTGGAGATAATTTTAATGCTGGATTTTGCTTTGGTAAGTCAATTGGACTTTCAACTCAACTTTCATTAGTTTTAGGTACTGCAACCTCTGGATATTATGTGAGAAATTCCAAAAGTCCCACTTTAGAAAACATAATAAACTTCCTTAATGATTGGAAAGAAAATTTTAATTAATAATATATAAAAATACAGTAGATTATTAATCTACTGTATTTTTATATATTATTAAACTTTTATTCTACCAAAATGTTGTACCATAATCTCTTTTCTATTCTTATATCTTGTTCAAAGTTAAAGAAATCATCTTTATCATATTTTTCTTTTACTCTCTTTAATAGCTTTGAATTTTCTCCATAATACTCCTCTTCATAATCTTCTATTTCTGCACATGGAAAATTAACAAAAGCTCCATTTGTTATAGATTTTATGTACTTTAGTTTTTCTACTAACCATTTTCTATTTATTTGTGCATACTTTGCTTCTTCCCATACTGATTGAAAACCTAATATAAATTTTGCATCTCTATGATAAAAAGCTGTGCTATCTCTTTTAACTTCTTTTATGACTCCACCTAATCCATAAAATGTAATTGCAGTATAAACTGAGCCTTCTGCTCTTTCTTTTATTAAATTTAAAAGTTTTATAATTTCTTCTCTAGTATAGTCTTTATATACAAAATTCCCTGAACTTTTATACCTTTCATATTCAGGATGACTATCTTGTATTTTTCTATTTGCTTCTAATACAGTCATATATTCTAAATTATAAGTTCCAGAACTAACAATTTCTTTTATAGGTTTTAATACATCATTAGCTAAGCTTTTATCACCATAAACTAATCCAACTATTTTTACCCCAATTCCTTTTTCACTTGAATTATAAATAGCCATTTTAAAATTAGCCCTTTTATCTAAAATCTTATACTTTTCCTGCCAAGCTTCTATAAGATTAATATTTTCCTCAAAATCAATATTATTAAAATCAATATTAATTAATGTTACCATATCTATTTTAGGTGGTAGATTAAAAGTCATAGAAGTAATTACACCAAAATTTCCTCCACCACATCCTCTTAAAGCCCAAAATAAATCCTCATTTACATCCTTATTACAAATTAATAAATTTCCATTACTATCAATCAATTCTGCTTCTACTAATCTATCACAACCTAAGCCTAAAAGCCTAGATGAATATCCCCATCCCCCACCTAAAGTAAATCCTACTACTCCAACTGTTGGGCAAGCTCCGCCAGAAAAAGGATATCCCTTTTTACCTGTTGCTTCATAAAGTTCTCTATTACAAACTCCAGCTTGAACTTTTACTGTTTCATTTTCTTCATCTATATAAATTTTATTCATTTTACTAACATCTATAACTACTATATCATTTCCTGTAGAATATCCTTCATAATGATGGCGTCCACTTCTTATTCTTATTGAAAGTGAATTAGTCTTAGCAAATATTATTGCATTTTTTATATCCTCTTCACTTTCACAATATACAATTACTAATGGATATTTTTCTATAGCTCTATTCCAAGCCTTTCTCTCTTCTTCATACTCAAAATCTTCCTTAGTGATTATTTCTCCAGTTAATCCCCTATAATCAAAGTTAATCATTATTGCACCTCACCAATATTTCTTCCTAATCCGTAAGTAGTTTTACATTATTTTTCAATATTATAAATAATCTCAATTTTTCCTCATATATTTGATAATATCATAATTCAAATCATATTTTCTATAATATTAAATATTTTAATCTAAAATAAAAGTTAATACATTTAAAATCATAAAACATATTTTATACTGATTTTTCAATAAACTGTTGAACTTCTTTTTTACTATTTAAAATCACTACATCCTTATCTTTATATTCACTTAATTTTTTTAATATTTTAGGTCTAATTTTTTTGTTATAAGTAAGTACCCACTTAAAAAATTCAAAATCAATACCTTCTGGACATCCCTCAGCCATATCTGGTCTGCTTTTACCTCTATAAATTATTCTTCGTTTCATAATTCTATAAAAACATATATGTGTTGGCATATTAATAAAAATTATTGTATCCGCTCTTTCTGCTCTTTTATCTAAAGTCCTAATAAAATTACCATCAATTATCCATTTGTCTTTATTTATTAATTCTGTAATCTTATTATCAAATTCATCCTTTGGTGTTGAAACCCAACCCTTATTCCAAAAAAATTTATCTAAATGATATACTGGTATATCTAATTTATTAGATAAATTTTTAGAAAAAGTTGACTTTCCTGCTCCTCCACACCCTATGACAATAACCCTCTTCATACAATTCACACTCCCTTATAAATTTTAACATAAAAATAAGCAGAGCAATTAAATACTCTGCTTAAATTAATGATTTAATATAAAATTTTATTCTGCATATTTCTTTAATATTTCAATTATTATATTTGTAGCAATTTCCATACCCTCAACAGTAATATGTTCATATTCTCCATGGAATGCATAGCCACCAGTTCCTAAGTTAGGACAAGGTAATCCCATATAACTTAAAGTAGCTCCATCAGTACCACCTCTAATTGGCTCAATAACAGGTGTAACATTTAATGTTTCCATTGCAAATTTTGCGTTATCAATTAAATGGATACAAGGCTTCACATGCTCAACCATATTTTTATATTGATCTGTAATTGTTAGTTTTACTGTTCCTTCTCCATATTTTTCATTTAATAATTTTTCAATTAATTTTAATGTTGACTTTTTAGCTTCAAGTTTACATGCATCATGATCTCTTAATATATATCCTAATACTGCATGATCAGTATTTCCTCTAAAGCTTTCTAAATAATAAAAGCCTTCATATCCTTCAGTATGTTCTGGCTTTTCACCTTGAGGTAACATTCTATCAAACTCAATTCCTACATTTGTTGCATTAATCATTGTATCTTTGGCAGAACCCGGATGAACTGATACACCATGAATTTCAACTGTTGCTGCTGAAGCATTAAAGTTTTCATAAGAAATTTCTCCTTCTACTCCACCATCCATTGTATATGCAAATTGAGCTCCAAAGTTTTTAACATCAAACTTATTAGCTCCTCTACCAATTTCCTCATCTGGAGTAAATCCGATACAAATTTTTCCATGGGGTATATTTTCATTAATTATTCTTTCACAAGCTGTCATTATTTCAGCAATACCAGCTTTATCATCTGCACCTAAAAGAGTAGTTCCATCTGTTGTAATTAAAGTTCTTCCCTTTAAATTCTTTAAATGTGGAAACTTTTCTACCGAAAGAACTGTACCATTTAAAAGAGTTAAGTCTTCTCCATTATAATTTTCTACTATTTGAGGATTTACATTTTCTCCCGGTGCTGCTGGTGCAGTATCCATATGTGCTATAAATCCAATGCTTGGTTTATCTTCATATCCCTTAGTTGCTGGAATAATCCCATAAACATAACAATTTTCATCCACTCTAACATCTTGAATACCAATTTCCTTCATTTCTTCAACTAATATATTAGCTAAATCAAATTGTCTTTCAGTTGATGGTGTAGTTTCTGAATTTGGATCAGATGTTGTATATATTTTTGCGTATTTTATTAATCTTTCATATGCTTGCATATATTTTCTCCTTTTATGTATATTTTTTATTTATAACATTTCACTAAAGTAATATTAAGTATTATTATATCCTATTTTGTCCAATTTATAAACTATTAAGCAATGTAATCATTTATAAAAAAAGATATAATGTATTAAAATTTGTATCATTATATCCTTTTCTAAAAATTATAAATTTATCTTAATATATTTACAAATAAAGTAATAACTGCTGAATTAACAAAATCTACAAAGAGAGCTCCTACAATTGGAACTACAAAATATGGTGTTGCTACAAATCCAAATTTACTTGAAAGTGCATCCATATTTGCAACAGCATTAGGTGTTGCTCCCATTCCAAATCCACAACTTGCAGATGCAAAAACTACTGCATCATAATCTTTTCCCATAACCTTAAATGTAATAAAATATGCAAAAATAAACATAAGTAAAGATTGTGCAACTAACATCACAATTAAAGGTAAAGCTAAGTCAAATAATTCCCAAAGCTTTAATCCCATTAATGCTATACATAAAAAATAAGTTAAACTAATGTTTCCTATTACTTCTATTTCTTTCTCTTCTAACTCTTGATTTCTTATATCACAAAAATTTCTTATTATAGCCGCTGCAATCATAGCTCCTATATAAGATGGAAATGTTAATTCAGTTTGTTGAATAAGTTTAGATATTATTGACCCTATCCCCATTGCAAAGAAAAGATAAGCCGAAGCTTTAATAAGTCTATGATGACAAAGAATTGCCTTATTATCTTCATGAAAATCACTAAGTGGAATAGATTGTTCCTTTGATTCTTTAGGTGTTTTGATTTTATAATTTTCTATTAGATTTTTTGCAACAAATCCACCTATAAAACTTCCCATAACTAACCCAAATGTTGCTGATGCAAAAGAAACTGTTGTTGCCCCATTAACTCCTAATTCCTCTAAAAGCGGCCCAAAAGAACCTGCTGTTCCATGACCTCCAATCATAGAAATAGATGCAGTACATAATCCTAATAAAGACTTTAAATTAAAACATTTTGCAAGTGTTGCACCTAAAATATCTTGTAATACAATTAAAAGTATAGCTATCCCTAAAAATTTAGCTACTTTTATTCCTCCACTTTTTAATATTTTAAAACTTGCTGTAAAGCCTACGCTTGCAAAAAACGTAGTCATAAATAAATCTTGTAATGTTGTATCTAATTTTATAGTTGCTAAATTTGTTAACTTCAAAAACAACATTACTAAGGCAAATAAAAGTCCCCCAATTACTGGTGCTGGTATACAATATTTAGATAAAATTTCTATCTTTTTTCTAAAATATGTTCCTAGGTAAAATACGACGGTTACAAGTGCCATTGTTTGAAAAATATCTAGTTTTAATTCCATTTATATAATCCCCCTTTTCTTTTATCTGCTATAAATTAGCATATTTCTATAATATACCATTTTAATTTTTTATGCAAACAACGTTTTTTGTAATATATAATTTTATTATTGCCGAATTTGTAATTATATTTCATAATAAATATTAAATTTAAAATTAATTATGTAAGGAGATGAAACTTTTATGTCTTCAAATAAAAATGATTCTATTAAACTAATATGTCCTGTTTGTGGTGAAGAAATGACTAAATATGAATATGGATACGATAATAATGTTCATGGTAAAGTTTATTTTAAATGTAATTACTGTGGCCATAAAGAAAGTAAAATATTATAATTTAATTTTGTCACTTTTCTCCTTTTTTCTACATAAAGTATTACCATAGAGAATTTAACGAAGGGATATACTATTATGTACTATAAAAGAATGGATGACTGTATAGACTGCAATGATTGTGTAAATAATCCATCTGAATTATCATGTAACATTGCTTGTTCTAATACAAAAAAGAACTGTTATGAATCTTATAAGGTTTTTGACCCAAAAACTTATGCAAAGGCATCTATTGTTCCACAACCTTATCAAAATTTATTTGATATAAACTCTGCATTTGCTGCTGGAACAATATTTAAGGATATTTACAGCCCTTATTGTGATGTTAAATATGCTGAGGAGGTCAAAAAATGAAGAAACATGAATATTTAGATGCAATTAGGAAATTACAATTCTTTGCAATAGACTTAAATTTATATTTAGATAATTTTCCTAACTGTAAAGATGCAATTGATGACTATAAATTAATTTCTTCTAAGCTAAGAAAGTTAATGTGGGACTATGAGCAATCCTATGGTCCATTAACTAACTTTGGTTCAGCTTATATTCAAAATCCTGATGCTTGGATCGATACTCCTTGGCCTTGGGAAAAAGAAAGTAATAGGGAGGATTAATTTATGTGGTATTACGTTAAAACTTTAGAATATCCAATAAACTTAAAATCTTGTGATTTAAATATGGCAAAACTAATAATAACACAATATGGTGGACCTGATGGAGAATTAGGAGCTGCACTTAGATATTTAAATCAAAGATATTCAATGCCAACAAACAAATCAAAAGGATTATTAACAGATATAGGAACTGAAGAAATGGGACACGTTGAAATGCTTGGAACAATGGTTTATCAAATAATGGAAAATGCATCTATAGAACAAATTAAAGCTGCTGGATTAGCTGGACACTATGCTGATCATGGTAAAGCATTATTCTATACAGATGCAACAGGTAATCCATGGACTGCAACTTATATTCAAGCAAAAGGTGATGTCATTGCTGATATACATGAAGATATGGCTGCTGAGCAAAAAGCTAGAGCAACTTATGAATGGTTAATGAACTTAACAGATGATGCAGAAATTAAAAAAATTCTAGGATTCTTAAGAGAAAGAGAAGTTGTTCACTATCAAAGATTTGGTGAAGCTTTAGTGGATATACAAGATAACGCAAAACCTAGTAAATTTAACTGTAAATAACTAAGAATTTATTTAATAAAAAATAATAATTAGGAGCTATATAATATTGAAAATCTAAAATTCAATATGAATACAGCTCCTTTTTCTTATATATAATTAATAATTTATATATAGTCAATATATAAAAAAGTTATCTTAACACATATACCTGTTTAATTGTTTAACATAGTCTTTATAGCATGAACTACTCCACTATCATCATTACTTTTTGCTCTAAATCTTGCTACCTTTTTTAAGTCATCATGAGCATTTTCCATAGCATAACTATGATATGCACTACTCATCATTTCTAAATCATTTAAATAATCTCCAAACACCATAGTTTCTTTATGATTTATATCTAATAATTCTTGAACCTCTTCTATTGCAACACCTTTATTTATTCCTTTAGCAGTTATATCAAGCCAAATTTCTCCTGATACTGCAATTTGTGCTTTATCTCTATAATCATCATAATATCTATTACTATTATTTTCTGAACCTGCAAAATCACAAATTGTAACCTTTAATATATCATCTTCTACTTTAGTTAAGTCAGATACTATTTCATATCTTGCATAATACTTTTCTGTTTGTTCAATTAATCTTTTATCAGAACTTTCTATATAAGCTGCTTTCTTTCCACAAAGTATTATATATGAATCTTTTATATTTCTACCAACTTTAATAAGCTCCCTTGCAAGATTTATATCTAAAGAATTAACTACAAGTTCTTCCCCTTTGTAAACAACAAATGTTCCATTTTCAGCTATAAACATCATCTTATCTTCTATTCCTTTAAATCTTTCTAAAAGATTATAATATTGTCTTCCACTTGCTGCTGCAAATATTATTTTCTTTTCTTGAAGTTCATCAAAAACCTCATAAAACCCTTCTTGTATTTCATTGTTTGAATTTAATAATGTTCCATCCATATCTGTTGCTATTAATTTAATCATATTTCTTAACCTCCTAAACTTCTTATTTAAATATTACTTGTACTTCTTTTTCCTTTAAAATATCTTTAATATTATCCTCTGGCTCTTTTTCAGTTACTATATAATCTATATCATCTAATGTAGCAAACTTATAGGCTCCATCTTTATACAGCTTTTCATAATTTGCTACTATATATCTTTTTTTACTGCACTTTAAAATTTCATTTTTTAAAAAAGCCTCATCATAATTAAAATTACTAATAAAATTATCCTCTATATTAATTCCGCCGGCTCCAATAAAAGCTTTTGTAATCTTAAACTTTTTTATTTCTTCTAATGCTTGGCTTCCAATAGTTCCACCTAATTTTTTATTATAATTTCCACCAATTAATATCACATCAACATTAGGTGCTCTATCAAATTCCATAGCAATTCTATTCATATTTGTTATAACTGTTAGATTCTTTTTTGTATCTCCAAGCATCATGGCAATAGTATGATTTGTAGTTGAAATATCTAAAAAAATAACATCATTATCTTCAATAATATCCAAAACTAATTTTCCTAAATATGATTTTGATTCTAAATCTACAAATACTCTAGAATTTGTTTTTTCATCATAAGAAGATTCCCTTTCTAATATTGCTCCACCATAAGTTCTCTTTATCTTTCCCTCTCTTTCTAATCTTTGTAAATCCTTACGAATCATACTTTCAGAAATATTAAATCTTTCACTTAATTCTTTTACTAATACCTTTTTTTCTTTTTTAATGATTTTTAATATTTCATCTAATCTTTCTTCAATGAACATAAATATCCCCTTTTCATGTAAACTATACTTAAATAGTTAGTTATATAACAAAACACTACTTATCACATTAAATATATAAACACTTTATTATTATTTAATACTATTTAATATCATTTATTATCACTTACTTTTATTTATATAATAAACTCTTTCCTAGTTTTTTTCAATAGATTAAAAATATTTCTATTAATTTTCATTTAATGTATAAATTTTACAAACTATCTTTACTTTCTAAAAATATAATAATATAATAATACCTAGATTTACTATGTATCGAATTACAATGTATGGTGGTGATTTTATGAAAGTTAATAAAGAATTATTAAAAGGTAGCACAACAGTACTAATTCTAAGTCTTCTTAATCGTAAAGATATGTATGGATATGAAATGATTAAAGAAATAGGCTTACGTTCTAATGGTGTATTTTCCCTTAAAGAAGGAACTCTTTACCCAATACTTCATAATTTAGAAAGTGTAAATTATATAGAATCCTATTGGGATGATTCTAAGGGTAATAGAAAAAGAAAATATTATAAAATAACAAATAACGGTAAAAAGCTTCTTCTTGAAAAAGAATCTGAATGGAAATTATTTAGTGAAACTGTTAATAGCGTTTTATGGGAGGGTAATAAATGTCTAAAATAGAAAATTGTAAAGTCAATAAATATATAAATGATGTTTGTAAGTTAATAAAAAATAAAAAGGTTCATCCAGAAATTAAAGAAGAATTATTAAGTCATATTAATGATATTATAGAAGACTATTTAGAAATAGGTCTTTCTTTAGATGATGCAACAGATAAAGCTTTAATACAAATGGGTAATTCAGAAGTTATTGGACATGATTTAAATAAAGCACATAAATCAAACTCTGATTGGATTCTTTTAATAACAACAATGGCTTTATTATCCTTTGGCTTTTTAACTACAACTTTTCTTCAGTTAAGTAATTTTAATAATAACTATATAAATTATATTGGTAAACTAATAATATTTTTAGTTATTTCAATTGGATTTTCACTATTTATATTAAAATTAGATTATAGAAATTTAAAGAAATATTCTTTTAAACTTTATCTAATTACTATTTCTTTAATTTTAATTACAATACTTTTTGCTCCATCTATAAATGGTATAAGGCATTGGTTAATAATAGGACCTAGTTCTATTGATGTATTATCACTTTCCCCTGTGTTATTAATAATTTCTCTTTGTGGAATTTTTGATAACTATAATTGGTGCAATAAAAAATCATTATTTAAGGGTGTATCTTTAGCTTTTATACCTATTATATTATTTCTATCATTAAGCTCATTATCTACAATATTTATATATTTAATTTCAGTCTTTACAATTATGTATCTATCAGGATTTAAATTAAAATATATAGTTATTATATCTGGTGGTCTATGCTTATCGTTATTATTATTTATCTGCCAAGCTTCTTATAGAATACATAGTCTTTTTGCATTTTTAAATCCTACAAAAAATATCGATACTACTGGATGGATTTATAATCAATTAAATATATTAAGAAGCTCTGCTGGATTATTTAGCTCTGGTTCTTATATTAATGATTATATGCTTCCTAATGCTAATATGGAATTTGCATTAACTTCAATAATTTATTGCTTTGGATGGATTGTTGGAATAATAGTTATTGCCTTAGTTTTATCATTTATTATAAGAATAGGATTTATTTCAAAAAATACTAAAAATAATTACGGTAAACTCTTAGTAAGTGGACTTTGTGCATTATTTGCAGTTCAATTTCTATTAAATATTTTATATAATTTTTCTTTATGTCCTGTAGTAGGCATAAATATGCCCTTTATAAGCTATGGAGGAACTCAATTAATTATAAATGTAATTTCTATTTCTATAATTAATAACGTTTATAAATTTAGAAATGTATCTTCTAATTTTTAATAAAACTATATAAAAAAATAATTAAAAAGGAAAATAAAAATATGGTAGGAATTTCATTTATATTTGCAAATATATTATTTACAATAGTTTGGATAATTTATAGAATTATATCTTGTATAAAAAATAAACCAATAAATAAAATAAGAGAAATATTTATAAATTTATTCTTTATTTATTTTTTAATATTAGTTAATTTAACGATGTTCAAATATGGTAACCTAATGTTAGATTTTAATATTAAATTTTATATTAATTATATTCCACTAGTAGAGACAATAAATATGTTTAGAAATGACTTTTTAGATATAAATATTGCTCTTCATAATGTTATAGGAAATATATTATTATTTATACCTTTAGGATTTGGCATTCCATTATTTTTTAATAAAAAAAATAAATTAAGTAAGATTATTTTATATGGATTTACTGCGTCATTAACAATAGAACTAATTCAACTTTTTACACCTTACAACACTACTGATATAGATGATGTTATATTTAATACTCTTGGAGCTGTCTTAGGATTTATAATTTTTAATATTATTTATAAAATATTTAAAAATACTAAACTTGGAATGTTTATTAAAAATTTGAGTAGTTCTTTTAATGGAAACCTAATTTTAGAAGCTTCTAAACCTATTGGAACAATGATTTTACTATTTTTAATTATATCTTTAATATTTTTATATTTAAGTTAAATACTTTAATTTTACTTCCCAATAATATAAAGGGATGTCCGAATAAACATCCCTTTCCTTATTATAAATATATATTTTATATTTTCTTAAAATAAACATTTAATACTCATATTTTCTGATCTCTATTTTTCTAACTCCAAATAATTATATCTTTTTATATTTTTTAAATGCTTTTTCTGAATCAATATGAACCTCTTTAAAAAAAGTAATTATCCAAATAATAATCGCTATCAAAGCGCAGAACTTATTATAAAATGAAAAAATTCCTCCGAAAAATAAAATAATAAACCACATAAAAAATGAATTTCTCATATCTATAATCATTTTCTTTTTGTCATATTTCTCTTGTTCTTCTTTAGAAATTGTATTAAATCCACTAATAAATATGGTAGCTTTTTCTTTTAGTAAAGTAAAACTAATCGCTATTACTCCAAAGAAAAATGAAATAACTAAACTTACTATTGTAAATATCCCCATAATCCTCTTCTCCACTTATAATAATAAATCTATTTAATTAAACCACAACTATTTTACTTTAAATAACTTCCAAATCCAATAAAACAAATTACCAAATAATATAATTAAAAATGCAGGTATAAACCATATAGATAGCTTAAAAAATATTACTGATTGAATTATAATATAAGTAAATACACAAACTATTATAAACTTTATTGTACTTACAAGATGTAATAAAATAAGATAAACTTGTTCTTTATTTTCTTCTGTAACTGTAACTCCAGTATTCCAAACCTGTGGAAACTTTTCAATTGTTGTAATAAAAGCATACATACTCCAAGCAATAATGGGTAAAATAATAATTTCTGCTTTTGTTCCCCATCTATCAATATTTCCTGAAAAATCATAGTGCATAGGTATTTTTTCTGGTATTTTAGACCAAACTGTTATAAGAAATATAGTCGTACTAACTAAAACCACTATACACATTACATTTAAAATAATATCAAGTTTCCCCTTCTTAATTTGCATTATAATCCCCCTAAATATTAATACAAAAACTAATTATTATCCTTCTAAAAATATTATACTACCCTACTAATTAAACTTCCTTTTTAAATAAATCATATCTATTAATTGCTTTCCACATTCATAAATTGGATTATCATAATTTTCTATAAAGAAGTTTTTAATCCTATGAGATTTCTTAAATCCACATTTCTCATAAAATGGTACTGTTAAAGGACTATCCCCTGTCCCTACATAAATAATATCGCAATCACCTTTAAAATATTCACAAATATATTCTATAAGCTTCTTTCCATATCCTTGACCATGAAAATTTTCATAAATAGCAATATTTTTTATTTCATAAGCTCTATCCTCTTCTTTAGTTACTATGCAAACTCCCTTTAAATCATTATCATATATAGCAAACATTATTCCTCTTTCAATATATTTATCAATCATATTTTCTTGTTCATCTGCTAATAACAACAAATCTAAAAAGTCTTTTTTATTTTTCTTAATTATTTCTATTTTCATTTTCTTACATCCAATCACTAAATTTATAGTAAAATAAATATTAAAATTTCTTAATCATCTATAACCATTTACAATAAATAAATTATTTTATTTATTTCTCACTATAAAATACTTCAGCTTATTTGTCTCTATATACATAACATCAAAATTAATCCAACACAACCATATAAATTAAAATATTATAATTTATTTCAGTATATTGAAATTAAAGTAAAAAAAGCTTATAATAAAATCGAAAAGTGGTTAAAATATGAATAAATTTAAAAAATTTGTAATTATTCTATTAATGACTTTATGTACAAGCTTAACATTGCAAAATAACACTACATCTGCAATAACAAAATAGGTAATGAATCTACTCAAGAATTAATAAAGCTATTTCCTAGTTTTAAAGATAGGATTCTTAAAGATACTACTGGAAAGCTAGTCGATAGTAATGAAGTATATGTTAAATTAACAGAAAAGGAAACTAGCAGGTCTTTATCTGAATATAATCTTTATAACTTAAGTAATGATTATGAAATAGAATATTATACAAAAGAGGAATTTCAAAATGAATATAATCCCGCAACTACATTTGGAATAGGAAGTTTAGAAAAAGATAAAGGTGGTAATGGAGTATTAGCTACCTCTAGATTCAACCTCATAACGTTATGGAAGCTTTTCCTGATTTAAAAAAATATCATAATTTTATGATTCAAACAGGTGTATCATATAATAGTAGTACTGTAAATAAAGGATGGATAACTGGAAGTTATCTTCATAAACAATTATCCCTTGGAGGCATTGGAATGGGTGCTAATGGGTTGACTTATGCATAAAATAAAAAGTAATATGTAGGAGATTTTATACTATGACATGGCAAGTTATACAATCAATTATATTAGGTACAGTTGTTACATTTGGTTCATTATTTGTGTTAACTCTCGGAGGTGAAGGCAAAGATGCTCTAGCCATATTTGGTACAATTATAATTACATCTACAATTATTTTCTGTACATATAGAATTATTGATGAGATACAAAAATTAAAAGAAGAAGTTTTAAAGTCAAAAAAATAAATATTAAACTATAGTTTAATAAGGGGTACTTAAACTATAGTTTAATATTAAAATTTTATAATTTTTATTTACTAATAAGAAATTTATATTAAGATTTTTATAAGATATTATTAGTAATGCAAAACCTAATAAAATTCTTAAATGGAAATTATATAAAACTAGATAAATAAAGTAACAAGCACATTATATAATTATTAAGGCTAAATATTTAAGATAAATATTTAGCCTTAATTTTATAAAATCCTTTTATTAATATTATATTATTCCAAAAATTCTTTACCGTAAATTACAGTTCCAGTAACATCATTTAACGCTTTACCATAAAGTTCCAAAGCCATAAAAGCTATATCTGGTACATCAAATGGTGCTTTAATTCCAAAATTACTTGCTGGTTTAAATCCAAAACGTGGATAATATTTATCATGTCCAAGAACAATTACTGATTTAAATCCAGCTTTTTTTGCAATCCTTAAACCTTCCATTACTAAGCTACTTCCTATCCCCTTATTTTGATATTCTGGTAAAATAGAAACAGGTGCCAATGCAAGTGATTCATATTTATTTTTTCCATTATCTATTTGTAATTTTGTAAACATTATATGCCCTATAATTTTTTCATTAACTTCTGCCACTAATGAAAGCTCTGGTATAAAAACATTACTTTTTCTTAATTTAGAAACTAAAAAATGCTCTTTATGGTCAGTATGTTCTGCATTTTTAAATGATTTTTCAACTACAGCTTCTGTTTTTTTATAATCACTTTCTTTTTCTTGTCTTATATTTATATTCATTATTAAATTTCTCCCTTATATCTCTTATAAATCAAATTAAATAAATATAATTATTAATTCATATCATAATATAATTACTCATTAATAATTATACTTATTTTACCATAAAATATTAAACTTAAACAAATTTTAAATATTGTATACTTTAAATTCAACTTCTTTTATTTGTTTCATTTTCCCAATATTTTTTAATGTCTTACTAATCATATTACTTATTAAAATATTAACTTTTTAGCTTAAAATCTATATTATTTTTATAAAATATATACATTTATTATTAAAACCCTTGATTATATTGTAAAAATAATATATTATATAAGTAAACGTTAACAGATTTTTATGATATCTGATTGATATATCGATTTAAATAAATAAAAAGGGGAAATATTTAAATGGAATTTAATATAATGAAAAATAATAATTTTGATATGATATATATTAATATTAATGAAGGAGCAGGAGAAAAAAATTTTTTTATAAGAAATTCAGGAAACGGTACCAAAAATATTTTAAAAAATGATGAGAAGTATTATAAAATAAACAATTTTTCTAATAATCTAGAATGTTTACAAACTGTATCAAAGGATAAATCTAAAGTAATACTTACATTTAATAGATTATCATTAGAAAATACTTCTTTATTAAAAAGACTAAAGTTAAAAGGATTAAATGAGGATGCTAATTATATAAATGAAGAAACTAATGAAGTTTTTTCTGGAGGAGCTTTAATGTATTTAGGTATACATCTAAATAAACTTTTTGCTAATCACTCTGATAATATAATTCATCTAAAAATGATATAGACTTAAATTATAAAAAACCACATGTATATTTATACATGTGGTTTTTTATTTTATATTTGTTAAAACATAAATATTATAAGTATTTTAATTTTTTATTGAACTGCTATATTATTTTCTTTTTCATCTATCTTAGAATTATAAAAAATTCCTAATACAACTATTATAGCACCTAAAAGCTTTTTTAAAGAAAACTCTCCTATAATAATTGTATCTATAATAATTGCACATATCATTTGTCCTGAAAACATTAATAATGTACTGTATACTACAGGTATCTTTGGAATTACTATATTAGATATGTATACTACTATAACTCCCATTATTCCACCTAAGAAAATATATAATGGCATTTTACTTAAATCTATAATTGAGGGAGCCGATGCACTTCCCATTCCAATTAAAATAAATACTCCTCCTATAAGCCCACCTATATAATGAATTATTGTACTTTGAATCAATCCTATTTTCTTTCCAAGTGCTGAGCTAACTATCATTGATAAAGTAGTTAATACTCCACCTAATATAGCTAATAAAATCATTAACATTTTAAAGATTCCCCCTTTATCCTATCGTCATAATAACTAATCCAACTAAAACTATAAAAAGTCCAACTAACTTTTTAGGATTAAATTCATATTTAGTCAACCCAAATAATCCAAAATGATCTACTAAAGATGAAAATACTAATTGTCCAAATACAGCTAATGCTGTTGTTAATGCAACACCTATACTACCTATTGTAATCACATTAACTAATGTAAGCATAACTCCAAAAATTCCACCTAAAAACAAATAAAATGGTATAGCTTCCTTTATTATTATCTTTTCTTTCTTAATCATAGCAATTATAAGTATAGCAATAAGTCCTACTGCATGAATAATCACTAAAGAATATGTACTGCCAACATAGCCTTCTAATCCACTATTAAAGGATATCATAATTGAAATAAGTGCACCTATTAATAATGCTAAAATATTATACATTTTAAATTCCTCCTCTTAAGTTTCTAGAAACATATTATCAAATAGATACAAAAATAAAATAGGACATTTGTCCTATTTATACGAAATATAATAATAAAAAAAATTTTTTATAAATTAACTTTCTAATCTATAACAGATAAATATTTATTTTTAAAAATAAAATTTAGATATAAATTTTAAATATAGCTTTAATATTATTTTTATAATTGAAGTCATATTTTATTTAGTATAATATACTATTACTTTTGGAAAAATAATTATAAATATAATTTTTGAGGTGATTTTATGAATCAATCATCAACTAAAGATAAACATTATAATATTTTTATTATTTCAGGGGTATTTCTTTTAGGAGCTTTCATTTGTTTTTTAAATAGTACATTTATGAATGTAGCTTTGTCTGATATAATGAAAGACTTAAATATAAGTGTATCTACAGTTCAATGGCTAAGTACAGGCTATATGCTTGCAACTGGTATTATTATTCCATTTACTGCTTTTCTTATAGATAAATTTAAAAACAGGACTCTTTTTTTTGTTTCTATTGGCTTATTTACAATTGGAACAATAATTGGTTCCTTTGCAACTAGTTTTCCAATGCTTTTAACAGCAAGACTTATTCAAGGTCTAGCTAGTGGAATGATAGTTCCTCTAATGCAAACAGTTTTTATGATTATTTTCCCAATAGAAAAAAGAGGTTTTGCTATGGGAATAGTCGGTATAGTTCTTGCTTTTGCTCCAGCTATAGGTCCTACCTTATCTGGTTGGATAATAAGTATGTACCCTTGGAGGCATTTATTTTATGTAACTCTTCCTTTTGCAATTTTAGATTTAATATTAGGATTCTTTTTATTAAAAAATGTAACTGAAAATAAACCTGTAAACTTTGATATTATTTCCTTTATTGGTTCTACTATTGGATTTGGTGGATTGCTTTTTGGATTTAGTAATGCTGGAAATTATAGTTGGACTAACATAAAGGTATATTTACCATTAATTATAGGTATAATTTTTCTTATGATTTTTGTTTGGAGACAACTAACTATGGAAACTCCTATGCTTAATTTATCTGTTTTTAAAAGCAAAGTTTTCACATTTTCTACTATAATTGCAATGATAGCTTATGCAGGATTAATATCATCTGAATTAATCCTTCCTATGTATCTTGAAGATGTTAGAGGTTCTTCAGCTTTTGATACTGGATTAATCTTAATGCCTGGTGCAATTGTAATGGGAGTTATGAATCCTATTACAGGAAAACTTTTTGATAAATTTGGAGCTAGATACCTTGCATTAACTGGTTTAACAATATTAACTTTAGGTACATTTGGACTTTCATTTTTATCAATTTCAACACCAATAGTTTATGTAGTTTCTATATATGCTGTGAGAATGCTTGGAATATCAATGATCCTTATGCCATTATCAACCTCTGCATTAAATTCTTTACATAAAAACTTGTATGCTCATGGTAATGCTGCTAATAATACTTTAAGACAAATAGCAGGTTCTATTGGTACTTCTTTAATTGTAACATTAATGAGTAAATCTACTCTTTCATCTGGATATACAGATCCAATTAAAGCTAAAATATATGGTATGAATGTTTCATTCATTTGTACAGCTTCATTAACATTAATAGGACTTATAATAGCTTTCTTTATAATAAAAAAGAAAGAAGTTATAGTTAAAGACTAAAAAAAATACGGTTTTATAAACCGTATTTTTTAATTAATAATATAAAATCTTTTCTTTAAATCTATCCTTAAGTATAAATAATATTTAACTTTATAAAATCTTTAAAAATAAAATATTTAATTTTTAAAATTTTTACTCTAATGTATTTCCCTTAGAATCTCTCATCTTTCCAGAAAATATAAATACAGCTTCTATTAATGCCCATATTTCAACAATAGCCCATGTTTTTCCACCTGTAAAATAACCTAATATCCATAACATTAATTGTAATACCCCAATTTTAAAATATCCTAGATAAAATCTATGTATACCCATACCCCCTAAGAAAAGTGCCATCAATCCTGCTAGTAGTTTACTTTTTATATTTAAGTTAACAATATTATTATTTAAATTTGCTCCACAAAATTCACATAATTCAATGTTACAATTCTTTACCCTTGACCCACATTTATAGCAATAATTTTTTCCTATTCCTTTCCTTGTACCACAGCTTGTACATTTTATATCTTCATTAGTTATAAGTTGTCCGCACTCTCTACAATACATGATATTCCCCTTTCTTAAATTATGGTTATTAAATTTATATGCTAAATTTTTATACCATAAAATTAAAAATTTCACTTAATAATATAAAAATTATATTTACCTTAAATTAATATTCACCATAATATTCTTCTAACGTAATTCCCTTTTCATAAAGCTCAGTTGCAAGCTCTACCCCTAAATATCTAATATGCCATGGTTCATATTTATATTCAGTTATATCCTCTTTCCCTTCTAAATATCTTATAATAAAACCATATTTATGTGCATTTTCTTTCACCCATATTCCTTCTTTACTTTGACCAAACTTCACATAAAGTCTTGAACCATATTCAGCTAAAGTTATATCCATAGCTAAACCTAATTGATGCTCACTAGCCCCTGGTGGCGCTGAATATCCACTATATGGATTATATATACTTTTTTGAGTACTATATGATCTATATCCAGATGTAGCATAAAGGTATAATCCCTCTTCTTCAGCAGCATTAAATAAATTCTCCAATGCCCTAGCTGCTTTTTCTCTCATATATAAGCTACTTTTACTATTCATTGCCCTAACATTTGGTAAAACTAAATCTTTTGGTTTATAACTAGATGGTAAAGTTCTCTTTTGATTTACACAAACAGTTAAACTATTTTCATCAAAAATCCCTTCTCCTATTATCTTATCTTGAGGCTCTTTTAATCTTATTTCTTCTTTTAAAACTCTAGAAACTTCTTTCCCATCTTCATAAGTTACTGTATAAATTTTTTTATTTTCTCCTTTAGCTCCTTCTGAAATAACTCTTTGTTCACCTACAGCTACTTTATAATCCTTTACTATTTTTTCATTAAAATCAATTTCTTCAATTACTTCTTCCTCATTTTTACTGACCCTATTAATTACTATATTTTGATTATTTTTAAGTTTAGAATCTATACTATAATTTATTTTATCCTCTTCATTTAAAGTTATATTTAACTCATCAATTACATCCTTTATACTGCTAGATTTGCTTTTATGTTCTATAATATTTCCATCAACTTGTACTATTATGTTTTTAGATCTATTAGCTATTAATAAATACATAAAAATACTTATAAAAACTGCTAATATAATATTTGTTATTAATCTTTTTTTCATTCTTACCTCATCTAATATACATTACTACATTTCTCCAAATTTACTTGTTTATTATAATACATTTTATACAAATTTATAATGTTTTTTCAAAAAAATATTATTTTTTCTTCTATGAATTAGAATATTTGTAATAAAAAATTTTTTGTCTTATAATTACTAAATAATAACTTTTAAAAGGAGGTAACTTATGCCAAGTTTAATTTTAGAAGGGGGAACCTTTAGATCGATTTTTAGTGCAGGAGTATTAGATGCATTACTTGATAATGATATAACTTTTCCTTATTGCATAGGTGTTTCCGCTGGAATAACTAATGGGGTATCATATATATCAAAACAAAAAGGACGTAATTTAGAAGTTTTAACTAAATATAGAAATGATAAAAGATATTTAGGTTATGGAAACTATATTAAATGTAAAAGTCTATTTGGATTAGATTTTGTTTTTGATGAAATACCTAATAAATTAGTACCCTTTGATATGGAAACTTATAAAAAATATACAGGTAAATTCTTAATTGGAGTTACTAATGCCAAAACAGGTAAAACTGAATATTTAGATGGAAAAGGACTTGATAATAAAGCTACATTTCTTAGAGCAACTTGTGCACTTCCAATATTTTTTCCTGTTATAAAAATAGACAATAATGAATATTATGATGGTGGTCTTTGTGATCCAATTCCAATAAGAAAATCTATTTCTGATGGAAATAAAAAACACTTAATAGTTCTTACCCAACCTAAAGGTTACAAAAAAGAATTAAGTAAAAAAAATATTATTGTATCTAAATTATTAAATCGTAAATATCCTAATTTAAAAACACCTCTTTTAACTAGACATCAATCCTATAATGAAACAGTAAAGCTTTGTGAAGAACTTGAAAATCAAGGAAAAGCAATAATTTTAAGACCAGAATATAAACTAGAGAGCTTTGAAAAAGATATTGATAAACTACAAACAAATTATAATCATGGATATAATTTAGCCACTAAACATATAAACGAAATTAAATCACTATTTAAATAAATTATATATTTAAAAATAGTTTAATAAAAAAACTCTCTTATATAATCTACAACTAAAATTTATATAAAAAAGTAAGCTATATAATATTGAATAAAATTTTTTCAATATTATATAGCTTCTTAAGCAATTTAAATTCCATATAATCCACTAACTGAATCTTTAAATAATGGAATATGTGGAGGATAAAAAGTAAACATCACAGTACAAATTATTATTGCAATTATTATTAAAATTCCTATTATAAATTTCGTATTTGTTATTTTAATATTTTTATACAAATGTAATGCTAAGCTTTGTCCTAATATTAATGCTAAAAGCAATGATATTATATCTAATATAAATAATGAAATTCCTAACCCACCTGTATAAGTATAATAAAATGCACTTATAATAACTGGAATGCTTAATGCTGAAATAGATGCACAAAAAATCCATTTCTTTAAATCTATATTTACTTTTTTCTTGAGTATGTAATAACTAATAATCCACCAAATAATAATTGGAATAGTTGCTAATTTAAAATGCTCTTCTATACTTTCATTTACTGGCATTATAGCTCCAATAATTTTTATTTTCCCGCTTATCTCATATAAAAAATGAATTGGTACGGCAATTATAAATAAAATTGGTATAGAAAATATAATATTCCTTTTTATTTTACTATAATCACTTATAAATAAATTCTTAAGCATGATATACTCCTCTAAAAATCTTTATATATTATAATATATAATTCTCTATTATTTGTTAAAAAAATTTAAATAAACTTAAAATTTATAGTTATTATAGTTAGAGTATAATTTTCTATAAAAAAGCTATATAATATTGAAGATTGTTAACTCAATAATTATATAGCTCAATTTTATTATATATAATCTTTATTAATATGCTACATGAAAAATTATTTTTTACAGCTTAATTATATATTATTATAATATTTTTCTTATTTTATCAATATTATATTCTTTAATAAGTTTTTGTTTATCTTCTGAATAAACTATTACACTAACTTTTCCTTCTCTATATTTTAAATATCTTGCTTTATCTTTACTTCCAATTATATTTACAGATTTTCCACGTTTTAACTCCTTAATATTATTTGAATTACAATACTCACATACATTTTCAGAAGTAAATATACGTTGACAATCTAAACAATAATTTAATTTTCTCATAACTCTCCCTTTTCTTCTATCATAAAAATCAATTTACACTAAAATTTATATGTACAACCTTTAATTTATATAACTACTAATTTAACTCATAAAAAAATTAGAGCTATATAAATAGCTCTAATTTAAAAATTAATATTAATTTATTCTTAATTCAGTTTCTGCATCAAAGAAATGTAACGCATTTAAATCAAATCCAAACTTATGCTTTTCTCCAGTTTCATATGAATGATATCCTGGAACTGTAATAACAAGTTCTTTTCCACTATTTAATTTAACATATAAAGTCTTTTCTTTACCTAAAACTTCTATTACATCAATTTTACATTCAAATGCAGCCTGTTCAGGTTCTCCAACAAATCTTTCTGAACGAATTCCTAAATAAACATCTTTACCATTATAACTAGCTAATGCTTTTAAATCCGTTTCTGATGGAACTACTGATATTAAACCATCTTCAGATACAAATTTCTTTCCATCCATTTTACCTTTAATCATGTTTATTGTAGGTGATCCAATGAATTTAGCAACAAACATGTTTTGTGGCTTTTCATAGAATTCAATTGGTTTACCAACTTGTTGAATTTTACCATCATTCATAAGAACAATCTTAGTTGCCATTGTCATAGCTTCTACTTGGTCATGTGTTACATAAATAGATGTAGTTCCAAGAGCTTTATGAATTCTAACTAATTCAACTCTCATATGCTCTCTTAACTTAGCATCTAAGTTAGAAAGAGGTTCATCCATTAAGAAAACACTTGGCTTTCTAACTATAGCTCTTCCTAATGCAACTCTTTGTCTTTGTCCCCCAGATATATCTGATGGTTTAGAATATAAATACTTTTCTATTTGAAGTAATTTAGCTGCTTCAGTAACACGTTCATTAATAACATTTTTTCTTTCTTTTCTCATTGATAATGAAAATGCCATGTTATCATAAACTGTCATGTGTGGATATAGAGCATAGCTTTGGAAAACCATAGCTATATCTCTATCCTTAGAAGCAAGTTTATTAACTCTCTTTTCACCAAATATTAAATCACCTTCAGTAATTGAGTTAAGACCTGCAATCATACGTAATAATGTAGTTTTACCACATCCAGATGGTCCTAAAATTACACAAAAGTCCTTATCTTCAATTTCTAAATTTATATGTCTTAAAGTAAAATCTTCTCTATTTTCGTATTTTTTCCCTATATTATTTAATGTTACCTTCATATCTACTATCTCCTATTCTATCCTTTTGTAGCCCCGTTTGAAAGACCTGATACTAATTGTTTTTGTAATACAACGAATAATATTACTATCGGTATTGCAGTTAAAAGTGCTCCTGCTGTAAAGGCTGGTTGGTTAATTGTACGCTCATCTGTTATAAGAGTTTGTAAACCAGCAGCTAATGTATAATCAGCTGATGAATTTAATAATACCTTTGGTAATAAATAGTCACCAAATGGTCCTATGAATGACCATAAACCTATTATTGCAAGCATTGGTCTTGCAATTGGCATAATTATAAGTCTGTATATCTTCATGCTAGAGCAACCATCAATTTTAGCTGCATCATCTAGCTCTGTAGATATTGAATCTAAATATCCCTTTAATATGATAGTGTTACCTGCTATACCTCCACCTGCATATATAAGAATAAGCATCATTTGTCTTGTAAAGCCTGGCATTATATCTGATGCAATAGAATACATTGTGAAGTATGCTGTAATTCCAACGAATGTTGGGATTGTTTGTATAAGCATAACTGTCATAAGAGATGCTTTTTTCCCTTTAAATCTATATCTTGAATAAGCATATCCAGTAAATGAAACCATTAAAATTACTAATACTGCTGTACTAATACTTACAAATAAAGTATTTGCCATCCATTTTAAATAAAGAGTATCTTCAAATAATGTTCTAAAGTGCTTTAATGAGAAAATAAATTCTCCACCAATTATAAGTCTATTTGCTTGTGCTCCATTAAATGATGATATTATAATTTGTGATATTGGCACTACTATAATCACTGCCCATAATATTAAGAAAGCATATGATATAGCTAGAGCTATTTTCCCTCCTACAGTAAGAGGTTGTTTATCAGAAAGATATAAATCATTCTTTTTCTTTTTAAATATACTCATCAATCTTACCCCCTCTTAAATGCATCTGTATTTCTATATCCTATATATGCAATTATCATAAGAACTACTGAAATAATAACTGTGATAGTTGCACCTATAGCTTGATATTGACTATTCATTGTTAATTTAAATATATAAGATATTAAAAGGTCTGATGAACCTGCTAAGTTACCATATTTACTTGGGTCAAAAGGTCCCCCGTTATTAAATAACGCTATGATACTATAGTTATTAAAGTTAAATGTATATTGACCAACTAAAAGTGGTGCTGTTTGGAATAACACTAGTGGTACTGTTATTTTACTTAACTTCTTAAAGCTTGTAGCTCCATCTATATCAGCAGCTTCATATAATTCTGCATTTATTGATTGAAGTACACCTGTAGATAATAAGAAAATATATGCACTACCAAGCCAAGCTTGAATACAAATTAATACTACTCTTATTACAAAAGGATCATTTTTTATTGAGAAATTTTCTCCTAAAACTTCTCTTAATGAATTAATTACTGTTCCACCATCTGCAAATAAAATACTAAAGAATAATATCGAAATAAATGCTGGAACTGCCCAAGGTAAAAGATAAATTGATCTAAATAATAATTTACCTTTAACTCTATCATTGTTAAGAACGATTGCTAAAATAAATCCTAAAGCTATTGCTAAACTTGTAGCACCTATAGTCCAAACTATAGTCCATCCAAGTATTCTCCAGAATATTGCACCTACCATACCTTGTCCTAAGAATATCATTTTATAATTCTTTAATGCTTCCCATCCAAATTTAGCTTGTGTATCTGGTCCCATTCCTGTAAATGATAAAAGTACAGTTGTTACAACAGGAATACACACTATAAATATAGTAATTATAGCAGCTGGTGATAAAACTAAATAAGGGAATCCATCTTCAAAAACAAATTGTTTAGTTTCTACCCAACTTCTATGTCTAGTACCCTTTATAGTATCTTTTTCTACTTTATTTGCATCTTTAAAGCATATAATCATTAAGAATATTCCAATTAATAATAAGAATATTGCTAATATACCTTCAATCATGAATATGATAGATCTATCTAATCTACCTCCACCTGCAGCTAAAGTAATAAGCCCTGCGATACCATCACCTTTATAGTTACCATATCCTAATGAATAAGGGATAGCAATCAAATATATATATATTGTTGCAAAGAACATAATTATCGATTTTATATATTGTTTATTAATTACTTGAGCAAGACCTGGAATTAAGAATGTAACCCAAGATACCCAAGGCATAGTTTTTTCAGTTTCAATTGGATAAACTCTTCTTAAATCTGCAACATTGATATTTACAGTATTAATTTTTTGTTTAACCGTTTTTGAAAGCTCATACTTCTTATTTTTTATAATTTCTTCGTTGTATGTTTTTTCACATTCAAACGATTTTACTAACACAATTTCTTTATATTTTCTTTTTAATTGTTTTATTGTGTTATCTTTTGCTTGTCCAGAAATTAAACCTTCTTTACATTTTGATTTAACTTCCTTAATTCTTTCTTGTAATTTCTTACTTTCTGCTTCCTTAAAGCCTTTAAATTCTTCATTAAACTTTTCATTTTTTACATTATCTAACTTTGAAAGTTTATTTTCCGCTTCTTTTAAATCCTTTGTACATTCTTTTGCAAACTCAATTACTGCTGGTATTTGAGCTATTTCTAACTTACTTTGTTCATAAATTAATTCTGCATCATAAGTTAATTTTACGTAATTTTGATAAAACTTAACCAAATCTTTAGCTTTAAATAATCTTACCTGTAAATTTTGTACACTCTTAGGTAAGCTTGTGTCCACCTTAGATTTATAATCATTTGTTTTATTTTTGATCTCTGCTAAAAATTCTTTTTCTTTTTTCTTATATTCTTCTAATTTTTTATTATAAGCATGATCTTTTTTATTTTTAACTAATTCATTTAATTTACTTTTTAATTCTTCTTTTTCTTTACCATTTGCAGCTTCAATTTTTTCTTGTAAAACCGAAACTTCATAAAGGTATAAATTTTTTCTATCATACTCACGATTAATGTTATCATATAAATACTTATTAATTTTTTTCAAAACCCCATTACCTCCTTTTATACCCTCTGAATAACTTTAATTATATACTTCTAATATTACTTAAACACTTCCATAAGTAAATCATTGTTAAAGCTAAAGCTAAATAACCAATTCCACTCCCAATAAATAGTATTGAATAAAACTTTTCTGTTAAAATTGTTAATGCAAATGCTCCTACTAATACTACACTCCAAATCATTACAAATAATTTATTTACCCTAAGTCGTGTAAAAGTAAAATAACTATGAATTAAAACTGCTATCGGAGTTATTACCCTAACAAAGAATGTTGCAATACATATATTTAAATATGTTGAATATAATTGGTTTGTTGTTTGAGTTAATAAATCTTCACCTAAATTCCCATTGGATAACCACATATTAAATAAACTTGTATCCTTTGCTTTAATTAACATCTCTAATGATGTAAACATAATAGTTACTGCACATATTGCTGCAATTGTATAAAATGTTCCCTTTGGCATTTCTATACTATCTCTCATGTGGCCCTCCCTCAAAATTTATATTTGCTTTTGTATTTTAATCTCATTAAAAGGGGAATTTAATTCCCCCTTTTAAAATTTAGATTTTTTCAATCTCTTAGTTGAAGTTAGCCATCATACCCTTGAATGAAGCTTTAACTTCATTGTATGCTGCTTCTGCATTTGCAGGGTTCTTAGCTGACCATGATAATAAAGCATTTTGCCAAGTTTCCCAAACTTGTCCATATTCACTGAATAAAGGTCTGTTTATAGAAACTTCATATCCTTCATAAGTTGCTTCTATAACCTTTAATTGTAATTCATCAATTCCTGTATAGTTTTCAAGTGTAGCATTTTCTAATACTTTACCAGTTGCTTCAAATAATTCTTTTGCATTATTTGGATTTACTATTTCTTTAATGAAAGCTTGTGCAACTTCCATTTGAGCTTCGTTTTCTTCACATCTTGCATTTATACCAAGACCCCATCCACCTTTCCAGTGTTTTAATGGTTGTCCATTAAATGTGATTTGGCTTAATGGAATAATTTCCATATTTTCAGAACTTCCTACTAATTCTTTAACAGAAGTTGTTGCCCAAGGTCCATCGATTTTTACAACATCGCTTCCACCAGTTTTGAATTGTTCATCAATATATCCACCAGCTGCATCCTTGTCCCATAAAGATGTATTATTTTCTTTATGACCTTTCCAGTAGTTATATAGACCTTCAAATAATGATTTTTGAGCATCTGTTAATTCAGACCATTCTTTAGTTGCATCAGTTGTTAACTCTTTAGTTAATAATTCAAATTCTGCTGAGTTAGTAAATGCAACTCCAAACCAAGCATCATGAACTGTTGTTAATATTTGATTATAAGCTAAATCTGTAAATTCTATAGTTTTAGTTGTGTCTATGTTTGCAGCCTTAGCATTTTCAACATTTACGTATCCAACTAATGTTTCTATGTTATAAGGGAAAGCTAAGTATTCTCCATCAATTGCAAAGTTTCCACCTAAACCATTATCAAAGTTAGCAAATCCTCCAACTTCTTCTGCCATTTCCTTAGCAGGCATAGAAGCTAAAACGTGGTTTTTTGCTAATCCATATAATCTATCTGCTGGTAAAGCAAATACGTCTGCAATATCTGAGTTAGTTGGGTCTGTTTGATCTAAAACGTCTAAATGATCAAATGCCCCTGTTTCAATTAATTCAATTGTTGCATTTGGATATTTTTCAACTACTGTTTCTTTAACCTTTTCATAGTAAGGCATCCATTCTTTTTCAGCTTGAACCTTTAAAGTTACTTTTTCCCCAGCTGCTGATCCTGTTCCAACATTGTCTTTGTTCTTATCACTTGATCCACAAGCTACAAAGTTTATTGAAGTAGCTGCTACAAGTAATGTAACTAATAGTTTTTTCATAATATTCTCCTCCACCTTTTAAAAAATCTATTTATTTAAAGTTAATTAAATTTAACTTAAATACACCTTTACCATAAGAAACCGATTCCAAATGTTAATAAAATAAATAGTTTCTTTTATCACTATTTTTATTTGTAAATAATCGAAACATACTTAAAATTCTATGTAATTGATTTCATTAAATTTTACTAAAAATTATCTCTATTTTTATCAACTACGTTTATCAATTCTTCAATAACCATTTTGGGTATCGTTTCCATTTTTTCATTAACAAAAATTATAAAATTATTACCTGTTATTTTTTTGAATATTTTATGTTTTTTTCTTTGTTTATGTTTACATTGTAATAAATTTTACAAAACTAGTCAATAATATTCCTAAATTTTCTTTAATTAAATTTTATCTTTATATTGTTATGTTAAATATATCCTTTTATTAAAAAAATTTTAATTAATTTCCTCTAATAAAACATTTTTATTTGTATATATAATAATGTACATTATTGATTTAATTGTCTGTAAAATTGAATATATATTACCGAAATTTTATATTTTATTAATTTAACCTTAATGTAATAATACTTATATTTTAATATAAAAAAGATAGGACTTTTAAAAATTCCCATCTTTTTCTATAATAATTTATTTTTAATTAGCTATAATTTATTATTTTAAATATATTTAAATTTACATTCGGAAAAATCAAAATAATCTCTATATTCAAATCTACATATGTCCTCAAAATTATCTTCATTCCAGAAGTTATTTCCTATTATATTATTAGAGTTAACTAATTCATTTATTTCATTATAATCTATTGTATTTTTATTATACTTTAAGCAAGATTTTAAACATTTTAATATATCTGATTTTTCCCCTTTCTTTTCTAAACTTTTAGAATCTGTATTTACTATTAAATCTTTTACTCTAAACTCATTATTTTTAGAACCTATTTTTTCCTTAATTACTAAAAGTGTCATAACCTTTATTTTCATTAAACCCACTTCCTTTCTTGTATCCCTTTACATATTTAATATATATTCATTTTATTTTTAAATAGTACAAATATTTTTTAATTTTGAAATGGTAATAAAAACAACGTATTTTTATTTTAAATTAACATAAAACAAATATATAAAATACTTTTTTATATTATTATTTTATAGGAGGAAAGAAATGAAAAAATATAAAAGCCATAAAATTGAAGAAGTAATTAAAAGAAATGATGATGATCTTAACTTACATGAAATAAAAGCTAAAACCGGTGCGGGAAATGGATATAAAAATATTACTACAAACTTAGAAGCTGGCGAAGAAATATGTGACTGTAAAAGATCACATAAAAGCCATAAAATTAAACATATTATAAACAAACATGACGGTAACTTAAACTTACATCAAATAAAAGCTAAAACTGGTGCTGGTAGTGGATATAAACACTAATTTTATTTAAAAAATAATAGACTACTTTTTATTTATAAAGTAGTCTATTATTTTTTAAAAGGAATCTTAATAATATTTATTCCAAGTGCTATAACTATTCCTATCATTGTATCTAATACTCTATTAAAAACAAAAAAATATGGATTTTTATCACTAAGGTGATTTACAACTATACTCAAGAAAACTACACATGAAAAATATGTTGATTTTTTCTTATTTATTAATACTGTCGTATATATAACTGGTATTAATAATATAGATATTGATAAATATCTAATAAAATCATTTTTAAAAGGTAAGAAATAATATTCTAGTAATATGGTTATTAACCCATAAAATGCTCCTATCATTGTTCCTAATGTTCTTTGAATTGCATTTGCCTTTATATTGCTAGAATATGGCTGCATACACCATAAAACTGATAATGCAGTATAAAAAGGAGTTCCTTCCTTTCCTCTAATTAAATAAATAATAAATCCTAACAGGACTCCAACTGATGATTTAATAATATTTATATCTGTTTTTGGAATCTCTGTTAATTTAATTTTCATTGATATCACCTATGTTTATATAAATCTTAGTTTTATTTATGACATTCTTTTATATAATTTTCTTCAACCTTTGACCAATCTAATAAATTCCAAATGTTTTTTATATAGTTAACTCTTAAATTTTTATATTTTAAATAATATGCATGTTCCCATACATCAATTGCAAGTATAGGTTTCATTTTGAAAATTAATGGTGAATCTTGATTAGATGTTGAAAGTACTTCTAATTCTCCTCTTTCATTAACTACAAGCCATGAATATCCTGAACCAAACTGATCTAATGCTCTCTTTGATAATTCATCTTTTAATTTATCTAAATCTCCATATTTTTTGTTAATTTCTTTTAATAATTTACCACTTGGATGTTTTTTGGGCTTCTTTGACAGAATTGAGAAGTATAAGTTATGATTAGCTACTCCCCCTCCTTGATTAATGACCTCTTTTCTTATTTCTTTAGGTATTTTTTCAACATTAAAAAGTATTTCTTCTAATGTTTTTCCTTCTGTAAATTTTTCATAACCTTCTAGTGCTTTATTTAATTTATCTACATATCCTTGTAAATGTTTTGTATAGTGTATACATACCGTTTCCGTATCTATATACGGTTCTAAATCCTTATATTTATATTGTAATGTCCATTTATCATATATCATATAAACCCCTCCCCTTATTTTACTAATATTTTATTTAATATATTTATATTCATAAATATATTAAATAAAAAAAGAGTTAGCATAAATACTAACTCTTATTATATATTATTGTCTATTATAATAGTTTATTCCATCACTTGGCTTAAAATATGTTCTAATATATCCATCTTTAGATACAAATACTATTTCATTTTTGCTTTCATTATAGTATATACTATCTCCATCTTCCGCTTCTGTTTTATGCTTTGATGAAGGTGAATTTATAACTTCATTTGCACCTTTTAAGTATTCCTCTTTATTTTTATAGTTAAATTCATTTCCGTGCTTTTTAAAGTGATCTTCCCACATTGTTTCATTACGGAATTGAAGAGAAACAGTAGCTTTTTCACTTCCAAAATTTTTCTCTATATCTTGCCAATTAATATCTATATTAAATAATTTACCTAAAAGTAAAACTACAAGTACTAATCCGGCAGCTATAATACTTTTAAATGTTTTTTTCTTATTATCATTTTTATAACTTGTAGTAGTATTTTCACTTTTAATATTATTTGTACTACATTCTTTATTATTGTTTTTATTTTCTTTCCTGCACTCACTACATCTCTTTGGTAATTCTAAGTTTTTTTCATTAAAGAATTTAATTTCTGAATCTGATAATGTAAATTCTTTTCCACATTGTTTACAATTTCTTTTAATCACACTTTTCCTCCAATTATTTTTTAAGCAATAAAATTTTAGCTTTATTATATATTTAATATGTTAACATAAATTTTAAAAAACGTCTTTATTTAAAGTACAAAAAAAGCCTTAGTTATTCATAACTAAGACCTTTTTTATTCAATATCACTAATGTCTAGTTGTGGCTTACTATACTACCTTAGTAGTCCACTCCTCACAGTTCCAAATATCTGTTACAACATCTTTATAAAACTCCGGTTCGTGACATACAAGTAATATACTTCCCTTATATTCTTTTAAAGCTCTCTTAAGCTCCTCTTTTGCTTCAACATCTAAGTGGTTAGTAGGCTCGTCTAATATTAAAATATTAGTTTCTTCATTGATTAGCTTACATAATCTAACCTTTGCTTGTTCTCCACCACTTAATACACATACCTTACTTTCAATATGCTTAGTTGTTAAACCACACTTAGCAAGAGCTGATCTTACTTCATATTGAGTTTTAGAAGGGAATTTTTCCCAAACCTCTTCAATACAAGTATTATAATTAGCATCCTTTATTTCTTGTTCAAAATAACCAATTTGTTGATATTCACCCAAATTAGCTTCTCCACTTAATGAAGGAATTAATCCCATTAAGCTTTTAAGAAGAGTAGTTTTACCAAGTCCATTAGCTCCAACTAAAGCAATCTTTTGTCCTCTTTCCATATAAAGATTAAGAGGCTTAGTTAAGGCTTCATTATATCCAATTACTAAATCTTTAGTTTCAAAAATAACCTTACCTGAAGTTCTTCCCTTTAAGAAATTAAACTCTGGCTTTGGTTTTTCTGCTGCAAGTTCAATCATTTCCATCTTATCAAGCTTCTTTTGTCTAGCTTTTGCCATACCACTAGTTGCAACTCTAGCTTTATTTCTTGCAACGAAATCCTTAAGTTGCGCAACTTCTTGCTGTTGTCTTTCGTAGGCTGCTTCTAATTGTGCCTTATTAGCTTCATAAATTCTTTGGAATTCATAATAATCTCCAACATATCTAGTAAGCTTTTTATTTTCAACATGATAAATTAAATTAATAACCGAATTTAAAAACGGAATATCATGTGAAATTAATATAAATGCGTTTTCATAAGATTGCAGGAATCTTTTTAACCATTCAATATGAGCTTCATCTAAGTAGTTTGTAGGCTCGTCTAATAAAAGAATATCAGGATTTTCAAGTAAAAGCTTACCTAATAAAACTTTTGTTCTTTGACCACCACTAAGTTCAGTAACATCTCTATCAAGACCTACATCTAAAAGTCCTAACCCCTTAGCAACTTCTTCAGCCTTAGCATCTATAACATAAAATCCATTATTGTCTAACATATCTTGAATAACTGCTGTTCTTTCTAGAGCTTTATTCATTTCATCTTCGTCCATTTCGCCCATTCTTCCATAAAGCTCATTCATTTCAGTTTCCATGTCAAATAAATATTTAAATGCACTTCTAAGTACATCCCTTATAGTTAAGCCCTTTTCAAGTTCAGCATGTTGATCCATATATCCAACTCTAACTCTATTGCTCCAAATAACTTTTCCTTCATCTGGCATTAACTTACTTGTTATTATATTCATAAATGTAGATTTACCTTCACCATTAGCTCCAATTAAACCTACATGTTCTCCCTTAAGTAATCTAAATGATACATCTTCAAATATTGCTCTATCACCAAATCCATGGCTTATATTTTTAACTGTTAAAACGCTCATTATTATCCTCCGTTAGTAAAAAAATAAGGAGTGATTTGATTCATCACACCTTATTTATTATACATTAATTTAAATCAAAATAAATAGAAATTTGTTTCTATTTTTAGTAATCATACTCTTTAGAATTTTCACAAATTGAAATCTTAAGTAAATCATTATCTACAGTCTTTTTATATGAACATAAAAACTCATTTAACTCATTATCTGTCAAATCAATTAATCCTTCACTTTTTAAAATAACATTATGGGCATCTAATAAAATTGTAAGATTATTTTTATCATTCTTTATACTATATTCTGTAGCCCCTTTAACCTTAAGTCTACTTTTATATTTTTCTTGAAAGCTTAAAGTTCTACGTGTTCTTTCATAATCTGCTGGATTAGTTGATATATTTTCTAACCCTAAAGATTTTAATTGCTCTTCAAATCCTGACGCATCTATTCCGTATCTTTCCATAAGCTTTGTTTGCATTTTTAAGAATTTATCTGGAGAAAGATTATTTTTCTCCATATATTCTCCTAATTCTCTAGAAAATTCAGCCATATTAATCTTACCTTCGGCCATTTTATAGTATAAAGAATAAATATATGATTCAAAATGATCTACATCTTTATCATTAACTCTATTTTTAAGCTCATTAAAGTCAATTATTTTATCCATATTCTCTCCTCCTAAGCTCATACCTTTTATAAGTATTATATACCAAAACATTTAAATTTTCTACAAAACTAAAATTATAAATTCTTAACTCTATAACAACTTAATTTTATATAAATATATTTATCCCTTTACCTTCATCCAAACATCATCATACATTTTAAGTTCATCTTGAGTTAAATACTTATAACCTTCACATTTATCCATTATTTCTTTTGGAATGTAAGCTCCCTTATTGTTTTTAACATTATCAGGTTGCTTAAGCATAGCTTCTTTATTTGGTGTAGTATATCCTATTTCTTCTGCTATTTTATATGCATTATCTGTATCACATAAGAAATTAATAAATGTTTCTGCTGCTTCCTTATTTTCAGTTCCTTTAGGTATTACTAAAGAATCTATCCAGAAGTTTGCTCCTTCTTTTGGGACAACATATTCTAAATAATCATACTCATCAGCTAAATTAAGTCCTTCTCCTGACCATATCATAGCTATAGCCCTCTCCCCTGATATCATTAAATCCTTAACATTATCAGCACCATAAATAGTTCCTAATTCTTTTTGTTTTATCAATGCTTCTTCTGCTTCTTTAAGTTGTTCTGGGTCTGTACTATTTAAAGGATATCCTAACATTTTAAGAGCCATTCCTATAGCATCCCTTTGTGAATCTAAAACAAATATTTCATCTCTATATTCTGGGTTCCACATATCCTTCCAACTATCTACATTTTCTTTTATTATATCTTTGTTATATACGATTCCTATTGTTCCATTCATATATGGAAGTGAATAAATATTTCCCTCATCAAATGGTCTGTCTAAATTATCTTCTGAAAGCTTAATCCAATTAGGTATAGCATCCTTATCTAATTTTTCTAACCTATCTTCTGCTATAAGCCTTTCAACCATATAATCCCCAGGTACAGCTACATCATATTGTGTTTTTCCTGAAATAAGTTCTTGATACATAGCTTCATTGTCATCAACAAAGATTTCATTTACACCTATATTATATTTTTCTTGAAATTCATCTATAAGTCCTTCGGCTATATTTTCTCCCCAATTTAAAAAGTTAATAGTAACATCATACTTTTTCTTATTACAAGCTACAAATGAATTTGCAACGAATAAAACACTTAAAACTACTGCTATAAATTTAAATTTTCTTTTTTTCATAACTTATACTTCCTTTCTAAAATACTATAATAAATATTCTTATATAGACAATAAATATACTATAAAAATATTTTTTCCCAATAATGCTATTTTACAAATATATAATTTACTATATTTAAAAAAAATAAAAAAGACCTTTAGGTCTTTTTATTAATAATTATTATTTTTTAATATTATTTAGTTGCTATAGCTTCTATTTCTATAACTGCATCTTTAGGTAATTTTGCTACTTGAACACAACTTCTTGCTGGTTTATTTTCAGCAAAATATTCTCCATAAACTTCATTTACTATATCAAAATCATTTAAATCTTTTAAAAAGATACTTGTCTTAACTACATTTTCTAAAGATGTTCCTGCTTCCTCTAATATTGCCTTAACATTTTCCATTGATTGTTTAGTTGCAAGTCTTATATCACTCTCCATAACCCCTGTATGTGGATCGATTGGAATTTGCCCAGATGTATAAACAAAATCACCTACTATAATTCCTTGTGAATATGGACCTATTGCTTTTGGAGCATTATCTGTATAAATAATTTCCTTTTTCAATTCTTTTCCTCCTTATCATATATTAATATATGTATTTATTATACATCTAGATTAATATATATCAACTATACCTTATTAAAACTTTTAACTTTAATCTGATTCTTAAATTATTTTTTGGTATAAATTTCAATATTTTTTATTTAAGATTTTCATTATTAGTGGTAAAATAAATAATTAAGAAAATAAAATGGGGGTATTTAAATGACTAATAAAGTAAATATTGATTGGAACAACTTAGGTTTTGAGTATATCAAAACTGATTTTCGTTATATTTCAACTTGGAAAGATGGTAAATGGGATGAGGGGCATTTAACTGAAGATAATATACTTCATATAAGTGAAGCTTCTTGCGCTCTTCATTATGGTCAACAATGCTTTGAAGGGTTAAAAGCCTATAGAACTAAAAATGGTGATATTCAGCTTTTTAGACCTGATAGAAATGCAGCAAGACTTAATGATAGTCTTAATAAATTACTTATGCCTGAAATTCCTGAAGAAAAATTTATAGATGCTTGCATGCAAGTTGTTAAAGCAAATAAAGATTATGTTCCTCCATATGGAACAGGTGCTACTTTGTACTTAAGACCCTTTGTTATTGGGGTTGGTGATAATATAGGTGTTAAACCTGCACCAGAATATATATTTTGTGTATTTTGCCTACCTGTTGGAGCATACTTTAAAGGTGGTATGACACCCTGTAACTTTATGATTGCAGATTATGACAGAGCTGCTCCTCATGGAACTGGCGGACAAAAGGTTGGTGGTAATTATGCCTCTTCAATGCATCCACATAAAATAGCTGCTGATAGGGGATTTGCAGATTGCATATATTTAGATCCTGCTACTAGAACATATATTGAGGAAGTTGGGGCTGCTAATTTCTTTGGAATTACAAAAAATAATGAATTTGTTACTCCTAAATCACCATCAGTATTACCAAGCATAACTAAATACTCATTAATTGAAATTGCAGAAAAGTATTTAGACATGCCTGTATATGAAAGAAAGGTACCAATAAGCTCCCTTGATGAATTTAAAGAAGCTGGTGCTTGTGGTACTGCAGCAGTTATTACACCAATTGGAGGAATTGAATATAAAGATAAACTTCACGTATTTTATAGTGAAACTGAAGTTGGCCCAATTACTAAAGAACTTTATAGAATTCTTTGTGGAATTCAATTTGGAGATGTTGAAGCTCCAGAAGGTTGGATTTTTAAAGTTGAATAATTAATATTAATAAAATAAGGTAGAGTATCTTCTTTTACACTCTACCTTAATAATTAAAAATTATTTATTCTTTTCAATTAATAATTCAATATTACATTTACATCTTCCGCCACGGCATCCACCAGCACCTGCACCAGTTTCTTCCTTAACTTCTTCAAAAGACGTTGCTCCATTTTTTATTGCTTCAACAATTTGTTCTTCTGATATTCCTCTACATAAACATACCTTTGACATAAAATCAATCTCCTTTTTCTTTAATAATAAAATTAATTACTCTTCTATTGAAATAGCTTGTACCGGACAACCATCACAAGCTTCTCTTGCACCATCTTCAAATTCAGCTGCAACATCTTCAACTGCAACTGCAACACCAGTATCAAGTGAGAATATATCTGGACATACTCCTTCACATAATCCACAGCTTATACATACATTTTCATCAACAAATGCTTTCATTTTATTTCTCCTCTCTTTAAAATGGAATTTTCTTCTCATATTTATTATGTTCTAATACTCATTATTTGTCAATATTTATTTCTTACTATTTTAATCTACTTTAAATTTAAAAATAAAAAAGCTATTAATATTGAGTTTTTCAACTCAATATTAATAGCTTTCTTATTATTATATATAATTTTTATTTATAGGCTATATAAAATTTTTTTCATATAACACTTCTCATATATTAAGCCGTTTTCTTCTCTTTAGTTATGAAGTAGTATGGTAAACCAACAAATAATACTCCACCAACAAAGTTTCCTAATGAAACCCAAAGTAAGTTATGAGCCATTCCCATAATGCTAACATCAGCTCCATGTGGTAACAATAATCCCATAGTAAGGAATCCCATATTAGCAACACTATGCTCAAATCCAGCTGTTATAAATGTAAACAAGCACCACCAAATCATTAATATTTTAGCAGTTTCTTCTTTTAGTTTATATGCCATCCAAGTTGCAAGACAAACTAAAACATTACATAATAAACCTCTTAAAAATAATTCCATTCCTGGAGTATTCATTTTTGTAGCAACATTATTTACAATAAATTCTCCAATGTATTCACTTTTACCATTTGCAAGACCAGCTTGTATATATAAAAATGCTCCAACAACTCCACCAATTAAATTTCCTATCCAAACTACAACCCAAATCTTAACTGCATCTAACCAAGTTACTTTTTTTTCTAAAGCTCCTATAGTCATTATCATTGCATTACTTGTAAATAAATCTCCACCACACATAAAAACTAAGCTTAAAGCAACTCCAAAACATGCTCCCATTAATATTTTGTAAGTTCCTACTTCTGCATGATGCATTATTCCGCCAATAGAATAAATTAACATAATTCCTAAGCTTACAAAAAAGCTTCCTAAAAATGCAGATGTTAAATATTTAGCAATACTTCTATTAAGTAAACCAATTTTAACTTCTGCAGAGTGAGTTAAATTATCAATTTCTCTCTTGTACATATTTACACCTCTACCTAATAATAATTAATCTTTGTATTTTTTATCACAATTATATATGATACAACTTTTTTCTTAACTTTTCAAACAAAAACTTCCATTACTTAAAATTTAATCAAACTATCAATAATAAAGGTTTACTTTTATAATAAATAAAGAGATTCTAAAAAGAATCTCTTTATTTATTAATTAATTTATTTATTATTAACTATTTTAAAATAACTTCATTAATATTGCTTATATACAATTTTCTAATTTTTTCATATTGAAGTAGGGAATTTTCGTTAATAGTTGCATTAATATTTTTTTCTTTTAACATTTCTATCCAAGATTTATCTCCAATAGATATATCTGATACAACATGCTTTCCTGGAATTATAAATAGTGGCTTTATTATTAAATTATTAACTTTATCTTTTATTAACATTTCAATAGTATTATCTATTGTTTTTTCACCTTCTAATGTTGCCATATAAACTTTTTTATGAGTAATTTCCCTAACAGACTCCTCTATCAAATCATATAGTTTGTTAGAACTAGTTTTTGAGCCATGACCTACTAATAAAATATTATCATCAGATATGTTTTCTGAAATTATACTTCCAACTTCATAAACTTCTTTACTTAAATTATCACCTTCATCATTAAACAATGCTTTACTAATTATTAGTTTTTCCATTGAATATTTATATTCATTGACAATTTCTTCAATTTGTCTTTTATCTCTTCCACTCATTATGTGTAATGGCTGTATTATTACTTCTTCATATCCTTGATTAACTAAATTAAAAAGTACTTTATTTAAATGTAATACTATATAGTTATGTCTTTCTTTTAAAAGTTCAATAATTTTATTAGATGTAAAAGCCTTAAATATTGTATACTCTTTTCCAAAATAATTATTTAAATCTTTTTCTAAAAGTCCTATGCTTTTTTTAATTCCTTCTAAATTTGTACTACCAAAAGCCACTAAAACTATTGCCTTACTCATAAAATATCCCCCTTTATATTAGTTAATAATTTAAACTTTTAATGTTCTAAATGCTTCTAGGAACTTATCAATATGCTCCTCTGTATGAACAGCACTTAAAAACATTGATTCAAATTGAGATTGTGGTATATTAAATCCGCTGTTTAACATATGCAAGAAATACTTTTTAAACATTTCTAAATCACAGCTTTTTGCGTCGTCATAGCTTCTTACTGGATTTCTATCAGTAAAGAATACTGTCATCATTCCCCCAACTCTATTTACTGTTAATTTTATACCCTTTTCTCTTGCTATTTCTTCGATTCCTCTTTGAAGTTTATCACCTATTTTATTTATATGATTATATATCTCTTGATTTTCCTTAAGTATATTAAGTGTTGATATTCCAGCTGCCATAACAACAGGATTACCAGACATAGTTCCAGCTTGATATACACCTCCAAGTGGTGATAATTTTTTCATTATGTCACGTCTTCCACCATATACTCCACAAGGAAGACCTCCACCTATTATTTTAGCGTATGTAATTAAATCTGGCTTTACATTAAATAAGCTTTGAGCTCCTTTATACGCAACTCTAAATCCACTCATAACTTCATCAAATATTAATAATGATCCATACTCATCACATAATACTCTTAAAGTTTCCATGAATTGATCTTCTGCCTTTACAACTCCCATATTACCAGCTACGGGCTCAATTATAACTGCTGCAATATCATCTCCATAGGCCTCAAATAGTCCTCTTACTTGTTCCATATCATTATAAATACCAACTAAAGTATTTTTTATACTATCATTAGGTATTCCTAAACATCCAGCTATTCCTTCAGTTAATACTCCAGAACCTGCTTCAACTAAAAAGCCATCAAAATGCCCATGATAACATCCTGCAAATTTTATAATTTTATTTTTTCCAGTATATCCCCTAGCAAGCTTTATTGCACTCATAGTAGCTTCTGTACCTGAGTTAACAAACCTAACCATTTCAACGTTATCCATTTCTTCACATAAGAATCTACTCATTTGAAGTTCTAATTCTGTTGGAGCTCCAAAGGCTATTGCACTTTCAGAAATTTCTTTTATTGCTTTTACTACTTCTTCATTGCAATGTCCTAATAACATTGGTCCCCATGCTAAAACGAAATCTATATATTCTTTTCCATCTTCATCTTTTATTATTACGCCTTTTCCTGACTTCATAACTGGAGGGTCTATTCCCATATCTCTATAAGCTCTTACTGGAGAATTAACTCCACCAGGCATATATTTTTTTGATTCTTCAAAAATTTCTTTACTAGACATTTATTAATCCTCCTTAAGCCACTTTGCTGCTTCTAGGGCATAGTAAGTTATTATCATCTTAGCTCCTGCTCTTTTCATAGATAAAAGCATTTCTAAAGCTACTAGTTTTTCATTTATAAGCCCTGCTTCTCCTGCATTTTTTACCATAGCATATTCACCACTAACATTATAAACACATATAGGTGCATTTATTTTATCTCTAGCTTCTTTTACTATATCAAGATAAGACATTGCAGGTTTAACCATTATTATATCTGCACCTTCATTTAAATCAGCTTCTATTTCCGCCATTGCTTCTCTAGAATTTGCTGGGTCCATTTGATAGCCCTTTCTATCTCCAAAACTTGGAGCAGAACCTGCTGCTTCTCTAAATGGTCCATAAAATGCTGATGAATATTTAGCTGCATAACTCATAATAGGTAAATTTTCATATCCATTTTCATCTAAAACATTTCTTATGTATGATATTCTACCATCCATCATATCTGAAGGGGCAACCATGTCAGCTCCAGCTTTAGCATGTGATAATGCTATTTTTCCTAAATATACTAAAGTTTTATCATTATTTACATTATCTTTATTTAATATTCCACAATGTCCATGGTCTGTATATTCACACATACAAACATCAGTAATTATATATAAGTCATTGCTTAATTCTCTTAATTTTCTTATAGCCTTTTGAACTATTCCATTTTCATTATAAGCTTCACTTCCTACACAATCTTTATGGTCAGGAATTCCAAACAATATTACAGATTTAACCTTAGCTTCATTTAGTTCATTAACTAATTCTCCTAATCTATCAATAGACCAATGATAATTTCCCTTTAAAGAACTAATTTCCCTTTTTATATTATTTCCTTCAACTACAAATACAGGATAAATAAAATCATCTACACTTAAAGAATTTTCTCTTACTAAACTTCTTATTGCAGAATTTACTCTTAATCTTCTACCTCTTCTAAACAATATCTTCCGCCTCCTTAAAATCTATTATTTCCTTAAGGAATCCTTCCTCTGAATGTTTCTTGCACATAAAGCACTTCATATCCTTTTCTCTTATTGCTTTTGCTGTTTGAGGACCTATTGCAATAAGCTTCTTTTTACTTATAGCTTCTATGCCTAACATATCAATCATATTTATTACTGTGCTTGGACTTGTAAATAATACATAATCAACTTCATCAAATACTCTTTTATTTTTTAATGTACCGCACACGGTGTCATATGTATGAACTCTATCTACTTCTAACCCTAATTTGCTTATTTCATCAATTAAATAATTTCTACTACTTGATGAGCATGGAATTAACACCTTTTCTCCTTTAACTAAATGCGGTGCTAAAACTTTAAATAATCCTTCCCCAACAAACTCTCTTGCCATTACAAATGGTACTATTCCTCTTTTAATTAATGCTTTCTTGGTAGCCTTACCAATTACAGAAAATTTAGCTTTTAAATTTCTAACATCATAATTTTCTTCTATTAAATAATCGAAGAAATTATTTACACCATTTACTGATGTTAAAAGAATATGATCATAAGTAGAAAGTTTTTCTAAATAAGGTTTTAAATTTTCTTTAGTTGGATTAATTTTTATTGAATTTATTTCTGTTACTTCTGCACCTAACTCCTTTAAAGAACTTCTTAAACTAGAGCTTTGTTCTCTTGATCTAGTTATACATATATTAGTTCCAAATAAAGGTTTCTCTTCATACCAAGATAACTTTTCATTTAAATTTACCACTTCACCAACAACAATTATACAAGGTGATTTTAAATTTGCTTTTCTTGCCTCTTCAGAAATATTTTCTAATCTTCCAATTACTTTTCTTTGCTTAGACGAAGTACCTCTCATTACAACTGCTGCTGGTGTTGTTTTTTCTTTTCCATTGTTAATTAGGTTACTTACTATTCTTTCTATATTTTCAAGACCCATCATAAAAACAAGAGTACCATTTTCCTTTGCTAATGCTTCCCAATTTATTTTCTCACTTGCACTTGTCATACCAGTTACAATATGAAAGCTTTGTGCTATAGCCCTTTGAGTTATTGGAATCCCTGCATAATTTAAAACAGATATTGGTGATGTTACCCCTGGTATTACTTCAAAGTTTAAATTTTCTTCAACAAGTGATAATACCTCTTCTCCACCTCTTCCAAAAACGTAAGGGTCTCCACCTTTTACTCTTCCAACTATATGTCCTTCTTTAACAAGTTTAACTAACATTTCGTTTATTTCATCTTGTGTTTTATAATGAGCTCCTGGCTCCTTTCCACAATAATAAATTAAACAATCTTCATTTAAATAATTTAAAATATTATTAGAAACTAATCTATCATAAAGTACTGCTGTACACTTTTCTAATACTCGAACCGCCTTAATAGTTAATAAATCTTCATCACCTGGCCCAGTTCCTATTATATAAGCTTTTCCCTTCATAATTAATGCCTACCTTCTTCTTTATTTTATGTATTTTAAATTTACGCTCTTAATATTTTGTGAGCTAATTTTTTCCCAAGTTCAATATGTTCATCTTTATTTCCTAAAATATCTTTTTTAATTATTTTTCCATTAACTTCATAAATTCCTATTATATACATATCATTTCCTTGAAGTTTTGCATATGCTCCAATTAAACTATGGCATCCACCATTTAGCTCTCTCATAAAACTTCTTTCAGCTTCTACGGCTATCCTTACATTCTTATCATCTAAACTCCTAAAATAACTATTATATTGACTATTCCTTAAACACTCTATCCCTAATGCTCCTTGAGATACAGCAGGGACAAATATTTCTGGATTTAAATAATCACTAATTATGTCTTCCATTCCTAGCCTTTTTAAACCTGCAGCTGCTAGTATTATTCCATCCATACCTTCATTTTTCATTTTTTCAATTCTAGTTCCAACATTTCCTCTTATAGGAACAATATTAATATCATCTCTTAAAGCTTTTAATTGAGCTGATCTTCTTATACTACTTGTTCCAATTATTGCACCTTTTCTTAATTCACTTAACTTTTCTCCATTTTGACATACAAGCACATCTCTTACATCTTCTCTCTCTGGCATTGCTACTAATTCAAAATCTTCTCCCATTTCATAAGGAACATCTTTCATTGAATGTACAGCAGCATGTGCTTTTCCATCTAATAAAGCTAATTCTATATCTTTTGTAAATAATCCTTTTCCCCCTATCTTATCTAGTGTTACATCTAACCTTTTATCCCCTTCTGTTACTACTAATAACTTTTTACTTTCCATATCAACCTTATCTTTTAATAGCTTCATAACAGTATCTGTTTGAGTTTGGGCTAATAAACTTTTTCTAGTTGCTAAAATTAATTCCATATGTACTCCTCTTCCTTCCCTAAGGATTTTATCTTAATAACTATATCTTCATCATAAAATAATTTAAATACTTCAAAAATCTTACCTTTATCATAAAAAAACTTACAATCACTACTGTTTATAAACTTTAATAAATCATCCTTAATTTCTTTATCTAAAATTAATGAATTTCTTATTTTTCCTGTCAATCTTATATATTCATCAAACTCTTGTAAAGATTTAGTGATAGATTCTGCAACCATTACTGAGCCTCTAGGATTACCAACCTTAGTATTTACAGCTACAGTAATAAATTTGCTTTCCCTTGTAACTGGTACTACCCCCATACCTTCTTTAAATTTTGATGAATTTATATAAATTTTATGTAGTTTTTTGCAATCTTTTTTAATATTATTTACTACTATACTATCATCAATAGCAATTATTATTAAATGCTTATCTAATAAAAACTCTCTATTATATTTTCCTTTTATTAGTTTTACTTTATCCTTATCAAATTTATAAAAATCCTCTAAAAAATCTAATGCTAAAACTTCTATATTACTTCCCTTATTATAAAAGTTTATTACTTTAATTAATGCACCTCTTCCTGCCCCTATTACTCCAATTTTAAGCTTTTCTCCAAAAAGAGTTATTGGTGCATAACTTAATTCTCCATGAAGATTTGCTTTAAGATATTTAGGCATTCCTCTTCACGCCCTTCTAACTTTTCTTTCTTTAATAATTTTATAGCTCTATTTATATAATAATCCGATGTGCTTTTTATCAATGTTTTAGCTAAATCAATATCCTTTTTATCCTTGCATTTATGTTCAAAAGATTTAACTCTACTTTTTACAACATTATTTCCTGTATTCTTCATTTCATGTATATAATATGTAACTTCTCTAATATTTAACCAATCTTTATAATCATTTAAATATTTATCAATCAAAAATTTATATTCGTTCATTTTTTCATCTCTTAATTTTTTATTATGTACATCTAATTTACTTATGGTATCTATATCAAATAAAGTTACTCTTTTATTTTTATATAAAGATTTATCAACGTCTCTTGGTAATGCTAAATCAATTATCATTAGCTCTTTTCCAAATTTATTTATATAATCATCTTTTATAATAATATGAGGAGCTGATGTGCAACTTATAATTGCATCTACATCATTAATAAATTTTCTATATTCATTAAAATCTAAAATGCTAACTCTTTCATCTTTTAAATTTTGTACTTTATCTTTATTTCTTACAACAATAAATATTCTTTCAAATTTACTTCCAAGGGCATATTTTACCACTAAACTGCCTATAGTTCCATATCCTATTACCATAATACTCTTTGCATCAAAGTATTCAGCTTCATTTACTGCAATAGATGATGAGGATACTGGTATTTCATATAATTTACTTTCTGTTCTAAACTTTTTTCCACAGCTTATTGCTTCTTCAAACAATCTTAAAAGTTTTGTATGTATAGCATTATGCTCTAAACTTAACTCATATGCTTGTTTTACCTGACCTAATATTTGGTCTTCTCCTAATATCTTAGAGTGGAATCCACAAGCCACTTCTAATAAATGCTTAGCTACATTTATACCTTCAAGATGAAAAGTATACTCTAAAAGTGAGGTATCCCAATCTAACAATTCAAATATATTTTTTATTTCCTTTTCAATTCCTAAGCATCCTGAAATATAAATTTCTGTTCTATTACATGTGCTTATTATTACTACTTCTTCATATAACTTATTTAATTCCCTTAATGCTTTTGATTGCTTACTTAATGAAATTGCTAACTTTTCTCTTATGTTTATATCAACATTTTTTCTTACTCCTATAAGACCTAACACTTAATCACCACTTTTCTAATATACAACTTTATATTTTTGTAAATTACCTTCATAAAAAAATTAAGGAAGTATCCTCCCTTAACTTTTTTATTATAATACTAAATAAAGTTTTAATCATTACTTTTGTATAATTAAAGTTTTAAATGATTAATATAATTTTATTTAATTACGTATTTTTTATATAATTTTATTAAGATTTAACGTTTTTTCTTTTTTTAATGTAATAAAAAATAGGTGTTAATATTATCAAAATAATTATTGCTAAATAAATTAATATATTTTTTAAATTAGGTGCTTTAAATCCTATAATTATACTATTACTTTCATTTAAATCATTTACTGTATAAGAATAATTTATAGTTTTATTATTAATTATCTCATCAGCATTTGTATCTATTATTTTAATAGGCATAGATATTGATACATCAATTGGGATATCTCCAATTAAAACACCTATGTTTTTGTTTACTAAACTTCCAAAATCTAACCCTAAATTATTATTTATATTACTATTTATATAATCACTAATAATATCTATTGCACTTTCATTAAGTTTAAGTGTTATTTTATATTTATCAAGAAAAATTCCATTTTCTTTATCTTCAATTATACTAAAATAATCACTACTTAAATTTGATATTTCATCTATTTTTACTTTATTAGTAGATACATTTACTTCCTCTATGTTAAAATTTCCTTCTTTTGATTTAATTATTTCTCCAAAATCTACTTTATCAGAAATACCATCTTCAACTTTATTAATTATTTTTGACATTAAATCATTGTTTACTAATTTACCTATAACATCATCATAATAAACTTTTATTTTTGTGTCACTAGTTCCGTTAATATTAATTGAAGTGTCTGTACTTACTTTTATATCACCACACCCAATTAATATTAATGATGTAGTAATTATTAATATTAAAATCAATATATATTTTTTTATTCTCCTCATATCTTCTACCCTTTCCTTATAAAATACAATATATTAATAGTATAATTAATTTTATGATTTTTAACATAATTTATAATATCTCGATAAATAAAAAAATTACAATACTAAAAGATTCCTTATTATTTTTAGCATTGTAATTAATTTTATTTATTTTTATAATATTTCTACTATATTATCTTGTTCTAAGGACTTTTTTACATCTATTACTCTTTGATTCGATGAACCCCTATATTTAAGCATTATATCTCTTTTATCTATTTCAAATTTTCCATCTATTAAGACATCTACTTCTTTTAATAAATTTAATCTTTTAGGATTACTAATTATCTCTTCAAATTTATATCCTGACCAAACCCAAATAGGTTTATTTGTTTCAATCTTTATTCTTTTTAAAAGATTTAATAATGTATCATCCATTATTTGTTGCATAGGTTCTCCACCTAATATATTTACTCCTTTTATTTGTCTTGACTTAGTTAATTCAATAAACATATCTTCGACTTCTTTAGTAAATTCATTCCCATAATTAAAATCTTGTTGCTCTTTATTGAAACACCCATCACAATTATGTGTACATCCACTTACAAAAAGCGTTGTTCGTATTCCTGGGCCATTTGTTACATCTAGTTTTCTAATTTTAGCATATTTCATTAAAAACACCTCACATTTAATTAATAAAGCTCTAATCTTATTTTTAATGCTTCCAAAATTATTATATAAAAAAATGAGAGGTAAAACTCTCATTTTTTTATATATTCTACAAGTGAAGAACTCTATCTCCAATTTCAGCAGTTCTTCCTTTATTCCAATATGAACTTCCTATATATCCACAAGTTCTTCTCATAACTTGTAATTCACTTTCATCATCATTTCCACATGATGGACAATGCCATGTTAAACTTTCTTTATCTAATTCCATTTCTCCATTAAATCCACATTTATAACAAACATCAGATTTTGTATTAATTTCAGCATATTGAATATTATGATATATAAAGTTTATTATATCTTCAATTGCTTCAACATTTTTATTCATATCTGGCACTTCAATATAAGAAATACATCCTCCTAATGATATACCATGGAATTGAGATTCAAACTTTAATTTACTAAATGCATCTATTTCTTCACAAACATGAACATGATATGAATTTGTATAATATAACCTATCAGTTACATTCTTTATTTCTCCAAATCTTGCTTTATCTATTTTGCAGAATCTATAAATTAAACTTTCTGCTGGAGTTCCATAAAGACCAAATCCAAGTCCTGTTTCCTTTTTCCATTCATCACACTTATTCTTCATATGATTCATTACTTCTAAAGCAAACTTCTCTCCTTCTTTAGAAGTATGAGTTACTCCTAACATAGCCTGAACCATTTCTGCTATGCCAACATAGCCAAGTGAAAGAGTTGAATATCCATCTTTTAATAACTTATCTATTTTTTCACCTTTTTTAAGTCTTGCTATAGCTCCATGTTGCCAATGTATTGGGCTTGAATCTGAAGTTACTCCAAGTAACATTTTATGTCTAGTTAATAAAGCATCTTTACAAAGTTCTAGCCTTTGATCAAGCATTTCCCAGAACATCTCCATATCTTTATCAGCTATTATAGCTATTTGTGGTAAATTTAAACTAACAACGCCTTGATTAAATCTTCCATACCACTTATAATTTCCTTCTGCATCCTTCCAAGGACTTAAGTGTGATCTACACATTCTACTCCAATATTTCTATTAGTTTGGACTATCTCTTCGCTCCAGTTCACCAGACCTTCATCACGCCTTGCACTTCCATTGGTGCTAATCTCCAATGTACTCTACTCCCTTACATTATCTCAATGTGGTTTCGATAGTCTCTACACGTTTTCTGTAATAAATTCATCATAATACAATGCTCTCTTATTTTCTAGAGGCTTAAATCTTTCAAGATTTTTTCTATTTTTACATTTCTTTTTATTTTTAATCCATAGCTCCAAAAATGTTCTTCCAACATTGTATTTTATAGCCATTCCCCTATAATATTCAGATTTATTTTTAAATCGTTCTATTATATTTCCATATTCATCAACAATAACAACTTCTCTATAATAATCATCTCCTAAATGAGATTTTTTTAGATTTTCAATATGAGATTTGCTTTTAGGTACCCCTTTAAGTGATTCACTTGTTTTTCTACATTCATCTTCACTTCTAGTTCCCCCCTTTAATTTCTTGCTTATATTGCTTTTTTGCTCTTCTGTTAAATGCTTTCCATACATTCCATTTCTTTCACCCTTTAATCCACCATTAATTCTCATTGGATTTTTATCCCCAATCTTGCTATTACTTATCTTCTTACTAATAAGCTCTTTATTAGGATGATTAGATAATGTATCTCCTCCACATTTACCTATACTATTCTTAGTATTATATCCTTTCTTAACAGAATCATAAAAGCATATCCAATAATATTCACGCTCATCTAATTCTTTTTGATTTGACACTTCCTCCAATAATTCTATATAGAAATTATCCCTTCCATACTTTCTAATAGCCCTATAAAATTTAGTATCATGTTCGTCTTTTTGGTATCCCATATGTCTATTAAATCTTTGTGTTAATGTTTCAATAGTTTGGCCTATATATACTTTATTATTAATTTTACAAGTTATTTTATAAATTTTAAAGCTTCTTTTCATAATCTACCATATTTATCTTTCTTAAAATATAGTAAGACTTCTTATTACAGAACTTCGCACGATATTACCATATCATTACTGACTTAGGTTTCATCGTTAGCCAGCTTTATACTGACACCCCTTTTGCCTGGGTTCACAAGGTTTTACATGAGCCGTAGTCTTACACTTAATTACTATAACCCATTGGTGGGAAAGTATTCCCTTCATAGTTTTGTCTCATTATCTTTGCACTTTGATAATCTGGTACTAATCTCTTAGCTGTACATTTTGCTGCAAGTTTAGTTATATAATCATATCTTCCACCTTCAAGACAATTATGCTCATCAAGAACATATATTAATTTTGGGAATGCTTCTCCTATTTCTTGACCCTTATAATTTTTCATTCCCTCAAGTCTTTGTCTTATCATTTCTTCACAAATCATAGCCATTTCTTCTTCATATTTATGGCCTTCTTCTATTTCTAAATAAATTGTACTAAATGGAGCTTGACCGTTAGTTGTTTGTAATGTAGATAATTGATATCTTATAGTTTGAACGCCATCTTTAAGTTCCTTCATCTTCATATCTTTAGCTAATTTAGTAGCAAGACTTTCATCATTAAGCATTTCCATATAATGTTTAAATGCCTTATCTTCTGTTGCTTTTAAATATTTAGCTAAATGTTTAATAGTAATACTTTGTCCACCATATTGATTAGAAGAAACCTGAGCAATTATTTGTGTTGCTACTGTACATGCTGTCCCAAAACTTTTAGGTTCCTCAACTAATTTTTCATTTATTACTGTTCCATTAGTAAACATATCCTCTAAATTTATTAAGCAGCAATTAAACATAGGTGATATAGTATAATCCATATCATGCCAATGAATTGCCCCTTCATCATGAGCTTGAACTATATGAGCCGGAATAAGCTTTCTTCTAGCAATATCCTTAGACACTTCCCCTGCAATTAAATCTCTTTGTGTTGCAGATACTACAGGATTTTTATTTGAATTTTCTTTCATTACATCTTCATTTTTCTTACTTAAAAGCTCTAATATACTATCGTCAGTAGTATTTGTATTTCTCTTAAACTCTTGTACAGCTCTGTAACCTTCATATGCTCTTGCAGTTTCAGCTTGCCCATAATGAACTAATCTATCATAAACATAACTTTCTATTTTATAAATAGTTGCTATTTCATCTTGCTTTCCAAAATATTTTTCAGCATCATTTGCGATTAATCTTGCAATATCAGCTAAAAATATTCCACTTCCATTTTTCATAGATTTAGTTATAGCTTCTCTTATTTTGCTTTTGTCAAATTCTACTGTACTTCCGTCTCTTTTAATTACTTTCAATTAATACCACTCCTAAACTTCAGTATATTTTACATAATCCACCTTGTGAAAAATTTATAAAAAAATAGTGCTTATATTAATACTATTTCCTTTAAACACACAACATATTGTACTATTTTTTTATTTTAAACACAACATATAGTTCATGGTGTTTTAAAGGAATTTACTATATCTTTCTTAAAAGCACTTTAATTTTCTTTATATTTTATTAACTTTCCTAAATTATCCTTATTTTTATATATTTTAATCTACAATATTTCTCATTATAATACATTAAATTATAAAAAACATGTCTTGAAATTTTATAAAATATATGCTTTTTTAATTTTAGTTTCTTTTACTTTATAGAAATTTTTTCACTAAAAAAGATTATTAAATTGACTTTTTTAACTTATGATTATGAATCAATTTAATAATCTTTTTAATTATAATTCTTCTAAATTATATGGAGTATTTTGATATACACAATAATTAATCCAATTACTAAAAACTACACTTGCACTTCCTCTCCACGTTACCATAGGTTCTAAGTTTGGATTATCATTTGGAAAGTAATTTTTAGGAATTTCTATATTTAATCCCTTAGTAGCATCTCTAAAATATTCATCACTTAAAGTATTTCTTTCATATTCTAAATGTCCTAATATAAAAATTTGTCTTCTGTTTTTATTAGCAACAATAAATACTCCAGCCTCTTCTGATTCTGATAATATATCTAATTCATCAATTTTTTCTATATCTCTTCTTCTTACCTCGGTATGTCTAGAATGAGGTGCATAAAAAGTATCATCTAATCCTCTTGTAAGATCTGCATTTTTATCATTTATAAAATGTTTAAATACCCCAAACATCTTTTTTTCTAACTGATATTTTGGAATTCCATAATGATAATTCAATCCTGCCTGAGCTCCCCAACAAATATGAAGAGTTGAATACACATTGCTTTTACTCCATTCCATTATTTCCTTTAATTCATTCCAATACATAACATCTTCAAATTCTAATTGTTCAACTGGTGCCCCTGTTATTACTAATCCATCAAATTTTTCATTTTTTATATCGTTAAAATAACTATAAAACTTTCTCATATGCTCAAGAGGTGTATTTTTAGATTTATACGTTTCTGTTTGCAAAAGCTTAATTTCAACTTGAATAGGTGTATTAGACAAATATCTAAGCAACTGATTTTCTGCCTGAATTTTTTTAGGCATTAAATTTAATATTGCTATTTTTAATGGTCTTATATCTTGATTTATTGCCCTTTCACTATTCATTACAAAAATATTTTCATCAGATAAAACCTTAAATGCAGGTAAATCAATTGGAATTTTTATGGGCATAGCCTCCCCCTCCTTAAAATAACACTAAAACATATTTATTCTAAAAGTATAATATTTATTATTAATATAAAAAAAGCCTGCTATAAGCAGACTTTAAAAAATATTAATTATTTAATTAAGTACAAATTTTTCTATAGCTTTTGCAACACCATCATTTTCATTTGAATCAGTAATATAATTTGCAGCTTCTTTAACTTCTTCAAATGCATTTTCCATTGCAACACCCATACCAGCATAAACTATCATATCAAGGTCATTTCCTGCATCCCCAAAAGTCATTATTTCTTCTTGCTTTATATTTAAATGTTTTGCTAATAATTCAACACCAGTTCCCTTATTTACGGCTTTATTTAAAAACTCTAAAAAGTATGGTGCACTTCTAACAACAGTATATTTATCATAAACTTCCTTTGGTAAATTATCTATTGCCTTTTGTAATACATCTGGTTCATCAATCATCATAACTTTAATTATAGAATGATCATCTTCTATATTTGAATAATCGTTTATATTTATTCTTATTCCATTTATATTTGCTTCAACTTCTGTATATTTGCTATTTTTAGGAGTTATTAATCCATGTACATCTGAAAAAGCATGAATATTTACACCTAATTTTTTACTTAAGTTATGTAAATAATGTAAATCTGCACCTGTTAATGCTATTTGTGAAATTACTTGTCTACCTTTAGTTTTTAATACTAGCCCACCATTATATGTTAAAACATAATTATCTTCACCATACATATCAAGCTCTTCTAAATATCTTGTCACTCCATCAATTGGTCTTCCAGTTGCAATTACAACTTGAACACCTCTTTCTTTTGCCGCCTTTATAGCACTTTTTGTTCTCTCAGAAACTGTTTTATCTTCCCTTAAAAGCGTTCCATCCATATCGATTGCTATTAATTTATACATAAACTTTTAAACCATCCCTTGCAATAAAATTTCTGTTTTATTATAACATATAATCTACTTATATCGTGATATTATTATTTATAAAAATTTTTCCTAAAGTTAATATAACACAATAAAAAAAGTTGTAATAACAATAAAAGCTTTAGAGCTTAAAGCGTTATTACAACTCACCTTTTATCTGTCACAATTTTTATATCCTAAATAAGACATTGCAATATCATAAAATCCATCAACATTAAGGGTTTCTATTATTACTGCAAAGATTTCATAGGTTGATGTAATTCCATCATCTCCCCTTAAATCTTTTAATATTTTTAAAACACTAGTGCTTAATACCTTCAAATCAGCTTCGTTTATAATTGTATCACTATCAATAGATGCACCTAATATACTACTTCTGATTTTAATAACATCTAAACTTTGCACCCTTACATCCCTTTTTATGACTTGCATAAACACACCCCCACATAAATAAATTATATACTATCACAAACACTTCAAAACGATTTCATAATTTATTCAATAATATATTATATGTTTATATAGTATTCTATCTACAATAGAATTTATATTTTTCATATAATTTTAATTAAACTATCAATAAAAATATCATTACATTTAACATTTATTTTCCATAGTCGTAAAATATACTATAAAACTTTATTGGAGTTAAAAATATTATGAATTTTAAATCTAAATTTAGAAATTTATATCACTCATCACGTCAAAACTTAACTCTTCTTTCTAGTACATTAAAAACTGGAAAATCTTATAATGATGATGCCCTAGAAAAAATAAATAAAGGAGATTTTTCTAGCAAAACAAAATATTTTGTATGGGTTGATACAGAAAACTTTAAAACTAATGTATTTAAAGGTACTACTCATTATTGGATTTTAGAAAATAGCTTTCTTTGTACTGTAGGACGCCCTAGTTCCCCCACCATAAAAGGAATTTTTTATGCTGGTCCTAAAGGTTATTCCTTTGGAGAAGCACGTGGATTTAGATGCTTTTACTATACACAAATAAAAGGTAATTATTTATTCCACTCAATTCCTTATAATTTAGATGGTTCAATTAGAGATTCTCGCTTAGGAATGCAATTAACAGATGGTTGTGTAAGACTTGCAACTAAACATGCAAAATGGATTTATTACAATGTTCCATCTGGTACAACTATATATATAACTTAAAAATATATTAAATAAATTATAAACAAAATAAATTTCTTACCATAATAACAAATTTAAAAATATACAATTTCTCATTTAAATCTTAAAAAAGCTATATAATATTAAAAATTTCTTTATTTAATATTATATAGCTTTTTTTATTACATATAATTTTTATTGATAAGTAAATTCTCTTCCTAAAATTATTAAAAATGAGTAAACCTATTAAACTTATTACTAAATTTACTATACTTCAAATTCTTCAATTTCTATAGAATAGCTTCCACAATGTTTACAAACATTTATCATTACAATATAACTATTATCTACTCTTTTGCTCTTTAATAATCTTTTAAAAGATAGTCCTTCATATTCCTTATCTAAAGTACTTATTACATATTCCCCATTTTTAGTATATATGTAAAAATTAAATCCTAAGAAATCAAAAAACTTCTTCTTTTCGCTAACTCCTTCATTACAATTTTCACAAGGAAAATCAAAAAATGATTTTATAAATTCAATATTATCACCATTATGTAAAATTTCTATTATCTTTTTTTCATCTATGTCTTTAATTGGATTCTCTTCATCATTTACAAAATAATCAAGATTATCTTCATTTAAAATATATTCTTTATCATCAAAAATAAATTTAAACTCCATTTAAACTTTCATTCCTTTCTTTTTTAAATAGTATTATTGTAAATAATAACATAACCTTTCTAATAAATAAAGCTATTTAACAATTTTTACCATATTATTGTAAAAAAATTATTAACAGTTACATATTTTTAGTGTAAAATATAAATTATAAAATAAAAGGTGGGGGTTAATTTGAATAATAGGGAGATATATCTAGTTTTATCTAGAACAGGTACTATGTTTTCTAATATAATTGCTCTTTTTACGCAAAAAGAGTATTCTCATGTTTCTTTATCTCTTGATAGTTCCTTCTCTCAAATGTTTTCTTTTGGAAGAAAAATTCCAAGCAAGGTTTTACCGGCTGGACTTGTTAAAGAAAATTTATATAGTGGTGTATTTGCTATGTATCCTAACAGTAGGTGTTTAGTATATAAAGTTAATATTTCTTTAGACCAATTTAATTTTTTACAAAATGAAATTAATGAATTTTTTAAAAATCAAGATGATTATAAGTATAGTGTTTTAGGAACAGTTACTGCTTACTTCAATAAACCTTATAAAAGGGAATATTATTATTTTTGTTCTCAATTTGTATCTGAATTATTAATTAATAGTGGAATTTATAAAACGGACAAGCTTCCAGAAGTTATAAAACCTATGGACTTATTAGAAATAGAAAATAAAACCCTTTTTTATGAAGGATTTATAAATGAAAATAGAAATATTAAAGATGATTCTAATTTGTTTAATTCACAAAAAATATGTAAAGTAATTTCTAGATTAATATCATAAAATTAAATATCTTTTCTTAAAATTAACATTCTTTATTTTAACATTTAAATGGATTTATTCATAAAATATATTTATATAATATTGTTGTTTTTAAGGAGCAAATAAATGTATTCAGTTGATCTTCCTTACCCTGAAGTTAAAGTAAAAGAAAAAAATTCAAAATATATTAATTTAATTTTACTTAATTATTCTAGTGCTACTTCAGAATTTGATGCCATAGCACAATATACTTATCATCAAATTGCCTTAAGCTATAATAATAAAGAAGTATCTGATATTTTGCGCGGAATATCTATAGTTGAAATGCATCACTTAGAAATGCTTGGTAAAATAATACTATTGCTTGGTGGAGAACCTGGGTTTTGGATTGAAAATAAAAAGAAAAGTTATTGGTCTAGTAAATTAATAAATTATAATTTATCATCAATTAAAGATATTCTTACAGTAGATATTCAAGATGAAAAGTGTGCTATTAAACAATATAAAGAAACTATAAATAAAATTGATGACGAATATATAAATGCTGTACTTAAAAGAATAATTTTAGATGAAGAATTTCATATTCAACTTTTAGTTAATCTTTATACTAAATATGTAAAATAAAGTTATATAGATAGTGAATGAAAAAATTTAAATTTTCTCATTCACTATTTTAAATTAATTAAGTTTTAAAATAAAACTATATATTTTAAACTTAATTAAAATCTTCAATTCTTATTATATTTTCTACATCCTTTACTGTTCTTAAGTCGTATAGCTTATCTATAGAATCATTTATTAAAAACTCTTTAGTTTTGTGTGTTATTAAAACTAAAGTTACTTCATTATTTTCATCATGTTTTCTACCCTTTTGAATAACAGATTTTAAACTTACCCTATTTGAACCAAAGATAGTAGTAATTTGTCCTAATACACCTGGTTTATCTTCAACAGTTACCCTTATATAATATCTACTTTCAACCTCATTTATATCTTTAATTTTCTTTTCCCATAAATTATTTCTAATAATTGGATTATTATTTTCTGATTCTATATTTTTTCTTAAAATAGCAATTATATCACTTACAACTGCACTGCCTGTTGGTAAATCGCCTGCCCCTCTACCATAAAACATTAAATCCCCCACAGCATTTCCGTTTATAAATATTGCATTAAACGAATCATATACATTGGCAAGTGGATGAGTTTCTGGAATCATAGTAGGATGTACCCTTAATTCTATTTCGCCATCATCATCTTTAGCAATAGCTAATAATTTTATTGACATACCAAAATCACTAGCATACTTCATATCTATTGGCTTTATTTTAGTTATCCCTTCTCTATATACATCATTAATATCAACTTTAGTTCCAAAAGCTAATGAAGCAAGAATAGCAAGCTTATATTGAGCATCATATCCTTCAATATCTGAAGTTGGATCAGCCTCTGCATATCCCTTTTCTTTAGCTTCCTCTAATACTGAATCAAACTCTAATTGTTCAAGCTCCATTTTGCTTAATATATAATTTGTTGTTCCATTAACTATTCCATATAATTCATTAACCTTATTTGCAGTTAAATTTTCATTTATTCCATTAATTATAGGAATCCCACCTGCAACACTAGCTTCATATTGAAACATAACTCTCATTTCTTCTGCTTTTTCAAAAATTTTATCTCCTTCAGTTGCAAGAAGCATTTTATTTGCTGTAACTATATGCTTTTTTGCTTCCATTGCTCTTAACATATATTCTCTAGCAGGTTCTATACCTCCCATAACTTCAACTACAAGCTTTATAGAATCATCATTTATTATTTCTTCAAAATCAGTTGTTAAAATATTTTCAGGTACTTCAACGCCTCTATCTTTATTTAAATCTCTAACTAATATCTTAGATATCTCAATTTCATATCCAGACCTTTTCATAATTTCTTCTCTATTTTGATGTAATATTATATATACACCTCTACCTACATTTCCTAAACCTAATAATGCTATTTTTACTTTTTTCATTTAACAAACCCCCTTTATATTCCTCTCCCCAGTCTATATGTATTATAAATATTATAATATATTAATTATAATACATTTACTAAATTTTCCATACACATTTTTTCTTATATTTTATTAATAGTATTTATATTATATTTACTTTTATTACATAGTTTTAAAAACTATGTATTGTGTTTTTATAGAAAAGGTGGTATTATATCAATATATAAATTGATTATCAAATATTTTAAAATTTAATTATTTTATAATAAAGGGAGATTGTTATGGAAAAAATAGCTTTAATAACAGACAGTACATGTGGCTTACCAAATGAATATATAGAAAAGTACAACATTCATATTGCTAGATTAAAAATAATTTATAAATCTGCAGAATATATAGATGGAGTTACAATAACATCAGACGAGGTTTATCGTAAATTAAAGGAAGAACTACCTACTACCTCTATGCCTTCTGTACAAGATATTTGTAATATATATGAAACTTTATTAAAGAAAGGCTATACCCATGTTATAGCTATGCCCATTTCATCTGGCCTTTCTGGAACAATAAATAGTTTTAGAATTGCTGCTTCTGAATATGAAGATAAAATTACTAGTTTTGTTTTTGATACTAAAATTTTATCTATGGCAGTAGGTTTATCTGTTATTGAAATTGGTAAGATGATTGAAGTAGGTAAAGATTTTAAATATATTTGCTCTGCCATTCCTAAATTAAGAGAAGATACTTCAATGTACTTTAGAATATTTAATTAAAGGTGGAAGAATAGGAAAAGTTACTGGAAGTGTCGGGCAACTTTTAAATTTAAAACCTATTATCACTATGGATGAGGATGGTAAGTATACTAACCATTCAAAAGTTAGAGGTTCAAAGAAAGCTTTTAATACATTACTTGATTTAGCTACAAATATATTAGATCAAGGAAAAGGTAAAGTGATTATAATGACAGGAACCATGCAAGAAGAAGCTAAAAAACTAGAAAGCATGCTTTCTAAGCATAAAAATACTACCTTTATCTACTCAGGAACAATTACTCCTGCTGTAGGAATACACTCAGGTCCTAAACTATTAGCTGTTGCAGTATTGAAAGAATCAGAATTAACAAAATAATGTATTTTAACAATTATTAAAATATAAATAGAGCTGTAATTATATTGAAAACTTTTAATTCAATATAATTACAGCCCTTAATTATATAAAATAATAATTTTATCTCTTTCCTGCATCAAATATTTCACCAGCAGCCTTTGGTGCTTGTGAAGATTTAGAGAATATTATTAATGCAATTAATGTAACTACATAAGGGAATACCTTTAATATTACTAATGGTATACTTGCTAATTCTGGAATTACTTGTGCAACATTTGCTAATGTTGATGCAAATCCAAAGAAGAAAGTTGATGCTAATATTCCTAAAGGTCTCCATTGTCCAAAAATTAATGCTGCTAATGCAAGGAACCCTAATCCTGCAACACTTCCATTAAATTCACCTGAATATGTTACTAATATTATACATCCACCTAAAGCAGCTAATGCTCCTGATATCATAACACCAACATATCTAGTTCTCATTACGTTAATACCCGCTGCTTGAGATGCTTGTGGGTTTTCTCCACAAGATCTTAATCTTAATCCAAATGAAGTTTTATATAATAAAAATGCACTTATTATTAATATAGCTAATACTAGCCATGTTGTAGCATATGTCTTTGTAAAGAATAATGGTCCTATTACTGGAATATCCTTTAATACAGGAATACTTTTTGGTAAGAATCCTAAAGTTATTCTTATATTACCACTACCTGTTATATTTCTTGCTAAAAATACTGTTAAAGCTCCAGCCATCATATTAATTGCTGTACCACTTATAACTTGGTCTGCATTTAAATTAATACTTGCAAATGCATGTAAAAGTGAGAATAAAGCTCCAACTATTGCAGCAACTAAAAGTCCTATCCATAATGCTCCATTAACACCTGCTGCTTGAAGTTTAGATATTGTTAAAGCTCCAGCAAAAGAACCTACTATCATAAATCCATCTAAACCTATATTTACAATACCACTTCTTTCACAATAAAGTGCTCCTAAAGCAGTAATTAGCATAGGTATAGTATACGCTATTGCATAAGGAAAAATTTGTACTATTATATCCCACATTATTTTTCCACCGCCCTTTCACTAGTTGTTTTTAATTTCTTATCTTCTCTTTTTTTCTTTACGTTTTTAATTAGTTTATCCATAACTACGCTTGTTGCAGCGAAGTAAATAATTGTAGCTATTATTGTATCTGCTAATTCTGGTGGTACTTTAACATTGGCATTCATAAATCCCTTACCAACATATAATACGCCAAAGAATAATGCTGATAATAATACTCCAAATGGACTATTATTTCCTAATAAAGCAACTGCTATTCCATCAAAACCTTGAGCTGGCATTACACCAATTTGAAGAACTGCTGAGTTACCCATATATTGCGCAACACCTGCTAATCCTGCTAATCCACCTGCTATCATCATGGAAATTACTATGTTTCTATTTACAGGCATACCAGCATATTCAGCACCAAATCTATTGTATCCAACAGCCTTTAATTCATATCCTAAAACAGTTTTATTTAAAATAAACCAAATAATTATTACAGAAAATATAGCTAAAAATATTCCATAATTTATGTACGAACCACCAAATATGTTTGATAACCAATCAGCTTTTAAAGTTGCAGAATCTGCAAGTCTAGCTGATTCTGTTTCTGTAGTTCCTTTTAAGTATTTTGGAACCATGTAATAAACAATCCAATATGCAGTCCAGTTCATCATGATTGCTGAAACAACTTCATTAACATTAAATAACGCCTTTAAAAGTCCTGGTACTGCTGCCCAAATAGCACCAGCTAAAATACCACTTACAATCATTAATGGAACTAATATAGGATACGGTAAATCTACTAATAATCCTATAGCTGTTACAGTAAATCCACCTGCTAACATTTGACCTGGAGTACCTATATTAAATAATCCAGTTTTATTTGCAAAGGCAAAAGATAATCCAGTAAGAATTAATGGCGTTGCAGTTGCAATTGAGTTACCTATTCTTTGTGGGTTCATTAATCCGCCTTTGAATAAGTAAGTATAACCATCAATTGGATTAAATCCCATTGCTAGCATTAATAAAAACCCAGCAAGTAACCCTAACACTACTGCCATAATAGATTTTAATAATTGATTCTTATGCACTAAGCTTCCTCCTTCTTTATGCCGGCCATCATTAAACCAACTTCATTTTCATTTGTTTCATTAGCATTTACTATACCTACTAATTCACCATTATTTACAACAGCTATTCTATCAGATACATTTAAAACCTCATCTAATTCAAGAGATACTAATAAAACTGCTTTTCCTAAATCTCTTTGCTCTACTAATCTTTTATGGATATATTCAATTGATCCAACATCTAATCCTCTAGTTGGTTGAACTGCAATTAAAAAGTCTGGATCAGATTCTATTTCACGTCCAATTACACCTTTTTGTTGGTTACCACCTGATAATGATCTTGCAATAGATTTTCCACCTTCACCAGATCTAACATCAAATGTTTCAATAATCTTTTGAGCATATTCAGAAATCTTTGCTCTATTGATTAATCCATTTTTAGAAAATGGCTTATTTCTATATGATTTAAGAACCATATTATCTTCCATTGTATAATCTAAAATTAATCCTCTTTTATGTCTATCTTCTGGAATATGTGCCATACCATCATCTATTCTTTGACGTATTGATTCTTTAACTATATTTTTTCCTTTAAATATAATGTTTCCTGATTCAATACTTCTCATACCAGTTAATGCTTCCACTAATTCAGTTTGACCATTACCTTCAACTCCAGCAACTCCAACTATTTCTCCTGCTCTAATATCTAATGAAAAATTCTTTAAACCAAGTACTTTCTTATTGTTATTAACAGATAAATTTTCTATTTTTACAACTACATCCTTTGGTTTTGATTCGGTCTTTTCAACCTTAAATGATACTTCTCTTCCAACCATCATTTTAGCCATATCTGCTTCACTAGTATCTTTTACATCAACTGTACCTATATATTTTCCTCTTCTAATAACTGTACATCTATTAGCTGCTTCTTTAATTTCTCTTAATTTATGAGTAATTAAAATAATAGACTTACCTTCTTTAGTCATATTTTTCATAATTGAAATTAATTCATCAATTTCACTTGGAGTTAATACCGCTGTGGGTTCATCAAATATTAAAACATTAGCGTTTCTATAAAGCATTTTTAATATTTCTACCCTTTGTTGCATTCCCACAGAAATATCTTCAATTTTTGCATATGGATCAACATTTAAACCATATTGCTTAGATAAAGCTTCTATTTTTTTTGCAGCACTTTTAATATCTACAGTTAATCCTTTTCTAGGCTCACACCCTAAAATTATATTTTCAGTAACAGTAAAGTTATCTACTAATTTAAAGTGTTGGTGAACCATTCCAATTCCTAAATCATTTGCAATATTAGGATTAGATATTTTTACTTCTTTTCCTCTCACCTTTATGGAACCTCTATCCGGCTTGTACATTCCAAATAACATTCCCATTAATGTTGATTTCCCTGCACCATTTTCACCCAAAAGAGCATGAATTTCTCTTTCTTTTAGTTGAAGTGTAATATTATCATTTGCTACTATACCTGGAAACTCTTTACGGATATTTAGCATCTCAACTACATATTCCATGGATATCCTCCTCTAAAAATAATTATTTTATAAATACACATCTTTAATTTATGCAAATTACAAATTGCTATTCTTAACATAATAATCTTATAATTACGCCCGAACTTCATTTTAAGTATAATTTAAAAAGTTCGTATTTTCAACATTTTTTTCTTTATTTTTCACAATTAGTATATCACATTAATTGCATAAATGTATTTTTATTTATAATTAATTAATTTAGTTATAATTATATAAACAATTTAATGTTTTTATTTAATGTTTTTATTTATAGTTGTAGTTTTGTATTTATAATTAACTATTTATACTTTTAATTTATCCTTTAAAATTTTAGTATATTTTATATAATATTTTTAAATTAATATAAATTATTATTTTTAATATATTAAAAAGAAGTTATGTGGAATTACACATAACCTCTTTTATTTTAATTTTATAATTCACTTTTAACTACTATTTCACCATTTTTAATAGATTCTAATACTTCATTAACTTTATTTACTGTATTTTCACTTAAGTTAGGATTTTCTTGTGGAATACCTACTGCATCATTTTTAGCATCAAAAACTAATGATTGCCCACCTGGGAATGTACCATTTAATTCGTCTTGTATCATTTTATAAGCTGCTTCATTTACTTTTTTAACTGCTGAAGTTAATATTACTGACTTATTGCCTTCATAAATACCATCATCATATTGGTCACAGTCAACCCCTATAACCCATGCTTCTTCACCGTTGACAGCTCTTGTTTTAGCTTCTGTAATAGCTCCCATACCAGTTCCACCAGCTGCTGCAAATATCACTTTAACACCTCTATCATACATTTGAGCTGCAATTTGTTGTCCTAAAGCTAAATCTGTAAATGAACCTGAGTAAACAATATTTTCTGGCTTTAAGCTAATATTTGTTCCAAGGTTTTCATTAGCATAAGCTACACCTTGTTGGAATCCATAATTAAACTTCTTAACTGCTGATGATTCCATACCACCTATAAATCCAAAATCACCATTTTGTAATTCAAGTGCTGCTGCAACCCCAGCTGCAAATCCACCTTCTTGTTCTGCAAATTGTATTGCAACTGTATTATTAGCTACTTTAGAGTTTCCCTTTCCGTCATTTGGAACTCCATCAATTAAAACAAATTTTGCATCTGGGTATTCTTCTTGAGCCTTATAATAAGCTGATTCAAGTTTAAACCCAGGCCCTACTATAAATTTATATCCTGAATCATAAAGATTTTGTATTTCTGTTAAATAATCTGCTTCTGTTTCTCCAGAAGGTTTTAAATAATTTTTATCAATTCCAAGATTTTTTTCTGCTTCTATTATACCTTCCCAAGTACCTTGGTTAAATGATTTGTCATCAATTGTTCCTGAATCAGTAACCATACCAACCTTTAATGTACCCTTTCCAGAATTAGACGAACCATTATCTCCATTTCCACATGCAACTAATCCTGTAGTCATTAATAATGAAAGTGCTAACGTAATAATCTTTTTTTTCATTTGTTCATTCCTCCCAAATAATTTTATTAAAAAAATCTATCTCACGGAAACAAAAAAATATGTATTAATTCCTACAATGAAAATAATACATATTAGCTAAATTATTGTTCGGCTAAATTCTTATGCACTAATTTCACTTATAGCAGGAAATTCAAGGTTTCCGGTAGAAACGCTCTGCCATATTCAGAGCTTATATAAGTTACTTATCGTTCGTGTAAATTATATTTAATATTTTTTTCATTGTCAATACTATTTTACCCAAAAATTCAAAAAAGACTATGTTATTTTCTTAACATAGCCTTTAACATCTTTAATTTTATAATTCGATTTTTACTTCTATTTCTCCAGACTTAATAGCATTTGTAACTTCATTAGCCTTTGATGTTGCTTCTTCATTTAAGTTTGGATTTTCAGTTGGAATACCTACAGCATCATTTTTAGCGTCAAATCTTAAAACTTCTCCACCTGGGAATTTACCATCTATTTCATCTTTTATTATTTGATAAGTTGCTTCTTCAATCTTTTTAATAGCTGAAGTTAATACAACTGATTTGTTTCCTTCATAAATACCATCATCATATTGGTCAGAGTCAACACCTATAACCCATACTTCTTCACCATTAACAACTCTTGATTTAGCTTCTGTAATAACTCCTATATTAACACCAGCTGCTGCAGTAAATATTGCTTTAACTCCATTATTATACATTTGAGCTGCTAATTGTTGTCCTAAAGCTGTATCAGAGAATGAACCTGAATAAATTATATTTTCATTTTTTAAGCTAACACTTGTTCCATAGTGTTCATTAGCATAAGATACACCTTGTTGGAATCCATAATTAAACTTTTTAACTGATGGCACTTCCATTCCACCAATAAATCCAAAATCACCATTTTTTAATTGAACTGCTGCTGCTACACCAGCTATAAATCCACTTTGCTCTTCTGCAAAATATACTGCAACTGTATTTTCAGCTACCTTAGTATTACCATTACCATCATTTGGTTCACCATCAATTAAAACAAACTTTGAATCTGCATATTTATCTTGTGCTTTATATATTGCTGTTTCAAATTTGTAACCTGGAGTTACTATAAATTTATATCCTGAATCATATAGATTTTGTATTTCTGTTAAGTAACTTGCTTCTGATTCACCATTAGGTTGCATGAATGTTGTTTGAAGCCCAAATTCTTTTTTAGCCTTTTCTATTCCTTCCCATGTACCTTGATTAAATGATTTGTCATCAATTGTACCTGTATCAGTAACCATACCAACTTTTAATCCATTTCCTTCTGCTGAGTTATTATCACTTCCACACCCAACTAATCCTGTTACCATTAAAGCTGAAAGCATTAATGCAACTATTTTTTTCTTCATAAGTAAACTCCTCCTAAAAAGTTTATTTTTGGATACGCGTTATAATTTATTATATCCCTAAAAATCATATAAAAAACTATATTTAATAATTATATGAACCCTTTAATTATCTGCGTATCATTATAATTTATCTGTTTTTTTTTGTCAATATATCATTTATTTTGTGTAATATTTTTTATTTTATTTATCTTAAATAAAATAAAGAAGATTAAAGTTTATTATCCCTTAATCCTCTATAACTTTCCATATTAAATTAATATATTAATATTATACTCTCTTAACCAAGTATCAACTTGAACTAAATATGCAATCATTTGTGGTCCAGTCATAAGTTGGCCAAACCAAGGTGTTTTATAAGATTCACCTCTTGTATTCACTATTTCTTGAACCTTATCTTTATTTATTATTTGTAATATAGGAGAAGTTTTATCGTCTAATATTTTATTCATCATATTGCAAACAATATTAGTGTATATAGGATTATGAGTTTTTGGATATGGACTCTTTTTCCTATATATTATATCCTCAGGAAGTATACCAACTAATGCTTTTCTTAATAACCCTTTTTCTCTTCCATCTAAAAGTTTTACATCTACTGGTAAATTAAAAGCATAATCTACTATTCTATAATCTGCAAAAGGAACTCTAACTTCTAAACTATTATACATACTTGATCTATCTTTTCTATTTAATAAATTAACCATAAACCATTTTAAATTTAAATAAAATAATTCCCTCATTCTATAAGTTTTTTTATCTTCATTATCTAAATGAGGCACTTGTTTTAAGGTTTTCAAATATTCTTCATTAGTAAGTTCTTCAATATTTAAATTTTTTAAATTATCATTTAAAATTGTCTTTCTTTCTCCTACAGATCTTGACCATGGAAAAGTATTAGCATTTATCATTTCTTCATTAGTAAACCATGGATATCCAGCAAATAACTCATCTGCACATTCTCCTGATAATCCAACAACAAAATCTTTTCTGATTTCTTTGCAAAATAATAATAATGAAGAATCAACATCTGCCATACCAGGCAAATCTCTACTTAAAGTGGCTTCTCTTAATGAATTTGCTAAATCTTTTTGTTTTAACAAAACGGTTCTATGGTCACTATCTATAAATTTTGCCATTCTTTCTGCAAAGTATTGATCAGAAGTAGGTTGAAATAATGATGATTTAAAATACTTATCATTACCTTCATAATCTATAGAATAGGTGGTTAACCTCTTTCCTCTTTCTTTAAAATCAGCTGCTGCTATTGCTGATATTGCTGATGAATCTAGTCCTCCAGATAAAAATGTGCATACTGGCACATCACCTACTAATTGCCTTCTTATTGCATCAATTAACAATTCTCTAACATGACTTACTGATTCGTCAATTGTTTCATTTAACTCCTTAGCTTCAACCTTCCAATACTCCCATATCTTCATATTATCTTTTGTTACCAACATGCAATGTGCTGGAGCAATTTCATTTATTCCTTTATATACAGCACTTCCCGGTGATACAGCTGGTCCTAATGCAAAAAGCTCTGTTAATCCATCTCTATCAATTTCTGCTTTTACTTCTGGATGTGCAAGTATTGTTTTAATTTCTGACCCAAAAATTAAAGTGCTTCCCTTTTTAGAATAAAATAATGGTTTAACTCCCATAGCATCTCTAGCTAAAAATACTTGTTTCTTCTCTTCATCATATATAGCAAAAGCAAATATTCCATTTAATTTTTTAATAGCATCTATTCCCCAAGCAATATATGATGTCAATAACACTTCTGTATCAGAATAAGAATCAAAAGTAAAGTTTTCAGCTAGTAATTCTTTTCTTAAATCTTCTGTATTATAAAGTTCTCCATTATAAACTATAACGTATTTTTTCCCACCAACAATTTTAATCATTGGTTGTTTACCACCCTCAGGATCAACAACTACTAATCTCCTATGTCCAAGTAATACGTTGTTTGAGTCATATAATCCTTCGCTATCTGGTCCTCTTCTTTTTAGAGTTCTTACCATTTTGCAAAGTATATCTCTCTTTCCTCTTAAAATTTTATTAAAGTCTACCATTCCAGCTATTCCACACATAATTTCACCTTCTCATTAAATTCATATTACAGAATATGACAAACTTTGTCTTTAAGTGCAAACTTAGTTTTAGCATAAAAGAAAAGTAGCGTATAAAATTACTTCTTCATAAATCTCATAAATAAAAATTTCATATAAAAAAGGAGTTGTATTAATATTAAATTAAAAAACTTCAATATTATACAACTCCCTTTTCTTGCTAAATGTTTTATATTTTAAATTTGAATTTAACTAATTTATTTCTTTTTCTTTCTTTATAGAGATTACTAATGTAGTTATTAAACCACCCCATAACACTATTGCACCAATTGCAAAGTAAATTAATGCTGTTGCAGTCATATTAAACTACCCCCTCTTTACTTTTCTTTTCGAATTTCTCTATGGCTTTATTTTTCCATGGTCTTCTTGAAACTACTATAGACCCAATTATACCTAATCCAATAATAGACCATCCATAAGCAAATAACGCTGGTAAACTATATCCACCATACGGAGTTCTAACTTCTGTTAAAAAGTTACTAACTAACATTATTGTTAGCATTACTGGTATTATAAATTTAACTGTAAAATCCCACCATTTTCCGATTCTAAAGTATGAAGTTTCATTTGTATGATTTCTAACTTTTTCTGGTTTAATTATCCATCCTATAAATATAGCTTCTAATAATCCTACAACTACAATTCCATAACAATTAATGAAATTATCCATTATATCTAACACATATAATCCTGCTCCTGATGCAAATGTTGAGCTCATAATAACTCCTAATAAAGCTATAACTGAAACAACCTTTTTACGTGACCAACCTGTTTTATCAATTACAGCTGATGATACAGCTTCAACTAATGATACACAAGATGTTAATCCCGCAAAAACTAAACAAGTAAAGAATAAACAGCCAAGTATAGTTCCCCATACCCCCATAACTGAAAATACCTTAGGAAAAACTATAAACGCTAGTCCAATACCACTTGAAACAACTTCTTCAATCCCAACACCTTGACTTGTTGCCATAAAACCTAAAATTGCAAAAACTCCAATTGCACATAAAAACTCAAATCCACAATTTGCAAATGCAGTCATAAATGCACTATTATTTATATCTGTTTTTTTAGGTAAATAGCTTGAATAAGTCATCATTATTCCCATAGCCAAGCTTAATGAATAAAAAACTTGTCCATATGCAGCTATCCAAACTTTAGGCTCCATAACCTTGCTCCAATCTGGAGTAAATAATTTATTTAATCCTAAAGTAGCACCCTCTAGTGTTATTCCCTTTAAAACAATTATTATCATTATTAAAACTAATGTGGGTAATAAAACTTTATTTAATTTTTCTATTCCACCTTTTACACCCTTATAGCATATAAACCAACTAATTCCCCAAACTAAAGTTATTCCAATTAATATTGACCAAATAACTGTTCCAAATTGAAAAGGTGATTCTGTAAGTTTTAAAAATCCATTATAAAAATATGAATTTGGATCATTGCCCCAACCTTTTGAAAAACTTAGTGTAAAATACTTCATTGCCCAACTTAAAATCATAGAATAATATCCTAATATAAAAAATGCAGTAATACTTGGCCACCATCCAAGCCATTCCCATTTTTTATTTGCTCTTGCCATAGCTAACGGTGTAGAGCCTCTAAATTTATGCCCCATTCCATACTCTAAAATTAATAGTGGTATACCTGCTGTAAATATAGCAAAAAAGTACGGAACTAAAAATGCTCCTCCTCCATTTTCATAAACTAAGTATGGAAATCTCCATATATTACCTAATCCAACTGCTGATCCTACAGCTGCTAATATAAAACCAAACTTTGTCCCCCATTGGTCTCTTTTATTATCCATATATTAGGCCCCCTTTTAATTATCACTTGTAAATATAATATATCATTTTACTTTTTTTTTCAAGTATACTATAAAAATCCATTAACCATAACCAATATTTAATTATTAATTAGATAATAAATTTATATTTATATTTAAATTTTTATTTTTTTATACTGTTAAAAGCATTGCTATAACTTATTTACACTTAATTTACATTTTATTAATCTTTTTAATATTTTTCTATCTAAGCATATTTTAAACCGTTTTCTTTTATTATTTTTAAGTGTATTACATATTTTTCTATAAAACAAAATAATAAAACAGAAAATATTAAACTAATTTATTAATAATTTAATACTTCCTGTTTTACTCTATTATTTACCCTTAAATCTATTTAATAAAAATTCAGCAACTCCATCTTCTTCACAACTACCTATTACATCAGTAGCTATTTTTTTAATCTCTTCTGCTGCATTTTGAGTAGCATATGATTCATTTGCTAATTCAAACATAGGTATATCATTTAAATTATCTCCAAAGCAAATAACCTTGCTATAGTCTATATACTTTGATAAATACTTTATTCCATTAGCTTTAGATGCTTCACTGCTATAAGCTTCTAAAAAATAACAATCTTCATATACATCCTTATAATAATTAACAGTTATTCCTTCAATACTTTCAATTTCTTTTGCTATTTTTTTTATCTTTTCATAGTTATCAAAAGCAACAAAATTAATTATATTTGCTTCTATAATTGATTCTTTATAATTTTCAATTTGCACAAAAGTTTTTAATCTTTTATCAACTCTTTCTTTATAAAAGTTATATTCATAAACATTTTCAAAATCCTTATGATATACCCATAAATGATTATCTTTAACACCATATACTAATGGATTTTTATTATATGATTTAAAAATATCTAAAACCTTATGCGCTGATTCTTTTTCTATTCCTTTAATATCTATATATTTTAACTCTTTTGTATCATATATTAAAACTCCATTCATTAACGCAACTGGTAACTTTAAATTTAAATCTTGTAATATTTCTACTGCTGTGGCTGGAGTTCTAGCTGTAGCTACTGTAAAATTAACTCCTTCATCTATTAACTTATTTAAAATTTCTAAAGATTTTTTAGGAACTTCTCTTTTACTATTAATTAATGTTCCATCTAAATCGGTTACAAATAATTCCATATTTTTTCTCCTCTTTTGTACTTCTTTTATGTTTGATTATTTACATAATAATAAATTAATTATAATTCATAAAAATTTAAAGAGTTATATTAGTTTGATTCTTATATATTTATCATTTCCATAAATCAAACCAATATAACTCATTATCTGATATTAACTTGCTATATTAAAATCTACATATTCATTTAATATATATCCATTTGTGCCGTTATATTGAATTTTACTCCATTCACCCTTATCCTCTATTATAGAAACTTTCTCTCCCATAGCTATTGTTCCTATAATAGCTGATTCATAATTAGATTCATCTCTAACCTTTAAAGATAAAGTTACAGCAGTTCCTTCTCTTAAAATGCTATTTTCTTCAATACTTCTAGTATTAACTAAAACATAATCTTTGCTTACATAACCATATCCACTTCCATATTTTATCTTATACCATGTCCCACTTGTTTCTACTATTTCTATCTTTGCTCCATTATTTAATGAGCCTATTACTGAATAGCTTGTTCCTGCTCCACTTCTTACATTTAGTGCGCCATTTACCTTTACTGTCCCACTTTTTACAGTACTACTTGAATTTGATCCTCCAGCATTTGTCCCAGAATTTGAACCTCCTCCGTTATTAGAGCTTCCACTATTACTAGAACCACTACTACTTGTCGATACTGTCACATAATCCTTACTTACATAACCATATCCACTTCCATATTTTATCTTATACCATGTCCCACTTGTTT
>NZ_CAJURG010000001.1:828760-878073 GCF_910588715.1 uncultured Clostridium sp.
TTAATGAGCCTATTACTGAATAGCTTGTTCCTGCTCCACTTCTTACATTTAGTGCTCCATTTACCTTTACTGTCCCACTTTTTATAGTACTACCTGAATTTGATCCTCCAGCATTTGTCCCAGAATTTGAACTTCCCCCAGTACCATTATTTAGAACAATATTATTTTGTAAATAATCCATTATTCCATTAACAATACCTTCGGCAACCTTATCTTGATAACTACTTGAACTTAATTTATTAGCTTCAGTTGGATTTGATATAAATCCACATTCAACTAAGCTTGAAGGCATATTCGACGTTCTAATTACTGCATAATTAGCACTCTTAACACCTCTATTACTTGCATTGGTTGATGCTATTAAATCATTTTGGATTTCACTAGCAAGCTCTTTTCCATCTTGTCTTGTCGGATGATAGTAAGTTTCTATTCCATTTCCACTAGAATTTGTTGCAGAGTTTTGATGTATAGAAACAAACACATCAGAACCCCAGTTGTTTGACATTACAGTTCTTTCAGTTAATGATAGATATGTATCATCATATCTACTCATCTTAACTTGTACACCCTTTGACTTCAATTTAGCTTCTATTTTTTTAGATACTTGTAGGTTTATCTCATCTTCAAGTACTCCATTTTGTACTGCTCCATTATCATATCCACCATGTCCTGGATCTATAAATACTTTATAATAATCTCTATTAACTTTTTTATTTACACTTCTTGAATAAGCAGCTGTGGATACTTTATTTTCCATGATACATACTTCTAAAATATATACCGTATCGTCTATTTCTTGAGATATAAATGTACTTCCAGTAGCTTTTCCTACTAATCTTCCATTAATCACTTCTGCTACATTTTTATTATAAATAGTCAAGCCTTCATTCATTGGTAAGTTTATAGCTTCACCAACAGTTAAAACTAAACCATCTTCCATTATAACTTCTTCATCTTTATATTTTTCTAATAATTTAATTAAATCTCTTTCTGATACGCTATAAAATTCTTCAGCTTCTGATATTTTAGAAGGAATCACTAACATTCCCGACAGTACCAACAGACTTAATATTTTTAACTTATTAATAAAAATCACCTTTCTTTCTCTTAATCTATAAAATAGATTTCAACTTTAAGTTTTTAAAAAGACTTTACTTAAGCTATAAATATAATTACTTTAAATTAAAAATAATAAACTTATTATTTAATTTAAAATAATCGTTCTATATTACATTATACATAATTTTACTGCAAAACAAACCAAAATTTTACGAAAATTTTGGGATAATATGTATTTATTTTAAATAAAACACTTTATTTTATATCTTTTATTACCTTTACTAATCCATTTTTTAACCCTATTACTGTTTTATTATTTTTAATATATCCATTTATAATATCAATTGCTTCTTTTGATATTACCTCTCCTGCACAAATTAATGGTATTCCAGGTGGATAAGGAATTATTGCTTCTTTTGAAATTTTAGATTCACTTTCATATATATTTACATACTCAAATTCCATATTAAATGCTTCATATAGCTCCAACACTTTTTTAGGAATTAATCCACAATAATTTTGATAGTCTGTATCAACTAATAATTCTAAGTTTAAGCTTTTCAATGAATTATATATTTTTTCAAAATCCTTTTCTAAATTAAAAGGAGACAAAATTAAAACTACACCACCTGAAAAACTCATTTCACACTGTATATTTAAGCTTCTTAAATAATTTAATAATTTATGTCCACTATATCCTTTTTTTAATATTAATATGTATCTACTTAAATCTAGGTCATAACCCCTTGGCAAATCTTCTTTACTTAAAACTCTTACTTTATTTAAATTATTAATTTTTATACTCCATTTAATAGCTAAATCAATTAACTTATCATAGTCCTCTTTTCCATAATTCTCTAAATAATATCTAGCATAATCTAATGATGACATTATTAAATATGATGGTGATGTAGTCATAAATGCTTTTAAATAAAAATCAACATTAGTATCATTATTAATTAAGAGATATGAACCTTGAGTTAAACTTGGCAAAGTTTTATGCGCACTTAAAACTATATAATCTGCATATTTAACTATAGATTTAGGTAATTTTTCTGTTATTCCATAATGGGCTCCATGAGCTCCATCTATAATTATTTTTAATCCTCTATCTTTTAAATCTTTTAAAGTTTCAACTATATCATATCCAATTCCAAAATAATTTGGATAAGTTAATATTATTCCTTTTGCATTTTTACATTTATTTATTGCTTTATATATTTCCTTTTCTGTTGGTGGTAAAAATAACCCTTTATCTTCATAAACCACAGGTTCTATATATTTAACTTTTAGCTTTCTTAAAATAATTCCATTATAAACTGATTTATGACAATTTCTCTCTACCAAAATTTCATCATCCTCATTGAAGGCATCAAAAATAGAAGCTAAGTTTCCAGCAGTACTACCATTAACAACAAAATATGCTTTTCTAACATCATAGGTTTTTGCTAATAATTCTTGTGCTTCTTTTATTATGCCTTCTGGAGCATGAAGGTTGTCTAGAGGGTCTACTTCTGTAATATCTAAAAACCCCATATTATTTACAAATTCTCTTCCAACATCGTCTCTTAAAAATCCAATACCACTTTTATTTCCTGGCATTGAAAGTATTAAGTTGTTTTCTTTTTTATACTTTAAAACTTCATCTAATAACGGTACTTTTTTACTCATTTATTCCTCTTCTTAAAAAATTGATTTAATTATTTATTGTTTATTACTTGAACTACCATATTTTTTAATACCTTATTAGCAGTATTAATAATATAATCTAAAGGTATTTTATCTAAGTTTTCAGTTTCATCAATATATAACATTCCATCTCCAAACATAGTGTCATATGTGGCTATTCCCATTGCTAATCTTACACTTTGCTCATTTGAAAATAATCTTTTTAATTTAAAGCTCTTTATTAAATCTTTAATATCACTCTCTTTTAATACATTTTTATATTCATCAATATTTTTTATAAGTTCTTTTACTATTTGTATAGACTTTTCTAAATTTTCCGGTGCAGTACTATAAATAATTTTATAAACCTTTATATGTTCCTCGTTTGAAATCCTTGTTAATACATCATATACCAAAGAATTTTTTGTCCTTAATGTATCAAATAAAATAGAGTTTACTCCTTCTCCAAAATACTGATTAAAAATTCTTAATGCTTTTACTTCCCATTGATTTAAATTATCTATAGGGAATATAATTTGAACCTTAGAACTATTAATATCTAATTTACTATTTATAAATATTCCACCCTCAATTTCACCATTTATCTCTTCTTTTTCAGGTAGCTTTTCACTTCTCCAATCTATAAAGCTTTCTTCCACCATATTTTTTACTTCTTCAAAGTCTAAATTCGAAATTATAGTAATAGTTGCATTATTAGCACAATAATAATCATTAAAAAAGTTTATCGCATCATCTATTGTCATATTATTTAATGATTCTTCAGTACCTATGATAGGATATTTAATTCTCCTATTTTCCATACAATTATAATAGAGCTTATCTTCTGTATATTGTTCGATATCCTCATCCCATTCTTTAAGTTCTTGTTTTATAACTTCCATTTCTTCTTTAAAAACTTCTTCAGTAAAAACTGGATTTAAAAGAATATCTGAAAACAAATCTAACCCCTGTTTTAAATCTTCACTTAGTAAACTTCCATAAAATACAACATAAGGATAATTAGTCATAGCATTTTGAAAAGCAAATATGTTGCTTAACTCTGTATTTATTTCTTTTTCAGATTTAGTTTCTGTTCCTTTATAAACCATATGTTCAGTTATATGAGCAACTCCTAATTGCTTTCCATCACGAATTGCTCCTGCATCTAATGAAATACATATTGAATTTAATTCATTACTTGTCTTTTTATAAATAAGCTTTAATCCATTATCAAAAATAAAATCTTTCATTAAATTATCACCTCTTATAGTTAATATCTAAAAAATTATTAATATACTTAAAAGTTTAACTACTTTTTCTTCATATATTCTTATTTTTACAATTTATCCTTCTTAACATAAAAAACAATAATAATATTTTTAATTATTTTACTTAATACGTTTTACTGATATACAAAAAAACAACAAGAACTAAGATATTATCTTGTTCTTGCTATTTTAATATATTTATTCAGCTTTAAGTGCTATTGCGCATTCAATTCTCTTCTTTTGCATTTTACATCCTATTTCATAAGGAATATTCATATCTCCATTAAATGCAAAGTTATTTGATTGACATCCCCCACTACAGTAAAATCTTGCCCAACATTCTCTACACTTTGGTTTGTTGTATATGTGAGCTTTCTTAAACTTTTTACCTAATTCAGCATCATAAGTATCATCATAAATACTTCCTAGCTTAAATTCTTCCTTACCTACGAATTGATGACATGGGTAAACCTCTCCTTGTGGAGTTATTGCAACATATTCAAAACCTGCACCACATCCTGAAATTCTCTTATAAACACATGGTCCACCATTTAAGTCAATATTAAAATGATAGAAGTTGAATTCATCTCCATCTTTCTTTCTTCTAACCATTTCATCATATAACTTATCATAGTTTTCAAATATTTCTGGTAAGTGTTCTTCTTTAAGTTCTAAGAAATGTCCCTTTTCTAAAACTACCGGCTCAATTGAAATTTCTCTAAATCCTTCATTTACCATTGCCTTAACATCTTCAAAGAAATCAGTATTAGCTCCTGTAAATGTTCCTCTTACATAATAATGTTTAGATTTATCTCTCTTTTCAATCATTCTCTTAATATTTGGAAGTATATCATCATAAGAACCACTTCCATCTACTTTAATTCTTACATTGTCATTAACTTCTTTTCTACCATCTAAAGAAAGAATTATATTTCCCATTTCTTTATCCATAAAATCCATCATTTCTTCTGTTAAAAGAGTAGCATTAGTAGTCATAGTAAATCTAATGTTTTTCTTCCAAGCCTTTTCATTTTCTCTAGCGTAGGCAATTATTTCTTTAACCTTGTCCATAATCATTGTTGGTTCTCCACCAAATAGGTCAATTTCAATATTTCTTCTTGGACCACTTCTTTTAACAACATAATCTATTGCTTTTTTAGCAGTTTCAACAGACATTACTCCCTTATGCCCATTATATTCTCCTTCGTCTGCAAAACAATATTTACATCTTAAGTTACATCCATGAATTATATTCAAACATACTGCCTTAATATAATCTCTATCATCCATTGAAGAATGTGCTATATCTTCGTATTGATCTCTTGAATATAAAATATCTTCATCAATAAGCTCTAACAACTCTTCATAAGCTTCTTTTATAGTTTCCTCACCATATTTAGCTCCAAATTCTTTTATAAGCTCTTCTTTATCTCTTAGTTCATTGTCATCTACTAAATCATAAACTAATTCATCTACAATATGTACAGCTCCTGTATTAACGTCTAAAACAAAGAAATTATCTCCTTGTTTAAATTTGTGTATTAAAGCCATTTTTACTTTCCTCCTAAAATTATTTTTCCATATATCTTGAAACATATCTTATTTATTCCTAATGTCAATTTGATAAGTTAACTTCTACTAATATATAAAGTTAAGCAGCAACTTTTTTTAAGTTACTGCTTGTCTTTAATTAGTTTTCACACTCTAAGTTAGCAACTGTGCAAGAAGTTTTGCAAGCTGATTGGCATGAGTTTGCACATTCCTTACATCCTGGCTTACATAAGCTGTTTTTGATGTTTGTTTTGTTAATAGTTTTTATGTGTTTCATGTCGAATCCTCCCTATTTCAAATGTAACATTGGTAATTATAGCATAGTTTGTCATGGTAATAAAGTATTTATTTACTAACAATTTATGCTGAATATTTCCAATAAAATATATATTAAAAATATATTTCTATTATTACTTATAATTAGAATTTCTTAAAAAAATTCAGCATTACATCTTTTAGTAAATGCTGAATATATTTTAAAATTCTATAAGGAAGTTTCTCTTTTTATTTCTTTTATCATATCATTTTCTGAAACTGTTTTATCATCATATGGATTATAAATATTATTTAAATGTACTGTGTAATATACATTCTTACTCTTTTTTTCTTTTTTATTATTTGTATCTCCTTCAGTAAAATTCTTAGCTTTTTTATTCATATTATTTTTAAAACAAACTCCGGCTACAACACCTGCTACTGCCGATACTACACCAAATATTAATTTTTTATTATTTTTCATACTCATATTCTCCACCTCACTATTATAAAAAATTATATTAACATTAATTACTTTAGTCAATTTAAAAAATCAATTATTCTTTTATATTAACAAGAATTTATAAACTAAAGCCACCTATAATTATTACCATTATTTTCAAAAATAATACATTTATTATTTTAATTATAAAAAGAGCATTTAAAGTAAATTATTTTAAACTTTAAACACTCTTTTATATTATTATCTATTCACTAACTCCACTTTTTTCTAAACTTTCTGTAAAACCATGAGTCAATTTATTTATTGGTTTTTTAAGGAATAAAGAAATAAGTATAAATATTGCTCCATATATTAAAAGAACTACTATATCCTTAGTTAATACATTTTGAACAACTCCACCAATTGCTTCTCTTGCAAAAGAAATAGCATAAGTAAATGGTAAAAACGGATTAATCACTTGGAAAAACTTTGGTGTTAATTGAATAGGGAACGTTCCTCCTGAACCACCAATTTGTATTACTAATAACACAATTCCTAAAACCTTACCTATGTTTCCAAAAACAGAGCATAGTGAGTATAAAATTAATGTGAATATAACACTTGTAAATATACTACCTAATACAAATAATAATGGATTTACACAATATATTTTTAATATATATAAATCTCCTAAGGCTACTATTATAGCTTGAATTATTGCTATACTCATAAATAATAACATTTTACCAAAGTATTGAGATATAGCAGAATATTCTCCCTTAGCTTCAACTCTTAACATAGAAGCTAATAATAATAATCCTACCCATAATGATAATACTGTATAAAATGGTGTCATTCCTGTACCATAGTTACCCATTGGGAATAACTTATTTTCAACTATATTTACTGGATCAGATAAAAAGTCACTTCTTGTTTGTACATCTGTTTTTAATAAATCAACTATTTCTTGTAAGTCCTCACTATTATTAATGCCTCCAACTTTGCTAACTAATTCATTAATCATATTTTCAGCTTCTGGAAGCTTTTCTTTAACAAATTCAATTCCATCGATACCTTTATCTGCACCAGCATAAACAGTATTTAATAATTCTGAAACTTGTGGAAGCTTTTCTCCTGCTGAACTTAATACAGATGCTGCATTATCAGCTGTATTATATGCTTCATCAAATATGCTATTTATCTTTGATACTATATTTGCATCAAAATTATCATATAAATTTCCTGATATAGTGCTAATATCATTTGAGAAAGTTAAAACATTGTTTAATAAATTTAAATCTGGTTTTTGACCATTTGCTAGATTATCTTTTACTGTATTTAAAGCAGTTATAGCTGAACTAACCTTATCATTTATAGCTTGTAAGTTAGCAATTGTATCATCAAACTTTCCAGGATTAAATTTATTCATAGTTTGAAGGATTCCTATTAATGAATCTGCACTTTTATTTATACTATTTAACTTATTAAGTAAACTATCAATCATTTCAGGAGCATTTTCTGCACCAGCATTTATTACATTTATTAATGCACCTGTATATTTAGAAATATCTATTGATATTTCATTTAATATTTTAATATCATTTTTAATTACAGGTGATATATTATTTAAACTTGTCTTTGAAGAAGATAAAAATTCTTTAACATCACCACTTAAAGTTTGTGCGTTTTCAATAGTTTCCTTTATCTTAGGAATATCTTCTTGCACTTCACTTACTAATGTTTTTAATTGTTCTGCACCACTTCCTGCTAAATCAACTGTTTCATTAATATTTCCAAAACGTCCTTGAAGTTCTACTAATGAATTATAAATTGTACCAATCTTAGGTATTTGGTTTTCAAGTTCTATTCCAATTTCCTTTCCTAAACCAAATATTGATTCACTTACAGTGGAAACTACAGCTTTACTTACATTTTCTTGAATTGCACTTGCTCCCTTATCTGTAAGCTTAGGAGCTATAGCATTAATCTTTTCATTTACTGTATAAATAATATTTCCTTTTTGAATATCTTCAGTAACAATGGATGTTAGGTTTTTAGAGAAATCTTCAGGAATAGTAATCATTGCATAATACTTTCCTTCTTCAACCATTTGTGTTGCTTCCTCTTCACTAACAAACTGCCACCCCATTTGATGATTGTCCTTTAATTCTTCTACAACATCATTTCCTAAATTAATTTCTTTGTCATTAAGTGTTGTTCCTAAATCTTTATTTACAACTCCAATTTTTATTCCACTTGTTGCTGATTGCGCATATGGATCCCATGATGCCTTTATATTAAACCAAGCATATAAAGATGGTAAAATACACAATGCCATAATAACAATAATTGCTCCATAATTTTTAAAGATATTCTTTAAATCTCTTTTAAAAATTTCAAATGCACCTTTCATATTCTTTTTCTCCTTTGATTTTTAATTCATAATAAAATCTATTTTAACACTTCGGTACTGAAATTCAAGTTTTAGTTTCCTGCTATTTTTTTGAACTTTTATTTATAAATAATTATTTTTCTCTAAATTTAAACGTTTTTCCTTATATAAATAAAAATTATTAATATTTTTTATTTAATTATTTATAATTTTAAGTTTAATCTTTTATTCTTGTTTTTTACCTTTTTCAAATTAATATACTTTTAATTTAAATAATAATTAAATCTTTTTTATTTGTTTATAAGAAACTTAAATTTATACAAAATTCTATACTAAAATTATTTTTAGTGTATACTAATATAGATATAAAAAATACCAAGGAGAAAAAATAAAAATGTCATTTAATGAACTTAATTTAAATCCAAATATAATAGAAGGTTTAAAGCTTCAAGGAATTACTTACCCTACAGAAATTCAAAGTCTAACTATAAAAGAAGCATTAGAAAACTTAGATATTATTGCTGAAGCACATACTGGTAGTGGAAAAACTTTATCTTACATATGCCCTATTATTCAAAAAATAAATATTGAAAAAAAAGAAATGCAAGCCATTATTCTTGCTCCAACTCATGAATTAGTTATGCAAATAGATGCACAAATTAAACTGCTTGCAAAAAATTCAAATATGAATGTAACTTCACTTACTATAATGGGTGAATCTAATATTGAAAAACAAATCAAAAAACTTAAAGAAATAAAGCCTCATATAATAGTAGGTTCAGCTGGAAGAGTTCTTGATTTAATTAAAAAGAAAAAAATAACTGCTCATACTATAAAAACTATAGTTATAGACGAAGCTGATAGTTTACTTGCTAAAAATAAATCTATAATAATAAAAAATATAATTAAAGCTACAATGAGAGATAGACAACTTATGTTTTTCTCTGCAAGCATGAATGATTCAGCATTAGAAATTTCTAAATCATTAGTTAAAGAAGTTCACATAGTAAAATCAGAAGCTAAATCTGTTTTAAATCCAAACATTTCTCATATGTATATTACTTGTGAATTTAGAGATAGATTTGAAACTTTAAGAAAATTATTAGCTGCTGAATCTCCACAAAGAGCCATTATATTTATTAATAATAGTACAGAACTTCAAAATATTAATGAAAAATTAGATTACCATAAAGTTAAATCTACAGCCATATTTGGTAATGCATCAAAAGAGCAAAGACAAAGATCAATAGAAGCTTTTAGAAGTGGTAAATTTAATGTATTAGTTTCTTCTGATGTATCGGCTAGGGGGTTAGACATTCCTGAAGTAACTCATATTATAAGCATGGATTTCCCTGAAAATCCTGATGAATATTTACATAGAGCTGGAAGAACAGCTCGTGGAAATCTATTTGGATGTTCAATTTGCATAGGTACAAGACGTGATTTAGATGCTATAAAATCCTATCAAAAAGCTTTTAAAATAAAATTTAAAGAAATGAAATTATATGGTGGAAACTTAATTCCTATGAATAATAAATAAAATATAAATACCTTTAATTTTTATACATTCAATTAAGTAAGTATAAAAGTTAAAGGTATTATTCTTATTTCCCTATATTATCTTTACTTGATTTTAAATTCTCTATAGCTTTGCTAGAATCATCATTATTTGTAACTTCTTTAGAAACTTCACCATTAATTTCAGCTATACCCTCTTCAGCTTCATCTAATGTCTGTTTTACATCTTTAAATTTACTCATTAAAGTATCATATCCACCACATAAAATTAACTCTACTATTAATGAATTTAAGAATGATATATAAACATACTCTACAGTTATAGCAGCTTTTCCAACTATAATTTGAACAATAACAAGATGAATAACTGCTAAGATAAAAGTATACAATTTTGTAGGTATTTTATTAATAAGTGGAAAATTTTTAGTTGTAAATACTATTAATTCTACAGCAGCTAATGTTCCTATAAATGATGAAAGAAAATTTTCAGTTATAAAGTTAGTTATCTCCATATAACTTCTCTCCTACTACAAATATTCCTATTATCAATAAATGCAATTATGTTGAGAAGTGACACTTTTATTTATAAAACTATTTAAAAATTACCATTTAAAATCATTATATGTTGTATTTTCTGGAATACCTGACACAGTTTCATTTCTATCTAACTTATCAATTTTTATCATATCTTCTTCTGATAACTCAAAATTAAATATATCGATATTATCAGCTATTCTTCCATAATGTGATGACTTGGGTATTGGAATAATTCCCTTTTGTATATGCCATCTTAAAGCTATTTGAGCAATAGTTTTATTATATTTTTCAGCTAAATCAATCATAAGTGGCACTTCTAATAGCTGACCTTTCATAATTGGACTCCATCCTATAACTTGTATTTTATAATTATTACAATAATTTACTATTTCCTTTTGAGAAAAACATGGATGGACTTCTATTTGATTAACCATAGGCATTATTTTAGCTGTCTTTCTTAATTCTTCTAGATGACCTATTTTAAAATTACATACTCCAATAGCTCTAACTTTTCCTAACTCATAAAGACTTTCAAAGGCTCTCCAAGTTTCTTTATTAAGTTTTGTTGGCCAATGTATCAATAATAAATCTAAATAATCAATATCTAATTTTTTCATAGATTTTTCAAAGGAATCTATAGCTTTATCATATCCATGACTATCATTCCAGACCTTTGTAGCTAAAAATATATTTTCCCTTTTAATTTTACTTTCTTTAATTGCCTTTCCTATCCACTCTTCATTCCCATAAAAAGATGCTGTATCTATAAATCTATACCCTACCTTTAGTGCATATTTAATAGTATCTATAGTTTCATTTTCATCTTTTAATTTATAGGTTCCAAACCCAATCTTTGGTATATCAATACCATTTAATAAACTCTTATAGCTATTCATAAAACCTTTCTCCATTTAACTAATATTTAAGATATTATTTTTAATAATCTATTACCACTATAATATTTATTAATTAAAAGATTATTTAATGCTTTTTATTCAAATCCCTAATATTCTTATTAGTTAAATTATAAATTCTAATTTAGTTAATTGACTTTTCTCATTTAATACAATAAATAATAAAATTATTTTAAATATAAATCATATCTTCAAAATAAATATAATTTATATCATCTATATATTCTTTTATATCAAAGATAAAGCTATTTTCTAAAAATAATTTTTTTACAAATTCTCTAGCTTTATATTCCTCATTATAAGCTTCTAATTCTCTAGTTTTCTTAGAACTTGGTAAATTTTTTTCTATAGTATTTTCTATTATTTTTTTACTAGGATATATAGATGTTACAAAATTTATAAATCTTTTTTTATCAGGTGCAATTTTATTTAAATAGCAATCTATTCTATAACACTCATTAATTTTCTTATAAAATTTAATTATTTTATATATGCTAATAAGCCACTTATTTTCTTCAAACCTAGAAGTTTCCCTAAACTCTTTAATTATTATTTCTTTTCTTTCATCATCTAAATTATTATTTTGAAAATCTTTTATTTGCTTATCCCACCATCTAATAATAAACTCTTTTTCTAATAAAATATCCTTACCTTCACATTTTGATATTAAACTTTCTTTGGTATAAATTACAGCATAATATTTTTCATTTAAAAGCTTATAATAACTTATTTCTCTTTCATAGGAACTAATAATTAACTCCTCATACTTTTTATAATTTTCCTTATACTTATATATATTAATATCCCATATAAATCCTATAGAATTAAGTTTACTTATAAATTCTTCATTTAATATATTCCTTTTATAAAGAGTCCTTTGAAGACTAATCCAACTATATAACCTTAAATATTCATCGTTCTTTGGTACATTTAAATGACCATTAATTTCTTTAAACTTTAGTAAACTTTCAAAAGATTCCTCCCAATTATAAGTTATTTTTCTTTCAATATTTTTTAACTCTAAAATAACCTCTTCATGCTCTTCATAAAGACAAAGACGAATATCCTCATCCTGTAACCCTATTTGTCTTCTATAAACATTATTAAAAAGCTTTGCTTCTTCTAAATTTTTTCTAAAGTTAACAAGCTCTAAATTATCTATATTATCTACAAAATCAAATACTATTGGGTTTTCATCTACTGAATCTGTTGTAAGACAGCGTCCTAATTGCTGATAATATATACTTGGAGATTTAGTATTTCTAAGCATAACTATTCCTGTTATATTTCTAATGTGTATTCCTTCATTTAATTTACTTATAGCAAAAAGTAACTTTAATTCATTATCATTATTTTCACTTTCAAATTTAGCTAAATTTTCTTTACTCCTTTTATTAATTGAAGTTATTACAAAAGACTTTATATTAAATTTATTATCTAATGCACTATTAAACCACTTATTAACTTCATCTTTCATTTTTATTAAATGCTTATTATTTTCACAAAAAATTATGAACTTTAACTTTTTACTCTTTGGCAAGTGCTTTTTTATTATATTTTCAATCTTACTTTCTCTTTCCCACTTGCCTTTATATACATTAAGCTCCTCTATATACTTTCTTTTATCTTCTAAAGATATATTTAAACTTTTCATCAGTCTAAGCTTTTTCTCAATTTCTTTATCTAAATCATACATTGCAGAAACATAAATAGGCATAGGTAGAATTTTTCTAACTATTGCTTCAGAAAGACTTATTGGAGTAGTTGAACTACCATAAAACAATTCATTAATCATATCCCTATTATTATCTAAAAATCTAATTGGAGTTGCAGAAAGACCTATGATTTTAGAATTATTGTTTTTATTTAATACATATTTAACAGCTTTTCCCCAATTTAAAGCTCCAGCCCTATGCATCTCATCTAAAATAATTAAATCTATATTTAATTCTTCTAACTTTCCTTTTGAATATAAAGCAAAAAATTTACTATAAGTATAAAACTTACAATTAGTTATACTCCAAGGAGCTAATTTTTTTAATCCATCTAATATTTCATTAGTAGGTGCTAAAACAATAGATTTTTTATATCTATAATCAAATAAAATTTGAAGTATAATAAAACTTTTTCCTGTTCCTGTTGCATTAGGTACTGCTACTCTATTTTTATTTTCCAAAACTGCTTTAACTTCTTTATATGTGTACCTATTATGTGGTCTTAAATCTGGTAATAATATTCCATCACTACTCTTTTCCTTATAGTTATTTATAAGTTCCTCTATAAATTCAAAGTCTTCTAAAGACATACTTGTTTTATTAAACATATTTACATTTTCTACATATCCATTTAAAGAAATTATCATAAAATATTTGCAATTATACTTTTTACTACTTTGATTTTCAAACTTTAATAGCTCTGTAATAATATCTGCATTACCTAAAGGCCTTATAGTATTTTTGGCCTGTATTATCCAGACAGATTTATTAGGATTATTTTCCCTAGATAATATTATGTCTGCACCACCATCATGGGAACCCCCACTTATAGTTGCTATATACCCATTTCCTTCAAATAAAAATCCTAAATATTCCTCAAAAACCTTTCCCTTTATAAGCTTTTCTATAGAATTAAGCTCTTTCTTTATAAAATGAACATTTTTTTCATATGTTAATTTCTTTAATAAATTTAATATATCTTTTCTATTCTCCATTTATATATCTTGCTCCCACTTTTTTAGCACATATAAATTATAATTTTTAATTACTTGAATTTATATATCATCATCTTCTAACTCATAAACCCTTACATAATCTATCTTAAATTCTGCATTTTCAAAATTGGTAGATTCATCTGGATTTCCTGGCCAAATTCCTCCAACTGCTAAATTAAATTGAATATAAAATGTTTGATTAAAAGGTGCTGGATATTCTATTTTCCCCTCACCTTCTTGCTTTGTATACCATTTATTTACTTTATGATATAAATTTCCATCTATATAATAACGTATTTCATCAGGCTCCCATTCAATCGAAAATATGTGATAATCATCTGCAAATGTACCCTTATCTAAAGTGTAACTTCCTTGTTGCTGCTTATGTGGATTTCCATAATGTATTGATCCATATGCCTTTTCCGGTTCATGACCTAATATCTCCATAATATCTATTTCTCCACACCTAGGCCAAGAGCCATACAAACTTTCACTTGTTGGCATCATCCAAAAAGCAGGCCATAATCCCTGCCCCTTTGGAACCTTTACCCTAGCTTCAAATTTTCCATATTTATAGTCTCGTTTATTTTGCGTTGTTACCTTTCCTGATGTATATCTAATTCCACTCTCTGTTTCTTCTTTAATAGCTTTTATTACAAGAGTACCATCCTTTACATAAATATTATTTGTAGAGTCTGTATACTCTTGTAATTCATTATTTACCCATCCTGGCTCATGTGTTTCATAATTCCAGCTTTCTAAATTTAATGAATCACCCTCAAAATTATCCTCCCAAACCAATTTCCAATTTTTTTTGCTTTTTCTTTCAGCATATCCCTTTCCAAGCATAATTACACTAATTGTTGTTGTAGCCAATAAAGTTCCCACTATAAAATTTAAAAGTTTTTTATTCATTCTTTTCTCCTACTTATATTAATACATTAAAGTTTATTATTGAATAATTTATATTTTAATATATATTCCTATATTTTTCCTCATGTAAATTTCAATTCTTAATATTTATTTAAACATTATTGTTTCTCAAAAAGACGTCTTAAATTAATATTTAAGACGTCTTTTATATTATAAAAGTTTCACTGAACACTTTTTTATTTTCCCTTTTCTATTAGTTCTTCTATCATTTTCTTTGGTCTAAAACCAATCATTTTATTCAAAAATTGACCATTCTTTAACAATACTAATGTAGGTATTGATTGTATTTGATAATAGCTTGCTAAAAATCTTGAATCATCAATGTTAACCTTAATGATTCTTACATCTTTATTTTCTTTATTTATTTCTTCTAATATTGGTGTAAGCATCTTACATGGTCCACACCAATCTGCATAAAAATCAATCAATACTAATCCATCATTTATCTCATTAACAAATTCTGATTCTTTAATAACCTTCATAGTAGTTCTCTCCTAATTATTAATTTCTAAAACAATTCTTAAGAATTACTTTTCTTTCTTTACTAAAATTATATTCATTTAACTATTTATTGTTTCTAGTTAAATTAACTAAATGTGACTTTATCACATATAATATATGTTTTTAATAAATTAAGGCTTTAAGTTAAAAATATATTTATTAACTTAAAGCCTTAATTATTTCTATATTTAAAATATTTCTATCCTACTTTAGATACTTCCTTATCAATACTCTTTCTACTTCTTATAGATGCTACAGGACTAACATTCTTAGTAAAAGCTGTATTTAAAATTTCATCCGTTACGCTTCTGTATTCCTTTGTGCTCTTACTTTTTGGATCATACATAGAAACTGGTAGTCCACTTGTTTGACTTTTTACTATTACGCTGCTTTGATGAATTTCTGTTTCAAATACTCTATATGAATAAGATTCTTTTATCTCTTTTCTAAAATTTTCACTAAGCTTTGTTCTTGAATCCACTCTTGTTAATAATATACCTTCAACCTTTAATTTTTTATTAAATGTCTTTTGAGTTAACTTTATTGTTCTTGATAAATTTTTAAGACCTTGCATATTAAATAAAGATGGCTCCATTGGTATAATTACACTATCACTTGCAACTAATGCATTAATAGTAGTTATAGATTGCGTTGGTGGGCAATCTATTAATATAAAGTCATAATCATCTTTTAAATTTTCTTCTTCTATTAATCTATTTAATATTCTCTTACAATTTCTCATTTTTATTAAAGCTAAGTCAGCATTGCTAACTTCAGAATTATTAGGAATAATATCTAAGCCATCTAACGTTGAGCATTTTTTTATTGATTTTCTTAAAGATTTTTTTCCTCTAAGACAATTAATTAATGACTCATTATCTGGCTTAAACCCTACACTAGTTGTTAAATTTGCTTGATAATCATTATCTATTATCAAAACCCTATAACCTGAATTAACTAACTCCGCTGCTATATTTACTACTGTTGTAGTTTTAGCACATCCACCCTTGTGATTACAAACACTAATAACTTTCATAAATTTTCTCCCCTAACCCTTAAATAATTAAGTTTTGTTTTTTTATTTTTTATCATAGTTTCTCAATCTATAACATTTATAAAAACTTATTAATTTATGTTATACTTTATTTTATCACTTTTGTAATAATTTTACAATTATATATTAAAAAAGTATTGTTAATTCTAACTTTAAACAATAATTTTTTATTAATGTTTATTATACTTTTAATTTATTCTTTAATTATATTTTCTTAAATTATGTTATTGAGTTCATAAAGTATTAAATCTTAAAATTTATTATAACTAATAATTTTTTTCATTGATTTATTATTTATTAGTATAAAACCAAGCATAGTTGCTAATATTAGCTTAATAATATCAACTAAAATAAAGGGAAGAACACTTACTAAAAAAGAATTATAAAAGGTTGTTCCTGTTACTAATGAAAATTGAAAAATACCTATTAAATAATTAGGAATTGAAGATAATATAATTCCTAAAAAAATTAAAGCTTTATTATTTATTTTTTCACAAATTAAACCTATAATAAAACTCATAATTGGAAATGATAAAATGAATCCACCTGTTGCTCCTAATATTTTTCCAACCCCTCCTGAAAATCCCGAAAATACTGGTAATCCGATTGTTCCCATTAATAAATAAACTAATATAGATACAAATCCCCTTTTACTTCCTAAAATAATTCCTGCTAAGCAAACTGCAAAAGTTTGTAAAGTAAATGGTACTCCTCCAGGCATTGGTATTGTAATTTGTGAAAGTATTGCTGTTATTGTTGCAAATATACCACAATATACAATATTTAAAGTTTTACTTCTCATAATTTTCTCTCCTATATTATTGTTTTGATTTACAAATATTTTATAACACAAGCTTTATTCAGTCAATTTTTTATTTTTTCCTGTATTGTAATCAAATTTGACTTATGTAAAAATAAATATTATATATTAATATTAAAAATTTAACTAAAGAAGAGGTGCTAATAATGAAAAATTTAAAAATTTATTTTACATCTGATCTTCATGGATATGTCTATCCAACAGATTATATAGAAAGAAATGAAAAAAATATTGGTTTACTTAATATAATCAATCAATTTAATAAAGATGGAAATACATTAATAATTGACGGAGGAGATACTATTCAAGGTTCAGCCTTTACAAATTATTTAAGTAATTCTAAGTTTTCAATCCACCCAATATCAACTATTATAAATGCTGGAGGATATGATTTTATTACTCTTGGTAATCATGATTTTAATTATGGCAAAGAATATTTAAAAAAGTATTTAAATAACTTAAATGCTATTTGTCTTTGTGCTAATGTTATAGATAAAACTAATGAATTACCAATAATACCTTATAAAATAAAAACAATGGAAAATGGATTAAAGGTTGGATTAATTGGATTTACTACTGATTTTATTAATAGATGGGAACGTCCTGAAAATATAAAGAATATTGATATTAATGATACTTTTGAATCTGTAAAAAAATATTATGAGACTGTAAAAAATAATTGCGATATACTTATAGGTATTTATCATGGTGGATTTGAATATGACTTAGAATCTCATAAACAATTAAGCTCTACAAAAGAAAATATAGCATATAAAATTTGCAAAGAATTTGACTTCGATGTACTTCTTACTGGTCACCAACATTTACCTATTTCTAATAAAGAAATTCATGGAACACATGTAGCTCAAACTCCTCAAAATGGTAAAAGCTTTTTAGAATTAAATCTTACTATAGATGATGATAAATCAATTAAAATTAATTCATCATTAAAAAATATAGAATTAAATCCTAATAAAGAAATGTATAATAAATTTTTACCACTTGAAAATAAAGTTCAAGAATGGTTAGATACACCTGTTGGTATTTTAGATACAGCATTAGAGCCTACAACTCATTTAGATATGGCTTTAAAAGGTTCAAATTTAGCTAATTTTATAAATCAAATTCAATTAGAATGTAGTAATGCGGATATATCATGTACAGCTTTTGCAAATATAATAAAAGGATTTAGCAAAAATGTTACTGTAAGAGATATTTTATCTACCTATCCATATCCAAATACCTTAGTTGTTCTTGAAGTTAATAGAAAAATATTAAAATTAGGTTTAGAAAGAGCTGCTAGTTACTTTGAAAATATTGATGGCAATATAACAATATCTGAAAGATTTTTAAAACCTAAAGTTGAACATTATAATTATGATTATTTTTCAAATATTAATTATACTTTTGATTTAAATGAAAATGTTGGAAATAGAGTTACTTCTATTAAATATAAAGGCGAAGAATTATCTGATAATAAAACCTTAAGCTTAGTTATGAATAACTATAGAGCAAGTGGAGCTGGTGGTTATGAATGTTATGAGAACTGCATGGTTCTTAATGAAATTTTGATTGAAATGCCAGAAATAATTATTAACTACTTTAAAAACAACCCAAATGTAATTGTAGATACATCTAGATACTATGAGATTTTAAAATAGCAAAAAAACAAACTGATTAAACTCAGTTTGTTTTTTTATTTTTATCTTATTTCCTTTAAATCCTTATACATTTCTATCATTTCTTCAACTAATGATTTTATAGTTTCAGCAGCCATCATTTGATCTTCTGCATGCATAACAATTAAAGAAAACTCTACTTTTTCTCCTGATGCTTCCTTTTGTATTAAATCAGCATGTGCATGGTGTCCCTTAATAAGAAACTGTGATGCTTCATCTAATTTTAATTTTCCTTCTTCATAGTTTCCATTTCTTACATCCCTTAATGCTTCAATAGCTAAAGATTTAGCCATTCCAACATTACTTATTATTTCAAATGCTATCAATTCTAATCCATTCATATTTATTACCTCTAATTCATTAAATTGCGTTTATTTCTAAGTCATTAGTTTCTTCTTCGTTTTTTAATTCTGCTTTACTTGCAGCCATTACAAACGGTGCATATATAAATACACTAACTGCTAAACAAACTAATCCTACTATTAATGCTCCAATATTCCCCCCAGTACCTAAAAACGGTGCTAAAGGTCCTGGTGTTGTCCAAGGCACTCCATATGCTATAGGTGGAATTATCTTGAAAACTACTATAGCTAAATATCCAATCATTATATTTACTATTGGAGTTAAAATAAATGGTATCATGTATATTGGATTTAACACTATAGGCAATCCAAATATAACCATCTCATTTATATTAAATAAACCTGGCGCAAATGAAAGCTTTGCTATACTTTTTTGTTCCTTTGCTTTACTGAATATAAATATTGCAATTATTAATCCAAGTGTTGCTCCTGATCCACCATATGCTCCAAAAGCATCATATAATCCATTAAATGTTACTGGATAAGGTGCTCCCCATGAAGTACCATTTGCCACAGCATGTAATATATTTGCATTTGATGCCTCTGCAAACATTGTATCACGAACAGCTGCAATAGTATTTGGACCATGAATTCCCATAACCCAAAGACTTTGAGATATTAATGTTAAAGTTAATACTGAACCAACATTTTGTCCTAATTTTGTTAATGGAGTTTGAATTACATTATAAACTAATTCATGTAATCCACCTGGTGCAACTTTTTTAATAAAGAAGTTTAGTATAGAAAATGAAACAGTAATTATTATTATTGGTAATAATAACTTAAATGTTCTAGCTACTGCTGGTGGAACTTGATCTGGCATTTTTATCTCTAATCTCTTAGATTTTGATAATATTGCCATAAATTCTCCAACTAATAAACCTACGATTATAGCTACAAATAATCCTTGTGCTCCCATAAATCTTATACTTAAATGATTTACACCATCTATATTCACATAGTCTGAGTAAATTATAAAGTAAACTGATATTGCTGTTAATCCAGATAATAAATCATCTGATTTAAGATGTTTTGCCAAATTTCTAGCAATTAAAAATACAATCATTATTGCTAAAATATCCGCTGAACCTTTTAATACAGGAGTAAATATAGCTTGACATTCACCTATGTTAGGAAAAATTTTATCTAACATCAATAATTTACAAACAAACCCATCAGGTGATAATAAAACAAAATTAAGTAAAACCATTAAAGACCCAGCCATAGTTAATGGGAATGTTAATATAAACGAATCTCTTACTGCACAAATATGTCTTTGTGAGTTTAACTTACTAGCTAGTGGAACTAATAACCTTTCTATTTGAGACTGAAATTTCTCCATAAAACTCATAAATTTCTTACCCCATGTTTTCTACTTTATTTTAGTTAAAGTGCTTTTTAATATTGTTTTTCCATCCATTATTCCATATGATCTCATATCTATTACTTCTACTGGAATTCTTCCATTAGCTAATTTTTCTACTACTGGTTTTTGGAAACGTACTTGTGGCCCTAAAAGAACAATATCTACCTCATCAATTCTAGTTGAACATTCAGATACTGGTAAAGCTTCTATAAAAACCTCTTCACCCATTTCCTTTGCTGCATTATTCATTTTGTTAACTAATAAACTTGTTGACATCCCCGCTGAACAAACTAATAATATTTTTTTCATTTTAATCTCTCCCTTTATAATCAATTTTTATTTTATACTTTTTAAAATTTATAAATTTTCACCATTACTACTTATTACATCTTTATACCAATAGAAACTTTTTTTCTTAAATCTTCTTAAATCCTTTTCATCATTTTCATCTCTATCTATATATACAAAACCATATCTCTTTTGATATCCATTAAGCCAACTTAATAAATCGGTAAATGACCAAGTACAATATCCTATAAGCTCAACACCATCTGTTATTGCTTCTTTACATGCTACTATGTGCTCTTTTAAATATTTAATTCTATAATCATCATTTACTGTATTATCTTCTAATTTATCAAATTCACCAAGTCCATTTTCTGTTATTAATATAGGTAATCCATATCTGCTAGTTAATCTTCTTAAACCAGTTCTAAGTCCAGTTGCATCTATGTTCCAGTCCCAATTAGTTGTTTCTAAACTTGGATTTTTTACATTTTTATAAACTCCTGGTATTCCACTTTCCTTTGTAGTTCCTTTTTTACCAGTAGTGTTCATTCCTTCTGAAGCTCCAACACCATCTAATGGATTCATTGCAACAGTTGATGTTTGATAGTAGTTAATTCCTATAAAATCTGGTTTTGCTCTGCTTAATAATTCAAGGTCACCATCTTCTATAAGTGGAGCTATTCCTAATTTTTCATAATATTTTAATGCAAATGTAGGATATACTCCCTTACAATAAACATCAAGCCACCAATTACAGTTTAAATCTTCAGAATTTTCTGCTGCTAAAATATCTTGTGGATTACAACTATAAGAATAGTTAGGTGAAAAAGCAAAGCTTGGACCAATCATTCCATTTGAAACATATTTTCTAAAAGACTCAATAACTTTTGCATTTGCCAAATTTGCAATATGGTTTGCTTGTAACATTCTTTTATGATCTTTAACACCTGGTGGATGCAATGCTGTTAAATATCCTAATGTTAAAAATACATTTTGTTCATTTAACGATACCCAATACTTAACCTTTTTACCAAATCTCTTAAATAAAGTTACACAGTAATTATTGAAATCATTTATTATTTCTCTTGATTCCCATCCACCATATAATTCTTGTAAGTGTTGTGGTAAATCCCAGTGATATAATGTAACTATTGGAGTTATATTATTTTCAATTAATTCATCAATTAAATTTTCATAAAACTTAAGTCCTTCTTCATTTACCTTTCCTCTACCATTAGGAAATATACGAGTCCATGCAATTGAAAATCTATATGCCTTTAATCCCATTTCTGCCATCAAAGCAACATCTTCTTTATATCTGTTATAATGATCTACAGCAACATCTCCATTAGTATTTTTATAAGTTGTCCCTTCTTTTTTAGTGTATATATCCCAAACACTTTTTCCTTTTCCATCTTGATCCCACGCACCTTCTACTTGATAAGCTGCTGATGCTGACCCCCATAAAAAGTCATTTCGGAATTTGTCTAATTTTTCATATATCATTTTTTCATCTCCCCTTCCTGTTATATCCATAGTATAACCTATCCTTTTTCTTAAAGGAATGGTTTACATAACTAAAAAAACATGTTTCTTTTTTTTAAATTTAGTACAAAAATGTAACAAGATGTTTTATTTTATATAATTAGTTTAATTAAACTAAATACTCATTATATAACTTCTTTCCTACCCTTTCTATCATATAAAGCACAGGAATTTGTGTAGTTATATCACTATAATTTGCTTTTATCTGCTGAACATAATACGGTAAATTTAAATTAGACATTCTTGCTATAGTACAATTTTCAATATTAGTTATACTAGCTATTGTACATCCTTCTTCCTTAAATCTATTAATATTTTCAATTGTCGCCTGTGTTTCTCCAGAAACAGATAATGCTATCACTAAGCAATTATCATTACATTTAAAGTTCTTTGGAAAAAATGGATCATCAATATGAACTGTAAATTTTCCAATTGCAGAAAAATATCTTGCTGCATATTTGCATAATACACCAGATGAACCTATACCAAGAAAAATAATCGTACTAGCATCTTTAACTAGATCACATAACTTTTCAAGTCTTTTATCTAAATCGCTACTTTCAATATTCTTTAAGAAATTTATTATCTCAGAAGTATCATCACTTATCTTTTTTATATTATTTTCTTCTATATACATTTTGAATTTTAACTTAAATTCCGAAAACCCCTCACAGTTTAACTTTTTACAAAATCTAAAAATAGTTGTTGTAGATACATGTGCTTCATCTGCTAGTTCCCTTATTCTCATATATATAACCTTTTTACTATTTGTCATTATATATTCATATAAGCTTAGCTCTAAACTATTTAAACTTTGTATAATCTCATAGCTAAACATATTTATTCACCTCGATTTATACATAGATATATATTCATTTCCTAAATGTTTACATTAATTATTGCACCTAAAATATTAGCATCATTATTATACTTACATCTATCAATTTCAGTGGTAATAAAGTCAGCCTTTAAATATTCAATACATTTTTCCTTATAACACTTTTTAACCTTATCAATAAACCAATCTTCCTCTGAGATTCCTCCCCCTATACAAATAACTTCAGGATTATAAAAAACTGTTATTGCAATTAATTCTACAACCATATTATTTATCCATTGGTTTACTGACTCTTCTGCAACTTTATTTCCATTTAAAAACTTATTACATACTTCATGTCCATAAGAAACTTTTTCTTCTTCATTTACTTTACTATTATAAATTTCTATTAATCCTAACATAGAAGCATAATCACCAATCTTATCTATTTGATTAGTCTTATAGTTTATAAAAGGTATATTATGGAACTCACCTGCAAAACAGTCCTTTCCATATATAACTCCATTTTCATTACATAAACATCCACCAGTTCCTGTACCTATGATTAAAAATGCTGAAGATTTTTTACCTTGTGCATTTCCAATTTTAAACTCACATAATCCTGCTGATTTAGCATCATTTATAGACTTAACCTTTTTGTTAGTTCTTTTTTCTATCTCATAATTTATATTAGTATTATACATAACTACAACATTAGGAGCTGCTAATGATTTAACATCTGAACTTTCATTAATAAGACCAGGTGCACTTACTCCTATAGCATCGAATTCTATATTATGTTTTATATTTGAACATATATAATCATAAAATTCATCTTTTGTTTCAAATTTAATAGTTTTAACCTTCCACTTTTCTTTTATGTTATAGTTATCATCAACTAAAGCATATTTAATAAAAGTTCCTCCAATATCAATTCCTAAATTATAATTTTCCATAAAAACACTCTCCCTCTCACTATAAACACGTGTTTACAACTTTCAAAATATTAGTTACTTATATATAAGTAACTAATTCTTTAAATATTCACAACTTTTTCTTGATACCAATGTAGTAGGCACATTATAAGCTTTAAAAATATTTATATTATCTTCAATAGAATCAATAATTGAATTTGTTGCTAATTCAGCCATTTTAATTAATTCCATTTGCATAGTACTTAATGGTGTTTCTAAATACTTACTTTCTTCTATATTATCAAAACCTATTATAGAAATATCTTCTGGCACTTTTAAACCATTCTCTTTAATTGCTCTTATTGCACCAATTGCTATTTTATCATTAGCAGCAAATATGGCTGTTGGTCTATCCTCCATTGAAAGTATTTTTTTTGCTGAATCATATCCACCTTCTTCAATAAACTCTGAAAAAACAATAAATTCATCTCTAATTTCAATATTTGAATCTTGTAATGATTTTTTATATCCTTCTAATCTTTGAATAGAAGAAAATTTCTTTATATCTCCTGTTATATGAGCAATTTTTGAATGATTTAAACTTATTAAATAATTAGTTGCATTATATGCACCAGAATAATTATCAGAATTAACAATTATACATTTATTATCCTTGTTGTATAAACTTGTATCTTGATCTACTAATACAACCTTGTAACCACCTTGAATTATTCTTTTTATTTCTAAATCATCATTATTCTCACCTATGAATATTCCCCCAGAAATTGTTTTATTATAAAAACATTCTTTAATCTCTTCATATCTTGACTCATCATGTATTATATGAACTAAAACTTTATACCCCTTTTGACTAGCAGCTTCTATAACAGAACTAGTAAATTCTAAATAATAAGGACTTTTTGTAATTCTATTTTTAATTCCACCACTTCTCTTTACTATATCAATAATAAAAAGACCTATAATTCTATTTTTATACCCTGCAAGCGTTCTAGCTGATGCATGAGGAACATAGTTATACTCCTTTATTACTTTTAATACCTTTTGTCTAGTATCTTCTGGAACATTACTATAATTATTTATAACTCTAGATACTGTGCTTCTAGAAACACCTGCAATCTTAGCTATATCATTGCTATTCATAAAAAATTCTCCTCTTTATTAAACACGTGTTTATGGATTAATTATACACCTAATGAAAAGGTTTTACAAATATTTTTAAAAAAATAATAAAGCTCAAGAAAATTAACTCTTGAGCCTTAAATCCCTATCCCACCCTCATTTATAAGTCAGCATATGGTTGTAACTTTAATTCTTTACTTTACTCTTGTAACAATACTGAACTCAACTTTAATTACATGCACTGGTTCCGTAATGCTATAATGCGCTAATTTACACCTCAGTTAGCAGAGCTTATGCTCGCCCTTATAAATTACCATCTAAATATTTAATTATTCAACCAAATCTATCGTCCAATTTAAACTTTGAAGCTTAGTATCTATAAGTCTATATTCTTTAGATAACTTATCCACTTCTTCTTGTTTTTCTGATACATTTACAGTACTCAAAATTTTTATTTCTTTGTTAGAATATCTATCTATTTTTTCAGATGCTGTATCTATAAAACTTCTTAAAACAGATAATTTTAAGCCTAAAGCATCTCTTTTTGCAATTATATCTGTAATGCTTTCACCTTCAATATAAGTTAAACTATTAGTTTTATTTATTGCTTTTATAAGTTTTTCAAGCTCAATAATATTTCCATCTAATTCTTTTAATAAAACTACTGGATCTTCTGCTGGAACATCACCTTCTTGAACCTTTGCATTTCTAATAAGTCTTTCTTTAAGTGATGCAATTCTCTTTTGTACATCAGCTCTTAAATTTAATGCTTCTGCCAATTTCATAAGTTGTATCATCTCCAAATATTCATAAATTATCAATAGTAAACAAATACTTACTAATTAAGTTCAAATTTTCTTTAATTAATAATTTAATACTACAAATTTAATATAAATTTATTATCTATATTATGCTATTATTATTAATTATCGTCAAGTGTTATTCATTTTCTAATCTAAAAACTAATAGATACTTAACTATTAAATTAAAATATTTTAAACTTATAATACAATTAAGTTATTTTGCTTCTTTTATTAACACAATTTTATTCTTAGTACAAAATATACTTAATAGGAAAAATACTAAAACTAATAATATCATACAACCTACAAATGGTACTATGCTCATAATTCCCTCATTAGCTTGAAGTTTTTCAATTATTATATAAAACCATCTTATTGGCAATACATTTCCTACCTTTTGCATTTCTTTACTCATCATATCAAAAGTCCAATATGCTCCACTTAACATAAATACTGGTAAAGTAAATGTAGTCATTACTAAAGTAAATATAACTTTATTTTTAATTATTGATGAAAGAAATAATCCTAATGAAATTGCCATTAACACTAAAATAAACATTAATATTAATACAATAAAATCATTTTTAAATCCAAAATTAAAATTTGTTAATTTACAAATAATATAATATTCTATAGCTGGTATACAAGAGGTTAAAAAATATACTATTAGTTGTCCACCAAAATATTCTCTTTCATTTATCTTGCTAAGTAATATTCTATCTTTAGTATTTTGTCTTTCATCTTCTAATATAAATCCACAACTTAATGCTGCTGTAACAAATATAACATATAAAACCATTCCTACTGATACATAAGGATTTTTACTATCATTAATTTTATTTATAAAATTATACTTAGGTTTAGAAGAATTAAAAGTATCTAAAACTTTACTTATTCCTTCTTTATCAATATCTACATTATTACATATCATTGCTAATGATGATACTTCTCCTTCTAAATATGATGTTACTATAGCTGATGCTTCTTCAGCCTTAATTGATTTTACTTTTACTTTATTTTCTTTTCCGCTTATAATATCATCTGTAAAATTTTCATCTATGATTACTACAACCGAACATTCTTCAAAAATTAAATTGCTAATATAATCCTCTTCATTATCTACAAAACTTATCTTAGCTCCATTTAAATTTTGTAATCCTTCTTCTATTGCCTTTCCAAGCTCACCTTTATCTTTATTATAAATTCCAATATTTAAGGTTTCCATTACCTCTCCTGCATAGGAAAAGAAAAATGTTAAGATTGCAGGTAAAACAAATGTTACAAATAAAAAACTCTTTCTCTTCATTAATATTTTTAATGTATTTTTAATCACTTTAAACATCTACCGTTTCACCTCTTTTTTTAATTATAATTACGTAAGAAATTAATACTAAAATTGATAAAACAATTGGAATAATTATTGCAACTAGGTATAAATTAGACTTTAATCCACATATCATTGTGCTAGTAGCTGTATTAATCCAATAAATAGGACTAATATACATAATCTTATTAATTACAGGTATTGAAGTAATCATTACCCTTGTTGAGTAACATCCTCCTAAAGCACAAATTATAAATGTTGCACCATTTAACAATCCACTAGCTGCTGTATCTGTTTTACTAACTATACCTACAATTGCTCCAAGCATTGATGAAAATAATCCAAAAACAACAAATAATAATATAAATTTAAAAGTATTTTCACCCCAATTAACTTTTAATACTAAACTAGTATAAATATAAACTAATAATATTTGTAATAAACTAATTATTGTTCCTAAAATCACTTTAGAAAGTATCATAATTTTTTCATTAGACTTTGACATTTTTATTCTGTTAATTGTGTTAAGTTGCTTTTCTTTATATACTAACTCTCCAATAACTGATGATACATTTAATATTATTAATGCAAGTTCTGCAAAGGTATAATATTCTGATGCAGTTACAGTCTTTTTCCCATTAACATCTTCACTTACTACATATTCATCATAAGAATTTTGAACTAAACTTTTAAATGCTTTAGGATTTAGTTCTCCAATAGCTTCATATGCCCCATATTTATTTAACAATGATTCTAACATACTTTTGAAAACTTTAGCTTTCATGTTATCACCATTTTTTGATGTGTATATATCAAAATTACTTTCATATAATGATACATAAGCAATTGCCTTTTTTTCATCTATGCTTTCTTTAACCGTTTCTAAATTTTCTACTTTTTTAAATTCGATATTTATCTCTTTTTTAATTTCGTCTTTAAACATTAAAAAACCATCTTTATATTTTGAACTATCTTCTACTGAGTAATAAACTATAGAATCCTTATCACTCTCTTTAAATATTTCTATTTGTGAACCCATTAAGTTATCTAAACTCAAGCTTAAAATAGTCATTAATACTATTGGAAAAAGGAAAAGCATTATTACATTTCCTTTTGATCTAAAAAACATTTTTAGCTCTTTTTTTAGCATTACAAAAAGCATATTTTTCGCCCCCTAATCTCTAAGTTTCTTACCTGTTAATGCTAAGAACACATTTTCTAATGTTGGTTCAGAATTTTCAATATTAATAATCTCTCCATCTAAACTTAATGCAGTTTCTATTATTTTAGTAAGCAAATTAGAATTTTTAATAGTTGATATTTTATACTGATTCTCACTAAAGACTACTTTTTCTATCCCTGTTATTTCTAATAATTTTTCTTCAAAATTATCTATCTTCTCTTTAACAGTTATATTAAAAATTCTCTTATCACCAATTAAATTTTTTAGCTCTTCACTTGTTCCTTCTGCAATTACATTTCCCTTATCAATTATTGCAATCCTATCACATATATCATCTACTTCTTGCATGTAATGTGAAGTATAAATTACTGTAGCTCCCTCATCTCTTAACTTTAAAACTGATTTTAAAATATGATTTCTTGATTGTGGGTCTATTCCAACTGTTGGTTCATCCATAATAATAAGCTTTGGTGAATGAGCTATAGCACAAGCAATATTTAATCTCCTTTTCATACCACCTGAAAATTCTGATGCCCTTTTCTTTCTTACGTCAGTTAACCCAACAAACTCTAAAACTTTATCAACTCTTCCTTTTAAATCCCTACCCTTAAATCCATATAATGAACAAAAGAATTCAATATTTTCTTCTGCTGTTAAGTCCCAATAAAGTGCAAAATCTTGAGGAACTATTCCTATATTTTCTTTAAACCTTCTTGTTTTAGTTTCTTTTTCTTCATAAATTATTTCTCCAGAAGTCCTTTTTATAAGTCCGCATATCATTCCTATAAGTGTACTTTTTCCTGCTCCATTTGGCCCTAATATTCCAAAAATTTCACCTTTATTTATTTCTAAATCAATATCATTTACAGCTATCATATCACCATATTCTTTAGATATTTTTTTTATTTCAAGCATTTTCATAAACCTTACCTCCATTACTACTTACATTTTATATTATACAAAAAAAGGTAATACCCTCCTACTGAAGAATATCACCTTTTTATATTACATTTGTCATATTTATAAATTTCCCTTTAGATAATTAACTGCAATAGCAGTTCTATGTTCTAAATTTGTTTTATCTAATATTATAGTTATATAATTTCTAATTGTACCTTCTGAAATAAATAACTTTTTGCTTATTTCTTTATTGCTAAGCCCCTCGCTTATTGCAATTATTATATCTTTTTCTCTTTCTGTAAATTCATATTTATTAAACTGTGGTTGATTACTTTTTCCTTGAAATTTATTTAATACATTTTCATTCATTACAATAGTATTGTTATAAACAGAAGTAATACTTTGAGCTATTTGTTCTGGTGTACTATTTTTTAGAATATATCCCTTAGCTCCATATTCTATTGCTTCATTAATATAATCCTCTTCATCAAAAGTAGTTAAAATTAAACACTTAGTATTTGATTTACTTACTATTTTGTTTACTGCTTCAACTCCAGACACTTTAGGCATTCTTATATCTAAAAGAGCTACATCTACATTTTCCTTAGTGCAAATATTTATAGCTTCTTCTCCATCTTCAGCAACTCCTACAATTTCAATATCAGCTTTTAATGGAAGCAATAGTTTTAAACTTTCCCTTATTAAACTATCATCATCACAAATCAATACTTTAATGCTCATTTTATCTCCTTTTATTTATAACCATATTTATTACAAATCCATTATCATTATAATATTCAACTCTACCGTTTATTTCTTCTAGCCTCTCTTCTATTCCACTTAACCCAAGCCCCTTAGCTAACCTTTCTACACCGTTTCCATTATCTCTTACTTCAACTCTATAAAACATGTTAAACACTAATATTGATACATTAATTTTTGTTGCATTAGAATATTTAGCCGCATTAGTTAAAGCTTCCTTTATATTTTCTTCTATAACCTTAAATTCAATTGATCTAATAGCAGATGTATCTCCTTCACATAAAAATATCGTTTCTATTCCAGTAACATATTGAAATTTTAATATAAGTTCTCTTATTGTTTCAATTCCAATAATAGATTGACTTGGTTTAACTTGTCTTAAAAATTCTCTAATTTCTTCCATGCCTTCTCTTAAGTTACTCATTGCTGTATCTAAATATTTTTTAGCTACTTCATCATTATTTCCTATCATTTCCTTAGTAACTTCTAGTTGCATCACAGAACCAGTTATTCTATGTCCTAAATGATCATGAAGCTTTTGCGCTATAAAATTACGTTCTTTTAATATTGTTATACTATTATTTTTGTCTAAATATTTTTCTAACTCATCAATCTTTTTTTCCATAACTATTTTATTTATATTACTAACTTTATTTAACCTTTTATACTTTTCTTCCTCATTTAATTTATCTTTTATTTCATATAAATATAAGTTGGTAATTATTATAGTTAAACTTATAATCATTAATTCTCTAATATCAACATAAGTAAAACTTGTAATATATAATATAAAAATTGATATTAGCATATTTATATATGATATAATCCTTCCTTCAAATAAATCAAACAATAATATTGTTAAAATTAAAACTGTATATGTATATCCTAAAAACATACTAAAAATAATTAATATAATTTCTATAGATGTTATTACTTTATAATTTGTTTTAGTTATATTTTTAATCAACTGAATACAATCTATTAGAAGTATAAATAATATTGCATAAGTAATATATTCAATACTCTTCCAGGCTACTCCTGTTAATATAATAATTCCAATAGATATAAAAATTAAATTAATAGCTAATGACTTTTTCATATCAAATTCCTCTTTTTAATAATTATATTAACTTAAAAATCTCCCATATGAAAGTAATCTTAACCCTCATATAGGAGACTTTTTTAATATTAAAATAATAAGTTAACTTAATAAACTTCTAAAAATAATGCTCTTTATACTTTCTTTATAGTAATTTGTACACGCAAAAACAAATATTGATAATGCAAGTACAAATTGACCTATATAATATGTAGCAAGACACATATAATTTGTTCCTGGAATATTTCCAAATTTATTTAACATAAGCATAAAATCTGATATAAAAAATAAAATACTCCCTATTACAATTGCTAAATTTGTAATATTTCTATCTCTTAATAGGTTTGAAATTGCCTTTCCAACCATAAATGAAATTATAATTGCATAAACACAACATATCCCTTTCATTAAACCATTTCCAAAATCTAAAAAGCTTGTAAATAATATTACAGATAATGAAAATACAGAAATAATACCTCCACATATTAAATCTTTGGTATTTATTTTTTTAAGAATACAATAAGCTACAAAATAAAATATATGCCCAACTGCAAATATTGCTGTACCAAGATAAAAATTAATTACAAGCAATATGTCTCCTAACATAGCAAATATCAATGCAATAAATAAACCCATTGGAAATCTTAAACTTACTTCATTTTTAATACAATAATTAAGATTTATACCCCCTGTGCCAACAAATAAAATACTAGCAATTGACTTAGCAAATAATCCACCACCAAACATATACCAAACATCAAAAATCAGTATAAGCATCAGCATAATAGCATTTACCATAAGAAATGATTTTTTCATATTTTCCCCACACCCCTATATTAAATTATTGTCCCTCTCGGAAAATAATTTACCATTAATCCCTTAAATAGTCAATAATACTAGTTATTAAATTTAAAATCTATTTTGTTATAATATTTTTCTTCATAAATAGAAGTAAAATAAATAAATTTATATTTAAATATAAATTTAAATCCCCTTATAATTTTTGTTTTTTACTTTAAATTAAATAATATAAAATTCAAAAAGACTAGTGCCTTATGCACTAGTCTATAAATTTTCATAAATTATTCCTTCTCTAAGTCCTATAGCACTTATAATAAATTTTTCAGAATTAAAATATTTAAGAATTAATAAAATGGCTCCAAGAGGAGAGGCAAATATTTCAGATCTCTTTTTTGATAATCCCTTAAGATTATCTCTTTTATCAATTGGCAGTTTTAAGAGCTTATCATATATTTTAGAAATCTCATCTTTTGTAATACTATAATTATGAAGTAATTCCTTTGGATAATCCTCATCACCTTTAGATACTCTTCCTATATGCTTTGCAATTCCACCAATTCCAACTACATTTAAATTATTATTTCTCCTTAACCATTTTATTTCTTCTAACTTTTCATAAATAAATTTACTAAGTTCAATTTCCATTTCCCTATTTTCAAGATTATTAAACATTTTAGTAAGAGGAATGCTTCCAAGTGGTAAACTTATTGTGTTTTTAAATTCTCCATTTTCCATAAGTGTAATTTCCATGCTAGAGCCACCTAAATCCAACAAAATAGCATTTTTTTCTTTCATTGTATTTTTAACAGCTAAATATCCATACTTAGCCTCTTCTAATCCAGATAAAATATTTACCTTTAATCCTAGCTCTAATTTAATTTTTTTACACACATCATTTTTATTTACAGCTCTTCTTACAGCTTCTGTTGCAACAACATATATATTTAAAACTTCGTATCTCTTACATATATCTTTAAAATCTTTTAATACATTTAGCAATATATTTAAACCTTTATCAACTAAATAATCCTCTTCCGTTAAATAACTTCCTAGTCTCATTGTCATTTTTGCTTCATTTAACATTTCAAATGTTGAGTTATTTTTTATTTTATAAATTATTAATCTTATAGAATTAGAACCAATATCTATTATTGCTTTTCTTCCCACAAAAATTCCCCCAATTACAATTTTAAATCTTTTCAATAATAACTTTTACTTTTTCTAAATTTAATCGTGCCTTAAACCAATTTTCTATATTTACTATATAATTATTTAAATCATCTTTATCGGTATATATTAAAAGTAATTCTACTTTTCCCTCTTCTTTGTTTTCACTATTGATATAACCAGTATAAATTTGTTTTATATCTGGATATATTGAACTTATTTCTTTATATATAGCTTCATTATCAATAGTATTATTAGAAGAATTACTTGTTGTATTGTTTGTCTTTGTAGGAACAGTATTTTGATTATCTTTTAAACTTGAAATATACTTTTCTAAATTATTTAAATCCATCCCTTCTTGCTTTATTATTAGTTTTTTATCTTTAAGTCCATACTCTTCTAAGCTTTCATTTAATGATTTTATTTTATCATTACTTATAGCATCACCTATAGTAACTAAAGTTATTGTGTTATCATTATAATTTATATCTTTACTTAATATGTATTGATTAGGTAATTTATCACTTATAAATTTATTTAAATCTGTTTCATAAATAGTTTTTCTTATCATCCAAACTGCCGAAATAATACTAGGTATCATAACTATTATTGATGAAATAATTATTATATGTCTTACCTTTCTTTGTCTTTCATAATCAACACTACTTTTATTAGGAATCTTTAATGCTTTAGTAACAATAAATGTTGCAATTGCAATAAAAAATCCATTTATAAAAAATAAATATCCAGCTCCAAGAAAAATACTTGCTTGACTTGTTGCTATACCATATCCTGCTGTGCATAATGGTGGCATAAGTGCTGTTGCTATTGCAACACCTGGAATTACATTACTTGATTTTTTACGTGTTAATCCTACCATTCCAGCAATTCCACCAACAAGTGCAATTATAACATCCCAAATAGTTGGACTCGTTCTTGCCAAAATTTCACTTCCTGCAGTAGTTATTGGTGTTATAGTAAAATATACTGTTGATGTAACCACACTTATAATAATTGAAATAATTAACACTCTAATAGATTTTCTAATAAGATTTGAATCAACAGTTGCAACACCATATCCTATACCAATTATAGAACCCATTAAAGGTGAAATTAACATAGCCCCTATAATTACTGCTACAGAATTCATATTTAAACCTATTGAAGCTATTATTATCGCACACATTAATATAATAAAATTAGAGCCATACATATTAACTCCTTCTAATATATTTTCATGTATTTCTTCATTAGTTGCTTGATTTCTTGTAAATTGATATTTAAATGTATCTAAATTAATTTTCATAAAAAAAATTCTCCTATACTATAGATTCCTTTTTAATTTAGTATCTACAGTATAGAAGAATATTATTATTTTTTATTATATTTAATTAAAATCTATTTCTTTAAACTTCCCTTTAATCCGTTAGAAATTGAATATTCTAAAACTAATGTAACTAATGCTAATATTGCTAATATTGGATTAGGAACTCCCCCTGTACGTTGAAAAGAAAAAAAGTCTGATAAAAACAGTAACCATGATATAGCTGTAATAGTATGTAATACAGTTCTTGGTATACTTTTGCTCATAAAATTAATAAATGGCCCCTTAGGTTTTATTTCATTTTCTTCCTTAATAATACTTTTATGCTTTATATTGCTAGATTTTTTATTTCCTACTTTGTTCTTACGTTTCTTATTCTTTGCCATCATAATTCCTCATTTCTCAGTTTATACTTTAACAATTTAATTATATAATCTTTATGAATATTTTAAAAGTACAAGTTATTCCAACCTAATTCTTCAAGGGTTAAAATCATAACAAATTACATATAAAAAAAGCTAAGAACTTAGGTATAAAATCTAAATCCTTAGGCTTTTTAAAATCTATAACTACAAAACATATTAGCTTTATTAACTACTATATAAATGTTATTTAAAACTTTTTTATTGTTTTATAATTTTTTATTTTGAATTTTTAATTATGCTCTTATATCCTGTATAGGTTACATAAAAATAACCACCATATACTACTACAAGTATTGCTAAAGTTAATAATGATGTTGGAAGTATGTTAGTATTTCCATAAAGGCTTATAAATTTATTTACAACATTTATTCCAACTATTGAACTTAATATTGCAAGACCAAGTGGCATTATAAAGTAAATTACAGTTTGAGCAAATATAGTTTTATTTATCATTTTTTCTGTTGCACCAATCTTCTTTAATGCTTTATATCTATCATTACTATCACTAGCCTCTGATAATTGTTGCAGAGCAAGAATTGCCGCACTTGCAATTAAGAATATTATTCCTAAATATAATCCAATATAAAGTATAGTTGTACTTAATCCCTTACTTTCATTATATACATCTTGTTTTGTATAAATTATCATTGGTAAGTCTCTAAGCTCTTTATTGTTTTCTGGATTTTTAAATGAACTTCTTACATCCTCTTCTATAAGCTTATCATTTGAATTTTTATAATTAACATCCATATATGCTTCAGTTAAATATATATCTCCATCAAAATCATCATTTACAATAAGAGTTAAAACATTAGCTGCCATTGAAGAATTCCAAATTGCATCATTTAAATATTCAGTATTTGCTACCTTATATTCTTTTCCATTTAAATCAACTGTTCCTTTAAGTTTTATCATATTTTTTACAGAATCTTTTGCAGATTTAAAATCAGAAAGAAGCATTACTTCATCACTATTTATAGTAAATGTACTTTTTCCTTGCAATTTTCTTATATTATTAAAGTCTGATAACTTAATAATGTCTATATATTCCCATCTTTGTTTTCCATTATCTAATTCTTTCTTAAATTCACCTACTGCATAATTTTTAAGTATAGAATTTGCGTCTGGTCCTTGCATTCTATATACATTAAAGAAAATAGCATCATTATCTTTAACATCATACTTAGCTAAATCTAAAATTTGCTCAATACTAGTATACTCTTCCTCCTCTGCTGTAAATAGCTTAACTGATAAGTCAAAAGGAGCTACAACACCAGCCTCTAATGCACTTTTAAAACTAAGACCTGTTGATAAAAGAACTATAGTTATAAATAACATAAGAGAAATAACTGCCATTGAAACAAAATTTGTATTTACTTTACTACTAATTTGTCTAGTTATAAATATATTTAACTTTTTAAAATATATATTCTTATTTCTTTGAACCATAGCTATTATAAATCCTGATACCCCAAAGAAAAATCCTACTGTTCCTAAAATTCCAAATACTATAGACAGCTTAAATTCAATGCTTTCAATGTCTAATCCAACCTTAGTAACAAGACAATATGCACCTATTAATATTGCCATTGAAACAATAAATATTATTGAAGATACTATAGGATTTTTAATTTTTACTTCCTCATTTTTACGTCCTGCTGTTAATAAATCTATTAATTTATATTTTGATACTACAGTTGTATTAAATATCATTAACATTCCAAATATAATTGCAAAATAAAGAATTGTTTTGCCTATTGCACCAAAAGATATTATAAACTTAAATTCAGTCATGTCTACTTCAAAAAGTTTAGCTGTAAATAATGATAAACCTTGTGAAAGAAGCATTCCAAGTAAAAGTCCTGCAACTAAAGATAAACTTCCAACTATTAAAGTTTCACTTAACAATATTTTTGAGATTTTACTCTTCTTCATTCCAAGTGTCATATAAATTCCAAGTTCTTTTTTTCTTTTCTTTATCAAGAAATTATTTGCATATAAAATTAACCCACCTAGAATAAATGATACAAAAACTGAAACATAAGATATTAATGTTGTTACAACTGTCATATATTCAGCTTGACTCTTGCTCATGTCTAGTACTGCCTTTTGAGCATCTATTGAATTAAAGCTATAAAATATACAAACAGCAAAAGCTATAGTTAAAAAGTATATTGTATAATCCTTAAAACTCTTTTTTACATTATTTATTGCTATTTTAGAATACATTCTCCACATCTCCTCCAAGCAATGTTACTACTTCAATTATTCTATTAAAAAATTCTTTTCTTGAATCCTTTCCTCTTACTAATTCATTAAATACTTTTCCATCTTTAATAAATAAGATTCTATGGGCATAACTTGCAGTAAAAGCATCATGTGTAACCATTAAAATTGTTGCTTCTAAATCTTTATTTAACTTTTCAAAGGAATCTAAAAGTAATCTTGAAGATTTAGAGTCTAATGCACCTGTAGGCTCATCAGCTAAAATAAGTGATGGGTTTGTTACAATAGCTCTTGCTGATGCAACTCTTTGCTTTTGTCCACCAGACATTTGATATGGATATTTATTTAAAATTTCTAAAATTCCTAAATTCTTTGCAACATTTTTAATTTTTCCTTCTACTTCTTTAGGCTTTACTCCTTGGATTGTTAGTGCTAAAGCTATATTTTCATAAGCAGTTAATGTATCTAAAAGATTAAAATCTTGAAATATAAATCCTAATTCATCTTTTCTAAAGTTCTCTAATTGCCCTGATTTCATTTTAGTTATATCTTTATCGTTTATTATAATATTACCTGTAGTTACATTATCTATTGTAGAAATACAATTAAGCAAAGTTGTTTTACCACTTCCTGATGGTCCCATTATTCCAACAAACTCTCCCTTATCTACTCTAAAACTAATATTATCTATAGCTTTTGTTATATTGTCTTTGTTTCCATAATATTTTTCTATTTTTTCAACCTTTAATATATTTTTCAACTTTATTACCTCCATAACTTTTTATTAAATATTTTTTTAAATAGCTATTTATTTCTTAGGTATTTTTAATAATTGCTCTCTTCATTATTTATTTTAGCTAAATATTTTAAAATTACATATTGAATTACATTTCAGCAATCTTACAAAATTGTAATGATAAACTATAGTTCAATATCCCTCTATTGAACTATAGTTTAATAATTAATTTTATAAAATTTTAATCAAAAAAATCATGCGATTTTTTTAAATCACATGATCCATTTTAACTTATATAGTTTAAAACTATTTTATTAAAAACCCATTTTCAATAAAATAATTTAAATAACGTTGCTTTTGTAAATTTATAATTTCTGCTGAATTTACAAATTTAATAAAATCTTTTTCACTTACCCACTTATAAGACATAGTTTCTCCTTCTTGGAGCTTTATAGATGTTTTATTGCAATCTACACTACATAAAAATGTATAAAAAATACACTTACTTTCATCATAAATAAATCTATCAAGTTCTTTAAAGTTTTCTGAAATAATTCCTGTCTCTTCAAACAATTCTCTCTTTATACATTCTATCTTATTTTCTCCCTTAAGAGCTGCCCCTCCTGCTGTAGCTTCATAATATCCACCATAGTTTGATTTAGAAAAGTCACGCCTCATAAGCAAGTAATCACCATCTTTATGTTTAACAAGAACTTCACAGGACATATGATATAAACCTTCTGGAAATACCTCTCCACGAATCAAATCTATATTAGCAAGTGTTCCATCTATAAAATATCCATCCCAAACTTCCATAAAAAATTCCTTCTATAAAATTTTGATATATTTAAGAATTGCATAAAATTTCAATTTGAGTTATATATTCACCTCCATCTGATATTGCAAATTCATTTAGTCCACTTTCAAAGGCATATCCAGATAATATTAAATTATTCTCCCTAGCAAATGTAACTATTTTTTCATAAACAAGTGGTATTTTACTCCAATGCCCTATAGAAAATCCACGAATATACTTTCCACTTGGTTTAATAAATAATTCTTTTTTACTTTTATCAACTTTAGTAAATATTCCATCATATTCATTAAAGTTTTTAGAATTTATTTTTTCGATTGAAATATAACTTCCACAACTTCTCTTATAACTATTAAATTCACAAGAAGATTTTAAATGCTCCATAATTATTTTTGAATTATTTACTAAACCAAAGCTATCATCTAAGCTTAAAGGTAATTTTGTCATAAGTAAATATTCATCATTTAAAGTTACTACCTCAATTTTCCCATCATATATTTCATCACATAAATCAAGCATGTTAGACTTTTCTTTTAATATTTCCTTCAATTTCTTTAACCTAGTTATTGTTTTATCTATTTCATTTACTTTTTCCCTTGCTATATTTCTAAAATCATTTTTATTAGGACTATTTATATATCTTTGTAGTTCCTCTATAGACATTCCAATTTCTCTTAAAGATAAAATATTTTCAAGTTCCATACTTTGCTCATAAGTATAATATCTATATCCATTTTCACCCTTAAACTTAGGTGAAAAAATACCAACACTATCATAATAATGTAAAGTTCTTTTATTTATACTGTGAATTTTTGCAAATTCACCTGCTGTAAAAAAAGCTAAATTATTTTTCATATTTTTAAAATTCTCCAATTGACATTACAGTTACTGTATACTTTAAACTAATTTTACCACAGGAAATTAAAGTTAAAAAGGAGAATAAAATGAAAAACGAAAGTATTTATACAAAGCCTATTACACTAAATACAATTATAACAATTGTTATACCAACTATAATTATGACACTTATTCAAGCATCATATTCTATGATAGATGGTATGTTTATTTCAAATATTTTAGGTGATTTAGCCTTATCTGCATTAACTCTTATTTCACCCTATTTAAATTTCTTTATTGCGATTGGTGCATTATTTGCATCTGGTGGTAGTGCTGTAGTAATGAAAAAAATGGGTGAAAATAAAAAATCTGAAGCAAGAAGAGATTTTACTACACTAACAATAATTGCTGGAGTAATTGGATTGATACTTAGTTTAATATTTTTTATATTCACTAAGCCTCTTGTTTCAATATTTAATATTGAAGGTATTATTTTTAGTCGTTGTATGGAATATTTATCTTCCTATAGCTTTTTTATAATCCCTCAAATACTATTTGCAATTTTACAAATATTCACTATTGGTTCAGGTAATCCTAAACTTGCTATGATAACTTCATTAATTGGTGGAGCAACAAACATATTTCTTGATTTTATATTAATAAAGGCTCTTAATCTTGGAATGACTGGGGCTGCAATTGCTAGTGGAGTTGGAATGCTTTTACCGTGTATTATATTAATTTTAAACTTTATGAAAAAAAGAGGAGATTTATATTTTTCAACATTTAAATTTGATATAAAAGTTATTTTAAAAACCTTTAGTAATGGAGTATCTGAGTTTGCTTCAAACCTTGCTAGTGGAATTGTAATAATGTTATTTAATTCTAGAATGTTAGCTATTGCAGGACCTGATGGAGTTGCAGCTAGTACTATAACCTTTTATGTTTTTGGATTTATGAGTGCATTATATATGGGGTATATGTTAGGTGTGTCACCATTACTTAGTTATTTTTATGGTTCAAAGGAGAGCTTTAAACTTAGAAAAATTAAAAATATAAGCATTACATCTATAGGAATTATTTCAATAGTAACAACAATACTTGCAATTTTAAGTTCTAATATATTAGTTGGTGCTTTTACTAAAACTGATTCTATTTCTTATACTATAGCCTCAAATGGAAATAAATTATTTTCTATTGCATTGTTGCTAGTTGGATTTAATACATTTTCAAGTATGCTTTTTACAGCTTTATCAAATGGAAAAATTTCAGCTATAATTTCATTTTCAAGAAGCTTTGTATTTTTATCGATAGCAATTATTGTGTTACCATCAATTTTAGGCATAAATGGACTTTGGTTATCTGTTCCATTATCAGAGCTTTTAGCTTTTATTATTTCAATATTTTATATAAAAAAATTCAAACACAAATATAATTATTAAAAACACTTAATAATTAGTTTGCACTAAAACCACATAGAGTTAAAAAAATCTGAATATTACTTTAAATAATAAAATAAAAAATATTTCATACCAATTTTCCTATTAATTTATAAATACCGTATATCTAATAATTGATATACGGTATTTAAATTGCAATATTCTTTTTGACTATAACCAGAGTTTTTTATAAAATTATATTCCTATATTTAAATTTAAATATTGCTCTTAATGGAAATAAATAATTCAACTTAAAATATATTAAACTTTCCCTTTGGAAATACTATACTTACCTTAGTGCCTATCTTTTCTTTTGAAGTTAAGCTTATTCCAATACCAAGCTTATCACAAAGCTTCTTACATAAGTATAAACCTATTCCCGTTGACTTTCCAAAATTACGTCCATTTTCCCCAGTAAATCCTTTTTCAAATACCCTATCAATATCTTTTTCATTTATTCCTACACCATTATCTTTAATAGTTAAAACAATATTATTTTCATTTACTTTTGATGATATTGAAACTTCTCCTTTATTAGGTATAGAAAATTTTATTGCATTTATTATAATTTGATTTATAATAAATTCTATCCATTTTGCATCACTAAAAATATTACCTTCTATTTTATTAATATTTAACTTAATATTTCTATTTATAAAGTCTCTACTATTATTTTTAACAGCCTTCATTACAACATCTCTTAGAGAAAATTCTCTAATTATATAATCTTTACTTACATCACTACTTCTAGCATAATATAAAACTTGTTCAATAAAGCCTTCTACCCTCTTCATTTCATAATTAATTCGCGAACTTAAATTACTATCATCATTTTCTAAAATAAGCTTTGCTGATGCAATTGGGGTTTTTATTTCATGCACCCAAGTTTCTATATATTCTTTATACTCTGCTTGTTCATCTTTATAATACTTAACATTTTCGTGCATAGATTTATTACATTCTTTTAAAACATCACTAATAATTCTTTCTTCTTGAGACCTAGGCCCATTTATAACCTCTGGTAATAAATATTTTTTATCTAATCCTTCTAAAGTGCTAGTTAAATTTTTAAAATATCTATTATACTTAATAAACTCTAAAAACATATATATTAATAATGGAGAAAACCATATTAAAAACAATACAAATATTGCATTCATTGATACTTCTACTATATTCATCAATATACTTATTAATAAAAATGTAATTAAGTTAACCATAAGAAATAACATTCTTTCTTTTATAAAAGTTACTATACTCATTGAATTATATACCCTAATCCCCTTCTAGTTTCAATTATATTTTTAAGCCCAATTTCCTCAAGCTTCTTTCTAATCCTCGTAACATTTACCGATAACGTATTATCATCTATAAACATTTCACAATCCCAAAGATAATTCATAAGTTTTTCTCTAGAAACTATCTTTCCCTTATTTTTTATCAAGTAAGATAAAATTTTTAATTCATTTTTTGTTATCTCAACGGTCTCATTATTATAACTTACTGTTCCATTTGATAAATTAACCTTCATATCATTATACTCTAATACATCTGTTGTTTTTAAACTTCTATTTATTCTCTTTAAAATTGATTCAATCCTTGCAAGTAAAATTTGAGTATTATAAGGTTTAGTTACAAAATCATCAGCACCTAAATTCATGCTCATAAGCTCATCTATGTCGCTATCTCTACTAGTTACAACTATTATCGGAACTTCTGAAAATTTTCTAACCTCTCTACAAATATAATAACCATCAAATATAGGTAAATTTATATCTAATAATATTAAATCTGCATTGCTCTTTTTTATATTTTCTATAATATTTTCAAAACTATCTGGTGCTTCTATTTCATATCCATACCTAGATAAAAAAATATTTAATTCATCTCTAATTGTTTTTTCATCTTCTACTATAAATATTTTGCTCATTTTATTCTCCTCTCATATTTTTTCACAATAAATTTTTCTAAAAATAAAAAGCCTTGTTAATATTTTTATCTATTAATCAAAGCTTCATTATTTATTATAATATATTTTTATATAATTTTTAAATTAAATGAAATTTTTCTTCATCATAACCTGCAAACATAACTAATCCAACTACTTTTATAACTTCAATTAATTTTTTCATTAATAATCAGCTCCCATTTCGTCTTTCGTTATGCTTTTATTATAATAAATATAAATTAAACTTCATATTTAAATACATTACATTTATTTTACATAATCGTAATAAATAAATTATTAATTTTCTTATAAATAATATTAAATTATTATCTATTAAATATAATAACTAAATTCATCAAATTTTGATATAATATTATGAAGAATATAAAAGGAGGGCGAATATGAATATAATTGTTTGTTTAGATGACAAAAATGGAATGATGTTTAATAAAAGAAGACAAAGTCAAGATAAAATTCTTAGAAACAACATAAAAGAACTTGTTAAAACTAATAACCTTTTTATGAACGAATATTCTTATAAATTATATAAAGATATTGATTCTGGAAATATAAAGGTTTGTGAAAACTTCTTAGATGAATGTTCAAAAGGTGATTTTTGTTTAATAGAAAACAAAGAAGTAAAAAGCTATTTAAACAATATAAATGAAATATTTGTTTATAAATGGAATAAACTTTATCCATCAGACTTCTATTTTGATATTAATTTAAATACTAGCTCATGGAAATTGATTAATACAGAAGAATTTGAAGGTTCATCTCATGAAAAAATAACAAAAGAAACTTATAGGAGAATTTAAAAATGAAAAATATACTTAAACTAAAAAATTCTATATTTACGACCTTAATGGTTTTACTATGTTTATTAGGATTTATTGGTTGTTCGTCAACTGATACTCCTTCTACAAATAATAATGGACAAGTAGTTGAAAACTCTAATTCAAATAATGTACCTTTAACTAATCAAACCGATAATACTAGTTCAAATAACATTAATATTTCTAATGTTAATGATATTCCAGCATACTCTGGTAATGATACTATAATATTAAATAATAATGTTCCTAACTTTTCTAAATCTGACTTAACTACTACCTCTTTTGAAAAATATAGCCCTTTAGATAGTTTAGGAAGATGTGGAGTTGCATATGCTAATGTTGGAAAAGATATAATGCCAACAGAAAAAAGAGAATCTATAAGCTCTGTTAAACCAAGTGGTTGGCAATCTATAAAATATGACATTGTTGAAGGAAAATATCTTTACAACAGATCTCACTTAATCGGTTATCAATTAACTGCTGAAAATGCAAATAATAGAAACTTAATTACTGGTACAAGATATTTTAACGCTACATTAATGTTACCATATGAAAATATGGTTGCCGACTATATAAAGGAAACAAATAACCATGTTTTATATAGAGTGACACCTGTATACGAAGGAAATAATCTTGTTGCAACTGGTGTTCAAATAGAAGCTAAATCTGTAGAAGATGATGGTGAAGGAATTGAATTTAATGTATTTATTTACAATGTTCAACCAGGAATTACTATAGATTATGCAACTGGTAATAGTGCAGTTAGCGGTGAAGAAGTAGTTAAAAATAACTCAACAAATACAACTGCTAATACTAAACCAAATAATAATAGTAGTACTTCAAATAATACAAATGACAATTCTTCTACTACAAAAACTATAATAAGAGGAAATTCAAAATCTAAAATTTATCATTGTCCTGGTCAAAAGGATTATGAAAATATGGTTGATTCTGAATATCTTGTTAACTTTAATAGTGAACAAGAAGCCATTGATGCAGGATATAGAAAAGCTTATAGATAAATTTTTTTAAAACTACAGTAAAATTTACTGTAGTTTTTTTATTTTATATAAATAAAAATATTGTTAGATACTCTAAAAATAGGTATAATAAACCAAAGAACAATTAACAAAAATTGGAGGCAACTTATTAATGTTTCAACTACTATTAGCAGTTATATATTTATCTTTTATTAGCCTTGGCTTACCAGATTCACTTCTTGGTTCGGCGTGGCCTACTATGTATTCAGAACTTAAAGTTCCAATTTCATTTGCTGGCATAATCTCTATGATTATTTCTATTGGAACAATTATTTCAAGCTTACAAAGTGATAGATTAACACGAAAGCTAGGAACTGGTAAGGTGACAGCAATAAGTGTTGCAATCACTGCTATTTCATTATTTGGTTTTTCTATTAGCAACTCCTTCTTATCACTTTGCATTTGGGCTATTCCTTATGGACTTGGTGCTGGAAGTGTGGATGCATCTTTAAATAATTATGTTGCCCTTAATTATAAAAGTAGACATATGAGTTGGCTTCATTGTATGTGGGGTGTTGGAGCAACATTAGGCCCTTATATTATGGGATATGCATTAAACCAAGGAATGGCTTGGAATAGTGGCTATCGTATTATTGCAATATTACAAATTATTATAACAGCAGTACTTATATTTAGTTTACCACTATGGAAAAAACGTTCTAATACTATAAGTGATAATGTAGATAATATTATATCAAAGCCACTTTCTTTTAAGGAAATAATAAAAATACCCGGTGCAAAAGAAGTGATGTTATGCTTTTTTTGCTATTGCGCATTAGAACAAACAACTGGTCTTTGGGCAAGTAGTTATTTAACATTATATAAAGGAATTTCTGCTGATACAGCTGCAAGTTTTGCTGGTATGTTTTTCATAGGAATCACTATTGGACGTGCGTTAAGTGGATTTATTACAATGAAACTTAATGATATGCAAATGATAAAAATGGGACAACTTATCATAGGATTAGGTATTATTACACTACTTCTTCCCCTTGGAAAATTTGTTTCACTAATAGGATTAATTTTAATTGGCTTAGGCTGTGCCCCTATTTATCCATGTATTATTCATTCTACTCCATCACATTTTGGAGCAGATAAATCACAAGCAATTATAGGTGTACAAATGGCAAGTGCATATGTTGGGACATGTATAATGCCTCCTATATTTGGTTTAATTGCAAACCATATTACAGTTTCTCTTTTTCCAATTTACTTACTTATAATATTGATATTTATGATTGTGATGTATGCATTATTAAATAAAAAAACTAATATCAAAAATTAATATTAATTACACATAGTTATTATATAAGAAAATATTTTTAAAATAGGATATTACGCTAATTATTTAGTGTAATATCCTATTTTATATAACCTTCTCCATTTTAAATAGCATTTATTATTAAAATAAGCTTTAATATCAATTTATTACTATATCAAATTTTTCTCCAACAACTTTATAATCATTGCTTAATCTTCCACTTTCTTTTGGATATTCTACTGCATATGGAACTACTGTTAATACGTTTGCATTTTGAGATATTTCTTTTTGATTTTTCATAACACCACGATTTTTTTCTTCATATGAACTGTAAAACTCAACATCATTTCCTAAATCATCATATCCTTTTAACATTATGTCATATACATTATTTTTATCTTTATTCTCTATTGAGTAATAAATTTTTTGTCCTATATCATTACTCGTATATTCATTAAAAGTTATTATTTGACCATTTTCTAAAACAAATGAATTGTTTAACATTATATTTTTGCTATTTGAAGCTAAAGTATCACCATTAGCTGTAAACTTAAATTCCCAAGGTCCCTTTATTTTAATTTCTTTTTCTTCATCGTACAAATATATTGAATCATATTTTATTTCTATCTCCAAATCTCCCTCATTTAACTCTTTATCTAATTTATACGCTAATACAGTTTCTTCTGTATATCTATCAATTTGCTTACTTGAACCACCTGCTCCACTAGATATCCTCTTTCCATTTATATAAACATTTCCACTTAGAGTCATGAATCTATCACTTTTTATGTCTTCATCTAACTTTGTCGTTGTTGATACTATAATTTCATCTCTATCTAAAATAACTTCATTTAACTGAACTGTTGCTCCATTTTTAGTTATTGAACTATTAATAACAGTTCTATAATCATTTAAATCATTATTAATATTTAAATAGTCCTTAACATCAAACATAACTAACTTAACGTTTGCACTTATTTCATTTGAAAAAATTGCTCCAAACATTGCAACCCCTAAAGATGCAACCAACAAACTTCTTTTAACCTTCTTTCTTCTTTTATTTTTTATCTCTTTATACCCCTCAATTGAAGCACTTTTAATAACATCATCTAATCTTGACGAAACTTTTATATCATTTATATCTATATTTTTCATATTCTATCCCTCCAAATACATTTTTAATTTTTTTAACGTTCTATTTAATCTACTTTTTACTGTTCCCAATGGTATATTAATTTCATCTGATATATCTTTTAGTGATTTATCATCTAAATATCTCATAACTATTAGCTCTCTTTCCTTTTCCGATAACTTATCTAAACTAGTTATAATATTATAATCTTCAAAACTGTTTTTATCATCTTCTATAATTAAATTGCTTTCAAAATCACGTATATCTACTAATGTAACCTTACTATTTTTCTTTATATAATCCTTACAAACGTTTATAGTTATTCTTGTCATCCAAGCATTAAAGTATTGAGGATTTTTTAAAGTCTTTAATGATTTTATAGCTTTTATAATTGCTTCATGAACACAATCTAAAGTGTCATTTTCATTTTGTAAGTACATAAATGATACTTTATACAAGTTTTCTTTAATTGGATCTAGCAACTTTATAAAGCTATCCATATCCCCATTAACTGCCCTTCTAAATAATAGTTCATCAACCATTAATAATTCTCCCTTCTGAACCGATTCATATAATAGACGATTTTTTCTTAAAAAAGGTTCCATAATATAAAAAAGACTAAATATTTATATTAAATATTTAGTCTTTTTTATATTTAAATCAATCTTTTTTTTAGCTTTTAATAAATTAAAATTAACTTTCTCTTATTTAAATATTTATAATTTAAATTTTTTAAAACTCATTTTACCAAGGTTAATTCTATAAATATATTTTAAATTATATTACATGTTTATAGAAAATTAAAGACTGATGACACTTTGTCAGCAGTCTGAATAAAAAGGTAGATAATAAATATCTACCTTTTTATTAATCTAAACTAATAGTATAATATCCTGAATCTCCATCTGGACATGCTTGCAATGTGTAAGTTCCACTAAATGCTGGTATTCTATCTAATCTTACTGTTTGTCCAGGAGCAATGGATTTAGTTTCTCCAACTTGAGCCCCGTTTGAATTTATTATTCTTACTTTTATTGTAGATGGATTTGAGTCATAATTTGTTACTTTAGGACTATCGGGGAAAATATTGTTAGATGATGTTACATTACACCAGTTTCCCTTTGATAAATATGCTGTACCCTTCCATTTTACTTTTGCTCCTTTTTCTATAGATTCAACAGAATTATTTAATGAATCATTGGAATTTGAAGCAAATGTTGTAACTGATGCCCCTAGTAATATTGTGCTTACAAGAACAGATGAAATTATAATTTTATTTTTTAATATCATAAATAATGTCCCCCTATATGTATACTGTTATTAAATTATCTAACAACTCAAATTATACATTTTTTTGCAATATAAGTAAATAATTTTTAACTCATCATAAAAATACTATAGTTATTTTTATTACCAATACATCCTATATAAATTTATCAACTTACTTAATAGTGTAGAATACACAAATAAACTGAATCTCCATCTGGACATGCTTGCAATGTGTAAGTTCCACTAAATGCTGGTAT
>NZ_CAJURG010000001.1:878173-948071 GCF_910588715.1 uncultured Clostridium sp.
TACATCCTATATAAATTTATCAACTTACTTAATAGTGTAGAATACACAAATAAACCATACAATTAATAATTTTAACTTTTATTCAATAATACCTAAGTTTATTACTCCCTCTTCTCATCATTAAAATCTCCTTTATAATTAACAAAAATTCTCAATATTTCATCTTCTTTAAATAGCTTTACTGATTATTTTATATTTTAAAAATGACTACTATCATTTTTAAATTCTATATAAAAATCATTCTTTTCATTTACAACAACCTTAGTTAAGGTTGCTTGCCCCATAACCTCAGCAGTTGACTCATAATCTTTAAAATAATGCATTATAGCCTTTAAGGTTATTCCATGAGCTACTATTAAAATAGTTTTACCTATATTTTCTTTAATTATTTTATCCATTGAATTAGCTACTCTTTTTCTAACCTCTTCTAAAGTTTCACCATTTGGTGCAACTAATTTAGTATCACCTTTCATAATAAGCTTTAAATCCCAATTAGGATTTTCCATAATAATCTCCTCAGTCTTTTTACCTTCATAATCACCAAAGCACATTTCCATAAGTCCATCATCAGTTATAATTTCAATATCTCTATCTCCTTTAATTATATTAGCTGTAATAAAAGCTCTTTCCAAAGGACTTGAATATATAGTATCTATATGTATATTCTTCATTCTTTTACTAAGCATTTCTGCTCTCCCTTTACCTTCCTCAGTCAGCTTAGAATTCCCTCTACCTTGCAATCTATTTTCAATATTCCACAAAGTTTGTCCATGTCTTGTTAAATATATTATTGTATTCATTCTTTCTCCCTTTAAACTTCCAATTATAATTTTTATAAAAATACTATTCCTACATTATTATATCAACTTAATAATTATTTAATAAATAATAAAAAATAGCCTTATCCAAATAAAATGGTTAAGGCTATAAGTTAACACTTTATATTAAATTTTTATTTCTTAATTATTTTACTTTCATAAGCACTTAAAGAAACTCCATTAAATTCCTTTGTTAATGCTGTATGATTCATAACAAAATAATATTCCTCATCATTAACAACTCTCTTAACAACTTCTACACCAGCTTCTGATTCAATAACTTCTATATTACCTTCTGATAATATTTTTCTAGCTATCATATTCATAACATTATTATCTACACCAGTACCAATATAATAAGCTTCTCCAGCACCATACTTATTTAATGTTATAGCTGATAATTCATTATAAAATTCATCATCATACATAAATAAGCTTTCTGCTGTAGTTGTTTTTAACATATCTCTAAATACTTCTCCAGTACCTTCTATTCCATTAAAATTATTTATTCCTTTAATTTTAACACATTGACCTTCTTGAAGTGATTCTATTTCTTCAACAAATCCACCAATTAAATCATTATAAAAACTTGGATTTAATTCATTTAATGTTAAGTTATTATAATAATCTTTAATTGCAGTTCTAAAGCTAAATACTACTTTACCACCATTTCTAACAAATTCTTTAATTCTTTGTTGAACTTCTGTTTTAAATACAATCATAGTTGGTATTAATAAAACTTTATATTCACTAAAATCTACATATGATGGAATAACATCAATATTTATATTATTTTCATAAAAAGGTCTATATAATCTATATACTTCATTTTTATAATCCATTAAAAAGCTTTGCTTTTGAATTCTAAATGATGCCATAGACTCATAGTCATAAATAACTGCTACGCTTGATTTTATTTCGCTATTTATAACCTCTTCATTTTCTTTCATATCTTTAAAGAAATCTTGAACTTCATAGAATTTTCTTCTTTTCTTATTATCTTGGTCTATTATTCCATAACAATATTGTTCTGCTCCTTTAGTCGCTCCTCTATATCTAAAATACATAAGAGAATTACATCCATGAGCCATTGCTTGATATGACCACATCTTAGCTTGATTTGGTCTTGGAAGATATCCTATAACATCATGTCCTTGTGCACCCATTATTGCTTCTGTAATCCAAAAGTTTTGTCTTTTAGCACCTCTCATAAAATCTAAACCACAAGCAATTTCATGTGCAGGGATTGGTTCTCTTTGCCCACCCCATACAGGATAATTGTTATATGCAACTACGTCTAAATGTTGTGCTACCTTTGAAAAATCAAAGCTTTTATCAAAATATCCACCTGAAAAATCATGAATTATAACAGAATCTTCTCCTAATATTTCTTTTAAAATACTAACTTGTAGTTTTGCATAATTTTCAACACTTGCACTTCTAAATCTTTCCCATTCCATTCTAAGACTTGGATTATGAGTAGTTATTGTTTTTGCTGGAACTGGAATTTCATCAAAATCGTTGTAAGTTTGAGACCAGAATCTAGTTCCCCATATTTCATTTAATTTATTTATATCATTATTATAATTTTTTCTTAAATACTCCCTAAAAGCATTTTTACATTCATTACAATAACAAACATCACTACCTTCATGTCCAAATTCATTATCTATTTGCCAAGCTACTATGGCTTCTTCATTTTTAAAATGATTTGCAAGCTCTCTAATTATTGTTTCACTATATTTATGATAAGTTTTACTATTAAAACAATATTGCCTTCTTCCACCAAAAATTCTCTTAGTATTATCTTCAAACTCACCTAAAACATCTGGATGTTTTTTTGCAAGCCAAGCTGGCATTGTTGCAGTTGGTGTACCAAATATTACACTTAATTCTTTTTTCTTAGCTTCATTTATTATATGATCAAAATATGAAAAGTCAAAATTACCTTCTTCTCTTTCCATCATGTGCCAAGCAAATTCTCCTATTCTTATTACATTACTGCCTAGCTCTATAATATTATTTAAATCCTCTTCTAACATATCCTCATTCCAGTGCTCTGGATAATAATCAACACCTAAAAACATTTTAACCCATCCTCTTTACTGTAAATTTTACTAAAATATTATACTATTTTTATTACTTTTTTACCATAACTTTAAATAAAAATGACAAATTGGAGAATTAAAAACTTCAATTTGTCATTTTGTGTAATCTATTTATAGATTATTTATTAAACAGCATATTCATTAGCTTCTCTCTTCTTATTTAACTCTTCCATTATCTTTTCTTGATATTCGCCATGTAACTTATATCCTTTAGCATATATAAAGAAGCCTAATATTGTTATTATTGAAGGTACTGCTATCATAAGAATTCTCATACCTAATATTGTTCCTGAAGTTTGTGTTATATTAGGAACATAACCTACTATTGTTAATCCAACACCTATTAACCATCCTGATACAGCTGATGCAGTTTTAACTAATAATGTTTGGAATGAAGCTACTATACTTTCATTTCTTGAACCAAATCTTACTTCACCGTAATCTATAACATCTGCAAGCATAACAGTTGTAGCTCCTAAAGTAAATCCTGAACCTAACTTAACTATAATTCCTGATAAAGCTATTAAGGCTGCATTTCCCGGAACAAAAATTCCTGCAAATAATAGTATTAATAAACCTGCTGCTGGTAAATAACATGCTAATCTAAATACACCTTTTTTGCTCATTCTCTTTGAAAGTAATGGGAAAAGCATAAGTGCTGCTATTTCAGCTAATCCAGCAAATGCTGTAAATACTTGATACATATTTTCATTTCCAACAACGTACTTGAAGTAATAAATTGACATTCCACCAGATAATTGAGCAACTAAGTTATACGCAAGTACAACTCCTATAAATACCATAAGTTGATCGTTTTCTTTTATAAGTTTAAACGCTTTCTTTAAGCTTGTCTTTTCTGCTTTTTTACTTGTTTCAGATTTAGTACAACTACTATCCTTAACGTTTACAACAGTTATAATAGAAGTTATTACAAATACTATTGCTATTACTACAGCAAAAGCTCCATACCCTTTAGTTTGATTTCCACTTCCTAATTTATTTACTATAGAAAGTCCAAAAGCACCCATTATTAACCATGCACAACTTGCAAATATTCTTGGTATAACTGACATTTGAGCTCTTTCTTCATTAGTCTTAGATAAAGAAGGTAACATTGACCAATAAGGAATATCCATTATTGTATAAGTCATTCCCCATAATATATACATAACTGAATAATAAGCATAAAGTGCAGTTCCTTCTAAGCCCTCTGGTCTTTTAAATAATAATACTAATACTAACGCATTTATTACTGTACCTATTAAAATCCAAGGTCTAAATTTTCCCCATTTAGTTTTTGTATTGTCAACAATCATTCCCATTGCTGGATCGTTAACCGCATCCCATAGTCTTGCTACTAAAAATAAACTCCCTACAAATGCTGGAGCCAGTCCAATTGAATCAGTGAAATAAATCATTAGGTAACTAGATACAATTGCATAACATAAGTTCTTCCCTAATGCACCAATCCCAAAAGAATACTTTTCTTTAAATGATAATCCCATAATTCTCTCCCTCCAAATATTTCATATGTTTTACTAAACCCTGTAAATATTTTCATATACTATATTTATATATTAACATACAAGAAAACGTTTTACAAGTATTTTTACAGTAAAAATTTTATATTTTTTACCAACTTTTTATTAAACTTATTATTTAATATTTATATTTATAAATCATTATTAAACTTTTAAGTTTTTTATATAAATAAAGGTAAATTGTTAAACTTCTAAAAAAGCTAATATACTTAATTAAAATTTAACAATCTACCCTTGATTAAAATTTACTAATAAATAAAAAGATTAAAATTTATTAATTCTTATAATATCACTAGCATAATCTCCAACTAATCTTATTTCTAAACCTTTATTCATTAAATAGCTACCAGATTTAATAATCTCTTCTCCATTAATTTTTATTATATATTTAGATTCACTTTCTAATCCTCTAAGTTTAACAGTAGTTCCTCTATGTCCAATTAAACTTTGAGGTAAAAATACAAATAATAAACTTTCCGCATCTTTATTATATTGATAAATCTTATAATCATTCTTTGATGTATTTTCTAATCTATAGAAATCACCTTCTTGAATAATATGTCTTATTTCCTTATACTCTCTTATTAATTCTTGTGATAACTTTACTTCTTCTTCATTAAATTTCAATATATTACATCCAATTCCTAAAGTACCCATCATTGCACTATGATATCTAAACTTCATTGGTATAACTCTTCTAGATAAGAAGTTTGGACAATCAGTTACCCAAGCTCTCATTGCTTTAATTGGATAAATGTAAGAATAACTATCTTGAACAAATAATCTATCATAAGCATCAGTATTATCACTTGTCCAGAAATCATCAAATATACCTAAAATACCATAATCAATTCTTCCTCCACCAGATGCACAAGCCTCAAATAATACATTAGGATGCTTAACCTTTAATTCTCTTACAATATCATATATAGCTTCTATATGTTTATACCAAATATCCTTTTCAACATCTGTTTGTGACATAGGTCTATTAGCATCCCATTTAATATAATCAATATCGTAAGTAGATAATAAATTATCTAACATATCATAAACAAATCTCTTTACTTCTTCCTTAGTTAAATTTAATACATATTGTCCTCTAGATGTATCACTTTCTCTAGTTTCAAAATGATATATCCAATCTGGATTATTTTTATAAAGTTCAGATAAAGGATTTACCATTTCTGGCTCTACCCATATTCCAAACATCATATCCATTTCTTTAACTTTATTAATTAATGGGTTTAATCCTTCTGGAAATTTTTCTTTATTTACATACCAATCTCCTAATCCATTATCTATTCCATGTCTTTCTCCAAACCAACCATCATCTACTACAAATAATTCTGCGCCAATTTTCTTAGCTTCTTCTGCAAGTTTTATTTGCTCATCACAACTTACCTTAAATTCAGTTGCTTCCCAAGAATTATATAATACAGGTCTTGTCCCTTTTCTTAGTACATTATCTTTTGCAAAGTTATGAAGATTGTGTGTCATAGCTTCAAATCCAGAATTACTATATCCAGCTATAATCGCAGGAGTAACAAATTCTTCTTCTGGATTAAGTTTCATTAAGAAGTCGTGTGAATTAATTCCCATTTGAACTAATGTTTCACCATATTGAGTTTGTTCTATTATTCCACTAAAATTACCAGTTAATTTTAAAGCCCCAAAGAATACTTCCCCTGTAGTCTCTGTAGCATCTTTATCTAATACAAAATATGGATTATGGTTATGACTTGATATTCCTCTTCTATTTTCTATAACAATTTTTCCATAATTAACTTTTTGAACAAATCTTTGTTGTTCTGCTCCCCAATGACCATTAACATTTGAAAAATTTAATCCTTCATATGGAATATGGAATTGTCCACTATGAATTTTTTCAATTTCAATAATATCATTAGAATTATTTTTTACACTTACATATCTTTCTATTAAATCATATTGGTCATAAACTTTATAATGAAGATTAATATTAAAATCATAGTGATTATCTTTTAATCTTATTATTAGTTCATCATCTTTAACATCATATCCTATATATTTATAAACTAACTCTCTGCTTTTATCTGCAAAAGTAGCCTTTAAGCAATTTTCCTTATATCTTAAACTACCATATACAGGGTACTCCTCTCTAGTAATTTCATATACTGGATCATTTGTTGATACCTCGCATAATACTGGCATATCATAATCTTCAATATCATTGATTTTGCTTCCCCAATATAAATTTCTTACTAACCCTTCATTATCTATTCCAAATACATATGAAGTATTTTTAGTTTGAAGGCTAAATATATTTTCTAATTTATTAATTAATATTCCCATAATTTTATTATCCCCTTTATTACATATTTTAGATAACGTTTTCTTTAAGAACATTATAATATATTTACAGTAAATTTTTCAATATTTTTAGTAAAATTATTGCAAAAATTTTTTTATTTCTTTTAAATACTCAATAAATATTTCATCATTTTCAAAAAATATTTCATGCTTAGCATTTTCAAACTTTATTTTATTACATATATTAGCACATTTACAAAACTTGTTTTGTCCACGTTCTCTTACAAAAGTATCCTTTCCTGATTGAAAAAGTAATATAGGAATATTTATATTTTTAATATTTCTTTTTTTAAGTATATAATCAGTAGCTCTTAAAGCTTCAAAACACCATTTAAAAGATCCTCCAGATCTTTGTAATTCTTCATTTGATTTTAATTCTTCTAAGTGATTTTTATATCTATACTTATTACTTGCTCCTGACATTTCTAAATTATATTTTCCATCAAATGGGCCATGTCCAAATAAATAACTTTCTCCTTTTCCAGCCATTATGTATATAGAGCTTACTATATATACTATAGGTTTTGAAAATTTCCCTGTTTCTATTTCCATCATAGGTGCACTTAATATAGCCTTTTTAAAATATCCATTATATTTTTCTAAAAACATCGTTGCTATTGCACCCCCCATCGAATGTGCATATAGATATAAATCCGAGCTATTTTTAGTAACTATTTTATCTAAAAATATCTTTAAATCTTCCACATAATTTTCAAATTTATCTATATTAACTTGAGTTTTATCAGTTTTACTTAAATGCCCTGATCTTCCATGACCCCTATGTTCAATAGCATAAACTGAATATCCCATTCCTATAAAGTAATATATCATTTCTATAAATTTATCTATACATTCAGAAAATCCATGAGATATTACTATTGCACCTTTTTCTTCTTTTATATAATATTTCTCATAGTATATGTCTAGATTATTCTTTCCCTTAAAATATCCACAAACCTTTATTTTACTTAATCTCATTTTCACATCTTTTACTTTACATTTATCAATCCCATAGTTATAAATATATCTACTAATTTCTTCATTCATTTATATAACCTCCATATTTGTTAATATCTTAGTAATTCTATAATATATCATTTTATCTCTTATTTACAATTTTTAATATTGTGAATAAAAATAAAGAGAGTATCTTTTAACATTAAATACTTTCATTTAATTAAATTAATATTATATTTTTCTAACACTATTTCTAAGTACAAATTCACTTGGTATTATAACTTTTTTGGCATAATTTCTACCATTTAATCTTTCAACCATAAGACTTACTGCAACTTCACCTAAATATTCTATATGAACTCTTATAGCTGTTAATGGAGGACTTGTATATTGTGATATTATTGTATCATTAAATCCTATTATACTTACTTCATTAGGAACCTTTATTCCCCTTTCACATAGTCCTTTAATAACACCACTTGCAATAGCATCATTTGCTGTAAAAAAGGCAGTTGGCATTTCATTATTTTTATCAATATAATTAATTATAGCTTCATGACCGCCCTCTGATGTCATATCACTATTTATTATAAATTTTTCATTTAATAACTGATTATCATTCATATATTCATAAAAATATTTTAAACGATCATCAAAATTAGGAATTTTATTATCTCCTAATGTATACTTTTCTCCAACAAATCCAATATTTTTATGACCTTGATTAACAAAATAATCTAACCCTTGCCTTACTCCTAATTTATAATTAACTTTCACACTATCATATAATTCATCATTAGGAGCAGAATCTATAAACACAATGTTTGAAGCTTTATCTGATAACTTTTCTACCTCTTCTGAAGTAAATTTTCCTATAGCAATAATTCCTTGCAATTCAATATTCCCAAGAAATTCATAATCATCATCTTTTTTAAAAAGCCTTACAAGTTTTATATCATTTTCAAAGGCTTTTTTTTCAACAATATTTCTTAAAAGCAAATAATAAGGATCTTGTAATTGCTTAACTACATCATACATTTCTACAATTCCTATAGTAACTAATTTCTTTTCTAAATTTTTATTTTTTCTTTGTTTTGCAGTTTTATAATTTAATTCTTCTGCTACCTTTAGTATTTGTACCTTAGTTTCATCAGCCACTAAAATTCCACTATCATTATTTAATACTCTTGATACAGTTGCTAAAGATACTCCTACTTTATCCGCTATTTCTTTTAATGTAGCCATTATTATATTTCACCTCAATATTCCTTTTAACTTTCTGTATTTTATTAACATTATAATACAAATTAATTTAACTTTATAGTATTATAATAATTTTTATCCAAAGAGCTTTTTGTATTTTTCTAAATTTCTAATAGAATTAAGCTCTTCATCTTCCTTCATGTAACCTTCAAAAAACTCATTTAACTCTATAGATTTTAAAACATCTTCAAGTGCTAAATCTAATTTATTTATTCCTACATAAAAACAAGCTCTATTATAATATAAAAATCCTTCATCTTCATTTTGTAAAATTCCTTCATTTATTATATCTATAGCCTTAAAATAATCTTCTTTTTCTCTATACATAACAGCATAATTTAAATAACTATAAGGATAATAAGGATTTTCTTCTATTGACTTTTTATAATATTCCTCTGCTAAATCTAAATTTCCTAGCTTTTTATAAAAAACACCTAAATTAAATAATATTCTAAAATGATTTTTATCTATTTCAAGTGCTTTTTCCATATATCTTAAAGCTAAATTTATATTACCTAATTCATCATAAATACATCCTAAATTAGCATTTGCCCATAAATCCTTTGGATTTAACTCTAGTACCTTTTTATAATTTTTTATTGCTTCTTCTTTATTTCCTATTTCATCATAAGCATTAGCTAAAAAGAAATATGCTTTTTCATACTTTTCATCATATTTTATAGCCTTTTTGTAATACTTAATGGCTTTTTCATATAATTCATCATCGTCATAAATTATTCCTAGTCCATAATATGCTATAGAATTAGTTTCATCTAGCTCTAATACTTTCTTATACATTTTTTCTGCTAAATCAAAATTTGCTATCTTATCATAAAGAAATGCTAAATCTAAAATTAAGTCTATGTCATTTTTTCCCCCTTCACACTTATAGGCTTTTTTAAAAAACTTTAAGGCCTTCAAATAATTTTTTTCAGTCATAAAGTTACGTCCTATAGATATATAATTATCAAACATATATATATTATCCAAATAAATTTCCTCCAAATCAAATAAGATTGTACCTTAACTGGTACAATCTTATTTTTTATACTCATTTTAATATTATATTAAATTACAATTGCTCCATCAACAGATAAAACAGCTCCACTTATATAACTTGCCATATCTGAAGCTAAGAATAAGAATGCATTTGCAATATCTTCAGGATTTCCGATTCTTCCTACTGGAATATTAGCTGCCATTGCATTTATCATGTTTTGGTCTAGTGCTGCAACCATATCAGTACCAATTATTCCTGGTGCTACTGCATTAACTCTTATTCCGTCTTTACCTAACTCTCTTGCTAAAGATTTAGTTAATCCATTAACTGCAAATTTAGAAGTTGGATATCCAACCCCTGATTTTTGTCCATTAATACTTACTACAGAACTTGTATTAAGTATTACACCTTTTCCATTTTTCTTCATCTTTTCAGCAGCTATTTTACTACAATTAAATACTGCTTCTACATTTATATCTATTACCTTTTTAAAATGATTTGCATCTTGGTCATATATACTAACGTTATCGCTTATTCCTGCATTGTTTATTAAAACATCTATAACGCCCCACTTATTTATAACTTCTTCCATCATTTTTTCAACTTCTGATATGTCTAATAAATTTGTTGAAAAACCAATAACTTCATAACTAGAATTTATTTTATTAAGCTCTGATAATGCCTTATCTACAGTTTCCTTTCTTGATCCACATAAAGCAACCTTTGCTCCATTTTCAAGAAATGTCTTTACTGTTGAAAATCCAATTCCTCTAGTTCCTCCAGTTACTATAACAACCTTATTTTTTACACCTTTTTCTAATATTCCCATAATTCTCTTCTCCCTTCTAATTAATTAAATATAATTTTTGCAATAATATATTTAATTATTCTATATATTTATTATTAAATTAGTTAAAAAATTGGCTCTTGATTATTCATTGAATATCCATCATTTCTAACATCTTTCATATCTACAATATTATCTTTTATCTCAAGTCTACTAAGTTTTTTAACTGCACCATAAGGTTCCTTTAATGAAAGCTTATCTCCTCTTCCAGAAATAACCCATAAAACCTTATACCCTCTAGGCTTAATCTGTAGTCTATCCTCCCCCTTTCCATCAGTAAAATATACTAATAAATTACTATTTTTATTATTTGCATATTCAAAAACAGGCGTGAACCTAGTTCCTCCACCAGAAGAACACCTATCTTTTATATCATATATATTTTTTACCTTGTATGCATTTTTAATTTCCTTATCACATTCAACTATAGTTATTTCATGATTATAATTTTTTACTATCGATAAAACTTCCTTAACTGCTTGTTTAAATTCTTCATCACTAATACTTCCACTTATATCAATTGCTACTATAATTTCTGCTTTATGATTTCTAAGTTCACCTCTTAAGTCTAATCTATTAGGTTGTCTTCTATTTCTTCTTGTTATAGTTTTCTTTTTGTTACTTTCTACAGTACCCATTAACTTTTTAAGATAGAGATTCCAAGGCAATTCGCTATTGCTTTGTCTTAAGTTAGATATCATTCCTTCTATATGAATTGGAATTACACCCTTTTCAGCATTACTTATAAATTTTTCTGTAAAATCTTTAAGCATTTTTTCATCTAAACTTTCATTTTCGTTCCATAAATCATGTGCCTTTTCTATATCAAATCCATTATCTAGATTTTCCCCTGTACTATCATCTTCCTCGCCCTCATCACTTTCTTCAAGAACATTTAATACATTTTGGATATTTTCTGCATAATATTCAAATGTATTAAAGGGTTCAAGATTTAACTCATACTTTAAATTTACTCCCTTTAAAGTAATTGCATATGGTGGCAAATTATTAATATATTGATTTACTACTATATCCATAGCTAAATTAATTGCAAGAGTGCTAAAGTTTCCTTTTAATTCCTTAGCTCTAACTAAGTGCATAGATAATATATGATGAATTTCATGCTTTATTGTACTTTCCATTTGTTTTATATTAAGTTGTAAAAATATTATAGGATTAAAATATATAACATATTTTGCGCCCTTAAAATTTATAGCAGTAGGAGTGTTTATATCAAATCTTATTTCTCTATCCATTTGAAATAAGAAGTATCCATAAAAATTATCTTTTTCCTCCATAAGACTTAAATTTACTTTATCAATAAGCTTAAAAAACTCTACTTCAAAACTTTTTTCAACTTCTATATCAAACTTTTCTCCCATGCGAAGCTTCTTAAACATAACTGAACTATTTATTATTTTTTCAGCATCAAAATAAAGTTCATTTTTTAATTTTTCAAAGTTACTTTCCATAAATTATCCCCTTATTGCACTATAAGCTTCAAAATAACTTTCTACAAACTTTTCATTTTCTAAAGCTCTTTTGTAGCTTTCAGGATAACTACTTTTCATATCTTTCATTATTCCAACCATTAAATCTATAGGATATTCATTTAAAAATTCAATAAATCTATTTATATAATAAACATATTCTTCATTAATATTTTTTATGTTTTCCTCTAAACTCTTTAAAATGTTCATAGCTGTTAAATAAAGTCTAGTATGACTTTCACTTTTTATTTTTTCTATAATTTCACTATTTAAAGTATCACCTAAAAAAACTTCATAAAAAGATATTAAAGGAGTATGGTCCGATTCAACAAAATTTACAAACTCTTCAGCTATAACCTTTCCAACATTACCTTTTATAACATTTAAAAATACCGACTTAGGTATTGAATCCTTTCTTTCTTTATATTCTTTAAAAGCTTTAGAAACCCTTTCATAACTTCTTGGAGTTGCTCTTACATCATCTTCATTTATCTTATGTAAATATTCTGGAAAAACCCCAATAAACTCTATTACTTTTTGTTCAATTCCAGATTCCATAGCCCATTTAAGCCAAGCTTTATGATCACTTTCCATATTAAGCCATACAAATCTATTTTCCTGAGCAGCATCCATATCAACCACTTGATAATCAAAATCTGAACCATATTTGCTTGATGGATTCATTGCAGCTAATATATTTACATCATCATGTAACCTGTAACCATTTATTTCTCTATTCAATATTAAATTCATAAGTTCCTGCTGTACTGTATGCTCACAACGATTTATTTCATCTATAAATAAAAGAACCCTTTTTCCCTTATTTATTTCCTCATCAATTTCCCTAAGCTTCGTATGAACAGCATATATTGTTGTTTTCTTTTCTAGCCTGTTTCCATTAGAATCCACAGTCATATATGATTCTATCGTAGGCAATCCCCCTATTTCTCCCTCTTTAAGAAGATTACCATCAATAACTACTAAACTCCAATTATTATCTTTAGCTAACTTCTTTGCTAATGCTGTTTTTCCAATTCCACTTTCACCTATTACTAGTGGAACTTCCTCTGTTGCTAATACTAATTCTACACTTCTTAATGTATCTATAAAATTCATTTTTAATCATCCCCCTTATATCATCTTTAGCTTTTCGTCTACTGCAATTCTTTTTGATTTTTTGCTTCCATATTCATAAATAAACATAATTTTATCAATATCTATAACTTCACTACCCTTATCAATAACATTACAATTTAAAAAATCCCTTACATACTTTTCTTCTACATCATCTTTTGATAATACTTCTCTTAATATTTCTTCTATTTCATATTCAGATATTTCACTTAGTAAACTCTTAGTAACATACCTTATAACTAAAATATTTTCCTTTAAAAAACTTAATAACTTATCTTTACTTAAATTATTAATAAACTTTACTGCTGCTTCATTATTTTTAATAGCTGCAATTTCTGCTCTATAGCATGGTTCTTTAATATACCTTAATGCATCATAACTTATCTTTACAGCTTCTTCTTGAACACTTTCATAAGGTTCTCTAATATATTTAATTGAATCATAATCTTTTTTTACTGCTAATAATTGAAGTTCTTCACTAGGATTTTTAGCATATCTAATAGCCCATCCTCTTTGCTCTATTGCTAATTTAATTATATAATTTGAAGGATTCTTAATATAATTTAAATTACTCCAGCCGCTATTTATTGCTTTTATCATCATTTCCTCTGTGGGATTATCTATAAACTCAATAGCCCTAGGATTGCTATTCATAGCTAAATTTTGAATATCTATAGTTGGATTTTTTATATATCTTAATAAAAGCCCATCTTTTTCTATAGCTATTTTTTTCATTTCCTCTGTAGGATTACTTATATTTTTTATAACAATTGGATTTATCTTAATCATTTCAATTACTTTTGCTTCATCCATAAAAATTCCTCTATCTTTATTGTTAATTTCAACTTTTACTTAATAATAATTATTATATATTTATTATAATACTTTTTAAAAATTTTTAAAGTAGATAAATATAGTATGATTTATTATTTTTTTAAATTATACCTATATTTAATTAATATTCTCAGCTTTTTATACAAAAAAGCCTCTATATATTTAAACTAAATAAATATATAGAGGCTTTATTATATACTCTTAAAACTTTTATTTACTATTACTTGTATTCATATTCATATTTGTTGTATTATTAATTCCTAAAGCTCTAGATTTATTTATAGCATCATAAACTTTAATTGTTGGTGCAAGCCATACAGTTCCTGTGCCACGATATACATTAACAAGCCCTTCTCCACTTACAGCTGATCCAATTAATGTCTTAGCAGACCTCTCAACTGTAAAATTAATATTTCCACTCCTTAATATTGCAAAATTTCCATCCACCTTTAAAGTTTCATTATCTAAATGTATTTCATCTATTTCAGATACTGGTACTCTACTTTCTAATACAACTATACCTTTTCCCTTTAAAGAAATTTGAAATATTCCTTCTCCTCCAGCAAAAGCTGATGATATTGTTTTTACAGATACAGGCTTAACTTGTACTCCACCTTGTGCACAGTAAAACATTCCCTTATCTACTATGACTTCACCATCAATTTTTAAAACTAAAAAGTGATTAAAAGAAGGCTCTAAAACCACCGTTCCAGTTCCCTTATACTCTGGTTGAGCAACAGATTCACCTGTTACAGCTGCTGAAAACATTTTTCCTATTAACTTACCTGGCGTTACCCCTGAAACCATTTCTAAATTTCCTTTAAAGTAACTCATTGCACCAGGTTCTACCTTTACCTTATCATTATTTAAATATATTGCAACTTGTCTAGCTTTTATATTTTGCTGTTCCATAAAATACATATCCATAGCAGCTGATGTATCTGTAGAACCTTGTAATTTATTATACTCTAATACTTCTACCTTCATTCCCTCATATTCTGTTGTATCAATAACACTTACATTTTTTCTTGTTCCTATTGCACTAATTCCCATCTTCTTCACTCCTAATCAAATACTTTTAATCATTATATCAAAATTTTTTCTTTTAAAATAAGCTAATACACTAAAAAAATTTTTTAATATAACTCACCATATTATTTATATTGAATATATTATACTATAAAGCTAATTTAACAGAAGATGAATTAAGTGTTTATACTATAGGAGGAAAAACAATGGGAAGATGCTGTAATAATTGCAATAGAAATTATTATAATAATAATTGTTGTAATTTTAATAACTGTGGATATGGTAATTATGGATATAATAACTGTGGATTTGGTAACTGCGGTTTTGGAAATTGTGGGTTTGGCAACTCTTGGTTTTTATGGCCATTGTTATTCTTATTTTTCTAGTACACTAAGCTAATAAAACAATATTCTTATATAAATATTCTATCTTGGTACGATTATTATTTATATAAATTTATATAAAAAGTTAGGATTATATCTCCAATCCTAACTTTTAATTTTTTTATATTTTATTATGATAATATATTTTTTACCATTGGATTAATTTTAGCTCTATCAAACTTACCGTTTACCATTGGCATTATTTCTTTCATTATTTTTCCCATATCTTTAGCAGTATAATTTCCTTTAGTTATTATTTCCTTTAACATTGCATTAACTTCTTCTTCAGTTAATTGTTTTGGTAAATAAGGAGTTAAAACCTCTAATGCAAATTTTCCTTCTGCAATTTTTTCTTCATTATTAGCCTTAACTGCATATTCTAAAGCTTCCTTAGTTTGCTTTATACTTTTTTCTATTATTTTAATAACATTTTCATCTGGAATATCTTCTCTATTATTAACTTCATAAGCTTTAATTTCAGAATTAACCAGTCTTAAAACGCTAACTCTTGCCTTATCTCTTGCTTTCATTGCTGCTATTTCATCTTTTTTTAATATTTCTTTTAACATATTATTACAGTTAGTTAATATAACTAACCTACCCTCTCTTTCAATTATTATTTTCCCAAGTAAATTATACCATTTTTAAGTTCAAAATCAAATTCACCTATTTTTTATTATATCCACATTTTATAAATATTATCTAATTTTATTTTTTCCCTTTTTATTAATTTTAGTTTTCTCAATTTTATTTTTTATATCTTTTAAATATTTATAAGTTTTATATAAAGTTGGATTTTTTATTTCTTCCTCCTTTTTATTAACAAATTTAATAAGCTTTATAATAGGGTCTATCTTGTTTATAGTATCATTATAACCTTCAATTATTCTTATACGTTTTGCTGCCGTATCTAAATTTAATGTCCCTGTTATAGTATTTTCAGATAGGTTTTCTGGTGAAATTATTATAAGACTTGAGTTTGGATAAAGGGATCTATCAATTTGCACATCTTTAGATAATAAAACTACAATTATAATATCACAACCTTCCCCATATACAGGCTGAATTGGAACATTATCAGCTATTCCACCATCTATATATTTTTCTCCAAAAATTTCTGTACTATCATATATTAAAGGTAACGAAGCTGATGCTAATACAATTTTTTTTGCAGTTTCATTATCATAATCATTTATTCTAAAATATTTAGTATTAAGATTAGGTAACTTTGTACATGCTGCATAACATATCCTTCCATTTTCTTTAATCTTATCAAAATCTAAATACTTCTCTACCATTTCTACAGCTCCATCATTGCTAATAGCTCCATGCTCTAACTTATCAGTTAAAAACTTTTTAGCTAACTGTAAATTCTTACCTCCAATGTATAGCCCAATTCCCCTTTTAATTAATTCTGTTTTGCTAACAGGAACTAATTTTTCCATAGTTACCTCTTCCCAAAGCTTTTCAGCTTTTTCCATTTCATCCATAGCAAATAATACAGAATTAAAAGCTCCTATGGAAGTTCCAGAAAAAACTGATATGTATTTAGTTAAATTTAATTCCCTTAAAGCTTTCCAAACTCCAAGTTCATATGCTCCCTTACCTCCACCACCAGCTAATACTAATCCTATTTTCATATATCACCCTCGCTATTACCATTTTTTCTCAAATAAATTATACTATAAAAATCAAATTTATAAAATATTCTCAGTTTTTATAGATAATAATTTTATTTAATATAATTAAAATTTATTATTAAAATTTTAATTTTTATATAATAATTATTATTATCTATGTTATACTATTTTTGACATTTCACTTAGGAGTTGATAAATTTGAATAATAAAAATTTTAATATAATTATTTCACCAGCAAAAAAAATGAACATAAACAATGATGATATTATAAGTGAATCTATTCCATGTTTTATAGAAAAAACTGAAAATTTACTTAATAATTTAAAAAATTATAAATATGATGACCTAAAAAAACTTTTAGCTTGCAATGATGAAATTGCAGAGCTTAATTATTCTAGATATAAAAATATGAATTTATATAAAAACTTATCTCCTGCAATTCTTTCTTATGAAGGAATTCAATATAAATATATGTCACCAGATTCGTTTAGTAATTCTGAGTTTGATTATATATCAAATCATTTAAAAATTTTATCTGGCTTTTATGGAATTTTAAATCCGTTAGATGGTATTGTTCCATATAGGTTAGAAATGCAGGCAAAACTAGCAATTGAAAGTAATAAAAACTTATATTCTTTTTGGGGAGACTCTATATATAAAGAACTAATTAAAGATACTACAACAATATTAAATCTCGCTTCAAAAGAATATAGTAAAACAATTGAAAAATACTTAACTGAAGATATTAAATTTATTACTTGCATTTTTGGAAGCCTAGTGGACTCTAAAATTAAAGTAAAAGCTACAGAAGCTAAGATGGCTCGTGGAATTATGATAAGATATTTAGCTGAAAATAATATTACTGATATAGAAAAAGTTAAAGATTTTAAAGAGCTTGGATTTTCTTACTCAAATGAATATTCAACCCCTACTGAATTTGTATTTTTAAAATAATAATTAAAAATTTTAGCGAAAAATTTCTTATACTTTTAAAATTTAATTTTCGATATTTTATTTTAAACTTCTCAATTTTCTTATTATTTTGTAATTTTTAGTAAAAAATAGCTGTCTATTTTTATCAAATTAACTTGTATGAAAATCCCATTTGAAATGTTTACTTTATTTTCCATAGGTGTTATTATATATAACTGTAGGGTGGCCAAACTACTTATAATAAAATTAGTAAAATTATTTTAAAAAAATTATTATATAAATATTTTTAAATGGGGAGAGATTTTTTATGAGATATTACATTTTAAGAACTAATGCTAAAGCAGAGCATACAAATAACAAATTACTTACTGGGTACAACTTCAAAATAAACAATTTAAATGCTGAAAGATTAATTAGCGATGCTAAAGATGAGGAAATTTTCTATTTACTTTATAATATTTCTGAAAAGAAGTTCATCGAACAAGGATTAATTAAAAGCGTTGAATCAAATAAACCATCTAACAAATATGAAGCTTTATTTGATGAAAGAAAGCCTTTAAATATAAATTATTTACCATATTCTACTCCTAACTGTGGAATCATTCCAACTTCTAAAAGTAAAGTAGAAGAAATTTTAAATGTTGCAGTTTAGTTTTAAGAAACTATACCTCTTATTATTTTAAGTATATACTAGTTTAACCTTGGAATAATAAAGGAGCTAATTTTTTATTAGCTCCTTTAATTTTTTATCTATATTATTTTAATTTCCAAATATCTTCATTATATTGAGCTATTGTTCTATCTGATGAGAAGAATCCTGCTTTACTTATATTTATTAAAACTTTTCTATTCCAAGCTTCTCTATCTGAATAATCTTCAAATACTTGATTTTTAGTTTTAATATAATCTTCAATATCAAGTAATGTCATGAACCAATCTTTATTTATTAATTCATTATGAAGTCTATTTAAGTTAATTGTATCTCCTACCTTTAACATTTCATCACTTACTATAAAATCAACTAACTTTTTAATATTTTCTTTTTCGTAATAATGTTTTGAAATGTAATCACCCTTCTTATAGTGTTCAATTACTTGCTCACTTGACTCACCAAATATATAAATATTTTCGTCACCAACTAATTGATGAATTTCAACATTAGCACCATCTTCAGTTCCTAAAGTTAATGCTCCATTTAACATAAACTTCATGTTACCTGTTCCTGAAGCTTCTTTAGATGCTAAAGAAATTTGTTCTGAAACATCACAAGCTGGTATTAACTTAGATGCTTTAGTTACATTATAGTTTTCTACCATAACAACTTTTAAATGTTTGCTGACAACAGGATCATTATTTATAATTTCTTGTAAGCAAAGAATTGTATGAATTATATCTTGTGCTATTACGTAAGCTGGTGCAGCCTTTGCCCCAAATATCATTGTTATTGGAGTTGTTGGAATATTTCCAGCCTTAATATCTAAATATTTATGAATGATATATAAAACATTCATTTGTTGTCTCTTATATTCATGAAGTCTCTTTATTTGAATATCAAAAATAGAATTTTCATCTATTTCAATATCTTGAGTATCTTTTAAATATTTTTTTAATGCAATTTTATTATGTTTCTTTATTTCACCAAGCTTTGCTAATACTTCTTTATTATCAACGTACTTATATAAATCTTCTAATTTAGTTGCATCAGTTTTAAATTCATCACCGATAAGCTCTGTAATATAGTTAGTTAATTCATTATTACAGTGGATTAACCATCTTCTAAATGTTATACCATTTGTCTTATTATTAAACTTTTCTGGATATATATCATAAAATGGTCTTAATTCTTCTTGTTCTAAAATTTCTGTATGAAGTGCTGCAACACCATTTACACTAAATCCGTAATGTATATCCATATGAGCCATATGAACTCTATCATGATTATCTATAATATGAACTCTTTCATCATTATATTTTTCTTTAACTCTATTATCTAATTCTCTTATAATTGGCATTAATTGAGGTACAACTTTTTCTAAATAAGCTACTGGCCACTTTTCTAATGCTTCAGATAATATTGTATGATTTGTATATGCACAAGTTTTGGTAACGATTCCGACAGCTTCTTCCATTTCTATACCTTTTTCTCCTAATAATCTTATTAGTTCTGGTATAACCATTGAAGGATGTGTATCATTAATTTGAACTACAACATGCTCATGTAATTTACGTAAATCATATCCATTTTCTTCTGCTTCTAAAAGAATTAATTGTGCAGCATTACTTACCATAAAATATTGTTGATATATTCTTAATAAATGTCCTGCTTCATCACTATCATCTGGATATAAGAATAATGTTAAGTTTTCTTTAATAGCTTCTTTATCAAAGTTTATTCCATCTTTAACTAAAGTTTCATTTATTGTATCTACATCAAATAATCTTAATTTATTTGAAGATTGATTATATCCAGTTACATCTATATCATATAACGTTGAAGTTACTTTAAATCCACCAAATAATACATCAAATTTAATATTAGATTTATTTAACCAGCTTTCCTTAGTTATCCATGGATTTTTTTCAGCTGTTTGTTTATTATTATTAAACACTTGCTTAAATAATCCGTAGTGATAATTTAATCCAACTCCATCTCCATTTAATCCTAAAGTTGCAATTGAATCTAAGAAACATGCAGCTAGTCTTCCTAATCCACCATTTCCTAATGAAGGTTCTAATTCTATTTCTTCTATTTCAGTTAAATCTTTCCCATTTGCCGCTAAAACTTCTTTAACTTCATCGTAAAGACCTAAATTTATTAAATTATTTGATAATAGCTTTCCAATTAAAAATTCTGCTGATATATAATATAATTTTTTATTTCCTTTATTTGTTCCCTTATTCTTAATACATCCTTTAGTCATTTCTAATAATGCTAAATATACTTCTTCGTTTGTTGCTTCTTCTATGGATTTCTGAAATCTATTTTTTAGGATTTCAGCTAAATTATTTTTAACCATAAATTATCCCACCTTACATTCATTATTTTTTAATAAATATATACTCAAAAAATTAATTTTATGATTATTTCGTTTACAATATCTATAATATCAATTTTTCAAAAAAACATTTGTATATTATTTATATTTTTTGTATATTCTTTATGTTACTTTTAAAAATCACTAAATTTTTTTTTAAATTCATACGTTTTCATGAAAACATTCCCAAAATTCTTTTAAATTTTACAAAAAATAATAGATATACTTTAAGCATATCTATTATTTTTAAATAATTATTTAATTAAATTCTATCAAAATAATTTGTAACTGTTTCTTTATCACTAAAATGATGTTTTACTGTTCCAATTATTTGATAATCTTCGTGTCCCTTACCTGCTATAACAACTATATCATCTTTGCTAGCAATTTTACATGCATACTCTATAGCTTCTTTTCTATCTTCAATAACTATATGACTATCTCGTATTCCTTCCAATATATCTTCTATTATTTTACTTGGTTCTTCTGTTCTTGGATTATCAGATGTTACTATTACAACATCACTATATTTTTCAGCAATTGCTCCCATTAAAGGTCTTTTTGTTTTATCTCTATCTCCACCACAGCCAAATACTGTTATTAATTTTCCATTAACAACTTCTTTCATTGTTTCTAAAATATTTTCAAGTCCATCAGGAGTATGAGCATAGTCTACAACTATCGTAGAATTCATTTTATCGTGATATACTCTTTCACATCTTCCAGAGACTGCTTTCATTGTATCAAAGCCTTCTATAACATCCTCTACACTTACATATCCATAAACAACGAGCATTCCTATAACACCTAATGCATTATAAATATTATAAAGTCCTGGAATATGAAGCTTAACTTTTCCTTTTAACTCATCACCTATATATAAATCAAATGTTGAACCATTTGCTTGTAAATCTAAATTCTTAGCTCTAACATACCCATCATTTACACCATAAGAAGTAACAACTTTGTCATCATTACTATTTTCATGTAATGTATCTAACATTTTCTTTCCATATTTATCATCACAATTTATAACAGTAGTTTCTGCATTCTTAATAAATTTAAATTTTGCATTATAATAATTTTCAAATGTCTTATGATAATCCATATGATCTTGAGTTAAATTTGTAAACATTCCTCTACTAAAGTTAAGCCCTTCTACTCTGCCCATATCAGAAGCATGTGATGACACTTCCATTAGGCAGTATTTACAATTAGCCTCTTTCATATCTTTAATAAGTCTAAATAATTCTATAGCTTCTGGAGTTGTCATTGTTGTTGGAATCATTTTTTCTCCAATATAGTTTGCTATAGTTCCTATAAGCCCAACTTTATTTCCTGCATGTTCTAATATATGTTTCATCATATATGTTGATGTAGTCTTTCCATTTGTACCTGTTACCCCTAAAAATGTTAAATCACCATCTTGTATATTAAAGAATGTTTTTGCAATAATAGCCATACATTCTCTTGTGTCCTCTACTTTTATATAAGCAATTCCCTCTTTAATATCATTTATATCTTTACTATGAATAATTACCTTTGCACCTTTTTTTATTGCATCATCTATTAAATCATGTCCATCTACTTTTAATCCTATAACTGCAATAAAAAGACTACCCTCAATTACTTGTCTTGTATCCCTTGTAATATCTATAACATTTATGCTTTTATAATCTATTTCATTTGTAGAAGTATAACTCAAATTTGAATTTTTTAATAATTCACTTAATAACATATAAATTCTCCTTATATTAAAATTTTATTTATAGCAATATAATATATTGTATTTAAAAAACACATTATTTTCTTATAATATTGTACATTATTTATATTGCTTTATCTATAGTTCGTATTTATAATCTATCAAGTTCATGTATTTATAGTTTAAAATAATTAAATAAAATTATTTTATAAAAATTTATAACTTTTTTATTTTCTTAAAATATAAAAATATATTTTTATATTTTGTTACATTTTTAATATATTATTAATATAATTTAACAAATAGATTTTTTAATATATCATCAAAGGCGATGATTTTGTAATTTAAAAATTAAGAATTTAATTTTTATTTACTATCTTGAGCCTTTGTGTAAATTAGGATTGTTTTTAAGGCTCGCTTTTAGCGGGCCTTTATTATTTTTATAAAAAGGGGGCTTTAAACTTGTGTAGTTTTGTTGTATTTTCTTCTAATAAATTAAATATTTATGATCTTTCAAATTCATTAAAAAGTCTTGAACATAGAGGACCTGATAACAGTTATTCTACTATTGAAAATGATTTATGCTTTGGATTTAATCGCTTATCAATAATGGACTTATCTTCTAATGGAAATCAACCTTTTAAATACAACGAATGTTGTTTAGTATGTAATGGTGAAATTTATAATTATGAACTTTTAAGAAAACTATTATCCTCTGAGTATAAATTTCATTCTAATAGTGATTGTGAAGTTTTACTTCCATTATACTGTAAATATGGAATTGAAATAGCCTGTAAGATGCTTGATGCAGAATTTGCATTAGTTTTATATGATTCTAAGTCTAATTCTATAATGGCTGCTAGAGACCCAATGGGAATTAGACCTATGTTTTACGGATATACAAAAGAAGACCATAAAATTTCTTTTGCAAGTGAGGCAAAAGCATTAATAAATTATTGTGAAAATATTATGCCTTTTCCTCCTGGTCATTATTATAAAGATGGTGAATTCATTTGTTATAATGACCTATCTCAATCAAAATTTATTAATAATGACGATTTAAATGTTATATTTACTAATATAAAAACCAAGCTTATATCAGCTGTAGAAAAAAGACTTCATGCTGATGTTCCTATTGGTTATTTGTTAAGTGGAGGATTAGATTCTTCTCTTGTATGCTCAATTTCCCAAAGATTTATGGATAAACCAATTAAAACATTTGCTATTGGAATGGACACAGACCCAATAGATTTAAAATATGCAAAACAAGCTGCTGAATTTTTAGGAACTGATCATACCGAGGTTATAATAACTAAAGATGATGTTCTAAACTCATTAGAAGAAGTTGTTTATCACTTAGAAACCTTTGATATTACTACAATTAGAGCTAGTATTGGAATGTATTTATTATGTAAATATATTCACGAAAATACTGATTTAAAAGTTATTTTAACGGGTGAAGTAAGCGATGAGTTATTTGGTTACAAATATACTGATTTTGCACCTAACCCAATGGAGTTTCAAAAAGAATCTCAAAAAAGAATAAAAGAGCTTTATATGTATGATGTTTTAAGAGCAGATAGATGTATTTCTGCTCATGCATTAGAAGGTAGAGTTCCTTTTGCAGATATTGATTTTGTAAATTATGTAATGAGTATTAATCCATCAAAAAAAATGAATGTTTACAATAAAGGAAAATATTTGTTAAGAAAGGCCTTTGAAGAAGATAACTATCTTCCTAGAGATTTACTATATCGTGAGAAAGCTGCTTTTAGCGATGCTGTGGGACATTCTTTAGTAGATTATTTAAAAGAATTTGCAGAAAATAAATATACGTCTGCAGACCTTATATTAGCTAAAGAAAAATATAACTATTGCACACCATTTACTAAAGAAGCACTTTTGTATAGAGATATTTTTGAAAAATACTATTCTGGAAATGCTAAATGGATTAAAGATTTTTGGATGCCAAATAAGTCTTGGAATGGCTGTAACGTTAATGATCCAAGTGCTAGAGTTCTTTCTAACTATGGCGATAGTGGAAAATAATTAATTATATTTTAATTAAATAAAAATATTACTCTTAAAAAGAGCTATTTAAAATTTTAAGTAGCTCCTTTTAAGAGTATTTACATAGCACTTTACTATATTTTTAATATGATGTTTTATTAATTTTATCTTATAGCTTCTTCTTCTAATATTCTTGCAACATTATATTCTTCAGTACTATTTAATGTTACAGATGTTGATATAGGTGTATACCAAGGTTCATTAACAAAAAAATCCTTCCATTCATTACTTACAAAAATATATCCATTCCTTGCATATATTTCATTTCTTGCAACTGCTAATTGATGATTTGATAAATACTTCAATTCATCTGTTGTAACTTTTCTATAACTACTGTCTGGTATAACAAAATCTCCATAATAAATTTCATTATTGTTAGACATACCTTCATCTTCAAACTTTTGTATGAATACAACATTTGCATATTCCAGCTCACTTAAGTCATCTGTTGTAACTTTCTTGTTACTTTTTACATACCAACTTTGATTATTAAAATAATTAATCATTTTTTGTTGTTGAAATTGATATCCATGTCTTGCATATATCTCATTTCTTGCTATTTCTAATTGATCCTTAGTTAATCCACTTAAATCATATTCTGTTAGATATCTATCACTACTATCTGGTATAATAAAGTAATTATCCTTATATGAATAAGTAGCTACCTGTTTATTTATTACTTTTTCATCTCCCTGTGTTTTAACTATAGCATTAGTAAATAAACAACTTACTAATAATGTGCCTCCAATTTTAAATATTGTTCTTTTATTCATAACCTTTCCCCCTTAAAATTTTCATTCATATATAATATTAAACATCTGTAAATATTTTCCTTTTTAATTAAGGTATTTTTTTAATTAATGTTAAAATTATTTTTATGATATAATTATTAATATAAAACTTTTATTTTAGAAAGTGAGTTTATGAATGAAATGCTAATAGTTTTATTATGTTTTATAATTATATCTTTAGTAATTTTAATTTACTATGGTGGAAACTATTTATATAACTTAGGAATAAACCCTAAATATCCTAAGGATTTAATATTTAAACCTAAAAATAATGAAAATACAAAAGAAAATGAAACTAGTGGCGTTTCTAATGTGAATAGTAAAACATGGCTACTTAAATACAGTAACTATGAAGATTTATTTATTAAATCTAAGGATAAATTAAATTTACACAATTATATTATAAAAAATAAAAATAATTCTAATAAATGGGTTATTGCTGTTCATGGTTATAACTCTAATGGTATATATATGGCTTCATATGCTCAAAACTTCTATAATATGGGATACAATATTATAATCCCTGATTTAAGGGGGCACGGTAAAAGTGAAGGAAATTATATAGGAATGGGTTGGCACGAAAGATATGATGTTTTAGACTTATCAAATTATATTGCTAATACTTATAATAATTCTCAAATTGTTCTTTTTGGTGTTTCCATGGGGGCAGCAACTGTTATGAGTACGTCTGGAGAAACTCTTCCTAAAAATGTTAAAGCTATAATAGAAGATTGTGGCTATACATCTACTTGGAATCAATTTTCTTATCAACTTAAATCTTTATTTAAATTACCACCATTTCCACTGATGCATATAGCAAGTATTATTTGTAAACTTAAATCAGGATATTTTATTAGTGAAGCATCTCCCATAAAACAGATAAAAAAATCAATAACTCCAACACTTTTTATACATGGGGATAAAGATGATTTTGTTCCATTTTTTATGCTTGATGAACTATATAATGCTTCAACAGTTGAAAAGGAAAAACTAATTATTAATGGTGCATCCCACGCTAAGGCAAGTTACGTTAACCCTAAATTATATTGGAGTACTATAGAAAACTTTTTAAATAAATATATTAAATAAATTAGTCGTTACGTCTGAAATTCCTAAGTTTAAAGGTAATAAATCCTTATATGATTAAATATTATTGAATTAGTATCCTTTTTATAAGATTTTCATTACGTAACGACTAAATATTTATTATTTTAAGTTTAATATTGATCTTGCTTTTATTATAAATTCCTCTTCAGTTTTAGCTTCAATAAAACTTCCATCTACCATTGCAACTATAGTTCCATCCATCCTTCCCCCACATTCTCCTATACATCCAAAAATTATCTTTACATTTTTAAATTCTTTTTTAACTAAGTCTACATCTATTCCTGAGCATCCTGGACATACTACTATCATTTTATCTTTCCTCCTATATTACCTAAAATAAAAAAACTTTTTAATAATAATTTTATTAAAAATTATTTAACTTCTACTTTAAAATAAATCTTTCTTTTTAAAATTATATCAAAACAATCTGAATTATTTAAATATTTATCTTTTAAAATATTTAAATAATATAACGTAAAATCAATATTTTTATTTATAATAAATAAATTCTTATTATTTTAAACATAATAAATATTATTAATAATTTTAAGGAGTGAAACAAATGAAAAAAATTATTTGCTTTCTTTTAGCAATGCTTTCTTTAGTATCTATGTTGCTTTGCAGTATACCAGTATCTGCATCTTGCATAGAAAATCCCTATTCACAATTTATAGATGATCCATACTATGAAGTTACATCTGAATATTTAACTGGAATAGTAACTAAACTTTCAAAACTTTCTGCTTCAGGTAGCACTTGTATAGATTATTTAGGTGAAGAAATACTATTACATAGAGCTATATTATTTGCTACTCACAATATAGAAAGCTATTCAAGCAATCCAGAATTAACAGATATTAGTGAAGATATTATTGACAACTATACTGGTGAAGTAAAGGAAATGAGAATTGAATTATCTAAAATAATTGATACACTTGGTAAAAATAGTGAACAACTTAAAAACGATACAGAATACATAAAAGAATATAAATTAATAATAGATAAACTTCAAAAAGAATTAAGTGAAATTAAAACATCAGATAGCAATGAAATAGTCTATATTAAACAAGCAATTTCACTTTTACAAGCATCTTATGATATTTCATCACTTGATAATAAATGTTCTAAGAGTGAATTAGTTAAAGAAATTGCTAAAAATGAAGTTACAAATACTCAAGCTTATATTTCTAGATTAAAAACCCTTGAAGCTACTTTAAAATAAAATTTTTATAACTTACCAACAAAATTATATGTAATAAAAAGGGACTATACTCATATTTAATTTAAATATTTTAATATGAGTATAACCCTTATTTTTAAATTTTCATATATTTAAATGTCATAGGATATACTCCTATTGCGATTAAACTTATTAAAAAGTATCTTAAAAATGAAAATACTATTTCACTTGGTAGTAAATGTTTTAATCCAACCTGTAATACTAATAAAATTAATATTCCTAATAATACCCTTATTATTTTATTACCATTATTTGATTCTAAACTAAAATTAACATATCTTTTTTCAATAAATATCCCAATAATAAAACCTAAATAAGTTCCCATTCCCTTAATAAAATCTGGAGAATGTGCAAATGTTAATGCAGGAATAAATATTATAAATGTTATTACATATAACAACATTTTATTTTCAAATCTATTATATAATTTATAGCATATTAATGATACCAATACTCCTAGTATTCCACCAACTATAACATCCTTTGGATAATGCACACCTAAATATAATCTAGAAAATCCAATCAAAACAATCATTATAGTTGCAATAATATATATTGCCTTCTTTTTCAAATAAATTGCTATAGCTCCATAAAATGAAGAAGCACTTTGGGTATGACCACTAGGAAAAGAATATCCAGTCGCTGTTTTTTCTCTTAATGACCTAATTCCTTCTTCCCCTATTGGTCTTTTCATTTTAAAAATATCCTTTATTGTATTATTTAAAAGCACACTAGTTAGAAGAGAGTAAGCTATATATTCTCCAAACCTTTTATCTAATGACCAATAAATAATTGCTATTACTGTAATAATAATTATTTGTTCACCACACATAGTTATTAATTGAAATAAAAAATCTAAAAATGGATTTGCTATACTTTGAATATGTCTTAAAATTTCTAATTCCATAATTCCCCCTAATTATTAAGATTTCTTTATATCTTTAACCATAGCTTCTATAGCATATGCTAAATACAATTCAGCACTAATTAATACAGCCCTTTCATCTATATTAAATTTATCATTATGATTTGGATAATCCCTACCAATTTCCTCATTTCCAGCACCAACAAAAGCAAATGTTCCTGGAATCCTTTTTTGATATATAGAAAAATCTTCACCTAACATCATTCTTGGGACTTTTATAATGTCTTCTGCTGGAAATATTTTTTTAGCAGCCTCTAATGCTGTCTTTGTTACATTAGGATCGTTAATTACTGCTGGATGATGTGCAACATCATATTCAACACTTGCAGTTGCACCATACGCTAATGCTGTACTATATGCAATTCTTTTAATTGATTTTATAATGTGCTTAGCTGTTATTGCATTAAATGTTCTTATTGTTCCTTCTATTATAGCCTCACCTGAAATAATATTATGAGTATAACCTGATTGAATATGACCTATTGTTACTACTGCTGAATTAACAGGATCTATTTCTCTACTGATTATAGATTGCAAATTCATTACTATAGATGAACAAACTAAAGTAGAATCAACACATTGATGTGGCTTTCCTGCATGCCCAGACTTACCAATAACCCTTATAGTAAATTTATTTGATGCAGCCATTCTTGGACCTTCCTCTATAGAAATTTTTCCACATTCTATATCTCCAAATACATGTAAACCAAAAATTTCATCTACTTCATCCAAATACCCATGTTCAGAAACCAACCTTGCTCCACAGGAATTTTCCTCAGATGGCTGAAATATAAAAATTATTTTTCCTGGAATACTATCTTCATATTTTTTTAATACAATAGCTGCTCCAAGTAAAGCTGCCATATGAGCATCATGTCCACAAGCATGCATTATTCCCTTATTTTGCGAAGCATATCTAACTCCTGTATTTTCTTGTATTCTCAAAGCATCCATATCTGCTCTTAATGCTATTACTCGTCCTTCCCCCTTACCAATAGTAGCAACCACTTCAGTTTTTATTCCATCTTGATATTTAACACCTATTTTATCCAATTCTTCTTTAATTCTTTTAGATGTTCTATGCTCCTCCATGCTTAACTCAGGATACTTATGAAAATCCTTTCTTAATGAAATTATATAATTACTTATAAGTTTTATTTCTTTTAAAATATCCATAATTCACCACCCCTTTTTTAATTATATATATTTTTTCTTAAAATTATATATTATTTTAAATAAATCATTTAATTATTTGTAAATATATGTTAATATTTTTAGTGTAAATAATTTATTTGAGGTGATATTATGAAAAGAAAATTAATAACTTTAAGCTGTACCATTGCTTTATGTTTATCTTTAACATCATGCGGATTAAAGAGTGCAATTATGGGACAAGAATCTCCTACTACTGATGATTCAAATTCTGCACCAACTGCTGCTGAAACTGGAAATGATGTAGCAAATACTGATGCTAATAACTCTACAGCTGAAACTAATACTAAGCCTACCACTGAAAATACTACTGCTAATAACACAAATGTTCCTGCTGATTCAACTTTAGCTAATAGTAGTTCAGTAACACAAAATAATACTTCTAATATTACTCCCGATAAATCTTCAAGTCCATCAGCTCCTACTACTAAGAGCAGAAACTGTAGGGTTTTCTATTTTAACAAAGTTGACCTTAAAACCTATTGCATTGATACAAGTGTAAAAGTAACAGATAATGCTTTTGTTACTGCATTAACTGAACAACTATATAACGCACCTAAAGGAAATAAAAACTTTTTTACATTATCTAAAGATTATGGAGTAAGTTCTGCGACATTAAATTATGAAACTAATGTATTAAGTGTTGTATTTAATGAAAACTTCATTAAAGATATGGAACTTTCTAAAGAAATAGCTAACGGAGTTATACAAGCTATAGTAAATACTTACGGATATAACTATTCTGTAAATAAAGTAGCAGTTTATTTTGGAAATGAATTATATACTGACATTGATGGAACAAAAGATAATGGCTATTGTTCTGTAAATTATACTGATGTATTAAAACTTGATTAATAAAATAATTAAACAGTAAATAGATTAACATAATTTTTAATCTATTTACTGCTTAAATTAATTTTAATAATTTTCTATAGTAGTAAAAAAGTTTCTTTTTATTAACAAAAATTCTTCCATATCATTTAAGAATTGAAGCAATTGAGCTCTACTTTCAAATTCTTCCCTAGTCTTTGGTAATTCCATTTTTTTAAATTCACTTCTTAAAATTTCTAAATCACTTAATAATGATTTACAATCATTCATTTCACGTATATTTTCTGCAACACACAAAGTAAAATCAGACATAATATTCATTTGTTCAACTGGTATATTAAATCTTTGAAAATGTAATCTCATTCTTTTTATTGTATCAAATTGATTAATTCTCATATTTATATAATCAGTATAATATGATGAAACTTTAAAAAAATGATTATTTATTATCTTATATGCAGTTTCCTTACTTTCATATAGTCTTTTTTCAACTTCAATTATAATTTTTTGTTCATTAACATCAACTGTATGAGTTATTAATGACTTTGACATTTTGCTTATTATAATTCTATAATGCTCTTCTATCCACTCTTTATCTGCTTTAAATTTATCTTCAAGGGAAGGCATAAAGATATTAGCAATTGCAGCTATTCCAATTCCGATTATCATTAATAATATTTCATTTAAAATTAATTTAACTGTTATTTCATTTGCAACTAAAAAATGAGTTGATAAAACTACAGCTGGTACCATTCCTTCTTGTACTTTTAATCTTGATGTAATAGGAATTAAAGTTATTAAAAATAATCCAAAAACTAATGCTTCATTTCCTAATATATTATATAAAATTGATGATATTAAAATTCCAATACTACAAGCAATTACTCTCTTGCAGCTTATAATTAATGCCTTTTTTCTAGTATCTTGTATGCTTAATATAGCAATAACTGCTCCAACTGTTGCATACTGTAAACCTAATATATTTCCTATAATTAATGCAATAGTTGCTGATACTGACATTTTAAATGCTAAATTATATATGTATTTCAAAATCCTTCACCCCATCTGCTTGTATATTCCATATTATATAATATCTTCACCTTTATGGTCTAGATAATTCCTAGCTCACTTTAAAACATATTTATAAAAAAGGGATTTGCAATACATGCAAATCCTTTTTTTACTTACTTTACTTTTTTATATTAGTTACAACTATTGAAATTAATGAAGCTACTATAAGTATTATTAATAATCCTCCTACAACTTGTGGAAACATCTCATAATTCATAATAGCTCTCGCCCCCTAATACCCCTAACTTTTTATTTGTTTATTTACTTACATTATCTTCCTTATAATTAATAACGTCAAATCTCATATATCGCTGTAATTTATCATATATCTATATTTACTAAAATAAGTAACTATTTTCCTAAGTTAAATACCATATTATGTATTTAATCTTATAAAATAAAACATTATGAGCATTAAAAATAACACTCATAATGTTTTATAAAAAAATATAATTACTAAGATTAAAATTAAATAATTAATATAGAAATACTATATTTTATAATGTCCTTAAGTACTTACATATATATTGTATAACTTCTCTTATTCTATACAATTCACTTTCTTTATTCCTTAATCTCCATGCCTTTGAATAATCATAAAACCATATTTCAATACTTTCAGCTAATTTATTAGGCTCATACATTAAATTTATATTCTCATTTTCTAAATCGTATTTCATAATAGTTATAAAAAATTGATTAAATAACCCAATTCCTTTAGTTAAAATTATAAGCTCTTGAACATCACATTTATTTTCTATATCCTTTAATAAGCTCATTAGTTTATTTTCTATATTGCAAGATTTCTTATATTCATTTTCTAAATATTTCAAATCTATTTTTTCTAATTTTTCTTTAAGATTATAATACTTTTCCTTAAAAGCTACAACCTCTTCCCATCTCATTTTATGTTCATTCGTCAACTCATTTAATAATGAAACTACCTTAAGTGATTTATCTCCATATTCAACTCTAGATATTGCTTTATATATTTCAGTAAAATTATCTTTAAAATTATTACTTAATTCATCATTTGGATTCCATGATAAGGCTGCACCATATATCATTCCAGGAATTGAACTTGATAAAAGATTTATATGTCCAAAGTCTCCCCAGTCTGTATTCAGTACTCCAGTTGCATTATACTTTACTCCATAATTAACCATTCTTCTTATATTTTCAAAGGCTTTATCCATATAACTAACAAGTTGATTCCAGCTTCCTACCCCTGGTGATACATATTGTTCTCTATTAGAGTCAGCTATTATTTTAGTTTTTTCTTCTGTTACTTCATTAGAATAATTCCAATTTAAACAAATTAAATCCTTTGGCAATTCATTTAATAAATCAGCATGATTTAATATTACATCTCCCCAAAACATCACCTTTTTATCATATTTTTTAACAATTGATATTACCTTGTTTAAAAAATCTATATACAATTTTCCTTCGCCTATTTTATCTAATAACTCTTTACTTTTTCCTTTCCCTAAATCAAATGTTTCATCTCCACAAATATTAAACTTATCTGAAGTAAATAATGGTATATATTGCTCTAACATATTTTCTACTAATTTTAAACTTTCTTCATTACTAACATCTAAAGTATGATGTGCCATTCTTTCATAAAATGAATATTTATCCTCTTCCATACCATCAATTTCACATAAATTACAAAAAGATTTGCTACGAAGAACTTCATATAAATGACCAAAGGTTGATAGTGCTGGTACAAGCTCTACATTTTTCTTTTTGCAATACATATCTAATATTAATATTTCTTTTGATGTTAATGGATCTTTATCTAACCATACTTCACTCATACCTTTAAATGCAAAGGTATGTTCAATATATAATTGAATTTGATTTATTTTATAAAAAGCAGCCTTATCTACTAATTGCTTTAATGTTTCAAGTGTTGGAACCTTTCCCCTAGTTACATCATGAAAAAATCCACGATTTTTAAAATGAGGCTTATCCTCTATTTCTAAACATTTAATCAAATTACTACTTTGCTTTAATATTTGCTTTAATGTTTGAATAGCATAAAATATTCCTGAATTAAAGCTAGAAATTATTTCAATAGAATCATTTTTTATAATGAGCTTATACTCTTCATCTTTCATTCCTTTTTCTTTAATTATATTTATAGAATCTTTTAAAGCTTTATTGTTTATGCTTTTATTTATACCAATATTGAATCCATAAATATTTTTAATTTCTTTTTGTAATTCTAATGCACAATCTAATTCATAAAAATTACAACTATATGATAAATTAATATTAGTTTTATTTTCTAATTTAAAATATCCATCTTTTTCACTATACCTATAAGGGTTAGGTATTAAATACATAATTTCCTCCAAGAAACCTAGATTTTAAAAACCATTATTATCAGAAACACTCTTAAACCAGTAACCTGATTTTTTTATAGTTTTAACTTGATTTTCTAAATTTAATGATATAAATCCGTATCTATTTTTATACGAATTATTCCATGACCAGCAATCAATTGGTGTCCATAAATGATAGCCAAAACAATTGCTTCCTTCTTCTATCCCTTTATGAAGATAAGCTAAATGTTCCATTATAAATTCAATCCTATAATCATCTTCAATTATTCCATTTAAATTTCTAAACTTTTCTTCACCTTCTACTCCCATTCCATTTTCAGAAACATACCAGGGTATATTTTTGTAATTTTCCTTAATATTATTTGAAATATCATAAATAGCCTTAGGATATATCTCCCATCCTCTATGTGGATTAATTTTTTTCCCCGGCATATCATAAAAATCAAAATATTTATCTGGCATCCATCCACTACCTTCATCAAAGCTACTCTCTCTAGCCTTTACTCTAGATGGTTGATAATAATTAACTCCTAAAAAGTCTACTGTATTTTCAGCTATTATTTTATCTTCCTCTTCTGTAGAATCCCATATTACTCCATCCTTTTTTAATAATTCAACTAATTCTTCAGGAAACTTTCCATAAACAGCTGGATCTAAAAACATTCTATTAAAAAACATATCACGTATATTAGAAGCTTTTAAATCTTCTATTGAATTACTCCTTGGATAAGATGGTGTTAAGTTTAAAATTATAGATATCTTCCCACCATTTTTATTACACCCTAACTTTTTAAATTCTCTAATAGCTTTTGCAGATGCTAAATTTAAATTATAGGCAACTTGTACTGCTTTTTTGCCATCTACAATCTGTGGATAGTGATGCTTGTATAAATATTGACCTTCTATTATAACTATAGGCTCATTAAAAGTAGCCCAATATTTAACTCTATCACTAAATAACTCAAATGCTTTTTTAGTATACTTTGCAAATAAATCTGTCACGTGCTTTGATTCCCAACCACTATATTTTTCATATAATTCTATAGGTAAATCAAAATGATTTAAATTCATAATAGGAGTAATATTATTTTTAATACATTCATTAATTACTGAATTATAAAAATTAACTCCATCTTCATCAACTTCACAAGTTTCAAAATTTTTTATAAGCCTTGTCCATTGAATTGAGGTTCTAAAAGAATTTAATCCTATGCTTTTCATCATAGCTATATCATCTTTATAGCTATTATAAAAATTTGATGCTATATTTGGTCCAACTCCATTGTGAAATTTTTCAGGTTCCTTATCAAACCAATAATCAAATATATTCTTATTTATTTTATTAAATCTTCCTTCAGATTGTGGTCCTGAAGTTGCTGCTCCCCACCAAAAATTATTAGGAAAATTATATTTCATATCTATCACTCCAATTCCTATTTACAATATAAAAAGTTATATAATGCTCCAATTAAATTTGCATCATTATCAAATTCGCATTTCTCTACCTTAATATCCAATGTTGATTCTTTATTTTTCATTAACTCTAAATATTTATTTAATCTATCTATAAAATCCTTTCTTGCAGATATTCCTCCACCAATTAATATTTTTTCTGGGTCTAATATATATTGAATGTTGTAAATACCCTTTGCCAAAACTTTAAACCACTCTGCAAACTCTTCCTTTACCTCTTCATCATCTTTTTCCATTTCAAAAACTAATTGTCCTGTTAAATCAGAAACATCTATATTTTTTCTATTTGCAACTCTTCTTATCAATGCTCCAGTTGATGCAACTCTGCTCCATACATTTCCTAATCCATTTTCGCCCTTCTCATCTGTAACTTGAATAAAGCCAAATTCTCCACCATGAAGATTTTTACCTCTTAATATTTTCTTATCTATAACAACAGCTCCCCCTATTCCTGTCCCTAAAACTATAGATATAAAATTATCCACATCTTTTGCAGCACCTATCCAACCTTCAGCTAAAGCAGAACAATTCGCATCATTTTCCATAGATATTTCTAATGCAGTAGCTTCTGATAAAAGCTTTTTCATATTCACGTTATGAATACAAGGAACTGCACTTACCCCCTCAATAAATCCTGTTTTTTGATTAACTGCTCCCGGAAAACTACATGCTAACCCTTTAATATTTTCACTTTTAATATATTTTTCTACAATACTTTTAATATCAAAAATAAACTTATCTATATCTTCATTATCAGTTACTATATTTCCCTTTTCTAATATCTCTCCATATTTATTTAATAATCCATACTTTATAGCAGAGCCACCAACATCTAATGCAATATATTTATCTATTATTTTATTTTCTTTCATACTAATAACTCTCCTTTAATCATTTTTAAATTTAAAGAAAAAGGAACTTGTAGAAGCTACAACTACAAATTCCAAATTTTCATATATGACTTAAAATTAAACTAACAAATTTTAATTTTCAGCATATGTAAATGATAACACTTAAGTTTATTATTTTACAGTTTACAATATTTAGTTTTAGTGTACTTTTTTTAGTTTTTTTAATTTATTATAAAAAAATTCTCCTAGGATTAATCTCTCTTAAATTAATCCTAGGAGTAAATATATTTCTATAATTTCTTATAATTCACCATTTATAATTTCATTTAATAAATCTGGATAATCAGTAAAAATTCCATTAACACCAGCTTCAATTAAACTTCTCATATAAATTGGATTGTTAACAGTATAAACATTTACCTTAATATTATTTTCATTTGCTTCCTTTATAAGTTCTTTTGTCACTAATTTTAAATCAAGATGTATTGCAGTTGCTCCAAGCTTCTTAGAATATTCAATTATATTTTCTATAGACTTATAATATAATAACCCTGTTTTAAATCCCCTATCTATTTCTCTACAAAGCTTTATAGATTCATGATTGAAACTTGATAATATTACTTGCTTTTTAAGTTCATATTTATTTACTAATTCAATTACATCTTCTTCTATTCCTTTATAATGTATTTCATCAGTTTTTAATTCTATATTTAATAATATATCTGTAGACTTTACAAGTTCTAATACTTCTTTTAAAGTAGGAATTTTGCACTCTATATTATCTTCAAAGTTTTTGTTTCTGCATTTAAAAGCTTTTAACTCTTCTAATGTCATATCCTTAACTAAGCCTTTTCCTTTAAATGTACGTTCAATATCTTCATCATGTATGACTACTAGTTCATTATCTTTAGTTTTATGAACATCAATTTCAAGACCATTTGCACCACCTTTTATTCCTTCTTTTAAAGATAATATTGTGTTTTCTGGATAATACCTACTAGCACCTCTATGTGCAAAATTTATCATAATACCATCTCCTATTTAAATTTACTATATTATTTTTAATGTTTTTAAAGCATTATATATCCCCTTATTATTAATATGGTCTGTTACTAAGTTAGCTTTTTCCTTTAACTCCATACATCCATTCCCCATTGCTATAGAAAAGTCTACTTCATCAAACATTTCTAAATCATTAAATCCATCTCCAAAAGCAAAATATTTAATATTTTCTTTTTCAGTTATACTTTTAATATATTTAATTGCACCCCCCTTACTACAATAAGCATTAAATATATCATATCCATCATTTATATCTATTAACTTAACAAATTTAAACATATTATAATTATTTACTAATTTATTAATATCTTCTTTATGAATATTAGCATTTATCTGAAAAACTTCATAATTACATATATTATTTAATATTTCATCTTCAAGTTTTTCTATTTTCATATTATATTTTTCTGAAAAATCTCTTATCCATTTACTTTCTATCTTTCCAACACTTCTATCTAATAAATGTAAACAGTATGATATATTATATTTTTCAAAATAATCAATAATATTTTTAACCATTTCTTTATTCATAAATTTTTTATAAATTACTTCATTATCAATTGTAATTAAAGAACCATTCGCACTTACTATAGTATTAAACATATTATAATAACTTTCTTGTTTAACCATAGCAAGTGATCTTCCAGTTGCTATTGCCACATTTACTCCATTACATTTACAAGCTTCTATCCCTTTAATAGTATAATCACATATTCTATTTTTTTCTCTACAAACTAATGTATTATCTACATCGAAAAATATAGTTTTTTTCATATTACTTCTCCTTTAGGTTTTCTTAAATAGATATTATTTATTTGATTTATTATATTTTTCTAATGCACTATTAATTGTTTTTGACATATTTTTTACAGCTTCTTTAGAAGTTATTTCATTATTTAATACTTTTTCAATATTTTCTTCTATAGATGCTCTAGCTTCTGGGAATATACCTAAAATAGCTCCTGAGCTATTGTTTTCTTCTCTTAATTGTTCAATAGCTGTTTTAAATTCTGGGTTTTTATTTAAATATTCAACCATCTCTGGTAATTCATAAGCCTTTTTAGAAACTGAAAAATATCCCGTTGCTTGAGACCACTTAACTTGTGTTTGTTCTGAAACCATAAACTTAATAAATTCAAAGGCTGCATTTTCTCTTTCATCATCACCATTATTCATTATCCATAAAGAAGCTCCTCCAACAGATACTCCTCCATTATCTCTTTCTAAAACTGATGGAAAGTATGCTGTCCCTAATTCAAAATTATCACCTATTTTACTTTTTAAATCTCCTAAACTAGCAGTTGACGCAACTATCATTGCAACATTACCTGATGAAAAAGCATCTAATGTATTTTGCGAGTCTCTACCAAAGTTTCCTACAACACCAGAATCTACAAGCTCCTTCCATCCTTCAATAATATTTAATGCTCCATCATTAGAGTTAAATACAACTTCAGTTGCATCTCCTTTTCTTCCATTCCCCTCATTTGCATAATCTAACCCTTGTTTAATTAAAAATTGTTCAAAAAACCAACCATATATTTGCATTGCATATCCATATCTTGAAACCTTATCTCCTTCTTTAACTGCTAGTTTACTAGATACTTCTATTATTTCTTTAAAGTTAGTTGGAATATCTTTATCTGTTAACCCAGCTTCTGAAAATGCCGTTTTATTATAAAATAAAATTGGTGTTGAACTGTTAAATGGCATAGAATATAATTTTCCATCTATAGTATAATAATCTAAAATATTTTTTTCTAAAGATGCTATATCATAGTCATTTTTATCTATCATATCTTGCATAGGTATTGCATATTCACTATCTATCATCCACTTAGTTCCAATATCATATAATTGCATAACATCCGGTCCTGAATTACTTAAAGCTGAGCTTTTAAGTTTATTTATCGAATCATCATAACTTCCTTGATATTCTGCTACTACATTAATTTTATCTTGTGAATTATTAAATTCATCTACTAATGAATTTATAGCTTCTCCACCTTTTCCCCCCATAGAATGCCAAAATGTTATTTTAGTATTTTCCCAACTTTTATTGCTAGCTAACGAGTTATTTGAACATCCAACTAAAGATGTAACCCCTAAAATTGATGTTAATACTATTGTTAATAATCTTTTTTTCATTTTCATTTCCTCACTATTAATTAAATTTTATTCTTATTTATCCTTTAACTGCTCCAGCAGTCATACCTTTTACTAATTGCTTTTGACCTAATATAAATATTAATATTGATGGTATTAATATTAATATTGCTCCAGCTAAAACCACACTATAACTACTTCCTTCTGAGTATTGAAGCATACTTATTCCTATTTGAACTGTTCTATTATTTCCATTATTTATTGTTAATAATGGCCATAAATATTGATTCCAAGTATTAATAAATACATAAATAGCTAGAGATGCTATTGCTGGCTTTGATATAGGTATTAAAATCTTAAATAAAAATTTTAAATTTCCACATCCATCAATTTTAGAAGCTTCTCTTATTTCCTTTGGAATTGTTAAATAAAATTGTCTCATCAAGAAAACTCCCATAGCTGATGTTAAAAATGGCACTATAAGAACTTTTAAACTATCATTCCATCCCCACGAGCTTACTGTAAGAAAATTTGATATAACTGTGGTTTCTGTTGGTATCATCATAGTTGATAAAACCATTAAGAATAAAAGCTTTTTCCCCTTAAAATCATAAAAAGCAAAGGCGTAAGCTGCTAAACTAGCTGTTATAACTTGTCCTACCGTAACACATATAGAAACAATAAAGCTATTAGCTATAAATTTTAAAAGCGGTACTGTGTTTAGTGCAGTTTTAAAATTTTCTAATGTTAATCTACTTGGAATAATTTTATGTGGATATTTAGTCATTTCTCCTTGATCCATAAAACTTAAACTTAACGCATATAAAAGTGGAAAAGTAATTAACAATCCAACAAATATACTTAATATAGTTAATATCAATTTATTTCTTTTGCTTTTATTCATTATTGATAATGTACTCCCTTCTTTTCAAACTTAAATTGTAATAATGTAACTATCATCATAATTACAAATAATATAAGTGCTTGGGCGCAAGCCATTTCAAATCTACCATTAAAAAATGCTTCCCTATAAATAGAATGAACTAAAACATTAGTTGAATCTCCAGGACCTCCCTGTGTTAATAATTTTATTTGTCCAAAAGCTTGAAAAGCATTTATTAAATTCATAAATACAACTAAAAACATTTGAGGTGATACCATGGGTATTATTATATTCTTAACTTTAGTTAAATAATTTGCTCCATCTATTGCTGCACTTTCCATAAGCTCATTTGGTATGTTTCTTAAACCTGTTAATAAAAAAATAAAATTTAATCCTATATTTAACCAAATAGTTACTATAGCAACTGATATTAATGCAAATTTTGAATTTGTTAACCATCCAATTTGTGTTCCCAATAAATGATTGAGTACCCCATTTGTAGGATGAAAAATCATCGTCCATATTATTGCTGCTGGTGCAGATGCTATTGCCATTGGTAATGAAAACATCAGTTCATAAATTCTACTTCCCTTTAATTTATTATTTGCTAATAATGCTAACAAAAATCCAATAATTACAGATGGTGCTGCTACTATTAATACAAATTTAAAAGTTACAAATATTGAATTATAAAACTCAGGTGAAGTTAAAATTTCTTTAAAATTTTCCAATCCAATAAAATCTTTAATTTGTCCTCTTATATTAGTAGTTGACATACTCATTATTATTGTTTTTATAAATGGATAAAATACAAATAAAGTAAATATGATAAATGTAGGTATTAAATAAAAATATGGTTCTATTTTTTTCCTTAATTTAATTTTACTTTTTAATAATATTTTTCTACTTAAATCTTTATTTTTCATATTTTTTAATTTTAAAGATTGCTCTGCCATATTAATCCTCCCTCAAACATATCTTCTTAATTTAGGATACTTTTCTAAGATTAACTACATATTATGAGAAAGTTAACCTATTTTAACAATATTTTCTCTTATGTTAAAATAAGTTAACTATTTCTATAACAAAAAAGCTGTTCTTTCGAACAGCTTTAAAAATATTTTTCTAATTTTATATTAATATATTTTATTAACACGTTTCTTTTTTTATACTACCTAGTCCTATAAAAACCTTACCTAACTTCATATAAAGTTTATATAAAATTATTCCTAAAATAGCTCCAATAACATTCCATAATATATCATCAATATCAAAATATCTTCCAACAAGATATTCAAGAATTTCTATAGAAAATGTAAATATTAATGAAAAAACAGTTATTTTTATAAAACTCTTTTTTTGATTTAAAAATATCATTGAACATAGAAACCCAAATGGTATAAAAAATACAACATTTAAAAGTATTTGTTCTAATACAATTGATGGATATTGTATAAAATCATTTATTGTGGATTTAAGTGGAATTAAATTTGGTGTTATATGAAATGTATTAAAATCACTTAATTTTATTGTTAAAATATCAGTTAACATTAAAACAATGATTGTATCATATTCATCTCATCCCTTTTTATATTTTAAATTTGCTGTATTTTTATAAAAAAACACTATAAGTTCAATTTAACTCTTTTCAATTTTACCATAAAGTGAAAATTTAGTAAATTACTTAATCATCTTCTTTGCCCCATTATATGTGGAAATAAAATATCCACCATATATAACTACAAGCACTACTAAAGTAATTAATATATATTTCATCATATTTCCATCACCTACTATAGAAACTACTCCTTGTGCGAATTTTAATCCTGCTATAGAATGAATCAATGCAACTAATAATGGAATCATAAAATATATACCAACTTGAACAAATAAAGATTTATTAATTATTATTTCATCAACTCCAACCTTTTTAAGTAAATCATATCTATAAATATTATCTGCTGACTCACATAATTGTTGAAGAGCTAAAACAGCTGCACTCGTTATTAAAAATATAATTCCCATATAAATTGCTAAATATGAAACTGTTGCTCCAAGCCCTGTCATAGTAGATTTAATACTTTCTTTTGTCGCATAATATATTTTAGCTTCATTTTTATCATTATTATCTTTTATTAATTCATTTATGGAATTTTCTACGTTTAATTTATCATTTTTATAATTTAAATTTAAATAAGTGTTAATAGGCTTCAATTCTTCTACTACTTCATCATTTACTACAAATGTACAAATATTATTTTTCATAGTTGAATCGTAAGCCACAATATTAAAAACTTCATTATTTGCTGGAGTTAACTCCTTTCCATTTATACTAATTTTAATTTTGTTATCTATAGATTCTTCTATAGACTTTTGCATATCTTCTATATCACTAAAAACTAAATATTCATCTTTATTTAAATTTATAGCTTCTTTTCCTAATAATCTTAGTAATTCATTAAAATCAGATATTGTAATTGCATTAATATAACTATCTGTAAATACAGGATAATAACTACTTCCCGTCTTAATTCCATCTTCATTTAAAAATTCACTATATTTTACATCAGTAATATAATTTGTGTATTGGGCATAATTACATATACTACTTAACTTATCTTTTCCTAACTCATTTTTAATATTATCTCCATTTAAATTCCACAAACTCATATCAAATTGAGTTAAATCTTCGACATCCTTATTAAGTCCCTTACTAATTCCAAGTCCACTCGAAAATGTACATATTGCAATAAATAACATTAAGCAAATAAAGGTCATTGAAATAAAGGTAGTATTTATTTTGCTATTTATTTGTCTTAAAACAAACATATTTAAATCTTTTAAATAGAATTTTTTATTACTTTGCATGACCTTTAATAAAAATCCTGATAATGAAAAGAAAAATAATAATGTTCCAATAGCTCCTAATAATACTGGAATCCCTAAAGTTACTGGACTGGCTATTGCAACTCCATTTTTTATCACTATATAATAAGCTAAACCTATCATTACAACACTTATTATAAATACTACTACAGATACCCAAATATTTTTTACTCTTAATCTTTCATTTTTCTTTTCAGAAGTTAATAAATCTATTAATTTTACTTTTCTTATAGTAAAAGAATTAAAAATTAAAACTACTAAATAAATTAATCCAAAACAAACTATTGTTTTAATAAATGCAACCTTTGAAAATACGAAAGTAAAATTAACTAAATTTACTTTAAATAACTTAGCAGTAAATATAGATAGCATTTGTGAAAGTAAAATTCCTAAGGCTATACCAACTGCTAAAGAAATAATTCCAATTAACATTGTTTCTACAAATATCAATTTAGAAAGTTGTGTATTTTCCATACCTAATGTCATATAAATACCAAATTCTTTTTTTCTTCTTTTAACTAAAAAGTTATTAGCATAAACTATTAAAAATCCTAATACAAACGAAATAAATACCGAAGCAACTCCCATAACTAAATTTATCATTTGAAATGCTGTTGCTTGTTCTTCTGTTAAATTCATCATTATTTTTTGAGATTCAATAGAATTAAAAGTATAAAATATACAAACTCCAAATACTAATGTTAAAAAATAAATTGTGTAATCTCTTAAACTCTTTTTTAAATTTCTTGTAGCTAGTTTAAAATACATCTCGTTGGTCACCTCCAAGAAGAGTAACAACTTCGATTATTTTATCAAAAAACTCTTTTCTAGTATCATTTCCTCTAATTAACTCATTAAAAATTTTACCATCTTTAATAAATAAAATTCTACTTGCATAACTTGCTGTAAAAGCATCGTGAGTTACCATCATAATAGTTGCACTTAATTCTTTATTTAAATGTTCTAAGCTTTCAAGAAGCATTTTTGATGATTTTGAATCTAATGCTCCTGTTGGTTCATCAGCTAAAACTAATGACGGATTTGTTATTATCGCTCTTGCACATGCAACTCTTTGTTTTTGACCACCAGATACTTCATAAGGATATTTATTTAAGATTTCTATAATTCCAAGCTTATCTGCAATTTTCTTAACTCTGCTGTCAATTTCCTTATGATTAACTCTTGAAATAGTTAATGCTAATGCTATATTCTCATAACAAGTTAATGTATCTAAAAGATTGAAGTCTTGAAATATAAATCCTAACTCTTCTCTTCTAAATTTGGCTATCTTTTTAGAGTTTAATTTTGTAATGTCATTATTATTTATAAAAATATGACCACTACTTACTTTATCAATTGTTGAAATACAATTTAACAACGTAGTTTTACCACTTCCTGAAGCTCCCATTACCCCAATAAATTCTCCCTCTTCAACAGTAAAACTAATGTTATTAATTGCCTTTGTTATATTGCTTTTATTTCCATAATATTTCTCTATACTACTTACCTTTAAAACTTCATTTTCCATATATAGCCTCCAAAATTATTTATATCTTATATTTCTAAAGCGCTTCTTGATATATTTAAATTTTACAACCACTATTTCTTACTATCCATAGAACTATATAACATAAACCTTACATTTTTGTTAGATTAATTGTATAATTATTTTTAAAAGATAATAATTTTCTAATAAGAGGTGAAACACATGAAAAAACTATTTAACTTATCATTTTTTTATCTAATTTTAGGACTAGCATTAGGTGTATTTTTTAGAGAGTTTACTAAATTTAATAACTTTACTGGTATTACAAAATTAAGTTCAGCTCATACACATACTTTAGTTTTGGGATTTATTTTTTTCCTAATTCTAATTATTTTAGAAAAACTATTTAATATCTCAACTGCTAAATACTTTATTGGTTGGCTTATAACTTATAACATTGGTTTAGTATCTTTAATTTCTACTTTAGTTGCACGTGGAATATTAGAAGTATTAAATAAAGATTTTATAGGTCTTCCTCATATTGCAGGGACTGCACATACCATTTTAGGTATATCTCTTATTTGGTTTATGATACTATTAAAAAAATCACTTTTTACTAAATAAAAAATATTTAACCCATAACAACTAATAATTATTTGTTATGGGTTAATTTATCTTTAAGACTTATTTCTTTTAAACTATTCTTTTCTTTAAATATTATAATATATTTTTGTCCCTTCTTTTTAATAAAGTTATTCTAGTTTTAATATTAAAATTTCACCATATCATTTATAGGAAATAATATAGAAACTTCTGTTCCTTCTCCTTCTTTTGATTTAATGCTTATTCCCAATCCTAATTTATCACAAAGCTTTTTGCACAAATACAATCCCATTCCAGTTGATTTTCCAAATTTTCTTCCATTTTCACCTGTATATCCTTTTTCAAAAGCCTTAAATATACACTTTTTATCCATTCCAATTCCATTATCACAAACCTTTAAAAGAATATCATTTCCTACAGTTTCACTATATATTTTTAAAACACTTTCTTTTTTATCCATATATTTAATACTGTTACTTATAATTTGATGCAATATAAATTCAATCCACTTGCCATCACAATAAACTATCTTTTCTATATCTTTAATATCAACCTTAATCCCCTTTGCTATCAAAATATTAGCATTTTTTCTAATTACAGAATTAATAGAACTCTTTAAATTAATTTCCTTAATTAAATAATCTTTTTCTACTGCATTACTTCTTGCATAAAATAAAACTTGTTCTATATAGTTTTCTACCTTTAATATTTCCTCTTCAATACTTTCAGTAACCTTATTTTCATTATTTTCTATTAAAAGCCTACAAGTAGCTATAGGAGTTTTTATTTCATGAACCCATAATTCTATATACTCTTTATACTCAGTAACATTTCTTATTGCTTCACCTATATCATCCTTCATAGATTTTGTTGATTTTTCTATAATTTCATTTAAAATTTTATCTTCTAAAAAATCTTCTGAACTAGTAACATCACTAATAAAATACTTCTTATCTAATTCATATAACTTTTTTAATAAAATATTATAACGCTTACTTTTTCTTAAATAATCATAAATAAAAAAAGATACATTAGATAAAAAATTAAAAATACATACTAAAAATATTGCATATGAAGATACATTAAGCCCATTTAACAAATAAGATGTAACAATCAAAACAAATAAATTAATTATTATAAATATAGCTTTTTCCTTAAAATATTCTACAAATGTCATATTAAAATATATCCCTGCCCCCTCTTAGTTTGAAGATAATCAATTGCTCCTATTTCCTCTAACTTTTTTCTTAACCTATTTATGTTAACAGTTAATGTATTATCATCTACAAACTCATCATTTTGCCATAATAATTTCATTAATTCATTTCGCGATACAATTTTTTCTTTATTCTTAATTAAAGTATGAAGAATTTTGCTTTCATTTTTAGTTAACTCTAACTTATTATTATTAAACTCCATTTCGCTAGTAGACATATTATATTTAAGACCTTTAAATTCAAAAATTTCTAATGATATATTTTGATAAGTTCTTCTAAGGAGTGATGAAATTCTAGCTAATAGAATTTGAGTATTATACGGCTTAGTAACAAAATCATCTGCTCCTAGATTCATGCTCATAAGTTCATCTATTTCACTATTTCTACTTGTAACCACTATTATTGGAACATTAGACTTCTTTCTAATTTCTCTACAGATATAATATCCATCATAATACGGTAAATTAATATCTAATAAAATAATATTAGAATTTGATTTTAATGCAATTTCAACTATATTTTCAAAATCATTTGAACATTCTATTTCATAACCATATCTATTTAAAAACTCACTTAATTCTCTTCTTATTTTTTCTTCATCTTCTATAATAAAAACTTTATTATTCATTTTATATCCCCTCTCTTTATTCCTTTTAATTATATCCATAATTTTCATAAAGACAACCTCCTGTTAATAAACTAAAATATATAAGGCTTCGCTATTAAACTTTACTAAATTTATGATTACAGATTATTAATTTTTTGTTACATTTTTTATTTTTTTCTTAAATATTACATGTTACCGATTTCAAGTTCTTGGAATATGTAATTAATAGTTGTATAATTATTTTGATTTAACAATAACTTAACTTTTGTTTAAAAAATATTTAATACACAAATATAAATTACAGGAGGATTTTTTATGAAATTTTCTTTTAAGGAGCAATCAAATCGCTCATTTTTGAAATTTTTATTAGCTCCATTAATTATTAACCTTATTATTGAACTTTGTAGTAGAAGAAATTTAGGTAATACTTTTGGATATATCTTAGGATCTCCATTAGTATTTTTATATAATTCATTAATTATATTATCTACACTATCTATTGTATTATTATTTAAAAGAAGAACCTTTTTATTTGCTTTAATAAGTACTATATGGTTAGGCTTTGGTGTAACTAATGGAATAATACTAAGTAATAGGGTAACCCCCTTTACTGCTACTGATTTAACTCTTGCTGATTTAGGACTTGGAATGATATCTAAATATTTATCTCCATTTACTACTACACTTATAGCTATTCTTTTAGGTGTTGTAGTTTTAGGAATTATAGTACTATTTTTTAAAGGACCTAAATATAAAGAAAAACTTAATTATAAGAAAAATATATTAATCATTACATCAGTATGGGCTTTCCTTTTCCTTTCAACAAAAGTTGCTTTAGGATTTAATATAATTGCATCTTATTTTGGTAATATTGCATTTGCTTATGAAGATTATGGATTTCCTTACTGTTTTTCTAATACTTTATTAAATACAGGTATTGATAAACCAAGAGATTATTCTGAAGAAAAAATAGCTTCTATTTCTGATTTAATTTCATCAAATAATCTAAATAATAAACTTGGAAATAATAATATTTTACTAGCTAGCAAAGATGGTGGATTAAATAACGAAACAAACTCTGATAAACCAAATATAGTAATGGTTCAATTAGAATCATTCTTTGATCCAACATTAGTTAAGTATTTACAATTTTCTCAAGATCCAGTACCTAACTTTAGAAAACTTAAAGAAAACTTTTCTTCTGGATATTTAACAGTTCCATCTGTTGGTGCTGGTACTGCAAATACAGAATTTGAAGTGTTAACTGGTATGAGCTTACAGTTCTTTGGGCCTGGAGAATATCCATATAAAACTATTCTTAAAGAAAGTACTGCTGAAAGTGTAAACTACGATTTAAAAGAATTAGGTTATTCAACTCATGCTATTCATAATAACAAAGGAACTTTTTATGGTAGAAACTCAGTATTTTCACAGTTAGGATTTGATACATTCACATCTTTAGAATACATGAATGTTGAAGAATATACTCCAAAGGATTGGGCAAAAGATTTTTACCTTACTGATGAAATTCTTAAATGTTTTAACTCTACTGAAGGTTCAGATTTTGTATATACAATTTCAGTACAAGCTCATGGTGATTATCCAAGTGAACCAATACTAGAAAACCCACAAATTAAAGTTAGTGGATTACCTGATGAAGCTACTACAAATTCTTTCACATATTATATAAATCAAGTTTATGAAGTTGACCAATTTATTGGAGAATTAGTGGAAACACTTTCTAATATTGATGAAGATACTGTTTTAGTTTTATTTGGAGATCACTTACCAACATTAGGTTTTAAAGATGAGGATTTAGTTAATAACTCTATTTTCCAAACTGAATATGTTGTTTGGAGTAATTTTGATATGGAAAAAAATGATCAAGATTTAACAGCATATCAATTAACATCATCTGTATTAAATAGTGTAAATATAGATAATGGTGTCTTAACAAAATATCATGATCAATTTAAAAATAATAGTGACTATTTAACAGATTTAAAATTATTACAATATGATATGTTATATGGTGAAAAATATATTTATAATGGTACTAATCCATTTATAGCAACTGATTTAAAAATGGGAACTTATGATATTTCTATAACAGATGTCTATGAAGAAATTGTTACCCAAAACGAAACTGATATAAATGAAGAACCATCTATTGAAACTGAAAATACTGAAGAAAATATCTCTTCAGAAAATATTGAATCATTTGAAGAAACAAATAAATTACACACTAAAAACCTTGTTGTAAAAGGTATAAATTTTAATGAATTTAGTAAAATTTATATAAATGGTAAATATACTAAAACTGAATTTATAGATTCTAATACACTTGTAGTAAATGATATAATATTAGAGCCTAACTCATCGATAGTTGTTATTCAACGTACTAGTGGTGGTGGTAAATTAAGCTCTACAAATGAATTTATTTATCCATGTGTAATTCAGGAATAAGTTGATAATAAAAGTTAATTTTAAAAATTTCATATAAAAAATAGATAGGATATAAATTCCTATCTATTTTTTATATGAGGCTAATTCTTTTAATTTTTCAACCTCTTCAAAAGTAAGATTTCTCCATTTTCCATACTCTATATTATCTAATTTTATATTCATTATTCTAACTCTCTCTAATTTTACTACATTATATCCAAAAGCTTTAGTCATTCTTCTTATTTGCTTATTAAGTCCTTGTGTTAAAACTATATTAAAAGTATCATCACTTATTTTATATACTCTGCACTTTCTTGTTATTGCATAGCCTATATCTACTCCATTTTCCATATTATTAATAAACTCATCATCAATTACTTTATCAACAGTCACTATGTATTCTTTTTCATGTAAATTATCCGCTTCTAATATCTTATTTGATAATATTCCATCGTTTGTCATTATTATTAATCCTTGAGAATTTTTATCTAATCTCCCAACAGGAAATATATATTGACCATAATTCATATAATCTATTATATTATTTTCTACACTTTCTGCTGCTGTGCAAGTTATACCTATTGGTTTATTTAAAGCTATGTATATTCTTTCTTTTTCCCTTACTCTTTCTCCATCTAATAATATTTCATCACACTCTTCTACCCATTGTCCCTTTTCACATAAAACACCATTTACAATAACTCTTTTCTCTTCAATTAATCTATTAGTTTCCCTTCTTGAACAAATTCCCAAATTACTAAAATATTTATTTATTCTCATTTAAAATTTTTATCCTTCCCTAATTAATTTTAATATTATAAAGATATTTTAAATTAATAATTTATTATACTTCTATTAAACCCAAAATTACAAATAAAAAAAGTCAGATAAAATCCGACTTTAAAATAAGCTTAATTTTTATAAGGTTCTGTATGAATATTTATTTCTTTAATATAATTTAAATTAGAAATTATACTTTTTTCTAATTCATCTGCAATATCATGAGCTTCTTCTAAAGTTTTATCATTATCAATTAAAATACTCATATCAACATAAGCAACTGAACCATACTTTCTAGACTTAAAATCCTTTATCCCATATATATTATCACTTTTACTTACTAATGCTTCAATTTCACTAATATCCTGCTTACTAATAGAACTATCCATTAATTCATCACAAGATGATTTTAATATATCTACTCCTACCTTTACAACAACTATAGCTACTATTATTGATGCAATGGGATCTAATATTTTAAATCCAAGCATTGCACCTCCAATACCAATAAATGCAGCTATTGAAGAAAGTGCATCTGATCTATGATGCCATGCATCTGCCTTTAATGATGATGAATTAATTTTCTTTGCTACTCTTATTGTAATTTGATATTGATACTCCTTAATTCCTATTGAAATAATTGCTACAATAAGAGGTAAAGCATTAGGAACTAATATATTATTTATATTAAATAACTCTTTGACACCATCATATCCTATTTTTATGGCTACAATAATAAGTACTGAAGATAATATAAAAGAAACTAAACTTTCAGCTTTTTCATGACCATATTGATGCTCCTCATCTCTTGGCTTTCTTGAAATTTTATTTCCAATAAGAATTCCAATAGAAGTTATAATATCTGATGCTGAATGTAATCCATCAGATATTATTGCTGTAGAATTTCCTAAAAGCCCTGCTAATATTTTTAATATAGTTAATACTACATTAAGTAAAATTGATATTAATGTTACCTTATTCGATTCGTCATATCTATGTTTCACAATACCACTCCTATTATCATTTGATAATTTTATTATATGTTTATAACTAATATGTGTACTTATTTTATGGTATTATCAGTTATATCATTTGATAATGAATTTAAATTATAAAAATAAAAAATAAGTAGATTATTTTAGAATTATGACTATTTACCTTAAAACAAGCTAAATTCTATTAATATCTACTTATTTTTTTATTTATATTAATATACAAATTCTAAATTTTCTTTTTCATTAAAGAAATCAGAATAATCTATATCAAATATTGATTTTTTAACTTTTCTTATATCAATATTTTCTTTTATAAGTTGTGTTAATACTCCCACATAAGATAAATCACCTTGAACTATAGCACCATATATTATTCCATCTTTATGAATTATCTTTTTGTAGTCTTTTCCTTTTACTTGCGTTTCTTCTGTATAACTATCATCTGGCTTATTTACTAATCCTAAAGACATTGTTGCAACTCCACAAAAGTTCATGGTGTTTTTACTTCCAAAAAAGTCATTCATATAAACTTCTTTACCTAACATATTATTTGCTGCAATAATTCCTTCTTTAACGGCAGTAGGCCATATAGGATTTCTTCCTGTTATATCTCCAGCTCCATAAACATCCTTTATATTTGTTTCACCTTTTGAATTAATTATAAGACCAAATTTATCACATTCTATACCACTATCTTTTAAAAATTCTATATTTGCTCTGACACCTGTACATGCTATTATTAATTCACAAGGCACTTCTTCTCCAGTATTTAATTTTATTGAAACTGGATTATTATTATCATCTACTATAACTTTTTCAGCTCTTACTCCAAATTTAAAATTTACTCCTTCTTCTTTTAATCTATCCTGATAAACTTCTGCAGAGTAATTATCTAATTGAAGTGGTAGTATTCTATCTCCCATTTCAATTAAAGTCATATTTATATCATAACCTAAAAGACCTGCTAATACATCAACGCCAACTAATCCTGCTCCTAAAATAGCAACATTTTTAACCTTAGTAGCTTCTTCTTTAATTTTTATTGCATCATCTAAATTTCTAAGTCCAACTATATTGTTTGCTGTTCTTAAATTTTCTATTGGCGGTAAAAATGATGATGAACCAGCAGCTAACAAAACTTTATCATAATTTAAGTCTTCTCCATTTGATAATTTTAATTTTTTTACACTAGTATCTATTCCTGTTACTTCTACTCCTTTTATCCACTTTATTTTATAATCTTCAAAAAAGTTTGCTGGAGTAAAATCTAAAGCTTTTATTTTTCTTCTTCCATCTAAGAAATGATGAAGTATGCATCTTGAATAAACGTATTCATCTTTAGAGACTAATATTATTTCTATACCTTTATCATTTTCACGCAAAGTTTTTGCTGCATTAATTCCAGATGCAGATGCTCCTACTATAACATATACCATTATTCTTCCACCTCCTCTAAAGTTAATGCATTCATTGGACATTTATCTACACATTGAGGAAAATTTTGTTCTGTTGATATACACATATCACATTTCATAACCTCTCTATTAGTTTGATAATCCATTTTTAAAACTCCATAAGGACATGCCATTATACACATGTAACAAGTTGCACATCTACTTTTATCATAAAGCACATACTTACTTTCATTATCCCTACTCATTGCTCCAGTTGGACATGCATAAACACATTCTGGTCTAGTACAATGTCTACAATAAATTGGTACAAATCTTCCTTCACTATTAATAACTATCCTTCCTCTTGTATCTCTTGAACCATGAGACACCTTACAAGCAGTTGTACAAGTCAAACAGCCAATACATTTTTTTCTATCTATTTTTATTCTTTTCATAGAAATATCTCCTAATCTATTTTTTCTATTTTTACTGGTACATATTTAAAGTTAGGTTCTTTTGAATATGTATCAAATATAGATGGTAATAGTGAATTTGTTTCTATATAGTGCATTGGTGCATATATTTGATTCTTTTTAATAGTTCTACTTAATTTAACAACAAAATTATTACTTACTCCATTTGGTGATGTTAATTTAATTGTTTCATTTTCCTTAATTTTAAGCTCATCAGCTAAATCTGTATTTATATTTACATAACCCTCATGTGGAACTATTGCAGAAACATCTGGTATTTCTCTAGTTCTTGTTTGTGTATGCCATTGACCAACAGTACCCCTTCCTGTATTAAATAAATATGAATACTCTTTTGATTGTTCGTAAGGAACTGGTGCTACATCTTCATATATAAATTTAGCCTTACCACTTGGTGTATAATACTTATTGTCTTCAAATAATCTTCTCTCATCCTCTTCTAACCTTTCTCCTTTTCTAAATGGCCATTGAACGCCTCTTGAATCTTTTAGCATATCATAATCTACACCTGTAATGTCACAAGGCATCCCCTTAGTACATGCTTTTAATGTTTCAAAGGCATCTCTTGGTGTTTTCCATTTATCTAGTAATTTTCCCATTCCTAAAGCTTTTCCTATGCCAAGCATAATATCATAATCTGTTAGTTCATTTTCTTTCTTTTCTAATACTGGATTAAGTTTAGATAATCTTCTTTCTGTATTTATTAATACTCCTTCTTTTTTTAATCCATTAGTTGAAGGTAATAATAAATCACAATACTCTGCTGTTTCTGTATCTGAATAAATATCTTGTAAAACTAAAAATTCTAATTTTTCAGCTGCTTTTTTAAACTCTGAATTATTTATCCAAGAAATTATTGGATTAGTTGCAATTATCCATAAAGCTTTTATTTCTCCAGAATTTATCTTATCTATTATAACGTTATATGGTAATGTAGGTTTCTTAGGTAACATTTCAGAATCTATATCTAAAGCTTCTGCTACTGCCTTTCTTCTTGCCTCATTATCATATTCTCCTCCACCATAAAGACCAGTAGTATTACTAAAAAGTCTAGAACCCATAGCATTACATTGACCAGTTATAGAATTTGCTCCAGTTCCAAGTCTACCTATATTTCCTGTCATTAAAGCAATATTTATAATTGCTTGTGCTGTTCTTACAGCTTGATAACTTTGATTTACTCCCATAGTCCACCAAAGCGATACTCGTTTTCCATTATGTATTATTTCTGCTAGCTCTAATACTCTTAATTTTGAAATTCCTGTTTTTTCTTCAACATCATCTAATGTATATTTTTTTACATGTTCCTTAAAACCTTCAAAATCTTCTGTATAGTTTTCAATATAATTATTATCAATCCATTCCTTTTCAATAAGAACATTAGCTAATGTATATAAAAGTGTTAAATCTGATTTTGGCTTTATGTCTATCCACATATCACAATTTGTTACAGTTTCTGTCCTTCTTGGGTCTATAGCAATTTTTATACACTCTTTATTATTTTTAGTCTTTCCCCAAAGAATTGGATGGGCAACTATTGGGTTAGAACCAATAAATATAATTACATCTGAATGTTCTAAATCATTTAATGTATATGGTGGTGCATCAAATCCAAAACTTTGTTTATAAGCAACTACTGATGTAGCCATACAAAGCCTTGTATTTCCATCTCCATTTCCCCCTAAAAATGTTCTTCCTATATGTCCTGCTAATGCCATTTCTTCTGTAGCTAATTGACCTGTACTTAAGAATGCAAAGCTTTCTTTTCCATATTTCCCCTGTATTTCAGTTACTCTTTTTGCAAATAAATCAAAGGCTTCTTGCCATTGAATTTGTTTTAATTCTCCACTTTTATCTCTTACAAGTGGTAATACCGGATTTTCAAATTCTGTATTTTGCTTATCTAAATTTAATCCTTTTACACAACAAAATCCCTTATTTACAGGATAATCAACGGTAGGTACTACCCTTTTAATAAAACCATCATCTTCAACATGAAAATCCATATTACATGCTATAGAACAATAATTACAAGTTGATCTTATAACCTTCAATATAAATCACTCCTTATTTATAATTTTCACTTTTTTAATAACTCTTTTAATTTTTATTTCATTTTTTTATATTTAAAATTTTTATTTTCTCATGTAATGTACTCCACCCCAATTTACATTCTCACTTACTTCTGCTAATTCAGGTAAATCAACTCCATCTAAAGCCCATTTTTTATATTCTTTATATCCAACTCTATCTACTATATATCCAATATGTTCTTTTCCATAAGGTGCATCTGGGCTTATATATTCTCTAACAAATTTATAAGTATTATCTATTACTTTTAATACTGTATCTTCATCTGCCCATTTTATAAAGTCTTCCGCAATTCTAGGATTTGTTTTTCCTGTCCTTCCCATAATAACAATTCTATAATATTTTTTTGGACTTCTAACCCAAGCATTATTAGGACATGCCAAGACACATTCTCCACATCCAATACATTTACTTTGATCTCTAACTACTTTATAATTTTTTGCAGATAATGCTGTAGTTGATACTTGTTTACACTTTTTTACACAAGCTCCACAGGATATACATCTATAAGAATCATAAATAGGTAAACACATTCCTATTATTCCTATATCATGCATTCTAGCTTTTATACAGTCATTAGGACATCCTGTTGCTGCTATTTTTACATGTAAATCATCTGGATAAACCATGTCTTCAATTTTTCTTGCTAATTCTGTTGTGTTATATTGGGCTTTTGGACAAATATTATTGCCTATGCAAGATGTTATATTTCTTGTTCCAGCTGATGGATATCCTGTTCCCTTATGTTGTTGATTAGTTCCCATATTATCAATGATAGGTTGAAGTGCTTGATTAACTTCTTCCATCTTCTCCATTGGAATTCCTAATACCTCAAACCCCTGTCTTGTTGTAATATGAATTCTTCCATCTCCATATTTATCAGCAAGCTCTGCAACTAGCTTTAATGTATCCGTATAAATAGAACCTCCAGGAACTCTAATTCTTACAGCTGTCATATATTTATTTTTAGTTATTCTAAAAGCATTTTTCATTGTCTTTTTCGTATTTAAATCATGTAAAAAATCCATTGCATCAACCTCCTAATCATATAAATTCTTTCCAAAAGCATAATTAAACACTGGGCCATCAGTACATATATAAGTTGTGTTCATTCTACAATGCCCACACTTTCCAAGTCCACAACACATTTTTCTTTCATAAGAAACCCACATATTATAATCTTGTATGCCTATCTTTTGGAATTCAATTATTGTAAATTTCATCATCATTGGAGGACCAACAATTACAACTGAAACATTGCATTTGTCATTTATACTTAGTTCTGGTACATATTTTGTTACAAGTCCAACTTTACCATTATAATTATCATCGCCTTTATCCACGGTTAATATAACATTAAATTTAGCTTTCCATTTTTCTATGTCTTCCTTAAATAAAATATCATCTGGAGATCTAAATCCACATATAAGTGTTACACTTTTACATTCATCTATATTTTCATAAAAATACTCTAAAATCCCTCTAACTGGCGCTAATCCACTTCCCCCTGATACAATTATTATTTCTTTATCTATATAATTTTTAAGTTCAAAGCCATTTCCATAAGGTCCTCTTACTCTCAAAGTATCACCTATATTTAATTTAAATATTTCTTCAGTAACCTTTCCTACCTCTCTAATAGTAAAATCTAAATATTCATCACTATAGCCTGATACTGATATGGGTGATTCACCATATTTCGGCATTGATATTTCAAAAAATTGACCTGGATTTATTTCCCCGCATTTTCTTTCTACTCTAAAAGTCCACTCTTTAGATGTATGCTTAATAATATCTAAAATTTTAACTTTATAAGGAATATATTCATTTTTCATTGCTTATTCCTCCCCTTGTTTACCTTTAACAAATTCTGTTACCTTATTCATTGCAGTAGATATTGATATATATTGAGGGCATACATCATCACATCTTCCACAACCTACACACATTTGTACGCCAAATCTTTCACCATAGTCATACATCTTGTGCATAGTTTTATATCTCATTCTATCTCCATTTCTTAATCTAACATCATGCCCCCCAGCCATTAAAGAAAATCCAGGTATTTGACATGATGCCCCTACTCTTCTTCTTTCACCACATCTAGGATTATCTTGACTTACTATATCCTGCATTGTATAACAAGAGCATGTTGGACAAGAAAGATTACATCTTCCACAAGCTATACATCTATAATCATATTCTCGCCATAATTCTGCTTCTGCTACTTCTAAAGGATTTAATTTTTCTGGAAGCTTTACTTTAACATCATTAGATGATACAAAATCAATATTAAAATCTATCTCTTCTCCTATAAAAATATCTTTAAATTCATCATCTTTTATATCTATGTATACATTGCCTTTATCAAACTTTATTGCTAATGAATAATCATCAGTTGTATTAGTTCCAAAGCTTACACAAAAACAATTTCTAAAACTTTCTTTACATCCAATTAAAACTATTTTCACTTTATCTCTAAGTCTTTTATAATAATAATCAGGCTCTTTTCCATTATTTAAGTAAACATTATCTATTCTGTGCAAGCCATTAACATCACAAGAACGCATAAACACTAATATCTTTCTTTCATCAATAGTTGGCACCTTATACTGATCTTCTGTATAATAAAATAAAGTTTCTGTAACTGGCATAACTACTTCTTTAGCTGTAAAATGGGATTTACGATTAAATTCAATATCATTAATGCTACTTACTTCTTCATATCTAATTACATCCGTATCTGAATACTGTCCCGCATATGGTATAGATACTGGCGCAATAACTTTATATTTATCTTTTATACTATTTATTATGCTATCAAATTCTTGAGCAGTAATTTTTATTTTCATTAACTCCACCTCTCTCTATCATAAAAATATTTTCTGTAAAATTATTCTTTTATATTCATCTATTATCATTTGTTGATAATTTTAAATAAATTCTTAATTTTATATAAAACGTAACTTTAAAATAAATTAGTAAATTATTATTTATTATTTTGGATATAATAAAAACCAGTAAAAAAACTAAGCTTCCCTAATTCAAAATATGAATAGAAAATTTAGCTTTTACTGGTTTTATTTTAATTTAACACCTTTAAGAATTTTTCAATTTCTTCATTATTTAAATACACATCACCAATCATTCCATGAAGTCTATAACTTTCAATATAATTATGAAAATCTGATCCAGCAGTATAAATCATTTTTCTTTTATTTGCAATATCTATAAAATACTTAGTATCATTTTCTGTATTTTTAAAATATTTTGCTTCAATTCCATCAAAATTTATATTAATAATATTGTCAAAATCTCTTTTACATAAAAGGACAGGATGTGCAAGAACAACTGTTGCTCCAAAGAATCTTAGTATATCAACACCTGTTTGAGTACATAATCTATTATCAAAACCACAAAAATCAATTTTATCTTTAAATATTTTTCTTATCTCTTTGATTCTTCCCCTTTTAACATTTGAAAGTATTTCCTTTAATAAATCATTTCTATAACTATCATCTTTAAAATATCCTAATACATGTACTTTGCAATCATTATATTTAGTTGATAGTTCTACTCCTGGTATTACAAAAATATTATTTTTTCTTCCTTCTATAATGGCTTCATCTACTCCATCTGTATTATTATGATCTGTTATTGCCATTATATCTACCTGTTTTTCCTTTGCTAATCTTACAACTTGACTTGGTGTTAAACTTCCATCTGAATAAATTGAGTGTATATGAAAATCACCTTTTGTATACATATTTTTTTAATCCTAATATTTCTTTCATATAATAATATATTCTAATTAAGATTTATTGATTTAAGTTTAAACATAAAAAAAGCAATCCTTTCGGATTGCTTTATGTAAACAAAATTATTTGTTTAATTGAGCTTTTGCAGTTTCTACTAAGTTTGCAAATGCCTTTGGATCGTTGATAGCTATTTCAGATAACATCTTTCTGTTCATGTCGATTCCAGCTAATTTGATTCCGTTCATGAATTTTGAGTATGAAAGACCGTTCATTCTTGTAGCAGCGTTAATTCTTGCTATCCATAATCTTCTGAAATCTCTCTTCTTTAATCTTCTTCCAACGTATGAGTTTCTTAAAGCTCTGATTACAGATTCGTTAGCAGTTCTGAATAATCTGCTCTTCCCACCATAGTAACCTTTTGCAAGCTTTAAAACTTTTTTATGATTCTTACGAGCATTTACCGCTCTCTTAACTCTTGCCATTTTGTATTCCTCCTAAGTCCTCTATATTATAGGTATGGTAATAATTTCTTCATTGCTTTTTCTTGAGTAGTTGAAACGTAAGAAGCTTTTCTTAAGTTTCTCTTTCTCTTAGCGCTCTTCTTTGTTAAGATATGGCTCTTAAAAGCTTTTGCTCTTTTTAACTTTCCAGTACCAGTCTTTTTAAATCTTTTAGCTGCACCTCTGTGCGTTTTCATTTTTGGCATGATAATATTCTCCTCTCTCTCTGCTTATGCTTTTTTAGGGGCTAATACCATAGTCATGTTTCTTCCTTCTTGTTTTGCTGCTTTTTCAACAGTACAAACATCTTCAAGTTTAGAAACAAAGTTTTCTAAGATTTTTAATCCTAGGTGACCTAATGTTGCTTCTCTACCTTTGAATCTAACAGTGACTTTAACTTTATCCCCATCTAATAAGAACTTTCTAGCATTCTTAGCTTTGATAGCTATGTCATTTTCTTCAATAGTTAAACTACATCTGATTTCTTTAATGACAGTTACTTTTTGCTTTTTCTTAGCTTCTTTTTCCTTTTTAGATTGCTCGTAAATGTATTTGCCTAAATCCATTATTTTACATACTGGTGGCACTGCTGTTGGAGAAATCATTACTAAATCTAAATCCTTCTCTTCAGCCATTTGTAAAGCTTGTTTTGTAGGAATTACTCCTAATTGATTCCCTTCAGAATCAATTACTCTAATTTCCTTTTCTCTAATACTTTCATTACAAGTAAAGTTTTTACTGATAACATTCACCTCCGATAAAATCTATCAAGAAAAATATATTACTCTTTGCATAAATCTAAAGGCATAAGGCACAGTATTTTTATGCATTAATCTATAAATAAAAGGGCAGCATAATTGCCGCCCTCGTATTATTTAGAAAATCTAGATTTTCCTCTAGATAAAAATCCAATAAACTCATTACCTTACTAAGCTTAGCCGTAAGGCGAGAAACGGCTGTTCCTTCTTGACGAAATTTATTATAGCATCGTCTTAACATATTGTCAAACCATTTGCTATATAAGTTTACTAGGAAAATATACCTTATTTGCAAATACTAATTTGTCTTACCATATTTCCTTTTGTCATGTAACACTTTTCTAATATTTTGAAGCCGGCTGAAGTTATTAAATTATCCATATCTTCAAAGGTTATTATAACTAGTTTACGAGCAATTTTTCTTGAGGTATTAATTATATCCACCTGTTCTTTTAAAGTTACAGGTGAAAATAATCCATAAGGAATATCAACTATGGCAACGTCAAAAACTTCATTTATATTATGCATATCCCCACTAGTTATTATTTCTCTATTATACCCTAAAAATTCTATATTATTCCTAGCATTACATGCAATAGGCTTACTAATTTCATATCCCTTCACGCTAATTCCTAAATCTAAAGCTTCAATAACAACAGTTCCTACTCCACAACAAGGATCTACTAATCTTAAACCTTTATTATCTCCAACTGCAATATTTACTAATGCTCTAGCCATCCTTAATGGTATTGCATTAGAATATGAATGTGGCTTATCATTATGCCTTTGCCACTTAAAATTATTTTTAATTAATTCTCCAAATATCCACTTATCTTTAACTTTAGTTATCGCTAATTCTATTTCTGGATTATGTATATCTGGAAATCCAGTTACAACAAATCCGACTTCTTTAACAGCTTTAAGACGTTCTTCATAAAAAACATCTCCATCTTCACTTTTTATATAATTGACTTTAAAGTTATCATAAGCTATTTTATCTTTTTTTATTTTACTTATTATATCTTCTATATTATCCTCTATATATATTGATTTAATTTGCAATTTAATAAAAGGACTTCTAGATGGATTAAAATTTTTTTCTGAAAATAAGTATTTTCCTTTTGGCTCTTTTCCAAAAATACTTCTCATTTCCATGTTACATAATTCTCTTTCCATCTCAGAACAATTAATAAAATAAAAATATTTATTTAGGGTGCTTTCACACTCATTTTTGTCAATTTTATTTTTCATTTTCACACCCATTTCTAAATATATAATATCTATAAATATTTCCTAATAGTATATTAGTCATTATAAAAATAATTTTGTAACTATTATAAAATATTAATTATTATTACAATATTCTTCTATAGAATCTGCAACCACTTTTGCATATGCAACTGCATGAACTACTGTGTTTGCTCCAGTAACAACATCTCCTGATGCAAATACGCCAGCTCTTGTCGTATGACCTCTTTCATCTGTAAGTAATAATCCCCATTTATTAGTTTCTAAACCAACTGTATTTGCAACTATATTTTTTCTTGGTGATTGACTTACAGCTATTATTGTAGAATCACAATTAAACATGCCTTCTGTTCCTTCTATAGTAACAGTGTTTACTCTACCTTCTTCATCAACTTCATTTTTAGTTTCAATATACTTAACACCCTCTTCTGTTAACTCTATAGGGGCTTTAAATAATTCAAACTTAATACCATCTTCCTTAGCTTCTTCTAACTCTGCCCTAGTACATGGCATATTTTCAAAGCCTTTTCTATAAAGAATATATACTTCTTCGGCACCACTTCTTTTAGCAACTCTTGCTGCATCCATTGCTACATTTCCAGCTCCAATTACAGCTACCTTTTTACCTAAATTATAAACTTGTGGCGATTTTAAATAATCTATTGCATAATGAACATTTCCTAAAGACTCCCCTTTTATATTCAATGTCTTAGGATTCCATACTCCAGTTCCTATAAATACAGCTTTATATTCATCAAAGAATAATTTATCTAATGTAATAACCGGTCCAATTAAAGTATTTGGTCTTATTTTTACTCCTAACTCAATAAGAATTTCTTCATATCTATCTATCATGGAATTTTTTAATCTATATTCTGGAATTCCATATCTAAGGACTCCACCAATTTTTTCATGAGCATCAAAAAGAGTAACTTTAAATCCTCTTCTTGCTAATATAATAGATAAAGTAATTCCTGCTGGACCTGCTCCAATTATAGCAATTCTTTCATTTCTATACTGTACTTCTTCAAACTTAACCTTATATAAATATTCTTTAGATATATATTCTTCAATTTCACAAAAGCTTACTGGTTCGCTTTTTATCCCTCTAATACAGTTTCCTTTACATTGATCTTCATGAGGACAAACTATAGCACAAGCAGCTGATAATGGATTATTATTAAATAACATTTCCCCTGCTTCTATTATTTTTTTTTCTTTAAATAGCTTAACTACCTCTGGAATTTCTGTATTTATTGGACAATTTGCTTTACATCTAGCATTTTTGCACAGCAAACATCTATCTGCTTCTAATAATAACTCTTTCATTTTTTCTCTCCCGTTTTTAACTATAACTTATAATAATAGCTTAATTCTCAAATTAAATAGATTATATAACTTACTTAAGTATTTCTAAAACATAATTTTTAAATTCTTCAAAGCTTCCCTTTTCAAAGCTAGTTCCCTTATTTATTTTATTACTAGCAAAATTATATTCTACAGTCCCATAACTAAACTTTGGACTTGAAATCATAACAGTATCTTCATGTGCACTAAAAATTGCCTTATTCATCATTGATATTTTGCAAAGCTCTAAAAAGCTCTCTTCATCTTTTAATTGACCTTCATTAATTTTATTTAATACAAAATTAAATAATGAATATCCACCACCTAAAGATATCATACTACTGTTTTCAATAAAAAACACCTTATCTGTATTATAAAAATATTTCATTTTTCCAAAATTAACAGTTTTGAATTGTGAATTTATTTCTACATCTTTATTATTTAAATTTCTAATATCTTCTTCTATAGCTTCCCATGAAGATTTTTGCTCTATCGCATTATTTTTAACTACTGAGTTAAATTTAATAAGAGAAGATTCCATATCTTTATCTGTATATACAATGCTTTCATTTATAGCAACATTAAATTCTCCATTTTCATATGTTAAAGTTATCTTATTTCCCATAACAATCTCCTTATCTAATTAATAATAATTATTATAGCATATTAGCTATTTGTGAACTAGCATTTAAATCTTACTTTCTATTCTTAGTATTTCCAACACATAAAAAATAGTGTTATAAAAATTATTAAATAATCTTTATAACACCATAATTTAATCTTTTAATTATTTAACTAATCTTGCTGTATCTCTAGCAATCATTAATTCTTCATTAGTAGGTACTACATATACCTTTACTTTAGAATCTTCAGTTGATATTTCTTGAATTTTTCCTCTTATTTCATTATTTTCTTCATTAAGCTCAAAGCCAAAGAATTCTAATCCCTTTAATATTTCTTTTCTTGTAATAGATGAATTTTCTCCTATTCCAGCAGTGAATACTATAACATCTACACCACCCATAGCTCCTGCATATGCAGCAATTTGAGTTCTAACTTTATAATAGAATATTTCTAAAGCAAGCTTTGCTCTTTCATTTCCTGAATCAGCAGCAGCTAAAACATCTCTAAAGTCTGATGATACTCCTGAAATTCCTAAAACACCTGATTTTTTATTTAATAATTCATCTACTTCTTCTATTTTATATCCATGCTCTTCTATTAAGAAACTAATAACAGATGGGTCTATACTTCCTGATCTTGTTCCCATCATAACACCTGCAAGTGGTGTAAATCCCATAGAAGTATCTATTGATTTTCCATTCTTAACAGCTGATAATGAACATCCATTTCCTAAGTGACATGTAACTATCTTTAAGTCTTTTATATCTTTTCCCATAACCTTTGCTACTTTATTAGAAACATATTTATGAGATGTTCCGTGGAATCCATATTTTCTTATTGAATATTTTTCATATAACTCATATGGTAATGGACAGATATATGAATGTTTAGGCATTGTCTGATGGAATGCTGTATCAAATACTGCAACCATTGGAGTATTTGGCATCAATTCTTTACATGCTTCAATACCTATAAGATTTGGTGGATTATGAAGTGGTGCAAGCACTATGCACTCTTCAATTGATTTTAAAACTTCATCATCAATTAAAACTGAATCTGAATATTTTTCTCCACCATGAACAACTCTGTGTCCTACTGCTGAAATTTCATCCATAGATTTAATAACACCATGAATTGGATCTATTAAAGCTCCTAAAACTAATTTAATTGCTTCCTTATGATCCTTAATTTCTGTATTTATTATATATTTATCTCTTCCCTCAACTTTTTGAGTTAATACAGATCCTTCAATTCCTATTCTTTCAACTAATCCTTGAACCATACATTCTTCTGTATTCATATCTATTAATTGATATTTTAAAGATGAACTACCACAATTTATTACTAAAGTTTTCATTTTCCCACACTCCTTCAAAAAATTTTATTACTCTTATATATATAATAACACTAAATTCTTTAAATAATTAAAAAGATTAATTATTCTTTTTTGTCTGAAAACTCTGTTAACTAATCTATATATTAAAATATAAAATAGTTTTTTATCTATATAAAATTAAACACAATAATATTTTTTAACTTCATCATAATATTCCTTTAATACTTCTATATTTGATATAAGACTTTCGTACTCTGGATAATCTTTAATGATTCTAATTATACATCTTATACAAAAATCTTTTCTTTTATTAAAGTCATTTCTCATTTTTCTTTTGTGTCCCCATGTATGAGTAAATAAATTTTGATTATTAGAAAATAAATTATCTAAGCTCATTATTTCATTAATCTCAATATTTTTTCTTTTAGCACACATTGATATAAGTCTTTGTTCAGCAAATACCATATTTGTAATTTTATCATCATTGCAATCTAAATTATTCATAAAATCTATAGCTGATTTTACATAATAATCCTTAAAATTATCATTTGAGATATATGCAAAAGCCGTATTACTAGGAAGTACTGTCCAATCAAAATTTTCATCTAAAGAATATCCATTTTTAAATCTAAAATACTCCTTATTTGGATATACTGCTTCTATTATATTTTCTTTATGAATTACACTTACTTCTGAATTTATTAAAATATCTTCTATACTTTCCCATACAATAAAATCAGTATCAATCATTACGCATGGAGATTTTTGTTCCTTAAGTGCATATAATTTTCCGGCAGCCCAAAATATATTGCTATTTACTTTATCACTGATATCATCTAATGCTATATCAATCCCTAAATTCCAAATTATATCCAGTCCTATACTTTTATAATAACTAGCCCCAACTTCATCAGTAATCATTTTTATATTTCCATTTTTCTCTCTCCACTTTAACGCTGAAATAATAGTTGTTAATATTTCAAAATCATCTATATAATATTCTTTATGTGGATTTGAATTTAAAAATGGTCTTGTCCAATTAGAATGAAATGCTTCTATCATCACCTTTTTCCTTTCTTCAAAAATATAAGCTCTATATAAGATTTAATCCATATCCTCCTACCCCTGAGCTTGTATATTCTGAAGAAATATTAAAACTACTACAATAATTTGTTATAACTTTATTTTTTCCTATTATTATATTATCCTTACTTTCCTTTTTATTTGTAGATAATACTTCATTTCCCTTGTTAATTTCTTTTCTCATAATTTCTCTCCCTAAAAAAAATATTATAGCATAGTAAACTACCATTAATTTACATATGCTATAATATATTATATCCTTATTCTTCTAATAAGTCACGTATTACTCTTGTTGCATCCATATAAGAAGCAATAGATTTATCATAATTTAATTTATTTATTATCTTTGATACTAATTCTGACATATCAACAGCCCTATACCATCTACAATCACGTAATTCATCTGATATATAAGTTAAGTTTGTAGAGTATACTCTAGATATTATTCCATCTTCATGGAATTTATTAAACTTTTCTAATCCTTCAGTAAAGAAAGCAAATGTTGTTGCTACATAAACATTTCTTACTTTTCTTTCTTTTAATTCCATAGCTAAATCAAGTACTGATTCACCAGATGCTATCATATCATCAACAATTAATACATCTTTTCCTTCAACATCTCTTCCCATATACTCATGTTGTACTATAGGATTTTTTCCATTTACTATTGTTGAATGGTCTCTTCTCTTATAGAATAGACCTACATCAACACCTAAAACACTTGAATAATAAATTGCTCTATCCATAGCACCAGTATCTGGACTTATAACTATAAGCTTGTCTTTGTTTAACTCTAATGTATTTTCGTTCTTTATAAGAGATTTTACTATATCATATGTTGGATAGAAATTCTCAAAAGATAGTAGAGGAATTGCATTTTGAACATTAGGATCATGTACATCAAATGTAAGTACTTCATGTACTCCTAATCTTTCTAATTCTTGAAGTGCTAATGCACAGTCTAAAGATTCTCTACCTTTACGTCTATGTTGTCTTGATTCATATAAAAGTGGCATTATTACTGTAATTTTTGCAGCCTTACCTCTAATTGCAGAAACAGTTCTCTTAATATCTTGGAAATGTTCATCAGGACCTTTGTGATTAACAAATCCAAACATTTTATATGTACAACTATAATTACCAATGTCGCATAAAATGTATATATCCTTACCTCTTACACTTTCTGATATTTTAACTTTTCCTTCTCCATTAGAAAATCTTATTTCATCTATTGGTATTAAAAAAGACTCATTAGTATTTCTCTTTTGTTGAATAAGTTTATCAATAGCATTTCCTAGTTCCTTACAACTTTCTAAAGCTATTATTCCTAATTCATGTCTTATTTCTGTCATCAAACTTTCCCCTTTACATTAAAATTTCAAAGAATCAACTTTAATAATATACACTATATAATATATAATATATCATATATTTATAAAATTCTAATCATTAATAGTATATACTAAACTTTAATATTAATAAATAGTTATATAAAAATATTCTATTAATTTATAATTTTTAAAGTATTTTCGTTAAATTTAACAAATTTAATTACATATTTTCTTAAATTTCGTCATTTTATAATTTAATTTAAAATTAATATTTAGTAAGATATATTTGATATAATAATAACTATATTTTTTAATTTTATAAAAACTGAAAGGAACTCAAATATGAATGATATTCATTACGAAAGATTGCTTAATATAAAAACTACAGGTGAACAACAAGGATTTTATGAATCTCATCATTATAATAGATATGAAGCAACTTCTTATTTAGCATTAGAATCATTGTTTAAAGAATATAATTTAACCCCTTCAGATCATGTAGTTGACTTTGGATGTGGAAAAGGACGATTAGCCTTTTACATAAATTATTACTATAATTCCTATGTTACTGGAATAGAAATGAATAATAATTATTATGAAATATGTGAAAATAATAAAAAAAGTTACTTTAAGTCATTTTCAAAAACAAAAGAAAAAATTAAATTTTTAAATATATTTGCAGAAGATTATGAAGTATTGCCATCAGATAATAAATTTTACTTTTTTAATCCATTTTCACTTCAACTATTTATTAAAGTTTTAAATAATATTTTAATTTCAGTAGAAAAATTTCCTAGGGAAATAGATTTAATATTTTATTATCCTTCTGAAGAATATATAAATTATTTAGAAACCTATACTGCACTAATTTTAAAACAAGAAATTCCAGTACATAATCTATACTTAATAGATAAACGTCAAAAGTTTTCTATATATACATTACCTAATTAAATTTTATATAAAAATAAAAATTAATGATATAGTCTTGAAGATGATCTCATAATAATCTTCAAATTCTTATATCATTAATTTATTATTTATTTTAAATGTTCTATTCTATATCCTATTTCTTTATTAGCTAGCTTATAGGCTTCCTCTATCATCTCTTCTCTAGTTAAACTATTGCCAATTAAATCATCAATAGTCATTTGTCCCCTATTACTAAAATATTTATCTAAAAGCATTTGTTCAATATCATCTTGGGATGCTATAGAATAATCATCCAATATATGTTTAACATTAAATCCATATTTTCTTAATTCTTTTCCTACTAAAATAGATCTATGACATCTTATAGGCTCTTGCATAGCACCTAATAAAACTATATTATATCCCTTATTGCAACCATTTTTTAATCTTTCTATTCCATCTAAAAAGTCCTTTTCCTTTGCAACCTTCTCAAAATCTGAATACCCTTCTTCATTATATGATTGCTTATTTAATCTTTTAGCAGCTAATTCCTTAGCCATGTATATATAAATAAATCCAGCTTTAGTTAAAGTATATCTTATAGTTTCTTTATCAAATTGAACATTATATTTTGAATAAGGAGTTCCCCTAATATCAACTACACAACTAATATTATAATACTTTAACATATTAATAAGCTTTTCAATTGAATAATTAGAATGTCCTATAGTATATATATCCATAACTTCCTCCTTAAAATTAATATCCAAAATATTCAATGAGTGTTACTTAATTTAAACATAATTTATATCTATTTTATAATATTTAATTAAATTTAATATATATTTTACCCCATTTTACAATACAAAAAAAGTACTTAGCAAATGCTAAGTACTTTACTTACCTGGCAATGTTCTACTCTCCCACACAGTCACCCGTGCAGTACCATTGACGCTGTAGAGCTTAA
>NZ_CAJURG010000002.1:0-232182 GCF_910588715.1 uncultured Clostridium sp.
AATTCTTTTATATCTGAAATTCCAGCATAATTATCATTTCCTATAACTTCAGCTTCTACATACCATATTCCAGCTTCTGTTGGAGTTGTACTAGAAAACTCACCATCTTTAGAATTACTATAAGTAAACTCTACATCACCAAACTTTGCTAAAGCTGTTGGGTTATTTGAAGCTTCTCCATAAGTCCAACCTTCTATTGAAAGCTCTTGTGTCCATTTATTTATAGCTTTTTCTATTTTAAACTCTACTATTTCATTTAAACCAGTATATTCGTCTGTTGCTAAAACAGTTGCCTTCATATACCAAGTTCCAGCATTGCTTGGAACAGCACTTTCAAACTTACCAGTCGGAGAATTACTATAAGTGAATATTACTTCTCCATGATTAGCACTACCTACTGGAGCATTTTCACTTTCTCCATAAGTCCATCCCTTTATTGAAGGTATTACAGACCATTCATTTTTCCCTTGAGAAACAGAAACAGTAAGAGTTCTTTCTACATAATGTCCTTTTGAATTATAGCCATCAACTTTTGAATAATCATAATTCTTATCATCAACTGTTAATCTTGCCTTATATCCCTCATTATTTACAGTAACTTTTTCATTACTATTAACCCATATCCAACCTTTTGGTAGTTCTATAGTTGAAAGTAAATCATCTTGTACTGCTGATAAATTAGTAGGTAAAATTAGTTCTGGTGCAACAGCCTTTTTAATTTCAAATTCTTTTATTTCTGAAATTCCAGTATAATTATCATTTCCTATAACTTCTGCTTTTACATACCATGTTCCAGCTTCTGTTGGAACTTCTTCTGTATAGTTTCTAGTCTTTTTATTACTATAACTAAACTTTACTTCTCCAAACTGTGCAGAAGCTGTTGGCTTCTTTGGAGCTTCTCCATAAGTCCAACCTTCTATTGAAAGCTCTTGTGTCCAGTTATTTATAGCTTGTGTAACATCAACAGTAACTTCAATATCATTTACAACTTCATAATTATTTGTATCACTTGGCGTATAAGTTGCCATAAACTTATTTGCTCCAACATTCCCTACGGATTGAGTATCATCAACCCATGAAAAACCTTCTGGAAGCTTAATATCCTTTAAAGTTTGTCCATACGTTGCTTTTATATCTTGTGGAATAGAATAAGTTGGCTTAGCCTTTGCAATTTCAAATTCCTTTATATCTGAAATTCCAGTATAATTATCATTTCCTATAACTTCTGCTTTTACATACCATCTTCCAGCTTCTGTTGGAAGAACACTTTCAAAATTACCATTTTCAGAATTACTATAACTAAACTCTACATCTCCAAACTGTGCAGAAGCTCTTGGCTTCTTTGGAGTTTCTCCATAAGTCCAACCTTCTATTGAAGGCTTATCTGTCCATACATTAGTAGCCTGAGAAATTTTAAATTCCTTTTCTCCTACTGCTTCCTTCCAATAGTCAATTTCTTTTAAATTTGCTACTACTTTATATTCTCCTGCTTCCCTTGCTTCTTGAATTTTTTCCCATGCTCCAGCTGAATTCTTTTTATAATAGGTAAATTCAACATCTCCATCACTTAATGTAACTTTATCAATATAATCCTTTGATACCGTAATTGTACAATTATCTTTTGTTACTTTAATAGGATTTCCATCATAATCTTTATCTAAACTATTAATTTCAATTTGTCTATCTCCCTTTTCAAGGTTTAGTGTTACCTCTAAAACCATTGCTCCATTCTTAGAACTACCACAATCATATTCGTAAGTTATTGGAGTATTTATTGACGTAATAGTCATAATATCTCCATTTAATTCTGCTCCACTTAAATTTTTTATTTTGCTTTCCTCTAAACCAAGTTCATTTATATTAAAAGACTCACTTGTTACAGTTAAATTTGTTGTAGTACTTAAATTATTTATTGGATTGTAATCATTATTAAACATCATCAAATTATCATTTTTTCCAATATCAAGTCCTATAAGTGGTGTTTCAACACACACCAAATATTCCAAAGCTATATTTTTACTTAAATCTAAACTTGTTATCCCTGTCCTACTACACTCCAATTCAATCAAAGATGTATTATTACTTACATCTAAACTTGTTAAATTTTCATTATTACTACAACTCAAATATCTCAAAGCTACATTTTGACTTACATCTAAACTTGTTATTTCTGTATCACTACAATCCAAATATTCTAAAGCTGTATTATTGCTTACATCTAAACTTGTTATTCCTGTATCATAACAAACCAAATATTCTAAAACTGTATTATTGCTTACATCTAAACTTGTTATTCCTGTATCATAACAAAGCAAATATTTTAAAGTTGTATTATTGCTTACATCTAAACTTGTTATTCCTGTACCACTACAATACAAATCTGTTAAAGCTGTATTATTGCTTACATCTAAACTTGTTATCCCTGTACTAATACAATACAATTCAATCAAAGATGTATTTTGACTTAAATCTAAACTTGTTATTCCTGTATTATTACAATCCAAATATTCTAAAGCTGTATTATTGCTTAAATCCAAACTTGTTATTTTTATATTTCTACAATCCAAATATTCTAAAGCTGTATTATTGCTTACATCTAAACTTGTTATTCCTGTATTATTACAATCCAAATCAGTTAAAGCTGTATTATTGCTTAAATCTAAACTTGTTATTTTTGTATTTCTACAATCCAAATATTCTAAATTCTCAAAATATTCAATTCCTGTTAGGTCTGAAATTTTATACTTATTCCAAACATTAATACTTGTTACTTCATTTATCTCATCTTCTGAAAGAACTCCATCATTATTATTATCAAAGTTATCTGACACATACTTTTTAAACACTGCATCTGGAAAGTTTGTTTCATCAATTGCAACTTCTCCAGCTCTTTCTTTTTCTCCACTTTCTTTATTTTCCTCTACCCTAGATAAATCCTTATCTTCAACTTCTTCAACCTTTTCTAAGGTTTCTTTTTCTATCTTTTCACTTTCGCTTTTATTTTCAGCATTATCTAAAGCTTCATTTTTTTCATTACTATCTTTAATTTCAGTTTCTTCTTTCTTTTCTTGGTCTTCCACTTTTGTATTTTCATCTGTATTTTCTTTGTTATCTTGATTTTCTACCTTGTTAGTTTCTTCTGCATTATCTTTTTCTTCTTCCTGCACCTTGTCCTGATTGTTTTCTTTATTGCTTGTGCTTTCTTCTGTCTTTTCATTTTCTACATTACTTGTTTCTTTATTGTTTTCAACTGCTCCCTTATTTTCATCTTTTGGAGCTTCCACCTTTGTAATGTCCTTTTCTTTGTTTTCTTCATTAATCCTTGCTTCTATTTGTGCTTTGTCCAATTCTTGTGCATAAACTGTAGCTGTTGGTAATGGTGCCATTGTTGTTACTGCTATTGTGGTTGCCATAGCCATAGCTGTGACTTTATTTTTCTTATCCTTCATTTATGTATGTTCACCCCTTTTTAATCCCTTCGTGCCTTTTTACATATTTTTCATCATACAGAAAATTATATAAGAAAAATACTTTTTTATCTATATTTTACATTTATTATTTGTTATAATTTTATTTATTATTCCAAAGAAATAACTATTATAAATAAACTTTAGATAAAAAATTCCTAATTATATAATAAAAAAAGAGGATTCTATTTTATTTTGAATCCTCTTTTTTCTATATTTTATATGTGTTTAATGGCTTGTACTGTTTATTGTATTATCTATAAAACTCCTGTGTGGCATATACCTTATCTCCTATTTTATATACTCCAATTCCTATACTTGAAAAATTAGTAGATAAAATATTTGCCCTATGACCTGATGAGTTCATCCAGTTATTCATAAATTGCTCTGCAAGAGAATCTACACTTGCATTACCACCAATATAAGCTATATTTTCTCCCCATGCTTTGTATGATACTCCATCATTTTTCATTTGAGTTGTTATAAGATTTCCCTTTAAATCTTCATGACTAAAATAATTATTATCTCCCATATCCTTAGATTTAATTCTAGCATACTTTTGCATTGTATCATTATATGTTAATTCTTTAGCTCCTACCTTTGCTCTTTCTTCATTTACTTTATTATATATAGCCTTTTCTACAGAAGCCATAAAGTTTGTATCTACATTATTTATATCATTATTTATTGAGTTATCTGGAGTTTCATCAACTATAGGTTTATCTTCTGGAATATTTGGCTTATTATCATCTATAATAGGTTTATCCTCTGGAATACTTGGTTTATTATCTGGTGTTTCTTCTGGAACACTTGGAGCTATTGGCTTTTCTATATCTCCTTCTGGTGGAATAATAGTATTATTGTTATCATCATTAGGTTTATTTACTGTTTCTCCAATGATTATTATTCCTCCATTACAATTATTAAACCATATTTTTTTAAAGCTTAAATTTTGAAGTAAACTTCCTGAAACACTACATTTTCCTGCATTATCTAATAAATTATCTTTAGTATCTGCAAATGCAGGTGTAACAGCTCCCCCTCCTATTAAAGATAATGTAAGTATACTGGCAATTAGTTTATTTTTCATTTGTACCACTCCTTTTTATTTTTTCGAACAAATTAACTTTGTTCAATATCTTATTAGTTATAAGTACTTTTTACTTTTACTAGCTCTGCCAATTACAGTTATAACATAACTTTTAAGAATTTATTCTAGTGTATTAAACCCTTAAATAACTTATTTTCTATTGTAAAGGTTTCATTTCCTATTTCACCATCAATACTCTAATTAAATTTTCGCATATTTTCTTACTTTATAGCATCTTAGAAATATAAACCATGTAATATATTACTAATCATTTTTATTATTTTTTTATAAAGTTTTTATTTTTAGTTTTTGCAATTTCTAAACTTTCATATTCCTTAATGCTTTTAATATAAAAATTTCCTTCCTTTTTTGTTAAAACAACTTCTACTGGAACATCATTTCCCTCAGCAGTATCGTATCCCTCTTCTCCACCATCACTTTCTAATGTAGTTGATTTTGCTTCCATATCTATAAGCATACATAAATTATATTTATCCTCTTCTTTTGAAACTCCAATTACTTCACTTTCATATTTATTTAAAACTACATTCCCAATATAATAACTATAAAATATTACATAATTAGATTCATTAAAAGTCGTACTATCTATATAATCACTAACTTCATCATCATAATCTCCATTATAAGATAATACTTTATCAACAACTTTTTTCATTTCCTTTATATCTTTTTTTGATATATCATCATTACTACTACACATAACCAGTGTTAAGTTAAACATAATCATAAACATTACCATTATACTTGAAACAAATCTTTTCATTTTACTTCCACTCCCTAATTTATTAATGTATATTTAATTCTTATGTTAACCTATATCCTTATATGAATTTTATATCTATAAATTTAATTAAGAGCTTTAATCTTATAACAAAAAAAGAAAGAATCATCTTCTTTCTTTTTCTATATTTTAAATAATAATTTTAAATTTATAAAGAAAAAAGGAAGTAACATATCAATTACGATACATTACTACCTTTTTATATATTAAACATTTGGATACTTAATTCCGCTCCAATATACATTGTTCATCATTATAGCTTTGTCTGATAATTTTACTCCATCTAAAGCCCATTTTTTGAATTCTTCAAATCCAGTTCTATCAACAATATATCCAATATGCTCCTTACCGCCCGGTGCATTTCTGTCTATATATTGCTCAACATACTTATAAGTATTAACTATTATTTTAATTATGCTTTCTTCATCTGCCCAAATTAAGAAATCTTCTGCAAGTCTTGGATTCTTTTTACCTGTTCTACCCATTATAGCTAATCTATAATATTTTTCCTTGCTTCTAGTCCATGCTCCTGTAGGACAGTTGATTACACATTCTCCACATCCTATACATTTGCTGTGGTCTCTTACTGGAGTGTAATTTTCTCCATGTAAAGCTGCTGTAGATTTTTTAGTACAAGCTCTAACACAAGCTCCACAAGAGATACATTTGCTTTCATCTAATTGAGGTTCAGTCATTCCTATGATACCAAAGTCGTGCATTCTAACTTTCATACAGTCATTTGGGCATCCAGTTAAAGCTACTTTAAAGTGTAAGTCATTTGGGAAAATTGCCTTTTCTATTTTCTTTGCAAAATTAGTAGTATTATAATTTGCAAATGGACATACATTATTTCCTATACATGCACTTATATTTCTTGTACCAGCAGAAGTATATCCCTTTCCCGGAACAACTTGATTTATTTCTAAGCCTTCAATAATTGGTTGAAGTAATTCATTAACCTTATCCATGTTTTTCATGTCTATTCCTGGAACTTCAAAACCTTGTCTTGTAGTCAAATGAACTGTTCCATTACCATACTTTTCTGCAATTTCTTGAATAAGTCCTAAATATTTGGCATTTAAATGACCACCCGGTACTCTTATTCTTGAAGCTGTTATTCCTCTATGCTTTGTAACTCTAAAAGCATTCTTTTTAAGCTTTTTAGTATTGATATCCATTAATTACTTCCTCCTAATCAATTAAAGATTTTCCTACTGTGTAGTTAAATACTGGACCATCTAAACAAATGTAAGTGTCATCTATTTTACAATGTCCACATTTACCTATTCCACAGCACATTTTTCTTTCTTGAGAAATCCAAATATTTTCTTCTTTGATTCCAAGTTTTAAGAATTCTAAAACTGTAAATTTCATCATCATTGGAGGTCCAACAACAACAACTTGTACATTTTCCATATCTTTAATTTCAAGTTCAGGAATATATTTAGTGACTAAACCTACTTTACCTTCATAACCTTCTTTTGCAGTATCAACTGTTAAGATAAGGTTCATTGTTTTTTCCCATTCTTTCATGTCTTCTTTAAATAAAACATCTTCTGGTGACTTAAACCCTGATATTAAAGTCATACTTTTGCAATCTTGGCTATTTTTTGAGAAATATTCTACTATTCCTCTTACTGGTGAAAGTCCTGTTCCTCCAGCAACTACTATAACTTCTTTGTTTTTGTAGTTTTCTATATCAAAGCCATTTCCATAAGGCCCTCTTAAGAATAATTTATCACCTACATAGTTTTTGAATATTTCATTAGTAACTTTACCAACTCTTCTTATTGTTAAGTCTACATATCCTGCACCAATTCCACTTACTGATATTGGAGCTTCACCATACTTAGGAAGAGATACTTCAAAGAATTGCCCCGGTTTAACCTCTCCGTTAAAAGCCATTCTAAAAGTATATTCTACTGCTGTATGTTCTATTACCTCTAAAATTTCTGATCTAAATGGTATATATTCATTCTTAGTCATTATTCTTCACCTCGTTCATAGCATCTTCTAACTTGTTTATTATATTAGAGAAACTGATGTATTCTGGACAAATATCATCACATCTACCACATCCAACGCACATGTGATATCCCCATTTTTTCTTATAGTCATAAACTTTATGAAGAGTTTTAAATCTCATCTTTTGTCCTTTTTCTTTTCTAAAGCTATGTCCACCAGCCATATCTGTATATCCATCTACATGACAAGAAGCCCAAACTCTTCTTCTTTCACCAGCATTTTTGTTATCTTTATATGTTATATCTTGCATAGTGAAGCATGTACATGTTGGACAAACAAAGTTACATCTACCACAAGTTATACATCTTTCGTTATATTCGTTCCACATTGTAGACTTCATAACTTCTAAGCTTAGATTATCTGGAATGTTAACTTTAACTGGATTTTCTGTAACAAAATCTGGAGTAACTTCCTTTTCTTCTTTTTCTATAGAAGATATTATATTTTCGATTTCTTCATCTTTAATATCTAAGTATACATTTTGTCCATCTACTTTAATGTATGCATTGTAATCTTCTGTTTTGTTTGATTCCATACTTACACAGAAACAATTTTCGAAGCTTTTTTCACAACCAATTAAAATGAACTTTGCATTTTCTCTCATTTTTTTGTAATATACATCTTCAAATCCGTTTCTTAAATAAATATCATCTATTCTTTTTATTGAATGAATTTCACAGCTTCTTAAGAAAATTAAAGCTGGTTTTTCTCTTGTTTCAGCTTCTGTACATTCATTTTCTGTAAAGAAGAATAAAGTTTGTCTTGTAGGTAAAATAGTTTCTTTATATGAAAATTGTGATTTTTTATCAAATTCTATTTCTTCAATTCTTTCTATTTCTCCATATCTAACTCTGTCTGTATCTGAAAAAGTTCCTGCACCTTCAAAAACCTTTGGAGCATAGATTTTATATGTTTTCTTTAACTCGTTTAAAGCTAAATTCATATTTTCTAAGTTAAGTTTATATCCCATGTAAAACACCTCTTAGCTTATTTTTTCACATTCTTGTTAATAACTTCACAAGATCACTATAAAGTATTATATTTTTTTTCATAAAAAAAAGATGTGACATTTATCACATCCTAATAATTTTATTGTTTCATAGCTTTTAGTTTTTCTATATGAGCCATTGTATTTGCTGCAAAAACATTATTAATAAATACAACATCATTAATTTCATTTTCATTTACAAAATTAATTAAATTATTGTTAAAATATCTTAAATCAACCACATATACTTCACTATAATGAGGAATTAAAAATGGTGCAAAAGCATTTCCATAAGATTCTTTTACCACAACAGCTTTTTTACCACTAGTATTTTCTGAATTTTCTATTTTCATAAGCGGATTATCCCCATGTAAAAATACACCATAAGAATTAACGCCTTTTGCATATTCTGCATATACAGTTGTAAATGCTGGTTCTTCTTCTATTGAATTTTTATATAACCACGCTTTACTATCTGCACCCACACTATAATATTCAACATAATCTGGATTTTCTGCTAAAGCTGGGTCTTTTGCACTAGCATAAAATGTTCCTAAAAAGTTTTCTTTTCTTTTTGCTTCATAATCCTTAATATCTATTGCTTCAAATCCTGCCTCTTTTGCAAATTCGCAGTAAGCATAATAGGCACCTAACGCTGTCCAATGGTGATCTGTGTTAAAATATATATATTCATCTTTATGTTTTTTTAAGGCATTATATATATTAACAAACTTAACCTTTTCACTTTCATTATCTTTTATAATTTCAATATTATCTTTTTGAGACTTTGATAAATCCGAATATTTTTTTGGCAAAGCAAATTCAATATGACTTGGAACTATAATATTATATACATCTTTTCCTTCTAATTTTTCTGCATAATCTGATATAGTTTCTGCATAAGTTTTTGCAGCATTTTCATCACCACCAAAAACTTCAACTGCACAGTTTCCAATACTAAGAAGTGAACCCACCTTTTCTTGTGTTACAGTTACTTCTGCCCCCTCATCATTATCCTCTTCTTGAATATCTTCTTCACTCTCTTCATCTATAGTCTTATCTTTTTCTTCTTTATTATTTATCTTTTCACTTGCATTATCTTCTTTATTATCTACTTGTTCACTTACATTGCTTTCTTCTTTGTTTATTGCTTCATTATTTGCACTATCAGCTTTTCCACAAGATACTAATGAACAAATAACAAGCCCTCCTATCATCAAAATTGCCCACCTTTTCATTTTAATTTCCTCCTAAAATTATTTTAATAAATTTTAATTTCATCTTTTCTATTTCCCTTTAATTCATCTATCTTATTAGCTATATTTAAAAATGTATCTCTAAAGGGAAAGTTATCATTATAAAAACTATCAATTTCTTTAAAATATTCTCCACTAAAAAATTTTTCTATTGTTGTATTTGCGATTTTAGGAAATTCTTTTAAATTTCTTTTTTCATATTCTGAATATCCTCCATTGTTCATAAAAAATGAAAATCCAAGAAATATTGCTAATATCAAAAAAAACGCCCCAACATTTATATAACTGCTAAAATTTTTATATTTACTCCTATTATCACTTTTTACCTTATAACCTACTTCTAACTTCAATTATTAATCCTCCTAAAATCTAAAATATAAAAATGGATTATAACTTTCACCAACTAATAAAGCTATTACAGCTATTAATATAATGGCATTTACAAAAGTTTTACCTAAACCTAAATATTCTTTTCCTTCAAAAGCTCTCATATTTTTTACCTTTTCAGAAATTAATTTTAATACAGGTGTGCATGATACTAAGGCTATAATTATCCAAGTAATATTATTACTTAAAACTAACTCTAGCTTTGAAGTATAAAAGCCATTTGCTCCTATACCAAATAAAATACCTATATAAGCTAAGCCTTCTTTTAAATTAGTAAAGTAGAAAAGTACCCATCCTATCATAACTATAAAAAGAGAATAAATAATTGAGATAAATGATGGAATATTTTTAATAACTTTTAACAATACCTTTTTTTCAAAGTAAATTATAAATCCAAAATATAATCCCCATATAATAAAGTTCCAACTAGCTCCATGCCATAATCCAGTTAAAAACCAAACTATAAATATATTTAATAATTGTCTTTTTCTATTTCCACCTAGTGGGATATATACATAATCTCTGAAAAATGAACCTAAAGATATATGCCATCTTCTCCAAAACTCTGTTGCAGACTTAGATATATATGGATAATTGAAATTTTCACTATAATTAAATCCAAACATTTTTCCAAGACCTATAGCCATATCTGAATAACCTGAAAAATCAAAATATATTTGAATAGTAAACATTGCTATTCCAAACCAAGCCTCTAGCACACTTAAATTTTGAATTTGACCACCCATATAACTTACAACAAACTCTCCAGCTACATTAGCTATTAATACCTTTTTTGCAAGTCCAATAATAAACCTATTTATACCTTGGGAAATTTGATTAATATCAAATTTTCTATTTTCAATTTCCTTTTCTATATCTACATATCTTACAATAGGTCCAGCAACTAGCTGTGGATATAAGGATACATACATTAAAAAGTTTAAAAAGCTACGTTGTGCTTTAACATCTTTTCTATAAACATCTACTGTATAAGAAAGTGTTTGGAAAGTATAAAAAGAAATACCTATTGGAAGAGAAAATTTAGGTATATTCATAGAAACATTAAATATATTATTAATATTTTCTATTACAAATCCTGAATATTTAAAAATACCTAACATAAGTAAACTAATAATTATATCTGATAATAGTATATATTTTCGTATCTTTTTATCTTTGCATCTTTCTATTGCTATTGCATGTAAATAATTTATTAAAGTACTAAATAATAAAAGGAATATCCATAATGGTTCTCCCCAAGCATAAAACAAAAGAGAAAATACTACTAATACAATATTTTTTCCTTTAATATTTTTCATAAGGTAATAAAACAATAAATTGATAGGTAAAAATATAAAAATAAATAACAAATTTGAAAAAACCAATAATCTCACCTCAATAAATAAACATAATTATGACTGCAAAATATTACCAATCAATGTTATTATACCAAATAGATGCTTTATGCACAATTAATAATATTTTATTAAAAAGAAAAAATTTTATTTTAATATTTTAATAAATAAAAATGCAAGTTACTTTACTTAATAACTTGTAAAGCAACTTGCATAATATTAATTTTCCTTAAAAAATTTCACTAACTTATCTCTATCAGTAACTATTATTCTTTTATTTTTGCTAATTATTAATCCTTCATTATTTAGAATTTTTAAAGCTCTTGAAATTGTTTCTCTAGGTGCCCCAAACATATCCGCTAAGTATGTAATAGTTATATGTAAATCAATTAATGTGCCTTCTTCTATTTCTATTCCATAATCTCTTGATAATTTCCAAAGCTTTGCTGCTACCCTCTTTTCTACCTTTATAGGAATAGAATTTTTACTTTGCCTATATAATCTTCTAACTTTCATTGCTAATGAATTGATTATTATTTGAGCAAGTTCAAAGTCTTCTTTCATAATTTCTAAAAACTTAATTCTATCAAAACATAAAATTTGTGTCTTTTCAAAGGCTTCGCAATTAATTGAAGCTGGTAAATCCTCAATTATTACTTCATTTATTAGTGTATCTTTTCCTAAAATAAATACTACTTTTTTTTGAGCCGATTCACTTTGTTTATATAAAGCAACTTTTCCTGATTTAACTATATATATACTATTTATAATTTCTTTATCTCTAAATAAATGTTCTCCTTTTTTTAGTTCCTTTAAAAAACAAACTTCATTTAATTTATAAATTGTACTTTTACTTACATGAGAAAATAGTGAGACTTTATCTAATTTTAAACTGTTGTTTTTCAAAATATTATCTCCTAGTATTATTATTGTGACTATTATATCACAACTATTTTAAAATACATCTTTTACTTTTTAATTTTAATTATTGAACTACCTCGACCACAATGGTACGAGGATTCTTTTAACGTAGTTTGATATTTAAGTTTCCACCTAATAGGCAACCCTTATACGTTGTGGGTGAGTCCAATTACCCTTATCCCTCATAGTATTTACTAAGTCGGGAATACATTTCTCTGCTTTTCTTAATATATTTAAGCTACCATTAATGTCTGCATTTAATATTCCATATCCACTTTTGAAAAGTCCTCTCGTTATTCTTCTACTCTTATTGTAATATTTCTTTGTTATTGGTTCTAAGTCTATAGCACTACATCCACTTGTATAAGATTCTTCTTGCAGTTTTATTTCTATTCCTTGCAATTTAGCTTTATACGTTATTAACTCAACTAGTCGTTGTGTCGGTATCTGAACAAAGGATTTATTATAATTCATATCTTGTTTAATATCTTTTAACTTTCCTATAACTATTTTACCTACATTATTTTCAATAGCCTTATCAATTACACTCTTGCTAGTTTTATGTAAATAATCATTGATATAATTACTTCTATATTTTCTAAGTCTATTTATTTCTTTTGTGTTTTTGAATTTATCTGAACCATATTTCTTCATTTCAATACTTTGTAAATAAGCTATTCTCTTATTGACATAAGAGTTAACAGATTTTAATGCTCTACCACAATAGATATATTGATTAACACCATCTTTGAAAGTTATAGTAGCTAAATTATCTAAACCAATATCAATGCTCATGATATTATTAGATATATTTTCAATTTCATCTTTATTATAGATAATAATTAAATACCAGCATTTTTGAACCTTATCATAATTAAACCTTGCTTGTTGTATTCTATTCCAATTTATAAGGCTTTGAAGTTTATTTGAAACTTCAAAATTAAGACTTTCTACCTCAAATAGTTTTTGAATAGATTTTGATAATGATAGCTTTAAAATATTATTTTGAAATCTTATAGCTAAGTTAGTAAATATAATTTCATTTTTATTTCTTTCAGCATTTTTAAATTTGGGAGGCTTAGGAAGTCCTTTATATTTGTTTGGATTAACTCCAAAATCTTTAATACTTGCAAAATAACTTTTCCAATTCTGTTCTAATACTTTAAACATTTGTTGTCTAGTATGACTATGCAGAAAATCACAATGCCAATTATTCTTGTATAACTTTTCAATTTCATAATAATTTTTAAAACCATTCTCTCTCAAGTCGTAGCTGATTATATTATAAAGTTTAGTTGTATGGTAACTTAATTCCTCTATTATATCTAATTGTTTTAAATTAAAATTAGGTTTGAATTTAAAACTTAATTTCATGTTTTTCACCTCCTCGCATTGTTATATATGTATATATTATAATATGAGGTGAATTTAATGGCTAGAAAAAATATTAATACAACGATAGATGAAGATTTATACAAAGAGATAAGAATTTTGGCATTACAAAAAGGTGTTAACGCTAATGATTTAATTGAGGAAGGAATGAAATATATTCTTGAAAGAGAATGTAAGAAAGACCAATCATAGTGTTTACAATATTAATTATCATATAGTATTTTGTCCTAAATATAGACACAATCTTTTCAAAGATGAACTAGAATATGAAATATCGAAAATGTTTAAAAATATAGCTTTCAATTATGGTTTTGAGATATTAGAACAAGAAGTAATGCCCGACCACGTTCACTTGTTTATATCTGCTCCACCTATAATCGCACCTACCGAAATAATTAAAATTTTGAAAAGTGTTAGTGCTAATGAGTTATTTAAAGCATTTCCAAGTTTAAAGAAAAGTAAGTTTTGGGGTCGTGGTCTTGTACCCGAGGCTGTAAGCATTTTAAAGATATAGGTTCGATACCTATATCTTTAATTTATACAAGTTTTTGATTTTGTATATATATTTGAATTATTTCAGAGCTTACGGCTCCAGCAGTTCCAACATAATAGCCTTTGCTCCATAGACCACGAGGTTTTACGCATTATTTCTATAAAATACTTAAGTAGTTTATCAAATAAAAATTTATCATATTCATATCAATTTATCTACTTAAATATAACTTTAAAAATATAATTACTATAAATAAAAAAGGTTCTAGCTTTCGCTAGAACCTTTATCTATAATTATTGATTATTTGTTTTTCTTTTCTTTCTTTTCTTCAACTTCTACAGCAGCTTCTTTAACAGCTTCTTCTTTTTCACCATAGTAGCTAGTGATATACATTTCTTTTAATTCTTTCATTAATGGATATCTTGGGTTAGCTCCTGTACATTGGTCGTCGAATGCTTGCTCAACCATTTCATCTAATGATTCGAAGAACTTAACTTCGCTTACACCAGCATCTTTGATTGTTTTTGGCATATTTACTTTGTTTTGTAATTCGTCTATAGCCTTTAATAATAATTCAACTTTTTCAGCATCAGTGTTTCCACCTAATCCTAGGTGATCTGCTATCTTAGCATATCTCCATGCTGCATTTGGATACTTGTATTGAGCAAATGCTGCTTGTTTAGTTGGAGCATCTGTAGCATTAAACTTAATAACTTCTTTCATAACTAAAGAGTTAGCCATACCGTGTGGTAAGTGGTGGAATGCACCTAGCTTATGAGCCATTGAGTGGTTAATTCCTAAGAATGCATTACTAAATGCCATACCTGCCATACAAGATGCATGAGCCATCTTTTCTCTTGCCTTAATGTTAGTTGTACCTTCATTATAAGCATCTGGTAAATATTTAAATACTAATCTGATTGCTTCTAAAGCTAATCCGTTAGTGTATTCTGAAGCCATTATTGATACGTATGCTTCAATTGAGTGAACTAATACGTCGATACCAGCACAAGCTGTTAATCCCTTAGGAGAAGTCATCATTAACTCTGCGTCAACGATAGCCATATCTGGAGTTAGTTCGTAGTCAGCTAATGGATATTTAACTCCTGTTTGTTCATCAGTTATAACTGCAAATGGAGTAACTTCTGATCCAGTACCAGCTGAAGTTGCTATAGCAACCATCATAGCTTTTTGACCCATTGTTGGGAATTTGTATATTCTCTTTCTTATATCCATGAATGTCATTGCTAAATCGTGGAAGTTTACTTCTGGGTGTTCATACATAACCCACATGATTTTAGCAGCATCCATAGCTGATCCACCACCAAGTGAAATTACAACGTCTGGTTGGAAGTTAGACATTTCAGCTGCACCAGCTCTAGCACATCTTAATGTTGGGTCTGGTTCAACATCTGAGAATATTTTGTATTGGATTCCGTTTGCTTCTAAAACTTCTGTAACCTTATTTGTATATCCCATTTCGAATAATACTTTATCTGTTACGATGAATGCTTTCTTTTTACCCATTTCACCTAATTCAGCTAAAGCAACTGGTAAACATCCATATTTGAAGTAAGTTTTTTCTGGAACTCTAAACCAAAGCATATTTTCTCTCCTCTCAGCGATGCTCTTAACGTTAATTAAATGCTTAGGACCAACGTTTTCTGAAACTGAGTTTCCTCCCCATGATCCACAACCTAATGTTAATGATGGTGCTAACTTGAAGTTGAATAAGTCTCCGATAGCCCCTTGTGCTGCTGGCATGTTAATTAATGTTCTAGCAGTCTTCATTCTTTCTCCGAATGTTAATACTCTATCTCTATTCTTTAATTGATCTGTGTATAAAACTGATGTATGACCCATACCACCTAATTCGATTAATCTATCAGCCTTATCTAAAGCTTCTTCAAATGATTTAGCTTTGTACATAGCTAATACTGGTGATAATTTTTCGTGTGAGAATGGTTCTTCTAATTCAACTGAAGTAACTTCTCCAACTAAAACTTTAGCTGTTTCTGGAACGTCAACTCCTGCCATTTTAGCAATCTTGTAAGCAGATTGACCAACCATGTCAGCATTTAAGCCACCTTTTTCATTTAATATTATATTTCTAACTTTATCTATTTCTTCACCTTGAAGGATATATGCTCCTCTTTCAGCTAATTCTCTCTTAACTTCATCATAAACTTCTTCTAAAACGATAATTGATTGTTCTGATGCACAAATAACACCGTTATCGAATGTCTTAGAAAGTAATATTGAGTTTACAGCCATTTTTATGTGAGCTGATTCATCAATGATTGCTGGAGTGTTACCTGCTCCAACCCCTAAAGCTGGTCTTCCTGATGAGTAAGCAGCCTTAACCATTGCTGGACCACCTGTAGCTAAGATTATATCTGATTCTCTCATAACGTTTTGTGATAATTCAACTGATGGTTGATCTATCCATCCGATTATTCCTTCTGGAGCTCCTGCTTTAACTGCAGCTTCTAAAACTATTCTAGCAGCTTCGATTGTAGCATTCTTAGCTCTTGGGTGTGGAGAGATTATTATAGCATTTCTTGTCTTTAAAGCTATTAAACACTTGAATATTGCTGTTGATGTTGGGTTTGTTGTTGGAACTATTGCAGCTATAACACCAATTGGTTCTGCTACTTTAGTAATACCACTTGTTTTATCTTCTTCTAAAACTCCACAAGTTTTCATGTTTTTATATTGGTTATATATATATTCAGCAGCAAAGTTGTTTTTTACAACTTTATCTTCTACTATTCCCATTCCAGTTTCTTCTACAGCCATTTTAGCTAACTTAATTCTGTTGTGGTTAGCTGCTAAAGCCGCTTGTCTGAAGATTTCATCTACTTGTTCTTGAGTATAAGTAGAGAATTTCTTTTGTGCTTCTCTTAATTGTTTAATTCTAGCTGTTAATTCTTGAGCATTTGTAACTTTCATTATTACATCCTCCTAAATAATCAATATTTATAGTAATTTTCATTGATATCTATTTAATTTATTTAAGTAAACTTTGTTAAGTTTTTCCTCATTGTTAATTACTTAACTTGTCCACACTTTTATTGTATCTGATTGTTTATTTTTTGTCAAACTTTTTTTAAAAGTTTTTTTATTTTATTTTTAATTTGTTTTTCCAACAACTTCTATATCTTTGTATTTTCAATTATGATAACATTTACATAGGTTTTAGATTTTTTCTTAATTTTTTTAAAATTTCCAACATTTATTTTAACTGTTAATACTTTTTTACATTTTTTATTCGACTAAATTGTATATTTTTTAACTTTATTCTTCTATTGTTATATTAATAACAATGTTTAATTTAATATTTATTTTATATAAAAAAATTGAAATTTAGAATTACTCAATAAATTTTTAGGAGTAATTTAAATTTCAATTTTTTTATTGATTATGCTATGCTAATGATGTTAATAAACTCCTATCGCTTACTTCATCAATAACATTAGCGTTGCTAAACATCTCCATTAATTTTTCCGTTGTCAATTCTGATTTTTCTTTTTCTTTAATATCAAAAAGTACTTTTCCTTCATGCATCATAAGCAATCTATTACCATATTCTAATGCTTGCTTCATATTATGAGTTACCATTAAAGTAGTAATATTATTTTCTTTTATTACCTCTTGAGTAATGTCCATTATTTTAGCTGAAGTTTTAGGGTCTAATGCTGCTGTATGTTCATCTAATAATAATAGCTTTGGATCTGACATAACTGCCATCATAAGTGTTAATGCTTGACGCTGTCCTCCTGATAATAGTGTTACTTTATTATAAAGTTTATTTTCAAGACCTAAATCAAGCTTAACAAGTAACTCTTTATAATACTCTATTCTCTTTTTATTAATTCCAAAAGAAAGTCCATAAGACTTCCCTTTATTATCTGCTAAAGATAAATTTTCTAAAATGGTCATATTAGGTGATACACCTATTGATGGATTTTGATAAACTCGTCCAATTTCTTTTGCTCTAGCATATTCTTCTTTAAAAGAAACATCTTTTCCATCTAAAAGTATTTTTCCTGAATCTATAGGTATATTTCCACTAATTAAATTTAACAAAGTTGATTTACCTGCACCATTTGACCCTATTATTGTTATAAACTCATCTTTATTTACTTCTATATTAAAATTATCAAAAACTTTATTTTCACTTATGGTGTTAGGATTAAATACTTTGCATAGCCCTTGAATCTTCAGCATTTTCTTCACCACCCTCACCATTATTACTTGATATTTTTCTTTTATTTTTTATTTTAAATGCATCACTATTAGATGCTAATGCCATAGCAACTAATATAGCTGTTAATATTTTTAAGTCATTAGGATTTAACTTCATCCATAAGGCTACTGCTACAACTAATTTATATATTATTGCACCAAATATTGATAGTGTTGTAACCTTTATAATGCTTAATTTTCCAAATATAGATGTTCCTATTATTACCGCTGCAAGACCCATTACCACAATTCCTGTTCCCATTGTAACATCTGAAAATCCTTGGTTTTGAGCTGTTAAAGCACCTGATAATGCCACTAAAGCATTACTTATTGATAATCCTAAAACTTTAATTATGTTCTTATTAACTCCTAATGATGATACAACTTGTTCATTATCACCAACTGCAACTAATAAAAATCCTGTTTTTGTTTTTAAAAATAAATCTAAAATTATTTTTATCACAACTACTATTGCTAAGATAATAAATATTGAATTAATAAAAGGATTTTTAAAAATATGATTAGTATTAAATAATGGTATATTTGACTTTCCCATGATTCTTAAATTTACTGAGTATAATCCCATCATTACTAATATACCTGACATTAAATTGCTTATTTTTAACTTCACATGTAAAAAGCCAGTTATTGCACCAGCACAAGCTCCACCTAATGTAGCAACTAATATAGTAACCCATGGATTTACTCCTTGAACTAACATAGCAGCTGAAATTGACGCTCCTAGTGGAAATGTTCCATCAACTGAAAGGTCTGGAAAGTCTAATATTTTATATGTTATATAAACTCCCATAGCTACTAATGCAAATAGTAATCCTTGTTCTAAAGCATTAAGTATTACATCCACTATTCAACCCCTCCAGTTACTTTAAGTGCTTTTGCATTAATATCTTCTGGAATTTCTATATTTAACTTTTCTGCTACATCTGTGTTAATAGTAATAGACATATCACTTAAAGTAGTTATTTCAATATCACTTGGTTTTGCTCCATTTAAAATTTCTGCTGCCTTATATCCTGCTTCTTTTCCTAACTTAAAATAATCTATACCAATAGAACAAAGTCCCCCCTTTGGAACTCCTGCTTCTTCTCCACATAACATAGGAATATTTTTACTTACACATATATTTCCCACTAAGTCGTAAGCTGAAGCTACTGTATTATCTGTTGGTGCATATAAAGCATCTATTGAACCTATTGCTGCATTTAAGTTTTGATTTACTTCATTAACAGTTGTAACTGATATTTCCTTAATATTTATTCCTCTTTTACTTGCTTCTTTTTTAAGCTCTTGAACTTGAGCTAAGGAATTGGCTTCTGATGAATTATACACTACACCTAATGTCTTTATATCTTTAACTAAATTTGTTAATAAATCTAATTGTTCTTCCATAGATACCATATCTGAAGTTCCTGTAACATTAGTACCTGAACTTTCAAAGCTTTTAGCTACTCCTGCTTCTATTGGGTCTGTTACTGCTGTAAAAACTATTGGAATATCCTTTGTAGCATTATATGATGCTTGCAGACTTGATGTCGCTATAGAAAATATCATATCTACCTTAGATGTAACAAATTGATCTGAAATAGTTTTAGCAATTGATATATCTCCTTGAGCATTTTGATAATCAACTTTTAAATTTTTTCCCTCTTCAAATCCCTTTTCTTTTAATCCTTCTAAAAACCCTTCTCTAGAGGCATCTAAAGCATCATGTTGAACTAATTGATTTATCCCAATTGTATAAATATTTTTAGCTTCTTCAGTTCCATTAGAATCTTTTGCTTTTCCGCAAGAAACTAATCCTGTAACAACTAAAATCCCGCTTAAAATTAGTGCTAGCTTTTTCTTTCCTACCATATTCAATTCCCCCCAAATTTAAAATAACTCAAAATTTTATATTGCCCCCTTATTTATTATTAAGCTAAAAAAATAATACTTTTCTTTTATTTAAAACTAATATTATTTGATTATATTTTATTACTAAAAATTGAGTTATTTTAGTAAATTGTTATTATTCATATTATCATATTTTGTATATATTGTAAATATTTCATTTTTATACTATTCAAGATATTAAAAAAGATTAGTATAAAAGCTTTATACTAATCTCCTATGTTTTTAATATTTTTTCTTAATAATATTAATTATGCTTTACTTTACATATAAATTAACCTAGTAAATTATATTTTTCTTCAAAAAAGTTAGTCATTTTCTTTAATGCTGTTATAAGTATAACCTCTTCATTTTCCGGAAGCTCTTTTATTATACTTTCTATCATATCTTCATGGAATTTTGCATGACAATCAAATGCTCTTTCTCCTCTGTTTGTTAGTTTTATTAAAACTACTCTTCTATCTTCTTCTATTCTTCTTCTTTCAACGTATTCCTTTTTTATTAACCTGTTTATAGCAGTAGTTAAAGTTCCTACTGTTATTTCTAATTGTTTTGCTACTTCTGTCATAGTCATTTCTCTATCTTTTCCAATAGCTTCAATGATATGATTTTCAGTCACAGATAAATCACTAAATTCACCTTGTTTTATTGCAGCTGCTTCAATCTTTAAAATATCATTAAACAGCTTTACTAACAACATATTTAAAACGTCTTCAGACTCTTTGCGCATCATTGGTTTCACTCTCCCAAAAAAAATTAAAAATATAGTATTATTATAAAATATATCAATACATTTTATCCAGTATTATTTAAAATTATTTATCACTTAAAACTTCTAAATTTTCTCACAAAGCTAATATAAAAAGTCTTATTAAATTAAAAAGGAATGTAAAATTTACACCCCTTTTTAAATAATTAATTTATCCACAACATTTTTTGTATTTCTTTCCACTACCACATATACATGGGTCGTTTCTACCTATTTTAACATCATTAACAACTCTAGAATTTTCTTTTTGTATTTCATCTTCTGTAAATCCTTTTAAAGACCATTTTCTAATGCTCTTTGCAAGAACTTCTAATTCATATACAAAAATGTCTTTTTCTTCACCTGATTGTAATTGATACGCTTGTAAGAAGGTATCTATGGCTTCTGATTTTTCTACTTCATTTTTTATAGCAATCATAAAGCCTTCCATCTCTTCTTTTAATATATTTTTATCAATAACAAATAATTCTCCAAGAACTCTTTCTAATTTAGTTCTTTGTTTATTTTCTTCAACAAAATCAACTTTACCAGCTTTTATTAATGATTTTTTATCAAATTTATAGTAATTATTTTTACATTCTTCTTGAAGCTTTAATATTTTTTCTGCATCTTCAACATCTATATTGCAAAGCATGTCTCCATCAATAACATAATCATAACCAAGCTCTTCCCCGTTTGTTATTAATGCTTTTATGTACTCTTCCTCAAGGCTTGTTCCAAATATGTTTTTTACATTAGATATTATAAAGTCAAATTTACAAACACCATAGTAATAAACCATTCCTGAAATAGATTTTATTACTTCTTCGTTTAATCTAGCCCTATCTTTTAATTCTTTATTTAATTGCTCACTAATTATGCTCTTTAATTCTTTTGGCATAACTACAAATGCTTCATCATTTTTTAATCCTGAAAAAGCTAAACCTCTATTTCTTAAATAATTAATGTACATCATATCAGTACATTCATACTTTTTAAGTCCAGTTATTTTAGTTAATTCTTCTATGTATTTTAAAGAATTTTCTTCCATTAACTCTAAAGCAATTTTAGTATTTTCTAAAATTACAGTAACCATTTTTTCAACTGCATCAGCTTTCTTTAATGTTGTAATACCTCTTACTGAATATTTCTTTGCTATTTTAACTAATTCATCTTTAGTCATTTTTTCTAAGAAAGCTTTTAAAGTGCAATCTTCATCTATGTTTTTCCACATTTTTTCAACTACCTTATTATCAGCCTTCGTTATTTCTTCTTGAAGTTTATTTTTACATTCCATTTAATTTATGTCACCCCGTATTATATTTTACAAAAAAAATCGCTTATTTTAATTATATATGTTTTTTCGATATAGTCAAAATTATTTTTTACCAAAAAAAATCGAAGATGCCTATATTAATTTAAAAAAAATTATGATAAAATTATTTTAAAAACAATTTTGACTTTCAAACTATTTTATTAAAAATATATATAAAGGAGATTAAAAATGAAGATTAAGAAAATTTTAGGAATATTTTTAAGTGTTATTATAATTATTTTTGGAATATCTCTAGGCTTTGTAGGAAATTATTTTTATAACTTAGCTTTAAATCCAAATACACCAAAGGATATAGTTTTTGGTACTCCAGAAGAAGCCGAAGCAACAAGCGGACAAGTTTTAGATTCTGATGTTGCATGGTTATTAAATGATTCAAACTATACTGATGAATACATAACTTCTTCTGATAAATTAAAGCTTCACAGCTATAAAGTTACAAATCAAAATAATTCTAATAAATGGGTAATTGCTGTACATGGTTATACAAGTGAAGGAATAAACATGAGCACATATGCTAAGCATTATTATGATAATGGTTATAATGTACTTATTCCAGATTTAAGAGCTCATGGATTAAGTGAAGGTAATTATATCGGAATGGGCTGGGATGATAGATTAGATATTATTTCATGGATAAATTATATATTAAATGAAAATCCTAATGCTGAAATAATACTTCATGGAGTTTCTATGGGAGCTGCTACAGTATTAATGACTTCTGGTGAAGAAATTCCTTCTAATGTAAAGGCAATAGTTGCAGATTGTGGTTATACATCTGTTTGGGATGAATTTGCATATCAATTAGATGATTTATTTTCTCTGCCTGAGTTCCCAATACTTAATGTTTCGTCTATGGTAGCAAAAATAAGAGCTGGTTATTTCTTAGGGGAAGCTTCCTCTTTAGAGCAAGTTAAAAATTCTAAAACTCCAATTTTATATATTCATGGAGATAAAGATGATTTTGTTCCTTATTATATGATGGAAGAACTTTATAAGGCAACAAGCTCTGAAAAAGAGATGTTAACAATCAAAGGTGCAGAACATGCTAAAGCTTCAGAAGTAGACCCTGAAACTTATTGGAATACTGTAAATAACTTTATAAACAAATATATGAATTAATATTAAAATCTAAAAAAATAGCTATATCATAATTAAATTATGATATAGCTATTTTTATTCTATTATTAATAGATAGTTTTTATTTATATGATATATAAACGATTGTTTAATATATCTAATTATTCATTAGTAAAAAGCCCTGCATCTTTTATAATTTCTTGTTCCTCAAATAATCTTGAAACAGCTTCTTTATAATCTTTTGCCTTTTGAGCCTTTTTAATTTTTTTATAATACTTTTTATTATTTGTAAATATATGAGACATATATCCCCAAAGCTCTTTCATTCTATACATTGCATTTTTATCTTCATTTAAAAGAATTGTATAATTTTCAAAAAGTTCATCATGGAAATCCTTTAAGGTTTCTTTTGTTAAGAATTTATTTTCCTTAATTTCACCAATTAACCCTGGATTAGCTAATATCCCTCTTCCAAGCATAACCTTATCTATTTCTTTAAACTTATCTGCTATATCATTATAATTACTAGCAGTAAAAATATCGCCATTATAACATATAGAATGTTTACTTAAAGTTAATGCCTCTTTAAAGATTTTTAAATTAGGTGTATTTCCATAAAAATCTTCTCTTGTTCTAGGGTGAATTATAAGCTCTTCAATAGGATATTTATTATAAATTTCAATAAGCTTATAAAATTCCTCTGGTGAATCTTTTCCTAATCTAGTTTTTACTGATATTTTTATATCACAGGTCTTATATATTTCATCTAAAAATTTATCTAATTCATCTTTAAAGGCAAGAAATCCTGACCCTCTCTTTTTTGAAACAACAGTTCCTGCTGGACATCCTAAATTTAAATTAATTTCACCATATCCTAATTGCTTTAACTTATTTGCAGTTAATATAAATCCTTCTGCATCATTAGTTAATATTTGTGGAACTATATTTAAACCTAAATTATTTTCTGGTAATAAATCTCTAAGTTCCTTAGTTTTAAGACTTAAACTTTGATTAGGTACAATAAAGGGTGTAAAGTATTTATCTATATTATCAAAATATTTTTTGTAAGCATTTCTATATACATGCCATGTAATTCCTTCCATTGGTGCTAAATAATATTTCATTTAACTTGCTCCTCATTTGTAAATATTCTAAAAGATATTATATCAGCCAAACACCCTTTAATCTACCTTAACAATTAATATAATATATTTTGAAGTTAATATTTATCCTGCTACCCTTTAAAACTTATAATTCTAAACTTTATTTTAAACTAATATCTCTCACTCTTTAATTATAACTGTTTTAAACCATTTCTTAATTTTTATAAGCTTTACTTTGAGCAATATACTGCAATTGCCTTTGACATAAAATTTGCAGTTCCCTCCCCAAACCTTTCTATATTGTTTTTAAATCTTTCATCACCTACATACATTAATCCTAAACCACTTAAAATTTCCTTTGTACAATCATAAAAGTTTAATGTTATATAATCTTTTAATTTTTCAACTAAGCTTTGTACAATATCACTATTTACATCTTTATCTCTATTTTCTGCAAATTCTTTTAATATTTCTTCCATTCCCTTATTAATTGTATTCCATGAATTTTCATCATAATTTTTAGTCTTTTCTTCATAGCTTTTATACGCCTTAGTATTACCCCAACGATTTTTAACTTCCTCTGCATATTTTCTTTTATTTTCTTCAATTTTACTATTATCAAATTCTTTAAAGCTCATTTCTTTATCTCCTTTTATACTTTTATTAATTAACTCAATTAATCCATCTATCCTTTTTCTTTTTTCAATTAACAATTTTTTATGATTATTTAATGCCTCAAGCTTATCATAATTAGGATTCAGAATTATTTCCTTTATTTCATTTAATGGAAAATCCAGCTCTCTAAAAAATAATATTTGTTGCAACTTTTCTAAGTCCTCAATAGAATACAATCTATATCCAGCTTCCGTAACATTGCTTGGCTTTAAAAGTCCAATTTCATCATAATAATGAAGCGTTCTTATCGTAACTCCACTTAATTTTGCAAGTTTACTTATCTTCATCTTTAAGCCCCTTTTTGTAAATCTTAGTAGATACTTTAATTTTTTATAGCTATAAATAAATTTTTCCTACTACATATATAACTATAATCTATAACGTAACGTTAAGGTCAACAATATTTTAATAAATTATTTCATTATTGCAGAGGCACTTATAGACCCTTATACTTATATTATTAATATATTTTGTTATATAAAATATATAAAATTTACATTGAAAGGATTATATATGAGAAAAAAAGATATATTAGAATTAAAAAAGCGTTTTAAAAAAGACCATTGTACTTTTACAAAAATGTGTGGTTGTTATGTTAATGGTGAAAAAAATATTTTATTAAAATTTAGAGAAACATTTTTAAATTTAGAAGAAGATGATTATTTTAAATATTTAGAAATTGCAAAGAAAGTTTTATCTGGAACTATTGGAAACAATATTTTAGAGCTTAATTTTGAACTTAACGAAGAACATATAAATGAAAAGCAACTTTCATTTATGAAATTAAAAAATAGTGGATTAAAAGATGATGCCTTAGTTGATGAATTTTTTAATTCAATCATAGAAAACTATGATTATACTGGAAACTTTTTAATACTTATATTCCATGATGCTTATGATGTTATTACTAAAACTAAAGATAATATAAAATTAGATGAATCTGAAGAAGTTTATGAATATATTCTTTGTGCTATATGTCCAGTTGAACTATCTAAAGCAGGACTTAGATATTTTGAACAAGAAAATGAAATTAAATCTCGTGTAAGAGATTGGGTTGTTGAAGCACCAAGCAATGGATTTGTATTCCCAGCCTTTATAAATCGTAGTTCTGATGTTAATTCTGTTATGTATTATACTAAAAATGCTAAAGATACACATCCTGAATTAATGGAAGATGTTTTGGGTTGTCCAGCAAAACAAACTAATACAGAGCAAAAAGAAGTATTTAATGATATTATCCGTGATGCTCTTGGCCCAGATGAAAAAAAATCTGACCATTTCTTTATGGAGATTCAAGAAAGCTTAAATAATAAAATTGAGGAACATAATAGTATTTATGAAGAATCTGAGGTTCCAATAGTTTTAACTAATGATGTTGTTCAAGAAATATTATCTGTAAGTGGTGTTCCTGAAGATGTTACTACTAAAATAGAAAAATCTTATACAGAAAGCTTTGGAGATACCCCTCCTGTTGCAGATATATTAATAGATAATAAAGCTCTTGCAAAAAAAGCCCAGAAGAAAAAAGAAGAAATGCTAGAAAAGCAAGTAAAAATACTTGAAAATAAACTTGAAAGAGTAAGCAAAGCTTCTTTATCAGATTTAGAAGCTAATGAAAATTCCTTAGAATTAGAAAATGAAGCTGCTATAGAAATTGATTCTAATAATATTGATTTAGAAGAAAATACAAATGAAAATTATGATATTGTATTAAAAGTAAAACCTGAAAAGGTACCTCAAATAAAGTCACAAATAATTGATGGGAAAAAATACTTAGTAATTCCTGTAGATGAAAATGAACAAGCTAATGTAAATGGAATCGATAATATAGTATAGTAAAAGCTACATTTATTAAAACAATATTTTATATAACTTAAAAATAAAAATTATAATAATAAAAGAGAGCTTCCTTCTATTTGATTAAGAAGTTTCAATAGTATATAGCTCTCTTTTATCACGATATTAATTATTCTTAATTTATTATATAAATATATTTTTTTCTATATTTATAAAACCTTGGACATTTGTCCTTATTTTTTCTCTTATCTCTTTTTAAAAAAAATTAATATGATATAATTACTTTACTTAACTAATAAGGAGACTTGAAATGAACAATTTACCTTATTTTTTAGATACTTGTCCTGATTATATAAAAAATAAATTTACATATGTTAACTTTAATACTTTTGATAAAATACTTACACAAAATGAAGAGCCTAACTTTGTATATATAATAAAAAAAGGAAAAGTAAAGGTTTATTCACTAGCCCCTACTGGAATTAAATATCTTGAAAGAACTTATTGCGAAAATGATTTGTTTGGCGAATTAGAAGTATTTTCTAATAAGCCTATATTAAATTATGTAGAAGCTTTAGAGGCCTGTGAAGCAATTAAAATTTCAAAAGAATCTTTTTTAGAATGGATTAAATACGATAGTGAATTTTCCTTATATATTCATAGAGAACTTTCCGAAAAAATGTATTATACATCTATTAATAGCAAAGCAAATATTGCTTATAATTTAAAAGACAGAGTGCTTTTCTTTTTATGGAAATTTTTAAATGAACATAATCTAAATTCTGTACATAAAGATATATTAGTGGAAGGTTTAGGATCTAACATTAGAAGTATTAATCGAATTATTAAAGAATTAGAAAATGAAAATATTATTGAATATAATAAAGGATTTGTAAAAGTAAAAGATATAAATAAACTTGTTGATATAAATTTCTCCTCTAATAGTAATACTAAACTTACATAAACATTTTTAAATATAATTTAGGAGGCTTTCTAATGATTGATAAAAAATTATTAATAGAAAAAGCATTTGATGCTCAAAAACATTGTTATACACCTTATTCAAACTTTAATGTAGGAGCTGCATTGCTTTGTGAAAATGGTGAAATTTATCAAGGTTGTAATATAGAAAATGCTGCTTATACACCAACAAACTGTGCAGAAAGAACAGCTTTCTTTAAAGCAATTTCTGAAGGTCAAAAAAACTTTACTGCTATTGCAATTGTAGGAAATAAAGCTGGAATAAAAGCTGGAGAAGGAGATTTTTGTGCTCCTTGTGCTGTGTGCAGACAAGTGATGGCTGAATTTTGTGATTTAAAAACTTTTAAAGTAATAATTGCAAAAAGCACAGAAGAATATTTAGAATATACATTAGATGAGCTTTTACCTTTAGCATTTACAGGTAAAAACTTAAAATAAAAAAATAAATCTTAAACAAACTCATCTTTTATAAATACTATATAGTATAGAATCTAAAGATAGGAGATGAGATACATGTCAAGAAACTGTTGTGATAACAACTCAAATTGTTGTGATAACTTTTGCAACTCTTGTAATAATAGCTATAACAATTATGCCTCACCCTTTGGTGGCCCTTGGTTTTACATGCTAGCAATATTTTTATTATTTGCTGGTGGTGGTCTTGGTCCTAGTAGTTTTTGGGGAGATTATAATAAGATATTTAGCTGTAGTGGATTTAATAACGCTTGGTGCAAAAATAACGGAAATAACAATTTCATCAATAGTAATTTTAATGCCACAAACCTTGGAAATAATAGTTTTGCTAATAATAATCTTTTCAATAGTAATATTGCAGGTCTTCTTGGAGGTCTTTCTAATAAAAATCTTGAAAGTCTTTCTAATAATAACTTTGATATTACTAATCTTACAGATATTTAAATCCATAAGTGGCAAAAAGCTATTAGGAAAATTAACTCCTAATAGCTTTATTATTTAAATTATAATTAAATAAAAAAAAGAACCATGCAAGTATTCCTACACGGCTAAGATAATTTAATATTTAATGTTTTTTAGGTATTTTTAATGTAAATTCAGTAATTTCTGTATTACTTTCAACTGCTACGCTTCCCTTATGTTTTTCTATTATTTCTTTAACAATAGCTAGTCCAAATCCATGATCCTTACAAATATCTTTTTTAGTTGTAAATCCAGCATTAAATATTTTTCCTATTATTTCATCTTCTATTTTAGGTCCATTATTTTGTATTTTAATAACAACATTATCCATATTATAATAAGTTCTAATTGTAATAACTCCCTTTTCATCCATAGCTGTAACAGAGTTTTTAAATATATTCGAAATTACTCTTTGCATTTCCATTTCAGGTATAGATATATCTTCTAAGGAAGCTTGTTCATCAATTATAACATTAATACCCTTATGTTTAGTACTATTTACTATCATTGAAATAAGTGAATCATTATTTGTTATTTCAACTTCTGATACAATACTTTCATGACCATTTATTATAGCTTTTAAAGATTCACCTAACTTTTCATACTTCCCCATAAGGTGCATTCCATAAAGATAGGAAATTTGAGCTCCATAATCATGCTTTACCTTCTTTAATTCATTTATCTTTTCTTCTAATTCTTTATTTAATAAAAGAATTTCTTTTGATTTATTTTCAATATTAGAATAATATAATATTATTCCTATTATAAATAAACTTAATAATAAAAAACTAATACTTTTATACTTAGAATTGCCTAAATCATTAATTATCATTTGATAAGATGATGCAAATTCAATTACTAATGTAATATTTATCATTGAAATTATAGATATTTTTTTACTTCTAATAGTTAAGTAAATTTTATACATAAATTCTTTATTTAATAAAATAAAAGCTTCCATCACAAACTGCGCTATATACATTAATGTAAACCAAACATAATAATATTCCTTTGGAATTATATTATGAAAAATTAATATATATAAAATATTCATAATCAACACATTTAAAACTATAGCTAACATTATTATTGATATTGAAATTATTGCTCCTATAGCATCTTTTTTAAATACAATAATTACGATTAAAATTAAACTTAAATGAGTTAAAATTGATCCTAAACATGAATTTCCAAATAAATGTGTTATTATAATAACTATTAAACTTAAAATTCCAGTTAAAAGCATTTGCTTAAACTTACTAATTTTATTTTTATCATCTAAACAGTAATTAATTATAACTACCATAGTTAAAACTTGGATTATAGTATTAATTACATCTAATACATTGTTTAAACTGACTCCCATAATAAGCCTATCTTGACTTTGTCATAGATTCTGGCATTTCTTCTATTCCAATACCAATCGCCGAGCTTGGATTTACATTAACAAATACTCCAACTAATAATAATAAAAAACTTCCTATAACTTTTTTTAATTTCATTTTATCTTCCTCCATGTACTTTTTTATATTTATTAAATAATAACATTGTTTGTACAACACTTGTCCAAACAATGATTTGTGAAAACCATCTAATATTAAACAGTATAATAGATAATATTAAAAATATTGAACTATTAATAACTCCAATAATTTTATTTTTTATTATTAGTTCTTCTTTTGTTAAAGGCATTTTTTCATTAATAACCGGTGCTTGGTTATATATACAAAAGATACTTATAAAATTTAAAATTATAGAATTTATAATGTTTAAGCTTGTAGTTTTAGATAATATAATTATTAATGTAATAATTATATTCGTTGCTAAAAAGCATCTTACTTGACTATCCTCATGATAACCACCTGTAAAAGGCTTTGTAGTCATCATAAAAATCATTATTAGTATAGATTCTTTAAAATATCCAAAGCATGAAAATAGTATTAAAATAATTATTAGTTTGATTAACTCATACATTAATATTTTTAATATATATACCATTTGCTCTTGTTGGACTTCGCTATAATTGTTGCACTTTGCTAAATCCTTTACAAACAATTTTGCAAACTTATTTATCATATGTACTTTCCTCTAACTAATTTATTTTTTACAAATTTTATTATATCATACTTTTCTAAGATTTAATATATTTTTCGACATAATATTTATTTTTTCAATATAAATTTCAATAATCGATTTTTTGTTATCTTTTTTATTTGGATGATTTATCAATAATATGAAATTCATATTAAAATTATTATTATATATTTTTTACTAAAATAAAAAACACATAATTTAAAATTTTAATATACATCTCCTCTGGACTATACCTGTTAATTTATCTCATTAGGTTATCACACTTATACGTAATATAACATATATTACACTATAAACAATATATTTAATAAATTTAAACCAATAGCAAAGCAAAAACTATAAGAAGAAAATAGGAGGTAAATAAATTTGTATTTCAATCAAGTTAATATCTCTAGTGGTCACAGCATTAACTGTCAAGGTGCTAGTGGCTATGTAAATGAAGTAACGGAAGCAAGAAAAGTTGTTGACAGGGTAGCTGAAATGCTAAAAGCTTGTAATAAGGATGTTTATAAGTATCATGATATTTCATATAATTCAAATCAAAATCTAGCAAATATAGTTAACTTTCATAATAGCTTTAAAGATGGTATTGATGTAAGTGTGCATTTTAATGCAAATAAAACAACAAATGCTCCTATGGGAGTAGAAGTTTGTTACTATGATAGAGCTGATGTAGCTTCTCACGTATCAGCTGCTATTGCACAAGCAGGTGGATTTAAAAATAGAGGTCCTAAAAAAAGAACAGGATTATACTTTTTGAGAAACACAATTAAACCTGCAATCCTTATTGAAGTATGTTTCTATGATAGTAAGGCTGATGTAGACTTATATCATAAAAACTTTGAAGCTATATGTGCTTCTATTGTCAAAGCATTAACTGGTGCTGATTATAAAGCAAACAAACCACAAGTTAAGAATACTGTTAAAGTTAAGAAATCACAAACTACACAAATAAAATACAGAGTAGTTGCTGGTAGTTATGTAAATAGAGAAAATGCAGAAGCAGAAGTTAAAAAATTGAAAGATGCAGGATTTGATTCCTTCATAATTGAAGATGATTAGTTAATTTAATTAAATTTTATAAAGACAACTTTAATTAATAAATTAAAGTTATCATTATAAAATTTTAATATTGCACTATAGTTTAAGTGCCCCCTATTAAACTATAGTACAATATTTATTTTTTCTTTATAGGAATCCAAACTTCAGCATAATAATTTTCATCTAAATTTCCTTTTTCATATTTGCTTGGATCATTATACATTTCTATATTATAACCTGCAGCAATTTCATAATCCTCACAGTTTGGTAACCACTCAGAAAATATTTTTTCACTTACCTTTTGAATAGATTGTGGCATTGCTCCACGACAAGGGAAAATAGCCCATGTAAACTTAGGAATTGTCTTAACAACATATTCATTCATGTATTCTTTTTCTTTAGAATAATCTTCTGCAATAAGATATTCAAATTCACTTCCTGTCATTTTCTCGTCAATATTAATTCCATACATTCCACATATATCTTTTAACTTACCTTGTGAAATATGCTCATTCCAAAACTTAGGTACATCAGTAAAAGCTGAATCATATTTAAACTTTTTATAAGCTCCTATTACCTTAAATTCATCCTTTTCAACAATCTTATAATCCATAATATATCCACCCTCCAACGAAAATTTTATTCTTAAAGGAAGAAATGATTTTATCACTTTTCCTTCTTTACGAACTGCAGATGGTGTAACTCCATGAAATCTAGTAAAAGCCTTAGTAAAGCTATCTGGAGAATCATATCCATATTTTATTGCAATGTCTATTATTTTTTTATTAGTAACTAAAACTTCACTGCCGGCAAGTGTAAGTTTTCTTCTTCTAATATATTCACCTAAGGAATATCCACATAACATTGCAAATCCTTTTTGAAAATAAAAATGTGAAATATTTACTTTATCTGCAATGTCCTTTACAGATAAATCTTCTGTAATATTTTCTTCAATATAATCAATAGCTCTTCTAATACTTTCAATCCACTCCATATTTTTTTATCCTCCCTGTCAATTCGTTAATACAATCTTATCATTCCTTTAAATTAACATCCCGACTTTTTGAGTTTTCTTTTGTCCTATAAACATATATTTCCTATAGAGTTAATCAAATAAAGCTTCCCATTTTTCTGTATAATTTGAAGCAAAACACATTTTTATTTGATCTACTGTATTCTTTTCCAAAGCTAAATTAGGAAGATTATCTATAGAAAAATATTTACAATCTATAGTTTCTATATTCTCCTTAAAATTCCCACCTTTACTTTCACAAAGTACAAATACTTTGCATACTCCATAAGCATAAACTGGATAATTATGCTTATTTCTGTCCTGCACTGCAATAATTTTTATAGGAATAACATTTAATCCCGCTTCTTCTTTAACTTCTTTTATAGTGTTACTATATACAGATTCATTTACATCTACCCAGCCACCTGGTAATGACCATCTTCCATCTACTTCTTTTACTAATAAAATTTTATCATCACTAAAAATAGCTGCTCTTGTATCCATTTTAGGAGTTTGAAATCCTGTTTCATTACAAAAAATATCATTTATTTTTTCAATACTATAATCTGTATAATTGCTTAATATTTCAGCCGACAATTCTCTTATTCTTTGAAATCTTTCTCTATCAAAGCTGTCCTTAGAATATTCTAAACCAACTTGCCCTATAAATTGAAGCTCCATAGCCCAGCTTAACCACTTAGGAAAATCTACTTTGTTATTATTTGAAAATAAAACAGCTAACAAATCAGTAGGTTTATTTAAGTAATAATTAGCTTTTATAGATTTATCATTTGCCCCCCAAACAGCTAATGCAAAGTCAACTTGAGAAGAATAAGCACAATTCATATCATATTGAGTGTCACCTATATAAATAACTTCATGTTTTTCAACCTTTGCTAATTCCATATATTTAATAAGTGGATCTGGAAATGGTTTACGTCTTTTAGTATCATCAGCACAAACTACAATATCGAAATAAGTATTGATTTCAAAACAACTAAAATCATTAATAAACTCTTCTTTTGTTTTAGAGGTAACAATTCCCAATTTATAACCTGCTGATTTAAGTGCCTTTAATACTAAATCTATATCTTTAAAAACATTTATTTTATCTTTAAACTCTTTCATATTTGCATTCCAAAGCTTTAATGTTAAGGAAATATTATCAACACCTAATTTCTCTAATGTACTTTCTCCCGGAATACCTAAAGCAAATCTTAAATTATAAATATCTATTCTTTTATTTAGCGTTTTTTCTAATGTCTTTTGTAATGAATGTAAAATGGCATACTCTGTATCTATTAAAGTTCCATCTATATCAAAAACAATATGCTTATATTTCATAAAATCACCTATCCTATAATCACAATACTAACTATAATTATAACTTAGTAATTTTTACTAATATACACTATTTCTGTTTAATAATATAATTATCCTGCCAAGTTTTCCTGTACTCTAAAGGATTACACCCTATCTGTTCATTGAATACCTTTCCAAAATAACTAGCACTTCCAAATCCACATTCATAACTTATATTAGTAATAGTTTCTTTAGTATTTATTAACATAAAACACGCCTTTTCTATGCGATATTTTTTTAAATATTGTATTGGGGATATATTTAAATACTTATTAAACATTCTAAAACACTCTCTTTCACTTAAATATGCAGAATTAGCAATTTTCTTAATAGAAATTTTTTGTGAATATTGTTCATGAATATAAATCATCATCATTTTTAACTTATCTGTTATATCATTGTTATAAAATTCTTTATTTGATAAGTTGTTTAAAAGTTTTAATACTTCATACCATATATCGCAAATAGCTGAACGTAAGTTTAATTCATATCCAAATTCATTACTAGATATTTTAAAAGAATTATAAATTTTATTTAAAATTGGTACATGTTCTTTTACATCAGGAAACAATGGTATTATTTCAATATTAGTTGCATTAATAAATGGAGCAAAATATTTTTTATCTATTCTACTACCTTCATGTCCACTTAAGAATCCCACATCAAAAATATGCAAAAATTGAATATTATTTTCTATTATGCTTTTGGGTTTTGTCATATGAAGAACATTAGAATTTACAATACCTCCTGAACCTTTAGTAAAAACTACTTTTCCTTGTGGAGTATAATACTCCAATATTCCACTTTCTATATAAAACATTTCTATTTCTTTATGCCAGTGCCAAGGAACAAATCTTCCTACATATTTATCTAACTCTGCACAAGATGCTGTATATGGAAAATCATGATTTATATTAGAAAAAAGTTCTTCCCTGCTTCCATTACGAAATTCTATACAATTTACCTTTTTTATAATTATCACCTCATAATTTATCTATCTTATATCGTAAACTATTCATCACTTACAAAAGTGCAAGTTTCTTGGCCAATGTTCCTAATAAAACAAGTTTACCAAAGTTCATAAGGTATCCCCTACCTTAAATTATATAACTTTTTTTATTCATAATATCTAATTTTTATCTATACAATATCTTACATATTATAATTTAGATATACTTTTATATTCTATAAATATATAAAATTATTATTTTATATAAGCTAAAAACACCACCAGCAAATTTGCCAATGGTGTTTTTGTTTTATTTAAATTTTTAAATATCTTTTCTAAAATATTTTCCTTCAAAATTAACCATTTCAGTTAACTTATAAGCTTCTTCTCTAGCTTCTTCAACAGTTTTACCTCTTCCAACAACAGATAAAACTCTTCCTCCATTAGTTCTTAAAACTCCATCTTGAAGCTTAGCCCCAGCTAAAAATACTTTATCTTTTATACTTTCATCAATGGTAATTTCAAAGCCTTTTTCAAAACTTCCAGGGTATCCCTTAGAAGCTAAAACTACATTTACACAAGCTCCATCATACCACTTAACCGAAACTCCATCTAATCTACTTTCTAAAGCTGCTTCAACTAAATCAACTAAATCATTTTCCATTAAAGTTAATACAGATTGAGTTTCTGGGTCTCCCATTCTTACATTATACTCTAATAAATAAGTTCCCTTCTTAGTTATCATAAGACCAAAGAATATAATTCCCTTAAAGTCAAATCCTTCTTCTTGAATTCCCCTTAAAGTATTGGCAACTATATTTTCATTAAAATCTTTCATTACATCTTCAGTAACAAATGGATTTGGTGCCAAAACTCCCATACCACCAGTATTTGGGCCCTTATCTCCATCAAAAATTTGCTTATGGTCTTTTCCTGAAATAAAAGGTATTAAAGTAGTTCCATCAGTAATTGAAAGAATTGAAGCTTCTACTCCTTCAAGGAATTCTTCAATAACAACTCTTTGTCCTGCACCTTTAAATACATCTGAAACCATAAAATCATCAATTGTTTTAATAGCTTCTTCTTTATTTTCTGCAATTACAACACCTTTACCAGCTGCTAATCCATCTGCTTTAATAACTATTGGATACTCACAATTTTCTAAATAAGCCTTTGCTTCATCATATTTAGTAAAAATGCCATATTCAGCAGTTTTTACTCCATACTTTTTCATAAAATCCTTAGAAAAAGCCTTACTTCCCTCTAGTTTAGCTCCCCTTAAATCTGGTCCAAAGCATTTAAGTCCTGCATTTTTAAATTTATCTGTTATTCCCTTTGTTAATGGATCTTCTGGCCCAACAAAAGTTAAATCTATATTGTTTTCTCTTGCAAATACAACCAATTCATCTATATCAGTAATATTAATATTTTCACATTTATTTTCTAATGCTGTTCCACCATTACCGGGTGCTACAAATATTTTACTAACCCTTTCGCTTTTTGCAAGTTTCCAAGCAATTGCATGTTCTCTTCCCCCAGAACCAACTAATAATATTTTCATTTTATTAACCTCTTTTCTTTTAATTTAAATTACTTGTAACTATAAGCCCTATAAACTCAAACGGCAAATTAAGGATAAAACTACTTAGTAGTTTATAAAAATTATAATTTTTATAAAGTAAGCCTAAGTTGAATTTATTCCTTAACTTGCCACTTAACCATTTTATTAGTGTTTAAAATGTCTTATTCCTGTAAACACCATAGTTATTCCATGTTCATTACAAGCATCAATTGATTCTTGGTCTCTCATTGAACCACCTGGTTGAATTATTGCTTTAATTCCATATTTAGAACATTCATCAACTATATCTCTAAATGGGAAGAAAGCATCTGAAGCTAATATAGTTGCTCCTTCTCCTCTTCTTAAAGCATCCATTGTTGGCCAAATTCTATTAACTTGACCTCCACCAATTCCTACAGCAACACCATCTTTAACTGTAACTATAGCATTTGATTTTACATATTTAACAACTTTCATACCAAATACTAAATCCTTCATTTCAGCTTCTGTTGGCACTTTTTCTGTAACAACTTTTAATTCATTTAAAAGTTTACTATCTTCTTCTTGAACTAAAATTCCACCATCAACAGTTACCATAAACCTTTTATCACATGGTTTAACATTACACTTAATAACTCTTAAATTTTTCTTAGATTTTAAAACTTCTAAAGCATCTTCATCAAACTCTGGAGCTGCAACTACTTCTAAGAATATTTTTACCATCTCCTCTGCTGTAGCTTTATCAATCTTTTTATTAATAGCAACTATTCCACCAAAGATTGAAGTTGGGTCTACATCATGTGCTTTAGTGTAAGCTTCTAAAGAAGTTTCACCTATAGCAACACCACATGGAGTATTATGTTTTAATGCACAACAAGCTGTTTCTTCAAATTCATTTGCAACTTTCCATGCAATATCTAAATCCTTAATATTATTATAAGAAAGCTCTTTACCGTTTAAAATTTCAAAGTCATTCATGCCACCATCAAATTCATTTGAAACATAATAAGCAGCACTTTGATGTGGATTTTCTCCATATCTTAAACTTTGCTTTTTCTTATATGAAATTGAAAGATATTCTGGATATTCCTCTTCATCTGAAAGCATAAAATTAGAAATTGCTGCATCATATGCACTCATTAAGTTAAATACCTTACCTGCTAATTTCTTTCTTAACTTATAACTAACGTCTCCTGTTTCTTTAATTTCATTCATTACAGCTTCATAATCAGATGTATCACTTATAACAACGACATCTTGAAAATTCTTAGCTGCTGCTCTAAGCATTGTTGGTCCACCAATATCTATAAATTCAACCTTTTCTTCAAAGCTTAAATTTTCTCTTACCTTTTCAAAGAAAGGATATAAATTAACTATAACCATGTCTATAGTTTCAATATTTCTTTCTTTTATAGTATTCATATGTTCATCATTATCTCTTATAGCAAGTATTCCTGCATGAATTATTGGGTGAAGAGTTTTAACTCTTCCATCTAGCATTTCTGGAAAATTAGTAACTTCATTAACTTCTGTTACAGAAACTCCATTTTCCTTTAAGTGCTTATAAGTACCTCCAGTTGATATAATTTCAACTCCATTTTCTGCCAAAAATTTTGAAAAATCTAAAACTCCAGTCTTATCAAATACACTAACTAATGCTCTTTTAATCATGTAAAAATCCTCCCTATTTTAAAATATTTACTCTTCCATCTATAATATCAACTTTACCTCTGCTTAATAAGTCAATAGCTTTTGGTAATAACTTATGTTCTTCTACTAATACTCTCTTTTGAATATCTTCTGCTGTGTCACTAAAATATACTGGAACTACTTCTTGAAGTATTATTGCTCCTCCATCTACTTCTTCATTAACAAAATGAACTGTGCAACCAGTAAACCTAACCCCTGAAGCTCTTACTGCATTATGCACATGCATTCCATACATTTTATCTCCACAAAAACTGGGTATAAGTGAAGGATGAATATTTATTATTTTATCTTTAAATTCTTTTAATATTTCTCCATCTAATATTGAAAGATATCCAGCTAAAACTATTAAATCAACCTTCCCCTTAGTTAATTCTAATATCTTATTAGAAGTTTCTTTTCCATACTCTTTTTTTGAAACAACATAAGTAGGAATATTAGCATTTTTAGCTCTTTCTAAAGCATAAATGCCTTCTTTGCTTCCAATAACCATTTCAACCTTAAAATTTTCATTTTTATAACCTAAAATCGATTGAAGGTTTGAGCCTCCACCAGATACAAGTACTGCTACTTTAAGCAAACTCCTTCACCTCCAGCTGTTACAATTCCAATTTCATAAGCTTTTTCACCTAATTCAATAAGCTCTTTTATAACAGCATCAACATCTTTTTCATCAACACATAAAACAAAACCAATTCCCATATTAAATGTATTGTACATATGATTTCTATTTACGCCTTTATTTATCATATCTTCAAAAATTGCTGGTAATGGATAACTTTCCTTATTTATTTGTGCAGTTAATTCTAAGCCATTAAACATTCTTGGAACATTTTCAATAAATCCACCACCTGTTATATGTGCCATACCTTTAATATTAAATTTTTCAAGTAAGCTTAATATTGGTTTAACATATATCTTTGTTGGAGTGATTAAAGTTTTCCAAACCTCTTCTCCATTAAACTCTTCATTTAAATCTTCATATAATTTTCTAACTAAGGAAAATCCATTTGAATGTATTCCTGAAGAAGCTATACCTATTAATTTATCTCCTGGCTTAATATCTTTTCCATTTATTATTTTATCTTTATCAACAATACCTACTGCAAAACCTGCAATATCATATTCTCCTTCTTTATAAAATCCTGGCATTTCAGCAGTTTCTCCACCAACTAAAGCACAATCTGACTTAACGCATCCTTCAGAAACACCTTTAACTAAATCTGCTGCTACTTCTGCTTCAAGCTTTCCACAAGCTATATAATCTAAGAAAAATAATGGCTTTGCCCCATGACATAAAATATCATTTACACACATAGCTACACAGTCAATTCCAACTGTATCATATTTTTTAGTTTTAAATGCTATTTCAAGCTTAGTTCCAACACCATCTGTACCAGAAACTAAAACTGGCTTTTTATATCCTTCTGGTAATTCAACCATTCCAGCAAAACTTCCAAGACCATTTAAAACATATTCACTCATTGTCTTTTTAGCATATTCTTTTATAAGCTTTACTGATTTATAACCTTCTTCTATATTAACTCCAGCTTCTTTATAAGTTATCATTTAAATTACCTACCTTTCAGTTTCTATAAATTATCATTTAAATTACCTACCTTTCAGTTTCTATTGGTGTTGCAACTGGATATATTCCATTAAAGCAACCTACACAATATCCTTGGTTTGCATTAAAGCATTTATACATTCCTTCCATAGTTAAATATCCTAAAGAATCGCAACCAATTATATCTCTTATTTCTTCTAAAGAATGATTAGCTCCTATAAGCTCTTTTCTATAAGGAGTATCAATTCCAAAATAACATGGATATTGAACTACTGGTGATGCAACTAAAAAGTGAACTTCTTTTGCACCAGCTCTTCTTAATGATTCAACTAAATGTTTTGATGTAGTTCCTCTTACTATCGAATCATCAATAAGAATAACTCTCTTTCCATTAATATTTACCTTTAAGGGATTTAACTTAACAGCAACAGCTCTTTCTCTAACTTCTTGAGAAGGTGTTATAAATGTTCTTCCAACATATCTGTTCTTTACAAATCCAGTATCATAGGGAATTCCTGATGCTTTAGCATATCCTATAGCTGCTGGTATTCCTGAATCTGGAACAGCAACAACTACATCTGCTTCAATTGGATTTTCTTTATATAATTGCGCTCCTGCTCTAACTCTTGATTCATGAACATCTAATCCATCTATTATTGAATCTGGTCTAGCAAAATATATATATTCAAAAGCACAAGTTTGGCATTGAGTATTTTCAGAGTATCTATAAGATTTTATTCCATTTTCATCAATTACTACAATTTCACCTGGATCAATATCTCTAACAAGCTCTGCACCAATTGCATCTAAAGCACAACTTTCAGAAGTTAAAATATATCCTTCATCAATTTTACCTAAAGAAAGTGGTCTTATTCCATGAGGGTCTCTTACACCAATAAGTTTATTTTCTGTTAATATAACCATTGCAAATGACCCTCTAACTGCTTGAATAGCATCTAATACAGCTTTTTCAACTCCCTTTTTAGCTCCTCTTGCAATTAAATTTGCAATTACCTCAGAATCAATTGATGTATGGAATATATGTCCACCATCTTCAAGTAATTCTCTAATAACATCTGCATTAACTAAAGTTCCATTATGCGCCATAGCTATTGGCCCTAGCTTCGTTTGGCTTAATAATGGTTGGGCATTTTCTATTCTAGTATCGCCACTTGTTGAATATCTAACATGTCCTATAGCTGCAAATCCCTTTAAACTATTTATATCTTCTTGAGAAAAGGCTTCTGTAATAAGTCCCATTCCCTTTTTAATATTTATATCTTCACCATTTGCAACAGCTATACCCGCACTTTCTTGACCCCTATGTTGAAGTGCATATAAACCATAATAAGTCATTGATGCAACATCTAATGGAGATTTTGAATAAACACCAAATACTCCACATTCATCTTTAAATTTATCTATGCTTGGATCCATTATTATATTATCTAACTTTGGATTCATTATTTATAACCTCCTACTTATTAAGAAGTAAGAGTTGAAATGTAATAAATTACCTTTGCATTTCACTCTTAATTATCAACTCTTCCTACTCCTGAATTCTCTTTAATATTTCAATATAAGCATCTTTAACATTACCAAGGTCTCTTCTAAATCTATCCTTGTCTAATTTTTCTCCAGTTGTTGCATCCCAAAATCTACATGTATCTGGTGAAATTTCATCTGCTAAAACTATATCACCATTATATCTACCAAATTCTAATTTAAAATCTATTAATCTTATATTAGATTTTAAGAACATATTCTTTAAAATATCATTTATCTTAGCTGTTAAAGAATAAATCTTTTCTAATTCTTCAAAAGTTGTTGCTCCAATACCTACTGCATGATAATCATTTATTAATGGATCTCCTAAAGAATCATCTTTATATGATAATTCAAATACTGTTGTTTTAAGCTCTGTTCCTTCTTCAAGCCCTAGTCTTTTTGCCATAGAGCCAGCTGCGACATTTCTTACTATTACTTCTAATGGTACTATTTCAACCTTTTTACATAATTGTTCTCTGTCATTTAATTTTTCTATAAAGTGAGTTGGAATACCCTTATTGTTTAACATTTCAAATAACATTGAAGTAATTGCATTGTTTAATACGCCCTTATCTTCTATTTGCCCCTTCTTTTCTCCGTTAAAAGCAGTTGCATCATCTTTGTAATAAACTATTACTTCATCAGCTTTATCTGTAGCATATATTTTCTTTGCCTTACCTTCGTACATCATTTCTAACTTTTCCATTATAAATCCACTCCTTCACCATTTTCTAAAATAAATTTTTCTTTCATTTCTTTTCTATATTGAACTAACTTTTCTTTTAAAGCTTTATCTCCAACAGCTAACATTTGTACTGCAAGCATTCCCGCATTATAAGAATTATTTATTCCAACTGTTGCAACTGGAATAGATTTTGGCATTTGAACTATTGAAAATAATGCATCTAATCCTTCAATTGCTCCCTTACAAGGAACTCCTATAACTGGCATTGTAGTTTGAGAAGCTATTACTCCTGGAAGATGAGCTGCAAGTCCTGCCCCTGCAATTACAACTTCACATCCTTTAGCTTCACAGTCTTTTAAAGTTTCTTCTAACTTTTCTGGAACTCTATGAGCCGATAAAACAAATGCCTTATACTCAACTCCAAACTCTTTTAAGCAATTTGCTGCACCTCTCATTATTTCCGTATCAGATTTAGATCCAAAAAATATTGCTACCTTCATTTTAATTCTCCCTACACTTTAAATTCTAATTCATTATTTATTTAAGAAACTCCCGAAGGAGTTTCCACCTTAACTTGCTACTTATCAATTAAAACTTGAAATTATTTAAAGTATCTAACTCCTGACTCAAAAATCTTTTGATCAAAATTTCCTGGTACATTTTTATAAAGATTATCTCCAATTCTTTCAGAATGCCCCATCTTACCAAGAACTCTACCATCTGGACTTGTTATACCTTCTATTCCAAGCATTGATCCATTTGGATTAAATGGCATATCTAATGCTATATTTCCTTTATTATCAACATATTGCGTTGCTACTTGTCCGTTTTCTATTAATTGTTTTAATAACTTTTCATTCGCAACAAATCTACCTTCACCATGAGAAATTGCTACATTGTGAATGTCTCCTAAATTTACTCCACTAAACCATGGTGATTTATTTGAAACAATTTTAGTTTTGATTATTGAGCTCATATGTCTATTAATTTCGTTATAAGTTAATGTAGCCATATCTTCTTCAATATCAACTATTTCACCATAAGGAACTAATCCTAGTTTAATTAAAGCTTGGAAGCCATTACAAATACCTAACATTAATCCATCTCTATTTTTTAATAAATCCATAACTGCATCTTTAATTCTTTCATTTCTAAACACTGTTGAAATAAATTTTCCAGATCCATCTGGTTCATCTCCTGCTGAAAATCCACCAGGTAACATTATTATTTGACTTTCTCTAATTTGCTTTTCTAAAGTTTCAATTGATTCTGTAAAAGCACTATTAGAATAATTTTTAAATACAAATGTTTCTGTTTTAGCTCCTGCATTTTTAAATGCCCTTTCACAATCATATTCACAATTTGTTCCTGGGAATACTGGAATTATAACCTTTGGTTGTGCAAGCTTTATAATAGGTGATTTAACATTTGACTTATTATATAAAACTTCTTTTACAGTTTCGTTTTTACTATTAGTTTTAATTTTAAATACATTAGATAATTTTTCTTCATAAGTTTTTTCTAAAATATCTAATTTAAAATCTAAATCATATTCTTCTGAAATTATTTTTTCTTCTTTAATTGTTAAGCCTATTGCCTTGTAAGCGCATCCTTTAAATTCTTCATCTAAATTTACAAAAGACTTAACTTCTAAAACTAAACTTCCATAGTTTAATCCAAAAAGTTCTTCTTTATTTAAATTACAGAATTCAACCCCAATTTTATTACCGAAAGCCATCTTTGAAAGTGTTTCCGCTACCCCACCAAATTTAACTGATGATGCAGAAATTACTTTACCTTCTAAAATAAGCTCATGTAATTTTTCTAAATTCTTTTTATATTCTTCAACCTTTAATGTATAATCTTCATTTCTTTCAGCCATTAAAAATACTAATTGCGAACCAACTTCTTTAAACTCTGCCGAAATTATATTCTTTGCCTTTTCAATTCCAACTGCAAAAGCAACTAATGTTGGAGGAACATCTATACTTCCAAAGCTTCCAGACATTGAATCCTTACCACCAATTGCAGGTATTCCTAAATCCATCTGTGCTTGATATGCCCCTAATAATGCTGCAAATGGTTTTCCCCACTTTTGTGGATTTTTTCCTAGCTTTTCAAAATACTCTTGAAGAGTTAATCTTGCTTTTCTAAAATCTCCACCAACTGCTGCTAATTTTGTTACAGCTTCAATTATTGAGTAATATGCCATATGATATGGACTCCATACCCCTAAATCTGGATTAAATCCATAACTCATTATACTTGCATCTTTACTTTCTCCATCTAATACTGGAATCTTAGCTACCATAGCTTCTTGCTTTGTTGTTGCATCTTTTCCTCCATAAGGCATAAGAACTGTTCCTGTACCTATAGTAGAGTCAAATCTTTCAACTAAGCCCTTTTGAGAAGCAACATTTAATTTCTTTAAATTATTTATCCACTCTTCTTTGACATTTACATCACCAACTGATAAAGGATATTCAGATGGCAAACTAACTTCTATATTTGTTACTTGTCTTGCCCCATTTGTATCTAAGAAACTTCTTTTTAAATTAACAATTTCTTTGCCTCTCCAATACATTCTTAATCTATCTGTATCAGTAACCTCTGCAACAACAACTGCTTCTAAATTTTCTTCCTTAGATAATTCTATAAATCTATCTACATTTTCCTTATCAACAACTACTGCCATTCTTTCTTGTGATTCAGAAATTGCAATTTCAGTTCCATCTAAACCTTCATACTTCTTAGGAACCTTGTCTAAATTAATATCTAGCCCCCTAGTAAGTTCTCCAATTGCAACTGAAACTCCACCTGCTCCAAAGTCATTACATCTTTTTATCATCTTAGCCACTTCAGAATTTCTAAACAATCTTTGAATTTTTCTTTCTGTTGGGGCATTACCCTTTTGAACTTCTGCTCCACATTCATTTATTGAATCTTCAGTATGTTCTTTTGATGAGCCTGTAGCTCCACCAACTCCATCTCTTCCTGTTCTTCCCCCAAGTAAAATTACTATGTCACTAGGCTTTGGCTCTTCTCTTACTACATTTTCTTTTGGTGCTGCTGCTATAACTGCACCAACTTCCATTCTTTTAGCAACATAATTTGGATGATAAACTTCCGAAACTTGTCCAGTAGCTAAACCTATTTGATTACCATAAGAACTATAACCATGTGCCGCTCCTAATGTAATAGTTCTTTGTGGTAATTTACCTTTTATAGTATCTTCTACTTTAACTGTTGGATCTGCTGCTCCAGTAACTCTCATTGCTTGATATACATATGTTCTACCTGAAAGTGGGTCTCTTATAGCTCCTCCTAAACAAGTTGCTGCCCCACCAAAAGGTTCTATCTCAGTTGGGTGATTGTGTGTTTCATTTTTAAACATCACTAAGTATTCTTCATTACCCTTATCTGTTTCTATGTTAGCTTTTATTGAACAAGCATTTATTTCTTCTGAAATGTCTAGGTCTTCTAACATTCCTCTTTTTCTCATTTCTTTCATAGTAATAACTGCTATGTCCATCAACGTTTCATCTCTATCTGTTTCTCCATAAACAAAATCTCTTGATTTTAAATATGCTTCGTAAGATTTTTGAACTTGATTATTTAATTTACCTATTTCAAAGGTTACATTTTCAATTGCTGTGCTAAATGTTGTATGTCTGCAATGATCTGACCAATAAGTATCAATAACTTTTATTTCAGTAATTGTAGGTGTCTTTTCTTCTTCCTTAAAATAATCTCTTATCATTAATAAGTCTTCTACACTCATTGCTAATCCTAAATTTTTGTGAAATTCTTCTATTTGATTTCTATCTTTATTAACAAAATCATAAAGGACTTCTACATCACTAGGCTCTGATAATTCTGAATAAAGCTCAATGCTATCTATTTCTACTTCTCTTGAATCTACTGGATTTATATAATATTTTTTTATTTTATTTACTTCTTCTTCAGTCAAATCACCTTTTAAAACTATTACCTTTGATGATTTTACTTCTACTTTATCTTGAGCCCCTAATAATCCAATGCATTCAGATGCAGAGTCAGCTCTTTGGTCATATTGTCCTGGTAAAAACTCAACTGCAAATGCAATTTCATTTTTATCAATTGGAAGGCTTCCTTCATATAAATTATCTACTGTTTTTTCAGCAAATATTGTATATAAAGCTTTCTCATAATAATCTTCTTTCATTTTACCTAATATATATTTATTAACTACTCTAACGTCTTTAAGATTATCTATTCTTAAATTGCTTTTGAAATCTTCCATAAGGCTTTTAGCTTCAACATTAAAACCATTTTTCTTTTCTACAAAAATGCATTTAAATCCTAACATTATATACCTCCATATCCCCTTTAAAAAATACGAACATTTTTACATTTTTTATTTATATTCTTCGTGTTAATTAGATATTACCAATTTATTTTCATTTTGTCAACTTTATTAAAATTTTATATTTTAATTTTCGTCATATATCCGAAACTTATTTCATTTTTTCTAATTTTAATTCGCACATATAACTATTAATTCTTTTATTGTATAGCCGTACAATAATTATAGATACTATATAAATAAAAAAATATTCTTTTAAATTTAATTAAAATAAAAAAAGCCGCAAGATAAACTTGCGACAAAATCCTACGTAACCTAAAAGGTTATTAATATTTTAACCAATTAAAAATCTTTTATTCTTCTATACTTGACACATTGGTTTATAAACATTAAAATTTAAAGACTGTATTTATAAGGAGATAGATAAAATGCTAATTGGAAAAGACTTATATGATGAAAAAATTTATTTAAAAAATACTATAGAAAAAATAAATGATCTTTTAAAAAGTTATGGTATATCTAGCGATAAACAAGATAAAGAAATAATAAAACATAGAAAATTTCTTTGGGATAATAGAAATGAGCTTGATGAAATTGAAATTAATGAAAACTGTGGACAAGTAGCTTTAAATGAGCAACTTCATTCAAAGAAAATTTCAAGAATTAGAACATTAGAAAAACAACTTTCTAATCCTTACTTTGCAAGATTAGACTTTAAAGAAGATGGAGAAGATGCCGAAAGCTTTTATATAGGATTATCAACAGTTGAAGACGAAGATAATTTTGATATTTTTGTATTTGATTGGCGTTCACCTGTTGCCAATATGTTTTATGACTTTGAGGCCGGTCCTGCATACTATGATGCTCCAGTTAGAAGAATTCACGGAGAAATTGAATTTACAAGACAATACAATATAAAAAATGGTGAAATAGTATTTATACATAATTCTAACGAAAGTTTATGCGACGAAGCTTTAACTTCTATGTTAAGTGGAAATGCTACAGATAAAATGAAAAATATAGTTGCTTCTATTCAAAAAGAACAAAATGATATTATTAGAAGTGATGATAGCAAAGTATTATTTATACAAGGAGCTGCTGGCTCTGGTAAAACTTCAATTGCATTACATAGATCAGCTTATCTTTTATATAAACATAGAAAAAATTTAACTGCAGAAAATATTCTAATTTTTAGTCCAAATGAAGTTTTTGCAGAATATATATCTGATGTATTGCCTGAACTTGGCGAAAGCAATATTCGTCAAACAACTTTTGAAATTTATTCAAAGAGATTTTTACCTACAAATTATTTATACGAAACAAAAAATGACCATTTAAATTATATTTATTCTAATATACTAAATTTAAATGAATTTAAAAAAAGAACTAAAGCCATGGAGTATAAAAATACTTTAGATTTTATGAATATATTAAATAGCTTTACTTTAGATATTCCAAAGCTTATAACTACTATTAATCCAATAATAATTGAAGGTAATAAAATAGTTAGTAAAAGTTTAGTTGAAAATATATTCTTTGAAAGATTTAAAGATATACCATTTTTAAATAGAATTGATGTTATTAAGCAAAGCTTATTTTCACAAGTTGAAAATAAATATTTATCTTCAAAAGATAATTCCCATTTTGATTATGTAGAAGATAAAAAAACCTTCTATGATTATTGTAAAAATCAAGTTGATATTCAAGTTGATTCTATGATAAATACATTAGATAGTGTTGCTATATATAAATTACTTTGGAACAACATAGAAAAATATACTAATTTAAATTTAACTGATATAAAAGAAATAACATTAAATTCTTTAAACAATAATGAAGTTAAATATGAAGATATTACTCCAATAATTTATATTAGATCTGCCCTAGAAGGCTTTAGAAGCTATGGAAATATGAAGCATGTTCTTGTAGATGAATGTCAAGATTATAGTCCTTTATTTTATGAAATAATTAAAAAATCATTCCCTAATGCTTCTTTAACTATTATGGGTGATTTAAATCAAAGAATTGATAAACATTCAAATGTAAAAAGTAGAGATGGAATTACTAATATATTTAAAGATATTAAAACTGTAATATTAACTAAAAGTTATCGTTCAACTGCAAATATAACAAACTTTACAAAAGATATATTAGATACTCATGAACCTATCGAAGCTGTTGAAAGAATTGGAGAAAATCCTACTATTTATTTAACTTCTAATAATTTAAGTGAAAAAATTTCTGAAAAAATTATAGAAATGAAAAATAAGAATTATAAATCAATAGCTATTATTTGCAAAAATAAAGAAAACTGTGAAAATCTTTATTCTTCATTAAAAGAAAGTGTTCCTGATATAAACTTAATAATAAGTGATAAATGTGAATTTAAAGTTGGGGTTAATATAATATCATCTTATATAGCAAAAGGCTTAGAGTTTGATAGTGTAATCTTAGCTGATGGTGAAAATTATTTATCTAATGAAGATAAACATTTATTCTATACAGCTTGCACAAGAGCATTGCATGAATTGCATATATTCACTAATACTTCACTTAAAGAAATTTTACCTAAGGATTCATCTCTTTATTCTATTGTAAACAACTAAGATAAAAAAGTATCGTATATTTGAACTATCTATTACCTATTTTAAAAAGGATAGTTCATATTTAATACGATACTTTATTTATAACAGAACACACTTGACTAATATATTATAAATTTATTCTATTTTACTCAAACCACATTAAATATTATTATTTTTAATTCTTTCTGCTAAATCTTTAATCCTTTCCTCTATTATCTTAGCAGTTTTAATAAACTCTTCCTCCGATTTCCCTGTTGGATCTTCAAGCCCCCAATCTTCAATATGATTAGCCGGTAAATAGGGGCATATAACATTACATCCCATTTTTATAACTATATCTACATTAGGTATATCTGATAAAAGCTTTGACTTTTGAGTTTCATTCATGTCAACATTATATATTCTCTTTATTACCTTTACTGCATCTTGATTAATTTTAGGTTTAGTTTCTGTTCCTGCTGAATAACTCTCAAATATATCTCCACCATATATCTTCCCTAATGCCTCTGCCATTTGTGACCTACATGAGTTATGAACACAAATAAATGCTACTTTCTTTTTCATCTTAAAATTTTCCCTTCATCTTACAAAAGTTTAATATAAGCCTTACTGCATAACTTTTTTTAATAACTTTATAGCTTCATCAATTGTTAGAATCTTTCCATAACTAACAACTTTTCCATCTACAACAATTGCTGGTGTAGTCATAACACCATAACTAGCTATAATAGAGAAGTCCGTTATATGATCAACCTCTGTACTATAACCTAATTGTTTTAATGCTTCAACAACATTTTTTTCAAGTTCATTACATTTGGCACATCCAGAGCCTAATATCTTAACTCTCGCCCCTTGAGATTGTTTTTCTTTAGCTTTCCTCATACTTTCTTCGCTGCAATTACCACCACAACTACATACCTTAGATTTTTCACTCTTAGCTTTTCCAAATTTAAATAATGTCATAATTTAAATCCCCTTTCAAAATATTAATATATAAATTAAATTTTACGCAAAAATAAATGAATAAAAATTAAATAAGTAACCTATGATAATAATTCCTACGGTTACAATTCCTATGAATAATGCTAATAATTTTGGTTTTACAGCTTTTCTAAGCATTATCATTGAAGGTAATGAAAGAGCTGTTACAGCCATCATAAATGATAATATAGTTCCAAGACCTGCCCCTTTAGCAAATAAACTTTCAGCTACAGGGATTGTACCAAATATATCTGCATACATAGGAACACCAACTAATGTAGCTAAAATTACTGAAAATGGATTATTTCCTCCAAGAACATTTTGAATCCAATCTTCTGGTATTACATTGTGTATAATAGCTCCAATAGCCACACCTACAAAAATATAAGGTGCAACCTTTTTGACAGTTTCCCAAACTTGCTCCTTTGCATAACTTAATCTATCTTTAAATGATAAATCTGGAGCTTCAATATCTACTGTACCTGCTGATTTGATAAACTCTTCAACATACTGTTCCATGTTCATCTTCTCTATTAACGTTCCACCTAACACAGCCAAAATAAGCCCTACAACTACATATGCAATAGCAACTTTAGCACCGAATATACTCATCAATAAAACTAATGATCCTATATCAACTAACGGTGATGAAATCAAGAATGAAAAAGTTACTCCTAAAGGTAATCCAGCACTCGTAAATCCAATAAATAATGGAATAGATGAACAAGAACAAAACGGAGTTACTGTTCCAAGTAAAGCTGAGATAGTATTAGCAACTATTCCATCGAACCTTCCTAATATTTTCTTTGTTCTTTCTGGTGGGAAGAAACTTTGAATATATGATATTATAAATATCAATGCTGAAAGTAATATAAAAATCTTTACAACATCATAAACAAAAAACTGAATACTACTACCAAGTTTTTGTGTTATATCTACTCCCATCAACTTCAAAACTTTTCCTATAAAACTATTAAGCCAGTGCATACCTAATAATTGATCTTGAATAAATAACCAAATTCCTTCTATAATCTTCATATCAAATCCTCCTAGATATTTATATTTATTCATTTGGATATATAGATGTGTATTTGTTTTTACCTCCTTTTAAATATATTCACATATCTAAATTTATAGATATATTCTTTTAAAAAAATACCATCTAAATAAGATGGCTTAGTTATCATGCTTACCCACGTTAGTCGAATCTACTATTGTAAACTCTTCTAATAACATTTTAGCTCTTTTTACTCCTTGCTCATTAATTGAATAATAAGACCATTTACCTTCTTTTCTTGCAACAACTATACCTGAATCACATAATATTCTCATATGATGCGATAATGTGGATTGTCCAATATATAGTTCATCTAATAAACTACATGCACACTTTTCACCACTTTGTAATAATTTAAGTATTTGCAACCTTTTTTCATCACAAAATGCCTTAAATACCCTTGTACTACTTTCAAAACTAATCACCAATTAATCACCTCATATCTATTTTTATCGATATGTATTATCTTATACCTTCCTTTACTAAATGTCAATTAATTTTTATATAAGAATTAATCCACATTATTCTAATTTTTTATAAACTGTAATAATTTAAAAATATATTTATCTATATTTTTACTATATATAAATTATATATGAATTAAGCTATAAAAAGTTTCAAATTTTTATATGTTTTTATTACTGTATTAATTTTCCTTTATAATATTAATCAAACATCCATGTTTTCTATATAATTAATTTTAAATACGAAAACTACCTAAATATAAATGTATAGGTAGTTTTCTATAAATTATCATTCTCTATTCATTTTAATAATTTGGGTTATAAAATAACTTATTTTCTACTCTTTTAACCTTTTCTAAATCTTCATAATATCTTTTTATTGAATAATCTATACATAATTTTCTATTCTTTTCATCTCTTTGCTCCATTCCATGCTTATTATAGAATAATGTGAAATTATGTATTGTTCCAAATAATTCTTTACAAACTTTATCCCATTCATAAATTTCCTTAGGTGGAAAATTCAAACTTGTTGATAATAAATAATATTCATCTATTCTTTTTCTTAAACTTTTTGTTTTATAAACTAATTCCTCCTCATTATACTCTCCATTTCTATACTCATTATATATACTGATAAATTCTTCAGCATCAGTAACTAACCCCCCTAATATTTCCTTTATTTTTATTATACTAATCTCATTTTCGTTCGTATTTTCTTTTTCGAATTTCTTTAAAAACTCATAATATGTAAAAATTTCATAATGAATATTATTTATGATAAAGGTATTTTTATTATTTACTTTGTACCACCATTCTTTATCTTGATTATCATCTACCCATGTAGTTTTACAAATAAACGTATTACTAAGCATATCATATTCATCACGTCCAAAAAATATCCATATAATACTTGCATATACACCTTTAAAATACTCTTCACTTTTTAAGCTATTATAAACATCTATTCCCTTTATTTTATCTTTAATTTCTAATGATATTCTCCCAATCTCCTCAATAGAAAATGGTTCTTTCAATATTACATTAACAGAATATCTTTTTACTATACTATGAACTGGATTGACACTATAAATAATATATTCATCAGTTTCTTCATATATTTTTTTTATACAATATGGAGTATACTCCTTTACTTTGAAATATACTGTACCACCCATATTAGCTCTAAAGATTGGTTCTTGTCTTTTTTCATTATTTTTTAGATTCCATATTTCCAAATATAATTTTACAAGTTTTTGGATATCATATAGTGATTTTTTCCCTTGCTTCACTATTCCTTTATCACAAAATGCATTACATAAAAAATAAGTGAAAACACTCATATCTTCTGTTGGATGACCATATGAGTATTGTTGTGCATTGCTTGATGCCAATACTGCATAACCCTTACTGACAAATTCAGTTATTGTTTGCTGTATATTAAACTTTGAACTACCACTAACCGAAAAATTACCAGATAAACATGCATCTAATAATATTATCTTACTCTTGCATTTCATCTTTTCAAAATAGTCAATAATTTCATTAGTTAAAAATATTTTATCACTAAAAACAAGATAATGCTTATCTTCGATTGTTATTCCATGTCCTGAAAAATAAAAAATTATAGTATCTTCTTCTTGCAAACCCTGGGATAATTTTAATAGACTAGTTACAAAATCATCGCATGTTACAATACCAGATTTACCAACTGTATATATATTTTCACTTTCTATATTCAGCCCAAAAGATAATGCTTCTTCGATAGCTATAATATCATTTTTGCAAAAATATAAATTATCAATCTCTTCTTCAAAATATATGCTTACACCTACTACTAAAGCTTTAACCGCCATAAATTCCTCCTATTTTTTAATTTTTTATTCAAGAAAGGATATCGCCAATAAAAAGTAGGCAATATCCCCTTCTTATTATTTATCTTTTTTAAGCATTTCAGCAATAGCTGCTATGCTACCAAGTGAAGATAAAGTTTCATTTGGTAATATAAGCTTATTAGCTGGATTATTTGCCATTTCTTTTAATGCTTCAATTTGCTTTAATGCAATTACTGTTTCATTTGTTCCTGATTCTATAATAGCCTCATTTACTTTTCTTATAGCTTCTGATTCTGCTATTGCTATTTGCTCAATAGCCTTTGCCTTACCTTCTGCTTCAAGTAATTGAGATTCTTTTAAACCTTCTGCCCTTCTAATATTAGCTTCTTTTTCTGCCTCTGCTGCAAGGATTTTAGATTGCTTTTCCCCTTCTGCTTTTTCAATTTGAGATTGTCTTAAACCTTCTGCTTGAAGAATCATAGCTCTCTTATCTCTTTCAGCTTTCATTTGCTTTTCCATAGCTTGTTGAATTTCAGCTGGTGGAATTATGTTTTTAATTTCAACTGATAATACCTTAATTCCATAAGCATCTGTAACTTCATCAATAATGCCTAATAGTTGTTGGTTTATGCTATCTCTTCCTGCTAATACTTCATCTAATGTCATGTTACCTAAGATATTTCTTATATTAGTTGTTGCTGAATAAACTATACCTGATTTATAATCTTCAATATTATATACTGCGTCTTTAGCATTTAACATCTTATAAAATATAACATTATCAACACTTATTTTAACATTATCCTTTGTAATAACTGATTGTGGTGGTACATCTAAAATTTGTTGCTTAGTTGATACCTTTTTTCTTACAAAATCTACACCTGGAATTACAAAATGCCAACCTGGTTCTAAAATCTTATGAAATTGACCTAATCTTTCTACTACATATAAATATCCCGTATTTACTACCTTAATTGAAGATAGCAATATTATAAATAAAATAACTAATACTGCTACTAAAAAAATCATACCTGTCATATTAATCCTCCTTTAATTTAACAATTAACTTATTTCCTTCTATACCTGTTATGGTATATCTTTCACCTTTTTTAATTATTTTACCTTTGTTATAAGCAGTCCAATAAATCCCGCTCACTTTTATCTTTGACTTTTCTTCCATATCTTCATTTGCAATCATTTCTTTACCAATATAAGTTTGCTCCATAGTTGGTACATGATTTACATCTGCTTTAAACTTTTTCTTTGCCCAAGGGTATCCAATAGAAACAGTGGCTACGCCCATCACTAAAAACGCAACAATTTGCCACGCTACTGATATTCCAATTAAAGAAAGTATTATAGCAACAAAAGCACCTAATGAAAACCACATAAAGACAAAAGTACTAGTAACAATATCAATAGCAATTACTGCAATAGCAACAAGTATCCAAACAATAACCTCAACCATTAATCTTCCCCCTTTCTGTTATTACATATTTCTTAGTAAATACTTATAAAAAATATACTAAGAATATGTGTTATTTTTATTATATCCTATATTTTCCAATTTTTACAGTAAAGTTTAGTACGCTTCTCTTCTTAAGTATAATTAAATTATATTTTATACCTTAACTTATTTCAAGTTATAAAACATCTTAAAAAGCGTTATTTTTTATCATTTAAACAGTTTTAACATACTTTTCTTTTAAATCCATTGATTTTCTAAAGCTTTCCTTTTATTATTGATTTATATGTATTTTATTAACCTTGGAATACAATACTAAATTTATATAATGTAACGGAATGGAGATGAATCTATGGACTTTATTAAAGTAGGTGCTGCTTGTCCAAAGACAAAGGTATCAGATATAAAATATAATGTTGAAAATATATGTTTTTGTATAGATGAAGCATATGATAAAGGTGTAAAATTTCTTGTTTTTCCTGAACTTTGTATTACTTCTTATACATGCGGAGACTTATTTTTAACTTCTGTACTTTTAAATAAAACTTTAGATGGATTAAAAGAAATTTGTGAGTATTCAATAAATAAAGATATGCTAATTGCTGTTGGTGCTCCATTAATTCATAATAACGTTTTATACAACTGCGGTTTTATGATTTTTAATGGTAAAATTCTAGGCGTTGTACCAAAATCCTATATTCCAAACTATAGTGAATTTTATGAAAAGAGATGGTTTACTGAAGGTATTAACTTAATTGATGAAATTATAGACTTACCTTTCCAAGAAAATATACCTTTTGGTACTAATTTAATTTTTACAAGTTGTGATTATAAATTCGCCTTAGAAATTTGTGAAGATTTATGGGTAACTATACCTCCAAGCTCTTATCTTTCTCTTTTAGGAGCTAATATAATAGGAAACCTTTCAGCTTCTAATGAACTTGTAAGTAAAAAAGATTATAGAGTATCTTTAGTTTCTAATCAAAGTGCTAGATGCATGACTTCTTATATTTACTCTTCTGCTGGAGTTCATGAATCTACAACTGATTTATTATTTAGTGGACATTTATTAATAAGTGAAAATGGAGCTATATTAAAAGAAAATCATAGATTCCAAAGAAAAAATGAAGTCATTACTTCATGTATAGATATATTTAAGCTTAACTCCGAAAGACTTAAAAACTTAAGTTATAGAGCTTCATCAAATATAGTTCCTTTTAAAGCTAAAAATATATTATTTAAATTTAATAATATAGAAATTAAAACTTTTGATAGATATGTTGATAAACACCCTTTTGTTCCTTCAAATGAACATGAAAGAGAAGAAAGATGTAGAGAAATATTTAATATTCAAGCTTCTGCTTTAGCTAAGCGTTTAGAACATACTAATCTTAAAAAAGCTGTTATAGGTATTTCTGGAGGACTTGATTCTACATTAGCACTTTTAGTAGTAGTTAAAACTTTTGAACTTTTAGGTCTAGACAATAAAGATATTATAACAATTACTATGCCAGGCTTTGGTACAACTGATAGAACTTATAATAATGCATTATGCTTATGCAATGAATTAGGAACAGATTTAAGAGAAATAAATATAGTTGATGCTGCTATACAACACTTTAAAGATATAGGACATGATAAAGATATACATGATGTAACTTATGAAAATGTTCAAGCTAGAGAAAGAACTCAAATTCTTATGGATTTAGCAAATAAAGAAGGCGGATTATTAATAGGTACAGGTGATTTATCTGAACTAGCACTTGGCTGGTGTACTTATAATGGAGACCATATGAGCATGTACTCTGTTAATCCTTCAATCCCAAAAACACTTGTTAGATATTTAGTTAAATATGTTGCTGAAAAAGAATCTAATCAAGAAGTAGCTCATACTTTATTAGATATATTAGATACTCCTGTTAGCCCTGAATTACTTCCAAAGAGTGATGAAGGTGATATAGTTCAAAAAACAGAAGACATTGTAGGTCCTTATGAACTTCATGATTTCTTCTTATATCATTTTATAAAACATGGTTCATCTAAAGAAAGAATTTTACTTTTAGCAAAAGAAGCTTTTAAAGAGGATTATTCTACAGAAGAAATTGAAAAGTGGCTTGATAAATTTATTTATAGATTCTTTACTCAACAATTTAAAAGAAGTGCTTTACCTGATGGTCCTAAGGTTGGTTCAATATCTCTTAGCCCACGTGGAGATTGGAGAATGCCTTCAGATGCTTCATTTAACTCTTTTAAATAAAATTAAAATATTTAATTATTAAAAAATAAAAGGACTGTTTCACTAAATAATTAGTTAAGCAGTCCTTTTTATTATATAATTATCCTCTAACTTCTTTTAACTTATCTTCTACCATCTTAATTAATTTATTTTTATCATCTTCGCTATTAACTACATCCATAACATCCATATCTATAATTAAAACTTCAGATGCGTTATAATAATTGTTAACCCAATTATCATATCCTTCCCATAGGAAATGGTAATACTCCTTTAAACTATCATCAATTTCAAATTCTCTTCCTCTAAGATTAATTCTATTAATTACAGTTTCAAAAGAACCCTTAAGATATATCATAATATCTGGTGACTTTTTAGGAAGGGACTTTAATTCTTCCATCATATTATTTAATAAGTTTTCATATATGTCCATTTCTAAATCAGATATTCTACCAAGCTCCATGTTCTTTTTAGCAAAATACCAGTCTTCATATATTGATCTATCTAAAACATTATTATCATTAACTAGTGCTTCTTTAATACTTTTAAACCTTGTATTTAAAAAATATAATTGTAATAAGAAAGGATATCTCTTTCTTTGTATTTCTTCTTCAGACTCACTATAAAATAACGGTAAAAGCGGATTATCATCTACAGATTCATAAAATACATCTGAACCAAAGTATTCTCCTAAAATTTTTGCTACTGAACTTTTACCTAAGCCTATCATACCACCTACAACTAACAACATACTTCACCTATCCTTTATTATTCATCCTTAGCGCTAATTTATGATACATTGTATTTATACTTAAATCAAGTCTTGACATAAAAAAATAAGACATGCATTTTATATAACATGTCTTATTTTTATCAAAACTATTTGTTTTTCATGATATCTATATATCTTACAGCACTTAATGCTGCTATATTCCCTTCACCTGCTGATTTTATATATTGATATGGCTTTCCTACGCAATCTCCAGCTGCAAAACATCCTGGAATATTACATTTCATTTCCCTATCAACATTAATATGTCCATCAACAATTTCAAGACCTGGAACTAATTGCCCTGGTGAAATACTATCCTTAAGAACAAATACCCCATCTGTTTCTAGTTCTAAACCTTCAAGTTTTAATGATGAAACCTTAGTATCTCCTACTATTTGTAATGGTTTTTTATCAATAACTTCTATATTATCTCTAAGGTCATATTCACCTTTATACATAGGTATATAATAAACTTTTCCTGCAAGCTCACTTACATAGTTTGCTTCTTCTTCAGCTTCTTTATTATATCCTATAATTGAAACTATTTTTCCCTTATAAAGAGGTGCATCACAAGTTGCACAATAGCCTACACCTTTACCTAATAATTCAATTTCACCATTAATAGGCTTAGTATATTCCATTCCAGTAGCTAAAATTACAGCTGTAGCTTCATACATTTTATCGTTTACCATTAAGCCAAAGTAATCACCCATGGCATAGATATTATTTACTCTCTCCTCTGTAATTTGTATCCCCATATTATCTATATGCTCTGCAAATTTCTCTTTTATTTCTGCTCCGTTCATTCCATAAAAACCTAAATAATTATTTATTTTAGGAGCTTTAATTATTTTATTGCTTAAATCTTTGTTTCCAAAAATAATGAATTTTTTATTTCTTATTTTTGCATTAAGAGCAGCTGATAACCCTGCTGGACCGCTACCTACTATGGCTAAATCATATCTTTCCATAGTACTTTCTCCTCTTATAAGTGTTTTTCAACAGCAGCTTTTAATGTTGGCTTTGGCATAAATCCAACTAATGTATCAATAGGTTCTCCATTTTTAAATACCATTATTGTTGGAATACTTGCAACTCTATATTTTCCTGCTAAATTAGGACATTCGTCTACATTAACCTTTGTAAATTTAGCATTTGTTAATTCTCCTGCAACTTCCTCATATATAGGACCTATCATTTTACAAGGACCACACCAATCAGCCCAGAAATCTACTATACTAACACCATCAAAATTAACAACTTCTGAATTAAATTCATTTTCTTTTAAATGTTGAACCATTATAATTCCTCCTACTCCCCCTTAGGGGGCTATTAATATTATTTGTTTTATTGTACAGCGATAATCATTATTAGTCAATAATTTTATGCTTATATTATGCTTATATTTAGTTTACCCTTTTTTCTTCTAAAAATTCTGTAATAAAGTTACCTAAATATAATATTCACTTTTATATCTATATAAAAAAGAACAAGGATTTATTTATTCCTTGTTTCTTTTTTTACTATTTATTAATAATTTTTTTATTTGAATTATAAATATCTAAAACTCCAGCCTCTTCATCAGAAATCGGAATTAAAACTGTTCCTAATAATCTTTCTTCTTTTTTAGCATAAAAGTATGAATCACTACCTACTTTAAGTTTTTTAACATATTCATTCTTTTCAATTTTATATTTTTTATTATCATAAGACTTCCCAATAAAATACTTCGACGTTTCTTTTTTAATAATTACCCTATAAAGCATTACATATCCCCTTTAAATCATCATTAGTTTCAAAATAATCTTCTAATATCATCTTATCTTCATCATTAAAGATATAGTCATTAATATTTCTTTTTCCAATCCATTTTAAACCATTTATGCTCTTATGACAAGTAATACATTCCTTTACACTACCTGTAAAAACTTTTAAAACGTCTTCGCCTTCTAAATTATATTCCTTAAAAGGTTTTAAATCAAATACAGTACATTTTATATCTTTATCAACTGCTTTAAAGATGCATTTTTCTTCTGTCTCTTTCCCCTTCATTTCCTTTCCAAATATGCCCCATTTTCTTTCATTTCTTTTTCCTCTTTCTGCAATTAATACATTTCCAAAGTCATCATAAATAATAATTGAACATCTTTTGATCATCCCCACTTTAACCTCCACCTTAGCATTTGATTTATAATTACTTATATACATTTAATAATTATAATATTTTTTTGCTTAATTTAAAACATCAAATTCTCTTTTATTACAATTTTATTTATTTTTTCAATAAAATTTATTGATTATATAGTGTATATGAGGTTAAAAATTGGTTAACAATTAAAACGAGGTGATTTTTATGAATTTTATGAAATACTTACCACTAATCATATTGCTATTTTTTCTATTAAAATTTTTAATTTCATATATAGAAAAAGCCACTCTTTCATTAGAGCAAAAAATGGTTGAAAAACAAATTGAATTTGGAATAATTTCTATAAAAGATATTCAAAAAAATAATTATAAAACCTTTATTAAAATTATTAATTTATATTTTAATATATTAGGATTTAAAGATACTGTAGAAGTTGCTAACGAATATAATAACCTTACTAATTTTAAAACTACATTAAATAAAGAAAATGTTTTTATTAGTTGCATTCAAAATGATTTAATAGAAAATAAATCTAGTGATAATGAAACATGGGAATTAATAAATCTTGCAGATGTTCAAAGCTTTCTTGCTAGAATGGTTATTAACGATTGCAACAAAGGAATGATTATAACTAATAGTAGTTTTTCAAAGGATGCCTTAAAATTCATTAATGATTTTAATAATAAAAATCAAGAAAAAGAAATTAAACTTATTAATGGATATGAGCTTACAAAAACAATACGAAATCATAAATCTTATATTATGAAAGAAGGGTTAATTAATGAAGTTAAATACAATATATAGTTATTTTATAATAATTCTGTTTTCTCCCTTAATAGGTAAATTAATTAATAAAATTATAATATATTATAAAACCTATAAAAGTTTTCAAAAAGATACTCCTTTATATAACATAGTTGATAAATTAACTGAAAATGAATTTGAAATTTGGTGTAGTGAATATTTATATAAATTAGGATTTAATAATATAATTATGTTTCCTATTGCCTCAAGTACTGGAAAAGATATTATTTGTGAAAAAGATTCTGAAAAATATTATGTAGAATGTAAAAAGTTTACTGATGATAAGTCTATAGCACCTTTTCATATAGAAAAATTATTAGGTACTATGATCTCAGATAATATAAATAATGGAATAATTATAACTACTAGTAATATTTCTAAAGAATCTCAATCTATTTTAGATAAAATAAATAAGTCTTACAATATTAAAGTAATAACTGCTAATGAGTTAGATATTCCCTATAATGAATATATACTTAAAGCTACTATTTAATTTAGTTGTTCATTTTTCTCTCAATACTAGAGATGTGTGATTTTATAATTCGCATCTCTTTTTAATTTATAATTTTTTGTGAAAAAATATAATTTATTTTTATTTAGTATATTAGTATAATGGTATAATAAGTAAAATTTATATTTGTTTAGGAGAATTTATGTATACTAATTATATCTTTGATTTATATGGAACACTAATTGATATTAATACTGATGAAAACAGCAACGAATTTTGGTACAAGCTATCATTATTTTACTCATTTAAAGGTGCAATTTATACTGCTGAAGAATTAAAAACCTCTTATAAAGCTTTAGTTAATGCTAATTTAAATAATATAACTGATACAAAGTATCCAGATTTTCCATTAGAAGAGGTCTTTTCTAAGCTTTATAAAAATAAAAATGTAATCCCTTCTAAGGAACTAATAATAGATACGGCTCACTTTTTTAGAACATCATCTATAAAATATATAAAATTATATGATAACGTAATTGACTTACTAAAATTATTAAAGAAAAAAGGTAAAAAAATATATCTTTTATCAAATGCACAAAGAGTATTTACACTTTATGAAATGAAATTGCTTGGAATTGAAGAATATTTTGATGATATTTTATTTTCTGCTGACTATAAAGTATGTAAGCCAGATAAGAAATTTTATAATATATTAATTAATAAACATAATTTAGATATGAAAAATACTATTATGATTGGAAATGACTATATATGTGACATAGAAGGAGCTTCAAATGCTAGATTAGATTCTTTATATATTCATTCTAATCTTTCACCAGATATAAATGGAAAATTAAAAAGTAAATATTCTATTATGAAAATGGATATACCTAAGGTTATGGAACTTATTGTATAAATTGTTTATTATAATATAGAAATTAAATTTTACTTTAAATAATATTTTCTATAAAAATAATAAATTATATAAAAAACTTATATAAAATTTATCAAAAAAAGCTAATAACAACATTTTTGATTTAAAGACATCTGTATCTCTACAATTTTATAAAATAAAAGGAGTTGTTATAATATTAAATTAACAATTTTAATATTATACAACTCCTATTATTATTTTAAAATATTATTCTATAATAATTATATAAGTCTACTTCCCTCTTTATCTTGAACAAGTTTTCCTGCTTTCATAAGACCACCTAAAGCCATCTTAAAGTAATTTTTACTTGTTCCAAAAGTAGCTTTTATATCTTCTGGATTAGATTTATCATTAAATTCCATAAATCCACCGTTTTTTCTCATATAAGTTACAATTTTTTCTTGAAGCTCATCTCTTTCATTTAATCTGGTTTTTCTTGGAGTTAATCCTATTACCCCATCTTCATAGATTCTCTTAACTCTTAATTGCATTTCATATCCTGGATGAACTTCATTATAATACTCATTAGGTAATACTAATCCCCTATATTTAGCATCAATTGCAACATTTAAAGTTCCTGAAGGAGTTTTTGAAAATACCATTGCAGTAACTTCATCTCCAACTTTAAATCTTCCTTCTTCAGCAACATCTATATATGCTTCAACTTCTGTTGTAGCTGCAAGTCTGCCAGTTTTATCTACGTATATGTAAAATAAATATTTTTTCCCTGTATGTAATTTATATCTTTGTTCTTTTAATGGTACAAATATATCTCTATCTAATCCAAAATCAACAAATGCACCAAATTCTCCTTGTTGCACAACCTTTAAATATGCAACATCTCCAACTACAGCTAAAGGCTTTTTAAAAGTAGCTATTGGTCTATCTTTTGAATCTCTATATATAAATACTTCAATTTCTTTTCCAACTTCTACTCCCATACCCTCTGCTAAAGATTTAGGAAGTAAAACATCCTCTTTACTTTGTTTATCAACTAGATAAAATCCAAAATCCTTTTCTCTATCTACTGTTAAAATATTATATTCTCCTATTCTTAACATATATCCTCCTATTTTTTATATCTTTTACTTAAGTTTACGTAATTATCTGCTGAACTTTTAATACCTTTTATTTCATCATCAGTTAATTCTCTAACTATCTTAGCAGGATTTCCTAAAATTAGTACTCCATCTTTGAAACTTTTTCCTTGAGTTACTAAACTTCCTGCTCCTATAATTGTATTTTTACCTATTTGGGCATTATTTAATATTATTGAACCCATTCCAACTAAAACATTATCTGAAATAGTACATCCATGGATTATAGCTCCATGACCTATAGTTACATCTTTTCCAATTATACATGGAGAATTAACATCAACATGTACTACAGAGTTTTCTTGAATATTAGTGTTAGCACCAATGACTATTTTGTTCATATCACCTCTAAGTCTAGTACCAAACCATATATTTGCATTTTCATCAATTTCAACGTTTCCTATTATATCAACACTTTCTGAAATGTATGTATTTTTATTTATTTTAGGATTAATTCCTTCAAAATCCATAATCATATTTTAAGCTCTCCTACAGTTCTATTTCTAACTAAAGTTCACTTTATTTTATCACCCTTTATAATTATTGTCATTATTTTAATATCTTTAATACTATATATTAATAATTAATAATTTTAAGAGGCGAATTTGTGAGTAAGAGTAAGCATAAAACTAAGGTAATCTTTGATCAAAGCAAATTAAGATATTATTATGGTATTCCCCATTGTCACTCTAGTTATTCAACTGGTAAGGGAACTCCCTTAGACTTATATGAATTTGCTATAAAATGCGGATTAGATTTTTTATTTGTAACTGATCACAACGATTTTCTTCCTAATAAAACTATAGCTAAAGATAGAACTTTAACAAAATGGGATGCAACAAATTATTTTGCAAGCAAAATAAAGAGAAACGAAGATGATTTTTTACCTATAGTTGGTTTTGAATGTAGAACAGCTCCCTTTGGTGATTTTAACATAATAAACCCTAATAACTTTTTTACTGGTGTTATAAGAGATTTAAGATTATTGACTTTATGGATGCTTAATAACAATCAAGCCTTTGTAATAATTAATCATCCTCATAAAGAAATTGAAAAAATTCAATATAATGAAATATTTAATAAATTTATTACTTCTATCGAAGTTTACAATGGTAATCCTGCAAGTAAATATACTAAACATGAAAAATACTATTATCAATTATTAGATAGAGGTTGGAAACTCGGAGCTGTTAATGGACAGGATAATCATAGAATTAATTTTGACCAATCTGATAACTTAACTGCTTATATTGCAAGTGATTTTTCTAAAAACTCTTTAATTGATGCTTTTAGAAGCCATAGAACTTATTCAACTGAATCAAGATTTTTAAAATTACATTTTACAATTGATGAAACATTTATGGGTGATACACTATCTATTTATTCTCCTAAAATAAAATTTTCAATTTTTACTGAAGACATTAGATATAAAATAAAAGAAATCCAAATAATATCAAATGGTGGTGTTATAGTAAAAAAAATTGAAGATATTAATTTAAATAGCATTAAGTATATATATGAACATCAAAGTCTAGAATCAGAAACTTGGTACGTTATTAGAGTGCTTCAAGATGAAAATAAAATAGCAGTAAGTTCTCCAATATTTATTATTCATTTAAATAATGAATATAGTTAAAAATTCTTCACTTTAAAGTTACATAGCAAAAACTTTAAGTGAAAAAATTTGTGTTACTAAAAAGAAAAATCCCCTAATTTTAAAGTTCCCTTTATAGAAAATTATTTCTATAAAGGGAAAACTTAAAATTAAAGATTTTATTTTTTATTATTTTTTGCATTGTTTAAATGCTTTACTCTATTTGGCTTAGCCTTAGGTCTAATTTCAATTTTCTTTTCTTTCTTTTTAGGGCCACCCGTTGTTTGAATGTTCATAAACCATATAAAGAATGTTAAAGTTATTATTGTTAGTAAAAACGATACCCAAAAAATATTTTTTCCTAAAATAACTGGCATAAACATTTGTAAAATAAGTGTTGCTATAGATATACCAAGTGGTATGTACTTGTTTATTCTAACTTTTGAAAATATAAACTTATTTCCTAAAAACATTATTCCAAATATAATTACTAATAAAACAACAAAATAAAGTAATGTTGATAAAATAGCCATTAATCTCTCTCCCTTCCTACATATTTCTACTATATATATTACTGTCTATTTTACATATTTTCAACCTAATTTACCTTCCATATATTTATAATTTATTAATTATTTGATTATTTTTTGCTATAGTTTTTATTTTATACTTCATTTTTTATATAAAATTTGATAAAATGTATAAAAGATATTATAAGTTTATTAAAGGGGTGTTATTATGGGTTTAAACCAAGCCTATCAACTTGATGAATTAGATCTTCAAATTTTAGATATATTAATTAAAGACTGTAGAACTCCATATTTAGAAATTGCAAGACTTTGCCATGTTAGTGGTGGTACAATCCATGTTCGTATGAAAAAAATGGAGGAACTTGGAATGATTAAAGGAACAAAAATTCTTTTAAACCTTCCAAAGCTAGGATATGATGTTTGCTGTTTTGTAGGTATCTATGTTGATAAGACATCATCATTTTCAGTAGTTTTTGATGAAATGGCAAAAATCAAAGAAGTTGTTGAACTGCATTTAACTACTGGTGATTATTCTGTACTTGCTAAAGTAATTTGCAAAAATATAAGTGATCTTCAAGATATATTATTAAACAAAATAAATGTTATATCTGGAATTCAAAGAACTGATACTATTATATCTTTAAATCAACCTATAGATAGAAATATTTCTATTTAATAAAATCTAATGATACGAATATAAATTTCTCCTTTGGAAAAAATAACTATGTTATTAAAAATAAAGGAGTTATTTTTATGAAAATAATTGATACAATAGTGCTTATTCTCGTTATAATAGGATCTATAAATTGGGGATTATTAGGATTTTTTCAATTTGACCTTGTAGCTGCAATTTTTGGTGATATGAGTACTTTTAGTAGAATAATTTATTCAGTCATTGGCATTGCAGGGCTATATTCCATATCATTTTTTACAAAAGATACATTCAAAAAATAATAAAAAGGAGTTGTATCATATTAAAATTTAAATATGTATACACTCCTTTATTATATATAATTTTTATTTATAAACTATCTAAAAACTATTTTATACTTTATTGTTTATCTTTTTGAACTACCTCGACCACAAGGGTACGAGGATTCTTTTAACGTAGTTTGATATTTAAGTTTCCACCTAATAGGCAACCCTTATACGTTGTGGGTGAGTCCAATTACCCTTATCCCTCATAGTATTTACTAAGTCGGGAATACATTTCTCTGCTTTTCTTAATATATTTAAGCTACCATTAATGTCTGCATTTAATATTCCATATCCACTTTTGAAAAGTCCTCTCGTTATTCTTCTACTCTTATTGTAATATTTCTTTGTTATTGGTTCTAAGTCTATAGCACTACATCCACTTGTATAAGATTCTTCTTGCAGTTTTATTTCTATTCCTTGCAATTTAGCTTTATACGTTATTAACTCAACTAGTCGTTGTGTCGGTATCTGAACAAAGGATTTATTATAATTCATATCTTGTTTAATATCTTTTAACTTTCCTATAACTATTTTACCTACATTATTTTCAATAGCCTTATCAATTACACTCTTGCTAGTTTTATGTAAATAATCATTGATATAATTACTTCTATATTTTCTAAGTCTATTTATTTCTTTTGTGTTTTTGAATTTATCTGAACCATATTTCTTCATTTCAATACTTTGTAAATAAGCTATTCTCTTATTGACATAAGAGTTAACAGATTTTAATGCTCTACCACAATAGATATATTGATTAACACCATCTTTGAAAGTTATAGTAGCTAAATTATCTAAACCAATATCAATGCTCATGATATTATTAGATATATTTTCAATTTCATCTTTATTATAGATAATAATTAAATACCAGCATTTTTGAACCTTATCATAATTAAACCTTGCTTGTTGTATTCTATTCCAATTTATAAGGCTTTGAAGTTTATTTGAAACTTCAAAATTAAGACTTTCTACCTCAAATAGTTTTTGAATAGATTTTGATAATGATAGCTTTAAAATATTATTTTGAAATCTTATAGCTAAGTTAGTAAATATAATTTCATTTTTATTTCTTTCAGCATTTTTAAATTTGGGAGGCTTAGGAAGTCCTTTATATTTGTTTGGATTAACTCCAAAATCTTTAATACTTGCAAAATAACTTTTCCAATTCTGTTCTAATACTTTAAACATTTGTTGTCTAGTATGACTATGCAGAAAATCACAATGCCAATTATTCTTGTATAACTTTTCAATTTCATAATAATTTTTAAAACCATTCTCTCTCAAGTCGTAGCTGATTATATTATAAAGTTTAGTTGTATGGTAACTTAATTCCTCTATTATATCTAATTGTTTTAAATTAAAATTAGGTTTGAATTTAAAACTTAATTTCATGTTTTTCACCTCCTCGCATTGTTATATATGTATATATTATAATATGAGGTGAATTTAATGGCTAGAAAAAATATTAATACAACGATAGATGAAGATTTATACAAAGAGATAAGAATTTTGGCATTACAAAAAGGTGTTAACGCTAATGATTTAATTGAGGAGGGGATGAAATATATTCTTGAAAGAGAAGGTAAGAAAGACCAATCATAGTGTTTACAATATTAATTATCATATAGTGCTTTGTCCTAAATATAGACACAATATTTTCAAAGATCAACTAGAATATGAAATATCGAAAATGTTTAAAAATATAGCTTTCAATTATTGTTTTGAGATATTAGAACAAGAAATAATGCCCGACCACGTTTACTTGTTTATATCTACTTCACCTATAATCGCACCTACCGAAATAATTAAAATTTTGAAAAGCGTTAGTGCTAATGAGTTATTTAAAGCATTTCCAAGTTTAAAGAAAAGTAAGTTTTGGGGAAGTGGTCTATGGAGCAAAGGCTATTATGTTGGAACTGCTGGAGCCGTAAGCTCTGAAATAATTCAAATATATATACAAAATCAAAAACTTGTATAAATTAAAGATATAGGTATCGAACCTATATCTTTAAAATGCTTACAGCCTCGGGTACAAGACCACGAGGTTTTACGCATTATTTCTATAAATCTCTTATAATTTTTAATAATTCCTTTGCAGCATCTTTTGGTCCATCTTGTTCTTTTCCACTAATTCCAAGACAAGTTTTTATTTGACCAACTTTTATATTTGTATCAAACATTAATTTAAAATATTTATCTATTAATATATTAGTTTCTGCTTGCTTTTGAGCTGGTCCAAATGGATTTGCAAAATAACTATTTACAAGTCCCTCTTCAGTTGTAGTTCCCTTAGCCATTCTTGGTCCTGATTTAAAAAGCTTTATTGCATCTTCAGGATTATTAAAATATTCAACAGCTTTATCATTTTCGTTTATTTCTGTAAAATTATTTGCATATAAAAATAAATCTATTTTATAACCCCTTATTATTTGACTATATGGTGCTACTGGCATTACCAGTCTTGCATTTATTTTATCTGGATTCATAAATATACTTCTATCTATTTCCCTAAAGGCATAACCTTGTGCTAAATCATCTAATCTAACAAAAGCACCTATTTCTGTACCATATCCATATATTTCACCATTAATTTCTTTAAATGTGCCCATATCATCAAAAATAATATTCATATTACTTATATATTCTTCACTTAACGTTCTAAAGGCTTCTAAGCTTTCTGACTTTCCGGCTCCACTATCTCCCATTATAACAACATTAGCTTCTTTTCCATTCTTCATTTGAATATTTACCATTGCACCATGTATAGGTAAATAACCTCTTTTTATCATTATTAAATTATGCAATGTTAAAATCATCTTTTTCATATATCCAAAATAATCTATTTCCTCAGAATAATTTATATACCCAAGCATTATATTATTTTCTTCATCATCATAAAAAACTGTTTTTAATTCCTCTCCATCATTTATTCCAAATACGTAAATAATATCAGGACGCCTTCCCCTACATTCACTTCTTTTAGCCATTTCAAATAAATTGCATAAAGTTATTCCATGATTCATAAAATCCCTATGAAAAAAAATATATGCTATTAATTCTCCAACTTTTGCAGGATAACAGAACCAATGATCTTTATTTATATGTGCATATTTTAAAGGATTATTATAAACCTCTGAAAACATTCCGTTTCTTGTATTCTTTTTAGGATATGTTATAAATGGTGGTTCTAGCAAAATACAATCTATAAAATTAATATCTTCTAATGCTTCATATCCATTTGGAATTGGCCACAATAATTTATTTATCATTATGCTACAATTTCCACCTGCTGTCACTTGTCTAAATACCTTAGGACTTCCTCCTAATACATTTTGTTCAATTTTTCTATAAAACTTTAAAATTAGCTTTTCAAAAGATGAATTAGCCTCTGTAAAATTCATAGCTGCTAATCCTTGACTAACCTTATCATTTTGTATAACAGTATATCTCTCTAATCTTCTCCAAAATAAATAAAAGTCTTCTATTACATTAATAAATTCTTCCTTGTTACTTAAAAGACTTTGGTATTTAGGATTTAATTCAATAATTTCTTTTACATCTATTATAGTTAACCACTTGAAAACCTTAGTAATATCTTCCCTTAATGTAGATATATCAGTAGTATTTAAAGATTTAACTAAATACCTATATGATAAAGTTCTCTTCTTTTCAGATTTTTTTAAATAAACACTTAAAACTCTTCTAAACCCCTCACTTTCTAATAAGCTCTCAAAATTATTACAATACCTAGTTGAAAAATTCATCAATACTTTATCATTACTTATTGAAAACTCCTTTTTCATCAGACTCCTCCTAATATTTTTATTTGCTCTCGTCTTACTATGATACCTTATAACATTATACCATATTTTAACATTTTATCACTTTTGTAATTCATTAAATATTTATAAACTTAAGTTTTACTAATTTAATTTTTGTCAATAATTCAAAATATAATTTTCAATTTAGGAGCATTTAACCATGAATAACTTTAAATTTAATAATAAATTTTTTAAAATACTGTCTTCTATTTTTATAGTTATTATTTTTATTTTATTTTTTAATCTAAATAATAATGCTAACTTTAAAAATAAAATGATTATTCACTATATAGATGTTGGCCAAGGAGATTGCATATTAATTCAAGTTAACAATAAAAATTTGCTTATAGATTCAGGTCCCTCCACTAATAGGAAATATTTATTAAATTATCTTAAAAAAATAAATATAAAAAAGTTTGACTACATAATTGCAACCCACCCCCATGATGACCATATTGGAAATATGGATACTATTATAAAAAGATATAACGTTGAAAAGTTTTATTCTCCTAAAGTAACAACCTCGTCAGATACTTTTGATTCTCTACTTAGTGCTTTAGTAGATAAAAATCTAAAAATTAATGTTTTAAAAAAAGGCACAAATCAAATCAATCTTGGGAAAAATGCTAATCTTAAAGTTTTATCACCTAAAAAAGATTTTACTAGTGATAACTTAAATAATTATTCTCCAATTATAAAAATCAACTTTTTAAATAATTCTTTTTTATTTACAGGAGATGCAGAAACCTCTGATGAAAATTTAGTCCTTTTTGAAAATAATGACTTAAAGGCAGATGTTTTAAAAGTTGGTCATCATGGTTCTTCAACTTCTACCTCTTTAGATTTTCTTAATTCAGTTGACCCATCTGTTGCAATAATATCTGTAGGAAAAAATAATTCCTATGGACATCCAAGTCAAAAAGTTTTATCTCTTCTTGATGAATCTAATATTAAAACACTTAGAACTGATATTAGTGGTAATATTATTGTAATTTCTGATGGAAAAAATATTTCAATAACTAATATTAAATAAAATTCAATATACTAGATAATAGCTAAGCTATCTGATAATAGCTAACAACCCATAATCCTAAATAAATTAAAAAATTATTTTTCAAAAAATTCTTCTATAAATGATAGATGCTCCTAAATAACTTAGGAGCATCTATCATTTAAGAAAAAATTTCTTAAATTAATATAACTTTAATCTATAATACAATCATCAGTATTTTTATCTTCATTTATTTCTGACTTCACTTCATTTTCTTGTTCTTTTAAAAGTTCAGTATTATTATTTAAATCTTCTTTAATATCTTCTACAAATTCTTTATTATCTTCAATCTTTATGATATCTTCTTTATCTTCATTAACCTTTATAACATCATCTTTACTTTTTATATAATCCTTCCATGTAACAAAAATTTTATATAAGTTTACTACATCTTGCTCATTATATAATAAAATTGTTTCTATTTTTTCTTTTGGCATTCTTTCAATATATTCCTTATCTTTTAATACCTTATGAAAAGTTTTTGCTAAATTAGAACCACTAATAACATCCCCTTCTCTATATATTGAAAAGAACTTTTCTAAATTTTTAAGTCCAATAGAAGTATTCATATTTCTTTCATATTCTTTTTGTATATCTAAAGACTTAAACTCTTTGTCAAAATCAAAATAAATAAAATATTTATTAAATAAATACTTTATTACAGTAAAATCATTATTCCCAGAAAAAGTTACTATAACCTTTTTTCCTAATCTCTTCATCTTTATAAAATATTTTTTTGCAAGAATAAGTATTTCAACTAATTCTCCCTTATTTTCTATCATATATTGAGTTACATGAATTTTTTTATCTTTATTATCATATATACAAGCTCCAAATACACCAATGCACTTAGGCTTTTTATATACATAATGCTCTAAATCAAAAAATATGATTTCCTCTGGTTTACACTTAACCTCCTTACCTTCTAATATTTTTTCAATATTATATTCTTCTACATCAACAATATTTTCTCGAATAATCACACTACCACTCTTTCTTACATTATTTATCTCCTGTATTTTTATTATTTGTATATTTTTTAATTATATCATGTTATTAATATAGTGAATACTAATTATCTTACCTACTTTTCAAAATATGTGACAAATTAATTTTAAATAAATTGATTATATTGACCAAACTGTTTTTTGTTGATAATATATAAATATAAGAAATATTTGATAATGATTTTCAAATTCGAGGTGATCTAGATGTGTATTTGTGATTTAAGACTTGGCGAAAAAGCTAAGATACATGAGATAAATGGAAATGATAAACTTACTAAAAGACTTTATGCTTTAGGACTTATTCAAGGAACTGAGATAGAATTAAAAAGAGTTGCTCCTTTAGGAGATCCTTTAGTTGTAAATTTAAGAGGCTTTGATTTAGCTATTCGTAAAAAAGATGCTAAAAATATTATTTTAACAGCTTAATTATAAAAATAAGGGGATGACAAAATGAAAAATGTAGCTTTGCTTGGTAATCCCAATGTTGGAAAAACTACACTTTTTAATAGCTTAACTGGTTCTAATCAAAGAGTTGGTAATTGGGCTGGAGTAACTGTAGATAAAAAAGAAGGTTTTTTCGATGATTTTAAAATAGTGGACTTGCCTGGTATATATGCCATGGATACTTTTTCTAATGAGGAAAAAATATCAAAAGAATTTTTAGAAAATGGACAAGTAGATTTAATATTAAATATTATTGATGCTTCAAATATTGATAGAAATTTATACTTAACAATGCAACTTAAACAATTTAAAAAACCTATTATTTTAGCTGTTAATATGATTGATGTAGCTGAAAAAAAAGGTATAAATATTGATTATAAAAAGTTAGAAAAACTTTTAAACGTAACTGTAGTTCCAATACAAGCATCTAAGGAACAAGGTATAGATGATGTTAAAAAAGCTTTAAAAGATGCTAACTTAAATAAAATAGATAATACTGATTATAATTTTTCAAACGAAAAAGAAGCTTATACTTACATAGAAAATTTATTAAGTGAATGTACTAAAAGGAATAATAAAACTATAAAAACTGTAAAAGAAAAATTAGATAATATAATGCTAAATTCATGGCTTGCTTATCCTATTTTCTTTATAATTATGGCTTTAACTTTCCAAATTACATTTTCTTGGATAGGACAACCTCTTTCGGACTTATTAGATTCATTATTAAATGACTCTCTTCTTCCAATAATAGAAAACCTACTTCAAGGAAGCTCACCTTGGTTCCAATCATTAATTATTGATGGTATCATTGGTGGTGTTGGTGGAATTTTAGTATTATTACCTATAATATTATCACTTTTCACTTGTATAACAATTTTAGAAGATAGCGGATACATGGCAAGAGTTGCTTTTATAATGGATAAAATTATGAGAAAAATGGGCTTATCAGGTAAAGCATTTATTCCTATGATTGTTGGTTTTGGATGTTCTGTTCCTGCAATTATGACAGCAAGAACTTTAGAAAGCGAAAAAGATAGAAAATTAACAGCTTTATTAATTCCTTTAATGAGCTGTAATGCTAGATTACCTGTTTATAGTATATTTGCAGCTGTATTTTTCCCAAATAGTATTGGATTAGTTGTAGCTTCACTTTATTTCTTAGGAATATTATTAGCATTTATACTTGGTATCATTTTTAAACATACAATATTCAAAAATGAAGAAGAACCTTTACTTATAGAATTACCAGAATATAAACTACCATCATTAAAAAATCTTTTAAATCAGTTATACGAAAAAACTAAAAGCTTTTTAATGAAAGCTGGTACACTAATTTTTGCAATGAGCATAATATTATGGTTCTTATCAAACTTTAATTTTTCTGGAATGACAGATGTTAATGATAGTATACTTGCTTCTGTAGGTGGATTTATTGCTCCAATATTTAAACCTCTAGGTTTTGGTAATTGGCAATCATCAGTATCTTTATTAACTGGACTTATTGCTAAAGAAACTGTTGTTTCTTCAATGAGTGTAATATTTGCAGGTGACCTTCAAGTAATGTTACCTCTTCACTTTACAAGCTTATCAGCATTATCATTCTTAGTTTTTGTTTTACTTTATACACCTTGTATTACCGTTGTTGGTACTATGAAAAAAGAATTTGGTACTAAATTAACTCTTTTTTCTGTAACTTATCAATTAGTTTTGGCTTGGATAGTTGCATTTTTAGTATTTAATATAGGTTCGTTATTTATTTAAAAGAAGGTGAATTTATTTGGAAATTTTTATTACAGCTTTATTAATTATGGCTGCTGGATATATCGTATTTAAAAATATAAAAAAATCTTCAAAAGGTAATTGTAACTGCACGAGTTGCTCTTCTCACTGTTCGAAGTATAAAAAATAAATATATGAAGATTTATCTTATAATTAAATAATGTAAATAAAAATAAGGAGCTATGTGTTCTATTGAATGTTTTTAATTCAATATGGATATATAGCTCCCTTTAATTATATAAAATCTTTATTAATATACATTATAAAATATTATTTTTGTAAATAGATTTCTCAAAAAATTAAATTTTTCATTGCTTTAATTCCAATTAAATTCAATGAATTTTTAATTACTTGACAAGTAGCTTTAATTAAAATTAATTTTACTTTTAGTAAATCCCTATCCCCTAAATTTAATGAATAATAAGAATCACAAACTCCTTTTAAGTACTTAGTAATATTTATTGTATAATTTGCTATTATACATGGCTCTAATGCCTCCACAGCCTTATTAATTACACTATTAAAGTCTTTAAGTAATTTAACCAAATGAAGCTCATTATTACTTAAATTACTAAAGCTTAATCTTTCATTTATATTTTTAGCCTCCTCTAATATGCAATTAGCCATTGAATAGACATATTGTACATATAAGATAGTGCCTTCATTAAATGATACAACTTTCTCTAAATCAAATAATACTCCCTTTTCTCTAGGATTTTTTAGACATGTAAATATCAATGATTCATTTGCTAACCTTTTAGCTACTGTTTCTTTATTTTCTATTTTTATTTTCTTTTCATTCATATTTTTTAAAATATTTTTTGTTAATTGATTTATAATATTTTCTAATAAATTTTCACTATTTTTATTTATAAAACAACTTTTATTTTGAAATTTAAATAATCCATATCTAGCATGAACACAATTATTTACCCCATTAAATCCTAATAACTCTAAAACCTTAAATACTTTTTTAAAATAAGAAGTTTTTGAAGACTCAAAAACACATATATATTTATCAAAATTATAAAGCTCTTTTATGGAAATAATATCAGATAAATCTTTTGCTTCATAACTTACCTTATTATTTTCATCTAAGATTATACAGGGAGCCATATTATATTCATTAAGCATTACAATTTGTAAATCATCTATATTACACAAAATATTTTTTTCTTTTAACTTATTAATCAAATCATAATTTAAAACATCAGCTTCAATATCTTTGTCTAAAAATTTATTACTTCTTAAGCCTTCTCGTGAAAATATTAATTCACAATCATTAATATTAAAATTCAATAATTTATTTGCAACTTCAACCTTATATCCCTCTATACTAAATAAATTATAAAGAGAATTTCCAATTATAATACTAAATAAATCCTTCATTTGAAAACTATTATTTATATTAGACTGTGAATATTTTAAATAAATCTTTTTTCCCTTCCCAATGTTAGATTTTCCATAATCATTTCCTTCTAAAAGTACCTTTTCTAAAGTACTTTTTACAAGCTCACTTTTATCAAAAAAAAAATTTACATATGCCCCTAAATTTTGAACCTCTTTAAAATCACTTTTTCTTATATTTTTACTTAGCTCTTTAGCTATAATTTCTGGTGATTTTCTAAAATCCTTAGCCAATTGAAAACAAGGGAAAGCATAGTCCCCCATGTCTTCTCTTGGTGGAATTTCTATTAACCCCTCTATAATACTTAAATTTATATCAAGTTGTTCTCTAATTACTTCAGCAACCTTTCTTTTGTTATTCATATTTTCCTATCCTTATAATTATTTTTATTAAAATAATTTTATTTTTCTATATTAATTAATCACTATAAAAATCTTAAACCCTTAATTATTATATTTCAACTATAAAAATAATTAACGTCTTAATACATCTTTAATTTAATAATTCCTTATAATATAAAAAATATTTTTTTCTTAACAAACCTTTATTTTTACTTAAGTTTTATATATCATAATAATTATATAAAGTATTAATGATAGGAATGGTGTTATATGATTAGAGTTGGTATAATTCATATATGTTCTAGTAAAATAAGATTAATGTTAGCTGAAGTAGAAGATGTAGGCTACTTCAAAATTATAGATGAATTAAAAACTCCTTTTAAAGTTTGTTATGAACTATCTAAGGAATGTATTTTATGTAGTGAAAAACTTCATTATGTTTTATCTACACTAAAAACATATAAGTCACTTTGTGAAGCTTCAGGAACAAAAGAAATATTTACAATTACCACTAGCTTCTTTAATGATTTAAAGGATAGTGAATTTATCATAGATACAATAAAACTAAAGCTTAATTTAAATTTAAAGGTTTTATCTCCTGAAGAAGAAATTAAATTTACAGCATTAAGCGTAAATAGGAGTTTAAATGTAAATAATTCTCTTATAGTTGAAATAACAGGAACATCAACTAATTTGATATCTATAAAAAATAAAGAAATTAAAGATTGGAAGGTAATACCTTGTGGTGGTGTAAATTTAACTTATACATTTAATTTAGCTGATAGAATATTAAATTCAAATTTAGATGAGGCTATATCTTTTGTAAAAGATAAACTAGATAATATTCCTATGCTAATGGATGAATTTGAATCTATAATACTTATAGGTGACTTTGCTAAAACAATAGTTAAAATGGATAAATTTAAAACTCATTATCCTTTAGAGCTTATTAATAATTATGAGTTATCTGAAATTGGAGTTCATGAGCTTTATAATATGATAAAATGCAAGGATTTAAAACTTCGTCGTAAAGTTGAAGGAATTGATTTAGATATGGTAGATATCATATTTGGTTGTTTACTTATATTTAATGAAATAACAAAAACTGTGTCTATAGATAAAATACAAATAGCTAATAATTCACTTAGAGAAGGTCTTATTTATGATTATCTTTATAAAAATTATAATGTAATTGAAAATATTTTAGATTATAGTATTTATGGTATATTAAATTCATTAAATGCTAATATTCAACATGCAAAGCAAGTATACTTTTTATCATCAGTTTTATTTGATGAGCTAAAACCACTTCATAGATTAGAAGATAAATATTTAAATATTTTAAAAACTGGAGCAATGCTTCATGATTGTGGAATTAGTGTTAATTACCATAACCATCATAAGCACTCATTTTATATTATCTTAAATTCATTTATTAATGAGCTTACACATAAAGAACATTTAATGAGTGCCGCCATTGCTGCTTCTCATAGATTTAATAATTATCACTTACCATTAGCTCAATTTTCTTATTTAATAAATAAATTAGATATTGATATAATTAATAAAATTGGTGCATTAGTCAAAATTGCAGAAGGATTAGATAGAAGCCTTGTAGGTGTCGTAAAAAAATTAAAGGTTTATTTTGATGATGAAAAAGTTGTAATTACAGTTTCCTCTCCCGCCAATTTAGATGTTGAAATTCATCAAGCCATGCGTGGTAAGGAGTTCTTTAAAGAAATATATCATAGAGACTTATTTATAGAAAAGGAAAGGTGGCAAAATTAATTGCCACCTTTAAAAAACTCCAAATATTAATTTTGCAAAAGCCATAAATCCATTTAATATAAATCCAACTGGAATTGATAAAATAGTTCCTCCAATAAATATAATTGCAATAAGTATTAAAAATTGATATTGATATATTTTATCTGAAACCTTATAAAATGTTTTTGGCCATAAGTCTCTAAATATTTCAAATCCAGCTAATCCTGGTATAGGTAATAAATTAAATACAAATAAACTTACATTTATACTTGCAATTAGCATTATCATAGTACTTAATATAAAATATGTTGTATCTGATAAAATATTAGATAAAAATCTAAATGTAGCTACATATAATATTGTTGCTATGAAGCCTACTAATAAATTAGCTAATGGTGCTGCAATAGAAACCTTTATTGCATCTTTATATCCCCTTTTATAAGCACTAGGATTAGTATTTAATGGCTTAGTCCATCCAAAGCTTGCTATTAAAATAAGTATAAATCCCATTAAATCTATATGTGCAGCTGGATTTAATGTTAATCTTCCTTGAAACCTTGGAGTTTTGTCTCCTAATTTATCTGCAACTAAAGCCTTTGCATATCCTTGTGCAGTAAAAGCTATTAGTATTGCTGGTATTTTTAAAATTATCATCAATAATTGCATTCTAAATGGGCTCATTATATCTCCCCTCCCTGTTATTCTTTTTAATTATTATACCATATATTATAGTATAAATTATTTTATTAATAATAATTTAATAAAAAAGGTAAAATGCTTAAAACATTTTACCTTTTTTATTTTAAATCTCTGATTCTATTTGAATGCCTTCTACACCCTCTTGACTATCACCTTGTTCTAAATCTCCTACTGGTGCATTTGTATCTGTGTCTGGCTCTTGATTTGGCGGAACAATTGGCTCCTCTGGAGTTTGTTCTGGTTTTGAATCTGGAGTCTCTTCTGGTTTTTGTTCTGGTTCTTTGTCTGGAATCTTATCTGGAATCTTATCTGGCTCTTTATCAGGTTCCTTATCTGGAGTTTGTTCTGGTTTATTATCTGGAACTTTATCTGGTTCTATTGTTGGTTTTTGTATTGTACTTCCCGAATTATTATTTCCATTACTTGTTCCGTTATTATTTCCGTTACTACTGTTTTCAGTGCCACTTCCATTATTACTTCCACTAGAACTATTTCCGTTGCCCTTATTAGTACTTGGTGTTGGTGTAACAAAATCGTCTCCATCTTCTAAATAATCTTCAGGATTAATATTATGTTTATTATTATATTCATCTGAATCTGTTTTATAATTGGACATTGCTTCATTAAATGAATCATAATCATAATCTTTAGGATTTGGAACCTTTCCTTCAAATATAAATTCATCTAAGAATTTAGCATTTTGCTCTCTATCCATTAAAAATACCCATCCTAAATTTTTATATAATCCTCCATCTGCTAAATCTGGAATTGGGATTTGAAGTTGCTTAATCTCTAAACTTGGGAATTTATATATTGTATATGCCATATTTAAAGCTTGTATTGGCTCAATATTTGTTTTTATGTACTCTAACATATTGTTCATTATTCCTAAATATTTAGTAGGTTTAGTTTGCTTTAATTTTTCAGCGACTTTTATTAAAACCTCTCTTTGTCTATCTGTTCTTGCATATTCATCTCCAACACCTTTTCTTATCCTTGCATAAGATAAAGCTTGTTTTCCATTTAAAACTTGTATTCCAGCTTCAGTTACAGGACAATCATTTCCACCTGTAGATTCACCAATATACTTATTTAATTCTTCTAACATATAATCTTCTACATTTAACTCTAATCCACCCATTTGATCAATAATAGCTTCAAATCCCCAGAAATTAATAATTACGTACTTATCTAAAGCAATTCCATAAGTTTCTTTTATAGTTTTTATTAAAAGTTCTGGACCTCCATATGCTAAAGCAGCATTTAATTTTCCTTCTCCATGACCTGGAATATTAACCAAGGTATCTCTAAATAATGAGGTTAATCTTATTTCTTTTTTATTATTATCTAATGTAGCAATTATAATAGAATCTGCTCTTGATGCTTCATCTAAAGTTCTTGCATCTGTTCCTATTAATAAAACATTTGTTATTCCTTCAACTTCTTTATAATTAGTATCTGATATAGATTCTGAAGGATCTAATCCTGAGTATATTTTATTTCTTACATACATATATCCCGTTGCAAGAGTACAGATTAGTAAAGCAAAAATAATTAATGTAGATATTATAACCTTCTTTTTAACTGACCACCTTTTCTTTTTAGAACGTTTTTTTCTTTTTCTAGTTGAATTACTCATGACTGTGCCATCCCTTCAAAAATATTAATTTTTAATATTAAAAGTTAAATATATGCATTATTATTTTAAATATAGTTTATGTATTTTTAAATTTATAATTATAAATTTAATACTATAATAATACCACATTTTACATCAAATTTTACATTTAAAATGTTATTTTTGTATTTTTTTAAATTTTAATATTATTATTTTAAAATTATTGTATTTATATATATGTTTTATTAAACAAATAATTTCATTTTTATACATTTTACCCTATAAATTAAAACATTATTTTTAGTACCTTGGTTATAATATAAATAAGATATTTATTCTTGTAAAAAATATTTTAGAAAATAAAAAATAATTTAATATTTACTTATATTATTTTAAGTATTATTATAAATATTGTGTAAAATTTAGATAATCGATGGAGGTCTTTTTATGAATATAAGTATTATTGGAATGCCTCTTTTTTATGGTTGTGATAAACCTGGCGTAGAAAAGGGACCTGAAGAATTAAGAAAAAACAACCTTATAGATATTTTTAAAGAAAATCATGATGTTTATGATTTAGGAGATGTTGATGTTGAAAAAGCAAATGCTGAAGATAAATTCTTAAGTAACTCCAAATTAAAATATTTAGATCAAGTTGTTTCGGCAAATAATGGACTAGCTACTAAAGTTTTAACTGCATTAGAAAACGATACTTTGCCTTTTATTGTTGGTGGAGATCATTCCTTAGCATTAGGATCAATTGCTGGAGCTAGTAAATTTTTAGGAAATGATTTAGCTGTAATTTGGATAGATGCTCATGGAGATATAAATACTGAGGAGACCTCACCTACTGGAAATATTCATGGAATGCCGTTAGCTGCATCAATGGGTATTGGCTATAAAAAACTAACTTCAATTTTCTTTGATGATTATAAAATAAAACCTGAAAATGTTTTTATTCTAGCTTGCCGTGACTTAGATCAAGGAGAAATAGAATTAATAAATGAACTTAATATGCATGTTTGGACAAACAATGATATAGATATTAAAGGAGCTAACGCAGTTTCTCAAGAATTATTATCTATAATAAGAGAAAAAGAAATAAAAAATATCCATCTTTCTTATGATATAGATTGCTTAGATCCTGAATATGTTCCAGGTACTGGAACTCCAGTACATAATGGTTTATCTTTTACTGAAAGTAAAATATTAATTGAATCCATTTTAGGTACAAGCTTGGTAAGATCTATCGATTTTGTTGAATATAACCCTGATTTAGATGAAAATAATAGAACTATAGAAACTTGTATAGAATTATTAAAACTTATATCTAAAACTCTAAAATAAAATTTGAAAGTTGCATTTTTATTGAATGTTTTAACTCAATAAAAATGCAATTTCTTTTATTTATATAATATTTTTTATAAAAAATTATTTTTATACTAGTCTTTTTATTATTAATTTGTTTATTAATATAAGGTATGATATTATAAAATGAATAAACTAAAATTTTGGAGGTAAAGATGAAATTATTATTTTTCGATACTGAAACAACTAGTGTGCGTCCTGGACATATATGCCAGTTAAGTTATATAACTGTAGATACTTCTACAAAACCACAAAAAACAGTAGGTAAAAACTTTTTCTTTACAGTAGATGAAATGGACCCAGCAGCACAAGAAGTTCATGGATTTTCCCTTGAAAAACTTTATGAATTATCTAATGGCTTAGAGTTTTTAGAGCAAATTCAAGATTTTATGAATGATTTTTTTGATGCTGATTTTGTTATTGGTCATAATGTTCAATTTGATGTTAAGTTTTTAAAACATGAAGTTAATTCTTTATATGAAGCTGGAATGATAGATTCAACTTGGGAACCTAAAAAAACATTTTGTACTATGGCATACTATAAAGATATATGTAAAATACCTTCTCCGAATGGTAATGGAATAAAAAATCCTAAACTTTCTGAAACAATTGAATATTTAGGAATTACTGATGAAGCTATAGAAAAAAAAGCCAATGAATTATTCCAAGGTAGCGGAAATTATCATGATGCTAGATTTGATACTGCAGCTGTTTATCTTTTAGTTATTGAAGGAATGAAAAAGAAATTAATAAAACCAGGCTTCTTTTCAAGTCAACTTTAACTTAAAAATAAAAATAGCAGTAAACTTTTAAAAAAAGTACTGCTATTTTTATTTTATAAATTAAGTAATTTATATAATTCTTTACATTTATCCTTGTCCATTGCAGGAACACCATCTAATCTATATTTTATTCCCATATTTTCATATTTATTTATACCAAGTAAGTGATATGGAAGTAATTCTACTTTTTCAACATTATTTAAAGTTTTTATAAATTCTCCTAATGATTTTATATATTCTTCACTATCAGTCATTCCTGGAACAACAACTTGTCTTATCCACATTTTTGTATTACACTTCTTGCAAGCTTCTAAAAATCTTAAGCTTTCATCTATGTTTATTGCTGTCATTTCCTTATATCCTTCTTTTGTAAGATGCTTAACATCAAAAAGAACTAAATCAGTATATTTTAATATCTCTTCGTAATTTCCAAATCCTACACCTGCTGTATCTAGTGTTGTATGGATTCCCTTTTCCTTGCAAAGTCTTAAACATTCCTTTAAAAACTCTGGCTGTCTTAATGGGTCACCACCTGAAAAGGTAACTCCCCCTCCAGATCTTTCAAAATAGCTTCTAAACCTAGCAATTTTATTTACTAACTCTTCTGGTGTAAGTTCTAACGCCTCTTCTCCTTTATCACTCCATGTATCTGGATTGTGACAATACTGACATCTTAATGCACATCCTTGCATGAATACTACAACTCTAATCCCTGGACCATCTACTAATCCCATTGTTTCTATTGAATGTATAGTTCCTTTTAACATTTCTCCTCCGTTGCTAAAAACTATAATTTCATTTGCATTAATAGTTTTATAAAACTAGCAACTTCTCCTTTCTAATTATAATATATTCTATATTCTTAAAGCCTTATATATTTATTTTAACTGTTATAAGCCTGTGATTATTATACACCTTAATTGAAAATTTGTTAATAGCTGTATATAACGATTATTTATTTATAATAATTATTATTTAACTAAACTTTAACTTTAATAGTTATTAATAATTCAAACATATTAAATATAAAATTTATATAATTTTACAAGTATATATAATCATATTAAATATAAATTTACATAATTTTATATTTATCTGTATTTTTTTCTGTTGTTTACCAATTATAAATTTATAAAAAATTTCTATTTTAAGTAAATTAGAAAATTTATATCTATAATTTGCTATTACCCTTTAAATTAGGTATTTTTTATTTTTTTAATATAATTTTCTATTCTTAGTTATACTAAACTTTTAATGTATAAATGTTAAACTTTTTTTTATTAATTTTACTTAAACCCTTTATTTATAAGCTTATATAAAGGATTTTTATTAAAATATTTTCTTTGAAAATATTGATTTTTTTCTTGCAAATCTATATAATAACATGTGTTTGTTTAGTAATTTTAAACCATTAGTTTAGTAATAGTTATTATTAAGCTACTGAAAGGCAAGGTGAAATTGTGCAAATTGGTGATAAAATAAAACGAATGAGAATTGAAAAAGGATTAACACAAGAGGAACTTGCTAACAGATGTGAATTATCAAAAGGATTTATATCTCAAGTTGAAAATGATTTAACTTCTCCTTCTATTGCTACATTAATTGATATTCTTGAGATACTAGGGACAAACTTAAAAGAATTTTTTAGCGATGATAAGGATGAAAAAATAACTTATAAATATGAAGATATGTTTGAAACAGAAAATCATGATTTAAAATATAAACTAATGTGGCTAGTTCCAAATGCACAAAAAAATGAAATGGAACCTATAATGATAACATTAGAACCTGGTGGAAAATATACAGAAGAAGAACCTCATGAAGGTGAGGAATTTGGATATGTTTTATCGGGAACAATAACATTACATCTTGGTGATAAGTCGTATAAGGTTAAAAAAAATGAAAGCTTTTATTTTAAACCAAGATCAAATCATTATATAAGTAATAGTGGAAAGACACCAGCTAAAGTAATTTGGATTTCTACTCCACCATCATTTTAAATTATATTTTAATTTTCAATTTAGTTTTATAGAACTTATTTAAATTAGATAACTATAAAAAGTGTACTATTAAAGAAAGAGGTGTTTTTTTTGAGTCAAAATATTATAGAAATACAAAATGTTTCTAAAGTCTATGGTGAGAATACCGTTTTAGATAATCTTTCGTTAAATATACGTAAAAATGAATTTTTAACTTTACTGGGACCTAGTGGTTGTGGTAAGACAACAACTCTTAAAATTATAGCAGGATTTGAAACTGCAGATAGTGGAAAGGTTATTTTTGATGGAAATAATATTTCTAATTTACCGCCTTATAAAAGACAATTAAATACTGTATTTCAAAAATATGCTTTATTCCCTCATATGAATATATATGAAAATATTGCTTTTGGATTAAAAATTAAAAAACTTCCTAAAGAAGAAATAGATAAAAAGGTTCGTGAAATGCTAAAAATGGTTGCTCTTGAAGGTTTTGAAAAAAGGTCAGTAGAATCTTTAAGCGGTGGACAACAACAAAGAGTTGCAATTGCTAGAGCTTTAGTAAATGAACCTCAAGTTTTATTACTTGATGAGCCACTTGGTGCACTTGATTTAAAACTTAGAAAAGAAATGCAATTAGAACTTAAAAAAATTCAAAAAAGACTTGGAATAACATTTATATTTGTAACTCATGACCAAGAAGAAGCCTTAACAATGTCTGATACTATTGTTGTAATGAATAAAGGAAAGATTCAGCAAATGGGTTCACCAGAAGATATATATAATGAACCTGCTAATGCTTTTGTTGCAGATTTTATTGGTGAAAGTAATATTTTAGATGGAGTTATGTTAGAAGATTTCAAAGTTAAGTTTGCTGATAATACTTTTACTTGTGTAGATAGTGGATTTAATAAAAATGAACCTATAGATGTTGTAATAAGACCTGAAGATATTGAAATTACAACTATTGATAAGGGAATGTTAACTGGAAAAGTTAATTCTGTAACATTTAAAGGTGTTCATTATGAAATAGAAGTAGAAACTAAAAGTAATAAGTGGATAATACATAACATCAAGAGCTCAACTGTAGGTGCTAATGTAGGATTAACTATAGACCCTGAAGCAATTCATATAATGAGAAAGGTTGAAAGTTATGAAAAATAAAAATAATCACAGCTTACTTCCAGCATCCCCTTATATTATTTGGAGTGCTCTTTTTATTGTTATTCCACTTTTAATAGTAGTTTTCTTTAGCTTCACAACAAAATCTGGAGATAATTATAGCTTTTCTCTTGAAAACTTTAAAAGATTACTCGATCCAAACTACCTAAAGGTATTTTGGAGAAGCTTACTTTTAGCTGCTGAAGCCACATTAGGATGTCTTATACTTGGATATCCAGTTGCATATTTAATTTCTAAAATGAGAGAAGGAAAAAGAAACGTATTAATTATGCTTTTCATAGTTCCAATGTGGATGAACTTCTTACTTAGGACATATGCTTGGCTTCCTATTTTAGGCAGAAACGGACTTATTAATAATCTTTTAGTTAGCTTAGGACTTTCTCGTATTGATATTCTTTATAACGACTTTGCTGTACTTTTAGGTATGGTATATAACTTTTTACCATTTATGATATTACCTATATATACTGTGCTTACAAAAATAGATAAAGATTTAATTAATGCTGCTGCTGACTTAGGTGCTGATAGAAAAAAAATATTTACTAAAATAATTATTCCTTTAAGTATGCCTGGCGTTATTTCAGGAATTACAATGGTATTTATGCCTGCTGTTTCTACATTTGTTATATCTAGAATACTAGGTGGTGGTCAATATATGCTACTTGGTAACTTAATTGAAACACAATATACAACAATGGGCGATTGGAACTTTGGTTCTGCTATTGCAATATTTATGATGATAATAATATTAATTTCAATGGCCTTCATGAATAGATTTGAAGGTACAGATGATAAATAAGGAGGAGATATACTATGATAAGAAAACTTGAATCTTTTATTAAAAGATTTTATTTAATACTAATTTTTATATTTCTTTATACACCAATAGTTACTTTAATGGTATTCTCCTTTAACGATTCAAAATCAATGGGAAAATGGAGTGGCTTTACTTTAAGATGGTATACTAACCTTTTCCAAAATGCTAGAATAATGGAAGCATTAAAGTATACAATAATAATAGCTGTCATTTCATCTATAGTTGCTACAATAATAGGTACATTAGCTGCCATAGGAATTCATAGAATGAAAGGACTTCCTAAAAAAACATTATTAAATATAAATAACTTACCTGTATTAAATCCTGATATTGTTACTGGTATTTCAATAATGAGTTTATTTATATTTATATTTCCGTTACTAAGTAAAATAGGAATAAATGCTCAGTTTGGGTTTGGAACTATGCTTCTTGCCCATATTACATTTAATATTCCCTATGTTGTATTATCAGTACTACCTAAATTAAAGCAATTACCTTCTAACATAACGGAAGCTGCTTTAGATTTAGGTGCAACACCAGGATATGCTATGAGAAAAATAATTTTACCTCAAATAAAACCTGGTATAGTTGCTGGTTTATTAATGGCTTTTACAATGTCTATTGATGACTTTGTAATTAGTTTCTTCACTACAGGACCTGGAGTAACTAATCTTTCTATAGAAATTTACTCTATGGCTAGAAAAGGAATTAACCCTTCTATTAATGCCTTATCTACTTTAATGTTTATAACCGTATTAATTTTACTATTAATTGTAAATAGAAAAGAATTTACTTCAAGGGGTGAATAAATTGAAAAAATTTAAAAAATTAGCAGCATTAGTTGCAACAACTTTATTAACAACTTCTCTTTTTGCTGGATGCGGAAATAGTAATGTTGGTGAAAATGGAACAATAAACTTCTTCAATGTTGGTGATTATATCGATGAAGCACTTATTAGAAAATTTGAAAAAGAAACTGGAATAAAGGTTAATTATTCTACTTATGATACAAATGAAATAATGTATCAAAAAGTTAAAACTAATCCTGGTACTTATGATTTAGTTGTACCATCAGATTACATGATTGAAAAAATGATTAAGGAAGATTTATTAGAAAAGATAGACTTTAATAATATTCCTAATTATAAATATATAGGAGAAAATTATAAAAACTTATCTTACGATCCTAACAACGAATATTCTGTACCATATATGTGGGGAACTATCGGTATAATTTATGATAGTTCAAGAATTACAGAACCTGTAACTAGCTGGGATATACTTTGGGATTCTAAATATAAAGATGAAGTTTATATGTTTAACTCCCTTAGAGATTCTTTAGCTATTGCTTTAATAAAAGCTGGATACTCTATAAATTCTACAAATCCTGCTGAAATAGAATCTGCTAAAGAAGAATTATTAAAGCAAAGAAATTTAACTAATCCAGTTTATGTTGTTGATGAAGTTAAAGATAATATGATTTCTGGAGAAAAAATGCTTGCAACAGTTTGGTCTGGTGATGCAATTTATATAATGAACGAAAATCCAGATATGCAATACGTTATACCAGAAGAAGGCTCTAATAAATGGGTAGATGCTTTATGTATTCCAAAAGATGCACCTAATAAAGCTGGTGCTGAAGCCTTCATAAACTTCTTATGCGACCCTGAAAACGCAAAAGAAAATGTAGATTACATTGGATATTCTACACCAAACACAGCGGCTTATGATTTACTTGATGAAGATACTAAAAATAATCCTGCTGCATATCCATCAGACGAAACATTATCTAAATGTGTCTTATTTACAGACTTAGATCCTGAAACATTAAAGTTATACGAAGCTGCTTTTACAGAAGTGCTTTCTCAATAAAAAAATAATGCAGAAACTATTTATTAAGTTTCTGCATTATTTTTTTATATTTAATTAATAATATTTTATATATGATATAATTTAAATAAAACTTGTTATAAAAGGAGGTAAATTAATTTGATTAGATATTATATAATTGTTGATGGTCGTGTTCAAGGGGTTGGTTTTAGATTTTTTTGCACAATGAATGCTCGAACACTAGACTTAACTGGTTGGGTTAGAAATATGGATAATGGTATGGTGGAAATGGAGGTTCAAGGTGAAGAATCTTCTATTGAAAAGTTTATTAGAAATATAAAAAAAGGAAATAAATTTATTAGAGTTGATGAACTTAGTCAAAAGAAGATTAAATTACTTTCAGAAGAGCGTACCTTCACCGAACGCTATTAAATTTTAATCATATTTCATTAATTCGTATTTTTCTATAAGTGCAATTAATTTATCTGCATATATTGGTTCTCCATTTTCATTTTTAACAGTACTATATCCAGCATCTTCTAAAGATTGTGCCTGAGCTTTATAATCTTTACCATCAAATAACCCACAATCGCTATATCTTGAATTTTTATATAGAAATAATCCATGATCTTCAATTGATTCATTAATATTTTCATATTTTCTAAACTGAGCTACAGTAGAATCATTATAGTTTTCACTAGTTGTTATGGTGGCAACAGCACCATCCCATCTCGAGTCTGCCTTTATACCAAATAAATTATTATGTGCAACTGCAAGTTCAGAGCTTCCCCATCCTGATTCTAGTATTGCTTGTGCCATCGTTATTGATGGTAGTATTCCATACTTATTGTAACTACTTTTAGCTCCATCTAATATACTCTTTATAAATTCTAAATTATCACTATTCATATATGTATTAGAATAAACTTCTTGAGTAACAGCTTCATAATCTTTTTCTTCTACTGCTTTCTTTCCTTCATTTGACTTTACCTCATCTTTAATTTCCTCATTAATATTATTATTTTCTACAATGGCTACCTCCTGAAACCCTGCCATATCTTCTACAAGCTTATTTCTCAAATTTAAAAACATTATATATAACATAAAAATTGTAACTATAAAAGCTATAGATATTTTTCCAAGCTTTATATTTTTACTTCTTTTAGTATAAGTACCTAACCCACTATACTTAATATTACTTCTCATAAGAACCTCCTATAAACTACTATTTTATTTTTAATAAAACTTTAATTACTCCTTTTATAATTTATTTTTTACTTAATTTATATATATTTTTTTCTACATTTAATAATATGAATATATTAAATCTTTATTACTTAATTTAAACTTTGCATATAAAAAAAGAGCTGTATAAGATTGAACAATAAATTCAATCTTATACAGCTTTCTTTAATTATATAAAATTTTTATAATATACCTTATAAAAAATTATTTTAATAAAGTCTCATTATATTTATTTAATAAACTTCCAAATTATTATTTTCATTCATTTCACTTTCACTCTTAAGCTTTTCAAAAAATTCATTAGTTTCATTTATAACTACATGTCTTAATGCTATTAAACCAACCAAATTAGGTAAAGCCATTAATCCATTTACTATATCAGCCATTATAAATACTAAATCTAATGATAAAAAAGGTCCTACTCCAACAAATAATATAAATACTATTTTGTATAATTTTATTCCTTTAACACCAGTTAAATATTCAATACATCTTTCACCATAATAATTCCAACCTATAATAGTTGTAAATGCAAAAAAGATTAATCCTATATTAACTATATATTTTCCTATTAGTGCAAAAGGTAATCCTTGTTCAAAAGCAAATGTTGTCATAGCAGCACCCTCAAGAGAAGTGTTAAAGCTTCCAGTTAATATTATAGCTAAACCTGTCATTGTACAAATTATTATTGTATCTATAAATGTTCCTGTCATTGAAATTAATCCCTGCTTAACTGGAGATTTAGTTTTAGCTGCTGCTGCAGCTATTGGAGCACTTCCTAAACCAGCTTCATTTGAAAATACTCCTCTTCCTATTCCTCTTTGAATTGCCATTGCTATAGTTATACCTGCTGCTCCACCTAACGCAGCTTTAGGATTTATTGCACTACTAAATATTAATGCTAAGGCATCTGGTATAGCTTTAAAGTTAAATAATAATACCATTAATGCTCCTAAAATATACATAATTGCCATAGATGGAACTATCTTTTCAGCTACCTTTGATATTCTCTTTATTCCCCCTAATGTAACTAATGCTACTAAAATAGTAATAACTATTGCACTAATCCATAATGGTACATTAAAAGTTAGCTTAGCTGCTGATGCTATAGAATTTACTTGTCCAAATGTACCTATTCCTAAAAGAGCCACCCCAATTCCAAAAATTGCAAAAATTTTAGCTAATAACTTGCTTCCTACTCCTTTTTCTATATAATACATAGGACCACCAGACATTTGTCCATTTTCATCTACTTCTCTATACTTAATTGCTAATACTCCTTCAGCATACTTAGTAGCCATTCCAAAAAAGGCTGCTATCCACATCCATAAAAGAGCACCTGGTCCTCCAGCTGCTATTGCTGTTGCAACCCCAACTATGTTTCCAGTACCTATAGTTGCTGATAAAGCTGTACAAAGTGCCGCAAAGCTTGATACATCTCCTTTTGCATCTTCGTCATACTCTTCCTCATCTTTTGAAAATAAATATTTAATAGCTAGTGGCAATTTAAATACTTGTAATAATTTTAACTTAAAAGTAAAATAAACTCCTGTTCCAACTAACAATATAAGTAAAGGTGGCCCCCAAACTATATCATTAATTCCATTTAATAGTTTCTCCATTGTTTTAAAAATCTCCATAAAAAAATCCCCCTTAAAATTAATTTATAGGAGGAGACTAAAAATAATTATAAGCTTTAAAATTAAGATAAATATATAAAATTATTCATCTTAATTTTTACTATAAATTATTTTTATCCCCTGTCCTTTTACCTGAGAGTTTCAGTTTAACTAAAAATATTAAACCTTGCTCCTTCGGTGCTCTAATATGAGTCTCTCCAGAGGCTCGTCCAGTAACGGTCCTAATACCTGAAAGATTTACTTCTTCGGTGGATTTAAATCACTCTCCCATTACCTTCATCCGAACATATTAAATTATAAAATCATTATATACATTAAATAAAATTAAATCAAATTTTTTTAGTTTATTTTATATTATATAATCTATTTATTGCACTTATTACAGATTTTATAGAAGCACGTGTTATATTCCCATCAACACCAACTCCAAAAGTCTTTTTATCTATGTCATTTCTCTTCATATATACATAAGCCGCTGCTTCTGCTTCTGCTCCTTTACTTAGTGCATGTTCTTTATAGTCCATAATAGATATATTTATTAAATTGCTGTTATATAAAGCTCTTCCTAAAGAATCTATAGGTCCATTACCACTTCCCTCTATATCTACTTCTAAATCATTATATTTAATTCTTGCTTTAATATTCGTAGTTTCATTACTTCCATGATCTACATCAGATATAGACATATTAATTAGTTTAAAAGGCTCTTCTAAATCTAAATATTCACTTTTAAATGCTTCTAATATTTCATTTGGTTGAACTTCGCCCTTAGCTTCTGAAATTTTTTGCACTACCTCTGCAAATTCTTGCTGCATTGCCTTTGGTAACTTATATCCAAAACAATGATCCATTACAAAAGCTACTCCACCTTTTCCTGATTGACTATTTATTCTTACTAAAGGTTCATATTCCCTTCCTAAATCATTTGGATCAACAGGTAAATAAGGTACTTCCCATAACTTTGAGCCTCTTTCTTCATACTTCTTCATACCCTTATTTATAGCATCTTGATGTGAACCTGAAAATGCTGTAAACACTAAATTTCCTGCATATGGATGCCTTACATGAACAGGTATTTTAACACACCTTTCATATATTTCAATTATTTCATTTATATTTTCAAGATTAAGCATTGGATTAACTCCATGTGAAAACATATTATATGCAACAGTAAGCACGTCCACATTTCCTGTTCTTTCTCCATTACCAAATAATGTACCTTCTACTCTATCAGCACCAGCTAAAAGTGCTAATTCTGCATCTGCCACACCTGTTCCCCTATCATTATGCGGATGAACACTTACTATCATTCTATCTCTGTCTTTAAAGTTTTTACACATATACTCTATTTGGTCTGCAAAAACATTTGGTGTATCCATTTGGACTGTTGATGGAAGATTTATTATTATTTTATTATCTTGTGATGCTCCCCAAGCATCTGCAACTGCATCACAAACTTCACGTGCATATTCTACTTCTGTACCTGTAAAGCTTTCCGGTGAATATTCTAAAAATATTTTTCCTTCAAAATCTGAAGCATATTTCTTTACAAGTTTTGTTCCATCTATAGCAATTTGCTTTATTTCTTCTTTACTCATGTTAAAAACAACATCTCTTTGTAATACAGATGTTGAATTATATATATGAACTATAGCTTGTTTTGCACCCTTTAATGATTCAAAAGTCTTTTCTATTAAATGTGGTCTAGCTTGTGTTAATACCTGAACTATAACATCATCTGGAATATAATTTTCATCAATTAATCGTCTTAAAAAATCATACTCTATCTTTGATGCAGATGGAAAACCAACTTCAATTTCCTTAAACCCCAACTTAACTAATAAATTGAAAAACTCTATTTTTTCATCTATATTCATTGGATTTATAAGTGCTTGATTTCCATCTCTTAAATCTACACTACACCATATTGGTGCTTTTTCAATACTCTTATTCGGCCAAGTTCTTTCCTTAAAATTTATAGTTTCAAACCTCTTATACTTATCATAATTTAACATTTACAAAAAGCCCCCCATATTAAATTTAGATAATATTACCATAAAAGTAATTTCAAGTCAATTTATTCCTTTAATGATTTTAATATTCTAGCTATATTATCAATATCTTCAATAGTTAACTCATCATAGTTATCTAGCATACTTTTTACATCCTCCACAACTTTATCCTTATAAGTCTTATTAAATACATTTTTTCCTCCTATTAGTGATAAAGTTAAAGTAGTAGTTATAACCCCAATAATTCCTATTCCTATTATCATTAATAATACTGCAATAGTTCTCCCTAATTGAGTCTTTAATAAAACATCACCATATCCCACAGTTGTAAAAGTTACAAAACTCCACCAAAGAGCATCACCTAATGGCATTCCTTCTACAAGTGAAATTAAAACTGCACCTATTACAATAAATATAGTTGAAATAACCAATAAAAAGTTCAATCTGCTTTTTCTTATTTCATCTTTAACTCTAATTTTAAATTTTATAGAACATATCATAAGCATTATAAATTTAATTGCTTTTATCAAATATGCTGGATTAATTTTGTTTGGTAATACTGTAAATCCTAATAATCTTATATAAAATTTTATTGGGAAAATTGATAACAAATCTATCCAGTTTTTTCTTATAAATTCTCTTTTTCCTTTACTTATTACTAATCTAGTAAAATAATCACCTATAAAAATTAATCTAACTATATTATCTATATAGTAAAAAGTCCACCTAACTTCATTAGGTATATTAATAAATATCTCAATTACTAATATTAATGAAAGCATTAATGCTAATAATCCAATAAAAAAATCATATATACTTTTCTTGCTCATAAAATTATATTCCTTTATAAATATTGTTTAATATATTCATATTTATGTAAGATAATTTTAATATATGAAACACACTAAATGCTTACGCAAAAAAGCTGTTGCTTTTTAGCAACAGCTTTTTTTATTTTATTTACATCTTCCATACATTTTTGTATATTTATAAATCTTATCAGCTAATTCATCTGTATAGCTACCTTCTTTAGCTCTCCATTTCCAGTTAGTACCTAATGTTGATGGAACATTTACCCTAGTTTCATTTCCTAAATTTAAGAAATCTTGCATTAAAGCTACTGATACATCTGATACACTGCTCCATGCTCCTCTAATAAAGCCCCAGTTATATCCTTCTTCTTCAGTTAGAGCTAAATACTCTTTGCAGTAATCTATATCTGACTTGTTTCCAGTTACCTCAAACCATCCTCTAAAAGTATCATTATCATGAGTTCCTGTATATGCGATACAATTATTTATATAAGTATGAGGTAAGTAATTACTTTCTTCTCTAGCGTCAAAAGCAAATTGTAATACCTTCATTCCTGGGAAACCAGTTTCATTTAAGAATTGCATAACTTCATCAGTTAAGAATCCTAAATCTTCAGCTATAACGTTAATTTCACCTAATTCTTCTTTAATAGCATTAAATAATTTAATTCCAGGTCCTTTTACCCATCTACCATTTATAGCAGTTTCTTCACCGTAAGGTATTTCCCAATAGCTTTCAAATCCTCTAAAGTGGTCTATTCTTAAAACATCATAAAGCTTTAAGCTTTCTTTAACTCTCTTTATCCACCACTTATAATGATTCTTTTCCATATAGTTCCAGTCATATAAAGGATTTCCCCATAATTGTCCTGTAGCTGAGAAAGCATCTGGTGGACATCCTGCTACTGAAATTGGTTTTAATGTTTCACTATAAATTAAATAAGCATCTGGATTGCTCCAAACATCAGCACTATCTTCTGCTACATAAATAGGCATATCCCCTATGATTTGTATACCTTTTTCATTTGCAAAAGTTTTTAATGCATTCCATTGTTTAAAGAACATAAATTGAATGAATGACCAAAACTCAATTTCATCAGATAATTCTCTCTTATATCTTTCCATTGCTTCTGGTTTTCTTTTCTTTATGTCTTCATCCCATTCTTGCCAGCTTACAAGATTGAATTTACCTTTAACTGCCATGTATAAAGAATAATCATCTAACCAATCTTTATTTTCTTCATTAAATTTTTCAAATTCTTCTCTTAACTCTAAATTATCTAAATTCTTAAAATTATTATAAGCTCTTCTTAATACATTATATTTAACATCGAATAAAAGCCCGTAATCTATATATTCAACATTATCTCCATAATTTTCATTAAGGTACTCTTCTTCATGTAAAAGACCTTCTTTATTTAAAATATCAAAATCTATAAAATATGGATTTCCAGCAAATGCTGAAAATGATTGATAAGGTGAATCACCATATCCTGTTTGACCAAGCGGTAATATTTGCCAATATTTTAATCCTGATTTTAATAAAAATTCTACATAATCATATGCCTCTTTACCAAAAGTTCCAATTCCAAATTTTCCTGGTAATGATGCAATATGCATTATAACCCCTGCATTTCTTTCCATATCCCTCTGCTCCTTTTATAACAATAAATTTTATTATATATATTAATTAATATTTAACTAAATATTTTTAATTAAATTTAAATCTGCACATGATTCTCGTTCTATTAATTCTGTGTTTAATAAAACATGTTTATTTTCACATTTCTCTTTTAAAAGATCAAATAAAATATTTACGCTCTTTATAGCCATTTCTTCTATTGGCTGTTTTACAGTAGTAATACCAGGATTATAATAACAACTTATGTTCATACCATCAAATCCAACTATTGATATATCTTTTCCAACAGTTAATCCACTATCTGTTACAGCCTTAGCAACACCAATTGCCATAAAGTCAGAAATTGCAAATATAGCTGTAATATCCTTTCGTCTTTTTAAAAAATCTAATGTTACTTCGTAAGCAATTTTACTGTCATAATCTCCTATGATAAGATTATCATTGTTTGGTTCAATATTATTATCCCTTAGTGCTTTAACGTATCCTTTATATCTCCACCAGCTAATACAAAAATCATTTTCTTCACCAATCATTAATGCTATATTTTTATGACCTTTTTTTATTAAATAATTTGTAGCATCATATGCCGATTGTAAATTATTTATCCCAACTGTAGAATATTTATCCTTACCAGTAGGTGATACTGCATTAACAGATGTTAATACAATTGGTACATCAATATTTTTAAAACTATCATCATCTAAATCTATAAAATTGCCTCCTAGGCATATTATTCCTTGCAATCTCTTTTCTTTTACAAATGAAATAATATTTTCAACTTCTTGCTCTAATGCATAATCATTTTGTTGAAGTATCATTGTATACTTATTTTCATTTATTTTACTTCCTATAACATTTATAAGTTCAGAAAAGAATGGATTAAAAACCCCTTTAACTAGCACTCCTATATTTTTAGTATTATGTTGTTTTAATATTCTTGCACTATTATTAGGAACGTAATTACTTTCTTTTATTACATGTAAAACTTTTTCTCTTGTACTTTCTTTAACATCAGGATGATTATTTAATACTCTAGATACAGTACTAACACCTACTCCTGATATTCTTGCAATATCCCTTATATTCATTTATAAAACTCCCTTGAAAAATATCTTAAATAATTATCTGCCATCGTTACCTAATTATTAAACTTATTGTTAAAAGAATAATAAATTCTTTAACATAGTTTTATATTTAAGCTTCCACATAATAGGAAATCATAATAAGTTTTAGTTAAGCCTACTTAGCTATCTTTTATAAAGAATACTAAGCTAGGAATTACATTTCAATACAAGTTAATAAAGTTAACTATTAAGCCTACTTAATTAAAAATACTTTATTTAAAAGTATAGTAGTTTTACGTATTAAACTATAAATTAATTATATCTATATTTATGCAAATTAAAATTTATTTTCCAACCCTGCGGTATCGTTTCCAGCTATAATTGTATCTTATTTTTTAGACTTTTTCAACTATTAAATTATTTTTTTCTTCTTATTATATAAAAATATTATTTTAAAAATCATTGCATTATTAAATTCTCTTATATCATAAGAGGTAATTTTTTGTATTTTATCTAATCTATATATCAAAGTATTTCTGTGAATATACAATTCCTTTGCAGCTTCACTTAAATTTAATCCACATTTAAAAAATACTTCAATAGTTCTAATCATTTCATTATCTAATTTTGATAATGCAAAGTTAAAATCATTAACTCTTTCATCTTTTCTTTTTTCTGCAATAGAATCTATTAATTCTTCTACAGAAAGCCTACTATTTTCAAATATTAGCTCTCTTTTTTCATCTAATAAATTTATAATTGAACTATTCTTTTTAAATATTATATTATCAAGCCTACTTTCTAATAAACATGTTAATAAATTAATATATTCTTCATCCGTTATTAGAGTGTATGTAATCCCTTTATACTCTGTGGTTTTTTTTGTATAATTTTTTTGGATACTAAGTTTTGGAGAAGTATATATACCTATCCTATCTATAATTAATTGAAACTCTATTTTAGATTCGTAATATATATCATTTACAACATGTTCTATAAGACTCACAATATTTCCCCCCAAAAGAATATATTTAAAATAAAAACCTATTGGTATCGTTACCGATTGTTTTTAATTTATTTCTATCAAGATTAACAATGAATCTTGATAGAAATAAAATTCTTAATGTAACTTTTGCTCAAGTGTGTGTATATCATTTCAAAATTTATTATACCTCTATTTGAAAACATTTTCAAGTGTTTTTTCACTTTTTTTCTTTCCAAATAAATAAAATTATTTTTAATAATACAGCTTCGTTAAAATTTCTTATATCATAATTAGTATATTTTTGAATCTTATCTAATCTATATATTAAAGTATTTCGATGAATATACAATTCCTTTGCAGCTTCACTTAAATTTAATCCATATTTAAAAAATACTTCTATAGTTCTAATCATTTCATTATCCAATTTTGATATTCCCTTTTTAAATCTTTCATATATGTCATTTTTCATTTCATCAGATACAGAATCTATTATTCCTTCTAATATAAGTTTATTGCTATCAAATATATTTTCAATAATATTATATTTAATTCCTAAATCAATTTTATAACAAGTATTTTCATAGCTTTTCTTTAAATCTAAATAATTATCAACTTTACAATAACTTATGTAGCATTTTCCTGATATTATACTCTCTATTGTAGCTTTTATACTTTGAACATGCTCTAATGTATCTTCAAATTTACCGATCATAATTATATTTCCATTGTAAAACAATATTTCAATATCAGTATTTAAATAAGGTTGTTTTATAAATAATAATAATTCCTCACTATAATTCTCCATATATATATTAATTAGATTAAAATCTTTTTCTATAATTGGCCACGTTAATCTTATTATCTTGTTGTCTACTTTCTCTCCACTTAATAATAATGAAACTATGCTATTTTTATTTAAATATACATCACTCAACTTTTCTTCTATACAAAATTTTAATAAATCAATTGTAACACCAAGTGTTGTATTTGCTCTAATACAACACTTAGTGTTATTATAACTAAAATATTTTTCTAAGTTATTCTGTACTAATTTAAATTGAGGTGTGGAAAATTCTCCTACATCATTAATTATTAATTGGAATGGTATTTTACAATTGTTGTATATTTCATTTACAAGCTTCTCAATACACTCCATACTCTATCCCCCAATAAATAAATTAGAATTATACAATTCTTATTTGTGTTTCCTTATCAAATACATGTAATTTTTCTGATCTTAAGTAAAGTTTTGCAACTTCACCAATTTTTAATTCAGTTGTTCCTTCAACTCTTACATTCAATGAATCCCTTCCACACTTAGTATAAATATAACTTTCTGCTCCCATAAGCTCTATAACTTCTACATTTCCTTTAACTATGCTATTTGGATTTGCTGCTATAAGTTCTGCATCATCATCTAAATGTTCTGGTCTTATACCTAGTGTAACAGTTTTTCCAATGTATCCTTCTTTAATTAAAGTATTAGCTTTTTCCTTAGGTAACACTATTGCATTATCTCCAAATACTGCAAAAATTTCATTGCCTTCTCTTTCAATTCTACCTTCTAAGAAGTTCATTTGTGGGCTTCCAATAAACCCAGCAACGAAAACATTAGCAGGATAATTGTATATATTTTGTGGTGAATCTACTTGTTGAATAACACCATCTTTCATAACTACAATTCTAGTACCCATAGTCATAGCTTCTACTTGGTCATGTGTTACATATATAAATGTAGTCTGTAATTTTCTATATAACTTTATAATTTCCGTTCTCATTTGTACTCTTAATTTAGCATCTAAATTTGATAAAGGCTCGTCCATCAAGAATACTTTTGGATGTCTAACAATTGCTCTTCCTAAAGCAACCCTTTGTCTTTGTCCTCCTGATAAAGCCTTTGGCTTTCTTTTTAATAAATGTTCAATATCTAATATTTTTGCTGCTTCTCTAACTTTTTCTTCAATTTCAGCCTTTGGAACCTTTCTTAATTTTAATGCAAATGCCATGTTATCAAAAACAGTCATATGAGGATATAAGGCATAGTTTTGGAAAACCATTGCTATATCTCTTTCTTTAGGTTCTACATCATTCACTAGCTTGTCCCCTATATATAGCTCTCCCTTTGAAATATCTTCAAGACCAGCAATCATTCTTAATGTAGTTGACTTACCACATCCTGATGGTCCAACAAATACTATAAATTCTTTATCTTCAATTTCTAAATTAAAATCCTTAACCGCTGTTACGTCACCTTGATATATTTTATAAATATGTTTTAATGATAAATTTGCCATTTTTATTCCTCCCATAAATCGACTTTACTTGATATATTCATTATAACTCTTGTAACTGTTTTCATCCATATATAATACTTACAAATATACCTTTTACTTTTTGTAACATTATCTAACTTGACAATTTATTTCCTTATATTTTTATTATATATTATAAAATTTCTTATGTATTTTATTATTTTCAATTTATTCTATGTATAACTTTAACATATTTTATTACATTTCTTTTTCCATTTGCTTCTTTAACTCTTTTGCAAACTCTTTTTGTTCTTTTCTATCTTCTTTTTCTAATTCTCTTATATCTTTATCTATTTCTTTTGCCATTTTTTTTGCGTCTTTTTCTTCTTGTTTATAATCTTTCTTTTCTTCTTTTAATTGATGTTTTGCTTCACGATTTAATTCTCTATTTTCCTTCTTTAACTCATGATGCTCATGTCTCTCTTCTTTTCTCTCAGCTCTAGCCTCTTTTTTAAACTCATGTTTAGCTTCTCTTTCTTCTCTCTTATGTTCTTTATATTCTTCTTTTAATTCACTAGCTGCAGCTTTGTCCCCATCTTCTTTTAGTTGATGATACAATTCGTGATAAGCTTCTTTTTCAGCTCTCTCTTCTTCTTTTAATTCTTCCTTCATTTGATGTTTTAGTTGATGAGCAAATTTCTTTTCCTCATGTCTTTCATGTCTTTCTTCTTTTCTTTCTTCATGGTGTATTTTCATTTCTTCTATTCTTTCTTTTATACTCATATTAACACCTCTTAAAATAAAATTTATCTTATTGCATTCAAAGCACTTTCATAATCTGGTTCACTAGAAATTTCCTTACAATATTCCACATACTTAATCTTATTATTTTCATCAATAATAAAAATAGCACGTGCTAATAAACAAAGTTCTTCTATTAAAACACCGTATTTCTTACCAAAACTTTTTTGTTTATAATCTGAAACTGTTTTAACTTTATCTATTCCCGCATTTCCACACCATCTTGTTTGAGCAAATGGTAAATCCATTGATATAACATATACTGTAACATCTTTAAGATTAGTAGCTTCTTTATTAAATTTTCTAACTTCAGTATCACATACTGGGGTATCTATGGATGGTACAGTTAAAAATATTCTTAGACCTGATGTTTCCTTTAAAGTGATATCATTTAAATCATTATCAACTACTAAAAAGTCTGGTGCATCATCTCCAACTTTAAGAGTTTCACCGACAAGTGTAACAGGATTACCTTTAAAAGTTATTTTCATTATACTCCCTCCTTTGCATTTTTTTAATTTAAATATCTGAGTTTGCTTAGATGCTACATTAATATATTTCCCCACATTATTAATTTTTAATTATCTAAATTATTTGCTGATATATCATTTTTTATTATGATTATTAAATATATTTACTTTTCTAGTTATTATAAAAAAGCTATACTATTAATTGAGGTGATAGCAAAATGAAAAACTTTGATGTAATTACTGATACAGAACAAAATAACTTAAAATTAGTTTTAAAAAGTTTATTAGTTGGTATAATAACATCATTTATAGTTATAATATATCGCTTTGCATTATCATACGCCGAAGATTTTGCTTTTTTTATTTATAACTATATTAAACGTAATATTTATCTTATTCCTATTTGGTTTATTATTTTAATTATTTTTGCCTTTATAATTGGAAAACTTATAGATAAAGAACCTTATATAAGTGGTAGTGGTATACCTCAAGTTAAAGGAATAATGGGTGGATATTTAAAAAATAGACCTTTTTCTATACTAATTAATAAATTTATAGGCGGAACTTTATCAATTATTTCAGGATTATCTTTAGGTCGAGAAGGTCCATCTGTTCAACTTGGAGCTTGCATGGGTGATATAATGAGTAAAAAACTTAAAAGCACAAGATTGGAAAGAAGATTGTTAATTAGTAGTGGTGCTACTGCTGGATTAGCAGCTGCATTTAATGCGCCATTATCTGGAGTATTATTTTCATTAGAAGAAATATACAAATATTTTTCTCCTTTAGTTTTATTATCAACAATAACTTCTGCTATAGTTTCTGACTTTGTTTCTAAACATTTTTTTGGACTTGAACCAGTATTCCATTTTGCCGATACAATTCCAATTCCTTTAGAAAATTATTGGCTTTTATTAATTTTGGGTATTTTATTAGGTGTATTTGGTGCTTTTTATAATTGGTTTACATTAAAAACACAAAATTTATATAATAAATTAAAATGTTCAACCTCCGTTAAATTAATGATTCCATTTTTATTGGCTGGAATAATAGGATTATTATTTCCCGTTGTTTTATGTGGGGGGCATGCAGTTTTAGAAGAGCTTAACCTTAACACAACTCTAACTCTTTTATTAGTAATATTAATAGCTAAGTTTTTATTTTCAATAATAAGCTTTGGTTCTGGTGCTCCCGGTGGAATATTTTTTCCTCTTCTTATAATAGGAGGAACATTTGGTGCTGTATTTGGATATATTTCAATAAATTATCTTGGAATTAATGCTGAACTTTTTAATAATTTTATAATATTATCTATGGCTGGGTACTTTACTGCAATAGTTCGTGCACCAATAACAGGAATAATATTAATAACTGAAATGACAGGCTCATTTACACATTTATTATCTCTTACAATAGTTTCCATAATAGCATATATAGTTGCTGATTTCCTAAAAAGTGCTCCTATATATGATTCATTACTTGAAAATCTTTTACTTAAAAATAACATTAATGATTACCATAGTCATAGTAATAAAAAGCTTATTATAACTAATGTAGTTCATTTTGGATCTAAAATAGAAAATACTCCTTTAAGTTCTATTAAACTACCTGAAAATACTCTTATTGTATCAATTAAACGTGGGGAGGATACTATAGTTCCAAAAGGTAATACAGTAATTAAAGCTGGAGATACAATACTTACTATGACAGATTTAAAAGATGAATGGAAAGTTAGAGAACTTATAGATTCATTAACCACAATAGAGTAATCTTTTATAAAAATGGTTTATTCTATATGTTATTTCTAAAAATTTTATATAATTAAAATTAGTTGTATTATATTGAACTAAAAATTTTCAATATAATACAACTGCTTCTTTAATTTTATATTCCAAATATAGGTCCAGTAATATTTCTCTCGTAACGTTCCATAAAACTTACTAATATATAAATACCACCTACTATCCCAAAAATGTTGCCTACATTTATTGATACACTAGGTTGTAATAAATTCTTAAATTGTGTTTTACCATATTTTTTATATAATTCATCATATCTAGTAAAAGCTAAATTAGCAAGTATTACTCTTGATAATAAATAAAAAATAGATGATTGAATTGCAGGAATATCTGGATTTAATTTTCTTTTTTTATTAGCTTTATATTTTTCAGAAACTAGCTGTATACTTTCTAAAATTGCTATATATGCAAGATAATCTGCATAAAACTTTATATTTATAGCATATAACTGCGAAATCATTAATGATAACTCTTTATTAGAATCTATGGAAATATCCTTAATATTATTTAAATTATAATTTCCTAAAAAACCAATATAAATAAAGAAGTATGTTAATACTTGAAATTCATCTCCTATAGTTATATCTAATTCTGGTTTTAATAAACGTTCTTTTTTTCCATCTATATTTTTTTTGCACAGATAATTATATCTTGATATATCAACATTTACCAATATTAATTTTGATATTAATTCTAAATAACCAGCTTCAACTGCTTTAATTTCTCCAATCTTCTTTTCATAATAATCTTTACTTAGTATATATTTAATTGCATTAATAGTTGACTCATAAAATATTATATCTGATATTGTAAATAGATAAGTTGATATTAGTGAACTATTAAGTAATGATAATTCTTTTATATCTTCTTCACTTAACTTAAATTTTTCTTCTTTTTCATATTCAAATCTATTATTTTTTTTAAATGATTTATTATGTCCCACATACCCTCTCCTTATCTTATGTTTATACTTCATTATATACTTATTCAATTATTCGTGAAACTTAATTAGTTTAATATTTTACTTTTTCTAAATTGTACTTACTTTTTTTCTTTTTAAGTTATTCCATAATTTTATAGATAATATTCCACTAATAATTAGTGTAATTATTATAAATATAGTGTTCATATTTGAATCTTGAAAGCTTTCTCCTAAATTACTATATAAAAATAATGCAGGTATATTAGCTATAATAAAAACTACTAAAAATCTACTGAATTTCATTCCAACATATGAAGATAAAAACACAATTGCATCAGTAGGTGCAACTGGACATAAAACTCCTATTCCTAATATTTTATAATTATATTTTTCTATTAAATCTATAATATCTTTATACTTGTTTTCTAATTTATTTCTAAAACCACTTAATAATTTACTTTTAGCAAGTAAAAACACTAAAATATCACTTAAAACTATTCCTATCATAGATAATAAAAATGCTTTGCTTGGATCAAAGATTAAGCCACCTAATATCATTAATGTAACTCCTGGTATAAATAAAATTAATCTTAAATACCACAAGCTTATAAATATTAATTCTGAAAATTTTTTACTCTCAATAATTCTTTGCATTTTTTCTATACTAAAATCTAATGCTACTTTATCTTTAAATAAAAATATAGTAGCTACCATAAAAGTTAATATAAAAATTATTGCAACACCATAAAATATCTTCTTGTTTTTCACTTTTATATTCAACTCCTAATAAACTTTATAAATTTAATTGTAATCTAAAAAAATGCACTTTTTATGGAATTTATATTAACTTTTTATTAATATTATAAATCAATAAAGCTCAACATATATGAAACTTTTATTTCTTTATTATAATAATTAGGCATATATTATAATAATAACAATCGCTGGAGTTGAAATAATGTCTAAGAAAACTGACTGGGGAAAGGTAATTAAGGAAACTGTAGATCAAATAATCTGTGCAATTAAAACACCTTCTGCTAAACCTAAACAACCAAATTGCCCAAACCCTAAAGCTAGAATTTGTATTTTAATACTTATGGGAATAACATTATTATTTTCAGGTATAGGTATATATAGTTGGATAATAATTGTAATGTTATTTTTAATCTTAACTTTTGTATAAAATTTATTTGTAATATTTAATAATATATGTTATCATAAGTCGTGCGAGTGATACATGCAATCGCTGCTAGCTTTAAAGCTAGGAGAGGAAAGTCGGAGCTCCATAGGGCAGGGTGCTGGTTAACGGCCAGTCAAGGCGACTTGAAGGATAGTGCAACAGAGATATACCGCCAGAAGTTTTTTAAACTGAATTCACTTTTGTGACTGGTAAGGGTGGAAAGGCGAGGTAAGAGCTCACCAGCATGGTGGTGACATCATGGCTATGTAAACCCCACCTGGAGCAAGACCGAGTAATGGCATTATGGGATTGCCCGTCCCGCCATGTGGTGTGTCGCTTGAGCTTATTGGCAACAATAAGCCTAGATAGATGATTGCTTAATACAGAACTCCGCTTACGGATCATCTCGCATTATGAAAAACACTAGGTTAATGCCTAGTGTTTTTCTTTTTTATTCTATAATTGGTAGCTTAATTTCAAATATAGTTTTTTCAGTATCACTATAAGCAAATATACTTCCACTATGTAACTCTATAATGTTTTTAGTAATAGCTAACCCTAATCCTGAGCCACCTATATTACTATTTCTTGATTTTTCAACTCTATAAAATCTATCAAAAATATGAGGTAAATCAATTGATGGTATTGGGTCTCCATAATTAATTATTTGAACAACAGCCCTGTCTTCTTCCCTCTTTGTAATTATATCTACAAAATATCCATCACTTCCATACTTAATTGCATTGCTTAATAAATTTTCAAAAGCTCTAACTAACTTTTCACCATCTGCATTTATAATTAACTTTTCTTGTGAAAATTTTATTCTAGATTTCATTTTAGAAGTTTTAAATTGATACTCAAAATATGCAATTATCTGCCCTAATAAATCAACTAAATTTATTTTACTTTTATTTATGCTTATACTATCATTTTGTAATTTTGTAAGCTCAAATAAATCATTTATAAGTAAGTTTAAGCTTTTAGATTTTTCATATGCAATATTTACATAATACCTTAATTCTAATTCATCCTTATATTTATCAGAATCAATAAATTCTAAATATCCTAATATAGAAGTTAAAGGAGTTCTTAAATCATGTGAAACATTAGTTATTAAGTCATTCTTTGTTTTTTGAGCTCTTCTCTCTTCTATAGTTAAATTTTTAAGTGCAGTAGATAACTTATTAATATTTTCACTTAGTTCCTTAATTTCACCATCAGCCTTAGGTTTAATAACTCTATCTAAATCACCATTTGCCATAATTTCTGTTTCTTTAATAATTTCAACTAATCCATTTTTATCTCTATAAGATAAAATAACATACCAAATAAAAAATAAAGAAAATCCAATTGCTATAAAAATAATATCACCAAACAATGTTCCCTTTATTTGTCTCCAATAATACCACATCAAATTTATTATCTTTATACTATAATATCTATAGCAATAATCTAATGCAACTTTTATTATAAATAGGCTTATGCCCATTAAAACTAAAGCTATTATCATTTTTAACATTTCCTTTAAATAATATATAATTAATCTATTATTTTTCAATTTTATATCCTACTCCCCATACTGTATGAATTATTTTTTCTCCACTTGTATGAGCCTCTAATTTGTCCCGTATTCTACTCATATGAACCATAACAGTATTATTTGATTGAAAATATATTTCTCTCCAAACCTTTTTAAATATTTCTTCAGCACTAAAAACTTTACCTCTATTAGTGGCTAAAAGATATAATATATCAAATTCCCTTGCAGTTAAATTAATCTCTTCATTATTAACCTTAACTATATGCTTATTTTTATCAATTATAATAGAACCTACATGTATAACATCATCATCTATTTTTTTAAATTGAGAATTTAAAAAATAAGTTCTTCTAAGTAAGGCTCTTATTCTAACAATAAGTTCTAATGAATTAAATGGCTTACATAAGTAATCATCTGCACCAGTCATAATTCCTTGTATTCTATCTATATCTTCAACCTTTGCACTTAACATAAGAATTGGAATATTATATTTTTCTCTAACTCTTCTACATACCTCAAGTCCATATATATCTGGCATCATCACATCAAGAACCATTAAATTAATTTCCTCATTATCTATAATTTCTAAGGCCTCCTTACCACATCCAGCCTTAAATACATTAAATCCTTCATTTATAAGGTTTATATTTAATAACTCTCTTATTTCTTTTTCATCATCTACTACTAAAATATTATTATTCATATTTCCTCCGTAAATTTTCACTTTAATTTAAATTTCATTTTAAATTCTTCCATATTATTTACCTAAATATTCTTCTAATGTGATATTATTCTCATAAATATACCTTGAAACTTCTTCTCCAACATATCTTATATGCCATGGTTCATAAGCTACCCCTGTTATACTTTCTTTTCCCTCTGGGTACCTAATAATAAACCCATATTTGTAACAATTATTTTCTAGCCATTCTGCTTCATTTGTTCCCTTTACAAAATATCTATATTCATTTGTAAGATCAATAGCTAAACCTGTTTGATGCTCACTAAATCCTGCCTTAGCAACATATTTATCTGCCATTTGTTTACCGTCAGATAAAACTCTCATATTATAAAGTTCCTTTTGTGTATCATAAGATCTATATCCCGAATTACCTAACAATATTATCCCATCATTTTTTGCTGCCCTCACTAAATTTTCTAATGGTTCTTTAATAATTCCATCTACCAGTCTTTCTTCATCTGTAGATTCATCTGCAAAAATTATATTTGGCTTTTGTAAATTACTAGGTTTATAATCTTCTCCTAATTCATAATTTTTACTCACTATAACTCTTGAAAAATCACTATTAATATTTTTTATACTTACTGCTTCACTCTTGTTATAATTTTTTAAATACCATATTACAGCAATTAATATCATGCTAATTAATAAATTTCTTTTAAATCTACTCTTTCTTTTCATTTTTGCATCTCCTATAATAAAAACTTTAATTTTATTATAGGATTTATATTTTAAATACCATTTAAGAAAATCTTACAAAATCTTAAGTTTAAATAAATTATAATTTTAATAATAAAAAAAGTATAAGCATTACCGTTAAGTAATCCTTATACTTTATACTTAATAAAAAATAAATGGATCTTCTTCAACATTTGAAGTTATAAATTCAACATCTATAAATTTTTCTTTTAATTTTTTCATTACATTAAAGAAAATCAGTTGTTCTGATCCAAAATGTCCAACATCTAAAATATTTATTCCCATTTCTTTATAATCAGAAGCAAAATGATAAGTTGTATCTCCAGTAATTACAGTATCAACACCTAGTCTCACTGCCTTACCTATAAAATCTTGACCACTTCCATTTATTATTGCAATTTTAGAAACACTGTCATTTCCTTTAACAACCCTTAAATTATTAATTTTTAAATCATTTTTAACTTTTTTAATTAACTCTTCTAAATTAATTGTATTTTGTAACTCTACTATTCTTCCAAGTCCAGCACTTTCTTCTCTCTTATTTTTTTCCAATATCTTAGAGTTTTCAAATCCTAATATAGATACTATAGTGTGATTTAATCCCTCTTCTACTGAATCTAAATTAGTATGACTTGAATAAAGAGAAATATCATTTTTTATAAGTTCTATAATTTTCTTACCTTGTAATGTATCTGTAGTAATATTATTAGGTTTTCTAAATATAAGAGGATGATGCGTTATTATTAAATCAATATTTTTTTCTTTAGCTTCCTCAATAACCTTAAGTGTACAATCTAAAGCCAATAACACCCTTTTAACACACTTATCTCTGTCTCCAACCATTAAACCTACATTATCAAAGTCTTCCTTTAAATAAGGTGGAGCTATTTTTTCCATTACCTTAATTATATCATTTACCTTTTTCATAAATTCACCTTATATATAATTTAACATAGAAGTAATAATATTTATTTTTTCTTTTATTTCTTCTCTTCTTTTATTTGCAGCAACAGTAGCTTCTGTTATAAATCCTAATATTCTATTATATTCATCTAATTTAAATTGTAAATAATCCTTCATTAATGGATTTTTACTTTTTAATAATACAGGACTTATTTCATAATATATACTATCTAATTCAGTTACATTTCCTTCTGCACTTCTTACCTTAAATAATTCATAATATATACCTTCATCAAAACATAAATCTTCTTTTATAATCTCATAATTATGTGTATATAAATATTCCCTTAATACTTCTGGATTTTGAGCTGGAACTAAAATTAAATAATCTACTGATTTTATCTTGTCTATATCAGCTTCTAATATATCTCTTATTAAGTTTCCTCCCATACCAGCTATTACAACTTCATTTGCTTCATTTATATTAAGTGGTTCAAAGCCTCCACCTAATCTAAATTCAAGTTCATCTCCAAGTCCTTCTAAGATAGCATTTAATCTTGCTTTATCTAATGGGTCTTTATTAATATCACAGGCAATTGCCTTTGTACAAAGTTCTCTTTCTAATGCTATTAAAGGCACATAGCCATGATCAGTACCTATGTCTGCAAGGGTATTTACCTTTTCTAAATTTTCGATTATAAATTCAATTCTTTTACTAACATCCATTTTTAATACCTCTAATATTATAATTATTTAATCTTTGGTTATTATTTTAAAACAACAATATATAAATATTATTTTAAAGTATTTATATATCTATTTTTAAATTATGTTAAATCTCTAAAATTTATTTAATTAATAATATAATATGAAAATTAGCACCAACTTATGGTGCTAATTTTACTAATCTAAGTAATCTTTTAGTTTCTTACTTCTAGATGGGTGTCTAAGTTTTCTTAATGCCTTAGCTTCAATTTGTCTTATTCTCTCTCTTGTTACATTAAATTCTTTTCCAACTTCTTCAAGAGTTCTAGCTCTTCCATCATCTAAACCAAATCTTAATCTTAATACCTTTTCTTCTCTTGGAGTAAGAGTATCCAATACATTTATTAATTGTTCTTTTAACATTGTAAATGCAGCTGCTTCAGCTGGTGCAGGGGCATCATCATCTGGAATAAAATCTCCTAAATGAGAATCTTCCTCTTCACCTATAGGTGTTTCTAATGAAACAGGCTCTTGTGCTATTTTTTGAATTTCTCTAACCTTTTCCACTGGTAAATCCATAACCTTAGAAATTTCTTCTGGGAATGGATCTCTTCCTAGTTCTTGTAATAATTGTCTTTGAACTCTTATTAATTTATTAATTGTTTCTACCATGTGAACTGGTATTCTAATAGTTCTAGCCTGATCAGCTATGGCTCTTGTAATCGCTTGTCTTATCCACCATGTAGCATAAGTTGAAAATTTAAATCCTTTTCTAAAATCAAATTTTTCAACTGCTTTTATTAATCCAAGATTTCCTTCTTGAATTAAATCTAAGAATAACATTCCTCTACCAACATATCTTTTTGCTATACTTACAACAAGTCTAAGATTGGCTTCAGCAAGTTTCTTTTTAGCATATTGACTTCCTTCTTCAATCTTTTTAGCAAGTTCCATTTCTTCTTCTGAAGATAATAGAGGGACCTTTCCTATTTCTTTTAAGTACATTCTTACAGGGTCATCAATTGCAATTCCTTCTGGTACTGATAAATCTATTTCCTCTTCAACAATATCAATCTCATTAGCTGCACCTTGAACTTCTATACCCATTGATTCTAAAACTTCATATATTTTTTCAATTTGTTCTGGACTTAGTTCTATATTTTCAACCTCATCCAAAATTTCTTGATATGTTAATACCCCATTTTTCTTACCCTTATCAAGTAAGTTTTTAACAATATTCATTTTATTATTTCTATCTTGGCTATCCTTAGACTTATTCTTATTTACTTTAGTTTTTTCTTCCACTAGCTGACTACCTCCTTTCGTTATATGACCAACTACAATACTCTCTTAATTTCTTTCAACTTTTTAGTAAGACTTGAAAGTTCTATTGCAAGATTTATTGATTCTTCAATTTTACCTTGATTTTCAAGTATTTTTACTTCTTTTTTGAGTTGATTTATTCTTTGCTTTAATTTATAGGAATGTATTTCATTAATAAAATCATTAATTTGAAATTTAATGTCCTCTGCAAAGAATATATTCTCTTCTCTAATTTTTACTAATTCCCCAATAGATTTTGTATTATTTAGCTTAGATTCAATAAAGGAATCTATATTATTTATATTTTTCCCTTTAGCTAACATAATAATAGTGAAAATTTCTTTATGTTCTAGCAAAATAAAGTCGTTTTCTAATATTCTTTCCTCTATATACTGTAGATACTCTTTATTTTCTAACATAATTTTCAAAATTGCCCTTTCAGCCTTTAAAAATCCAGGTTCTACATATAATTTTGACCCATATTCTTCCTTATTATTCCTAAAATTATTTTCTCCACTAACTTTAATCTTACTTTTGAGAATATCATATAAAGTTTGTTCCTTTATACCAGTATTTTCTGATGCCTTTTTAATATAAACATCCTTTTCCACAGGATCTAAATCTGAAATTATATCCATAATTCTTTTTGCATATAATATTAAAGATTGGCTATTTTTAAAATCAATTCCCTCTTCAGCTTTTTTCATTCTATAATCAATTAAAGGTTCTGCCGAATTAATTAACTTTAAAAAAGCTTCTCTTCCATTACTACGCACATATTCATCTGGATCCTTTCCTTGTGGAATATTTAACACTCTAACATCAAATCCAGCAGTTCTTAATATCTCTAGCCCTCTTAAGGTTGCCATTTGTCCTGCCATATCTGCATCATAAGAAATTATAACCTTATCTGCATATCTTTTTAAAAGCCTAGCTTGATTAATAGTAAGTGCAGTTCCTAATGAAGCAACTACATTAGTAATGCCATATTGATGTAAAGATATTAAATCCATATATCCTTCAACAATTATAAAATACCTTTCATTTAAATTATGTTTTAAAGCAAAATTTAAGCCATATAAATTGGTTCCCTTTTGGAAAACTAAAGTTTCTGGAGAATTTAAATACTTAGGCTTTGAATCGTCAAGTACTCTTCCACCAAATCCAATTACTCTTCCTTGATAATCAAAAACAGGAAACATGACTCTATTTCTAAACCTATCATATTTTGTTCCCTTTTCCTTATTTACAGAAATAAGTCCAGCCTCTTCTAATAAAATATCATTAACACCTTTTCTCCTTAAATAAAACATCAGGCTATTCCAACTATCATTTGCAAATCCTAATCCAAACTTTTTAATTGTTTGCTCTTTAATTCCTCTATTTAAAAAATACTCTTTTGCACTTTGATTATTTATAAGATTAGAAAAGAAAAACTTTGCTGCTTCTACGTTTACTCTATACAACAAGTCTTTCTTTTTTGCTGTTTTACTTTTTTCTCCATTATTACTTTCCAAAGGAATATTTGCCCTATTGGCTAAATATTTTACTGCTTCAACAAAAGGTAAATTTTTTTCTTTCATCACAAATGAAATAACATTTCCAGCTTCTCCACATCCAAAACATTTATATATTTGTTTTTCTTGTGATACTGAAAAAGATGGTGTTTTTTCATTATGAAAAGGACATAGCCCTGTAAAGTTTCGCCCTGACTTTTTTAGTCTAACCCTTTCTGAAATTACATCCACAATATCATTTTGTGATTTTATTTTTTCTAAAATCTCTTCAGAAATCTGCAAGGAGACCCCTCCTTACTATAATAATATTTATCCACTCCATATAATTCGACATATTATTATAAATTCCTTCTTTCTTTTTTAATTAAATTTATTTAACATGTCATTATTATTAGATTTCTATTTTAATTCTACCCTAATATTACTTATTCTATTTTAAATATTAAATTCCTTTTTATTCTACAAAATTTATTGTTCCCAATTTTTTTGTATTATACATCTTTTTTACTAATAAATTACAAACTTTGGTATATATATTTTGTTAAAAATTGAAATACAATAATCATCTGTCATACCAGCAATATAATCTGCAACTCCTCTTTTTATTCCCTCTTCCTTTGCTATATTTTTATACAAGCTCGGTAATTCCTCATAATTTTTATAATAATAATCTATTACATTAGTTAAAATAAATTTTGCTTTATCCCGTTCCTCTTTTAAAACATTTCCTAAATATATATTAGAAAACATATATTTTCTTAGTTCTATCATAGCTTCCCTAACTTCATCACTTTGTTTTATATCATATATTCCATTTTTTAAATTTTTTTGCGTTTCATTTACCATATCCGTCACTAAAGTTTGGATTCTTTCAGAATGGCTATTTCCTAAAACATTAATAGCCTCTTTAGGTAAACAGTCTTCCCTTAAAAGACCTGCTCTAATCGAATCATCAATATCATGATTTAAATATGCTATTTTATCACTATACTTAACTGTCCTACCTTCTAATGTTTTTGAAGTATTTTCCTTGCCTCCAAGTCCACTATGATTTAATATTCCATCAATAACTTCCCTTGTTAAATTTAACCCCTCCCCATTTTTTTCTAACTTTTCAACAACTCTTACACTTTGCTCATTATGCCTAAAGCCATTATCTAAAAAGCTATTAAGCACCTCTTCTCCATTATGTGCAAATGCAACATGACCTAAATCATGTCCTAAAGCTATTGCTTCTATTAATGTTTCATTCAAGCCTATTCCAGCTCCGATAGTTCTTGCTATTTGCGATACTTCTAAGGTATGAGTGAGTCTAGTTCTATAATGATCTCTAAATGTTCGTATGTATACTTGAGTTTTATGTTTTAGTCTTCTAAAAGACTTACAATGAATTATTCTATCCCTATCTACCATAAAACAAGTTCTAATATTATCCTCTTCTTCAAATTTCAATCTACCATCACTTTTATTACTATGAATAGCTTCTTTAATTAATGTCAAGCCCTCATTTTTTTCTATTCTTTCCCTTATATTCACTTAACTCACCTCCTAATAACATATTCTATATTTTTCTCAAAAACTCTCTATTTTATATCATAATAATAAATTATTATATAGTAATTCATTTCTATGATATGTATATTTATAAATTTTTCATAATATTATTATAATAAGAAATTTATACAAGGAGTTTTGCAATGAGTAACGATAATAATGTTATAGATATTGATAATATAAAAAAATATATCTTACCTAAATTTTTTTTAAAAGATGCCTCTATTACTATGGTTAAATTTAAAGACACTGATAAGCAAAGAGCTGTTTTTAAAGTAACTTCTAAAAATAAAAATTACTGTTTAAAAAAAGTTTATTATGATGAAGGAAATTTACTCTTTGTTTACTCCGCAATGGAATGGCTATACAGGAACAATGTGATGGTTCCTAAACTATTGCCTTCTACAGATAATAATAGATTTATATATTATGAAGATATGCTTTTTATTTTAACTCCATGGGTAGAGGGTGAAAAATGTAATTTTGATAGCCTTAATGATATAAGACTTTCAATTAAAACTCTAGCTAAATTACATAAATGCTCTAAAAACTTTAAACCAATTCTAGGGAGTGCCAATAGAGTTGGATTAGAAGATTATTATTTATCTACAAGCAAACATTTTAATGATATTATTCAAACTGCCAACTTGGCTTTAACATACAAAGATAAATTTTCAAAACTTTATCTAAATAATTTAGATAATAATTTATCATTAGCAAAACTTTCGCTTGAAATATCTACTTCAATAGATACTTCTAATTTAAATGTATCATTATGCCATGGTGACTATGTAAATAAAAATATATTAATAAATAATAAAGATGTATGGATAATAGATTTTGATAAATGTAAAATAGATTATTGTGCCCACGACTTAGCTTATTTTTTAAGAAGGCTTTTAAAAAGAGAAACAACAAATTGGAATCCTGCTTTAACTGTAGATATAATTAATACTTATTTAAAAATTAATACTTTAAGCGATTCCGATTTGAAATATATTTTAGCTTATTTAGCTTTTCCTCAAAAGTTTTGGAAAATATCTAGGGATTATTATAAAAATGTAAATAAATGCAATAAAAATTCATTCATTACAATATTCACTAAAGGTTTAGATAGATCTAAAAATCAACTCGATTATATCAATACTATGATCGATATATTTAAAAGTTATTATAACGTTAAATTTTAAAGGAAATTATTTATATTATTCTTATAAAAGTTTATATATTTTAAATAAAAAAGGAACGCTTTCGCGCTCCCTTTTTTATTATCTTGGATTTTTTACTTGTGCTTGAGCAGCTGCAAGTCTTGCAACTGGTACTCTAAATGGTGAACAAGATACATAGTTTAATCCAACATTATGGCAGAATTCAACTGATGATGGATCACCACCATGTTCTCCACAAATACCTAATTTAATATTTGGTCTTGTAGCTCTACCTTTTTCTGCTGCAATTTTAACTAATTGTCCTACACCCTTTTGATCAAGCTTAGCAAATGGGTCTTGTTCATATATCTTTCTTTCATAATAATCAGATAAGAACTTAGCTGCATCATCTCTTGAGAATCCAAATGTCATTTGTGTTAAGTCATTTGTTCCAAATGAGAAGAACTCAGCTTCCTTTGCTATTTCGTCAGCTGTTATAGCAGCCCTAGGAATTTCAATCATTGTACCAACATGATACTCTAATTTAACTCCCTTTTCATTCATAACTGCTTCTGCTGTATTAACAACTATATCTTTAACAAATTTTAATTCCTTAATTTCACCAACTAATGGAATCATAATTTCAGGTACTATATCATATCCCTTAAAAGTTTTTACTTCTATAGCAGCTTCTATTACTGCTCTTGTTTGCATTTCTGCAATTTCTGGGTAAGAAACCGCTAATCTACATCCTCTATGACCCATCATTGGATTAAATTCATGTAAACTTTCAACTGTAGATTTTAACTCTTCAAAAGTTAATCCCATAGTATTTGCAAGTTCTGAGATTTCCTCGTCTGTATGAGGTAAGAACTCATGTAATGGTGGATCTAAGAATCTTATTGTAGCTGGCATTCCTTTAAGTGCCTCATACATTTCAACAAAGTCCTTCTTTTGCATTGGAAGTATCTTTTCAAGTGCTGCTCTTCTTTCTTCTTCATTCTTAGCTACAATCATTTCTCTTACAGCCATAATTCTATCTTCTTCAAAGAACATATGCTCTGTTCTACAAAGACCGATACCTTCTGCTCCAAATTCAATAGCTTGTTTAGTATCTCTTGGATTATCTGCGTTTGTTCTAACATTAAGTTTTCTTATTTCATCTGCCCATCCCATGAATGTTGCAAAATGACCAGAAATTTCAGGAGTAACCGTCTTAATAGCTTCTCCATATACGCTTCCTGTAGAACCATCTATTGAAATATAATCATTAGCTGTATAAACTTTACCATTGGCTTCTAAAGTTTTTTCTTCTTCATTAACCTTTAAGTCTCCACATCCTGCTACGCAACAAGTACCCATACCTCTTGCTACAACAGCTGCATGAGAAGTCATTCCCCCTCTTACAGTTAAGATACCTTCAGCTGCTATCATACCTTCAATATCTTCTGGAGAAGTTTCAAGTCTTACTAAAACAACCTTCTCACCTTTTTCAGCTCTTTCCTTTGCCTCTTCTGCTGTAAATGCAACTTTACCACAAGCAGCTCCTGGAGATGCAGGAAGTCCCTTTGCTATTGCAGTAGCCTTTTTCATTTCAGCTGCATCAAATGTTGGATGTAGTAAAGAATCTAATTGCTTAGGTTCAACTTTAAGAATTGCTTCTTCCTTTGTAAGCATTCCTTCTTCAACTAAATCAACTGCAATTTTTAAAGCAGCTTGTGCTGTTCTCTTACCATTTCTTGTTTGCAAGAAATATAATTTACCTTCTTCAATGGTAAATTCCATATCTTGCATATCTCTATAATGATTTTCAAGTGTATTAACTATATCTATAAATTGCTTATATATAGCTGGATTTTGCTCTTCTAATTTAGCTATTGGAAGTGGTGTTCTAATACCTGCAACAACGTCTTCGCCTTGTGCATTCATTAAATATTCACCATAGATTTCTTTTTCTCCTGTTGCAGCATTTCTTGAAAATGCAACACCTGTTCCAGAAGTAGTTCCTTTATTACCAAATACCATTTGTTGAACATTAACAGCTGTTCCCCAAGCTCCTGGAATATCATTTAATCTTCTATAAACTATAGCTCTTGGATTATCCCATGATCTAAATACAGCTGTAATAGCTTCTGTTAATTGTACTGTTGGGTCTTGAGGAAACTCTTCACCCTTTTCCTTTTTATATAATTCTTTATATTTTACAACTAATTCCTTTAAGTCATTTTCATCTAAATCAGTGTCATATTTAACACCTTTTGCTTCTTTAGCTTCATCTATTAAATTTTCAAATAATCTCTTTTCTATTCCCATAACAACATCAGAGAACATTTGAATAAATCTTCTATAAGAATCATAAGCAAATCGTGGATTTTTTGTTGCATTTGCAACTGCTTCTACTGCAACATCATTTAATCCAAGATTTAATATTGTATCCATCATACCTGGCATTGAAACCCTTGCTCCAGATCTTACAGAAACTAATAATGGATTTGTGTTACTTCCAAATTCTTTTCCTGTTATTCTTTCTAATTCTTTGATATTTGCATGGATTTCTTCTATAATTGAATCTGCTATTTGTTTTCCATCCTCATAATACTTATTACAAGCTTCAGTTGTAACTATAAATCCTTGAGGAACTGGAATCCCTATTCTAGTCATTTCTGCTAAATTTGCCCCTTTACCTCCAAGAAGGTTTCTCATTGAACCGTCGCCTTCACTGAAAAGGTAAACATACTTTTTATTCTCCATCTCAATACTCCTCCGTTCATACAATAAATATATACTAACAAGACTTATGTCTTGTAGTTACCATAGTCACTCTTTAAATTACCCTTAATTTGCTTCTCCAAGATTAACAAATAATTTGGTTATGTTAGTCTTAGAAATTTTTCCAACTATTTTTAAATTAATTTTTCCATTGTCTGATTCGCAGGACTTTTCTACTATTGGTATACTATCAATTTCATGCTCTATTATTTTTTTAGCTAATGAATAAGCACTATCCTCAGGATATCCATAAATTATATTAGGCATTCTCGTCATTATAACTCCTACAGGAACTTTATGTATATCTGTTCCTCCAATTGCTATCTTTAGAAAATCCTTTCTTGAGGCTGCCCCAACTAGATTCCCATTGTTTTCAACAAATAATGTTCCTACATCATGTAAAAATAAATGAACAATTGCATCATATACAGTAGTAGCATCATTAACGGTTATGGGCTTTGACATAATATCTCCAACCTTTATCTTAGATAAATTTTCTAATATTTCACCGTCAATTTTTTTTCCTAAATATACATAACCTACTTTAGGTCTAGCATCTAAAGTACCAGTCATTGTAAGTATTGCTAGATCTGCTCTTAAAGCAGCTCTTGTGACCCCTAGCTTTTCTGCTATTGATTCACTTGTAATTGGCTGCCCATCTTTAACTATCTTAATTATTTCCTCTTGTCTTTTTGTAAACTTCAATGCTATCCCTCATTTCGACTGTTTAAGGAATATTCAGACAATTAAGAATGTTTTATATTTACAGTATAATTATAACATTTTCTAACTTTTTGACTATGCCTAATTTTCTGAAAAATAACCCATTTTAGCTGAATATTCCTATTCTCCCTAATTATTCTAGACTATATCATTGTTTTTCTCTTATTTCCTAATTTTTTCCATCTTCATCATTGAAATTTACAGTATAAGTAAATGTATTTTTTTCATTATTCTCTTTTTCTGTAGACTTAATTGGCATTTTTATACCACTTAAATTTGTATCTTGAACTTTTTCCTTAACCTTATCTGCAAAATCAGTTGCTTTATCTTTTGCTTCATTAACTGCAGCTGATATATATTTATTTACAACTTCTACTGTACCATCAGCCTTAGTTATTTCAATTGTAACTTGCGTTACTACAGCAGCCACTACAACAAATGCTAATATAGGTGGAATTATAACTGCTATAACACCTGCAGCTATTCCAGCATTAACTGGAACATCAACTAACTTCTTACCATCTTTAGTAATTTTAATTCTAGTTATATTTCCTTTGTTTATTAAATCTTTTAACCAAGCTTTAAACTCATCTATGCTTTCAGACTTATTACTTTCAGTGGAATTATCATACTTTGACTTTTCTTCTATTAGTATAATAGCATTTAAAACATCTCCATTAGATATTTCTAAAGCATTTTTTGCTTCTGAGTAACTTGCCCCAGTTCTTTCCCTTACTTGATCAACTTTTTCCAATGTAATATCCATATATCTCACTACTCCTTTATATAATTTAGCATTTCTAAGCTTTTTGGCTTTCTTGAATAATTTGAATTTATTATAAATGTTGTAACATTTTCTATTTGCTTTTTTATATCCTTATTTAAATTTAATCGGTAAATTTTATCCATAGGTGTATTGTTTAAAAATCTTAAAGCATTGTATCCAGCTCTAGATATATAAATTCCATGCTCTTTCTTACATTCCATACATATGCCTCCAAAATGGGATAATGAAATATAATCACTAGTTTTTATTGCTTTTTTACAAATACTACACTTATCAAATTGCAATCCATATCCTGTTGCCCTTAAAAGTCTTAGCTCAAATCCCCTTATTAAAAGTTCATAGTCCATAGCATCAGTGCTTAATAAATATAAACAAGTGATAAATTCTCTAAATAAATCTTTATTTACCTCCCCTTCCTCAATACATATATCTATTAATTCACATATATAAGAGGAATAAGTAAGTTTATCTAAATTATCTAATAACCCTTGAAAAGAATTTATAATTTTTCCTTCTTGAAGATTATATAAGCTTCTCCCTTTAAAAAATATATAATCTCCAAAGCATAGGGGTAGAGTTAAACTTAAGTTTCTACTTTTGCTTTTCTTTGAACCCCTAGCTATAAATGTTATTTTTCCTAATTCTTCAGAATATGCCCATATAAGCTTATCATTTTCTTTATAGTCTATAGCTTTTATTATTACAGCTTTGGTTTTCTCAATAGACAGAATACTCAACTCCTATCTACTTTGTCTTTTTGTATCCTAACTCCTTAAGTAAAAGTCCATTGTCTCTCCATTCTTTTCTAACTTTTACCCAAATTTTTAAATTAACTTTAGCTTTTAAAAATCTTTCTATTTCATATCTTGCAGTTTCTCCAATTTTCTTTAATGATGCTCCATTTTTTCCAATGATTATTCCCTTATGAGAATCTTTTTCACATATTAAATCTACTTCTATATGATATGTTCCATTTTCCTTTTGTTTCATTTGAATAATATCAATAGCTATTCCATGTGGAATTTCATCTCTTAAATTCTTTAGTGTTTTTTCTCTAACTATCTCGGCAACAATGAACCTTTCATTAACATCTGTGATCATATCTTCTGGATAATATTGTGGACCTTCTGGCATTTTTTCTACCATTAATTTTACAAGAGTATCTACATTTTTACCCTTTAATGCTGATATTGGAATTATTTCTGCAAAATCATATTCTTTTGAATACATATCAAGTGTTTTTGCTACTTTTTCATGACTATTTTCATCAACTTTATTAACAACTAAAAATACTGGTGCTTTTTGTTGTTTTAATGCTTCTATTATAAATTTATCTCCTCTTCCAATTTCATCACAAGGATTAATAATAAATACCACTAAATCTACTTCTTTTATAGAACTAGTTGCAGCATTAACCATGTAGTCTCCTAATTTAGTCTTTGGTTTATGTATTCCTGGAGTATCAACAAACACTAATTGATAGTTATCTCCAGTTAAAATTGTTTGTATGTTATTTCTTGTAGTTTGAGGTTTATTTGAAACTATGGATAATTTTTCTCCCATTATTTGATTAGTTAATGTTGATTTACCTACATTAGGTCTTCCTACTATTGTTACAAATCCTGATTTATACATATTAGCCTCCTAGCCTTTTAAGTCTTTTTTTGAAAAAACACCTGGTAATATTTCTTCAAAAGTTTTTATTATATAGTCATTTTCATTTTTTATTATTATTACTGGAATTTTTTCATCGATTACAAACTCTGCAATTACCTGTCTACATATTCCACATGGATAAGTATATGCATTTGTATCACCAACTACAGCGACAGCTTTTATCTCTCTATTGCCTTCATGAACACCTTTAAAAATAGCTGTTCTCTCTGCACAATTAGTTGCTCCAAAAGATGCATTTTCTATGTTAGATCCTGTATATATTTTTCCATCTTCAAATAATATTGCTGCTCCAACCTTAAAATTAGAATATGGACAATACGCTTTCTCTCTTGCTTCTAAAGCACTATGTATTAATTCTTTATATTTCATTCTTAATTCCTCCATTTAAATAGTATATCATATATAATAAAAATTCCAATTACTGATTTAATTACGATTATAAGTTTAAATATATTTACTATATTTAAATTTATAATTTAAATATAGTAAATATTAATAATGTTAATAATATACCTAATATACCACCAACTATAACTTCAAAAACAGTATGAACCTCCGAATCTACCCTACTTTGTGCTGTAATGAAAGCCATTAAATAAGATAGTATTATACAAACTGGCTTTTCTGTTATTAATGCTATTGCTGTAGAAATTGAAAATGCTAATGCACTATGTCCACTAGGCATTCCACCTTTTAAAGGTGTTCCTTCACCAAAAATAGCTTTTATTATAACAACAGCTAAAACAACTATCCCTAGTGCTATAAATATCATGTATGGCTCTGAATGTTTAATCTTATAAACTACCTCAAAAGAAAAGTTAGAAAGTTTATCCCAAAATACAATATAGCCTACTAATAATGCATTTACAGCTGTTACAAATACTGCACCTGCGGCTGTATTTTTAGCTACCTTTGCTAATGGATGATAATAATTTGTATTTAAATCTACTGCAGCTTCAACTGCCGTATTAACTAACTCTGCACTAATAACCATTGTAATTGTTATCGCTAAAGCTAAAAATTCTGCCTTTGATATATTAAAGAAAAAACAAGCAATTAAAACACCAATTGATGATATAATATGAATTTTCATATTTCTTTGAGTTCTTACTGCATCTACTACACCATTAATTGCATGATTAAAACTTTCTAATAATTTTTTCATCTCCATAAATTACTCACCTTACCCTACCCAAACTTACCTAGTTATATTTAAACTTCCTAAAATTTCTTCTTCTCTTTTTCTCATTATTTTCTTTTCTTCATCTTCCATATGGTCATATCCTAATAAATGAAGAATTGAATGTACTACTAAATAACACACTTCTCTATTAAATGAATGATTATATTCTAAACTTTGCTCTTTTGCTCTCTCTAAAGATAAAACCATATCTCCTAAAACTAACTCATCCCCATCTAAATATATTTCATTAAATTTAGTATTTTTATAAACATCTTTAAAAACCTTATCTTTAGGGTAATCTAACATTGGAAACGATAATACATCAGTAGCTTTGTCAATTCCTCTTGTTTCTTTATTTATACTTCTTATTTCTTCATTATCTACAAATAAAAGTGATATTTGATAAGGAACATTCATTTCTTCAGCCCTTAAAGATTTCTCGCATACTTCATTTATAAGATTTATTAAATCTTCATTTACTTCTATTTTATTTTGTCTATTGTCTGTATATAACATAATTTTTCCTTTCATATTCATAATTTAGATTATGTATAATATTTTCATTTTCTTAAATTTATATAAAAAAGGAGGTTAAACCCCTCCTTTTTTATTCTTTCCCTTTTTCTTCTGGATACTCTATTCTATGATGATAAATACCCTTTAAAACTTTTAAGAAGCAAGTTTTTATAGTTTCTAAATCCTTAAATGTTAAATCACATTCAGTCAACTGATCTGAATTTAGCTTATCTTTAACTATATTATTTACCATATTTTCAATCTTATCAAAAGTAGGTTCTTGAATTGATCTTACAGCAGCTTCAACACTATCTGCCATCATAATTATTGCAGCTTCTTTAGTTTGAGGTTTAGGACCTGGATAAGTAAAATCTTCTTCTTTTATACTATCTGGATCATCACTATTATTCTTTAATGTATAATAGAAATATTTAACTAATGTTGTACCATGATGTTGTATCATCATATCACTTATTACACTTGGAATATCGTATTCTTTTGCTAATTCTAACCCATCCTTAACATGGGATATAATTATAGATGCACTTAACCCTGGTGAAATTTTATTATGTGGATTCGCTCTTCCAATTTGATTTTCTCCAAAGAAAAATGGTCTTTTTATCTTACCTACATCATGATAATAAGCACCTACTCTAACTAAAATTGGATTAGCTCCTATCTCTTCTGCTGCTACTTCTGCTAAGTTTGCAACCATAATACTATGATGATATGTTCCGGGCGCTTCCATTAGTAATCTTTTTAAAAGTGGACTATTTGCATTTGAAAGTTCTAAAAGCTTCATATTTGTAACTAAATTAAAACTAGATTCTATAAATGGTAATAATCCTATAGCTAGTATTCCTGAAATAAAAGACCCAAGTGCAACTAACATCATATCAAATAATATTTTCTTTATATTATTTGATAAAAGAATCCCACTTGATAGCACAACAACTGAAACTGAAATTGCAACATAAAAAGTTGAATATAATATATCATTTCTTTGACTAACCTTTCTTAATGAAGTTGATGCTACAATAGTTCCAACTATTCCAACTAAAATAATTTGAGGATCAAAACCAGTTATAATTGCAATAAACATTAAATTTAATAAGTTTATTATAACTGAAACTTTATAATCTAAAAATACAGTAAGAAGCATTGGTGAACATGCTATTGGAATTAAAAATAATGATACAAATGTAAAGATTCTAGTAGTTACTAAAGATAATAAATTTAATAGTAATATTAAAAACACAAGCTTAGTATTCTTAAGAACCTTAGGCCTTTCTTTTTTTAGATATACATATTGTAATATTAATATGAATAATACATAAAATGCTATTATTATATAAGTATATATATAATCTTTACTTATTCCTTCTCCTAATAATCCTAACTCTGTAAGGATAGATATTTGCCTTTGTGTTATTGGCTCTCCTTCTTTTACTATAGTTTGGTTTTTCTTTATCATTACCTTTGAAACACTTTTTAAAGCTTCTTTAACAGCTTCATCTGTTTTTGCTTGATCAAAAAAGTAATTTGGATGTACTTGACTATCACATATTTCTTTTAAAATATTTTCTAGATCATCATTTAAATTTTGACTTTTTAAATAATTATCAATTATTATTTTAGCTTCATCTATTTCTTCGTTGCTTCCATCTTCTATTTGATTCTCATAAGCCCTATCAATAGCTACTAACGCTACCCATTGTAATTCTGTAGCTTTATCCACTGTTAAATCTAATAATATTTTATATTGATTATCTGAAAGCTTAAAGGCTTCTATCTTTTTTAATTCATTAATTTTATCTTTTTCTTGTATTTCACTACTCTTTAAATTTATTAACTTATCAAAAAATGATTTTATATTTTGACTTGCTTCAATTTTTACTTCGCTTTTAAGAGTAAACTTCTTCTCTACTTTTTCTTTTACCTCTTGTTCTCTTACAGTTGTAGCTTCTTCATCAATAATATCTCTAGGTGCCTTTATATCAACACTAGCAATATCACCTTCGTTAAAGTTATATCTCTTTGGTGTTACAACTGTCATAATTATAAAATAAACTAAAATTGCTGTAACAGTAAATAAAAATATCCTCTTCCATTTATCCTTGTTAATATTTTTATTCATAATATTTTTATCCTTCACTTTGTTCACCTTCTCATCCTACCCTACTTGTCTAATAGCTCACAGTATTTTCACTTGCTATATTTTGCTCTACAACAAATACAACATTGACTAATAAATTTTCATCATCTTTCTTCTTTTTCTCTACTACCTTATCTACTATTTTAGCATCTCTTCGTAATTCGTTTAATAATGACTTTTCTAACTTCCCTACTGCATTTTCTATAGCCTCTTCTTCAGATAAGCTTATATCTTTTTCTATTCTTTCATAATATAACACCTTATTAAATAATTTACCACTCACTTCTATTTTATCATAATGTTTAAAGTCTTTTATAGCCTTTTTTAGATAAATTTTTTTCCCAAAAATACTTATAAATATATCACTATCTTTTTTCCCACTTCTTTCAAGATTACTTCCACTAACCTTTACATTCATTGCTTTTTCATAAAATGTATTTGCCATAGCCATTCCCCTTGGTGGCAAAATATATTCTCCACCTTCACCTCCATCTATACCTTCTATTACAACATCTCCACTCTTAACCAATTGTCCACTTTTAACTTTTGCCCTACCCGCAAAAGTATAAATTCTCTTAATCTCTCCATCCATGGTAGCAACTAAATTTCCATATTCATAACTTTTTTGTTGTGGTGGATTTATTTTTTCCTCGACTACAACCTTTAAAGTAGAACCTTCAATTCTCACTCTAAGCCATAATATTTCAGAACTAATATTTTCTAACTTTTTTTCTATTTCCTTTACATCAATAGACTTTTTAGCAATCCCTGGGCTTATACCTATACTATTTAATTGCTTTCTTATTTCAAATGGCGGTATATTTTGTTTAACATCTACTTCTATAGCCCATATGTAAGTAGATAAATAGTATATTATAGCTAAAAATATAAATCCACCAATAACTAAAGATAACTTCTTTTTTATATTTCCTAAAAAGAATACAAATCCTTCGCTTTTTATAATATTTATTCTGCCACCTAAATTTTCTACGTATTCTCTTACCTCATCATAACTCAAATAATCAATTTCTAATATTAACGTAGCAAAATCTTTTCTCTTAACTTTATAAACTTTAATATTCTTTCTCCAAAATAAATTCAATATCCTTTCAGCATTTAATATCTTTATCTCAACTAATATCTTTCCCTTTTTTATCTTATCAAAAGCCATTTTCTATTCACCTCACATACTCAATTGAATCAAAATAGCCCTTAATAGTTATAGTTGATGCGGCTATATATAATATTTCAAAATCATGCCCCTTTATTTCTATCGGCGACATGTTTGTATTTATTTTTATTTTTTCTCTTTCAAATAACATTATGCCTTTATGATTTTCTATAGTAACTTCATTTCTTCCTATAACAATAATCTTGGGTACATTTAATAATACATCTTTAGGGAGATCAAGCTTTTCAACTAAAACTTCTTTACCTCTATTAATTTTACTTTCCATAAGTTTCTCTCCTTTAAATAATACTCTCTCAATGTACTTTATGATTTTATGTTAAAGAAAATCACAAAAATAAAAAAAAGAACTCAATATAAATTGAGTTCTTTTAACTATTTATTATTTAAATACTCTTTAAAAATCTGACTAACAAGTTTTTATCTGCTTTATCTATAACCTTTGGTCTAACTGCTGACATAAGCTTACCCATGTCTTTCATGTTATTGATACCATCTTCTGTAGCTGTTTCTTTTACAATTTGTAAAATTATTCTTCACTTAAATTGCTGAGGAAGGTAACCTAGCAAGATTTTATTTTCAAATTTACTTTGATAAATTAAATCCTAACTATTTCCCTTTTCAAATTCAAGTATCGTATCATACGCTACTTGACTTCTTTTGCTAATATTTCTATAACCTTATCGTCCTCAAGCGTAACACCATCGGTTTTTCACTAGCAATACAACAGACTTAATAAACTTAAAAAATTAAATGAAAATTAATTTTCATTTATTATTCTTTTAGTCTTTCTTTTATTAATGGCATACTTAAATACCTAGTTTGAAAAATTTAAAACTACTTGAATTTTCTCTTTCTTGCAGCTTCTGATTTTTTCTTTCTCTTAACACTTGGTTTTTCATAGTGTTCTCTCTTTCTAACTTCTGAAAGAACCCCAGCTCTTGCGCATTTTCTCTTAAATCTTCTTAATGCACTTTCTAGTGTTTCGTTTTCTCCAACTTTGATTTCTGACATCTATTATCCCTCCCTCCGCTAGCTCAAATTAGTATCTTTAACTCAGCTACGGGCTTAATAACACATATTGTATTATACAATAATGGTCACAAAAATGTCAATATTATTTATACTATTTTTCTATTAACCTGGTGGCCATTTTAATCCTCTAGAACCTAATATATGAAAATGTATATGATTTACTGTTTGCCCACCATCAGCTCCGCAGTTGTTAACAATTCTGTAACCTGAATCAGCAATACCTAGTTCTCTTACTATTTTATTTATTACCATGAATATATGTGAAACTATTCCACAATTTTCTTCTGTTAGTTCATTAGCACTACTAATATGCTCCTTTGGTATTACTAAAAAATGAACTGGCGCTTCTGGACTTATATCATAAAATGCAAGAACTTTATCATCTTCATATATTTTATTAGATGGAATTTCTCCAGCTATTATTTTGCAAAAAATACACTCTCCCATAAACTCACCTCCTTTAACTAAAATTTTAAATTTAGTTAGCTTAAATTACACCTCCAATATTTAGAGAAGGTGTTTATTTTTCAAAACTTTTAAACCATACTTGCTACTACATGATCACAAGTAGCTTCTTCTATCTTAACATCTACTATTTTACCCGTAATATCAGCTGACATACAATTTACTATTACCTTTATGTAATTTCTTGTATATCCTTCATAAAAATCTGGCTTATCCTTAATTTCCTTTTCTATTAAAACATCCATTACTCTTCCAATAAACTTTTTATTAAAATCATACTCATTTTTATCACTTAGCTCTATCAATGCTTTACTTCTTATGTCTTTTATGTTTCCATCTACTTGATTTGGCATATCTGCAGCTTTTGTTCCCTTTCTTGGACTATATTTAAACACATGAGTTTTAGTTAAATGAATTTTCTTTAGATATTCATAAGTTTCATTAAACTCCTCTTCTGTTTCTCCCGGGAATCCAACAATTACATCCGTTGAAATTGATACATCAAGTAATGTTTTTCTCAACATATTGACAGATTCTTCATACTCTTTTGCTGTGTATCTTCTATTCATTCTCTTTAATGTTGCATCACAACCACTTTGAAGTGATAAATGAAAATGAGGACAAAGTTTTTTAAAGCCTTTAATCTTTTCAATAACCTCTTCCGTAAAGAATGCTGGTTCAATAGATCCTATTCTAATTCTTTCTATTCCCTCTATCTTTTCTATTTCTTCTATTATATTTATTAAGTTTATATTACCTTCTAAATCTAATCCATAGGAAGCTGTATGTATTCCTGAAAGTATAACTTCCTTAAATCCATGGGCTGCTAATTCTTTAACCTCTTCTAAAACTTTATTTGGATCTTTTGAGCAAACTGATCCTCTTGCATATGGTATTGTGCAATATGTACAAAATCTATTACATCCATCTTGAATCTTTAAAAAAGCTCTAGTTTTATCTTGATAATCCTCTATTTTTAAATCTTCAAATTTCTTATTTTGTAGTACTGGTTGAACATGTACTTGTGGCTGTCCTTCATCTTTAGCCTTATTAACATAATAAACTACATCACCTTTATTTCTTGTACCTAAAACCACATCAACTCCTGGTATTTCTGAAACCTCCTTAGGTGCCATTTGAGAATAACATCCAACTGCTGCAATTATAGCATCAGGATTAGTTCTTCTTGCTCTGCTTATTATTTGTCTTGATTTTTTATCTCCCATATTAGTAACTGTACAAGTATTTATTACATATACATCAGAAAACTCATTAAAATCTACAACCTCGTATCCTTCTCTAATAAATTTCTCTGCCATAGCTTCTGACTCATACACATTAACTCTACACCCTAATGTAGCAAATGCAACCTTCATTAATCATTTCCTCCTAAATCGCTAAGCTCATATTGTATTAAAGACGCTGCAACAAAGCCTGCTGTTTCAGTCCTTAATATTCTTTTTCCAAGAGTAACTATACGAGCTCCTTTATCTTTAAGTCTTTCAACTTCACTTTCTTCAATCCCACCTTCAGGACCAACAAATATTCCTACATTTTTTATATCATCTACCATATTTTCTATTCTTAACTCATTCATCAAAGTTTTTATTCCAAAATTATTTGCATTTTCATATGGAACTATTAGTAAATCTAAAGATTTTATTTTATCTAAAACTTCTTCAAATTCAATTGGCTCTAAGACACTTGGAATTATACTTCTCTTACTTTGCTTTGCTGCTTCTAAAGCTATTTTCTTTAATCTATCTATCTTTTTAAATTCACCTTTTAATTTTACATCTACTCTATGAGTTATAACTGGAATAAATTCAGTAATTCCAAGCTCTGTTCCTTTTTGAACTATTAAATCCATCTTTTGAGATTTTGGAAGTCCCTGAAATAAATATATCTTAATATCACTTTCATTATTCACTTCTAATTTTTCTAATATTTCTACTAAAACTTCTTGCTTTGAGACAGACATAACTTTCCCTAAATATTCAACGCCTTCACAATTATTTAATGTTACCTTTTCACCCTCAGAAATTCTAAGAACCTTATATATATGCTTAACATCATCACCAATTATTTTAGCTACATCTCCATTAATTAATTCTTTTGGAGTAAAAAATTTATGCATTATCTTATTCTCTCCTAAAAATTATTTTAATTTTGCAACTATACAGTTCCATTCACCATCTCTATTTTTTTCTATTACTTCAAAACCAGTAGCTTCAAGCTTTTCACAAACCATATCAACTCTATCATGAATTATTCCTGATGTTATAAAAATTCCACCATCTTTTAAAACTCTTTTAACATCATCTGTTAATATGCAGATTATTTCTGCTAAAATGTTTGCTACAACTATGTCAGCTTTTCCATCAATAACTTCAACAAGATTTCCATGAAGTATTTCAATATTACTTAAATTATTATAACCTACATTTTCTATCGAAGACTCTACTGCAACTGGATCTAAATCTACTCCAACAGCTAATTTAGCTCCAAGTTTTGCTGCTGCTATAGCTAATATACCTGATCCACATCCAACATCAAATACTGTACTTTCCTCTTTTACATATCTTTCTAATGCTTGAATACACATTCTTGTAGTTTCATGTGTTCCAGTTCCAAAAGCCATACCTGGATCTAAATCCACAACTAATTCATTTTCTTTTGCTTCATATTCTTCCCATATAGGCTTTACAACTATTTTTTCTCCAACCTTTGATGGTTTATAGTATTGTTTCCATGTGTTAGCCCAGTCTTCTTCATGCATTTTTTCATGCTCAACTTTAGCTTCTCCTAAATCAAGTCCCATTTCTTTTAATTCTTCTAATCTTTCATTAACATATGCTAATACATCTTGAATATTATCCTCTTCTGCAAAATATGCTTTTACAACAGCAACTTTTCCTTTATGCTCTAAAACATTTATATCAGCAAAATCCCATGTTAACGGTCCTTGTTCTCTTCCTAAAATATCTTCTGGGTCTTCTATTGCAACCCCCTTACAATCTAAGCTATAGAAAATACCTGATATTGGTTCTAAAGCTTCACTTTTAGTTATTACTCTAACTTCTATCCATGTTCCATCCATTAATGAATCATCCTTTCACTTCTTTTCTGTTTAACTAATACTATATTTTACACATATGTTTATATAAAGTCTAGAATAATTTATACACAAAAGGGATAACTATATTCATATATAGTTATCCCTAAATATTTAATTAAATTACCATATCCTTTTTATCACAATTCTTTTTATCATCTTTAGTAAATCTAACTTTTTTTATCATCTTATCATTTGCCATATTATAAGTAATTGCTCCCATACACACAAAGGTTGCACCTAATTGCGGAGCATATAAGGTGCAATCTACCATTCCCTGAACAACGACCATTGTATTCATAGCTGCAATTAATGGCAACATTTTATTATGTTTTTTATATAAATTTATCATATCTTTATATAAATTAAATTTTATATATAAATATATTGCAAGTCCAACAATTCCCAATGTTACTAAAAATGTTAACCATAAATTATGAGGGTGGACTAAAAAAGTGATTATTTTATTATATAATTCAGGCTGATCACTATAAACAAAATTTGATCCATGTTGCAACATTCCCAACATTCCCCAACCAGTAATAGGCTTTTCAAAAACCATATTTACTGCTCCAAACCAAGTACGACATCGCGAATTAAAAGATGTTACTATTTCACCAAGAGGTGTTGTATTAGCAACTTTATTTTGAATCATAAAAAATATAATAGAAATTAATCCTACAGTAATAAAGATTGCTATTAATCCTCTTACATCTTTCTTTTCTTTTAATATATAATATATTAATATTGATACTACTAAAGCTATAAATGCTCCACTTGACTCTGTAAGTAATAAAGCTACAACTACTATAGCTATTGAAATATTATAAATAATGCTATCTCTTTTATCCTTATTAATATATTTTAAATAAAAAATCATTAATATTATATTTCCAAACCAAGCACCTGTCATATTAGGATTTCCAAAAAAACTAAAAATTCTGTGTTGTGGCATACCCATTAAAATAAATATTATCTTTTCTATTATTCCTCCAATTGCTGCAATTACACTTAAATATACTATATAGTTAATTGCTTTATTTATTCTACTCATTTTAGTAAAATAATTTTGAGAAAATACATTTAATCCAAAATATAAAAATAATCCACAAGAAGCTAATAAAGATAATAAATCTTTATTTAAAATACCAGTAAATACAGAATATAAAAATAATAAAAATAATCCTATATTCCAATAATTCATTTCTACTTTTAATTTTTTCCTAAATAATAAATTAGTCGCATATACAGCTGGAATCACAGCTGTAAAAGGGGAAAACACAATCATAATAATAAAATATATCATAATTTACCACCATTTTTTTATTTACACAAGTTTGTATAACCTCATCAGTATACACACCACAAAAATTTTATTCAAAAAATCTTATTGTTTTTTTATTAAATTTATCTCAAATATTTTAACACATACTTAGTATTCCCCATAAATATTTTTATTTCTACAATAATAACACGTTTACATGTATCTATATAATAATAATAGTGCTATAAATTATATATATTTCTAATTTTTCTTTTTATTAATATTATTTAATTCTTTATTGAATGATATTTTAAAAAGATTGCAATATGCAACCTTTTTAAAACTAATTATATTTAGCAATTAAAAATTTAGTCTTTATTCCTTGAGCTGTAAACATGTCTTCATGTTCAGTAGTAACATTTCCCTCAAATCCACTATTATGTAAATCGTATGTAATATATTTAATATCCAAATTGCTTTCTTTAAAATATTCAATAGATTCTTCAAATAATTCATCATCATCAGTTTTAAACCAAATTTCTGAGCCTTTTTTTAAGAACCTTTTGTATTTTTCAAGCTGTCTTGTGTGAGTTAACCTTCTTTTTTTATGACGCTCTTTTGGCCAAGGATTACAAAAGTTAATATATATTCTTTCTATAATATCATCTTCACTTAGCATATCATCTATAAGCAATATTTCTTGAGACATTAGGGCAACATTATTTATTTCACTACCTACTTTTTTGTATGCTTCTTCAATATTTCTTTTAGCTAAAACTAAAACTTCATCTTTAATATCTACAGTTATATAATTTATATTAGGGTTTTCAGAGGCATGAACTGCCATAAATGTCCCTTTCCCACACCCAAGCTCCATATATATAGGATTATTATTATTAAAAAACTCTTCCCACTTTCCTTTATACTCACTTGGTTTTTGTATAAAAAATTTACAACTTTCCAATTCAGGTCTTGCCCAAGGCTTTCTTCTCATTCTCATAAGTTTTTTCACTCCAAATCATTTCTTTAAGTTTATAGATTAATTATACCGATTATTTCTTTTATTTCAACCACATATAAATAGTAATATGTTTAATTCATATAATAAAAAATCCACAATATATACTTTTAAAATTAAAGACAATATATTGTGGATAACATTTATTTATATTTATAATAATTAACAGTTATATTTTTCAACTAAAGCTTTAAATTCTGCTTCATTACCCTTTATATAATCACTAAAGTTTTTATTAGCTAAATTTAAAGTATTTGCTAATTCACAAACAAACATTGGGATATCTTTTCTTGCAATATCTCCATAACATTTTCCTAGTCTTGCTTCACCTTCAACAAAGCTTCCATCAACATGAACTTCATATGCTTCTTCTATAACATCATTGATTCTTTTTTTCTTACCTGTAAATCCTATTTCAGCTACTTCATGGATTCCGCAAGAATTACCACATCCTGAGAAATATAATCTAGGTAATAAGTTACAATTTGATACATTTTCTTTAACGTAACTTAAAGTTTCTCTTAAAACTTCTTGACTTTCACATATTCCCATTTGGCATGTTGGTACCCCTATGCATGATACACTATAATCAAATGGAGTTGTTCCACCCATATTGTTTGTAATTTCTAAAATTTCTTCTGCTTCTTTACCATTTAAGTTTCTAAAATATACTCCCTCAGTCATTGATAATCTTATTTCAGGATTATCAAACTTTTCTAATGTTGAAGCAATAGATTTTAAATCATTTAATTTTATTTGACCTCCTACTGGATGTAAATAAACGCTATATAAACCATCTTGCTTTTGTGATATTAATCTAGGATTAGAAATGTTTGTTACTATTCCAGCCTTATCATATTTTTTTGCTTCTACTGATAATTTATAATTTTCTTCATTCTTAACTATTTCAACATACTTTTTATATTCATTTATAAAGCCTTCTTCTCCTAATTTATCAACCATGTATCTTACACGAGCTTTAGCTTTATTTTCATAGTTTCCTTCTGCTTTAAACAATCTAACCATAGCTTCAACATAGTTTAATACTTCACTAGGTTCAATAAGTTCAGGATATACTAATGCAAGCTTAGGATTTCTTCCTAATCCACCACCTAAGTATACTCTAAAATACTCTTTTCCATCTTTGTTTACTGCTAAAAATCCTAAATCTTGAATTGTACAATGAGCTGTATCACTTGAACCATTAGAGAAGGATACCTTTAGCTTTCTTGGTAATTTATAAGTAGTAATTCTTTCCATAAAATAGTTCCCAGTAGCTAAGGCATATGGTGTTGGATCAAAAGCTTCTTCTTTATCAACACCTGATAATGGTGATAAAGCAACATTTCTTGGGAAGTTTCCTCCTGCACCTCTTGTATATATATCATTATCTAAAGCTTCTTTCATTAAATCGCATACTTCATCTATTGATAATCCATGATATTGAATAGCTTGACGAGTAGTAAAATGTAATCCATCTAAATTATATTTTTCTGCCCAATCACATATCATTTTTAATTGTGGCATAGTTATTATTCCTGACGGAGTTCTAAGTCTTAACATGAATTCCTTTCCACCACGATGAGCGTAAGCTCCCATCCCACCTGATGCATGTTTAAACTCCATAACAGACATTTCTTTATTTACGAACTTATGTCCAACTTTTCTAAACTCTTCTATTTCTGGTAAAAGTACTTCTTTTAAATCTTTCATCTTATCACCTCATATTATTACTACTCTTTTTAATATTCCTACTTATCATAGCAAATATTCACCTTCTATTATATCTATAATCAGCTCTATTTTCTATTATTTATATATTTAAATATTCAATCGCCACCATTAATATTTTAAATGTTTACTAAATGTCTAATTTATAATTAAAATATTTTTTATGTAAACTTAAATAAAAAAGAACCTAATAAATAGACTTTTATATCTATTTTATAGGTTCAATTTATTTATTTTTTATTAAATAAATCTTTTAATCCCTTTTTATGTGAAACTCCACCATCAACACTTTCTCCACAAGCTTCCATGAATGCTTCTAAAGCTTCCTTTTGCTTAGTGTTTAAGTTCTTAGGAATATCAACTATAACTTTTACATATTGATCTCCTCTAGCACTTGAATGAACTTTAGGAACACCCTTACCTTTTAATCTAAACATAGTTCCAGATTGAGTTCCTGCTGGAATAGTATACTTAACATCTCCATCTACAGTTGGAACTGTTATTTCAACACCTAACGCAGCCCTACCCATTGATATATGAGTTTCTATATAAATATCATTTCCTCTTCTATCAAATTGTTTAGATTTAGCCACATTAATTCTAATATATAAATCCCCCGGAGGTCCATCATTTGAACCATGTTCTCCTTGTCCTCTAAGCGGCATCACATTTCCTGTATCAACACCAGCTGGTACATTTACTTTAATACTTCTAGTTTTTCTTACCTTACCTCTACCACTACAGCTTGAACATGGAGTTTCAACTATGCTTCCTTTTCCTCCACATCTATCACAAGTAGAAGTGCTCACAAAACTTCCTAGTGGAGTTTGTCTTTGAACTCTAACTTGACCACTTCCATTACATGTTGGACATGTCTTTGGTGAAGTTCCTGGTTCTGCCCCACTTCCCTTACATTTTTCACAATTTTCATTTCTATTTATAGTAATTTCTTTTTCTACACCAAATATGGCTTCTTCAAAAGTTAAATTTAAAGTATATTCTATATCTGCACCTTTTACTGGGCCATTTCTTCTTCTTGAAGAACCACCACCGCCTCCAAAAAAGCTTTCAAATATATCACCAAAACCACCCATATCAGAGAAGTCAAAGCCACCAAATCCACCTGCTCCAAATCCACTTCCATCAAAGTCAGCAGTACCAAATTGATCATATCTAGCTTTCTTTTCTGGGTCAGAAAGTACTTGATATGCTTCATTTATATCTTTAAATTTTTCTTCTGCTTCCTTATTACCTTGATTTTTATCAGGATGGTATTTAATAGCTAGCTTTCTAAAGGCTCTTTTTATTTCATCATCACTTGCACCTTTTTCAAGACCAAGAACAGCGTAATAGTCTTTATTTGCCATCTATATATTCACCACCTATTTATATTTAACTTAGTCTATATTAACACTTATAAAAATATTCGTAAATACCTAAACTTTTAAAAAGGGAAGACGACCTTTGTCTTCCCTATTATATCACTAATATTATTTATCTTCTTTTACTTCAAAATCAGCATCTACAACATTATCATCATGAGCTGCTCCTTGATGAGCATTTCCACCCATATTGTTTGGATCAAATCCTGCACCTTGAGCTCCTGCTGCGCCTTGTGCATCAGCATAAATCTTTGAAGATATAGCATAGAATTCTTGAGTTAATTCTTCTGTAGCTTTCTTAATAGCTTCTAAATCTTCACCATCTTTAACAGCTTTTAAAGCATCTAATTTAGCAGTTATTTTAGCTTTATCATCAGCAGAAATCTTATCTCCAAGCTCTTCTAATTGCTTTTCTGTTTGATAAGTTAATTGATCTGCATTATTCTTAGTTTCTATTGATTCTTTTCTCTTTTTATCTTCTTCTGCAAATCTTTCAGCTTCTTTTACAGCTCTATCTACTTCTTCATCACTTAAGTTTGTTGAAGCAGTAATTGTAATATTTGCTTCTTTACCTGTTCCCTTATCCATAGCAGATACTTTAACAATACCGTTAGCATCTATATCAAAAGTAACTTCGATTTGTGGAATTCCTCTTGGTGCTGGAGCAATACCTGATAGAGTAAATCTACCTAAAGTCTTGTTGTCAGCAGCCATTTGTCTTTCACCTTGAACAACGTGTATTTCAACTGATGTTTGACCATCTGCTGCAGTTGAGAATACTTGACTCTTCTTAGCTGGTATAGTTGTATTTCTTTCGATTAATGGAGTAGCAACTCCTCCTAAAGTTTCGATACCTAATGTTAATGGTGTAACGTCTAATAATAATACGTCTTTAACTTCTCCTGTTAAAACACCTGCTTGAATTGCAGCACCCATAGCTACGCATTCATCTGGGTTAACTCCCTTTGAAGGTTCTTTTCCTGTAAAGTTCTTAACAGCTTCTTGAACTGCTGGAATTCTTGTTGATCCACCAACTAATATAACTTTATCAATTTGGCTAATTGATAATCCTGCATCAGATAACGCTTTTTTCATTGGTTCAATTGATCTTTGAACTAAATCGTGAGTTAATTCATTAAATTTTGCTCTAGTTAAGTTCATATCAATATGCTTTGGTCCTGTGCTATCTGCTGTAATAAATGGTAAGTTAATGTTAGTTTGCATTGATGAAGATAATTCAATCTTAGCTTTTTCAGCAGCTTCTTTTAATCTTTGAACTGCACTCTTATCATTTCTTAAATCAATTCCATATTGAGCTTTAAAATCATTTGCTATATAATCAATAATTTTTTGGTCAAAGTCATCTCCACCTAAGTGAGTATCTCCATTAGTTGATAATACTTCAAATACTCCATCACCTAATTCAAGAATAGATACGTCGAATGTACCTCCACCTAAGTCATAAACAAATATTTTTTCGCTATGGTCAGTTTTATCTAATCCATACGCTAATGAAGCTGCTGTTGGTTCGTTTATTATTCTTAAAACTTCTAATCCTGCTATTTTACCAGCATCTTTTGTTGCTTGTCTTTCAGCATCATTAAAATAAGCTGGAACTGTAATAACAGCTTGAGTTACAGGTTCACCTAAGTAAGCTTCTGCATCAGCTTTAATCTTTTGAAGAATCATAGCTGATATTTCTTGTGGTGAATAAGTTTTATCATCTATTTTAGTCTTATGATCAGTTCCCATTTCTCTCTTAATTGAAATTATAGTGTGTTCTGGATTTGTAATTGCTTGTCTTTTAGCTATTTGACCTACTAATCTTTCTCCGTTAGCTTGGAATGAAACTACTGATGGAGTAGTTCTAGCACCTTCTGAGTTAGTGATAACTACTGGTTCTCCACCTTCCATAACAGCTACACATGAATTTGTTGTACCTAAATCAATACCTATAATTTTTCCCATAATTTTTTTCCTCCTCGAATTTAAATATCTATTAAAATATTTTCCTTAATTACTATTTTGCTACTGTAACCATTGAATATCTGATTACTTTTTCACCTTTTTTATATCCCTTTTGATATACTTGAGCAACATCATTGCTATTTAAATTTGCATCTTCTACAACAGATATTGCTTGATGTAAATTTGGATCAAACCCATTAGTTGTATCAATTTCTTCAACACCTAATTTTTCTAAAGAGTTTAAGAATCCTTTTATTGTCATCTCAACACCCTTTTTAAGGTCTTCTACATTTCCATCTACCGCCAAAGCTCTTTCTAAATTGTCTGCAACTGGAAGCAATTCTTTTAATACATCAGTACATGCATCAGTATAAATACCTTCTTTTTCCTTAGCTGTTCTTTTTCTATAATTATCGTACTCTGCAGTTAATCTAAGTAATCTATCCTTTAAAGTATCTAATTCATTAGAAAGTTTTTTATTTTCATCTTTTAACTTTCTTATCATTGATAAATCATCAGTTTCAGTATAATTTTCAATTATTTCTTCTACTTCCTCATTTTCTGTAGCTTCTTTATTATCTTCTACCGAATTAGTTTCTTCTAATATTTCTTCATCTTTTAACTCTTTGTTTTCTTCCATCTTTACACCTCATCTTTCTTTATTCAATACTCTTGATCCTTAAGACTTTTATTTAATTCTTTCATAACTTGTGCCATTATAGAAACAACTTTTGAATAATTAATTCTTTGTGGACCAATAAGCCCAATACTTCCAATAGGTCTTCCTCCAAGTGAATATTCAGCGGTTATTACTGAACAATCTTTAGCTTCAGGAATATAATTTTCATCACCAATTTTAATTGATATATCACCACTATTTTCAAGTAGTTCTATTACACAATCCTTATTGCTTATAAGCTGAAGTACTTCTTTCGCTTTTTCAATATCGTTATATTCAGGATAATTGAAAAGATTAGTTGTTCCTTCAACAACAAAGTCTGATTTTGAACTATTATTTAAACTTTCATATAAAGCTGGAAGCATGGCATTAAATAAATCATCAAACCCTACCAAATCATTTCTAAGCTCATTAATAACTTCTAAATTAATAGCTTCAATTGTTAAATTTTTAAGTTTAGAATTTAATACTTCATTAATTCTAATAAGTTCCTCATTGCTTGGTACAATATTAACCTTAATTCTATGATTTTTAATAACACCACTATCTGTGACTATTACAGAAATTAAATTTGATTCATCAACTTTTATTAATTGTAATGACCTTATATAACTTCTTTTCATAGAAGGAGTTTGCACTATACAAGTTAAATTTGTTAATTCAGATAATAAAACACAAGCTTCTTTTAAAATAGTATCTACTTCATGCATAGCTGAATTAATTAAATATTCTTTAATTCTTAGCTCTTCATCTTTACTTAACTTTGGTGTTTCCATTAACTTATCAACATATAATCTGTATCCCTTACTAGATGGGACTCTACCTGCTGATGTGTGAGGTTGTTCTAAATATCCCATTTCCTCCAAATCTGCCATTTCATTTCTTATTGTTGCAGATCCCACACCTAAATCATACTTCTTAGCTATTGTTCTTGAACCAACAGGTTCTCCTGTTACTATATAGTCATTAATAATGGCTTGAAGTATTTTTATTTTTCTTTCATCAATAGCCATTTTATCACCCCTATTGTTAGCACTCAATAACGTCGAGTGCTAATGACTACATTATCAATATATTATTATTTAGTTTTTTTGTCAATTTCAAATTTCTTTAAATTTTCAACTATTTTTTTATATAATTTAACTTTTTCTTTGTTTTCTCTTTCCATCTTTAAATTTCTCCTCGTTGCTTAATTTTTCATTTTTATTATTTATCTAATATAAAATCTGACATAACACTATTAGATAATTCCATTCCCTTATCAGTTAAAAACATGTTGTCTTCATAAATAACAAGTAACCCATCTTTTATATTTTTCTCAATGATTTTCTTATATATACTATATATATCTACTCCAAATTTTTGGTGAAATTTTAGTAGACTTATTCCAGAAACCATTCTCAATCCCATAAAAACAAACTCCTCCATTTCGTCTTTTATAGAATTTTTATACTTCTCAGAAATTATACTTTCACCAATTTTTATATTGTGTATATAATTACTTATATTGCTTATATTTACCACTCTATGTCCATTAATATAAGAACTACTTGCTAAACCAACTCCAATATAATCCTCTAAGGACCAATATACTTTATTGTGTTTGCACTCTTTTCCCTTTAAAGCAAAATTAGATATTTCATATTGATGATATCCATTAGCTTTTAATATATCTTTTGTTAATTTATCCATAATTCTTTCATCATCTTCAGTTGGTAATTCAAGTTTATCTTTTTCATATAATTTATAAAAAGCTGTACCTTCTTCAATTATTAAACTATAGGCCGAAATATGTTCTGGTTTTAAATAACATATCTTTTCTAATGTATCTTTCCAATTTTCTATAGTTAAATTAGGTAGACCATACATTAAATCTATGTTTATATTATTAAACCCTATTTTTCTTGCTAAATTATAATTTTCTAAAAACTCTTCAAATGTATGTATACGCCCTATTTTTTTTAATAATTTATTATCACAAGACTGCAATCCAAAACTGATTCTATTTACTCCATAATTTTTCATTATCTTTAATTTTTCTTCATTTAAAGTACCTGGATTACATTCCATAGAATATTCTAAACCTTCTAGTAAATTTAATTTAGAAACAGTACCAAGAAGTTTTTTAAGTTCATTTTCTTCAAGATATGAAGGTGTTCCACCTCCAATAAATATGCTTTTTATTAAATAATTAGAACATCTTTCTTCTATTTCTTTCACCAAAGCATCAATATAATCTTTTCTAAACCTTTCCTTTCCTGCAAAAGTTGGAAAATCGCAGTAAAAGCATCTTTGCTTACAAAATGGTATATGTATATATAAACTAATTTCCTTCATTATTTTCCCTCCAATTTTTCATATAACTTAAAAAAGACATTGCAAAAGCAATGTCTTTTTATTAATCTACTTTAAGAACAGCCATAAACGCTTCTTGTGGTACTTCTACTGAACCCACTTGTCTCATTCTCTTCTTACCTTCTTTTTGCTTTTCAAGAAGCTTCTTCTTTCTTGAAATGTCTCCACCATAACATTTAGCAAGTACGTCTTTTCTCATAGCCTTAACCGTTTCTCTAGCTATAACTTTAGAACCTACTGCGGCTTGAATTGGAACTTCAAACATTTGTCTTGGAATAATTTCCTTTAGCTTTTCAGCAATTCCTCTTCCCTTATGATAAGCTCTTTCCTTAGGAACTATCATTGATAAAGCATCAACTACATCTCCATTTAATAAAATATCAAGCTTAACAAGTTCTGTTTTTGTATATCCTTTAAATTCATAATCAAAAGAAGCATATCCTCTTGTTCTTGATTTTAAAGTATCAAAGAAGTCATATACAATTTCATTTAATGGCATATCATAATTAATACAAACTCTCGTAGTTTCTAGATATTCCATATCTATGAATGTTCCTCTTCTTTCTTGACAAAGGTCCATTATAGCTCCAACATAGTCTGTTGGTGAAATAATAGAAGCCTTAACAACTGGCTCTTCCATATAATCTATTTCAGTTGCTTCTGGTAAATTTGTTGGATTTGTTAAATCTAAAACATCTCCATTAGTTTTTGTTACCTTATATACAACCGAAGGAGCTGTTGTTATGATATCTAAATTAAATTCTCTTTCTATTCTTTCTTGAATTATTTCCATATGAAGTAATCCTAAGAATCCACATCTAAAACCAAATCCTAAAGCTATAGATGTTTCAGGTTCAAAATCTAAAGCCGCATCATTTATTTGTAATTTTTCTAATGCTTCTTTTAATTCGTCATATTTAGCTCCATCTACTGGGTAAATACCTGAATAAACCATAGGAACTGCCTTTTTATATCCTGGAAGTGCTTCTTTAGTTGGTCTATCCGATTCTGTTATAGTATCACCAACTCTAGCATCAGCGACATTTTTTATAGATGCAGTTATATATCCAACATCTCCTGCTCTTAATTCACTTATAGGCATTAATTTTGGTGTAAAAACTCCAACTTCAGTTACATCATATACTTTATTTGTTGCCATAAGCTTAATTTTAGTTCCTGGTTTAACTATACCATCTTTAAGTCTTACATAACAAACAACACCCTTGTAGCTATCATAGTAAGAGTCAAATATTAAAGCTTTTAGCGGAGCTTCTTCATCTCCAGTTGGTGCTGGAACCTTTTCAACAATTGTTTCTAAAACTTGTTCCACATTTAATCCAGTTTTTGCTGATATCATTGGAGCATCTTCTGCTTCTATTCCTATAACATCTTCAATTTCTTGTTTTACTTCATCTGGTCTTGCAGATGCTAAGTCTACTTTATTTATTACTGGCGCAATTTCTAAATCATTATCTAATGCTAAATAACAATTTGCTAAAGTTTGTGCTTGAATACCTTGTGTAGCGTCAACTACTAATAATGCACCTTCACAAGCTGCTAAACTTCTTGATACTTCGTATGTAAAGTCTACGTGTCCTGGTGTATCAATTAAGTTTAATATGTATTCTTCTCCATCATGACGTCTATATATTAATCTAGCCGCTTGAGACTTAATTGTTATACCTCTTTCTTTTTCGATTTCCATATTATCAAGAACTTGCTCTTCCATTTCTCTTTGTGTAAGAGTTCCTGTAATTTCTAATAATCTATCTGCTAGGGTTGACTTCCCATGGTCTATATGTGCTACGATTGAAAAGTTTCTAATCTTTGATTGTCTATTACTTTGCATATATCTTAACTGCTATTAACTTAAGCAGCTTCTTCACCCCCATATTGTTAAATCAAGCTAAATTATAACATAGAATATAGAGTAAATGTCAAGGATATTAACACTTCAACTACTTCTACACTTATAAAATTTATATATTACTAGAGATGATAGATACGACTATAAATTTATATAATGTAATAAGATAATTACTACTTTAAGACAAAATATCAATTTAAATAATCTATCCCCTTATAAAAGCCATAATTATTACTTTGAATTTTTGATATACTATTTTCATTATTAGTTTTTGTACTTTTATATATTTTATTCTTTATATTAAAAAAAGCATCGCTTATTTGTTTTCCTACCTTTTTTATACTATTCATAAAAAAATTATTACTAGTTAATTTAATTTCCTTATTATATAATTTAAGAGTTGCTAAACCATCATTCTTTTCACCAAGATAAATTTTTACAGCACTATTATCCTTTATAAACTCCTTAAAATCATCTCCAAACTCTTCACTAACTACCTTAAAATTATCATCAGTATTTCCTAAAGGTGCTAAAGATTCTGTATTTATTATATTTATTTTTACAAATCCTATAATAAGTACAAGTAAGGCAAATATAGGTATAAATAATCTTTTAATAATTTTCAACTTAAAGCCTCCTTAATTAATTTATAAAAATAAAAAATGAGCTCCTATATACTAGCTATAAGGATGCTCACTTTTTAATATTTTATTCAACTATTGCTTACTATTTAAATACTCTGCAATTAATCTTGCTAAATATTTTGCACTTAATTTTGCTTCCTGTGCCGTATTTAAATCCGTTCCGAACTCTGTTAATATACATGCTGGGCTTAAATCTTGGTTAAAATTATTTGAACCACGGTTATATTCATAAAGTCCTAAACCATTATTTCCATCAGCAAGTAAGCCTGGGAAAAGCTTCTCTGAAGTAGCAAGCATATAATTTACTGCCTCCATCATTTCTGAATAATATGGTGAAGCCTTTGATGTAACAAACATAATTCTTGCTAAACTTTGTCCATTAATTTCAACAGTAGTCCTATCCTTACTAGGACCACTATTTCTATGCAGGTCTATTACAAACTTTAAATTAGGAAACTGATTTAAATAACTTTGTACAGTAGGTCCTGATCTATAATATGATTGGTCATAAGGACTAGTATCATGAACAGTTTTGTCATGTACTACTGATATTCCATACCCTTCTTGTAACTCCTGTGCAAGCACATCCCCTACCCCAACTACACTAAAATCTTCTTGTTCTGTATCTGAGCCTGCTTCTGCAAACCCTTCATGAGTATGAGTGTGATAAATTAAAACTTCTACATTTGAGGCATCTAATGTTTTCTTAAGCGAAGGATTATAAGCTGCACTAGTCTTATTAAGTTCTGCTAACTCTTCCTCTGTAACTCTAGCAATGCTTTCTTCTTTAACAACATAAGGTTCAAATAAATTAAAAGCTGATTTAGATTTTTTATTTACCTTACCAGTAATACTAGTATCATTTATATTACTAAAAAAAGATACTTCATTTCCTACTATTCCATAAGTAGTTATTTTATTTAATCCTAAAGCTTCAATAATTACTCTTTTAATAGTAACTTTATTTTCTCTATATGCTGTACTATCATATATTTGTGTTTCAACTACTGGCATTGAATAATTAAGTAATTGTACATATGCTAATCCACCACGTTCTCTATAACTATTTAGAATACTTCCAGCTCTTATAAAAAAAATAATCATAAGAGCCAATAAAACTATATATCCCATGCTAATACCATGTTTTCTTTTCTTAACATTATCACTTCTATTAACCCACTGCATATTATATACCTCCTCACTCTTTTATAAATATATGGGAGGTTTTACATAATTATTAATAAATAATTATTAATAATTAATTTTAATTCATGAATTTATTTATTTCTTCCATGTCCATGTTAGGTTGAATTGCAATATTAATTCCATTTGCTATTATTTTTGATAAAGATTCAATTACCGTATCAACATCTTTTGGAGTAACCATCAAATCTCCAAAAGAAGGATTTAAAATTTCTCTAATAAGCATATTTTTTTCATTTCTATCTACGCTCTTTAACATGTTATAAAATTCTTTTCCTTGAGTTGCTTTACTGCTTAAATCATCTAATAATAAATCCATAGTATCATTTGCTATTGTTGCTGCATCAACAACAGTTGGAACTCCTACTGCTAATACTTTAACTCCTAAACTCTTTTCATTTATTTGCATTCTATGATTTCCAACTCCAGCCCCTGGTGAAATTCCAGTATCTCCAATTTGAATAGTTCTATTTACTCTTTCTAGCTTTCTAGAACCTAATGCATCCACACATATTACTAAATCTGGTTTAACTTTATCAACAAGTGATTTTATAACTTCTCCTGTTTCTATACCTGTAATTCCTAAAACTCCTGGTGAAATTGCACATACAGGTCTTACAGAATCGTCTATCGCATCTGGCATTACTTGTTTTAAATGTCTTGTTACCATGATTTTTTCAGTTACCTTTGGACCAAGAGCATCCGGTGTAACTTTCCAGTTCCCAAGACCTACAACTAATACAAGTTTATCTTCAGAAATATCTACAAGTTTTTTCATAACTCTTCCTACAACTAATGATAATTCATCCATTAATTCTCCATCATAAGCAGTAAATTCAGGAAAATCTATAGTTATATAATGACCTTTAGGCTTACCAAGTTCTTTTCCAGCTTCGTCACTTTCAATAGTTACTGTAGTAATTTTAACCTCGCCTTCCATTTCTTCATCAACTTTAACCCCATCAAGTTCTCTCTTATTTTCCTCTGTATATGCCTGTTTTGCTTCAATTGCAAGATCCGTTCTAACACTTATCATAATATTCCTCCTAAAAATTTATTAATATCAAATTTATTTTCCCAAATAAGTTTTAATTTCATACTTGAACTTAAAAACTTTAGGTGTTATAATATGATTTGTTGAAAATGAACTCGTACGCAGATTTCCCCAAAAACTGCAGAGGCCCTATAAAATATCAAGGGGGTGAATTGAATGGCAAATATTAAATCAGCACAAAAAAGAATTAAAGTTACTGAAAAGAAAACTTTACAAAACAAAATGGTTAAATCAGCTTTAAAAACTGCTATAAAGAAGTTTGAAGCTGCTGTAGCTGCTAAAAACGCTGAAGAAGCTAAAGCTTTATTCGTTAAAGCTACTAAGTCTTTAGACATGGCTGCTCAAAAAGGAGTAGTTCACAAAAACATGGCTGCTAGAAAGAAATCAAGATTAGCTGCAAAATTAAACGCTATGGCGTAATAAATAAGAAGCCGGTGATTTTTCACCGGCTATTATTTAACTCTTTTTTAATTATGTAATAAATATGCTTTTAAAAAACTTTTATTAGATTAAAATTTTATAAAAATTTTTTACTTAACCATAAATGTTTTAAATAACATAAGCTCCATTTCCATTTGTTTTTCTGAAGCTGAAGATTTTAACTTTAATTCAGTATCCACGCAAATTTTAATAAGCTCATTTAATTGTTTTATGCTAAACTTAGATGCTTGATTAGCTAACTTTTCACAAACAAATTGAGGTAATTTATATTTAGACATAAAGAAATCAAGTTTTTTTCCTTGCGATAAGTATACTCTAAACTCGTATAATCTTCTAAAATGATTTCCTATAGAAGATACTATTAACATATGTTGATCTGCTTTAAATAATAATTCATCTAATAAATCTAATGCCTGTTCAATCTTTCTAATAGAAATATACTCCACAAGGTCAAATATATCATCTTCACTTTTGTTTTGAATTAATTTATCAATATCTTCTTTAGTTATTTCTCTTCCAAATGCATAACAATCCAATTTATCTACTTCTCTTTTTATAATATCAAAATTATTTTGTACCTTATCTGCAAAGTATCTTAATTGTATTTTTCCTATAGGTCTACCCTTATCTTTAAATAAGTCCTCAACTTTTTTATAATATTTATCTTTCTTTAATTTATCGCAATGAACTACTTTTACATACTTATCTAAAACGCCAAGCTTTTTATTTTTCTTTGGAGTATCTCTTTTATCATTAAATAAATAATACATAATTAAAATTGTATGAGGTGGTAAGTCTTTAATATATTTTAAAATTTCAGTATAAGTTTTGACTCCATCTTTATCAGGCTTTTCTTTTAAAAAGTTAGCTCTATATACTACAACAACTTTCTTATCCCCAAAAAAAGGCAATGTCTCACAAGCATTTTCTATCTCTTCAAATGAAGTTTCTAATCCATCTAACCTTATAAGATTCAAATCTAAAAAATCTTTTTCAATAACATTATCTATTATAGAATTAATACTTATTTTAATAAGTTCTTCATCTAATCCACAAAATATATATCCATTTGATATATTATTTTTCTTTATTTCCGATTCTAGTATATCTATGTTAATCAATTTCTGTTGCACCCCTAACTAAATTAGTTTATTATATTATCCTTAAATACAGTAATTTCTTTTATATCACCTTTTCTGAAGTCTATTATATCATATCCTCCATCAACTTCTTCATAATTTACAAATAACAAATACTCCTTATTATTAGTTTTTAATATATAATTTTTTCCTTCTTTTTTTAATTTTATTTCTCCTCCAATATTAATTTCGTAAAGTTCATCTATTAATTTATTAGAAAGTGTAATATTTTTGATTTTTTCTTTATCAACAATATTCTTAGTTTGAATAGCAAGTCTATCCCCTCTATAACTTATAAAAATAGCTCCTTCATAATAATATCTTATTTTAGGAAATGGTGAATAAATTAAAATCATTATATACCCTGCAACAATTAATGGATAATATATAAATCTTTTAAATCCCCTTTTATAAAAATAATATGTTGTTAGTAAAGCTATATAAAAATACGCTACAGTATAATGAAAATATACTAAATCAAAACACATATTATCTATCTTATACATAATAATATCAATATATTTAATTATATAATGACATATATACATTATATAATTAAATAAGTTTTGTGTTTCTACTATAAATATTAATATGTTTCCTAATACAACTAAAATATTTATAAATGGAATTATAACTATATTTCCAATAATAAAGTTTAATGAAACCTCATTAAAATATAAAATTATTACAGGTAACGTTAATATTTGTGCACTTAATGAAATTGCAATTGTACTTCTAATAAAATTAGGCAATTTATATAATTTTTTATTCAAACTCTTATTAAATAATATTATTCCTAAAGTAGCTAAAAACGAAAGTAAATATCCAAGATTAAAAATATAATAAGGTTTCATAACTAATAATATTATTCCTGCTAAAGATAATGATGCTAAAGGATTATAATTGCGTTTAACAATACTTCCAAAGGTTAATATAACTATCATTATATATGCCCTTACAGAAGAGGCTGAAGCACCTGAAAATAATACGTATACAAAAGCTACTAATAAGCTAAGCTTTTTCCCTAAAAGCTTTCTAAGTACACTATATACTAAAACTAAATGTAAACCAGAAATTGAAATAACATGAGATATCCCTAGATTTTTCATAAGTTCTTTATAATCCTCATTTAATTCACTCTTATATCCAAAAGATACAGATGTTATTAATGACGCTTTCCTCTTTCCTAACTTATTTTCAATGCTTTTAAATACCTTCATTCTTCGTTTATAAAGTTTATCAATTAAATCTGGCTTTAAAACCTTATAATTTTCTATTTTATAATCTCCAATTATTCCAGCACCTATATTTTTATTTTCAGTAAATTCTCCCTTAACTAATAGTGTATTTCCTATCTCTATATCTTTATCAATATTAGATAAATTAACTATTCTTCCATCAATTTTTCCTTTTCCATAAAAATTTTTAACTTCAATTATTCGTATTTTTTCAACTTTACTGGGAGTATAACTATAAAAACAAGTAATATTATTTAAAGCTACAATAAAAAATAATATTAATATAGAAGTTATATATGCTCCTTTAAAGTAAAATAAAAAAACAAAAAAACTACAGGTATAAAAAATTGCCAGTAGTTTATTTTTGCTATATAGTTCATATATAAAAGAAGATAATATAAATACAATAAAAATGTATACTAATGGATTATTAAACCCCTTATAATTTTTAACATTCACTTAAACAACACCTCATTAAATGAGTTTTGCCAATTTCACGTTATATAAATCATAATATATTATTCTACTTTTAAATTTCTTTTATTTTTTCTTTTATTTATTATTAAATAAATTATTCCTTGAATGCTTGTTGCCATTATAGATGTTATAAGAGCAGTTATAACAATAACCTTTAAATTACTTCCCTCTTTTTTGTTATTCATTAATGTAGCAAGTGCAATATCTTCCTTTTCCGCAGAATTTGAAACTGTTCCTTCTTCAACTAATGTTTTAGTTTCTTCTAATAAATCAACGCCAAAATCAACATCCATATTTACAACCTTAATATTCATATAAATTCTTATTTCATCATTAATATTATTTATAGAAAATCTAAATGCCTTCATTTCATTTGCTTCGTCGTGTGCAACAATAGAATATTTTACCTCTTCACCATTAACTGTAACTTTAATATTCCTCATAGAATTAGTACCAGAAAACTTTAATGTTAAATATAATTTCCTATCAATTTCTTCTAAAATACATAACTTATCTAAATATTTTCTAGTCATAGCCTTTCCTATAGCACTATCACTTATAATATCATTTTCAATTGTATATTTCTTAAAATATTCTCCTACTTCTATGTCTTCTGCTAACTCCCCTGAGCTTTCTTCTGATATTTCCTTATCTTCTGAGGTTTTTAGAATAGTTGATGTAGTTTTTGTTGCAAGTGGAAGATTAGCTTCGCTTTTACTTATAACCTCCATTGTACTTTCTAATAAATCTAATCCAAAAGAAATGTCCATTCCTGTTACATTGATAAATGCAGTAAATTTAATATTAGCTCCTATTGTAGGAATCTTAAATTTAATCTCCATAGTATTACCACTTCTACGAACTACCTCATAATTTATATTAGCTCCATTAACTGATACTCTAATATTGCTCATTACATCAAGCTGAGATAGCCCCACAGTAACATACTTTTCTCCATTTATATCTTCAACATAGGATGTACTATTAACTGCACTTCTAGCTGTAGTATATCCAATTGCACTATCTGTTATAATTTCATTTTTAATTTTATATAAAGAAGAGTTTTTATTTTCTGAAATAGTTGGTATTTGTGTTTCTCCCTTATCTTGATTAACTCCAGTATTAACATTATTACTATTGTTATTATTGTCAGGTTTTTGAACCTCATCTTCTTTATTATATATTTTTAAAGTGTCGCTTTTTAGTTTAACTCTAAATTCAACATTCATTGTTCCTAAAACTTTAGTGCTTACTGTTATATTATCACTTAAAGAACTTATTTCAAATTTAACATAAAAATTATCATTAGTTTCATCAACTACCTCAAAATTCACTTTATCTCCATTAACTTCAATAACATGATTTGCCATCATTGATTTACCAGTAAACTTTAATATTAAATAAATCTTATTATTTTTATATTCAACATCACTTATAGTTTCTAAATATTTTCTTGCCATAGACTCTTCGTCCTTACTAATATGTAAAGCATCATTTTCTATAGTATATTTGCCATCAGCAACTGCTTCTTCATCCTCCTTATTATCACCTTCTGGTTTTTGCTCTGGAACTATTGGTTTAACTTCTTCTGGCTTTTCTTCAGGATAGCTTGAATTATTATCACCAGAACCTTCATCTGATATAACTGGAATATCAGTAATATCGAATTTAACTCTAAATGATACACTCATTTTAGTAAACCCTAAATTTATAGTTGTTGAAACTTCTATTTTATCTTCTAAACTATTTAATTCAAACTTTAGGTTTGAATTAGTATCACTAACATCAGTTAATACATATTCTACTTCTTCTCCATTTACTTTGATCTTAGTATTTTCCATTATTTTTTTATTTGTAAATTCTAAATTTGCTGTAATTTTCTCTTCTGTTATTTCAATTAAACTTTCTTTAGATATATAATTTCTAGCTGCAGACTCTTTATCTACGTCTTCCTTTAATATTTCATTTTTAACAATATAATTTCCAGTTTTATATTTTATATTTAAATTTTCTTCTTTTAAAATATTAATACTATTTACAGTTTCTGCATTAGCAGTTGTTGGCATAACACCTGTAATAATAGTTGTTGCTATAATTAATGATACTATATTTCTTTTCATTTATATCTTCTCCCTATATTCATTTGTATAACTTTAAAAAATAACTATAGTTGTAAACAAGTATCCAAAAAATGTTATAATAAAAACTATATGCATCTTTCTATACAATTTTGAATTTTTATTAATAAAATATCCGCTTAGTCCTATTAAAATCATAATAATAGTAAAACCTATATATTTAATGAAATCTGCTTGTCCTATTCTTTTAATAAAAGCAAAAATCATAGCCATTATGGATATTAAACCTGTTATAATATGAGCTTTTAAATATATTTTTTTCTTCATTTTAAAATTCTTTGGAACATAATATAAAATTAATGCTACCATAAAAAATGTTGACGATAATCTTTCCATAATACATCCTTCTCTTAATTGTAAAAATTGCTTATATATTTTATGCTAAATTTATTTTAGACTTTGCTCTTTTTGCATTTAATTCATCTTTTTCTTCTTTGGATATTGTTTTTATCTTAAAAAAGAAATAATAAAATTTAAATATTATTAAAGCTATAATTACTAACTTAACAGCTAATGAATCTAATATTATTAATGGAAAAGCTAACATAGTATCTGCAAAAGCTAATAAACATATCTTTTGTTTTAATGTCATTGCTCTTTCTTGAATAAAATTCTCTAAATGATTTTTATATATCTTAGTATTAGTAAACCAATTATTAAATCTATCTGATCCTTTAGCAAAGCAAAATGATGCCAATAATAAAAATGGAGTCGTTGGTAATATAGGCAATACCACACCTATAGCACCTAATGAAAATGCTATTAAGCCTACTGTTATATAAAGACATTTCTTTAATTTATTCATATTTATATCTCTCCCCTAATTAAAATGTATTCATTTAAAAGTTTAAAACTATTTTATTTATTTAATGCATGTCTAACTAATTCAATTGGATTGTGTACTATTAATCTTGGACCAGAAAATTTCATTACATCCTTAACTTTTTCTTTCATATCCTTTTTATAACAATGTATTGGACACCTTGAACAAGTAGATTTATTTTCACCAAATTTGCAAAAGCTTAATCTTTTATGTGCATACTCTAATAGTTCTTTGCATTCATCACACAATTCTCCTTTTTTATTTCCATGTTTCTTTTGGCAATAAATATCTATCATTAATGCAATAGTCTTTTTTTCTCTTTCAATTCTTCCCATATTTAAATAACTCCACTCCTTCTATCAATGATAATCATTATCATCTCATCTTATTAATTAAGAGGATTTATTAATCCTCTTAATTTTTATATTATACTTGTACTATTTTACTTTTTTCTAACTTATATGTTTTATTACAAACAGCTGTAGTTGATTTTCTATGTGATATTAAAACTATTGTTTTATCGTCACAATTTTCTTTAATCGACTTTAATATTTCACCTTCATTTAAAGTATCTAAATTACTTGTTGGTTCATCTAATATTAAAATATCACCATTACTTAAAAATGCTCTAGCAAGACCTATTCTTTGCTTTTCACCAGAAGAAAGATTTCCTCCAAGCTCTCCAACCTTTGTATCATATCCTTTAGGTAAAGTTTTTATAAAGTCGTGTATAGATGCCATTTTAGCAGCTTTTATTACCTCTTCTTTAGTTGCATTTATATTACCTATCTTTATATTATCTAATATAGTTTCATTAAATAAATAGGTTTCTTGACTAACTAAAGTTTGGCTATTTCTAAGTGATGTAGTATTAACTTCTTTAATATTTTTATTATCTAAATTGATTTTACCCTCATTAACATCCCAAAATCTCATCATAAGTTTAACAAATGTACTTTTACCAATTCCACTCTCACCTATAAGAGCTATTTTATCCCCTCTTTTTATGTGAACTGATGTGCTATCAAAGATTTTCTCTTTTCTATTTGGATAAGAAAAAGTTACATTATCATAAGCAATTGATTCACCACTAACTAAATCACCTTTTTCAACTTCTTCTACATGTGGCTTTTCATCTATTAAATCAAATAATCTTTCTGCACAAGCAAAAGTTTGAAGTAAAGTATTTGAAAGATTACTTAAAGCAACTACTGGTCCAAATGATGAAGCAATTATTACTATAGCTACAAGCATCCATGTAAATGAAATATTTCCAATAGAATATTGTATAAATCCAACACCAACAAAAGTTAATATTGCAATCATTATAGTTAAATCTGTAATAGCCCTTATTATTCCTTCATGCTCTTTAATTTTATCAAGACTTTCATTTATTCTATGTGATTTTGAATTAATTTCATTTAATCTTTCATCACCAGATTTAAATAATAATACTTCCTTTAGTCCTCTTAAAGAATCAAGTATATAATTGTTACATTCACCAAACATATTTCTATAAGTAACCCCTGCTTCCTTACCTAGGCTAGAAGAAGCATACGGAATTACAAATCCAACTATTAAGAAAAATATTACAGATAAAACTCCAAACCATGGGTTTATCATAAATAAAATTACTGCTATTATAGAATTTGTTATTATTGCTATTGATATTGGTGCTATTGTATGAGCATAAAATACTTCTAAAAGCTCAATATCAGAAGTTATTAAAGAAATAAGATTTCCTTTTTCTTGACCCTCTAATTTAGCTGGTGCTAATTTTCTTAATTTACTAAATATCTTATCTCTTAATATATAAAGAATTTTAAATGCAATATAATGCCCTGATAATTGCTCTGCATATCTTAAAAACCCTCTTAAGAATGCACTAACTGCCATAACTATCATAGCTCCAGTAAAACTAATAAATGTAATATCACCTATTGCTGAACCAATTGCTATTGCACCAAAACTTGCTATTGCTATGGCTGCTAAAAACCCAACAACTCCCATACTTATAGTTATTGCCATAATTGGTGCTAATGGTTTTAATTCAACTATTAATCTCTTCATTATTTGGAAGCCTGATCTTCTTTTCATAACTAACAAACCTCCCTAATCATTTCTAATTCATTTTGTTTATTAACCATATTGTAATAATAACTTTCTTTGCTCATTAACTCTTCATGACTTCCGTTTTCAACTAAAAGGCCCTTATTCATAACATAAATATTTTTAGCATCCTTTACGTTAGCTAATCTATGAGAAATTACTAATATAGTCTTATCTTTTGAAAGCTCATAAATAGCTTCCCAAATGCTTTCTTCACTTTCTACATCTATATTAGAAGTAGCTTCATCAAAAATTATCATTGGTCTATAAGCTAAAATAACTCTTGCTAATGCCAATCTTTGTTTTTGTCCACCTGATAATGCACTACCAGCTTGACCAACATCAGTTAATAATCCATCCCTTAATCCCTTAACAAAATCATATAATCTTGCTATCTTTAATGCATTATTTATTTCTTCTTCACTAGCATCCTTTTTAGCCATTAATAAATTATCTAAAATTGTTCCATTAAATATATAACTATTTGTAGAAACTAAAGCTATATTCCCATATATATTATCTAATGATATATTTTCTATATTTATATCATTTACAAGTACTTCTCCATTAGTCACCTTATGATTATTTAATATAAGTGATGCAATTGTACTCTTTCCTGAACCACTTTCCCCTACTATTGCAACTAGCCCACCTTTTTTAATATCCATATTTATATTATTTAATACTTTTCTTTCACCATCATAACTAAAATCAACATTTCTTAATGATACACTTACATCATTGAATTTCATCTCTTCTTTAGTTATTACATCTTTTTCTTTTTCCTCAGTATCTAAAATACCAAACATTCTATCACTTGCTGCCATACCATTCATTGCAATATGGAAATAAGAACCTAAAAGTCTAAGTGGTATAAAGAATTCTGAAGAAAGTAATATAATAATAAGTAAGCTTCCTACTGGGATTTCTCCATTTTTAAATTGAATTAATGCAACTATTGTTCCTGCTGCTGCACCACCAAAAGCTACTAAATCCATTATTGTTATAGAATTAAGTTGCATACTTAAAACTTTCATTGTTATTTTTCTAAAGTTTTCAGCTTCAACATTCATTTTTTCATGTCTTTTTTCATCTATATTAAATACTTTTAATGTAGTTAATCCTTGCAGATTTTCTAAGAATGTTCCACCTAAATCTGAATATGACTTCCAGTAATCTTTTAATATTCTCTTTGCAATTTTCATTATTGCAATTATTGATACTGGTATAAGTGGCACACATAATATAAATACAAGTGCTGCCTTAAATGAAATGAAACTCATAAAAGCAAATAATGTTATTGGAACTAAAAGTGCATAGAAGAATTGAGATAAATATTTACCAAAATAAATTTCTAATTGTTCTATTCCCTCAACTGATACTTGAACTACTGCAGATGTGCTTTCAACAGATGTGTATCCTGTACCTAACTTTAATAACTTTTTATAAATAAGCTCCCTTAATGTTACTCTTGCATTTGCAGATGCTGCATTTGAAAATTTAGCATATAAAATATTACATAAATATCTTACAAAAAGTAAAATTGCTATAATTATAATTCCTGATAATAATGAAATATTTCCCCAAACCTTAAAGTTAATCATAGCTTCTACCAAATTATTTCCATTAAGATTTAATTTTTCACCATTATAAACTCTATTAATAAATTGACCGATTATTAGTATAGTTACTATATTGCATAAAACTGCAACCCAATTAACCAATATAGTTAACGCTATATACTTTTTAGAATCTTTACATAGGTTTATTAACCTTTTATTTATCATCATAATATAATTCCTCCTTTGAATATTTAAGTTATTTGAAATACCGTTTCAACTGAAACTGATTATCACTTAATATAATATAACCTAATTGATAAACATTTTCAATACTTTATTTAATAAAATTTCTATTTTTTATTATATTTAATTTATATAGCTATATAAAATTAACTTTTTATACAGCTTATCAATGAAAAATTCATATAATAAAAAAAGAATTGTATCTATATTGAATTAAAAATTTTCAATATGATACAATCCCTTTTTTAACTTCATTTTTTTCATATATTCACGCTTTTAGTTTAAAACTATTTCCTTAATAACCGATTCAACTGCATTTAATGTACTTTTATGATTTCGTATAACCCTTATATTCTTCTTGTCTGCTTCTCTTTTAGCTGTTAATACAAGTTTATGAGATACTACATCTGTTAATAATATAACTGCATCAGGCATTCCAATTTTATCTTTTAATCCAGTTTCCATTTGAGTAAAAACCTTTGCCTTACAATTATATTTTTTACATACTCTAATATAATCTTTAGTCATTTTATCATGACCACCAACTATAACTACACTCATTTATTTTCTCCTTTTAATCACTTGTTTTTAATAACTACTATTAATATCTATTATCTTATGCACTAAATTCATTATATTTTTGAAATAAATTTCTTATAGAACATGCTACATTATGGGATGACCTTCCACTTAAAATGTAATTTACAGTATGTTCTTTAACTTTATCATATCTATTAAAAGTTTCCTTTGCTTCTTGTAAATTATTATATACAAGCCAGTATCCACAACTTAAGCATTTTTTATCTTTGCAATTCATAAAATCCATAACGTCATTTAAAGGAAATCCTAAAAATACTCCTAATTCATGTGGACAATTAAATTGAGTATATCTATTTTTTAACATACATAAATAATTATTTACATTACTTTCATTTGAATATCCTAATTTAATTAAGAAATCTTTATTTTCTTCTTTAAATATATAATTTGATAATTGATTTTCATTATATATTAATATAATTAATGCATTGCTAGATTCTCTTAAATCTATATATTTAATATTAATTGTTTCTAAAAAATCAATCCCATACCTTATCCATTTATCATATAAATTTTCTTTGTCTTTTTTAATTGTGATGGTTGCCGATGGCTTTGCTCCAGAAATAACTAAAGAAGCATTATAAATTAGAAATTTTTCAATACATTCTTTTTCTTCCATTTTAGAAAGACTTTTATAAAATTCAACTTGTTTCATCGTTGCTTATTCCTTCACTACTATATTATAATAATTAAAATTGATATTCATTCTCATTTAATTATTATAATATAATAATATTAATTTGATGTCAATATTTTGCTTTAAGCTTTTTTAATTATTCCATAAAAAATAAGTAACTTAGTAAAGAAAAACTCTATACTAAGTTACTCCATGGCTAGAAAATTAGGTTATTTTAATACAAATGATTGGCAATCTGTACATTCAACAACCTTTGGATTTGCTTCATGAGTTCCAACTTGTATTGCATCTAAAGTACAATAATTTTCAGAACAAGCATGATGTTTACATTGTTGTACACTACATTTAATACTTGAATTCTTTTCCATAACATTTACCTCCGTATATTTGATACATTAATAATTTACCCTATCAAAACATTATTATTCTGTTAATATTTTGTTTTTGGGTTAAAAATTAAAGCCATTAAATATCCAAAAAATATTGCTGCAGTAATTCCTCCGGCTGCTCCTTTAATTCCACCTGTAAAGGCTCCTATTAGCCCATCTTCTTTTACAGCTTTTATAGCTGCATCTGCTAATCCATTTCCAAAGCTAGGTAGTGGTATAGTAGCTCCTGCTCCACCAATTTCAATTAACTTATCATATATTCCAAAACCTCCAAGAACAGCTCCAAGAGTAACAAATATAACTAATATTCTAGCAGGAGTCAATTTGGTTGTATCCATTAATATTTGAGCAATCACACAAATTAATCCACCAACAATAAATGCACTTATATAATCCATGATAAACTTTCACCAACCTTTATTTATACTCAATAGCAACAGCATGAGCTATTCCTGGTATAGATTCACCTTGAAGGGAAGAAGTAGTACTCATTAATGCACCTGTAGAAACAAGTAATAAACTTTTTATTTCTTTTTTCATTAACTTTTTATAAAAATATCCACAAGTAACAACAGCTGAACAACCACATCCACTTCCCCCAGAGTCTGTCTTTTGTTTTTCATCATCAAATATTAAATCACCACAATCCACATAATTATCTTTTACATCATAACCATAATCTAATAATAATTTCGTTGTTATTTCTTTTCCTACTTTCCCCAAATCCCCAGTTGCAATTACATCATAATCTTTCGGTGTTCTTCCTGTATCCTTAAAATGATTATAAATTGTATCTACCGCTGCAGGAGCCATTGCTGCTCCCATATTATTAGCATCTTTTACACCATAATCCTTTACCAAACCAGTAGTTACATATGTAACCTCTGGGAAATCCCCATTTTTCCCTAATACTACTGCTCCTGATCCTGTAACTGTCCATTGACAAGTAGGACATCTTTGGCATCCATATTCTAGCGGAAATCTAAATTGTCTTTCTGCTGAACTAAAATGAGATGATGTAGATGCTATAACATAATTTCCAAATCCACCATCTAAAAATAATGACGCCACACTTAATGATTCTGACATTGTAGAACAAGCCCCATATAATCCTATAAAAGGTATATTTAACTCTCTTGCTGCAAAGCTTGATGATGTTATTTGATTTAATAAATCTCCTGCAAATAAATAATCTATATCTTCTTCTTTTAAATTTGCATTACTTATAGCACTTTTTATTGCTGTATACATCATTTCTGATTCAGCCTTTTCAAAGCTATCCTGTCCTAAAGTATCATCATCTAAAATTTTATGAAAATATCCGCCTAAAGGTCCCTCTCCTTCTTTTGGCCCAACTATAGAGTAAGTTGAAATTATTTTAGGTGGATTTTCAAGTTTAATGGTTTGCTTCCCTATCTTTTTATTTTTTACACTCATCTTTTGCTCACTCTCCAATTTAAACAATTCCCATAAGTCCTAAAAAATAATATACTAGGCCTATTATTACTGATGTTCCTATACCATAAACTAATACAGGACCTGCAATAGTAAACATCTTAGCAGCTACTCCAAAAACAAAACCTTCTTTTTTAAATTCTATTGCAGGAGATACTACTGCGTTAGAAAAGCCCGTAATAGGAACTACAGTACCAGCACCAGCAAATCTTGCTATCTTATCATAAACTCCTAGTCCTGTTAATAATGCTCCAATAAATATCATTATTATTGGTAACCATAATTTTGCAGTTTCTTCCTCTATGCCAAATTTTATTAGCATATTTAATATAAACTGCCCTAAGGTACATATAGCTCCTCCAACTAAAAACGCCATTAATATATTTTTAAAATATTTAGGTTTAGGTTCCATTTGCTTTGAAATTTTTTGAAAATCTTTAATTATTACCTTTTCTTCTTTAGCCATTTTTCCCATATATTTCGTCTCCTTTCTTCCATAAATTTATTATTCCTCTTAATTTAAATTAAATGTGAAAAAAATAAGTCCACATTAAATAATTTCTATTATTTAATGTGGACTTATTTAAAAACTTTATATTTTATTAATTTATACATTTTCTTAGGTTCATCCTTCATCTAATTGTTTTCTCATTTCACCAAGTACCTTCTTTTCTATTCTTGATACTTGAACTTGGCTTATTCCTAACATCTTTGCTACTTGTATTTGTGTTTTATCTTTAAAATATCTTAATATAATAATTTGTCTAGATTTTGTATCCAAATTATTTAAAGCTTCCTTTAAAGCTATTTTTTCAGTTAAATTTTTATCCTCTGCAGCATTTTCACTTAGTTTATCAATTAATAAAACTGGTGCTCCATCATCTTGATGAATTACCTCATAAAGATATTGCATACTTGCAGATGATTCTAATGCAAATAATATTTCTTCTTTATTTATTCCAGAAAATTCAGCTAGTTCTTCTATGCTTGGATCTCTATTTAATTTTTTAGTTAAAGCTTCCTTATCAAAATGAAGTTTTTTAGCTAAGCTCTTAACATTTCTACTTACCTTTATAATTCCATCATCTCTAAGGAATCTCTTTATTTCTCCAATTATCATTGGAACAGCATAAGTTGAGAACTTAACATTATAATTATCATCAAAATTGTTAATTGCCTTAACAAGACCCATGCATCCTATTTGATAAATATCCTCATAATCATACCCTCTATTTATAAACTTTTTACTTATAGAAGTTACTAAAGGTAAATTTGCTTCTATGAGCATGTTCATAGCCTCTGCATCTCCTGCTTTGGCTAAGGGTAATAATTGTGAGTTATCCTCATAGCTTAACTTTTCTTTTTTTACTTTACCCTTTTCCATAAATCTCCCCTAACACGCTAATTAAATTTTTTTGTCATAACAATTCTAGTACCTTTACCTTCTTGACTTTCTACCTCTAAACTATCCATAAAGCTTTCCATAACTGTAAATCCCATTCCTGATCTTTCAAGGTCTGGTCTTGAAGTATAAAGAGGTTCTCTAGCTTGATTAACATCATCTATTCCCTTACCATAGTCAGTAATAATAATAGATACTTCTCTTCCATAGATTGCAGATTCTATTTTAATTATACCTTTTTCATAATTTTCATAACCATGAATTATAGAATTTGTTACAGCCTCAGAAACAGCAGTTTTAACATCTGCAATTTCTTCAATAGTTGGATCTAATTGAGAAACAAAAGCTGAAACTGCAACTCTAGCAAATCCTTCATTTTGAGACCTACTTTCAAATTCTATACATACTCTATTTTCTTCCATGTTATTAATCCCTCCATTAAATGCTTGCAAGTGCTTCATTAACATTATTATAAACAGTAATTATTTTATAAAGTCCTGATAATGTAAATACTTTATCCACTCTTTTATTAATATTTGTAATACAAACCTTTCCGTCTCTGTTTTTAACCTTTTTTAATCTTCCTATAACAACACCAATTCCTGAGCTGTCCATAAATGTTACTTCCTTAAAATCCATAACAACCTTTTTTATGTTATCTCTTTCAATTCTATCGTCTATCTTAACTCTAACTTCTTCTGCACTATGATGATCTAATTCTCCAACAAGTGTAACAACTAATTTATCATCAAACTTATTAAACTTTAAAAACATAATAATAAACTCTAAAACTAATAATTAGAGTACCCTCCCATCTTCCTTCTTTTTCCATAATTTTAACATAATATTTATTTTGTCGTCAATCTATTTTTCCCTTTTATGGTTATTATTTAAATATTATTATTTTTTTACATATACTTCATAATAATATATAAAAAATAAAGATGCTGTATTATAAATAAAAAAATACAACATCTTTACAAAATTATTTCTTTAATTTTAACTTTATATTTTTTAATACTAAGCTTTAACAACTCTTGGCTTTTCTTTATACTTATCAAGTTCATTTTGTAAATTTTCATAAAAACTATCTATATCATCTTCCTCTTCTAATAAAAGAGTTTCAATTGCATCATTTAACGTACTCATTGTGTAAATGTGGAATCTGCCTTCTTCAACTGCCTTTTCTACTTCTGCTTTTAATATTATTTCGTCTTTATTGCCTTCAGGTATTAATACTCCCTTTCCATCTATAGTATCTAACATACTACATACCTTAAAGAATCCCTCAATTTTTTCATTCACTCCACCAATAGGTTGAACATCTCCAAATTGATTTATAGAACCTGTCACTGCAATATTTTGACTTATTCCTTTTTTGCTTAAAGCTGAAAGAATACATATAATTTCTGCAACTGAAGCACTATCCCCTTCTACCATTCCATAAGTCTGTTCAAAACTTAAATGAAAATCCACTGGTATTGTTTCATAAGGATTTAATAAATTAGTTAATAATCCTTTAAGTATACTTATTGATTTTTCATGAATCTTTCCACTTAAATTGCTTTCTTTTTGAATATCAACTATTCTACCTGATCCCTTACACGCAACACAACTAATTCTCATAGGCTTTCCAAAAGTACAATATCCACTATCAAGTACAGCAAGTGCATTTATTGCTCCAATTTTTCTATCCTTAACACTAATTAATATCTTATTGTCTTCATACATACTCATTATTTCACTTTCTATTAGTTCTTCTTCATAGGCAACATTTAGAATATCTTCTTCTGTTATAATTATACTTTTTCTTTCCTTAGCTGAATTGTTAGCTAACACTAATAATTTATCTATAGTGTCTTCATCTGCAAGTATCCTATTTCTGCTACTACTTTTTCTGCATAAATATTTTAGCATTTCATCTATAGCTTCATTACTAACATTAAATAATTCATTTATTCTAATTTTATTTTCAATTCTATTTTTTAATTCTATTATTGAATCATTATTTACCTTTACTACAGAAGAAAACTCTGCTCTTAAAGGAAATAACTTTTTAAAATCTTCATCAGAATTATATAAAAGATCATAAGTTTCATAATCACCTATTAATATTACCTTAAACTTTACTGGAATAGGCTTTGGCTTTAATCCATTTATATTTATAAATTCTAAATAACTCTTATTAGTATCAAAAGAAACCATATTTGAAAGTAAAATTTTCTTTAAATAATAATAACTTAATGGATTTGCCGCTAATGAGCTTAATCTTAAAATAAGACATCCTTCATTTGCCTTTAAAATTGAACCTGCATTTATAAGTGAAATATTGGTTGTATACATTCCATTATGATTTTCATATTCTATTAATCCTATTAAGTTATTTAAATTAGGATCTTCTTCAAAAATTACAGGTGGTGAAGAATTATTTGTATTATCTACAATTACTCTAACATCATATTTATTTAAAACTTCATATATTTCGTTTTCATCATCTTCTATGCTCATGGTATAACATTCTATTAAGTCTTCTTCTATACAAGTAAATAAACGCTCTAAATATTCATATGAATCATCATCAGTTATAAACTCTAAAAGAGCACTATCTTTTTCTTCTTCCATTTGAGTTGCTAAAAATTTTGAATAAATCTTCTTTAATTTTTTTATAGACTTAACTTCAATATCCTTTAATTCTTCTAAAATAGCTTCAGCTTTCTTTTTTAATGTTCCTGCCTTTGCAACAATAACATTTTTGTTTTCATCTTCTAATTCATCATACTCTTTTTCTGTCATTGCTTCATCACCACTTAAAGGTATAAATGCAAATCCCTTATTAGTTGCTTTAACTTCAAAACCTTCTTCTTTTGCCATTTTAGTTAATTCACTAATATAACTATTTCTTTTATTTTGAATATCTTCTACTAAATAATCTTTTTCATCATTATTAGAATCACCATAAAAATCATCTACTGCTTCTAAATAAGCATTTTTTATATCCTCTACTGTTTCTTTTAATTTTTTACCCTTCCCATTTGTAACAAAAATTGCTTCTGGTCTATTGACATCTTCTAAAGTTACATAACATATATCCTTTGGCGCTTCTAAATCCTTATATTTTTTTTCTATAAATGTAGTTAACTCCTTTAATTTATCCTTTGAAAAGGTATCTATTAAATAAAGATTATAACCCTCTTTATCTATATTGATTGCCCTCTCAATTCTTTTATAAGCATCATTAAATTCCTTAATACCATTTGTGCACTTTTCATTATTAATCCCCGCTTCATCTAGTTTAAATATTATTTCTGATGGAGTTAATTCTCTTTTCATACCCCTTCACCTCCCCCAATCTAAGGTTAGAAACTATTAATTCAATTCGTCTCCCCTTTTTTATAAACATATATATACAATATTTATTTAGGCAATATTAAAAAGTATGCTATATTCTTAAATATAATAAAAAGGAAGCGTATATATGCTTCCTTTTTGTATATTTATTTTAATAATTTGAATTTGATGTAGTTCCTTCACAAATAGCAATTGAAGCTGATGCTCCTATTCTATTTGCTCCATTTTCAATCATTGTTAAAGCATCTTCTCTGCTTCTAACTCCACCAGATGCTTTTACTCCCATATCTTGCCCAACAGTTTCTCTCATTAATTTAATGTCTGCTGCTGTTGCACCACCTGTTGAGAATCCAGTTGATGTCTTAACAAAATCAGCTCCAGCTTCTTTTGATAACTTACAAGCTATAACTTTTTCTTCATCTGTTAAAAGACAAGTTTCTATTATTACTTTTGTTAAAGCTTTACCTTTAGCTGCTTCAACAACTGCTTTTATATCATTTTTAACATATTCTAAATCTCTTTCCTTTAACTTACCTACATTGATAACCATATCAACTTCTGTAGCACCTTTTTCAATAACATCCTTTGTTTCAAAGGCTTTAACCTCTGTAGTAGTTGCTCCTAAAGGAAATCCTATTACAGTACAAACATCAATATCAGTTCCTTCTAATGCAGTAGCTGCAACAGAAACCATTGATGGATTTATACAAACTGAAGCAAAGTTATATTCTACTGCTTCCTTGCAAAGTTTTAAAATTTCCTTTTCAGTTGCTTCTGGCTTTAATATTGTGTGGTCAATCATTTTAGCTATTTGTGCTTTATCCATTATAGTACCTCCATTTATAAAAAATTTTTCTTAAGTAGTTCTTATTTATTATAATTGATGCATATCATATTGGAAAGATTTTTATAATTATTTTTAAATTATTTAAACTACTATAATACTTCTTCAAAAATTCCTTTATTTTTACTATTAATAAAAGATAATATTCCATGAGCTAATAGTTCATCAATATATCTTTTCTTATCAGTCATAGTACAAAAAGATATAATTACTATTGCAATTATAGTTCTAAAACCCTTATCTATATAATATTCATATTCTCCCTCTTCATCACATAAATATTCAATAACACCCTCAACAATATCTACATTCCTTCTTGGATTATAATTACTCACTACTCCAAGTAAAGGTAAAAACTGATTTGCTAATTTTATATTTCTTTTTTTAAGTTGTATCATAAATTCCATAGTTCTATACATTTCACCAGATGAACCATTTAATATTATTGCATTAGCTAAACCTTGTATTCCATTTTTTGATCTTATATTAGAATCCGCAATATGATTAAATATATTCTCTATAAAATCATCTATAGTCTCTGCTTGAATATTATTAATAACCCATAACGTACAAAGTAAATAATCATCATCACTAGTTATATTACTATACTTTTCTTTAAGTATTATATACAATTCCTTTATTTTCTCTATTATTTCTCTCTTATCTTTATATTTACAATATTTACTAATTGTAAATGCTGTTAAAGCTAAATATGAATCAGATAAAAATCCCTCTTCTTCCAAAATTTCCATTGTTTCATAAATATCTTCAATAAGTTCATCTTCATTATCAACTGTTGCTATTAGTAATGAAATTATATTTAAGGTATCCCCCCTGAAAGGTGACATGATTGTTGTTGCTGATTTAATATTTCTTCTAATTTCTTTAATTCTTTCAACTGGTATTGTCTTTTCGTAGTGCGAAAATACTAATGATGCAAAATGATTTATAACATCACCATCATTTCTTAATTCTTCTTTTGCTAACCTATAGTTGTCAATTGTCACTTGTATTCTGTCTACCAGAAACTTGTCCATTTATTTACATCTCCCCATAAATTTTAAATATAGTTAAAGTTTTCTATTAAAACTTAATATATAATACTACACCCTTATTATACTATGAATTTATGTCATTTTAATAACATTTTAACTGGTATATTACCACAAATTTTCCTTATATCATTTGTATATAATTGAGTTTTTTATAAATTATTGTTAATATAATTATTAAGGTTATTTTTAACTTTTAAATTAGGGGGGCAAAAACATGGAAACTATTGTAACAAAGTTTGGTGGCAGTTCATTAGCAGACTCAGCACATTTTAAAAAAGTAAAAAAAATTATAGAAAATAATTCTAACAGAAAATTTGTTATTCCATCAGCACCTGGAAAAAGATTTTCTAAGGACTTTAAAATAACGGATTTACTATACTTATGTCATGCACATGTAAATTCAAGTATTCCTTTAGATGATGTGTTTCAATTAATATCTGATAGATATCATTCTATAGTTTCTGAACTTAATTTAAACTTAAACTTAGATTACTATTTAAACATAATTAAAACTGATATAGAAAATGGTGCATCTGAAGACTACACTGCAAGTAGAGGTGAATACCTTAATGGAATAATTCTTGCTAACTATTTAGATATTGATTTTATTGATGCAAAAGACGTAATTAAATTTAATAAATTTGGTAGCTTAAATATTAATGAAACCTATAGCTTACTTAAAGACAAGCTATCTCAACATAAATGCGCTGTTATTCCTGGCTTTTACGGCTCTGATGAAAATGGAGAAATAGTGACTTTCTCTAGAGGTGGTTCTGATATAACAGGTGCTTTAGTTGCAGCAAGCATAAATGCAAAACTTTATGAAAATTGGACTGATGTTTCAGGATTTTTAATGGCAGATCCTAGAATTGTTAATAACCCAAAAAAAATTAAAACTATAACTTATGGTGAACTTAGAGAATTATCATACATGGGAGCTTCTGTTTTACATGAAGAAGCCGTTTTCCCTGTAAAAAATTCTGGAATTCCAATTAATATTAGAAATACAAATGAACCAGAAAACGAAGGAACACTTATAGTAAAAAATGAAACTAAACATGAAAATACCATTACTGGTATTGCTGGAAAGCAAAACTTTACTGTTTTATCAATAGAAAAATCTATGATGAACTCTGAACTTGGCTTTTGCAGAAAAGTCCTTACTGTCTTAGAACAGCATGGTGTTTCATTTGAAAATATGCCATCTGGCATTGATTCTGTAAGTGTTGTCATTTCTGATTCTAATTTAAAAAATAAAACTGAAATTATTGTTGAAGAAATTAAAAGATGTTGTAATCCTGATTCTGTAGTTGTTTATCCTAATATGGCTTTAATTGCAACTGTAGGAAATGGTATGGCCTATAGCAAAGGGGTTGCCGCTAAAATATTTACAGCTCTTGCTGAAGCTAATATAAATATACGAATGATTGACCAAGGTTCTAGCGAAATAAATGTATTAGTTGGAATTGAAAATGATGATTTTGAAAAAGGTATTAATGCAATTTATAATGCATTTAATTAAAAGGTTGGGAGTTTTTACTCCCAGCTTTTCCATACCTCTGGATTATTTCCAACTGTAGCTTCTTTTCCATTTCTAACTATTGGTGTCATATAAAGCGATGGATTTTTTAAAAGCATATCTTCTCTAGTTTCTGCACCTCTTATTTTGTCCATATTTAATTTTTTATAGTCTTTTGAATTTTTATTTATTAAATTCTCCAATCCAACTGATTTTTTTACACTTTGAAGCTCACCTTTACTTAATGACTTTTCCTTTAAGTCTATGAAGTGATATTTTATTCTTCTTTCCTTAAAAAATCTTTCTGCCTTTTTAGTATCATTACACTTCTTTGTTCCAAATATTTGTATATTCATTTTTATTTCCTTCCAAACTTAAATAATAATTATTATACTAAATCTAAATAATTAATAATATCTATTATATTATCTATCTGATTGTCAGTAAATACATTCATGATAACCTCCTATTATTTACTTCCCTAACATTGGAATATATAATATTTATATAAAATTAATTTAACTTAAATATTTAATAATAACTTTCACTATATAATAATTATAAATTTATATATAATAAAAATTTCAATACGATAAATATTATATATTATATTGAAAATAAACTATAAAAAAAAGTCCACTATATTTAAAAAATTAAATTTTCTCTATTTCAATATAATACACTTCATTATTCATTAATCTATTAATAATTAAATTCAGAAAAATATTAATATCATAAAAACTTAAAGGAGAACTTCATGGACAAAACTATAAATATACAAAAAGTAAAAATTGATGATGCTAATACATTAGCATTAATTCAAACTGAATCATGGAAAAGTGCATTTAAAGAAATTTTATCTAAAGAGGACTTAGAAAAATATACTGATATAAATAGCGCAATAAACTTATACAATAAATTATTAAAAGAAAATATAGCAAATGGATTTATATTAACAATCAATGAAATTCCCCATTGTATGGCATATTGGGATAAATCTAGAGATGAAGAAATGAAAGGATACGCAGAAATTATATGTATTCATAGTCTATGTAATAACTGGAGAAAGGGTTATGGAACAGAAATGATGAATTATATATTAAAAGACATTAAGAATTCTGGATTTAATAAAGTAATGTTATGGGTATTTAAAGAAAATCATAGGGCACGTAAATTTTACGAAAAGCATGGATTTATATTAACAGAAAAAACTCAAAAATTTAGTGATTATATTGAAGTTATGTATTATAAAATTTTATAAATTATAAGAATAAAAAAATACCAATGTAAATTAACTTACATTGGTATTTTATTTTATATACTTTAAAGCATATTATTTTGCATGCTCTTCTACAGCAACAGCAACAGCAACAGTCATACCAACCATTGGGTTGTTACCAGCACCGATAAGACCCATCATTTCAACGTGAGCAGGAACTGATGAAGAACCAGCGAATTGAGCATCTGAGTGCATTCTTCCCATAGTATCTGTCATACCGTAAGAAGCTGGACCTGCAGCCATGTTATCTGGGTGAAGAGTTCTTCCAGTACCACCACCTGATGCAACTGAGAAGTATTTCTTACCTAATTCGATACATTCTTTCTTGTATGTTCCAGCAACTGGGTGTTGGAATCTTGTTGGGTTAGTTGAGTTACCAGTAATTGATACGTCAACACCTTCGTGATGCATTATAGCAACACCTTCTCTAACGTCGTTTGAACCGTAGCAGTTAACCTTAGCTCTTGGTCCGTTAGAATAAGCTTTTGAATTAACAACTTCTAATTTACCAGTGAAGAAATCAAATTTAGTTTCAACATAAGTAAATCCGTTAATTCTTGAAATTATCTTAGCAGCATCTTTTCCAAGACCATTTAAGATAACTCTTAATGGCTCTTTTCTTACTTTGTTAGCTTTTTCAGCTATTTTAATAGCACCTTCAGCAGCAGCGAAAGATTCGTGACCTGCTAAGAATGCGAAACACTTAGTTTCTTCTCTTAAAAGCATAGCTCCTAAGTTACCGTGTCCTAAACCAACTTTTCTGTCATCAGCAACAGAACCTGGGATACAGAAAGCTTGTAACCCTTCTCCGATAGCTTCAGCAGCATCAGCAGCCTTAGTGCAACCCTTCTTTATAGCGATTGCAGCACCTAAAACGTAAGCCCAAGCAGCATTTTCGAATGCGATTGGTTGAGTTTCTTTAACTATTGTATATGGATCTATTCCGTATGCATCACATACAGCTTTAGCATCTTCTAATGTCTTCATTCCGTATTTTTCTAATACTGGAGTGATTTGTCCTATTCTTCTTTCATAACTTTCAAATAATGCCATGATTAAATTCCTCCTTACAAATTATTCGTGTCTTGGATCGATTAATTTAACAGCGTCAGCAACTCTTCCGTATTGACCTGCAGCTTTTTCTAATGCTTCGTTAGCATCCATTCCTTTACCGATCATTTCCATCATTTTTCCTAGGTGAACGAACTTATAACCGATGATTTCATTATCTTCATCTAAAGCGATTTTAGTAATGTATCCTTCTGCCATTTCTAAGTATCTAGGACCTTTATCAAGAGTTCCGTAAGTAGTACCAACTTGAGATCTTAATCCCTTACCTAAATCTTCTAAACCAGCTCCGATTGGTAATCCACCTTCAGAGAAAGCAGTTTGAGATCTTCCGTATACGATTTGTAAGAATAATTCTCTCATTGCTGTATTTATAGCATCACAAACTAAGTCTGTGTTTAAAGCTTCTAATATAGTTCTTCCTGGTAATATTTCTGAAGCCATAGCAGCAGAGTGAGTCATTCCTGAACATCCAACTGTTTCAACTAATGCTTCTTGGATAACTCCACCTTTAACGTTTAAAGTTAATTTACAAGCTCCTTGTTGAGGTGCACACCAACCGATTCCGTGAGTTAACCCTGAAATATCTGATATTTGTGTAGCTTGTACCCATTTTCCTTCAACTGGAATTGGAGCACATGCATGATTAGCGCCTTTAGCAACAACGCACATTTCTTCAACTTCTTTTGAATACATCATTATATTTATTCCTCCCTAATTAATATTAGTTATAGTTTATCCTAAATACTATGTATAAATAGGCTGTACTTAACTGGGTCAAGATTTACCCCACTGGGGATAAATCTATCCTACCCTTATATAATAACAGATGAATCAATCTGTAACAATACGAAAATAATAAATTTTTAACAAATTTCTAAAATTTCTTATAATTTTTTCAAAATATACCTAAAGCAAAATTACCACAATTCATCACCAAAAGTTAATATTATTCCTTTAGCAATATATTTTTTAACATGGCCTCAAGATAATATAAAAAAATAACGTCTCCCCTACAATAACTTTTTGCTATTTCTAATAAGGACGACGCTATCTTATAATAATGCCTAAAGGCTAAATCTTTTTGCTTAACTTTTTTGTAATTTATATGATATACATCTAATTGTTACTATATCTCTTAACTCATTATTATCCTAATGCTACATCTAAAATCATCATAATTATAAAGCCAAGTATTAAACCTATCGTTGTTAAAGCCTTATTTTCAATTGATGCTTCTGGTAATAATTCTGATCCTACAACTGAAACCATAGCCCCTGCTGAAAAAGCTAAGAAAAATGGAAGCATACTTCTAATTGTTATAGCTGCTATTGCACCTAAAACTCCAGCTATTGGCTCTACTATTCCTGATGCTTGTCCGTAAAAAAAACTTTTTCCTCTTGATAAGCCTTCTCTTCTTAGTGGCAAGGAAACTGCTGCTCCTTCTGGAAAGTTTTGAAGCCCTATTCCTAAAGCTAAACTTATAGCTGCTCCTATTGATGCAGATGGTATTCCAGCTGCTACACCTCCAAAGGCTACACCTACTGCTAATCCTTCTGGTATGTTATGAAGGGTAACTGCAACTACTAACAGTATACTTTTCTTATACTTTTGTACTACAGAATCTTTCTTTATTTCATCATTTTCAGTTATTACACCATATGAATATTTATCCATCATTTTATCAGCTAATATTATAAATATTCCTCCTGATAAAAAGCCTATAGCAGGTAAAACAATTTGGCTATATCCCAATTCTGAACATAACTCTATTGCTGGATTTAATAATGACCAGAAACTTGCTGCAACCATTACCCCTGCACCAAACCCCAGCATACAATTTAAAACTTTTTTATCAACAGTCTTAAAGAAGAATACTAAACATGCGCCTAGTGCTGTTATAAACCATGTAAATACTGTAGCCAATAAGCCTTGTACTACAGTATTTAAACTTGTAAACCATCCCATAACCTTGTGTTCCTTTCTTAAAATTATAGTTTTATCATCATATAAGCAATATATGATATTTTTCTACAATTTGTTCTATATTACTTTTATTCCAAAATTTGTCCTAATGAATAGTTATTTTTATTGACAAAACAATTGGTATATGTTAACATTATAAATATATTAATTAGGTCGGCATGGCGGAACTGGCAGACGCACATGACTCAAAATCATGCGGGCAACCGTGTGGGTTCGATTCCCACTGCCGGCACCAATATATCTAACAAATAAAAACCTTGAAATTATTGAGTTCAATAATTTCAAGGTTTTTATTTGTTAATTTATTTCTTGCATAAATATAACTTCATTTTTATTCTTAATTTCCTCTATAAAATCATTATGACAGATATCTGTTGGTATTCTAAGTCCAAGTAAAACTCCAATTAAATCATTAGATGATACATTATTATTACTTATTTCTATGTCACTAATTCTGACATTTGTATTTTGTATCTCTCCTAACAATTTAGATACTGCCATAGTTGAATTAACCAAAAAGTATATAGTAATATTTCTAGAATTTCTATTAATTTTTTTATCAAGCTTAGAAAGTACAGCAGTAACAGATGCTATAAATAAACATCCAATTATTGCACCAGCATAAAATCCTGCACCAATAGCAAGTCCCATACATGAGCATGCCCAAAGTCCAGCAGCAGTTGTTAATCCTCTTACTTTATTTTTACCTGTTACTATAATAGTTCCAACTCCTAAAAATCCAACCCCACTTATAACTTGAGCTCCAAGCCTTGTTGGATCACTTGATAAATTATATGCATCATACATATAAATATTAGTTATCATCGCAAGTGTTGAACCTATAGATACAAGTATATGAGTTCTAAGCCCAGCTGGTCTTCTCTCTCTTTCTCTTCCATATCCAATTATTCCACCAAATATTATAGCCATAAAAATTCTTAAAAATATTGAAACTAAATTAAGTTCTTCTAAATATGTTACTATATCATTTATCCCATAAAAACACCCCCTATTTTATAATACTATAATCAATCAATATATATTTGTATATATAGTTTATTAATTTTTATATTAATAGTAAAATTATAAAAAACATTTATTTGGAGGTAATTTTCTATATGAATATTTTAAAAAATGGTGATAGTATTGGTATTATAGCTTGTTCTAATGGTCAACCATTAACTAATAAAAATAAAATTGAAAGTCTTTTATTGCAATTAAAATCTTTAAATTTAAATCCTATTTGTAGTAAATATATTTATGAAATTAATTCACCTTTTAATGGCTTGGCTAAAGATAAAGCAGAAGCATTTATGGATTTATATAAAAATGATAAGGTAAAAGCAATTTTTGATATTTCAGGTGGAGACTTAGCTAATGAAGTATTAGAATATTTAGACTATGATTATATGTCTAAATATCCCAAAGCTGTCTTTGGTTATAGTGATTTAACTACAGTATTAAATGCTATTTATTCTCAAACTAATAATCAAGTTTATCTTTATCAAGTAAGAAATCTTATTTACTCTGATAGTAAAAACCAAAAAAGTAACTTTATAAATAGCTTATTTAATTCTAAAGACGATTTATTTAACTTTTCTTATAAATTTATACAAGGAAAAAGTTTAGAAGGAATAGTAGTTGGAGGAAATATTCGCTGTCTTTTAAAATTAGCTGGCACTAAATATATGCCTGATTTTACAAATAAAATTTTATTTTTAGAAAGCATGGGAGGCGAAGCTGGAGTTATGTCTGCTTTTTTAAATCAACTTAAACAAATTGGTGTATTTAATAAAATTAGTGGTTTATTATTAGGCACATTTAGCAAAATGCAGGAAAATAATATATCTCCTACAATAGAAGAATTAGCAGTTAAAATAATAAATAATTCCAATTTACCCATTGCTAAAACTGAAGAAATCGGTCATGGAGCTAATTCTAAATGTATTATCATTGGAAAAAATATTTCTCTTAAATAATTTAGAGCTATAATTATAGCTCTTTTTTTGTTATTTTTTTGAAATTATTATTGACTATTAATCATCAAAGCGATATTATATGTATATATAATATATATACACTTATATACGGAGGTAAGCACTTGGATATATTAATTAGCAATTCCTCACCAGTGGCACTTTATGAACAAATAGAAAATCAAATTAAAAATCAAATATTAAATGGAAATTTAAAGCATGGAGATCCACTCCCTTCAATAAGATCTTTAGCAAAAGAACTTAAAGTAAGTATTATAACTTCTAAAAGAGCTTATGAAGAGCTAGAAAAAGAGGGCTTTATTGAAACTGTTGTTGGAAAGGGAACTTTTGTTTCTTCTTCTAACTCTGAAAGATTAAGAGAGGCTGCCATGGCTGAAATGGAAGATAAACTTGAAGCTGTAATAATCTCTGCTAAATCTCTAGGATTAACACTAGATGAATGCATTGAAATTTTTAAAAGTATTTATGAGGAGGTATAAACATGAACTCTATTGAAATCTCAAACTTACAAAAGAACTATAAAAACTTTTCCTTAACTATAGATGAACTTAATATAAAAACAGGATTTATCACAGGATTTATTGGACCGAATGGTTCTGGAAAGACAACTACTATTAAATCTTTGTTTGGAATGATTAAGCCTGACTTTGGAAAAATCAAAATATTTAATACTGATATTACTAAAGATACTAAAACAAAAGAAGATATTGCTTATGTAGGTGATGAATCTGGATTTTTAGAAGAAAGTAAGCTATCTAGCATTCATAAAATAATTTCTAAATTTTATCCTAATTGGGATGAAGAATTATATAAAAAGTATATAAAAAAGTTTAAGATAAACGAATTTAAAAATTATAAAGATTTATCTAAAGGTCAAAAAAAGCAATTTGAACTTATAATGGCCTTATCTCATCATCCAAAGTTATTAATAATGGATGAGCCAACTTCTAGCTTAGACCCTATAATAAGAAATGAATTTTTAGAACTTATACAAGAGCATATGGAAATTGATAATATGACTGTTTTTTATTCTACTCATATAACTACAGATTTAGATAAATGTGCTGATTATATAGTAATGATATACAACGGCAAAATACTACTTAAAGGTGAAAAAGACAATATTTTAAACAATCACGTAATTGTTAAAAGCAAAAAGGATTTAATTGATAATAGTATAAAAAAACATTTTATTTCATTAAAGGAAAATGCTTTTGGATTTGAAGGTCTAGTATCTAATAGAAAAAAAGCTTATGAGCTTTTTGGTGAAGAAGCAATTTATGAAAAATGTAGTCTTGAAGATATTTTATTATATTATACTAGGAGGGATTAATTTATGAATAATATAGGTAACTTATTAAAACTTCAATTTAATTCATTACTCGCTATAAAGAAAAATTTACTTATTATATTAGCACTTGAAATCTTTTTTACAATTGTACAGCCAACTATGATTGTTTTTACAGGGGCTATGTATTTAATGTTAGCTACCTACTCTATTACCTATTATGAAGAAAGAAGCAAAATGAATTATTTAATATATTCATTACCAGTTAAAACAAATGAATATATTTTATCTAAATATATATATTGTTTATTAAATACTGCTATTGCCATGATAATTACTACAATATTATCTACATTCGTAAAAATATTAGGAGTAAATGATTTAATTTCCTCTATGCCAATATCTTCTATGCCCTTAGTTACTTTAGGAATTGGCTTATTTTTCACTTCAATATTAATGCCTGCAACTCTTTTAATAGGTTTTGAAAATGGACGATATGTTCTTATGTTTATTGCAATTTTTCCAGTAGTATTTTCTACTACATTAATGGAAATATTATCTGAAATAAATATAATATTAAATCCTTTAATATTAACTATTTTATTAGTATTAATTTCTATTACATTATTGCTTTCATCTTATTTTATTACATGTAATAAATTTGCAAAGAAAGAAGTTAGATAAAATATATAAAAGGTTGAAGATTATAAAATATAATCCTCAACCCCTTAATATTACTTATTATTTAAATATAAATAAAAATTTGCTTCTGTTAATTGTCTATATGGAGCTACCCAAAGTCCTGCAATTCCAAATGTAATTCCTACAAGCAACCACCAACCTATAAATGTTAATTCTAAATAAAATAATTCCCACTTATGTCCTTTCATTAAATTAACACTTTCATTTATACATTGTGTAATTGACTTACTTGGATCTTCTGATAATATATAAAAAACTTGTGAAAACATAAGAGATACTATTATTCCAGGTACTATAAATAATAAAAGTCCTACAAGAACTGCTAATGTTACTAATAAGCTCAAACCTAATGTTTTTAAATATATATTAAAACTTGAAAATAAGGTATTAAATTTAGGCTCACTTCTCTTAGTTGCTAAGTCTAATAAAAATCTACATAAACCAACTGATATAACTCCACTTAATAGTAATACCACTAAATCTAAAGAATAGGTCAAACCATCAGAATCTAAATTTGAAATAACCTTGAAGACTGTATTAGCTTGCATTATTATATTTGCAACTAATACCGTTCCTATTGCAATTGCCCAATTACCTTTTAATTGCTCCTTTGCTCTACTTTTCAATTCTGCTGTATACACAGCAACACCTCCAATAAATTTATATAATCTTTATATAATTATATACCTATTTAAATATTAGTATTACTTTATTTTAAACTATTATAATTAGCATTAATATTTTTTTCTCCATTACTTGTATCAACCTTTAATTTATCTATAATAAAAGCTTTATCTTTTAAATTTTCTAATGTAACATCTCCATTTGAGGTGTCTAATATTATTTCTCTTGCATAACATTCAACAGCTTTAATTTGAGCATTTGATGTATCTAATTCTATTTTATCTCCTATACATTCATTTACACTTATTCTAGCATTTGATGTATCTATATTAATATCATTGCCCTTAACGTTTTCTAATACTATTTCACTATTACTAGAGTCAAATTCAATATCATTTGCAACTAAATTTTTTGCATTTATTTTACCGTTTGAAGAATCAATTTGAATATCATTTTTTACATTTAAGTTTTCAATATTTACATTTCCATTACTTGTTTCTACATCTATATCTTGAATATTAATATTAGATATCTTTACTGAACCATTGCTCATTTCAGCATCATAAGTTGATAATACTTCTTCTGGAACTAATATTTTAACTTTTCCCTTATCTTTATTAAATATAGAAAATCTTTTTTTCTTTTTAACAACTACGTTATCTCCATTTTGATTTATATAATATTTATTTTTTCCATAAGAAATACATTCTACTTTAACACTTTTTTCTTGTGTACTCATTATTTCTAAAGATGTATTTGGTAAATCTAAATTAAAATTTACTATTCCATCACTTGGAATAAATTCTTTAATAGATTCATCATCATTATAATTTTCTTTGTTATTCCAATTAAATATATTACTATGTTCTTTTAACACTCCTCTTTTTCCTGCAAAAATTAAAGCTCCTATAATTACTATTACTACTAAAATACTTGTTATAATTTCATACTTTCTATTCATATTTCCCTCCTTGAAAATTATTTTTTCAAATTATACAAATATATTTTTATAGTAACATATGCTTTTTATTTTGTTAATATTTTCCATAAATTAATAAAAATAAATGGTATAAAGAAATTAATTTAAATTTCTTTATACCATTTTATTTTTTACTATTTCATTTTCTTTAATGAAGATTTCATATTTTCTAATGCATCTTTAAATTTCTCTTTAGCTTCTTCTCCAATATCCTCAATGTCGTTAATTACATTACTAATTTCATCACCTATTTCTTGTGAAAGCCTTCCTTGTTTAATCTTTTTACTAATTTGATTTACCTTTTTTTCAAGTTTCTCAAAAGCCATATTTAAAGCCTCCAAATTTTTAAAATAATTTTGTATATTTATTTTATCCATTTTCTATTTTTAAATACGCCTATAGCTTTAGATAACCTTTACATAATTATTTAATTAAGTTAACTCCCTAAACAAATCCATTCTAACTTCATATAATTCCAAAGAATCCTCTTTTAAATATTCCCAATAATCATTATTATTTTTTAAGTCTTTTAATAATTTATTTATTTTCTTATTAGTAACTTGATTTTCCTTAGCTAGTAAAGCTACAGTTAATATAAAAGTTCCACTTGCTTCACTTTCCTCAATTAAGTCATCATTATTTGAAATAACTTCATTTATTGCCTCTTCCTCATCCATTCCTTCATCTAAATATCCTTGAAATTCATCTTTTATATCTGCAGCTAAATCATCATCATAAATATCTAATCCCCATACACCCATAAAAATAAACCCCTCCATAAATTTTATACTTTTTTTATTCTTTTACCCAAGTTGCTATATATTTATAGTTATTTGGCATACCATTAATATTAGGTTCATTTATCTTAAAGCTTCCTTTTATTCCATGTTCCTTGCAAGTTAACTCAAAATGACACATTGCAATTCCCATATCAATTCTTTTAATATCATAAACAGAATTTTTCTTTTCTTCCTTATCTTCATTTACATAAAAATAAAATTCATCACCTGATTTAACAATTCTCCAAGGTTGTTTATTAACTGCTGATGGCGCTAACCTTACATTTTCAAACATATCCTCAAATCCATCTAATGTGTAGTGCTTAGTTAGTGGACATGAAAAATCCCTAAAATAAAATATTTCATTCCACTGTTTTCTTTTATCACATTTTGATATAAACCTCATGGTCTTATCAATTAAACTTTTCTTTTCTTTTGCATATCCTATAGGTAATACTATTGGTAATACCTCGCCTTCTTCAACTTCCATTGCTTTTGCAAATTGTCCCTTCTTAAAAGTACCCCCTAGCCAGCATGTACCTAATCCTATGGATGTTGCATATAAAACTAAAGATTCCATTTCATAGCCTAATTCTTCTAAAGAATGCTGTCCTTCTTTTACCTTTGCTACTATAAACTTTCTTGCACCTTTAATCATTCCATAAGTTCCAAGTCTTGCACCATTTATATGTTCTTTAGAATCTAATATTTTAAATGTTATACTTTCTTTAAAAGGTCCTTTTACTTCATTTATATAATCATTAAGCTTTCCAACTATTTCACTTGATATTTCTTCTGTATTGTAAGTTCTTATAGATTTTCTTTTTTTAACTATATCATTTATAGATTCATTAAATATAAATTTATTGCTCATAAAACCCTCCTCTCTTTTTTAATTTTTAGAATTTATAAAAAAACTTCCATTTATTAATATTTATTATTATTTATGTTTTTATTCATTTATATTTTTATTTATAAGAAAAAATACCATCAGACATAATGTTGATGATATTTTTCAATAAAATTTATATATTAAGATCCTTTTTATTATATATACTGTAAGTTAAAATTATTGAAATTACTATTATAATTAATCCTATCACAATAAATTTTGTTTCAAATCCATTTTTAATTACTTCTGCTGGAGATGCATAATCAAAAGGAGATAAATAAATAAGATTTTTAAGTCTATCTTGCAACTTAGAAAAAACTCCTATTACGTAGCTTGAAAAAAATACACCTAAAGCTATAGATATAGCTTTCTTTGAAGACTTTATAAAAGTAGACATTAAAAATCCAATTGACATAAATATATATCCTATTAATATCATGCCAATATATAGATTTTTAATTTTCATAATTAATTCCATTGCTTTAATATCTTCTGGCTTTACCATTACAGATATAATCATAGTTATAATCCCAACTATAACTATAAACATAAAAAATATAACTACATTTGCTAAAATTTTTGATGTAACTATATTCTTTCTGCTTACTGGCTTAGAATATAAAAATTCAATAGTTCCTTCACTTTCTTCCTTTGATAAAGCAGATACTCCAAGTATCGCTGCATATATTCCTCCTGCCATTACTATATATTGAAGAACATAAGCAGAAAAATCATAAATATTACTAAAATCCATTGAACCATTTATATTAAAAGCCTCTAAAAATTCCTGTGGAAGCATTTTTATTTTTGCTCCTACCAAATCTTGAAAACCCATTTCCTTCATGCTTGGAAAAAACAACATAAACATTATAACTAAAATACTGCATATTAAAGACCAAATAATAGCACCTTTTAACAACCTATTAAATTCAAACTTAAAAATATTCATATTATTTTTCTCCCTTTATTTCATAATAATTCATAAACATATCCTCAAATGTTTTCTCGCTAATCAATAACTTTTCTATTTTATATCTTGAAAGTTCCTTTATTAAACTATCAATACTATTGCTATAACTAAAAATAAATTCATCTTTATCTCTAAAAGTTATATCTCCTCCCATTTCTTTTATTTTCTCTTCATTTATTTCATTTGATTTTATAACTACTTTTAATCCTAAATTATTATATAACTTGTCCATAACAATAGTATCAATTATTTTTCCATCTTTAATAACAGCAACTCTATCACAAAACTTTTCTATCTCAACTAAGTTGTGAGAGGATAAAAATACTGTAGTTCCGTTTTTCTTAGCTTCTTCTAATAATTCAAATAATCTTTTTTGAATTAATGGATCTAACCCATTAGTAGGCTCATCTAATATCAATAACTTTGGCTTATGAATCAAAGCCTGTACTATAGCAACCTTTTTCTTATTTCCTAGTGAAAGCTCTGACATCTTTTTATCAACATCAACGTCTAATATTTTATAAAGTCTTTCTACCTCTTCCTTATTTACTCCATTATAAAAACTTGATGAATATTTTATTATATTGTTTACCTTAACTTCATCATAAAACTTAACTTCACTTGGAACATACCCAACATACTTTTTAATTTCATTACTTTCTTTAACTATATCTTTCCCTAATATTTTAGCTGTTCCTGAAGTTGGAAAAATAAAATTTAAAAGAGCTCTAATAGTAGTTGATTTTCCTGCTCCATTTGGTCCTACAAACCCAAATATTTCTCCCTCTTTTACTTTTAAATTTACATTTATTATCCCCCTACTTTTCCCATAGGATTTGCACAAATTATTAGTTTCTATGATATACATTTTAATACCCCCAATAACTTTATATTTTAAAATAGAGACGTAAAAATACGTCCCTATTTTATTAACTACTTCTTAAAATATATAATTTTATAATAATTATATTAAACTTAAAACCACTAAACAAATATTTACTGCTTAAATATATAGGCTTTTATAACTGCAAAAAATTCTCTAGTATAAAATACTAACTCTAAAAGTTTATTTGATGGTGCTGAATAACTATATGTGTTAAAACCAACTTCCTTTGCTAAAATCTTAGCTCTATACATGTGAAAATTATTAGATATTATAGTTATTTTAAAATCCTTCTTTCCAGTCTCCTTTTCTAAAACATTTTTAGTGTATAAAAAATTCTCATAAGTATTTGTTGATTTGTTTTCCATTATAATTAAATTTGGATCGACACCATTATCAACTAAAAAATTTCTCATTGCTAATGCTTCAGACATGCTCTCCCCTTCTCCTTGACCTCCAGATACAACTATTTTAACATCTGGATACATCTCATGAAAATCTAACGCTGTTTCTAATCTATATAACAATGAAGCACTTATTGTATTTCCCCTTAGTCCAGCCCCTAAAACAACTACATAATCTGGCCTTTCAACATCATGATGATATCCATTATAAATTATTAAACTTTCTATACCTATAAATATAACTAATCCAATAGCAAATAAAGTTGTTATTATTATTTTTAATACTTTAGGAATGTGTCCCCAGATATCTATTTTAAACTTTAATTCAACAAATCCATAAATAAGTAAAATAACTCCTAACATAAAAAATACACTAGAAAAAGCCACAAACCCAAACATTAATTTTAATAATAAATAGTATAAAATTAATAATATTCCTATAATTTCAGAAAAAATATATAAATACTTTTTTCTATTCGATGCATAATTATCCATAAATATTTCCCCTTTTATTTATTTTAATTATATTATAAAATATAAAATTACTAATATAAATTAGTATTTCACTTTTTATATATTAAAATAATTAATTATTAATAGTTTTAATTTTTATTAATAAAGTACTATAATTAAAATATACAAATAGATGCAAGGAGATAAAAAAATGAATCTTAATAGAAATGATCATTGTTGGTGTGGCAGTAATAAAAAATATAAAAATTGCCACTTAAAATTTGATGAAAAAATAAACTCATATAAACTTAAAGGACACATAGTACCACCTAGAAGTATAATCAAAACACCTGAGCAAATTGAAAAGATAAAAGAAAGTGCTGCTATTAATACTGCTGTTTTAGATTTAGTAAGTAAAAATATTAAAGCTGGAATGTCAACTGAAGAAATAAATACTATAGTTCATGATTTTACAATATCACAAGGTGCAATTCCAGCTCCACTTAACTTTCAAGGATACCCAAAAAGCGTTTGTACTTCTGTAAATGATGAAGTTTGTCATGGTATTCCTAGTAAAAATGTAATACTAGAAGAAGGAGATATTGTTAATGTAGATGTTTCTACTATATACAATGGATATTTTTCAGATGCTTCTAGAATGTTTAAAATCGGAAATGTACATCCTGATTTAGAAAAACTAGTAAAAGTGTCAAAGGAATGTTTAGATAAAGGTTTAGAGGCTGCAAAGCCTTGGGGATACTTAGGTGATATAGCAGAAGCAGTACAAAAACATGCTGAAGCAAATGGATATTCAGTTGTTAGAGAATTTGGTGGTCATGGAATAGGACTTGAGTTCCATGAAACTCCTTTTGTTTCTCATGTAGGTAAAAAAGGTACTGGAATGTTATTAGTTCCTGGTATGGTATTTACTATTGAACCTATGATAAATATGGGTAGCTATGATATATTCATTGATGAATCTGATGGTTGGACTGTTTTAACAGAAGACGGATATCCTTCTGCACAATGGGAATATACCGTTTTAGTAACTGAAACTGGTGTTGAAATTTTAACACATTAAAAAAGTGGTGAAGGCTTTTCCCTTCACCACTTTAATTATTTAACATAAATATCTATAAATGCTTCATATCCTTCACTAACTAAGATTTCAACCATGTTTTCTGCATTACTTTCTTCTATAAAACTTCCAACTATAACTCTGTAAAATATCTTTTCTTCTATAATTTCAGAATTAATATAACAATCATAACCTTTCTTTTTTAATTCTGATATTCTAATTTCAGCATTTTCCCTTTTAGAAAAGCTTCCTGTTATAACAACATAATATATTGAATCTTTACTTATATTGCTTTGGCTTTTTTCAAAGGTACAAATAAATGTATCATATCCTAAATTATTTAACTCTTTTGCTCTAATATTTGCATTATCTTTTTCTTTAAAGCTTCCCACCACTACTCTATTAAACTTTTCTCCATTCACCATTTCTGTAACTATAAATGAATCATATCCTAATTTTTCCATTTCATTTATCATATTTTCTGCATTAATTCTATTTTTAAAGCTTCCTACTATTACTCTATAATAAGTTTCCTTTTGTAATCTAGCAGCTAAATAAATATTTTGTACCTTTAACTCTTTTTCACTTATTATATCTTTAGGTTTTTCTGTATATATAGTATTTATAAACAAAATAAATAGTATGCTAAAAATAATTCCTATTAACTTATAATTTTTTTTCATATTATTTACCCTTTACTAATATAAATCCTCTGTTCATTATATGAATAAAATAAATAATGTTACCTAAAATTAAAGTATATTTACTAAATTCTTTTATTTAAATTAATTATGATATAATAAATAAAAATTTAAAGGAGAATATTTTAATGGAAAATAAAATAGAACAACTAACAAAAATACTTAAAGAAAGCAATAATATAGTTTTCTTTGGAGGTGCTGGAGTTTCTACTGAATCTGGAATTCCTGATTTTAGAAGCTCTAATGGACTATTTAATAAAAAACTTAATATAACCTTTACTCCTGAACAATTAGTTTCTCATAGCTTTTATATTAAATATCCAGAAGAATTTTTTAATTTTTATAAATCCAACTTAATCTACCCTAAAGCTAATCCAAATAAGGCTCACATAGCATTAGCTAAACTTGAAGAAATGGGAAAGCTAAAAGCTGTTATAACACAAAACATAGATGGACTCCATCAAGCTGCTGGTTCTAAAAATGTATTTGAACTTCATGGCTCTGTATTAAGAAATTACTGTGTAAAATGTCATGCCTTTTATGATGAAAATTTTATTTTAGAATCTACTGGAGTTCCAATCTGTAATAAATGTAATGGAAGCGTTAAACCAGATGTAGTTCTTTATGAAGAAGGACTAGATGATAATACTATTAGAGGTGCTATTAATGTAATTACAAATGCTGATACCTTAATAATTGGAGGTACTTCTTTAGTTGTATACCCAGCTGCTGGACTTATTGATTATTTCAGAGGTAAAAATCTTATTCTTATAAATAAAAGTTCAACTTCTGCTGATAACAAAGCTGATTTAGTTATTAATGATTCAATTGGTAAAGTATTAGATGAAGCTATTAGTAATTTATAAAGTTATATTTTATAACTAATGAAAAACTTAAATAATATAAATAAAAAAATCCTAGTTTAAAATTATGAATTTTAAGCTAGGATATTTTAAAATATATTATTCAGCAGCTTTTTCTGAAGATTTTTCTATTTTATTAGCTTTTTCTTCATCTCTGCATTTAGTCTTAGTTTCTTCTTTCTTAGTATCTTTACACTTAGTTTCTTCTTTCTTTACTTCATCTTTGCATTTATCTTTACATTTTTCCTTGCACTTTTCTTCTTTTTTCTTTTCTTCTTTTTCTTTCTTTTTGCAAGGATTACTTGAAGTTTCTTCTACATCATAATTTGATGATTCCTTAGAAGTTTTTTTACAATTTTCTTCTGTACTCTTTTCTTCTGGAGCCTTTGAAGTTTCTTTTTCCTTCTTTTGCTCTTTATTTTCGGCAGGTGCTTCTATTGTAGCTTTATTACTGTCTGCTGGACTAGTACTTAAAGTTTGTGCATAAGTAGTAACACCTTCAACCATCATTAATGCAGAACATATTAATAATGATACAACTTTTTTCTTCATAAATTTTTCCTCCAATGTTTTCTTTAGTTTTATTACTCCTAAGTATTTCAAATTTAGTATTACCCTTTTTAAGCCAAATTATAATTATTAAACACTTTAGTAAAGTATTAAAATTATGATGTAAATAAATCTTTTTCAACCACTAATTTCTTTGATTTGTATAATATAGAAAATATATTTTCATCATAAACTAATATACCTAAATTTGTTCCAGAAAGCATTTTAGGAATCTTAACTCTAAATTTTCCATCCTCATTTGCTTGAGCTACTCCCAAAGTTCCCTCTTCAGACATAATAATTATATTACTATTTGGCAAAGTTCTCCCCTTGATATTATCATTACTAGATGTAACTTTATCTACCTTCAAACTAACATAATCTTCAAAATCAGAAATTACTTGAGTTGCTATCATTGCATGTTCAACTTTATTTAATTGAAGTTTAATTTCATTTTCTTCTATTTTAAAATTTAAAACATTATCATTACTTACTTCTTGATAAGAACCTAAAATTTTATAATTATTATTATGTTTAAGTATAATTTCATTAATTAAATTTATTTTATTTTCAAAAAAATTATAAGTATCAACATTTTTATTAATTGGATTGTACACTTTATTTACATATATTCTTGCTTTAGGTGCTAAACTTTTTATTTCTTCTATAATAGTTAAAAAATCTTTTGAAAAATTATTTATTTCATTTAAAATTTCATTTTTAATATTTTCACTATTTAAATGTTTACTTATTATAGAATCAAATTCTTCTTCATTATAATTTTTAATTAATTCTTTATCTATATTTAAGTTTTTCAATACAGAATTTAAAATATTATTTCCCCCAATTGATATTGTAATTAAATCTGCATCTTTTATTTTTTTCTTATTATTTTCTATTATATTTAATAAGTCAGAAGAATTTATTCCCTTTTCACTTAAATTATAATACTCTAAATTTTCATTTAAAGAATATAAAAACTCCTTAATTAAAGAAACATATTTAACATCATAACTTTCTCTAGAATCTAAAGAAATCTCATCTCCTATTGCAATATATTTATCTATTTTACACTCATTAATCTTACCATTAACTTGTGCAGCTAAAGGTATAGCTAACACAATAATTGCTATAATTATTATAAATACCAGTTTTAATCTACAATTTATTCTCACAATTTCTCCTCCACATTTTACAACCCCTATAATTATTATAGGTGCTTTTTCTCTAAATTTATAGATTTTTTATGGTATTTTTTTCAAAATTTATCTACATAATAGTTGTATATTTTTTAAAATATTTTAAATTTCTACATATTATTTTTTATAATCAATAACTATATTAATAAAAAATAAGCTACTATAAGTAATTATATTTATTACCTATAGTAGCTTAAAATTTTTACATATATTTTTCTAAAGTTTCAGCTCTATTATAAGATTTTTTTATTATTTCTTTTGGATAACCTATATGTTCTAAAAGCTTAATGGCGTTACGTGTCTTAGATATTCCTCTTTTTAATTTATAATCAAAACTTAATCCCTTATTATCTACTTTTTCACTAAAATAGAAAAAGTCATAATTTTCTTTAAGAATATCTGTAAGTTCCCTATCATGGGTTGCAACAATTGATATACTATCTTTGCTATTAATATATCTTAATATTTCAGCAGAAGATGCTATTCTCTCAATTGGATTCGTTCCTCTAAATATTTCATCTATTGGACAAAATACAGGCAGCTCTAAATCTAATGCTTTAATTATTCTAAGTAATGCTTCAGCTTCAGCCATATAATAACTTTTTCCTAAAGTAACATCATCACTTGGACTTATTGATGAAACTATGTTAAAAAAACAAGCTTCATATTTTTTAGTTAATGTAAAATTAAATGTTTGTGCAAATATAATATTAAGACCTATCATTCTTAAAAATGTGGATTTTCCAGCCATGTTTGTTCCTGTTAAAACAATTCCCCTTTTTTCAAAGCTTATTGAGTTTGGAACTGCATTCTTTATTAAAGGATGTACACCATCTACTATATTAATTCCTACTTTATCTACAAAGTTAGGCCTAGTATATTTGTCCTTTAACTCTTCTTTATATGATGCTATAGATATATAACTTTCTATTTCACCTATTAAATAATATAAATCTAAAATATACTCTCTTTTCTCATCTAATAAATTAGCAACTCTATAAAAAGCAGTTTCTTCTAATAAAAATGGAATAGTTAAAACTTCAAAAACCCCTCCACCTGTATTAGCTAATTGAATTGCTCTAGTGGCTCTATCAATTACCTTTAATTCCTTTAATAAATCTTTAATTTTATTATTATATTCTTCAATAACAGGATCATTTATAGCTTGAATCTTTTTTGCAGAAACTATAATATTTCTTAAATAAATTAAACCTTGAGATTTAACATTTTTTCTTTCCTTATCATTAATAAATACATTAACCCATAATAGTATAAATGTACCTAAAAGCAACATCGGTTCCTTTAATAATATTGATAATATTATTGTTCCAAACATTAAAATTTTACCAAATAACATATATAAATAGTATTTAACTTTATTTTCTTCTAAAGAATCCATTATCATATCTAAGAATGTATTTTTTTTATCATATCCTAGTTTAAAATAAACCATTTGAAGCTTTGTTCTTAAATCTGTAGAGCTTCTTAATGTCTCAACTAGTTTATCTCTTTCTTCTAGCTTTTTCTTATCATGAAGTGGATTTCTAAGCATTTTATATAAAATTGACTCTCCTGCACTACTATAAGTCCTATCAAGCCTTGCAAAGACTTCATCCATATTAAAGTCATCCCAAGTTTGGTCATCTATTGTATAACCATCATGCTCTTCCATATCGAAATAAGTTCTTATATATTTAAAATTTCTTTTCTTTTTTCTTTCTTCACCAAAGTCCTTTTCCATCATCTCATAAAGACCTAAAAGTGAATCCATTATATTTTTCATTTTGCTAATCCTTCTTTTTTATATGTAAATCCATTTGTGGATAAGGTATGCTTATTTCTTCTTCATCAAATTTAACCTTAACTGATTCAAGTAAGTCAAAATTTACCTTCCAATAATCACCATTATTAACCCAAACTCTTACTACAAAGTTAACAGCACTATCTCCATGAGCAGAAAGAGCTATAAATGGTTCTGGAGTTTTTAAAATTAAGTCATGTGCATCTATAATATTAGATAATACTCTCTTAACCTTTAAAACATCTTGTTCATATCCAACACCAAAAGTTAAATCTACCCTTCTTAATTCTTTTGCTGAATAGTTTACAATACTTCCATTTGCTAAATTACCATTTGGAATAAGTATAAGTTTATTATCTACAGTTGTCATATGAGTATAAAACATTCCTATTTTTTCAATAGTACCAGAATGCCCTGACCCCTCAATATAATCTCCAACATTAAAAGGTCTTATTAATAATATTATTACTCCACCAGCAAAATTAGATAAACTTCCTTGAAGTGCAAGTCCTATTGCAACCCCAGCAGATGCTAAAAGTGCAGCTATCCCTGTTGTTTTAATTCCTACTTGCTCTAAAAATATGTAAACTACTATCCCTTTTAAGACTACTTCAACAAAAGTATCTAAAAAAGTTCTAATTGTTATGTCTACATTTTTCTTTTCTAATGTCTTGCTCATTATATTTACTATCTTTTTAGCAATTTTCCAACCTGCCCATAGTAAAAATAATCCTATAACTAACTTTATTCCCTCTGTAGTTAGCCATTCAATAAGTCTGTTTATAAATTGTTCTAAATTCATAACTACAAAATTACCTCCTCCATTTTATTTACTATATTATTATATACGTATTTAATCTTTTGTAAACTTGTAATTTATTAGCTTTAAACCTTCTATTTCATTAAAATGTAACTAAAATTATTTTTAAATATTAATATTAATCATAAATCTATTAAATTTCCCTTAATATTATCTTAAGCTAATTTCAAAAAAATCATTTTAAGTATATAATATATTTAATTCTTATGACTTCTTAAGCTATCTTTATAAAAAGGGGGTTATTATAAAATAATGAAGTTCAGCTTAAAAAACTTACCTAAATATTTATTAATTATATTATATCCTTTATTTTTATCAATTTTATTAGAATATAATATCTGTCAAAATCTTAATACTACACTAAAATTTTTAATAAAAAAACCTAATATATTATTATTTAATATAATTATTTGCACTATATTATTTACTTTAGTTTTTCTAGTATTAAAAAAATCTTATATATCTATGATTCTTCACGGAAGTATACTTTATATTCTTTCTTGCATTGAATATTTTAAATATAAAACTAGTGGTAGTCATTTGGTAATAAGTGATTTATTGATGACAAAAAACTTAAGTGATGTTGGAAAATTTGCCTCTTTAAAAGTTACTTATCCATTAGTAATTAATTTTATATTATTAACATTATATATTTTTTTAACTTACAAAAATAATTTAACCTTAAATTTTTCACTAAAAAAACGTGTTTCTAGTTGTGTTTTTATAAGTTTATTAATAATAGTTACTCTTACAACTTCTATTTCTTCAAATATATTTTCAATTTTCGAAATAGAAACTAAAGCTGCTACTAATATATTAGAAAGTAATGAACAATTTAATGATATAGGTTTTTTACCTTATTTAACTAAAACTACATCAGAAAATTTAATGGACATAGTAAATCCTCCTGAAAATTATAGTTACGATTCTATAAAAAAACTATTATCTATCTCAGGTACAACTACAACTTCAGAATCTATATCTAAAAGTTTCCCTAATGTAGTTTTCATAATGTCTGAATCATTTAGTGATTTTAGAGTGTTTAATTCTTTAAATATTGATGACTCTATTTATTCTAACTTTGATGCAGTAGGTGCTGAAGGGTATATTGGAAATTGTATAGTTCCAACCTTTGGTGGTTATACTACAAGAACTGAATTTGAATTATTAACAGGACTTCCAACCTATGCCATTAATACTCCATCAGTTCCACAAAATTTATTAAAAAAGCAAGAAATTATAGATACATTTCCTAGCTATTTTAAATCACTTGGATACAATACAGCCTATATTCATCCCTTTAGTAAAACCTTTTACGATAGGGATACACTATATACAGAATATGGATTTGATAATTTATATTTTGATGACAATATGACAGTTGAAACTGAAAATTTTAGAAGATATGTTTCTGATAAAAGCGTCTTTAATCAAATAAAAGATGTTTTACAAAAAAATGAAAATCCAAGTTATATATTTGCTACTACTATGCAAAATCATCAACCTTATTACGGTGAAACGGCTGAAGGTGAAGATCAATTATCATACTATTTAGAAGGAGTTAAAAGGACTAGCTACGAATTACGAGAATTTACAAACTGGTTAAAAGAATTTAATGAGGATGTATTACTTGTCTTTGTTGGTGATCACTTTCCTTTCTTTACACCTGATGATAATGTTTATAACAGGTTAGGTATCTCTGATGATAATGCTAATTTAATTTATAATCAAAAATATATATTATGGAATAACTACGATTCTAGTATTTTAAATAGAGATATAAATACTATTTCTGCCTTCTATATTCCTTATATAGTTACTGATTTAATTAATTCTAAAAATACAGACTTTATAAAAACTATGAAAAATATAATGAATGAATATCCATTATATTCACCAAGTATTCAAAGTTCTGATTCTAGAAATGAAATTTTAGATTTAATTACTTATGATAAGGTTATTGGTGAAAACTATAGCTCTGATAGATATATCTTAAAATAATAATAAACAAATATAAAAAGGAGTTATATAATATTAAAAATTCTCAACTTAATATGATATAACTCCATTTAATTTATATTAAAATTTATTAACATACTATATAAAAAAATTATTTTTATATAGTAATCTTTATTTATATTTTAAATTAATTCTTTAATACTATAAGACTAGCTTTTTCTTTGATTTTTCTATTATTCTTTCAACTATAGGATCAAATAATTCTGCTACTTCTTCCTCTTCCTCAATTAATTCAATAGAACCATAATTAGTAATAGCTCTATGCATAGGTAATTCTCCTAAAAGCTCTACATTCATATCATTTAAGAATTTTTGTGTATTTTCCCCATTAAATAATTTAATAGTCTTATCACAATCTGGACACTTAATGTAACTCATATTTTCTATTACACCAAATATGTCTATATTCATTTTTCTAGCCATATTTATAGATTTAGAAACAATCATAGAAATCATATCTTGAGGAATAGAAACCATTACTACACCTTTTATAGGTATAGTTTGCATTACTGTTAGTGGAACATCACCAGTTCCTGGTGGCATATCTATTATTAAATAATCTAGCTCCCCCCAATATACTCCAGTCCAAAATTGCTTTACAACACTAACTATAGCTGGTCCTCTCCATATAACAGCTTCATCTTCCTTTTCCACAACAAGATTTAAAGACATAACTTTAATTCCTTCGCTACTCTCTACTGGAAAAATAAGACTTTCTGTTCCTCTTGCTCTTTCTTCTTCTATATGAAGCAGTCTTGGAATACTAGGTCCTGTTATATCAGCATCTAAAATTCCTACTCTATACCCCCTTTGAGCTAATTGTCTAGCTATCATTACAGACATTGTAGATTTTCCTACTCCACCTTTACCACTCATTACAGCTATTATATTTTTTATTTTATTTTCAGGATTATTTTCTATCCCACATTGTGTTTCATCTTTACCACAAGAACCATGACTCGGACATGTACTACAGTTTCCCATTTTACTTCACCTCATTTTATTTATTACTTTAAAATTTATTTATCCTAAGTTTATTCCTAATATTTTTCTTTGTCAAATCTAAAAAGGCCCTTAAGACAAATCTATTATATGAATTTATCTTAAGAGCACATAAATCTATTTAAGTGATTGTTTTAACATAAATTTTTTCCAATCACCTTTATTTATATAAATACTATTTTTCTCAAAGTCTTCTTTGTCATTCATAGCATAATAATAAACATAGCAACTTTCCTTACTTCCATCTGAAAGCTCAACATCCATTACTATTCTATTATACTCATTTCTCTTATCATTTACCCCATAGTAATTTTCCATTTTATCCATTGGAATCATTACATCTTCAAAGTCATTTAAAGTCATTATTTCACCAGTTACCACATCTTCTCCCTCTATTAATGCTGGATATCCCTTATGTGGCATATGATATAACTTTCCCTTTACTTTTCCAACTTGAGCATTTGATACTTTTCCTGATAAATATTTATTGTAATTAAAGAATCCTGTTCTTAAACTACCATAAACAAAAATCTTCTTTTGTTCTCTCGGTTCTAACATTTTAACAAATAGCTCCACCAACAGCTTTTATATCTTCTTGATTTTCTACTGCTGCTTTTATTGCTAATTCTAATCCCTTTGATATATCAATTGTGCTCATAGATGGTTTTTCTGGTTTATCTATTACTTGTGCTGGAATATATGGAACATGTATAAAACCTGCTCTAATATTTGGATACTTCTTGTCTACTAAATATAATACACCATACATTACATGATTACATACAAATGTTCCTGCTGTATTAGATATGGATGCAGGAATACCATTTATTTTCATTTCATTAACCATAGCTTTTATTGGTAAATTTGAAAAATATGCTGGCTCTCCATCTTCATATATAGAAATATCTAATGGTTGATTTCCTTCATTATCTTTAATTCTAGCATCATCTATATTTATTGCAACTCTTTCTGGAGTTATACCAAATCTACCCCCAGCTTGACCAATTGATATAACTATATCAGGCTTATGTAAATTTATTGCGTCTTCAATTTTTTCTAAGGACTTTCTAAATACTGTTGGAATCTCAAGCTTAATTATCTCAGCCCCTGAAATAGTATCAGGTAATAGCTTAACTGCCTCTAAAGCAGGGTTTATTGGTTCTCCACCAAATGGATCAAATCCAGTTATTAAAACTTTCATATCATATTCTCCTTTGTTTATTTTTAGTTTATATGAATTATGAGATATTTTCTAAATAAATAAAATCTTTAGAAAATATCTCATATATATTATATCATATTAAATTAATATTTAAATTAAAATGCTAAGAAGTACATTAATACAATGTGAATAGCTAATAATATTAATGCTACTGGTGCTTGGTGCTTGATTATTGAATTTTTATCTTCAATTTCAAGTAAAGCAGCTGGCATAATATTAAAATTAGCTGCCATTGGGGTTAATAATGTACCGCAGTAACCTGCTGTTAATGCTAAAGCTCCTGCAATTGCAACATTAGCGCCTTGCGCAAATACAAATGGTATACCTATACCAACTGTTATTACTGAAAATGCTGCAAAAGCATTTCCCATTATCATTGTAAATAGTGCCATTCCTATGCAATAAGCAGTAACTCCTATAAATAGATTTCCTTGTGGTAATACACTTGATATTCCTGATGAAATTACATCACCAACTCCTGCTGCTGTAAATAATGCACCAAGTGCCGCTAGTAATTGAGGTAATATACTTACTGCTCCAACTGATTGAAGCATTCTATCTGATTCTTCAACTAAAGCCATTGGTTTTGCTTTAGTAATAATAAATGCAACTATTAAAGCAATTATTGCTGCAACTCCTATAGCTGCTGTTCCTGAAATTGGTGTAAATTGTGCAATCCCTAAAGCAACTAAAGCTATAACTAATGATGGTATAAATACCTTAAGCCCTAATTTGTTTGCTTGTTCTTCTCCAAACTTTGAATCTAAAGCTTTAGTTGTTCCTGGTTTAACTTGCTTAGTTAAAGTAAGTATTGCTATAACAACTAGTATTCCTCCAACTATCGCTGATGGTATATAAGGTCCAAATATAAATATTATCCCAAGTAATGACCAAAAAGTGGCTGTTCCAATTTTAGCCTTATGGCTTTTATCCTTTAATGTTAACACAGCAGTATTTAACATCATAATTCCAATTATTATGTAGAATATTTCTAATAACATATTAGAAATTGCTGCAAAATCCATGTATATCTTCTCCTTTATAACTATTTATTCTTATTTCCAAACTTTCTTTCTAATTGCTTGTCTAACATCATGTTTTGAATTAAAACTAACACAAAAGTAATTACTGCTATAGGAACTGATGCCTTTGCAATATCTAATCCACTTGTTACATATCCTAATTCACTTAAAGTATTAGCAATTAATAAAACCCCTGAACTTGCTAAGAAAAGATTTTGTCCATAGAAGTTTCCATAGTTATCCATAGAAGCCGCTGCTGCTTTTATTTTTGCTTCTGTTTTTTCATCTAGCTTTCCATACTTACTTATTGCAGCACCCTGAGCCATTGGATTTATTAAAGGTCTAACAAATTGAGGATGTCCACTTATTCTTAGTGACATAGCCCCAGCTATTTGTCTTATTAAGCAATAAAGTGTTAATAATTTTCCTGTTGAAAGATTTTTTACTTTTTTAATAAGTAAAACTGCTTTTTCTTTTAATCCATATCTTTCTGAGATACCTATTACAGGTAATGTCAATATAAAAATTGTTATTAGTCTTTGATTAACGAATGTCTTTCCAAGTATTGAAAGTATTTCAGTAATATCCATATTAGCTGCAAAACCTGTAGCAAGAGCTGATATTATTATTACAGCTATACTATCTAATTTTAATGCAAATCCGATTATTACCATTAGTATTCCTATTAGTACCATTTCTGTTCCCCCTATTCCTCTTATATTATATATATACCTCTTTTTTGCAATTTTGTCCATAAAAAAAATATACCATTTGTGTTTTTTAGTTATTATTTCTTAATTTAGAAGCGTTTTCACCAATTATTTTATCAATAATATTGTGTTTTTTTACTATTTTATCATATACAACTTAATTTTAAATTTTTATTAATTTAAATAAAATAAGAGTTTTTTGCATAATTATTCATATCCTTCATAATAATTATGATCATAATAGTCATCCTTCTTGTCATAATATTTAAAATCCTTGTAATTATCATAATAATCATAATCATCAAAGTAATAATGAAAATCTTCGATTTTATTAATATTATTATCTTCACTATTTAAGTCTTTGCTAGGTACTGATTCATATTCTTTTGGAGTAGTTTTATTAAAATAATCACTATAATATGATTTAGGATTTAACATACAAAAATCAAAGTTATTTTTTATTACATTAAAAATTAAAATAAAAATCAAATATTTAACTATTCTTTCTTTATCCTTCATAATTAATTCCCCTACTTTCCTTTAGTTGATATATTTATTTTTAGCTATCTTATAAGTTTTTATTAAAAATAAAAAAAGACTATATCAAAATATTTTCCTATTTTTGATATAATCTTTTTTAAACTTAATTCTTTTTATAAATATCTATAAAAGTGTGCTTATACCCATTAGATACTAATTCCTTTTTTCTTATTTCAGCATTTAATATTTCCTTAAAACTACTAGCTACAAATCTATAATATATTTCTTTTTTATCTAAATTACTATTACTTATATTTTTTTCTATATAAAATTAATTATTCAATATAAACATATATACACAAGCATAGTTATTTACAATTTATGTTTAAATTCATTCAATAAGTATTTGAATTTTTCCTAATGACTTTTCACTTCCATCAGTTCCAACTCTGGTTATTATATATATTTCATAAAAATCACCTAATACTTTAATATTATTTTTATCTATAAAATCCATCATAATATTATAGTATTTTTTTGTATCATTATAATCATCATCAAAGTTTAAAGTTAAATATCTCCCAGCTGGTAAAATAATTTTATCATACTCTTCTATATCCATACTTTGAGTAAATTTTATCATTGCATTTTTATAAACTACTTCTTTAGATTTTTTAAGTTCATCACAAGAAATAACAAACCCTAACTCCTTATTAAAATATGTATATTTTCTTTCTATCTCAGCTAAAATCTTACTTAAATTTACCTCAAACTCTTCTGTGAATCTATTAGAATTATTATACTTAATAAAATCTCTTTTATCATAAAACTTAATGAATATTTTATTTAACCCTTCATCTAATGATACACTTATGTTTTCTTCAAGAAATGTAATGTTTTCTTTTATATTGTTTAATTCTTTTATTTTCTCATTAACAATTTCTTTTTGTTTTCTTATAATATGCAAAACTGATTCTGGCGAAGTATAATTTTCTATAATATTTTTTATTTCCTCTAAAGATAAGCCCATCGCCTTACATTGTTTTATTAAATCTAAAATTATGAAATCTTTAGCATTATAATATCTATATCCAGTATTACTATTTATATATGAAGGCTTTAATAAGCCTACTCTATCATAATGCCTTAAAGTTTCCACAGTAATATTGTGTATTTTTGCTACTTCTCCAATAGAAAATTTAGATTTCATAATTATGCTTCCTCTAAAACTTTAGCTGTATATAATTTTATATTTCCTACTAATTTTATCGTTATAAATGTTAATGTTTCTGATATGATTGCACTTGCCCAAATACCATTAATACCAAAAAATTTACCTAATAAGAATAAACATATTGGTAAATATACTATCGATCTTAAAATACAACTTAAATTAGAGTACTTTGGTATTTCAATTGCTTGATAATAAACTAAACTATTTAAATTTAAACCTACAGCAAAATAACTTAAACATGCTATTTTTAATGCTACATAAGCCATATTTGCTATTTGTACATCATTTGTAAATATAGATATTAACACAGGCCCAAATACAAAACTTATAATTACAAAAAATCCTGTTATTATTATATTAGAAGCTGATGTTATTCTAAAAAATCCTAACATTTTATTTACATCTTTTTTCCCGTAATTATAACTAACAAGTGGTTGAACACCTAATGTAATTCCATATAAAACCATATATATATTAGTAGTTAAATAATTTAATATACTATATGCTGAAACTCCAATTTCTCCTGCATACTTTACTAAGGCTATATTGGTAAGTAAAACTATTATAGAGTAGCTTCCTTGGGCAAAAAATGAAGGAAATCCTATAATACAAACTTCTTTTGCTGTTTTTAATGACACTTTTACTTTTCCAAAAGATAAATATCCCTTCTTCATAATAAAGTGTGGTAATAATATACTTACTGTTACTATTTGTCCAAGACCTGTAGCAATTGCAGCACCCTTTATTCCCATTCCTAATTTAAAAATAAATATATAATCTAAAATTATATTAGTAATTGCACCACTTATTGTAGATACCATTGCTAATTTGGGTCTACCATCATTTCTAATAAAACTATTTAAAACAATTCCAATTATATTTGGTATACAAAATAATGCATAAAACCTTAAATATTCAACCCCTAATGGTTTTAATATATCAGTAGCACCTAATATACTAACTATCTGATTTGTGAATATCACACATATAATGCTTATTATTAAACTAACTATTAATAAAGACTTAAATACTTGTCTAAAAATATTAACTGCTTTATCTACATTATTAGCACCTATATTTTTAGAAACTAATGCTCCTCCTCCAATAGCAAACATTGAAGCTAATCCAAATAACATAACTGTAAACGGAAGAACTATATTTACAGCTGCTAAGGCAGAATCTCCAACGCCTTGTCCAACGAATATACCATCTATTACTGTATATAATGAAGAAATAAACATTGCTAAGGCTGATGGAATAGCATATTTAAAAAATTCCTTTTTCATATATATATCTCCTTTAAATTTTAATCCTTTCAAATTATAAACTCTAACCTTACACAAGAGTCAATAGATTTTATCTATTTTATATAAAAATTATTAGATTAAAAATATATAAATTAATATCTTTATTAATTATTTATTCTAAAGTTAAGCCCTTTTTTCAAAGGAAAAGTCCATGATAATATTCTTACTATTATCATGGACTTTTCTTTAATATTTTATTTATTAATATATTTTCCTCTTCTACTATTATTTATATAATTCACTGCTCTCATTTTAAACCTTTCATATTCTTTTAAGTTATAAAAATGAATTAAATCTGATACTAAAAATAATGCACTCATTATTAAATAATTTAAATCATTTAAATTATTTTTGTCACAAGCTTCAACTTTAATTTCATCAGCTTCAAATTTAAGTTTTTCATAATTTTTTAGAGCTATATTTAAATTCATTTTTATTTGCTCATCTGTAAAAGACTCAAAATTTTCTATAACAAGCTTATCTATAAATGCTATAAACTCTTCATTTATATGTTTAAATTTTTCATAAGTATTTATTAAATTCATATTTGTCCTCTTTCTAATTAAACTAATAATATATTCATTAATTATATCTTATATAAAAAAACTTTCCAATAAAAAAGATACTTAAAAATATTTAAGTATCTTTTTTATTAAATATTTATTTTCTATTTTTAATTAATTTACTTTTCTCCTCTATAATTTCCTTATTTTTAATTTTCCCTTTTATTTTATAAGGCAAAACCAATATTTTTTCAATTATAGAATCATCTATTCTTCTAACTAAAAAAATTATTCCTTCACATAAAACTATTGCGCTTATAACATCTAATACAAAGTGTTGTTTTATAAATAAAGTAGATAATATTATTAATACTCCAACTATTTGAGTGTAATAAAACTTAATTTTAGAATCTCCGTATTTTATATATCTCATTATAAAATAAGTGGTTAAAACATGTAATGATGGAAAGCAATTAACTGGCTTATCTAAAGAATATATAATATTTACTAAATAATTTAATATATCTTTATTTTCAATTATTGGTCTAGTAATTTCTGTTGGATATAAATAATATACAACATAGCAAAAACTCATACCTATAAAAAATGATATAAAAGCTCTAATGTACTCTTGTCTTGAATTTAATAATATAAATATAAAGCCTAATACAATATAAACATACCAATATATATATGGAATAATAAATATAGATTTAAATGGAATTATATTATCAATTCCAATTGTAAGGTCACTTCCCCTCTTTGCTAAACTACTTGCTAAAACATAATTTATATTAATTATTGGAATCATAATAAACCAAATTAAATCTGGTATTTTTATTTCACTATTATTATTTAATTTTATCTTATTATCTTTTATCTCCATATTACCACCTCGCATCTTTTCTAAATGTTACCTTATTTTTATTAAATTTACTTATTCTATAATTTATTCTATGATAATATTTACTATAGATAATCATGTTAACAAAAAAATAACCAATTTTTAATTGGTTATTTTAATATTTAGATATTGTATTAACCTAGTAGCTTAAACATTTCTGCAACTGATTGTTTTATATTTTCAGGTAAATTATTTAAAGCTCTTTGTCTTGTAGCTTCATCCTTAATTTGTGCTATTCTCATAATTTGTTGTTGTAATCCTGGAGTTCTATTTAATTCAGCTACTAATCTATTAAACTTATTTGCAAAAGCTGGATCTTCTCTCATCTTTCTATCAATTTTCATTATAAGTTCATATGGATTCATTTACTTCTAATCTCCTTGATTTCTTTATAATTTCATAATATTCTTTATTACTATAAATGTTCATAATTAACGTGATTATAGATGTCTAAATAAATTTTATTTAAATTGTATAAACTAAAATTGATTTTACAAAAATATTTTATTTCTATACAAGGATGGATTAATAATGAAATTTAAAAAGAAATACATTAATTTTTTCAAAAAAACACTACTAATTTTAATTTTAAGTTTATTATCAAATAGCTTTTTAGCTTACGCTTACCTTTTTTCTCCTACGGATATAATTGATAATGATATAAAACCTACAGAAAAAAAGATTGCTTATTTAACCTTTGATGATGGCCCTAGTAAAAATACAGAATTAATCCTTAACATATTAAAGGAAAATGATGTACATGCAACATTTTTTATAATTTCACCTTATGTAGAGCCTCATATTAAGTTTATTAAAAGAGCTTATGAGGAGGGAAATGCTATTGGTAATCATACTGCTGATCATGAATTTAAATATGTTTATACTTCCGAAGAAGCATTTTTTAAAAGCTTTAATAAACAACAAGATTTTATAAAAGAAGTTACAGGAAATGATTGTACAATATTTAGATTTCCAGGTGGCTCTCGTAATACTGTAGTTAGAAATTCTAGGGGAAAGGATTTTACTAAAAATATAACTTCTAAATTAAATGAAATGGGAGTTAATGTCTATGATTGGAATGTTGATTCTGGTGACGCTAAAGGAAATAATATTCCAGTCTCTACATTAATTCAAAATGTGTCAAAAGAAATTAAAGATAAAGATGGAAATTATAAAAGTACTGCAATAATATTAATGCATGATTGCATGACTAAAAATACTACTGTAGAAGCCCTACCTGGCATAATAAAATTATTAAAAGATGCTGGTTATGAATTTGAAATATTAAAATAACTAAATTGCAAAAGCAATTTAGTTATTTTTAAATTAATAATCTATACCAGCAGCAGCTACATTTTCCTTATCTCTTGATGAACAAGGAGTAACTCCATATGTCATACCACAATGTGGACACTTATCTACTAAAGTTTTCATTGTAAAACTTTTTCCACAGCTACATTCAATTTCATGTTGTATTGATATAGGAAAATCTGCTTTTCCTTTACTTCTTACTAAATCAACAACTGCTTTTCCATCTTTTTTGTTCATATTTCCACAACCACAACTCATATTATTTTTTCCTCCTACTTTTGTGTAATATTTTTTCTAATTATAACTTATTTTAAAAACTATTTCAGTAACAAAAGTTACAAAAAAGCATTAAATATATTATTCCGCAGATTTAATATAGTATGTAAAAATTATTTTTAAATTAAATACTTTACATAAACAAAATTTATAAATTAGAACACATTGAGTTTATATTGGAATATATTATAGTATATTACAATTCACTTAGGAGGATAAAATTATGAGCTGTAGATTAGGAAATTGTGTTTTTAAAACTGGTTGCAATGAACAAATAGATGCTACTGTAAAACTACCAAGGGAAACTAGAAGTTGTATATTTGGTACAGTTCTTGACTGCGCTGGTTTACCAGTTGCTGATGCAGTTGTTAAATTACTTCAAATAGTTGATAAATGTGAATATCCTGTTCCATTAACTCACACATTCACAGACGATAATGGACAATTTTTATTAGGCCCTTTATGCCCAAATACAACTTATATGTTAAAAATATTTAGTGACAACACTCAAATAGTTCACAAATGTTTAAAAGTAAGCTGTTATAAAGGTGGATGCATAAACGTTAATACTGTATCAAATGAATGTAATCAAGGTTGTGGATGTTAGTTTTACACCGAAGTATTTTTATACAAAAGATAAACTAAAAGGAGCTTCAAAAAGCTCCTTTTAATTTTTTTATTAAATTATTTTATAAATTATTATCTAAAGCTATTTTATCTACTATAGCCTTTCTTTCTTCTCCTATAGCAGCAATTAATTTTGTAGGCATAAATCCATTTTTATAAATTCTATCATCATTTGCTTTTATCATAGCTATAACCGTAGCTTCTAACTTTTCATATGATAATAAATCTTCTAAATATAAATCAATTACATCCTTTAATTTTGTTGCTAATTCTCTCGGATTTCTATATACAGCTCTCATATGTTACTCCTTTAATAATCATCTATTTAATAGTTTTTATTTTTTACTTTATGTATTATATATTAATCTAATAATTTTTACTATATATTTTACATTTCTATTCCTATTCTAGATGGTATTCCTTCTTCAAAAGGATGCTTTATACATTTCATTTCTGTTACATAATTTGCAAGTTCTATAAGTTCAGGTTTTGGATCTCTTCCAGTCATAACAACTTCTAATCCTTCAGGTTTATTTTTTAAAAATTCTATAACATCGTTTAATTCAATAAATCCATTATTTATAGTTGCTATCATTTCATCTAATATTAAAAGGTCATATTCCTTAGTATTTATAATTTTAATTATTTCTTTAAATCTTTTAGTATGTTCTAGTTTTGCTTCATTTTTTTCAGCCTCATTCATGTTCCATACAAATTTATTTACAGGTTTTCCTAATAAAAAATTAATATTTTCTTTTAATTTTTCTAATGATACTAGCTCTCCACTTTTTCCACTTTTTAAAAATTGAGTTATAAAAACTTTTTTATCTCTACCTGCTGCTCTAATTGCAAGTCCCATAGCCGCGGTAGTTTTTCCTTTTCCATCTCCACAATATATATGTATAAGTCCTTTTTCCATAAAATCTACTCCTAAAATATTTTCTTAATTTATTTTTTACTATAATACTTTTTATATAATATTATTGTCAACTATAAGATTAAAATTTATTTCTCCCAATAAGCTTTATATAATAAAAATGAGTCATATTACATTGAAATTTTTTAATTCAATATAATATAACTCATTCTTTTTTTAATTTATTATCTTATTAATATAAATATTAGTATTAAAGCTGCAACTATTTGTAATGATCCTACACCTAAAGCATATAAAGAAACTGCTTTTCCTTGTTTAAGTAATTCTCTTACATTAACTCTTAATCCTATAGCTGCTAATGCTATAATCTCAAGATTGTTACTTATACTTTTACATACATGAGATACATTTAAAGGTATAATCTTTAAAGAAAATAAAGCACAAGTTACAAAGAATCCTATAACATACCAAGGAATTTTAACTTTTTTCTTTTCAATTTCTGTTACTTCTTCTTTAACTATTTCACCATTACTTTTTTGTTTTAAATGTCCAAATACAAATACTACTACAACTAAAAGTACAACTCTTAATATTTTAAATATCATAGCCATATCTTTTACTTCTTCACCAACCATAGCTCCACTAGCTGCAACTTGACCTACTGATTGTAAAGTACCCCCAATTAAAGCTCCCGTTTGCATAGTTTCTGCATGGAATAATGCTTTAGCTATTAGAGGTAAAATAAACATTAAAACTATACCTGTAATATTTACTATAGTTATTGCTATACCCTTTTCCTTATCATCAGCTTCAATTACTGGTGCTGTTGCTGCTATTGCAGAAGAACCACAAACAGCATTTCCACTAGCCATTAAAAATCTGAAGTTTTCACTAAATCCCAACTTCTTTCCTATATATATTGAACCAATTACTGTTATTGCCATTTGTAATATTATAAAGACAAATCCACCTATTCCTAATTCTAATAATGTTCCAATACTTAAAGTTGCTCCTAATAAAACAATAGAATATGATAAAATATCAGTTTCTGAAAACTTATATCCTTTTTGAAAAACTTCTTGATTTAAAAATAAGTTTCCCACAAACATTCCCAGAAAAATTGATATTGTTCCAGCTCCTAATTTCGGTACAAATTTAGCAAGTAATATTCCTACAAATGCTACTGCTATTGAAACAAGTAATCCAGGTAATATACCTTTTACATAATCAAGAAATTTATTATCGTTCATATATATTATTCCTCCTAAAAAAATTTTATCTGTTTTTAGCACTTAGCTTAGTATACATATAAACTTATCATTAGTAAAATAAATATTAAATATAATAATGATTACTTTCTTTAATAATTATTGTATAATGTATTTATTAAATATAGTTTACCCATTTAATTTATATATTAATACTAGGAGGTTATTGCATTGATTGAAGAATTTAAAACTTTTATTGCGGTTGTAGATTTTAAAAACTTTACTAAAGCTGCTGAGTATCTAAACCTTTCACAACCAAGTGTTAGTACACATATAAAAAATTTAGAAATTATTTTTGGAGTTACTTTAATAAATAGATCTGTTAAACAAAAAACTATATCTATTACAGAAAGCGGTTATACTTTATATAAAAGGGCTAAAGAGATAATAAACCTTTTAGATGTTACATTTATGGATGTAAAAACACTTTCAACTTCAATTAAAGGCACCATAAAAATAGGAGCTAGCTTAACTATTGGTGAATATATATTACCAAAATTTTTAGCCCACTTTTCTAATAAATATCCTGATGTAGATATTGAAGTTAAAATAGAAAATACATCCTTTATATCTTCAGAACTAAAAAAAATGAAATTGGATATAGGTCTTATAGAAGGTTCAGTATCATCTGCTTTATTTAAACAAGAATATTTTTTAGAAGACGAAATGGTTCTTGTTGCGCCATTTCATAGCGACTTAAAAGACAAAGAAATTAAATTAGATAGTATTCAAAACAGAAGATGGATTGCTCGAGAAGAAGGTTCGGGAACAAGAGAATATCTTGATTTATTCTTTGCTCAAAATAAAATTATTCCAAAAAGTATTATGGTATTAGGTAGTAATTTAGCTATAAAAGAAGCCGTTAGAAATAATTTAGGTTTAACTATAACCTCTAAACATATAATTTTAGAAGCTGAATCTAGAAATGAATTAACTTCTCTAAAACTTAATAATGATTTTAGACGTTCATTTTCTTACATATATCCAAAGGAGTTAACATTATCAAAAGCCGCACATATATTTTTAGAAGAACTTAAAGAATATACTAAAACAAATTCTATTAATAATAAATAGTATTATGCACTAACATATGAGTAAAAAATTTTTTCTTCAATGTTAGTGCTAATTTTAATTATAATACATCTGAAAATAATCTTGAGATTGATTCTTTAATCCTAACTACTCTACCTCTATTTTTATATTTCTCTAAAGTTAACTCCTCACATTTAAGCATATCTTTTTCAAATTCAGCTTTTTGCTTCTTTGATATACCTTTAGAATAAATAAAAGCATTAACCTCAAAATTCAATTCATAACTTCTAGTATCCATATTTGCTGTTCCTATTGAACAAATTTCATCATCAATAACAACAGTTTTAGCATGAAGGAAAGCAGTTTTATCATAATGATATATTTTTATTCCATATTCTAATAACTCTCCTGCATTAACCAAATTAGCCCAATATACAAAAGGATGATCTCCTTTTCCAGGTATCATTATTTTTACATCAACTCCAGATGCTGAAGCTAATTTTAAACTATCTGATATAGTTTTATCAATTATTAAGTAAGGAGATTGAATATATAAATATCTTTTGGCCTTTTGAATCATTTTTAAATATGCTAATTTAATTTCATATCTCTCGCTTAAATTAGGCCCACTAGATACTATTTGCATTCCCGTATTAGGTTCTCCAATACTTTCATCACTAACTTCTAATACTTGAGTTAAATCTACATCCTCTTTAGTTGCGTATCTCCAATCAGCTAAAAACCTTAAATTTAAATCTTTTACTGCACTACCTTTAAATTTAATATGAGTATCTCTCCAATATCCAAATTTTTTATCTTTACCTAGATACTCATCTCCAACATTAAATCCTCCTACAAATCCAATTTTATCATCTATAACTACTATTTTTCTATGATTTCTAAAATTCATATTAATATTAATAAACTTTAACCATGATGGAAAAAATTCTCCTGTTTTTCCTCCTACATCTCTCAAGCTTTTTAATACATCTTTATTTAATAATCTACTCCCTACAGAATCATATAATAATCTAACTTCAACTCCAGCTTTAGCTTTTTCTTCTAATATATTTAATATTTTTGTTCCTATATCATCATTTTTAAATATGTAAAATTGTATATTTATACTTTTTTTAGCCTTACTAAGACTTTTAAGTAATGCATCAAAAAACTCTTTACCATCTGAGTACATACAAACTTCATTATCATCTCTATAAGGTGAATAATCTATATTTTCTAATGCCATTACCATATCACTATTTTTAAAATTACTATTTTCTAATTGTAATTTTGTTCTTTCTTTTATTATTTTATTATATTCTTCAAGAACTTTTATTTTTGAATTTTTAATTCCAAACATATTTGTCTTATTCATCTTTCTGCCAACAAGCAAAAATATTATAAATCCAATAAATGGTGCGATGTATAAAATTAACATCCAAGCTATTATATTATTAGGTGAACGCTTCTCTTTAAAAACCATATAAATTATTGTTAATAAATTTATAATATGAATTAAAATAGTTAAAAATTTAAACATCAAACTTTTCTCCTTTGCACAGTCTTTTTTGCTAAATATGTTTATTTATTATATTTTAACATTATTATAGTATACATTAATTTAAAAACCATTATCAAATTTATATTTTCCATAATATAAAAAAATAAAACCTCTATTATCTAGTATACTAAATTTTAATAAGTATACTTTTTAATTAGAGGTTCTATTTTAAATTATCTACTTTATTGCACCCTTAGTCACTCCATTTATAATCCACTTTTGTGCAAATAAATAGAATATTAATAATGGTAATAATGCCAACAGATATGATGCGAATGCTACATTATAGTTTGTTCCAAATTTAGATTGGAATATATATTGAGCTAATGGTAATGTTGCTTGACTTTGTTCACTTAATATTACAAGAGGCATCATTACATCATTCCAAGCCCAAAGTGCTGTCATAATCCCAACTGTTGCATGCATTGGTTTTAATAAAGGGAATATAACCTTCCAAAATACAGTCCATTGCTTTGCGCCATCAACATATGCCGCTTCTTCAAGTTCAAGCGGGATATTTTTTAAATATCCAACATAAAGTAAGGTATTCATAGATATACCAAATACCATATAAAGAATTGTCATACCAATTTTATTATCTAAGTTAAAGAAACTTACTTGTTTTACAAGCGGTAACATTAGCATTGAAAAAGGCACAAACATTGCACTTACAAAATAAAAATATACAAACTTATAAAATTTTTTATGCATATTTCTTGCAATAGCATATGCAACTAATGAATTTGTAACTATAGTTACTATTACAGCCCCTGCTGTTATAATTAAACTATTTAATATAGTATGAAAGAAATTAGTCATTTTAATAGCTTGTATAAAGTTATTAAAGTTCCATGTCTTAGGTAATGATAAAACATTCCCCATCATGTCAGATGGTTGTTTAAATGCTATAACAATAGTTATATAAAGAGGAAATAATATTGTTAGTGAACAAATAATAAGTAATATTGTAACCGACCAATTAATTTTACCATCTTGCTTTTTTATAAGTGATCCTTTTTTTATTTTAGATTTATTACTAGCTTTCAAACTTACTTCCGCCATTATAGTTGAACCTCCCTTTTTTCTAGTATCTTAATTTGGAATAATGATATAGCTACAATAACTATAAAATATATTACTGAGTTTGCTGATTGATATCCAAATTGACTTCCACCAAATCCTGCTTTATATATAAGCATAGAAATTGATTCTGTTGATTGTGCAGGTCCTCCAGCTGTTAATGACATAATTTGATCAAATACCATTAAGAAGTTTTTCATACACAAAACCATGTTTATAGTAAAAAATGGTGCTATTAAAGGGAATGTAATTTTTCTAAATTGAAGCCATTTTCCAGCTCCATCAATTCCACTTGCTTCATAAACATCATCAGGAATAGTTTGAAGCCCTGAAATATAAATTATAGTATTAAAAGCTATTGATTGCCATGCTACTACAATTACTACACCTATCCATGCTAGGCTTGTACTTCCAAGTATACTTTTACTTAGAACTTCACTTCCCATAACTTCACCTAACTTAGGAATTATAAATGTAAAAATATAATTAAATATATATCCTACGATTAACCCCCCTAAAATATTAGGTAAGAAATATAATCCTCTTAAAGTCGTTTTAAACTTTATTTTTGAATTTAAAGCTACTGCCAATGCTAAGCTTATTATATTTACTATTATTGTTGTAACTATAGCAAATTTAAAGGTAAACATATATGAATTTAATACTCTCGAATCAGTAAATAGATCCTTAAAATTCATTAACCCAACAAAATCAAAATCTCCAAATCCTCTAAAATTTGTAAAGCTATACATCACACCTTTTAATAATGGGAATGTATGGAACAAGAAAAATACAACTATCATTGGTATTACTGTACATAGGAAAAACATATTTCGTTTCTTCATTTCTAATTACCCCTCCATATTATTCTTTAATATATTGCCTATTTGCCTTCATCCATTCCTTTTGGAAGTTATTTAAAAACTTTTCTTTGTCTCCATCTAAAAGATATGTTTGCACCATATCAGAAGCTGGTAATTCCGCAGGATAGAAATGATCTTGGAAATCTACTACTCTTGAACCTTCAAAAAACTCATCAAAAGCTTCAAACTTAGAATCTTCTTGCTTTACACCTTTAATTGCAGAAAATGCACTTTGCTCTTCTATATAAACCTTCGCATTTTCTTCCTCTAATAAAAAGTTTATAAATCTTATACTTTCTTCTTTGTTTTTAGAATCCTTTGGAATAGCAAAATATACGTCAACTCCAGAAACTAATTTATTTTCTTCTTCATTATTTGATGCAGGTAATGGGAACATTCCTAAATTCAAATTAGGATTTACAGTTAATATAGCTGGAATTGCATAGCTTCCTTGTAAATACATTGCCGATTCTCCATTTGCAAAAGCTGTATTACCATCATTGTAACCTACTCCAAAATTATCAGAATGACCATATTTCATTAATTTCATAATCTTATCTGTTGTTTCAGAATATAATTCATTAAATGTAGTTTCCTTATTATTTACCCTTTTAAAAGAATCACTGCTAACTAATGTGCTTGATATAGTATTCCATGGAGGTAAAGCCGTCCATGATTCTTTTAAAGTAAAATAAAATGGTGTTATTTCTTTATCTTGAAGTGTTTGTGCTAGATTTAAAAATTCATTCCAAGTTTTAGGTATTGATAATCCTAAACTTTCAAAAATATCTTTATTATATATAACTCCACTTGCATTTAGTGCATAAGGAACTCCATAAACTCCATTTACACTTTCAATTTCTAAATCTTTTAACATCTTATTATAAACTGGATCAATAACACTAAAATCTATTTTGTCACTTAAATCTTCTAATATGTTTGCATCTACAAAGTCAGCAAAACTTCTATCTGCTGATAAAGATATGATATCTGGAACATCTCCTTTTACTAATCTAGTTTTTAATACTGTTGTTGCATCTGGAGGTGCACTAACAACTACATCAATATCTGGATTTTCATTTTCAAACTTCTCCACTAGCTTATTATAAGTATCTACAGCTTCTATTTTATTACTAAAAAATACTATTTGTTTTTTAGTCCCATTAACAAAAGCATCACTAGAACATCCAGTAAGTACTGTTGTAAACATTGAAGTTACAACCAAAATTGTTGCTATCAACTTTTTCTTTCTCATTATTCCATCCCCTCTTTTTTATATCGTTTACATATTTATTTTAAAGCTTTTCATAATCCCTCTAAATAGATTAATGTGATAAAAACATGTCTAAATGTTAGGTTTATTATTTTAAATTTACCCTTTTCGCAAAATTTATCACTTTTATTCGATATATGTTGCATTATATAATTTTATTAATTAAAATTTAAATGTATAATAAATATCAACATGTTTAAATGTTGTATTTAGGAGGATTTATGTTAGATATATACTTTTTAGAAAACACAAACCGAAATTTCAATGATTTATATCTTTGTTATTGTGGATTAGAAAAATGTGCTCCTTTATATTCATTTGGTCCAGCCGTTAGACCAACCTATTTAATACATTATGTTTTAGACGGTAAAGGTTATTATTATGTAAATGATAATAAATATACTGTAGAAAAAAATCAGGGATTTTTAATAGAACCAAATGTCGTTACCTTTTATCAAGCAGATAAAGAAAATCCTTGGACATATCTTTGGATTGGAATTGATGGTGATAAAGTTAAACTCTATTTAAATGCTGCTGGATTAAATGAAAACAATTTAATTTTTAATTATGAAAAAGATGACTCATTAAAAGAATATGTGTTAGAAATGTTAAAGCATCATACAATGTCTGATTCTGATGCCTTTAAAATAGAAGGATTATTATATTTATTTTTTTCAAAATTATGTGAAGATCGTAAAGAAGTAGTATCACTAAGCACAGAAGAAAACACTAATAATTACATAAATAAAGCAATTGAATTTATTCAAAATAATTATCATAATTCTATTAAAGTAACAGACATAGCTGATTATATTTGTTTAAATAGAAGTTATTTAACATCAATTTTTCAAAGTAACTTAAATATGTCTCCTCAAAAATTTTTAATTAAGTTTAGAATTACTAAAGCCGCTGAATTGCTTTATAATACAGACCTTCCAATAACTAATATAGCTTATTCTTGTGGATATAGTGATCCACTTGCATTTTCTAAGGCTTTCAAAAAAATTAAAGGAGTTAGCCCTAAAGAATACCGAAATACTAAAAAAGAAACTACAGAAAAATTTCTACTATCTGAATAAAATTAAAATGGTTTGTAGATTTTATTATCTACAAACCATTTTTTATTAGGAAAAATAATTATAAATTAAAAGGCTATTTTATAAATTAAGCAGTTTCTACAGATTCACCACTTCTTAAATCTTCAAGTATTGCTTCATACTCTTTTTCAGTTAAATTATATCTTCTTAATGATACAGCACTAACTATTGCAATTATTCCTGGAACTATTGAATACATTAAGTGTATTCCATTTAATGTAGTTAATGTTTGTGCTGTATTAGCTTGGTATCCAACAAAAGCTAGTACATATCCACATAATGCTCCACCTAATGCACTTGCAAGCTTAGTTTTAAAAATATTTGAAGAGAATATCATACCTTCTGATCTCTTTCCAGTTTTCCATTCACCATACTCAACACAATCTGCAACCATTGATGCTAAAGATATATTAGCAGCTCCCTCTGCAAGTCCCATAACAGTATTTATTATTAATAACATTGTTAAATTAGAATATCTTAATAAGAATATTGACACAAATCCAAGTGCATTAATTAATATTCCAAACAATGCAGTTTTTCTTTTTCCTAGTTTCTTAGTTATAATTGGAGTACAAATTCCTCCAAGCATTCCTGATACTATACTAATACCAGTAACTACTGGTATATAAGCTTCTGCATTAAAGTTATATTTTATATAATATATTGAAAATCCATTTCTTAAAGCATATGTTATTTCTAACATTAACATAGATATTAATACTATTCTTAAAGGCTTATTAGTTTTAAATAATTCCTTTAATTGCTTTAATCCTTGTTTTTGAGGTTTTCTATCAGTTTTTATTTCTCTAACTCCTAATACAGTTATCCAAGTACAAATTGCAGCTGTTATTGAGTAAACTATAGCAACAGTTGTCCAATTTCCAAACTTAGCAACTAAAGGAAGAGTAAATACAGAAACAACTAGGCTTCCTCCAAATGCAATAGTTCTTGCAGAAGTTATTATCTTTGTTCTACCTTGAGGTGATTGAGTAATATTTGCAGATAATGACCAATAAGGTGTATCCATAGCTGTAAAGCAAATTCCCCATAATATGTAAGATACATATACCCAAACTAATTTTCCTGAATAACTTAAATTTGGAGAAGAGAAACACATTATAGTTGCTATTCCCATAAATATTGGAACAAATAAAAGATATGGTCTACTTTTACCCATCTTAGATTTTGTGTTATCAACTATCATTCCCATAATTGGATCCGTTATTGCATCAATTATTCTAGCTACTAAAAACAGCGTTCCGACTGCAGCAGCACCTATTCCAAAACTATCTGTTAAGTAAATTGTTAAATATGTTCCTATCATTGCACATATTATATTATTCCCTAAACTTCCCATCCCAAATGAGATTAACGTTTTCATAGAAACGTCATTTTCACTACATCCTACATTTTTTGCTACTTTCATTTTCTTACCCCTTTACTACACTTCATACTAATATTGTTATTAATATATAATTAATTTACATAAATAATTATATACTTAGCCCTTTAATTTGAAAACGTATTAATGTATTTAAAACATGTCTAAATGTTAGATTTTTAAACTCACTATAATTTACATATCTTTGTAAAAAAATAAATGCTAGAAAGAAATTACTTTACTTATAATTTCTTAATATTAGCATTTATTTTTTAATTATTTATAAAATTAGTCTTGAATTCTTTTTAAAGTCCAAGATTTAGCTTGATAGTCACCATTAAGTTCACCAATTTCAAGCCCTATATACATAAGCTCATCTCCACCAAAAATCTCATCTGTTTCGTTAACTTTATATAACGAATTTTCATCTAAAGCCTTTAACTTTAATCTCTTTGGCAATACATTAGCTTCTCCATACTTTTTAACGTAACTTACTACAACATCATTTTTATCCTTAGACATATTCATCCAAGCAGATTCATTGCTATCAAAAGCAGTTTTTAATCTATATAAATCTCCAAACTGAATAGTTCTTCTTATATTTTTATATAATTCTACTTGTGACTTTACTTCTTCTTTTTCTTCATCTGTCATCTTAGTTATATCTAATTCATATCCAAAACTTCCTGCCATAGCTACAACCCCTCTTGTATGAAGCGGTGTCATTCTATGAACTTGATGATTAGGAACTGCTGAAACATGGCTTCCCATAGTGCTAGATGGATATACTAATGATGTTCCCTCTTGAATTTTTAATCTTTCTATAGCATCAGTATCATCACTTGTCCAAGTTTGAGGCATATAATATAGCATACCACCATCAAATCTACCGCCTCCGCCAGAACAGCTTTCAAATAAAATATTAGGGAAATTAGTAGTTATATTTTCTAATATCTTATATAAACCTAACATATATCTATGAGCAACCTCTTTTTGCTTTTTAGCTGGCCATGCTGGTGAACCTATTTCTGTCATATTTCTATTCATATCCCATTTAACATATGATATAGGTGCTGACTTTAATACATTTGTAAGCATTTCAATTACAGCATCACAAACTTCATCTCTTGATAAATCTAATATAAGTTGCTTTCTTGCTTCAGATCTTTCTCTTCCTTCAATATGAATACACCAATCTGGATGTTTTTCATATAATTTACTCTTTGGAGAAATCATTTCTGGTTCAAACCATAATCCAAATTGCATTCCCATTTCATTTATATCTGTAGCTAATAAATTTAATCCGCCATTAAGCTTTTCTTCATTTACAAACCAATCACCAAGTGAACAATCATCATTATTTCTTTCACCGAACCAACCATCGTCTAAAACAAATAGCTCTATTCCAAGCTTACTAGACTCTTTAGCAATATCTTTTATTTTTTCACTATTAAAATCAAAATATGTTGCTTCCCAGTTATTTATAAGAATTGGTCTTTCCTTATCTCTAAAAGTTCCTCTACATAATCTTTCCCTATAAAGATCATGGTAAATATGAGACATTCCTGTTAATCCGTTAGGTGAATATACCATAACAGCTTCTGGTGATTGAAACTCATCTCCTGATTCTAAGTTCCAAATAAAATCAAATGGATTTATTCCAATTTGAGCTCTCGCATTGCTATGCATATCAACTTCAACATTTGCTAAGAAGTTACCACTATATATTAAATTAAATCCATAAACTTCTCCCTTATCTTCTGTTGTATCCTTGCTTACTAATGCCATAAACGGATTTTGAGCATGGCTACTTGCTCCTCTTCTACTTTCTATAGATTGTGAACCACTTCTTAATCCAGTTCTAACTATATGTCTTTCCCTTGCCCATGAACCAGATAATTGAATTAAATCAAAGTCACTATGTCTAAAGTCAACATTTGCACTTAAAACTCTTAATATATCTACTTCTTCATTACTATCATTTATAATTCTACAGCTTCTTGTTATAGCATCATAATTTTCAAAAACAGTATATGATAATACTACTCTTAATCCTACTAACTCATCCTTTAAGGTTATTTCTAAAGTTGTTGCTTCATTTTCATCTTCAACATAAGTTGCTGGTAAACCTTGAAGCTTTTTCTTTCCATTATATATTTCATGACTACAGTATCTAAAGTCTGTTACTGTTGTCCCATTTGCTAATTTTATTTGAACGGCTGGTGAACGTAAATCTGTATTTCCATAGCTTGGATACTCTTGTGGTATTACTTCTAAATGAAGTGAATCTATATTATCTAAGTCAGCTAAAAAGCTTCCACAACATCTCTTTTTAACTACATAATCTATTTTATTTGAATTAATTTTTCTTCCCCAATATAAATTAATTAAATGTCCTGTTTCTAAAACTCTCATTACATAACTTGTGTTTTTTGACTTGATATGAAATAATCTATTTTCTTCATTAAATATAATTCCCATGTGTTCCTCCAAATTTAAATAACGTTTTCATAATATAATAATATTATAACTTCATATAGATATAATAAATATGCTTATTTGTTATTAATACATGTCTAAATGTTACATATATATATGTTCTATGTAAAAATAACCTCTTAATATATTTATTAATAAAAACTTTAAATACTAAAAAAGCTATATTATATTGAAATCTTTTAATTCAATATGATACAGCTCTTTATTAAATATTAATTTCTATAAATATTAACTATCTTATCTGCCTTTTTAAAATATGATAAATTAGTGTTAGTTTCTATATCAATACTCTTAATTTTTGTATTTGAACAATCAAGAATTCTTAAGTAAGTATTTGGACTTATATCTAATTTCGTAATTCCTGTAGAATAGCACCATAATCTTTCTAAAAATTTATTGTTACTAATATCTAAATGTTCAATTTTTGTATCTGAACAATCTAATTCCCATAAATCTAAATTTTTACTTACATCTAAATCTGTAATTTTTGTATAAGAACAAAATAAAGATTCTAAACAAACATTTTTACTAACATCTAAACTACTAATTTTTACATCTGAACAATATAATTTTTTTAAATCTTTATTTTCTCTAATGTCTAGTTCAGTAATTCCTGTAGATGAACAATATAGCTTCTTTAAAGCTTTATTTTCACTAACATTTAAGTCAGTAATTCCAGTATAGCAACAATCTAAAGTTATTAAATTTTTAAAATATTCGATTCCTGTTAAATTAATAATATTTTTCTCAAAACTAACATCAATATCAGTTACTTCATTTATTTCTTCATTTGATAAGTAGCCGTCTTTATCTTTATCAAATTTTCTTACATATTCTTCTCTAAATATTACATCTGGAAAGTTCAATTCATTTATTTCAATTCTCTCTACAATTTCTATACCCCTATTTTCCATATATTATATTCCCCCTTAAATTATTTTCTTTTTCAAACCTTTCCATACCCTATCTGAAATTTAAACTATAAACTCACTAAATACTATAATAAATGAATTTCATAATATAATTTAACTCTATCCCTTGTAAACATAATTATTGGTCATCAAAACCAACATTATATAGTCTTACATATTTTACATTATATAGAAAATTATAATTAAAAGTTATATGTTTGTCTATGCTTTTTCAATTATCATAAAATATATTTTACTCATAGGAAAATATCTATTTAATCTCTACATACAATAATTAATTTTTTTAATTTAAAATATAAAAAAGGAGTTATATTTATATTGAAAATTTTTAATTCACTACAAATATAACTCCTTATTAATATATAAAAATTTTATTAATATGCTGTGTAAAAAGTTATTTTTAAATATTTTATTTAATTGTTTTTAATATTATTTTTGAACAAAATATATATTTTCTCCATCACTTTTAATAGCTATATCACCACTACTTGTATAGAAGGTTTTTATTTTATATTTTTTTAATAATGAAATAAGCTTTCTATGATGATACATAAATTTTGAACAAGTTACAGCTGCATAGTCAGGAGAAACTGAATCTAAAAAGTTTCCTACCTCTTCATTATAAATTCCATGATGAGCCATCTTTAAAAAGGTATAAGTTCCCGTATCCTCTTTTATAAATTCTTTCATTCTCTCATCTTCAGCATCTGCCGCAAAAAGAAATCTATAATCTCCATAATCAACTCCTACTATAATGCAATAATCATTAGATTTTTCATAGCTTTCTTTAACTGCAGGATACATTGTTATTTTTGCACCATTTATATTAGTTACTATATTATTGTGAAGTAAAATAGGTTCAATATTATTTCTTTCAATTGCTTTAATATAATTTTTATATTGAACTGTACCTTTTTTATAATCAGCTTGAATTAAGTTATCAACTTTAAAATTATCTAAAATAGTGGGAGCTCCTCCAATGTGATCTTTATCATTATGAGTTAAAACTAGATATTCTATTTCTTCTACTCCTTTAAAATTTAAAAATTCCTTTATTTTTTCACTATTTTCATAAAATCCAGTATCTATAATAACAAATTTTCCTTCACATTCTATTAAAATGAAGTCAGATTTGCCTGTGCTTAATATATTAATTTCAAAAGGCAATGGTACTGTAACATCTGCATCAACCCATCTTTTACTTTCAAACTTTATAAGCAAAAAGTTTAAAATACTACATGCAATTACCAAAATCACTATAAATAATCTAATTTTACTCCTTTTTATTAAATTATTTTTCATAGATATCACTTCTTAATTTCTAAAATTTTCTTTATATTTATATATTATACTCTTTAACTAAATTTCTTATACTTTTGTAAAAATCATAATATAAATCACTTATATACTTAAATAAATTTTCGTTGTATCTTTTTTTATAAACCATCAAAATTTTATATCCAATTCTAACTACAAACTCATTATTCTTATCAATAAATTCATTTAAATTATCATCTCTATATTGTAAATTTCTAAGATATAATTTTTGAGTTAAAAGAGTTATATGAATTATTAAATCTCTAATATAATTATCTCCTTTACTTTTATTTAAATATTCTCTACTTGTATCAATTAAATATTCATCATATTTTAATATTTTTTTTATTAATTGCTCTATTCCATCTTTTAATCTATATGGAAAAATAAACTTATTAGCAAATAAAACTACTACTACTCCTACTATCACATAAAAAATTCTATATGCTAATAATTTATTTAAACTTACTGTTAAAGAAGACATACAAATAGAAGCCATTCCAGCAAATAATGAAATTTTATAATATTCTTTAAAACCATAAAGTAAATATAGTGATATAATTAATATTAAAATTGTTATCAACTTAGAGTTAAATAAATGAATTACTATCCCAGTAAATAAAATCGCTATAATATTTCCTTTTATTCTTTCTCTAGTTTTTGAAATTGTATCTTCATAGTAAGGTTGCATAATAGACATTATGGTTATAATAGCCCAAATAGTTTTGTAATACCCTAAAAACTCTGCTACAAATATAGAAAAAGTTAATGTTATTGCCATCCTAATTGCAAACTTAAATCTTATTGATGAAATATCAAAATACTCTTTAAATAATTCTTTTGGCTTATCTAAATAAGTTCTTTCCCATTCTTTATAAATTTTATCTGCTTCTTTATTATTTAATAAGTTCGCTTCTTTAAGTTCATCTACTATAGAGGTTACTATAAATAATATTTCATTAAATAATTCCGAATCTTTTTTATATTTTTCATTTATAAACTTACTTTTATAAATTACATCATCTAATTTACACTTATTTTTTGAATAGCTTATTATCAAATCAATTAATGATAATAAATCTAGAATTTGCTCCCTTGAAATTTTGTTTTTTTCATAATGATCAAATATTTTACTTAAATAAATATTTAAATATTCTATGTTTAAATATAATTTAAATTGTATTGTACCTAAATTAGTAGTTAAATATTTTTTATAACGCGTTATATATACCTTATAAACTAAATCCATCATTATTTTAGAGCAATTTTTAGTTAACTTTTCATCAAATTTTCCCTCTATAATATTTTGAATTTGTTTTTGTATAGAAAGAAAGGCAGAGTTAACACTGTTTCCCATTACCCTTTTTCCATTGCTCCTCTTTATATATGTACCTAATATAATAACTAAAGCTCCAAAAACTATAGATAATAATCTATTAGGTAACTCAGTAATTGAAATATTCATATATTGCGAAAATACATAAAGCATTATAAAAGGTTTATAAAAGGTTGAATCATAAGGAGAAGTTACTATATAAACAATTAAAAATATCGCAAAAAAATCTACTATTATTCCTGTCCATATATTTAAAGAGGATATAAATGCAATTAAAACTATAATTAAATCTAAAGTTAATATTCTAACTATTCTATTAAATGGTTTTACATAAAAATTTTGTCTTCCTATTACAGTTGAGGTTAATGCTATAGGAAATGCAAGCATTGCATTTTTACTTCCAAATAAAAGTCCAACTCCTAACATAGTTATTACTGCAACCGTTCCATTTCTAATCATTGATGTAACATTTAAATTATACTTTTTAATGAAATAATCAAACATAAAACTTTTAATCCCTTCTAAATTTATAAATTTATTTTTTGTTTTAAATAAATTTATATACTTAGCTAATTTATTTAATTTCAATATCTAAATTTCATTTATAAATCATAAAAAACTTAGTAATAAACTACTTAATTTATTACTAAGTTTTCTTTTTTAATTCACTTATTTCCTTTTTTAATACTTCTATTTCATTACATAAATTATTTATACAAGTTTTAAGTTCATTTATTTCCTTTAAGTTTTGTGGTTTATTTTTTGATTTACTACTTTGATTTTGACTACTACTGCTACTACTATCCTCTTCATTTTTATCTACAACAATACTTTTTTGTTCTTCATCTGGTTGACTAGTACAAAAAGGATTTGCTACATTTCTATAAATATAGTTATAATATCTTCCTGGTCCACCTTGATAATATTGTTGTTGAGCATTAAATACTTCAATTGCTTGACCTACTAATTGTAACCAGTTCCCAACTACATTTTGCACATTAAATGGCAAGCTTCCTGCCATAACATTTCCTAATAATTCTCCAATTACTAATAAAAGTTGAGGTGGAATATCTTGAAAACCACCTGGAATATCACTATCTGCACGTCTTGCAGACTCATCTGCTTCTCCTTGACCATTCCCTGGCTTACAATTATTGCATCCTGAAGAATTTCCATTATTCCCTTCCTTATTTCCTGAACAAAATTTAAATATATCCTCCCAACTATTAAAGCCATTTTGATTCATTTCTTTTCCTCAAAAAAACTGTTTACTTCCATTTTACTCTTAAAAAAAGTATTTGATACAAATTAAAAGTAATAACCACCATAAATCAATTATTAATTTAGGTAACATAACATAACTTCTATTCATATTATATTATGTAAAAAAACTATGAAAGGATGAAGACTTGTGAATAATATCGAAAAAAATGATTATGCAAAAGCTATAATTATATTACAAAAGTACGAAAATCTTATAAATCCAGCAACTTCCTTAAAGTTAGGTACTATATTTAAAGATTTATATAGACCTTATACTAAACATGATAAAAAATATTAGGAGGTATTATTGTGTCTAAAAATGACTTACTAAACGAAATAAAAAAATATCAATTTTATGCAGTAGAGTTAAACTTATATTTAGATAATTTTCCAAACAATCCAAAAGCAATAAATGACTATAAAATAATTTCTAAAAAACTTGATAGTTTAATTATGGAGTATGAAAAAAACTTTGGTCCATTAACAAACTTTGGTTCTGCTTATTTTGAAAATCCTAATGCTTGGGTATCATCTCCTTGGCCTTGGGAAAATTATTAAGGAGGTATATTTATTTTATGTGGTATTATGTTAAAACTTTAGAATATCCTATAAATTTAAAATGTAATGATTTAAAAATGGCTAAGTTTCTTATTTCTCAATATGGTGGCCCTGATGGTGAATTAAGTGCAGCATTAAGATATTTAAATCAAAGATACACTATGCCAACAGAAAAATCAAAAGCTTTATTAACAGATATAGGAACTGAGGAACTAGCTCACGTTGAAATGATAGCTACTATGATTTATCAATTAACATCAAATGCTTCTTTAGAAGATTTAAAAAAGGCTGATTTAGCTGCTCATTATACAGATCATGGTAGAGGATTATATTATGCAGATGCACAAGGCAATCCTTGGACAGCAACTTATATCCAAACTAAAGGTGATGTTATTGCTGACCTTCATGAAGATATGGCTGCTGAACAAAAAGCTAGGGCAACTTATGAATGGCTTATTAATTTAACCGATGATCATGATATTAGAGAAATCTTAAAATTTCTAAGACAAAGAGAAATTGTTCATTTCCAAAGATTTGGTGAAGCTTTAATGGATGTTCAAAATAATATTAAATGCTAATTAACTTTCAAAATCTTTTATTATAAAAATTAAAGGGTTATATTTTATAGAAAATTTATTAATTCACTCTAAAATATAACCCCTTTTTATTTTCTAAAAATCTAATCCTGCTAAATATCCTGTTGAAAATGCCATTTGCAAATTATATCCTCCAGTTTCAGCATCAATATCTATAACTTCTCCTGCAAAATATAAATTTTTAATTAATCTAGATTCCATTGTTGAAGCATTAATTTCCTTTACCTTAACTCCACCTGATGTAACTTGTGCTGCTTTTATAGATAAAGTTTCTCTTGCTGTAAGCTTCATTTCTTTCATATATTCTATTATTTTATTTTCATCTTCCTTCTTTAAATCACTAGACTTAATTTCTGTTAATCCTAAAATTTCAAATACTACCTTTAAAAAATTTTGTGGTAAAACTCCCTTTAAGTTATTTAAAACAGTTTTATTAGGATTGCTTCTTATTATTTTAGAAATTTCTTCTTTAGATTTATCTTTTAAGAAATCTAAAGTTATTTCTACCTCACTATCATCTAAAGCTTTACTAACATATGAAGAAAGTTTTAAAACTGCAGGACCAGATATTCCAAAATGAGTAAATAACATATCACCAAATTTTTCAATTCTTTTCTTCTTAACTTTTGCAGAAATCACTACATCCTTCATTGACACTCCCTGAAGCCTTTTAACAAATTCTTCTTTTATAACAAGTGGGATTAAAGCTGCATGAATTTGTGTTATTGTGTGCCCATGTCTTTGTAATACTTCATACATAGAACCATCTGAACCTGTATGAGGAAAACTTTTGCCACCAGTAGTTATTATGACTTTATCAGCAAATATTTTTTCATCATAAGATGTTATAACACCTTTAATAACTCCCTCTTCAATTATTAAATCACTTACCATAGTGTTATATCTAATTTTTACTTTATTCTTTTCCAAATCATTTCTTAATAACTCTATAACTTCATCTGCTTTATCACTTTTTGTATATACTTTTTCATCAAGTTCAACCTTATATTCAAGACCATTATTACTAAAGTATTCTAAAAGTGAATAGTTTGAAAATGTATATAAAGCACTATATAAAAACTTTTTATTGTTTACTATCTTATCAAAAAACTCTTCTATATCCCTATTATTAGTTATGTTACAACGTCCACCACCAGTAAGCCTTAGCTTCATACCAATTTCTTTATTTCTCTCTATTAATGTAACTTCGTTACTTTTTGCAGAGCTAAGAGCTGCCATAATACCAGCAGGTCCTCCCCCAACAACTATAACTTTAGCCAAATCTGTCACCTCACTAAATTTCATTTGTTTATTCGCCTATTATATCATACTTAATATTTTAACTCCTTATAAATTTTTTAAGAAATTGTTCGTTTGATTTTAATAAGTTAATCATATATAATTTATTAAACAGGTAAGAGATACTGTTTTAACTATCTAATTCCATTAATTATATTAGTTATTTTAAAATAAGTTATTTAAAAAGGAGACAACTATGGGATTAAAGAAAAGAATTTCAGCATTACTTATATGTGGTGCAATTATTTTAGGAAACGTAAGTACAGTTTATGCTGATGGTGCTAATGTAGTAACTTTAGGGACAAACCTATCAGCTGAACAAAAACAAATAGTTTTAGATTACTTTGGAGTAAAGAAAAATGAAGTAGTTATATTAGAAGTAAATAATCAAGAAGAAAGAAAATATCTAGAGGGAGTTGCTACAGAAGCACAACTTGGTACAAGAACTTATTCTTGTGCATATGTACAACCAACATCTAAAGGTAATGGACTTAATGTTAAAACTGTAAATTTAACTTATGTTACATCTTCTATGATAGCAAGTACACTTACAACTTGTGGAATTACTGATGCTAATGTAATTGCAATGACACCTCTTTCTGGTGGAGTAAGTGGAACTGGCGCTTTAACTGGAATAATGAAAGCATTTGAAGATGCAACTGGTGAACCACTTGATGAAACAAAAAAAGAAATTGCATCTGAAGAATTAGTTATAACTGGAGATTTAGGTGAAAATATTGGACAAGATAAAGCTACTGGTGTAATAAATGATATAAAGACAGAAATAATAAAAAATAATACTCAAGATACTATACAAATAGCTGATACAATAAACAATGTTACTAATAATTACAACATTACTTTAACTCCAGAACAAAAGGATCAATTAGAAAACTTAATGACTAAGGTTTCAGAACAAGATTATGATTATAAAGAAATGAAATCTGCTTTAAATAGCGTTAAAGATGTTGTTAATGAAAAACTTGAGGAAATGGGTGAGAAAGTACCGACAGGATTTTTTGAATCAATAAAAAATTGGTTTGCAGGAATTGGAGATTGGTTTAAAGATTTATTTAATAATAATGATAAAGATTTAGGTATATTAGAAACAACAAATGATAATCTTTTAGGTGATAATGTTGTAGTTGATGCAACTGATAAAGATGCTATAAAATTACCAACAGCTGAAGAAACTAAGGGATTCTTCGAAAAAATTTGGAATTGGTTTACTGATTTATTTAATAACGATTCTGAATCAAATCAAGACAATACTAATGAAAATTCTAATGACGAAAATACGGTTCCTATTATAGGTGGAGATTCCTCTTCTTCAAATGAAGATAATTTAAATACAGAAGATATTAATGATGAAAACTTAAATAATTCTGAAAATACATCAACAAATACATCAACTGACGAAAATTTAAATAAGGAAAATAAGGAAAATAATGATAACACTTTAGATAATTCTGAGAACAATAAAACATCTACAGAAGAAAGTAATACTGAATTAAATATCGAAAATGCCAATACTGACACTAATAAAGTGAGTACAAATAACTAAAAATATATAAAAATTTTTATATATCTTATAAATAAAAATTCAATTTAATAAAAAGAGCTATATCATATTAAATTTAAAAATTTCAATATGATATAGCTTATTTTAATCTTAATCATAAATTGCTTTGGTAGTTTTAATTTTTCTAATTATAGCATCATCATTCATTTCTTTAACAACTTGTGTGTATATTAAATCTATAATAAAAATTTGAGCCAACTTAGAAGATACTCCACCACTTTCAAATAATGTTTCTGAAGAAATGTAACTTAAACTTATATCAGCTAATTTAGCTAATGTTGAATTTTCATTTTCAGTTATTGCAATTACATTAGTACCATTTTCTTTTGCAATATTAACGGCCTTAATTATTTCCTCTGTTTCCCCAGAATGTGAAATAGCAAATATAACTTCATTTTCACCAGAAAGTGCAGACATCATTATCATAGTATGAGTATCTTGATAACATACACTATTTATTCCAATTCGCATAAACTTGTAATTAGAATCCTGTGCTATTATTCCAGAATAACCAACTCCTATAAAATATGCCTTTTTACAATTTCTCATTAAATCAGCACATTTATATATACTATTGGTATTTAACTTGTCTACCGTTCTTTCTAATACATTTATATTACTCTTTAAAAGTTTATTTGCTGTTTCTAGCACATCTTCATTATTAGCTATTTCGTTATTTATAATTACATTATTATTTCTTAATGATATTTCTTGAGCAAGAGTTACTTTAAAATCTTGAAATCCTGAAAAACCTATTTTTTTTGCAAATCTAGTTACTGTTGCTTCTCCTATTTTAGTTTCCTTAGCTATTTCTGATATAGTCATGTAAATTATTTTATCTGTGTTAGTTTTTATATATTCAATTATTTGCTTATCAGATTTACTTGTTTTAAATTTAGGAGTATCTAATTGTTTTAATATCTCCATATCCTGCTCCCTTTCTTATTTTATATATTTACTTTATTTTTTACTTTTAAAATTATATAAAGCTCCAAGCATTCCTGCATTGTTTTGATTTTGTGCAAATTCTATTCTAACACTTTTATAAACTTTATCAATTAATTTATCTTTTAAAGCAACATTAATTTTTTCTTCTAAATATTCTCTTTGTGCCATTATTCCGCCACCTAAGACTACAACCTCAGGATTAATTAAATATACAATATAAGAAATTCCTAATGCTAATGTATCAACTAAATTATCAATTTCTTCAATACAATCAATATCTCCTTCCTTAGCTAAATTAAATATTATTTTCCCATTTAACTCTTCTTTATTAATTTTCTTTCTCTTAGCAACTTTTTCAACAAGTTTGCTAGTTGCTGCTAATTCTTGAAAAGTAGATCCATTAATTTTCATGTATCCAACTTCACCTGCACTATTACTAAAGCCATGAATTACTTTTCCGCCAATTATAATACATCCACCTATTCCAGTTCCAATAGTAAGACATGCACAAGAATGTGAATTTTTCGCTGCTCCAAGCCAGTATTCACCAAGTGCTGCACAATTTACATCATTCTCCACTTCACAAGGTATATTAAATTCCTTTTCTATTTCCTTTTTAATTTCAACTCCAGTATAATTTGGTATTAAGCTAGACGCATATATTATTTTTCCTTCTTTTGGATCAACCATTCCAGCTGTAGATACACATACTCCATCAATTTTATAATCACTTACATAACTTCTTATTATATCTTTAGCTTTATCTAAAATTACTCTTCCACCTTTTTTAGCTTCAGTATCAATTTGATTTGTATAAATTATTTTTCCATCTTCCTCAATTACTGAATGTTTTATAGCTGTTCCACCAATATCTATAGAAATATATTTTTTCATATTATCATCCTTATCCTTTTAAAATTTAAAACTATTTATATTCTTATTTCTTCTATTTTCAATAAGTAATTCCTTACCTTATCTAAATCTACTTTATCCTCTATTTTAGGTTTTATATTATTTTTATAGAAATAATATATATTATCAGCAATATCTCTACCTAATTCATTTAAGCCTTCTTGTGAATAATGCACTTCATCTATAGTTAATTTCCTTTTGCTAAATGTAAGTGCTAATTTACTAACTAAGCACAAATTTTTATATTTATCACAACAAATATCCTGCATTGCTGCTATTAATTCACATCTTCTTAAATTTTCCTCTGAACCATGCCAATACCCAATTTGACTTACAAACATCATTTCTATTTCACATCTTTTTTCTAGCTGATAAGCTATTTCTTTCAGCTTATCTTTATAATAAAATGGGTCACTTCCATATTTAGCATCACTTTCTCCTTGTATCCATATGGCATACTTTTTATTTATTTTCATAGTGCTAGATATTTTTTTCAATCCATCATTAAATTTTTTTATTGCTTCATTTAAAAATAAATTTTTATCGTGATTCCAATTTTTTATTCTTGAACCATCTACTGCATAATGTATAAAACAAACTTCATTATTAGTTAATTTAGTCCATTTATTTGAAAATGCTGGTGCTATTGTTCCACATCCATCTGATAATTGTAATGTTCTCCCCATAGGTATTAATGCATCTCCACTAATACTTTTTACGTACTCAAAACATTTATTATTAGGAATTTCACTCTTCTCTGGATTTCCACACCCTTTTGCATTACTTTGCCCTATTAATAAAATAACATCAACCAATATAATCACCTCATAAAACTACTTAAAAGGGAGTATAAAATATACCCCCTTAAAAATTTAATCAATCTTTACTTTAAATATAGCTTTTTTAATATGCTTACTTTCTAAATTTTTTATAGCTGTCATATGAGCATCTTCTGGATAACATATTAAAAAATCACCTTTTTCTAATGTCACAATTGCAGATTCTTGTCCACTTAAAGGTAAGAAGTCTCCTTCTTCTTCATATTCCTTCTGTTCTAAATTATCAATATTATTAAGGGCTATTTTTTCACTTCCATCTAACATTAAATGAACATCTATATACTTTTTATGAGCTTCCCAAAATCTTTCTTCCTTATTTACAGTTTCATAAGCTACAATATTAACAAAAATATCATCGCCATTAATTTCATGTGTACCTGTACTATATACATTTAAATTATTTTCTATAGCATATTTAAAGCACTCTATAATCTTTTCATCTAAAAAATTATATCTTTCTTTATCTTTAATATTTCCAAAAATCATAATTTAAGCTCCTTCTATATTACCTCTTAAAACCTCATCAGTTTTTCTATCACAGAAAACTGTTGCTGATTCTAAAGTCTTTATCTTTTTACCTGTTATAGCAAGTTCTATAGAACTTGTTATATAACCAACCACTAATGAAGTTGATATAGAGATAATTGCATATGCCCATGAAGTTACACTTGGAACATTATACTTTAAGAATACTACAAGTATAGCTGATGCTATAAATGCTACATAAGCACCTAAACTTGTTGCCTTCTTTGTAAAAGCTCCTAAAACAAATATTCCAGCTAATACTCCAAGAACTAATCCCATGAAACTATTAAACCATTCATAAGCTGACTTAATTTCTCCATTAGCTAATACTATAGCAACTAATATTGATACTATTCCAACTCCTAAAGATATATATTGAGCTATTTTTGTTTGCTTTTCAAAGCTCAATTCTTTAGATGATATTTTAGATTGAATATCTAAAGTCCAACTTGTTGCAACAGAGTTTAAACCTGTTGATAAAGTAGATTGTGATGCTGCATATATAGCTGCTAATAATATTCCTGTTATTCCAACAGGTAATTCAAATGCTATATATGATGCAAATATTTGGTCTTGTTGTGCAGTTTGTAATAAACTTGGATTTTGATTATAGAAAACAAATAATGCTGTTCCTATAAGATAAAATACAGTTGCTAAAAATATTGATAATACACCATTTCCATAAGTCATTTTCTTTAATTGTTTAATATCAGTTGTAGTAGTAAACCTTTGCACAATATCTTGACTTGAAATATATGATGAAAAAGTATTAAAACCTGCACCTATTAATATTATAAATGCACTACTTTTTAATATATTAATATCAAAAACAACATCTGTTTTTCCTAAGAACTTTCCATTAGCTAATTCACTAAATACAGAACCTATTCCACCATTAATATTAAATAATAAGAATCCTAAAGCAAAAGTAACTCCAACTATTAATACAACACCTTGGATAAAGTCAGTCCATAAAACTGATTTTAATCCACCAGTATATGAGTAAATTATTGCAATAACTCCCATAACTACTATTAATATATTAACATTTATACCTGTAAGCTGAGCTAATACAATAGATGGTAAATACATAATAATAGACATACGACCAATTTGGTAAATTATAAACATTAAAGCACCTAAAATTCTAAGTCCCTTATTTTTATATCTTATTTCTAAATACTCATAAGCTGTATCTATTTTTAATCTGCTATATAAAGGTAAGAAGAATCTTATCGTTAATGGAATTGCAATAAGCATACCTAATTGTGCAAACCATAAAATCCAACTTCCACCATAAGAATTACCAGCTAATGATAAAAAGGATATCGGACTTAATAATGTAGCAAATATAGAAACAGATGTAACCCACCAAGGAATAGTTCCATCACCTTTAAAGAATTCTTTACCCTTCATTTCTTTCTTTGAAAATGCTAGTCCAGCGAGTAGAACTGCCCCTAAATATACTACCAGCACAACCATATCAATCCATGTAAACCCACTCACGTTAATCACTCCTTTATACCTTTATTTTCAAATTAGAAGTATTTGTTATAAATAACTTTAGCTCTTTCTCTCATTTCTTCTGTAGATTCCTTCATAGGTTTTCTACAATATCCAGCTTCTACTCCTTCTTCTTCTAATAACAGTTTTAGAGTTCCATATAATCCATTTGCTAATATATCAGATATTAAGTCATTTGTTACATGTTGAACTTCTAAAGCTTCAGCTATTCTACCTTCCCTAGCTAATTCAAATATTTCCCTAGCTCTCTTACCATTTACATTAAATGTTGAACCAATTGCTCCATCAACTCCTAAAACAGTTGCTGGTAACATCATTTCATCAAATCCAGCATAAATTAATTTATCTGGAAATCTCTTACGCATTCTTTCTAATAAATAGAAATCTGCAGCTGTAAATTTAACACCTATTATTTTTTCATTTTCAAATAACTCAGCAAATTGATCTAAACTCATGTTTACTCCAGTTAAAAATGGAATTGAATAAATAATCATTTTATTGTCAACAGAATTAATTATTGTATTATAGTAATCTTTAATTTCATTAAAATCAAATTTATAATAAAATGGTGTTACTGCTGATAAAGAATCATATCCAAGTTCTGTTGCATATTTAGCAAGTTCTACTGATTCTTTAACGTTGATTGAACCTACTTGAGCAATTAATTTTACTGAATCCTTTGCTTCATCCTTTGCAATTCTAAATATCTCCTTCTTTTCTTCAGTAGATAGCATAAAGTTTTCTCCAGTACTACCCCCTACATATAAACCATCAACCTTGTTTTTATCAATATTATGTCTTATAATTTGTCTTAATCCCTTTTCGTTAATATTTCCTTCCTTATCAAAAGATACTAATAATGCTGAATAAATTCCCTTCATTGTTAAACCCTCCATTTTGTAAACGTTTATTTTAATATTAAATTTTTTACTTATTTATTACATCAACAAATTTCTTTGTTATCAACTGTGGTCTTGTAATAGCTCCTCCAACTACACATGAAAATGCTCCGCATAAAAAAGCTTGTCTTAATTCTTCAGGCGTATTTATTTTCCCTTCTCCTATTACTGGTATTTTTAAATCATTAGATAACCTTTTAATAAGTTCTAAATCAGGTCCATCTCCTTGTGTAGAATAATCAGTATATCCAGATAATGTTGTAGATACACAATCTGCACCTAATTTTTCTGCGTTAATAGCTTCTGCATAAGTGGATATATCAGCCATAACTAATATTCCGTTACTTTTAATATAATCTATTAACTCTTTTAAAGATTCTCCATTTGGTCTAATTCTATCAGTAGCATCTAATGCTATCATTTCACATTTAGTTTTCAATAGCTTATCTACTTCTTCTTTAGTAGGAGTTATATATATTGGTGAATCATCGTAACACTTTTTAATGATTCCTATAACTGGTAAGTTTGTTACTTCTTTTATTTCTATTATATCTTCTACTCCTTGTGCTCTTATTGCAACTGCTCCACCTTCTTTAGCTGCTCTTGCCATTCTTCCCATTATGAAAGAACTGTGAAGAGGCTCGTCCTTTAAAGCTTGACAAGAAACTACAAGTCCTCCCTTTATCTTATTAAACATCTAAATTCACCCCTTTATTCTTAAAGAAAATAATTTTCATCTGATGAATTTATCATATCATGTAATCATTTACTTGACAATAAGTTTTAGAAATATTTTTTCATTTTTTTATAAAAAATATTTTTAAAGGGTATAAAAAGAAAATAATTTTCATTTTTATATATTTTAATTTATTTAGCATTAAATAAAAACTCTTTAATAATCTCTTAAACTAATATTAAACTTCAAAATTTTGTATATTTACCTATCATATATTTACTTTTTTAATTATAAAAAATAATTAATATTACTATTAACTAAATCTGACTTACTCAAAATTAAAATAATATAAAAAATACCGTATATTTATTTTAAATAATACGATATTTGTGCATAAATAAATTACTCTATCTAAAAAGCTTATAAAAAAATTCTATCTTCTAGGATTTTCAAATGAAGGTGGTGTTGGATTAGGAGCTTCATGCTTAGGACCGGGAGTTGATAAGTCAAAATATAACTTAGAATCTTCAGTAATTCCAAAATCTTTGTTTGAACCGCTCTTTTGTACTTTATTTAAAGCTTCTCTAAATAATGCATTGTGTGCTTCTTCTCTATTAAGTAAAAAATCTATTGTTGCTCGTACTTCTTTATCTTCTATTTGTCTATAAAGATATTCATATACAACCTTTGCTCTTTGTTCAGATGCTATATTTGATAATAAGTCTGCCACCAAATCTCCTGTAACAGTAACGTAATCTGCAGTCCAAGGTGCACCTGATGAATTTATAAGTACTGGTGATAACCCACATTGTACATGGGTTTGAATTTCTCCATTGCAAACTTCACTATTATTAACATCATGTCCGTTTAATAAATTAATAGTTTGTGCAACCATCTCCATATGACTTAATTCCTCTGCACCTATATCTAAAAACAAATCTTTAATTTCTGGGTCCTTTATTCTAAAACTTTGAGAAATATATTGCATTGCTGCTTTAAGCTCTCCATTTCCACCACCTAGTTGTTCTTGCATTAAGACTGCATATTGTGGATTAGGTCTTTCAACCTTTACCTCATGTAATAATTGTTTTTTATGTTCAAACATAAATAAATACCTCCAAATAACATTTAATTTTATTATTTGTAACTATAACTATTTATATTCAATATCGTATATTAAGCTTTATAAAACAGTCATATGTTTTAAACATGAAAAATATTTTTTTAAAGAATTAAAATAATTTAAATACATTAATACAAAAAACATTCAAGTTGATTTTAATTAAATCATATTCAAAAACAAATTTCTAAACCATCCTCTTAAATTTAAATATAAAATTTTTAATTTAAAAAAATTAATATTGCACTATAGTTTAATAGGGGGATATTAAACTATAGTGTAATATTGAAATTTTATAATTATAATTAATTAAAAAATAAATAAAAGGCTAAATATTCAAAATGAATAATTAGCCTCTAAAATCTTAATTTACAAATAATAGTTTATGCTAATCTAATTATAGTTACTGTTGCGGCATTAACTATAACTCTTCTAAGGTCTTGAGTTAAATTAGTTAATCTTACAACATAGTCTTCATTTGGAGTTATAATTACACCAAGTGAAATACTATTAGCATATACATCTCTTGAAATTGATGCTATATGCTCACTACCTGGAATAATCATATTATTAAGATCTGTTAATGCAAAAATAATATCTTTGCTATAACCAGATAATCCACAAGCACATTCATTAGTTGAATAAGATACTGTATATTTAACAAAATATGATTTATTTCCTTCTAATTCTATATCAGTAGTATTTTCAATATGATTTATGCTATCTCCTGTAATTTGGTTTTCTGGGAAGCTTACATGATCTGCATATGATACAGTTTGAGCATTTCCAAATTCTCTAAATACTACACCATAATCACCTATAGTTCCAGCTGGTCCTTGTGGTCCCATTGGTCCTATTGGTCCTTGTGGTCCTACTTCACCTTGGATACCTTGAATACCTTGTGGCCCCATTGGTCCTGTTGGTCCTATTGGTCCCATTGGTCCCATTTCACCTTGGATACCTTGAATACCTTGTGGTCCCATTGGCCCTGTTGGTCCTATTGGTCCTTGTGGTCCTCTTTCACCTTGAATACCTTGAATACCTTGTGGTCCTCTTGGCCCTGTTGGCCCTATTGGTCCCATTTCACCTTGAATACCTTGAATACCTTGTGGTCCTCTTGGTCCTTCTGGTCCCTCTTCACCTTGAGGTC
>NZ_CAJURG010000002.1:232282-390019 GCF_910588715.1 uncultured Clostridium sp.
TTGCTCCATTATATCCTCTTGGTCCTACTGGTCCTCTTGGTCCTGTTGCTCCTTGGATACCTTGTGGCCCTGTTGGTCCTACTGGTCCCATTGGCCCTGTTGCTCCATTATATCCCCTTGGTCCTACTGGTCCTCTTGGTCCTGTTGCTCCTGTTGCTCCTGTTGCTCCTTGGATGCCTTGTGGCCCTGTTGGTCCCATTGGCCCTGTTGCTCCTGTTGCTCCCTTACATCCTTGTGGTCCTCTTGGTCCTACTGGCCCTCTTGGTCCCATTGGCCCTGTTGGCCCCTGTGGTCCTGTTGCTCCTGTTGCTCCTTTTGGTCCTCTTGGACAAAAACAAGTACATTTGCATTCTTTTACACAACCTTCACCAAAACAAGGTTCAGTATTTTCATCTATATTATTTAATACTACTGCTTCATCTTTATTTACAGTATTATTTTGATTATCCTTATCAACATTATTGCTTGAATTGCTATAGTATCTCATTTTCTCCTCCCTATTATCTCATAAAATTTATCATTTGATTTCTCTACACTTTTATCTTATGTTCATAATTTCTTATTGTTACATATTATTTAAATAAACTATATATTTATATATTAAAAAATATGTTTATTTAACAATTTAGGGCAGAAATAAAGACTAGCTAATATTCCTGCCCTAAAATTAATATTTAATTCTTAATATATTATTATCAGTAGATAAATTTATAAAATTATATATAATCAAAATATTTTCAAATTCATTTTCCTTTAAATAAGAACTTAATTTACTCGTAAAATATCTTAAGTCTATAACATGAATTTCTTTATAGCTCTGAGTTAAAAATGGAATTAATGAATTTCCAAATGAATCTTTAATAACCAATATCTTATTATTTTCTTTAATATTATTATTCTTAATTATAGTTAATGGATTATTTCCATATAAAAATAGTGAATATTTATCCTTTAAATCTTCCTTAGAATAATCATAGATGGAGTCATAAACTTTATCTCCCACTATTTCCATTGTTAAATTTTCAAAATTATAATAAGTCATAATATCAGGTTTAATATTAAATGGCTTTGCTTTTGAAAAATATGTTCCATAAAAATTAGGCAACTCAACTTTTTGAAAATCATCAAACTTAACTTTTTCTTTATTAATAGAATCCATGAAACTACAATAAGCCAAATAAGCGCCATATGTAGTCCAATGATGATCAGTTTTATAATATATATATTTATTTTTATTAACTATTAATTCTTCCATTAAGTCTACATTATTACTAAACTTTAAAAAATCATATATTTGATTAATTATTTCTTCTTGCATAATTATAGGTGAATTTTTAGGTAAATTTTCCTTATATATTTCATAAGAATTAGGTACAATCATTAATGAAACTTTATCATAATATCTTTGTGAAAAAATATTTATAGCTTCAACATTCTTTTTTAGCTTCTCTTTATCTAATGAATCAAACTTTTCAAATAATTCTCCATTCTTTCCATATATTATTCCATTGTTTTCTATTTTACCTAAAACATGTTCACTCATTGATTTTATACTTATCCATTTATCCCTTAATGGAAATTGGTCATTTATATATTTTTCATAATCACTTTGAAAACTTCCATCAAGAAAGCTTTTTAATGAAAACTTCACACTTGTTTTTAAATTTCTATTTTCTAACTCTGAAAACTTTTTGTCATCTTTAATTAAACTCATTATTGTAAATACAATAATTATTATAACAAAAGAAAATATTAAATAATTTTTCTTCATAAGATACTCCTAAGGTTAACTACTATACATATATAAATAATTAATAATAAAACTAAAATCTAAAATATAAAAATGGATTATATGTGGCATCAACTAAATAAGCTATACTTATTAAAAATATAGTAATTAAAATAACTGTATTTAAAATATCACTTTTAACAAATTTATTATATATATTTTTTACTATAGGAGTTGAAAAAACTATTGCAATTATAAAAGTAATACCATAATTTCTTAAATAATATATCCAATGATTATTCTTACTTATAGTAAACATTTCTTTTAATAATACTTTTAGCTCTCCTAAATCTACTACTGCAAATATTGCCCAACCAAGTAATATAAAAAATATTGAATATAAATGAGATAATATATTGCTTTTTTTTAACACCCTTAATAAAAATGCCTTTTCCATACTAATTAAAACAAAGAAATATAAACCCCATAATATAAAGTTATAACTAGCTCCATGCCAAATTCCAGTCAAAAACCATACTATAAAAAGATTTACATATAACCTCAATTTTCCTACCCTATTTCCTCCAAGTGGTATATATACATATTCTTTAAACCAAGCTCCTAATGTAATATGCCACCTTCTCCAAAACTCACTTATATTTTTTGATATATATGGATAATTAAAATTTTTAGGAAAATTAAATCCTAACATCTTTCCAAGACCTATAGCCATTAATGAATATCCACTAAAATCAAAATATATTTGAAGTGCAAATGATAAAACAGATAACCATGCTATTATGCTTCCTATATTACTAAAACCTTTCCTCTCAATTTCTGTCCAAAATGCCCCTATATTATTAGCTATTAATACTTTGCCCCCTAAACCTAATATAAATAATTCTATTCCATCTTGAATTTGTTTTATATCAACTTTTCTTTCTTTTAATTCAATATTTATATCTGTATATTTAACTATCGGTCCAGCAATAAGTTGTGGAAATAAACATACAAATGCACCAAAATTAATAATATTTTTTTCAGCTTTAACTTTTCCCCAAAAAACATCTATTGTATATGACATAGTTTGAAATGTATAAAAGCTAATACCTAATGGTAATGTTATTTTTACATACTTTAAAGATAATCCAAAAATATTATTTATATTCTCTATAAAAAAGTTAAAGTATTTAAAGAAAAATAACATTCCTAAATTAAATATTATATATATAAATAAAAGTATTATTCTCCTTTTTTTATTATTTTTATTCTTATCTATTCCTCTACTAACAAAGTAATCAACAAATATTGATGCTAACATTATTAAAAAGTACTTAGGTTCACCCCAAGAATAGAATATTAAACTTATTATCAGTAATGTTAAATTCTTAAATTTATTTGGAGTTAAAAAATATAATATCATTGCTATAGGTAAAAACCTGAATATAAATAAAATACTACTAAAAACCATTTTTTCTCTCTTTCTTATATTAAAAATAAAATATTATAATAAAGTTTAAATACATTACTTAATATTTTTCTCTCATTGATTATACTATATTCTATATTAATTCTTTATTATAATAGTTTCTATATCTTCATTTCTTAATTTTAAATAAACCTAACTATAAATTTATATTCTAAAAAAACAAATTATTTATAAAAGTATTTTTTAAACTCTTAAAAAAATTTTGTACAATTATATTATTAAAAAAGCAATCAAATTCTTAATAAGAATTTCCTATTAAAAATTCTCTTAAAAATTTAATTGCTTTTATAATACAAATTAATTTATAAATATTTAGTATAATCACTTAATTTTAAAGGATACTCTAATTTTGGAATATCCATATTTAATGTGCTAAAATAATTTTCAAACATCTTTCTATTATATAAAATCTTTTCCTCTTCGCCATTAAATGTTGAGGCTAACTCATTAAAGAAATATGAACATTCTATCTTACCCAAATTATAATAACAAATACATAATTGCAAGCTTGGTATCCATGTGTAATAATCACTGTTTGAAATATACATATTATATTTATCAGGTTTAGAGTCTAATGCTACTCTATACCAAAAGGCTGCTTGTTTAAAATTATCTTTTTCTAGATAATAGTTCCCTAATGCACAAGCAATTTCAGCTGTTGGAACATCTAACTTAAAAGAATCAAATGCAATGTCTGGTATCTTCTCTTTATCATCTATTATATATAAAGCACTTATAATCTTTAAATATGCTCCCTTTACATCTTCTATCCACCCCTCATTTGTATTAATAAACTTTTTATATTGGTTTATTGCTTCATCATAATATTTATTATCAAACAATTCATTAGCATAGTAATACATATCTCTTGGAGTAAATTTTTTATTGTTTTTTTCCATATCCTTAAATATTTGAAGATTTCTATCTGTATATTCCTTAATTTTACCATGTTCAATAGCAAAATTTCCTTCAAGCCCTTTTCCATAAACATCTAAATACTCATGAACATTTCCCACCCAAAGAAATCCACATTTCCTTTTAACTATCCTATTTCTTCTTAAAGATGTGGTTACCTTTCCTTCATTATTTCTAGCTAATATATATTCTGCACTTATATAATCATAACTAATATCCATATTTTCTAAAAGAAGTTTTATTTTATTAATATCCTCTTCGTTAATAAAATCATCACCATCTAACCACATTATATAATCACTAGTTGCTTTACTAAAGGCAAAATTTCTTGCAGCTGAAAAATCATTTATCCATTTAAAATCATATATTTTGCTATTAAAGCTTTTTGCAATTTCTTTTGTTTTATCTTTAGAACCTGTATCTACTATTATAATTTCATTTATAAATGATTTTACTGAATCTAAACACCTCTTAAGAGTTTTTTCTTCATCTCTTACAATCATACATAAACTTAAAGAAATCTTTTTCTTCATTTATCTCCTTTGTTTTAAATAAAAATTAATGCACATATTATAATAAGTAATCCTATTAAAACATGTGCATTACAATATCATATTTAATTATAACTAAAAACTTTTCTCTAATAAGGAAAACTCTTTATTAGAAATTTTTTTATTTAAAAGCTTAATAATTATACTAAATACTATAATTACTCCTAATATTATAGCTCCATAAATCATAAATAGCTCTTCAGGTAATGCATTTATTATAGGATCAATCCTTTCATCAAATATCCAATAATCATTTTTAAAAAATATTTTATGAAATATTATAAACGCCTTTGAAAAATCGATTATATAGGCTGACACTAATATTATGAAAAATAAAATTAAAATATTTGATCCTAAATTAAGATTTTTTATAATTTTTCTACCAAAATATTCATTACCTCTATTCTTGCAAATAATAATATAAATTAAGTTTAGAACTATAAAAGTTAAAGCAATAATAATTAATGAAATAAATATTTTTTTAACCTCATAAAAATGCATCTCCCCATAAGGGCTCATATTAAAATTTTCAAATTTTAATGATTTTATAAATGGATTTTGAAGGTAATTTATTAACCCATTATAATCATTTATTAAACTTTCTTTTGAAACTCCTGTAATATTAACTAAATCATATTTATTTATAATAAATTTATATAAAAACTTAAAATTCAATACCACTATTGTAGAAATCGATATAATCGATATGGCAGTAAATATACCAATTAATATTTTTAAAGCACTTAAATATACCCTTTTCTCTTTAACCATTTTTAATATCTCCTTTAATTATTAATTAATTTTAGCATATTTATGGCAATAAAAATACTGATTCAAAATAATATTAAAAAATTTAGGCTATACTAAAAACTTTTAAATATTATTTTGAATCAGCTTTATTTAATTAATATTTTATTTACTTAATTATAACAATTCATCCTCTTCTGAATAACTTGTAAATACTCTTGCAGGATCAATTCCTAATTCTTCGCAAGCTTCATTTAAATTGCATCCTGTTTCATCCATATATTTTGCTACATAAGCATTAACATCAATTTGTGAATAAATATTTTCCATTTTTCATTCCTCCCTAATCTTTCGGATTAATAAGTATTAATTTATATTTATTATATATTTTTATTAGTGAAAATATTCCTCCCTTTATCCTTCCCCCTTAAAAATTAGTACATTTTCATAAAATTTTTAATAATTATACGCCTTTTAAAATATATTTTCAATTAATATTATCCATTAAAATAATATTAATTTATGTTATAATATAGCTTATTATTAAACTTATTTTAATATTAGGACGGTGAATTAATTGAAAATACATTTTGATAAAAATTTATTAAAATACTCACTTTATATTACTATAACAACTATTGTTATTTATTTAGCCTTAACTATTTTGTCTAATTTAGGTGAAATTTTCACTACTACTCTTAATATAATAGGTGCTGGACTACACTTAATTAAACCACTTCTCATTGCAATAGTTATTGCTTATTTACTTTATCCTATAACAAAATTTATAGAAAACTTTCTTAGAACAAATACCCTATACAAAATAAAAAATAAATCTACTAGAAGAATAATAGCTATTGTGCTTACTTATCTTTTAATAATCGGAATTGTACTGTCATTACTTTGGGGTATTTATTTTATGATTGGTGGTCAATTATCAAAAAATACAACAATAACAAATATAATATCGGATATATCCTCATACTTGAACACTAATTCATTTTCTACTGCAAGCATAGAAAATACATTAAAAAATCTTAATATACCTTTTATTGATACTTTAAAACCATATATAATTCAAATAGTTGATGCTCTCCAAAAATATATTATAGTTAATCTTGGTTCAATGACTTCTAACATTATGTCTATAGGAAGTAGCATTGCCTCATTTTTTATTGCAATTATAATAAGTATTTATATTCTTAAAGATTCTGAATACTTTATAAAACTATGGAAAAGATTATATTATTTAGTTTTTAGGAAAAGCCATACAGGAAATAAAATTGAAGAAACCTTTAGACTTGTACATGATGTATTTTCAAAATTTATTCACGGTCAATTATTAGAAGCGTTTTTTGTAGGTACACTATCAGCAATAGCCCTATCTTTAGTTCGTATAGATTATGCCATTATAATAGGACTTATTTCAGGAATTTGTAATATGATTCCTTATGTAGGCCCTTTAGTTGGTACAATTTTAGCTGCAATTATGGGATTATTAAGTGGTAATCCTATTAAAGTTATTTATGCTATTATTGCCATGATTGTTGTTCAACAAATTGATAACAATTTATTAGCACCTAAGATTGTTGGAAATAGTGTTGGACTTCATCCTGTTTTTACAATGATGGCTATTATAATAGGTGGTAATGTAGGTGGATTACTTGGAATGTTAATTGCAGTTCCATTAGCTGCATCTATTAAAGTTTTATTTAATAAATGGTATGAAGAATATACAAATTCAAATCTTAAAGAAAATTAAATACTTATTATAAAATAAAAAAGTCTGATTTCAGACTTTTTTTATTTTACCTAACAAAAATTATAATGCACAACTTAAAATCATTGTGGCTATTCCACCTATAATAACTGTTTGTCCCATTTTTATATTGTCAATATGCATAATTGAATATAAAAATCCACCAATAACTGAAAATATACCAGCACATAAAGTTACATCAAAATAATCATTTAAATGACTTTTAGAAAGCAAAACACTAACTAACATTACAACTAAAGTAATTACTATCCCATACTTCTCTTTGCTCAACTTCTCTCTACGTGTACTCATTTTCCCATCTCCTTTATTATTTATCCCTATTTTATTTAACTTATATAAACATATTTCTTAATTTTAAATTTAAATATTAAGAAATCATTATATATAATATTAGTTAGCATATAAAATTAGCTTCTTTTTATTCTCCCTAAATAAAAAAGAAGCAGAGTGCTATAATGATTAGCTCTCAGCCAACTACCACAACCAGTTGAAATTTAATACTATTTTACCATAATTAACCATATATTTCTACTATAATTATTATTTTTACAAAAAATAAAAATCTCATTTTATATGAGATTTTTATTTAATATATTTAATACATTTAATCTATTTTTTTAGTTAACGTTTTTTCTCCATCACATTTCCATGTAATCTTTTCTTTGCAACTATCACAAGTTATAATTCCAATTGCTTTGCAACCTGGTTCCTCAAAAATTTTCTCTTTACACTTTGGACATATAACATTATTCATAATTAGTCTTTCCATCTCCTCTTAATAATAAAATATATATATTTTATTATTGGCAATTTAAATATACTTATTCAATATTATTGGATAAATTTTCAAATTATTCTTTTCTTAATATAATTTTATGTTTATTAAGTTTATTTAATTGTATGATATAATATATAAATAAATATATATTATTCAAAAATTTGTTATTTTATTATAATTTAACTAATAAATATATTGACATATTTATCAAATTTATAATAAAATCACTATAAGAACTTTACGAATATTATTATTTTTATAAAATCAATTATTCGACTATAAGCGAAAGGATGTGAATTTATTTCGTAAATAATATGATTTTTACGAAGCTAAAGCCTATGATTGATAACTTACTTTACACTATATCTAAAGAAAATCACACTAAAGAAAAGATAAAAGAAATTTTGTCTTCCCATCCAGAAATAAAATTTGTATCCTTTGTTGGTATTGACCTTTCCGGAAATGATACTGATGAAAAAATTCCAGTAAATTTATTTTTAGATGACTTAGACTCATTCTTACATGGAGTTGCAGTCCAAACTGATGGTTCATCAGTTGTTTTACCTGGAATTGCTACCTTAAACAATGCTAAAGTAGATATGATTGCAGATTTAAACTGTAAATGGTTTGTTGATTATAACTATGACTTTATTGATAATTCAACAAATAAGCCTGTAGGTACTTTAAGAATTCCTTGTTTTTTATATCATGATAATAAGCCTGTAGATTCAAGAAATATTTTAAATAATGCAGTTAAAACATTTAAAGACAGTTTATGGAATATCTTTGAAACACATCCAGAAATATTAAATATTTATAACATAAAAAAAGATGATATTGACGAAATAGTTATAACTTCTGCTACTGAATTAGAGTTTTGGGTTAAAACTCCAAATACTGATGCTGAAATTGAAGAATTATCTACTTCTCAAGTGCTTCATGAGCAATATTGGACAAGAACTAAAGGTAAAGTTCGTACAGCATTAGAAGAAAGTTTATTATTAATGGAAGCTTACGGGTTCGAACCTGAAATGGGACATAAAGAAGTTGGTGGTGTTAGAGCAAAACTAGATTCTTCAGGTAATTTCGATCATGTAATGGAACAAATTGAAGTTGACTGGAAATATTCTGATGCAGTTCAAGCTGCTGATAATGAATTATTTATAAAAATATTAGTTCAAGAAACCTTTAGAAGGTATGGATTAGATGTTACATTTATGGCAAAACCGCTTGATGGTGTAGCTGGTTCTGGAATGCATGTTCATTTAGGAATTAGTTTAAAACTTAAAAATGGTAAAAGAATAAATCTATTCCACACTACTAAAGATCATTTCTTAAGTATTATTGGATATGGATCATTAATGGGCCTTCTTAAAAACTATGAAGTTATGAATCCATTTATATCTTCAACTAATAATTCTTTAAAGAGATTAAAACCAGGATTTGAAGCTCCAGTTTGTATAGTTACTTCTCTTGGGTTATCTCCAAGCAATCCATCTAGAAATAGATCTATATTAGTTGGACTTATTAGAGATTTATCTAATCCTTTAGCTACAAGATTTGAGTTAAGATCGCCAAATCCTCATTCAAATGCTTATATAACTATAGCTGTATGCTATATGTCAATGCTTGATGGTATTTTATATGCAGTAAATAATAATAAAACTGATGATGAGCTTTTAGCTGAACTTTCTAAAGGCTATGGCGAAGAAGCTGATTACCTAGAAAAGTATAGAAAATATAGAGCTGAAGAAGATGTATTTGAAGACTTTAACGAAGAGGAAAGAAATAAATATTTCAGTAAAGCACCAGCTACAATTTATGAAAACATTAGTGCTTTAGATAAATATCCTGAAAAGGTAGAAGTTTTAAAAAGAAATGGTGTATTAACCGATCAACTTATTAATAGCTTCAAAATGGCAACTATTAAAAGATGGAAAATGGAAATTGCTCATAGAATAGTAAATAAGTTTACTTCTGAAATAAGATCAGCTAAGGCACTTCACGATGTAAATAAAGCTCTTGATTTAGATTTAACAAATTGGATGAAAATTCATGACTTGAGACTTTATATTATGAAAGATACTAATTCTACTAAGAGTCTTTTCACAAGACTTAAAGATGCAATCAATGAGGATAATTTATCACTTGCTTCTGACCTTTATTTAGAATTAGAAGATAAAATGAGTTTATTAAGACATCTGTACTCTTCATATAAGAAGAATTTAATAGATATTTAATTTTAAAAAATAACAGAGCTGTATCCTGCTTAAATTTTCTAATTCAACAGGATATAGCTCCTTTTTATAATATATAATTTTTATATATTATAACTTTAAAATTTATTTCTATATATTTTTATGTATTCTTTCCATATAGAATGTAATAATCATAGTCATTGCATAATCATAAATAATAAAAACAGGTTGTGCAATTATCCATAATATTATTAATGAATAAATTCTAGCAGAATTATTGAAAAATTTAGATATTAATTCTTCTAAACCAGCTATTATATTTACTCCTAAGATATTTTGCATTATTATAAACCCAATTACAAATACTATATTAAAAAATACAAGCTTAAGAATTATTTCTAAATTTTCTTTTCTTATTCTTTCTATAAAATATTTAACTATTCCATATACTCCAAAGAATATAAAATATAAAAGTGATATGTTAATTGGAACTAAAAAAAAGGCAATTAAACTAGATGATATATAAACAAAAATTGATGTTTGAACATTACTTCTTATAATACATATTGGTATTATGGCAGATGCAATTGTTAATATTGCTAATGTACTTATTGGTAATATTGATGTTGCATATAATACTATAATAGTTAATGCAACTAAAATTCCCCCAATAGCTATATCCCTAGATTTCATAAAATCCCCCCTATTAGCAGCATCCTATAAGGTCACCACCACAACATTCACATAAAGAATCTAAACACCATAAATTAATACAACAATCACAAGCATTCATATTTCCAGTTGAGGTCCTATAAGTTTGACTATAGCCTCTTCCCCTTGATTGTAACTGATTTAATGCTTGCCTATACTCAAAATTATTTGGATCCATATCACATGCTCTTTGTATATTGTTATAAGCAGATTCAAACCAACCTTTTGCCATCATAACATTTCCATATAAGTAATACCATTCTGCGTCTCTTTGTTGTATAGCATTAAGTTTTGATTCTGCAACTGTTATATTTCTCATTTGGATAAGACTTCTTATTTCTGCATAAATAGCAGTATTACTATTATATGAATTATAACTAGCATTATATCCATTTGATGAAGAATTGTAACTTGTATCTCCACCATTTTTCAACATATCATACGCCTTATTTATCTCTGCTAATTTTTCTTGTGCTAAATCTTTAAGTGGATTATCACCATATTGATCTGGATGATATTGTTTTACAAGCTTTCTATAAGCTGATTTTATTTCTTCTTGAGAAGCTCCAGGCTTCACTCCTAACACATCATATGGGTTCATTTTTTTTAAACACTCCTTTTATCCCCTGCTATCATCATAATTTAAATATATTTTAATGATTTCTTTTCTTACTCTTACAATTGCAATTATTTATTATTTTTTCATACTTATCCATCATTCCAAGACTTATTATATTTTCTAAAATATCTTTATTTCTTTTTAAGGGTAGTTTATCTAATGTATACTTACAATTGTATCCACAATTTAATATTGTAAATTCCATTCTTGGTTTGATTTCTTTTAATAATTCTTCATAGTTTTTATTATTTTTATTATATAAATAGTTTATTGGATTAAATTTATTTTTTTCCATATCTTCTCTTAAATCATCTAAAGCATCTATTAAATAAATCCATTTTCCAAGTGCATATCCTAAATCATAAAGCTGATACCTTAATTCATCACAATCACCATAAATATCTTCGGGATATAATTCTAAAATTTTAGCTACTATTAAGCCAAAAGGATGTGAAATTTCATCTATTGATGAAAAATCCTTATTTTTTTCTAAGTTAGATAATATATTTAAATTTTCTTCTATTATATCATTAACCTTAGTAACATTTCTGTTAAATTTTCGTTTATATGGTGATAAAATAATACTTTCAAGTCTACTTTTTAAGCTTTTATCATCATTTACATCATCAACTAACTTATAATATACTAATGAAACATTCATAGCTGCTGCATATTCTAAAGCCTTATTATTTATAATCATAGGCTTATTTTTTAAAGGATGAGCCATACACTTTTTAAATTGAATATTAGGTTCTTCAATATGTAAGGCATCTAAAAGTAATCCTAAAAAAGCCATATCATAATTTAAGGCAAATCTTGGAATATTTCCAAATTTCTCTTTAATATGCATACATACTCCACAATAATACCCCCTAAACAATTCATATTCTCTTATTTTAAGTTCTGGTTTAAGTGGAGTCACATAACCAAACAAATAATCACTTCCTTATTTTATTTATATCATGTTAAGTTTTTTTATTTATTTTAAAATTTAACTTTTATTTTATCGTCTTTATTTTTTCAAAAAATATTTCTTTTTCTACAAATATACACCAACTTTCCATGTTTATATTATATCCTATATCTTTTTATTCTTAAACTAAAAGGCTAAATATTCATTTTGAACATTTAGCCTTTATATAATTTTATTATATTATTTTTTTAGTTTCAGAATTTAATTTTATATTTAAAACTTTCCTCCTCCACCTCCGTGGGTATTTCCACTACTTGATGTATGAGTAGAACTTCCGCTTCCCCCAACACTTGAATTATCTCTCTCAATTTTTGTTCTAGTAGTAAATGTATTTACAAAAATATCTCTTCTTTTAGTAAATACTATAGAGTTATTATCAACATAATTTCTACTAGATACTGATTTTGTGTTTTTATAAGAATTAACTACAACTATACAAACCACAGTTGAGGCTATAAGTGAAACTGCTAAAGCAATTAATACTACCTTTAATCTACTGTCATTTTCACTATAATTATATTGATCTTTAGGTATTCCAAGTTCTATATAATGCTCAACCTCATCTAAAAATACATTGCAGGCATCAAAGTATCTTTTATCACTTAAATAATTACTCACATCATTAATAATAGAATTTATTCTACTATCCGTAAAATATTTTATTACATCTCCAGTTGTAGAAATCCAAATATTTCTATCATACATATCTATTAATAATAAAAGCCCACTTTTATTATTATCTAATCCGTATCCATTATAGTCATAATAATCATCTGCATAATCTCTAGGACTCTTTCCACCTAAATCATTTGATGTAACTATAACTGCATCCATATTATATTTTTCTCTAATTTTTTCAACTCTTTTATTTAATTCAAGCTTTTCAGTTTGTGATAAAAGCTTTGCATCATCAACTATAGGATTTACATTAGCTTTAACTACAAAGCTAAAAAGCAATAAGGAAATTAATGTACTAATAAAAGGTATACATTTTCTATTTAATTTCTTCATATAAATGTACCTCCTATAAATATTAATAGAAATACAGTAATAAAAATAACTAAAAATAATATAAATAACTTTGCCTTAGATACAGGTAATGAACCAAAAACCTTGCCCGTTTGTCCATTCATAGCAAAAATATAATTCTTATTTCCTACACTATAAGTCATCATCCATACTGGCATTAATGCATAATTACAAGAGGTTTTATTAAATGTTTCATGAGTTCCTATAACATCTACAATTGAATATCCGCCTATTGAACCTCTTAATATATCATTAGTTCCAAGTTTTATTTTCCTTTCTATTAATGGTAAAACTTCTTCCTTTGTCTTATCATATTTCTCTGAAAAAAATCCTGGTAAATAAGCAATAGAAAATTCTCTAAATCCATTAGAATCATATGGTTCTATACTTTCCATAACCTTATCATCCATTTTATTTGAGGCATTACTAGGTACATTTTTAAATGTTAAATTTGCTTCTCTATAAATATTATATATATCAGTTTTTGTATATTTATAATCACCACTTATCCATGTTGTAATTTTTTTACCTCTTGCACTCATTTGCCCTGTTACATTAGAATCAACTATCCAAAATGGAATATAAATACCTGTTATTTTTTCTAATTGTTTAGATGAAGAAAATTCCTTTGGCAAAAACCATTTTCTTTTGCTCCACTCCATAAAATTTGCAATAGCTTTATCTTTATCTATTTTAAACGGAATAACTTTAGATGGTTTAAATTCTCCATTAAACTTATCACTTAAAACTACAGGGCCATGACAATAACAGCAAAATGTAGCTGTTGTATTATTATCCGATACTATTTCTGCTCCACATCTTGGACAATAATAAACCTTTGTTTTTTTATCTATACTATCCCATTCTTCATTATGTGTATATTCTAAATTATCCTTATTTATATGTTGATTATCTATTTTATTTAATTTTTCTATTTCATTTATAGTAAACTCACTTAAGCAAAAGTCGCATTTACCTTTTTGCAAATTTGGATCGAATTTAATTTCTGCTCCACAATTAGGACATTTATATGTAATAACAGCCATGCATTTCTCTCCTTAATCAATATTTTTATTTTAAAATTATACCATATATTTGAAATGTTTATTCAAAATAGTAATCTCATTTTAAATTTAAAAGTTTAATTTTTAGTAGACTATATTTTAAAGTTTGTCTATATATTTTTAGAAAAATTCTAATTTACTTTATTATAATTTTTAAGGTTATTAATCCATATTTATACTTTTGAATTTTCTTGACTTTTATTTATTAATATGATTAAACTTCTTTGATTATAAGCATTAAGAGCTATTTTCTATTATTATCCACAATAAATTTAGAAATTCATACCTTGTAATATTATCCCATGAAAATTTGACAGTAATTTTTATGTATAGTATAAACTAGGTGCAGGCCGAAGTAATTAAATTTACAATTTTGGAGGTGGATTTTCTGTTTAAGAAAATTTTTATTTTAACAACTTCACTTGCATTATCAATATTTGCTATAAATAAATTTCATATACCAACAAATGATTTAGATAAAAAAGTTGTTAATATTAATAATAAAATAGACTTAAATTTTCTTTCTATACATGATAAAAAACTAAAAGAAAAACAAAATACTGAAAAGTTTAATGATATAAATATAGATGAATATATAAACACTAAAAACGAAAACATAAATGAAGTTAATAATAGTAACACTTCATATAAAGATATATATACAGTAGAAGCTACTGCATATACTGGAGATACAATTACTGCTACTGGTACTACCCCTACTTATAACCCTGATGGAATTAGTACCATTGCTGTAGATCCAACAATAATACCTTTAGGTTCAAGAGTTTATATTCCTGGTTATGGAGAAGCAATTGCTTCTGATACTGGTTTAGCAATTAAAGGTACTAAAATTGATTTGTTTTTGAACTCTGAAAAAGAATGCATAGATTTTGGAAAGCAAAATGTTACATTATATGTCTTATCATATCCCGAATAATGACAAAATTAATATGTAATAATTCAATAACTATTGTTCATACTAATTAAAGTAATGATTTTTATTTTAATTAGGAGGGTTCACTTTTGTTAATACCAAAATTTATTTTTTGTATACATAAATACAATTCTGAAATAATAAGAAATATATGTTTTAAAGGTGGCTACTATGAAAAGCTAACTTGTAAAAAATGTGGAAAAGTTAAAAACTTATATTGGTAATTTAAAGATATTAGATTATTCATAAAAGCTTTATATAATAAAAAAAGTTGTATCATTTAAATTTAAAAATTTAATATGATACAACTTTTTTAAGCTAAATTATTTTATTAAATTTTCATAATCTTTTTCTGCATCTGAAGATACTACACTATTTAATATAAATAATGAAACTAAATTACCATCAACCTTTACTTGTGCATTTTCAGCAACTTCTTGTTCTTCTGGATAAAAGGCACTTCCTATTTTATCTTGTAAAACCTGTTCTACTGATGCTTTTACAGCATCAACCTTACCTTCTTTTGCTTTTACAACCATAATAAATCCTGGCCCTGGAGAAATTTGAGTTTCTAATATTCCATAATCCTCTACATCATCTAAATTTAAATGATAAATTTCAGCTGCCATAACATCATCAGCTTCAAGTGCTCCTCTTACATATTCTTTTTCATTTAACTTATTAACAATTTCCTTTGCTGATACTGAATTTGTTTGTTCAACACCTGTTCCATTTTCAGAATTTGAATTTTTACATCCAGTTAAAGTTGCTCCAACCATAACTGCTATTAATACACTTACTAATATTTTTTTCATCTCTATAACCTCGCTTTATTCTTATGTTATATATTATAAAATTATTTAATTTAGACATTCTCTTTAATTTAATTGTTCCCAAATTTTTTTAAAATTTTCAACTTTATTTTATTCCATTTATTTACAATTGTTTTTATTTAAATTATACTTATATTAAGAAACATACTCTAATCTTAAATCAAAATTAAATAATCTTGGAGTTTCTCTTTTATGGATTGAGGTGATTTATATAAGTAATAATAATTTCAACTTAACCGAAAGACGAAAATTACTTCATGCACGAAAAAGAAAAAGGCAAAAAGTATTTAAACTTATAATTTTATCAATTCCCCTATTTATTCTATTAATAACCATAATAGCTATTATGTCAAGTAAAAATAATACAATTGCAACTTTTAATTTAGCTATACCTAAAATAGAAGAAAAAAAACCTTATATTGTTTGTATAGACCCAGGACATGGTGCTTGGGATTATGGTGCAATTAGTCCAAACAATACAGCAGAAAAAGATATTACACTTGCTATTGCTTTAAAATTAGGCAAGTTGTTAGAGGAAGATGGTAACTTTAAAGTTATTTATACACGTGCCTCAGATAACATGGACTGGATAGAAACAGCAAATGATAGTTTAAAAGAAAGAATTAAAATATCAAAAATATCAAATGCAGATATTTTTATATCTATTCATTGTAACAATAGCTCTGATTCTAAAGATATTTCAGGGGTTGAAACTTGGTACAATCCTTCAGATGATAGTAGTTTAATGCTGGCAAAATATCTACAACAATCCTTAATAGACTTAGATTATACTCCTACTAGAGGTGTAAAATCTTACGTTCCCGGTGAGGAACTTGCCGTTTTAGAATTGAATTCTACAACCTCCGCATTAGTTGAATTAGGATTTTTAACTAATCGTTCTGATGAAAAATATCTTACTTCAAGCACTGGGCAAGCTAATTGTGCAAATGCTCTTTATAATGCAATTCTTGAGTATAAAAATGATACTAATGAATAAAATATGAGGCTGTATAAATATAACCTTTTATATAAATTATTAATAAAAATTCTATATAACAAAAAAAGAACTGAGTTGTATTAAATAAAAAGTTTTAATATAATTCAGTTCCAAAATAAAATTATTTATTTTACTGTTACTGTATAAGAAACATTAAACTCCTTTCCTTCTTCTAAACTTTCTATTCCAGCCTTATCTTTTAATTCTCCAGTGAAATCCTCAAAATCAGCATGTCCACACCATGGTTCTATACATACAAAAGGTGCCCCTGTTATTTTTGTCCATAACCCCATGTAATGGAATCCTGTAAAATCCATAGTTAATTCTTTATTATGGTTAACAGATTTTAAACTTATTTTATTTGACTTTAAACTATCAAAAACTAATGCATCACCTTTAAATAAATCAAAATTTAACGGTATTATATTATTGTTAAGCAAATATTGCTTTCTTTCACGCTTTATATACCCATCTTTATTTATAGGCATAATATCACAATTTTCTTTTTCATTAAATTCAAAATAATAATCATCTATTAATTCTCCAGGCATCATTGGACACATAAATGCTGGATGTGCTCCTATTGAAAAATAAATCATTTTATTATCAGTATTTTTCACTGTATATTCTGTTATAACTCCATCTTCTAATAAAGTATAGCAAATTTTTAATGAAAATTTATAAGGATACACTTTTAGAGTTTCTTCTGAATCAACTAATTCAAAAACAATTTTATTATTAGATGCTTCAATCATTTCAAAATCTTTTAATCTAGCTAATCCATGTTGTGGTAAATTATATTCTTTTCCATCAACCCTATAAGTTTCGTCTTTTACTTTTCCTACTATAGGAAATAAAACTGGTGCACTATAGCTCCAATATCTCTTATTTCTATTCCATAAATATTCAACTCCATCAATCTTAGAAGTAAGGCTATGAAGCTCTGCTCCTCTATTGCTTACAGTAATTTTAATTCTTTCATTTTCTAATGTATATAACATTTTTTCTCCTCCCATAATTTATGATAACCTATACATAATTATATAATATATTATTAAATTATAGTAGTATAAAAAAATAAAGTATTTAAAATAGCAATTAATTTTTACTATCTTAAATACGCTAAATCTATTCTACCATACCTTTATATCCTAATAATCCTTGTCCTAGATTATATAAATTAGTAAATCCTTCTTCCTCTAACATTTGGCACGCAAGTGCACTTTTATGTCCTGCTTTACAATAAACTAAAATTGGTTTATCTTTGCTTTCCTTCAATTCTTCAATTTCCCATTCTAATTCTTCAACTGGTATGTTTATTGCATTATGAATTTTCTTTTCCTTAAATTCACTATATCTTCTTACATCTATAATAATTAAATCCTTAGAATCCTTTATTAAATTTTGAGCTTGTATACTACTAATAGATTTAAATGAACTCATTATTACACCTCGTTATTATTACATTTAAATTAATTATATTAATAATATACTTTGTTTACAAGAAAATTATTTATTCAATTGGTTTTACAGCATCTATAATAATAGAAACCATACCTAAAGTTCCCCTTGAATTTCTATTATCAAACCTATAACTTCTACATATCTTTCCCTTTGATTCACTCCATTCTCTATAATGAAAATCACCTTGCTCATCACAATATTCTAAAAGTGTAACTTTAAATCCCGCACTTTCAAATACATTAACTAATGTTTTATAGTCATATACAATTTTATGTGCTGATGCTGGATGTGCTTCATGCCCTGGCCCCCCAACCTTAACCATATTTTGATACCATTCATTTTTAAAATTTTTATCAGGAACTGCACATCTTACATATCCACCTGGTTTTAAAAACTTATAACAATTTTCTGCAGCCTTAATTCCATCTTCATAAGATAGATGTTCCCATACATGCTCAGCTAAAATTGCTTCTATATCATCATTTTTTGAAATGTTTTCCCATTGATCTATTGATAATAAATTAAGCTCATTTTCCTGTGTTGAAACCCATCCATTATACTTTGTCTTTCCTGCTCCTACTATTATCCTCATAATTTCTCCCCCCTAAAACTTTATAAGAATATAGAACTATATAAGTTTTTTAAAACCCATTATTTAAATAATCAATTTTTATAATTATATTAAGTAATCTAAATTTTATGTCAAATTTAAAATTCTGAGTAAAAATATTTAGCAATTTAATATTTCAAAATTTATAGTAGTTCCTAAAAGCATTAATAATATTGCAACTATTCTTTTATAACTATCATTAATTTCTTTTTCATTTCTATTTTCTCCAGTTTGAGATAAAGCAGTTTTATAATTATCAAATAAAACTCCTGTAAAAATTGATGTTACAAATAAATATATAACATTTGCCCCTTTAGGAACCTCAGTTAAATCTTGAAGTGTTTCAGCATAATTCGTAGAATTTAATTGATCTAATATTTTTGTCTTTTGCCATTCAAGATATAATATATTAAGTATTGCTGCATAAATTATTAAAGCAATTCCAAACTCTGATAAATTACTAATTCCTATTTGTTTAATTAATTCATTCCTTTCCTTTTCATTATTAGCTTTATCATTATTTAAATTAAAATTATTATTTTTCTTTTTAGATTTATATGTTTTATTTTTATTATTTTCACATTTTTTCATAATACTACTTTTAAAATTGTTTTTCTATATATGATATTCTAATAAAAATTTACAGTTACCTATAAGTTTTTTAATATTTTATTATCAATATATTGTATATCTCAATTAAAATGTAAAGCATTTTCACATTACTTATTGTCATAATTTTAATATTTTTATTACAATATCATTATAAATTCGATTTTTCTTAATAAATTTATCATTTTGGAATTGATTCCATTATTTTTTTAATAAATTATTATTTTTTATGTTGTAAATATTTAACATAATGCATATAATATTAGTACGCAAGGGAATTTTTAGGAGGTTTTTTAATGGTAAACAAATATAATAACGCACAAGATTCATTTCAAATTTTTTTAGCTGAAAGGAATATACCTGATCCAGATGAAATGCTAGGTAAGGCTTTAAAATACTTAAAAGATAAAGGACAAGAAGTTTTATTTAAAGGGTTTGATGTAAATAATACCCCAATTGTTGAAATAGACAACATACTATATAAATTTGATAAATGTTTTGGACTTTGGCAATCAGCTAAATTCACTAAAATTGAGGACAACTCTTCAGATTTTCTTATGACTAATAAAAAATCTAAAATAGAAAGCTTTTATTCTTAATTTATATAGTAAAGGCGCATATTAAATGCGCCTTATTTTTATTATTTATTTTGCATTATCTTTTTTATTTTCTGTATCTTTAGGATTAACTTCTTTCTTTGGAGGTAATTTTTTTTATAAAACTGCCACTAACATTTAAATCTTCTTTATCTTTTGAAACCATAATTATTTCATCTGTTAATGATATTGCCTTTTTAGGACAAAAATCTTTACACAATCCACAAAATGTACATGAAGTTAAGTCAAAATTCATACTTATTTCCTGTCCACCATCTACAGGCTTTAGTTCTTTAGTTATTGCTTCTGCTGCACATACTCTAATACATATTCCACATCCAATACAGGCATTTGAATCAAAAGAAAGCTTTCCTCTATAATTTTCAGCCCCCGTTGCTTCATCAATTGACTTTTCATCAGTTAATGCTGGTTTAAATATATTAGATATTCCCTCTAAAAAGTAAGGAAGTTTAAACATAATTTTCATCCTCCCTCTTCTTATTTAATATTTCTATTGCTTCTAATATACCTTTTGCTATAGCTTCTGGCTTTGGTGCACAACCTGCAACTGTTACATCCACCTTTGTCCACTTATCTAAAGGTCCATCAACAGAATAGCTTCCCTTAAATACATTACATGATGCAGGACATGATCCAATTGATACTACAACTTTAGGTTCTGGAACTTGTTCTAAAACTCTTAACATTCTATCTCGTGATTGTACTGTTACAGGACCTGTTACAACAACAATATCTGCATGTCTAGGTGAACCTGCAAGTTTAACACCAAATCTTTCAATATCATATTTAGGTCCAAGTAATGCTAAAATCTCAATATCACATCCATTACAAGAACCTGTATTTACATGATATATCCAAGGAGATTTTTCTCTTCCCTTTTCAATTATTGACATTTGCACACCTCCCTATATATTTAAACTTACTAATATATAACTTAATAAAGATAAAACTGTTGGTATTGTCCAATAAAATTTAAACATTTGATTAGTTTTATATCTTCCCATAAGCCCTCGAACTATTGATAAAAATAATACAGATATAACTATAACTAAAACTACTAATATCAATGTATTAATTAATAAATCAATTGCTAAATTTCCTGTAGTTATACCTATTCCCCCTAAAAATAAGACTACAAATAATGCAGTCATAACATAAACCTTTATATTATGAGTAAGCTTAAATAATCCTAAATATATTCCACTATATTCTGCTAATGGCCCTTCACAAATTTCTGTTTCAGCTTCAGATACATCAAAAGGTGATACTCCAATTTTTGCTGGCAATATCATTAAAAATGCAATTGCAGCTGGAAGTAAGGATAGTGTAAACAAAAAACTTCCACTCCCCTGTTGTACATTAGAAATTAATGATAAGGAATATGTTGTTCCATTACCTAATATTATTCCTGCTCTTTTACAAACAGCAAGTACGGATGTTATTAAAGGCAACTCATATGCAACCATTGTTACAATCTCTCTTGATACACCAAGTGAAGCAAATGGTGATGCTGATGCCATTCCTCCAACTATCATTGCTACAGATGGTATAATTAATAAATAAATTATTACTACTATATCAGCTGTACCGCTAAAAAATGACCAATTATATATGGGAAATAACACCGGTATTATACAAACACTAGCTAATGCTATTATTGGCGCTGAAATAAATAATTTTCTATTTGCATTTCTCGGAATTATAGTATCTTTTCCTAAAAGTTTTACAAAATCATAAAATGGTTGTGTAATTTTAGGTCCTCTTCTTCGTTGCATCCTAGCTACTATTTTTCTATCTATTCCTGATAAAAGTAATCCCATAATCACTGTAAAAATGAAGCCCGGAAATATAATTAAATATATTATTTTACTTAAATACTCCATATTTAAAGCCCCCTATAGAAATATAATTGTAATTACAGATACTATTACTAAAGTTGCTACTATCCATAAAGAATAATCATTAACACTACCACTATGAGCTTTTTGTATTCTGCTAAAATATCCCTTTAATTGATGCTTCATTCCCCAAAATAAATCATTAGCACCAACCTTTACATCTTCTCCTCTTTCTCCACCAACATAAATATCATATTTACGATCTTTATCTAAAGATGAGCTTGAATAATTTAAATTACCAACTTTTAAAATAGTAAATATTAAAAATGCAATTAATAGTACTACAAATAATATTAAAAAATTAGTTGGATTATATATTCCGCGTGTTATAAATTTAATATTATTAATACTATCAATGGTAAAAACAGAATCATAATTATTTCCTAATGCTGAAGACACATATTCTTTTAAATTATATATACTTTTGATTACTGGAATTAATAATCTATTTACTATAAAATTAGGAAATAATCCAAATACAACTGTTCCTAATGCTAGTATTCCCATTGGAATTTTCATTGAAATATTAATATCCTCTATATTTTCATACTCTTCATTTATAGGACCAAAAAATGCTGAATGACCAACCTTTATAAATGATGCTAAAGTAAGAGCTGAAACCACAACAGCTATTATAGATACTATGCCTAATGAACCTGTAAATCCTGCCTCATATATCATCCACTTTGATGCAAATCCATTAAAAGGTGGAATTCCACTAATTCCTGCTGCCCCAAACAAAAACATCGCCATAGTAAATGGCATCTTTTTACCTAAGCCTGAAATTGATTCTAAGTCTGTAGTTTTTGTAATATAAAGTACAGCTCCTGCTATTAAAAACAATAGTCCCTTAAATATAGCATGGTTAATCATGTGATAAGTTCCACCAACCATTGCTAAAATACTTACTTCACCACTTTCTAATATTGCCATACCTAAAGCTGTTATTATATATCCTATTTGAGAAACTGAGTGAAAGGCTAAAAGCCTCTTAAAATCATGTTGTAGCAATGCCATAGATACACCTATTACCATTGTTATAACACCCCAAACTAATATTAAGTAGCCAACCAAACTGTTAGATGATAATCCAAAAATCATAAATACTAATCTGATAATTGCATATACTCCAGTTTTGCTCATTACTCCAGATAGTATCATTGAAATTGATGACGGTGCTGCCATATGTGCATCTGTTGGCCATGTATGACATGGAACCATAAATGCCTTTACTGCATATCCAACCATCATAAGAGAAAATGCAACTATTAATGTTGGTGTCATAGACTCCATAGTTTTTATAACTACTGCTATTTCAGCTAAATTTAAGGTTTTTGTTTCGCTATATATTAGACATGTTCCCAATAAAATTAATGATGATCCTAAAGAACCTGTTACTATATACTTAAATGCTGCTTCTACTGACTTATCTTTATAATTTCTAAACGCAGTTAATGCAATTGCTGCAAATGTCATTATTTCAAGCATTACATACATATTAAACAAGTCGCCAGTAAATACAAACCCTATCATACTTGAAGTCAATAATAAAAATAATACATAATATTTTTCTAATCCATTATCATGACTCATGTATTTTAAAGAATAAATTACTGATAAAAGTGACGCACCTGTAATTATTAAAGCTAAAAACATCCCTAATGAATCTATTTCAAGACCAATACCAAAAGCCTTTCCATCAATTGGATTCCAATTTCCCATCCAACTTACTATAATTTCTCCATCAATTAAAATTGGCTTAATTAATAATATTACACATAAAAATGATATTGATGTTGCAATAACTGAAAGAGCTCTTTTTACTCTTATATATTTATTTTTAAATAATCCAAGTATAAACGCCAAAATAAATGGAGTCATTATCGCTATTATTGGAAGATTATTAATAAATTCTATACTCATCCCCTAATCCTCCTTACGTCATCACTTTCTATACTGTTATAATGTTTTTGAATCTTAATTACTATAGATAGTGCAAGTGCTGTAACACAAGCGCCAATTACTATAGATGTAAGTGTTAGTGCCTGAGGTATAGGGTCTACAAAGTAAGTACTATTATCACTAAATATTGGTGCTGTACCATTAGTTCTAAATCCAATTGAAATTAATAATAAATTAATTCCTGAATCTAAAATTCCCATTCCAATAACTATCTTTATTAAATTTTTCTTCAAAACAATTATTGCAAGTCCAATTACAATTAAAAGAAAAGCTCCAATATAATTTATTGTCATCTACTCTTCCCCCTTGCCTTTTAAACTACTTATCATAATTAATATTAAAAATGAAATTCCTGCAAAAACTTTAAAGCCTACAGCAAAATTCATTAAAAATATACTTCCTGATGAAAATAAATCACCTGGATTTCCTTTTTCTAATATATTTCCAAAAAATACCCCTGAACCTATTAAACCTATAAAGGCTAATATAATAAATCCTAATGCTCCTATATCTTCTGCAATTTTAAATGAATTTGCTCCTATTTTTTTGTTTACACCTTTAGATCCATAGCCAATATAAACAATAGCTATAGCTCCCGCTATTAAAACACCACCTTGAAATCCACCACCTGGTGATAAATGTCCATGAATTATAATATATAAACCTAAGGTAAGCAAAATTGGTAATACTAAGTTTGTACAAGATATTAAGATAGAATCTCTTCTCTTTTTCATATTATTTTTCCTCCTTTGCTTTCTTTTCTGGTCTTAAAACAGCCGAAACTCCACAAATTGCAGTAAATAATACTATAGCTTCTCCTAAAGTGTCATATCCTCTAAAATCAAATACAGTTGCTGTAACTGAATTTATTGCTCCTGTTTCTTTAATAGTTTCATCTATTACTATTTCAGATGCTTCCCCTAAAACTTCTGGTTTTAAGCTCATCTTAAAACCTAAAAAAATAAAAATAACAAATAGTAAAAAAAGAATTAAATAAGTTACCTTTTTTCTCATTTATCTTCCTCCCTCACTTTCTTTGCCTTTACTTTATTTAAAGTTATTATAAAAATTACCGGAGTTAATATAGCTCCTACTGCTGCCTCTGCTAATGCAACATCTGGCGCTTTAAGAAGTAAAAACTCTAAAGCTAAAAATCCACCTAAAACAGCCATAGCAATTATACATTGAAGCATGTCATCTAAAAAAAATACACAAAATGCAGATATAACTAATCCAACTATTATTAGAGTATTTAAAATATTAAAGCTATTCATTTAAATCCCTCCCATAATGGTCGAACTTTGTTTTTTCACAAAGACCAGCCTTAATTTTATATGCAGCTCTTGCCATTGCATGAGCTCCAACAGGATTGCTTATAAGCAAGAATACTACCATTATCAAAGCTTTTATTCCTAAAGAAGTGTTTCCGTTTCCAAATCCATATATACTACAAGCTAACGCTATTGGCATAGCTCCCATTGTAGCTATATTAGTTGCACTTTGTAATCTACAAAATGTATCTGGCATTCTAATTACGCCAACAACACCTGCAAAAAGAAAAAAAACACCTAATATAAGAAGTGCAGATACAATTATCTCTAATATAGACATTATAATTCCCCCTCTAAATATTTAGAAATTAATACAGTTCCAATAAATCCCAGAAGAGTTACTATAAGTCCAATATCTAAATACATCCCCCTATCTTCTACAACCCCAAATAAAATCATAACTATTCCTAAAATTATATCTATTGAGTCTGCTGCTAAAACTCTATCTATTACATTAGGACCTTTAAACACTCTATATAGTAAAACCAAAGCTAAAATGGCTAAAATTATTGAAACTATAGTAAATATAGAGTTCATATCAATCACCTAAAAAGCCTCCTTACAAAATACTCAAATCTTCCCTTTATAATATCTGATGCTTCTTTTGTATCCTCTATACTTGCATCTATCCAATGAATATACATTGCATTTTTATCTCCATCTTCATATATATCCATTGTTATAGTTCCAGGTGTTAATGTTATACAATTAGCTAACATTGCTAATCCATAATCAGATTTTAAATCTGTAGTTATTTTTACTATTCCTGGATTTATATTTAAATTTGGTGATAATGATTTTATAGCAACATTAAAATTTGCTTTTATCAATTCCCATATATAAACAGGAATAAAAATAATTAAATTTATAAATCTAAATTTTTTAAAAATCCAAAATCCATCTTCCCTTGCAAAAAATGAACTTGAAAAATAAGCAACAATTGTAGCAACTACAAGACCTACTACTAATTCTTGAGTTCCTAATTTTAAAATATTAAAGTCCTGCATTAAAAATAAAATCCAAAATAAGTATGATAAAATGAAAGTCCCTAAAAACGCTGTCCATTTTTTCAACTATAATCACCTTCTACCTTATATCTTCTTTATTAACCATTTTGAAAATTCTCTAGTTGCTCCCTTTTCTAATGAGTTAATCATGAAAATTTTAGAACTTGGATTTCTCATAAGAGTTTGCTCCTTTACTTCATTTTCATTAAATTTAAAGTATCTTATCATGTCATATTTAGTAAGAATTACCGCATCTGCCTTTGAAAACATTAAAGGATATTTAACAACCTTATCATCACCTTCAGGTATACTTAATAATGCAACCTTTAATACTTCTCCAATATCAAATTCTGCTGGACATACTAAATTTCCTATATTTTCAACTATAATAATATCTAATTCCTCTAAATTAAAATTTTTTATTATATTTTTTATAGACATAGCCTCTATATGACATGCTCCTTGTGTATTAAGCTGAACAACTGGTATATTTGCCTCTTGAATTTTTTTAGCATCTATAGTTCCTTCTATATCACCTTCTATTACGCCAACTCTTAATCCCTCTTCTTTAAGCTCCTCTATTAAATTTAATATAAAGGTTGTTTTTCCTGCACCCGGAGACCCCATTATATTAATCATTTTTACATTTTTACTTTGTAATTCTTCCTTAACTTCCTTATGACAATCCTCATTCCATTCTAAAATTTGTCTTACAACCTTTATTTGCATTTACTCTACCTCCATAGTATCTAAGTAAAACTCTCGCCCTTTTATAATTTCATATTTATTTCCTTTACAAGATGGACAAAGATAATTATTTTTTCCTAGCTTTCCAAAATAGCCACATACATTACATTTAATTTCTACTTGTATTCTATCTATATTTATTTTTGCATTTTCAGCAATAGTATCTTTAGATATAATATTAAAATAATATGATATACAATTTGGTACTAAATCCGTTAATTCTCCAACCTTAATGTTTATATCTTTTATTTTTTTAATATTGTGTTTCTTTCCCTCTTCTAAACATATCTTTAGTAATCCTTGAGTTACTGATAATTCATGCATAACTTTTACCTGTCTAAACAAGAGAAACAAGGGTCTATACTAGCTACTATAAGCCCTGCATCTGCAATAGTATTATTTTTTAACATAACAGGAACAGTCATTGCATTCTTAAAGGTTGGTACATGAATATTAACTCTTCCATTTGTTTGTCCTCCATTTGAAACCACATAATAAGTAACTTCTCCCCTAGGTGCTTCAGTTACAGCCATATATTCACCTACTGGAACCTTAGGAATCTTGTTCCCTAAGTTAATAGGTCCATCTGGCATATTTTTAAGAGCTTGTTCAATTATCTTACAACTTTCCTCAACTTCTAATAACCTTACTACAGCTCTTGAAAAAACATCGCCATCATTTGCTAAAGCCACATTAAAATCAAATTCATCATAGCAACAATAAGGCATTGTTTTTCTTACATCAAAATTAACTCCTGAAGCCCTTCCATGAGGCCCACAAGCACCATAATTTAATGCATCATCCTTTGTTAATATACCAACACCCTTAGTTCTTGCTGCTATACTTGAATCTTTAGCATAAACATTATAAATATTTTTATATTCATTTCTTAACTCTTTTATCATTTTTATTAAAGTTTCTTTTTGTTCATTACTTATATCTCTTCTTGCACCACCAATTATGTTCATAGCATAATTTACTCTATTTCCAGATATAACTTCTAACATATCCATTATTTTTTCCCTTGAAGCAAAACACATCATAAATAAAGAGTCAAAAGCTATTATATGTGCAGCTAACCCTAGCCATAAGTAATGAGAATGTAATCTTTCTAACTCACTTAATATTACTCTTATATAACTTCCCCTTTTCGGAACCTGCATACCTGCAATATTTTCTACAGCTAAGCAATAAGTCATAGCATGAGAATGAGAACAAATTCCACATACTCTTTCAACTAAAGTTATAGTTTGAATTGGATTTCTAATTTCAGTTAATTTTTCTATTCCTCTATGGTTATATCCTATAAAAACTTCCGAATCCTTTATAAGTTCTCCTTCTGTAAGAAGCTTAACGTGGACTGGCTCTTCTAATGCAGGATGATATGGTCCTAATGGTAAAACGTAACTCAAATATTTTCCCCCCTTTTAATTATCTTTTAACTTTTTAAGTTCATTTAAAGGCATAATAAGTATCTGTCCTTCCCCTTCTTTAAATTCTTCTGGTAAAAATAATCTTTCACTAAATACTAAACCTTCAAATTTTAATGGCATAACTTCTTGTATTTCTTCTTCAAACCATTGTGCACCTTTATATATATTAGTTACTGTTGGTAATGATTTTTCTCCTTTTACATGATAATGCTTTCTAACATCATCATATTCTAGTGTATAAACTACAACATTATTTTTTTCTTTATCAACATAACCATTTATAGCTACTAAACGTCCCCCCTTATCTCTAACTTCTTGAACTTTTAATACAATATCCTTTTTTTTAATTTCTTCTACAGTGATCTTTCCCATAATACTCCCCCTTAATATCAGGAAAATTTTATCTTTACTTTATATATTTTACAGCTCCTTATTCTTTATTATACATAAGATTAATCTTTATTATAATAAAATAATGGAATTTTTTTGAAATTTCATTTTACTTCTTATTCTTCCTTTGATTAGTAGTATTTTATGTTTTATATACATAACTTTTATGTTATAATGTATATATAATTGTTGTTAATAATAGTATAATTTATAATAAAAGGAGTTTTTGCAATGGGTTTCAAAGATAAAATGACTAAATATTACTCTGATGCATATATGAATAAATATGGAGATAGAATGACAAGCGTTTCTGGAACAGTTTTATCAGTTAAAACAGAAACTAAAAGTTTTCTTGGAATTTTCAATAGATTACATGTTTGGTTAGTTGTTAAGTCTGATGCAGGTAAACAAGTAGCTAAATGTGAATATAAAAGAAATAGATGGTTTAAAAAACCAGAATTTATAGATATATCTCAAGGTCATAAAGTAATCGTTATGGGAATTAAAGGCGAAAAAGGTAAAGCAAATTCTGAAGTTGTTATTGCTTCAAATATAGCTAATTTAACTACAAGAAAAGATCTTCACCCATTTGACCATAGCCAAATAAAAAAAGCTAGACAACAAGCTACTAGAATGAGAACTAGATAGTTATATATAAAAAAGAGATTTTGCATTTTGCAAAATCTCTTTTTTATTATTTACAATGTTCACACTTAAAATCTTTTCCACTTTCATATATTGTTCCACTATTTATTACCTTACTTCTAGCTAGTGTTCTACAAGTATTTTTTACATGATATGTTTTTCCATTTGGTGTCCAATATACTATCTCTTTTTCCTTTAGCTCGTCTATAATTTCTTTATTTTCTATAACTTTGGAAATATCATCAATAAAAACATCGCTAATATCTTTAACATCATCTTCTAAAATATTTTCTATATTATTAAATTCTTCTACTACCTCTTTTATTTCTTCTTCATTATTTATAACTTCTAAATCTATAGATTCTAACTTATTTTCTATCTCCATTGATCTATTATTTTCTAAATTCTCTTGAGAATTACTAAATTCATCTATTTCATAATTATTAATCATTTCTTCAGTTTCGCTTAAATATTCATTTCTATTTTCAACTTCATTTATTTCAGTTATAGCTTCTATTTCATTTACTATATCTACTGCTTCAGTTTCATTAGATGATGTTATAGAATTTTCTATTTCTTCAGACTCATAATATAGTATATCAACTTCTGTTTCTTCTATTCCTTCAGATACTATACACTCTTCTATCCCTTTAGATAATTCCTTATTTTCTGCTTCTTCAACTTCCGCAGATATTGAATCAATTGCAACTTCTTCTAAAACTTCGTTATTGTAATCATTTATATTATTATCAATATCTTCAATATCCTCTGACATATCTTTTTTCATATATCTTTTATTTATACTTTTATCTTCTCTACTCCATTTTTTAAAGATGGATAAAGGTAAACTTTTAAGAACTGTTACTCCAACTTCTTTTTTTGAAAAATCACCTCTAAAAATATAAATAATACAAATTATTATTATTGCGGCTATTATTATTTCAAACATCAGTATTTTCATCCTATCTATACTTATTTTTTATATAATTTATTTGACACTATTAATTATACTACTAAATAAAGCATTATTACAAATATTATTTGTTTATTTAGTAAAAATAAGTAAATTATTTGTAAAATAAAGTCTTGTATTCTTATATTTAACACATTAATTAGTATTTTAAAATTTTGGCTCCATTTTTATCTATTTTTAACTCTTTAATATTCCAATCAATATTTTGTTCTTCCATAAATATTTTAAAGTTATTTACAAAATTAAAATTATCATTGTCTACTATTGCCATTAATGTTGGTCCTGCACCACTTAAATAGCAAGCAAATGCACCAAGCTCCATTGATTTATTATAAACTTTATCAAAATTATTAATAAGTTTACTTCTAAACCTTTCATGGAGTCTATCCTTAGTAGTTTCTTTTAATAAATCATAATTTCCATTTGAAAAGCATGATATTAAAAGAGCAACTCTACTAATATTATAAATACAATCTTTAAACGAAACTTCTTTAGGCAACATCTTTCTAGCCTTTTCAGTTGAAAGCTTGAAGTTTGGAATTAATGCTACAAATTTAATTCCATCACTAACTTCTACAGAGTTATATAAAGCTTTTTTATTATCAGTCATTATAGTAACAACCAAACCGCCAAAAATTGCTGGGCATACATTATCAGGATGACCTTCAATTTCAACTGCTAAACTTAATATTTCGTCTTTATTTATTTGTTTTCCCATTAAAGCAAAAGCTCCTACAATCCCTGCAACTATACAACTTGAACTTGAACCTAATCCCCTTGATATTGGAATTTCCTGCTTTATTAATTTAATTTTTATTCCATTAAATTTAAAATTATATTTATTAAAAGTCTTATTTATAGCTTTAAAAATAATATTATCTTCATTTTGAAATTCTCTTTCAACCCCTTCAAAAGATACTCCTATATCTTCTTTAAGTTCAAACTCATATTCATTATATATACTCAATGCAATTCCAAGTGAATCAAATCCTGGTCCTAAATTTGCTGATGTTGCAGGAACTCTTACTCTAATCATTTTTACTTCTCCTTAAAAAATCAAGTAAACTATCCTTCATTTTATCTTTATCGCAAACTTCCTTATGAAGCACTTCTTTTTTATCTAAGTTCATTAAATTTTTAGGTATATCAGTGTTAGTATTTTGACTTAATATATTTAATATTTCAAAATCATCCTTCTCAATAATATCTATTCCTAGAGCATTGCATATACTTCGTGGAAATTTATATGGACTAGCTGTAGATACTATCAACGCTTGTCTTAAATCTGAAGTTTCTTTTCTATATTTATTTAATACAACATATCCTACAGCAGTATGTGTATCCATTAAATATCCATCATTATTATACACATCTTTAATTGCCTCATAAATTTCATCAGCATTTGCATAATTTCCATAAAAATCACTTAAAAACTCTTTAGCATTTTTAGAAATTGAATATGTTCCCTTTAAATTCAAATCATCCATAAGTCTTTTAGTTTCTAAAGCTTCTCTATTATTAGCCTCAAATAATAATCTTTCTAAATTTGATGAAATTAAAATATCCATTGATGGTGATTCTGTTAATATTAATTTTCTTCTTTTATCATATACTCCAGTATTTAAAAAATCTGTTAGTACGTTATTTTCATTTGAAGAACATATTAGCTTTTCTATAGGTAGCCCCATTTTCTTTCCATAATATGCTGCTAATATATTTCCAAAATTCCCCGTTGGGACAACTACATTTATTTTATCGCCCTCTTTTATTTTTTGTTTATTAACTAAATCAAAGTAACCATAAAAATAATAAACAATTTGTGGTATTAATCTTCCAATATTAATTGAATTAGCTGAAGATAATAAAAAACCTTCTTCCTTTAGCTTTTTCTTTAATTCACTGTCCCCAAAAATTGATTTAACACCAGTTTGTGCATTATCAAAATTACCTCTAATTCCAATTACGCTTACATTATTCCCTTCTTGAGTTATCATTTGCTTTTGCTGAATTTTACTTACACCATCTTTAGGATAATAAACTACTATCTTAAATCCATCTACATTACTAAATCCTTGTAATGCAGCTTTTCCTGTATCACCAGATGTTGCAGTTAATATTACAATATCTTCACTTATATTTTCTTTTTTCTTTGCACACCTCATTATTTGTGGTAAAAATAAAAGTGCTGCATCCTTAAATGCAGATGTAGGCCCATGATATAATTCTAAAAAATTATTTTCTTCTTTTACAAAGAATTTATCCTTATAAGCATTATTTATTGCTTCCTTTAAATTTTCATCACCAATATCATCAAAAAATCTCCTAATTATTTCATATGCCAACTCTTCATAAGAAAGCCCCATTTTCTTTTTCAAAGTATCATACAATTTAGGAAATTCCATTGGAACATATAATCCCCCATCATCAGCAATTCCATTTATAATTGCCTTAGAAGATGAAATAATTTCTCCATTTCCCCTAGTACTTATAAATTTCATTTTACACCTCCAAGAGTCTTATCTATATTTTCACCTTCATATGTTAATATTAGGAAATAATTGCCATGTAAGAATATTATCATTTACTTAAATAAAATACAAGCATTTATTTATCATAAAAATATACTTATAATCTTATTACTTTATTTCAAATATTATTTAATTCTCTAAATTCTATAAAAATATAACTTATATTTTAAACATAACAAAATATATAAAATATAGCCTATTTATTTTTATAATCATATATATCTTTACTCTTAATAAAAATAGGCTATCACTATTAAGATAGCCTATCTTTTTTATTATTTTTTAGATTTTATAAGAAGATATACACTATTTATCAAGAAAATTATTCCTGAAAAGAATATTACTAACAACCATTGACCTAGATTTAAAGAAACTGTATTAAATATTCCCTTTAAAAATGGAATATATAATATACAACATACCATAGTGATTGAAACTATTACTGCGCCTAATAAATATATATTTGATAATACATTTATTTCAAATATAGAATGTCTTTCTGATCTACATTCAAATACATGTAAAAGTTGAGACATAACTAAAGTACATAATGCAATAGTTCTACAAGTTGCTAAATTCATTCCATAATATCTTCCTACCATAAAAGATAATAATGTACAAACTCCTATTAAACATCCTCTAACAATAATTTTTTCCCAAAGACCTCTTGCAAATATTCCCTCATTTTTTTCTCTAGGTGCTTGCCTCATTATGTCTTTATCTGCTGGATCAATTCCTAATGCAATGGCTGGTAATCCATCTGTAGCCAAGTTTACAAATAAAATTTGTATTGGTGTAAGTGGATTTGGCAAATAAAATAATGATGCTAAAAACATTGTTAATACTTCACCTAAATTACAAGATAATAAATATCTTATAAATTTTCTTATATTATCATAAATAATTCTTCCTTCTTCAACGGCAGATACTATTGTTGCAAAGTTATCATCCATTAAAACCATTGATGCAGCTTCTTTAGTAACATCTGTTCCTGATATTCCCATTGCAACACCTATATCTGCTTCCTTTATCGCTGGAGCATCATTAACACCATCACCTGTCATTGCAACTATGTTATTATTCTTTTTAAAAGCTTTTACTATTCTTAATTTATGATTTGGAGATACTCTTGCAAATACTCTTAATTTATCAACTCTCTTTACTAATTCATCATCAGACATTTTTTCTAATTCATCACCTGTAATTGCTTGATCGTCTGTATTACATATATTAATACTCTTAGCAATTGCTAATGCAGTATTTTTATGATCCCCTGTTATCATTACAGGCTTAATTCCTGCCATTTTACATTTTAGTACAGCATCTTTAACCTCAACTCTAGGAGGGTCCATACTTCCTGCTACACCTAAGAATATTAAATTTTCTTCAACAGAATCATTTTTAACAACATGCTCTTCTTTATAAGCCGATGCAATACATCTTAAAGCTCTATTTGACATAGATTCAATATAATTATAAATTTGTTTTTTCTTTTGAGCTGTAAGAGGCTTTATTTTACCATTTTCTAATACAGAATCACATCTTTCTAATACTCTTTCTGGAGCACCTTTCATATAACAAACTTCTTTACCATTTACCTTCATTATTACAGTCATCATTTTTCTAGTGGAATCAAATGGTATTTCAAATAATCTATTAGCTTTTGAAATAAACTCTTCAGCTTCATTTGTATCTTTAAAAAATACCTTAACTAAAGCTGTTTCAGTTGGATCTCCCATAACTGCTTTATCTATATCTTTAATATCATAATTATAATTTGTATCATTACAATATACGAAAGCTTCCTTTAACTTTTCACAATTACTTAGCTTTTCTTTATCCAATTCATAAATTTTACCATTAGTCAAAACTTCTTTTACAGTCATTTTATTTTGAGTTAAAGTCCCCGTTTTATCCGAACAAATTACTGAAGTACATCCTAAAGTTTCAACAGCTGGAAGCTTTCTAATTAAAGCATTTCTCTTAAGCATTCTACTTACGCCTAATGCTAATGCAACAGTAACTATAGCTGCCAATCCCTCTGGTATTGCAGCAACAGCTAATGATACACCTAAAAGGAACATTTCAGTAATATTATTTCCCCTTAATATTCCAAGAACAGTAACAATAATACACACTATAAGGCAAACTACAACTAATATTTTTCCTAAAGAATCTAACCTTTCCCTTAAAGGTGATTTTTCTTCTTCTATATTATCTAAAAGGTTTGCTATTTTTCCCATTTCAGTTTCCATACCAATAGAATCAACTATTAATAATCCTCTACCTTTTAAAACTATTGTACCCATATATCCTTCATTTTTCCCTTTGTTTGTATCTTTAGATATTCCTACAGACTCACCTGTTAATAAAGATTCATCTACTACCATGTTTGCAGCATCAATAAATGTTCCATCTGCCGGAATCCTATCACCAGCTTCTAATATTACAATATCACCTATTGTTAATTCTCTTGAATTTATAACCTTAATATTTCCATCTCTTATAGTTTTACATGTTGGTGCTGCCATCTCCTGTAATGCTTCTAAAGATTTTTCAGTTCTAAATTCTTGTATAAATCCTAATATTGCATTTACAATTACTATAATAAGTATTGTTAATGCATCAGCCTTATCTCCAATAAAACCTGATATAATAGTTGCTCCTATTAATACCCATACTAAAAAGTCATTAAATTGAGATAAGAAAATTAAAATCGGTGACTTTTTCTTTTTATGTTTAAGTTCGTTTAAACCATAGGTTTTAATTCTTTTTTCTGCTTCTCTAGTACTTAATCCCCTAGTAAACTCCTTTTCCTGTATCACGCTTTTTCCTCCTCATCAAGAACTCTTGTATATATATATTAATGTTTATGTAATACTATGAATGATTAAGTTAAATTTCTACTTACTATACTTTACATTTTTATTTACAAATCTCTCTTACAAATATAGAATAGTATTATGCAAAAATATGTATAAAGCCATTAATATAGTAATTTTTTAAAAGCTTAAAGCATGTCTTTTATAATAAAAAATTTAATTGCTTTATTTATATAAATATACTAAGGAGGTCATATTGCATGAAAGATATAATTTACGTAACTGGGCATAAAAATCCAGATTCAGATTCAATATGTGCATCATATGCATATGCTGAATTTAAAAATAAAATTGGTGAAACTGAAGCTGTTGCTTGTAGACTTGGTAATGTAAATCAAGAAACTCAATTCATATTAGATTATTTTGATGCAGAAGCACCAAAATTCTTAAACACAGTTAAACTTAAAGTAGAAGATTTACAATTTGATAATATAAGTCCTGTTTCTCCTAGCATCTCATTAAAAACTGCTTGGACAATAATGAGAGAGAAAAATATAAAAACTTTACCTGTAGCTGATGAAAATGATCATTTATTAGGAGTATTAGCTGTTGCTAACCTTACTTCTTGTTACATGGATATATGGGATAATAGAATATTAGCAAAAAGTAGTACAACTTTAGATAATATAGTAGATACTTTATCAGCTAAAATCTGTTATGAAAACGAAGATAGAAAGTTCTTCCCTGGTAAAATTGCTGTTACAGCTATGCAAGCCGACACTATGACTGAACACATAGAAGAAGGTGATATTGCTATAGTTGGTGATAGAGAAGAAGCTCAAACTGCATTAATAAAACTTAATATTTCATTAATGATAGTTACTGGTGGATATGCACCATCTGAAAGAATAATAAATTTAGCTAAAGAACATGGTGTTACTGTAATAGTTACTCAACATGATTCATTTACAGCTTCAAGACTTATCGTTCAAAGTATTCCTGTAGGATATGTAATGATTAAAGAAAATATAGTTTCTTTCACAACTGATGATTTAGTTGATGACTTAAAGAAAGTTATGGCTGAAACTAGATTTAGAAGCTATCCTGTTTTAAATCAAGATGGAAGAGTTGTTGGTACTGTTTCTAGATACCACTTAATTTCTAAACACAAGAAAAAGGTTATCCAAGTTGACCATAATGAAAGAGGTCAATCTGTTGATGGTTTAGAAGATGCAGAAGTATTAGAAATAATCGATCATCATAGAGTTGCGGATATTCAAACTAATAATCCAATCTTCTTTAGAAATGAACCAGTTGGAAGTACTTCAACAATAGTTGCTAAATGCTTCTTTGAAAGTGGAATCAGACCATCAAGAAAAGCTGCTGGACTTCTTTGTGGAGCAATAATATCTGATACATTATTATTCAGAAGCCCAACTTGCACTCCACAAGACCAATATATGTGTAAAAAACTTGCTGAAATTGCTGGTATAAATATAGAAGAATTTGCAAAGGAAATGTTCAAAGCAGGTACTTCATTAAAAGGTAAAACTGTTGAAGAAATATTCAACACTGACTTCAAACCATTTACTATTGAAGGTACTAAAGTAGGTATTTCTCAAGTTAATACAATGGATATTGAAGGTTTTATGCCATTAAAGGAAGAAATGTTAAATTACATGGATCAAAAGGCTAAAGAGGCTGGTTTAGAAATGGTTATGCTATTATTAACTGATATATTAAACGAAGGTTCTGAAATATTAGTTACAGGTGCTAAGCCTGAAATAGTTGAAAAAGCATTTAAGATTACTTTAAAAGATAAGGGTGCATTCCTTCCTGGAGTTCTTTCTAGAAAGAAACAAGTTGTACCTCCAATAACTAATGCTATAACATCTTAATATAAAAAAATAGAACTATATCATATCAAAGCTTTTCACTTTAATATGATATAGTTCCTTTTTATTAAATATAATTTTTATATATCTTTTATTTATTAATCATTATCAATAATAACACCAAGTTTAGTAGAAATTATGGTATTAAGCTTATTTATTGAAAATGTTAATATAAATTTTTAACCTTTAGATATTAATTATAATTTTCCTTTTAATAGATCATCATAAATTTTCATAATTTTTCTTAATATTTCATTATTAACATCAAAATTTATATCATCAACTTGAGATATTGGTAATATAGCAACTGAAGTTCCTGAAATAAATAAAGAATCAAAATTACTTATTTCAGATACCTTTATTTCCTTTTCCTCAATTTCTATATTTAAACTTTCTGCAATTTTAAAGATTTTATCTCTTGTAATTCCTCTAAGTACAGATTCCCCCTTAGCTGTTATAAGCTTTTCTCCTTTTATTGCAAAAAAGTTTGATCTACTTCCTTCTGTAATAAAACCATTTTTATCAACTAAAAGTGCTTCAACAGCATTAGCTTCCTTAAGCTTTTCTGCAATTTTTGCTCTAAATTCTGTACTAACTATCTTTAAATTAGGATTTTCTCTCTCTCCATAATAAAGAATAACCTTTACTCCACTTTCATAGTATTTTTCTGGTGGATAAGAATGCATTATATAATATATTTTTAAATTTCCATTTCTTATATTATATGTAACTTTAATATTACCATTAGAATTATCATTTTCTTGAATAACTTGAATTATTAATTCTTCTATTTCTTCTTTTTTATATGGAAATTCTTTATTTATTAATTTAAATGACCTTTGCATTCTAGCTAAATGTTCATTTAAAAATGCAGGTTTTCCATCTACTATTCTTAAAACTTCATAAATTATTTTTTCTTTTGAATCCTCATCTCTAAATTCATTTATAGGATATATTATTCCATTATTTAAGTAAAATTTATTTATTGCTTCCACTAAAATTCCACTTCCTTTTAGAATTTTTTATTTCCATCTTAAAATTTCTATTTCATTCTTCTTTTTATAATTAATAAGATATGGATTTCCAACTAAATCTAACAATGGTTTATCTGATAATGAATCAGAAAACATATAAGAATTTTTAAAATCTACTTTTATATTTTTTTCTTTTAAAACTTGATTTAATCTCTCAACCTTTTCTTTACCCTTACAATTGTTTCCCTCCATTTTTCTTGCAAACTTTCCACCTTCAAAAGTAAATTTAGTTCCAATTATTAAATCTACTTCTTTTATTGCATAAAACTCCTTAATATAAAATTCTGGTGAAGCTGATATAAGCACTACCATGCATCCTTCACTTTTTAACTTCTTTATCATATCAAGTGCATCTTTATAAAGCAATTTACTTAATCTTTCATCATAAAATGCTTTAGTGAGAGTAGCTAAATCTTTTTCATCTATATTATCTATAAATTTTAAAAAGCACTCTTTAACTTTTCTTTCATCATAAATCTTAATTCCATACATTAATCCTGAATACAAAGCTCTAGGTAAAAATTTTATATTTTTTATATCCTTAGATACAGAGTACTTAAAAAACTCCATTAATGACTCTTTTCTAGTTATCGTATAATCTATATCAAATATCGCTAATTTTTCCAATTATTTTCCTCCACCTAAAATTACTAAAGGCTGAGCATTTTATATGCCTCAGCCCCCATTATTTATTTCTTTATTTTAACTTATTAATAAATTTATTAATTCTTTCTAAGCCTTTTTTTATTAACTCCATTGAAGTTGCATAAGATACTCTCACATAATTATCTAAACCAAAAGCTTTTCCAGGAATAACTGCTACCTTTTCATGTTCTAATAATTTAGCTGAAAAGTCCATTGAATCCTTAATTATTTCACCATCTATTTCTTTTCCTAAACATTTATCAATATTTATCATAATATAAAATGCACCTTCTGGTTTAATTATACTTAAGCCATTTATTTCTTCTAAAGTCTTTTCCATATAGTTTCTTCTTTTTTCAAACTCTAAAATCATTTCATTAACCTTATCTTGAGGTCCATTTAGAGCTTCAATTGCTGCATATTGAGTTATTGAACAAACATTAGAAGTCATATGACTTTGAACATTAGTCATAAGTTTTGCAAGTTTTTCAGTAGCTCCACAATAACCTAATCTCCAACCAGTCATTGCATAAGATTTTGATAAACCATTAATAACAATAGTTCTTTCATATGCATCACTTGATATACTTGCAATGCTTATATGTTTTTTCCCATCATATATTAATTTTTCATACATCTCATCAGAAACTATTATAAGATCATATTTTTTTGCAAATTCAGCTATTTCAATTAATTCCTCTTTTGTATAAATAGTCCCTGTTGGATTATTAGGACTATTTAATATAATTGCTTTTGTTTTTTCAGTAACTGCCTTTTCTAAGTTTTCTTTATTAAACTTATAGGAAGATGCTTCATCTCCCTCTACAAATACTGGTTTCCCATCTGCTAATCTTATTAATTCCGGATAGCTAACCCAATATGGATTTGGTACAATTACTTCATCATCTGGATTTAATATTGCTAAAAATGCATTTGCAAGAGATTGTTTAGCCCCAGTAGATACAACTATTTGTGATGGCTTATATTCTAAATTATTATCATCTCTAAACTTTTTACAAATAGCCTCTCTTAATGGAAGTATTCCATTTACACTTGTATATTTTGTGTTTCCATCTTGCATTGCTTTTATTGCAGCATTAATTATATTTTCTGGAGTATTAAAATCTGGTTCTCCTGCTCCAAAACTAATTACGTCAATACCATTTTCCTTCATTTCTTTAGCTTTTGCTGTTATTGCTAAAGTTACTGATGGTTCAATTTTTTGTACTTTTTTTGATAAATCCATTTTTTTCGCCCCCATTATATCTTATTAAACTTAATAAATTTTTCTAAATAATCTTCATTTAAGCCACAACTACCTATAGATAAATTATCATAACCTAAAGCTTTTCCGTGATAGTCACTACCTCCAGTTACACATAATCTATACTTTTTAGATAAATTAAAAAATTTATTTATATCTCCTTGTGAATGACTTGGATGATATACTTCTATTCCTTTAAGTCCAAAACATCTTAATTCTTTTAAAATATTTTCAACTTCAATTTTTCTGTATATTTGTCCTGGATGAGCTAAAATAGCTACTCCACCAGCTTTATTAATTACATTTAGACAATCTTTATAATTTAATCTAAATCCTTTAACATATCCTGGCTTCCCTTGAATTAGAAAATTTCTAAAAGCACTTTTATAACTATCAAAGTAACCTTTTTTAACCATTGCATTTGCAACGTGACTTCTTCCTACCGTAGAATCTATATCTATAGCTAAATCTTCTAATTCTAATTTAATATCATATTGTTTTAATTTAAACAGTATTTCTTCAACTCTTTTTATTCTTTGAAGATTTAATTCATTTACAACTTGATTAAGTTCTGTATTATGAATATCTATAAAATATCCAAGGATATGTAATTCCATTTCCTTATATTCACTACTAAACTCTATTCCTGGAATTATATTTATTCCCTCATAATTATCTTTAGTGACATACTGTGATGCTATAGAATCATGGTCTGTTATAGAAATATATTTAATATTATCCTTTATTGCTGAATCAATTATTTCTTCTGGACTTTTTACTCCATCTGAATAACTTGAATGAATATGTAAATCCGCATACTTCATATTATTCACCTTTTTCTTTTCAAGTGAAATTTTCATTTATAACTTTTACTTAGTTTAAGTTACTTATTAATTTGTTATTCTAATTTATAACACAATAAATACTTTTAATATTATATTAGCAAAACTAAGCAATATTTCCCATAATAAAAATATATCATCTTGACTTTAAAATGTAAATTATAAACACAAAGTAAATTATAAAAAGCCTTCATTAAAATTCTCATTTAAATATACTATAAATAAAAATTCTATATAATAAAAAGGAGATATATCCTTTAAATTCTAAAAATTTCACTAGGATATATCTCTTTTAAATATTATTGATCAGCTAAAACATTTGTGTAGTATTCAGTTACTTTATCAAATTCAGCTTCTTCTGGAACTATAAGTTCACCTTCTTCAGTTGATCTGAAAAGATAAACTGATTCATCCTCTGGATTTTGAGCTAATACATATTCATTTTCTTCAAATTCAAATGCATCAACTATTGGACAAGATATAACGTTTCCGTTATCATCTTCTAAATCCACAACAAAATGTTCATGTTCGTGTTCTCCACATCCACAGTTATCTCCACATCCATGACTATCATGATCGTGTCCACATCCGCAGCCTTCGCCACATTTATTTAATTCATTATCCATTTTAATTTCCTCCTTAATAATAAGTAAAACACTCTAAATAAAAATAAATATAAAAATTTATTTTTACTAAGTTATGTTTAATTTGTCTTTTATAATTGTACCCTTATTCTTAGGAAAATAAAAGAAAAATATTCATTTTTGTAAAAATTAAAAATCATTTTAAAAAATAAATAAAAAAGGAGGTGAAAACCCCCTTTTTTATTTATATTTACTACTATTCTTGATTCGCAAGCTTTTTATAGTTCTCTAATCTTTCCATAGCATCTGCTTGAGTCTTTTCAAATAAAGCTTCTGCTGCTTCTGGGAATGCTTTTGCTAATGAAGCGTATCTAACTTCACCCATTAAGAATTCCTTAAAATCTCCCTTAGGTTCTTTTGAATCTAAAGTAAATGGATTCTTAATTCCCTTTAATGCTGGATTATATCTATATAATGCCCAATATCCACAATCTACAGCCTTTTTAGATTCTGATTGTGAATTTGTCATTCCTGCCTTAATACCGTGGTTAATACATGGAGCATAAGCTATTATTAATGATGGTCCATTATAGCTTTCTGCTTCAGATATAGCTTTAATAACTTGGTTTTTATCTGCACCCATACAAACTTGAGCAACATATACATATCCATAGCTCATAGCCATCATACCTAAATCTTTCTTTTTAGTTCTCTTACCTGAAGCAGCAAATTTAGCAATTGCAGCTGTTGGTGTAGATTTAGAAGATTGACCACCTGTATTTGAATAAACTTCTGTATCAAATACTAATACATTTACGTTATCTCCTGATGCAAGAACATGGTCAAGACCACCATATCCAATATCATATGCCCAACCATCTCCACCAAAGATCCATTGTGATCTCTTAACGAAGAATTCTTTATCATTTAAAATAGTTTTAGCTATTTCAGAATCGCAATTTTCAAGTGCAGCAACTAAAGCATTTGCCCTTTCTCTAGTTCCATCACTTTCTTCTTTATTATCTAACCAATTCTTTAATACTGCCTTAGTTTCATCTTCTAAATCACTTTCTAATGCAAATCTTACATTTTCAGCTACTCTATCTCTTATAGCTTGAACGCCTAAGAACATACCTAATCCATATTCAGCATTATCTTCAAATAATGAATTTGCCCAAGCTGGACCATGACCATTATGGTTAACTGTATATGGAGTTGCAGGAGCTGATCCTCCCCAAATTGAAGAACATCCTGTAGCATTAGCTACCATCATTCTATCACCAAATAATTGAGTAACAAGTTTAGCATATGGAGTTTCTCCACAACCTGCACAAGCACCTGAGAACTCAAGAAGTGGCCTTTCAAATTGACTTCCCTTTAATGTGTTTTTATTCATTGGATTTTTCTTAACAGATACTTCTGTTGTTGCATAATTCCAAGCTTCTATTTGATTGTGTTGACTATCTTGTGGCTTCATTACTAAAGCTTTATTCTTAGCTGGACATACTTCAGCACAATTTCCACAACCTGTACAATCAAGAGGTGTAACTCCAATTGTGAATTTATATGGTGCCTCTGTTTTTAATGCTCTAGCATCTACAGTCTTCATTGAAGCAGGAGCTTTTTCTGATTCTTCACTACTTAATAAGAAAGGTCTTATTGCTGCATGAGGACATACTACTGAACATTGATTACATTGAATACAATTTTCTGGTATCCATTCTGGAACATTAATTGCAATTCCTCTTTTTTCATATGCAGCTGTACCAGCCATGAAAGTACCATCTTCCATACCATGCTTTACAAATGTAGAAACTGGTAATCCAAAACCTTCTTGTCTATTCATAGGTTCAACTATATCCTTAATAAATGCTGGAACTTCCTTAACATTACTTTCCTCTTGATCTACTGCATTTATCCATGACTTTGGAACATCTATTTTTACTATAGCATCAACACCTGCATCAATGGCAGCATTGTTCATATTAACAACCTTTTCACCTTTTTTACCATATGATGTAACAACAGCTTGTTTTAAATATGCTACTGCTTCATCAACAGGAATTATATTAGCAAGTTTAAAGAAGGCTGCTTGCATTATCATATTAATTCTTCCACCAAGACCAATTTCTTGAGCTATCTTAACAGCATTTAATGTGTAGAACTCTATATTCTTTTCAGCTATAGTCTTCTTCATTTCTGCTGGTAATTTTTCATTTAACTCTTCTGGTGTCCAAATAGTATTTAATAAGAACTTACCATTATTCTTTAATCCATCTAATACATTATACTTATAAACATAGGATTGATTGTGACAAGCAACAAAATCAGCTTTATCAATTAAATATGGTGATTTAATTGGTTTTTTACCAAATCTTAAATGTGAAACTGTTATACCACCTGATTTTTTAGAATCGTATGAGAAATATCCTTGAGCATACATATCAGTATGGTCACCAATAATCTTAATAGCGCTCTTATTTGCACCAACAGTACCATCTGAACCTAGTCCCCAGAACTTACAAGCCTTAGTTCCTTCTGGTGTAGCATCAATATCTTCTACTGTTTCAAGTGAAGTAAATGTTACATCATCAACTATACCAATTGTAAATCCATTTTTAGGCTCATCCTTAGATAAATTAGCATAAACTGCTGCTATATCTGAAGGGTTTGGATCCTTTGAACCTAATCCATATCTACCACCAACTATAATTGGAGTATCCTTTTTACCCGCAAATGCACTTACTACATCTAAGTATAATGGTTCACCAATTGATCCTGGCTCCTTTGTTCTATCTAAAACTGCAATCTTTTTAACTGTATTTGGAATTGCAGCTAATAATTTTTCTATTGAAAATGGTCTATAAAGTCTAACCTTTACAACACCAACCTTTTCTCCTCTAGCATTTAAATAATCTACAGTTTCTTCAGCAACATCAGTTCCTGAACCCATTGCAATAATTACTCTATCTGCATCTTCTGCTCCATAATAATCAAAGCAATGATATTCTCTTCCTGTTAATTTAGTTATCTCAGCCATATATCCTTCTACTATTTCTGTAATATCATCATAAAATCTATTTACAGCTTCTCTTGTTTGGAAGTATATATCAGGATTTTGAGCTGTTCCTCTAGTTACAGGATGATCTGGATTTAATGCAGATTGTCTAAATTCTTTTACTGCATTCCAATCAACTAAATTAGCTAACTCATCATACTCTAAAACTTCTATTTTTTGAATTTCATGAGATGTTCTAAATCCATCAAAGAAATTCATAAATGGAATTCTAGATTTAATTGCTGATAAATGTGCAACTGCTGATAAATCCATAACTTCTTGAACAGAACCTTCAGCAAGCATAGCAAAACCAGTTTGTCTTGCTGCCATAACATCTTGATGATCTCCAAATATATTTAATGAAGAAGTCGCTAATGCTCTAGCAGATACATGTATAACACCTGGAAGTCTTTCTCCAGCAATTTTATACATATTAGGAATCATTAATAATAAACCTTGTGAAGCTGTATATGTAGTTGTATAAGCTCCAGCTTGAAGTGATCCATGTACAGCACCTGCTGCTCCTCCCTCCGATTGCATTTCCATAACCTTTACTGGTTGTCCAAAAATATTTTTTCTACCTTGTGCAACCCATTCATCAACATGCTCTGCCATTGGTGATGATGGAGTTATTGGATAAATAGCAGTTACTTCTGTAAACGCATATGACACGTGTGCAGCCGCAGTGTTACCATCCATAGTCTTCATTTTTCTCATCTCTTCTACCTCGCTTCCCCTTTTTTTCATTTAAGCATATAAATAATATGGTATATATCGAAATAAACTATATTTAATTTCAATAATATACCATAGTTGCTTACATAAAATATTTTCACTTAGTAGATATGAAGTTAGACTATATACATAAAATTAATTCTTTACCTAAATCCATAGCCCTTTTTAAATCATTCTTCTCAACAGAATCCTTAACAGCTAATTTTCCCAAAACGTTGAATCCATAGTCTATCATATTTTCTTCCCATTTATCAATAAACTTCGTATCACGCCATCCACATGATCCAAATAAAACTAAAGGCTTATTTTTAATTTCTATTTCCTTTAAACTATTAATAAAAGGTTTCATATCTATTTCTTCTATATCATCGTTTATCATTGCTGGGCTTCCAAAAGCTACTGCATCTGCTTCTAAAACATCTTCGATAGATGCATCTGCCACATGTTTTGTTTCAACTTCTACATCTCCTATACTAGCGCCTTCGCATATAGCATTTGCTATAATTTCTACATTTCCACCATTACTCCAGTATATTATTGAAACTTTTTTCATTTTAGCACCTCTTCTACTTTTGTTTAATTTCATTTGGTAATTTTTACTAACAATTTTAATTATATAATACCAAATAATTTTTTCAAGTTATTTCCCTATATTTTAAAATTTATTTTTCAAAATTTAATTATAGAACTTATTATTTTTTCTTTATACTACTCATAATTACATTTATAATTGCATCAACACCGCTTTTCATTTGGCTATTATTCATATTTTTTATAAATTCATTTTTTCTTGATTTTAATTCCGAAAGCCTTTCCATTAAATTATGCTTTTCTATCATTTCATCTTCATCTAAAACTAATGAATATCCTTCTTTAGCAAAAGATTTAGCATTTAATATTTGATCTCCTCTACTACTTTTTTTAGATAAAGGTATTAAAAGTGTTGGTTTTTTTAATGCTAATAATTCAAATATTACATTTGCACCAGCTCTAGAAATTATAAAATCCGCATATTTAAGTAAATGTGGTAAATCTTCTTTAACATACTCAAATTGTTTATATCCTTCTAAGCCATTTAAAGATTTATCTAAATTTCCTTTTCCACATATATGAATTACATTAAAGTTTTTTAGTATATCATTAATATGATACCTAACTTCATCATTTATATTCTTTGCTCCTAAGCTACCACCAATAACTAAAATAACCTCTTTATCTTGCTTAAACTTGCAAATTTCTTTTCCTATTAGTCTATTTCCCTTTAATATTTCCTCTCTTATCGGAGTCCCTGTTAATTCTCCCTTTCCATCCTTTATATAATTTAAACTTTCTCTAAAAGTTACACATAACTTATCACAAAATGGAGCTGATAATTTATTTGCAAGGCCTGGTGTTAAATCTGACTCATGAGATACTACTGGTATCTTTTTCATTGAGGCAGCTATAACTACTGGAACAGCAACAAATCCCCCTTTTGAAAAAATAACATCTGGCTTTTCTTTTGATAAAATTTTATTTGCTTGAATTACACCTTTCATAACCTTAAATGGGTCAGAAAAGTTTTTCATATCAAAATATCTTCTTAGTTTTCCTGATGAAATTGCAAAATAAGGTATTCCTGCATCACCTATAATTTCTTTTTCAATTCCGTCATAACTTCCTATATACTTTATTTCAAAGTCTTTTTCCTTTAACTTTGGAACTAAAGCTAAATTTGGAGTTACATGGCCTGCTGTTCCCCCACCAGTCATTATAATCTTATACTTACTCATCAAACCACCTCTTCTATTAAGATTTTTTAAAAACTTCAACACTAAGCTTTAATGTCTAATATATATTTATTAAATTCAAGTTGTAAATAGTTAAGTATCCCTATATATTCTACCACTAACCCAGTAATTTTCCACCTTTTCCTCTAATTAAATATAATATAAAGGATTTACTAATTTTTTATATTCTTAATAGAAACAAAAATCTCAATAAAGGTTTTTAAGTAAAATCAATAAAAACAAAATTATTAATTAGGAACTCTTTATTTTTATTGTATTATCACCTTAGCATCTGGGTATAATTCTTTTAACAGGGCTACGGTATATATCTCATTTACAAGGGATAGGTAGCCCCTGCTTAATCTATTCCTTACTGCTTGTAGTATACAACCCTCAAACTGTAATCCCCTAAGCATAGAATCTTTTCTTTGTAACTCACTAATCCACCAATTCTCGGTTACTAATATACCTCTATCAGCATATTCCTGTTGTGTTGGTACTCGGTGGAGTTCCTCGCATAAATCTTCAAATAAACAAGCAACATCAGAACCAAAGTTATTTACACTTTCATACAATGCTATTTTCTTCCTATCTTCGTAAGATACAGTTTCTACTACAATAGGAACTGTTAAATACTATGGTGTTGCCAAGAGTTCCCTCAATTCACTAGCGGTCATATTTACGATATTTGTCTTAGTCGTCAACCTCTCACAAACATCATAGCCATTCATATTATTTAACCTCCAAACCTTCAAAGTACTGTTTAGTAGCTTCACTACTGGATTCCCCTATATTTGCAAATATACATCTAGCATCCATTTCCCAAGTCCCCTCTAAATCAAATTTACCTTTCTCCATATCATAGTTAATAATATGGTAGTTGTTTGCATTGTCAATAAGTTCAAGGCTAATTTTCTTAATTTTCCCAGTTGTGTCGCCAGAAAGTGCAGTACAATCTAGCGTTTCATTTGGAAATGTAATCCAATAATTTTCTTTAGTAATCTTATTTTCCCTTGTTGCTGGGTGAAATTCAACATCATCCATAAAATTATCAAAACATACCCAACCGCCACGTATAGCATAATTTGTATTGTTCACAATTTTAATACTTACTTCTGTTGGACACTCGCTTCCTACTGCTCTTCCCGCCCATCTATCTTTTTCTCTTTTTTTCTTTTTGTCTTTATCTACAGTCAATACAATATCTATATCAAAACTAGCATCTGTTATTCCTAGTTTTTCTATAGGGGATTCTTCCTTTTTGTTTGATTCCTTTTTATTTTCTACTACTTTATCTACAACTTTAACTTTAATATCTGCAAATGTAGTTGTAGAAATTGTACTACTAATTGTAGCCCCTAGTAGTAATGCTGATATCATCTTTGTAATAAATAGTTTTTTCATAAAATCAACTCCTTGTAATGTATTGTATATTTTTAAAATTATATATAAAAAACCTAATAAACTTATGTTATTAAAATGTTAATAATTATTATAAAATAACAATATATACTTATATAAAAACATTAAAAAGTAAATAAATTTATATTTATAAAAATTCCTCTTCGTATATTTTATTATATTTCATTAAATTAATTTTTGTTGCAAATGTAGTAGTTATTATAATAACATAAGTGTTAATTTTACTTACTCATTTAATATATTTTAAATCTAAGACCACATAATAAAAAATATAACAATTATTTTAATTTAAATATCCTATATATTTTTTCCACCTTTTCCTCTAATTAAATATAATACAAAGCTTCTAACTGGATAAAATATTATCATAAAGATACAAGGAGATGAATTTAAATGTCAAAAAATTTAGTACCTGATGCTAAAGATAAATTAGCTAAATTCAAAAACCAAGTTTCTAGTGAAATGGGAGTTCCTTTCACAGATTATAACGGTGACTTAACTTCTAAACAATGCGGTAGCGTTGGTGGAGAAATGGTTAAACGTATGGTTGAACAATATGAAAATGGAATGAAATAATTAATTCCAAAATAAATAATAGGATGCTTTTTAAACACCCTATTATTTATTTCATAAACTATATATAATATACTTCTACACCTGAAAGCTTAATATCACCAGTTAATATTAAAGTATGGCTAAATTCTTTACTTTCTTTTCTTTCATTTCCAACTCCACCTATAAACACATTAGTTCTATTTTCAACATTCCAAGCCTTAGGAATATATAATTCTAATCCAGACAAAGATATATCTAATCTAATAATAGCCACATCTTCTGCCATTATTGCATTATCAAAATAAACTTGAAGTCCAGAACATTTGCATTTAATATCTGCACTTACAAATTTATTATTATTTATATACTTTGTTTGAGCAGAAAAAACAGAATTAATTTTTATATTACTTTCATCATTAAATACTTCTTCAAAATTTTCCTCATCTAATTTACTTTCATATTCTTCTAGTATAGATGTATTTTTTTCAGATTTATAGTATGACTTTACATCAAACCATTTGTTTTTTTTGGGGAAAATCATTGATAATCCAATACTTCCAAAAAGAGCTGCTAATAAAACAGTCCATGGAGTAAGCATAGTTATTCCCAGTTTTTCATCATATATTATACAAATAAATGCTATTGGAAATAATATTCCTGCATAATTTAATCTAAATAAACTATCTATAATAATTGCAAATAAAATTATTGAAAATCCTAAACTAAATGGATTAATATCTGATAAAAATCCTAGCTTTCCTATAATTAAACCAATTGCACCTAAAACAAATAATATTCCCCAAAATATATTTCTATCTTTCACCTTATCTCCTCTTTTCTAATAATTTTAATTTTAGTACTTTATAATAACCTCTAGATACATATACTTTCTTATGAGTATTTTTAAACTCAACTAAACTTGCAGATGTTATATTTCTAGTTATTGAATAAATATGATTAATATTTAAAATTGTAGACTTAGATATTCTAATGAAATTCTGTGGTAAAATTTCTTCTAATTCATAAAGCTTATACTTAACTTGATATACTTCATTTAATGTATGTGCATAAATCAAACTCTCCTCTGTTTCAAAAAATAATATATCATCAACACATATGTAATATTCCGTATTTCCCTTATAAAATATCATTTCCTTTTTTTCTGAAATCAGTTCAAAAATAATATTTTGAATTTTTGTTATTTCTTCACTTAACTCGCTACACTTAATAATAATTTCATTTTCTTTAATTTGATTATCTAGCTCTATCCGTAACTTCATATCTACTCAATCCTCCTATTCACCAATTATATTCTAAGCATTTTTTTATGTAAACTTAGATTAAGTAAGAGGTTATTTTTTTATTCTAAGACGTTAATTTTTCTTAATAACATAAAAAAGAGGCATCTCTGCCCCTTATAAAAAATTATTTTGAAATTCTATAATTACTTATAACTAACTGAACTTTTTTATTACCATTAAACTCATTAATTTCAGGCATACAAATTATATCTAAATAAAGATTATTAGGTAAACCACTAACTACCTTATTATACTCCTCTTCGCCTAATTCATCCTTTACTAAGCTTTCAAAACCTTCTATATCTCCAAAATATATTCCTTCAATATATAATCTACCATCACTTAACTTTAGTTTAAGGACGTTTTTATTTTTACCTAGTATTTTTGCCTCTATCACCTTTAACTTTTTCATTCCAAAAGTAGGCTTTGGATTTGCTTTTCCATATGGTTCTAATAATGATATTTGATCTATTAACTCATAATTTATTTGACTTAATAATAATCCCATATCAATTGAAACCTTAGGAATTATATCGTCATCAGTTAATGTTGTAATACTATTTAATCTACTTCTAAATTCATCTATATTTTCATTTGGTATAGACATTCCAGCTGCCATTGGATGTCCTCCAAACATTCCTAATAAGTCTTTACATTTAAGTAGTTCCTCAAACATATTATATTCTTCAATTGATCGCCCTGAACCTTTAGCTCCATTATGTGCCTTAGTTAAAATTATTGTAGGAAGATTATACTTTTCCCTTACTCTCCCTGCAATTATTCCAGCAATGCTTTCATGTACATCTTCTAAATATACAACTAATACTTTATCATTAGTCATATTATTTTTTTCTATTATTTCAATGGCTTGATCTAACCCTTCTTTAGTTAAATCTTGTCTTTCTTTATTTAAATCATTAAGTTTTTTTGCTAATTCTGTAGCTTCTACTTCATTATTGCTTAAAAGCATTTTTAATGCCCATTCTGCTTGTTCAAGTCTACCTGAAGCATTAATACTTGGTCCTATAACAAAACCTAAAGAATAAACTGTTATTTCTTTATTTTCTAATCCTGTTTCTTTAAATAAAGCTTTAAGTCCTATATTATTAGTGTTATTTATTCTTTTTAATCCTTCTTTAACTATTATTCTATTTTCAGAAACTAAATCAACAACATCACAAACTGTAGCTATCGCTACGTATTGTAATAAATCATAAAGCTCTTCCTTATCAATACCAAACTCCTTATAAAGTTCCTCTATAAACTTATATGCTACTCCAGCTCCACAAATCTTATCAAATTTATAGGTGCAATTTTCTTGCTTGGGATTTATTACAAAATCAGCACAAGGAACTACATATCTTCTTTTTTCATTTTCTTCAATAAAAGGTACATCATGATGGTCTGTAATAATAACCTTAAGTCCTAAGTCCTTTGCTAACTTTACCTGTTCAATTGCTGCTATTCCATTATCGCAAGTAATTATAATATCTACATTTTCATCTTTTGCTTTTTTAATTATACTTTCATTTATTCCATATCCTTCTTTTATTCTATCCGGGATATGAAAACTAACATTTCCATTACATTTACTTATAGCTCTATATAATATATAAGTGCTTATAACACCATCTACATCATAATCTCCAACTATAAGTATTTTTTCATTATTATTAATGCTATCTCTCATTAGTTTGACAGCACCGCTCATTCCTAGCATATCCAAACCATTATATAAATTATTAATTGATGAATTTAAAAAATCTTTTGCTATATCTAAACTATAAATTCCTCTATTAACTAATAACTTTGCTACTACTTCACTAACATTTAAATCTTGTGCTAATTTTGTAGTATTAAACTTAACATTTCTAACCATCCACTTTTCCAAATAATCACCTCTTTTTTCTGTTAAAATCTTTTAATTATAAATTTATATAAATAATAAAGCCAGCTTTTAGCTGACTTTATTTATGAAATATTAAAATAACATTGCACTTTTTATTTGATTTACCTTATCAGGTGCTGCTTGATTTAGTATTTCAAATGCAAATGGTATTGCCGCTGCTGGACCTCTTCCTGTAATAATATTTCCATCTACAACAACAAGTTCTTCTTTGTAATTACATCCTACTAATTGATCATCAAAACCTGGATAACATGTTGCATTTTTACCATTTACAATCCCAAGTTTGCCAAAAGTAATTGGTCCTGCACATATAGCTGCTACAATCTTATCTTCATCATAAAACTTCTTAACAATTTCATTAACATTTTCATCATCTCTTAAATTTACAGAACCTGGCATACCACCTGGTAATACTACAATATCATAATTATAAATTTCATCACTTAAAACTTTATCAGCCTTTACTGTTACAGAGTGTGAAGTTGTTACTTCTAAACTTTTAGTTCCAAATGTACTACATTCAACCCCTGCTCTTCTTAAAACATCAACTGTTGTTAATGCTTCTATAGTTTCAAATCCTTCTGCTAATAAAACTGCAACTTTCACTATTATACACTTCCTTAAATTAAATTTATCTAAGAGTTCATAAATATAGCTAAAACTTTTATACTAAATTATTAACTCAAATTTACTAATTATATTGGGCTTCTAATATTTCATCATCTAAATTAATAATCATAATATTAGTACCTCTTCCAGCCCTGTTTTGAATTCTAATATCTTTTATCTCTACTGACTTTTTCTCTTTATTTTTAGTTATTAAAACTATATCTTTATTATTACCATCTATAGCTATTTCATCTTCATTAATTATTCTTGAAAGTATACATCCTGAGATTGCTTCATCATCTTCTTTTAAACTTATCCCAGTAACACCTGAAGCAATTCTTCCCATAGTATTTACACTTTCACTTAAAAATCTAATTGCCATCCCCTTCTTAGTTACAATTAGTATTTCTCCATCATTTTCTTCTATACATACAGAAATTACTTCATCATTTTCATATTTAAATTTATAAGCCTGACATAATGAATAATTTACGTCATACTCTTTTAATGAAGTCTTCTTTATCATACCCTTTTTAGTAAAGAAGTAAACCATATTTTTTTCATAAAAATCTTTTAATGAATATATATCAATTATCTTTTCCTTTTTAGAATATCCATCAATTATATTTTCTAATGCAATTTCTTCTTTAACAACATTAGAAATTAAAAATGCTGGAACCTTATACATGCTTCCCTTATCAGTAAATAAAACTAATGTACTTAGAGAATCAGTAGTTACTTTTAGTCTATCACTAGACTTAACTTTTGAAAATCCTTTTAAAGTACCTTTTGATGTTACTCCAACATTAAATGTGATAAACTCAAATTTATCTATATATTTAACACTTATAATTTCATCACTTTCAATTAAATTAAATAATTGAGTTCCTAGAATATTTCTTGGTGTATCTTCTATCTTAGGTATTTCTAAACTAAACCTTAATCCTAATTTAGTTTTTACTTCTAAGAAAGTATTTTCATATTCACTATCTACTAAAATTATATCAAGTACAACTTCATTTTCCTTTAATTTTAATGCTTGAATTTTACTATAGCTTGTTTGGAATTTATCTAAAGTACTCTTTTTTATTATTCCCTTATTAGTTATAAACTGAATACTCTTACTTCCATCTAATATTCCAACCGAAAATACATTTACTATACTTTCATTTTCTAAGTTTAAAGTCTTAATTATAGAATCTATTCTTTCACCCTTTTCTTTCCATTTACCTTCTGGAATATTTATACCCTTAACTTGATACATATTACCCTTATCAGTAAATAAAAGAATATTTTCTGTAGTGTTAGATTTAAATAAAAATTTAAGTTCATCACCTTCTCTATAGTCAATATCTTCTGCCTTAGCATTTGATCTTTGATAAGTTCTTAATGGAATTCTCTTTATAAATCCATCTTTAGATAAAGTAATCATCACATCTTCAACTACAATAAGCTCGTCTAAATCAATTTTAGCCTCACTATCATTTTCTACTATCATAGTTCTTCTTGGATTTCTAAATTTATCAGTTATTTCTTTTAACTCAGTTTTTATAACTTTTAAAAGTTCATTTTCATTTTCTAATATTTTTCTTAATCTTTTTATAGTTTTTTCAAGTTCTGTATACTCCTTTTGGAATACCTTTATTTCAAGACCAGTTAATCTATAAAGCATAAGTTCTAATATTGCTTCTGATTGAATTTCTGTAAATCCAAACTTTTCAATTAAATTTATATTGGCATCCTTTTTAGATTTTGACTCTCTAATAGTTTTAATAATTTCATCTAAAATATTAATTGCTTTAATAAAACCTTCGACTACATGGAATCTTTTTTCTGCCATCATAAGCTCTTTTATAGTTCTCTTTGTAACTATATCCTTTTGATGATTAACATAATGCATTATTATAGTTTTTAATCCCATAGTCTGTGGTTTACCATTTGCAAGTGCCACCATATTAAAACTTATATTACATTGTAAGTCTGTTTTCTTAAATAAGTACTTTAATATTTTATCTGCTGTTTCATAATCTGCTACCTTTTTAAGTTCTATAACAGCTCTAATACCACTTCTATCTGATTCATCTCTAATATCAGTAATTGCTTCTAAAGCTTTTTGATGTCTTTTATCACCAGTCATTTCTGATATAGTTTGAAGAATTTTTGATTTATTTCTTCTATAAGGAAACTCTGTAATTACAATTCCGTATCTCCCATTATCAAGTTTTTCTATATTAGTTTTAGCTCTTAAAGTAACTTTCCCTTCACCTGTTTCATAAGCAGATAAAAGAGAATTTTTACCTATAAGAACACCACCTGTAGGCAAATCTGGAGCTTTAATATATTCCATAAGCTCTTTAGTTGTTATTTCTGGATTATCTATATAAGCAAGTACACCATCAGTAACTTCACCTAAATTATGAGGTGGTATATTAGTTGCAAGACCAACAGCAATACCAAATGTTCCGTTTACTAAAAGATTTGGATATCTAGCTGGTAAAACTTTTGGTTCTAGTTCGCTATCTGAATAGTTCGGAACCATTTCAACAGTTTCTTTATCTATATCTCTAAGCATTTCCATAGCTATCTTAGATAATCTAGCTTCAGTATAACGCATGGCAGCTGCTCCATCACCATCCATGGAACCAAAGTTACCATGTCCATCAAATAAAGGCTCTCTAGTTGAAAAATCCTGTGCCATAAGCACCATTGCATCATAAACTGATGAATCGCCATGAGGATGAAACTTACCAAGTACATCCCCAACTATTCTTGCACTTTTATAATAAGGTCTATCAGGAAAGGCCTTTAAAAGATATGATCCATAAAGTATTCTTCTATGAACAGGCTTTAACCCATCTCTTACATCTGGGAGTGCTCTATCTTTTGCAACTTCAACAGCATATGGAAGATAATTATCTGGCATAGCCTCTTCAAGTGGTATTCTTAATATATTATTATCTTTTGGAATATTATGTACCTTCTTAGCCATAATAAAAAACTCCTTTCTAATTTCTAAAACTCTGCATACTTATACATATAATTCTTTCTTGGCTCAACAACATCACCCATTAAAAGTGATACCATTTTTTCAGCCTTAGCTGCATCTTCAATAGTAACTTGGAAAAGAGTTCTAGTTTCTGGGTTTAAGGTAGTATCCCAAAGTTGATCTGGATTCATTTCTCCAAGACCTTTATATCTTTGAATTAATGCTCCTTTACCTATTTCTTTTTTAACTTTTTCTAACTCTTCATCACTATATGCATATTTTGATACTTCCTTACCCTTTATAGATTTATAAACCTTATATAAAGGTGGTTGTGCTAAGTAAAGATGACCATTTGCAATAAGTGGTCTCATGTATCTATAAATATAAGTCATCCATAAAGTTCTTATATGAAATCCATCAACGTCAGCATCACTCATTATTATGATTTTATCGTATTTTAAATCTTCCTCTTTATAATTATCTAAAGTTCCAGTTCCTATTGCTGTATTAAATATCTTAAGCTCTTCAGATGCTAGTACATTTTCAAGCTTTTGTTTTTCTGTATTCATTATTTTACCCTTTGAAGGCATTATAGTTTGAAATCTTCTATCTCTAGCTTGCTTTGCAGAACCTCCTGCAGAATCTCCCTCAACTACAATAAATTCATTTACAGTATTATCTTTTAATGTACATACTGCAACCTTACCAGCAAGTGGTGCAGTTCCTTTACCTATTTTTTTCTTTTCAGCTTCATTTATCTTTTTAATTTTTTCTCTTCTTTGAGCAGCAGCAAGAGCATTATTTATTAAACTTGTTGCAACTTCCTTATTATCTTCTATCCATTCACAAAGCTTAGTATATGCTAAATCATTCATCATAGTATAAGCTTCTGTACTTCCTAATTTTGTTTTCGTTTGACCTTCAAAAACAGCATTAGTAATTTTAATTCTAACTATTGCTGTCATACCTTCTCTTAAATCATCACCTTCAAATTCCTTATCCTTTTCCTTTACAAGTCCTAGCTTTTTAGCCCACTCTTTAAAAGCTCTAGTCATTCCAGTTTTAAATCCAGACTCATGTGTTCCAGCTTCTGTTGTAGGAATATTATTAACATAACTTGCAATATACTCTGTAGTAGAGTCTGTAAACTGCATACAAACTTCTCCATACATAGAAATATTATTTATTGTTTTTTCACCTTCAAAAAGGATTGGCATTTGATGAATAGTTGTTTTACTTTCATTTAAATAATCTATAAAATCAAGAAGTCCTCTTTCAGAATAATATTCTTTTTTAATTTCTTCATCTTTTCTTTTATCTATAAGTTCAAGATGTATTCCTTTATTTTGAAAGGCAAGTTCTTGTAATCTTTCATCTATAATATCAAATTTAAAATCAGTTGTTGAAAAAATTTCTCCATCTGGTTTAAACGTAACTCTTGTTCCTGTGTCCTTAGTTTTTCCTACAATTTCTAAAGCTGTAACTGCTGTTCCTGGCATATCCTTTTTAAGTTCTTTATCAAAAGCATATTCAAATTTTTGCTTATATATATTTCCATTTTGATGAACTTCAACTTCTAACCACTTTGATAACGCATTAACTACAGCTGCACCAACTCCATGAAGTCCTCCAGATGTTTTATAATTTTTATTATTAAACTTACCACCAGTATGTAATTCAGTAAATACCATTTCCACTCCTGATTTTTTCTTAATTGGGTGGATTCCTGTTGGTATTCCTCTACCATTATCTATAACTGTTATGCTTTTATCTTTATTTATAATAATACTTGCTTTATCCCCAAAGCCATTAGAAATTTCGTCTATTGAATTATCTAGTATTTCCCATATACAATGATGTAATCCCTTAGTTCCTGTAGATCCTATGTACATTCCAGGTCTAACTCTAACGGGTTCAAGTTTTTCTAAGGATGTTAAGTCTGTTACATCATATTTATTATTAACTTCACTACTCATATAAACCTCCAAAATTATAACCTATTCACATTTAAATAATAATTTAGATATAATTTTATAATATCTAGATCAAACTAATGTTCTCTATTAACTTTTCTAATTCTATCATAATTCTATGCGTATTTAAAAGTATGTTTAAAAACTACCTTAAAGTTACAATTACTATATATTAATAAGATAGCTTATTTATATCTTATCCTCATTACTTAAATTTACAATTTATTTTATTTACAACTCTTCACCTTATTGGATATTTTAATTTCGTAATTTTGAAATTACATTCATAAATTTTATAATACAATTAAAATAAAAAATCAAATTACTTTATAATTACTTAAACTATAAAGCAATTTGATTTTTATAATAAAATCTAATTTTTTAAAATCTTTTCTTTAAATAATTATACGATTCCTTGTGCCATCATAGCATCAGCAACCTTTTTAAATCCTGCTATATTAGCTCCCATTAAGATATTTCCTTCATGGCCATATTCCTTTGCAGCAGCTGCTGAATTGTTATAAATATTAATCATAATATTTTTAAGCTTAGAATCTACTTCTTCAAAGCTCCAAGACATTCTCATACTATTTTGAGACATTTCTAATGCTGAACAAGCAACTCCACCTGCATTTGCAGCCTTAGCTGGACCAAATAATACTCCATTACCTTGGAATACTTCAATAGCTTCTAATGTACTTGGCATATTTGCACCTTCTGCAACTACCTTAGTTCCATTTTCAACTAAAATCTTAGCTGACTTTTCATCTATTTCACCTTGAGTTGCACAAGGAAGTGCCACATCACATTTTATAGTCCAAATATCTCTGCAACCTTCAAAATATTTAGCTGAAGGAACATAATCTAAATATTCTTTGATTCTTCCTCTCTTAACTTCCTTAATCTCTTTTACAACTTCAAGATTAACTCCATTTTCATCATATATATAACCATTTGAATCACTTAACGCAACAACCTTTGCTCCTAATTCTGTTGCCTTTTGTGTTGCATATATAGCAACATTTCCTGAACCTGAAATTACAACTGTCTTTCCAGATAAAGAAAGATTATTTGCTTTCATCATTTCTTCAGTAAAGTAAACTAATCCATATCCTGTTGCTTCAGTTCTTGTTAAACTTCCACCATAAGATAATCCCTTTCCTGTTAAAACACCTTGGTCATTAGCATTTCTTAATTTTTTATAATATCCATACATATATCCTATTTCTCTACCACCAACACCAATATCTCCTGCTGGTACGTCTGTATCTAATCCTATATGTTTGCATAACTCTGCCATAAAACTTTGGCAAAATCTCATTATTTCTCTATCTGATTTTCCCTTAGGATCAAAGTCTGAACCACCTTTTCCCCCACCAATAGGTAATCCTGTTAATGAATTTTTAAATATTTGCTCAAATCCTAAAAACTTAACTATACTTGCATTTACAGTTGGATGGAATCTTAATCCTCCCTTGTATGGACCTATAGCACTATTAAATTGAATTCTATATCCTCTATTAACTTGAACTCTTCCTTTATCATCTACCCAAGGAACCCTAAACATAATTTGTCTCTCAGGTTCTACAATTCTTTCTAATAATCCTTCTTCAACATATTCTGGATGTTTATCAAAGACTGGAATTAAGGAAATAGCTACTTCTTTTACAGCATCTAAAAATTCCTTTTCATTTTGATTTCTTTTTTCTACTTGTTCTAAAACACTTAAAACATATTCTTTTCCTGTCATAAGTTTTCCCCCTTAATTTTTATTATTTTTAGGATGTTTTAAAAATTTATCACTTTTATATTTTTTATCTTAAATAAATTTTTATTAAGTTATTTTTTAACATCCTAACCCTACTTACTATATTAATACTATTTTGGTAATTTTAAAAGCTAATTTTAAAAAACCAAAAAAATTATGTTAATTTTTAACTACTTTTTAGTAATTTAAAACTAACATAATCCTTATAAAACTTACTATTTATTTATAATATTATTATTTTCTATTAACTCATTTATTAGTAAAAATATATTTTTAGTAGAATCATTTTTATCAAAAGATTTACAAGCTTCCTTCATATCCTCTAATTTTTCACTATCTCTTAATAATTCTACTATGGCTTCTCTACAACTATTTCCATCACTAATTCTTACTGCCATATTATGCTTTAATAAAAAATCTGCATTTTCTTCCTCTTGTCCTGGAATTGCATCAAAAACAGCCATTGGAATATTACACGCTAATGCTTCTGTAACAGTTAATCCTCCTGGCTTAGTAATTATAATATCTGATGCTTGCATTAATTTATTAATTTCATTTGTAAAATAAATAAGCTTTGTTTTCTTACTACTCTCTTCTACTACCTTTTCAAAATGATTATATAGCTTTTGATTTTTTCCTGTTACTAATATTATTTGAAAATCTAAATCTATATCTATTATATTTTCATAAACATCAAAAACATTTGATACCCCAAAGCTTCCTGCCATCATTAATATAGTTGGTAAATTTTTATCAAGACCTAATTCATCAATTACTAATTGCTTTTCTTTTTCTTCAAAGAATACTTCATCTACGGGTATTCCATATGGATAAATACTTTTTGAATCTACTCCCTCAGTAATCATTTTAGTAACCATATCATCATTAGCAACTATATATGCATCAACATTATCACTTATCCATGCTTTATGTGGAGCATAATCAGTCATTATACAAATTAATGGTATATTTATTTCATTTTTTGATTTTAACCTTGATACCATTTCAGTTGGAAATGGATGAGTTGTTATAATTACATCTGGTTTAAAATCATCAATTAAAGGCAACAACTTGTTTGCAAATATATTATTAAGCCTAGTTACAAAATTAGCTAATTTATGCTCTTTATTAGTTAAATCATATAACTTTCCATATAGCTTTGGTGTTTTTGTAGCTAAATAAACATATCCGCTAGTTACTGTTTTGTTTAATATTGGACTTATATACAATAAACTATCTACAATTTTAACATTTATATCTTTATTATGTTGAGTCATGTAATTTTCTATTGCTTGAGATGCCCTCATATGACCACCACCTGTTGATGCCGATAAAATAAGAACTTTCATTTGATACCCCCTAACAGTATAATTTATATCAATAATTAATTTATTATATCATATAGCCTTAAATCTTAAAAAGCCATTCTTCCTAGAAAAGAAACCACACTTATTCCACAAGTAATTCCAAGAATCATTCCACATATAACATCTGTTGGATAATGTACTTTTAAATAAATTCTTGAAAATGCAATTAATGTTGCAATTGGGCTCATTATTAATCCTAACTTTCCATTCATTTGTAAAAATACTACTAAAGCTGCAAATGAAGATGCTGTATGCCCAGATGGAAATGAATATGTTATAGGTTTATTTACTAATAACTTTTCTTCATTATGTTGAAATGGTCTACTTCTTTTAACTATGTGTTTTATTATACCTTCACCAATTATTGTAGTTAATATCAATGATAAAATAACTGCAATTCCAATAATTCTATCTTCAACCTTTAATAACATTAAAATTGATATAACTATCCATACTACTCCTAAGTTTCCCATAACCGTAATGATAGGCATTATTTTATCAAATGTTCTATTTTTACACTTTTCACTTATGTATTTTAAACCTTTATTATCAATTGCTTTAAAAAACCTAATCATTTGTGCCCTCCTAACCTTTATATTACATCTTTAGTAGGTAAAATTATTTTATATTTTTCTTTTCATATATTATTATATAACAATTTTATTATATAAAGTTAATTATTTATTAACATTTATATATTATTTTTCTTAATATTTTCTAAAATAAATAGAGAGAAATAATAAAAATATTATTCCTCTCTATTTATTCTCATTCACTTGTTTATTTATATTTTCAATAAATCTTATTTTTCTTCCTTTTATATAATATAAATAAATTGGAATATTAGATATAATACCCATAACACTACCACATATTATATCCCACATTGTATCATGCAAACTATTATTTTGAGATGTAAATCCAAATAATTGGTCTGTTGAAAATTCCCATATTTCCCATACCGCTGCCCCAGCAATAGAAAATATTATAGAAAATAATATTGGCATATATCTTTTAAATGAATTATCTATATTACCATTACTTATATGTAAAAATAATATATAACCTATTAAACCCATAATAAGCCCTGATAATAAATGTAATATTTTATCATACATAGGAATTATTAAATAAAAATCAAACACATTTCCTAAATACATTGCTCCAATAATAAAAGAGTAAATTAAATAAAAACTTATTCTTGTTTTTCTTAAAAAAGTTTTTTTATAAACAAAATACATTATCCATAACGTAACTGCCATTAATCCTATTCTAAAAAGCTTTTCTCCACCTCTAAAAATAAAATCATATATTGCTGTAATAATTAATATTAACATTGATATCAAATTTAATCTTAATGCCTTATCTTTTAATAAATTCATCAAAAACTCCTTTATAATTTAATATATTTTTTTATTATTTATTAATGAAGCTGAAATACCTCCAAATATTAAACCACCCATATGAGCTCCATTATCTATATTACTTATTGTAACTCCTATAAATATATTTATAAGTAAAACTTTAAATAAGTTTAGTATATATGCTTTTCCTATTTTATTTTTATTTCTTATTCCAAAAATAATCATAGCTCCTAAAAGTCCAAATATTGCTCCTGATGCTCCCACACTTATTGAATTTGCATTAAATAAATAACTAAATATACTTCCCCCTAAAGCTGAAATTAAATATATAGCTAAATATTTAATTTTTCCATATACATATTCTACTTCTGAACCAATAATTTTAAGCGCATACATGTTAAATGCTATATGTGCTAATCCTCCATGTAAAAATGCACAGGTTATTAATCTCCAAGGCTGTCCATTATTAATTAAAACATTTACTTTAGCTCCAAAATTTATAAGAGTATATGAATCAATATTATATATATTTTTAGATGAAAATACTGTAATTATAAAAATTAGAATATTTACACATATCAATATATACGTAACAAAACATTCTTTATACTTTACTTTAAAATCATTTGATTTTTCTTTTTCTAAACTATGATTTAATATAGAAACAAGTGGTTTACAGCTGTTATCGCTGTAAACTACTTGTTTTTCTTTTTCTGAATAAATTAATTTATTATAAGGTTGTTGAATTAATTCTTCATAGTTTTCTTCTCCATATACAACAATATTAAGAGATACTTTCTTTAAATATAAATTTTCTAAAAAGTGAATTACCTCGCTATATATAAAGTTACTTTCACTACTTTTGCATACTACAACTGCATAAATAAAATCTTTATTTTCCATTATAGCTATCCATTTATTATCATTTAAAAATTTACTATGATAATCCTTTATATAAAATTCAGATTGATTTGTTAATTCACTAAATAAAAATTTTTCTAATTTATTCATATTTTAAATTTCTTTCTCTAACATATCTAATAACTCATTAAATCTATCAATAGTTGCTTCTAATGGCTTAGATGTAGTCATATCTACTCCTGCCTTCTTTAAAATTTCTATTGGATAATCACTTCCACCACTCTTTAAGAAACCAATATATTTTTCAACTGCATTAGGTTCTTTATTTAATATGCTCTTAGCAAAAGCTGATGCTGCTGCATATCCTGTTGCATATTGATATACATAAAAATCACTATAAAAATGTGGTATTCTTGACCATTCAACATCAATTTCAGAATCAACAACCATTTCTGGCCCAAAATATTTAACATTTAATTCATGCCATTTTAAGTTATAATCTTCTGCTGTTAATGGAATACCTTTTTCAAAACTTTCATGTGTATAAAGTTCAAACTCTGCAAACATTAATTGTCTAAATACAGTAGTTCTTATTTGCTCTAGCTCTTGATTAATTAAATATAGCTTTTTCTTTTTATCTGTTTCTTTATTTATTAAGTGATGAATTAATAATGCTTCATTAGTAGTTGAAGCAACTTCTGCACAAAATAGTGTATATCCTGCATAATAATAACTTTGTTCTTTTCTTGAATAGTAAGAGTGAATTGAATGACCCATCTCATGAACCAAAGTTGATACATCATTAAGTTCATAATTATAATTTAATAAAACATAAGGCTTTGTATCATATCCACCCCATGAATATGCTCCACCACGTTTTCCCTTATTAATATATTTATCTATCCAACCACCATTAATTCCTTCTTTAAATATATCTAAATATTCTTCTCCTAAAGGATTTAACCCTTCAAGTGACATTTTAATGGCATCATCAAATTCTACTCTCTCCTTAGTAATTTCAATTACAGGAACATATAAATCATACATGTGCATTTCATCAAGTCCTAATAATTTTTTCTTTAAACCTACATATCTATGAAGTGATGAAAGATTATCATCTATAGTTTTTATAGCATTAGTATATACTTCTAAAGGAATATCATTTGGTTTTAATGACGCTTCTAATGCACTTTTATAATTTCTTACTTTAGCACTAAAATTAAATACCTTTATTGAACTTGAAAGAGTTGTTGCTAATGTATTTTCAAAAGCTTTATATTCTTTAAATAATCCTTTGAATGCTTCTTTTCTAACTTCTCTATCCTTTGATTTAATAAATGAAGAATAATTTCCTTCGGTTAACTCTACTTCTTCTCCGTCTTCATCTTTAATATTTCCAAACTTCATATCTGCATTTGTCATAATATTATGAATAGATGATGGTGCATCTAAACAATCTGAAGCTGCTGCAAGAAGCTCCTCTTCTTTTTTATCTAATACATGAGGCTTTTCTTTCAAAATATTTTCTAATAAGAATTTATATGGCTCAAGTCCCTTCAACTCTTTCATTTCTTTTTCTACTTTTCCATCAGGAAGAGATAAAATTTCTGGTACAACATAAGCTGTATAAGTAGCATATTCAGCCATATAAGCATCAATTTTATTCATCATTGCTTGATACTTTGTATTGCCTGTATCTTCATCACATCTTAAATGTGCATAAACATAAATTTTTTCTGCTTTTCTTGATACTTTTTCATTTACCTCAAAATATTTTATCAAGCTTTCGCCATCACCAAGTTTTCCTTCAAATTCTTTAAGCTTTGGTGCCTCTTCTTGCAATTCCTTATATTCCTTTTCCCAAACTTCATCATTAGGGTATATTTCATTAATGCTCCATTTATCTTGATCTTGTATTTCCTCTCTTTTCTTTAAAACCTTACTTTCCATAGCCCACCTTCAGCCTAACCTTTTAGGCATCTCCTTTCTTTTTTATTGATATTCCTCTTCTTTTCCTTTAATGTCATTAAAGGCTTTTTCCATAGCTTCTTCTATTAACTCTATAGAAAGAGATAACTTTTCTTCAATGTATTCATGGTCATCTTTATATTTAAAGTTAATTAAAAATGTTGGATTATATTCGTCATCAACTTCTTCAATTTGAAATCCCTCATTTTCAAATAACTCCATATCAAATACATCATATATTGCTGAGTATTCCCATTCTTCAACATCTTTATTTGTATCAAACTTTATATAAACATTATCTCCTTTAACATAAAACCCTTTTATATGTTCTGCACCTTCTGAAACCTTATAACTTCCAAGTTCCTTTGACACAAACCCTGTTTCATTGTCTCTTTCCATTAATATTAAGCTTGAGTAATCCATTAATAATCTTCTCCTTTTTATCTTGTCTTTAATATGTATTTTTCTTTATCCATTAAATTAAAATCTTAAATTTAACTTATGGATTTAATTTAAAATAATGTTTTATTTTAATTATATTGTTAGTATTTCAAATATACAATATTTTCTTTACTTATTTACATATTATGGTAATATATAATTATAATTAAACTTATATGCTTATTATTTTGTATGGAGGTTAAAATTATGAATACTATTTCTTCTGTAAAAAAACAAAATTTAATTAAAATAAATAATAAAAAAAAGAAAATTCAAAGAAATAGAAAAATCATTACAATGTGTATTCTATTGTTAACATTATTTATTATAGGAACCTCCATAAAAAATATGTATATATCATCTAAATCTTCTAATCTCATTTATTCAGTTGATTATTATTTTACTCACTGGAAAGATAAATCCCTAAGATTAATAGAAGTTGAATCTATGTCTGTAATATCACATATTGATAATAAAATAGAAATTGAAGCATTTGGATTATCTTATGAAAAGCCATATAAGAAAACATATTTAATAGGAACATTTAGCCAAGACAATAAAGGCCGTTGGAAAATGGAATCGGTTAAATTAAAAAAAGAAAATTCCGATATTAAAAATGAAGATACCGTTATATCACCATAATAAAAAATATTCGCATCACTTTAATAGATGCGAATATTTTTATTAAGATTCTAATAAGTTATCAAAACTTCTACTAATACTCCAAGTATGATAATTATTTCCTTCCTTTGAGTGATTTTCTATAAAGTCTTCTAACTCAACTTCCACTTCATTAAATTCATCTAATTCTAAATTTACAGTATCATCTTCATTAAATTGAATTTTAGTAATTTCACCTTGTTCTATTTCTTGACTACCATAATAAAAAATTACACCTAGTTCTATTAATGTATCAAAGCTTTCCTTTAATTCCTCAACCTTATCCTTTGTCATTTTTCTACTCCTATAATTATTATTTTTAATAATATTATACTAAAATATAACAAAAGTGAAGTAGATTTATTTTTCTACTTCACCCTTATTTTATGCTAATTTAGATTTGTTATCATTTTTATTAGTACCACTATATTCCTCTAATTCTACAAGAGATTTTCTTTCAATATTTATTTGATACCATAAACAGAACATAAATACTGTCCAAACCTTTCTAGAATTATCTTTTTTACCTTGAATATGTTCATCTAATAAGTGGATTACATATTCTTTATTTATTAATTTATCAACATTTGCATCATTTATAACTTTTCTAACATATCTACCTAAATCATTTTTTAACCATACTCTTATAGGAGTTGGAAAACCTAACTTTTTCTTTTCCTTCATATAAGGTGGTACTATATCCTTAAATGCTTCTCTTAATAAAACTTTTGTATTATCCTTACTTACTTTTTGAGATAACGTTAAACCTTCAGCACACTTTAAAACTTCCTTATCTAAAAATGGTACTCTAAGTTCTAAAGAATGTGCCATAGACATTTTATCAGCCTTTAACAAAATATCTCCTTCAAGCCAAGTATTTATATCTATATACTGCATTTTTGTAACATCATCATAATTATTTTTATCACATTCTTTATATAAATCAGATAAAATATTGCTACATGTATTACCTTCATCATAATTATATACTATATTCTTTACTTCTTCATTCGTAAATATCTTAGCATTACCTATATATCTATCTTTTAACTTAGTAGTTCCTCTTAATAAGTAGCTTTTCCCCTTTATATCTGGAAGAGCTTTAGCTATCTTATTAACCCCTTTTTTAATTCCTTCTGGCAAAGATGAGAGTGGTTTAAGACTATAGTATTCTTTATAGATATTATATCCACCAAAAAGTTCATCAGAACCTTCTCCAGATAAAACTACCTTAACATGCTTTCTAGCTTCTTCTGATAATAAATAAATCCCAACACAAGACGGGTCTGCTAATGGATCATCCATATAATAAGCAACCTTTGGAAGTGCCTTTATATAATCTTGTTCAGATACATTTACAGCTATATTTTCTACACCTAAATATTCCGCTGTTTTCTTTGCAACACTTAATTCATTATATCCATCTACATCAAATCCAATAGAAAATGATTTTATTTTAGGATTAATTTTTGCTGCTAATGCAGTAACTATAGTAGAATCTATTCCCCCTGAAAGGAAAGTTCCAACTTCAACATTAGCTATCATATGATGCTTTACAGAATCATTTATAACATCATAAACATTTTGTTCTGTTACATTTTTACTATCAAACTTAACATTATGATATTTTTTAAATTCTATTTCACCATTTTTTATTACGAAATATGTTCCATTTGGAACTTCTCTAATTTCATTAATAATTGTATTGTAATTAGGTGTATATTGAAATGATAAATAATTTTGTAACGCATCTTCAGATAAGTTTACTTTATTCATTAATGGTATTAATGCCTTATATTCAGATGAAAAGGCTATAAATTCATCATTATTTATGTAATATAAAGGTTTTATTCCAAAATGGTCTCTAGCCCCAAACACTATATTTTTTACTTCATCATATATAATAAATGCAAACATCCCTCTTAACTTATCTAAACATTTTTCCCCATAATTAATATATGATGTTAAAAGAACTTCTGTATCAGAATGAGTAGAAAACTCATTATTTTTCTTTAGCTCATCTCTTAATTCTTTATGATTGTATATCTCACCATTAAATATAATAGTTCTATCTTCTTTTTGAAATGGTTGATTACCACATTCTAAATCTATTATGCTTAATCTATTAAATCCAAATGCAACATTATCCCTTACAAAATATCCCGTATCATCTGGACCTCTATGAATTATCTTTTCTGTTAATTGACGTATAAGTAGTTCATCAGCTTCTTTATTTTTATAATATATAGATATATGACCACACATTTTATATTCCCCACTTTTTATAAAATTTTTAAATATTAAATTTAATTTATTTTTTACAATATTTAAATTATTGTTACAATATTTTTACATTTTTATTATACACAAAAAATTTTTTATGTATATAATATAAATTTAAATTTAAGTATTTTTAATTTAATATTAAGAATATATTAAGAAAATTATAACATAAATTTATTCTTGTATATAACTCATTAAATAACAACCAATTATTACAATTATTGTATATTATATTATATATTTATATAAAAATAAAGATAATTTTAAACATTTTTCCCTAAATTAACAATAAAACTTTTATGAAAACATTTTAACAAACTTATAAATAAAAAATATTAAATCTTAACAATTTTTTATATGGTTTTATTTCTTCTTAAACTTGTTAAAACATTAATTTACATGTTATTATATTTATAGTAAAATTATCCATATTTTAAGGAGGAAAATTAAATGTTTATTTATAATAATCAGAAAGAAAAAAATGAAAATGCAAAAGAATTACCAGATTTAGCTTTAGAAAAATTATTAAAAACAAGAACAATAATTATCTCTGGTGAAATTAATCAAGCCTTAGCTGAAAGAGTTTCTGCTCAACTTTTAATTCTTGAAGAAATAAGCAATGAACCAATTAAAATCTTTTTAAATAGCCAAGGTGGTCATGTAGAAGCTGGAGATACAATTCATGATATGATTAAATTTGTTAAACCTAGAGTCATAATGATAGGAACAGGATGGGTTGCAAGTGCTGGAATAACTATATATCTAGCTGCTGATAAAGAAAATAGATATTCATTGCCTAATACTAGATACATGATTCATCAACCTTTAGGTGGATTTAATGGTCAAGCTACAGATATAGGCATTGAAGCTAAAGAAATATTAAGAGTTCGTAAAAGAATAAATACAATTATAAGTGAAGCTACAGGACAACCTATAGAAAAAGTTAATAAAGATACAGATAGAAATTATTGGTTAAATTCAAATGAAGCCTTAGAATATGGAATAGTTAATAAAATAATATCAAGCCATTCAGAACTAGAATAGTCATAATAAAAAATAAGAAGCTATATCATCTTAATTATCTTAAAAATGTTTTATTCAATATGATATAGCTTCCTTTATTATTTATAATTATTATGGATAATATATTAAATATTATTTTTATATTGTATCTTATTTTACATATATTAATCTTTAAAAGAAAATCATTTTTATTGAAAAAATAATTAATGTTATTCCCCCTAAAAAATCAGCGTACTTAGATATAAATTCTATCTTTTTTATATATTTGCATAAATAAAATGCACATATACATAATATAAAAGTTATGAAACCAACTATAGAACAATCTCTTATCATCATAAAAAAGTTGCTTATGTAATTAAACCCTGTAAATCCTACAACAAAGGCATCTATACTAACCGATATTCCTAATATTAATACCATGCTTTTTTTTAATAATAATGTTTGTTTTTCTTCCTTTTCTTCTAATCCTTCCTTTATCATAAGTATTCCTACAATAGCAATGGCCAATCCTCCAACAATATTAGGGATTGTTGTTATATATTTTTCAAATAAATGCCCACCTATTCCACCTAATAAAAAAAACAAAAACTGAAATATTGAAAAAGACATAATAAAAGCTACTTTATTATATCTTTTAACTTTTGGATTAACGCCAATACTAATAGCAACTCCAACAGCATCCATAGCTAAAGCAATTCCAACTATAATTATATCTCTTATATTCATACTCCACTCCATATTAAATTATTTGTATAATTTTATTATTAATTTCATAAACCTATGATTCATATTGTAAATTTTATTTTTATATCTTTTATTTAGTACCATTTTGTTGTATAGTATATATTGTATTTAATTGTAATAGAAATAGTATATCACATTATTATGTGTTTTTAGTAATTAATGTATATTTTTTATTTTATAAATTTTAGTTAATTTTAAAGGAGAGTATTTTAATGGCAAATTGTATCATAGCACAATCTGGAGGTCCAACAGCAGTTATAAATTCAAGTGTTGTTGGATTAGTTGAAGCAAATAATAATCTAAAAGTTTTTGATAAAGTCTTTGCAGGTCTAAATGGAATTGAAGGAATTTTAAATGGCAATATAATAGAACTTTCATCATTTTCCAAAGAAGATATAAATAACTTCAGATACACACCTTCATCTGGCTTAGGTTCTTGTAGATATAAAATGAAAAAACTTGAAGAGTCAACTGAAGAATATGATAAACTACTTGAAATATTAAAGGCTAATGATATAAAAGCTTTCTTTTATGTTGGTGGTAATGATTCTATGGATACTACTGCTAAGTTAAGTGCTTATGCAAAAGAAACTGGAATAGATGTTAAGTTTATAGGTATCCCGAAAACTATAGATAATGATTTAATGTATACTGACCATACACCTGGTTTTGGTAGTGCAGCTAAATTTATTGCAACAAGTGTACTTGAAACTTATCTTGACTCATCTGTGTACATAAACAATGGAATATTTATTTTAGAAACTATGGGACGTGATACTGGTTGGTTAGCAGCTTCTGCTTCACTTGCTAAATTAAACGGAAAACAAGTTGCAGATTTTATTTATTTACCTGAAACTGCTTTTGATATAGATAAATTCTTATTTGATGTTAAAAATAAATTTGAAGAGCAAAATCAAGTTTATATAGTGGTGTCTGAAGGAATAAGAAGTGCTGATGGAAAGTTTGTTGCTGAAGCCAATGCCCAAGCCCATGATAAATTTGGCCATGCTCAATTAGGTGGTGTTGGTGTTTATTTAAAGAATTTAATAATAGCTTCTGGCATAACAAATAGAGTTAAGTCTTTAGAACTTGGAGTTCTTCAAAGATGTGCTATGCACTGTGCTTCTAATATAGACTTAGAAGAAGCTTATGAGGTTGGATATGAAGCGTTAAAACAAGCTAGCCTTGGTAATTGTGGATATATGATAGGTATAAAAAGAGAAAATAACTCTCCTTACAAATCTTCTTACTTCTTAATAGAAGCTAATAAGGTTGCAAATAATGTTAAATACTTTCCAACTGAATGGATAAATGAATCTGGAAATAATGTAAATGAACATGCTTTAGAATATTTATCTCCACTTGTTTCAGAAATTCCATCGATAATTTCAACTTCACCAATGCCAAGCTTTAAAGTATTTAATAAATAATTAAAATAATTGCGTACTAAATTATAAAATATCTAGTACGCAATTTATTTATTTACTATATCTTCTACAAATATACTCTATTGTATCTAAAAATATATTCGCTTCCTTTTTGCTATTATAAACCCCCAAACTTACTCTAACTAATCCTGGAGTTCCACACTCACTCATATATTTTTGAAGGTCATCATCCTTTATACCAAGCACTCTTCTTGTATATGGATGTGAACAAAATCCTCCTTGTCTAACCCCTATTGCCCTTATATTAGAAAGATACTCTCCAACTTTTTCATAACTCATACCTTCAATATTAAATACTAAAATCCCTAATCTATCACTTATATTTTCATTATCTCCATATAAAATTACTTTTTCAAAACTCTTTAACTCTTTAATTAAATATGCAATTAATTCTCTTTCATTATTTTCAATTGTTTCAAATCCTATTTTGTCCATCTGTTTAAGTGATTCAGCTATTGATATAGCTCCAAAAAGGTTTGGAGTTCCTGCCTCATTTCTCTCTGGGGTATCTAGCAATAATTGACGATCATCAAGTACTATTTGAACTGTTCCACCACCTAATGAGGATGGCTCCTTTTCATTAAATACTTCTCTTAAACCAATAATTACTCCACTTCCAAATGGAGCATATACCTTATGACCAGAAAAAACTAAAAAATCTATATTTTCATTAACATCTTCTTGAGTCATAGAAATTTTTTTATGTGGTATTAATTGGGCACCATCAACAATTATTTTAGCTCCATATTTATGAGCTACCTTTGCTACTCTTTTTATATCATTTACATAACCAGTAACATTAGATGCACCTGTTATAGTAACATATTTAACTCTTTCCTTATATTTATCTAATAAACATTCTATTTCTTCTATTTTAACTCTACCATTTTTATCTACTTCAGCATACTTTAAGTCGCACTTATTCCTCCATGGTAAATCATTTGAATGATGCTCCATTCTAGTTGTAATTACTATATCATCTTTATTATCAATTAAAATATTAGATAACTTATTTAATCCATCAGTAGTATTTCCAACAAATATTGCTGTATATATATCTTCTGGTGCATTAAAATATTCTAATATATATTCTCTAGACTCTTCATATAAATCACTGCATAATTGAGATTTTTGTCCATCACCCCTTGCAATTGATCCATAATATTCACTAGTTTCTAATACCTTTTTCATAACTCTTTTAAAAGGTGGAGTGGTAGCTGCATTATCGAAATTTATAGGAACTAGTCTTCCTTTTCCATCTACATTAACCTTTTTATCCAACCCTATTAATAGTTTTCTTAAATCATCTATATTTTCTTTATGCATAATAATAACCATTGCAAAAAATCTATTACTATAAGATTTTACTATACTTTATAGATTTATCGCAAAACTTCACCCCCTCCACTATAATATATTCCCTTGATTTATCTATTGTGATTATCTAAACGATTATATTATCTAAGTGTAATATACATATAATTATCCTCATATTCTTTAAAGTAACATATGTATTTAAAATACATATATTATTAATAAATTATTATTTGGAGGTTAACAATGAATTCCAAAAAAGATAATACTGAAAACCATAATAATGATGATTTAAATTTTATACCTTTAGATATTGATTCATCTTTAGCACCTAATAGTACAAAATTTCCATTGCAATTTGATATAGAAGGAATTTCTATAACTAAAACTCTAGGAACTATATCATTAGGTTTTCCAAATTTAAATATTAATCCAACTCCAATGCCTTTAAATGAAAATCCAATAGTTGAATTAGCTCCACTTACACCTTACCCTAAAAATATACCAACTATTGATTCAGCTACATCTTTAAATCAAAGCAATGAAGCTACTAATATAAATGTTAAATCTAATACATCAGTAGAATATCAATCTGAAGTAGATGATAGTATTCTTTATTCATATAATGAACCAAAAGTTAATGAAAGATATATAGATGATTCTGTTAATATCATAGATATTTTAAGAAATTTCGATATTTCACTAGACTTTTCACCATCTGAATCTAGAAAAAATAATTGTACAGAAGATGAGGTTAATAAAATACTTTCTTTAATAGAAAAAGATAACCCAGGAATATTAGCTACAATGAAAGCATACAGGATTCCTTATCCCATTACTAAGTTATTAATAAAAAAAATAATAAAAATATCCCTTGATAATTGCAAAAGGTAGGTGAATTAAGTGGAACAATTTTCAAAATCACTTCCTCGAATTGAAACTAGTGTAAGAATTCTTCATGCAGTACCTAATGCCCCAAATGTTGATATTTACTTAAATGGCTCACTTATAGCAAGTAATTTAGCCTTTGGAAAGATATCCGAATACATGCAAATATCACCTGGAGAATATGAATTTCAATTATATCCAACTGGTACTTATGATAAACCATTATTAAGTCAAAATATTCAACTTATATCTAACTCTAACTATACAGTTTCAATAGTTACACTAGCTAATAATCTATTTTTATTTAGATTAAAAGATGATAATGTTCCTTCAAGTAAATCCCAATCACTTTTGAGATTTATTAATTTATCTTCAAATGCCCCTTTACTTAGCTTAGCGCTACCTAATGGAGTTACTTTATTTAATGAAGCTGAATATTTAGAAACTACAGGATATTATCAATTATCTCCAGGAATATATAATTTTGAAATACTTTTAGGTTCTTCTCAAATAACTACAAAATACATTAATAACATTACTTTAGATGGTGGTAAATTCTATACTATATATATTATTGGATTATTTAAAGATAAACCACCACTTGGCTATCTATTTGTAGATGATGCCATATAGAAAAAGGAGCTGTTGAAAAACATCTCCTTTTTTTAATTTGATATAGATTTCCTATAATAGTATAATTATAAAGAAAACTTCGTCTAAATGGAGGAAAATTATGATTATATTAAGTTGTAAAGATATATGTAAAAGTTATGGTATACGTGATGTACTTAAAGATATTACTTTTTCAATAAACGAAGGTGATAAAGTTGGAATTATTGGTGCTAATGGTGAAGGAAAATCAACCCTTTTTAAAATAATAGCTAAAGAAATATCACAAGATTCTGGTGAAATATTTATAGATAAAAATAAAACTTTAGGTTATCTATCACAAAACTTATCACTAGATTCGGACAAGAATATATATGAAGAAACTCTTTCAGTATTTGAAGAAATTTTAAATATCGAAGAAAGACTTTCTTCTTTAGAAATAAAAATGAATGAACCTTATGATGAAAATAATGCTTCATATCATGATAAGCTAATAAAAGATTATACTACTCTTCAAGATTTATATTCTCATAAAGGTGGTTATGTTTATAAAGGTGAAATATCTAGAGTACTAAAAGGGCTTGGATTTACAGAAGAAGATTTTTATAAACCTATCTCTACCTTAAGTGGTGGACAAAAAACAAGAGTTTCACTATGTAAATTATTATTAAGAAAGCCTGATATTATTCTTTTAGATGAGCCTACTAACCATTTAGATTTAGAAGCAATAAGTTGGCTTGAAGATTACATGAAAAGCTATAAAGGAACTGTTTTAATTATATCTCATGATAGATTCTTCTTAGACTCTGTAACTAATAATACTTTTGAAGTTATAAATGGTAAAATTGAATGTTATAATGTTCCTTATTCTAAATTTATAGACCTTAGAAAAAAGAATTATGAAGCTAAACTTAAAGCTTATAACCTTCAACAAGCAGAAATCAAAAGACAAGAAGCAATTATTGAAAAGTTTCGTTCTTTTAATCGTGAAAAAAGTATTCGTGCTGCTGAAAGTAGAGAAAAAGCCTTAGATAAAATGAAAAAAATCGAAGCTCCTACACATGAAAAAGAAGGCTCTAAAATTAAATTTGAAGCTTCTATAAAAAGTGGATATGACGTTTTACATATAGAAAATATGGCAAAATCTTATGGTGAAAAAACACTATTTATTAACTTAAATATAGATTTAAAACGTGGTGAAAAAGTTGCCTTAATTGGTGAAAATGGTAGAGGTAAAACTACTCTTTTTAAAATAATAATGGATAAGGTTTCAGCTGATAAAGGCATTAAAGTTTTAGGAACTAATGTTAATGTTGGATATTATGATCAAGAGCAATCCGATTTAAATTTAGATAAAACTATATTAGACGAAGTATGGGACGTGTTCCCTGATTTACCAACATCAAAACTTAGAAGCTATCTTGCTTCTTTCCTATTTACTGGCGATGATGTATTTAAAATTATAAATACATTAAGCGGTGGGGAAAAGTGTAGAATTAATTTATTAAAACTTATGCTTTCAAAATCTAATTTACTTTTATTAGACGAACCTACTAATCACCTTGATATTATATCTAGAGAAGCACTTGAAGATGCTATCTTAGAATATGATGGAACATTAATGGTTATATCTCATGATAGATACTTCTTAAATAAAGTAATTGGTCGTATACTTGAACTTAAGGAAGATGGTGTTTCTGAATATCTTGGAAATTATAGTTATTATAAAGAAAAAAAGCTAAACCCAACACGCTTTGAAAGCTATGAAGAATTAGCTAATGGTAAAACTAAAACTCAAATTAAAGATGAAAAAAAGAAAAAAAGAGAAGCAGAAAAAGAAGCAAAAGCTATGCAGCTTAAAATTAAAACTATTGAAAAAACAATTTCAGAAAAAGAAGATGAACTTACTTCCCTTCAAGAACAACTTTGTTTAGAGTCTGTATACTCTAATCCAAGTGAAAGTCAAAGAGTTAACAACGAAATAAAAAATATAGAAAATGAAATTGCTAATCTATATGATGAGTGGGAAAACTTGGTTTAAAAAAATAAAAAGTCGGAAATCCGACTTTTTATTTTTTATGCAGCTTCTACTATATTTTGATTAACTGTTTCCTTATTTAAAGCATTAACTATTAATTTTCTTATCATATCAACTGGAATAATTGTAATTGCCATAAGAATTATAACACCCCAATGATTTATTGAAATTGGAGTACAACTAAATACTTCTCCTCCAATTATAGTTAATACAACTTGAACTACAACTATAATCCCCATAACTTTTATAAAGCTCATATTTTCTCTTATATGTTCAAGTACATTAGTATTTGTACTTCTTACATTAAATCCATTAAATACTGCACAAAGTACAAACATTGAAAAATATGCTGTCATGTGCTCTTCAGAACTACTGAACATATTTACAAAGAATGGAGCTTTTAAAAATACAAAACTTAATATAGTTACCCAAACACCTGAAAAAATAATTTGATTCATCATATTTTTAGAAACTATACTTTGAGTTCTTGATTTAGGTTTTTCAAGCATATATTTTTTAAGAGCAGGTTCTGAACCTAATGCTAATGCACCAAGACCATCCATAACTAAGTTAATCCAAAGAATATGAGTAATTTTAAGAGGTTCCTCAATTCCAAAGAAAGGTGAAATAGCACAAACTGCAACTGCTGCAACATTTATAGTTAACTGGAATTTTATAAACTTTAATATATTATTATAAATTGTTCTACCATATAAAATAGCACTTTCAATTGATTTAAAGTTATCATCTAAAATTACTATTGCTCCAGCTTCCTTAGCTACATCTGTACCGCTACCCATGGCAAACCCTACGTCTGCTCTCTTTAATGCAGGAGCATCATTAACACCATCACCAGTCATACCACATACAAGATTTAATTCTTGTGCAAGTCTTACCATTCTAGATTTATCAGTTGGTAACGCCCTAGCAATAACCCTTAAATTCTTCATAATTGCTTTAACTTCTTCATCAGACATTTTATTTAACTCTTCTGAAGTTAAAGCTATATCTGAATCACTTCTTAATAGACCTGCTTCTTTTGCAATAGCAACTGCTGTTTCTTTTCTATCACCCGTTATCATTACAACTTGAACACCTGCATTTTGAACTTCTTCAATAGCTTGTTTCGCTTCAGGTCTTACATCATCACGTATTCCAACAAATCCAACAATAACTAAGTCATCTGGAAGACTATCTTCAACTAACTCACTTTCACTATATGCAAATGATAAAACCCTCATTGCTCTTATAGCCAATTCATCTATCTTAGAATTAATTTTATTTTTATTTATATCAACTACATTTCCATTTTCATCTAACATCTTTGTAGCCTTAGCAAGTAACCTTTCAGGAGCTCCCTTATAGACTGTTTTTCCATTTAACTGACTTGCGGAATATTTATTAGATGAATTAAATCCTTGTGATTTTTCAACTTCAATATGTGTTAATTTGTCCATTTCTTCTTGTGTTAAGAAGTTAAGTAAAGCCTTATCTGTAGCATTTCCCCCTACTACCTTACCATTTGCATCAAACATTGCTCCTGTATTTTTACCAATACAGATCTTCATCATTTCCTTTACTTTAGAACCTTGTTTATAAGTATCTTTTAAATTTCCATCAAAAAATTCAACAACTTCTAATTGCCCCTTAGTTATTGTTCCTGTTTTATCTGAAAATAAAATATTTAATGAACCAGCTGTCTCAATACCTATAGGTTTTCTAACAAGTACATTATTTTGTAACATCTTAGAAGTATTTCTCATAAGAACAATTGCAATCATAAGTGGTAAGCCTTCTGGAACTGCCATAACAACAATAACAACCGCAAGCATTATAGCTTCTAATACATCTTTAAATATTAATACTCCACCAATTGAAAAATACTCAGCAAATCCACCAGCTACTATTACTTTATGTCCAAGCAATGCTAATGCAATAACAACTGAACCAATATATCCAAACATAGAAATTTGTTCTGCAAGTTTAGTAAGCTTAACTTTTAATGGGCTTTCTACTTCATCATCAGCCATATCATTAGCCATTGCACCCATCATAGTTTTCATACCAACCTTAGTAACTTCCATAACTCCTTCGCCGTTAAAAACTACTGCGCCTCTAAACAAAGAATATAAATCTACAAAAGTATCACCAGTAACATCAGCTGTCATAGCAACTTCCTTATAAGTTTTAGAATCTTCTACAGCAACCTTTTTACATTCTTCTGCTTCACCATTAAGAGCTGAATTGTCCACTCTTAACTCTCCTTGATAAAGGTAACCATCAGCTGGAATTTTATCTCCACTTTGAAGAATTACCATATCACCTACAACAAGTTCCGTTATTTCAATTTCAACAACCTTACTATCCCTATATACCTTACACACATCTTTTTTAGTTGAGTCTTTTAATTTTCTATATTCATTATCACTTGCAATTTCTGTTTTTGCAGAAATTCCAGTTACTAATAATACAGATACAGCTATACCTATCAATTCTCCAAATTCAGCATATCCCAAAAACGCCATTACTGCCATAATCGCTGCAATTGCTAATAATAATTTAATCATTGGGTCATCAAATGCACCCTTAAATTTGTCCCAAAATGTTTCTGGCTTTGCTTCATGGATTATATTATCTCCATGGAGGTTTCTACTTTCATCTACTTGCTTTTTATTAAGCCCTTTAATCATTATTTTTTCTCCTTCAATAAAATTTACATATTATAAAAATAATGTATAAATAATATATTATCATTTATTTAAATAATTTTAAAATAATACAGTATTAATTTTTTTAAAAAATATAAATGCAAAATAAATTTATCTTTTGCATGTATACTTTAAAATTATTGATATAAAGCTAATACTCCATTTAAGTCAGCAATTTTACCTTCTCCAACAGCTTTAAATTGCCATTCTGCTCCTGTTCTAATAAGCTCTGCAAAGATTATAGACGTTGCTGTAGATCCATTTTCTTTTAAATTAAATCTACAAATTTCTTTTCCATTTTGCTCTAAATCAACTAATCTAACATAGGAATTATTTATCATTCCAAATGTTTGTCTCTTTGCCATAGCTTCATGAATTGTAACAACAAAAACTATTTTTGCTATGTTTAAATCAATTTTATCTAACTCAATATTTATTGTTTCATCATCACCATCTCCAGCTCCAGTTCTATTGTCACCAGATAAAGCAATTCCTTGACCTTGTTTGTTATTAAAAAATATTACATTTGAAACTGTATTAAATTTATTATTAGCATCTAATAAAAAAGCTGCTATATCTAAATCAAAATCAGAGCCATTATTAGAAATATCCCACCCTGCACCAAGCATTACTCTCTTCAATCCTGGATTTTTCTTTGTTAAATCTAATATATCATTTTTATTTAAATTTAAAATTCCACCATTTTGAGCATTATTATTTGTACTTCCCATAGAGTTTCCAAAAAAACCTGAACCTAAATTAATTCCCATAATACTTCCTCCTTTATTTATACATGTCCGCTAAAGATTTAACTGTAGCTTGTAATAATTCACCCTTAGCTTTAAATTGCCAACTTCCGTTTACTCTTTGTAATTCTGCAAAAAGTAATGCTGTATTATTTCCACCATCTTCTGATAGATTATATCTACAAATTTCTTTATTTCCATTATCCTCATTTAATATTCTAATATAAGCATTTTTTACTTTAGAAAAGTTTTGCTTTCTTGATACTGCATCATAAATATTTAAAGCAAATATAACTTTCTCACATCTTGATGGTAATTTATCTAAGTCTACTGATATTTTTTCATCATCACCATCTCCAGCACCTGTTCTATTATCTCCATGTAAGTATATTCCTTCACCCCTTAAGTTTCCAAAATATATTACTCCTCTATTTATTAGCCTATCATTACTATCTAATAATAATGCTATCAAGTCCAAATCATAATCTGCACCTAAATTAAAAAATCCCTTTTTTGCAACATCCCAACCAGCACCTAACATAACATGTTTTAGTCCTGGTTCTGCTTTTCTTAAATCTAAAATATCATTTTTTTGTAAGTTTAAAACCCCTGCCATATTACTTCTCCTTCAAATTAAATATTCTTTACATGTATAATCCTAAAATTCCATTTAAATCAGCAATCTTACCTTCTCCAATTGCCTTAAACTGCCACTCTCCATTTATCTTATATAACTCTGCAAAAATTACTGAAGTAACTGTTGATCCATTTTCTTTTAAATTAAATTTACAAATTTCTCTTTCATTACGTTCTTCATCTAAAATTCTAACATATGAATTTTCTACCATTCCAAATGTTTGTCTTTTTGCTTGTGCTTCATGAATTGTAACAACAAAAACTATTTTTTGAACATGAGGTGAAATTGCTTCTAAGTCTAATCTTATTCTTTCATCGTCACCCTCTCCAGCTCCAGTTCTATTGTCACCTTCTAAATAAATTCCTTGACCTTGCATGTTATTAAAGAATATTACATCATCTGGTATATTTTGAACTTTATTATTAGAATTTAATAAAAATGCTGCTATATCTAAATCAAAATCTTGACCTATACTAGCCACATCCCAACCAGCTCCTAATATTACTTTTTTAAGTCCTGGGTTTTTCTTAGTTAAATTTAAAACATCATTCTTTTTTAAATTTAAAGCATTTACTTCATTGTTACTCACATTAGATTTCATATTTCCAATCATTGATCCTAAATTAATTCCCAATCCTGTACCCCCTAATTATTAAATATTATTTTTAATTATTTTATGTGATAAATTATACCACTTAACAAATTAAATTTCAACTCTTTTTAAGGTATTTATTTTTTATTTATATCTTAATTATGTCCACTTTTAGATTTTTATTCATATATTTTCATATATTTTTTTTAAGATTGCGCTATATTTTTCTTCATAGTATGTTTTATTTGTTCAAGTTTAGCTGTATTTTCCACTCTTTGTACTCTATTAGCTTCTTGAATTGCTTTAGTATCTTCTATTCCTTTCATTATTGTTTCAAAAGATTTTTCTAATGTAGAAATAGCCACAGAACTTCCTGATGCCATTTTTGCAATTTCAACTGACTGTCTAGCTGTATTTTGAGCATTTCTCATAATAAGTTCATTAGTTTTATCATCTAATTGTTTAATTGATTTAGCTTGAATTTCTTGTCTTTTTAATATAACAGCTTGTGCTAAACATTGTTTAAATATTGGTAGTGTAACTATAAATGAAGAATTTATTTTTCTCATTAAATTAAAGTTAGACATTTGAATTGTTTGAATCATTGGAGCTGCTTGTATTGCAACATTTTCTGCAACTTGAAGGTCGTAAACACGTTGAGATAACATTTCTTTACTTATCTCAAGCTTTTGCATTAACATATGTTTTTCCTCTTCATTCATTGCAGGATACATAGGTATTTGATTAATATATAAATCTATTTCTTCTAATGCTAATTCCCCAGCAACAATATACTTTTCTAATAATTGATAATAATGAAGGTTTGCATCATATAATTTTTTTAAATTTGCATTTGATTCTTTAATATCATTTTCATATTTCTTTAGCAATACATAAATTTTCTCTACTTCATATCCCATAGTATCGTATTTTTGAAATAATTTAGCTACACTATTTCCAACACCCTTTATAAGCTTAGAAAACATAGATGGCTTTTGTACATCTTCAAGTTCTTTAACATCAAATTTGTCCATTATTTTAGTTAAATTAACCAGCATTTCACTAGCTTCTTCTGATTTTACAGCTTTCATTGATTTTAATAACTCATCTGAAACCTTAGATATATTTTCACTTGCCTTTTGTCCAAACATAACTATAGAATTAGGATTTTGTATTTCTACTTCACCAGTAAGATCTTGAACTTCCTTTAGCCCTCTTAATCTTTGCTTGTATTCTGATATAGTTGATGTATCAAAACTATTATTTGAAATTTGCATATTATCATTTTGATACATTCCCATTTCTCCTTGATAACCCATTTGATTATTTAAAAAATCACTTTGATTACCTTGATACATCGGTTGATTTCCATAGGTATCATTATTTAAAGATTGTCCAAACATATTGTTATAATTATTATTCATTTTAAAACTTCTCCTTTTTTATCTTTTTAAAAATCTTGAAAAAACACCTTGCTTTAAATTCATAAGATTTTTATATTTTGAATTATACTTCATTACATCTAATCTAAAATCATTTAAAGCAGAAGCTTTTATAACATTATTAATATTAAATAACCCTGATGGATTAAATATAACTATATCAATTCCTACAATATGAAGATATCCTAAAAGCATTTGCATAGATTCTGGCATTGTATTTTCATCTTCAAGATAAATTACTAATTTAGGTATATTAGATGTAAAATCAAAATTATCTATAAGCCTCACAATACTTTCATTTAATCCTAAAACTAATATTAATAATTTTAATATTTCTTCTTTAGTAAATACTTTATTGAATAACTCCTTACTTTTTATAGTTTCATTAAATTTATTTAGTAAAAAATTTTGAACATCTTCACTATATTTTTTAAACTTATATATTGATAACTTTTTAAGTTCATCTATATCAAAAGAACCATCACTTAATTGACAAAACATAAGTTGATACATATCATCTGTAAATTGTACATCCTCTGAAAAATATTTACCTGTAAAAAGTAAAGTATTGGGCGATGTTGTACAATATTTAACTAACCTTTGATATTCAAACTCATCACTATATATTCCATCTATCTTTTTAAAAAAACATGGAACTTGAACAACATCACCTTCAACTTTAAAGCCACTTCTTAATTTACAAGGCTCATTCCAATAGATATAAATATCTTCTAAGATTGTGTCTAATAAAACGCTTTTTGTATATCCTTTCCTAAATTGCCATGGTTTAAACATTCCAGTATTAGAAAAAAGCTCTTCCTCTACTTCTCGTTGAATTTGTTTAGTTATTGTTTCAAAGTTATCAATTATTTTTCCCTTACTAGCTCTTTCTTTAAATGATTCTACACTTAAAATTTCCATATATTTTATACATTTACTTAATCCATTGTCTTCAATTTCATTCCATAACTCTTCTTTTAGTGGATTTATATAAATAACATCAAATCCCATTTTATATAGCATAATTAAAAAATATATTTCATGTCTTTGAATATTTCCATAATAAACACACTTTGGATTAATACTTGAATCAAACTTTATATCTTTAGCATAGGTATATGCCCACACAATTAATTTTGTTATAAAATTATTTCTTACATTATCATTAAAGAAATTCTCCTTATTACATGCAATTTGTATAACATACTCTAAAGAAGTTAAAAACTTTAAATTAACTTCAAAATCATCAAATATGGTTATATCTTGTGTAGAAATCTTATAAACATCCATTGATTGAAGTTCATTAAAAATATATTGAATTAATTCCATTTCTCCACTTAATGGAATACTATTATCAAATATAATACACTTATCTTTTTCTTCTATAAATTTACTTTCAATTGTTTTAATATAATCATTATATTTAGAACTATCATTTACACCTATAAATCTATAAAAATATGGATTAAATTTATTATATGTATCTTCTCTTTCATAGATAGTTTTAAACATATAACTTATTATGTTTTTTAAGTCTATAGCCATTTTATAAATAAACTCCTTATCTTTTTAGAATAGAACTCGTATTAAAACTATTTAATAATATTTTTTTATTAAATTAATCTTACTTTTTTACACAATCATCCTTTTTATATAATTATAACAAAATAATTTATATTTTGCGAAAATGTTAATTTGATATATTTTATTAATTTTATTTAAATAAATTTTATATTTTTAGATAATAAAAAATATTTCTTAATAAATTTATATTTAAAGCCTTCATATTTACCAAATTTTAACTGTTATTAATTTGATTTACTATATTATGATTATATGTTAAAATAAATTGTAGAATTTACACATAAATTAAATTTTTTTAAAAAGGGAGAGAGAATATGTATTTAATAATTTCCATTTTGGCTTTATTAATTGCATTTTTAATTGCAGTTATAAAGCCTGAATACCGAAAACTCTTAATAATAGTAAATGTAATTATATGTGTTATATATACTATTTGGCGCTTTACTGTAATACCTATTCATCATGGTATTGTAAGCTTTATACTAGGTGTTTCTTTATACAGTGCTGAAATATTAGGATTAATTTCATTTTTAAATTTTCAATACTTATTTAGTAAAAATTATAAGCTTGAAAATAAATCTTTAGATGATTACACTTCAGAAAATATTCCTTCCATTGATGTACTAATTTGCACATATAACGAACCATTAGATTTACTTCAAAAAACTATTATAGCTAGCAAAAAATTATATTATCCTAAAGATAAAATTAAAATTTATGTTTGCGATGATGGGCATAGAGATGAATTAAAGAAGTTATGTAAAAATTATAAAGTTAACTATATTACTAGAGAAGATAATGAAGGTGCAAAGGCTGGAAACATAAATAATGCATTAAATATAATAAATGGTGATTTATTTGCTGTTTTAGATGCAGATATGATTCCAAAAAAGAATTTCTTATCAAAAACTGTAGGATATTTTTCAAATGAAAATACAGCTTTTGTACAAACTCCTCAAGTTTATTATAATCAAGATATGTATCAATATAATCTAAATAAAAAAATTCCTAATGAACAAGATTTTTTCATGCGTGATATAGAAGTTGCTAGAGCTGCAAGTAATGCTGTTTTACATGTTGGAACAAATGCAATATTTAGAAAAAAATATGTTATGGAAATTGGTGGCTATCCTACTTGTTCAATAACTGAAGATATGGCAGTTGGAATGTTACTACAAGCTAAAGGTTATGATTCAGAATTTATAAATGAGGAATTAGTTTTAGGTTTAAGTGCTACTACCTTTACTGAACTTGTTAAACAAAGAGATAGATGGTGTAGGGGAAACCTACAAGTAATGAAAAAATTTAATATATTATTTAATAAAGGTTTAACACTTGGTCAAAAAATAGCATATTTTGATGGCTTAATATATTGGCTTTCTAGTATTCAAAAAATTGTATACATACTTTCACCATTGATTTTTTTATTAAGCCGTAAGTTGATAATAGATTCTACTGTTGGTGATTTATTATCTTTATTTGTTCCATTTTTATTAGGACAAGTATTGATATTTAATATACTTTCTCCTAGAACTAGAAGTTTAAAATGGTCTCATTATTATGAAATTGCCATGGCCCCTCATATAACTCTTTCTATACTAAGAGAGCTATTTTGTTTAAAAACAAAGTTTAATGTTACATCAAAAGATTTAACTACTGATAAAAAGCAATTTCATTTTAAAATGGCATTACCTCACATTTTAATAGCAATTGCTAGTATATTAGCTTGGGTATTTGGAAGTATATTCTTATTAAATAATAAACTTGACTTTGGAGCTTATTTAATTAATATTATTTGGAGTATATATAATTTTTTTGGTACATTAATTTGTATTAAAGTTGCATACCAAAATCCAATATACAGACAAAGTGAAAGAATTCCAGTAGAAGAGAATATACCTGTATTTATTAAGACCTCTCAAGGTGACTTAGATGGATTATTATTGGATATTTCAGAAAAAGGACTTGCTATAAAATTAAAAAATCATTTAAATTTGAACTTAAATAACAAAATAGATATATGTATTAATAATCAAGTTATTCCTTGTATAATTGCAAGAAATATTAATAATATTTTAGGATTAAAATTTGATTCTTTAAATGATAATCAACTTTACTTTATAATGGATATATATATAAATAATATGCAAGCTTATTATGACCCAAAAAAATCACCAAAATATATAAAAGATAATTCTTCTAAAAAGAGATTTTTTAAATTTAATAAATCAAAAGTTCAATCTACTTAAAAAAGAGCTATTCGATAATTGTAAATTATCGAATAGCTTATTTCTATATAAGGTACCTTTAAGTCTATAAAAAACTTTAAATTTATCTGTCTTTATAAGTTCATTATGTTTATTTCATATCCACAATTGTGTGTTAGCTACTATTCTTTAATGCTTATTGAACTTTTTATTTTAAATTTTCACTAAAATTTCATTTATATCTTCACTAACCTTACGCCTTTCAGTATAAACCCAATCAACATCAAATTTTAACTTAAATATTTTAGAAAATGAATAATACATATTTATTTTTTGATAATAAATTTCTAAATCATCAAGATTACCTGTAAAACATGTTGGTTTTGTTATTTCCTCTAATTTAGCAACAAAAACTTCATCAACATATTCTAGAAATTTATCCATTAGTTCTTCACTTGAAACATCAAAAGGAACCTTTAATAAATCCCATTGATCTTCTTCTTTAAGTTTATATCTTTTAATTTTTTCTAATATTAATAAATACTCACTTATATCCATTTTAGTATAATAATCTATTTTTGACTCTCTAGTTTTCCACAATACTAATTTTTCATTTAAAGGTAAACTTTTTATAGTTAAAATAGCTTCTGAAGGTCCTATTACAGCATGCTTTATAATATCATCTTTCACTTCTAACTTTCTGCTTATTAAATTATGAGTATCTGAAACACCTGCTACATATCCTGTATCATATATTCCTTTTCTTCCTGCTCTTCCTGCAATTTGTTTAACTTCTTGAGAAGTAAGCTCCCTTACTTCTTCACCATCAAATTTTCTTATAGCCATAAATATTATTCTTCTTATTGGCAAATTAACTCCCATTCCGATTGCATCTGTTGTTACTAAAACCTTATTTTCCTTATTTATAAATTGTTCATACTGCATTTTTCTAACTTCTGGAGGTAAATCTCCATAAATAATACTTGTTTTAATATTTTTATTTGAATAATCTTGTGCAATTTCTAATACTCTCTTTTTTGAAAAAACTACGATAGCATCTCCTTCTTGAACATCATTATAACTAAAGTTTTTTGTTTCAACTATTAAAGGTATGCTTCTATGATATTCCTTAATTTCATAATCATCTTCACAATCTTCTAATATTTTAATTAATAATTCCTTAGCATTCATTGCTCCACAAATATGAATTTCATTACATCTTAATCCTAAAACAGCCCTACTCCATGCTATTCCTCTTTGAGTATCATTAATCATTTGAATTTCATCAATTACGGCAATATCATAATTTTGCTTTAAATTAACCTTTTCAATAGTACATGAAATATGTGTAGAATTTTCTTTTATTATTTCCTCTTCACCAGTCATTAAATCACATACTATTCCTTCATTATTTAGCTTATCATAATTTTCTAATGCAAGAATTCTAAGCGGAGATAAGTATACTCCCTTTTTAGCTTTCTTAAGTCTTTCTACTGCATTATAAGTCTTTCCTGTATTTGTATCACCAAGATGAATATATATTTTTCTTTTCATTCTTCTTGTTATCATATATTCATCCTTAGGATTATCAGGAAAGGCTTCTTCAAATGCTTCTCCAATAAGCTTTGGTATATGATTTTTAGTAAGAACTGTCATAATCCCTGAATTCAAAAATCCATTATAATTCCCTCTAACTACTTCATAAAAATCAAAATCAGTATTATTTTTCTTATTATAATCTTCAAGCATTCTCTTAGAAATTTCCTCTAAAAGCTCTTCATACCTCTCACATACAGCATCATATTCCTTAAAACCTTCGTTTTCCATTTCTTTAAGTAACCTAATCTTCTTTCTAATAGAAGTTTCCTGCTCTGTTAATGCTCCAATTTTAGAATTATGTGCTATTTCTTCTATTTGATTTATTTGACTTTTTAATTTTTTAAATTCTCTTAGTGCTGCATTTTTTTTCATATAAATCCTCCACTACATTATTAGTTCTTTTATCCATGTTGCTTCTTTTTTCCTTATTTTCTTTACTATTTATTAATATAAAATTATTATAAATCACTTTACATTATTACCAAAGTAAAAATATTATATTAATAAAAAAGCTCCTAGAAAAATACCATTATACTTTAGGTAAATTTTCTAAGAGCTTTTTACTTAAAAATTATATAAATTAAATATTAATTTTAATTATTCTAAAAACATCTTAATATCATCTTCAACATTAGTTATTCCACCAATTCCAAAGTTTTCAACTAATACCTTAGCTACATTAGGTGAAAGGAATGCTGGAAGTGTTGGTCCTAAGTGAATATTTTTAACTCCAAGATATAATAATGATAACAATACTATTACGGCCTTTTGTTCATACCATGCAATATTAAATGCTATTGGTAATTCATTAATATCTTCTAATTCAAATACTTCCTTTAATTTTAAAGCTATTAATGCCAATGAATATGAATCATTACATTGCCCTGCATCTAAAACTCTTGGAATTCCATTTATATGCCCAAGTTCTAATTTATTATATTTATATTTAGCACATCCAGCTGTTAATATTACTGTATCATTTGGTAGAGCCTTTGCAAAATCTGTATAATAATTTCTTGATTTAGCCCTTCCATCGCACCCTGCCATAACAAAGAATTTTTTAATAGCTCCGGTTTTAACAGCTTCAACAACCTTATCTGCTAATGCTAATACTTGTGCATGAGCAAATCCACCTATAATTTCACCTTGTTCAATTTCTGTTGGAGCTTTGCACTTCTTAGCATGTTCTATAATTTCAGTAAAATCTTTAACTCCATTTTCATCAGCTTCTATATGAATACAACCTTCAAACCCAGCAGCTCCTGTTGTATACATTCTTGTTTTATAACTTTCGTTTTTTGGTGGTACTATACAGTTAGTAGTCATAAGAATTGGTCCATTAAAACTTTCAAATTCTTCTCTTTGTTTCCACCAAGCATTACCATAGTTTCCAACTAAATGTTTATATTTCTTTAAGTTTGGATAATAATGAGCTGGTAACATTTCTGAATGAGTATATACATCTATTCCTGTTCCTTCAGTTTGAATTAATAATTGTTCAATATCTTTTAAATCATGTCCTGATACTAATATCCCTGGATTTTTACCTACTCCTATATTAACTTTTGTTATTTCAGGATTTCCATAAGTTTCAGTATTAGCAGTATCTAATAGTGCCATACCGCTAACCCCTACTTTTCCCGTTTCTAATGTTAATGTAATTAATTCTTCAATGCTTAATGAATCATCTAAAAGCTTAGCTAAAGTTTCTTGCATAAATGCATCAATTTCTTGATTGTCATAACCTAAAGCATTAGCATGCTTTGAATATGCTGATAATCCCTTTAGTCCATAAGTTATAAGCTCTCTTAAAGATCTTATATCCTCATTCTTAGTAGCAAGAACTCCAACTTCATCACTCTTTGATTTTTTATCCATTTCTTCATTTGAAAATGCTTCCCATAAAGCAACCTTTGATAAATTTTCTTTATTATCTAATTTTAAAATTAATTCTTTCTTTATTCTTAAAGTTTCTTTCACTCTAGTATAAAATACTTCATTATCAAAATTAGCATTTGTAATAGTCATAAAAAGATTTAATGTTATAAAGTGATTTATTTCTTTATCAATTTTCTTTCCTTCTTTTCTTAAATTTGTTGTTACCTCTGATAATCCTTTAGTAACATATATTAATAAATCTTGCATATTTGCAAGTTCTGGGCTTTTTCCACATACTCCAAACTTAGTACATCCCGTGCATCCTGCTGTTTCTTGACATTGAAAGCAAAACATTTTATTTTCCATAAGTAAAATCTCCTTTTAAAATCCAATCTATGCACTTATTTTATATTTAATTTAAAAAATAGTCTGTAACGTTTGTTACAAACTATTTTTTAATTAAATAATTCTTCTTCTAATCCCACAATATCTAGTACAGTAATATTTTTCCTATCAAATTTAATATAACTTTTATCTCTTAAATTAATTAACTCTCTTGATAAAGAAGGTCTTGGTATACCTAATAATGAAGCTATTTCCTCTTTTGAATTATTTAATATTATTAAATTACTTTTCTGTTCCTTGACTTCATTTAAAATATAATTTATAACTTTTTGCCTTAAAGTTTTAAATGATATACTTTTTATTTTTGAATTTAAAATTAAAACTTTATTACTTAATAATGACATAAAGTTTTCTAATATCTTTTCTTCACTAGAACATAACTTTAAAACATCACTTTTATTTATAAAAAGAACTTTACTTTCGCTTAAAGATACAACTGTTGCAGGGTATGTTTTTGACTTTGAAAATATTAATGCTTCTCCAAAGACATCTCCTTGAATAAATCTACTTAATACTATATATTTTCCATTAGAATATACTCTTTGTATCTCTAATGTTCCAGATAGAACTAAAGCTAAACTTGTACACTCATCATCTTCATGCGCTATTATCTCCCCCTTACTATAATCCTTTATATAATATTTAATTTTATTTAAAATATCTTTTATTTCTTCATCAGTTACTCCAATAAACAATTTATTTTTCTTTATTATTTTAATTATTTCATTCATAAAATACTTCCTTATTTTTTTCATCATATTATAGCAAAGTTAAATGTAATAATCATTAACTTTATTTAATTAAATTTATTTTTTTAGTATTTTCATATTACAATAGAGAAATACTAAATTATAGAAAATTATTTAGTATTTCTATTTTAGGAGGTAGATTGATGAATAGTAAATATACCGATTTATTTGATATATTAATAAAATCTTACTATGATGGTAATTTTGATGAAACACTTAATAAAATAATTACTTGTCATGAAACATCCCCGCAAGAAACTTTTGAAATAATAACTTCTCTTTGTGGAGTAAAAGTTGATTTCGATAATAATTATGTTTATAACTTAAAAAAAGCAATAACTAATTATAATGTAAATAAAAAAATAGTTGAAAAGCTTGAATGCTCTGGTGCAAATTGCAATCCTGATACAGATAATACCTATGGGTGCCAAAGAGCTTGTCCATTTGATGCTATAAAGTTTGACTCTGATAAAAATTCAACCTTTATTGATAATGATGTATGCATTGATTGTGGTATTTGTGTTGATTCCTGTGCAAATGGTCGTATATTAGATAAGATAGAATTCTTGCCTGTTTTAGATTTATTAAAAAACAATAAAACTGTAATAGCTGCTGTTGCTCCTGCAATTATAGGACAATTTGGTAGTGATGTTACTATGGATCAACTTAGAGCGGCATTTATTAAAGTTGGATTTACAGATATGATTGAAGTTGCATTTGCTGCTGATATGCTAACTATAAAAGAAGCTGTAGAGTTTAATAAACATGTAAAAGATTCAAATGACTTAATGATAACTTCTTGTTGTTGTCCAATGTGGGTAGGAATGCTAAAAAAAGTTTATAAGGAGCTTGTTCCTAATCTTTCTCCATCAGTTTCTCCTATGATTGCCGCCGGTAGAGTAATTAAATCTCTTAATAAAGATGCAAAAGTTGTATTTGTTGGTCCTTGCATTGCAAAAAAAGCAGAAGCCAAAGAAAAAGATGTCGCTGGAGCAATTGATTTTGTTTTAACCTTCGAAGAACTAAATGATATATTTGAATCACTTGAAATTCATCCTAGAGATTTAAAAGGAATTCCTTCTATAGAATATACATCTAGAGGTGGAAGATTATACGCTCGTACTGGTGGTGTATCAATAGCTGTGGAAGAAGCTGTGGAAGAACTTTATCCTGAAAAAATTAAAAACTTTAAAGCTAGAAAAGCAGAAGGAGTTAAAGAATGTAAAGCAGTTCTTGAGGAAGCTTTAGCTGGCAATGCAAATGCAAGCTTTATTGAAGGTATGGGATGTGTTGGTGGATGTGTTGGTGGTCCTAAAATTTTAGTTCCTCCAGAAGAAGGTAAAAAAGCTGTTGATAACTTTGCATATGATGCATCAATAAAAGTACCTGTTCACAATAAAATTCTTGATGATGTTTTAGATAAATTAGGAATAAATTCATTAAGTGACTTTGAAGATCCTAAAAAAATAAGTATTTTAGAAAGAGATTTCTAAATTTTTATTAATGTAATTCATTTTCAAAGCAAAGTAAGAAAAGTTCAATCAAATAATAATTACTAGTAAATAAAAGGCTAAATATTCAATATTAACATTTAGCCTTTTAACTTATATTAACTAAATTAATATCTTAACTTAAATTAAATTTGTATTTTATAAAAATAAAAAGAGTAGCTAGGCTACTCTGTAATATAACATACTTTATTCTTAAAAGTAAAAACTGAAGCAATTATGTATAATACCATTGCTGGAATTGCTAATAATCCAGTTAACATATGTAAAGCTGAAGCTATTACCCCTAAAATATTTCCTACTGTTTTTGACTTTGCCTTTTTCATTTTTACTAATCCAATAATATTAGTAACTAGCATTACTACACCAAAACCATAGTATAATCCTACTGTAGCATCTGTAAACATCCATAATAACATTGTACCAGTAAGAACAGCTCCTAGTATGTCTCCAATAAAATTAAATGTGTTAATTGATAGTCTTTTATCCATTATCTATTTCCCCTTACACTATATACAATTTAGATTGTTAATTATTTAACTTGTACACTCTTAATATTATATATATCAATAAGTATTAAATCAATACTTAATTTAACTTTTTATTCAAAAGCTTATATTGTTTGTTTATTAACCCATTTTTTCCTTATATATTTATTTTATAACTAATTTTTAAATATAAATAAAAACACCATAAAAAGTTAAATATATCACAAAAAATCTAACATTTTTCAAATTAAATTTAAAAATTAATTCACTTAAAAGGCCATTTTTTACAAATCCCTATATTAATATTAAACAAAGTTTTAATTTTATTCATATATTATAATATCAATCAAATAAATTACCACACGAATGATTATGAGGTGAGTTACTATGAGTATAAAATCCAAAGAATATTTTCCACCTACTTCAAACTCAATATATATTTACAGAGGCCTTAATAATAGTTTGCTCAATTTTCAAAGTTCAGTAGATTATTTTGATAATAATAAGCTTCAAGTAAGATTTGATAATGGCATAAATAATGTAGTAAATATTTATGAATATGTTGATGATGGTGTTAAACTTTCCTTTCAAATTGACAATACTTATCCCCATCAAAATTTCTTAAACGAATCTAATAATATAGATAACTATTTAATAAAAGAACCAATTGTTCAAAATAATATTTGGCTTTTACCTGATGGAAGTAAGCGTTGTATTACCAATGTAGATATAAAAGTTAAAACACAACTAAACTTATTTTCTTCTGCTATAGAAATTGTTACTATATTTAAAAACAAATCTGATTTTTCTGTTGATTACTATGTAAAAGGCATAGGACTCGTTAAAAGCTTATATTATATAAAAAAAATAGGTTTTTTATATTGTGAACTTGAAGATATATTAGAAAATACTCCTTGCTTTAAAAATATTAAAATTTACTATCCTGATAAAAACTTAAATACTATTTGGTATTCCAATAGAAATTTAAATTACAATACTAATGAAGATATAACTTTAGGCTTATCTGAACTATTTAAAACCCCACCTAACGGACTACTTCCACTACTGAATCGCAACACAAAAATAAATAAACTATATTATAACCACCAACACAACTTTGCTCAAATAGATTTTAATAGTAATATAATAGAAAGTTTAAATACAAATTTAATAAATTATAAAATATTTTTTGATTGTATTTATAATACCCTAAAAGATTATTATAAAAACGAAAAAATATATATAACAATAGACAATCATTCTTATACAGACTATTTTTCTCCAATTATACCAACAGATAAAAATAAAATAATTGAATGGACAGTTCAAGATTGTAAATATCCTTTTACCTATTCAGTAAAAGAAAATGAATCATTAGTTGATATATCTAATAAATTTGATATTGACTATATTAAAATTTCTAAATTAAATAATATAAAAAATCCAAATAAAATTTCAAAAGGTCAAATACTTCAACTTTATTCATCTGGCATATATAAAGTAAAAGAAGGTGATTCTTTGGAATCTATATGTGAAATGTTTAATTTAAGTATTGATAAATTAATTAAATTTAATAATATATCAAATTTAAACCTTATTAAGACTGGCCAAAAAATTAAATTATGTTAAAAACAAGGTGGATATCACAATCCACCTTGTTTTTTTATTTTATGCTTCTGCACCTTCAAATTGGCTATTATAAAGATTAGCATAGAATCCATTCTTAGATAATAATTCTTCATGATTTCCTTGTTCTACTATATCTCCATCCTTCATAACAAGAATAAGATCAGCATCTCTAATAGTTGATAATCTATGTGCAATTATAAAACTTGTTCTTCCATGCATTAAATTATCCATAGCCCTTTGAATTAAAACTTCAGTTCTTGTATCAACAGAACTAGTTGCTTCATCTAATATTAATATCTTAGGATCGGCTAATATTGCACGAGCAATAGTTAATAATTGTTTTTGTCCTTGAGATACGTTGCTTGCTTCTTCATTAAGTTCCATATCATAACCATGTGGTAATGTTTTTATAAAGCTATGAACATGAGCTGCTTTTGCTGCTTCTTTAACTTCTTCATCTGTAGCATCTAATCTACCATAACGTAAGTTTTCCATTATAGTTCCATTAAATAGCCATGTATCTTGAAGAACCATACCAAACATTTTTCTTAAATCATTTCTTCTAAAATCCTTGATGTTATGTCCATCAATTAATATAGCACCATCATTAACATCATAAAATCTCATAAGAAGCTTAACCATTGTTGTCTTACCTGCCCCAGTCGGCCCTACTATAGCAACTCTTTGTCCTGGTTTTATATGAGCTGTAAAATCATTGATAATAGTTCTTTCTGGATTATATCCAAAATGAACATCCTTAAAATCAACTTTACCTTGAATAGTTTCAGTACTTACTGGATGCTCAACATCTAAAGTTTCTTCCTCTTCATCTAAGAATTCAAAAACCCTTTCAGCAGCAGCTGCTGTTGATTGAAGTACATTTGCTATTTGTGCAGTTTGAGCAATTGGTTGCATAAATGATCTTATATATTGAACAAAAGATAAAATATCTCCAACCTCAATTACTTTTTTAATAGTCAACCATCCACCAAGAATAGATACTATTACATAACCTAAGTTACCTACAAAAGTCATTATAGGCATCATCATCCCTGATAAAAATTGTGACTTCCATGCACTATTATAAAGGGTATCATTAAGCTCATTAAACTTATTAATTTCTCTTTCTTCTGCATTAAAAGCCTTCATTACATTATGCCCAGAGTAAACTTCTTCAACTTGACCATTAACATAACCTAAATATTCTTGTTGAGTTTTAAAATACTTTTGAGACTTTTTAATAACAAAAGCTATTAATCCTGCTGATACTGGCACTACGATTAATGAAGCTAAAGTCATTATCCAGTTTATTGAAAACATCATTATAAGAACACCAATAAGTGTAGTAGCTGACGTTAACATTTGAGATAAACTTTGATTTAAAGTTTGACTCACAGTATCAACATCATTAGTTACCCTTGATAATACTTCACCATGAGTTTTAGTATCAAAATATTTAAGAGGCATTCTATTAATCTTTTCTGATATTTGTTTTCTCATATTATAAGATACCTTTTGTGCAACTCCTGCCATTACCCAACCTTGTATTAATGAGAAAATTACACTAATTAAATACAATCCTACTAAAAATAAAATTATTTCCCCTATACGAGTAAAATTAATTCCCTCAGCATTAGTAGTTGTAACTTTTTTAACTAAACCATTAAATATTTCTGTAGTTGCTTCTCCTAATATTTTAGGTCCTACAATTGAAAATGCAGCTGAACCAATAGCAAATAATATAACTAATATTATTGATAATCTATAAGGCCTTAAATATTTCGTAAGAGTTTTCATAGTCTTTTTGAAATCCTTAGCCTTTTCGCCACCTCTTCTCATTCCACCCATTGGACCGCCACCCATAGGGCCTCTCATTTTATGCTTACTCATTTGAAAGCTCCTCCTTTGAAAGTTGTGATAGAGCTATTTGTTGATAAACTTCACAATTTTTCATAAGTTCTTTGTGAGTTCCTTTACCAACAACCTTACCTTCATCAAGAACTATAATTTGATTTGCATTCATTATAGTACTTATTCTTTGAGCAACAATTAAAAGTGTACTTTCTTTTAATTCAGTATTTATTGCTTTTCTAAGTTTAGCATCTGTTTTAAAATCTAGTGCAGAAAAACTATCATCAAATATAAATACTTCTGGTTTTTTAGCTATAGCACGAGCAATTGCTAATCTTTGTTTTTGTCCACCAGAAACATTTGTACCACCTTGAGCAATTTCTGTATTAAATCTTTCTTCCTTACTATTTATAAATTCCATTGCTTGAGCAATTTCAGATGCCTTTATCATATCCTCATCTGTTATATGTTCTCCACCATATTTTAAGTTACTTTCAATTGTTCCTGAGAATAATAATCCTTTTTGAGGAATAAATCCTATCTTTTCTCTTAAATCATGTTGAGATACATTTTTTATATTAACTCCATCAATTAATATTTCACCTTCTGTTGCGTCATAAAAACGAGGTATTAAATTAATTAATGTAGATTTACCACTACCTGTACTACCAATAAAAGCTGTAGTTTCTCCTGGGAAGGCTTTAAAACTAACATTAGTTATTACATCTTCATCTGCCCCTGGATATTTAAATGAAACATTTTTAAATTCAATAGTTCCCTTTTCTTCGTGATTGAACATTTCTAATTTATCTGCATCTTTAATTGCAACATCAACATTTAAAACTTCAGATACACGTTGAGCAGAAACCATTGCTCTTGGTAATATTACAGAAACCATTGATATCATTAAAAAGGCCATAATTATTTGCATAGTATATTGCATGAAAGCCATCATTGTTCCAACCTGCATTACACCTTCATCAATTCTATGAGAACCAACCCATACAATCAATAAAGTTATTGCATTCATGATAAACATCATTAGTGGCATCATTATTGTCATAATTCTATTAACAAAAAGATTTGTTTTAGTTAAATTCCTGTTAGCAATTTCAAACTTTTCTTCCTCATACTTTTGAGTACTAAAAGCACGAATAACAAGCATACCAGTTAAACTTTCTCTTGTAACAAGATTTAATCTATCAACAAGCTTTTGTACACTCTTAAACTTTGGCATAGCAAAACTAAATAAAATAACTACTAAAAGTAATATAGATATTACCGCAACACCAATTATCCATCCCATTGATGCTCCTGTATTAATAACCTTAACCACACCACCAATACCTAAAATAGGTGCATAAAATACAATTCTTAATCCCATTACAACAAGCATAATAATTTGTTGTATATCATTTGTTGTTCTTGTAATAAGTGATGCTGTTGAAAATTCATCAAATTCAGTATTTGAAAATCCTACAACTTTATTAAATACATCTTTTCTTAAATTTCTACCAAGTGCAGCTCCAACTCTTGCAGCAATAAAACTTACAACAACTGTAGCTATCATACTAATTAAAGCAATACCAATCATCTTTATTCCGGCAATAATTACATAATTAGATTGAAGCCTATTAGTATTAATTCCAACATCCTTATATTGTTCTTTTACAAAAGTAGTGGCCGCTTGAGTAATCATACTCTCTGGCATCTCTGCTAATTTTTCGTCTACAGTTGATACTAAAGCATCAATTTTTTCTTGTGGCATCATTCTTAGCATTTCAAAAGAATCTTTATCAGTTGGAATTTCACTTGGAGCAACTGGCATATCCATACCTGGAATAGAAGTTAATCCATTTGCTTCTACCATTGAAACAATAATCATTGGCTTTCCAAATATATCATTCAACTTGTCTAAGTTTTCTTCTTTCTTAGTATTTAATTTATAAATATTTTCATTTTTTAATTCTGGATAACTTTTTAAGTACTTACTATATTCATCATTAGTCAAATTATCTTTATTCAATAAAATATAATTATCCTTAACAAAATTAATTTCATCACTCTTCATGAAAATAAATAACTTTTCCATCTCAGATAATTTAATAACCTTTGGCACAGCATTTTCCACTCCACCTTGTTGTATTCCAACATTAACTATATTAGACATATAGTCAGGTAATGATAAATCACAGATAGCTTGAACAAATAAAAGAGCTATTGCAATTATCATTGAACCAATAAAGGGCTTTAAATGTTTTAATAAATTAAGCATGGGTTCTTCCCTCCTTATTTTAATCTCATATATTTATATTTTTAAAATAATTATATTTTTATAACTATTCTCTGTCAATATAATTTGTTACTTTTTTATAATAATTATATTTTTATAACTAAATATTGTAAACTATTTTTTAATAGATTATAATATTATCGATTAATATTAAATGGAGGTTAATATGACTACTTTAAACTTAAGCGACATATCAGATAATTTATATTTATTATTATTTTCTCTCAATAAACATATTTTTAATCCTAGTGTTCTTACAAAAAAATTTAATATTCCACATTCACATATAAAAGTACTTTTTTACCTAATTCATAATGATACAATTTCTATTTCTAAGATGGCAAAAGAACTTTGCATATCTAAACCTAATATGACACCTATTATTGATAAATTAGTAGAGGAAGGTCTTGTTAGTAGAGATTATGATAGTACTGATAGAAGAGTTATTTTAATAAAAACTACTCCTAAAGCTTTAGAAATTTTAAAAGAAGGTCAGGAATATATTAAAGAAGTAATAAAAGAAAAACTTGAGCCTTTAAATAAAGAAGATATAATTACGCTATCAACTTCTTTAGACTCATTATTAACAATAATAAAGAAATTTTAAAATTAAATAATAAAAAATAAAAGCTCACCTTGATATTTATCAAAGTGAACTTTTTTAAATTATATAAATATAAATTTTAATACAAATACTAATCCAACTACTACTGTAGCTAAACTAATTTCTTTTGCTCTAGCTGAGAATAATTTTAATAATATATATGATACAACACCAAATACTATACCATCAGATATTGAATATGAAAATGGCATCATTATTATTGTTAAAAACGCTGGAATTGCCTCTGTATAATCTTCTAAATTTAATTCTTTTATATTTTCAATCATAAATAATCCAACAATAACTAAAACTGAAGCTGTAACTGCTGAAGTAATTACACCAAATATAGGTGATAAGAATAAAGCTAAGAAGAACATAAATGCTGTAGATACTGCTGTTAATCCAGTTCTTCCCCCTTCTGCTACACCTGATGCACTTTCAACAAAAGTACTAACTGTGCTTGTTCCAAGACATGCACCAACTGTTGTTCCAACAGCATCTGCAAAAAGAGCCTTTTTAATATTTGGAACCTTTCCATTTTTATCTAACATATTTGCTTTAGTTGCTACACCAACTAAAGTTCCTATAGTATCAAACATATCCATAAATAGTAATGTAAATAATACTATTACCATATCCCATGAGAATATATTATGCCATTCAAATTGCATAAATGTTGAGCTTATTGATGGTGGCATACTAAATATTTTATTTGGAAGATCTATTACTCCCATTGGTATTCCTATAGCTGCTGTTATTATCATACCTAAAAATAATGCGCCTTTAACTTTTCTTGCTACTAATATTCCTGTAATAACTATCCCTATAATTGCTAAAAGTCCTGCACCTGAAGTGATATTTCCTAAAGCAACTATAGTTCCTCCATCTTCTGGATGAACAACTATTCCTGCCCCTTCAAGACCAAGTAATGCTATAAATAATCCTATTCCAACTGATATTGCTCTTTTAATATTTACTGGAATTGAATCAACAATAGCTTCTCTTACATTAAATACTGTTAATAATATGAATATTAATCCTTCTAATAAAACTGCTGTTAATGCAAATTGATATGAATATCCCATTGATAAAACTACTGTATATGCAAAGAAAGCATTTAATCCCATACCAGGAGCTTGAGCAAAAGGTAATTTTGCATATAATCCCATTACTAAAGTTGCAATTATTGATGATAATGCAGTTGCTGTAAATACTGCTCCTGAATCCATACCTGCTGCCGATAAAATCGAAGGATTTACTATTAATATATATGCCATGGTCATAAATGTAGTAATTCCCGCTATAAATTCTGTCCTAACATCGGTATTATTTTCTTTAAGCTTAAAGAAATTATTTAAAAAATTATTCATAAAATATAATCTCCTTTTATCTTTCGTTACTTAAACTTCTAATTATGTAACGAGGTTACTTTTATATAATAACAGAAATTTTTAAAATGCCAATAGTTTTTACGAACATTTTTTTCATTTTTTTATATTTCGTTCATGAATATTTTCTTTTATATTTATTTTTATATTTTGTTGTCGATAAATATAATATTCACCAAAAATAAGAAAAAATTTTTTAATTTACTTTTTTTCAAAAAGTAGTATAATATCTATATTAATTGCAAATTATTATCATTTGATTTTAGGAGGTCAAGCTATGAAATTTAAATTTCCAAAACTGATAACGTTACTTATTTCAACATCACTATTATTTGTTGGATGTAATAAACCAAGTTCAAATACAGCTAATATAAATAATAATGATGATTCTTTAAATATAGTAACTTCTTTTTATCCATTGTACATATCAACAATAAATATTACAAAAGATGTTCCAAATGTTAATGTTATAAATATGACTAAGTCTCAAACAGGATGTTTACACGATTATCAACTTACTCCACAAGATTTAAAAACTTTAGAAAAAGCAGATATTCTTGTTATAAACGGTGCTGGAATGGAATCTTTCCTAGATAGTATTATTTCACAATATCCTAATCTTCAAATAATTGATGCTACTAAAGGACTTAATTTATTAGAAGATGATAGTCATAGCCATCATGAACATAATCACGATGAAGATCATGAACATTTAGACCATGATACTTATGAACATAATGCACATGTTTGGGTAAGCGTAAGCGGTAATATAGAAGAAGTTGAAAATATTTCTTCTCAACTTGAAATATTAAATCCTGAAAATAAAGCTTCTTATGAAGCAAATACTAATGCTTACGTTTCTAAGTTAGAAGACTTAAAAAATGAGATGCATACAGAACTAGATAATTTACCAAATAGGGATATAATCACATTCCATGAAGCATTTCCTTACTTTGCAAAAGAATTTAACTTAAATATTGCAGGTGTTATAGAAATAGAGCCTGACTCTGAACCATCAGCAAAAGAAATTGAAGAAATAATAAATACTGTAAAAACAAAAAATATAAAATCTTTATTTACAGAACCTCAATACTCTTCAAAAGTTGCTAAAACTATAGCTGATGAAACTGGTTCTACAGTTTATGAATTAGACCCTATAGTAACTGGAGATTCTATTCCTAATGCTTATGACGATTATATAAATAAAATGAAAAAAAATCTTGAAATATTAAAAGAGGCGTTGAAATGATAAAAAAAGCTAACTTTAATAAAAATAATAATTGCAATAATTTTTGTTGCACAAAAATAGAAAACTTTTCTGTTACTATTGGTAACAATGAAATCCTTAAAGACGTAAATCTCCATATTCATTGTGGAGAACTTACGTCTATAATTGGACCAAACGGTGCTGGTAAAAGTACATTGCTTAAAGCCTTACTTGGAGAAATTAAACATTCGGGAAGCCTAAATTTTATGGGACAAAATGATAATAAATATAATCAACCTATAATTGGCTATGTTCCTCAGTACTTAACCTTTGATAAGGACACTCCTATCAGTGTACTTGATTTATTTGTTTGCTGTAAGACTTCTATCCCTGCATGGCTTAAACCAAGCAAAAAAATTAGAGAAAATGTATTAGAAAGTTTAAAAAGAGTAAAAGTTCCTCACTTAATAGATAGACGCCTTGGAGCCTTATCTGGTGGAGAACTCCAAAGAGTTTTACTTGCTCTTGCACTTGATCCAATTCCTAACATATTACTATTAGACGAACCTGTATCAGGTGTAGATCAAAATGGATTAGAATTATTTTATGAAATACTTATGGATATAAAAAATAATTATGATTTATCAATTATCTTAGTTTCTCATGATTTAGATTTAGTTTATAAATATTCTGACCGTGTAGCACTTGTAAATGGTACAATAGTTTGCTCTGGAACTCCAAAACAAGTTTTTAATAATCCTGCTACACAAAAAATATTTGGATTATCATTAAATCATTCTAAGGAAGACTCATCTAAAACAGGAGGCATTTAAGATATGTTTGATTATATATACAACTTTATTGATTTAATATTACCATTTAAATGGTTATCCTTTGATTTTATGAAAAATGCTTTTTTAGCAATTTTAATAGTTACTCCTCTTTTTGGAATTTTAAGCACAATGGTTGTTAGTAATAAAATGTCCTTCTTTGCTGATTCATTAGGACATGGAGCTTTTACTGGAATAGCTATTGGAATTCTTTTAGGTGGACTTGACCCAATGTGGGGAGCAACACTTTTTTCAGTTTGCTTTGCAATATCAATTACAATAATAAAAAATAAAGGAACCTCCTCTACTGATACAATAATTGGAGTTTTTTCTTCAACTGCAATAGCGTTGGGGTTAGTCCTTATGAGCTTTTCTAGTAGCTTGAGCAAATTCTCATCTTACTTAGTTGGAGATTTACTTAGCATAAATAAAAATGAAATTATTTTATTACTTATTGTCTTTATTGTAGTTATGATACTTTGGACATTAATATTTAATAAATTAATCATAACAAGCTTAAATATATCCCTTGCAAATAGCCGTGGAATGAATACTTTATTAATAGAAATTATATTTACTTGCACTATAGCTGTTATAGTTACTTTAACTGTAAGATGGGTTGGTTTACTTATAATAAACTCACTTTTAGTTTTACCAGCAGCTGCATCTCGTAACATTTCTAAAAATGTTCGTCAATACCACTTATTTTCTGTTTTGATTGCTATATTTTCAGGTATTACAGGATTAATAATTTCTTATTACTTAAATACTGTTACAGGTGCAACAATTGTTATTATATCATCTATAATATTCTTTATAACTTTAATTGCTAGACGTAAATTTGTATAATTTAAACAGTTATGGAGGCATTACATTGGATAATGAAATTAACTTTAATGATATACTTAAATCAAAGAGATTAAAAGTAACTAAACATAGAACTTCAGTACTTCAGATATTATCTAAAAGTAAACAGCCACTTAGTGCTGAAGAAATTTATTTAAAGCTAAAAGAAAATTCAATTTCTATAAATTTATCATCAATTTATAAAATTTTAGATTCCTTTTCTAATAAGAATGTAATTTCTAAATGTATCTTAGGTGATGATAATAAAACTTCATATGAAATTAATACATCTTCTCATAAACATCATTTAATTTGCAAACAATGCAAGGAGGTTTTCCCACTAAACGATTGCCCTCTATGTGTTTATGAAAAACATTTGAAAAGAGATATGGATTTTGATGTAACTGAACACCGCCTTGAAATTTACGGCTATTGTAAAAACTGCAAAAAAAATGACTAATGTGAATAAATCTCCATTAGTCATTTTTTATTTGTTATTTATTTAATAGCCCCATTTTATAAATAGTTGTGTGATTATACTCTTGTCCTGCTTCTAATATAACATTAGGAAAGCCTGTATGATGTAAACTGTCTGGAAAATATTGAGTTTCTAAACATAAACCTTGTCTTTTTCTATATCTTGCTCCACCCTTTCCAACTTCATTTTCATCTAAAAAGTTACCTGTATAAAATTGTACTCCTGGCTTTGTAGTAAATACTTCTAAAGTTCTTCCACTCTTTTCTTCAATAACTTCTGCAATCTTTTTTAATTCACCTGTATAATCGTCAATAATCCAATTATGATCATATCCATTTCCAATAATTAATTGATCATATTCTTTATCTATATCTAATCCGATATACTTTAATTCACTAAAGTCCATTGGTGTTTCTAATATATTTCTTATTTCACCAGTTGGTATGCTTTCACTATCTACCTCAGTTATATTTTTTGAATAAATTCTAAGCTTATGATCTAAAATATCGCCAGAAGCATGTCCATTTAAATTAAAATATGAATGGTTAGTTAAATTTAAAACTGTATCCTTATCAGACTTACCATAATAATTAATAACTAACTCATTTTCTTTTGTTAATTTATATTCAACTATAACTTGTAAATTGCCAGGATAATTTTCTTCTCCATCTTTACTTAAATAGGATAATTTTAAATATTCTCCATCTTCATCACTTACAATTTCAGAATCCCATACTGCTTTATTAAATCCATTAATTCCACCATGAAGATGATTATTACCATTATTTTTTGCAAGATTATATTTTACTCCACCTAATTCAATTTCAGCTCTTCCAATTCTATTAGCATAACGTCCAACAACAGAACCAAAATATGTTGTAGTAGTTTTATAATCTTCAAAATTATCATAACCTAAAACAATATCGTCAATATTTCCAAATCTATCCTTTGCAAATATTGATAATATGATGCACCCATAGTTTGTAACTTTTACGGTTGTATCATCATTATTTAATGTATAAACATAAATTTCTTTATTATCAATTTTACCTAATAGTTCTTCTCTTTTTACTCTCATAGTTAATCCATTGCTAATAATCTATAAATATATATGAATGTTATTTAATCTTATAGATTTATAACAACAGTCACCTCCCTCTATTAATATAATTTATACCATATTAATTATATCAATGATACTAACCTCAGTAAACATTACCATACTACTTTATTAACTCATCTGCTTTAAGAATTTTATCTAATTGATTAACAATTTCATCAATATCTTCTAATATTGTATTATCACATTTTGATATATCATTAATTAGCTTTTCAACATTTTGAAGTAAATTCTTAGGTTTTTTCTTACATGTGTTATTAACTATATTTAAAATTCTTTTTTCTCCTGGATGCGGAATTTCATTTATAGCAAATATAATATCAAAATAACTATCTAAAAATGCAGATATTCTATTATTTAGATTTACTATATCTTTTCTATTTACAGCTTTTTCTATTTGTTTATAGTATGAAGAAAAATTATTTTTTAATATAGGATAATTTTTATTAACTATATTTCTTTTAAGTTTATTTGGATAATCTATTGTATATTTTTTCTTAAAATCATTAAATTCACTATTTTTATCAAAAACTACTGATGAATTAATTACATTATGCCAAAAACAAGTTGTATATCCAATAGATGCATTATTATATTCTAAAACATTTTTTAATTGGATTTTTAACCAGCTAAAATCAAAATAAGTTATATCAACTTGTATTGATGAATTTCTTAATATAAATTCATCAGAATCACCCCAAAAAGTATTATTTATCTCCATTATATCAGAAAATTTATTTGCAATAGATTTTCTTTTTTCAACTGGTATATTTCTTTTAGTAATTACATTTATATCAATATCTGAATAGGTATCCTTTCTTCCACTAGCACATGAACCAGCCAGTGTTATTGCAACTACTTCATCTAACCTTTTAAATTCATTAACTATTTGATAAACAGTCATATTCATTCCCATAAGCTTACCCCCTTTTTATTAGCCTGAATATAATATAGAATGTAACCATTTAGATAAGTTACATTCTACATTAATTTATTCTACTATTTATAAATTTAGTCTACTTCTTTATTAATACCTTTATAGACTTTGCAGCAACATTTACTGTATTACCATTAATCTTTTCAATTGACTTTATTCCTGCATTTTTATCATCAACAAAAACTTCCCACTCTTCTTCATTAAGTTTTACCTTTTGTTCTGTATCATTTGCATTTATTATAACTGCTATTTTAGAACACTTGTCATCTATATTCTTAGAATCTATTATATATGCAACTAAATTGTCAGCTTCAAAGTCCTTTTCATTTTTTAAGAAATGAATATTTTTTTGTATATCTTTATTTGTATTCATTCTAAATGCCTTATACTCTTTTCTTAATGCAATTAATCCCTTATAATATTCAACTAATTCTTTATATTCAACTTTTCTATCCCAACAAATTTTATTTACTTTATCAGATGAATTAAAGCTATTTTCAACAAACTCTCCATTTTCATCAACCTTAGTTCTTGCCATTTCTTCTCCAGCATGTACAAAGCTCATTCCTTGAGATGTAAGTATTATTCCTGCTATTAATTTATTCATTTTTATTAATTCACTCTTACTAGCTTCTGGTGATACTACTTGAAGCTTATCCCACAAAGTATAATTATCATGTGCAGATGCATAATTTACTGTTTGATAAGGTTCATTAGCCCAAAAATAATTTGAATATAAAATATCATTTTTATCTACTTCATCATGCATTGTTGATGCAACAATAGCAAATTTTATTGTTTCTTCCAATCCATCCTTACCATTAGCAAATCCTGCTTCTTCTTCGTAGAAAACATGCCCCCTTACTCCATCTCTACAATCATCACTAAATGCTGCTATTTGTAAATCTCCAAATTTATAAGTATTTTTCTTTACAGCAGAATTGCTTTCATTTAAAGGACTTGGTCCACCCATCCATCCTTCACCATAAATAATTATAGTTGGATCTATTTTATTTAACTCTTCCCTTATTAACTTCATAGTTTCAATATCATGTATTCCCATTAAATCAAATCTAAATCCATCAATATGATATTCCTTAGCCCAATATACTACTGAATCTACCATATATCTTCTAAACATATATCTATCTGATGCTGTTTCATTACCACAAGCTGATGCATCACTATAGCTTCCATCTTCATTTTGTCTATAATAATATTTAGGAACAGCCTTATTTAAACAAGATTCTAAGTTAAATGTATGATTATAAACAACATCCATTACTACTCTTATTCCAGAATCATGTAAAGCCTTTACCATTTCCTTAAATTCTCTTATTCTAACATCTGCTAAATAAGGATTTGTTGAGTAAGAACCTTCAGGTACATTATAATTTTCAGGATCATATCCCCAGTTAAATTGAGGTTCATCAAGCTTTGTTTCATCTACTGATCCATAATCAAATGCTGGTAACAAATGAACATGTGTAAATCCCATATCTTTTATATGATTTAATGCTGTTTTAACTTTAGTTCCAGTAATATTGGTATTAATTTCAGTAAGCCCCTTAAATTTCCCCCTAAACTCTTCTTTTACACCTGAAGTTTCATCTATAGTTAAATCTCTTATATGCGCTTCATATATTATAGAATCTGTAGGCGACTTTAATTCTGGTTTTTTATCTTCTTCCCATCCCTTTGGATTAGTAGTAGATAAATCAATTACCATTCCACGTTTACCATTAACACATACTGCCTTAGCATATGGATCAACAACTTCACTTACTTTTCCATCTATAGTAACTAAATAATTATAATATTGTCCATTTAAGTCTCCATCAATTTCTATTTCCCAAGTTCCATTTATTCCTTTATGCATATTATAACTTTGAATTGGTTTACAATCATACTCGTATCCATTATTACCATATAACACTAAATCAACATTATCTGCTACTGGTGTCCATAAAATAAATTTACTTTTATCTTTAAAATAAACTACTCCTAGTTCTCCATCATAATTATATAATTTGTCAAATTCATCATTAAATATTAGTTTCTCAGTCATTTTTTTCATCTCCCCTTAATTAATACCATATATATTAAACACACCTACGGAATCGTTACCATTAATGTTTTTAATATAATTATTTTATACTAAATTTCATTTTATATCTATAAAAATAATTATATTTAATAAAATTTTAATCTTATAGAAAATTAATAAAGTCAAAATTTAATGATATTAACAAAAGGATAGCCTTATATAACTTAACTCTCCTTAAGTTATATCATTAATTCTTTTATATAAAAATAATTTTTATATATTTATTTAATTGAATAATAATTTCTTAATTTAAATCATAATAGTTATATTCGTAATCATCTTCATAATCATTACTAATATCATCTATTTCATCAGTAAGTCCACATTTTGGAGTTGAATTCTTAAAATTATTTCTCCACTCACCAGTTCTATATTCATAAAGTGATTCCTCTAAAGAATTATAGTCAAATTTACTTTCATCAGGCTCTACGGCATTAAATATAAAATCATGTAAAACTTCCGTATTTTGCTCTTTATCCATTATAAACACCCAACCAATATCTCCACCATAGTTCATATCATCTGATAATTCTGTAAGTGGTATATGAATTTGTTTTGTTTCTAGATTATTAAACTTATAAATCGTATATGCCATATTTAAAGCATCAAAAATATCTATATTAGTATTTATATAATCAAGCATACTATTTACTATACCAAAATATTTTGTTGGCTTAGTCTCTCTTAATTTTTCAGCTACTTTAAATAATACTTCCCTTTGTCTTTCAGTTCTTTCAAATTCATCTCCAACACCTTTTCTTATCCTTGCATAAGATAATGCTTGTTTTCCGTTCAATAATTGCAATCCTGACTCATTAACCGGACAATCATTTCCCCCTGTAGATTCACCTATATATTTATTTAACTCATCTAGTTGATAATCCTTAATATCAATTTCTAAGCCACCCATTTTATCAATTATAGCTTCAAATCCCCAAAAATTTATTATTATATACTTATCTATATTTATATCATAAGTTCTTTGAATTGTATCTTTTAATAACTCTATTCCACCTAAAGCCATTGCTGCATTTAACTTATATGGTCCATAACCTTCAATATCAACTAACGTATCTCTAAATAATGATGTTAACCTTATTTCTTTATTATTATTATCTAAAGTTGCAATTATAATAGAATCCGCTCTTGCACTTTCCTTTAAATCTCTAGCATCCGTTCCTACTAACAATACATTTGTAATTCCTTCTACCTCTTTATATTTTACATCATCTTCATTTTCAATAGCTTTTGCTTCTATTTTATTTGGTTTAGTATATATTTTACTTTTTACATAGCTATAATAACCTATAGCTGTTCCTAAAATAATAGCAAACACAATTAATATAACAGAGACTATTATTCTGTTTCTTAAGAAATTTATTTTTTTCTTTTTTCTCACCCTTGTTGACCTCCCTATGTCATTAACCTACCCCCATTTTCTTATTTTAACATATTTATTACAATTTATGTATATTTTTTATTATATAGTTATAAATTTACAATAAGCTACAGTTATAATTCAAATTCATATATAGCTTAAATAATAAATTCTCAAATAAAAAAAGATTGTAAGAAAAATTCTTACAATCTTATAATTTCAATTACTTTCTGTTGTTTTGTTGAGCTTTTCTTGCTCTTCTACAATCAACGCATCTTACTGGTTCGTTATCGAATCCTTTTTCTTTGTAGAAAGCTTGCTCTCCTTCAGTGAATAAAAATTCTTTTCCGCAGTCTCTGCATACAATAGTCTTATCTGCCATTATAAATTCCTCCATTTTCTTAAGATTTATCATGGTTAATAACATATCTCTTGAATAGGAGAAATTTTATTAATCTACTTTAAATCTTTTAAATAGTCAAACAACTTGACTTATGTTCTCATTATAACACATATATTTTATTTTACAACACTTTTATAAAGTTTATTCTTTTTTTACATTTTTTTATTTTAGTAAGTAGATTCTATCAAAATTATAATATTTATTTTTTATATAAACACTTCTTAAATTAAATTTTATTATTTAAATATTTACAAAAAAATACTGGATAAATTCATCCCTTATCCAGTATCAATAAGATTATTTATTTTAATGTTCTAAACTCATATCCTAATGAATCTAAATAATCTATAATTTGCTGTAATGATTGTGCTGTTGCTTTTTTTGAGTTTGTATCATGCATTAATATAACTAATACATCATCATTTCCAGCTAAATCATTTATAGTTCCTTTTAATCTGCTTACCAATTGTTCAGCTGTTCTATCATTACATTCAGCATCTCCGTTAACAACATTCCAATCTACATAGCAATACCCATTCTCTTCTAAAATAGGATCTAACGCCTTAGTATTCCATGACATATGACCACCTGGCAATCTAATAACTTTAGTAGAAAAATCATTTCCTAAAACTGACTTCATTACATTTTCTGATCTTTCCATATCATTTATTAAAGCTACTGGATTTGCAACTCTTCCAGGATACAATATACTATAATTATGACAATATCCATGATTTCCTATAGCGTGTCCTTCAATAACCATTTCTTTTAGCAATTCCTTTTGTATATCGCCTTTTTCCACGTTACTTCCTAATATAAAAAAAGTAGCTTTTATATCATTAGTTTTAAGTGTTTCTAATATTTGATGTGTTACTTCTGTAGAAGGTCCATCATCAAACGTTAAGTATGCAACCTTTTTACCATCTTCCCTTAAATAATTCCACTTATTAAGCATTTTTTCTATATCCTTAGCATTATCAGCATATAAATCATTTTTATAAGAATTATATAATAACCCTTCTTTGTTTGTAACAGTATTAATATTTTCTTTTTGCTTTGTTTCTTCCTTATTTATATCATCATTATAATTATTAATATTTATTCTTGTCTTATTGTTATTTATATCTATAATAGTTTTAGCTGTGGCCTCCTTATTATTTACAGCTCCTACACTAAGCATAGCTACTAATAATAAGCTTGCTATCTTAGAATTACTTTTTATAACACTTATTTTTTGACCATTATATTTATCTTCAGCTAATTTATTCATTTTAAAAATTCCCCTAACTACAATTTTATAACATCTCATATATTTCTTTCTATACTTCTATTATGCCTATATATAACAAAAATTAATTTACAAAAAGATTACAACACGATTGTAATTTATGGAATTAATCCACTTTTTTCCTCAATATAATTAATTATCTATAATATAAACAATAAATAATAAGATAGCATAGCAAAATTCTCATTTAAATAATTTCTTAATAAAAATTTTATATAATAAAAAAGAGCTGGATCATATTAATTAAAATTTCAATATGATATAGCTCTCTTTATTTATAGTATATAATTATATAAACGGATTATAGAATCTACCACCATTTACTATGCTTGCAATTATAGCAATTATTAATACAAAACTAACTATAGCTATAGAAATATAATCACCTTTTTTAAATGACCTTCCATTATACCAAGTACGTTTTTTATTGCTTCCAAAGGCTCTTAATTCCATGGCTGAACTTATAGTTTCTATTCTATCTAAGCTTGAAAATATTAATGGCATTAATATAGATGCCGAATTTTTAATTCTCTTTGTTAACTTTTCCTTTTTAGACATATCTATTCCTCTAGCTTGTTGAGCAAAAGCTATATCTTGATAGTCACGTTGAACATCTGGTATATATCTTAAAGCTATAGAAACTGAATATGCAATTTTATAATTTACACCTATTTTATTTAATGATGCTGCAAATTCACTTGGATTAGTGGCAACCATAAATAATAATGCCATAGGTATTATAGAAAAATACTTTAAAGTTATATTAAATTGATAAAACAATTGTTGAGCTGTTAGAGTATATGGTCCAGCAATCTTAAATAAATTTGTTCTACTTCCATATATTTGGACACCTTCATAAGGTGAAAATATAAATATGGCTATATTATTTATCAGTAAAAAAACTAATATAAAATAAAGCACAAATGAAATTTGTTTAAACTCTACTTTTGAAATTTTAAATGCAATTATACTTAAAATAAACATTCCCAAAAGTACACGAGTATCATATGTAATCATTGAAGCTAAAGACCAAATAATTAAAACTATTAACTTTGATGCTCCTGTTAGTCTATGTATAGGCGAATCTATATTTGAATATCCAAGCATTGTACTCATATTTTTCTAATCCTCCTATCATAATCAATAAACTTCTTAACAAATCCTCTAGGATTATCTAGTCTAGCTTTTATTGCTAATTCATATAAAGATGTTTCCTTTAAATTTGCTTTTTCTATTACCTCTTTATCAGTAAGAACATTAGAAGCTATATCATCAGCTAACTTTATTCCATTTGATAACACAATTGCTCTATTAGTATATTCAAGCATTAAGTGCATATCATGAGTTATCATTATTATTGTTACACCCCTTTGATTTAGTTCCTTTAAAAACTCCATAATCTCAGTATAGTGTTTAAAATCTTGCCCTGCCGTAGGTTCATCTAAAATAATAATCTCAGGATTTAAAACTAATATTGATGCAATTGTTACACGCTTTTTTTGCCCAAAGCTTAAAGCTGAAATTGGCCAATTACGGAATTCATATAATCCACAAACCTTAAGCGTTTCAAAAACCCTATTTTTAATTTTCTCTTCAGAAATACCCCTAGCTTTAAGACCTAAAGCTACTTCATCAAAAATCATAGTTTTTGATATCATTTGGTTTGGATTTTGCATTACCATTCCAATTTTTTCTGCACGCTCTTTAATAGTATCATTAACTAAGTCTCTATTATTAAATAATATCTGACCGTCAGTTGGTTTATAAAATCCACATACTAACTTAGAAATTGTTGATTTACCTGCACCATTTCTTCCAACAATACTAACCATTTCACCTTTATTAACTTTAAAAGAAATTCCGTGTAATATTTCCTTTCCTGATTCATAAGAAAATTTTACATTTCTCATTTCAAGAATAGTTTCATTATGTACTTTTTGTTTATCTTCTATAGCACCTTCATACCAAGTCTTTAATTTCTCCTTACAAGTATCTATATTTAATGTATCAATATGCTCTGGTCTCATCTCTGGTTTTATATCACATCCTGCATATTTTAGTGCAGTAATATATAACGGTTCACGTATTCCAGTTTCCTTTAATAAATTTGAACTCAATAATTCTGCTGGTTTTATATCTGCTGCTATTTTCCCATCATCAATAACTATTATTCTATCTACTGGTAAGTGTAGTACATCCTCTAATCTATGTTCTATTATTAATATAGTTTTATTTGTTTCCTTTTGAATTTTATCTATTAATTCAATAGCACTTTTTCCCGTTGCAGGATCTAAGCTTGCTAAAGGTTCATCAAATAAAAGTATATCCACTTCTCCAACCATAACCCCCGCTAGTGTTACACGTTGCTTTTGACCTCCTGATAAACTATAGGGAGCAGAATCTAAATGAGTATCTATCCCTACAATTTCAGAGACAATTTTAACCTTTTCTTTCATTTTCTCTTGTGATACACAATCATTTTCTAATTTAAAAGCTATATCTTCAGCAACTGTTAATCCTATAAATTGACCATCTGGATCCTGAAGAACCGTTCCTACTGAATTTGATAATTCAAATACACTCATTTTTTTAGTTTCTTTTCCATTAACTTTTAAGCTTCCAGAAATTTCACCTTCATTAGAAAATGGTACTATTCCATTTATACAATTTGAAAGAGTACTTTTTCCTGAACCTGATGGTCCTACTATAAGTACTTTTTCTCCTTCATATATAGTTAAATTTATATTATTTAATGTTGGCTTTGCTTGAGCTCTGTATTGAAAAGTAAAATCCACGAACTCAATTACAGGTTTTTTCATAGCAAATCTCCTCGTCTTTTTTTCTTTTAATACTCTTTATCTAAGCTTCCTGTTTTTATCTTAGTTTTAGCATAAGTATGTAATAATATAGTTGCCAGCACAGCAACTGTAATTGAATTTGATATTGCCGCTATAGTACCTTGTAAATAAACTTTATTTGCAGGTTCTGCGTATATAACTATATCTAATGTTGGTGCTACTAATATCCATGCTAGTGCATTTGCAATTATTTGATATATGTTAAAAATAATAATTTGTTTTTTTTCAAAAATTCCTCCATCTATTTTTAACCTTTTTGCTGAAAATCCTATAACAAGTCCAACAACTCCAGATGCAATAACCCAACTAAACCATGGCATGCCATAAAAAACCAAATCCTTTAAAGTATGACCTATAAAACCTATTGCAAAACCGGCTATTGGCCCGTAAATAACTGACATTAATGCTAAAAGCGCATAGCTAGTTTCAATACTAGTATTAGGTATTCCTGTTGGAATAGAACCAAATCTTCCTAGTATCATAAATACTGCCGCTCCAATACCAATTGCAACAATTGTCCTAATTGACAGCTTGTTTCTCATTCTAACGTCTCCTTTATAAATAATATTATATGAATATTATTATAATTAACTTTATTTTAAATTCGTATTATGTCGAAATTTATCTATTTTTATATTTTAGCAATACCTTAAAATTATACTTTTATATTATTTTCTAGTCAATGGTTTTGTAATTTCATTTCTATAAAAACTATTAGAAATTAACTTAAAATAATTAGAATAAATCACTCTAAAATATAAAGCATAAAAAAGTTGTCCAATTAAAATTGGACAACTTTTTTTGTATTTTATTTAGTTTAATACGTGAGTTCCTTCACCTATATTGCTAGTATAAAATGATGGTGTAATTCCAGTAACATTTTCATATGCTAATGATACCTTTTCTTTAAACTCTTCAACTTTAGAATTGTTAACTAAAGCAATAGCACATCCTCCAAATCCAGCACCTGTCATTCTAGCCCCAATACATCCATCTATTTTTAAAGCTTCATGAACTAAAGTGTCAAGATGAAGGCCTGTAACTTCATAATCATTTTCAAGAGACATATGAGATGCTGTTAATAACTTACCAAAACCTAATATATCATTGTCTTTTAACATTTCCATACTTCTCTTAACTCTTTCATTTTCAGTAACAACATGTATAGCTCTTCTCTTTATAACTTCATCAGAAATAAATGTTTCAATATCATCAAGTGTTGCTTCACAAAGATTTGATAATTTTTCAACCTTATTTTCATTTATAATCTCAAGAGCCTTTTCACATTCTGCTCTTCTTTCATTATATTTTGAATCAGCAAGTTCTCTTCTTTTATTAGTGCTCATTATAACTAAACTATAGTCTCCTAAATTTAAAGGTGCATACTCATAATGAAGAGAATCACAATCTAAAAGTATTGCATGATCTTTTTTCCCAACTGCAACTGCAAACTGATCCATTATTCCACAGTTAACACCAACAAATTCATTTTCAACCTTTTGGCAAAGCTTAGATACTTCAACTCTATCAATTTGTTCTTTATTTTCTAAATAAAGTATTATATATGCCATTAAAACTTCAAGAGCTGCTGAAGATGAAAGGCCTGCTCCATCTGGAATATTACTATATAAAACTATATCCATTCCTGATACCTCATGTCCTAAATCCATAAGTGCCTTTACAACGCCCTTTGGATAATTTCCCCAATCATCTTCTTTTTTGTAAACTAAATCTTCACTTAAATCAAAAATCACTTCTCCAGCAACATTCTTTGATCTCATTCTTATTTTATTATCATCTCTTAATGATAATGCAGCATAAATTCCAACTGTTAATGCTCCTGGAAATACAAATCCACCATTATAATCTATATGTTCTCCTATTAAATTAACTCTTCCTGGAGATAAAAATGTTTTTATTTCTCTATTATCTACTCCATATTCACTTTTAAATAATTCTATCATTCTTTCTCTATTCATTTTACTTTTCAACCTCTCTTATATTATATTTAAAGTACTGTACTTAAAAACTTTTCTAACCCAGCTTGTCCTTTTTCAGTTCTCTTAAATACCCCCGCATCTTCAAGAACTCTTGCAAATATACTACCTACTTCAGCCTTTAATAACTCTTTAGCTTCATCATAAGTTAATGAAGATGTTTCAGAAAGCATTCTTTCTATCCATGAAATATGCTTATTAATTTCATTATTATTTTCTGCCTCTTCTCTATTGTAATTCATATCACCACAAAGAATTTTAGCTATAATATCTAATTCTTTTTCCAGTCTTCCTGGTAAAACAGCAAGTCCCATAACTTCAATAAGTCCTATATTTTCTTTCTTTATATGGTGAAGTTCCTTATGAGGATGGAATATTCCATCTGGGTGCTCTTCTGAAGTTCTATTGTTTCTTAAAACTATATCTAGCTCAAAAGCCTCACCTTTTCTTCTTGCAATTGGAGTTACTGTATTATGTGGCACATCACCTGTAAATGCTAATATATCATTTTCTTCATCAGAATAATTTTCCCATGCTTCAAATATATCCATAGCTAAATCTATAACTCTATTTTTATCATTTCCCTTTATTCTAATTACAGACATAGGCCACTTAACAGTTCCAACTTCAATATCTTCATACTTTCTGCTTTCATAATATTTTTCTACGAAGGCCTTTTCCATTGGAAATTCATGTCTTCCACCTTGATAGTGGTCGTGAGTTAGTATTGAACCACCTACAATAGGTAAATCTGCATTAGAACCTATAAAGTAATGTGGTAAAACTTCTGTAAACTCAACTAATCTTTCAATTGAATTTCTTGTTAATCTCATAGGTTCATGCTCTCCACTAAAAACAATGCAATGTTCATTATAATAAACATATGGAGAATACTGTAAAAACCATTCTTTATTAGTTAATGTCATAGGAATAATTCTATGATTTTGTCTTGCTGGATGATTTATTCTTCCTGCATATCCTACATTCTCTTTACACAATAAGCACTTTGGATATGATACTTGTTTCATAAGCTTTGCCTTAGCTATTTCCTTTGGATCCTTTTCTGGTTTTGATAAATTAACCGTGATTTCTAAATCTCCATACTCAGTTTTAGTTGGCCACCAAAGATTTTTAGCTATTCTTTCTGTCATTATATAATTTGAAGCCTTACTTAAGTCATAAAACCAGTCTGTAGCTACTTCCTTAGACTCATTTTCATACTTTTCATAAAAAGTTTTAACAACTTCACCTTCTCTTGGCATTAATAAACCCATTATTCTTGCATCAAATAAGTCTCTAAAAGTTGCCGTGTTTTCTTCTATTAATCCTGTTTCAAAGGCATAATCTAATATATTTTCTAATATTTTAACTGCATTTTCTTCTACACTATCTTCAATTTCGCCTTCATAAGGTCCATCTAACTTTAATAAATCTATAAGTGCATTTCTTGCTGGAATTACATCCCACTTAGAAATCATATTCTTTTTTAAAACAAATTTTAAAAGCCTCTCAATTTCATAACCAATATTATTCATAATCTTCACCATCCACTCTTTATAATTTAATACCCTAAAAATATTTTTAATTAATATAAAAGTTTAGTTTTTATTAATACCGTTAAATATTTCTTGAATAACTAGTGTTGCTGCTCCTATAACAGAAGCATCTCTTCCTAATAAACTTCTAATTATTCTTACATTTTCACTAGATAATTTAAATCCTCTATTTTTTACTATTTCACTTAAAGTATCAATTGCATATGTTGTATTTTCAAATATCTCTCCAACAACTACTATTGCTGTAGGGTTTAATATATTTATCAAATTTGTAATAGCAATTCCAATATATCTAGCAGCTTCTTTTAATACTGTTATAGACATTTCATCACCATTTTTAGCTGCATTGCATATATCTTCTATTGTTAAATTATTTATATTATCTATATCTTTAATAAGTGAGCTACTGACTCCCTGTTTTATAAGCTTGATAGCTTTTTTAGTTATATTATTATTAGATGCAACTGTTTCTAAGCAACCATAATTTCCACAGTTACACTTATCTCCATCTAACTCTACTGCTATATGTCCTATTTCTCCAGCACTAAAATCAACACCATAATAAGGTGTATTATTTATAATAATTCCAGCACCTATACCATTTGATATATTTAAAGTTACAAAGTTTGAAATATCCTTTGTTGCTCCAAATAAACTTTCTCCTAGAGCCATAGCTCTTACATCATTGTCTACATATATAGCTAGTTGTAATTCGTCCTCTAGCCTTTTCTTTATATTTATATTTTTCCATCCATAATACAAAGAATGTATAGACTCTCCTGACTTTGCATTTACTATACCATGTAATGCTACTCCTGCTCCTAATATATTCTTTCTCTCTATATTGCTTAATTCAATCACTTCGTTAATTAAATTAACTAACTCTGCAAAAACTAAGTTATAATCATATCTTTCATCGCCTATTATCATGGACTTTTTACTAATTATTTTAACTGAAAGATTAGTTATAACTACATCTATAACTCCAACCCCTATACCTATACCTATTACATATCTAGCATCTGGATTAAGTTCTAATATTATTGGAGGCCTTCCACCACTCGATTCTCCAATTTTACTCTCTATAAGAAATTTATCCTCAATTAATATTTTCGTTATATTTGTAACACTAGCTGGAGTTAATCCTGTTAACTTTGCAATTTCTGCACGTGATAGACTTCCATTGTCTCTTATAACTCTAAGAACTGCTGAAACATTTAACTGCTTCATTAATTCAAAACTACCTTTTAATACTTCGCTCATCTTCTCACTTCTTTATTAATTATTTTAATAAAGTCCTTAAAAAATTTTTTAAGACCTTTGAAATTGTTTTCTTAATTTAATATTATCATATCTTTATTTTTTGTCAATATTATTTAAATTAAATTTACCTAAAAAAGTCCTCTTTTGTTATAAAAACAATTAAATTAATAAAACTGTTTTTACAAAAGAGGACAAGTTTATAATATAAATTAAATTATTTATTTTTCTAATAAAATACTATATTCATTTAAGAATTTTATATACTTTAAAAGAAAAGCTTTCTATATCTATGTTATTTAAATCTTCAATATCTTCAGTAATTAAGTTTATAGCTTTTAACTTTGAATTAATATTTAAAAAAGTACGATTATCACTATTATTAAATACACATAAAATTTCTTGATTATCTAAAACTCTTTTAAAAATTATAACATTATTCTTACAATAAACTTCTTCAAAACTTCCATAAGTAAAAACTTTATTGTTTTTTCTAATATTAATTAAATTTTTATAAAAATTAATTAAATCTATATTTTGCTTATCCTTTTCCCAAATCATGCACTTTCTATTTTTAGGATCCTCTGCCCCATCTAATCCTACTTCATCTCCATAATATATATATGGAACACCTATATATAAAAATTGATATGCTATTGCAAGTTTTATCTTATCAATATTTCCATTACATTCGTTATAAATTCTTTTTGTATCATGACTTCCAATCAAATTCCACATTTGTTTAGTTATACTATCCATATATAAAACTCTATTTTCAGCCATTATATCTAAAAACTCTCTTCCACTTATAATTCCCTTTGCAAAGAAATCTATAATAGCATTTTTAAAAGGATAATTCATTATTCCATCTAATTGATCTCCTTTTAGAAAAGAGTTAGCCTCATGCATTATTTCTCCAATTATTATTGCATCACTTTTAGTAGATTTAATCTTCTTTCTAAACTCTCTCCAAAACTCATGTCCAACTTCATCACAAACATCAAGTCTCCACCCGTCTATTCCAACTTCTTTAATCCAAAACTCACCTACTTTTAATAAATAATCTCTTACTTCCTTATTATTAGTATTAAGTTTTGGCATATCTTCTGCTCCATTAGCAAAAGTATAGTATTTATTCTTAGATTTTTTTACTGGCCATGAATCTATAAAATACCAATCTTTATAATTAGATTCTTTTTGATTTTTTATTAAATCCTTAAAAGCAAAAAAGTTTGAACCTGAATGATTAAATACAGCATCAAAAACTATTTTAATTCCTAGGTTATGTGCCTTTTCTACCATTTCTTTTGCTTCTTCTATAGTTCCAAAATGAGGATCTATATCAAAATAATCCTCAATATTATACTTATGATTCGTATTAGATTTAAACACTGGTGTAAGATAAATTAAATTTACCCCTAAATCTTTTAGATAAGGTAGTTTTTCTATTATCCCACGCAAATCTCCACCATAAATACTATTTTCATCAACTTCACCCTTCCCCCATTCATTTGTATTTTCACTATTTATAGATGGATTTCCATTACAAAATCTATCAGGGAATATTTGATAAACAATTGCTTCCTTTAACCATTTAACCTCTTTATATAAATCTTCTTCTGCAATATAAGGGAATTGAAACGAATTCATATCATTGTATTTAAATTCTGGATTTACAAATCCCCTTTCATTATATTTAAAACTCTCATCATTCATATCAATAAATTCAAAATAATATCTATATCTATTTCTAAAAGATGATATTTCTGTTTGATAATATGTGAAAAGCTCTGTTTCTGCAACTATTTTCATCGGCTTTTTCTTATATGGATTTTTTACATCATATCTATCTTTATAATAAATATAACATTCCTTAATATCATCCCTTGCCACTCTTACTCTTACACTTAAAGTATCCTTATTCTTTCCGTATGAATAAGGAGTATCTAAAACATGAAAAACAGCATATTTATTCATAAAATTCACCTCTCCCTTTTAAAATATTTATATAATTATTATAAAATTTTCCATATTAATTAATTGTATATTTATAATATAATATATATATAATTAATGTAATTTTTTATTGTATATAGGGGGTAATATTATGTATGAAAGTTTTATTTCTGACTTAAATATTTTTAGTAATGAATTTTCTTCTTTGATTGATACTAGTGATAGACCTGCTATTCTCCATAAAATTAAACAAAAGCACATTGGAGAGCTAGATGATGAATTAAATATAGAAGATAAAAAAATTGATTTATATATATGGAATGCAATATTTTCTAAAGAAATTATAAGACATGGTATTTCAAAAAAATATCTTCATACTCTTTATAATAAATATTATATTAAAATACCAACTCTTACTGATTTAAAGTCTCTTCAAGAGCTTGAGCTAGAGATGGCTGGAGCATATCTTGAATTTTTAATTAGTGATGTAGAAGTTAAGGACAACTTCATAGTAAACAAGCTTCTTCAACACCTACATATGAATATAGAAAGTTTTATGTCACTTGAGAAAATATCTGAACATCTTGGAATAACTCCTGAATATGCCTCAACCTGCTTTAAAAAACATATGGGAATATCATTGATGAAGTATTCTAAAAAAATCAAAATAGATAGAGCTAAAGTCTTATTGCTTACAACAAATAAAAGTATGCTTGATATAGCACTATCACTTGGTTTTTATGATCAAAGCCATTTTTCGAAAACCTTTAAATCCTTTGAAGGAACTTCTCCTTCAAAATTCCGAAATACACACTACAATTAAACCAAAAAATATAAAGAGAAAAAATTAAATGATAATTTTTTCTCTTTATTAAATCTTATATTATCTTTTCGCCTTTTCAACTCGAAGTTTTTTTCCTTTTATAGTTGAATCTTTAAGTCCTGCTATAACCTTATTTCCTTTTCCATTTAAAATATCTACATAAGAAACAGTGTCTTGAACATCTATTATTCCAATATCCTCTGCTGTTATCCCTTCTATTTTAGATATTGCTCCAACAAAGTCTCCTGCTCTTAACTTTTTCTTTTTACCACCATTAAAGTATAATTTAGTTATATTTTTATTTATAACCTTAGCTTTTTCGTTTTTAGCCTTTGGTTTAGATTTTAAAGCTTTTATAGCTCCCTCTCTTTTTTCTTTATTTACTTCTATAAATTCTCCCACAACTGGAATTTCAAAACTTATGTACTCTTGAATCATATCTAAAAGCCTATCTTCATATTGGTTAACAAAAGAAATAGCTTTTCCCTTTGCTCCTGCTCTACCTGTTCTTCCTATACGATGAACATAAGCTTCTTTTTCAACAGGTAAATCATAATTTATTACATGAGTAATTCCTTCTACATCAATTCCTCTTGCTGCCACATCTGTTGCCACTAATATTTTAAAATTACCCTTTTTAAACTTATCCATAACATCAAGTCTTTCTTTTTGAAGCATTCCACCATGAATTTTGTTTACAGAGTATCCTTTTTTATTTAAGTTTTCAAACACCTTATCAACATTCTCTTTTGTTTTACAAAAAACAACTGCTGTTTCTGGAACTTCACTTATTAAAAGTTTGCTTAAATTATCTAACTTATAAAATTCTTCAAACCTATATAACTCATGTTTTATATTGTCCGTTATTAATTTTTGAGATTTAATTTCAATACTACTAGGATTATTCATATATGCTTTGCATAATCCCATTACCTCCTCTGGGATAGTAGCTGAAAATAACAATGTTTGTCTATTTTTATTTAATACATTTATTATATCTCTAACTTGATCTATAAATCCCATATTAAGCATTTCATCAGCTTCATCTATTACTAAATATTTTATGTTTGAAATATCTAGTGTATTTCTATCAATATGATCAAAGACCCTACCTGGAGTACCAACAACTATATGAGTTTTTTGTTTTAATTCTCTTGCTTGATCAGAAAAAGGTTGTTTACCAAATACTGCAACTGATCTTATTCTTTTAAATCTTCCTATATTACTTAACTCTTCCTTAACCTGAATTGCTAATTCTCTAGTTGGTGTTAAAATTAAAACTTGTGGTTTACTGTCATTCCAAAGTACCTTCTCACATAATGGTATTCCAAAAGCAGCCGTTTTTCCACTTCCTGTTTGTGATTTAACTACAATATCCTTTCCTAAAATTATTTCAGGTATAACCTTACTTTGAACATCTGAAGGATTAGTATAACCTATACCATCTAACGCTTTTATTATTTCATCACACAAATTATATTTCTTAAATTTATTTTCCAAATATACTTACCTCATCTTTATAAAGTTTATTATTTATTTAATTAGTATAACCTATATTTGACTTAATTAGATACAATTTAATAATTAAAATGTTAATTCTTAAAATAAATTTTTATACATTTCAATAAAAATCTTATAATTAAAAGAAGTTGTATCCTATTAAATTTTTTTAATTCAATAGAAGCACAACTTCCTTTGATATTTTTAAGCCTTTAAAAACTCTTCAATATTTAATAACTTTTTAAATTCATCTAATCCAATTCTATCAATATAGTTTCCAAGTCTTTCTCTTCCTTGACCATTTTCTGCATAAATATCTATTACTTTTTCCACAACTGAGAAAATCTTTTCATCTGGAATATTCATAGCAATTCTATCACCTAATCTTGGAATAACTCCACCTCTTCCTCCAAGGTAAAGAATCCATCCTTTAGGTCCACCTATTAAACCAATATCTCTAGTATGACTATCAGCACAACTATTTGGACATCCACTAACACCTATTTTTAATTTATTAGGAAGATTTCTTCCATGGAATGCTCCATCTAATTTTGCTCCAATAGCTACAGAATCTTGTAATCCTCTCTTACAGAAAGTAGTTCCTGGACATATTTTTACGCTTCTTACACATAAACCTATTGCAGCACCTGGCTTCATTCCTAAATCAGCCCATGCATTATCAATATCTTCTTCCTTTAATCCTACAATAGCAATTCTTTGAGCCCCAGTTACTTTTACCGCAGACGCATTATACTTTTCTGCAACATCTGCAATATCTCTAAGTTGTTTTGGAGTTATAAGTCCTCCAGTTAAATGTGGTGCTATTGCATATGTTTCCATATCTCTTTGTATTACAGCGCCTTTGTCTAATAAGTCTTTCATAAAAAAATTCTCCTCTCGTATAAATACATTTATATTTTCTACTTTCAAAACTTATTTATGTATTGCTAATACAATAAGCCTTGTGCTTCATACTATTTTTATATCATCTATTTAAAAATAAATCCATAAAATTTTAAGTATCTACAACTTATTTATAAAAAATAAACTACTTATAATATAGTAATTATAAGCAGTTTTCCCTTATTTATGTTAAACTTTTACTTATATATTTTATAACAACAAAATTTATCATACTTCATTTTCTTTTATTTATATTGAAGCTTTACCATTTCATTTAATATATAAGCTAATTTAATAGCTTTTATTTCAATAATATTTTCATTTATCTCAAATCTAACTGTTTCAATACTATCAGTTATTGAGTTAATTGCATTTTTTAATTCAATAATATTAAGTTCCTTAGCTTCTTTTCTACCATATCCAATATCATATTTATGAATATTTGCATCTTCCTTTTTAGAAAAAATATTAAGTATACCACATCTATCTGATGCTAATATGTTTTTACCTTTAATATCTTTTTCATCACTTTCAATTGCATATACTAACTTTTTATGGAACTTCATCATTGTAAGTAATATCATTATCTCATATTGACTTTTATCTAAAAATGTTCCTTCTCCTCTATTAACTAAATAAGTATTTAATAAGTCATACGGCACCATAACCATTGTACGCTTACCTTCATCTATAGAAAATTGATATACTCCATTAAATATTCCAAACTTTATAACATTTATTAATTCTTCACCTTGAAGCTTTATTATATATTCTATTTCATCTTTTATAATTCCAAAATGTTTAACAAAATTTTGTGCAAATTCTTTTTCAGAGAAAAACCACATACATGGTAATTTCTTATGATTTAATGCACATAGTGGTCTAGCTTTATTTTCTTTAACTTCATCAATACTTGCACTTCTTGAAGCTATTACATAAACTTCATTTAAGTTTAAAAAGGCATTTAAAACTTCTTCATATTTATTTCTAAACCCCTTAACATCGCTTCTTGGAATTTTTAAAAATTCCTGCATTAAATCCTGATAACTTTTAGCTGTTACTGTATTCATATGTTTCCCCTTCTCTTCCCCTTAAATGTTTACATTTAAATTATACAACAAATATCTACTTACTTTCAATGATAACTACAAATATAAATTATTTTTTACAAATTCAAAGTATAAAATAGTATAATTTTAAGTTTCCATAATAATAGGAATTATAGTTGGACGCCTTTTTGTAGTTTCATAAATATAATTCTCAACAGTTTTTTTAATGTTTCCTTTTAATACATACCATTCAATAACACCCATACTTAAACATTTATCTAATTCATTTACTGATAACTCCTTAACTTTTTTTATAAGTTCTTCTGATTCTTTAACATATACAAATCCTCTTGTAATTACATCTGGTCCTGAAACAATGCTTAAAGTATCCCTTTCAATAGCAACAACAATCGTTACCATTCCATCTTGAGCTAAATGCCTTCTATCACGCAATACAATATTTCCAACATCTCCAACACCTAAACCATCAACAAATATTGCTCCAGTTCTAACTTTACCTTCTTTTTTGCAATCATTTTTAGTGAGCTCTAAAACATTTCCTGTTTCTAATATAAATATATTATTTTTTTTCATTCCTAAACTTTCTGCCAAATCACCATGATGCTTTAAATGTCTATACTCTCCATGAACTGGCATAAAATATTTAGGATTAACTAATGAATGAATAAGCTTTAATTCTTCTTTATAAGCATGACCTGACACATGAACATCTTCTAAATCTTCATATATTACATCTGCACCCTTTCTAAATAATTGATTTATAACTCTTGATATAAGCTTATCATTTCCTGGTATTGGTGATGCAGAAATTATAAAAGTGTCATTATGTTCGATACTTATTTTTCTATGATTTGAAAATGCTATTCTAGCTAATGATGCCATAGGTTCTCCTTGGCTTCCTGTTGTTATTAATGTTATTTTATCATTTTCATATTTTTTTAAATCATTAATACTTACAACTTCACTCTCTGGTATATGTAAATATCCTAACTCCATAGCTACCTTAGATATATTTTCCATACTTCTTCCATTAAAAATTACTTTTCTATTATTTTTAAGAGAAGCATCAGCAATTTGTTGCATTCTATGTATATTAGATGCAAATGTAGCAACTATAACTCGTCCTTTAGCTTTTCCAATAATTCTATCTAATGTTAGTCCAATGCTTTTTTCTGATAATGAATGTCCTTGCCTTTCAACATTAGTGCTATCAGCCATTAATAAAGCTACTCCTTCCTTACCTAAATTAGATATTCTTTGTAAATCCATTCTTTCACCATCTATAGGTGTATAATCTATTTTAAAATCACCTGTGTGAAGTATTATCCCTACAGGTGTAAATATAGCTAAACTACAAGAATCCGCAATACTATGAGTGTTTCTTATAAATTCTACTTTTAGTTTTTTAAATGAAATTATATCTCCTGGCACAACATTATTTAACTTTGCTTCTGATAAAATATTATGTTCTTCAAGCTTTGTTTTAACAATTCCTATTGTTAGCTTAGTTCCATAAAGGGGTACATTAATTTGTTTTAATACATATGGTAATGACCCTATATGATCTTCATGTCCATGTGTTAAAAAAATTCCCTTTATCTTTTCAACATTGTTTTTTAAATAAGTTATATCAGGAATTATTAAGTCAACCCCATACATTTCTTCATCAGGAAATGCTACTCCACAATCAATAACAATAATTTCATCATCACATTCTATAGCCGTAATATTTTTGCCTATTTCCCCCAACCCTCCAAGAGGTATTATTCTAACTTTCTCTTCACTCATCTCAATAAATTCCTTTCATAAAAATATCTAGTACTTCTATATTTATTATTCCTAAACAAATTATTACTTATTCTTTAATTTAAAGTTAAAAGGGAAATAAAATTAAATTTTATTTCCCTTAAACTTTTAAAAACTTATTTTTACCTTAAAATAATTATACTCTTAAAACTTGTCCAGAATATATTAAATTAGGGTTTGATATATCATTTAATGCAACTAAATTAGAAACTGTAGTTCCAAACCTTGCTGCTATTCCGCTTAAAGTATCACCATATCTAACTACATAAGTTCTGATAGCACTTCCACCTTGTGATGACACTCCTGATGAAGTTATTTTCAATACTTGCCCTGTATAGATTAAATTTGGATTTGATATTCCATTTATCCTAGCTAAATTTTGTACAGTAGTTCCAAATCTTGCTGCTATTCCACTTAATGTATCTCCAGACTGTACTACATAAGTTGTTTGATGTTGTTTAGATGATGCTCCACTCTTAACAGTTGTAGAAACTGGAAGTTTTATTACTTCTCCAACATATATTAAATTAGGATTTGATATATGGTTAAGCTGAGCCAATATTTCAACGGTAGTTCCATACCTTAATGCTATTCCACTTAATGTATCTCCAGCTTGAACTACATAAGTTCCACTAAAATTAATTTTCTTTTTTTGCACCTTATTATCTCCATATATTTTCAAAACTTGTCCTACGTGTATTAAATTAGGATTTGATATATTGTTTAATTGAGCTAATGCTTGAACTGTAGTTCCATATCTTTCTGCTATTCCACTTAATGTATTTCCAGGTTGAACTACATAATATTTAACAGCACTATTTTCTGATTCATTATTTCTGTCTCCTGAAATACTAGATTGACTATTTAACAATATTCCACTATTAAAAGTATCTAAATCACAATTTCCACTTACGCCTGGAACATATCCTGTATCTGAATATTGCCATCCTGCATAACTACTTCCCCATATTGGATTACTTTCTGGAGCACTAGTTCCATACTCTGCTATCCACAATGGGTATTTTTCTAATCCATATCCAGGTACAATATTGTTATTTGCAAAACTTGCATAAGTGTATAAAGCTACATCTAATCCAGTGTTAGCTTGAACATCCTCTAAAAATTGATTTGACATACTAGATAATGTTGCTGGCCAATAGCCTCCTGTTTCCTCTAAATCTAACACTAATTTACAGTCACTTTTCATTCCTCTTATAGCATTAGAAAAATATGATGCTTGTGATGATGCTGAAATTGACGGACTAAAAAAATGATAAAAACCAACTAATAATCCATTATTAGTAGCTCCATCATAATATTCTTGAAGATATGGATCTATATAAAAGTTTCCTTCTGTAGCCTTTATATAAACTATTTGTACTCCACTATTTTTTACTGCAGCAAAGTTAACACTACCTTGCCAATTACTAATATCTATACCATTATAAGTTGCCATCTCTTTTTTCTCCTTTCCTAATCTTTTGATTATACTTTATAATATTCATACTAAAAAAGAATAGTGAGTACTTTTTAACTTAGTAAAAGAGCCATAAAAATAAAGAGATTACTATAAAAATTATAATAATCTCTTTATTTTATCTATATATTAATTATTATAGAAAAGACTTTGAGATGCATATTCAGCATCGCAAGTTACATCAATTCCAAGTTTTCTTAATGTTTGCTCATCACTTACAGATAATATTGTAGTTGAATGAGCTTGACAATTTTTAAGCATTGCTAACTTTTCCATTGCAACTTGTGCAGTTGGATTAGTTGCTGCTGAAATGCTTAATGCAATTAAAACTTCCTCACAATTTAATGATACCTTTTGATTTGATAATGTTTTATACTTTAAATCTAAAATAGGTTCTAAAATAACTGGAGAAATTAAATGAATATCATCTGCTATATTTGCTAAATGTTTTACTGAATTTAATAATGCTGCCGCTGCCGCATCTAAAAGTTCTGAACTTTTTCCTGTAAGAACAGTTCCATCATTTAATTCAATTGCAACTGCTGTAGAAATATTATTATTTTCTTCTTTTAATCTAGCTGCACGTTCTCTAGCTGGTATAACAACTTTTCTATCTTCTGGTTTTAAATTAACTTGTTCCATTATAAGTTTTGCGTGTTCAAATACTTCTTTGTCAACATAACCTTTTTTGTATTCACAACCAGTTTTAAAATATCTTCTTATTATTTCTTGCCTTGAAGCTTCCTTAACAACTTCATCATCAACTATACCAAATCCAACTCTATTAACACCCATATCCGTTGGTGATTTGTAAACAGATTCTTTTCCTGTAATTTTTTCTATTATTCTCTTAAGTACAGGGAATGTTTCTAAATCTCTATTATAGTTAACTGCTGTTTCTCCGTAAGCATCTAAATGAAAATAATCTATCATATTTACGTCTTTTAAATCAACTGTTGCAGCTTCATAAGCTATATTTAATGGATGCTTTAATGGTACATTCCATACTGGAAATGTTTCAAATTTAGAATATCCAGCAACATTTCCTCTTTTATTTTCATGATATAATTGACTTAAACATGTAGCAAGCTTACCACTCCCTGGTCCCGGTGCAGTAACAACTACTATTGGCTTACTTGTTTCTATATATGGATTTTTTCCATATCCCTCTTCGCTAACTATAGTATCAACATCAGTTGGATATCCCTTAGTAGCTCTATGTTTATAAACTTTTATTCCACGTCTTTCTAGCTTGTTTATGAAAACAGTAGTCGAAGGTTGATCATTATATCTAGTTATTACAACTGAATTAACCTCTAGATCATAACTTCTTAAATCATCAATAAGTCTTAAAACATCCATATCGTAAGTGATTCCGAAGTCACCTCTTATTTTATTTCTTTCTATGTCTCCTGCATAAACACAAATAACTACTTCTACATTTTCTTTTAATTTATGTAATAATTTTATTTTCGCATTTTCATCAAATCCTGGTAAAACCCTTTTTGCATGTAAATCAAATAAAAGTTTTCCACCAAATTCTAAGTATAATTTGTCGTAGTTATTTACTCTTTCTAATATATACTTTGATTGCTCCTCTAAATACTTTTCATGATCAAATCCTATTTTCATATGTCCACTCCTAATTTTATAGTTTTTTTTTAGCATAATATATTCCTAATTTAGAGGAAATAATTATGCTAATTGCAACTATTAATAGAAAATTACTAAATTTTTCTTATTAATTAGGCACAAAATATATAATATTATTACACAAAAATTTAATAAAGTAAACTACAAAATCCCAAATTAATTATATTCAAAATATTTATATTTTATAATATTTATATATAAATTTTTTATAAAATGCATATTTATTTTTTGCATTTAAAATATTGACATGAATTCAAGTATAATGTTAGAATAATTCCCATCAAGGCACTGAGAAGTATATTCTATATTTGGGTACCTGGAATATATGGAGTTATTGGTACAACCGACTGATTTTAATCAGTCGGTTTTTTTTATGAAAAGCATTAATAATAGGAGGTAATTATGTTGTCTATAATTTTATTAAAAATATTCTTTAATTTTAATATATAAACTTTGAATAAAGCAATTTTTATTAACTTAATTAAATTAAAATATTTATTAAGATTAGTTATTTATTTTAGGAGGAGATATTATTGAAAGATAGATTTCAAATCAATAGAAAATTAGTTGCTATAGCCATTATTTTTATGCTTATATTTATAATAGCAAGTACAGGATTAATAAATATTATTTTAGATAATGATGTTAAATTAACCAGTGATGTTCATTTTAAGCAATCTACCATTCAACTTGAAAAAGATATAAGTCTTCTAAGGTCAACAACTGAAAAATATCTAAAAATGATAAAATCATAGAAATTTTTACCAATAATCCATCTTTTGATCAATTAGATAATGAAGAAAAATCTATTATAATGGAACAAATTAACTTATATGAACAAAATTTAGAATCATCAAGCTTTGTAGATACAGTTAATATAATAAATATACACGGAAATTATTTATTTTCTAAAGGAACTACCTATGATAACTTTAAATTAGATGATAGACCATGGTTTAAACAAGAATATTTTAAATTAAACAAAGATAGTTTTATAACAGAAATTCATAAAGATTTTATAACAGGCAAAGATACCATATCTATTGTTTCTTTTATTTATACAAAAGATAATAAAGAATTAATAGGTGCTACTATATTAAATTTATTAGTAGATGATTTATTAAATACATTAGAATCAAACTTCCATATTGGAAATTTAAAAGCTATTATAATTAAAAATGAAAACATAGATAATTTCTTAAAAAATAATATTGATAGTAATAAATTTTATGTTAAATATGCTAATAATATATTATCTAACAAAAACGGAATTTTATTTTTATTTAATAAAAATTCCATTAAAAATGACTCTTTTATAAGACCAATTTTAATTACTACTAAAATAATAGTAATTTTAGTAGGAGTAATTATATCTATTAGTTTAATAATTAGCGTTAAATTTGCTTTTAAGCCCGCATTACAATCAATAGATAAATTAAAAAAATTAATGAATAAATTAAGTACTCCTGATGATAAAATTGCTTTAGATAATATGGATGAATTTACACAGTTAGAAGTTATATCATCTGGACTTGGAAAATCCTTTGATGACAAAATTCAATCTCTTATTTATCACGATTCTTTAACAGGACTACCTAATAGAAAAAAGCTAAATTTAATTTGCAAAGAATTAATAGAAAAAAATAAAGAATTTGCATTAATATTCATTGATCTAAATAAATTTAAAAAAGTAAATGATATTTTTGGTCATTCTGTAGGAGACAAATTATTAATCACTTTTAGTACTATTTTAAGAGAAACATTAAAAGAAAAAGGAGAATTAATAAGATATTCAGGTGATGAATTTATAATTGTTTATAAAGAATTTTTAGAAGATAAAAACTTTATAGAATATTATAAAAACGAAATAATTTCCAAATTTATAAATCCTATAGAAATTCAAAAAGATATAAAAATAAACATTGAGTTTTCAAGTGGAATAGCTGTATATCCAAGAGATGGAGATAACATTGATGATTTAATAGATAAAAGTGATTTTATGATGTATACAAGTAAAAATACTAATGCACCTTATGAATTACTATTTTTTAACGATAATATCTATAAAAATATGATATACATAGAAACATTAAAAAACGAATTAAAATACTCTATAGAAAAAAATGAAATTATTATAAAATATCAACCTATATTTGATGTTAATAAATCTATTGTAAAAGCAGAAGCATTAATAAGATGGAATAGCAAAACACTAGGTATGATAAGACCAGATAACTTTATTAATTATGCAGAAGAAACTAGAGAAATTATTCCTATTGGATATTGGATTATTGAAAATGTATGCGATTTTATTAATAAAAATAAAATTCAAATATCTATTGGAATTAATATATCTCCAATTCAACTATTAGAGGCTGATTTTGTAGAAAAAACTATAGATATTTTAAATAAATATAATATAGATACAAATAAAGTTTATTTTGAAATAACAGAATCTGTCCTTCTTGAAGATAATAAAATAGTAAAAGATAATATTTTAAATTTACGTAAAATTGGAATTGCTATAGCCTTAGATGATTTTGGAACAGGATACGCTTCTTTTAGTTATCTAAAAAAATACAAACTTGATATTTTAAAGATAGATAAACTATTTATAGATAATGAATCTGATAACGAATTCGCAATTGTTGGTTATATAAAGAGAATTTCAAATTTATTAAATATGAAGGTCATAATTGAAGGTGTAGAAACTGAAAAACAGTTTAACGAACTTAAAAATATAGGATGTAATTTCTTTCAAGGATACTATTTATCAAAAGTTATAGACAAAGAGGATTTATTAAAATTACTATAAAATATACTATAATTATATAGTTAGTAATATAATTAAGGAGTTTATATGGCAATTAGTTTTAAAAAATTTAAAAGAGTTTTATTTTGTGCACTAATATTTATTTTAGTATGGACCTTAGGACTTTACATTTCTCAAAAAATTAGGGTTTTTGGCATAAAATCTACAGAATTAATAAATCCTAAAGCTCAAACATTTGAAGAAATAATGAATATTTCTAATGAAATAACTCTTGAAAAAAAGATTTTCTCCTTTAAAAAACATTACTATATCCTTAGTGATGGAGTTTTAGTTGGTGAGGTTACAGGAAAGTTATTTCCAATATTCGGTGATACCTTAAAACTAAAAGACATTAATGGAAATCTTATAAAAAAGGAAAATCAAATTAAAAGACTTGGATTAACTCAAGTTAAACTATTTAATATATCTATAAACAGATTAGCACAAGTTAAAGATTCAAATGGAAACATAACTGGCTATATAGGTGAACAAAAACTTAAAGACTTTTGGCGATTAAAAAGAGTTGAACATTTTTATGATTCAAATTATAAAAAACTAGGTAAAGGAATTCCAGATTCAATAATTTTTTGTAGAAACTATAAAATTTTTGATAATGATAATAATATTGATTATATTATTGATGGAAACATTTTTAGCCTAACTCATAAATACAAAATCATTATTAATGATTCAACCGACATAGATGTTGAAGATGCTATATTTTATACAATAATTGAAAATTCTATTAGAACTGAAAAACTTAAAGAATCTAAATCAAATAAAAATAAAAAATAAAAAGTGGATAAATATCCACTCTTTATTTTTTATTTAGAAACATTACCAGCAACATTTAATACATCCCAAGTTCTTGAAAACGGAGGTGAATAACAAAGGTCTAACATTCCTAATTGATCTGTAGTCATCTTAGCATAAATACATGCAGCTAAAACATTGCATCTTTGAACTGCATCTTTATATCCAGCAACTTGCCCTCCATATATAACCTTAGTGTGTGCATCATAAATAAGCTTAACATAAATTCTTTCCCTACCAGGATAATAACTAGTTTGATTCATATCAGTTATAAACTTAGTTTTATACTCAAATCCTAAATCCTTAACTTCCTTTTCAGACAATCCAGTTCTAGCTGCTTCCATGTCCATAACTTTAATGCAACTTGATGCCATAGAACCTTGAAACGAATTATTTTTTCCTGCTAAATTTTCTCCAACTATTCTTCCAAGCTTATTAGCTCCAGTTGCAAGAGGAACATAACTTTCTTTTCCTGTAATTAAATTATTTATAGTAGCACAATCACCAGCTGCATATACATCTTCTACTGATGTTCTTCCATAGCTATCTACTACTATTGCTCCATTTCTAATCATTTTTATATAATCAGCTTTTAAGAAATCAGTATTTGGTCTTACCCCTGTTGCAAGTATAACTATATCTGCTTCAATTTCTCTCTTATCAGTTTTAACCTTAGAAACCTTTTCTTCCCCTATAAGTTCAACAACAGTTTCTGATAATAAAAGATTAACTCCTTTATCTCTTAATTCTTCTTCTAAAATATCAGTAATATCCTTGTCAAATACCTCTTCAAGAACTCTATCTTGAAGTTGAATAACAGTTACTTCTTTTCCCATATGTTTAGCAGCTTCAACAGCTTCAAGACCTATAAATCCAGCTCCTATAATAGTAACTCTTTTATATTCATCTATCGCCATTAATTCTTTTAACTTATTACCATCATCCATTGATTTTAATGTAACTACATTTTTTAAATCAATATTTTTTATTGGTGGAATTATTGCCCTAGCACCACTAGCTATCATTAGCTTATCATAAGAATCTTCTAATATTTCATTTGTAACAATATTTTTAACTTTTATTTTTTTATTTAAAAAATCTACATCTATTACTTCATGTTTTGTATATATTTCTACTCCTGATTCTCTAAACTCTTCTGGAGTTCTTGCTATCATTTCTCGTGAATCATCAAAAAATCCTCCAACATAATAAGGCAATCCACATGCACCAAAAGATACAATATCACCTTTCTCATATACTATAACTTCATCTTTAGGCGATAGCCTTTTAAATTTAGCTGCTGCACTCATTCCTGCAGCTACTCCACCAATGATTATAACCTTCATTTTAAATGCCTCCTATATAATTAAAATTTATTTATACCTTATTATTTAAACTATCTAGAAATAAAATAAAGTACTTATTAAATAATATTTATTATTATTATAAATGAAATTTTAAAAAATTAATAAACTAAATTTATTTTTTTAAATCATAACTTATCTTTATAAAAAATAAAAAGATTAAGAAATATTTCTATAATATCTCTTAATCTTTTATCCATGCTTATATAATAAAACTGCATGCTTTCTCTGGAAACAGAAACCTTAGATACTAACCCCTATAAAAATAAATTATATTTTAATTCTATTTATATCCAAACATAACTTATAATTTAAAATATATTTCTAATTAATTCATATTATTTAATTTCTATTCCACCTAATACCACAGTATATTTAATTCTAACCTTAGGACCTGAAGTGGCATTTCTATTAACCTTATGCTCAAATCCTCCTAATACAGGAACCCCCGATATTATTTCAACTCTTACATCATTAGGAAGAAATACATCTATTCCTCCTAAAATCGTAGTTAATTCTAAAACTATATCTTCAGTTATTTTAGCCTCTCTTAAATCTATTGATAAACCACCTAATATAGCTTCCGCAGTTAACCCTTTTAAATCTACAGAATTATTTACATAATCTCCACCACCTAAAATGGCTGTATACCTTGGATACTGTGTTGAATCATATTTATATGATTTACTTTTACTATATTCACTACCTTCAACACTTCTCTTATTTCCATCTCTAAAAAATGATGCAATTATAGATATACCAACTGCAACTAATGCTATCGGAAAAATAAGTCTCCATACAACACCATCATCTATTATATCTAAACAATCAAATAAAAGTATTAATCCTATTACTATTAAAGCACCTGATCCTAAGTTAAATCCATATCTAAGCATAGATACTAATCCCGGAATAATTAAAAACAATGTCCACCAACCTGGAAAAAATAAATTTACATCCCAAACATTAAGAGCATTTCCTGCAAACACAATTCCTACACCAATAAATACTAGTCCCCAAATAAGTGCTGAATAATCTTTTTTCATTGCTTACCCCCTAAAAATATATAATTATAATTACAATTGAATTATAACACACAACATATCATTTAACTATATTTGGAAATTATTAAATTAAAATATCTGAAAAATTGCTGGTAAAAATATAGCAGGAAGTAAATTTGCTATTTTTATTTTTGTTATACCAAGCATATTAAAAGCGAGTCCAATTATAAGTAATCCACCTACTGCACTCATATTAGTAATTACATAATCACTTAGTACTCCAGACAAAAATCCTGCACCAATTGTTATAAGTCCTTGATAAACAAATACAGTAATTGCAGAAAATATTACACCTATTCCTAATGAAGATGTAAAAATAATAGATGATACTAAATCCAAAACAGACTTTGTAAATAATGTATCATGATTTCCTTTTAATCCACTTTCTAATGCTCCTACTATAGTCATTGCCCCTACACAAAATAAAAGACTAGATGTTATAAAACCTTCCGCTATAGAAATATTATTTTCTTTTTTATTATTAAACTTGCTTTCCAAATAATTTCCTAAATTATTTAATCCCTTATCAATATCTATAATTTCTCCAATCAATGCACCTACTGCTACTGATATTATCATTATCAACGTATCTCCACCATTTAATGCTCCCGATATTCCTATATATAAGGTGCATAATGCAAGTCCATTCATTATTGTTGTGCTTATCTTTTCCGTTAATCTTCCTTTTACTATAAGTCCACATAAACATCCAACCATTACTGTTATTGAATTTACTATTGTTCCTAACATAATTCACTCCCCTTATTATTTATAATTATACTAACACTTAACAAATTTTATATTCTTTTTATTTCTAATTATTCATAAAATAATTTTGTAACAATAATATAGAGAGGTTAAAAATGATTGATAAAACTTCATTATTTCCATTATTACTTTCAACCATTGCAGGATTATCAACAGTTTTAGGTGCAATAATTATTTTTTTTAGCAAAACTAGAAATGAAAAATTTCTCACTTTTTCTTTAGGATTTTCTGCTGGTGTTATGATTACTGTTTCATTTACAGATTTATTTCCAACAGCTCAAGAAGCAATTTCAAAATATCATGGAAAAGTTAATGGCATATTATGGTCAATATTATTTTTATTAATAGGTGCATTAATGGCTTACTTAATTGATATATTTATTCCTGAGGAAGAAAAAAAGAATATATCTAAAAGTAATAATAATTTCGATATTTTTAGAGTTGGTTTAGTATCAACTATAGCTCTTATGATACATAACTTTCCTGAAGGTATTGCAACATTTGTTTCTGGATACCAAAATACATCTCTTGGAATTGCTGTAACTTTAGCTATAGCTCTTCATAATATTCCTGAGGGTATTGCCATTGCTATGCCAATTTATTTTGCAACTAAAAATAAGTATACAGCAATTAAATATTCTTTTTTATCCGGAATGACAGAACCATTAGGCGCATTAATTGCTTGTCTATGTTTAAAGCCCTTTATTAATGAACTTATACTTGGAATAATTTTTGCTATAGTGTGTGGAATAATGATATATATATCATTAGATGAGCTTATTCCTTCCTCTAGGAAATACGGATATACTAAACTCTCTATTGCATCTGTATTTTTAGGAATTAGCATAATGCCTATTACTCATTTATTTATTTAAATATAAATTTCTATATAAAAGTAATTTTTTATATAGTACTTAATAAAAATTTTATATAATAAAAAGAAGCTATGTCATATTAAATTTTTCTAATTAAATATGATATATCTCCTTTTTACATATTAAATATTAAAAATTTCTAACATCTTTGAAGTGTTATCAATTTTTCTAATTTCATCTATTATATTAGGAGCCTCAAGAGCTGTTGCAATTTTTGATAATATTTCTAAATGTTCATTTTCCTTTGCTGCTATAGCTATTATTATATACGCCATTTGCCCTTGAAACTCTACTCCATTTGGATACTGTAATATAGTAACTCCTGCTTTTTTAACAGCTGACTTTCCAATTTCAGTTCCATGTGGAATAGCAATTCCCATACCTATATATGTTGAAATTTTATTTTCTCTTTCAATCATTGAATCAATATAATCATAATCTATATATCCGTTTTCTAACAACCTCTCCCCCGCTCTTATTATAGCCTCTTCCTTAGATTCACTTTCTAATCCTAATAAGATATTTTCTTCATTTAATAACCTATTATTTTCTTCCTTAACTTTTTCTTTATAATCTTTAATGACATTAATCTTATATAATTCATCAAATAAAATATCTAAGTTTTCATCTTCTAAAAAGTTTTCTATAAAAATAAATTTTGACTTATTAAAATCACCTTTTATACTACTTAATAAACCCGTATGAGTTACTATTATATCTGCATCATCAGGAATATTGTTAATAGATGCGTTAACAATATCTATATTAAAATTAAATTTTTTTATTCTACTTCTAAACTTTGTTGCTCCCATAGCACTTGATCCCATTCCCACATCACATACAAAAGCTATTTTTTTAATATTTTTTATATCTAATTCTGAAATTTTCATACTATCTTTGTTTCTCCTTTTTTCATTATCCTTTATATATTTTCTCTTTAATATAATTGAAGAGATAAAAAATGAAATTAAAGCTCCTAAACAAACTCCTAAAAAGTTTATTAAAACATTACCTCTGTGAGATAACATTAATATAGAAAAAATACTTCCTGGTGATGCTGTTGATACTAGCCCAGAATTAAAAACTTGAAAAAATATTATAGAACAACAATTTCCTATTATAGCAGCTAATAATAATATAGGATTTAAAAGTATGTAAGGAAAATATATTTCATGTATACCGCCAAAAAGTTGAATTATAGCAGCACTAGATGCTGATTGTTTTATAGTTCCTTTGCTATACACTAAATAAGCTAATATTACACCTAATCCTGGTCCAGGATTAGCCTCTAATAAATATAATATTGATTTCCCATGTTCATTAACTTGGCTCATTGCCATTACGTCTATGATTCCATGATTTATTGCATTATTCAAAAATAATATTTTTATTGGTTCTATAAAAATTGCCAGTAATGGTAAAAGACCTTTTCTAATTATAAACTCTAATCCCAAATTCATTATTATTGTAATAATAGACATTAAAGGACCAACTATAAATAAGCCTACTATAGATAATATAATTCCAATAATAGCAAGAGAAAAATTATTTACTAACATTTCAAAACCTGAAGGAACTTTTTCATTTATAAATTTATCGAATCTTTTTATTAATACTCCAGATAAAGGACCAATTACTATAGATCCTAAAATAATAGGCATATCACTTCCAACTATTACTCCAATAGTTGATATTGCTGCAACTACTCCACCTCTTGCTCCACCTGTTACTTTTCCCCCTGTTACTCCAATTAATATTGGTAATAAATAAGTTGTTACTGGATCTACTAATAAAGCTATTTTTTCATTTGGAAACCATCCTGTAGAAGTAAATATAGCTGTTATAAATCCCCAAGCTATAAATACCCCTATATTAGGTATAATCATACTACCTACAAATTTCCCAAATTTTTGTATTTGCTCTTTAATCACTAAAATTTTCCCCTCTCTAGTTTCCTTTTATAATTTATAGAATAATTTTATCCCCATCTTTATTTTATATCAATTATTTTATAATTAATAATATTAGTAAATTATATATAAAGAATAACACCAAAAGTATTTAATTTTACTTTTGGTGTTACAATTTTAGGTATTAATTTTTGAGTTTTAAATGATTGTTTTATATAAAAATATTATGCTCCTATTAACTTCTTAACTTCATCATAATATTTTTCTACCTTATCTAATACATCAGTATCATCTGATATTTTTGATATTTCTGCTAAAGATTCTTTGATACCTTTTTCATTAATTAAGCTTTGTAATTTAACACTTTGTGCATCTTCTTTATTATCATAATGAAGTGCTGCACCTACACCTAATAATAGGTTGTCTGTATTAATATTATATCCTCTTGCAGTAATTAATGGTTTTATTAATCTATCATTTTCATTTAACTTTCTTAAAGGCTCTCTTCCAACTCTAGCTACATCATCTTTTAAATATGGATTTTTAAATCTATCTATTATCTTATTTATATATTTATAATGAGCTTCTTCATCAAAATTATATTTAGCAATTAATCCTTTTCCACTTTCAATCATTGCCTTTTTAACAAAATCGTAAATTACTTCATCTTTAATACTTTCTTCTATTGTTTCATATCCCTTTAAGTATCCGAAGTAAGCTGTTATTGCATGTCCAGTATTTAATGTAAATAACTTTCTTTCAATATATGCCATTAAATTATCTACTAGATTCATACCTTCTATTGTAGGAATTTCACCCTTAAATGCTTTTTCTTCAACATTCCATTCATAATAATTTTCAACTACAACATCTAAAATATTTTCACTCTTTACTGGAGGAACTATTCTATCTACTGAGCAATTTGGGAATCCTACAAATTGTTCTAAATATGCAATTTCTTCTTCATTTAAATATTTTTTAACTTCTTCTTTAAGTTGTGAACTAGCTTTAATTGCATTTTCACATGCTATTATATTTAAATAACTTTCTATACCATTTTCTCTTCTAAGAGATATACCCTTTGCTATTGTTGGTGCTATCTTTGGTAAAACAACTGGTCCAACTGCTGTAGTTATAATTTCAGCTTCAACTATTTCTTTATATATTTCATTATTTATTGATATAACACCACTTATATCATTAATCTTTTCTTCTGAACAAACGCTATCCATTACATGAATAGTATAATTTTTATCACTATTAATTTTATCTATAATTTCAGCATTTACATCTGCAAATACTACATGATATCCTGCTTTTGATAATAATGATCCAATAAAACCTCTTCCTATATTTCCTGCTCCAAATTGAATTGCTTTTTTCATTTATAATTCCTCCTAAATATATCCATAAAATCATACATTAAATATCTTTAAATCATCAAAATCTTATTAAAACGTTTTCTTGCTATTTGTTAAATGTTTTTAATATTTCAAACTTATCATCTGTATTTTTAAGCTTGTCTACAAGAGTTTCATCTTCTAATGATGTTGCAATGTTAGATAATATTTCTAAGTGATCATCTCCAACTCCTGCAATACCTATAACTAAATATGCTAAGTCATCACCAAAAACTACTCCTTCTGGATATTGAAGCACAACTATTCCTGATTTCTCAACTTCTTTCTTTGCTTCACCAACACCATGTGGAATTGCTATTCCCATACCTATATAAGTAGATACTATTTTTTCTCTTTCTTGCATTGCTGCTATATATTTATTGTTAACATATCCTTCTTTAACTAATATCTTTCCAGCTCTTTCAATAGCTTCTTCTTTACTTTCACTTGCTAATCCTAAGATTATGTTGTCACTCTTTAATATTGAACTTTCTTTAACTTGTGTTGATGCTGCTACTTCAGCCACAGCAACTTCTTCTATTTCACTTCCAGCAAATCTTTTTTCTAGTATAGAATATAAACTATCTAACTTACCATCTTGCAGGAAGTTTCCTATAAATACATGATTTGCTTGTGGTGAATTTTTTCTTGCTCTTTCTTCTAACTTATTATGACTTACAACTATATCTGCATCAGCTGGTATTGTATCTACTGATGAGTTTATAACTGTTATATGAGATGCAAATCCTTTTATTCTATTTCTGAACTTTGTTGCTCCCATTGCACTAGAACCCATTCCAGCGTCACAAGCAAATACTATTTTCTTAATAACTTCTTTATCAATTACAACTTCACTATCTGTATTTGAATCTTCTTTAACATCATCACTTGATTTCTTAGCAGCACTTCTAACTAATGGTACTGCAACAGCAAATGATACTATTGTTGATGTAAGAACACCTGCTAAAATTCCAATCATTCCACCCTTTGGAGCTAATGCCATTAATGCAAGTATGCTTCCTGGTGATGGAGTTGCTACTAATCCAGCATTAAAAATTGAAAATACTACTATACCTGCTGCACTACCAACTATTGGTGCTATAATTAATAATGGATTCATTAATACATACGGGAAGTAAATCTCATGAATTCCTCCGATTGCATGTATGATTGCAGCCCCTGGTGCTGATTGTTTCATTGCACCTTTACTATAGAAACAGTATGCTAATAATACTCCAAGCCCTGGACCTGGGTTTGCTTCTAATAAATACATTATAGATTTTCCAAATTCTTGAGTTTGTTCAATTCCAATTGGTCCTATAATACCGTGGTTAATTGCATTATTTAAAAATAATACCTTAGCTGGTTCAATAAATATTGATACTAAAGGAAGTAATCCCTTTGAGATTATTACTTCAACTCCTACTTTAAGAGCTTCAGTTACAACAACTACTACTGGTCCTATAGCATAGAATCCAACTATAGCAAGTATTAATCCAATAATTCCAACTGAGAAATTGTTAATAAGCATTTCAAATCCTGCTGGTGCTTTACCTTCAACTGCTTTATCAAACTTTTTAATAGTATATCCAGCTAGTGGACCCATTATCATAGCTCCAATAAACATTGGAATATCTGCTCCAACTATAACTCCAGCTGTTGCAACTGCACCAACTACTCCACCTCTTACATCACCAACTACTCTCCCACCTGTATATCCAACTAGTAAAGGAAGTAAGTATTTTAACATTGGATCAACTAATCCACCTAATTGCTCATTAGGAAACCATCCTGTTGGGATGAATAATGCAGTAATTAATCCCCAAGCTATAAATGCTCCTATGTTAGGCATTACCATTCCACTTAAGAACTTACCAAACTTTTGAACTCTTTCCTTAATCATCTCTATTCCTCCATAATACTCTTTAATTCCTTCTTATATAAATCTCCTAAGATTTTCTCTATAATCTCTTTCAGTTCTTCTTCACTACTTTTTTTAATAGCTTCTCTAAAACTTTTTTTCTCTATTATTTCTCCATTTATATGACTCATTATATTTATCTGAGTTTCTGTATTTTTTTCTGGAATTAAAGAAACAATTGCAAAATCAATTTCATTATTATTTTCTACTAACTTTTCTTTTAATCTTATAATTCCAAATTTACAAGAGGTAATCTTTTCATCTTTACAATGTAAAAGCATCATATTAAATCCTTTTAAATAAGTGCTAGATTTCATTTCTCTTTCGATTAATGATTTCTTTATTTCTTTAGAATGGCTAAGGTTATCTGCAAAAATACTACTAGCCACCCCCATCAAATCGTTTACTGATTCTACATAATTTAACTCTCTTAAGACTACACCTTCTATTATTGAAACTATTTCTGTACCTAAATTTGTTACACTCTTTATTTTATCTTTATCACACTTAAGCTCTTTTTTTGCTACTTTTTTTAATATTCTATTTTTAGAATATCTATGAATAAACTCTTTTAGCTTTATTTTATCCTTTTGCAAAAACATTGGATTTAAACAAATATGTTGATAATCCACATCTAGTTCTACTGTTGATATTATAAAATCAATTCCTTCACTTTTTAACTTATCTGTATCAATATTTATAGCTGATATACTTCTTTTTATATCTAAGTTTTCAAACTCTTTTTTTATATTTACAGCTAACAGTCTAGATGTTCCAATTCCTGTTGGACATGCAATTACAACTGATAAATTTTCATTTTTTATATTTTCTTCTATTGCTGCTGCAATATGCATTGCTATATATGCAACCTCAGATTCCGGTATTTTATCTAATTTAGTAATTTTCTTTAATATTTCACAAGCCTTTTCGCAAGAATTATATACTTCTTTATACTTTTCCTTTATATTTTCTAATAATGGATTCCTAATGTTAAGCTTCATAGTCATTCTGCTAACTGCTGGAACTAAATGATTATATAAATCTCTATTTAATTTCTGTTTATTAGCTATTTCAATATTAAAGTCTTTTTCAACTTCTGATATTATATAATTACAAATTTGTTTAATATCTAAATTGTCTAAATTAATATCATTTTCTACTTTGTTTAATCTTAATCTTGCTCCCTTTAAATGCATTGTTATATATCCAATTTCATCCTTAGGAATTTCGATAGCAAATATCTTTTCTAATTCCTTTGCAATCTCAGTTGCAAATAAAAATTCTGATAGTATTTCTAATTGACTTAATGATTCTTCATCCATTGAAATTCTTTCACCATTTTTTATTCGTTGAACTGCTAATGATAGATGAACAACTAGTCCAATATAATCGCTATCTATAAGCTTAAAACTAACTTTTTCTTCTAAATCAGATACTATCTTTTCTATATCTCTAATTATTTTTTTATCAATAAAACTAAGCATTCTATTTTCTATTGAGAACTCTATACTATTTTCGGTATTAGGAGTATTCAATGATTTTTTTAAAAGCTTTATTAATTCTTTTTCATCTAAGGTTTTATATAAAATATCAGCTAATACCTTCCTGTAATTCTTTTCATTTCCCTCTAGATAAATACCTAATCCTTGTTTTCTAATAAGCTTAATATCAAATTCCTTTAGCCATTCCTCAATTCCATCTAAATCATTACTTAGTGTTCCTTCAGAAACCTTTAATTGATTAGTGAAATAAAATAATTTCAATGGCTCTTTACTTACTAATAACTCACCTAATATGATTTTCTTTCTTTCATCTTTGGTATATTCTTTTTGAACGTTTTCAACTTCTAGAAGTTCTAATATTAATTGTTGATTTTCTAAATTTTCATCTATTATTAAACCTACACCAGGTTTTTTAATGAAATTAAATCCATTTTCATCTAACCATTCTTCAATCTTAGGCATCTCTCTTAATACTGTTCTTGAACTTATATTTAAGCTTTCAGCAATTGTTGAAACTGTTATAGGATTTTTAATAGTTGATTTAGTTAAAATCTGTATAATTTGTTTTTGTCTAGACATTAATTTTTTCTTTTTCATGAGATCTCCTATTGGTGACATTTTTAAATATAAACTTCTTACAAGTTTATTTTATTCTTTTTATTCGTTTACATCAATTAATTCATATGACATAAATGTCTTTATCACTTAGTGACAAATCTAAAGATATTTATGTCATTAATATAATTATATATTTTTAAATTATAATTACAAGAAAAAAGAAGTGCTATAAAAAGCACTTCTACTCTACCTTATAATTCTTTATTGCTAATTTTAAAGCTTCATCTTCTAAGTCAGAATATCCCTCAAAAATAATTTTATCAACATCTTCATTATTAAATAAAAATTTATAACTATCTCCTAAATATCCTTCTGGATATAAAACCCCTAGATAATCCCAAAGCTTTTCTTCTTCACCTTGAAGTTGCATTCTCCCTATTATCATAAGTTTTTTAAATCCACCTTTTAAAACTACAATCGATCCTAATGATAAAAGTTCTTCCTTATTATTTTCCACTTTATGTACCCCCTCTACAATGTAATATTTTAATATCATCATTATAGATTATACATACTTATAGAAAATTATAATAGATATTTCAAAAAACTCTCTTATTTATATTTTTATATATAAAAACTTAATTAAAATAAAAAGGACTATATCAAAATCTACTTCATTAGAATTTGATATAGTCAATATTATTTTTAATACTATTTATTATTCAACAGTAACTGATTTAGCAAGATTTCTTGGTTTATCTATGTCACAACCTCTTTCAGCTGCAACATAATATGCTAATAATTGTAATACAACAGCTCCTAATACTGGTGCTATTCTCTTTGAAATTTGTGGTATTCTTATAACTTCATCAAAAATAGATAAATCTAAATCTTGATTTTCATAAGCTACACCAATAATTTCAGCTCCTCTAGATTTAACCTCTCTAATATTACTAATCATTTTATCCATTAAATTAGTTTGAGTTAGTAATGCTATTATTTTAGTTCCTGGCTCTATTAAAGCTATAGTTCCATGCTTAAGCTCTCCACCAGCATATGCTTCTGAATGGATATACGCTATTTCCTTTATTTTAAGAGCACCTTCTATAGCTAAAGCATAGTCAACGTCTCTTCCTAAATAGAATAAATCTCTTTCATTAGCTACAAGTTTTGCAATTTCATATATTTGCTCTTTTTTCTCTAAAACTTCTTCTATTTTACTTGGTAATTCTAATAATGAATTTTTTATCTCAGCTTCTTCCTCTGGATTTAATAATCCTTTTAAATCAGCTAAATACATTCCTAATAAATTCATTATAACTGCTTGAGTTGTATAAGCCTTAGTTGATGCTACTGCAATTTCTGGTCCAGCCATAGTATATATTACACTATCTGCTTCTCTGGAAATACTGCTTCCAACAACATTAGTTATAGCTAAAGTCTTAGCCCCTATCTTTTTAGCATCTCTAAGAACTGCTAATGTATCAGCAGTTTCTCCTGATTGGCTTAGCGTAACTATAAGTGTTTTATTTGTTACTATTGGATTTCTATATCTAAACTCCGATGCTATTGCTACTTCAACAGGTATTCTTGCTAAATCTTCAATTGCTACCTTACCAATTAGTCCAGCATTATATGCAGTTCCACAAGCAATAATATATATTCTATCTATATTTTCAAGCTCATCTGCTGTAAGTTTAAAATCTCCTAAATTAACTTTTTCATTTAAAGATACCTTTCCTGACATTGTATCTCTCATAGCCTTTGGTTGTTCATGAATTTCCTTTAACATGAAAGAATCATATCCACCCTTTTCTGCTGAGTCTTCATTCCATGTTACTTTATATATCTCTTTATTAATTCTTTCGCCATTTGCTTCAAACACTTCTACTTTATCATTAGTTAATACAACAAATTCATTGTCTTCTAAAAGATATATATCCCTAGTATAATTTAATACTGCTGGTATATCTGAAGCTATAAATGATTCATTTTCTCCTATTCCAACTATTAATGGACTGTCTTTTCTAACGGCTACTATTTTATCCGGTTCTTGTCCACAAACTACACCTAAAGCGTAACTTCCTTCTAATTTTTCAGTAGCTTTTACTACAGCTTCAAAAAGATTTCCATCATAATAATAATGAATTAAATTAGGTATTACTTCTGTATCAGTTGCTGATTTAAATTCATACCCTTCGCTCTTTAACCATTTTGTAAGTTCATTATAATTTTCAATAATACCATTATGAACTACAGTAATATCACCTTTTGAAGTTTGGTGAGGATGAGAGTTTACATCTGATGGCTCTCCATGAGTTGCCCATCTTGTATGTCCAATTCCTATTGTTCCATCTGCTGAATTACTCTTTAATTCGTCAACAAGATTTGATAAACGTCCTTTATGCTTTCTTATTTCAACATTACCATTATTAATAACTGCAATACCAGCTGAATCATATCCTCTATATTCTAACTTAGATAATCCTTCTATTAAAAAATCACTTGCTTTTTTTCTTCCTACATAACCAACTATTCCGCACATATAAAATCTTCCTTCCCATTATACACTTTTTATTTTTATAAAATTTTATTGTAAAATCTAGCATTTAATTTTAAAATACAAATTAATACTTAACTAGATTACAATGAAGGTTTTAACACCTGACTAGACCTGTCCTACAAATCACTTCATAGTTTTACTAGTCGCTAACGGTAGTGCGATACCGTGGGGCACCCGCCGAAGAATTCGATACTCCCCATCCTCGTCAACTCCTAAGAGTCCTGGCGCTTTAAATTAAAAACTTATTCCTATTATCACTCTCCCTTTGCTAAAGTTAATAAATATAATAATATTCATTTAACACTATTAATTTTATATTCATTAAGTAAGTACTTCAATTAATAGATGCCACATAATTGTCACTAATTAATTAGTGACAAAATTAAACAATTTCATAATATAAAAAATTAACTCAAAAAGTCATAAACTTATTAAAATAAATTTAGATATATCATAAATAAAATTAATATAATAAAAAAAGAATTTATACTAATATTAAAATTTCTGATTAAATATAAGTATAAACTCTTTTCAATTATTAAATTATACTTCTAATGATTTATAAATTGCCTTTGCTACTCCATCATTATTATTATTATCAGTGATATATTTTGCAATTTCTTTAATTTCTGGAATTGCATTTTCCATAGCATAAGAGTTCTCAAATTCAGTAAACATAGAATAGTCATTAAAACTGTCTCCAAGAACTATTACTTCGCTTTTATCTATTCCCATTTTTTTAATAGTCTTTGCTAAAATTAGACCCTTTTGAGCTTTAATATCACTTATTTCAATATCATTTGAAAAAGTTGATGCAATTGCTAAATCTGAAGTGTTTTCTCTTAAATTTTCTTTTAAATCTGCTATTAACTTTTCATCATTATCAAAAGTTACTATTTTTAATATATCTATATCACTTTCTAAAATATCATAAACATTATCTATCTCTTTAATACCCCTTTGTTTACCAAACTCTTCAACAAATTCTATTACTTCTTCTTCAGTCATCTTAGGATTAAATAATTTAAATCTATCAATAATAGCCTTTTTGTCGCTTTCTTTATTTGTTATGTAAGTTCCTTTATTAGTCATTAATTGAATACATAAACCAGCTTCATTTAACATATCTATTACTATTTTTACGCTATTTTTATTCATATGAACGCTTTCAATTACATTTCCCTTTACATCTCTGTATTCTGCACCATTATTTAAAATACATTCACATTTTAAATCACATTCTTCTAAGTAATATTTTACTGCTTCATAATCTCTCCCAGTTACAATTGTAAAATGTCTTCCCATCTCTTGTGCTTTTCTTATAGCTTTTAAATTTTCTTCTGATATTATATGGTCATCATTTAATAATGTTCCATCCATATCACTTGCTATTAACTTTATCATAAATTAGTCCTCTCTTCCGTATTTAATTCATATATATTATAACAGAGTTTTTTTATATTTATTTAAATTATATAATCCCAATTTCAAAAATCAAAGTAAAAAAATAATAGATATTATAATAAAACAACATTTATCATAATATCTATTAATATATCTTTTTAACTTTCCAAATTTTTAAGCTGCAATAGCGTTACCACTATTTTCTTTACCTTTAACAATATCATCAACAAATCTTTTACCATATGGTAAACATAATTGAATAAATGGTCCTATTGCTAACATAGAAATTATAGTACCTATACCAATTTTTCCACCTAAAATAAATCCAACTACTAAGAACGTTGCATCTAAAGCAATTCTAATCCAACGATATTGGAATTTTAATTTATCTTGAATTATAAAAGGAACTATGTCATTTGGAGCAACTCCAATATCAGCTGCTGACATTACCGAAAATCCAATTGCAATTACAAAGCATCCTACTAATACTAATATCATTTTTAAGAAAATATTAGCTGACTCTACTGGGAAATATGAAACTGCCTTTACACCTAAATCTATTATTGGCCCAACACCAACAACACAAATTAAAGTACCTATCTTTATCTTTTTCATATCAACTATAAGTATTCCAATAAATAATATTATTAATATTATCATATTTGCAACACCAGGAGTTACTTCAGCACTTCCTGAAATCATATGTACTATTGATAGATTTTTTAATCCTGTTTTATTTAGAACCGTTGCCAATCCTTGCGTAAAAACAGTAAATGGATCAGATCCAATGCTTGTCTTTAAAAATAACGCAACTCCAAATTGAATTATACTCATTCCTACAAAAAATAATACTAAACGTTTAATTAAATTAATTGCTTTATTCAATTTTTTCACCCTCTACTACTCTATTTTTTTCTTCGACTTAATACTACATCTTCTAAAACATTTACATTAATTTAAAATTACTTTATTATTTTATCTAAAAATTATTATTTTGTCAAAAATTTATCATAATTTTAGTCATTGCAATATATTCAAATAAATTCAGTTTAATAAATAACCCCTAAAGCATTATCAAAATCACTTTAGGGGTTATATCTAAATTAAATGTCTATATACTTTACCAAAATACATTCCACTTCTATATACATCTAAATTTCCAAAACTATCTATTAAAATAATATCTTTATAATTAAAATTATCTATATGGAAATTTTTAAAATCTGTAAATCCTACTATATAAACATAATTGCTATTATTAATTTTTATATAAGAACATATATCAATATTATTTTTATCTAAATACCTTCCATATATTAAACTTTCCTCTCCAAAAAATTTTGTATCTAACTTTATTAAAAACCCATTTTCTTTTTTATTACCTTCTTCTACCTTAAGTAAATTTTTTGTTATTGGAAATTTTTCATTTGAAGTCGTTAGTCCCATTATATATGCACACTCATTATTATCTACTGCTACTGAATATCCTATATCGTCTCCATCCCCACTTAAATAAGTTGAGTATAAAAGACTTTCTTCTCCACTTTTAGTTAAATCAAATTTAACTAAAAAAGCATTATTTAAAGAGTTAAAACTAGATTTTTGATATCCACTATCTGTTGTTTTAAAGTCATTTGATTTAGTAACTCCAGTTATATAAACATAATCATTATGATCTATAGCTAATGAGTAAAAACTATCACTTATTGTACCACCAAAATATGTTCCATATAATAGTCCCTCTTCCCCTGTTCTTTTTGTATCTAATTTAAGTAAAAATCCACATCTATTTTTTTCATTATTAACATTTTTATATGAATTATCTGTTATTGGAAAACCCTTATTTGATGTTGTATCTCCTACAACATATATATTTTTATTTTTATCTAATGCGATAGAATATATATAATCACTGCCATTTCCACCCAAATAACTTCCATATATTAGACTATTTACTCCAACTTCATTTGTATCTATATTTATTAAAAATCCTGTTATATCACCACCTGGATAATTAGATAAATATGCCCCTTCTGTTGTTGGAAATCCTTCTGTAGAATTTGTAATTCCAGCAACATATACTCCACCATTATAATCTACAGCTAAAGAAATCCCCTCATCAACACCATTACCACAAATATACGCTCCATATTCTAATGAAGCTTGACCATTTTTAAGTAAATTTATTTTTGCTATATATACACTATAATCCTTTCTTGAATAAATAGGCTTATATATTCTTTTTTTAGGAAATTCTTGAATATTTGTAACACCAGTAATATAAATACAATTATCATTATCTGAAACAATAGAATTTTCTCTAGATGTAACTTTAGTTGACTTAAAATCATCAAATAAAAACTTTGTATTTATTTTTAATACTTCATTTAAATCGCGGTTTAATATATTAAATTTAACTTTTAAATTATCTTTTATTTCAAAATCACATTCTACTTTCTCTTCATTTCCTTCTTGAATACCTTCCAACTTTAAGAGCTTAATAAACTTATTATCAAAAAAAACTACTAAGTTTTTCTCATCATCTATTTCTATTTTATCTGCACCTTCAAAATTTAAACTTATACAATTTGAATTTTGATTAGGTTGTACAATAAACTCTAATTTCAAATCATTTTGCTTCCCATAATACAACAAATCCACTCCTGAGTAAATTTCACTATATAATACCTTTTCATATATAGGTATAAAACTTTTCCAATCCGATTGATTATTTCCCTCAAAATAATTTATTTTGCAATTAAATTCATTTTTACCTATTATTTGAGGGGTTTTATTAGAATCTTCAAAGCTTATTCTAATTACATTTGACTTATATTGATTTAAGCTATTTAAAGTTGACTTTACTGTTAAATTATTATCTAAATCTTCTACCTCTTCTTTCAAGTTACTATTAAATGCTAAAACTAGCTCTTTATCAGTAAAAAATGTTGTACACTCCTTTTTATTTAAAATAAATTGTACATCTTTGTCATGTTGTCCTATATTTCTTTCAAAAATTAATGGCAAGCTATTTAAAACCTTCGGTAATTTTAATTCTTCCAAATATACCATCCCTTTAAAGTATTTTTATATATATTAAAATATGTTTATATTAATTTAATTATCACTATTTAACTATAATAAAAGGAGGTTAACAATTAGCTAACCTTCTTCTTTTTATATTCTATTTATTATAAAAAATATATCTTTAACATTCACAACTATCTTTTTCTTCATGCACACATTCAACATATTTTTGGAATGCTTTATCTAATTTTTTTTCTAAACATTGAACATGTTCAAGTTTTTTTATTGTACAATTAAGATCATTTACTGCTTCTAAAACTTCTTTTGTAATTTCTTTTAATATCATTTCTACATCCCTATTTAATTTTTTACATTCACAACTATCAGCATTGCAATCATAACAATTACAATCATCATCTAACCATTCTTCTATTTTAACATAGCTTTCTAAAGTACATTGTTGATCTTTTAGTGTACATTTCAAATTACAAACTACTTCAATTAATTCTTCTAAATTTTCATCTAAACTATCCTTGAAATCTTCATTATTCATTAAAAATTCTTTTACTAAATCATGAAGTTCTTTTAATTCTCCACAACAAAGCGGATTAACCTTATTACAACTATTACAATTACAATTATTATTTCTGCATCCCATGCTCTTTTCCTCCGTACAGTATATATAAGATATTCTCATATAATATAATCTTAATATATACTATGAAGGAAATTTGAATTAGTTACTTAATATTTCTTATAATATAAATTCATTTTAATAAAAATCTGTTTTAATTTCTATTCTTTATTTCATCCATAACTCTATAGATAAAGCTATTTAAATCTACAGATCCTTCATCACCATTCTCTCTACTTCTTAATGAGATAGTTTTGTCATTTTTCTCTTTCTCTCCTACTACAATAATATATGGAACTCTTTCATTTCTAGCTTCTCTTATCTTATATCCTATTTTTTCAGTACGTAAGTCAACTTCAACTCTTATTCCTTTAGATTCTAGGCTTTCTTTAATTTCATCAGCATAATCAACAAACTTATCAGAAATAGGTAAAATTTTAACTTGAATTGGTGAAAGCCATGTTGGAAACTTACCTGCAAAATGTTCAATTAATATTCCAATAAATCTTTCAATACTTCCAAAAATAACTCTATGAATAACTATCGGTCTATGCTTTTCACCGTCACTTCCAATATAGTCTAATTCAAATCGCTGTGGTAATTGAAAATCTAATTGAATAGTTCCACATTGCCATGTCCTTCCTAAACTGTCTTCAAGATGAAAGTCTATTTTAGGTCCATAAAACGCTCCATCACCTTCATTAATTTTATATGGTAAATTCATTTCCTCAAGAGCAGCCTTTAGCGAATCTTCGGCCATATTCCAATCCTCATCACTACCCATTGAATTTTCTGGTCTTGTAGATAACTCAACACCATATTTAAATCCAAACTTTGAATAAACTATATCAATTAATGAAACAACACCTTTTATTTCTGCTTTTATTTGATTTGGCAACATAAATATATGAGCATCATCTTGAGTAAATGCCCTTACTCTCATAAGACCATGTAAAGCCCCTGAAAGCTCATGCCTATGAACTCTTCCAAGCTCCCCAACTCTCATTGGAAAATCCCTATAAGAATGTGTTTCTGTTTTATAAACAATCATTCCACCTGGACAATTCATAGGTTTTAGTGCAAATTCTTCATCATCAATGATTGAAGTATACATATTTTCTTTATAATGATCCCAATGACCTGAAGTTTCCCATAATTTTTTATTTAACATTATTGGTGTTTCAACCTCAACATATCCAGCCTTCTGATGTAACTCTCTCCAATAACTAATTAAATTATTTTTTAGTGTAACTCCTTTAGGTAAGAAAAATGGAAATCCTGGCCCCTCATCAACAAAAGTAAATAACTTTAATTTCTTACCTAATTTTCTATGATCTCTTTTTTTTGCTTCCTCTATATTAATTAAATAAGTTTTTAAAATTTCTTTATTAGCAAATGCTACTCCATAAATTCTTTGTAGCATTTTATTTTTTTCATTACCTTTCCAGTAAGCTCCTGCAACGCTAGTTAATTTAAAATCCTTTATTCCTTTAGTAGATAAAAGATGTGGGCCCCTACAAAGATCTATAAAGTCTCCTTGCTTATAAAGAGAAATTGTTTCTCTCTCTGGAAGTTCTTTTATAAGTTCTACCTTATAAACTTCACCTCTTTCCCCCATTAATTTTAAAGCCTCTTTTCTACTTACTATCAATCTTTCTAATGAAATATCTTCCTTTATAATTTTATTCATTTCTTCTTCTATTTTAACTAAATCATCATTATTAAATGGTGTTTCAATATCAAAATCATAATAAAAACCATTTTCTACTGTTGGTCCTATAGCTAATTTTACATTTTTATAAAGTCTCTTTACAGCTTGAGCCATTACGTGTGAGGTAGTGTGTCTCATAACCTCAATTCCAGCTTCATCTTCATAGGTTACTATATTCACCTCATCATTATCTTTAAGATTATAATCCAAATCAACTAAGGTTCCATTAACTTCACCTACAACTGCAGATTTTCCAAGCTTTTTACTAATTAATTTAGCTAAGTCTAATACACTTGAATTTTCTTCAATTTCTATTGTTGATCCATCTTTTAACTTTACATTAATCATTTCACATCTACCTCCTTCGTAGTTATTTTTAATATAAAAAAACATCCATCCCTAAGCTTGGGACGAATGCTATATCCGTGGTTCCACCCAAATTGAATTTAAAAATTCAATTCATCTTTAAAAGTGTTATCGATCTTCACCGATGGTATTTCTCATTATCTTGATACTAAACCATAACTCCAGGGTAGTTTTCTTATAGGCATATTTAAAAGTGCTTTCAGCCTATGACACTTTTTCTCTAAAAACTGTATTCTATAATACTTTTCCCTTTCAACGTATACTAAATATTAATTACATTTACTATTATACGAAATTTATATTAAAATAATACTAACACTTTTACATTTATTTGTAAAGATTTTTATTTTTCACCATACTCCTTGTAATACATAATTTTTAAATTTATTTTTGGATATATCTTACTAAACTGACTAATAACATAATAACAACTAGGACATGGTTCCCATTTACTGTACAAAATAAGTTGTCCTTCATCAGATAAGCTTCCATTTTCTATAAGCTTATGTATTCTTTCAAATATCTTCTTTTCACTATCATTAACTCTATTATATCCTATCCCTAATTTACCTAGCTTATTTACCTTACAACTTTCAAAATATTCTTTACCTAAAGGTATTCGTGTACAACTATTTTCAATATCATTTTTTCCACTAACAGCTCTAAATTCTTCATCATTATATATTGCTATTGCCATATTTACAGAGTCTTGAATTACAATACTTTGATTAATTTTATATGTATTATCACTATGTTTTATAATATATTTGTCTAAATTCTTAATCAATCTTTTCATTCTAGGAATATAACTTTTTATATGCTTATAATATTCAACACTTCCTTTTTCTGCTTTAACATAATCAAAATTTATATCTTTTGGTACTTCAATTATTAAAGTTTTAATTTGACTATTTTTATCATAATCTTCTTTTACATTTTTATTATTAAAAAGAATAATTCTTTTTAATAATTCAATATCTTTTGAATAAATATATTTTCTATCAATTTCATCTTCTAATTCTTCTAACTTTAATTTTCCTTCTTCATTAATCTTTCTTGATATAGAGTTTTTAATTTCATCTACTATTCTTAAAATATCTTCTACATCATCTTGACCAGTTAATATTCTTTCATACTCAACCCTATCTATAATTAAAGTTCTTATATCACTTATTTTTTTACATAAATTATTATGCTCTTCTTCAAAAAGAATCTCATCTCCTATATAATTTATAAAATCTATGATTCCACTTACCTTATAAGTAATCTTTTCATCCTCTAAAATTTTATACATTTTATCTATTATTTTTTCACTAATATTAAAATTATGAATCATTTCTTTTTTGAAATTTTCTCTTGTTAATATACTAAAATTATAATTTTCAATCTTTAATGCATTATTAAAATCATTTAAACTTTTAATTTTAATTCTTTTCTTTTTTACACTATTTACTTTATCAATTGTTTTAATCATAATTACCGTTATTGAAAACTTATAAAAATCTATAAAAAATTATAAAATCTTATGTTTCATTCCTTTT
>NZ_CAJURG010000003.1 GCF_910588715.1 uncultured Clostridium sp.
GTTTGCAAATTCTCCTATTGAGTAATATTTCACAATTTATCACCTCAATAAGATTATATCATAAATAAATATATATTTTTATAGATTATTATAGATTATTTTTAACAGTTAAAAGCCTCTTTTATTTTAGAGTTATTATTTTTCATACTGAATATTATAATCTAAATATCTACTCTTTAATATCAAAATATTACTATAAATTATTAATATAATTCTATTAAAAAAGAAGTTGATATAGATAAAATAAACTATCTATATCAACTTCTAAATATAATTTTATTGTTTATCTTCCTCTGAAACTTCTATAGTATCAGGAAGTCCTATAATAAACTTGCTACCTTTATTAACTTCACTTTCAAGTCTGATATATCCACCATGAAGCTCTACTATATATTTAACAAGTGTAAGCCCAATACCACTACTACTAACCTTCGTAACTTCTGCACCATCTGCTTGTTCAAATCTTTTAAATATAAATTCTTGGTCTTCCTTAGCTATTCCAACTCCAGTATCCTCTATTGTTATCTCAATATTATCATTAACTTCTTTAATTAATACCCTAATTTCTCCACCTTCTGGAGTAAACTTAACTGCATTACCTAATAAGTTAATTACACATCTTTCTATTTCAATTTCATCACATGAGATAACCTTTTCTTCCATATCAGGATCTATTATAAGTTGTAATCCCTTTTCCTCAATAAACTTGCTCATTGTAAGAGAAGCTTCTTCAACTAAACATACTATATCGTTATTTTTCTTATTAATTTTATATTTTCCACTTTCTATCTTAGAGCTATCTATAATATCATTTATTATTTTCAATAAATTATTGCAACTTCTACTTATTATACCCATATAACTATTAAGCTTTTCCTGTGTTATTCCCTCATTTGAATTTAATAAGTTTATTAATTGAATAGTGGAATTTACTACATTTATTGGTGTTCTAAGCTCATGGGATAAGTTAACAAAATAATTATTTTTAAACTTTTCATATTCTATTAACTTTTGACTTAACCTATTATTTTCCTCCAATTGATTTTTTAAATTCCTAGTCTTTTTATCTACTAAATGTCTTAATATCTTAACATAATTAAATACATAAATAAAAAATATTAATAATACAACAAAATATATTATATAAGCTAAAGGGGTCTTCCAAATAGGATTTTTAATTCTTATATTTATGCTTGTCTCCTCAGTTAATTCACCATTTCCGTTCCTAGCTCTTATTTTTAAAGTATATTTTCCTGGCTCTAATGATTTTAACTCTAAGTTATTTTTAGAATCAATAAATGTCCATTCATTATCAATTCCCTGTAACATATAATCATAAGTTACATTATTTATACCAGTATAATTAGGTAAAAAATAGTTTATATGTAGATTCTTATAATTATATTTTAAAACTAACTCATTTCCATCATAAATAACCTTATCTTTGCCTACAAAAATCTCTCCAATGACTACCTTATCTTTATTCTGAGTGTGCTCTACTAAATCATTTGTATTAAAATACGTAAGCCCCTCAGTACTACCAAATAAAATAGTTCCATCACTAAGTTTTAAACTTGAGTCTAGATTAAATTGATATCCATACAACCCATCCATTTTACTGTAATTTGTAAATCTATTATCTTTTATTTTGAACCTATTTAAGCCCTTGTTAGTACTTGTCCAAATATCACCATTATTATCGATTAAAATTGAATTTATAAAGTTATTAGTTAATCCCTCTGATGTAGTGTAAGTAGTAAACTTCTTTGTTTTTGTTTCAAACTTACTAAGTCCAATATTGCTACCTATCCATAGATCATCATTATCATCAAACTTCATACAAGTTATATAATTGCTAATTAATGAGTTTTTATTTGAAGGCTCATTTACATATACATCTATAATACCTTCTTGCTTATCATATTTAACTAATCCAGTATTACTTCCACCTAACCAAATAATATTTTTATCTTTACTATCGGGCAATATAACTTTTATGTGCGTTGGATTTATTCCAAACGCTTTAATTTCTTCATTATAATACGTTTTTTTACTTTTTTCTATATCATAACTATAAAATCCTTCTGTATTGGCTATCCATACCTTATCTCCATCATTATACATATAATTTAGCTCATCAGAATAGTAATTATAAATCTCAGCATTTTCATAGCCATCATTTTTTATATTAAGGCATATTATTTCTTTATTAGTAGATATAATTATATATTTATCATTAATCTTAAATAATCTTTTTATATACCTATCACTAAAAGTAAATTTATCCTCTTCATATAATTTATTTACTAATTTACCATTATTTTTATTATATATGTATATACCTTTAAACTTAGTCGCTATCCAAATATATTCGTCTTGTTCTATCATAGATACTACATTTTTAAATTCCTCTTTATTAATATAATTAAATACTGCATTACTATTTAATATATTAACTCCCTTATCTGTTCCAATCCATACTACTCCGTTTTTATCTTCATAAAAACATGTTATTATATTGCTTGATATAGAATTTTCAATGCTTGAATCTCTTGTAAATAAATTAATTGTTCCTTTATTTCTTGAATAACGAATTGCTCCCTGAGTACTTGATAGCCAAACTCCATCTTTTTTTTCAACAAAAACTATATTTTTATAAAAATTCACTTTATTATCTTTAAGAATAAAAATATCCTCTAATTTATTTTCTGTTATATTATATCTTCTAACCCCTTCACTATTAAGCATATATAACAAATGTCTTTTATCTTCACCTATATTATATAAAAGTATAATGTCTTTAGATATAATAAAAATATTTCCGTAAGAGTCTTCTACTAAATCAGTTATAAATAATTTATCTCTAAAACTTGAACTATATACATTGAGATTTTTATCTACTATATTCATTCCTAACTTTGTTCCAACCCATAAGCTATTATCTTTACCTTCCTCTAAACAAGTTACAGAAGAACTAGTAAGAGAATTTTCATCATCTTCAATATGGTATAATTTATCTATAGTTTTACTTTTCACATCTATTTTCATTAAACCATTTTCTGTTCCCACCCAAATAATATTTTTATCATAACTACTTCTTAATAATGCATTTATCTTTAAATTCCATCCATCTTCTAAATCATTCATACTTATAACAGTATCAGTATCTGTTAATAAGATATCTAATCCATCATCAGTTCCTATCCATATATTCCCCAAATAGTCTTCTGTTAAATCTGTTATATAAGTCGAACTTAAAGAATTATTATTCTTACTATTACAATTATATATTTTTATTGTTTTTCCATCATACCGATTGAGACCATCTTCAGTTCCTATCCATATATACCCCTTACTATCTTGAAATATACATGTTACATAGTTATTAGAAAGTCCCTCATCGATAGACACTTTTTCAAAGTTATTTCTAATTAAAATTTCTGCATTTGGTTGCAGTGTAATTAATATATTAAAGAAAATAATTAATATTAAAGTCTTAAGTTTCATCTTCTCTCTTAACCTCACATTTTTAAAATACATTCAGTTAGGTAATAATAATCATTAAATATTTTAATTGATTTGCTTTATTTTTTGTTTTAAATTGTCGCTAAATGTATATTTTTATATTCATATTGCATCTATATCTAATATTTTTATATCTAATTATTTTGTATCATTAAATATGTGGTAAATATATTATTTTCATGCTTTCTATTTATATATCCATTATATTTTTTTACTACTTCATCAACTTGATTAAGTCCAATACCATGTATTCCCTTATTCTTTGTAGATAAAAACTTACCATCTATATATTTTAACTTCCCATTAGTTGTATTACTTATTTTTATTATGAATCTATTATTTTCTGAAATTATATTTAAATCTATATATTTATATCCCTCAGTAATAATACAGGCTTCAATTGAATTATCAAGTAAGTTCCCCAAAATAATACATATATCTATATTTGAAATATTTATCTTTTTGTTAATCCTAATATTTAAATCTATTTTTATATCATATTTTTTTGTAACTTTTAATTTATTTACTAATATAGAATTTATTAAAACATTATCAGTGTATATTTTATTGTCTATATCATTTATTCTTTCATTCATTTCATCTATATATGAAATAACTTCTTTTTCAGTTCCTAGCTCTAATAAACCCTTAATCGTACTGATGTGGTTTTTAAAATCATGTTTCCATCCCATCATCTTAATGTACATATCCATTACTTCTTTATTACTTAATTTATCTTCTAAGCTCATTTCAAGCATAATTCTTTTCTCAGCTTGATTAAAAATTAAGTTTACCATTATTATTAATAATATTTGTATAGCACTAAAACTAAACACAATATAAATAATATCAGAATTTATTATATCTAAACTCCTAATTAATTTTTTTTGTATAATTACATTTAATATTAAATTTAAAATTAAAATTATTCCTAATATGTATAAAAATTTACTTTTTATGTACTTTATAAATTTCATTTTATTAAAGAAAATAAAAATTACTAAAATTTTGATAAATCTATTAATTGTTGTTACCAAAACCCTTCTATCATTAACATAAATTAATACTTCATTAAATTCTAAACCCAATGTCATTGAAATAGTTATAAAAATGCTAAAGGCTATTATTATAATAATATTAACATAAAATAATGATAAAAATATCTTTTCAGAAATCCTACCATCTCTTAAAAATAGGGGATATATAATTAACAAAATATAACAAAATATAATAAATGTAAATTTTTTATTATATCTAATTCCTGTTAACATTTCATTTTGAATAATTATTTGCATTAATGTATAAAATATAATCGTAATTAGTGAATATACTTTTTCATATTTTTCATTTTTGGGCGCTAAAGTCCTATTAAAAAAATATACTGTCATAACTGAATTTATAATATCACTTATCATTTCGATTATATGTACGCTACCCATTAATTACATTAGCACCACCTTCACAAATATAATTTATAAAAACTTCATTTAATTCTTTAAACTTTCCACGACTTATAGGTATTTTAACTCCATTTTCTAATACTAAATTACATTTTTCTATAGACTTAATATACTTTATATTTACTATATAAGATCTATGACATCTAATAAAATGCTCATCTGGCAACATGCTTTCTATCTCGCTTATCTTTTTTCTAACAGTTATCTTCTCTAAATCAGTATGAATATCTATATAAGGTGAAAACATTATGCAATAATGTATATCATTATAACTTAATTTTATGCTTTTTTTAGGTGTTTCTAAAACAATCATTCCAAGTTTTTCTTTTTTATTTATTTCCTCTTGTGTTTTATCTAAACAGAAATATAAATCTTCTGTATTTATAGGTTTGATTAAATAATGCAATGCTCCTACTTTATATCCATGTAATGCATATTTAAATATTCCTGTTACAAAAACAATCTTAACACTTTTATTTTTTTCTCTAATTAAATTTGATAATTCAAGTCCTGACATTTGACTTAACTTTATATCTAAAAATATAATGTCATACTTATCATAATCCTCCCATTTAAACAGAAAAGATTCTGCACTCTTGAAATTATCTATTGATACCTTTACCCCTTTCTCTTCAGACCACTTTTTAATCTTATTATTAAGTAAATTAATTTGTATAACCTGATCTTCACATATTGCTATTTTCATTACATAACTCCTTTACTAATAATCTTCATCCTATAGTAATAATTCAAAAATGTCTTTCCACTATATAATATCATAAAACTTTATTTTTTTATAAATATACTTATAAAAATTAAATAAATATATAATTTAAAATTTAATTAAACTATTTTTTAAATTAAAATAAATTTTTATGCCTTTAATTAATTAACTTTATTTTTAAAAATATAAAATTCATTTTAATATCGTTTATAAATTTTATATTTTCTATTAAAAATAGTAATATAATAATTCTATCTTCTAAAATTTACACTATTTATTTAAAAAATATAAAATATACTATTAATTATTTTATCCATATATTTATTACTTAATCATTTATATATAACTCTTTAAAGCTCTTAGAATATTTTTCAATATTAACTCTATAAAATACTATCATATAAATACCTTTAAAGCTATAAAAGCAACAATTAACTTACTAGTAATTGACTATTTAATACTAGAAATATAAAATAATACTTAATTTAATATCTTTAGGAGGATTATATATTTATGAATAGAAATATTAATAAAATACTATTATTTATCACATTACTGTTAATATGCATAAATATTCCCTCACCAGCTAATGCATCTGAGCTTATATTTTATAATCTAACAGCATCAGATGGATTATCACAAACCTCAATAAATTGTATATATCAAGATAGTTCAGATTATATTTGGATTGGTACAAAAAATGGACTAAACAGATATAATGGATACGAATTCGAAATTTATAATAAGGGTTTTAGGGAGAAGCGGAATATTATTGATAGCCAAATTATCTGTTTAAATGAAGATAAAAATAATAATTTATGGGTAGGAACCCTTGATGGTTTAAGTAAAATCAACTTAAAAACTGATGAAATAACTAATTATAGTACAAGCAATAGTTCACTTTCATCAAATAAAGTTTTGGATATCAAAATTAATAATAATGGTGATATTCTAATTGCTACGTCAAATGGATTAAACCTATACAATGATAGTAACAATACCTTTATTTCTTTAAGCAAAGAAGACTTTGAACTTTCATATTCAAAGATATTTTCCGTAGAATTTTATAATGATAATGAAGTTTATATGATTTCAACAAATCATTTAATAAAATATGATATTAAAAACAATGAATATACATTAATTAAATCCTTAGTGGAGAATAATAGATTCACAGCTATATCATTATATGAAGATATAATATACTTAGGAAGTGAATTTGATGGTATGTATACATATAACATTAATACTGGAGAAATGAATAAAGGTTATAAATTATCTACTAATGATGATAATAGCCCTTCCCCTACTATTAATTATATTTATAATGATGATACTGGAACTTACGTTGGCTCAACCAACGGATTGTACATATTTAACAAAAATGGCTCACAAAAACATTTTACAAACAATTCATATGATGAATATTCTATAATTGGTAATAGCATTTCATATATTACTAAAGATTCTAATGGACTTTTATGGATAGGTACATTTGCTGGAATAAGTACAACAGATTGTGATTTAGGAATTAGTCATTATGATGACTTCATCATAAACCCAAGCGTAAAAAATAATATTATTGTTGGTACCTATGAAGATATTGATGAAAAGTTATGGCTTGGAGTTTATGGAAGTGGAATAAGTATATGGGATAGAAAAAATAATATCGTTACTCAATTAAGTACTGAAACTGAAAATAAACTAAACTCTGATATAATTTGGGACATTAAGGGTAATGAAAAATATATTTTTGCTACCTCTTCCTTTGGGTTAAATATTATTGATAGAGAAACCTTAGAGGTTAAAAATTTACTACAAAATAAATATTGCCATACATTATATGTAGATGGAGATTATTTGTGGATTGGAACTATTGGTGGTTTCGATATTATTAATTTAAATGACTTTAGTGTAAAAACTATTAATGATTTACTTTCTGAAAATAACATAAATATTAGCTTAGGTGGTCCTATTTTCAAAGATTCACAAAATACTTATTGGCTTGGTGGAGCAAATAAAGAAGGTTTAATTCACTTCAATCCTAATAATAACGCCGTAAAACTATTCAAGTATGATGAATCTAAAAATAGCATATCTGATAATACTATTTTATCAATTTCTGAGGATGATAAAGGTAATCTATGGTTTGGTACTGAAAGTGCTTTAAATAAATACAATAGATTAACTGACGAATTTAAAATATATTCTATTGAAAATGGACTTTCTAATAATACAATTTATAGCATTATTCCATTTAACGATAAAATATGGATAAATACAAATTCAGGAATAAATTGCTTAGAGTTTAGAGATGAACAGTTAATAAATGTAAAGAAATATTTAAACAATATAGAGTTTTCCGTAAATTCATATTTAGAAACTAAAGGTGGAGAATATATATTTGGATCTATTAATGGTATATATGTAATAAATCCAACTGCCATAGAAAAAAATATATCTTCTCCTAAACTACACTTAGATTCAGTTTCTATAAACGGAAAAAAGATAAATGATTTAAGTAATATTTCTATAAATTATAAAGAAAATTACATTACTATAAATTTATTCACAAACATTTATGGTAATATGAACAATGTTAATTTTTATTATCGTATAAATAACTCTAGTTGGGCACCAGTAAACGGCAATAAAATTACATTTTCAGAATTAAGTGATAAAAAATATAGTATAGATTTTATTGCTAGAAACTTTAATGGAAATACTAGCGAAATTAAGAATTTTTCTTTTCAAGTAAAACCACCGTTTTGGAGAAATAAATTTTCTAAGTTTATTTATTTTGCATTATTGCTTGTAATTATAGTATATATTTTGCTTAAAATAGCACAATTAAAAAATGTTATTACTCTAAAAAATAGACAACTAGCTAAGGAAATTAACGAAAAAAATGAACTTCTTCAAAAAAATATTGAATTAGAAAAACGTAAGAATAATTATTTAATTAATATGTCTCATGAACTTAGAACTCCTTTAAATGTTATAGGAGCAACTCAGCAATTAATAGTTAAACTTAATAATACAGGTAACATTTCTTCTGATGATTTATCAAGGTATATGAAGATAAATGATAATAATTTAAAGCGACTTTTAAATATTATTAATGATTTAATTGATTCTTCTAAAATGAATGAAGGGATTTATAATCTGCTTATTGAAGAAAAAGATATTATTTATGTAGTTGAAGAAGCTGCCTTATCATTAAAGAGTTTAACTGAAGAAAAGGAAATAGACCTTATTGTTGATACAAATACAGAAGATTGCATTATGAAGTTTGATCCTGCTGCCATTGAAAGATGTATTGTAAATATTGTTGGTAATGCTATAAAGTTTACAGATAATCATGGTCAAATTCTTGTTAATATGATTGATTCTGATGATATATTAACTATAGAAATAAGTGATACTGGTATCGGTGTACCACCTGAAAAACTTGATAGTATCTTTGATAGATTTAGTCAGGTTGTAAGTTCTAAGAGAGAATTTTCTAAGGGTAGTGGTTTAGGTCTTACTATTACCAAAGGACTAGTTGAACTTCATGGTGGAGAAATTAGTGTTTCAAGTGAATTTGGAAAAGGTACAACCTTTATAATAAAATTACCTAAAAATTATGATGTAGAAGGTATGGAAAATTTAGTGTAATATATTAAAAACAGTAGAAATTATAATTTCTACTGTTTTTTTACATACCGAAAGATAAGTATCTAAACTTAATATTTAACCTTTATTATTTATTTCACAACTATATCTCTAAATAATTGATCCATCATTATCTACAACTTTTACTGGAAATACCCATACAGTTCTCAATATACCATCTTCATCTTTTTGTTTTTCTTGATAAGGAGTTTCAGATAATTTAACTTGACCTCTATAAATATACTTTTTTCTTTCAAAAACTTCAAAAAGAAATACATCAACTCCATTAATATTTGATTCATTTAAAGTTCTATTTTGAGCTGCATTAATATCTTGATCTCCCTTTTTTCCCATACCTATATAATGAAGGGTGTCCCCAAACCACTTATCTTCATATAATCCTTTTGTATGGTCTGAAATAATTACTAATGTATTTGTAGTTTTGGATCTTCTCATTCCTCCCATATTTCCACATACAAAAGTAGCTCTTAATTCATCATTTGTTATAGCCTTTCCTAATTCAAGTTTTGGATTAAACATATTAAAATATCTCCTTTAATTTTGCAATAAACGGAATGTCAGCCGGTGCAAATTCATACTCATCAAATTCACTAATTGTTATCCACTCAACCTTATCATGTACTGATAATTTTATATCACCACTTAATATAGTTGCAAAATAAGCTATTAATTTTATTTTACTATTTGAATATGTACATATACTTTCACCTAAATAATTCCCTACCACTATGTCTACTTCTAATTCCTCTCTAATTTCACGCTTTAAGCATTGTTGTGGTGTTTCATCTATTTCTATTTTTCCACCTGGAAACTCCCATTTTCCAGCTAAATTCTCATTTTTTCCTCTTTGAGCTATTAATATTTTATTATTATCTATAATTATTGCTGCTGTTACCTCTTTCATAATATCACCTTTATTTCTATATATTTATTACATTATAATCTTTAATCAACTAAATATTTATATTAATTTTAATGAATTATTTTTATGTAGAATTCCTATTTATCAGCACTAGAGAAAAACCTAATTAAACCGTCAACATCATATATTTCATCATAAGCTGTATCATATATTCTATTTGATTTAATACATGCATTTATATCACTAATAAATTCCTTAAAATCATTATTTTCTTCAATTAACTTATTTACTGTATCCCAATCTAATTCAGTCTTATATCTAGCTGGATAAATTATAGTGCTATCATCTGGTTTATTTACATCTAATCTTATTACACCTATACCAAAAGATGCTGATAATCTTTTCAACTCATCTAAGAAATCTGAATCACCTGATATATTGGCAGCTACTAAATAACTTTCATTTGCCCAGCTTGAGTTTGACACAGTCTGAAAAAACGCTGATCTTATATTAATAAAGTCTAACTCTTTCTTCATTTCAAACGAATAAATTCGTATTGGTGTACTTCCTATATTATTACTTAACTCTAGCACTTGTTTATTCCAATCTCTTAATGGAAAATAAAACCCAACCAAATCTGGATGAAGCCATTCATTTGCCCCCTTATCTTTCCGTTTTGACTTTTCATGATATATAGTTCTAGTATGTATTCTCATATAATTGTATGCATAGTAAGTTAATAACTTATGTAAATCTCTTTCTGAATACTTTAATTTATTTTTCATAATTTTTTGACCAGCAATTGCACATTTATCTACATGCTTACTTTCATATAAATTATTTAGAAAAAACCTTATTGGTCTTCTACCTACTTTAATAAACCTACTATTATCTTTATCTTTCATGTCAACATAAATTTGAGCACTTATAGTTTGCCATGGTGTTCTTCCATTAACATTAACTAATGAATCATATCCTTTTTTTACTGCATAATTCCATAATTCTTCTGCAGACATAGGAGCTTCTGATTCATTTAAAATTTTTATTGCCAATTCTTTTAATGTCATTATGCAAAACCTCCATACACCATTTTATTTTAATTATATTATCTTATTAAAGTAATTCATATACCTAATTATCTCTTATTATAGTTCAATATTTGACTTATAGAAATAGAGATAATAATTTAAATAACTTAACCAATACTATTTTCTCATTATTTGTAACACATTTAAATATCTTCAATAAAAATAAATAACCTTCAATAATGCAATATACATTATCAAAGGTTTCATGGTGGAGGCGACGGGTGTCGAACCCGTGTCCGAAAGCAGACCAGCCTGACTTTCTACGAGCGTAGTTTGTGACTAAAAATTCGGTCCTTAGTTCGCTCACAAACAAACTCCTAATTCCCTAGCTTCATAAATACCCCTCTAGCTCAAAGCTTTGCTAGACTTCGTTCCCTACTTTAATGACACCAGCTACCCAAGACGTAGGCATCCTGGACTGATGAGCAAGCTATATTAAGCTGCTAATGCAAAATTGTCTTCTGCGTTTATATTTAATGCATACTTTATTATCGAGGTGACATGCTTGCCTCGGCCCGCTTATCAAACCCATCTTACCCCCGTCGAAGCCAAAACGCCCCCATGTTAGGATAATAGGTCATAAACGCTTTACCTATTCAATTTTCAATTAATTATTAATATTATAAATTTATTATAAAACATACAATTTCAACTGTCAACTTAACTATATTAATGAATTATTAAAAATTTAATAATTGTAAATATTTATATAAACAAAAAATGATAAGACCTATGCCATCATAAGCCTTACCATCTTTAATATATACTTAGTATATATTATTCAGTATTGTTGAAAATGTTAAAAAAATCCCCAAACAAACTTCTACGGTGATAAAAGTTTAAACATTTTAGAATTCCCTTATTTCAATTATACATATTAAAATTTTACTATCAACAATTAATTTTATTTTACAAATTCTAATTTCGTAAAGACAAAATATTTATACATTAATTTTAGCTTTTAATTTGTGGTGCTTATAAAAAAGCTAATTTAATAATTCCACTTTTCCACTGTAGCAATTCCATTTCCCTTTAATATTAAAGAACTATCAACAGAATCATTGTAAATTCTAGTACTGAATACTTCTTCCCCATTGTTTAAAAATATTTCTAAAGAAGAATTATCTGAAAATATTTTAATCGAATAAATATAATCAATTTCTACAGCTCTCATATCTCTTCCATATCCTGATTTTCCAAGTTCTAATTTAAATACATTATCACTAAATGAAAGCTTACAATCTTCTCTTAGTATAATTTCAAATTTATTAGATTCTCTAAAATCAATATTTAATTCAAAAGTATTACTTTCAAATATATCTAAAATAGAACCTTTATTTAAATCAACATCCTTTTTAATTGAATTTCCAATTCTTAATTTTTTTAATTCATCAATTGGTAGTTGATATAGCTTATTATTTTTTAAAACTAATTCCCTTGGAATTGTTAATTGATGTTGCCAAAAATTATTTATAGTTGGATTTTTATGCTCTATTGCATCAGGAACTCCCATCCATCCTATAACAATTCTTCTTCCTTTAGAATCTTCGAAAGTTTGTGGAGCATAAAAATCAAAGCCTCTATCTATTTCAATAAATTCATCAAATTTAAATTCTTTTTTATCATCATTAAACTTACCCTTTGCATATCCACATTGATATATATTATTGTATTTATATCCTTTTGAATCTATCCCTTGTGGTGAAAACATAAGTATATCATTATTGTCTAATTTAAATATATCTGGACACTCCCACATATATCCCATATTATCTTGCTTTCCAGCTGGTACTGAAACAAACTCCCAATTATAAAGATTATTTGACTTATACAATAAGATACACCCTTTATTATCAGTTGTTCTAGCACCTAGTACCATATAATAAACTCCATCTTCTTCCCAAACCTTAGGATCTCTAACATGAAGAGACATATCTTTAGGGAAGTCTGAATTTTTTAAAACTACTCTCTTTTCTGAAAAGTTTATGCCATCTTTGCTAGTTACTAAAATAACATTTTGTTCTCTTCCAGTTAATATATAATCATATTCTCCTTCATACTTTACATTGCCTGTGTAGAAAAAATATATAGTATCATTTTTAACAAAAGCTGACCCTGAATATACTCCATCCCTATCTTCATCTATATCTGGATAAAGAGCTACCCCTTTATCTTCCCAATTAACTAAATCATTAGATACTGAATGTCCCCAAAATTTTAATCCTCCCATTGGAGTTAATGGTGAATATTGATAATAGCAATGATATTTTCCATTAAATTCACATAATCCATTAGGGTCATTTATCCATCCTATAGGAGCCATTATATGATATTTATTTCTCCATTTATCAATTTTAACAGCTTCTAAATTTTTATTTATATATTCGTTTATTTGTTTATCAAAATCAACCTTTAACATAATTATCTCCCTTGAATTAAAGCTAAAACTTCTTCTTTTGTTGGTAAAGCACCTATCGCTCCTTTTTTACAAACTGTTAAGGCTGCTGTTGCATTTGAAAAACTTAACATTTCTTTTATATTTTCTTTTGGTAAATTAACCAAGCTTTCTAAAGTATTATCCCCTTCAGCAACTTGATATAAAAATGATCCTATAAACGAATCTCCAGCTCCTGTTGTATCTTGAGCCTGTACTTTAAATGATGGAGAAAATATCTTTCTTTCCTTAGTTATAAACTCTGCACCTTCAGTGCCTTTTGTATAAATTACAACTTCAACATCACCTTGTAATAAAAACTCTAATGCTTTAGACTCATCAGCAATTCCAGTAATAAACTCTAATTCTTCATCACTTATTTTTACTATATTTGCAAATGGTAAAAATTCTAAAATTGCTTCTCTACAAGATTCCTTAGTTTCCCATAGTGGTAATCTAACATTTGGATCAAAGCTTATTAAACACTTATTCTTTTTAGCAAATTCTATAGCCTTTTTATGTGCTCCCTTTATTGGTGCATCTATTAAACTTACAGAACAAAAATGTAATATTCCACCTTCTTTAAAAATTTCCTCTTCTATTTCTGATTCATTTAATAACATATCTGCACTTGGATTTCTATAAAACGAAAAATCTCTTTCTCCATCATCTTTTAACGATACAAATGCTAATGCAGTATTTGCTTCCTTAGTTCTTAAAACCTTTGAAACATCAACGCCTAAAGATATAACTTCATCTAAAATATGATCTCCAAATCCATCTACACCAAGCTTCGTAATCATTTGTGATTTACCACCTAACTTTGAAACAGCTGCTGCAACATTAAGTGGTGCTCCACCTGCTACCTTAGAAAAGTTATTTACATTCATTAATGCCACACCTTTTTCATGTGGAATAAAATCTATTAATGCTTCCCCTATTGAAATTACCTTTTTCATATCTTATCCTCCTAACAACCACTTAAGGGAACGTTCCCTCACAACTTAAAAAATTTTTAATTCTTTCTATGTAAACATTATATCACTTATATAATCTTAGTCCATAACTTTTTTATAAAATTATATTTATTTTAATAGACGATATTTTTCTTAAATTAAATAATCTCTTTATGCTTAAAACCACAAAGAGATTTAACAATAAATATAATCATTTAATTTTTAATTTATATAAGTTTTATTACTAACTTAAAACTATACACTCTCTCTTTCAATAAGTAAACAATTTAACTTTACCTTATTTGTTATGTTTTTATTTTTTTCCATATTTCCATTAAGTTCATTCAAAATTATTTCTGCTGATTTTCTTCCAGCAGTTTTATAATGATAATGTACTGTTGTAAGTTTTGGAGTTATAACTCTAGAAATTTTTGAATCTCCCATTCCTACTACTGCTATATCCCCTGGAATCTTATAATTATTTTCTTTTAAATATTCTATTACTCCTAATGCTAAACTATCAGTTACAGCAATAATCGCTGTTGGATGTTCTTCCCCCTCCATTATTTCCTTGGCTAATATATATCCACTATCTTCATTAAAATCACCAAGTTTAATATTAGCGTAATTTATATCTATATTATTATTTTTTAATGTTTCTATAAATGCTTGTTTTCTATAAAGTCCAACTGCCTTATCTTCTTCGTAAACTCCAATATAACCAAACTTTTCATGACCTTTTTTAATTAAATAATTTACTATATCTTCTACTGCTTTAAATTCATCAAAATATACAGATGGAAAATTTTCAATATCTTGTGCAACAATAACTATAGGAACTTCTAATCTTTTTATAATATCTATATGATTATCTGTCATCTTAGTTGCCATAAATATTATTCCATCAACTTGATTCGATTTAAATATATTAAGATATTCTATTTCCTTTTCTATAGATAAATTTGTGTTTGCTATCAAAATATCATATCCTTTTGGAGATAAAATTTCTGTAATTCCTTCAACTACTCTTGATGGAGTCTCACTACTTATTTTAGGAACTATTACTCCTATTAAATTTGTTTTTTTACTTCTCATACCCTTTGCTTGTCTTTGAGGTGTAAATCCTGTTTCGTCAAGTACCTTTTTAATTTTCCCTCTTGTTTCATCACTAACATATCCATTGTTTAAATATCTAGAAACAGTAGATTTTGATACTCCTGCTAATTTAGCTATATCAATTATATTTAATGCCATAGGCCTATATATCCTCCATTTTTTATAGATTATTTATTTAATTTTATCATTTTTTTAATATTTTCATAGTTACCTATCAATATTTTAAAATCTAAAAATTCTTCTACTTAAATATTAATGCTTTTTTCCAAAGCCTACAAATATAAAGTGGCTTTTAGCTTAATTTATTGTAATATTAATATTTATATTTTTATATACTAAAACAACTATTATCATAACTTTGGTAAATAATTCTTTTAAAATAGATAATACTATATATAGTACCTTTTCTAAAATATAACTTGTTTTGAATTTATTATTTATAACAATATACAAATTTAGTCATTTTATAGTTTTTCTTAAAGGAGTGACATTATGTCTCAAAATTACAAAAGTAATAAATCTAAACTAGACATAAAAAGCATTATATTTACAACAACTTATTTTATATTAACAATAAGCTTATTTTCTTATTTTTTTTATTGTATAAATAAAATTCCTCCAATCCATTATGTTTCTAAAAGTAATCTATTAAATAATGTTAACCTTAGTACCAGTGTTGGTAATTTTAACAAAGGAAAAATACCCGAAAATTCTTTAGATCCTTACGAAGATGAATTACATACATTTATAACTTCTGCTTTTAAGACAAGAAATAATGGTTTTTTAAGTGGCGATGTTCATAAACTTTATGATTACTATGGTACATCCTTAGCAAATGGTAGATATTCTTTAGGATACGAATTTAAAAGAATTTCTTATTTGCGTGATTGGGCCTTAGAAAGAGCGGTAATTTTTACATCAATAAATTCTTTAATAATTATAAATAAGATTATTAGAAATGAAGATAAAATAATTGTTGATTTAGATGAGCATTATACCTTTAACTACATTCATAATAAGCAAGTTGCTGTAAATAAATTTACTTTGTCAATACCTCATATATTAACTCTTTATACTAGCAATAATAATTCGGAGCATTATTTTTATATAGAAAAAGATTATTATTCTGATATATTTAATGATGACTTAGAACAATATAATTTTACATTATCTGAAACATTTTTGCCTTACACTAAAAAAATAAATCCTAATTATGAAACATCAAATAACTATAAAGAAGATGACGTAATTAGATTTGATAAAACATTTTTTACAGACCATAAAGCTATAATATCAGGTTTTGATTCAAATGGTTATCCTTTAATAGATAGTAATTCATTTAATATTTCAAATATGCCTTTTGATTTAGGTTGGAGAGAAAGAAACATAAAGCTTTCTTATTAATAAAAAAAGACAAATTATAAATGGAGAATTAAGTTAAAATAATTTTCCATTTTAAATTTGCCTTTTTAAAAACTAATAACGGTTTCTTTCCTTCATTTGACGCTCAATATCTCTCTTATGAGCCTTTTCTAACATTGAATCTCTCTTATCGTAATTCTTCTTACCTTTGCAAATTCCAAGAGCAACTTTTACTCTTCCATTCTTTAAATATAGAGATAACGGAACTAAAGTATATCCATCTCTAGATACTAATCCTGCTAATCTACCGATTTGCTCTTTATGAAGCAAAAGTTTTCTTTCTCTTAATGGATCAACATTAAATATATTTCCTTGTTCATATGGACTAATGTGCATATTTAAAATAAATATTTCTCCATTTTTTATATCAGCATAACAATCTTTTAAATTGCACTTACCACCTCTTATAGATTTAACTTCTGTTCCTACTAATTCAATTCCCGCCTCCATTGTTTCTTCAACAAAATAATCATGACGAGCTTTTCTATTTTCAGCTAAAGAATTACTATTCTTAACTCTTGCCATATTCTCACCCACTTTTTTATTTACGTGTTTTTCTTAATTATAACAAGAACCTTTTAAAATCACAATATATCTAAATTACTCGTTAAATTCCTCTTCTACTTCAAAGCTTTTCGTAGCTTCCTTAGTTTCCTTTTTAGTTCCAAACTCTTTTTTAACTTCAGCAATTATTGAAGCTGTTTCCTCACTTGGCATTATTTCTTCTAAATCTTGTTCTCCACTTAATATGTCAAAGAATATTTCTCTATTATCAATATCAACCTTAGAACATTTAACTTTTACAGAATCACCTAATCTATAAATCTTTTTAGTTCTTTGACCTAAAAGCATTAAATGTTTTTCATCATATACATAATAATCATCATCTAAATCCGTTATATGAACTAACCCTTCTATAGTATTTGGAAGTTCAACAAATATGCCAAATGATGTAACTGAAGAAATAATACCTTCAAACTCTTCCCCAATTCTATCCATCATGTACTCTGCTTTCTTTAAATCATCTACTTCTCTTTCTGCTTCTTCTGCAAGCCTTTCCATCTCTGATGATTGTTTAGCAGCTATATCAACTATTGGTGCAAGTTTAGTTGCTCTCTTATCATTAATTTTACCATTTAAATATTCCTTTATTATTCTATGGATTTGTAAATCTGGATATCTTCTAATTGGTGATGTAAAATGACAATAATAAGTTGAAGCTAACCCAAAATGTGATGAACATTCTGGTGTATATTTTGCTTTCATCATACTTCTTAATAAAAGTGTACTAACTACAGTTTCTTCTTTTTTGCCCTTTACTTTTTGTAATACTTCTTGAAGCATTCTTGGATGTATATCTTGAGACACCTTCATTGTATATCCTAAGTTATAAATAAAGTCTCTAAACTTTTCTAACTTTTCTTCATCCGGATTTTCATGAACTCTATATACAAAAGGTAAGTTAGTCCAGAACATATGCTCAGCAATAGTTTCATTACAAACAAGCATAAACTCTTCTATTATTCTATTTGCTATTTCTCTTTCATATGGCTTTATATCAATTGGTTTACCATTTTCATTTAATATTATTTTTGATTCCTCAAAATCAAAGTCTATAGCTCCTCTTTTCATTCTCTTTTCTCTAAGAATTAAGCAAAGCTCTTCCATTATTTTAAAATCATCAACTAAGTAATCATATTTCTTAATAAGTTCTTCATCATTATCTTTTAATATTTTAGTTACATCTGTATAAGTCATTCTTTCAGATGTTCTAATAACAGTTTCAGCTATTTCATGGTCACAAACTTTTCCCTTATTATCAATAGTCATAAAGCAACTTAATGCTAATCTATCAACCTTTGGATTTAATGAGCATATACCGTTTGAAAGCTTCTTTGGAAGCATTGGTATAACTCTATCTATTAAATAAACTGATGTTCCTCTTTTTAATGCTTCCTTATCTAATGGATTCTTTTCTCTTACATAATGTGTAACATCTGCAATATGAACTCCTAATCTATATTTATCATTATCCAATCTTTCTATAGAAACAGCATCATCAAGATCCTTGGCATCTTCTCCATCTATAGTAACCATTCTAAGATTTCTAATATCTTTTCTTCTCTTTATTTCCTTTTCTTCTATTTCTTCAGAAATACCATCTGCAAAAGCTAAAACCTTTGGTGGAAATTCCTCTGGAAGACCATGCTTTTTAATTATAGTTAAAATGTCTAGTCCCTTTTCTCCTTTTTTACCTAAAACTTCTTTAACTATTCCTTCTGGACTTCTTCTTTTTTCTGGCCACTTAGTTACTTCTACAATAACTACATCACCATGTTTTGCTCCATTTTTATCTCTTTTTGAAACAAATATATCTTGATTTAATCTAGTATCTTCTGGAACCACAAATCCAAAGTTTCTACTATCTTCATATATCCCAATTATTCTATTATTTGCTCTTTCTAGTACTTCTACAACTTCACCTTCTCTTTTTTTACCATTAATATCATCCCTAGTAATTTGTACAAGTACTCTATCATTATTCATTGCACCATTAATAAATGAACTTGGAATAAATACGTCTCTTTCCCCTTCATCTTCTGGTATTAAGAATCCAAATCCCTTTTTATGTGCTTGAAGTTTCCCCTTTATTAATCCTAATCTTTCAGGAACTGCATATTTATCTTTTTTAGTTCTTACTATTGAACCTTCTAATTCCATTACCTTTAAAGCTCTTTTAAAAGCCTTATACTCATCTGGATTAATATCAAAAGCTATAACAAGCTCTTGAATATCCATAGGTCTATATGCTTCTTCTTTCATAAAGCTAAGTAATGTTTCTTTTATTCCCATGTAATTTCCTCCGTTTAAATTATATTTAACCTCATCCAATATTTTCTTATACGCACTATTTATTATAGTACCACACGCACGCTTTTTTATTCAATACACAGTGCTTATAATATCTTTATTATAATTTATTCACCAAACTCCTATTTCAATTCCTAATAAATATAATAAAATACAATTATATTATTTCCATCTTTTTTATAGCTAAAAACAATTATTAAAAATCCATAAAAAAATAGATCACTTTATGGTAGTGATCTAAATTCTACTTAAATTATATTTAAAACTACTGTATTTACAGCAAATAAAAACATTGAAATTATAGTAACTTTAACTAACATTGCTTCTCTAGTTTTTGATTTATTCTTAGTGAAGAATGTTTCGCTCTTACTACCTTGAATTAATCCACTTAATGCATCAGCTTTACTTTTTTGCATTAATATTGAAACAACAACTATTAATCCTAAAACCGCTTCTAACACAAATAAAAAAGTTTTCACGGTTACACCTCCCATATTGTACTTTCGTGCATTTTAACTTAAATTTATCATAACATAATACAAATTATATATCAAGGTTATTTACAAATAACTCCATTATTAAACATAATTACTTTTATATTATTATCCTTTTATCATTACTATATTTTCTTATAGAGTTTTCATCTTCTTTTTTCCTTGATATTTTAATTAAAAATACAATTAATCCACTTATTATTACAAATAAATAAAAGCTAATTCCTCTACTTAATAACATTGCAGAACTTAAACTAGTTGAAGGAAATAACGTTTTAAATAAAGTTAAAAAACTGCTTTCACTACTGCCTACAGCACCTGGAAGTGGTATAGCTGATACTGCAATAAATAAAATTGATTGAATAGAAAAAATAGTAAAAAATGAAAAACTAGATAAATTAAATGCCTTATATACACAAAATGTTATGCTATACATAAATGATAATTGAGCAAACGTTGTTAACACTACCTTAATTACAGTTTTTTTATTATTGCTTATAAATATTGCACCATCTTGATATTGTTTAACTTCCTTTTCCACTATTTGTTTTATTTTATTTTCATCTATAAACTTTATTTTGCTGACTATTTTTAAAAATAATCCTATTACCTTATTTATAAACGATTTTGAAAATATAGCTACTAATATAAAACAAAATATAATACAGTTTGATGCTATTCCTATAAATATCAAAGCTTTAATTGCAGTGTTTAAATTTACAATAAAATCATAATTTAACATAAAAGATATAATTGCAATAGTTATTGTAGCAAATTGAAAACTAGCAAGTTCTATAAGTAGTATTAGTGATGAGTGTGAAAACTTAATACCATCTTTTTTCATATAATAAACTTGCATTGGTTGCCCACCTGAAGCTGATGGTGTTATTGAGCTAAAGAAAAAACCTACAAAGGAATACTTTAATCCCCTAAATATACTTATATTATAAGAAAATAATTTTAGCATACGTCTAATATTTATTCCTTCACAGCATATAAATAAAAACATACATAATATTCCTAAAAATACGTAAATAATATTAACACTTCTTAATGATTCTAGTATATTGCTTATGCTGTTATCTTTAAATAAAATAAAAAACGTAATTGCAATTAAAGCTATAAATAATATACTATTTTTAAATATACTTTTTGAAGTCATTGCCTTACTCATAAAGTTCTCCTACCTTTAAAAATTTATATCCTTCTTCAATCCATACAGGTATTGTTTTTTCTAAAGCTTCTATAGTTCTTTTAGGTGCTTCATTTTTACCTCTTCCATCATGAAGACAAATAATACTTTTATTTTTTGATTGTGATAATAACCTTCTTGAAATTTCATCAGATGTAATATCTGCCTTCCAGTCCCCTATAATTACATCCCAAAGCACTAAATTTAAGTTGAATTTTTTTAAATTTCTAATTGTTAATAAATTCAAATGCCCCCATGGTGGTCTAAATGACTTTATATTAACATTTATTTTATCCATTATTTTTAAACTTTCTTCAAATTCTTTATTTGTATATAAAGGTCCATTTAAAAGAGCATTTTTATGTTCTAAAGAATGAAGCCCTATAGTATGCCCCTCTTCTTCCATTCTCTTTATAAGTTCATAGTTTTCTTCTGCAAATTTAGCAACAACAAAAAATGTTGCCTTTATGTTATACTTTTTAAGCAAATCTAATAATTCACCCGTATATTTTTTATCTGGTCCATCATCAAAAGTTAATGATAAAAACTTTTTTTCATCTATATTGTTAACAATTGGCGTTCCTTTAAATTTATAATAAAAAGTTGGAATAATGCTATATGATAATATTAATATTCCCAATATACCTATGACTATCATTACTTATGCCCCCTTATTAAAATGATTTATAACACTAAATATCTCTTCTTGATTTATATTTTCCTTAACCTTTTTCATATTTATTTTCATATCTAAAATAGCTTTATCATCATTTATAAGCGCTAAAATATCTTCTGCTATATCAATCTTTTCATCCCAAATTACTTTTCCAATTTTCTTATCTTCTATAAATTTAGCATTTTTAACTTCTTGAAATAAAAATGGATTTACTACATAAATGGGAGTTTCGCTATAAATTGATTCAAACAAAGTTATTCCTCCCGATTTAGATATTATTAAATCCGCTTTTTTCATATAATCATTTATCTTATCTGTATATCCTAAAACATTAATATTTTTATATTTACTTTTTAAATCATCAAACATCTTTTTATTATTTCCTGTTATAACTGTTGTTTTTATTTCCTTTTCATTATTTAATCTTTCAAATAAATTTTCACTAAAAGAAATTAATCCTAATCCACCACCCATTATTAAAATTTCTTTTAATTTATTATTATTAAACTCTATAATATTATTTTTAAACCTTTGCTTAACAGGAATTCCACTAACAATTATTTTATTTTTATCAATACCTTTATCAACCAAACTTTCCTTTATGCTTATATCTCCTACAAAATAAAAATCTGTATTTTTGTGAATCCATTCATTATGACTAGAAATATCAGTTATGAATGTAAATAAAGGAATATTTAATTTATTTATTGATTTATATTTAGAAATATATTGAGAACTTATTGGCAATGTTGAAATGACTATGTCTGGATTAAACTCAAAAAATAACTTATCTAATCCCTTTATAAAAAAACTATTAAAGGTTTTTATATTAATATCTTCATTATTCATACTTATAAAATTATATAAGTTTGACCATTTAGTTACTAAAGTATTAAAGCTCTTATAAATAACCTTACTTGCTGATGGCATTAAATAATCTATTATATCAACAATTTTAACTTCTATTTTTGAATCCTTATTGTTTATTTCTTCTTTTATTGCTTCGGATACTGAATAATGCCCCATTCCAAATTTTCCCGTTAAAATTAACACTTTCATAATATTTCCCCCAATATTTGCTTTCTATATTTTTATTTTAGCAAGTAAATATTAAGATTTAATTTAAATAAATATTAAGATTTACTTACATAAATTTCTTAACTTATTAATTTTTTATTAATATTTAACCTAATTTTATGCTAATACCCCCTTTAGCCTAAAACTTACAATTTAATTTTAACTAATAAATATTATACATTATATCGATTTATATTTAATTTAAATTACATTTTTGTAATAAAAAAGAACCTATATCATAATTATCTTGATATAGATTCTTTTTATCTATTTAATAATAAATATTAAACCTTTTTAGCAAAAAATTTAGCAAGTATAGCTGTAGCTACAAAAGAGCTAACAAAAGCTATTGCCATAGATATCATATATTGAAGCATTGATTCAGGTCTTATTACTATAACTCCTGGTAATCCAGCCGGTCCTGGTGATAATGATAATACATTCATTAATGTTGTATATGCAGAACCAATAGCTGAACCTATTAATGCACCTATAAATGGATATAATAATTTTAAATTAACTCCAAAAATAGCTGGTTCTGTAATTCCTAATAATGCTGATACACCTGCTGCTGATGCTGTACTTTTCATTTTAGCATTTTTCTTTACAATAAAAAACACTGCTAAAGCTGCTGCCCCCTGTGCGACATTAGATGCTGCAACTACTGCAAAAGTTGGAGACCCTCCTAATGTTCCTATATTAGCTAATATTTGTGTTTCAGCAGTTACTAAACTATGATGCATTCCTGTAATAACTAACAATGGATAAACTATTCCATAAATTGCTCCACCAACAAATCCTAAATCAAAGAATAAGTACATTACACCTGCTGTCATCCAATCTCCTACTGTTCTCATTATAGGACCAACTATTGTAAAAGTTAAAAGTGCAGTTAATAATACAGTTAAAAGTGGCGTTACTATATTATCTATCATTGGATGGACTACTTTACGTAATCTTTTTTCTATATTTGATAAAATAAATGATGATGCTATTATTGGAAGTACTGTTCCTTGATATCCAACCTTAGCTATTTCAAATCCAAAAATATTCCAATAAGGCACTGCCCCATCCAACACTGCTTGTCCATAATCATATCCGTTTAATAAGTCCGGATGAATCATTATTGCTCCTATAACAGCTCCTAAAACTGGAGTTCCGCCAAATATCTTAGTTGCTGAAAAGCCAATTAAAACTGGTAAAAATACAAATGCTGCATTAGAAAATGTATTTACCATCTCAGCCAAACCTGTTATTTGTGGATAAGCTTCTATTAATGATTCACCCTTTATAAATAACCCTTGAGCTGTAAGCACATTATTAAGTCCCATTAATAAACCAGCTGCTACAAGTGCAGGAAGTATTGGAACAAAAACATCTGCAAGAGCCTTTAAAAATCTTTGAAATATATTAGTTTTTTTTACTGATGCTTGTTTTAATTCTTCCTTACTAGCCTCTGCTACCCCAGAGAATTCAATAAAATGTTTACATACTTCGTCTACTATTCCAGTTCCTAATATTATTTGAAACTGCCCTCCATTATTAAAGCTTCCCTTAACTAATTCTACTTCTTCGATACCCTTTACATCCACTAGTTTATCATCTGCTAAAACAACTCTTAACCTTGTAGCACAATGTGCAACACTAATTATATTTTCTTTTCCCCCTAAACACTTTAGTATATCTTTTGCTACTTCATCATAAACCTTTTTATTAGACATTCCTCTTCCTCCAATCTACTATTTATTTTTATAAATTAAGAATCTATTATTTTAAAATATAATTCTAAAATAATAGATTCTAGTAACACTTATATTTTATAACTTAAACATTTCTATATTATTTACATTAATTGCTTCTATATTAGATTTTAGGTTATAAACAATATTTGAAATTACATACTTTCCATCATTAATAAATATTTCAATAATTCCATTGTCAATATAGATATTTAATTCATATTTTCCATTTAGCTTAGAAGAATTAAATACTCTTCCTATTCCTTTAATTTCAGGAAATACTTCGCTTCTGTCTGCTACTATCTTATCTTTGTTTACTGATATCTTATATCCTCCTATATTTAAAACACTTTCTTCATTTAAAGTTACTTTTAACTTATAAGTTTCCTCAACATTAAATTCAGATAATTTAACTTTCTTGTCAAACAAACTATCTATATATTCTGGAACTGTAAAGTATACCTCATTATTTTTTACATTTATTACTCTAGGGATACTCATCATTCCTATCCAATTTTCATTTTCACAAACAATTGGCATTCTCATCCAGCCAATTAAAATTCTATTGCCAAACTCATCTATAGTAGTTTGAGGCGCATATAAATCAAGCCCTTCATCTAAAAACTTATGATTGTTTATAAGACTCATTTCACAAGTATCTTCATCAAAATTTACCATAGAATATACAGCGTTATTTCCATAATTGATACCATCATTAATTGTATTTTCTGGAGAAACTACTAAAATATAATTTCCATCTACATTAAATAAGTCTGGGCACTCCCACATATCCCCTATGGAATCATCATAAAATCTATTTTTATAACTCCATTGTTCTCCATCTTTACTTGTATAAAATAAAACTTCTCCAGTAAACTTGTCATTGTCTTTCTTCTTAAACTTACTTCCAAGTATCATTGAATAGCATTCCTTATGTTTCCAAACCTTTGGATCTCTCGTATGTGTTCTATGACCTAAACTTTCATCCATTATTGCTGGAATTATAATTTTTTTATCATCATAATTATTAAATGTATATCCATCTCTAGATACTATTTTCGCTTGTGATGCTTCAAATGATTCATTATCATATGGAGAATGAATATTTCCGTCTTTAAATCTATCATATTTTATTGCTGTATAATATAAATGTAATTCCTCATCCTTAACAATAGCTGTTCCTGAAAAACATCCATTTTGATCATATTCTTTAGTTGGATATAGTGCTATTTTGTGATGATTCCAATTTACTAAATCTTTACTTGTAGCATGTCCCCAATGCATAGTTCCCCATTTACATTCAAAAGGAAAATGTTGATAAAATAAATGATATTCTCCATTATAATAAATAAATCCATTGGGATCATTTATCCAATTACTCGGAGCTGTTAAATGTATTCTTGGTCTTGCCATTTTAATAATCTCCTTATATAAAATTTGTTAACCGGTAATGTTACCGGTTACTTTAAATTTATGATAACATTTTCTTATAATCAAGTCAATAATTTAAAAAACTATATTTTTGATGTTTTTTTATATCTTTGTTATAATACTACAATAACAAATTATTTTATAATAATTTTGATGAGGTGCCTATGACAAAAAAAGTTACTTTTAGTGATATTGCTAAACTTACAAATTTTTCAAAAACAACTATTTCGAGATATTTTAATAATCCTGATTCTTTAACTGTAGAATCTAGAAAAAAAATTGAAGATGCACTAATCACTTTAGATTATAAAGAAAATAAAGTTGCTAGAAGCTTAGCAAATGGTAAAAGTGAAATTATCGGAATTATAATTCCTGATCTTTTTTTACATTATTATTCTCAAATATTGAATCAAATTATAAATACATATTCTAAGTACAATTATAAATTCTTAGTATTTGTTGCTAATCATGATGGTAATGAAGAAATGAATTATATAAATGAACTTATGTCTTATCAAATTGAAGGCTTAATAATTCTAAGTCATTCTATAGATTCTAAAACACTTAGCAATTTAAATGTTCCTATTGTTTCAATAGAACGTGAAGATAAGTATATTTCAAGTGTTAATAGTGATAATTATAATGGAGCCTTAATGGCAACTAATTTATTAATTAATAATAAATGCGATATATTAATTCATATAAATTCAGCTAGTAATAAAAATATACCTGCATATAAACGTACACAAGCATTTATTGATACTTGTGAAAATAATAAAATTAAGTATAAATATTATTCAAATAAATTAGGATTTACCTTCGAGGATTCATATAAAAACATATATAAAATTTATGAGGATATGGAAAAAAATTATCCTAATATAAAAAAAGGCATATTCTTAAGCAATGATACTCATGCGAATATTTTATTAAATATTCTTATACGTAATAAAAAAAGTATTCCTGATGAATATGAAATAATCGGATTTGATAATTCTCCAATTTCATATGAATCCATAATCCCTATTACTACAATAAATCAAGATATTAGTAAAATAGCTGAAACTTCTATGAAATTATTACTTAGACAAATTAACTCTAAAAATCGTAGTAACTCCATATCTTTAGAACATATTACAATTGATACAGAATTAATTTTAAGAGAAACAACATCTAAGTAAACTTATAAATAATTATTTATATAAAAATGCAAATGGCAAACAATAAATTAAAATTCTAAATTTAATTTACTGTTTGCCAATTTTATTTAGTTATTTATTTTACTCTTTTATATTAAAGAAAGCTTTCTTTCCTCTATATTCTGCTACATCATCAAGTTCTTCAGCTATTCTAATTAATTGATTATACTTAGCAACTCTTTCAGATCTTGCAGGCGCTCCTGTTTTAATTTGACCTGCATTAACAGCAACAACTAAATCAGCTATAGTAGTATCTTCAGTTTCTCCACTTCTATGAGAAATAACTGCTGTATATCCAGCTCTATTAGCCATTTCAATAGCATTTAAAGTTTCTGTTAAAGTACCAATTTGATTTAATTTAATAAGAATTGAGTTAGCAACTCCTCTATAAATTCCATCTTCTAATCTTTGAGTGTTAGTTACAAATAAATCATCACCAACTAATTGAACTTTTTTGCCTAATCTATCAGTAAGTAACTTCCAACCTTCCCAATCCTCTTCTGCCATACCATCTTCAATTGAGATAATAGGATATTTATTTACCCAATCTTCAAAGAAATCAACCATTTCAGCAGCTGTTAAAGTTTTTCCTTCATGTTCTAATACATATTTTCCATCTTTATAATATTCAGATGAAGCTGCATCTATAGCTATGAATATATCTTTTCCTGGTTCATAACCAGCTTTTTTAATTGCTTCTAAAATAACTTCTATAGCTTCTTCATTACTCTTTAAGTTTGGTGCAAATCCACCCTCATCTCCAACACCTGTTGCATATCCTTTTTCATTTAAAGTTTTCTTTAATGCATGATAAACTTCTGCACAAGCTTGAACTGCTTTATCAAAGTTATCAAAGCCAACTGGCATAACCATAAATTCTTGAAGGTCTACTGAATTATCAGCATGTGAACCACCATTTATTATGTTCATCATTGGAACTGGTAATACCTTTGCATTTACTCCACCTACATATTGATATAAAGGTAATCCTAAATAATTAGCTGCTGCTTGTGCCACTGCTAAAGAAACACCTAGTATAGCATTTGCCCCTAATTTACCTTTATTATTGCTTCCATCAAGTTCTATTAACATTTTATCAATATATGTTTGATCAAAAACATTACATCCTATTAATTCTTCAGCTATTGTATCATTAACATTTTCAACAGCTTTTAAAACACCTTTTCCCATGTAATATTCTTTATTTCCATCTCTTAATTCAACTGCTTCATAAATACCAGTTGAAGCTCCTGATGGTACTGCTGCTCTTCCCATTGTTCCGTCTTCTAAGTATACCTCTACTTCTACTGTTGGGAAACATCTAGAATCTAATATTTGTCTTGCTACAACATCTACAATTTCAACAAAATTTTTCATTATATATCCTCCTTATTTTTAACATTAAATGAAATATTTTATTCCAACCTCTAATACTTACTTGTTTATTTTTTGCATACCAAAGAAATAATATTCATAAATATATCCTTAAAAAATAAAAGTTAAGATATTAATAATAAAAGTTTTATTATTAATATCTTAACTTTATTTCTCAAAATAATTATATTAATATTCTCTAGCATAATATTGATTAATTTTTCTTTCCCACTCTTCCCCTCTTCTTTTGTCAATTATATAAATTCCTCTTAAAAACTCTTCTAAAACATCAATTCCATCAAGCCCCTTCATTAGGTGTCTTGGATAATCCACCTTTCTCTTATAACATTGTTTAGGATCAATTACCTTTATTCTTTGATTTTTGTCTACATATATATCCCTACATCTTGCATCTAATTTTGTAAATTTTAATGACTTAAATTCATTAATTAATCTATACAAATTATAAATAAGTTGTTGATCTAGACCATTTTCTTTAATATAATCATCTAGTCTTTTTCCATTTACCATATCCCTTAATATATAATACTCACCATTTTTATATATCTTGGGAAAATACTTAGATTTTTTTACTTTATACAATATCTCTGCTTCACTTTTACAAACATTTTTATTTGTAAATATTTTTATAGCTTTATTACCTGGTACTTCATAAACAATTCCATTATGTCCCTCGCCCAATAACTGCGCTTCTCTAAATAAACCTTCCACTTCCTTATCAAAGTCTGCTGAATATGCATATGTTCTAGCCATTATATCTACCTCAATTAATATTTAATTATTATACTAACCATAGTATTCATTTGTGCAATTAATGCCATACTCTAAATTCACTATTTAAATTTAAAATAATAAAAAACTATATGATAGATTTTTTTTAAATCCATCATATAGTTTTTATTTATCTATGTTTTCCTAAATATATAACTGCTAAAGCTCCTGGCCCTGCATGTGCTCCAATAGCATTTCCAGCATAATTTAGAACAATATCTTTAAACTTTATTTCTTCCTCTACTAATGCTTTTAATGTTTCAGCTTCTTCATTACAATCTGCATGACATATATAAAGCACTTCATTTTCAGAATCTATAGCTCTTTCCTTTATTGAATTTGCCAAAAACTTTAATGCTTTTTTCTTTCCCTTTATTTTTTCACCTTGTACTAATTTGCCTTCATTATCTAAATATGCAGATGGCTTAATATTTAAAAGCCCCCCAATTGTTGCTGTAGCTCCTGATATACGTCCACCCCTTTTTAGATGATTTAAATCATCTACTAATACTAGGTGTATTACTCTTCTTTTATTATCTTCAATCCAATTTACTATTTCCTCTACACTTGCACCATTATCTCTCATTTCACAAGCCTTTAAAACTAATAAACCTTGCCCCATTGATGCACCTAAAGAATCAATTAATTCAATTTTTGCTTCAGGATATTCTTCAAGTAAATTATTTTTTGCTATATTAGCACTATTAAATGTTCCACTTAATCCTGATGATATTGATATATAAATTATTGAATCTCCATTTTTTATATGTTTAACAAACTCTTCTTCAAAATCATGAGCGTTTACTTGAGATGTTGTAGGAGTAGCTCCTTCTCTCATTTTATTATAAAAATCCTTATAACTTAAAGATTTACCTAAATCATCTTTTATAATTTTTCCTTCTAAATTTAATATTAATGAAAGTAATCCTATATTATTTTTATCTATATATTCTCTTTTTAAATCACATGCTGAATCCGTTATTATTTTTATGCCCATTTCCCTCAATCCTCCACCAACTTATAATAATTATATTTTTACGTTGTAAGAAGATTATATATGTAAAAAATAGTTATGTCAAATTCTTTGAATATCAAATATTACGATTCAATAAAACAAAATAAATTTCTTGATGCTCTAAAAACAAAATACTATCATAATAATAACCCCTTATATGTAAAAATTTTAAAAATTATTATACCCTGTTTAAACTTCATGCACTAAAAAAGAGAGGGACAACCCCCTCTCTTTAAAACTATTTAATTAAAGATTCACCAGTCATTTCAACAGGAACATCTAATCCCATAACTGTTAACATTGTTGGTGCTATATCAGCTAGCTTACCATCTTTTAAAGACTTACCTTCTGTATGGTTAGATACCCATACAAATGGAACTGGATCAGTTGTGTGTGCTGTAAATGGATTTCCGGTTTCAGCATCTATCATAGTTTCAGCATTTCCATGGTCAGCAGTTATAAATACTGTTCCATCTAATTCTAAAACTTTATCTACAACTTTTCCTAAACATGTGTCTACAGCTTCAACAGCAGCCTTAGCAGCTTCCATTACTCCTGTATGTCCAACCATATCAGGGTTAGCATAGTTTAATATAACCATATCATATTTTCCTGAATCTAATCTGTTTATTAATTCGTCAGTTAATTCTGGTGCACTCATTTCTGGTTTTAAGTCATAAGTTGCAACTTTTGGAGATGCAATAAGAGCTCTATCTTCACCTTCATTTTCCTTTTCAACACCACCATTGAAGAAGAATGTTACGTGAGCATACTTTTCTGTTTCAGCTATTCTTAATTGGTTTAATCCCTTAGAAGCAACATATTCTCCTAAAGTGTTAGTTATAGATTCTGGTCTGTAAGCAACTTCAACACCTTCTAAAGTCTTGTCATATTGAGTCATTGTTACAAATACTAAATCTAAAGTTTCTCTTTCAAATCCAGTAAATTCTTTATCATTTATAGCTCTAGTTATTTCTCTAGCTCTATCTGGTCTAAAGTTAAAGAATACTACTGAATCTCCATTTTTTATTGTTCCAACTGGAGCTCCATTTTCTTCAATAACACATGGTAATACGAATTCATCTGATTTATTATCAGCATAAGATTTTTCCATGCATGAAGTAGCAGATTTAGCAGTTTCACCTTTTCCAAGTACCATTGCATCATAAGCTAATTGTACTCTTTCCCATCTGTTATCTCTATCCATAGCGTAGTATCTTCCTGAAATACTAGCAATTTTACCTACTCCAATTTCAGCCATATATTTTTCTAATTCAACTACGAAGTCTTTACCTGAACCTGGAGCAACATCTCTACCATCCATGAAACAGTGAACATACACGTTCTTAACTTCTTGTTCCTTAGCTAATTTTAATAATCCCTTTAAATGATCTATATGAGAGTGAACTCCACCATTAGATAATAATCCCATTAAGTGTAATGAAGAATTATCCTTTTTAGCATTTTCAATAGCTTTTAATAAAGCTTCATTTTTGAAGAATCCACCTTCGTTTATTTCTTTAGTTATTCTAGTTAATTCTTGATATATAATTCTTCCTGCACCAATATTTAAGTGTCCAACTTCTGAATTACCCATTTGTCCATCTGGTAATCCAACAAACATACCACTTGCTTGTAATTCTGAGTGAGGATAGTTTGCAACTAATCTATCATAATTTGGTTTGCTTGCAGCAGCAACTGCATTTCCATCGCTTTCTGGAGCTATTCCAAATCCATCTAATATCATTAACATTACAGGTTTCTTCGCCATAATTCCCTCCAAATATATAAATACTTTTTTAGTTTCAAAAAAAGTGATAACTTTGTCTTTGTGAGTTTCATTATGCAATTAAAGTTTCCTGAATCTCACTCGTCATTAGTATCATTAATTGAACCATGTTTATTATACTATAATTATTATTACTAAACAATATAGAGAGGTTTTTGTAAACGTTTGTCCAAAAAATTTTCTGATAATTTATTTTTTCCCAAAAACACCAAAAATATATGCTTATTTAAGATAATAATAATCATTAGCTCTGAACTTATTTAAAATGACTGATATATCTCATTCTTTCTATTAATTTTTTCTCCGTAACTTTAAGTATTATATTAATATTTTTGGTTTATATGAAATTTACCACATTAAAATATAAATTCATATAATGAATTATAAAATTTACAAAGGACGGTTTTATTATGAAAAAACTATCTATTTATTTTATAATTCTTACTCTAATTTTGGTTATAGCCTTAAATTTATTTTTATTTTATAATTACTCATCTGTATCTAGTACTTTAAATAATTCAAATAATATAAGAAATACCATAACCGAATTAGATAAATTTAAAAGCACCATAACTGAAATGAGTGATGCTGGGGAGGCTTTTATATTAACTGGTAATATTAAATATAAATCTGATTACGAAGATTCATTAAATAATGCTCATAATAACTTAAATTCTCTTGTAGATAACAATATTATTTCCTCTCAAGACAAAGATACAATTGTTGATTTAATCAAAGATTACGAATCTATAAATGAATCTATATTTAATAGCAATATAAGTTATCCTATTTCTAGTGATGTTGAAACATTAGTTAATAATTCTAGTAATGCAAAATTAAAAATTCTCCATTCTGTTAGTAGTCTTATTTCTACTCACTGGGAATCCCTAGAAGAATCTACTAATAATATTTCTCATACTATAGGAAACCAAAAAACTTTTGTTAGCTGGATTAGTAGCATTTTTACAGCCTTAATGGCCATTCCCCCTTTCTTAGTAAAAAAATTCTCTAAGAATTTTAATAAAATTACCAATTCTACAAATTCTTTAAATGCCTCTAATCAATCTGATTCTTCTAATAAGGATGATTCTTCTTTATCCGAATCCGTTAATGCTTTGGAAACATTTTTCAACTTTAAAAATAATGTAGATGAAATTAAAGAAGTTAGAGACCAATTAATTCAAAATGCTACATTAATTAATTTTTTAAATGTTGTGGATTTTAATAACGCAGAAATGTCTAAAAATTATACTGATTGTAAAAATAAATTATCATTAATAATTAATGAGTTTGTTAATATTGAAAAGAAATGTTCAGAAGATTCTTCCCTAAATATATGTGATGAAATAAATTCAATAAAAAATGTATTAGATGAGCTTTCACTTTCCATAAATAACTTGTATAACTACAATGAATATATGATTAATATAAGTAAGCTACTCCTTAATAATAATATAAATTCTAAATAATTTTATAAAAAAAGAAATCCCTAGCAGAGGATTTCTTTTTTATATTTTAGTAATTTACGATTTGAGCAAAATCAGTAGCAACTAAGCTAGCTCCACCAACTAAAGCACCATCTATATCAGATTGAGCCATTTGAGCTTTTATAGTTCCTGGTTTAACAGAACCACCATATTGGATTCTTACTTTGTTTGCAACTTCTTGACCAAACATTTCAGCAACAACACTTCTTACAGCCATAATTGTTTCATTAGCTTGTTCATCAGTAGCAGTTTTACCAGTTCCGATAGCCCAGATTGGTTCATAAGCTATAACAACTTTTTCTGCTAATTCAGGAGATAAACCTTCTAAATCAGCTTTGATTTGAGCTCCAACAACTTCATTAGTTGTTCCATTTTCTCTTTGCTCTAAAGTTTCTCCACAACAAAGGATTGGAGTTAAGTTATGAGCAAATGCAGCTTTAACTTTCTTGTTTAAAGCTTCATCAGTTTCATTAAAGTATTCTCTTCTTTCACTATGTCCTAAAACAACATAGCTAACTCCCATAGCTTCTAACATTCCTGGAGCAACTTCACCAGTGAAAGCTCCTTTTTCTTCAAAGTGCATGTTTTGAGCTGCAACCTTTATGTTTGATCCCTCAACAGCTTTTAATACAGCATCTAAACAAACAAAAGTAGGACAAACTACTACATCACAAGTAGCATCCTTAACTAATGGTTTTAATTCATTTATAACTTTAACAGCTTCTTCTGGAGTATAGTGCATTTTCCAGTTTCCAGCAATAATAGCTTTTCTCATTCTATTCACCTCATAATTTAATTGTAAACTACTCTTCACCTGTAAAAGTAAAAGTTTCTTGGTCAATATAGCTTAAATGCTACAAGTTTATCCAAGCTTACAAGGCAGTTCCTGCCTCAAGTGCTATTTCTCCTACCTTAAAAAATAAGAGAATTTTGCACACTTATATTAAAATCCTACTTATCGTTTAAAGCAGCGATTCCTGGTAAAGTTTTACCTTCTAAGAATTCTAATGAAGCTCCACCACCTGTAGAGATGTGAGTCATTTTATCTCCAAATCCTAAGATATTAACAGCAGCAGCTGAGTCTCCTCCACCGATAACTGTTGTAGCATCTGCATCAGCCATAGCCTTAGCAACTGCAATTGTTCCTTTGTTGAAGTTTTCGAATTCGAATACTCCCATTGGTCCATTCCAGATAACAGTCTTAGCATCTTTGATTGCATCAGCATATAAAGCTTCTGTCTTTGGTCCGATATCTAATCCCATGAATCCTGCTGGAATGTTTTGATCTTCAGTAACTGTAGCTTCAACATCCTTGAATCCATCAGCAATTCTGTGGTCTACTGGTAATAAGAATTTAACACCATTAGCTTCAGCCTTAGCGATCATTTCCTTAGCGTAATCCATTCTATCATCTTCACATAAAGAAGTTCCTATTTCATATCCTTGAGCTTTTAAGAATGTATAAGCCATTCCTCCACCTATGATAATTGTATCAACTTTTTCTAAAAGATTGTTGATAACAGCAATTTTATCAGAAACCTTTGATCCCCCTAATATAGCAACGAAAGGTCTAACAGGATTGTTTACAGCTTCTCCTAAGAATTTTAATTCTTTTTGAATTAAGTATCCACAAACAGCTGTATCTACAAACTTAGTTACTCCTTCAGTTGATGAATGAGCTCTGTGAGCAGTTCCAAATGCATCATTAACGTAGATATCACATAAAGAAGCTAATTCTTTAGATAAATCTTCTCCGTTTTTAGATTCTTCTTTTCTACATCTAGTGTTTTCTAATAATACAACGTCTCCGTCTTTCATATCAGAAACAGCTTTTCTAGCATTTTCTCCAACTACTTCTTCATCTCTAGCGAAAACAACTTCTTTACCTAACATTTCGCTTAATCTTACAGCAACTGGTGCTAAAGTTTTAGAAGCATCTTTTCCTAAGTGAGAGCAAAGTATAACTTTAGCTCCATTTTCAACTAAGTATTTGATTGTTGGAAGAGCTCCTACTAATCTATTTTCGTCAGTAATAACACCGTCTTTTAAAGGTACGTTAAAGTCACATCTTACTAAAACTCTTTTACCGTTAACTTGAATATCTTCAATTGTTTTCTTATTAAAGCTCATTTCTTTCACCTCGTATATTATTGATAATTCTTCATCTAATTTTAAAATAGGCCCGGTCTTATAAGTATGCCTTAGAGACCGGACCCTTTTTAGGATCTTATAAGAGTGCTTTTATAAGCATCTAAATCCATATATAATTATCTATTAAAATTAAGCTAATTCAGCGAAGTATTTAATAGTTCTAATCATTTGGCTAGTGTATGAGTTTTCGTTGTCATACCATGAAACAACTTGAACTTGGTATAATCCTTCTCCGATTTCAGATACCATTGTTTGAGTTGCATCGAATAATGAACCGTAAGTAATTCCTACGATATCAGAAGAAACTAATTCTTCTTCAGTGTAACCGAATGATTCGTTAGAAGCAGCTTTCATAGCAGCGTTTATAGCTTCCTTAGTTACATTTTCACCCTTAACTACAGCAGTTAAGATTGTAGTTGAACCAGTTGGAACTGGAACTCTTTGTGCAGAACCGATTAATTTTCCATTTAATTCTGGAATAACTAATCCGATAGCTTTAGCAGCTCCTGTTGAGTTAGGAACGATATTTGCAGCAGCAGCTCTAGCTCTTCTGAAATCACCCTTTCTGTGAGGTCCATCTAATACCATTTGGTCTCCAGTGTAAGCGTGGATTGTTGACATTATACCAGATTGAATTGGTGCAAAGTCATTTAATGCTTTAGCCATTGGAGCTAAGCAGTTTGTAGTACAAGATGCAGCAGAAATTATGTTATCTTCAGCTGTTAATATATCTTGGTTTACGTTGAATACAACTGTTGGAAGGTCGTTTCCAGCTGGAGCTGATATAACAACTTTCTTAGCACCTGCTTCAATGTGAGCTTGAGATTTAGCTTTTGATACGTAGAATCCAGTACATTCTAATACTACGTCAACACCAATTTCTCCCCATGGTAATTTAGAAGCATCAGCTTCAGCATAAATTCTGATTTCTTTTCCATCAACAGTGATAGAATCTTCTCCAGCAACAACTTTATCACATAAAGCATATCTTCCTTGTGCTGAGTCATATTTTAATAAATGAGCTAACATTTTTGGGCTTGTTAAATCGTTGATAGCAACTATTTCATACCCTTCTGCTCCAAACATTTGTCTAAATGCAAGACGTCCTATACGTCCAAAACCGTTTATTGCAACTCTTACCATTACAATTACCTCCTAAAAATAGATATATTATATATTTAAAATTAAATTTTAAATCAAATTAATTCATGTAAAGCTTAGCTTTACTTTTTAATTAAATCTGCAATTTTTCTTGCTGCTGCTTCATCTGTAACTAAAACTGCATTTGAATTATTCATTTCTGTAGCAATTATAGCTTCTACTTTATTTTTCCCAGCAGCTACAGCAATATGTGTATTAATTTTTTTTGCATCATTAATATTAATTCCAATTGGGGTATTTTCTAATACAACTTGGGACTCTTTGTTAAAATAACACCCAAACGCTTCCCCTATTGCTCCGAGGCCTTCAAGTTTACTTATATATTCTTCTGACAATCCACGTTTTTTAGCCATATGAATTGCATTTCCTATTCCGTAAATTAAAATATCAGCATTGTGAATATTTTCAATAACTTCTTTTATTTGTTTCTCTTTAAGAAGCCCTTCTATTACTTCCGTACTAATATTTTCAGGAATATGCAAAAGTTTATATGTCCCATTAACCTTATTAGCAAGTGATGCTGCTAAATAGTTTGCTTGACTTTCAACCTTTCTTCCCATTCCACCTCTTGCGGGAATAACAAGAACATTAGAGAAATTATTTACTTTTGGAAACTCTTCTACAACTTCTTTTATTGTACTTCCTCCAGTAATTGCGATTATATCATTATCTTTAATAATATTTTTTATATAGTTAGCTGCTGCTTTTCCAAGTTCCTTAAAAGTAGCAGGATTTTCTTCCACATTACCTGGAACTATAACAACATCCTTTAATCCTAAAAATGATTTTATACTTTTCTCAATATCGTTTAATCCCTTTATTTGATGTATGAATTCTTTTAGTCCTTCTAAAATATGTTGTCCATCTTTAGTGACCGTCATACCTGGGGTGTTAATTTCTATTAAGTTTTGTGATTTTAATAAATCAATTTCATTTCTAACTACTCTTTCGCCAAGATTAAGTTCACTTGCGAGCATTCTTCTTCCAATAGGTTGGTTATAAAAAATTGTCCTTAAAACATTGTAACGTTTTTCTAGGACTTCTACCAGCTCAGGAACTATCTTTCTTTGCAATTCTAATATTTCCTGCACTCTAGATCCTCCTTTGGACTAAAAATGTCCCAGCAATGACTTTTATGTCCCACATATATTATTATAAAACAGATATCTAAATTTTGAAAGACTTTCTAGTAATTTTTTTAATATTTTTTTGTTTTTCTATTTTTTTCATTATTTATATAATAAAATTAGACTTTTTTTAAATAATTAACCATTTTTTTCTTATTTATTTTCTACATTGAAAAATCACTTTTTTAAATTTTCTCTAATATTTTATACTATTTTCATATATATATTCAAAATTTAGCTTCATTTTTTCTCCCAATAAGAGTTATTTAATACTATAAAGTAAAAAAATAGCAAATATCAATATTAAAATTGATATTTGCTATTTTAAAATTTATTTTTCCACAAAGAAAATTCCACATGCCTTAGTTCCTGAATGAATTCCTACTGTACATCCAACCTTAGCATCTATATATTTCACATTATTTTCTTCAAGATATTTCTTTAATCCTGAGTAAATTTCTTCATTTAGAATTTCTAATAATACTATGGGTGAATCAGTATCTACATTTCCATTTTCAAAATCGGAAATAACTTTCTTTAAAGCCTTCTTACTACCTCTTACCTTGTCTTTTACTGACATTTGCCCATCTTTTACTTCTAATATCAGTCTTAATCCTAAAACACTTCCTATAGCACCAGCAGCTTTTGAAAGTCTTCCCCCCCTTACTAGGTTTTCTAAGGATTCAAAACTTAATGAACTTTTAACTTTAGGGATTACATTTTTAATTTTTTCTTCAATTTCAAAGATGTCATCTCCATTATCTCTAAATTCACAAGCTTTTAATACTAAAACACCTAATCCTGATGTTACATTTCTAGAATCAATAACTACTATATCATCACTTTCTAACATATTTTTAGCGATACATGCTGATTGATATGTTCCACTCATTTCTGATGACAATACTAAAGTTACAATTTTATATCCTTCATCTAAATATTTTTTAAATATTTCCTCAAATCTATTTGGTGTTACTTGAGCTGTAGTCGGAAGAATATTTTCTCTTTCTATTCTATCTAACATTTCCTTAGTATTTATTTCAAGTCCATCTAAATAACTTTCTTCTCCAAAATTAATTAGTAATGGTAAAACTTCAATATCTTTTTCCTTTATAATATCTGATGGTAAATCTAAAGTACTATCAGTAATAATCTTAATTTTTTCCATACAAGTACCCCCTAACTTTTACTTCATATTTGGAAAGTTTATTTGTTTTAATGCCTCATATGCTATAATTGCTACTGTATTTGATAAATTTAAACTTCTTGTACTTGTTTGTACCATTGGTACTCTTATACCTCTATGGGCATTATGTACATCTTCAGGAACTCCTGATGATTCTCTTCCAAACATTATAAAATCTCCCTCTTGGAATTTCTCATCTGAATATATATTTCCCCCATGTGTTGTAGATAAAAATATTCTTCTATCTCCATACTTAGCCATAAAATCTTCATAAGATTCATGAACTTCTAATTTTAAATCCTTCCAATAATCTAAACCTGATCTTCTAACGGCTTTATCATCAATACTAAATCCTAAAGGTTTTATTAAATGAAGAGTTGAGTCAGTTAAAACACAAGTTCTTGCTATATTTCCAGTATTTTGTGGTATTTCTGGTTGATATAAAACTATATTTAAATTCAATGAATTCACCCTCCAAAATAAAAAGTAAGATGTTATAACATCTTACTTTACATTATTTATATACCTTCAATGATACTATATAGTTTTTTAATAGTCAAAGTATTTTACAATTTGTTAACTTAAATATAATTAAAATTCTAAGCCTATTCTACTTTATTATCTTCTGGTTTATTGTTTGGATTATTTTCTACAGGTTTATTTTCTGTAGGTTTATTTTGTTCTTGATTTACTTCATTTTTATCTGGAGTTGGTGTTGGTTTTTCCGCCTTTTTTGTTCCCACACTAACAACTTGGTTTCTACTTGAGTAAACATCTGTTGATATAAGTTCTTTATTTACTTGAACACCATTTTCATAAGTAATTAAATATCCACTAGCCTTACATCCATTAGAACCTGCTGATGTTACAACTCTTGCTCCTTCAGCCAAGTTAGCATCTTTTACTTCTTCTGTACCATAATTATAAGTTTCTAATATTTCATTAACAAGCTCATAAGTCTTTCCACCCATGGCTTCTTTATTTCCCCAAACATTAAATACTACTTGATTGCCAGATAAATATCCTTGAATATATATTGGAAAATCATACGTATTTACAAATCTATAATCTATGTACCCTGCTGCAACTGTTGCATCTAATCCTGGTTTTGCATATCCAACAGTCATTGAGTGATTACGTCTTTCTGTAGACCTTATATTAGCTTGTATAATAGCCCTATAAAGGGTACTTGATACTTGACATACTCCTCCACCATAACCAGGTACTATTTTAGAACCAACATATGTATTAGCTTCTTTATATCCTCTTTCTGGAGTTGTTTCTCCTATTGTATTGTTGTAACTAAATTCATCTCCTGGCATTAATAATGTGCCATTAATATAGCCACTTGCTATTCTTAAATTCTCAACTCTTCCTTTATCTGAAGTACCAAAAGTAGTTGAGTAAGATGACATTATACCTGTAATTTTGTTTAAATCAGCTGAAGTTATTCGTGGTGAATAATCTTGTAATTCTATAGTTACAGCTTCAATTTTTTCTGGATTTGGATCTATACATTCTTTTATTTTATTAAATAAATCCTCAGTATTTAATTGCTTTCCAATAACTTCTGGAGTAACAGATATACTTCCACCATTAACTGATATTTTTGCATCTACAGCATCAACTTTTACTTGATCATTTACACTATTAATAAATTCCTTAACTTTTTCTTCATCATAGCTTAATACTGTATCAACATTATAATCAACACCATCTTTTATTATCTTTTTCTTTTCAAACATTCCCTTATCTTTTCCGTAACTTAATGCTTCTTCTACTGTTTCATCAGCACTTACTGAAGGGTTAATATCTGAATATTTAAGTTCAAAACTTTTATCACCAACAGTTACATTGATTACTTTATTTCCAATTAATGAAATTAACTGATCATTCATTATATTTATCGCTTCTTCTTTAGATTTACCACCTAAATCTATACCATAAGCTTGTACCCCAGGATATATTTTATCCGCCCATGAATCAACTTCATTTTTCACATTCATAAAGTAAGCAAAAGCTATACCTGCAATTACTATTACAGCCGCTGATATACCAATTATTAACTTCATGTTTTTAGACATAGTTTTTTTAATTTTATCATCATTTGATTGTTCGTTACTCATAGTTCCACTCCTCCCAATTTTATATATAATTGCAATACGTTCTAATTATATTCTATTATTCAATTTAATACAATTAATAAAATTATGTCATTTAATCAAAATTATATTAGAAAATAAAAGAATAGCTTTACACATACTAAGTATTTATTTTTTATAAAGCTATTCTAAATTTATATTATTATTTTATACAGTAAAGCTGCTTCTATTCTTAGATGTTTCACCATCTCTATCAAAAGCTTCTATACTTATCTTTATTGGTCCATTAACAGTAAAAGGTAATTGATTTATATTTATAGAAAAATTAATATCATCTGCATCTACTGTTCCAATCCAATAATTATTAGCAAAAATATTATATCCTAATAAATCTGTGTCAGTATTCTTTTTCCAACTAACATTTAAAACATTTCCTTTTCTATTAACAGTAAGCCCTGTTACATTTCTAGGTTGAGTTAATAAATCTAAGCTATCTGGTCCCCAATTTGCATCAACTAAATTTCCAACACCAGCAACCTTTGCACTTTCACTATATTGCCATATTCTCCATCTAGTCCATCCACCTACATCTGGTGGTACAGGAGCGTTTCCTGCAATTGCAGTATAATGAGCTATCCATAATATCATATTTTTCAAAGGATAACCCTTATCAGGAATAAAGAAATTATTATACATTTCAACAAAAAAAACACCAGTATAAAGCATTAATCTTCTTCTTGTTTTCTTTTCAAACCTTTTTCTAAACCTTTCTATCCAATTTATTAGTGAAGAGGTAGAAATTGAATTATCAGTAGGAATTTCAATATCTAAAACCGGAAATAAATCTCCATAATCTCTTTCTCCAAACCCCTCTTGAAGTATATTAATAAAATCATCACATTGTGCATCTGCAGTAGTTAAATTTGTACTAGGTACTCCAAAATGATATGCACCAACAGGTATATTTAAGTCTCTTGATTTTTTAGCAAACTCTAAAAATTTCTTATCTACTCTAAATCTACCTGAAGCCGATCCCGAAGATCTTAGGTATAAAAAATCTATAGTACTTGCAAGGACTGTAAAGTCTACATTTTGTGTATATTCATTAATATCTATACCAAAAAGACTTTTATCATTTCTATTTTGCATAAGGCCCTCCAATAAAAATTCTCCTTACTACATATAATATTTAAAATTATAGTTATGGTTACATCAAAAATACTGTTAATAAATAATTTAAAGTAAAAAAAACTCAGATTTAACTGAGTTTTTTTACTTTAAATTAAATATTTCTTTTAACCTTTAAAGATGCTTCTATTATTTTATCTAAAAGACCAGCATAAGTGATTTCTATAGCTGCTGCACTCTTAGGAAAAAGACTTGCTGGAGTCATTCCTGGTAATGTATTTACTTCTAAAATATATGGAGTTCCACTTTTATCAATAATCATATCAACTCTAGCATATACTTGACACTTTAAAGCTCTATAAGTTTCTAAAGCCATTTTTTCAACTTCGTTATGAATCTTTTCTTCCAATTGAATAACTACTTCATCAGCTCCATCAGCTGCATATTTTTGAGTATAATCAAAAAAGTCTGACTTTGGTCTAATTGCTATAACAGGCCACATTTTATCATCAAATACTGGGCAAGTTATTTCTTCACCTTCAACAAATTCTTCAATCATTACTTCTGTATCCCACTTAAGACCTTCTTCAACTGCTGCCTTAATATCTTCTTTCTTTGTTATCTTAAAAGTAGCAACACTTGAACCTCCATTTGTTGGTTTAACAAAAACAGGATACCCCATTTCATCTATTTTATCATATTTTATTTCATCTACAGAAGAAACATTAATCCATCTTGCAGTTCTAATATCATTTGCCTTTAATATTCTTTTTGTAAAATCCTTATCCATACATACCCCTGAACTAATAGGCCCACATCCTGAATAAGGTATATCTAAAGTTTGAAGGACTGATTGAACAGTTCCATCTTCACCAAATTTTCCATGAAGAGCTAATAATGCAAAATCTAAATCTTTAACTTTATTTATTATATCTTCTTTGTTATCAATAACTACTGGTACTACTTCATATTTATTTTTATCTATTTTTTCAACTATTGAATTACCACTTTTAAGTGAAATTTCTCTCTCTGAAGAAATTCCCCCCATTATTACTCCAACTTTCATACAAATCCTCCTAAAACTCTAATAATTATAAATATATAACTAAACAATTTTATATTAATTATATCATAATAAAACCTTCAAATCTTTAATTTAATTACATTAAACTAAAACTTATAATATTGTATAAGTAATTTATTTAAATAATTTTAAAAATTTTATTTTTCTTTAGACTTTTGCTCTTTGAAATATTTGCATCTATTAGTTAACGGACATTCCCCACATTTAGGATTTCTGGCTATACAACATCTTCTGCCATGAAATATTAATAAATGGTGAGTTAAACTCCACTCCTTTTTAGGTAATTCTGCTTGAAGTTGCTTTTCTACTTCTAAAACATTATCAGAATCTGCAAGTCCTAGCCTGTTAGAAACCCTAAATACATGAGTATCAACTGCAATAGATGGAACTCCAAAGGCATTTGATAATACTACATTTGCTGTTTTTCTTCCAGCACCTGCTAAGCTTGTTATCTCTTCCATTGTTTTAGGAACCTCTCCATTAAACTTAGTTTTAAGCTGATTACACATAATTAAAATATTTTTAGCTTTATTTCTAAATAGTCCTATTTGTTTTATCCTTGTTTCAAGTTCATTTATAGATAATGTTAAAAATGCATCAACATCAGAATAATCCCTAAATAACACCTCAGTAACTTCATTAACCTTCTTATCAGTTGTTTGCGCAGATAAAATTGTTGCAACTAATAATTGAAATGGAGTTTTATAATTTAATTCACACTTAGCATCTGGATATAGCCTCTTTAACTCTTCTAATATTATTTTAGTCCTTTGCTTCATTTAAATTTCCTCCAAAATTTTAAATATCAATTTTCTACTAATGGTTAATCCTTATAAACACCTTTATATTCTTCTGGTAATCCATTAGCTATTGACTTCATTATATAATTTAGACATCTATCATCATATTCATGCTTAGATTCATCTTTACTCTTTTTAGGAAGTTCTATATATTCTCCTATTTTTACATTTACTTCAGCCTCATTCCACTTCTCCCCTGCCATATCACCATTTTTATTAATTGGTAATAGTTTTTCGGTTCCATATAATGAAATAGGTATTATTTTTGCCTTGCTCATTCTAGCAACTAATAATATACCTTTTTTCCCTTCAATCATACTACCTGTTCTACTCCTTGTCCCCTCAGGGAAAAGAACAAGATTTTCTCCATTTCTTAATAAATTTATCATAGCCATAATGGCTTCCTTATCAGCGCTATTAGGTTTTATTGCAATATTTTTAACTATTTTAGTCCCTAAGTTTGTAACTGGATCATTTGAAAGCTTAATTCCTGCAACAAAAGTAGGATCATATTCATCTTTTAATATTTTTTCTATAATAAATCCATCTGAATTACTTAAATGATTACTAATAAATATTTTAGCCCCTTCAGCTTTTTTTATATTTTCATACCCACTTAAATTAATTTTTGCATACTTTTTTAAATATCCATTTACTTTATTTCTTGCTATCTTTATAACTAAGCTTTCTGGTAAAAGCTTTATAATATTTGCAGTAGTCTTAGACATCATATCAAAATTCCCCCTTAAATTAACTAAATAATATAAATATTATATTTTATATAGTAATTTAAAACAATTAACTTACTTTAATCTTTCTATGTATTCATTTATATAAGGTGAATCTCCCTTAAACACGTTTATGTTTTTTCCCTCATTATATAACTTTATTATAGCATTTCTCTTAATAACATTTTTCCCTCTCCATCCACAAGACGTTTTTAAAATATTATCTTTAAAAAACTTATTATTCATATCAGCATAAATATCACTTTGTAAATTACACATAAATTCTAAAGGCTTAAATTCTTCAATTTTAGAAAAACTTATTTTACTATTATACGGACATACATTTTGACATATATCACATCCAAATATCTTATCTTTTAAGAGCTTTATTTCAATGTCAGTTAGTTCTTTCTTTTGTGTGATATATGAAGAACATATATTAGGATTTATTTTTCTTATATTAATAGATTTTGTTGGGCAATTATTATAACACCTCATACATTCCCCACATTCTCTATACTTCCTTATTTCTTGAAATTTTCTTATCTCATCACTTTCTAATTCTAAGTCAGTAATTATTTCACCTAAAAAAACATATGAACCATATTTATTTGTTATAATCATATTATTTCTTCCAACAAAGCCAATATTAGCTAAGTATGCAATATATCTTTCTGGTAATGTATTGCTATCTACAAAAGCAATAGCTTCTCCATCTCTTGATTTAATAAAATCACAAATCTTATCTAAATACCTTTTTACAACTCTATGATAATCTAAACCCTTAGTATATTTTGAAAAACCATTTTCAATATTATTCTCTATCCAAAGATAGGGAAAAGCTATTGAAATAATAGTTTTTCCCTCTTTCATATACCACATTGGATTTATTCTTTTTTCTATATCACTTTCTTCAAATTCATTTTCTAAGTTATTTTCTTTTCTATTTTTATAGAAATTTTCTAATTCATCGAATCTTCTACATTTAATAAATCCAATATTATCAAGATTCAATGAATTACAGTATTTTATTATTTCTTCCTTCAACATAAATTAAATCACCATATCATTATAATTTTCTTTGTCATTGTCACAATAACTTTCTACATTACTTATTGATCTTGCTTCTTCTTTTTTCTTAACTATATTTTTAGCAGGAATTCCAACTGCTGTAGCACCTTCTGGAACATCTTTTAAAACTACAGAATTTGCACCTATTTTAGCGTTGCTTCCAATAAATATAGCTCCAAGAACCTTAGCACCAGATCCTATTATAACATTATCTCCTACAGTTGGATGTCTCTTTCCCTTATCTTTCCCTGTTCCACCTAATGTTACTCCATGATATAAAAGCACATTGTCACCAATTTCTGCTGTTTCTCCAATTACTACTCCCATACCATGATCTATAACTAATCCCTTTCCAATCTTAGCTCCTGGATGTATTTCTATTCCAGTAATAAATCTAGCTATTTGTGAAATGAGCCTTGCTAAAAAGAATAATTTTTTAGTATAAAGAAAATGAGATATTCTATATGCAATTAAGGCATGAATTGTAGGATAAAGCAAAAACACCTCAATTTTACTTCTAGCTGCTGGGTCATTTTCAATAACTCTACTTAAATCATATCTTAAATTTTTAAACAAAGTTACTCATCCTCCTTTAAATAAATTTATTCATAGATTCCCATCGAAATATATTTTTCTCCTCCATCTGGAGCTATAGCTAATACTTTTTTACCTTTTCCAATTCTTTTAGCTATCTCCATAGCTGCATAAATAGCTGCTCCTGATGAAATTCCTACTAATACTCCTTCATTTTTTGAAAAATCTACTGCTGTTTTAATTGCATCATCATCACTAACAGCAATTACCTTATCAACATATTCTCCATTATAATTTTGTGGCACAAATCCAGCACCAATTCCCTGAATCTTATGTGCTCCCGGCTTATTTCCAGCTATAACTTGTGAATTACTTGGTTCAACTGCAACTATTTCTATACCATTTATTTTTTCTTTTAACTTTTTTCCTATTCCTGTTATAGTTCCTCCAGTTCCAACTCCAGCAACAAAAACATCTAAGTCATTTATATCTTCATATATCTCCTCTGCTGTTGTTTCATAATGCTTTTCTGGATTAGCTATATTTTCAAATTGTTGTGGCATAAAATATCCATGTTCATTTACCATTTGAGTAGCTCTTTCTATAGCTCCCCTCATTCCCTTAGCCCCTTCTGTTAATACTAATTCTGCTCCATATGCCTTAATTAAATCTCTTCTTTCCTTGCTCATAGTTTCAGGCATAACTATTATAACTTTATACCCCTTCACTCTTCCTATCATTGCAAGTGCAATTCCAGTATTTCCACTTGTAGGCTCAACAATTACTGAACCTTCTTTTAATACCCCATCTTTTTCTGCTCTTTCAATCATCCCAAGAGCTGCCCTATCTTTTATGCTTCCACCTAGATTAAATTTTTCTAATTTCACATATACATCAGCACTATCCTCACTTATCATATTTCTTACCTTTAATATTGGTGTTTTTCCTATTAATTCAATTGCTCCATTATAAATCATAAATATCCCTCCTAAAATACTCATAGTAATTAATTATTTAAAATTTTTTGTATAAAAAAACTCCGCCTCTAAATATATAGAGACGAAGTATATTCGCGGTTCCACTCTAATTAAATCATAATAATGATTTCACTTATTTCTACAGTACAATATAATACCTGAGCACTATAACGGGCGCCACCGTAAAACCTTACTATTATTTCAGGCATAAACTCCAAAGGGCACTTCATATAAATTATCAGTGAAAAGTTCTCAGCTTCCTTTTCTCTCTGTAACCTTCCTTTATACTACTTTACTTTTTCACAGTTTTAATTCCGAGTATTTAACTAAACTTTATACTTTAATTATATGCCTATTAACTAAAAAGTCAACAATGAATTTCAAATATTTTACTTATTTTTCTTCTTCCAAATAGGGTATAAAACTTCATCAATTAAATCATGAGTATTTACAACCCCTATTAAAACATCATTATTATCAACTACAGGTATGGATAACAAATCATACTTAGCTGCTATTTCAACGGCTTTATCTATATCTTCATTATGCTTAAGTATATTTATATTTTCATCCATTATTTCTTTTACCTTTATTTTTCCATTATTTAAAATTAAATCTTTTAATTGTATTACTCCAATAACCTTTTCTTCTTCATCTTTTATAAATATTGAATTTAACTCTTCATCTTCAGGATTGCTTTCTCTTAAAATATCAATTATTTCTCCAACAGTAATATCTAAATTAAATGAAATAAAGTCCTTACTCATTATACTTCCTATTGTTTCATCTCCATACTTAAGAAGCTCTTTTACTTCCTTAGCATCCTCTGATTCTAAATTAACAAGTATTTTTTCTCTTTCATCATCATCTAATTCATCTAATATATCTGCAATTTCATCATTAGGCATATTTTCTAATACTTCCACAGCCTTTGCTTCACTTAAATCCTTTATAATACTACTCTTGTATTCTGGTTCTATTTCTTCTAAAGTATCTGCAGCTAAGTCCTCATCTAATGATTCAAAAATTTGTTTTCTTGAACTTGCATCAAGCTTTTCTAATATATCTGCTAAGTCAGCTGGATGTAATGTTGATAACTTTTTATATGGAACTGCTATTTGTAAATTTTTATTGACCATTTCTAAAGATTCAACGTCATCCCACATAATAACCTTATCTTCAAAATCTTTATTTAACATTTTATAAAAAAACTTTCCTAACCCTTGACAGTTCATTCTTCTAAACTTAGCAAGGGGACCTGTTTCAACTGCAATTACCCTATATTCACCAGCAATTTCCGCAATTCTTAAATCATCAACTCTAACAACTTGCTTTCCATTTATATCTACAATCTTTTTATCTAATAAATTTCTTGATAATAAATAAGAATAAGTTCTTGGAAGTATTTCTTTACTTCCACGAATCATTATTTTAACTTTATTATCAACATTATAGAATAATATACTTCTAAACTCGTAGTGCAATGTTACTCCATCTTTTTTAACCTTATATCCAATAACTCTTGGATAACCTTGCTCAGTAGTTACATATATATCCTTTAATTCTCCAATCACATCATCAAATTCATCATATATCTTTCTTCCCAATATGCTAGTAAATAAAAAAACAGATAATCTTTGCATAAAAATTCCTCCTCAATTAATAGAGGAGATGTTTGGCTTTAAATTTTAGTTTCCCCCCTATTAGTTTTTATATTCAATTTTCTTAAATTAATACTCTGAGGGACACCCTCCATTTAATCTCACCACCATTATTTCAATGACTATTTATTGCGATTTTATTTAAACATTGCAATAAAAATGCCCTTTATTGGGCATTATATATTAATATTATATTAACACCCTGATAAAAGGCAATACTATAAAAACAATATTTGTAATTTAATTATTATTTTTTAATTTTAAAGGTGGATATTGCTTTATAAGAACATCCTATAATACACATCTCCCCAACTAACGGATAAGGAAAAATTCTAAATCCACCAAGGAATATTATAAATTCTATAACAGTAATTATTAAAGATATTAAAAGTAATCTCATTCCACAAGTATTGCTATACTGTTTATCAACAAATAGTATAGTAATAATTACAAATGATGAAATTACTATTAAATAAATTAAATTTGGGATTAAAATTTCCCTATAGTTTACTATAAATCCAAATACAGTGTCTACTCTTATATCCAGCTTATAAAATACATTTATTATAAAATAACCTAAAAATAATATAATCATAACAATATAGTTATAATCAAACTTTCTTTTTTCATCCCTTAAAAATATATAAATAGCTGCCAATATTAAAAGTGGAATAGCTACAAAGTTTAAATGTGTTAATATTTTAATAGAATAAATAACTCTTTGCCTTTGTATTAACCATAAGGATAATAATGACAAATATCTCACAACTATAATTAATAGACTTACTAAATAAAATTTTCTTATTTTTATTGGACATTTACTAGAGTTTAAATAAATTAAGTATAATGAAAAAATAATCATAAATAATAATATGCATAAATAAATAAAGGCAACCATTATTTATCTCCTTTACAAAAGTACTATTATTTATAATTATTAAATTTTTATTTTATTTATTCTCTTTTTTCTATTTAACACCTAAAATTTTAAGTCCACCCTTTATACATTTTATATCTAGTGGAAAATCAGGTCCTTTTTCTCCATCTATATCTGTAACTATATTTTCACTACATTCTATATGGAGATTATCTGTTTTAAAATATATAACCCTATCAGAATCTAGGTGTTCTCCCTTAAGCACCTTTATAAATAAAGGAATTAATTCATATATTTGAACAGCTTTAAAAACTATTACATCTAACATTCCATCTGTAGCATCAGCTCTAGTTGCTAAATTAAAATTTCCTGCTGTTTTTCCATTAAAAATTAACATAAGATACATAGTTCCATCAAAATTTATTTCTTTTGAAGATATCTTTACCTTTAAAGGTCTAAAGTTAGGTAATTCTTCTATACCTTTTAGATAATATGCTAGCTTTCCAATTGTATTTTTTAAATTCACATCAGTTTTTTGAGATACATCAGTAAAAAGCCCTGTACTAGCAACATTTACAAAATACTTATCATTAATACTACCCAAATCAACTGCCGTTGCTGTTGAGCCAATTATTTGTCTACAAGCAGCCTCTACATCAGATGGCATTCCTAAAAACTTAGAAAAATCATTTGCTGTACCCACTGGTAAAATACCTATGGGTAATGCAATTCCTTGCTTAGCCATAGCGTTTACAACTGAATCAACAGTCCCGTCACCACCAGCCACTAATATATACTCATATTCACCTGGCCTAATATCAAGGAGTGCATTTTCTATTCCACATTCTTTTCTTATTCTATATGGAACTATTGTAAGCCCCGCTTGTTGATGTATATTAATTATTTCATCTAATTTTGATAAAATAACATTTTCTCCAGAATATGGGTTATAAATTAACTTTACCTTCCTCATTAATATCCCTCCTACATTATCTATATAAAATTATACCATATATATTTAATTAAGTTACCACCTATATTTTAATTACATATAAAGAGAATATATATAATTTACTTTATATATATTATAATATATCCTCTTCACTTTATTAAACTTTATTATTTTACAATATTTTCAAATGCTTAGTTGTACAAAATATTAATTTTTTTTAAAAGTTATGTTATAATTATTTTTATGTAAGATAAAATTAGGAGTGATTATATGAGAAAAAGCAGTATTCCTAACACCTTTACTTTTATTAATTTATCATTTGGAATATTATCATTGCTTTCTACATTTGATAGTAACTATTCATTAGCGTGTATATTTATATTACTTGCTGCATTAGTTGATAGATATGATGGTAGAATAGCTCGTTACTTACAAGTTACAAGTGATTTAGGTAAAGAACTTGATTCATTAGCTGATTTAGTTTCATTTGGAGTTGCACCTTCTGTATTAGTGTTTTTATTATTTGACTTTCACACATTAGACCCATTAGGTATATTAGGATTAATTCCTCTTTTATCATTTCCAATATGTGGTGCCTTTAGATTGGCTAGATACAATGCAAGTGAATTTAATGGAGTCTTTACAGGTGTTCCAATTACTGTTACAGGTAGCCTTATAGCATTATTTTGTTTATTTACTATTAATAAAAATATATCCGCAATTATTCCGTTATTATTATTATTATTAGGTTCTTATTTAATGGTAAGTAGATTTCAACTAAAAAAATTTTAAAAAAAGCTATATCAAAGTTATTTGAAAAAAATTCCACTTTGATATAGCTCCTTTTAATTATTTAATTTATTTTCTTGCTCATTCTTATAAGTCTTTAATTTTTCATATTCCTCTCTAACAGATGAGTCTTGAAAAAGTAAATCATTATCTACTTCTGTTAAAATTTTATTAGAATCACTTTTCTTTAATATATAATCTCCAACTAAAGCACAATATTTAAAATAACTTTCTCCACATACATCTAACAGCTCAATAACATCATCTATTATTTTTCCCAATTCATTTGCTCTATGAACAGCTTCTTTAACATAGCTACTTTTTGCTTCATATATATTATTTAACTCAGCTGCTCCCCCTATAAGTAACCTATAAGAATCTACCATTGTTTTTAATAATTGATTTAAATTATTAATATCAACATAATACTCTTTTATTAGTTGTTGATATTTCATTTAAATACCTCCAATATAATTAATTAGTCACAATTTTTATTGCATCCCTTAAGATTTATATTAATATTTTCAATAAATTCACAATCTATCTCTTCAAATATTTTTCCTTCATCACCACAAATTTTTTCAAATTGATCAATTTCTTCTGAAGATACATATATTTTTGTTTCATTTTTCTTTTTATTATTATCTATAATTTCTTCTACATTAGCCTTATCTTTGCATTTATTTTCATCCATACTTACTTCAACATTTACAATATCCTTCTTTTCCTTTTCGCTTTTACTAATTTCTGCTTGTTCTTTATTTACCTCTAAGTTAGTATTATCGTTTTTTTTGCCAGTACTTTCTCTATTCATGCTTAAATCTAATTCTAAATTATTATTTTCTTCATTTAATGTAAATCCTTCTCCAAAAATTACAGGAACAAAAAATTCTTTTGGTATTGATATAAACATTACTTATACTCCTTATACATTTTTAATTTTACAATAAAGCTTAAAATACTCTTAATATTAAACTATTCAAAAAGATAAAAATGATGAATCATAAATGATAGTAAACAAATTACTAATCATTTTTAATTCATCATTTTCTCTTTAAGTTTAATTTACTGTTACTCTTCTATCATTATCACATACAATTTCGATACTTCTACCTTCTTTAGTATGTGTATTTAATATAACTTTATGCCCCCAAAGATCAAATAAATACTTTATTGTTTCCTTTGCATAAAGTAATTCAAGTTCTCTACCATCAAAAACATGTTCTAACGTTAAAGTACCATCACGTTTATTCAAATCAACAATTCTTATATAAGGAATAGAACCAACTCCACAAGAATCTGACATGGTATCTCTTATAGCCTTCCAACCATCTTCATCTGATACCTCATCTACTACAAATTCAAAGCTCTTCTTTGCATATTGGAATAAACCTAAATCTTTACATAAATCTTGAGTTAAATACTTACGTAAAAAAGAATTATCTCTTTCTATATATCTAACTTCAAATAATTTGTCTCTTCCATATCTTCTTTCAATATCCTCAAATACCTTAAAACCAACATAATAAGGATTTAATCCACCTAATGCCGGTGCTATAACATCGTTATGACGCTTAATAAACTCAAAATGTAACCCTGATGGTAAATTTAAGCTCTTTAAAATATTATAATGGCAGTAACTTGCCCATCCTTCATTCATTATTTTAGTTTCAATTTGTGGTATAAAATATTGAGTTTCTCTCTTAACTATTTTAAGAATTGTTTTTTCCCATTCCTCTAAAGCCCCATATTTAATTATAAAACCTATAATATCATCACAAGGTTCTATAGGTGTTTTACTTAAGTCCGGCAACTCAATTTCTTCATCGCTATTTAATATATCTCTACATTGAATTTTATTATTGTATTCTTCTATTAAATTAGCCTTTATTTCTTCATCACTTAATTCCTTCATACCAACTACTCTTGGTATTTGATATCTAAGCGCATGCGCTGCATCTAAAATCTTTTCAACCCTACTATATCCTATACTTGGATCATTGATATAACCTCTAATTATATCAGCGTCTAATTTAAACATCTCTAAAGTGTAATGAGCTTTAGTCCCTTCTCTAAAAAGCCTATTATTTTTAAAGAAGTCATTATGACCATAAACATGAGCCATGGTTAATATTTGTAAAAGCAAGGTATTTTCTTTCATTAAATATGCAAGGGATGGATTTGAGTTTATTACCATCTCATAAGGTAAACCTGTTAAATTTAATGAATATAAAGTTTTATTTTTTTCATATGCCTTACCATAACTCCAATGAGGATATTTAGATGGCATACCAACATAGGATTCATAAGCTAACATTTCATTAAATCCAACTATTTCAAACTCTTGAGGATAATAATCAAGTCCAAATTCGGTTGCTTTTTTTTCAATCTTTACATTCCACTCTTCTAATTCCTTTAGTGTGTACTCCATTATTCATCCTCCTTTAACTCCTTACTTAACATGAGCTTAAGAGCATCCCATAAATTCTTTTTCTCCTTAACAATAACAGAAACAAATTTCTTGTCTGAAATTTCCTTATTAAATCTATAATACATAGTTGTTGAATAAGTTGATGGTAAAAGCTCAGCATAACCAAACATATTGCTCACTTCACAAAGCTTCTTTACAGATTCAATTGCTCTTTCATTATCTTCAGACCAGTTGTCACCATCACTAGCGTATACAGGATATATATTCCAAACATCTGGAGAATATTTTTCCTCAATTAGCTTTAATGCTACATTCAAACCACTAGATATATAAGTTCCCCCTGACTCTGCCTTATGGAAAAATTCATACTCATTAACTTGTTTTGCAACTGTTGTATGAGAAATAAACTCAAATGCAATATTGTTATATTTTCTCTTTATGAAGGTTGATAATACAAAGAAAAATGATCTTGCTAAATATTTTTTTGTACTATCCATGGATCCTGATACGTCCATTATAAAAATCATTACAGCATTACTTTCCTTTTTAGGCTTAGTTTTAACTCTGTAATATCTAATATCATCTTCTCTAAATGGGAATCTTTCTAATTCATCATCTAAACCTGCTTCTCTAAGGGCACGTTTTTTTCCTTGCTTACGTGCTGTTTTAGCCATAACAGTTTTTTTCTTAGCAAGCCTTGGATTAATACCATGCCTTTGATATCCTCTTTTCCTGCTTGCGCTTTCTGTTATTACTTCTGAATATTTCTTTTTATCTAAATTTGGTAAATCCAAATCTTCAACTATATAATCCATCAATTCTTCTAAAGTTATTTCTGTTTCATATACATCGTCGCCTTCAGAATTACCTGCACCCTTATTTCCCTTTTTACCACTAGAATTAGATGATCCTAATTTATCTCCACGCTTTTCTTCACCTGTACCGGTAGCAACACCTTTATTGTTGCTACCATATACAAATTGATATTCTTTTATTCCTCTAATTGGAATTTTAAATTTCTTATTTTTAGTTTCACCTACTATACTTTCTTCTGATAGTATGTCTCCTAAATTTTCTTTAATAGACTTTTCCACTAACTGCCTATGTCTTCTTCTATCTTCAATACTTCTGTCATGCTCAACCGGATTTATGGTATTGTCTCTAAATATAGCCATTCTTATCAATCCTTCCACAAGTTGTTAGCTGCATATTTAAGAATTACATCACAGCAGTGTGGACAATATCCGTTTCTTTGCATTTCATCAACCATTGCATTGTATTTTTCTGTTTGTTCTTTATCTCTAACTCTTGATTTAGTAACAATTCTTGATAAATCTCTTACAGATGCTATAAGTTTCTTTTCTATAGCTTCTTTTAATGGCTCATATGATTTATAATCTATCTTTGATCCATTTCTAACTAAGTAGAACATATAAGATGTTACATCTGCTCTAAATCCCTTACTTGAAGCTTCTGATACACCAATTTGTTCTTCTATGCTTCTCATAAATTCTTCATCAGGTTTTAATTCTTCACCTGTTTGAGCATCTTTAATCTTAGTTTTATTAACAAAAGCTTCTGCATTATCTATATAATTATTGAAAAGACTTTCAGCTTGTTCTCTAAATGAATGAATAAATGCTTTTGTTATTTCCTTTTCTAAAATTTTATTATATTCTTTACGAATAGTATCTTGGATAAATGCTAAATATTTCTTTTTATCATCAGCAGCTATATCTAAATCCTTAATAGACTTAATTATACTTTCCATAATGCTTAAAGGATTTATACAATCATATTCAGAATTTGAAAGTGCATTATCGATTGATTTTATAATAAATCTTGTACTAATACCTTTCATTCCTTCATAAGGGCCTGCCTCTTCTCTAAGCTCTGTTATATCAATCTTCTTAGTTGTTCCCTTTTCAACTAAATCTTCACCATTATAAATCTTAAGCTTAGTCATAGGATCAACTTTTGCAGATGGTGTTAATCTTGAAAGAATAGCAAACATTGCTGCAACTTCAATTGTATGAGGTGCAATATGAGCTTTAAAATTACTCTTCTTTAATATCTTTTCATAAATTTTAATTTCTTCTTCAAGTTCTAAACAATAAGGAACTTCAATTTTTACAATTCTGTCTAAGATAGCTTCATTGGTATGGTCTGACTTAAACTTATTCCATTCAGCTTCATTAGAGTGAGCTATTATTAAACCATCAAAATAAATCATTGATCCTTTACCTGGTGATGGAATAGACTTTTCTTGCGTTGCTGTTATAATTGTGTGTAAGTATTCAACATCATTTTTAAATACTTCTATAAATTCTACTAATCCTCTATTACCTACATTAAATGCACCATTTAATGAGAATATTCTAGGGTCATCTTCTGGATACATATCCATTTTAGAAATATCAATAGAACCTGTTAATATTGAAGTATCTTGGTTATTAGGGTCAACTGGTGGAACAACACCAACTCCCTTTCTTGACCTTATAGAGAATCCTTTTCTTTCAACAGGGAAATTTTCATATTCTCCATTAAATTCGTGAAGTAATCTATATTTACATACTGGACATAAGTCACCCTCTATTTGAACACCTAACATTTCATTAAATTTAGGTCTTAAATGATTCGGAACTAAATGTAAAGGCTCTTCATGCATCGGACAACCTTTTATTGAATATATAGGTTCACATTGAACTAATGCACTCTTTAAAGATTCAACTAATGATGATTTACCTGCTCCAACTGGGCCTACTAAGTATAAAACTTGTCTAGATTCTTCACCTTTCATAGATGCAGAGTGTAGATAATTAACAAGCTTCATTAAAATCTTATCAATTCCAAAGAAATCATCTTTAAAATATCCATATTGTCTAATTGTTTCATTTCCATATATTTTTCTTATTCTTGGATGTTCATCACCCTTTAAAACTTCCACACCCTTGCTCATAATAAAATCATATAATCTTTTATGTGCAAGTTTTGTTACATCTGGATTTTGTTTTACTATCTCTAAATAATCTAAAAATGTTCCCTCAAATTTTTCTTTATTTCTACTTTCTCTATCTGTAGTTATAAATTCCTTAAAGTTCATAAACTCATCCCTCCCCTTTAATTTAATATATTATTTCTAAAAAGTTATATTCCTTTTTTTTAATTACACTTCTATATATTTTTTATGTTAATTTTTAACAATTATTACTTATTAACGCTATTTTTTTAATTATTATAATTTTACCTACCTTATATTTTATTAATATTAAAAATTCCTTATGAAAAAATTATTAAATACAATTTTTTTCATAAGGAATATTATGTTTGCTTTATAATATTTTAATTTTTTAACTTTTCTAAAATTTCTTCTCCATATTTATTAAATTTCTTTTCACCCATTCCTCTAATTTCTAAAAGTTCCTTTTGTGTCTTAGGTAGTTTATTACACAACTCAATTAAAGTTGCATCAGAAAAAATTATATAAGGCTTTACCCCCTCTCTAATCGCAGTTTCTCTTCTCCAATTTCTTAATTTATTAAACAATTCACTATTTATTATTTTTTCTTCATCTTGATAACTTAACTTCAAAATTACTTTTTGCTTGGACCTTAAAATACTGTAGGATTTTTCATTTAATTGCAGCATTGAATATGTACCTTCTCTTAAATTAACATATCCAAAGTCAATCATTCCCCTTATTAAATATCTTATAAACTTACTACTATACTCCTTCATTATTCCATATGTAGTTAATTCATTTAATTTATCATTAATTATCTTAGGGCCTACCATTCCCCTAAGCACATCAACAAGAACTGAAATTCCATAACGCTCCCTACTCCTATATACACAAGATAATATTTTTTGGGCTTCTATAGTATAATCTCTAAGCTCATCACTATTTAAACAATTAGTACAATTATCACAATACTCTCTAACATTTTTTTCTCCAAAATACCTTAATATGAAGCCCCTTAAACATTCTTTACTTTCACAAAAATCTATCATACTTTGAAGCTTTTTTATTTCTAATTCTTTTCTATTTATTTGAACAGTTGTGTATATTAAATATTCTAATGTTCTAATATCACTTCTATTAAATAAAATGTGGCATTCAGAAATAACACCATCTCTACCCGCTCTTCCAATTTCCTGATAATAACTTTCTATATTTTTAGGAATAGTAAAATGAACTATATATCTTACATTCGACTTATCTATTCCCATTCCAAAAGCATTAGTTGCAATCATAATATTAGAGTTTTCATTTAAAAACTCCTCTTGATAATATTCTTTTTCTTCATCCTTTAATCCCCCATGATATTTTAGTACATCATATCCTAAATCTTTAAGATAAAAATATAATCCATCTACCTCTTTTCTTGTAGCACAATAAATTATTCCAATTTCATTTTGCTTATCTCTGATTATATCTTTTACAAGCTCTAATTTATCTTCTTCAATATGTATTCTTATAGATAAATTATCTCTATCAAAACCACCCACATAAATATATGGATTATTTAATCCTAAAAGCTTAACTACATCTTTTCTTACCACTTCTGTTGCTGTAGCAGTAAATGCAGTTACTACTGGTCTAACATTTAATGAATTTATAAAATCATTAATTAGCCCATAACTTTTTCTAAAGTCATGACCCCACATAGATACACAATGAGCCTCATCTACCGCCAATTGACTTATATTAAGTTTTCTAAGTTTTCTTTTAAAAAATTCATTTTCTAGTCTTTCAGGGGCAATATAAAGCAATTTTATTTCCCCTTCTTTACACCTTTCCATAATCTTATCTATACTTTCTAAATTTTGAGTACTATTTATATATTCTGCATTTATTCCATTTAATTTTAAATTATCTACTTGATCTTTCATTAAAGCAATTAAAGGTGAAATTACTATAGTAACTCCCTTAAACAAAAGAGCTGGTATCTGATAACAAATTGATTTTCCTCCACCCGTTGGCAAAATACAAAATGAATCCCTTTTGTTTAATATATTGCTTATAATCTCATATTGACCTTTTCTAAACGAATTATATCCGTAATATCTATTAAGTGCATCAAAAATTTTATTCATAATATATCACCAATTTCCATAAAATATTTCTTTATATATTATCACCTTTTTTCTTTTTATTGCATATACTTTAGTATAGTTTTAAATTTTTATTGACTTACTGTTAATATTATATTAAAATAAATCTTGCCTGCTGAAGTGGCGGAACAGGCAGACGCACAGGACTTAAAATCCTGCGGTAGCGATACCGTACCGGTTCGATTCCGGTCTTCAGCACCAAAAAAGACTGTATAATTTATACAGTCTTTTTATTTATATATTTATGCTTTTTTATCAATATCAGAAAGCTCCATTTCAGATATATATTTCAATGATGAATCCTCTATAAAACTATCTCTTTCATTATCTTCTACTAATCTTATTGCTAACTTAATTATAAATGTAGTTCCCTTATTAGGATTACTTCTTACATATATTTCTCCATTATGCAAATCAATTAAACCTTTTACAATAAATAATCCTAATCCACTTCCTTCATTTTGTCTTTTAAGTCCATGAGTTAAATCTGCCCTTTTAAACTTCTCAAAGATATGCTTTTTCATTTCTTCTTCCATTCCAATACCATCATCACTAATCTCTATAACGACATTGCCATCTTCTTTCTTTATTGAAACCATTATATTGCCACCATTATTGGTAAACTTTATAGCATTAGATAATAAATTTAATATAACTCTCTCTATCTTTGGCTTATCTATAGCTGTAATTAGCTCCTCTTCCTCAGTATCAAAAACTACATTTAAATTATAAGATTTAGCTAAGTCTATAATAGTTAATGTTATATCTTCAATTACTTCTACTATATTTTCATTTTTAAAATTTGCATTCATATATCCCATCTCTAATTTACTAACATCAATTAAATTAGAAATATATCTACGTAATCTATTAGAGTTTTTTGTTATATAATCCAATCTCTTATAAAAAAACTCCTTATCAAAATCTTCAGAGTCTAATTTAATTTTTAATAAGTTAGTTGCATTTATTATTATATTTAATGGAGTTCTAAGTTCATGGGATATTGTTACAATAAAATCTGTCTTTATTTTTTCTCTTTCCATAGATTCTATTAATAATAATTTATTTTCTCTAGCTTTCTTATTATTTTCAATAGATATATAAATTAAAATAATTAATCCAGATATAGCTAATAAAACTAATAACCATACTGTTATACATAAATATTTAGGAAGCAATAAATCAAATATCCCTTTATTAATAAACTTACTATCTGGTGGTAACTTTAAGGGATTAATATTATATTCTACAATTGCATCATAATTGAAAATTGGTATACTAAATGTATCATATACAGGTAACACTGTATATTCAAAGCCTTCTTCTACAATACTATTTAAAAGCTTATATATTACTTCACCTAACTTATTCCCATCATTAACTATTCCCCCTATAGCGCCATCATAAATGTACTCTTCTAACTTTGTATAAATAGGAGCCTTAGTTATTTCTTTAATTTCTTTTATAACATCACTAGATTCAATTATATCCGAAGTATTTAAATCCTTAAATGTTCCACATAAATATAAAACAGAGTTTTTACTATCTATTTTCTTACAAAAATCTTTAATATAATTAAAATACGTTTCTTGAATAATATGATAATTAAATGGCTTTTCTGCCATCCCTACAATCCTTGAAAATTCTTCTTTAATAGTATTGCAATAAATACTATTATCTAAAATTAAATATATATCTGAAATATTTTTTCCTGCATTTAAAATAGTATTTACCATCGGTAAATTATCTTGATATTCTAATATTCCAGTAATAAATTTTCTTTCATTTTTAGTTAAAAATATATCTTCATTTACGCCTACATAAATAACTTTTTTCTCATAAGTAAATAAATCCTTATTAAATAAATTTTTTCTAATCACTTGAAAAGCTTCATCATCTAATGTAATTATGTATTCAATATTTGAATCTTTATATTTAACATTTAAAAAATTCATAAAACTATCATCATATTCTTTTGATTTTGAGTCTTTACTATCTAAAAATTCATACTTTACTATATATTTATCATTATTTTCTTCAAAACCCTGCAAAACAGAATTTTCCCATTTGTTGTCCGATGAATAAGAACCTATTATAAGAACTTTTTTACCCTCAAGTTTAGGAAAACATTCACTATAATTTACAAAAATAAAAATATATAAAATCGTAGCTAAAAAGACTAAAAACATTTTTCTTTTCATATATTTTCTCCTATCTTTTAACACTCTTTATATATATTGTGTATTTATTAAGAAAATATTAAACTTAATATTATATGTCAAATAAAAAAGAGCGCTAATATAAAAATTAACACTCTACTATTACCTTAAAGTAATCTTTCGATATTTAAAATACAACTATCTTTATTTATAGCACCAATATAATATTCAACCCCTTTACTTACAGCTCCAAAATCCCCATGTCCGTCAGAACCCGCTGTTATTATCATACTATTTTCCTTGCAAAATTCTAAACATGTTTCTGTCATTAACTCACTATTAGCAGGATAATAACATTCAATGCCATCGATGCCTAATTCTTTTAATATCTTAAGTTTTTGTATTATTTCCTCTTTAGTCTTATCTTTATAATAATTACAAGGATGTGCTAAAACTACATATCCTCCAGCCTTATGAGTAGCATCACAAACTTCCTTCACACTTGGAAAGTCGAACTTTTCATGTCCACATTCATATTTGCCATAAAACTTCATTCCATCAAAAAGTCCTTCTGTAATATTTCTATCAAATAAATAATGAATTCCCTTCCATCCACCTTTTCTTCTATCATATTCATAAGAATTAAAATCTTCTAAAGATATACTTTCGTAATCTTTTTCCATTCTTTTTATAAGTTCTATACTTGTATTAAGTAAGTTTTGTTTTGCCCTTTCTATTAATTTTAAAAATCCCTCATCATCAGTAAATTTATAAGCTAATAAATGTACCAATTGACCCTCAAATATTGAATCTATTTCAACTCCTCTTATTATAATAATTCCCTCTTTTTCAGCTTCCTTTTTTGCTTCTTCATAGGAATCTAAAACATCATGATCTGTAATTGAAATAATACCTATGTTCTTATTTTTAGCATCTTTTATTATTTCCTTTGGAGACATTGTTCCATCAGAATAATAGCTGTGTATATGTAAATCAGTTAACATAACTTTAGTTGCTAAAAATCTATAAATACATAAATCTTAGAAAAATTTTATAAAAAACTTTACCTAAAATTAATATATTTTTTAAGATTTATAACAACAATTTCACACCTCCTTAGTTAAAACATTTAATTAATTAAATTTTATTTTATAATAATAACATATATTTAAATTATGTTAAGCAATTTAATTGGTAAATTAACTTTTTTGTTTTCATTCTTATTATTTTAAGGTATAATAATTATTGGAGAATAAATTACTATACATAATTGTTAATTTTATAACATTAAGTAAAACTAAAGAATTCTCTATAATATTTTAAATTATATGGAGGTATTGCAATGTTAGTTTCAGCTAAAGAAATGTTAAACAAAGCAAGAGAAGGAAAATACGCTGTTGGTCAATTCAACATCAACAACTTAGAATGGACTAAAGCTATTTTATTAACTGCACAAGAAAATAACTCACCAGTAATCTTAGGAGTATCTGAAGGTGCTGGAAAATATATGTGTGGATACAAAACTATCGTAGGAATGGTTAACGGTATGTTAGAAGAATTAAACATCACTGTACCAGTTGCTCTACACTTAGACCACGGTAGCTACGAAGGATGCTACAAAGCTATGGAAGCTGGATTCTCATCAGTTATGTTTGATGGATCTCACTATCCAATCGCTGAAAACATCGAAAAAACTACTGAATTAGTTAAAGTTACTTCTGAAAGAGGATTATCTTTAGAAGCAGAAGTTGGATCAATCGGTGGAGAAGAAGACGGAGTTGTTGGTAAAGGTGAAGTTGCTGATGCTCAAGAATGTAAAGCAATCGCTGATTTAGGAGTTACTATGTTAGCTGCTGGTATCGGAAACATTCACGGAAAATACCCATCAAACTGGCAAGGACTTGCTTTTGATGCTTTAGAAGAAATCAACAATGCTTGTGGAAACATGCCATTAGTATTACACGGTGGTACTGGAATTCCAGAAGAAATGATTAAGAAAGCTATATCTTTAGGAGTTTCTAAAATCAATGTTAACACTGAATGTCAATTAGCATTCCAAGAAGCTACAAGAGCTTACATTGAAGCTGGAAAAGATAAAGAAGGAAAAGGATTTGACCCAAGAAAATTATTAAATCCTGGATTTGAAGCTATAAAAGCTACAGTTAAAGAAAAAATGGAATTATTCGGATCAATTAACAAAGCTTAATTCCTTTAAATATAAAAAAGAGCATATTTATGCTCTTTTTTATATTTATAATTTATATATCTCTTTTAAAGAAATAACATATATCTCCATAGGATTTTATTTTATCTATATCGATTTTATATATTTCATTTAATATACAAGTTTCTATATCTTTACTCTTTATACTTTTATCATTTTCAAAATTACTTATTACTATTTTTTCCCCAATGTAAAAAGCCATTGTTGCAATTAGTATAGCTTGAATCATTTCTTCTTTACTTTTACAAACTCCAATGCTAACAGCAATCATTCCTGTATATATATCATCTAATATATCACTATTACATAAAATATTTTTATTACTTTTTATAGTAAAATCGCTGTAACCATCAGTAATATAATAATTATCATTTTTTATAATTATTATACTATTATTCTTCTTTGAAAAATTTCTAAACTTCGTTTTGCAATTTTCATTATTTATATCATCTGCTTTATTATCCTCTTGAAATTTTATCAAAGCTTCTATTTCACTTTTTGTTCCTTTAATAACATTAATATTATATCTATTTATAATGCTTAATGCTAAATTTCTTTTGTTAATCATTAAATCTATTCCATTGGCTTCTAATAATACTATTCCTCTTTTATTTACAGCTATCAAAGATTTTTCTATATCTAATATACCTTCTGAATTTAATTCATCAAAAAAAATCAGTAATGTATTTATTAAATCAACTTCTTTATTATCTTTATAACTTAATCTGCCATTATAATGATTAATTGTATCTTTTAAAGTAATCAATCTTTCAGTATTAGCACAACAATAAACAAGAGGTAGCATATTCTTTTGCAAGTCTAATATATATTTTATAGACTCTCCATTAAGCCTCATAGCTCTTCCTCACTTTATTATCTATAGTGCAATCTTTGCCTAACAATATAATATTCGACAAAATACATAACGTGAGGAATATTTTTTACTCTTCTCCAAATACTTTTTTACGTAATTGAAGTCCAGCTTTTGTTATAGCAACTCCACCCATAGCTGTTTCTCTAAGAGCAGATGGAAGACTCTTTCCTACCTTGTACATAGCCGATACAGTATCATCAAATGGTATTTTACTATCTACTCCAGCCATAACCATATCTGCTGTGCAAAGTGCACTTATAGCTCCTGCTGCATTTCTTTTAGCACATGGTATTTCTACAAGCCCTGCTACTGGATCACATACAAGTCCTAATACATTTTTAATAACTATTGCAGCTGCATCTAAACTCATTTTAGGAGTTCCACCCATCATTTCAACAACTGCTGCCGCTCCCATAGCTGCTGCTGAACCACATTCTGCTTGACATCCACCTTCTGCTCCTGAAAGTGTAGCATTCATTCCAATTATCATACCAACAGCTGCTGAAGCAAATAATCCATCTATAAGTTCTTCATCTGTTTTACCTAATTTTTCTCCGGCTGATAAAATTACAGCTGGTAATATACCACAAGAACCTGCTGTTGGACACGCTACTATTCTTCCCATCCCAGCATTTACCTCTGATGATGATAAAGCCATTGCCATAGCCTTTACTGTGACATCTCCAGTTAAGCTTTCTCCCTTTTCTAAATATTTTTGAAGTTTATATCCATCTCCACCAATAAGACCACTTAATGAATATACTTCCTTTTCTCTTCCTTCACTAGCACCACTTTTCATTACCTTTAAGTTTTTTGCCATCTTTTCATATACTTCTTCTCTAGATAACTCTTTAGATTCCATTTCAACTCTTATTGCATATTCACTCAAAGATATATTTTCCTCTTCACATATTCTTAATAACTCTTCACCTGTTCTTGCTAGCATATTATTCACCGTCCTTAATTGGATTAATCATTATTACTTTACTTATACCCTCAATTGCTTTAATATTACCTATTACTTCTGATGGAACTTCATGGTCAACTTCAAATACCATAGTAGCTTCTCTACCCTTTTGATTTCTAAAAACCTTCATAAAAGCAATATTTATATCATTATCATAAAATATTGATGTTACCTTTGATACAACACCTGGAACATCTCTATTTGAAATAATAACAGTAGGATAAGCTCCTGTAAACTTAACTAAATTTCCATTAACAGAGTTAATTTCTATACTTCCTCCACCAATAGATGAACCTATAATTTCATATGTACCTTCTTTGCCCTTTATAACAAATTTAACAGTATTAGGATGAACATCTCCTAAATCAGCTTCTCTAAATCTTATTTTTAATCCCATTTCTCTAGCTATTTCTAAAGAATCCCTAAGTCTCAAATCACTAGGCTCCATTCCTAATATTCCAGCTACTAATGCTCTATCAGTTCCATGCCCCTTATATGTTTTAGCAAATGATCCATGTAAATAAAAGGTCACATCCTCTACATCTCCTCCAGTAACAGCCCTTGCAACTTTTCCAAGCCTTGCAGCTCCTGCTGTATGAGATGATGATGGACCAACCATTATTGGACCTAATATATCAAAAACTCCTACACTTTTCATATTAAAACCTCCAAAATTATTATGTTAAGTATGTAAAATAAATTAAATAATAATTATATTATTATAATTTATAAGTGAAGAGTTAAAATGAAAATTATATATTTAAGATTAATTTTTATTATCATTTTTACCTCTTCACTAATTATTTTTTATCTAAAATCTAATTTTTAATATTTATAAAAAATACTTCCTCCAATAAATTCTCTTAAAATTGAATTTTGTGGAACTATTTCTTTATCAACATCTCTAAAGAAATTTAATAATCCCTTTAATCTTTTAACCTCATCATAAACTATACTATCTTCTTTAACTTTATCAAGTTCTTGAATTGCATATTTCTTTAAAACACATAATTCATAAACTAAAGTAGAATTAAACATTACATCTGCTTCTTCTTGATAAACAAAAATATTCTTTTGTTCACCTCTTTTTATTTTATGCCACATTTTTAATGTATCTTCAGCCCCGTGTCCTCTTGATAATTGATCTCTAACAATTCTTCTAATTTTTCTTACATCTGTAGTAGTTATTCTGTTATGATTATCTAAATTTAATTGAGTTAATGCTGAAATATATACCCTAAACTTATACTTTTCATCTATGTGAGAAGTTAGTATAGGATTTAATCCATGAATTCCCTCTACTATAATAACTCCATTTTCAGGTAACTTGACTTTCTTACCTACCCATTCTCTTTCACCTTTTATAAAATTAAACTCAGGTATTTCAACTTCCTCACCTTGCAATATTGCATTCAAATGCTTATTAAACAATTCTGTATCTACTGAACCAATAGTTTCAAAATCATACTCTCCATTTTCATCTATTGGAGTTTGATCTCTATTTACAAAATAATCATCTAAAGATATTGGCACTGGTGTAATACCATTAACTCTTAATTGAATTCCTAATCTATTTGCAAATGTTGTTTTTCCTGAAGAGCTTGGTCCTGCTATTAATACTAATTTAATTTCCTCTTTTGAGCTAATTTTATCTGCTATTTCTGCTATTTTCTTTTCATGTAAAGCTTCAGAAACCATTAATAAATTTATTAACTCACCTTTATCAATTTTATCATTAAGAGCTCCCACATTTTTAACATCTAAAATATCTAACCATTTTGCAGTTTCTCTAAATATCTTAGTTATTTTCTTTTGCTCTACAAACTTTGTTAAGGTATAATTTTCATAATCATTAGGTCTTGTTAATATAAATCCATTTTCATAATAAATTAAATCAAAAGCCTTTATATCACTTGTTCTTTTAGTCATATTTCCATAAAAATAATCATATCTTCCATCTAATTCATAAAGATTAACTGTTTTAAAGTTAACTTGTTCTAATAAAAGTACCTTATCATTCATATTATAAGATTTAAAAATATTAATTGCCTCTTCTTTTGCTACCTTAATTTTATTAATAGGTAAATCTCTGTCTATTAACTCTTGCATTTTTTTCTTTATACTTTCTATATCATTTTCATCAAGTTCGCTTTTTTTAGATACTTCTCCAAATATCCCCTTACCAATGCTATGTTGAATTTTTATTTTAGCATCTGGAAATAAATCCAATGTTGCTTTAATAAAAATAAATTGTAATGTTCTACTATAGTCTTTTTCAATAGATTCATTTTTTTTATTTAATAAATTACTATTTTCTTTCATCTATTACTCCACCCTTCTAAACCCTTATAATACCATTGCTTAATTAAAAAAATCATATTATAAAAATTTGTGAAAAATTTTGTTTCATTATAAGTTTTTTAATTAATTCTTCATACTCTTATTATATACTGGTTTGAAAATTATTCTATTATTTTATCGATTAAAATCACTATTTTTCTAAAATTTATAACTTTAAATATTAAATATAAAATTTAAGTCCTTATTTGGAATAAAAGTATTTTTTTATACAAACACTAAAAATTAGAGGTGATTTTTTTATGTTCATTGTACTAATAAGAACTATCTTTTTATATTTCTTAGTAATACTTGTAATGAGACTTATGGGTAAAAGGCAAATTGGAGAATTACAACCTTATGAATTTGTTATAACAATAATGATCTCTGATTTAGCAGCTCTTCCAATGCAAGATACTAGATTACCCTTAATTCTTGGCATTATTCCAATTATTACTTTACTATTTATTAAAACAATCTTAACTCAATTACAGCTTAAAAGTCAGTTTACTAGAAAAATATTAGAAGGTGAACCTTGTATATTAGTTTGCAAGGGGAAAATAAATTATCAAGCCTTAAAAAGACAGCAAATTAATTTAGATGAACTTATGGAAGAGCTAAGACTTGCGGGTTATTTTGATTTAAATGAAATTCAATATGCCATTTTAGAAAATAATGGTCAATTATCCTTTTTAACATCCCAAAGCAATATGGGTGGTGGTTCTAGTAATACTTCTTGTGATACAAATACGCAACCATTATCATCAGGAAGTCAAAAATCAACTAATAATCAAACTACTCCAAGTTGTAGTCAAAATACTAATGGTAACCACTCTAGAAATGAAAATTCTTCTAAAAATAATAAAAAAAATAATGCTTATGCTAATGACAATACTTCTAGTAACAATTCAAATAAGCCACCTATGCTCCCTATAATTTATGTATTAGATGGACATATTAATAAAAACTCACTTACAACAAGCGGTAAAAATAAATCTTGGATTGAACATGAATTAAAAAAACATAATATAAACTCAATTAAAGATGTTTTAATTGCAATGAAAGATACACAGGGTAAATTTGTTTATCAATTATATGACAAACAAACAGAAGATAAAGGAGTAAAAAAATGAAAAATTCATTATTCTCTATTTTTTTATTTATATTGCTCGTAAGCTTTTTAAGTTATGCTGATATAAGCTTTAAAAATATGTGTACTGATGTTATAGAAAGATGCGATAAAATGGAAGAAACTTTAGATTATTCATCTAAAGAAAAAAATTTTGAAGATGCCTTAGAAATTTTCAATCTTATTAAAGATAAAGATCAAATAGCATCTATATACATAAACCATGTGGATTATGATTCTATGTTAAACGAAGCTTTAAAGTTAACTGTCTATATTGAAAAAGATGATTTAGCTGAAGCTGAAGCATCACTTCATTTATTAAAATATACTACAGATTATATGAAAAAACTCCAAGTACCCACTATAGAAAATATTTTCTAAAGAGATAATTAAAAAATTATCTCTTTAAATTTTATTTATGAATAAAATTAATCATTTTTTCATAAACATTTTTATCCAGATTACTAATTTATAATTTTAATTAATATCTTAAATAATTATTATGAGAAATTTATAAAAATCTTAAATTAACCATTGCATAATTATTCATTATTTCATATAATCATTAACAACAAACCATTTTCCAAATAATGTAAAAGTTAATTGATTGCTAGTTATAAATTTACTATGTATTTTAACTACTTATCATTAATTAACTAAAAAGGGGGCTCTATATATGAAAAAATTTAACAAAGTAATTTTAGCTTATTCTGGGGGATTAGATACATCAATTATAATTTCATGGCTTAAAGAAACTTATGGTTGTGAAGTTGTTGCTGTTGTTGGAAATGTTGGTCAAGCTGATGAATTAGAAGGATTAGAAGAAAAAGCATTAAAAACTGGCGCATCAAAAATTTATATTGAAGATTTAACAAAGGAATTTGTTTACGATTATATCTTCCCTACAATTAAGGCAGGAGCTATATATGAAGGTAAGTATCTATTAGGAACTTCTTTTGCTAGACCTTTAATCGGAAAAAGACTTGTAGAAATTGCAGAAAAAGAAGGTGCGGATGCAATCTGCCATGGTTGTACCGGTAAAGGAAATGACCAAGTTCGTTTTGAACTTGCAGTTAAAAACTTTGCACCTGACATGCCAATTATAGCACCTTGGAGAATTTGGGATATTAAATCTCGTGAAGAAGAAATTCAATATGCCTTAGACAGAGAAATTCCAATAAAAATTACTTATGAAACTAACTATAGTAAAGATAAAAACTTATGGCATTTAAGTCATGAAGGTTTAGATTTAGAATTTCCTGAAAATGAACCTAAATATGATAAGATTTTAGAAATGTGTAATACACTCGAAAATGCTCCAAACAAAGCAACTTATATTACTTTAACTTTTGAAAAAGGTATACCAGTTGCTCTTAATGGAAAGAAAATGGATGGTGTTGAGCTAATTGAAACGTTAAATAAAATCGGTGGTGAAAATGCAATTGGCATCATAGACATGGTAGAAAACAGACTTGTTGGAATGAAATCAAGAGGCGTTTATGAAACTCCAGGTGGAACTATTTTATATAAAGCTCATGCTGACTTAGAAGAAATTTGTTTAGATAAAGCTACTCATCACTTTAAACAAACAATTGCATTAAAATTTGCAGACTTAGTTTATAATGGTGAATGGTTTACTCCACTTAGAGAAAGTCTTTCTGCTTTTGTTGATAAAACTCAAGAAACTGTTAGTGGTGAAGTTAAACTTAAATTATATAAAGGCAATATTGTTAATGCCGGAATGACATCTCCTTATTCATTATACAGCGAAGAATATGCTACCTTTGGTGAAGATGGTGTATATAATCAAAAAGATTCTGAAGGCTTCATTAATCTTTATGGTTTACCAATTGTAGTAAATTCAAAAATGAAAGATTCCCTAAAGAAACAGGATAAATAAAATGAAGCTTTGGGGTGGAAGATTTACAGAAGGAGTTAATGAGTTAGTTAATACCTTTAACTCCTCAATTTCAATTGATTCAAGAATGTATAAGGAAGATATAGAAGGAAGCCTAGCTCATGTTAAAATGCTTGGAAAACAAGGAATTATTCCTTTAGAAGATAGCCAAAAAATAGTTGAAGGTTTAAGGGAAATATTAATAAGAATTAAAAGTGGAACTATACAAATAGATAAAGAATCTGAAGATATTCATAGCTTTATTGAAAGTATATTAACTTATTATATCGGTGATGAAGGTAAAAAACTTCACACAGGAAGAAGTAGAAATGATCAAGTTACTTTAGATACTAAACTTTATTTAAAAAAATATATAAAAGTTTTAATAAATGAGTTGCTTAATCTTCATGAAACTTTACTTGAAAAAGCTAATGAAAATATAAATACCATTATGCCTGGATATACCCACATGCAAAAGGCTCAACCTATTACTTTTGCACATCATATTCTAGCATATTGTGAAATGTTTAAAAGAGATATCGGAAGGCTTTTTGATTCTTATAAAAGACTTGATGAAATGCCACTTGGAAGTGGTGCATTAGCTACATCTACATATCCTATTGATAGGGAGTTTGTAGCTTCTGAGCTTGGTTTTTCTAAAATAACTCTTAATAGTTTAGATTCCGTTTCAGATAGAGATTATGCTATAGAAACCTTATCTGCATTGTCACTAATAATGATGCATCTATCAAGGTTTTCAGAAGAAATTATACTATGGTGTACTGGCGAATTTAATTTTATAGAACTTAATGATAGTTACAGTACAGGGAGTAGCATAATGCCTCAAAAGAAAAACCCTGATGTTGCAGAGCTTGTTAGAGGAAAAACAGGAAGAGTTTATGGTGATTTAATGACACTTCTTAATGTTATGAAAGGAATACCTTTAGCTTACAATAAAGATATGCAAGAAGATAAAGAAGCATTATTTGATGGCTTAGATACTGCCCTTCTTTCCCTTCAAACTTTTAATGGAATGATTAAAACTATGAAAGTAAAAAAAGGTAATATGAAAAAGTCTGCATCTGGAGGTTTTACTAACGCTACTGATGTTGCTGATTACCTTGTAAAAAAAGGTATGGCATTTAGAAATGCTCATGAAGTTGTAGGAAAAATTGTTCTTTATTGCATAGATAAAAATATTGCTATAGATGATTTGAGTATTGAAGAATTTAAAAATTTCTCATCAGTTTTTGAAGAAGATATATATAAAGCAATAGATTTATTAACTTGTGTTGAAGAAAGAAGCGTAATTGGTGGTCCTAGCTCTTCATCAGTTAAAATGCAAATTGAAATTTTAGAAAAATTTATAAAAGAAAATAAGGAGAATTTATCATGTTTAAAGTAGGTATTATTGGAGCAACAGGCTATGTTGGAGTTGAATTGTTAAGACTTTTACTTAATCATGATAAAGTTACAGTTACTGCTATCTCCTCCTCTACTTTTAAAGATGAGGAGATAAGTTCTGTATATAAAAGTTTTTTCAATAAAACAGCTTTAATTTGTAAAGATAAAAATGATGTTATAGATAAATGTGATGTTATATTTACTGCTCTTCCTCATGGATTAAGTGAAGAAATAGCAATTGAAGCAATAAATAAAAATAAAAAGGTTATTGACCTTGGGGCTGATTTTAGGTTAGATTCTGAAGATTCATATGAAAAATGGTATGGTAAAAAATTTATATGTAAAAACCTTCATAAAGACAGCATATATGGATTACCAGAATTTAATGGTTCTAAAATTAATGAATTTAATATAATTGCAAATCCTGGTTGTTATCCAACAAGTATTTCTCTTGGTATTATGCCTTTATTAAAAAATAATTTAATCAATACTAAAAACATAATTTGTGATTCAAAATCAGGAATTACTGGTGCTGGAAGGGGACTTTCCTTAAAAAGCCACTTTGCAGAAGCAAACGAAAACTTTTCTGCGTATGCAATTGGTAGTCATAGACATACTCCTGAAATTGAACAAGTCTTATCATATATGGCAAATGAAGATGTAGAAGTAACATTTACTCCTCACTTATTACCCATTAATAGAGGAATACTCTCTACAATTTATTGTGAGCCTAAAAATCAACTTACCTTAGAAGAAATTCACAAAATATATAAAAAACAATATGAAAACGAAGAATTTGTCCATGTACTTCCACTTGGTCAAGCTGCTGAAATAAAACATGTTAAATATACAAACAATTGTCATATTTCAATTCATGAAAATTATAGAAAAAATAAAATAGTAATTGTTAGTATTATAGATAACATGGTCAAAGGAGCTGCTGGGCAAGCAATTCAAAATATGAATATTATGCTTGGTTTACCTGAGAATACAGGACTTAAACTAATAGCTCCAAGCTTTTAAATAAAGGATGTGAATTTATTGATAAAAATAGATGAAAACTTAAGCATTACTTCGCCAATTGGTTTTAAAGCATCTGGCATTCATTGTGGATTAAAAAAAAGCTTACTAAAAAAAGATTTAGCTTTAATATATTCTGATGTTGTTGCCAATTGCTGTGGAGTTTACACAAAAAATAAAGTAAAAGGAGCTCCCCTTATAGTAACAAAGCAACACTTAGCCAATAAAAAAGCTCAAGCAATAATTATTAATAGTGGAAATGCAAATACCTGTAATGGAGATGATGGTTTATTAAAAGCCCAAAAAATGACAAAACTTTGTTCTAAAGAATTAAACATAAAAAATGATGATGTTTTAGTTGCTTCAACTGGAATAATAGGTGTTCCTCTTAATATAGATGCAATAAAAGATAAAATTCCAGAACTGGTTAACAATTTATCTAATGATATTAAAAGCGCTAAAGATGCTTCTATGGCTATTATGACTACTGATACAGTTGAAAAGCAAGCGGGTGTTGAATTTGAAATCGATGGTAAAAAGATTACCATTTCAGCTATGGCTAAAGGTTCTGGTATGATTCATCCAAATATGGCTACAATGCTTTCATTTATAACTACTGATATTTCAATTTCTCCTGAATTATTAAAAGAAGCATTAAAAGAAAGCGTTAATATATCTTATAACAGAGTAAGTGTAGATGGTGATTCTAGTACTAACGATATGGTTTTAATAATGGCAAATGGTCTTGCTTTAAATAAAACTGTAACTGAAAAAAATGAAGATTATAACTTATTTTTAGATGCATTAATTAATTTAAATATTCATATATCTAAAAAGATTGCAAAAGATGGTGAAGGAGCTACAAAACTTATAGAGTGTACTGTAAAAAATGCAAATTCTATTAAAGACGCTGAAGCCCTTTCAAAAAGTGTAATTACTTCAAGTCTTGTTAAAGCTGCAATCTTTGGTAGTGATGCTAATTGGGGAAGAATCCTTTGCGCATTAGGATATTCAAATGTTGACTTTGATCCTGAAAGGATTGATGTTTCTTTTGCAAGTAATGCCGGTGAAATTCTTGTTTGCCAAAATGGTTCTTCTGTAAACTTTGATGAATCTAAAGCAAAAGAAATATTATTACAAGATGAAATTAAAATTTTAATAAATATGAAACTAGCTTCATCAGAAGCAACAACATGGGGTTGTGATTTAACTTACGATTATGTAAAAATAAACGGAGATTATCGAAGTTAGTAATCTAATTAATTGCACTAATGAACTAATTTTTAAAAATTAGTTCATTAGAAAACCTCATTATTAGGAGGTCTTAATAAGTGAACTACACTCAACATGCAAATATATTAATTCAAGCATTACCATATATTCAAGAATATTATGGTAAAACCATTGTAATTAAATATGGTGGAAATGCTATGATTAATGATGAATTAACTCAAACAGTAATAAATGATATTATCCTTATGAAATGTATAGGAATAAATCCAGTAATAGCTCATGGTGGTGGCCCTGATATTAGCAATACATTAGCTAGAATGAATCATGAAAGTAAATTTATAAATGGATTGAGGTATACTGATGAAACTACAATGACAGTTGCACAAATGGTACTAGCTGGAAAGGTTAATAAAGACTTAGTTAAGCTTATTGAAAAAAATGGTGGTAAAGCAATTGGCTTATCTGGTATTGACGGTTCACTAATAAAAGCTAAAAAACTTAGTTGTGGTGTTGATTTAGGTTTTGTAGGCGAAATAACCTCAATAAATACAGAACTTTTAAACCTTTCGATGCACTCTGGATATATTCCTGTAGTTTCATCTATTGCAATAGGTGCAAATGATAATAATAGTTATAACATAAATGCAGATACCTGTGCTTCAAAAATTGCATCTGCCTTAAAAGCTGAAAAGCTAATTCTTTTAACTGATGTACCTGGTGTAATGCTAGACCAAAATGACCCTTCTACTTTAATTTCAACATTAAGATTGCACCAAATCCCTAAACTAACTGTAGATAAAATAATTAAAGGTGGAATGATTCCTAAAATAAACTGTTGTGTAGAATCCGTAAGAATGGGAGTTAAAAAAGCACATATAATTGATGGCAGAATTAAACACTCTATCTTACTTGAATTATTCTCCGAAAAAGGAATAGGAACAGAAATTTATTAATTAACTTAAATGAGGTGCTTAAAATGACTTTATTTGAACAAGAAAATAAGTATTTAATGAATACTTATAATGCCTTACCAATTGAAATATCCTATGGCCAAGGCTCTTATTTATTTGATAAAAATAATAATAAATATATAGATTTTACTAGTGGAATTGGAGTTAATTCCTTAGGCTATAATAATACAAATTGGAAAAACTCCATAATATCTCAATTAAATAATTTTCAACACTTATCTAATATTTTTACTAATAATTCTACTGTGTCCCTTGCAAAAAAACTTTGTTCCCTTTCTGGAATGAGTAAAGTCTTCTTTGCTAACTCTGGTGCTGAAGCAAATGAATGTGCAATAAAACTTGCTAGAAAATATAGCTTTGATAAGTATGGTGAAGGAAGAGGAACTATTCTTTCATTAAAACAATCCTTTCATGGTAGAACATTAGCAACATTAACTGCAACTGGACAAGATAAATTCCATAATTATTTTTTCCCATTCCCTAATGGATTTAATTATGCAACTGCTAATTCTATTGATGACATAAAAGAAAAGCTTACTTCTGATGTTTGTGCAATAATCATGGAAGCTATCCAAGGAGAAGGTGGGGTTCATCCACTTGATAAAAATTTTGTTACAGAAACCTATAAATTAGCCAAAGAAAAAGATATATTAATAATCTTTGATGAAGTTCAATGTGGAATTGCAAGGACTGGAAACTTATTTGGATATAATAACTTTAACATTGAGCCTGATATAGTAACTTGTGCTAAAGGCTTAGGTGGGGGGCTTCCTATAGGAGCTGTATTATGTAATGAAAATTTATCAACAACCTTTAATATAGGAGATCACGGTTCAACATTTGGTGGAAATCCAGTTATATGTGCAGGTGCATCTTCAGTATTAAATCAACTTTGCAATAATAATTCTTATAGTGAAATTATATTTAAAGGTGAACTAATAAAAGAAAGTATATTAAATGAAAATTTAAAAATAATCAAAGAGGTTCGTGGATTAGGATTAATGCTTGGAATAGAAATAGAAGGGGATTCATCTATTGTTCAAAAAAAATCTCTTGAAAATGGATTATTAGTCTTAACTGCTGGAAAAAACGTAATAAGATTATTACCACCATTAAATATATCAGTCGAAGATGTTAAAGATGGCGTAAAAATATTAATAAAAGTATTGAAAGAATATGAATAATAAAAAGGAGACCTTATTTATGAATAAAGATTTGTTACGTATGGATAATCTTTCAAAAGAAGAAATTTTAGATATATTAAATCTTGCTGATCAATTAAAATATGAGCAAAAGCATGGTATAGAACATCATTTACTAAAAGGCAAATCCTTAGGAATGATTTTTGAAAAAGCATCAACACGTACAAGAGTTTCCTTTGAGGTTGGAATGTATCAACTTGGTGGACATCCCCTATTTTTAAGCTCTAAAGACTTACAAATAGGACGTGGAGAACCTATTCAAGATACAGCTAGAGTTTTATCTAGATATTTAGATGGAATTATGATAAGAACATTTTCTCAAAAGGGAATTGAAACTTTAGCTGAATGCTCTTCTATTCCTATAATTAATGGTTTGACAGATGATGAACACCCATGCCAAGTTTTAGCTGACTTAATGACTATAAGAGAAAAGAAGCTTATTCTTGAAGGATTAAAGGTAGCATATATTGGTGATGGTAATAATATGTGTAACTCTTTAATTGTTGGTTGCTTAACCTTAGGAATGAATGTATCAATTGCAAATCCACTTTCCTATAAACCACCTAAGTATTATATTGAAAAAGGAATTGAATTATCTTATAAAAATGGAGTTTCTTTTGAAATGACAGAATCTCCAGCAGAAGCAGTTAAAAATGCTGATGTAATTATAACTGACGTTTGGGCTAGCATGGGACAAGAAGAAGAAGCTAAAAGACGTCAAATTGATTTTAAAGGCTATCAAATTAATTCTGAGCTAATGAAATTAACAAATCCTAATTCAATCGTTCTTCATTGCCTTCCTGCCCACAGGGGAGAAGAAATTACTGAAGAAGTTTTAGAAGCTAATGCTGATGTAATATTTGAAGAAGCAGAAAATAGACTACATGCACAAAAAGCAGTTTTAGTTAAATTATTGTCTTAATTATTTTAAATTACGTAAAAATGAATTATTTCTTAATGAAATTTATGAAATAATCCATTCTTACGTAATTTTTTAACTTATTTAACACTAGATGTAATTATCAATTGAATACTGTAATACCAAAATATTATATCGTTTACATATTTTTTATTTAATAGTATAATATTTATATAACACATATTTATTTTATACAGAGGAGTTGAGTATTTTTATGAAAAATAAAATGTTAATTAAAATGATATGCTTAGGAATAATTTTTGGTACAAGCATAGAAGCTATACCATCTGCACATACTATTTCTTCACTTTCTAAAGATAAAAATAAAACAATTATCGAAAATAACATACAAATTTTACAAAAAATAAAAAATCTTGAAGCAAAATATGATATTGAAATTACTCCAACTAAAGAAATATCAGCAGATGATATATATTTAATTGAATCATCTATTAAAGATACAATAGAATCACTAAATAAAATTAAAGCTCAATTAAATATTCCTGAAAAAATAAATTTTTTATCAAAAGCCTATCAAAAGTTTAGTGGAACTGCAAAAATAGGAGCTTCTATACCAGCTCTAGGTGTATATAATGTTTATATACCTTATGAATATAATGTAGTACAATCTGGTGGAAATCCTCCTTATTTCTCTTCTGCCTCTACTGGAGTTAGCTATGCAGCAGGCATAGCTATTGGTTCATATTCTCATCAAGACTCTTGGGCTACAATAACTTCTCAATCAGGTAGGATTAATAACGTTTTAGAATTACGTGCTAAAGGAACTATAGTTTATTCAGTAAGCGGTGTAAATATAACATTGCCTAATCAAGTATTTTTAAAAAGATTTTATTTATAATTAAACACAATGAATATAACGAATCTCAAAAAATATTTTAATATTAAATTTTTAAATTCATCCTTTTGGTTAACATTAATTTTAGCATACGTAATTCCTACAAAAACTTATAATATATATGGATTTCCCTTTAAATTTTTTAAAATTTTTCCTGAGTCTCGTGAGAATTCCTTGATTTTCTGTTCAGAATTTCAAATTTTATCTTTCTTAACAAATGTGATTATTGTTTTCATAGCATTAAACCTATTAAATAACTTAATTTATATTATAAAAAAATTACTTACTTCAAATAAAGAAAATATTAAATAATTAGATACATTATTTTATTATATTAGCTTAAATTTTAAATCATATTATATAAAAAAGAGCTGTTATTTATATTAAAATTTTTTAATGTAAATACAGCTTCTTTTTATTATAAAATTTTTATTAACAAACTATATAAAAGTATATTTAAAAGCCTATTTTTATATAGTTTTTAAATCTCTTACATTCCACTTAACAAATAACATAAGACCTATATTTAAAATAGCTGATACTAATAATATAATACCTATTGGCACACCTAAATCTATAACTTGACCAAACAATAATTGTCCTGGTGCAACGCTTATAGTTGCTACTGCCGTTGAAAATGCCGATACACTTCCAAGCATTTCTCCTGGAACCTGCTTTTGTATAAATGTTAAAGTTAATACATTTGATAAAGCTAAAGATAACATTATTGCAAATCCTCCAAGAGCAAATATTATAGCTAAAGCATAATTATTTAAGTTTATAAATCCTAAACTAGACATTGTAATAACACCTGCCATCATTGGTAAGTATGTATAATGTACCTTTTTCATAGAAAACATATTAGGCTTTACACTAATCCAAAATCCACCTAAAATCATTCCTAAAACAAAAACTCCTTCAACTATTCCATATACTTCAGAAGAAAATCCTAAAAATATATTCACAAAATATGGTGCTACTATTGTTAATATTGGTGACAAGAAAATATTACACAAAGCATATGAAACTATAATTCCAAGTACAATTTTCTTTTCCCTTTTTAGATAAATAAAAACATCCTTAGAACCCATAAAAGAATTCTTAATAAAATCTAATGACATTATTTTTTCATTATCTTTAGTAACGGCAACCTCATTTTTAATATCTATATTTTCAATTTCCACATCTGGAATATTTAAAAACATTTCCATTATAGCAGAAATAAGAAAACTTACTGCATTTATTATTACAATTATCTTTATTCCTAATAATCCATAAAGAATACCTGCTAATATTGGCCCAACAAAATTAACTATTGATCCAACTTGATTTATAACTCCATTTGCTGAAGTTAATTTTTCCTCTTCTACTATTTGTGGTATAGAAGACGTTACTGCTGGCCCATATAAAGTAGCACATATTGATAATATAAACATAACAGTTCCAACTATTAAGACATTATCATTTCCCTTAAATAATATAAATGCATATACTCCTATTAATGCAAAGCAAAATAAATCTAAGTATACCATTATCTTTTTTTTATTTATCTTATCAGATAACCTCCCTGCAATTGGAGCAAATATAATATAAGGGATTGTTGATAATGATAATATAGTAGCAAAAGTAGACGTGCTACCTGTAAATGCTAATAAATATAGTGACATACTAAATCTTTGAATTGCATTTCCAAATAAAGAAATAATTTGTCCTATAACTATTATTATAAAATTTTTATTTTTCATCTGTCCCCCTTAAACAAGTCATATTCCATACATATTGGATATTTACCATCTTCACTTATCGTAAGATTAGCATCTATTCCATATATAGTATTTAAATTCTCCTTATTAATTACATCTAGTGGTCTTCCTTGACAAACTATTTTGCCCTTTTTAAGTCCAATAATATTATCTGCAAATCTACAAGCATTATTAAGCTCATGAAGAACTATAACTACTGTAATATTCTTCTCTTTATTAAGCTTTTGAAGTACTTCTAATACTTCTAATTGGTAAGACATATCTAAATATGTTGTAGGTTCATCAAGCATTATTATTTCTGTTTCTTGAGCTAAAGTCATTGCAATCCATGCTCTTTGTCTTTGACCACCTGATAAATGTTCAACTTCTCTATCTGCAAATTCAGTAAGACCAGTTTCTTTTATTGCCCAATCAATAAGTTCCTTATCATGAGTAGTAAGTCCCCCTATCATTTTTTGATGTGGAAATCTACCAAATGCAACAAGTTCCCTTACTGTAAGACCATCTGGACAAACTGGCCCTTGTGGCAAAAACGCAACCTCTTTTGCTATATTCTTTTCTTTTACCTTTTTTATATTTTTATTATTAATGAAGATATCACCACTTTTAGGCTTATTAATTCTAGCTATAGTTTTAAGTAAAGTTGATTTACCACATCCATTTGCACCAATTATTATACTTATTTTTCCCTTTGGTATAGATAAACTCATATCTTCAATTATAGTATTATTCTCATACGATACTCTTAAGTTCTTTACACTAATAGCTTCCATAACTATTTCTCCTTCATCATTAAATAAATAAAATATGGTACTCCAAATATTGATACTGTTATTCCTACAGGAATTTCAATTGGTGAAAATAAATTTCTTGAAACTGCATCTGCAATAACCGCTATAATAATACTTATCATTGCTGAAACAATAATAAATTTCTTATGATAAGGCCCTACTAACTTTCTTGCAATATGTGGACATATAAGTCCTAAAAATCCTATATTACCAGCAAAAGCTGTTGCTGTTCCTGCTAAAATAACTGCAAAGCTTAAAAATCTTTTTCTTTCTTTTTCTAAATTTAAACCTAAAGATATTGCTAATTCATCCGAAAGATTTAAAACATCTAACTTTTTATGATTTAGTAAAACTACTATAAACATTAAAGCTACTATTGGAATTATTACTTTTGCATAACTCCATCCCGAGCCCCAAAGACTTCCTGATGTCCAAACCAATACTCTATTATAGTCTCCAACTCCACCTCTAAACGTAAAAAATGTTATAAAGGCATTAAGTCCTGCATTTAATCCAATTCCAATTAATAAAAGTCTTTTAGGCTTTACACCATTTCTACTAGACATCATATAAATTATGAATGCTGTAACTGCTGCCCCTATTATAGCCATAGCAGGTAATACAAAAATAGATATTTGTCCAAGTTCACTATAATATACACCAGTTGAATATGTGATAAATAATACTGCTGCAACTGCGGCACCTGCATTTATACCTATTATCCCTGTATCTGCTAAATCATTTTTTGTTATAGTTTGAAGAATTGCTCCTGCTGTTGATAATGCAATTGCTACAAAAATACCAACTAAAAGTCTTGGAAGCCTAATTGTTAATATTGCTGTATTTTGAAGTTTAGTTCCATTCCCTAAAAGAGTATTAATAACTTCCATAGGTGAAACCTTATATGTACCCCAACATAATGTAACCATAAAAGAGGCTACCAATAAAATAAGTAAAACTGCTATAACTAATTTAAACTTTTTCTTATTCATTAACCTCTCTCCTTTCTAGCTACTGATATAAAAAATGGTATTCCTATTAAAGCCGTAAATACTCCAATTGGTGTTTCATATGGATCAAATATCATTCTTGCTGCAATATCTGCAAATGTTAAAAGAACTGCTCCAAGTAAAAATGAGCATGGGATATTTTTCCTATAATCTTCACCTAATAATTTTCTAACTATTTGTGGAACTATAAGTCCAACAAATGCAATATTTTTACCAACTGCAACTGCTGCTGCACACATTGGTATCATAATCATAAGAGTTAAAAATCTTATCTTTTCTGGCTTTTCTCCAAGCCCAATTGCAACGTCATCACCTAAGTTTAATATATTTATCTTTGGTGATAATAACATTGCTATAATAAGACCCATAATTCCAACTACAAAAATTAATTTAAAATCTGTCCAACTTGCATTTCTAAATCCACCAGACACCCAAAATCCTATCATTTGAGATTGATTTGACAAAAGTCCAATTACTGTAGTTAAAGAAATAAAAAATGTACTCATAGCCGTTCCTGCCAAAAGTATCTTTGCAATAGAGTTATTATTTGCTTTTTTTGATATAAATCCTAAAACTATTATCCCAGTTATTAATGCTCCTATAAAAGAAGCTATCATTACATTTTGAGTTGTTATCCCTATTCCTGCTGCATAAAAAATAGCTATTACTAAAGTTGCTCCTTGACTTATACCTAATATAGAAGGTTCAGCTATTGGATTTCTAGTAACACCTTGAATCATTGCTCCTGTCACTCCTAATACTCCACCTGTAAATAATACAGCTAACGCTCTTGGAAAACGTACATCCCTAACTAGCATAAGTTCTAAAGTTTCATCATAATTAAAGATACTATTCCAAATATCCGCAAACGTAATATGGACTGACCCTAGCCTAATGGCTAAAGTCAATCCTCCTATTAAGAGTAACAAACTACAAATTATAAATATTATTGTACGTTTATTACTTTGTTTCATTTAACATATCACCTATTTCACTTACTAATATCTCTCTTCCAATTGGACTATACCCTTGGTTAAAGTATGGTGATGATTCTAATATTACTACTTTACCATTTTTAACAGCAGGTAGGTTGTTCCAAATATTATTTGCTTGTAATTGAGCTAAATCTTCATCTGTTGCAATTGCAAAAATATAATCAGATTGTATTGTAGCTAATCCTTCATAAGTTACAACTGGTAAACTAATATCAGTTTGTTCTGGCATTCCTGCTGGTTTAGCTAATCCCATATCGTTATATAATACGTCACCAAATCCTGCACCATCAAAAACAAAGAATTGTCCACCACTAGCTAAGAATGAAAGGTATGTTGTATTTTCACCATATTTAGCCTTAATCTTATCTCCAGCTTCTTTTGCCTTTGCTTCATAATTAGCTATCCACTCATTAGCAGCCTCTTCTTTGCCAAACACTTTTCCTAAAGCTCTAACATCATCTTTCCAATTCAAAGCTTCTAATTGAATCATAACTGTTGGAGCAATTTCACTTAATGAATCGTACATCTTTTCTTGAACTGTTGAAATAACAATTAAGTCTGGATTTAAATTCATAACAGCTTCAACATCTATAGTATCTTGCATACTATACCCTAATATTTCTGCTCCACTTAGTGTTTCTTCTAAATACGAAGGAAACTTAGTATAATCATAAGCATCACTATTTGCTGTTCCTATAACTTTATATCCTAAAATTGATAAAATATCACTATTTCCACTTAAATCTACTATTCTTTGAGGATTTGCAGGTATTTTTACTTCTCCTCTTACATCAGTAACTGTTACTGTGTTTTCGTTAGTCTTTTCTTCATTTGCTGAATTATTACTTGTACACCCAACAAACATCATAGCAGTCATACAAGCTACTACTAAAGTTTTTAATATTTTCTTCTTCATTGTATACCTCCATATATTTTTATAATTAACATTTATTTATCTCTCTTACTGTAAACTAATTTTATATGAGATTGATTATCATTTCAATGTTTGCATCTAATTTAATTATTTTATCATCTATTAAGATAATTATTTTTTAATTTCTTTATTTCTTATATTATTCCCCTCAACTGCAAAACGTATGTGAATCAAGCATTTTTTATGTTATATTATTTATTATTCCTATATTAATTAATGTTGAGGTGTTTTAATGATCGTTAAAACAACAAAAGAATTTCAAAATAAAGTCTTAAATAAAATGACATTTAAACCTTATAAAACTAAAAACTATATAATTTATAAAAATGAAGCTAGACCCGAACTAGGATATTTTATTAAATATAGTAGAGAAGGATATTATGAGTTTGGAATTGGTGACTATACTATTCCTTGTAATTTTTCTTTATCATTTGAACATAATGAGGAGTTAATGAGATTTGGCACAGTTTATACTGGAGAAACACAATTTGAAATTGAAGGTAATCCTGTTTCATCCTTTACTCCTTCATCATTTTTTGTATGTGAAAAAGGAATAAAAGGAAAACAAACTTGGAAAAAAGGTGAACACTTTCATGGTGCTGAAATAACTATATATAAAAAATACTTTGATGAAATAGTAAAACCAAATTTCCCTAATTCTTTATGTTTTAATAGTTTTATTAAAAATTATACATATAGATACTTACCCCTTGAAATATCATCTATTATTAAAAGTTTAAAAAGTATGTTTGAAAGTGATAAAATAACACCACTTTATTTAGAAAGTAAAATATTAGAATCAATAGCCTTGCTTGAAAATGAATTAAATTCTTCGCCAGAAAATGTTTTTACTAATCAATTGAATTATGGAAATATAAAGATAGGAAAAAATAGATACATAACTTTAACTGCATCAGATGCACATGCAATACAAAAGGCTTATGACATATTAACAAAAGAAGCTTGTAATCCTCCAACCATTAAAGCTTTAAGTAAGATGGTGTTTTTAAATGAACAAAAATTAAAAGCAGGATTTTCAGCAAAGTATCATATGTCAATCAGTCAATATACTAACTCTATTAGAATGACTTTAGCTGAAAATTTATTATCTACAACTGATTTAAGCATTGAGGAAATAGCCCAGAGGCTTGGATATAATTATAGTGGTAACTTTGTTAAAATGTTTAAAAAAACTCATGGAAAAACTCCACTTGCTTTTAGAAAACTAAAACTTTAATAAAAAGAGCTGTATTAATATTAAGTATAATTAATTTAACATTAATACAACTCCTTTTACTATATAAAATCTTTATTAATATATATTATAAAAATTTATTTTTATAAATTACCTTTTTAAAATAAACATAATTTAACTTAAAAATTTTAATCAATATTTATTAGGTAAAAAAATAGAAAATATTGATCCATTATTATTTGATTTAACCTTTATATATCCTCCATGTTTATTTACTATTTCTCTTGTTAAATATAATCCAATTCCTATTCCTTCTATATCCTCAACATTACTTCCTCTATAAAATCTTCTAAATATTTTAGGTAATTCATCCTCTTGTATTCCTATTCCATTATCTTTAACATCTATTCTAACAAACATTTTATAAGATTGAATTTTTATATCTATTTTGCTATTATTAGTGCTATATTTAACTGCATTTTCTAATAAATTAAAAATAGCTTCAGATATCCAATTTTTATCATGATATATTTTAATCTTATCAACTTCTTCTAAATTTATATTTATCTTTTTTTCCTTTGCTTTCTTTTGGACTTGATTTATAGACATTAATAATGTGTCATTTAAATTAGATAAATTAGGTCTTAACGTTATAACTCCACTTTCTAATCTGGACATCTTAATCATACTTTCAACTAAAAAACTTAATCTATTTAAAGAATACATAACTATTTCAAAAAACTCTTTTCTCTCATCTTCACTCAAAGATTCATCCTTTAAAAATTCACCATACATTTTTAAATTTGTTAATGGAGTCTTTAACTGATGAGCTATATCTGAAATTAACTCTTGAATTTCATTTCTTTCCTCCTCAATTTGTTTATTTTTATTTTTTAAGATATTAGTTAATTTTATGGTTTGATGTTGAAGCTTTGAAAATAAACTGTCCTCTATAGTTGAAAATACTATATCTTCCCTTATGTCTATAATAGTTGATAACATATTGGATAAATTAATAAATATATTTTCCATATACTTTTTATAAATAAACCTATAAATAAAAAATATAACTATAATAAACATTGAAAAAATAAAAACTATAAAAGATAATTTAATATTTTTAACTAAAATATAAATAATAATGTTAAAAATAATTGTTGTTAATATAAGTATACCCTCTATTATAGTACCTATCTTATAAATATTACCTTTCATAAATCTAGTCTCCAAATGTATATCCAATACCAAATACAGTTTCTATATACTTAGGTTTTTTAGAGTCTTTTTCTATTTTCTTTCTAAGCCTTCTTATATTAACACTTAAAGTATTTTCATCAACAAAGTTTCCATTATTATCCCAAATCTTTTCTAAAAGCACTTCCTTAGTTATAACTTTCCCCTTGTTTTTAGCTAATAACTCTAATAATTTAAACTCTGTTACAGTTAAATTAACTTCATTATCATTTATTAAAACTATCATTTTATCAAAGTTTATTTTTAGATCCTTATATTCAAATATATTTTTATTAGTAATATTTCTTTTTAAAATTGCATTAACTTTATATTTTAATACTTCTACTGAAAATGGCTTTGAAATATAATCATCACCTCCACATTCAAATCCTTTTAGCATATCCTCTTCAGTATCATTTGCTGTAAAAAATACTATAGGGAAAGTTACTTTTTCTCTAATTTCATTGCATAACTCTAATCCATTTCCATCTGGCAAATTTATATCCAAAAGTAAAAAGTCTATTTTGTTATTTAAAATTAATTGTTTTCCTTCAGCTTTATTATATGCTGATAAAACATCATAACCTTCTCTTTTTAAAGCAAACCCCACTCCCCTATTTAAAATCTTATCATCTTCAATTATCAAAACTCTTTTCACACTTCTCACCTCCTTTTAATTATAACAAAAAATGGCAAGTTAAAATAACCTGCCATTTTTGCTAACTTTCTATTTCTCTAATTCTCTCCGTTATACTTTGTTTTGAACAAGCATTAAACACTATTGTTGGAGTTATTAAACATATAATAAATATTATTATTGTTAAACTAATAATTGAAGTTGTCGGAAAAGTAAAAACAGCATAATCAGCAATATTTCTTGTTAAATTTGAAATTGCTAATATAATACTAGTTCCTAAAGTAGAAATTAATATGCTTGTTATTCCAGCATAATATAATCCTTCAAATACAAGCATCTTTTTAATTTGTTTCTTAGTCATTCCTATACTTTCCATAACAGCAAGTTCTTTTAATCTTATATTAATACCTGTAATCATAACATTAATAAAATTTAAAATTCCTATTAATATTAATATAGCTGAAACACCACTACCTAGGATTTTTTGAACCATAGATGATTTATTAAATTCTTCTGTTTTAGTCGTTTTTGACTCTAAATTTAAACCTTGATTTTTTGCTATCTTTTCTAAATCTGATTTTATTTGAGGTTCATATTTTTTATCTACATTTATATTAGCAAGATAATTAACAGTATTATTATCTAAATTTTCCAAAGCTGATTCACTCATATAAATAGTAGGTATCCCTAATGGTCTTGGTAATCCATCTGGCAAATTACTATCAAAATTAATAACTTGAGTATTATAAGTTTCTGAAACATTAGTTTTTATATTTGTAATAGTAAGCTTACCTTTTATATCTTTATAATTTTCTCCGTAATACCAATTATCTATAAGAATTAATTTACCTTCCTTAAAGGATTCTAAATCAAACTTTTCTTTATTTTCATTATATATTTTTTCAATAATTCTATCATCTACTCCTAAAACATTAGTATCCATAAGTTCTGGATTTATCTTTATATTTTCAATAAAGTTATTAATATCTTCTTCATTTTGACCAAATCTAATGAAAGAACTTTTTAAGGCTGGTAATATTATATCTTCATTAAAACTTAATCTTAATTCTGCATATTTAAAAACTCTTACATCATTTACACCTGACATGTTTTTAATATCATTTATTATTTCATCATCCATTTTACCTTCTACTGCACCAATATTTTGAATCTCAAAATCATTTTGAACATATCTATTAATATAATTTTCAACTTTTAAACTATCAATAAATGTATTAACACTTAAAAAAGTAATTATCCCCATAAATAATGATAAAAATACTAATATAGATCTTTTCTTATCTCTAAATACATTGTACCAAGCCATTTTATAAAGCTTACCACCATTAGTAGTATTCCTATTTTTCTTTTGCTTTTTAGGTTTACTTCCTATATACCTCATAGCTTCAATTGGAGAAATATTCCCTGCTATTTTTGCCGGTCTTCTACAGCTCAATGATACTGTTATTAAAGAAAACAATGCTGCTAAGAAAAATACTAATGGATTAAAAGATACCTCCCTAGGCATTGCTGTTTGTGATGGACCACTAAAAAATAATCCCATAACTAAAGGGACTATACCAAAAGAAACAATTGCTCCAAATATTAATCCTAAAGGAATTCCTATTAATGAAAGTCTAAGTGATTGCCCCTTAACTATTTTCTTAATTTGTTTTGGTGATGTTCCTATTGTCTTTAATAGTCCATAAAAATTAATATCCTTTGTTACTGCAATATATAAAATATTATAAATTAATAAATATCCACTTAAAATTATAAATGATACAATAACTAAAACTAATATTCCTGCACTTAATGCTGTATCTGATAAATCATCAATTTCATATGAATAACTAAACTCTTGATTATTATTAAGTTTAACTTCTTTATTTAATATATCTTCAGCTAAATTTTTATAACCCTTTTTCAAAGTCATTAAAATTACACCATTTTTCTCTGCTGTTAAATTGTTATCTTTAATAAAATCTTCTGAAACATAAATATATCCTGTATCTTCACTTAATCCATAAGAAGTAAACAATCCGCTTATATTAAACTCCTTATTAGTTATACTTCCATTTATTTTGCATGGAATATTTATTTTATCTCCAATTTTTAAATTACTTTTTCCAAGAAGCTCTAAAGTTAATCTTGATATCATAATATCATCTTTATTTATCGGATAATTTCCTTCTATATCTCCAAGGGCAGGAGTTAATTGCTTTTCAAAATCATTTTTATCATGATATTCTAAATAAACTTTTGTTTTATTTTTACTTAAACTATCTAAATCAACTCTCCCTGCTAAAATTGATATACCTGTACTTTTAAAAATATCTAAACTATTAAGTTTATTTATTTGTTCTGAAGTTGGTTTATCTAAAGAAATATCAGCTGTTGTTTTTGCTAGACGAATATTCATATTTTGATAATTCTTAACAAAACTTATTCCAATACTAAAAACCGAAGATATCATAAAAGTTGTTAATACTATAGCAAGTATTTCAAATATATTTCTTACTTTATTTGTTTTTAAAGAACGTTTCGTTATCTTTTTAATAATTTCTTTATTATTATTTTCAAACTTCATTATTTCTCACCTCTTACAGAAACACTACCATCTTCAATTCTTATGATTCTGTCTGCAAGCTGAGCAATTTCTTCATTATGGGTTATCATAAGCATTGTTTGATTAAACCTTTTACTAGTTGTCTTTAAAAGCCCTATAACATCCATACTAGTTTTACTATCAAGATTTCCTGTTGGTTCATCAGCTAAAATAATACTTGGTTTTGTTGCTAGTGCCCTTGCTATAGCTACCCTTTGTTGTTGCCCGCCAGATAAATTGTTAGGCATATTAGTAAGCTTTTTGCTTAATCCTAAAATATTTATTATTGAATCTACATAATCTTTATCTATATTTAATCCATCTAACTCTATTGGAAGAACTATATTTTCATAAACATTTAATATAGGAACTAAATTATAATTTTGAAATATAAATCCTATATTTCGTCTTCTAAATATTGTAAGTTCTTCATCTTTCATTTTACTAATCATTTTTCCATTTATAATTGTTTCTCCACTTGTCGGCGTATCAAGCCCTCCAAGCATATTTAATAAAGTAGATTTTCCACTACCTGATGTACCTATAATAGCTACAAACTCACCTTCATTTACTTCTATACTAACATTATTTAATGCTTTAACTATATTAGGCTCTTCTCCATATACTTTAACTAAGTTTTTAGTCTTTAAAATACTCATTTTATCTCACTCCATAAATAATTTGTATTTACTATAATTTGTATTTTAAATCAAACTTCTTACAATCTTATGACATAATAAAAAATACCTAGCATAAAAACTAGGTATTTTTCTCTTTATCTTTTTAGTTCTTCCCATCTATATCCCCCTATCGTATGGAGAGTGTAGATATTACTCTACACTCCTACTATTACTTTGTAGCTCCACAGCTACAGCTATGTCCAATTGATACTTTCTCTGTCCATGCTTCTTTATCCACAACCCATTTGTCTTCATAAACACCGTCATGCTTTATAGTATTTGTACCAACTTGTACATTTATCCATTCGACTCTATAAGAATCGTTTTCACCATTTAACAGATGATTCTTACCATGTGCAGTGATATTATCTGTTATATCAGCACTACAAGTATTACAAATAGCTCTATCTCTTTCTTCATAAACAGGTATACTTTCTGTCCACGGTTGTTTAATACAAACCTTTTCATAATGACCTTGTGCTTCATGATAAACATCTTTAAACTTCTCTACCCAAGTATGAGTATGAACTGGTTTAGTTTCTACAGGTGTATTAACTACTGGTTTATTTTGTACAGGTTTACTTTCAGCAGGTTTAGTTTGCACAGGTTGCTGTACTGGCTTAGTTTCTACAGGTTGTTGAACTGGTTTAGTTTCAACTGGTGTTTTTACTACTTCTTCTTGCTTAGGTGTTTCTATAGGTTGTTCATTTTGAACCTCACCTACTGGACATTTAATTGCATCTTCTTGAACATTTTCCTCTTTAATTCTGTTATCCACTCGGATTTTTAAATCTTCTAAATTAGAATATTCTGCTTTCGCATTTTCAATATTCTTTTCATTAATAGCAATATCAAAATTACTTTTAATGTTGTTGAACTCAGACTCCTCAGCTTCGTTCATATTTTCGACTTTAATATTGTTAAAGTCCTCACTTAGGATTTTCAACTCTTGTTCGTCATTATTAACTTCTACTGCTACATTACTTTGAATTTCTTTGCTAGGTTCTTCTCTTGTGAATTGAGAAACTGCAACACCGGCTGTCCCTAATACAATTGCACATACTGCTACTAACCCTAGTAACACTTTCTTATTACCCTTTGCACTTTCTATAAGTTGTTTTAATTTTAAATTCTTCATAATTAATACTCCCCTTGTAGGTTTCTCCATATTTGTAACGGTGTCCAACCTAATTGGTCTATAAAAATACTATTTATACCTAATAAGCCTCTCATTATAGTATCTGATTTTAATAAATTGTCTACTAGGTTATAGAAACTAATATTATAACCTTCTATTTCTTTTTTATATTCTTTTAAGAAACTTATATAATCACCACCTCTACCACAGGAGAAACAGTTATAAACTTTTTTAACTTTATTTACTCCAAGAGAAGGTGTTTCATCAGTATGAAATGGACACTTTATTTTCAGCTCATTACCATTATCTATGCAACCTTCCAGCAAATTATTATCTGTAAAAAACTTCTCAAAAGTATAGGTTGTTTTATCATTTCTTATGTAATTAGTTACTTTATTTAAAGCTTCTTTATTAACTTGCTTTTCCATTTAAATCTCCTTTTTAGGAGGGGAGAATTAACTCCCCAATTATTTATTAATCTATTATAAATTCTTGAACACCAAATATAATACCATTAGAATCTATTCTAAAATCAAACCCGTAAGCATTATTCCATTTACTTAACATAGCATTATTATGACCTGTAGAATTTTTCCATCTAGTAAACATATCTAAGGCAACTTCTTTAGCTTCAGATTCAGTATAATATTTCGATAAACTTATTCTATGCTGAATTATATTTTCACCACAAATATTAGACCCTTCATATTTGGAATTCATTTCCCACATGTGTAAACCATTCCATGTATGCTCAAAATAATTATTATCTATCATATGTTGAGCCTTTTCTCTTGCACACTCTCTTGCTATACTTCTAACTTCATAAGCTTGTAATCCATTATTTGCTCTGTGTTGATTTACAAGTCTATCCATTTCAGCAACAACTATATTATTAAATTCTTTTGAAGTTGCTAACATTCCTTGGGGTTTAACTTCTTTAACAAGTACTGTAACTCTCTTAGTTGTAGTTAATCCATCAGCATCTGTTGCTGTTACATTTACATAATAAGTTCCTGCCACGCTAGGATTTACATCTCCATTAAATTTAATTGAACTTGAAATATCAATTCCATTTGCATCTTTTGCAGTTGCTCCAATTAAATTATTTGAATAGTTATCACCTTGATTTATTTCAATTTGGTCTTTACAATTTAAGGTAGGATTAACAGCTAGGACTTCTACATTTACAGTTATTGAAGCTTCAACTCCTTGACTATCTTGAACTTTAAATGTAGTTTGGTATTTACCAACTCTTGTTGTATCTACTGTTGTTGTATAAGTTATCTTTGATGTTAAGTTTCCATCTTCAGCATCTGTAGCAGTTGCATTGTGTAAAGCCACATCATACTTTTGACCTTTATTAATTGTTATATCTTGAGCTACAATTACTGGTACAGAATTCTTTTTATCGTTTACAACTACAGTTAATTGTCTTGCAACTTTTGCTCCTTGGCTATCAACTGCTGTAACTGTAATTTTATAAGTTCCTACTGTATTAATATCAACAGCACCTTCAACTTTAACTTCTAGGTTTCCATCTTCTTTATCTGTAGCTGTAACCCCATGTAAGTCTATTGACCATTTATCACCTTTAACTAGGGTAACTGTTTCATGAGCAACTTCCATAGTTGGAGCTGAATTTATGTCAACCATAACTTCATTAACTATTACTGTTAAAGTTTCTTTTGTAACTAATCCTTCAGAATCAACAACTTCTATTTCAACAAATTGAGTTCCTGCTTTTGAAGTATCAATTGTTCCATTTACTTTTATATCTTTAATTTCTCCATCTTCTTTATCCGTAGCAGTAACTCCATGTAAACCTAAATTCCAGCTATCACCAACAACTAGGTTAACTTGTTTATCTGTAATGTTAATTACTGGTGCTGTATTTGGTTTCTTCTTTTCTAATACTGTTACTTTAAAAGTCTTCATTGAAGATGCACCTTGGCTATCTGTAACCTTAACTGTAAAATCATAAACTCCTGCAACTTGAACATTTACATCATTTTTAATAACTTCATAATCTAGGTTTCCATCTTCTTTATCTTCACATCTTATTTCTAACATTGAAATATCAAATTGTGAATATTGGTCAATTGTAACGTCATGTCCATAAATTATTGGTGCATTGTTAATTAGTCCGCCTTCAACTGTAGTATCATCTTTTATTTCTTTAACTACAACTTTAATTTCTACTGTAGTCTTTAATCCCTTTGAGTCTGTTACACTTGCAACAACTTTATATTCACCAGCTTTTGAAGTATCAACTGTGTTTTCTTCAATAACTATTTTAGATGTTAAATCTCCATCTTCTTTATCAGTTGCTTTTAATTGTAACATACTAATATCAAAAGCTGAACCTAATCCATTTATCTCTAAGGCATTACCTGTTATAACTGGAGCTGTATTCTCTTCAGGTTTTTGTTCAGGTTTTTCTTCAGGCTTTTGCTCAGGTTTATCTTCTGGTTTATTTGGTGTACTTGGTTTATTTGGTGTTGTTGGTTTTTGCTCTGGCTTATTTGGTGTAGTTGGTTTTTGCTCTGGCTTATTTGGTGTAGTTGGTTTTTGCTCTGGCTTAACCTCTGGCTTACTAGGTGTACTTGGTTTAGTTGGAGTTGTTGGCTTACTAGGTTTTTCAGGTTTAACTACAACAATATTTGGATTTGATGTATCTTCACTTGTTACTGGTTTTACATAAACTGTTCCTGTAACTTCACCTGCACTTACATAAGTAGGTGTTTTATCCATATCTGCATTATAATTATAAGCTTCTCCATCAACTTTTACATAATTTGAATGAACATAACCAACTTTATCATTTAACTCTATTTGATACCAATCTCCTGCTTTCCCTAAAACTGTTACTGTATCATCATTGTGTAACTTCTCAATAGTTTCAGCAGACTTGGTTGGTTCCGTTCTTACGTTTAAATATGTTTCAACATTTAATATTTTTCCTTGCTTCTTTTCTTTGTATTTAGTTACTACAAAAGAACCATGTTTACCTTGAATATTTTCTATTTCTAAGTTTTCTATCTCTTCATTCTTTTTATCTTCTTCTTTAAATGTTTCTTTCTCTTGTACTTTATTTGCTTCTTCCTTTTTATCATTTTTATTGTTCTCTTGCTTATTAACAGCTACAGTTTTATCTTTACAAGCTACCATTCCAGATGATACAGCTAGTACCATTCCTGTCGCTATCAATCTTCTAATTTTTTGTGCATTCATAATTTATCCCCCTATTACTTTATTAAATTTATTAATTAATAAATTAACTTGAAACACAAGGAAATTCTAACAGAAAAAAAAAAATACAAATAAATGTAAACTTTTAAAAGTTAATATTTTGTAAATAATCTTTATTTTTAAACTCACTATTTTAAATCTTTAAATAAAAATATTACACTATAGTTTAATAGGGGGTTATTAAACTATAGTGCAATATTGGAAATTTAAAATTATAATTTAAATCATATTTTAAAATTATAATATCTATTAATTTTATATTTATTTTTTAACTTTCTTTTGTGAAAATCCTTTTTTAACTTCAAAGCATCCAACTAAAAATAAGAAAAATCCAAAAGCCTTTTTTAAAAATTCAGATGATAAATAATTTGCTAAAAAAGCACCTGCAATAGAACCAAGAACCCCACATAAAGCTATAGGTATTACAAGTTTAAGTACAACATTTTTATTTTTAATATGTATTATAAGTGCAAATATTGCCATTGGTATAGAAGAAAGCAAATTAATGCTTTGTGCAATTTTAGGGTCAATATGAGTAAACATAATTAAAGCTGGTATAAGGATAGTTCCTCCTCCCATTCCCATTCCACCAATTACTCCTGCAAAAAAACCTATTATTGTATATATCATTAAAACACCATCCTAAATGCAGCTATTATCATTATTATTCCAAAAATTATTCTTAAAAACTTTCCAGTAACTTTTGATAATAATTTAGCTCCTATAATTCCACCAACTATACTTCCTAGTGCAACTCTCCATGTTAATTGAAAATCATAAGTTCCCTTGTAAATATAAATGGAAGAACTTGCCATAGTTAAAAATACAATTATAGCTAAAGCAGTTGCATGAGACTTATGCTCTTCTACTTTAAGAATATCATTTAAAATTGGTACTAAAAGAGTTCCCCCACCAGAACCAAAAGAACCATTTATAAACCCTGTAAATAAACCTATTAAAGAATTTTTTATATTAAAACATTTTTTCTTATTCTCCATATTATTCACCTCATTTTATTTTAACCAATTAATATTGTTTTAATTAAAGTAATTATTTTAATTAAAATTTCAAACTAAAATAAATATCTTTTATTTTGAAATATTTTGCAAAATTTAAACTTTAAAAAAATTCTGAATTTTCTTTAAGAAATCCTTTACAAAGCTTTTTAAATAATGTATATTGTATATTGTAATCAAGATTTGTAAAAACTAATTAATTAACATAATTAAAAAATGTAAAGGAAAGGTGATATTATGGGAAATATGGGAATATTCAACGTTTTAGGTCCAATTATGATTGGTCCATCATCCTCACACACAGCTGGTGCTGCTAGACTTGGAAAAATAGCAGGAACAATTGTCAATAAACCTATTAAAGAAGTAAGTTTTCTTCTTCATGGCTCTTTTAGAGAAACATACAAGGGACATGGAACTGATCGTGCTCTTGTTGCTGGAATATTAGGATTTCCTCCTGATGACCCTAATCTTAAAGAATCTCTTTCTATAGCAAGAGATAAGGGTATTGACGTTAAATTTCTTCCTGCTGATTTAGGACAAGCACATCCTAATACAGTAAAATTTCTAATCAAAGATATAGATGATACTAATTGGGAAATACTTGGTTCTTCCATTGGTGGTGGACAAGTTGAGATCAATGAGGTTAATGGTAAAAAGATGAAAATAACTGGTGAATATCCAACTGTTATTACTTGTCATGATGACATCCCAGGCACTGTTTCAAAAATATCAACCCTTTTCTATGAAAATAAAATAAATATTGCTTTTATGTCACTTGGAAGAAGCCAAAAAGGTAAGGATGCTACCATGACATTAGAAGTTGACCATCCTATTTCAGAGGAAATTGTAGACGAAATAAAATCAATAGCTGGAGTAAACCGTGTTATTGTAATTAATTCTTTAGGAGGATTTTAACCATGAATATTGCACACTCAGGTAAAGAACTTATTAAAATATGTGAAGAAGAACAAATATCATTAAGCGAATATGCTATTTTAACAGAAATTGAATCTAAAGGTATTTCACGTGATGAGATATTTTCACAAATGAAACATACACTTGATGCAATGAGAGAAAGCGCTACTTTAGGTAGAGAAAAAAAGGTTTATTCTCTTAGCGGTCTTATTGGTGGAGATGCTTATCGTTTACAACAATATAGTAATTCTGGTAAATCACTAATGGGTAGTGGAATTGTTACTGCAATGGCAATGGCTATGTCCTCTTCTGAAGTTAACGGATCTATGGGTAAAATAGTAGCATGTCCAACTGCTGGTTCATGTGGTATATTACCTGCAGTAATTTTAAGTGCTGGAGAATTATTAAATAAAACTGATGATGAACTTATTTCTGGTTTATTTGCAGCTTCAGCTATAGGAATGATTATTGGAATGAATGCTACTTTCTCAGGAGCTGAAGGTGGGTGCCAAGCTGAATGTGGTTCTGCTGCAGCAATGGCAGCAGGTTCAGTTGTAGAACTTATGGGCGGAACTCCAAAAATGAGTTTAGATGCTGCAGCTATTATTTTTAAAAACGTATTAGGACTTGTATGTGACCCTGTAGCTGGTTTAGTTGAAATCCCTTGTGCAAAAAGAAATGTATCTGGTGCAATAAGTGCTCTTTGTACTGCCGATTTAGTAATGGCTGGTGTAGATTCAAAAATTCCTTTTGATGATGCTCTTTCTGCAATGTATAAAGTTGGAACAGGAATGCCATCTGAACTAAGAGAAACTGCTTTAGGCGGTGTTGCTATTACTGAAACTGGATTAAAGCTTAAAGAAAAAGTATTTGGAAATGCTAATATTTAATAAAATTAAGGAGATTTAAATATGAATATTATATTTGGTACAATTCTTTTACTTATAGTTCTTGGATTATTTACTTTATTTAGTTACAAAGCTCCAAATGGTATGAAAGCTATGGGAGCTCTAGCCAATGCAGCTTGTGCCAGTTTCTTAGTTGAGGCATTTCATGATGCTTTCTTTGGTGGAGTATTAAACATCAGCTTCTTACAAGGCGTTGGTGCTGCTAATGGTAGTTTAGGCGGTGTTGCTGCTGCAATACTTGTACCACTAGCTCTTGGTGTTTCTCCTGTTTATGCAGTATTAGTTGGACTTGCATGTTCTGGTTTTGGTATTTTACCTGGTTTTATTGCTGGATATTTAATATCTTACGTTATTAAATTCTTAGAAAAGAAAGTACCTGCTGGTTTAGATCTTATTGCTATTATAATTATTGCTGCTCCACTTTCTCGTTTAATTGCAACAGGTATGACACCAATTGTTGATAGTACATTATTACAAATAGGTAATGTATTACTTTCATCAGCTAACTCAAGCCCTGTAATTATGGGAATTATTCTTGGTGGAATATTAACAGTAGTTGCTACTGCTCCTCTTAGCTCAATGGCTCTTACTGCAATGCTTGGATTAACAGGTATTCCAATGGCTATAGGTGCTTTAGCTGTATTTGGTTCTTCATTTATGAACTATGTATTCTTTGGAAAAATGAAATTTGGTTCTAAGAAAGATACTATTGCAGTTGCAATAGAACCATTAACTCAAGCAGATATAATTAGTGCTAATCCTATTCCAGTTTACGTAACAAACTTTATAGGTGGTGCATTAAGTGGAATAATAGTTTCTCTTATGGGATTAGTTAATATGACTCCTGGTACTGCTACTCCAATTGCAGGTTTTGCAGTTATGTTTGCTTATAACCCAGCTATAAAAGTATTAATAGCTGCTGCTGGTTGTATTATAGTAAGTGTTATCAGTGGATATATCGGTTACTTAATATTTAGAAACAAAAAAATACTTACTGCTGATGAAATTAGAAATACACAAGCTGCTTAATTAATTTTAAAAAGAGTATTCTAAGTAAATAGAATACTCTTTTTATTTTAATATTTTATATATTTAAATATTTATTTATAATTTTTCACTTTATATTTTAATTAAATCTTCTTATTTAAATTCTACTTATTTTTATTTATATAATCTTCTAATGCTTCCATAGCTAAAACATATCCCTTTTCACCAAATCCACATATTTGTCCTATACAAGCTGGTGCAGTCTTAGATTCCTTTCTAAATTCCTCCCTTGCATGTACATTAGAAATATGAACCTCTACTGTTGGAATCCCAACATTTCCTTTAATAGCATCATGTAAGGCTATGCTATAGTGAGTGTATGCCCCTGGATTTATAACAACTCCATCAAACTTTTCAAAATACGCTTTTTGTAAAAAATCTATCATAGTTCCTTCACAATTACTTTGAAGAAGAGTTACTTCATAACCTCTTTTTTCTCCCTCTTCTTTTATATATTCGCATATTTCAGTAAAGCTTTTACTTCCATATACACTCTTTTCCCTAACACCAATCATATTTATATTAGGTCCATTTATAATCATAAATTTCATGTATATCACTCCTTTAAAATATATATTCTATTTTTAAATTAATTTAAATTTTTAAAATTAATTCTAATTGGATTTTATTGTATTATACTTAAATACTCTTATATTTTTCTACATACAAAATTATACATTATAATTTTACTACTATATTTTTATTATTTATATCTTTTATTATATAATATAGTAACTATAATTATTTTAAAAATGAAAGGAGATTTTACTTAATGAAAGAATTAGAAACAAGGATAATAGATATTAATGTTGATGACATTATAAATAAAATGAATATCTTAGGTGCAATTAAGGTTAAATCTGAAGACCAAGTTAATGAAATATATGACTTTGAAGATGGCAGACTTTTAGAAAATAAAGGGTATGCAAGAGTTAGAACCACTATTGATAGACTTACTGGAAAAGAAACTGTATTTATGACTACTAAAAAAATGTTAAGTCAAGGTACATTTAAAGTCATGGAAGAAAACGAAACTATTGTTGAAGATGGAGAAATGGCTAGAAGAATATTTAAATCATTAGGACTTATACTTCAAGAATCTATTTCTAAGTATAGAGAAAGTTATAAACTTAATGATTCTTTAATTGAAATTGATATTAATGATAAAAGCTTCTGTCCATTTCCTTATTTAGAAATTGAAACAACTTCTGAAGAAAGACTTGAAGAAATTTTAAAATTAATTGGATACACTTTAGCTGATACTACTTCAAAAACAATTTACGAGATTCTAGCCGAAAGAGGAATTGAAGGAAAAATTAAAGGAAGATAAATAAAAAAATTTTATCAAAATACCCTTTATAAAATACATTGATAAATTTTTGTATATTAAAAGAAGTTGTATTCATATTGAATTAAAAATTTTCAATATGGTACAACTTCTTTTTTTACTTAATGCTTCTAAATTCAAAACCCTTACTTTGGAAATATTCTATAATCCTTGGAAGAGCCTTAACAGTTTCTTCCTTACCATACGTATCATGCATTAATAAAACTATATTATCTGCATTAGGTCCTAATGATTCTACTGTTTCCCTAGTACATTGTAATAACTCATCGGCATTCTTTGTTTTACCTTCTGCATCTTTACTTAATGCATTCCAGTCCACATTGTATAATCCCTCTCTCTCCATTGCTTCTTTCATAGGAACACGACCTTCCCATGACCAATATCCACCAGGTAATCTAATAACTCTTGTAGAGAAGTCTTTTCCTAATATTTCTTTCATTGCATTCTCATTTTTTTCAAGGTCTGAAGTAATATTTCCCACATTCATAACTCTATTAGGATAAAGGTAAGAATAATTATGATCATATGTATGATTTCCTATTGCATGTCCTCTTTTAACTTCTTCTTTTAATAATTCCTTTGATTGCTCACTTTTATCAAGTGTAGAACCTACAATAAAAAATGTTGCCTTAACATTATATTTATCTAGTATATCTAATATTCTTGGAGTATTTGTTGTTGACGGCCCATCATCAAATGTTAAATATACAACCTTTTTTCCATCCGTTCTTACTGGATAATGCTTATCTCCCTTTAAAAGAGCTTTAGTATTTTCACTAACTATTGCTGCATCATCTGCATTAGGATCATCTTTAAATGATAAATAACCGCTATTATCTAAATTATTATTTTCTTTTTCGTTAACATCATTATTATTTTCTGTATTAGTACTTGTCCCATTTTGACTTGTACTATTATTTGCAATTTGTACATTTTTCTGTTTATCTTGAGAAATAAGCTTTGCTCCTAATACTCCACCAATTATAATAAAAACACATAATATTAAAATTTGTTGTTTTCTTTGTTTTCTCTTATTAGATTTTTTATTTGCTTGAATCATTATTTTATGTATTCCTCCCCATTTTATATAAATATAATTTTTTTCTAAACTTGATAAATATAAGATTCTAACATAAATCATATAAGTACCAAATTTAACCACAAAAGTATTACAAATTCGTATAAACTAATTCCCTATTAATTATAATAACATTTTATAGAGTAGCTTTCTAAATTTATTTTATATAATTTAATACTAATTTTATAAAAAAGATACTTTTGTAAGTCATACTTAAAATTATATTAGAATTATACCACTTTAGTAAACAATAAATATTATACAATATTTATTCAAAATAAATCCATATTATAAATATAACCATATAATTAATAAAACAAAAAATCTAGGATTGCATTACCTAGATTTTTTTATTTCATACTAAATTATTATATAGCTTCTTTATAAACTATTTTATTTTCACTCTTTAGTTCTTTTATCTCTGATAAAATTTTAATAATACTAGCAAAAATTATTTTTTTATTTATTTTATCAGCTGATTTTGCATGGTCTTCAATTGATCTTATTGTATCATTAATATTTACATCATCTATATTTGATAATAATTTTAAATCTTCAATCATATTTTTAATATCCTTAACGTCATTCATTCTTACTAATCTATGTAGTTGATAAATATCAATAATTAAAATTCTAAGCTTATCAAAATAACTATTATTTTCTTCTACAACATAATCAATATTATTAATAGCTAACCTTTCTTCTATCATTGTAGTTACAAGTAATAATGTATCCATTTCATGAGTATTATCATTTTTATTAATTGCTTCTTCATAAATTTTATCTAACATCTTAGTAACTACATCCTTATAAGTACATAAAAGCTCCTCATTTGCATTCTTTAATCTTACAGGCAATACAAATTTATTAATTATAATAGCTATTATGGCTCCTAATATAACAAATAACATTCTATCTATAGTTAAAACTACTGCACCTCCAGTAATTGCTGCAGCTCCTATAGCACTTATTGTAGTGTAAATAGTTCCATATTTATAAGTTGATGTGTATGATCTTAAATAACCAGCTACCATTATTATTAACATTCTGATTACCATACTTTTAAATATTGAAAATAATATGACTATTATAATTCCACCAACAAAGGTTGCAAACACTCTATCTTTTAATTTTTTCTTTGATAGTTCATATATAGGAATTATTATTGCAAATGCTGTAAAGTATATCCATCTACCTTCTGATAGCTTAAAATAATCTGCAATAAAAATAGAAAGAGTTATTCCTAATGCTGACCTGACTGCAAAAGAAAACTTTATTGATTTTGTATAAAATTCCTTCTTATGAATATTAATCATTTTATAGTCTTCTGGAATATCCTTAATAGTTTTTATAGTATTATAATTTTCCTTACCTAAGTCTTTTAATTCACTTAAAGATATATTTAACATATTAATACTATTTAATATTTCTAAATTAACTAAATCATAAACATTTTCTTTTTTATAGTTATTTATCATATTGCTTATAATATTAATAATACTTTTAAAGTCATCGCCTTTTTCTAAACTATTTTTTAATTCTTGCAAACAAAGTATTAAATCATTTACTAAATTTAAATTATTAATTTTTTCGTCTAATAAATTTGATAACTTTTCTAAAATTATAACAATATTTAATTTTATTCTTCCTTCTTCAGTTACATAAAAATCATCTTTCCTGTTATCATATATAATTTTTCTAAACTCGGTAGCATTACTCTTTATTGATTTATTCATATCTAATTTACTTGAATTATTGTTAATCTTTTTTATAATACTATCACAAATATTAATTATTAATTTATTTCCCACTTTAGTAGTTTTATCTTTATTAGAAATAATTTGCATTGCCATAATTAGAATTGGTGCTACTAAAAGCGAAAACAATCTTATTGGTAATTCTGAGATATTAACAGGTGCAGATGTCAAAAACATATATTGTAATGTAAAAGGTAAATATACTGGTGATTTTAAGTTATAATAAAATGTATAAGATATTATAAATATAGCTATAAAATTTATTGGTATAGCTAACCATATATTAAAACTAGCTAAATATGTAAGAACCCCCATGCCTAAATTAATAATAAATAATTTTAATAAATTTTTTACTGGTGAAACAGCAAGATTAATTTGAGTAAGCATTAATATTGCTGTTATACTTGTTACTCCTACAAGTACATTTTTATCTCCAAAAATCATTTTAAATGTTATTACAAATGCTATTATAAAAATATATAAAATAGTTTGTGATATAATAAACTTTTTAGTTATTTTTGATTTACCAGCCAAAATACTCTCTCCATTTCTTAATAAAAATTCACTTCAAATCTTGCCTTAAATATTACTTTATTTTTTATATTTTATTATTTAATATTAATAATTAAATTTACTTATATTTTTATCTTTTAAACAAAAAATTATTAATATTTTATTTTTAATAATAAAAATAACTTATCAAAATAATATCCCCCAAAATATTAAATTTATATAAAAATATATAATAATAAAAATAAATCTTTATATAACTCATCACTAAAAATTATAAATAAAAAAAGAAGTCATACTAATATTGAATTAAATAATTTCAATATAATACAACTTCTTTTTACTATTAAATTTACCTTGAAATAATATAATTTTTATATATTATAACCTTTCTCTCCTTAAAGAAGATTTAATAAATAAATTTTGTAGAGCTTCTTTGTCTTCATGCTCTAAACAATTTTTAATTTTATCTAGTTCCTCTTCAAAATTATAAATAGCTTTTAATAAATTTTCTTTATTCCCTAAAAATAATTGACTCCATAAAGCTTCATTAATATTTGCAATTCTAGTTAAATCTCTATAGCTATCCCCAATAAACTCTCCTGTATTTCTCCCTTCAACATCACTATTTATAAGTGCTACAGCTAAAGCATGAGGTAATTGACTTGTAAAAGCTATCATTTCATCATGGTATTTAGGAGATATTTTTTTCACATTTTTAAATCCCATTTTATATGCTAAATTTTCTATTAATTCTAAGTTTTCAGCTTTATTATTATCCGTAACTGTTATTAAAAAATTAGCACCTTTAAATACCTTATTTGTAGCATAATCTATACCCTTCTTTTCCCTCCCAGCCATTGGGTGGGCAAAAACAAAATCAATATTTTTAGGTAAAATGCTAGTTATTTCATCAATAAATAATTGCTTAATTCCTGTTACGTCTGTAATTATTGCACCATCTTTAAAATCTTCCTTATTATTAATTATAAACTTCTTAACTAAATTAGGATATACAGCTAATACAATTAAATCAGCAATTTTAATTATTTCTTTTTCGTCTGTATATCCTTCCTTAATAATTCCCAAAGATTTTGCTTTTCTTAATGTTTCTATATTATTATCTATACCATAAACCTCTGTGTATCCAGCTTCTTTAAGTGCCATTGCGTACCCACCACCAACAACACCAAGCCCAACAATAACTATTCTCATAACTCTTATAAAAATCTTTAATTAAAGATTTTTCCCTTCCATTTCAGCTAAAACTTTTATACTCTTCATTATTTCATCGAATAATTCTGGTTTTACTGATTGTTGACCATCACTTAAAGCATGTTGTGGGTCATTATGAACTTCTATCATAAGTCCATCAGCCCCTGCTACTATTGCTGCTTTTGCTAAAGGTTTTACTAAATGCCAATATCCTGAAGCATGACTTGGATCAACTATTACTGGTAAATGAGATAACTTTTTAACTACTGGTATTGCACTTAAATCTAAAGTATTTCTAGTATATCCTTCAAATGTTCTTATTCCTCTTTCACAAAGAATTACATTTTCATTTCCACCAGACATTATATATTCTGCACTCATAAGCCATTCTTCTATAGTTGAAGATAAACCTCTCTTTAAAAGTATAGGTTTATTAGTTTTACCAAGTTGCTTTAACAAATCAAAGTTCTGCATATTTCTAGCACCAACTTGAATTACATCAACATCTCTTACAAATTCATCTATATAATCAGTAGACATTATTTCTGTTACTATTGAAAGTCCTGTTTCTTCTTTTGCTCTCTTTAATAATCTTAATCCTTCAAGCTCTAAGCCTTGGAAACTATAAGGTGAAGTTCTTGGCTTAAAAGCTCCCCCTCTTAAAAAGTTTGCTCCTGATTCCTTAACTGACTTTGCAATTTCTATTATTTGTTCTTCACTTTCAACAGAACATGGCCCAGCCATAATTCCTAAATTATTTCCACCAATTAAAGTTCCATTTACATTAATAACTGTATCTTCTGGCTTAAATAATCTATTTGCCTTTTTAAAAGGTTCCTCAACTTTTAATATTTTATCTACTCCATCAAAAGTTAATATATTATTTGAATCTATACTTCTAGTATCCCCTACAACCCCTATTATGCAGAAAGTTTCACCTTGAGAAAGGTGGATTCCTAATCCGTGTTTAGTTAACTCATTTTTTACATCATCAACTTCTCTTTCACTACATTTAGGATTCATTACAATAATCATTTCTACCATTCCTCCATATTACTTAATTTTATATAAGATTTGAGATACTATTTACAACACTTTCTAAACTTCCTATGTTTTCAACTCTATAATCACAATACTTCTTATAAAGTTCATATCTTTCATCATATAACTTATATAATACTTCTTTACCATTTGCTAGTAAAGGTCTCTTTTCAACTTCTATATCATCTAAAATATTCTCAACAGGTCTATCAATAAAAACAACTAGAGAATTTTTCTTCAAATATTCTATATTTATTTCTTTTTTAATAACTCCTCCACCAGAGGAAATTATTGTTTTTTCCCGTGTTCCAAGTTCCATACAGGACTTAGTTTCTATATTTCTAAAATACTCCTCACCACTTTTAAATATTTCAGAAATAGTTTTGCCTTGCTTTTCTTCAATATAACAATCCATATCTATAAAATCATAATTCAATTTATCTGAAAGTAGTTTTCCTATTGTAGTTTTCCCACAACCTGGCAACCCGATTAATGTAATACTTCTTTTCATATCACTATTACTCTTTCTTAATTAAAATATTTTACTATATCATCATATACATAGCTTATTAATTCTTCATTTATTTCCCTATCATTAAATATAGATTGGCTTTTAACTGCCTGCCCAACTAACATAAGAAGCCCACCTAAGGCAAGCCTTCCCTCTTCTTCCGCTATCTGAAGAAATTTAGTTTTAGTTGGATTATATATTAAATCAATTGCTACTTCAAAATTTTTCATAATTTCATTATTAACAATTGCTTCATTAATATTAGGATACATTCCAACAGGAGTTGTATTAATTATTAAATCTCCTTTAATATCCCTTAACTCATCATAATTAATTATAGATATTTTTTTATTTTTATTATTTAAATCTATATTAATTGGGTTTCTACTTACTATATATATTTTTTCTATTTCATTATCTAATAAATAAGTAACTATAGCCTTACAAGCTCCTCCAGAACCTAAAATAACAGCTATCTTATTTTTTATAATTATATTCTTGCTTTTAATCATAATTTCAATTCCAAAATAATCAGTATTATATCCATAAAGCTTATTGTCTTTTAACATTACAGTATTAACAGCACCAATCCTAGAAGCTTCATCTGAAATATAATCTAAATATTTCATTATACTTTCTTTATATGGAATTGTAACATTAAAACCTTTTATTTTAAGTATCTTTATAGCGTCTACAAAATCACCTAATTTATCTTTTGGAATCTCAAATAACTTATAAGCACCTTCATCATTATTTTTTTCTAAAATTAATTTATTAATTTTGGGAGATAAGCTATGACTTAACCTTTCTCCTAGCAATCCGTAAAACTCCATTTAATCACCTCTCTATGTTAATTGTGAGTACTAACTCCTTCATAACACCCAAGAAGTTTAAAGTATTCACTTTTCTCTTCAATTAATTTAATTGCTTTTTTAACACCTTCGTTTTCTATGTTACCTTCAAAGTCTACATATAAAAGGTATTGCCAAGGCTCATTTTTACTTGGCCTAGATTCTATTTTTATCATATTAATATCATTTTCTGCAAAGTGTCTTAAAAGATTATATAAAGTACCCGCCTTATCATCTAATGAAAATACAACAGTAACCTTATTACATTCTTTATATGATTCAAGTCCTTTTCCTATTACAATAAACTTTGTATGATTATTATTCTTATCATTTATTTCTTTTTTAATTATATCTAATCCATAAATTTCTGCTGCTCTTAAACTTGCAATTGCAGCCTTTGATTTATCATTAACTTCCGAAATATACTTAGCACTTATGGCTGTATTGTGAAAAGGTATAAGCTTTAAGTTACTTTTCTTACTTAAAAATTCTCTACTTTGTTCAAATCCTTGTGGATGTGAATATACTTCTTTTATATCCTCAAGCTTACTTCCCTTAATTCCTATTAAGTTTTGATCTATTTTTATACACTCTTCTCCAACTATATAAAGACCATATTTAACTAATAAATCATAAACTGTAGTTATTGCGCCTGTAAATGAATTTTCTATAGGTAATACTCCATAATCAACTTCATTATTTTTTAAAGCTATAAATACATCCTCAAACTCTTCACAATCTATAGTTACGTGATTTTCACCAAAGTATTTAATCATAGCTTCTTCGCTAAAAGAACCCCTTACACCTTGATATCCAATTTTAATATTTACAAGATTCTTTTTATCCTTTTTAGCTGAAATATGTTTCTCTATAATATTTTTTTTATCCTTATTTTTGTTATACTTATTTATAATATCAGCTTGAAAGCTTCTGCTTAATTCCATTAAATTAATAAAAAACTTTTCTGTAAGCTCTGAATACTCCTTATTATTAAGCCTACTAATATTTTTTTTAATAACTTCAGCTTCTCGAGCTCCATTAAAAATTTGAATATTATTTTCAATCTTATACTTTGCTACATTTATTACTACATCCATTCTTTTTTCAAATAGCTCAACTAACTCTTTATCTATTTTATCAATTTCATTTCTACATTCTGAAAGATCCATTCTTCTCCTCCATTTTTGCTCTTTAGGTTATTTTTAAAATCTAACAAAATTTAAATTAGTATATAAAAATATTTTAGTATTTATATTTTTATAAAATCTAATTAAGTATTTTAATCTAACCTAAAGATAAACATATTACATCAATTCTAAAATTCCAATTGCAGTTACTGCTTCTATAACTGGAAGTGCCCTTTGTACAATACAAGGATCATGTCTTCCTTCTATACTTAACTTAGTTTCCTCCATTGTAGCAATATTAACAGTATTTTGTTCTTTAAATATTGATGCTGTTGGTTTTATTGCAACATTAAACACAATTGGCATTCCGTTAGTTATTCCGCCTAAAATTCCACCATTATTATTAGTTTTTGTTTTTATATTTTTTCCATCTAAATAATACTCATCATTAGCTTCAGAACCCCTCATTTTAGAAATATCAAACCCTTTTCCAAATTCAATTCCCTTAACTGCTGGTACTGAAAATATTAAATGAGCTAAAGTTGATTCTACAGAATCAAAAAACGGATTGCCTATTCCTGCATCTATCCCTAAAACAACACATTCTATAGTTCCTCCTATAGAATCCATATTCATTCTTGCATTAATAATCTCTTCTCTCATTGATTCTTCTAAACTAGAATTAATTAATGGTAACTCTTTTCCTTTAAATGACTTTATTAATTCTTCATTTAATTCTACATCTAAAAAGCTTTTATCTTTAATACTTCCTATAGAACTTACATGAGCTGAAATTATAATTCCTTTGCTTTCTAATATTTGTCTGCAAATAGCACCTGCAAACACAAGTGGAGCAGTTATTCTTCCAGAAAAGTGACCTCCTCCCCTATAATCATTAAATCCATTATATCTAATAGCACCAGTGTAATCTGCATGTCCCGGTCTCATTACACTTTTAAGCTTTGAATAATCCTTAGATTTAGTATTAGAATTTCTAATTATTGCACAAAGTGGGGTTCCTGTAGTTTTCCCTTCAAAATATCCACTTAATATTTCAGGTATATCTCCCTCTTTCCTAGTAGTTGATAATGGGCTTTTTCCCGGTGCTCTCCTTGCCATTTCATTAATTACCTTATCCATATCGACAGGAAATCCTGATGGTAATCCATCAATATTTACTCCTATAGCATTTCCGTGAGATTCACCAAAGATAGATATTCTTATATTATTTCCCCACATTCCACTCATGTACATTTCCTCCTAAAGCTTTAAAATCCTCAAAAAAGTTTGGATATGACTTTGCAATACATTCATAATCTTTTATTACTATTGGTTTTTCACAATTTGTAGAGGCTATGGCTAAAGTCATTGCTATTCTATGATCCTTATGACTCCATACCTCTACTCCACCATTTAATTTGCTAACTCCCTCAACTATCAAGCCATCTTCTTTTTCAATTATCTTAGCACCTAACTTATTTAATTCAGACGTCACTGCAAAAAGTCTATCACATTCTTTAATTCGAAGTCTTCCTGCATTTATTATTTTCGTTGTACCCTTTGATAATGAAGCTACTAATGTAAGAACTGGTATAATATCTGGGCATTGACTTCCATCAATTACTGTACTAATTAATTCTCCATTAACACTTCCACTTACTTTACCATTATTTGTATCAAATACAACATTCATTCTTTCTAGTATATCAATTATTTCTTTATCACCTTGAAGTGAGTTTAAATCTAAATCCTTACACAATACATCATTTCCTAAACTATCTGCACAAAGGAAAAATGCAGCTTGAGAATAATCTCCTTCAACTATGTAATTTCTAGATTTGTATTTCTGATTTCCTTTAATAATAAATTCTCTATAATTATTATTAATTATTTCTACACCAAAATCACTAATTGCCCTTAACGTTAAATCAATATATCCCTTAGATTCCATTTCAGTAGTAATTATAATTTTAGAATCTCCATTTAATAATGGTAATGTAAATAATAATCCAGTTATAAATTGCGAACTTACATTACCTTCTACCTCAAAAATTCCAGGTTTTAATTTACCATTTATGCTTAAATTTAAATTATTTTCTTCATAGGAATATTTAATTTGCTGTTTTTCAAATATATTATAATAAGTAGTTAATGGTCTTTTACCTAAATTACCCCTACCTATAAATTTACTATTACCTTCAAATAATAATGAAATAGGCACTAAAAATCTTAAAGTTGAACCTGATTCGTTACAATCAATAATTCTATTTTTTTGTAGACTTTCACCAGTTCCATATGCACCTATTACCTCAATATAATCCTTATGCTTAACTATTTTAGCTCCTAAAGAGTTCATTGCATCAATAGTTGCTATAATATCATCTGAATAATCTATATTTTCTATAATACATAATCCATCACTTAAAGAAGCACAAATAATAGCTCTATGCGCCATACTTTTTGAAGGAGGTATTTTAACCTCCCCCTTTAGCATTGATGGATTTACCTTTAAATCCGCCATAAAATCTCCTCTTTTATTCTTTAAAAAATTCTGCTGTAGTTTTATAAATCTTTGAACTTCCAATTTTATCTAAAATAATTACATTTAAATCATTACCTAACTTTTTCTTATCTAAATTAATTGCACTTAATGTTTTTTCAATATCAATATTTAAATTATAAGGAAGATTATATTTAACTAAAATATCTTTAATTCTTTTAGCTGTACCCCTTTTAGTTAATCCTTTTTCTTCACTAATCTTGCTTATTACATACATACCAATTGAAACACCTTCACCATGGCTGTATTTAGTATAATTATAATATTGCTCTATGGCATGACCTAAGGTATGACCAAAATTTAAAATCATTCTTTCGCCTTTGTCCTTTTCATCATTTTCCACAACCTGCCTTTTAATATCACAACATTTGTGGATAATTATCTCCATATTATTTTTTAACTGTTGATAATTTTCTATTTTTTCAAGATATTTAAATAATTCTTCATCTTTAATGCATCCATATTTAATAACCTCAGCCATTCCATCAACAAAAAATCTATTCTCTAATGTATTTAAAACCTCTGGATCTATCAATACACATTTAGGATGATAAAAGCTACCAACAAGATTTTTTCCCCTATCTAAATCTACAGCTACCTTGCCGCCAACACTACTATCAACTTGAGCTAAAAGTGAAGTTGGTATTTGTACAAAATCAATTCCTCTTAAATAAGTAGAAGCTACAAATCCTGCCAAATCACCTATAACACCACCACCTAAAGCAATTATCAAGTCACTTCTAGTTAAATTAAAATCTAAAAGCTCATTATATAGGCTTTGTAATGTATTAAAATTTTTAGTTTCTTCACCCGGCTTTAATGATAATAACTTAACTTCAAAACCATCATCATTTAAATTTTTACTAACTTTATCTCCATAATAATTATTCACATTATCGTCTGTAATAATAAATATTTTCTTACCTGTATATCTCTTTCCAATCTCTTTTGAAACTCTATTAATAATTCCTCTTTCAATTATAATTGGATAAGTCTTATCCTTTAAATCAACTATTAACTCCATATTGCTATCCTTTCTATATTTCACGTCCAACTGCTGATGCAATAACCCTTAAATCTTCCATTAATTTTGCAAATACATCTGGTTTTAATGATTGCTGTCCATCACATAATGCCTTTTGTGGTTCATTATGAACTTCAATTATAAGACCATCAGCTCCAACTGCAACTGCTGCCTTTGACAACGGTTCTACCATCCACCACTTTCCTGCGGAATGACTTGGGTCTATTACCACTGGTAAATGACTTAATTTTTTAATTGCTGGTACTGCACTTAAATCTAAAGTATTTCTAGTATATGTCTCAAAAGTCCTTATTCCTCTTTCACAAAGAATAACTTCTTCATTTCCACCTGCCATAATATATTCCGCACTCATAAGTAACTCCTCTATAGTAGCAGATAATCCCCTCTTTAAAAGTATTGGCTTATTAATTCTACCCAATTCTTTTAATAAATCAAAGTTTTGCATATTTCTTGCTCCTACTTGGATTATATCAGCTTTTTCAATAAATGTTTCTATATCATAAGGTGACATGATTTCTGTTACTATTGGTAACCCTGTTTTAGCTTTAGCTTCATTTAATAATTCTAAACCTTCAAATTTTAATCCTTGGAAACTATAAGGAGAAGTTCTTGGCTTAAAAGCTCCACCTCTTAAAAAACTAGCTCCATGCTTTTTAACCTCATTTGCAACTAAAGCTATTTGATCTTTATTTTCAACTGAACAAGGTCCAGCTATTACTGCAATTTTATTTCCCCCAATAGTATGTCCATTCACATCAATTACAGTATTTTCTGGATGAAATAATCTATTTGCTTTTTTAAAAGGTTCTTGAACATGCATTACTCTTTCAACATTAGGATTTGCTTCAATATATGATGGATCTATTTTTGTTGTATCACCAACCAATCCTAATATACTTACTTCCTTACCTATAACAGGATTTACTGTTACACCTAAAGCTTCTAATTCCCCTGTTAAATTGCTAATTTCTTTACTACTTGTTTTTGGTTTTAATATTACTACCATTTTAAATGCCCCCTTAGAATTATATAAAAAAGAGAACTCTTAATGAGCTCCCTATTATAAACTATTCTTTTAAACTATTTTACCATATTTTTACATTTTGTCAATGTTACCTTATGGTCTTATTTTACTTATATTAATTTTATAAAATAGGTGCTAATAATCTTATTAATGATTCTTTAATTTTTAAATTTCTAGATCTCTTATCATATTCTTCTTTTATAACTAATTTAGATTTTAATTGGTCTTCTAAAAATATATTTTCTTGTTCTTTAGCCACCTTTTCATTATAAATAAATGCATTTACTTCAAAATTTAACTTAAAACTTCTTATATCTAAATTTGCAGTTCCAATGCTACATACTTCCCCATCTGCAACAATTGTTTTTGCGTGTATAAATCCATTATCATAACGATATATTTTCACTCCGTATTCTATTAATAAACCAATATTAGCACTTAACATCCACTCCATAAAAAAATGATCTGGAGCCCCAGGAACTATAATTCTAACGTCAACTCCTGAAAGAGCAGAAATCTTTATTGCTTCCATCATTGGACTATCTGGCACTAAATATGGAGTTTGAATATAAACATAATTCTTTGCATTATTTATAATCTTCATATAAGAATTTTTAATATACTCTTCCATATGGTCTGGCCCAGAAGATACTATCTGAATTCCTACATCTCCAATTACATCTATATTGGGAAAATACATTGACATATTGCCCATTTTCTCTCCCGATGCATAATCCCAATCTAATATAAATCTTTTATTTAATTCACTTACTGCTTCTCCTCTAATCCTAATATGAGTATCTCTCCAAAATTTAAACTGCTTTCCCTTGTTAACATACTCATCTCCAACATTAAATCCACCAACATATCCAATTTTTCCATCAATAACAACTATTTTTCTATGATTTCTATAGTTTATACGCATATTAATATGAGGTAAAACACCTGGAAAGAATACAGAAATTTTTATTCCATAAGATTCTATTTCCCTAATTATTTTCTTAGTAATTTTTTTTGATCCCATGCCATCTATTACAAATCTTACTTCTACACCATCTTTAACTTTTTCTCTTAATTCTTTTATAAGTGATTTCCCTAATTCATCATACCTAAAAATATAATATTCTATATGTATAAAACTTTTTGCTTCCCTAATATCATTAAATAAATCCTTAAATTTGTCTTCTCCGTTAGTATAAATTTTAACTTCATTATTAGTAGTATAAATTGCACCTGAATGATTATAATTCATTAAAATTAAATCTTCATAGTTTTCATTTATTTCACTATCATGTATTGGTAAGTCGCCATTACTTTTTAATTTATATCTTTTAATTTTATCTGCAAGTTTTTTTTCTCTAAAAATTTTCTGTCTACTTAAATTTTGCCCTAACAATAAGTATAAAATAAATCCTATACCTGGTAATGCAATTAATATTATAAGCCATGCCCATGTTGTTGTAGGTTCTTTTCTTTCAATAAATACTAATGATAATGCAGACAATATATTTAGTAAAAAAAACATTGCTAATAATACTATATATGCCATAAATAATTAATTCCTTTCGCTCCTCATCCTCTTCCTATTATTATATATCAATAAAGTTCTAATTAATACCATATATATAAATTGAATATAAAAAAGGAGTCGTATTCTATTGAAATTTTTTAATTCAATATGAATACAACTCCCTTTTGTTATATGAAACTTTTGTTAAAATACTATATTAAGAAATTATTTTTATAAACTTCTTTTTATAGAAATTTTTATATTTTAAGCGAAGTATCTCTTTAATAATCCTTCGAAAGCTTTTCCATGTCTAGCTTCATCTTTACACATTTCATGAACTGTATCATGAATTGCATCTAAGTTTAATTGTTTAGCTAATGTTGCTAAATCTTTCTTTCCTTGAGTTGCTCCATGTTCTGCAGCTACTCTTGCTTCTAAGTTTGCCTTTGTATCAGCTACTACTACTTCTCCTAATAATTCAGCGAATTTTGCAGCGTGTTCTGCTTCTTCTATTGCTATTCTCTTATAAGCTTCTGCTACTTCTGGGAACCCTTCTCTATCTGCTTGTCTTGACATTGCTAAGTACATCCCTACTTCTGTACATTCTCCAACAAAGTTTGCTCTTAATCCTTCGATTACTCTTTCATCTACTCCTTGAGCAACTCCGATTCTATGCTCATCAGCAAATACTAATTCTCCAGCTTGTTCTACAAACTTATCAGCTCCAACATGGCATAATGGACATTCTGCTGGTGCTGTTTCTCCTTCATGAACATATCCACATACTGTACATACAAATTTTTTCATAATATTTTTCCTCCTAAATTTTCACTAACTTCATAATATTTCTTATATCTTTTCCATTATATAATACAATTAACTTATAATACTATAACTGCATAGTATTATTAACTATTTTTTTACAATTCTAAGCAAAGTATCTCTTTAATAATCCTTCGAAAGCTTTTCCATGTCTAGCTTCATCTTTACACATTTCATGAACTGTATCATGAATTGCATCTAAGTTTAATTGTTTAGCTAATGTTGCTAAATCTTTCTTTCCTTGAGTTGCTCCATGTTCTGCAGCTACTCTTGCTTCTAAGTTTGCCTTTGTATCAGCTACTACTACTTCTCCTAATAATTCAGCGAATTTTGCAGCGTGTTCTGCTTCTTCTATTGCTATTCTCTTATAAGCTTCTGCTACTTCTGGGAACCCTTCTCTATCTGCTTGTCTTGACATTGCTAAGTACATCCCTACTTCTGTACATTCTCCAACAAAGTTTGCTCTTAATCCTTCGATTACTCTTTCATCTACTCCTTGAGCAACTCCGATTCTATGCTCATCAGCAAATACTAATTCTCCAGCTTGTTCTACAAACTTATCAGCTCCAACATGGCATAATGGACATTCTGCTGGTGCTGTTTCTCCTTCATGAACATATCCACATACTGTACATACAAATTTTTTCATAATATTTTTCCTCCTAAAATTTTAATCAATCTATATAATTCATTTACTTAAATTCATTTTAATTATTTTTTATTTATTTGATTCCTTCGAATCACCTTACATTTATTATTATATAATAATAATTATTAATTACAAGTCTTTTTTTAAAATTTTTTAAAAAAATTTTCTAATTGATAATACATCTCAATTATTGTAATTACTATATTTATACACACTTAAACAGATACTGATTATCAATTGAAATAAAAGTATAAAATAAAGAAGATTTATTAAAATAATCCTTATATATTATTAATAAGAATTACAGATAATAAAAAAAGTTGAAGTATTTATATTGAATTAAAACATTTCAATATAAATACTCCAACCTTAATTAACCCTTATTATTATTTATTTTAATTTTATGATAGATTTAAATAAATCTCCATCTACTTCAATCTTAAAGCTTCCATTGTGAAGCTCAACTATACTCTTAGCAATGGCAAGACCTAATCCAGAACCTTCTGTGCTTCTTGAATCATCTCCACGTTTAAATCTATTAGTTATTTCATTTGTGTCAAAACTTAATTCATAAGCTGATATATTTTTCATCACTATTGTTACTTCATCATTTTCCTTAAACATATCAATATATACTCTAGTATTAGTTAAAGAATATTTAACAATATTAGAAATAAGATTTTCAAATACTCTATATAATCTTTTTCCATCACCATTTATAAATATCTTTTCATTAGGAATATTTAATTTAACTTCTAATTTACTTTCTATAAATCTTTCATCATTTTCTCCTAATGCTTGTTTTAATAATTGACCAACATCTATTTTAGTAATATTAAGTTCCATTGCTCCACTTGCTGCCTTAGAAGCTTCAAATAAATCCTCTATTAAAACCTTAAGCCTTTGAGATTTTTTATCTAATATGCTTACATAATCTCTAGCGCTTTCTGGCTCAATATTTTCTCTCTTTAATAAATCAATATAATTAATAATTGAAGTTAATGGAGTCTTTAAATCATGAGATACATTAGTTATAAGCTCTGTTTTCATATTTTCGCTTTTCATTTCATTTTCAACAGATTTTTTTAAGCCTTCTTTTATATTATTTATATCATGTGCTAATTCCCTAAGATGTCCTCTTCCCTTTTCATCAATCTTATAATTTAGTTTTCCTTCTGCTCCTGCTTTTACACCAACCATTATTTTATCTAGATAAACTAAATTTTTAATTAATAGGACAATATATACAATTGTTAATATTAGCCCTGCTAGTACTCCAATTGGCCATATATATAATACTGCTGACATAAAGAATAAGAATAATCCTATTACAATATATAAAGATGTCATTATTAATAAGGTTCTTATTATAGATCCTCTCTTCATTACATCACTTAAATAGTTCCAAATTCTAATTGTAATATTGTTGCTAAACAATGTTCTTTCATTATAATTATCTATTATTATTCTAACTAAAAAATAAAAAATAGCTACAATTATAGTTAACCAAACTATTGAACTTAAATTTAATCTAATTATATAATTATTATAACCATTATTATAACTATACTGTATATTACTAGTGATATTCCACATAATCCAAGCTAATATTGCAACTCCAACTTTATATTCAATAGGATAAATCTTAAGTTTATTTATTATTTCTTCTATAAACTTTGATTTTACCTTATATTTACTCAAATATCTTATACTAAAAATTAATAATACAAAGAATATTATAAATAAAACACAAGTTAAATAAAATCTATTTTCATTTTTCTTAATCCCCATAAAGCTTTCATAAATTACATCTCCTGCTTTAAGCTCCTTTGGCATCCATATATATAAAGTTACATTATGCTTATCAGTATCATCGTATTCATAAATAGATTCTTGAGTGTTCATACTTTCATATGAAGAAAATCCAATATAACTAAATCTATTATGACGATTTCTAAACTTATTTAAATTTTTATTAAATCTTTTACCATTTATAAATATTTTTTCTATTATATTTCCGTTGTAATCAATATTTATTTCTTGAAAATATCTACTATTAGATATAATTTCATTAGGATTAATTTCAGCTCCACCAATCCAAACATCATTTATTTTATCATAAGACCTAAAATTTAAATTTACATAAGATTTTATTTGATTATATAGATCTTTTTCACTATTAGTTTTTCTATTTAAAACATAATCTCTTAATTCTTCATCAGTTAAATTATACTTTTGATTTATTTTCTCTTTTTCTTCATTTAAAATCTTTTCCTGTTGTTCATAAGTTAAATTATTAAAGCTATTATCAGTGTATTTTTCATTTCTATAATTTTCATATTCACTATCTGCTTTATTCTTTAATTCTTCTTTACATATTTCTAAATCATTTTTAGTTATATTATCTTTATTTTGAGTATAGTCAGGTGATTTATAATATAATGAATATCTTTCTACTAAATTATTATAATTATATATATTCTCATCAATTTCAGTTTCGGTATATATTTTGCTTGGTATAACATTTCTCAAATTATCTTTAATTTCTAATCCTGATAATATTGTAAGAGATAATAATATAGCAGTTAAAATATAAATTATATAATTTTTATTACTATTTTCATTAAATATTCTCTTACGATTTACCTTTTCTTTTTTTAACTCTAAATTATCCTTATTCTCTTTATTAATATTTTTCAATTTTATATCCAATTCCCCACACCACCTTTAAATATTTAGGATCTTTAGGATTTATTTCAATTTTTTCTCTAATCCTTCTTATATGAACTGCCACAGTGTTTTCAGCATTATAACTTGGCTCTTTCCAAACCCTTTCATAAATTTCATCTATTGAAAATACTCTACCTTGATTTTTAAGTAACAATTCTAATATTCCAAACTCAGTTGCTGTAAGCTTTATTGATTCACCATCTACTAAGACTTCTTTAGTGTCTTGATTTAAAGAAAGCCCACCACTACTTATTATTGATTGTTCCTCTTCTTTATTTTGACCACCATAATTTCCAAAAACAGTATACCTTCTTAATTGTGATTTAACTCTTGCTATAAGTTCTAATGGATTAAATGGCTTAGTTATATAATCATCTGCTCCCATATTTAAACCTAATATTTTATCTGTATCTTCAGACTTTGCTGAAATTAAAATAATTGGTATATTCTTTTCTTGCCTTATTTTCATTGTTGTTCTTAATCCATCCATCTTTGGCATCATTATATCCATTAAAATAAGATGTATTTCCTTTTCCATTAAAGCTTCTAATGCCTCTACCCCATCATAAGCCTTAATTACATTAATTCCTTCATTTCTTAAGTATATATCAATTGCATCAACAATTTCCTTATCATCATCTACTACTAAAACATTATTATTTATCATTTCTCAAAACACACTCCCTTCATAAAGTACTATTATACCATGGCAATTAATTTATATTTATATACTAACAAATAAGTCTTACAAAAAATTTATCATAATTATTAAGAATTTATTAAGACTTATTTTCCTAAATTAATATTTAAGCATAAAACTACTATTACTTAATTCTTTAACGCATTATCTATTTTTCAATTTAAAATGTTATATGATTTAGCACAATTTAATTAAAAAATATAGGCAATTTAGATATTATATTAATTAATATAATATCTAAATTGCCTATACCATTAACTACTCCTAATTCATAAGAATTTAATTTAAAATTTACTTAAAATTAGTTATCTAATTTCTTTTCCAAAAGGCATTAATGATAACTTAGCCATTTTTAAAGATTGTATTGCAAAAGGTATTCCAATAATAGTAATAAATAAAAATAATGCACTAATTAAATTTGTAATACATAATTCTAATCCACCAAATATTATCCATAATATATTCAATATAAGACTTCCACTACCATCATTTACTGTAACTACATCTTTGCCAAAGGGTGCAAGTTGAAGTTTTGCCATCTTAAAGCATTGTAATCCTACTGGTATTCCTATTATGCTAATACACCAAAGTATTCCTACCAATAGCCAGCCTAAAGCTCCAATAAATCCTCCAAATATAAACCAAATTATATTTCCTAAACACGACATACTCTCACTCCTAATTTAATTTTGTAATAAGGAATATACTTTATAAATTATATCTTTATACAACTATAAATATCAATAATGATTTACAGTGCTTTACTTCTTACTATAATGTAATTTATTAATTTTTCTCATATAACTTCAAAATATACACATATCTTGACTTCATCTAACGAATTACTATATAATTAATTATTATTTAAATTATTAACTGCTTTGAAAAGGAGTAGTACTATAATATTGTATTCTTAAGAGAGCTGTTGGGTGCTGTAAAACAGTGTTACATTTATAGGAACTTGCCTTGGAGCTTACTTGTTTAGAAGCAAGTACGGGATCCCCGTTACGGATTTAAGTGAGAACTATTTAAAATAAAAGAAAATCATAAAATATCATTAATCATTTTCTTTTATCTAAAAATTAGTTCTAATAAGAGTGGTACCGCGAAATATATCCTTTCGTCTCTTAATTGAGATGAAAGGATTTTTTTATATATTTTTATAAAATTAGGGAACAATTATTTAAATGAAAAGATAAATTTTATATATATTTAAATTGATTTATAATTTTAATATATTGTTCTCAATTATTTAAGGAGGATTTAAGAATATGAGTAACTACGGAACTGCTATAGATAAAAAATGGCAAAAGAAGTGGGAAGAAACTGAACTTTACAAATTTAATCCAGATGCAGAGGGAGAAAAACTTTATGTTTTAGAAATGTTCTCTTACCCATCAGGAAGCCAATTACATGCTGGTCACTGGTTTAACTATGGACCTGTTGATTCATGGGCAAGATTAAAGAAGATGCAAGGATATAATGTATTCCAACCAATGGGCTTTGATGCCTTTGGTTTACCAGCTGAAAACTTTGCAATTAAAACTGGAATTCATCCTTGGGATTCTACTGAAAAAAATATAAAAACTATGGAAGAACAATTAAAAGCTATGGGTGCAATGTTTAACTGGGAAAATGAAGTTATAACATGTACTCCTGAATATTATAAATGGACTCAATGGGTATTCTTACAATTACTAAAAAATGGATTGGCTTACAGAAAAAAAGCTCCTGTAAACTGGTGCCCATCTTGTAATACTGTTTTAGCTAACGAACAAGTTGTTGATGGTGCTTGTGAAAGATGTTCAACAGAAGTTACTAAAAAAGATTTAACTCAATGGTTCTTTAAAATCACTGAATACGCTGATGAATTATTAGAAAAATTAGATACTTTAGATTGGCCTGAAAAAACAGTTGCTATGCAAAAACATTGGATTGGAAAATCTACTGGTGCTGAAGTTAACTTTAAAGTTAAAAATTCGGATATTAACTTTAATGTTTTTACAACAAGAGTTGATACATTAAATGGTGTTACTTATGTTGTTTTAGCCCCTGAAAATCCATTAGTTGATGAGTTAACAACTTCTGAAAATAAAGCTGCTGTTGAAGAGTATAAAGAAGCAGCAAAAAAACAATCTGATATAGAAAGACAATCTCTTACAAGAGAAAAAACTGGTGTATTTACTGGTTCATATGCTATAAATCCTATAAACGGCAAGGAAGTTCCTATCTGGGTAGGTGATTATGTTCTTGCAACTTATGGTACTGGTGCTGTTATGGCTGTTCCAGCTCATGATGAAAGAGACTATGCTTTTGCAACTAAATTTAACTTACCAATAGAGCAAGTTATAACTAATAAAAAAGGTGAAAAAATTGAATTACCATACTGCGAATATGGTGTTTTAGTTAACTCTGGTGAATTTGATGGATTAACTACAGAACAAGCTAAGGAAGCAATTGTTGAAAAATTAGCTAAAAATAATTTAGGTTCTGCTAAAGTTAATTACAGATTAAGAGATTGGCTAGTTTCAAGACAAAGATATTGGGGTGCTCCTATTCCAATAATATATTGTGAAGATTGTGGTGCTGTTCCTGTTCCAGAAAAAGATCTTCCTGTTGAATTACCATACAATGTTGAGTTTGCACCTGATGGTAAATCACCACTTGCTAAATGCGATGAATTTATTAATACTACTTGTCCTTGTTGTGGCAAACCAGCTAAAAGAGAATGTGATACTTTAGATACATTCGTTTGCTCTTCTTGGTATCAAATGAGATATGTAGATAACAAAAATACTGAAATTGCTTTTGACAAAGAAAAAGTAGATAAGATGCTTCCAGTTGATAAGTATGTTGGTGGTCCAGAACATGCCTGTATGCACTTATTATATGCAAGATTTATAACTAAAGCTTTAAGAGACATGGGATATTTAAGCTTTGATGAACCATTTAAGAGCCTAACTCACCAAGGACTTATCTTAGGTCCAGATGGATTAAAAATGTCTAAATCTAAAGGAAATACTATATCTCCAGATGATTATATTAAAGAATATGGTGCAGACGTATTTAGAATGTACTTAATGTTTGGATTTGCTTACACTGAAGGTGGAGCTTGGAGTGATGATGGTATTAAGTCTGTAGCTAGATTTGTAGATAGAATCGAAAGATATTTAACTATTTGTAGAGAAGCTATTGAGTCTGGAGATAACAATAAAGATACTATGGATAAAGCAGAAAAAGAATTAAACTTCTGGTTAAATAACGCTATTAAAGGTGTTACTGAAGATAGTGAAAAAATGCAATTTAATACTGCCATTGCAAGAATGATGGAGTTTATAAATGCATTATCTAAGTATGTTCAAGAAAAAACTAAAAACTTAGCATTTTTAAAGACTGTATGTGAAAGCTTTATTAAAATTTTAGCTCCATTTGCACCTCACTTTGCTGAAGAACAATGGTCACTATTAACTGGTAAATATTCAGTATTTAATGAAGCTTGGCCAACATTTGATGCTAAAGCTTTAGTTAAAGATGAAATTGAAATAGCTATCCAAGTTAATGGTAAAATTAAAAACAGAATTAATGTTGCTTCTGACTTAAACGAGGAAGGAATTAAAGCTGCTGCTTTAGCTGATGAAGCAATAATCTTAGCTACTGAAGGAAAAACTATAGTTAAAGTTATTGTTATTAAAGGAAGACTTGTAAATATAGTTGTAAAATAAGTGAAAATTTAAATTTAATTATTTAAACTTTCAACAACTAAGAAATTGACTTTCTTTTAAAACATAATCTATATAAAAAATAAAGACTATATCAAATTAATTTACACACCCGTAATTTTTGATATAGTCTCTTTTTATTAACTTAAAAATACACTAATAATTGCAATTAAAATATATAAATACGGTCCATATTTTATAATTGAACACTTCTTGTTATGAGCTTCAAATACTGTTTTACTTGAAATATTTTTAAATATTTTACTTGCTAATTTAAATATAATAAACCCTAAAGCTGTTCCTAATGTATTCATTATTAAATCATCAACATCAGTTGCCCTAATAGTAAATAATTGTCCAACTTCAATAATCAATGAAAATAAAAATCCTGCAAGTACTGTTGGTAAAAAACTTCTAAACTCTTTCCAAAGTGTTGGTAATAAAAATCCAAATGGCATAAAAAATATTATATTAAGTATAGATGAAATTTCAATTCCACTACTAAACGGTATAAAATTAAGTACAGGATAAAATATTGATCTACCAGACATTATTACTCTTTCTAAATCACTTAATACTGGAAATCCAACTATATCTTTTAGTGATATTACAAGATATAACATGAAAAGGTATCCAAACAAATAATGTTGCCATCTTACTTTAAATTTATTCTTAGTATCATTTCTTTTTAAAATAATATTAAAAAAGGTTAATACTGCCATTGATAATGTGATTGATAATATATAACCTTCTATCATACTAACTGCCCCCTTAGAATTAAACTTCAATAATGTTAGTATAATACTTAATACTTAAAATACCTTTTCAAAATTCTTAAAATATTATTACAAATAATATATTTTTTACTCATATTATTCAATTTCAACTTAAATAAATAATATTAAAATACCTTTAAGTTTTATAACTTTTTTAAAATAACTTCTTCATTTATATTAGGATTTGGTAATGTTATTATATCATCTACAATGTTTTCTGGTAAAACTCTTATACTCTTATCATCTTCATTTTCATTACTAACCACATTATTATCATCACTTTCAATAATTAAGTTACTTTTATAATTTTCTTTAAATAAATCTTTATTATCTTCTATAATAACTAATTTACCTTTATCTTTGGGCTTATTATTATTTGATATATTAATAATTAAACCTAATACAAAAAATATGGATATAGCTAAACTTAAATATTTATACTTTTTTAACTTCACTATAATAATCAACTCCCTTTATATAAGATTATTAACTCACATATTAATTATTACATAAGATATATATATTCTAATAAAGCTTAATATAATAATGTTTAATTAAAATTTTATTTTTATTGCATTCATATTACTTTAAATATATAACTAAATTCACTAAATGACCTATATTCATTAAAATATATGCTCCAATTAATACCTGACCTATTAATATTGATCTCTTTATTTGAGTAATATTGGCATTTTCACTTCTCCAATACCAAAAAATCAATAATAAAGCTGCTATACCTATCTTAAAAAAGTATGGCTCTAATCCATATAATAAAGGTCTTAAAAATTTATTCGTATCATTAAATAAATCAGGAACTTTCCATAATAAAATCTTCGTAAATATTAATTCCACAATATTTAATGCATATAAAGCAATTAAAAATTTTCCTAACTTTTCTCTCTTATTTCCTCTTATATCTATTACTTCACACTTCATAAACCATACCTCAAACAAAATTAATTTTTAAATACTTTATAATTATATTATTTCCATTTTATGTAAATAAGTCAATATGTTTATTCCTTTTTTTAATTTGATAATAAAAAAAGTGCAAAGGGGGAGAGACCTGCACTTTTCTTAGTAAAACATATATTTAAATTATTAGGGGATACCTATAATATTGCCATCTTTCAAAATCTTAAACATAATTTTAAACATTTTTTGTAAAAAATAAAATAATCTTCATAATTAACTATGAAGATTATTTTTCTAAATATTATTTAAAACGCCCTTAAACTCTTCTAATACTTGAGATACCAAATTTTCATCTAACTTTTCATAACTATCCAAAAGATTAGATTCCTGTATTGCTTCAAATGCTTTTCTACTTGATTTCATCCAATTTTCTGGGATATAAACCCATACTATTTCTGTATAGCTACAACTTAATAAAAAGTGTTCCATTCCAAAGAAACTATACTCTTCAATTTCATGAAGTTCATTAAACCTTTTATAATCATCAACTATTTGTGATGTTATCTTATATTCATAAATATCAGCATAGAAGAAATCAAACTTTGTGCTTTCTGCCTCAAATGCATCACAACAAATTATCTTTATCTTTGGATTTTTAGGAAAATTACTATAATATAAATCTATAATGTCTTGGCTAATCTCGTAAACAACTACTTCTTCCACTTCAGACTTTTTAGCAATTTCTTCTACAACATATCCAAGTCCTAAGCCTACAACCCCAACCTTTCCCTTTGCCATTTTTATAGCAAAATAAGATGCCTGTATCTCTAGTGGAGTTAATCTCATCCAAATATGACTAGGTCCATGTAGCTCTAGTATTTCTACATCATATTCATCTTCTATTTTATATAAATAGCCCTGAACTTTTCCCTTCAATCCATTAATAGCTTTTATTTCATAATCACCAATTTTATTTTTATTTATTTTACCATTATATTCATTCATCTTGTCCAAAACATAACTTTTATCAAAAGGCTTCAAACTTAACAATCCTTTCTTTACAAATTAATAATTTATTTTAACTTAAACATTATGTTAAATAATACTTTATTTATAAAAATACAAATGTTAAATTATTATATTTATAAATAATAACTTCTACACATTTTATATTATATTACCAATTTATTGAAATTTCAATAATAAAGTCGACCTTAGCCGACTTTATTACTAATTTAATCTCTATTTTAATATATTAGTTTTTAATTATTTTGTAATCAGTACTAATTAATTATATTATTTCCGTTTATTACAACCATATTAGTTTCTTTTATAGTTTCTAATTCTGATAATAATACTTCATTAGATAAATTAGTGATTATATTATTTTCTAAAATTTCTGTAATATCATTTTTATTAATTAATTTAATTTTATTTCCTTGACCTTCATTTAAATTATTTCCTTTAATAGTATTACAAATATTATCATAATATAAATAAATTAATGAAAAAGTAGTTATTATAGACTCTCTTTCATCTATATTATTTTCTTTAATAATAAAGTCATTGTCAATTATATTATTCGTATTATTTTTATCATTTAAATAAGTTCCACATAATAAATTTACAGCTCTATTTGAATCTTGTTTAAATGATGTTGTATTTCCTTGTAAATATATTTGATTTTCTTTTATTTCATTATAATTATTATAAGAATCTAGTAAAATTCCCATAAAGCAAATATATTTAGCTGGATTTTCACCTGAATTTAAATCATAAGTGTTACTTTCTATTGAGATATAATTATTTTTTATAGAATTAGCATTATTTTTATTAGAATAAACAATACCATAAAAACCTATTCCTCCAATATTACATTGAACATCAAACTTATTAAATCCTACTACAATATTATTTTCCTCAATATCTATTTTTGCATTATTAGAATCTAAATAAATAGGAGAAAAATTAAGTTCTAACACATTACAATCATAAAAATTTAAATTATTATTTTTAATATATAAATTATTAGATTTTATAAGAGTATCATAACTTGAATAACAACTAATACAATATGAATTTACACAATAAGATTCTAAATTTTTAACCTCACTATATCCTTTTGAAATATCAATTTCATTATTTAATATAAATATAGCTGTCGAGTTTTCAGTAATTATTCCACAATAACTACTTTCTTCACCTTCATCATGGATATTCACTTTAATATATATTGAATTATCTTGTACTAAAATTTTTCCTGAATCTAATACATATATTCCCAGAGAGGAATTTTTCTCTGATTCTATTAAATTATTTTTTATTTTTACTTCAGTACTTCTATTTATTGAAATTGATTGTTTATTTTCCTTAAAGGAAATGTATTGTACAGAAATTCCTTGACAAAATTCTATATAAACACCTAGCTCACAGCCCTCTACTATAAAATTTTTTAAAGCTATGTCTCTTTGACTTAAAATACTTACTGCAATGTCATTATTACCTATTGTTGTTCCTGTACCATCTATTGTAACATTACTAACTGCTATTATAAATAATTTTCCCTGTTGGTTTATGGAATTATCTAATGTTGCAATCCTAGACTCATTATTCCAAGTTCCACAATTTACTTTTTCTCCATTACCATTTATCCATCCCTTATCTTCTGTTAAGAATATTACATCATTAATATTGTCTATAATTGAATGAATTCTGTTATAATACTCATTATTTAAGTCTCCACTTGATACATTTTGTTTTAACATATGGTTATCCATAAGTATCCTCCAAATCAATTGTACAAGATATACTATTCAAAGATTATTATAATTGATAATAGCTTTCATACCCACAAGTCATTTTTTTACATTTTGCTAATAAAAAACATATTGCTATTTCAGAGTAATATGGTATACTATAAACATAATTTGAATAAATTCAAGAGGTGAATATAATGAATAAATTTTTAGTAAGTGAAGAAGCATATAATGAGTTCAAAGCTTTTCTTGTAGAAAATGAAGTAGAAAACTTTAGCATAAGAATTAATTTAGCTGGATTTGGTTGTAGTGGACCAGCTTTTAACATAACTGTTGATGAAGCAAAAGAAGGAGATATTTCTGAAAAAATTAATGATATTACTTTAATTGCTGAAGAAAAGTTAGTTGATGAATTTGGTGGATTTAGATTACTTTCATCTGAAGAAAATGGTGGTAGAGGATTATCTTTAAAGCCAGTTATCGAAGTTGAAGGTGGTTGCGGTTCTTGTGGTGGAGGATGTCACCACTAAAATAAAAAAGCTAAGCAAAAATTTGCTTAGCCTTTTTTATAAACTTAAATATTAAAAACTAATAAATAACTTTAAAATTTAATTTTTTGATTTATTTTCATATGTAAAACTATACTCTACATATTTATTATTAATTTCTTCAATACCCTTTAGCATATCTATCCAATACTCTTTATTAATTATTAACTTCTCTTTTTTACTTTCGCTAACACTACAATTTTCTTTATAAAAATTATTAAAATAATTATTTAAATCTGATGACAAACTTCTTAGTACTTTAAAATCTTCTAATACTTTTCCCTTTAATTCAATAACATCAATTTTTTCTGTCATATCATTTTGTATATGTGAATAAAGCAATTCTTCTATTTCTGAGTATATTTCATTCTTAGGCTTAATATCTAAAACTTTATCTTTACTTTTATTTTTAAGTTTTCTTAAAATATTATCATCAGCAATATAATTATTCCAAAGATTAAGTTCTGCTTCAGAAATTTTAGTATAATTTTTATAAAGTGTTAACAAATCTACATTATTTACACTACCTGCTACAATACAACTATCTAATATTGAAAGTATTGATTCATTTCTAGATCGTATTTCTTCAATATTACTAAAATTTTGTTTTCCTAATTCATAAAAATATTTCTTGTTTGAAATATTTTGATAAATATTTAATATAAGACTTATCATTAATATAAGAATAATAACTATAAAGCAATTATCCTTTATATTAGTTTTAACTTTCATTTGCCACCTCTATCATTCTTTATATAGTGATTTTATAAGATTATTGACCAAATTACTCGTTTTCTTTATATCTTATAATATCTTTTTTTATACTACTTAAAAGATTGTTTAATTCCCAAACTTCACCTTCGTCTACAAGTTTATTTAACATAACTTGATATCTACTTGCTTCTGCTGTTTTTCCTATAGACATTAATGTCATTATATTATTCATTATATTAGTTATAATATCGGACTTAACCTCAAACAATCTTTGAGCATCTTTTATTTCATCCTTTATTTCTAACATTTGCTCATCTAAATTAAAAGCTGAATCAGCAGCTTCTTTTAACTTTTCTTGTATTTCTTTAGGAATATGCTGCTTATATTTATAATTTAAAGAATGCTCTATTGTAGCCCAAAAGTTCATTGCTAAAGTTCTTATTTGAAATTCTGCTAATATATCCTTAGGGCCTTCTGCCATGTAAACAGTATATTTTATAATCATGTGATAACTTCTGTATCCACTTGCTTTAACATTTCTTACATAATCTTTTTCATAAAGTATTTGCATATCTCTTCTTGCTCTTATAAGTTCAATAACTGTATCTATATCGTCAACAAATTGACACATTATTCTTATACCAGCTATATCCTCCATCTCTTGCCCAACTCTATCAAGTGGAATCCCAAACTTATTTGCTTTTTCTAAAAGGCTAGAAACTTCCTTAACTCTTCCTGTAACAAATTCAATTGGAGAATATTCATTTCTTTTTCTATATTCTTTTCTTATACTCTTTAGTTTAACCTTAAGCTCTTCTACTGCTTGTTCATAAGGCATAAGGAAACTCTTCCAACTTTGCATTGCCATAAAAACATCACCCTTATATTTAGTACAAATACATTATATCAAAAACACCAAAAACTGTAACTAAAAATCATATTATTGTAATTTCAATTTTCTTTTTTAAATCAAAAAATACTAATACTTATAAATTAACTCACATTAATTTAATCTAATATTTTAATTGGATCAAAATTAATAAAATCACATGAAGTCATTATATACTCAACCCCATTAATATTTCCTTCTATTGCTCTTACATTAGTTGGTCCATGTAAATGTCCATAAATAACCTTTTCAACTTTACATTCCTGAAAAACTTTCATAAATTCACTTTCCTCGTTATTGTTACTAAATGGAGGGTAATGAATCATTACTATAAATTTATTAAACCCAGCCTTTTTTGCAGAATGTAATGATAATTTTATTCTTATTTGCTCTCTTGCATATATCTTTGCATCTTTTGAGTTAAACTTATCATTACTTGGATCAATCCAACCCCTTGTTCCACATATAGCATAATCATCATATATATAAAAATTATTTTGTAAGAAATTCATATTTTCATACATAGCATTTAATTTTGATATACTACTCCACCAATAATCATGATTTCCCTTACTTATAATTTTTTTACCAGGTAAACTGCTTATCCATTCTAAATCTATTTTACTATCTTCTGATTTCATGGACCAAGAAATATCCCCAGCTATTAGTACTGTATCTTCTTCTTTTATCTTATCTATCCAATTTTTTTTAATCTTTTCATCATGGTTAATCCAATGGCCACCAAATATATCCATAGGTTTATCTGTACTTAATGCAAGATGTAAATCAGAAATAGCATATAAAGCCATAGTACTCCCCCTTAACTAATGCTTAAATTTATTACTTATATATTATAACCACTTAATATTAAAATAAAAATACTCCAAGGTCAATTTATATTTAAATCGACCTTGGAGATTAAATATACTATATTAATTTATTCAACTACAATCTTATTGTAATTCTTTTTACCTCTTTTAATTAAGGCTGCTCCATCTTGTATATCCTCTTCAGTGAATAATCTTGATACTTCTGCAACCTTTTCTCCATTTATAGAAAGACCACCTTGTTGGATCAATCTTCTTCCCTCAGCCTTTGAAGGAACTATTTTAGTTTCAGCAATAACATCAAGAACAGTTTTACCAAAACTTTCAGTTGTAACTGTAACTGTTGGAACATTGCTCATATCAACTCCACCAGCAAATAATGCTTCTGCTGCTGATTTAGCTTTGTTTGCTTCCTCTTCACCATGAACAAGTTTAGTTACTTCGTAAGCAAGAATTGCCTTTGCCTTATTTATTTCTGCACCTTCTAAAGCTCCAAGTCTTCTTACTTCATCCATAGGTAAGAATGTTAATAATGCTAAACATTTTTCAACATCAGCATCATCTATATTTCTCCAGTATTGATAGAAATCAAATGGTGATGTTTTTTCTGGATTTAACCATAATGCTCCACCAACTGTTTTACCCATTTTTTGGCCTTGACTATTAGTTAGTAATGTACAAGTCATTGCCATAGCTTGACCTTGAGCCTTTCTTCTAACTAATTCAACACCAGCAATCATATTTGACCATTGGTCATCTCCACCTAGCTCCATCTTACAGTTATATTTTTGATTTAATACATAGAAATCATATCCTTGCATTAACATATAGTTAAATTCTAAGAATGATAATCCTTTTTCTAATCTTTGCTTAAAGCATTCAGCTGTTAACATCCTATTTACTGAGAAGTGTACTCCCACCTCTCTTAAGAAATCAACATAATTTAAATCTAGTAACCACTCTGCATTGTTTACTAATATAGCCTTATCATCTGAAAAATCTATAAACTTTTCCATTTGCTTCTTTATACAAGAAACATTATGTTCTATTTGTTCCTTTGTAAGCATAGATCTCATATCTGTTTTTCCTGATGGATCTCCAACCATTGCAGTTCCACCACCAAGTAAAGCTATTGGCCTATGACCAGCCTTTTGCATATGAGCCATGAACATCATTGCTATAAAATGACCTACATGCAAACTATCTGCTGTTGGGTCAAATCCTATATAAAAAGTTATTTTCTCCTTTTCTAGCAACTCTCTTGTTTCTTCTTCATGAGTAAATTGCTTTATGTATCCACGATCTAATAACTCGTCTAAAACGTTAGCCATCTCCTTGCCTCCTATAAAATTTTATATAATACTTAGTATATATTTATTATACCTTTTTATCAAGAAAATTTAACGTTTTAAACCATATAAAAGAGCTACTCATTTCTGAATAGCTCTTTTATATTTTATTTAAATTTAATTATTTTCAATTCTATGCTACGTATTCTTTAATACATGATGGTACTTCTTCGACAGTATCAACATTAATATTAATATATATATCAATACCAAATCTATCTGTTATCCCAGCTATCTTTCTAAATAATTCTGTTGATTCCTTCATAGTACACTTAACAATATTTAATAATCCATCAATATAAATATTTTCAATATCATAATTAGATGAAATTATCCCACACAACATTCCGTAAAAACTTTGGCAATCATCTACCTTGTACTCATTTGTATCAACAAATCTTATACCTCTTTGTAGTTGTAACATTGGTCTAGAATCATCATCAATATAAACTGAATCACCTTTAGCACTTGTTTGTTTGTGGTTGGCTAATTCTATTAACCTTTTTGTCTTTCCAGAACCTCTTCTTGCACAAAAAACTTGAATCATTGGAACCACTCCTTCTTTTTTTAATTATTTTTTTATAGTTAATTATCTTCACTATTTTGATGAAGATACAATTTAAACTTTTTTACATATAATTAAAAATTTTAGTAACATAATTTTAGCAAATTAAACTTTAATTAAATCATATTTATCTTTATTTAAATCTATTATTAGCTATATAATTTTTATTATTCAATAATCATAGGCAAAATAACCTTAAAACAATCATCTAAACTTGAATTTATTAGTCTTACCTTTCTTTTTCCCGTAAATGCTTCCTTTATTCTTACTAATCCATTTCCATCATTGATAAATCTCTTACCTTCATCTAAAGATATTAACTTATCATAAATCCACATATTTCTTTTGTTATATACTACATCACTAAAAATGTTACTTTTAGAAACTAATTGTCCTGGACTTATAACTATTACTGAATTTTTTGTTAATATTATTTCTATTAACTTGTCTATAATTGAATATTCCCTATACATTATAGAATTTTTCACAGCTTCCATAACAGCAAAAACTGGATATTCACTCGGTAATAACGTATACATTTCTTTTTCTGTTTTATCTATCATGTCTAACAAATTACCATTTATCATAATTGACCTAGGATAATTATCATTTATCTTATTTATTATTCTTATCGAATTATTAGGAATAAACATATTATTATTATCACAAAACACTAATAGTCCCCCAAAAGTACATCTAACCTTTCTATTTATCTTATCTAAATAGGTTATACCTGCACTTTCCAAGAGAAACTTTTCATTTTCTTTATTAATAATTATTCCTTTACTTTTAAAATATTTTCCTATTAATTCTCTATTTAAAAATTCAGCACTACTATTTACAACCTTACATGTTTCAACAGTTAATAATTGATTTTCTTCAAATGCTGCTACCAACTCTGATTTTCTCATAGTATCAGTAATAGAACCTCTTCTTATATGAAATGCTCCAGTTTCTTTTATTTGATAAGGTTTTTGTCCCCCATCAAATATTGTTATTATTCCAATATCAATTTCATCTAAATTTACCACTTCCACTTTTATTGGAATTGGTGGTTCACACCTTGAACTTACAACCTGTTGGATTTTTTCTTCATCTAATGGTTTAAGCTTATTAATTCCAACTAATCGTTTTGTTCTGTCTTCAACGCCTATTATTAGATAGCCTCTTCCCCCTTTAGAGTTTGCTATAGCACATACGTCCTTTGCAAGTTCTTTTTTACCGGACTCTGATGAAATATCTATTTTTAGCTTAAAGTCTAACTTATTTCCTTCCCTTTGTTGTATTAAAGATAGTAACTTCTTCTTATTCATAATATCTTACCTTAAGATCTCTCTAATATATAATATTCATCTTAAACCAAAACTGATATTTTAGATTTATATTTAGTTAAAAATTTCTATAGTAATATATTATATTTATAATATTAAAAAAAAGAACAAAGAAATTAATTTTAATAAATATTTTTCTTTGTTCTTTAATTATTTTATTAAATTTTAATTTGATATTTTTTATTTTTAAATACTATCTTTAGCAACTCCAGTTCCCTTTATAATTAAGTTAGTATTAACTTCTATTTCAGTAATACTTAAAGGATTATCTATATTTTCGTTTGGATAATACATTTCTGCTAATCTATGAATATCAAAAATATCTAAGTTTTCTTTCTTATATTTATCAAATAAATATTCAGCATAACCATTTATATATGCTTCTTCATTAAATTTAATATAATCTAATGCATTAGTATCCACTATTAAATTTCCTTGTATTTCACTTACAGATACCTCAACATTAACATCCTTTATTAATTTAAGCTTTCCATCTTTAAATTCTAACTTATCTTTCATGCTACTATCTAATATTTGTAATGTAACAAAATTTTCCTTACTTTGAGGATTACTAATTTCTAATGTTCCACTTTTTGCATTTCCCATCATAATATTATAAATCAAACTATTTTCCATATCTATTCTTTCAACTAATACATTATCTTTAAAAATAGATGAACCTTGTATTTGAATCTTTTTGTCCAAGGCATTGTCATCTAATACTATAGATGTCAATAATGCTGTATTACTTCCCATTAAAATATTACTTAAATAATAATTTATATTGGAACGAACAGCCCTAGGATTATATTTTGCTTTTCCTACTAAATCATTTAGAAATAATCCTAAATACTCTTCATCTGTTGATACAGTTTTTAATAATTCATCTACATCCCCATAATACACAAAGGCACTTGGTTTCATAGAAAATTCACTATTATTATTAATCAAATCCAAAAACTTTTTAATACCTTTTCTAGATGCCTTTTCTGTAAAAATATATGCTCTTATTTGACTATAATCTAATTTAAAGCTTGATGCTCTATTTATATCATTTAAAGCTACTAAAGCAGTTTTTCCTTCCCCCTTATAAATTATTCTTCTTCCCTTATCTGAACTATCATTAGTACTTCTATATGGTTTAATACAATCTAAATAAACCACTTCTTGACCTAAGTCATTTATATCAAAGATAACACTTGTTGGAAATGTTACTTTATTAATATCATGGTAATCAAAACAACTCGTTAAAAGCATTGGGATAAACAACAAAGTTAACAATACAGAAGCTTTTCTTCTTTTATTTTTTAACATTCTCTTTACCCCCTGTTGGTATTATTTTTCTTGAAATTCTATCTAACCTTCCTCTAAAAAATACATCTCTAAATCTATACTCACTTAAACTTCCTAGAGGGAATAAAAATGGATATCCCACTGACTCTAATTCTGATATTTGAATAATATAAATAAATGATGCACACAAAAATCCTGGTATTCCAAGTAATGATGAAGATAACATTATAATTACTGACCAAAATGAAACAGCACCATATAACTTAGGTATTAAGAAATAACTTAATGTACTTATTGCAACTATTATAATTGTAATTCTTGATGCTATCCCCGCACCTACTGCTGCATCTCCCAAAATAAGTGCAGAAACTATACTCATTGCACCTCCTATTGGATGGGGTAATCTTAATCCAGCTTCTTTTATAAGTTGAAAAGCTACCATCATAATAAACACTTCAACAACTGTTGGCAATGGAACTCCTGCCCTTGATACTGCTAATCTAAATACAAAAAGACTAGGTATCATTGAAAAATGATATGTTATAATTGCTACATAAAGCCCTGGTAAAAATGAAGCAATTAAAAACGCAAACCATCTTAATACTCTATTAAAGTTTGTATAATATCTATTTATATAATAATCATCTGGCATTTGAAAGTTTTCTAAAAAGAAATAAGGCACAGTAATTACAAATGGTGTTCCATCAACTAAAATACCTATACGACCTTCAAAAATCTTTGCTGCAACTTCATCTGGCTTTTCAGTATAACCTACTGTATCAAAAAATGAATTTTGATGCTTTAAATTTGCTTCTATATAATTTGAATCTAAAACAAATCTTAAATCTAATTTTTTAAGAGTATCCTTTACTTTATTAACTAATTCCTTTGGAGCCACTCCATTTATGTATGCAATTGCAACTGCTGTTTGTGATTCTTCTCCAAGTACAACAGTTTCAAATTTTAAGTTTGGATTTTTAATACGTCTACGAATTAATGCAACATTATCCACTATAAGCTCATTAAATCCTTCTCTAGGACCTTTTAAAACAGCTTCAGTTTCTGGAATCCCTATGCCTCTTCTTGGAAAATTCTTAACTTCACAAAATATAATTTCCTTAAAATCTTTTAAAATTAATATTACATCACCAGATAAAACATGCATAAGGGCATCATCTAAATCCTTTACCATCCCAGTTGCACTTATATCAAGCACCTTTTCTAATAAATCATTTGGATTTTTTATACTCGAATCTTTTAATTCTCCAAATCCTCTTAGTGGTAATATTAAATACTCCATCATCCATTGACCATTGCATAAATCATCAATGAATACTAAAGTACCATCACCTATTATTGTTTTAACGTCCCTATATTTAACGTCGAAACATCCTTCAAATCTTTCTTTTATATAATTTAAATTATCCATTTACATCACCTAAGGATATTATTCCTCTCACCATGTTTAATATTCATTTTTTTGAGAATAATAAGATAGACTTAGCTTATTTAGTTGGAGGTAGAAAAATGAATAAATTATCAGCAAAACACTTTATACTATTTGTATTTGGTGTTACATATATATCTTTTAAAACCTATCCATCTTTGTTTATCAAAGAAGGGGGAAGAGATACGTGGCTATATACGTTAATTATATATTTAATATTCTTTGCATTTGCCATGTATCTAATTTATGTTATGGATTCTAGAAAAGTTTATAATATAAATGATATTTTTACTCAAAGTATGCCTAAACCTTTAGGAAACATATTTTTATTTTTATTTTCATTTGGATTATTTTTAGCTGCCCTTGAATCTGCTTCAGTAGAAGCTAATGTAGTTAAATCCTGCTTTTTTCTTGGAACTCCTAGTTGGTATATAATTTTTTTCTTTATTTTACCATTAATATTTTTGATAGGAAAAAGTATTCGTTCATTTTTAATTTTCATAATAATTCTTATATCTTCATTAGGAGTTAATACTTTAATATTATCTATAATTACTGAAAAGTATAAGGATATAAAATATATTATGCCTGTTTTTTCTGGGAATGTAATAAGTGAATTTTTATCAACCTTTTTACTAGTTTTAGGTTCACTTTCAACTTTTGTTATATCTTTACCATATTTAAGATATTTAAATACAGGAAAAAATTTAAGAAAACATAGTTTTATTGCTTTTGGAATATTAGGTGCTGTATGTGTTTATATTCTTATTGGAATATTATCTACATTTGGTCCACTTAGAGCTGCTAATTTGTTTTATCCCGAATTTGTTCAAAGTCAAAGAGTTCAACTTTGTGGATTTTTAGAATTTGGAGATTTCTTTTTTTTGTATCAAACAGTAGCTGGATTTTTCCTAAAGTATGCAATTGCAACTTATGGTATATATATAATTTATAAAAATCATATAAAAAACCACAAATATTTTATTACTGTTTATACCTTAGCAATATTTATATTCGGAACATTTTTATCAAGAAATAATTATATTTTATTTAATATTCTTAAATATTATCAATATATTAATTTAGTATTATTTATAGCTATTCCTCTAATTGTATTTACTACATTTGCTTTAAAATATAAGAAAAAATAATATAGCTTTATTAAGCTCATAAAAGTATGTTTGTTGCATTTTTACCAAATTATGCTATAATAGTATTGTAATAAAAATCATTAGGAAATTCTATGATAATATCATTAAAGTACCCCTTTTTCCTTAGGTGTATAGTTAGTAGTTATCAAGATTCACCCTATGGATTTTAAGGAGGTATATTAATATGGAAGATAAGAAGATTATCTGCAAAGACTGTGGAAAGGAATTTATTTTTACTGTAGGAGAACAAGAATTCTACAAAGAAAAAGGATTTGAAAATGATCCTGTTAGATGTCCTGATTGCAGAAGAGCTAGAAAAGCTCAAAAGATGAATAGAGAAAGAAGATAATTCTTTTAAATTAATAAAAGAGCTACATTAGTAGCTCTTTTTTTGTTAATTTAATGCTGATAATATAAAATTAAGGTTTTATTTGACATAAAATTTTGGTAATTTTATAATAGTAACTATAATTTAACTAAGAGAATATACTAAATAAAATAAGCGTTTTTATAAAAAAGAAAAGAGGTGCTATTTTGGAAAACGTAGCAGAAAAGAAAAAGGTTATTTTTAGTGGTGTTCAACCCTCTGGAAATTTAACTTTAGGAAATTACTTAGGAGCTTTAAAAAATTGGGTTAAGCTTCAAGATGAATATGATTGTTTTTTTTGCGTAGTTGATTTACATGCAATAACAGTTAAACAAATTCCAGCTGATTTAAGAAAAAGAACACTCGAAGTTTTAGCTATTTATGTGGCTTGTGGTATTGATCCTGAAAAAAATACATTATTTATTCAATCTCATGTACCAGCTCATTCTGAAGGTGCTTGGCTTTTAACATGTAATACTTATATGGGTGAACTTTCAAGAATGACTCAATTTAAAGATAAAGCACAAAAACATGGCGATTCTATTCCAGCAGGTTTATTTACTTATCCTGTACTTATGGCTGCTGATATTTTATTATATAATACTGATTTAGTTCCTGTTGGAATTGATCAAAAACAACATTTAGAACTTGCTAGGGACTTAGCTAATAGATTTAATAATGCTTACAGCCCCACTTTCAAAGTTCCAAATCCATATATTCCACCAGTTGGTGCTAAAATCATGAGTTTGCAAGATCCAACTAAGAAAATGTCAAAGTCAGATGATAATCCAAATAGCTATATCTTAATTATGGATTCTCCAGATATCATAAGAAAGAAAATAGCTAGAGCTGTTACTGATAGTATTGGGGTTATTAATTATTCTGATGATCAACCTGGAATTAAAAATTTACTTGATATATTAATTGCAATTAAAGGATATAGCAAAGATGAAGTTGTAGAATTATATAAAGAAAAAGGCTATGCAGATTTAAAGAAAGATGTTGCAGATGCTATAATAGATGAATTAGCACCAATTCAAGAAAAGATTAATAACTTACTTAAGGATAAAAAATCTTTAGAAGAAATATATAAGCTTGGTGCAGAAAAAGCTAATTATGCTGCAATGAAAACATTAAGAAAAATGCAAAAGAAAATTGGCTTTATTCCAAGATAATTTTTACAATTTAAATACTAAGTAATAAAAGTCGGCTTCAAACCGACTTTTAATTTATATGATTTTATTTATTTTCCCAAGGCTTTGTATTTAAATATTCAATAAATTCTTCTCTAAGTCCTTCTCTCTTTAATGCAAACTCTACTGTTGCTTCTAAAAAGCCTAATTTATCTCCAACATCATATCTTCTACCCTCAAAATTATAAGCATACATAGCTTCACTTTTTATTAAAGTTTCTAAAGCATCTGTTAATTGTATTTCATTTCCCTTACCAGGCTTAGTATTTTCTAAAACTTTAAATATTTGAGGTGTTATTATATATCTTCCTAAAATAGCAATATTACTTGGTGCTTCTTCTACTGATGGTTTTTCAACTAATTTTTTAACTTTATAAACTCTATTTTCAATAGGAAGTCCATCGATTATACCGTATTTATTTACATTATCAAATTCTACAGTTTGAACACCTAATATCGTTGTCTTATATTCATTAAAGCAATTTATTAATTGCTTTAAACAAGGAACTTCACTATCAACAACATCATCACCAAGCATTACAGCAAATGGTTCATTTCCTACAAAAGATTTTGCACAATTAATAGCATGACCTAATCCCCTAGGCTCCTTTTGTCTTATATAATGGATATCTACCATGTCTGATATTCCTCTAACTAATTCAAGCATCTCTTTCTTACCTGATTTTTCTAACTCCATTTCTAATTCAACAGATTTGTCAAAATGATCTTCTATAGATTTTTTATTTCTTCCTGTTATTATTAATATTTCTTCAATTCCAGATGCAACTGCCTCTTCAATAATATATTGAATTGTTGGTTTATCAACTATTGGGAGCATTTCTTTTGGTTGTGCCTTTGTTGCTGGTAAAAATCTTGTTCCAAGACCAGCAGCTGGTATTATGGCTTTTCTTACTTTCATGGTGATTACCTCTCTAATTTAAGTAAATTTAATATTTATAAATTTATAATAACATATCAAACTATTCAATACTATTTTTTGTAGATAATTAGATAATTTTCATATATAAATTACCTATCCATTTATGCATATAACCATTTATAAAAAAACTATTCAATTTTTCCTATAATATTTAGTTGAAAATTATCACAAAAAATGTTATTATTATATCAAATTTCACATATTATCAATTATTTTTTAATAGTTTGTTAATTAAATAAAGAAAAAACTAAAAAATTAGAAAGAGGAATACATATGAAAAATAAAATGAGAGACTCTATAGTAGTAGGATTTGCTTTATTTTCAATGTTCTTTGGTGCTGGAAATCTAATTTTTCCACCATCCCTTGGAAATAAACTAGGAGATCAATATTTATTAGGAATAATAGGATTTATTGTGACAGGAGTTGGACTACCCTTACTTGCTATATTAGCGTGTTCTAAAGGAAATGGTACTTTTGAAAGTATTACAAATAAAATAGGTAATAAGTTTACTTTAATTCTTACTACAGTCCTATTCTTTGCTATTGGCCCATTATTAGCAATACCAAGAACTGCCGCAACCACATTTGAAATTTCAATACAACCATTATTTCCAACATGGTCGCCTATAATAGTAATGGCAATTTACTTTATAATAAATTTATTTTTTGTTTTAAAGCGTTCTTCTATTATAGATACAATAGGTAAATTCTTAACTCCAGCATTAATAGTTATTTTAACTATAATAATTGTTAAAGGTATTGTATCTCCAATTGGAGAAATATCTTCTACAGATGCTAATAACATACTTTCAATGTCTTTACTTGAAGGATATCAAACAATGGATGCACTTGGTGCATTACTATTTGCAGGAGTAATTTCTTCTTCCATAATTCAAAAGGGCTATAAAGGTAAAGAAGCAAATTCTATATTATTAAAAGCTAGTTTAATTGCTGTTATTGGATTAGCATTTGTTTATGGAGGATTAACATTTATAGGTGCTCATACTGTTAATTTAGTTGATTCTAATATAAGCAATACTGCATTATTAGTGTTTATCGCAAGAAAAATACTAGGAACCTTTGGAGTAGCATTAATTGGTGCTGCAATAGGTCTTGCTTGTTTAACTACTTCAATTGGATTATTAACTGCTGGTTCTACATTCTTTGAAAAAGTAACTAATGGTAAATTATCATATAAATTTAATGCTATAGTTATCTCTATAATGAGTTATATAATAGCTTGTCAAGGTGTTGATAATATCGTTAAATTATCAGTTCCTATATTAAATGTATTATATCCAGTAGCTATTACAATTATTTTTGTGACTCTGATTAATAAGTTTTTAACTAATATAATTGCTATAAAAATAGCAGTTTATGCTTCCTTAGTTTGTGGATTACTATTCTCATTCTTCGGAGATAGCTTAAGCTTTATGCCTTTAGCAAGTGTTGGATTTGGTTGGGTTATTCCGACTTTAATAGCCTTAATTATTGGATTATTTATAAAAACAAATAAAACATCTTAAAACAAAAATGAGTTGTACAATATTGAAAATTTTTAATTCAATATAAATACAACTCATTTTATTATATAAAATTTTTAATCTTTATAAAAAGTTATTTTAATACAACTTTATTTATTTTTCTAATTTAATACTTCAATAATTCTTTTAGCTGTTATTTCTGCTAATCTTTGTTGATGTTTAGAAGTACTTACCTTTTCAGCCTCTATTTGATTAGTTAAGAATCCATTTTCTATTAATATTGAAGGCATCTTAGTATTTTTGCAAACATAAAAATTACTATCTTTTGCTCCTCTATTATATAAATCTAATGTAGCTGAAGATTCATTAGTTATTTCAGTTGCTAACTCCTTGCTAACAGCAACCTTTTCAGTATTACTTCTTGAAGAATAAGACCTAGTTTCAAGTGTTAAATCTCTTCCATCTTTAGTAATCATTCTATTACTAATATAAGTTGTTGTAATAGGAGTTCCTGTACTATAATATACTTCAAATCCATTTGCTGATGGATTAGTAAATGAGTTATGATGTATTGAAACAAATAAATCAGCATTCATTTCATTTGCAACATTAACTCTCTTTCTTAAGCTTTCACTAGAATCATTATCTATTACCTTATTACCTTCTCTTGTCATATAAACTTGTATTCCTTTAGCTTCTAATTCAGCTTTTAACTTAACAGCAATTTGCAGATTTAAATTTCCCTCTATATAACTAACTCCATTATGAGTAGCTACAGCACCTTTATCTACGGATTCAATTTCATGCCCAGGATCAATAACTACTAATTTTGTTTTTCTATAAGTAAAGCTTCTTTCTATAGTTTGAGCTGTTCCATCATTTGCTGTTATTTTTATTGTTAACTTCTTAGTTCCAGACGGCATTCCACCTAAATTAATAGTTCCATCAAATCCTGGATTATTTCCACTTGAATATCCTGGATATACTTTATTTACATCTGCTCTTAATGTTCCGTATGGAACTGTTCCTAAATCTTTTCCATCAACATATACTCTTACTTCTTTTACTCCAGAGTCAGCTAATGCCCATCCTCTTATTTTTAGTTTTCCTGCTTTTACTGTAAAATTAGTAGTAGGTTCATCTAAACAACTTCTTGATGCTAACTTTTCAACTTTTATTGCTCTTTCAATTGTTTGTGTTGTTCCATCATTTGCTGTTATTTTTATTGTTAAATTTTTATTTCCTGCTGATATACTTGATATATTAATAGTTCCATCAAATCCTGGATTATTTCCACTTGAATATCCTGGATATACTTTATTTACATCTGCTCTTAATGTTCCGTATGGAACTGTTCCTAAATCTTTTCCATCAACATATACTCTTACTTCTTTTACTCCAGAGTCAGCTAATGCCCATCCTCTTATTTTTAGTTTTCCTGCTTTTACTGTAAAATTAGTAGTAGGTTCATCTAAACAACTTCTTGATGCTAACTTTTCAACTTTTATTGCTCTTTCAATTGTTTGTGTTGTTCCATCATTTGCTGTTATTTTTATTGTTAAATTTTTATTTCCTGCTGATATACTTGATATATTAATAGTTCCATCAAATCCGGGATTATTTCCACTTGAATATCCTGGATATACCTTATTTACATCTGCTCTTGATGTTCCATATGGAACTGTTCCTAAATCTTTTCCATCAACATATATTCTTACTTCTTTTATTCCAGAGTTAGCTAGTGCCCATCCTCTTATTTTTAATTTGTCCGCCTTTACTGTAAAGTTATTAGTAGGTTCATCTAAACAACTTCTTGATGCTAACTTTTCAACTTTTATTGCTCTTTCAATTGTTTGTGTTGTTCCATCATTTGCTGTTATTTTTATTGTTAAATTTTTATTTCCTGCTGATATACTTGATATATTAATAGTTCCATCAAATCCGGGATTATTTCCACTTGAATATCCTGGATATACCTTATTTACATCTGCTCTTGATGTTCCATATGGAACTGTTCCTAAATCTTTTCCATCAACATATATTCTTACTTCTTTTATTCCAGAGTTAGCTAGTGCCCATCCTCTTATTTTTAATTTGTCCGCCTTTACTGTAAAGTTATTAGTAGGTTCATCTAAACAACTTCTTGATGCTAACTTTTCAACTTTTATTGCTCTTTCAATTGTTTGTGTTGTTCCATCATTTGCTGTTATTTTTATTGTTAAATTTTTATTTCCTGCTGATATACTTGATATATTAATAGTTCCATCAAATCCTGGATTATTTCCACTTGAATATCCTGGATATACTTTATTTACATCTGCTCTTAATGTTCCGTATGGAACTGTTCCTAAATCTTTTCCATCAACATATACTCTTACTTCTTTTACTCCAGAGTTAGCTAATGCCCATCCTCTTATTTTTAGTTTATCTGATGTTACTTTTTTATCTGCAACTGGCTCATCTAATGTAGATCTAAATGGCAATTCTTTTTCACTTTCAGCTCTCTTAATTACTATATTTCTTTTATAACTTTGAATTTCACCATTTGTAAAAACAATCTTAACCTCTACAGTTTTATTCCCAGTATCAAACTTACTTATATCTATTGTTTTATCAAATCCTGAGTTAGCACCATTAATATATCCTGGATACTTTAAGTCTATATCAGGCCTATTAATACCAGTATTAATAGTTGCTACTTGAGAATTATCAATTAAAATCTTAACTTCTTTAACTCCACCTTCAGATAAAGCCCAACCTTTAATTCTTAATTTATCATTTGTAATAACTTCTGAATTTGCTGGTAACTCTAAATCACTTCTTGTAGGTAAATATTTAAAATTAATTGCATCACAATATAATCTAACTAAAGACTCTCCATAATTAGGATCAGAAGCCCAACTTCCAGTTAAGCCTAATACATCCTTTGCTTTACCAAAAATACCATCAACTGTACCAAACCAGCCTATATGTCTTGGATCATATGTTTCATTTGATGATAATGAACTATCCTTCCAACTATCTACATAAACTGTTTTAGGATAACCACTTGCAGCTGCATATAGTGCTAAATGGTCTAAATGAGCTATTACACCTTGATCCCAATTGTCAAACCTTTTATGTGCATTTGCATCATTATCATCTCCCCCGCTTGGATTTTTTAATCCACATGGATTATGATAAGATTCATCTAATACTCCTCCAAATTTTCCATAACCTGTTTCTTTTGCAGCTTGTACATAAGCTACTACCCAGTTAACACCTCCCCTTGACTCAGCATACTTTTTGTATATCTTTGCTAAATTAACAAATGTTTCAGTAGCATTCTTACTTCTAGCCCAAGCCTCAACAGCGTCTAGAGAAGCATTCACACTTGAAATAATCTTTACATTTTCAATTGCTTTACTGCTTGTCTCATCACTTAGTGCATAAACATTAAAGGTAAATGAATTAAACATAAATATTAAACACACTAATGCTAAAAATAATTTATTTTTTTTCATTTCATCCCCCCATTTTTCGTTATAGTATACAAATATAATAGTAACATATTATAAATATATTTGTAAACAGATGTCATATTTATGATTAAATGTATATTAAAAGTTATATTATATATAAAACACTAAATATTTATCATTAAATATATCTTACTTAAATAACTTGTCCATTATTGTTATATTATGCTTAATAATATATACTAATATAAGGAAACAACATAATATAAAGGAGGTTATTATGAATTTTCTTACACCATTAATAATTATTTTTATAATATTATTGAATTATTATTTATATAAAAGAAATTCATATTCAAAAAGTTTCTTTTTAATTTCTACTAGCTTTTTAATTATTTACTCTGTATTTTCTATAATTATATATTACAATAATTTATCTCACGACTTTGAACATGGAATATTATTTGGAAATATAGCTAATAATCATTTTTGTGATGAATATAAATATTACATAGATTCTGACATATTATTAAATCATTTAAAAACTGGAGATTTTAATGCATGGTTAAATAAAGAATTACCTATTTATGAGTTTGTTGATCCAGAAGGTCATGCTAGTTATGGAAATTATAATATATTTGTAATATTCTTAACGTTGCTTAAATATATAGGAATAAAATCTACTTTAAATTTAATTTTAATAAAATTATTCATATATGTTCCAACTTCAATATTTTTATATAAACTTTCTAGACTATATTTAAATGAAAAACTTTCTTTAATAAGCTTAAATATTTTTAGTATATTACCTGGATATATATTATGTAATTCCTTACTTATGAGAGACAATATAATAATTGCAATAGCAATAATATTAATTTACTATATACTTTCTCGAAAAATAAACTATAAATCAATTATTTTAATCTTATTGCTATCTGTATTTTTGTTAGAGTTTAGATCTTATTTATTGCTAGTTTTTATCGCCTGTGTTATTTTTACCTTTAAAAATAACAAGAAAATTTTAAGTTTTAAAGATATATTTTATTTTATTACTATAATCGCCACAATTTACTTTTTTGTAAACTTTAAATTTCAATTACAACATTCAAATACCTTTTTTTCCTTTTTCCAAATTACTCATCTACAAGATGTATTTAATGCTCAATTTGGAAGTGGACCAAAAATGATAGTTAACTTATTTTCTCAGTTAATTTTACATGTTGTATACGATCCACCACTATTTAATTTTATAAAATCAGGAATTGTGTATTTAATATTATATTCATTAGGTAATATCTTAGGAACTATTGTAAGCATCGCTTCTTTCCTATCTTTTATTTACTTTATAATAAAAATTAAAGATAAAAAGGCAATCTTACTATTTAAATTTACAACATATTATACAGTATTAACTGGTTTAATAGTATTAGCTAAAGATTTATTTATTATAAATAGAATTGCTCTTATGTGGTTACCTTTATTTATTATAATATTTCTTTATACACTAAATAATTTTATAAATAAACCATCAAAACATTAAAAAAGTGCTATACTGAAAGTCATTAAGCTTTCAATATAGCACTTTTTGCTTAACATAAATATAAAAATAAAAGCTGGTATAAAGCCAGCTTTATAAAATTATTTTAAATTACTTATACATTTCATTATAATAATTCATGTATTCACCTGAAGTAACATTCTTCATCCATTCTTGGTTATCTAAATACCATTGAATAGTTTTCTTAATTCCTACTTCAAATGTAGTTTCAGGATACCATCCTAATTCATCTTTAATCTTTGTTGGATCTATTCCATATCTTCTATCGTGACCTTTTCTGTCTTCAACATATTTAATTAAGTTTTCTGTTACTGCTTTATCTACATTTTCATTTAAGTAAGCAATTACTGTCTTAACTATTGTTATGTTAGTTCTTTCATTGTGTCCACCAACGTTATACACTTCACCATCTCTACCATTATTTATAACCATATCTATAGCTTTAGCGTGATCTTCAACATATAACCAGTCCCTTATGTTCATTCCATCTCCATATACTGGTAAATCTTTATGAGATAAACAATTGTTTATTAGTAACGGTATTAATTTTTCTGGGAATTGGAATGGTCCATAGTTGTTTGAACATCTTGTTATGTTCATTGGCATCTTGTAAGTATCATGGTAAGCCTTAACCATTAAGTCTGATCCTGCTTTACTTGATGAATATGGGCTGTGTGGATCAAGTGGAGTTGTTTCCATAAAGTATCCTGTATCTCCTAATGAACCATATACTTCATCTGTTGAAACGTGTAAGAACTTAACTCCTTCTTTCCATGTTCCATCTTCTTTTTCCCATGCTGCTTTTGCACAGTTTAATAAGTTTACTGTTCCAAGAACATTTGTCTTTGCAAATATTTCTGGTTCTTTTATACTTCTATCAACATGTGATTCTGCTGCAAAGTGTGCAACATAATCTATTTCATGTTTTTCAAATAATGAATTAACTAGTTCATTATCACATATATCTCCATGTACAAATATGTGTCTTGGATCATCTTGAATTGATTTTAAGTTTTCTAAGTTTCCTGCATATGTTAATTTATCTAAGTTAATTATTCTTATATCTTCATATTTGTTTAACATGTATAATACAAAGTTTGAGCCTATAAATCCTGCTCCACCAGTTACTAAATAAGTTTTCATAATTTAGTTCTCCTTATATCTTTTAAAAGTTTAAGTTTTTATTTATAATTTTTTAATTATTTTTCAACGTTATCCATGAAAGTTTTTAATGCTTCTTTCCAATCTCTCATTTCATCTCCAACTGTGCATCTAAGCATCATATTGTCAAGTGATGAATATGCTGGTCTATCTGCTGAATTAGGATACATTTCTTTATATTCTTCTGAAGTACATGGATTTACTTTGCAATTTCTTCCTGAAAGCTTCATTATTTCTGATGCAAAGTCATACCAACTACATTCTCCTTTTCCTGTGCAGTGATATATTCCGTATTCTTCTGTTTCTATAAGTTTTAATATATGATATGCTAAATCATTAGCATGTGTAGGATTTCCAAGTTGATCATTTACAACACTTAAGTTTTCTCTATCTTTTCCTAACTTCATCATTGTATAAACAAAGTTATGTCCTACATATCCATAAAGCCAAGCTGTTCTAACTATATAGTATTTTGATGAAAATTCTCTTACAAATTCTTCACCTAAAAGTTTAGTTTTTCCATAAGAACTTACTGGATCAACTATATCTGCTTCATTTAATGGTGTATCACCAACACCTCTAAATACGTAATCAGTTGAAACTTGAACTATTTTAGCTCCTATTTCTTCACAAACCATAGCTAAGTTTCTAGCCCCTAGTGCATTTATTTTTAAAGCTAAATCTTTATTTGCTTCACATCCATCAACATTTGTTGCTGCTGCACAATTTATAACTACATCTGGCTTTATTTCTTTTAAAACTATTTTTACTTGCTCTAAATTAGTTATATCTAATTTATCTACATCCATTGCAAAAACTTCTGATGTTTTAATCTCATCTGAAACAGATCCAATTTCTGCTGTTCCAGTAGCTATTATCTTTTGAAGTTCATTTCCTAATTGTCCATTTGAACCAGTTATTAATATTTTCACGTGATAACCTCCACTACCTTAAGTTAAAAAATCAAAGATTTTTATTCTTACTTATAAACAAATGGTAAATCTAATTCTTTAAATGTTTTTTGCTTTTTATCTTTTTCTGATAGTAAAACTTCTTCAATTCCTTCTAATGGCCATTCTACTGCAACGTCTTCATCGTTCCATAGAAGTCCACCATCATGTTCTGGTGAATAGAAATCTGTACATTTATAGTTAAATGTTGCAGTTTCTGATAATACTACGAATCCATGAGCAAATCCTTCTGGTACATAAAATTGTCTCTTATTTTCTGAACTTAAATATACACCTTCCCATTGCCCATATGTAGGTGATCCTTTTCTTAAATCAACAGCAACATCCCAAACTTCACCTTCTGTACATCTTACAAGTTTCCCTTGAGTATGCTTAGTTTGGAAATGTAGTCCTCTTAAAACACCTTTTTTTGATCTTGATTCATTATCTTGTACGAAAGTCATTGTTAATCCAGCTTTATCAAAATGCTCTTTATTATAGCTTTCCATAAAATATCCCCTAGCGTCTCCAAATACTTTTGGTTCAACTATATATAAATCTGGTATTTTAGTTTCTATAAATTTGAAATTTCCTACTTCAACCATTATCTTTACTCCTCAATTATATCTATTAAATATTTTCCATACTCTGTTTTCATTAAAGGCTTAGCTAACTTTCTAACTTCATCTTTTGAAATCCATCCTTGTCTATAAGCAATTTCTTCTAAACAAGCTATAAATGTTCCTTGAGTAGTTTGTACTGCTTCAACAAAGTTTGATGCTTTAAGCATTGATTCATGAGTTCCTGTATCTAGCCACGCCATTCCTCTGCCTAATAAATCTACTCTTAATGTTCCTTCTTCCATATATTCTTTATTTAAATCAGTTATTTCAAGTTCACCTCTTGGTGATGGCTTTAACGCTTTTGCCTTTGCTACTACTGAATTATCATAGAAGTAAAGTCCTGGTACTGCATATTTTGATTTTGGATTCTCTGGCTTTTCTTCTAATGAAGTTACTTTTCCATTTTCATCAAAACCTACTACTCCAAATGCTCTTGGATCTTGAACATAGTATCCAAATACCATTGCACCATTTTTTAACTTAGCTGCATCTTTTAAATGTTCACTAAAACCTTGCCCGTAGAATATATTGTCTCCTAATATCATTGCTACGTTATCATTACCTATGAACTTTTCTCCAATTATAAATGCTTCTGCTAATCCATTTGGTTGTTCTTGAATTGCATATTCAATATTTAAACCATATTCTGATCCATCTTTAAATAGTTCTTTAAAGTTAACTATATCTCTTGGTGTTGATATTATTAAAATATCTCTTATTCCTGCCAACATTAATACTGACATTGGATAATATATCATTGGTTTATCATATATTGGCACCATTTGTTTTGACATTGCCTTTGTTACTGGATATAGTCTTGTTCCTGACCCTCCTGCTAATATTATACCCTTCATAAAAATACCTCACTTTTTATTTTTTTGTAAATTTCATTCCTATAAATCTTGCTCCAAAATTAATTATTGCATCTGCAATAATTAACGGTTTTTTATCTTCTAAACTTCTCTTTGCTATATATTTAAGAACAGTAAGTCCACGCTCTCCTGCACTATATTCTTTTAAATATTTATTTTCATCAAAAAATTTACCAATATCCCCATATCTTTTTAAAGTTTCCTTAAAGGACAAATCATGGGAATGAATTATTTTAGATTCTGCTGCATATTCAATTTTATAACCATTCATAATAAGTTTATATGCAAAATACATATCTTCATTGGTAGGTAAATTTTTATTATCATATCCATTTAATTTCATAAATATTTCTTTAGAAATAGCACTTGAAGCATCTGAAAAGAAAAAGGTCATAAGTCCTAATCTTTCAATATCACTTTTACTTACAATTCTTTTTTCATTTGGATAGTTTATTTCTCTAGTATACTTTTCTATCTTGTGTTCTTCATATCCTATTTGTCTACTAAACGCAGCTTCACATTTACCATCAATTATATCTTTTGTTAAATAATATAACCAGTATTCATCTACTATTTTTATATCTTGAGTTATAAATACTATTATTTCACCAGTAGATTCAAATGCTGCTTTTTCTCTTACTAAGCTATGCGAAAATTCTTTTTTTGAAATTTTCTTATATCTACATTGTAATTTTTTCAATTTATCTTCTGTATTATCACTTGATTCAGTTAAAATAAACTTTATTTCTGCAATACAAACATCTTTTTGCTTTATAATGCTTAAATATAAATCTTCAATATAATTTTCAGCATTATAAAGAGGACATATTATGGATATTTTCATTTATTTTTCCTCCGACTTTATATGTCTTAAATAGCGCCTTCACCTCTAATTACAGAACCAAAGGTTTTAAAAATTATTTTTAAATCTAACCACAAACTTCTATTATCTATATAATACATATCCATTTTAATTCTTTCCTCATATGTAGTATCACTTCTTCCATTAGCTTGCCAGTATCCCGTAAGCCCAGGAACAACTGAAAATAATTTAGGTGCATATTTTCCATAAAGTGCTACTTCTTTTTCAACTATTGGCCTAGGTCCAACTATGCTCATAGTACCATTTAATATGTTTATTAACTGTGGTAATTCATCTATACTTGTTCTTCTTAAAAAATCCCCTACCTTAGTAACTCTAGGATCATTTTCTAATTTAAAATTTTTATAAAACTCTTCCTTTTGTTCTTTTGTAAAATTATCAAATATCTCTTGAGAATTTTGATACATAGTTCTAAATTTATAAACCTTTATATCTTTTCCACCTATTCCTTTTCTAGTATGGCCAAATATTACTGGACCCTTTGAGTCTAATTTTATAGCTATTGTAACAATAAGAAAAATCGGACTTAATATTATTAATCCTACTAACGAACCAACTATATCTATAAATCTTTTAAAAAACAAATAAACCTTTATTCCTCTTTTGTCATCTCCCATATCATTAACTCTAAAACTAGTCATATTATCACACTCCATATGAATCTCCGTTAATACTCCCATATATTTATTATTATCAAATTCCTTTATAATTACTATAATATAAAAATTAATATTTAATTTTTATATAATTAATTCCCATTTGAACCTCCTTAAAATTATAATAACCCTCTCTATACTACCTTATTTTTATTCCATATAGTAGCACTTTTTCTACAATTTTTAAGTTTTTTATGTTTATTATACCTTAAATTTAGATTAATTTCTAATTATAGTCATACATAAAGTAAATCTTACTATTTAATAATATTAATGTCAATATAAAAGGCGCACTATACTGTGCACCTTAATTAAATCTTAATAAATTATATATAAAATTTTAAATCTTTTAATCATATAGTTGTATCAAATAAACTTCCATAACTAAAACAAAGAATACTGATAAACCTGCAATATATGGATTTGTAATTGATGATGCTAAAATTGACATAGTTCCTATTGTCCACCCTACTAACATCTGTTCATCTTTTTGTTTTAACCCCTTCTTAAATAAAATAATTAATAACTTAACAAAATTATATATTAAGTATCCAAAGAATATTAATACTCCAATTACTCCTGTTTTAAATAATAATTCTACATAATAAAGTTCAAAGCTACTACTGCTAACAGGTTGAAGACCATTATCTTGCATATATTGAGGATACTCATAAATATGAGAACCAAATCCCCATCCTAAAACTGGTTTTTCCTTTATCTTATCAACTAAAAATCTAAGTTGAATTGCTCTAACTTTATTAGACTCATCATTTTCAAAATCTGTAATAGACTCTACTCTATCTTTTATACTGCCAGATGATTGTGGTAAATTTTGCTCTGGACTTACAGATACTATAGTCTTAGGTAATATAATTGCTACTAAAATTAATGGTATTATAGCAATTAAAACATTTTTTATAGTTAATTTATACTTTTTAACTCTCCATAAATAATAAGCAAATGATAAAAATACTACACCTATTGTTCCAAGCCAAAAACCTCTTGTATTTGATACATATATTCCAATTAAAAGAATTGCTAATTTTAATATTCCAAATATATTTTTTTCTTTATTAAATAATTTAATAAATATTATTGCTACTGCAAGTTGCATAAAAATCCCATTATATAAATATACTCTAGCATAATTATTAGATAATACTAATCCACTTATAAGTCCATACTGTAATTTAGTGTTTAAATCATTATAAATTGCTATTATATGCAAATCATTAGGTAAATAAATTCTACTTATTACAAACAAAGCAATTGTTATAACAGCTACTATAGTTGCACAATTTACAAATATATTTAATATCTTACTAATATTTTCGCTTTTACCTCTTACATAAACTATTAAAAGAAGTATATATAATACTCCTAAAAACGAATTTACATCTGAAAATATATCACCAAAACTATTACCATTAATTAATCCAATAATACTACCATATGCAATATATATACATACTACAATAATAGGAATTAAAAATCTTTTTTCAATTTTTATTCTTTCTCTAAAAATCATATATAATGAGAAAAGTATTCCTACTGCAAATAATCCCTTTCTAATTGGAAGATTTAATATATGACCAAGTCCCCCTAATACAAATTCAATAAAAATTAATGCTGTAACCACATTAAAAACATTTCTTATAGCATCTTTTTTACCTTCCATCTTTTTCTCCCCTCTATTTTATTTATTATTTTTAAATTCACCAAACACATTATTTTTATAATCTTTTATCCCATTTCTAATGTATTTAAATTTTTCTATTTTACTATCTTCAAATAAAATGATTTTTAAATTCTCAGTGATAAATCTTCTTTTATCCTTCAATACCCATTTAGGAAAATCATTTTTGTATTTATCCCAGATATAATGTCTATTTCTACTCATGTAATATCTTCTTAAAGGACTGTGGTTAGTAGGTGTCATTTTTAGTCCAAGCAAACTTTTTTTCACACTCTCTCCTAAATTGTGTATTAAAATAGCTGACTTAACTTGTATTATTTTAAAACCTTTCTTATTTAAATATAAACAATAATCATGATCCACTAAATCAATGAATAATCTTTCATCATACATTCCTATATTTTTATATATTTCAGCTTTTGTTAATGCTCCCGAAGTAATTTCTGTTAACACCTCCCTATAAGAAACTGATGAAACTTGAGTGATACTACTAGCATTGCTTTTATATTCCTTTTCCTCAACATGTATCGGTACAAGCATTGCTACCTTTTCTTTGAAATCTTCATCAAAACTTTCATAACAATTTAACATATTTTTAATCATGTCATCTGTAATAATACTATCATGATCCAAAGTTAATATCCAGTTATATCCTTTTTTTATTGAATAATTTATTCCCTTATTTAAGGCATATGCTATTCCTTTATTTTCTTCCAAATATATTATAGTAGTTTCTCTTTCAAGTTCTTTTAACATACTAATTGTTTTATCTTTAGAACCATTATCAACAACTATAATTTCATCTACTTTTCCTTTAAGCTTATTGATACGCTTTTTAAAATCATTTTCTACATTATAAGTTATAATAACTGCTGCTACACTATTCAAGGATTATACCTCCATATTTATAAATCAAATAATTTATATATTTCTTTATCAGATATATTTATATTTTTTAATATTTGACATCTTTTATCTTCCATTAAGCTTTTTTTAACTTTAATTTCTTTAACATATTTTAAACATTTCCAATCAAATATCGTAAAAAATACTAGGTATTTCATTAAGCCTATATATATTTTACTCTTGTCTTTTTTAAAGGCATAACTTGTTTCATTTTTTATAATCATTAAATAGTGATTTCTAAAAGAAATACCCTTTAAAAATTCCGACTGACTTCTTCTATTTTTTATAGTGTTTATTATTCCTTTACTGCTATTCATTCCTCTTCCATGATAAGCAATTGCATCATGTACATAATAACATTTAAATCCATAAAGATTTAATCTCCAGCAAATATCTATATCTTCTTTATATGCAAAAAAATCATTATCAAAATATTCACCATTAATTTTTATTTTTTCTAATACTTCTTTCTTGAAAACGGCAGCGGCTCCACAAACCCCAAATACTCTTTTATCTTTTTCATATTTGCCTTCATCAGCTTCATTTTGTCCAATATCAATTCCTTGTCTGTAATGATTAAAGGATATTCCTGCAGAATCAATTATGTTTAATTTTTTATCATTATCAAAGTCATATTTAAGAAGCTTTCCTGTTACTGCCCCAATAGTAATATCTTCTTTAAACTTTTTAATGCAATTTTCTATATAATTTTCTCCAAAAACAATATCAGGATTAGCTATTATAACATAGTCACCTTTTGATAATTCAATTCCCTTATTTGCTCCACCAGCATATCCCGTATTTTTATTTTTAAATAATTTAACATTATCTAAAAAATTTTCTTCAATTATTTTTACAGAATTATCTGTAGAATCATTATCTATCACTATTATTTCTATATTTTTATAATTTTGATTTAATAATGATTTTATACACTTATATAAGTATTTTTCCCCATTCCAATTAACTATCGCTATAGAAACTAGTTTTTCCATATATAAAATTCTCTCTTCCTAATGTAAATATTTAAAAATTATAATATTATTATATAAAACTCCTAATTGATTGTTTTCTTTAGTTTTGATTTTAATAAATTAAAAAAATTCTTAATAATATTATCTTTTAATAATATTAAAATTCCAAAATATACTATAGAACCAATTATTATTTGTCTTGCCAATATAAAAATATTTCTATAAGTTCCTTCACCTAAAAAAGAAACTATTATTAACATAACTATTCCTGAAATCCAATACTTATATGTTTCTTTAATCCAAGAAATATCTACTATTTCTCTCGAATACCATAATTGAATTAATGCAATTGAAAATTCTGCAGATACTGTTGCAATTACTGCCCCTAAAGCTGAAAACTTAGGAATTAAAATTAAATTAAGAATAAAGTTAACAGCAGCACCAACACAAACTGAAATTGTATATTCTTTATTTTTTCCTACAGCTATCATATATTGTGTACCAAAAACATTTCCTACTCCAATTATTATTACTAGAATTGAAGATATCTTTAACAAAGGTATAACACTAAGATACTCATATCCAAAAAACATAGGAATAAACCTATCACTTACCCCCATTATTCCAAATGCAATTGGTATCGCTAGAAAGCTTATAATAGTAAATGATTTTTTAAGAGTATTCTTTACTATATCGTGTTGATTTTTACTAATTAAACTAGCTATCCTAGGCATCATTACTGTACCTAAGGAAGTCAATATTGTAAGTAATATTCTAACAATCTTTTGAGATTGATCATAATATCCTACCTCTACAGTAGGTGAAAATACACCTAACATAGTTTTATCTAAAACTGTGTAAATTTGTGTTGCTACTTGAGGTATAAAAAGAACTAAAATAGGAGTTATATGTCTTCTTAACTTTAATTTATCTAAAGACTTAAAAGAAAAAGTACTCTTATCTACATATATCCACATTACAAATTGACCAATAAACATAGTTAAACTATTTATAAGAATATATTGCCATAAATCATTACTATCTTTTACAAAAATAAATATTAAAAATACAGATATAATTTTAACTAAAAAACTTCTTATTGATGCATTTTTAAAATCCTCTATTCCAACAAAATACCATGATATATCTATTGCACTAGATAAAATAAAGAATCCTTGCAACATATAATATAATCCTAAAGAACTTCTAATACCTAATACTAATACAAATATAATATAAGAAATCATACAACCAATAAACTGAATTGAAAATATTTCCCAAAAAGTTTGCCTTAATTTTCGTCTATTCTCTCTAACTGTAGCAATTTTTTTAGTAGCATACATAGTTATTCCAAGTGTTCCAAGTAACATAAAATATTGTGTATTTGCATTAGTTAAGCTATTAGTTCCTACACCTTGTGGACCTAATACTCTAGATACATATGGCATAGTTATCAAAGGCAATAAAATAGCAGTAATTTGATATATCAAATTATATAAGTAATTTGTCCTAACACTTCTTGCCATATTACTCTCCTCTTCTTTCGTTGATACCTTCTAAAATTTTAACAAATTCATCTGTAGTTTTTTCCCAACTTAATTTCTTTAAAAATTTTATTGAATTTTGATTCATGTCCTTTAATCTTTTTGGATTGTTAATTACCTCTTTAACTTGTTTGTAAAATTCATTATAATCAAAAGAAGTTATAATAGCAGTGTTTTCCGGGAAAAAATACTCAAAAGTACCCTCTTTAAACTCTATTACTGGTAAACCTGTAGCTAACATTTCATAAGGTACTAATGAAATATTTGTTAATGATGCAACTAATCCAAAGTCTGAATTATTATATAAATTTAATAGTTCACTCTTATTTAATTTCCCTAAGTTTTCTCCACCTTCACATTTAAAATTCTTATCCTCACCATAATATTTAATATTTATGCTGATATCTTCTTTGCTAAAATCATTTTTTAATTTCGTAAGTAAATATTGAATTAAATATGGAGCTCTTTTACCAACATCTTTAATATATACAGCAAAATTAAATTCTTTTTTATCCTTATATGAATCAAAATCTCTTTTCTTTGCAAAATACTCCTTACTTTCATAAGGGAAAGTAATAAAGTCTAATTTTGAATTTACGAAACATTCCTTTTCTATCATATGTTTATTCCATTTTCCCAAACTAACCATATGGTATCCAACTTCATAACTTTTTTGAGCCATAATATAACTCTCTCCATATAAATTAAAATATGGTTCATAATCCTGTATAAAATACATTTTATATCCACTCATTTTTCTTGAATAATACACAGATTCCCATGATGTGGCGATTACTATATCACTCTTTACTTTTGTAATATCATCACCAATAATATTTCCCTTATAATTGCTTAAATTTATCTCTGCATTTTTCTTCATATCACCTATATTTTGAGGTGCAAAAGAAACATATCCTACATCATAACCCCTTTTACTAAGTTCTGTCCCTAACCTTAATATAGATGTATGTCCTCCACTAAAAGCAGGCATTCCTGGTATAACAAATGTTATACTTTTTATTTGTTTTGGTAATTTATTTACAATTGGAGTAAAATCTACTTCTTCCAATAAGTTATTTATATATCTTTTAAAGTTACTTTGATCTCTTAAATAAATAACTTTTCTCATCGCCTTTACTATTTTTCTCACAATAATGCCTCCTTGTTTAGTTCTTCAAATATTCGATTTTTTTACTTTCTTTTAAACCATCATTTAATCCTTTTAAAGTAGATTTTATAGCATTAAAATTATTTATATTTTTTATAAGAGTTTTTAAAAACCTTATATAATATTCCTTTTTATGTGATTTATAATCCTCAATAGTTTGATTTCTTTTAGTATACATAAATAAATTTCTTGTTAAATAATATTCCTTAAATCCACTTGTTTTACTACCAGTTGCTGAATGCATATGATATACAATGCTTTCTCTTAATAATTTAAACTTAAATCCTGCTGACTTAAGCCTTAAAGATAAATCAACATCTTCAAAATATGCAAAAAAATTGCTATCAAAATAGTTATTATTATCTAGCTTTACTTTTTCTAGTGCTCTTGTTGAATAAATTGCAGCTCCGGCACATACTCCATCTATGATTATATTATCTTTACTTAAGATATCTGATACACTTTCTTTAAATCCTACTTGAACTGGAATTAAATCCTTTTTAAATTTCAAACCTGCTGCATCACAAACGTTTTTATTAAAATAATTTATCATAAATAATTGAAATACATCAAACTCTTCATTACTATATATTTCATTCATAGCATTTTTTAAAGAATTTACTGGAACTTCAACATCATTATTTAATGTTAAAATATAATCACATCCATCATTAATAGCTTTTTTTATTCCAATATTATTAGCTGGGGCAAAACCACTATTATAACTCATTTCTATTAAATCTATATTTAATCTCTTGCTATAACTTCTAATCACTTTTTTAGAATTATCTTTAGAATCATTATCAATTATATAAACTTTAAAGTCCTTAAAAGATTGATTTTCTAAACTTAGAAGACATTTATCAATTAATTTTTCACCATTCCAATTAGCAATTACTATTCCTAGCATATTTCTTCTCCTTTTAATTACTCTATTTTAGTTTGCCTCTAATGCCTTTTTTATAATCTTTATATCCTTTGAAAACCATCCTTATTTTATTTACTTTATCCTTTTCACCTAAAATAATCTTTACAAATTCCTTTTTAAATAAATTTTTATCTCTATTTAAAGTAAAACTATCTAAGTCTTTATATTTTTCCCAAGTATAAAATCTGTTTCTTGTCATATAATATCTTCTTAAAGCTGAATGATTAGATGTATTAAACTTTAAAAATCCACTTTTTACTGATTTACTTTCCCCTAAACTATGATAAAGAATAGCATCTCTTACCTTTATCATTTTAATATTTTTTTCATTTAATCTCATACAAAAATCAGTATCAACTAAATCTATAAACAAACTATCATCAAAAAAACCAACCTTATCAAAAACTTCTGCTTTTAAAAGATTACCTGATGTAATATCTGCATCTACATACTCATAAGAATCCATATTAGAATTTTCTTCAATAGATTGAACTCTTTCATCAACAAAGTTAGGAAAAATACTTAATATATTATCCCTTTCAGTTTTATCTATATTATTGTATACCTCAAGCATTTTTTCAATCATATTAGAACTAGCTTTACTATCTTGATCCATGGTTAATACCCAATCATATCCATCTTTTAAAGCTTGCTTAACTCCTATATTTAAAGCCGTAGCAATACCTAAGTTTTCTTCATTAGATATTACATTTATTTTTTGTTTATCTATATCCTTAATTAAATTTATATCTTTTTTCTTTTTATTTTCAGATCCATTATCCACAATTATTATTTTTTCTACCTGATTTATAAGCAAATTTACACTATCTAATAAATTATTATCAGGATTATAGGAAACTATAATTGCTGCAACTTTATCCATAAACATTCTCCTTATTAATATAAAAATTTTCTTATTAAATTTAGTTAAAAACATTATAATATTTTGTCTAATCTTAGTAATTATAGCATATAATGAAATTCATTTGAAATTTTTTATGAATTTATTAGTTTATTTGATTTTCTTAATATAATATATAGTCTTTCCTATAGCTTTGCTGTTTATATATTTTTAACATTTTCTCATAATTTTTGACATTGTATATATTATTTCTACCATTTATAATACATATATAACATATAAAAATTTATAATGGGTGGAAGAATGACAATTTATAATAGGTGGAAAAATTACAAAAAAATTTTTAAAAAAGATTTTTTAATGAAAATCTTAATTTTTATTACGTACTCTTTAATCTTAACGTTTGCAATAGAATGGTTTTCTCGTGGAAATATTAATGGTGCTTACGAATTTTTAAGGCATTTTTTCAAAGCCTTCTTATACAATGTATTAATTGTATCATTAACTTTAAGTCCATGTTTTTTATTCCAAAGAAGAGTATTTTCATTTAGTGTGATTTCTTTAATTTGGATTATTTTAGGAATAGCTAATAGTTTTTTAATTAATTTTAGAGAAACACCTTTAACCTTTGCAGATTTAGGAATGATTAAAAGCGGCTTAGAACTTAGTAATCAATATCTTACTAAAAATTATATTATTTTAATAAGTATATCTTTATTGCTAATTATTCTAACCTTAATTTTATTATTTTTTAAATCTAAAAAAATAAAAGTTAAATATTTCAGAAATATATCCCTTTTATTTTTGTTTTATATAGCTTTTTCTTTCATATTAAACTATGGATTAAAATCAAATATAATAAGTAAAAATTTTTGGGATATAACTGGTGGATATAAACAATATGGATTTTCTTATTCATTTTTTAATAGTGTTATTAATACTGGTATAAATAAACCTAACGGCTATTCAAAAAACACCATTAATAATATAAAAGATGAATTATCTTTATTAGATGAAGAAAGTTCTAACACAATGACTTTAAATTCAGATAAGTTAGATAATAACAATATTATAGAAACATTAACATTAGATAATAACGATTTTAATTCAATAATTAAACCTAATATTATATTAATACAACTTGAATCATTTATAAATCCTAACTGGATAAATAATGTTACCTTTAATAAAAATCCAGTTAGTAATTTTGATTCATTATCACAAGAATTTACCTCAGGACTATTTTCTGTACCTGCTTTAGGTGGTGGAACAGCAAATACAGAATTTGAAGTTATTACTGGAATGTCTACAGACTTCTTTGGTACTGGAGAATTTCCATTTAACACTATAGCATCTAAAAAAGCTGTGCCATCTCTTGCTTATACATTAAAGGACTTAGGATATAGTGCTAATGCACTTCATAATCATGAAGGAAAATTTTATTCAAGAGATGTTGTTTATAAAAACTTAGGATTTGATAGCTTTACTCCAATTGAATGCATGGCTGTTCCCGAAAAAACACCTGTAGGATGGGCAAAAGATAGTGTATTAATAGATGAAATTTGTAACATAATTTCATCTACAGATAACCCTGATTTAGTATTTGGAGTTTCAGTTCAAGGACATGGAAATTACCCTAGTGATTATATAGAAGATAAAGAAATTTATATTACTAATGATTATTCTAAAAGTAATAAAAATAGTTTAGAATATTATATAAATCAAGTTTATGAAATGGATCAATTTGTTGGCAATTTAATAGACGCTGTTGATAAATTAAATGAACCTACTGTAATTGCTTTTTATGGTGATCACTTTCCAGCTGTAGGAATAGAAAGTCATGAAATTTCTATTAATACTCTTAAATCAACACCTTACCTAATATGGGATAATATTAATTTGCCTAAAACTGATAAAGATATTGAAGCTTATGATCTTACTTCATTAATATTAAATAAATTATCCTTAACAAATACAACATTAAGCATGCTTCATAATAGCAATCTTGATACAAAGACTAAAATAGAATATCTTAATCAATTAGAATATGATATGCTTTATGGAAAAAATTATACTTCTGAATATGAAAAGCTTATTCCATCAAGTGAATATAGAGTAGGTTTTAAAGACGTAAAAATTGATAGTGTGGAAAATTATAATGAAAATAATATTTTAATTAAAGGTGAAAACTTCAATAATTATAGCAGTATATATATTGATGGGAAACCAGTTGAAAAAACCTTTATAGATAGCAATACTCTTGCTATTACAAAAGATATTTGTAAGCCTAATAGCATAGTTCAAGTTTGTCAACCATCTGCAACTGGTTCAACTATATTTTCATATTCAAATGAAGTAATATTTAAATAGTATAATAAAATAGGGGATTTTAAAATTTACTATTAACATTTATTATAGTAATATTAAAATCCTCTACTTTTTTTATTTCTATTAATTGTTTTACTTTTTAGTTATATCCCTTAGGATTATTACTTTGCCATCTCCAAGAGTCTTCACACATTTCTTTGATTCCTCTTTCAGCCTTCCATCCTAATTCCTCATTAGCCTTCTTTGGATCAGCATAACATGTTGCTATATCTCCAGCTCTTCTAGGTGCTATTTCATAAGGGATTTCTCTTCCTGATGCTTCACTAAATGCCTTAACAACATCTAATACTGAATATCCATTACCAGTACCCAAATTATAAGTAACAAGCCCTGGATTAGAAGCTAACTTTTCTAAAGCCTTAACATGACCTACAGCTAAATCTACAACATGAATGTAATCTCTTACTCCAGTTCCATCATTAGTTGGATAGTCATTACCAAATACTCTAAGCTTCTCTAACTCACCAATAGCAACCTTAGTTATATAAGGCATTAAATTATTAGGAATTCCATTTGGATCTTCCCCTATTATTCCACTCTTATGAGCTCCTACTGGATTAAAATATCTAAGAATTGCTATGTTAAATTGAGGTTCTGCCTTAGCAATATCTCTTAACATATCTTCAATCATAAGCTTAGTACTTCCATATGGATTTGTAGTTGATAATGATGAATCCTCTGTTATTGGAACAACCTTAGCATCTCCATAAACAGTTGCAGATGAACTAAATACAAAATTTCTGCATCCATATTTCTTCATAGCCTTTAAAACTACTAATGCACTTGTTAAATTATTATAATAATATTCTAATGGCTTTTCTACTGATTCTCCTACTGCTTTAAAAGCTGCAAAGTGAATAACTGAATCTATTTTATTATCTCTAAAAATTTCTTCTGTCTTTTCTACATCTGTTAAATCAACATTATAGAATTTAACATTTTTGCCTGTTATCTCTCTTATTCTATCTTTAACAAGTTCCTTACTATTACTTAAATCATCAGCAATTACAACATCATAACCAGCATTTAAAAGCTCTACTGTTGTATGACTACCTATGTAACCCATTCCACCTGATACTAAAACTGCCATATACAATTTCCTCCCAACAAAAGTTTTATTTCCTCATTAATATTATATAACAATTACAACATCTTTAAAATAACTTTTTTAAATTAATTAATAAAGTTTTTAATTTATATAATAATTTACTTGTATTATATTTTTATAATAACCTTAATTTATATAATATTTTGTTTTTTTAAAATAATTATTTATTCAAATTTATATGTAAATTTACTTTTTATAGTATAATTATTACATTAACTATATTAATAAAATTAAAGGGGAAACTTATGAAGAAAAAATTATCAACAACCAAAAAGGTCATTATAAGTATTTTAATAATATTTATAATATTAATTTCTTTAACTGTATTTGCATTTAATCATTTAACTTCAAAAATTGAAAGAGTTGAAATTGATAGAACTGTGGTTACTGAAACTGGAAAAGAACCTGCAAAAGAAGATAAAGACGTAATTACTATTGCTTTATTTGGTACAGATTTTACACAAAATGAAAAGTATGATAACCTTTATGGAGCATCTGATGCTACTATGATTTTAGGAATTGACACTAAAAATAATAGACTTAAATTATTTTCACTTATGAGAGATCTTTATTTAGATTTACCAGATGGAAGTGGTAAAAAACAAAATTTAAATTACACTATGGCTTATGGTGGCCCTGAACTTATATTAAAAACTATTAACTCTAATTTTAACCTTACTGTAGATAAATTTATTTATGTAAGCTTACATACTCTACCAACAATAATTGATAAGCTAGGTGGTGTTGAATTAAATATAACAAGTGAGGAACTAAACTATATTAATAATTATATAACTAGTATTGATAAAGAAAATGGTACAAGCACTAAAAAGCTAACAAATACAGGACTTCAAACATTAAATGGAACACAAGCTTCTGCTTATTGTAGAATAAGATATACTGAAGGTAGAGACTTTAAACGAACAGAAAGACAAAGAGATGTTTTATCTGCTTTATTTCAAAAATTCAAAACTGCCTCAATTTCTGATTTAACTATTATGATGAATGAAATATTGCCATTAGTTTCAACTAACCTTACAAATACCGAAATAATATCAATAGTAAGTAAAGTTTTAGGAATGGGAGTACCCCAAATTGAACAATCTAGATTTCCCCTTGATGGCAAATCTGAAATGATTGCAACTGATATGCTTCATTTAACTATCGATATAGATGAAACAACTAGTGATATACACAAATTCTTATATTCTTTAGAGTAATATTTTAATTTAAAATGAAATTATATTAAATCAGAACTTTCTATATAGTATTTTAGTAAAAATTATATACAAATAAAATTAGGTATATTTCTATTAAAACAAAGATGTTTAATAGAAATATACCTTTTTTAATAACTAATAATACTTTTTTTCATCTTCCTTATTAAAAAATACATAATTTATTAATACAGATATAGATACACAAGCAAATAAAACTAAAAATATTATTCCTAATACTCTATTCATATTTCTTTTTTTTATAGCACTAACCGTATTAAAAGTTTTATTATTTTCAATAGAATCATCTGTATTAATCTCTTCTTTAATATCTTCAATTAACTCTTTATCATTTAAATAAGTATTGTCATTATTTTCAAATTTATTATTATAAATATTTTCATTTTCTAGTTCTTTATTTGTTCTACTATTATCTTCAATAAAACTTTTTAATTCTTCATAATCTTGAATTGTAAATGGTGATTGCTTATAATTCTCATAATATTTTTTTGCTTCATTTATGTCACAGTTAATTAATGTTAATTTACTATCCTTACCTTTTAATACAACTTCCTTTTTATCTAAATCTAAATCAACGTTAATGTTTAAAGAATCCATTATATTTAAAGTTTTTCCATAAATATTAATCATTTCTTTAAAACTAAAATCAGTATAACTTTCTTTATTTTGTATACTTACAATCATATTATCTATATCTTCTGATATTTTTTGTAATTCTTCCTTACTTAAATTTAAATTATTAATATGACTAATAATATTATCACTATAATTTTCTTCAATTCCTATACTTTCTAACCTTTCTCCTATTAAACTTAAAATTTCAGCATGTACAAGTTTAGGTGATAAACTTAATATCAAAAATATAAGTATTCTAAAGACTTTTTTCATAATTAATTATGTGGCTCCTTTATAGATAAATTAATTTATCTTAATTCTTGCCATAAACACAATAATTATTACATCTTAAAAATTGCATTATATAAAAATAACTACATTTATAGTTTATAAGCAAATTTACATATAATAAAAGGAGCTATATAATATTAAATTAAAAACTTCAATATTATATAACTCCATTTTACTTTTATTTATTTTTAAAATAATCTACTATATGATTAACTATTCTAAAGCATGCTTTTCCATCTCCATATGGATTTACAGCATGTGCCATTTTATTATAAGCTTCTTTATCATTTACAAGTTCATTAGCAATATTAAATATATTATTCTTCTTAATTCCTGCTAGCTTTACAGTTCCAGCCTCAACAGCCTCTGGTCTTTCTGTTTCCGTCCTTAAAACAATGACTGGCTTACCAAGTGCTGGTGCTTCTTCTTGTATCCCACCAGAATCTGTCATTATAAGATAACACTTAGCCATAAGATTTGCAAAATCAACATATTCAAGTGGTTCAATTAAATGTATTTTATCTTCTATACCTTTAAAAACCCCACTTGCAAGTTCTCTTATTAATGGATTTTTATGCATTGGAAATATTACATTTACATCATCATTTTTAATTACAAGTTCTTTAACTGCCTCAAATATATCCTTCATTGGATTACCCCAATTTTCTCTCCTATGTGCAGTTAATAAAACTATTTTTTTATTTTCAAAATCTATATTATTTAATACTTCATCATTAAATGTATGATTTTTGTTTATTACACTAAGCAAAGCATCAATTACAGTATTACCAGTTATGTATATATTATTATGTATATTTTCCTTTTCTAAATTAACTTTATTACTTTTAGTTGCTGAAAAGTGTAATGTAGCAATTGCTCCTGTCAATTTTCTATTTGCTTCTTCTGGAAATGGAGAATAAATATCCCCAGTCCTAAGACCTGCCTCAACATGCCCTATTGGCTTTTGATTATAAAATGCCGCTAATGCTCCATTTAATGTTGTTGAAGTATCTCCATGTACTAAAACTATATCTGGGTTACATTCTTTTATTACCTTATCAACACCTGTTAAAACCTTATTAGATACATCAACTATTGTTTGACCATGTGCCATTATATCTAAATCATATTGTGGTTTAACATTAAATATGTCAAGTACTGTATCAAGCATCTCTCTATGTTGAGCTGTAACACATACAATTGATTCTATTTTATCATCCTTTTCTAAAATTTTAACTAAAGGACACATTTTTATTGCTTCTGGTCTTGTTCCAAATACACTTAAAACCTTTATTTTATTCAAAATAAAACCCTCCTAAGTAACTAAATGCTATTTTCAAATTACTTTATCCATATTATTCATGTTTTTAATTATATCATATAATTTAAATTGTCAAAATAAATAAAAATAGTAAACCTACGTGCTTTAAAAATGTGCTACTTAAAACCTAGTTCTAATTCTATGTAAAATATTATACTATGATTTTAGAACTTAAATTAATACGTACTAAATATCATTATTTTTATGTTTATCTACTATATCTTTATACATATTATCATAATAGTCAAATTCTTCATTTAAACCATCATTTTTAGAAAAATTATTATAAAACTGTTCTACCTCATCATCAAAATTACTTGCAACCTTTAACAAAGCAAAAATAACCACTAAGACTAAACATATAAATCCACCAATTAAAATATATTTAATCAAAAAATCACCTCTAAATAATATAAAATTTATTATAATTCTTTCCTAATAAACTTAATATATTCAATTAATTTCTATCATATATTTTTTAGATTTAACATATATAAGTATAAAAAATTTTTACAATGACAAGAATAAAAAATATGAAACTAAGATATTATATTTAAAATTTAAATAAAGGTAGGTAATTTTAATGACTGATTTTAATACAAGTAAAACTAAGGAAAATTTATTAAAAGCATTTGCTGGAGAAAGCCAAGCTAGAAATAGATATACATTTTCTGCATCCGCTGCTAAAAAAGAAGGATATTCTATTTTACAAGATTTATTTAACTATACTGCAGATCAAGAAAAAGCTCATGCTAAACAATTCATGGATAAATTAAAAGAATTTTCTGGAGAAGAAATAGAAATAACAGCTTCATATCCTGTTGTTGTTGAAACTAGCACATTAACTTTATTAAGACTTGCTGAAAAACACGAAAATAACGAATTTGAACATGTTTATAATGAATTTGCTAGAGTTGCTAAAGAAGAAGGTTATCCAGATATAGAAAAACTGTTTACTAATATTGCTTCAATAGAAAAAGTTCATTCTGAAAGATTTAAAAGATATGCCGATATGCTAGAAAATGGCTCACTATTTAAAGATACATCTAATTCACTTTGGATGTGTACTAACTGTGGATTTATTTATGAAGGATTAGAAGCCCCTTTAAAATGCCCAGTTTGTGCTCATCCACAAGGTTACTTTATAAGATTTTCAGAATCCGAATTTGAAAAATAAAAAATTATAATTCATAAAAAATTTTTTAAAAAATCATCTTTTTAATTTTATAAAACTATTATTTAAAAGATAATTTTTCATAAAATAAAAAAGAGCTGTATCATAGTGAAATTTTTTAATTCAACATTGATATAGCTCCTTTTTATTATATTGAATTTTTATTTATAATTTTATAAAAATTTATTTTAACACATTTCATTTTTTAAAATTACTAAACAACATCACTTGAATCTTCTAACTCAATATTTTCTGAAACTATCCTTTTATAAAATAAATATAAACCATATCCTATTAATCCACTAATACTATTGCAAAGTAAATCCATAGTATCAAATGTTCTTGAATAATTAGGGATTATAACAGATAAAGTAACCTGACTACACTCTATAAATAAAGATATAAAAAATGATATAATTAAAACTCTTTTTACATTAAAATGTATCTTATTTAAGTAATAACACAAAAAGAAAATCATTGGAGCTAATAATAATAAATTACCGCCAATATTTTTAATAACTACATCCAATCCATCCTTTTTATACATTCCAATAGTACCTTCCCACAAAACAATATGAATATTAGGCCTTTTATATTTTATATGCTCCCCCCATGCTATAGTAAATGGAAAATAAACTGTTGAAATCACTAAGGTCATATATATATTAAATATCATCTTCATGAATTTCTTTTTTAATAAATCAATACTAATTTTATTTTCACTAAATATAATTTGAAGTAATACATCTAAATTAATATATAAAATTATTACAGTCACTAATGTAAAAAACTCTATTCTATTTATAGTAAAAATATTAATTCCCCCCTTTGATATATGTAAGAAAAAAAGCTATACAAAGTATAGCTCTAATAAAAATTTAAAATTCTTTTTATTTTATAATATTCTTTAAGTATTCAATAAATCCATCCCTTAACTCTTCTTTTCTAAGAGCATATTCAACTGTAGCTTCAAGGAATCCAAGTTTATCCCCAACATCATATCTTCTTCCCTCAAAATCATAAGCATACATTGCTTCTTCTTCAATTAATTTAAGTAAAGCATCTGTAAGTTGAATTTCATTTCCCTTACCAGGTTTAGTATTTTCTAATATTTCAAATATCTTTGGAGTAATTATATATCTTCCTAATATTGCAACATTTGAAGGTGCTTCTTCTAATGATGGCTTTTCAACTAAATCCTTAACCTTATAAACTCTATCCTCAATGTGTAATCCACCAACTATTCCATATTTATTAACATCTTGTGGCGCTACTGTTTGTACTCCTAAAACTGAAGTTTTATATTCATTATAACAATCCATAAGTTGTCTTAAACATGGTTTTTGATCGTTATAAACAACATCATCTCCAAGTAATACTGCAAAAGGCTCATCCCCTACGAAAGTCTTTGCACAAAGAATAGCATGTCCTAATCCTCTTGGCTCTTTTTGTCTTATAAAATGAATATTAACCATATCAGATATTTCTCTAACCATTTCAAGCATTCCTTGTTTTCCTGCTTTTTCAAGCTCCATTTCAAGCTCAACACTTCTATCAAAATGATCTTCTATACTCTTTTTATTTCTTCCTGTTATTATAAGAATTTCTTCTATACCTGATGCAACACATTCTTCTATTATGTATTGTAATGTTGGCTTATCAACTATTGGAAGCATCTCCTTTGGTTGTGCTTTTGTAGCTGGTAAAAATCTAGTTCCAAGCCCTGCTGCAGGTATTATTGCTTTTCTTATTCTCTTTTCCATAGTTTTTAATATCTCCTTCTTTTTTACTATAAATTTAACACAAAATTTATAACAATAAATATATATTTTGCGTTCTTTTCTTCAAATATTCTACTATAACTTTATTTATTTTCCATTTTTCATACTAGTATATTATATCATTCTAAAAGGTATTCTAAACATAAATATTTACGATAAGTTTCAACAAACAGGATACACTTTGGATTGTTTATGTAATTTTTTATTATAAATTATAATATAATAATAATTTCACGTTAAAACAATAATTTTAACCTATTCACATCTAAAGCACTATATTATACTAATTTAAAAATTAAAATTTTAAATTGAAAATAGTCTAAAAGAATTAAAAAATAACTTTAATTCATTAATGCAAAGAGCTTAAGGGAAAATTAATTAAATAATAATTGAAAAAGAGATTTTAAAAAATGAATATTAAACTATAGTTCAATAGGGGGATATTAAACTATAGTTCAATATTGAAATTTTAATTGATTAATTTAAAATCTTCAAATGAAAAATCATTTATTACTTAACTTATTATTTCTATAATTTAATGGTGACATAGAAAAATATTTTGAAAAAGTTTTAGAAAATAATAAAGAATCGGTATATCCAACTTTATTAGCTACTTCCCCTATAGGAAGCTTAGTATTTTTCAATAAAAGGGTTGCCTTATACATTCTAAGATTTATCAAATATTTTTGTGGAGAAACCTTAAGATTTTTTATAAACATTTTATATAAATAACTTCTGCTTAAATTTACATGATTAGCAATTTCATTAACTGTTATACTATTCATATAATTAGAATTAATAAAATTAATAGCATCTTGTATATATGTATGTAACTCTTTATCCTTATACTCAAACTCCTTAGGAAACTCTTTTATAAATGTATATAATAATGAATAAAGTTCTCTTAATAAAACAATATCATCAGAACATGAAGGATTATAATTTTTTGATATTTCACACATATTTAATATTATATTTGGTATCTTTGAATTCTCTGTGCATGTAACAACATAAGAATCTATTATAGATGTTCTATTTAAATATTCAATAGAATTTGAACCACTAAAACCTATCCAATAATACTCCCAGGGATCATCCATAGATGCCATATATTCAACACTCATCCCTTTTAATATAATAAAAATACCCCCTTGTTTTAAATTAAATATTTTATTATTAACCTTAAAGGTACCCTTTCCTTTACTTACATAATGCATAACAGCATTTTTTAAAACCTCATACTTATATCCAAATCCAGGAATACCCTGCTCTATCCCACATTCATCTAAATTCATCTCAAAATTTTCTTTAGTATATTTTTTCCATAATATTTGCATATATACCTCATCCCTTTCCACAGGAAACATTATAACATATTTTAGAATCTTTTAACTATTTTAAAAGATTAATCATCATATTAATATTAAATTATAAATAATAAAAATAAATTTTATGGAATTATGTTTCATAAATATAGAATTATGTTTCATAAAAAATATTATTAATTGTGGGGAGGAAAAAATGCTATTATTAAATGAGTACCATGAAGATATTTCTAAATTACATGTAAATATGATGGAAAGAAGGAGTTACTATATTCCTTTTATTAATACTAATGAAGCTCTTAATATTAAAGATAGAAGTAATCAAAATAACTTTTTTTCACTTAATGGCGAATGGAAATTTAATTATTTCACTAGCCTACAATTAATTAAAGAAGCTGAAAATATAGATAAAATTAATTTATCAACTACAATGGAAGTTCCTTCTGTTTGGCAAGTAAATGGATATGATTATAATCAATATATTAATGTAAAATATCCTATTCCTTATAATCCCCCGTTTGTTCCTAAAGATAATCCATGTGCAATTTATCAAAAGGAATTTGACTTTAACATAAATTCAGAAAAACATGATTATCATATAAATTTTGAAGGTGTTGATTCTTGTTTTTACCTTTGGATAAATGAAATGTTTGTTGGATATAGCCAAATATCTCACAGCATATCCGAATTTGATATTTCATCATTTTTAGTAAATGGAAAAAATAAAATTACTGTATTAGTATTAAAGTGGTGTGATGGTACCTACTTTGAAGATCAAGATAAATTCAGAATGTCTGGTATTTTTAGAGATGTTTATATATTAACAAGAGCTAAATCAAGAATTGTAGACTATAAAATAAATCCTAAAATAGATATATCACTAAAAAAAGGTATATTAGATATTGATATTCTTTCTGTAATTGGTAATCCAAATATTAAATATACTTTAATTAATCCTAACAACAATGTAATTTCAATTGGAAATATAAAAAATAATAATTTACAAATAAATATTGAAAATGTAGAGCTTTGGGATGCTGAATCACCTAAATTATATACTTTATTAATAGAAACAAAAAATGAAGTTATAAAAGAAAGAATAGGTATGAGAGAAGTTAAAATAGAAAACTCTATTTTAAAGATTAATAATGTACCTATAAAACTTAAAGGTGTTAATCATCACGATTTTAGTCCAACTAAAGGATATGCAGTTAGCATTGATGATCTTATTTTAGATTTAAAATTGATGAAAGAAAATAATATTAATTCTATAAGAACTTCACATTATCCTAAATCACCAATTTTTTATGAATTATGTGATAAATTTGGTTTTTATGTTATGAATGAAGCTGACATAGAAACTCATGGAGTTGTTGAGTTATATGGATCAGGTTATTTAGATAATTATAATTTGATAGCTGATGATAAAACTTATGAAAATGTCATAGTTGATAGAATTGATTCATCAATTGTTCCATTTAAAAATAGATCTTGTATTTTTATGTGGTCCCTTGGTAATGAATCTGGATTTGGAATCAATTTTGAAATTGGTGCAAAATACGCAAAAAATTTAGATTCCACAAGACCAATTCATTACGAAGGTGCATATTACGCTAATAAGAACAAAAAAAATGATTTTAGTAATATTGATGTTATTAGTCGTATGTATCCAAGCTTAGATGAAATTGAAGATTATTTTAAAAATGGCATAGATAAACCACTAATATTATGTGAGTATGCACATGCAATGGGTAATGGCCCTGGTGGATTAATTGAATATGATAACCTTATACAAAAACATGATAAATTTGCAGGTGCTTATGTTTGGGAATGGTGTGACCATGCTATTTTTATAAAAGAAAATGAAAATGGTAAAAAATTATATGGATATGGTGGAGACTTTGGAGAAGAAAACCATGATGGAAATTTTTGCGTTGATGGTTTAGTTTATCCTGATAGAACTCCTCATACTGGATTATTAGAATATAAAAATATTAATAGACCAATAAGAGCTTTAGAATTTAACCAAGTTAATAAAAAGGTTAAACTTAAAAATATGCTTGATTTTACAAATGCTAATAAATTTATTAATATAACTTATAAAATATGTATAGATGGGGAAGTTATTTCATCAAACAAATTACTATTAGATAACTTAAATCCAAAAGAAGAAAAATGGTTTGATTTAAATTTACCAAACTTATCAGAGGATTTTATTACTATATTATTTGAATATAGTTTAAAAACTTCTACTTATCTTTGTAAAAAAGGCACAATATTAGGTCACGATCAATTTATTATACAAAATGAAGTAAAAAATATAAAATCAATAAATGATTTAATTAAGATTAATAATACTGATGAAAAATTTTATATAGAAGAATCCCTTAATAAAATTAAAATTATAAATTCAAACTTTACTTATATATTTAATAAAAATACAGGAAGTTTTGAATTTATTGAATCACTAGGAGAAGTATTTATAGATAATCCAATGAAATTTGTTATATGGAGAGCACCTACTGATAATGATAGAAAAATAAAGCTTCAATGGATTGAAGCTGGATTTAATCAAATTACTACACATGTATATAAAACCGAAATTAAAGAATTATCAAATAAATTAGAAATAGTCAGTTTTTTAACTTTAATTCCACCTTATAGAGAAAGAATAGCTGATATAAAGGTTAAATATACTATTTATTCATCTGGCTTAATTAAATGTGATGTTAAAGTAAATAAAAATATGAAAACTCCATACTTACCACGTTTTGGAATGGAACTTAAATTAAATAAATCCTATGAAAATGTAAGTTATTTTGGTTTTGGTCCTTATGAAAATTATATAGATAAAAATTCTTCTTGTTATTTAGGTAGATTTAATTCAAAAGTTACTAAAATGTATGAGGATTATATAAAACCTCAAGAAAATGGAAGTCATCATTTCTGCAAAGAAGTATCTATCGACAACACTTCCGGAAAAATATATGCCTTATCTGAAAATGACTTTGCTTTTAATGCTTCACATTTTTCTACTTGCCAATTAACTAATACTAATCATAACTTTGATTTAAACGAGGAAGATTTTACTTATTTAATTATAGATTATAAACAAAGTGGAATTGGATCAAATAGCTGTGGACCTGATTTACCTAAAGAGTATAGATTTAATGAAGAAGAATTTTCATATAACTTTTATTTAAAATTTATAAAATATTAAATATAAACCCCAAAGACTTAAAATAATCTTTGGGGTTTAGTTATACTTTAATTACCATGTAATTTTATCATCAAAAATATAATCATGTAACTGCTTAACAGTTGCTTCCTTATTAAATGTTAAGTAATATACTCCATTAATAGTTTTTCCTTGACTATAATCATCAAGTGGGAATCTTTCTAGGCTTAAGTTTGCATCACCAAGTTTTAAAACATCCATTCCTAAGTTTAATATCTCATTATATCCTAAACTTGTATTAACCATAGGTAATATATCTGATAATAATGATTGATATGATGTTGCTGGCATAGATTCTACCTTTTTAAATATTTCTGTTAAGACTTCTCTTTGTCTTTCAGTTCTTCTATAATCTCCACCGGAAGTATATCTAATTCTACAATAAGCTAGAGCTTGTGTACCATTTACGTGTTGAAGTCCTGTTGTAGTTATTTCCGATACATTGGTTCCATTTTTTTTATTTATATCTCTTATATAATTATTTATATATTTTAATTCTTCTGAATCAATATCTAATTCTATTCCGCCAACCTTGTCTATTATTTTAGGTAACGTTTTAAAGTTAACAGCTGCAAAATCTTCTATATTTAAATCAAAATTTTCATTTAAAGTTTTTATTGCAAGTTGTGGCCCTCCAAAAGCATAAGCATGATTAATCTTATCATTTCCATGACCATCAATTTCAACATAAGAATCTCTCATTATTGATGTTAATTTTAATTTCTTATGAGTTGTATCTATAGTAGCTATCATTATAGAGTCAGATCTTCCAACAATTCCATCCCCTGTATCAATTCCAAATAAAGCAATATTAATTATATTCCCATTATATTCAGATAATTTTTCTTGTACTTCCTCTTTAATTCCTACATCTTCCTTGTTTATTTCTACTTTTTCAATTTTATTAAATAAGTGATTTCCGTAAGCATAAACTCCACCTACAATTCCTAAAATTAACATCATAGTTATCATTAAAATCCAAATCGTTATCCTTTTAGCTTTAATCATCTTTCCTTCCTCTCATAAAATAACTTAATATTTAATTGTTCTTTATTTTTAATCTAACTAATACTAATAAATCTATATAATTAAAAAACTAATAAATACAGATGATAAGTTTTTTTATCCTTATGATTATTTAATTTCCTATTAATAAGAATGATTTAATATCTTCTTTATAAGTTATTAAATCATATTTATCCATATCTGAAAAATTTAACTTATTTGTTTTAGGAAAACTTGACTTTTCTATATTATCTGTTCCTATCTTAATTACAGAAAACCCCGTTGAAACTAATTCTTTAGTACTCATTGAACTTTCAATACATTTTATACTCTTAGATACTACATTTAAGAATTCTTTTATTCCCTTATCAGTTAAATCATTAATTATAGTATTAATTATAGTTTTCTGCCTAGTTGATTTTTTTGTACACCCTTTATCACCTTTAAACTTAATATATTGTATAACTTGCTGTCCATTTAATATATATATTTCATTATCATCTTCTAATCCCATGAACTTTTTATCATTGTAATTTAACTTTATCTTTACCCCATTAATACTATTAATAATGTCTTCTAAAACAAAATAATCCAACTTAATATATTGATTTATTGATAGTCCTAATTTTTCATTTAATTTATTTATACTATCAACTATTTTGCTTTCTTTTAAAATATCACTTATCTCATAATTGTCTATTTTAATTTCATTTTTAAAGCTTATTAACTTAATAATAGACTTTTTAGAGTTAATACGTACAATTACAATGCTATCACATACATTATTATCAGTTATAAAAACTGCTATATCTGTGCCTTCAACATCTGTACTCATTATTAATTTATCTCTTATATCTACCTTTTTAATATTAGGTAACTTAGTACATAGATACCCTACCCCTAATGTTAATATAATTTTACTCTTATCCATTTTTCACCTATTTTATTAATTAATATTTAAAATTAAATTTTTTATAAAATCTACAACACGTTCTGTAGATTTTCCATCCTTAAAATCAAAGTATTTATTTTTAAATTCTTTTAATTCTTCTAGATTAAAAGAGTCTTTTTCTATTGCCATTAAAATATCTTCTTCATTTTTACATATAGGACCTGGCATAATTTTTTCGTATTCTTCATACATTCCCCTATCATTTTTATACTCTTGTAAATCAGGTACAAAAAATATCATAGGCTTTTCTAATATAGAAAAATCAAAAATAACTGCTGAATAATCACATATCAAATAATCTGTAACAGCAAATAGCTTTTTTATACTTTCCTTATTTCCATTTATAATTCCATCATCATTTTCATCATACATATTTACTTCTTCAAGCCATGGATGTAACTTATAAATTATAATATAATCATCACCTAATTTATTCTTTATATATTTCAAATCAATTTTTTGATAGCTTACACTATTTATTGGATCCCCTCTAAAAGTTGGAGCATATAAAACTACTTTTTTATTCCTTATTTTAGGATACTTTTTTAATATATCATTTTTATATTTTTTTAATTTCTTAGAATTAAATAAAATATCAGTTCTAGGAATTCCTAGTGGTATAACACTTTCCTTTGGTACATTAAATGCACTACTATATATATTTATCCAAATTTTAGAAGAACTTAATATATAATCATAATTTTTTATTTCATATTTTCTTTTTATATCATTTCCAAATTTCTTAATTGCACCACTAGCATGCCATACTTGTATTACCTTAGTTTTTTTTGGCTTAAAATTTGATACAACAAAATTATTATAATCTAAAATCACTATTTTTGATGTATTAATATGATATAACTGCTTTACACAATTAAATAAATATTTAATGTTTCCAATTAATGTATTCTGATATTTAATTAATACATAGACTAAATTATATCTATCTTCTTTTTCTAATTTTTTTGCAATTAATTTAAAATCATTTTCAAGCTTTTCACTCTTATATGAAATAAAAGTTATTTTATTTTCCTGTATTTTAACCCAATATAATATGCAGTTTATAACAGACAATATCATGTAAGCCATTATTTTATTCATCTTATAGTGTCCTTCTCTTTATTAATTAAATATATATTTAATAACCTTTTCACTACATTTTCCATCTTGAAAGTTATTATATCTTTCATTAAATTTACTAATCCTTATTTTATTTTCTTTATAATATCCCTGATTATCCTTAATTAAATTTAATAACTTTTCTTCATTTGTAATTACTTCCCCTGGTAAATCTTTATTTATATCTAAATAAAATCCCCTTAAATTTTCTTCATAATCCTTTAAATCATACATATAAAAATAAATAGGTCTATTTAATATCGCATAATCAAAAAACACACTTGAATAATCAGTTACTAAAATATCACTAATTACATATAATTCATTTATATCCTCATCTTCATTTACTAAATAAAGAAATCCCTTTAAATCATCATTATTATATTTATTTGTTATTAAATAATGTGGCTTAAATAATATTACATATTTTTCTCCAAGCCTCTTCTTCCAATAATAAAAATCTACTTCTAAATTAAAAATATATCCTTTATTATTAAATGAATTATCTCTCCATGTAGGTGCATAAAGTATAACCTTTTTTTCTAATGGAATATTATATTTAATTTTTAAATTTAAAATTTCATTTTTTGTTATATTACTTAAATAATCATTTCTTGGATACCCTGTTTCTATAATTTTACTTTTATCTACTCTAAAAGCTGTAATAAACTTTTCAGTTGAAAACTTATTAGGTGATATAAAGTAATTATATCTTTTCACATCTGTATCATATGATTTAGTCATTTCTCCTTTAGTTACTTTTGCTCTATAAAAAGTCTTATCATCTCCAATATCTATATCATGAGCTAATCTTTTTAATGGGGTTCCATGCCAAGTTTGAACATATACTTGACTTTCTTTTTTCAATATATAACTAGGCATTTTACAATTTATAATCCAGTATTTACTTCTAGCCATATAGTAAAAATATAAAATTCCATTATATTTTACTACTTTAGCGTTATTTATGTTAACATTTTTAACATTTTTAACAGCCCATATATATTTATAATCTTTATATTCCTCTCTAGACTCCATATATTTATGTATATATTTAGGATTACATAAATAACCTTTCCCATGATAAGATATAAATATAACCATTTTTTGATTTATTGGTATATATTTATATAAAATTTTATAAAGTAATTTTATAAGTCTAAATATATACTTTTTTATATTATATACTAAATTCATATACCTCTCCATATTTTATTAACTTTCAAAATTTTATAGAAGAATTGATAGTCTTATAAAACATTACACTACTTTTGTATTTTTTTATCAAGTAAATTTAAAAATTCCTTATAATATTCACTTTCAAAGTGGTTTGAAGTGTTTCCAAATGGATGTTTCTCGTATCCAATACAGTTTATCTTATTAGAATAAATTGCTTGAGACTTTGGAAGCAATCTTTGCATATATTCATTCATCCATTGAACCATAGAGTTTGACTTCCTTATAAATTCAATATGCTCACTAAATTCTCCTATATCTCCATTTACTTTTCTATACTTCTCCGTACCTTTAATATAATTAATTATTATCTTATCCTCTGGGATATATTTAACAATCTCCTGTGCAAATTTTTGTGCTGCATTTATCCATATAGGAAGATATAATTCTATATCACTTGAACATAAAACTTTATCATTATAATCTAAATTATATAAAAAGTCACTAATTTCTATATATGGAGTTACGGATATAATAGTACCATCAACAAATTGTATTATACCTTTTTGAGAGTCAATATAAAAATCTATTATTAAATAATCAGGTTTACTTAATAATATATTTTCAAAAAAACTTTTATTAAAATCATTTTGTACATATCTCTTTGATTTTTCATTTAATTTGCTAAATAAACTTTCATTAAAATCCTTTTTTATTGAATTCATAATAGATATAAGTGAAGAATAAAATTGTGTATATACTACTTCGTATTTATTCTTATACTCTAAATTAAAATATTCATTAGAAGTAAATGCTAATCTAGAAAAACAACTTCCAAGTATAGCTATTTTATTTACTCCCATTTTCTTTTTAATTTTAAACACAGCCTCATGAAAAATGTTTCTCTTTAATGTTACACTGTAATTATTATTTTCTTCAATTAAATTCTCATCACTACATGTCATACTACAATAATTAATAATATTTTCATTTAAATCACTTTTAAACCCTAATTGTATAATGACTTCATTTTCCAAGTTACAATTTATAATATCATCTAATTTTAATTTCATTTGTAATATATTATTCGAAATAATCCTACTATTACTCTTAACTCTTATACCTTCTCTTAAATAAAAATTATTTATAGAATTATAAAAGGTAATATATTTTTCCATATTAATATAATTAAAATTCAATTTGCTATTTTTAATATTTAATAATAATTCATTATTGTTGTCTATAGAAATACTAGTTATTTCACAACGATTTATTCCCTTAAAGTAACACGCTAAAGTATTTTTTTTAGTTTTATAGAACTTATAACTTAATATTTCATTATAATTTCTATAATCATTAAAACACTTATCAATTCTTAATCTATATTCTTCTTCATATTCCGTATTTATATTTATTACTATAAAAAAATCTAAAATATCACCATCATTAATATCCTTAGTAATTTTAGCTTCACTTATATTATAGTTTTTATTTAATAATAAAATTTCTATAACATTTTCTTTAAAATTGCTAAATAGTTTACCATTTATTCTTTTTCTTGCCACTAAAGTTATTGGTTCATTAACCTTTTGTAGAATATCATTATTAAATAATATACACCCATTATTATCATATTTAAGAGCTACAGTATCATCATCATTTATTAAATATTTACTATGAATAGATAATTTATTATTTTGAGTTTTATATGGTTTTATATACCTATTTATTAATTTAAATTTTGAAAAATTAGCTTTAAATTTTAAACTTTCCAAAATTTCACATCTTACATACATTTCGTCATTAGGTATATATATATGCATCCCATATCACTCCTTTACAAAACTCATAATCATTAGTTAAATTTATATTTATAAAAAACTCATCTTCATTTACATCTATATCAAAAAATACCTTCTTAGGATTAAATATTTTATTCCCAGCCCCTATTCGTCTTTCTATAAAACAAAGTTTTGCAAATCTATTAGATTCACTTTTTTTATTAAATTTACCTTGAAAATCAAATTTCCCCGATTTATAATCAAATTCAATTCTATTAATTATAACAGTCATAATTTCTCCCTTGTAGATTAAAAATATTTAGAAAGCCGTACACTATCTTAAATGTACGACTTTCTATAAACTTATTTATAATAAAGTATTATTCTCCACACACCTTCTCATAAAACATTTGCATTGCATCTATATTATATTTTATATAATCAAACCTCTTATATTTAGGCCTATTTTCAATATAGTTTTCTAATCCAGTAATTAATCCTTCTTCACTGTTATCAACTAGTTGCCCATATCCATTTTGTAATATACTTCTATTACCAGCTATATCTGTTGCAATTATATCCTTCCCTAATATTAAATTCTCAAGTAACACCATTGGTTGCCCCTCATGATTAGAAGATAATACAAAACAATTACACTGATTTATAAAAGCGAATGGATTTTTGACTTGTCCAAGCATTACTACCTTTTCTTTCAAATTTAATTCTAATATTAATTTTTCTAATTCGCCTCTAAGAACTCCATCTCCTAAAATATATAATTTTGTATTATCATATTTTTTAGAAATCTTTTCAAAAGCTCTTATTAACTTTGCCTGATCCTTTTCTGGTGACAATCTTCCAACATTCACAAAGTTAACATCACTTTTACTTGGTGCTAATACTCCATTTACCTTTAATTTATTATTTTCAATTTCCTTGTCTAGTATATAGTAATTTTCATTGTCAAATTTATAAAACTCAGATATTTTTGAATCCTGTAAAACCTTATTATAATTAATAGAATTATGAACATAACAAATTTTACTTTTTATTTTTTTTACAGTATATTGTAATGTAGTAGCATTTAAATCCCTAGTATGTTTAGCTACAGAAACAACTGCATCAAAAGAATTATATAACGGAAATATGACCTTCATATTTTGTCTATGAACATACTTACCATCTATTTTTTTATGGTACTCAGCCATCATATCATTGTGTTGATATATAACTTTTCTGTCATAGTTTCCACAAAGTAATGTTAAAGTCCAGAACTTAACATATCCAGAAAAATCAATAGCAATATCAAATTTAGTATCTCCAAATAATCTCCTATTTTCACGTTTATATAGGCTGTATAACTTCTTCTCTTTTTCAATAGTAGTTTTTAAACCGTCCTTAAAAACTACTAATTGTCTATAACTCTCATCTATAGTAGGATTCATAGAACCAACCCTATATATTTTTTTAACATTTTTATTTATTTTATTAAAATTAAAACTAGATTCTTCATCATAATTATCCTTATCTACAATTGCAACATTGTATCTATCATAATCAATATTATTTAATAAATTTATAGCCGAAGCTGTTATTCCATTATTTAAGAAACCTCCACAATACATTATTATATTTTTCTTATTATCAGTAACTTTATATGCTCTTGAAATGTCATTCTTAAAAATAAAATCTATGGCTCTTTCCGTAGCTAAACCGTCATCATTATAACAATATTTTTCTATACAACTAATATATTTTTCTTTATTTTCATTAATAATTTTTTCAATATCTTTTACACTATCAATTACATCATCAATAGTTTTACATATTTCCCCTGGCATATTCTCTAAATTTAAATATGTTCCTCTACTACTTTCATATTCTTCTCTATCATATGCATAAAACAACAATGGATTTTTAGTAGCCATAAAATCAAACATTATACTTGAATAATCTGTTACTAACAAATCTACTATTCCTAATAGCTCATTTGTATCTATACTTTCAGGCACTACATTTTTTTCTAATCCTTCAGCTTTTAAATACTTATACATTAATGAGTGTACTCTTAATAAAATTATATATTGATCCTTTAATTCTTGTTTCATTTTTTTATAATCAGCAATAAATTTATTTATTTCTCCTTCTACCTTACCAACCTCTCCTCTCCAAGTTGGTGCATATAATAATACTTTTTTATTAGAATCAATAGATAATCTTTCCTTTAATATTTCTTTATCACAATTCAATGTTAAATCTATTCTTGGGTATCCAAAATCTGTTATATAACCTGAATAAAGACCTCTTAAGTCATGGGAATCTATTATAACATCACTTGTATACTTATTAGGATTAATCATATGTGTTGATTGTAAAAAATTTCTTTGAATATTCTTATGTTGTCCAATACTTCCTTTCATATCTTTTCCTAAAGTCTTTAAAGGTGTTCCATGCCATGTATTTACATAAACTTGTTCTTCTTTTCTTATAAAATATGGAGGAAATGTTGTATTATTAATCAAATATTTTGAAGATGCTAATGCTTTAAGATAATCATTAGTATTTACCTTAACAAACTTAACATTTGGTAAATCTCTAAATTCTTCCTTACAGTTATTTATATCGTTCAGTGCCCATATATGAGTGAAATCACTATATTCAGGATTATTTAATAACTTTTTAAATATAGCTAAAGGACTATCTGACATATTTTTTCCATGAAATGCTTCGTATAATACTGTTTTATCATCTAATTTTAGTTTATTACAATGATTTGTATAATCAACAAGTAATCTATAATTTTTATCACTTTTATACTTTTGTTGTGATGTTGTCAATTTTTGATTAACCTTATCCTTTTTAGGTGCTGCTGGTTTCTTTGCTTCTACTTTCAGTACCTTTTCTTCATTTTTAGTATACCTTTTAATAACTTTTATAGCTTTTTTAATTTCTTTTTTCATTTTTTTCTTTACTTTTACTACTACTTTTTTCATAAACTATATTTCTCCTACCTTTAGATAACTATTTTCTTTACATACGTTTTTATAAAACATATTCATTGAATTTTTATTATACTCAATATAATTAAACTCATTATTATTTAATCCTTCAACTATATATTTTTTCATGCCTAAATATAATCCATATTGTGAGTTATCCACTAAGAGTCCATATCTATCTTTTAAGACACTTTTATTTCCTTCAATATTAGTAGCTATAATATTCTTTTTTAATACCAATGCTTCTAGTAATACCATTGGTTGTCCTTCATGGACAGACGATGATATTATACAATTGCATTCTTTTATTATAGGAAATGGATTTTCTACTTGACCTAAAAAAAATACTCTATCTTCTAGTTGTAAATCTACTATTATTTGATTCAAATATTCTCTTAAATATCCCTCCCCTAATAAATATAAATATGCTTTTTTATATTCTAAAGATATTCTTTTAAAGGCTCTTATTAATTTTTCCTGATCTTTTTCTGGTGATAATCTACCTATATTTAAAAATTTTAATTCATGATTATTAAAATAGTCTCTTATAATATCATTAGTGTAACCTATATTTTTATCTTTTAAATTTAAAATTCTTTCATAATTTATAGAATTATTCACACAAAAAGTTTTATTTTCTATTTCTGGACAAATAAGATATATATTTTCATAGTTTATTTTTCTTATTTCTTCTGAAACACTGACTATACAGTCAAAATACCTATACAACTTAAATATAATATTTAAGTTATCTCTATGCTTATATTTACCATTAATTATTTTGTTGTATTCAGCCATCATATCATTATGTTGGTATATTACTTTTCTCTCATAATTTCCATAAGCAAAAAATAATGCCCAATGTTTTACATATCCTGAAAAATCTATACATATATCAAATTTTATATTTCCAAATAGTCTTTTTGCTTCTCTAGAATATAGGCTTTTAAGTGTATTTGAATCTTCTACGTTATTTAGATTGCTATATAATTTACGTTTAGCCATATCTTCTCTCAATGTAACATTCATTCTTCCAGATTTAAAAATAATATTTACATGTTTGTTTATCTTACACATATTACCATCACTTATAACGTTTCTCTTGCCATTTTCAATAATAACTACGTTATATTTACTATAATCAATATTATTAAGTAAATTTATTGCTGATGTTGTTATTCCATTATTTAAAAACCCACCACAATACATTATTATATTTTTTTTATTATTTTTTACTTTATATGTATTTTTTAAATTACCTTTAAATAACATATCTATTACTTTTTTAGTTGAATTTCCATCATCGTTATAGCAATAATTATTCAAACATTTTTTATATTTTTCTTCATAATCACTTGATATTTGAATTATATTTCTTATTGAACTAATTAATTCTGAAAATGTTGAGCATATTTTTCCTGGCATATCTTTTAAATTTAAATAATATTTTTTATTTTTTATATACTCATCGATATCATTAGCATAAAATAATATTGGTTTTTTAGTAATCATAAAATCAAATATGATACTGGAATAATCTGTTACTAGTATATCAACAATTGATATTAATTCATTTGTATCAATATAATCAGGAATAATATTTTCTTCTAATCCATAATGTTTAATTATTTTCGTAACACATGGATGAACCCTTAATAAAACTAAATATTCCTCACTTAATGTATCTCTGATTATTTTAAATTCATTAATTATTTCATTTATATTATCCTTAATTTTTCCTAATTCTCCCCTCCAAGTAGGAGCGTAAAGTATTATTTTTTTATAATTATTAATTTTTAATCTAGTTTTTAAATTAATCCTATCACACTTTAGAGTTATATCTACCCTTGGATATCCACAATCCAATAAATATCCCGAATATAATCCTCTTATATCATAAGAATCCAAGATTATATCTGCAGTATATTTATTTGAGTTAACCAAATGTGTAGTTTGCAATAAATTTCTTTGAATATTTTTATATTGGCCTACTGTTCCATCCATATCTTTTCCTAAAAACTTTAAAGGAGTACCATGCCAAGTATTTAAATATATTTGATTATCCTTTTTTATGAAACAATTAGGAAAAGTATAATTGTTAATTAAATATTTACTAGTAGCTAAAAACTTAAAATATTTTCTACTATTTAATTTAACAAACTTTACATTCTTTAAATTTTTAAACTCTTCCTTACAATTTTTAATATCATTCAATACCCATATATGAGTATAACTTGCATACTCAGCATTTGATATTAACTCTAAAAAAATTGCAAATGGACTATCCCCCATTCTTTCTCCATCAAAAGATTGATATAGTATTGTATTATCAAGTATCAAATTTTTTTGATAGTCATTTGTATACTTCACTAAATTTCTATACTCTTTATAGATTAAATATTTTAATATAACTCTAAAAAAAATTATAATTTTATTATTCTTTATATTTCTATAATAATTTATTAAATATTTCACTATATTAATATTAAAAAGACTTTTATATAAATACTTCATCTTTTTTATCTCTCGTTAATAACATTTTAACTGCACTATCTATTTCTAAGTTTTCAAATACTACTTTATATATTGCATCTATTATTGGCATTTCTATATTTAAATTCTCCTTTAAATCAAAAAATACCTTTGTTGCTTTTATTCCCTCAACAACCATTCCAACTTCATCTATTACATCATCAATATTAACTCCTTTGCCTATTAAATAACCAGCTTTTCTATTACGAGAATGTCTGCTTGCACAAGTAACCACTAAATCTCCAATTCCCGTTAATCCAAAGAAAGTTTGTAAGTTCCCACCTAATTTTGTTCCTATCCTTACTATTTCTGTCATTCCCCTAGATATAAGTGCTGCCTTTGTATTATCTCCATAACCAATTCCATCACATATTCCTGCTGCTAATGCTATAACATTCTTTATTGCACCCCCAATCTCAATGCCTATAACATCTTGACTTTTATATACCCTAAAATTTTCACTCATAAATAACTCTTGAATTTCCTCTGCCGCTTTAATATTCTTTGATGCCACCACTACACTAGTTGGAATATCAAAAGCAACTTCTTCCGCATGACTAGGCCCTGATAAAATTACTACTGGATTTTCCAATTCTTCTTCAATTACCTCTGACAATCTTAAATATGTTTCATTCTCAATTCCCTTTGCAATATTAATTATGATAGTATTACTGTTTAACTTATCATTTAATTCTTTACATATGTTTCGAACTACATGTGATGGTACTGATAACACTAAATAATCTACATTGTCTATTGCTTCATTTAAATCTGTAAATGCACGTACCTCTTCGTTAATATACAGTCCCCTTATATATCTATCATTTTTTCTATTTATATTAATATCATCTACAACATCTTTGTCTATATCAAACACATTGGATTGAATCCCCTTTTTTGATAATAAAATGGCTAATGCAGTTCCAAAACTTCCTCCACCTATAAATGCTACTTTCTTCATATTATTCTCCTTTATTTATACTACAAAAAAATATTATCCTACCATTAAATCATTTTTTATCTTAGTTGTTGATATTCCCTTTGTTCTAGGTAAATAAACTACTTCACAATGTTCCTTTAATTCATCAAATTTACCTTTCCAATCATGTCCCATTACAAAAACATCAATATTATGCTTTTTTATATCTATTGGTTTTTGTCCCCATGATTCTTCTAGTATTACTTCATCAACATATTTAATTGATTTTAATATTTTTACCCTGTCTTCAACAGAGTGATAAGCTTTTTTCCCTTTACTTTCATTAAATTTATCACTTGATACTGCAACAACTAAATAATCACCTAGTTCTTTTGCCCTTCTTAAAATATTTAAATGTCCTACATGGAATAAGTCAAATGTTCCATATGTAATAACCTTTTTCATCTCTAAACTCCCCTATATTATTATTTTTTATTTAAATTAATTTTTAATTATTAACTTTTACTATAAGGTTTGATCTCAATACTATTTTATTCTTCTAATTTTTCTTGTTGTATATCCGAACCTGTTGTTGATTCATTTGAGCTTTCAGATTCTCCTTCTAGTCCTACTGATGGCTCTCCTGATCCTATCGGAGGCTCTTCTGGTTCTATCGGAGGCTCTTCTGGTTCTATCGGAGGCTCTTCTGGTTCTATCGGAGGCTCTTCTGGTTCTATCGGTGATTCTTCTGATCCTTCTGACGGACCTTCAACTGGAGGTACCTCAGGTTCTATTGGTGGTGTTGGTGGTCGTGATTGACTTCCATTCTGTACATTTCCCTGTCCATTAGTTGAGTTTTGTGATGTTGATGGACGTTCATAATTATTTAAATCATCATTACTAATAGTTTGCTTTTCCTTTTGCTCATTCTCTTCTTTTATTATTCTTATTTTATCTATTAAAGCCTTATAGCATATATTTTGATTTACATCATCCTTATTTAAAACAACGATTTCCTTTTGAAGTAGGTTATCACTTTCTAACAGCATATAATCACTTTCAGAAATCATTTCTTTTAATAGAACCCTTTCTGTATTAAAATCATTGAAATTAATATTTATATCATTGCCAGAATTTGCATTAATAATATTTAAAGCTTCTCTTAATTGCTCATTATCATTTCCAAACAATTTTGATAATAATACAACTCTTTCTTCATTATTTAACTTTATTAAATTATTAAAAATAAAATTAATAATTTCTTTAAAATTATCCGTGTTATCATTATTAATTATACTATTATTTACTTGATATTCTTTACCATCACACTTAAACACAAAGTCATTATTAGAAATTTGTAGTTCAAATCCTAAGTTAGATATAAATTCTTTTAAATTTTCTTGTTTAATAAAAAAAACATTATCAATTTTTTTATTAACAATATTGTTTTCTATAATATTTAAAGCACTTTCTTGTCCAACTAAATCACAAAATCTAATTTCATCAAATATCATTAAACTATCATAATAAACTTGCAATGATATTGGAATATTTGTAATATTAATTTTGCCATCACTTGTAATGCTAAAATTAGTAATTGCATAAACCGTTTTTCCACTTTTGTCATCTAAGTAAGTTCTATATGAATTTTTATATTCACCTACATCCTCACCTTCAATAAAAAATAAAAAACTATAATCTTTCATTATATTTGATTTTTCAACAACCTGATTATCTACAATTAAATTTTCCTCACTTATTGGAGTTTTAGATTTATTTTTATTCATTCCTAATCCTATACCCCCTGTAGTTATAATAAAAATAAATATTATAACTAATGATATATATCTATTTTTATATTTTCTTAAATTAGTTTTATCTTTTAACTTTTCAATAAATAGTTTAATACTTCTATTTTTTTCAACAGAAATTATTCTTTTTTCAAAAATTTCTTTATTAAATTTTTGCTTTTCTTCATCTGACTTTTCTTTTATATTTTTTATGTATTGAAAGTAATTTTGAGCAATCTCATCTATATCTCCATATTGCTTAAGTTCTCCACCATCAATCCAAATAGCCTTATTACAAAAACTTTTAACCTGAGATAATGAATGACTAACAAAAAATATAGTCTTCCCTCTTTGCTTAAACTCCTCCATTTTATTTATACATTTAGCTGCAAAGCTACTATCTCCAACAGATAGAGCTTCATCTATAATTATTATATCTGGATCTAAGCTTATTGATATTGCAAATCCTAATCTCGATTTCATTCCACTTGAATAACTCTTTACTGGTTGATAAAGAAAATCTCCTAATTCTGAAAATTCAATAACCCCTTGAGTTATTTCTTCAATTTTTAATTTTGATAGTCCGAGAAGAGCTCCTTTAACTTTTATATTCTCTATTCCTGTTAACTGATTATTTAGCCCTGTATTTATTGAAATCAGAGATTGCTCTCCTTTTATAATTGCATCTCCTGACGTTGGAACCGATATTCCTGCAATTATCGATGATAAAGTTGATTTACCAGAACCATTAGTTCCTAATATCCCAACTATTTCTCCTTTATCTATAGAAAAACTTACATTTTTTAAAGCATAAAATTTTTGGTTTATTTTATTATTAACAAAATTCTTTTTATTACCTTTTCTTTTTATATCGTATATTTTGCAAACATTTTTAAATTCTACAGCACAATTTTCTTTCATTTTACTTACTCCATTTATATTAAGTCTATAAACTTATGCTTAAATTTATACATTAATAAGCTCCCACTTGAAAATAGAAGTACTACTATTATCCAAAATATTAATGTCATTTTCGAATATATTAAAATACTGTTATTAAAAAGCAAACTATTTCTATATCCTTCTATAATGTAAAACAACGGATTACATTTCATAATATTCACAGCCCAAATTGGTAACTTCTCCATAGTCCATAATATTGGTGTAATAAACATCAATAATCTCATCGATGCATTTATTGCTTTTCCTACATCTCTAGTAAACATATTTGCTACTGAAGTAACCATTGTTAATGAAATAGAAAATGCTATTGCACAAAAAATATAATATACTATTCCAAAACTATTTAAATTTAAACTAACACCATTAAATAATATAAAAATTATAATTACCGTCACCATTATTAAATGATTAAACAACTCTTTAAATACTATAGTTGTTGGTAAAATGCTTATTGGAAACTTAATTTTAGTAATTATATTAATTTTTTTATATATAGAACTTGTCCCATATCTTATTGATGCACTTAAAAAGAACCAAGGAGTTAGCCCTACTAACATCCAATTTATATAATCAACTCCATTAACAGGCTTTCCTCCTCTTATTCCAAACCCAAATGAAAACCAATATGCAAAAATTTGAATTAAAGGATCTAAAATGCTCCATAACATTCCAAGCTTAGAATCCCTATTTTCTGCTAAAATTTCATATTTAACAATACAAAAAGTTCTATATATATTTTGTATGTTTTCAATAACTACATATTTCAAACTATTTATTAAAGTTTTCATTATTGATATTCTCCTTTTGTTAAGTTTCTTTTAATCCATATATAAATAACCATCTCTTAAACCTCAAATTTTAAAATATAATCTTAATTCATATTTGTTTATATATGTGCTATAATTAACAAATAAAATGTTTATTTATTTTAGGAGGATACTATGATAAGAGAAAGAAAAAGCTATCCTATAGTAAAAAGATATAAATCATTCTTATTTTGGAGAGAATGTATCTTTTGTAATCGTGAATTTAAAAGAGAAAATGGATTTATTATAGAAGATATAATTAATAAAAACTCCTTAACAACTTACTCATACTGTTGTCCAGAATGTGCATTATCTTCAGAAGAAGTTAAAATAAAGTTAAAAGAAAAAAAAACTACTAATAAATTTTCTAATCCATATTCTTATTTTCCTAATAGCATAATGGATGAATATGATTAATATATTTTCACTTAAGTATTTCTATATGAATAATTGTATTTGTTATATAGTTATTTATATAGAGTTTTTCTATACCATAATATTTAAAATTAGTACTATAGTATATAAAATATAAAACAGTTTAAATATCTGATAGAAATTTATCATTTATCCTAATTGCCTACATACAAATCTAATAAGCATTTGTATTTTTAAACAAAACTACTATAGTCTTAAAAATTAATTTAATATCAATAAAAATATTTCTTTCTTCGATATATTTAACATCCAGTTTCATCCATTCCTCATAGTCAATCTTATTTCGTCCGCTTACTTGCCAATAACAAGTTAATCCTGGTTTAACACTTAATCTCTTGTACATCCATTTTTGAAAATGCATTACCTCTTGCGGTAAACTTGGTCTAGGTCCAACTAAGCTCATATCTCCCTTAAGAACATTCCAAAGCTGTGGCAATTCATCAATAGAAGTTTTTCTAATAAACTTTCCTATTTTAGTAACCCTAGGATCACACTTCATCTTAAACATGGGTTCTGACATTTCATTTTTTGATACTAACCCTTTCTTAAGTTCTTCTGCATTAAATACCATAGACCTAAACTTATACATATCAAATTCTATACCACATTTTCCAACCCTTTTTTGCGAAAAAATCACAGAACCCTTAGAAGTAACCTTAATAATAATTGCAGTAATAATAAATATAGGACTAAGTATAATTAGACCAATAAGAGAACAGGTAATGTCTATAAGCCTTTTAGTAAATTCATAAAATCCAGATCCGTTAATAGATTGTTTTTCACAGTCTAATTTTATATCATTCATCTTTATCCCCCTTCCCTAGACTATATTAACCTTCTTAAATCTACATAATATATTTATTATAAAAATTCCACTATTTACTTTGATATAAAAAACTTAATAAATCAAAGTATTTTTCTCATTTAATTCATATAAATTCTTAAAATTATCTTAATTTTCTCCTAGTTATTATATCATAAAAAGCATTTGTATAAAAGGTTGTGTATATACGATATATTTTCCTTGTAAATATTATTCATCACTTACTTGTATATTTTTGCAAAAAATACTTTTTCTTTTTTTATTTTTTAATATATTTTTTTAATTTTACTTAATATAAATAATTTTAAAAGTATTTACTCATTTATTTTATCATGTCGAAAAATGTCTTACGTTTTTTATCATTTTTTCTCTTATAAAAAATAAATTTTCTTTTTTCTTGATTTTAATATTACACCCAATCCAATTTATGTTATAATGAACACATGCTCTAGAACATGTGTTTGTATTATTTTGTTTGTTTTTTTACTATGTACAATTTATAAAATAAGGGGGTATTATTTTGAAAGTTTTAAATTCAGAGAATAAAATAAACAATAACTATAATAAAGATATATTTAATATATTATGTAAAGCCAAAAATAATAATAAAAATGCTATTCCTTTTTTAATAGAAAAATATCAACCACTTATAAGGAAATATGCCTTTAAATATAAAATTAAAAACTTTGATAAAGAAGATTTAATTCAAATAGGAAATATATCTCTAATTACTGCTATTAATAAATATGATTTATCTAAAGGTAATGAATATATAGATTCATATATTATCAATTCTATTAAAAATACTTTTAAAAACTTAGCTCGTAACCAAATTAAATACAATAACGAATCTAGCCTTAATATTTCTATATATGAAGATACTGAAATTGCAGATATGATTAGTGATTCTTTTAGTTTAGAAGAACATATAATAAATTCTGATACAAATAATTTACTAAAAAATATCCTAAAAACTCTTCCACCTAATGAATATAAATTAATTAAGATTTCCTATTTAACTCCTAATATTACCCTATATAGATACTGCATAAATAATAACTTAAATTATCCAAAGAAAAGACGTGAATTAATTTCGATAATAAATAAACTTTATACTATACTTAAAGATTAAAAAAAGAATTACTTAATATAGGTTAAGTATTCCTATATTAAGTAATTCGCATTTTAGAAAATTCCTAAAAACTTCTTTTTTTCTTTAACTAGACTCCCCTTAAAATGTACATCTTTATTTTCAAGCATTAGTCTACCATTATTAATAAATTCATTTACTTTATTTTCACCTAAAATTTCTAATGCATCTTTCATATTAGTATCTCTACCAATATCTCTATGTGCATCAGATCCAATAAAGCTATATATATTATCTTCTAAATATTTTGTTGCAGTTTTTTTAACATCTTTTCCAAAACCACCTGCTATACTTCCTGCATTTAATTGAAATAACATTCCTTCTTTTATAAAACTATTAATTAATGATGGATCTTTAATAAATTGTCTATATCTCTCTGGGTGAGCTATTATAGGTGTTATTCCTCTTATTTGTAATTCATATATTGTATTAATTGCTTCATCAATATTAAATTCTAACATTGGAAATTCTATTAACATATATTTTGTGTTGTTAATTGTTCCTATCATCTTATCATTATAATAATTTAATATATTTTTACTAAAGTAAACTTCTTGACCTGCATATATGTTAATATTTATGTTATTTTCTATTGCTATATCTTTTAACTCTTCCACTCTTTTAACTACATCTCTATACTCAACTTCAAATCTTCCTCTCATAAAGTGAGGTGTTGCAATTATATCTGTAGTTCCTGATTGCTCCGCTTTTTTTAGCATGCTTATTGTCATTTCAATGCTTTTTGAACCGTCATCTATTTCATTTATTATATGAGAATGTACATCTATCATAAATTTTCCCCCTTGGTTTTATATAATAAATATTATATAGTAAAACCTTATTTATGTGAAAGGGAAATTTATATCAATTTAATATAGATTATAATTTCTTATTTATTATTATCCTAAACCTGGAACAATAACATTTTCACCTTTATCAGATGTATCTTCATCATCAGGAATTTCCGGTAATGTTGGTATTTCTTCCTCAGGAACATCTGGAATTATTGGCCTATTATTGTCTGGTACATCTGGAGTTACTGGCTTATTATTATCTGGTATACTTGGTGGGATATTATTTCCTCCACCTATTTCTCCTGCTGGATTTTCTATTTCTTTATTAATATAAATAACTATTCTTTGTATACAATTATTAAAATAATATTCCATAGCAACATGATCTAATTCATTTCCCTTATATTCAATTCCCTGTTCATATATATTTTCAATTGCTTTTAATAATTGTTTGTCTTTTGATTTAAATTTATAAGGAGAATATCCTTCGGTAACACACCAAATTGCCACTTGCGTTGCAAAATATGCATTATCTTCTGTATCTACACCAATTTCTAGAGGAGTTTTATTTGGATATCCATTAGCCATCATACCAACAACTTGCTTTGCTGGTTTACCTACAAATTTAAAAGTTTGCCCTGATGGATAATCCTTTTCCACTTCTAAACAGTATCCAGGACCAATACTTGTATTTATTCTTTGTGCATCTAAATAAAAATTATCATATTCTACAATATTAAGTATTTTATCTTTAACATCTATTTTTATGTGATTAGGAATGGATATATTTTCTTTTGGCATAGCCTCTATATTAATACTTAAATTTATAATTGATATTAATAACAAAAAAGCCTTTATGAATTTTTTTACATGTTTATTCATAGTTATCTCTCCTATATATTAATAATTTTATTTTTTCCATGTATTATAAATATATTTATTAAACATAAGATGAAGTTTATTATTTATACCTTAATAGTATTATTTTAGTTTTATCATTACTTAAGAATATATTCATAAATCTAATTTAGAATTTACTATTTATATTTTTCTTCTAATATTCTAATTTTAGTTTCCTATTTATTTTAAAATATATTCAATATATAATAAAAAAGTTGTATCATGTTGAATTAAAGTTTTCAACATGATACAACTCCTCTTATAATAAATTATACTTTATTGTAACTTATATATATTATTTAAATTATTCTTCGTCTTTACCTACACCTGATAGAACTAATCCTTTATTATGATCAAGTGCCCAGTTAATTCCCCAGTCACTTTGGAATATTATTAAGTCTCTATCTTTAAAGTCTTTAACTTTTTTCGCATCAGATGTTAAATTTAATCTTTCAATATCTCCATCATAGCTTTCAATCCATCTTACATATCTAAATGCAAGTCTATCCATCTTAATATCAACATTGTATTCATTTTTAAGTCTGTATTCAAGGACTTCAAATTGAAGTACCCCTACAACACCTACAATTATTTCTTCCATACCAACATGGTTTTCTTTAAATACTTGGATAGCACCTTCTTGAGCTATTTGAGTAACACCCTTAACGAATTGTTTTCTCTTCATAGTATCAACTGGTCTAACTCTTGCAAAGTGTTCTGGTGCAAAGGTTGGTATTCCTTCAAACTTGAACTTTTTAGATGGAGAGCATAATGTATCCCCTATTGAGAATATACCTGGATCAAATACACCAATTATATCTCCTGCATATGCTTCTTCAACAATTTCTCTATTTTCAGCCATGAATTGCTGTGGTTGTGCAAGTTTAAGCTTCTTGCCTCCTTGCATATGAAATACTTCTTCACCTTTAGTAAATTTACCTGAACAAATTCTCATAAAGGCAATTCTGTCTCTATGGGCCTTATTCATATTTGCTTGAATTTTAAATACAAATGCAGAGAATTTATCATCAAATGGGTCAATTTCTCCAATATTTGAATTTCTAGCAAGTGGTGAAGTAGTCATTTGTAAGAAGTGTTCTAAAAATGGCTCAACACCAAAGTTTGTTAAAGCTGATCCAAAGAATACTGGAGTTAATCCTCCTAATCTAACCTTTTCCATATCAAGTTCATCACCAGCAATATCTAAAAGTTCAATATCTTCCATTAATTTATCATGAAGTGCTTCACCTAATATTTCTCTAAACTTTTCATCATCAACAGAACCTTCAATAGCTTCAACTTCGGTAGACCCGTGATTTCCACCATTGAATGCTATAATTCTTTGATTTTGTCTATCATAAACACCTTTAAAATCTTTACCAGAACCTATTGGCCAATTCATTGGATATGTTTTAATTCCAAGTTCTGCTTCAATATCTTCTAATAATCCAAATGGATCTTGTGCTTCTCTATCCATCTTATTAATAAAAGTAAATATTGGCATCTCTCTTAATGAACAAACGTGGAATAGCTTTCTTGTTTGATCCTCTACCCCTTTAGCAGCATCTACAACCATTACTGCTGAATCAGCAGCCATAAGTGTTCTATATGTATCTTCTGAGAAGTCTTGGTGACCTGGAGTATCTAATATATTTATACAATGTCCTGCATAATTAAATTGCATAACAGATGAAGTAACAGAAATTCCTCTTTGCTTTTCTATTTCCATCCAGTCTGAAACTGCGTGTGTTGATGCTTTTCTTGCTTTTACCGAACCTGCAAGTCTTATTGCTCCTCCATATAATAGGAACTTTTCTGTTAATGTTGTTTTACCAGCATCAGGGTGAGAAATTATTGCAAAGGTTCTTCTTTTTTTAATCTCATTTATGTAATCAGCCAACTTTTTTTCCTCCTAAAATTATTTATATATAATTAAAATTTTTATTCTTAATTTAACTTATTCATTATATACTTTTTTATTTAATAATACAACAATTCCTCTAAGTTTATAAAATGCTTGTCTATTTTCTAATAAACCCCTCTGCATTTCCTTCTAAAAATTCTTTAATACAATTTTTACTAAAATTTTTTATATTTATTACTCTTCCTAAATTGTTTTTAAACTTATATAAGTAATCTATCCTTTAGGGTGATATTAATTTAATATAAAATTAACTAAATATTTTTAAAAAACAAGAAATATTTTTCATTTATAGAAGGATTTCCTCTTAATTTATAGAATATTATTTATATTGTAAAATAATCGACTATTATAGGAGGTGAAGTCAAAATATGAATTTTAAATCAGAAAAATTTCAAAATATTTTTATTGCATTTTTAGTTATTGCTATCATTTTAGTTCTTTCAGTTGATGTTATTCAAGCAAAATCAAATACTGAAAATAAATTTGTTTCTATTAAGAAAAAATCTCCAATATTAGATAAAGATATTAAAGCTAATATTCCGGATAAGGATATTAAAGCTGAAGATATTCCACAAGTAGAAAATATAGATGAAACTAATTCTTCCAATACTGATATACAAAATAACAAGTATGATAATGATGAAGAATATGAAAACATAAATAATCCTGATTATAATGATGATACAGATTCTTATAATCCTATTTATGTCCCTAATGCACCTAGTTCTTCTGTGAATAGTTCTAACAATAATTCTAATAGTGGAAATATAAATACTTCTGGAAATAATATAAATAACAATCCTGGAAATAATTTAGACAACGGTTCTAGCTCTAATCCAGGTAATACTCCAAGTATTGACACAGATTCTAAACCTGATAATGACTCTAATCTAGATACTGACAATAATAATAACGATAATAACTCTAAACCTGACAATGGTTCTGATAGTGGATCTAATACAGATGGAGATAATAATTTAGATTCTAGTACAGGAAATGGATCTGAATCTGATAACGATAATGATTTAGGATCTAATGGTGATTCCGGAAACAATTCTGAAGATAATATTGATTCTGATATAAACTCTGGAAATAATAATAGCGAAAGTAATAGTGATTCTTATATCAATTCTAGTTCTGATAATAATTCAAATTCTACCAATGAGTCTGAATCTTAAAATAACAATTATAAATTAATAAAATCCCTAGAAGAAATGTATTTAACTTTTTCTTCTAGGGATTTTTTTATGCTGTTACTTCTTCATCTAATTTTGCTTTTCCAGTATATAATTGATAGTATCTTCCCTTTTCTTCTAATAAAGAATCATGGTTTCCTCTTTCAATTATTTCACCTTGTTCAAGAACCATTATAGCATGAGAATTCTTAATAGTTGAAAGTCTGTGTGCAATTACAAAAACAGTTCTTCCTTCCATAAGTTTATCCATACCTTCTGCAATAAGTTTTTCAGTTCTTGTATCAATTGAACTTGTTGCTTCATCCATTATTAAAACTGGTGGATTAGCAATTGCAGCTCTTGCAATTGCAAGTAATTGTCTTTGTCCTTGAGATAAGCCTTCTCCATCCCCTGTAATAACAGTATCATATCCATGTGGTAAATGCTTAATAAATGTATGAGCATTTGCAAGTTTAGCAGCTGCTTTAACTTCTTCATCTGTTGCATTTAAATTACCATATCTGATATTATCAGCTATTGTACCAGTAAATAAATGAGTATCTTGAAGAACTATTCCAAGTGATCTTCTTAAATCATCTTTCTTAATATCCTTAATATCTATTCCATCATAAGTTATTGTACCTGAATTGATTTCATAGAATCTATTTATTAAGTTAGTAATTGTAGTCTTACCTGCTCCAGTTGATCCAACAAATGCAATCTTTTGTCCTGGTTTAGCAAATAAGCTAATATCTTTTAATACAGTTTTTTCTTCATTATATCCAAAGATAACATTTTTAAATCTAACATCACCAGTAAGTTCTATTAGTATAGGTTCATCACTTAGAGCTACAGCTGATTCTAATTCATAATCTACTTTTAAATCAGTTACTGCCATTTCTGATATTGAAGCATATTCAGATGCTGCTTTATTTCTCATTTTATTTGCAACTTCTACTGGAACCTTCCAAGCCCAATGACCTGTATACTTATCAGTTTCAACTAACTTACCATCTTCTTTAACTTCAACTCTTGTTAAAGTAACTTTACCTTCATCAATTTCAACTTCTTCTTCTAAAACTGTAAATATTCTTTCAGCACCTGCTAATGCTGCTAAAATCATATTCACTTGTTGAGATACTTGAGCAATTGGATTAGAAACTTGTTTTGTATATTGTAGATAAGATACTAATGACCCTAAGTCAAATGCACCTGCTATTGTCATTAACCCTCCAATACAACAAGTTACTGCATAATTCATATGAGAAAGGTTTCCTAACATTGGCATTATATATCCACCAAAAGTTTGGGCCCCAGTTGATGCCTTTCTTAATTCTTCATTATGCTTTTTAAAATCTTCTATTGCTTCTTCTTCATGACAAAATACTTTAATTACTTTTTGCCCTTCTATCATTTCTTCAATATAACCATTTAATGCACCAATATTTTTTTGTTGCATTCCAAAGTAATATTTACTTTTAGCACCAACTTTACTTATAACAAATATCATTATTGCTAAGAATGTTACTGTTATTATAATTAATACTGGGCTTAAAACAGCCATCATTATTATTGTTCCCATAAATGTAAGGCCTGAAGCTAAAATATTTGTAAAACTGTTATTTAAAGCTTCACCTACATTATCTATATCATTAGTATACAAACTCATTAAATCTCCATGAGTATTTCTATCAAAATAACTAATAGGAAGCTCTTGCATTTTATTAAATAAATCTTTTCTTATATTACTAATAGTATTTTGTGCTACATGAACCATTAATCTTGAATATCCATAAGACGCAAATGCACCTAATGCAAAAATTGTTCCTAATACTAATAGCATCTTAGCTAGTCCAGCAAAATCACCTGGTAATATATAATTATTTACTAATGGTTTTAAGAAATATGATCCTGCTACCATTGCAATTGAATTTATAATTATAAGTATCATTACCATGATTAATTGTAATTTATATTTACCTAAATACCCCATTAACCTTCTTAATGTTTTTTTCATATTTTTAGGCTTTGGAGGTCCTGATTTTTTATTACCTTTAGAACTATTTTTATTCACGTAAACCCACCCCTTCCTGTTGAGATTTGTATACATCTTTATAAATTTCACTAGTTTCCATTAACTCATCATGAGTTCCTATTGCACTTATCTTACCATCATCCATAACGATAATTTTATCAGCAGTAGCAACTGAATTTATTCTTTGTGCAATTATTATTTTAGTTGTATCTTGAAGATCTTCTGCAAATGCTTTTCTAATTTTAGCGTCAGTTGCTGTGTCAACAGCACTTGTACTATCATCTAAAATTAACACCTTTGGGTGCTTTAATATAGCTCTTGCTATACAAAGTCTTTGTTTTTGACCACCAGACACATTAACTCCACCTTGTTCAATATGCATATCATATCTACCTGGTAATCTATCAATAAATTCATCTACACATGCAGATGATGCAGCTGCCTCTATATCTGCTTCTGTAGCATTTTCATTACCCCACATAAGATTTTCTCTAATTGTACCTGAGAATAATGTATTCTTTTGAAGCACCATAGCAACTTCATTTCTTAAAGTTTCAATGTGATAGTCTTTAACATTAACTCCACCTACATAAACTTCACCTTCAGTTGCATCATAAAGTCTTGGTATAAGTTGAACTAAGCTTGACTTACCTGAACCTGTGCTACCAATTATACCAACAGTTTCACCAGCTTTAATAGTTATATTTATACCTTCTAAGTTATTTTCATCGCTATCATCTTCATATTTAAAATTAACATTTCTAAATTCAATTTCACCATTTTTAACTTCAGTTATTGGATTAATTGGATCTTTTATATCTGGTTCTTCTTCTAAAACTTCAATTATACGTTCTGCTGATGCAACTGATCTTGACATCATCATAAGAACCATTGAAAGCATCATAAGAGACATTAATATTTGGAAAGAATAAGTCATGAAACTTGTAAGTTTACCAACTGTTAATGTTCCTTCATAAACCATATTTCCACCAAACCAAAGAATTCCTATAATACTAGCAAATACAACAACTTGCATTACTGGCATATTTAAAACAACTATACTAAATGCTCCTTCAGAAGCTTTTAATAAATCATCATTACTTGCTTTAAATTTTTCTTTTTCTTTATTTCTTCTTACAAAGGATTTAACAACTCTCATACCAATTAAGTTTTCTTGAACTGTAGTATTTAAGTTATCTATCTTTCCTTGCATTGCTTCAAATCTTGGTTTAACATTTTTAATTATTAATCCAATTGCAATAGTAAGAACTGGCATAGATACTAAAAATATAATTGCTAATTTTGCACTAATTGTAACTGAAATAATACAAGCAACTATTAGCATCATAGGGGCTCTAACTAAAAGTTTAATTCCCATTGTTAATGAATTTTGTATCATTGTAATATCTGTAGTTAAACGTGTAATTAATGATGCAGTACTAAATTTTTCAATATTCTTAAATGAATAAGTTTGAATTTTTTCATACTCTGCTTGTCTAAGTTCTGCACCAAATCCCTGACCTGCTATAGCTGCAAACTTTGATAATCCAATACCAAAACTTAACGATATAGCTGCCATCACAAGCATCAATAATCCCATTTTTATTGTATAGCTCATATTTCCTGTAGAAATACCAACATCAACAATTTTAGCCATTACTAATGGAATTAGTAATTCAAAAGTGGCTTCTAATGCTGCACATAAAACACCTAAAATTAATGGAGTTTTATATTTCTTCATATATGGAACTAATTTTTTTATCATATCCTTCACCTCTCCTTTATGTCCATTTTTTATATAAACATTGTGATTGAAATATCCTTAACTCTAATATATCAATCTCTATGCTTTTTACAGTTTTATAAAATAAATTTAATATTAATTTAACAATACATAGGTCGCTATGTATTCAAATTAAAAATAAGAGGAAATTATTCCTCCATATTTTTAAGTGCTCTATATAATAAATCCTTTAAAATTTTTATTTCTTCCTCAGTCATACCTTTAACTAATTGTTTTTCTATATTATCTGATCCAAACTTAAAGCTTTTACATATAATTTCTCTCCCTTTTTCAGTAACATGGAGACATTTATACCTAGCATCTGTACTACTTGGACATCTAGCTATCATTTTCTTTTCTTCTAATCTTTTTACTATGCCAGTTACCGTAGGATTTGTAAGCTTTAAACACTTCTCTATATCCTTTTGAAACACATCTCTTTCAAATTCATTTCTATCTATAAAACATAAAATTTCATGTTGAACACCAGTTAAATTAAATTCCGAAAGGTTTTTATTAATTTTATTAATAATCTTTCCATTTATAAATTTTATTAATATTCCTATGTGTTCCTTTGGATCAAATCTTTTCATTTTCATCTCTCCTAATACATAGCATACTATGTATTTTATCATCTCATTTTTTATAAGTCAATAAATTTAAATATATAATTATTAATATACTCATTTTTAAGGTATTGTTACAAATTTATTTTTATACAATTATTTTTTACTAAAAAAGGATTCTAAAGTGAACCCTCTTTTAATTTTTTCTATATTAATATTAATTGTTATTTTTATATTTAATTATATGTATTAATATTATTTTTCTACTAATTCTTTAGCCTTAATAGGTTGTACTATAGATTTATTTATCCCAACTATTTTCATTATTTGCTCTGATCTTTCTTTAGTTGATCCAGTTATTACTGAATACTTAACATTTTCTGCATCTAAGAATCCTAATATTGCCTTGTCCACAGCTTGAGCAACTTCTTCATCTTGCCATCTAACTCCATCTTTTTTATAACCAAATTCTCTTGGTACAAAGAAAATATGATCATATTGTGGTAAATCTCTTATTGCTAAGCTATATAAATCATTTAATATTTCGATTTCCTTCTTAGTTCTTGTCTTATCTCCAAGCATTAATCTTCCATATATGTAAGGTACAAAAGTAGCATAGTCAGTTATGGCATAATCATGTCCATCCAAACTCTTTTCTAAATGTAATTGACCTAAATATATTCCATATTGTTCTGAAATAGATTCAATCATTCCTTTATCTCTTAAATAATCAGTGCTATATTCCGTAGCTACTCCTACATTTATGTCTCTAATTTTTAAGTCTACATATAATTGTTGAATTAATGTTGTCTTACCACATCTTGGTCCACCTAGTATAGCAATTCTTACTGGCATTGGTAACTCCTCCAAATATTTATATAAAATTTTTCTTTTTTATTCGTTTTAATGAGAAATATATTATATCAATTATTATGTCAATTTTCAACGACAATTTTTGGAGTAAAAATAAGGCGTCTCAAGTCCGCCTTATATTTACATTGGATAGCTTTTTATTATTGATAATTTTCCTTTAACAATATATTCTCCTAATGTAGCTGGAATTAAATAGCTGTTCCCCATATTTATTTCTTCATAGAAACCTTTATTATTAGCATCGCATCCTTCTATACTTCCACACCCATCTACACAAGTTAAAATAAAGAACTTTTCTTCATTACTAAAATCTTGCCATTCTTTTTCTATATTAATTTTTTGCATTCCAAAATACTCATTTTCACAAAAATCCACTTTAGAAAATCCATCAAAATTAATAACTTCCTTATTTGATAAATTTTCTGCCTTTAAATAGAAATCGATTACATCTAAAGATTTTTCTACATGAATTTCTCTTGGTCTTCCATAATCATAAACTCTATAAGTAACATCAGAGTTTTGTTGTATTTCTGCTATAATCAATCCTTCGCATATAGCATGTACTAATCCACTATTTATTAAAAAACAGTCTCCCTTTTTAACATCTATAACATTTAAATATTCTTCACATTTTCCTTCTTTTATAGCTTTTTCAAATATTTCTTTATTACAATTCTTTGTTCCAACAATTAATTTTGACCCAGGCTTTGCATCTACCACATACCAAGCTTCTGTTTTTCCAAATTGATTTTCAACTCTTTTAGCATAATCATCATTAGGATGAACTTGAACAGATAGCTTTTCTCTAGAATTTATTAATTTAACTAGCAATGGAAATTTCTTTGTATCTACTTTTGATCCAACTAATGCATGTCCAAATTCAGATATTATTTCATCAAATCGTTTGCCCTTTAATTCGCCATTTTCAACTATTCCAGTTCCACTTGGATGGCAAGCAATATCCCATGATTCACCAATTTCTCCATTAGGCAAATTGTTTCTAAAATCCTCTAAATCTCTTCCCCCCCAAATTTTCTCATAATAAATATTCTTAAATCTAATTGGATACATAATAATTTCTCCTTCCATACCCTCATAATACTTTTTATAAGATAAATTAATAACCTTATATTTCCTGTTGAATTAATTTTATATTATTACATTTTTTAAAACAATTTGACTAATTTTATATTTACTGACTTTTTTTCAGCTATTTATATATTATTTAATTATTTTTAAGTATATTTTTTGTACAACCTTCAAACACTATATATATGCTTAGGAATAAAATATTGTGACATCAATCAGCCTTTACTTAAATTACTCCTAAAGCTTAATTATGATTAGATTGTGTATAGTGTATTTACAAGATTTATATTATAAGGAGGTAGCATCTTGAAAGATAAGTCTAATGTTTATTTGCCACATGTAAGAAGTTATTATGAACCTAGTAAAGAATCATTAGTAAGTCATTCTCCAGAAGGAGTGGATACAAAATTAGCAAATACTGTTGAAGATCCAATAGTAGTAAATAATATAGCATATAGTGAATTTACCTATATATATGATGACGAAGAAGATGATATATAATTAAACTTAATAATATTATTTGAATTAAATTTCAATTCAATAGGATAACTTTATATAAAAAGGAGAATAATATTATGTCTAAATGTAATAATAAAAAAAATAGAACTAATGGTATTATTTCTTCTAGTAATACCGAACTTCCAAATCCTCTTAATAGCTTTAATAGTCCTCTTGGTAGTTTAAATAATAAAAATAAAGAAACTATTCAAAAGGAAAATGGTATACAAAATACTCTATTTTAATTAAAATATTAAAAAGTAAAAATGCGCTGAAAATAATCAGCGCATTTTTATTATAAAATTAAACTTATATTATATTTAATTAATCATGTTTATTTTTCTTATTAAACTTATTTAAATAATCCATTATTTCATTTGAAGGCAAAGGACGTGAGAAATAGTATCCTTGAAACAAATCACAGCCTACGCTACTCAATGCATTGAATTGTTGCTCTGTTTCAACTCCCTCAACTACTGTTTCCATACTAAGTATATGAGCAATATTTTTTATACTATTTACAATTTTAAAATCTACACTTGAAGAATTATCTATAAATATTTTATCAATTTTTAAAATATCAAGATTAAATTTCTTTAAATAACTGAAAGAAGCATATCCTGTACCAAAATCATCTAAGGCTACCTTTATTCCTTTTTTATTTAATAATAATAAATTTTCATTTATTATTATATTTTCATCAAGAACTACTGATTCAGTTATTTCAAAACATAAATTTTCAGTAGTAACATTATATTTATTTAAAATTTCCTCAATTTTATCTACAAAATCAATTTCCATCAATTGTATTGGAGAAACATTTATACTTACTTGTAACGTATAACCTGAATTAAATAATTCAATAAAGCTTTTACAAACCTCTTCTATAATCCAATATCCAATTTTAACTATCTCTCCAGTCTCTTCTGCATATCCTATAAATTTATCTGGAGGAATAAATCCTAATTTTTTATTATTCCATCTAATTAATGCTTCAAGTTTCTTTATAGATTTATTTCTATCTACTATTGGCTGATAATATAAAATAAATTCATTATTATCTACAGCAAATTTTAAATCTTCTTTCAAATTTTCAATTTCAATTATTTCGTTATAAATTTCATCATTAAAGAACTCTAATTTAGAACCTCTATTAATTTTTTTACTAGAATACATCATAAAGTCACTCTTATTAATTAAGTCATTAAAGTTTTTTCCATCTCTAGGGTACACAGAAACCCCAGCCGAAAACTCCATAAATGTCTTTTTACCATTATTAAATTCAATAGGCTCTTTAAACTCCTGTAAAACTACATTATTGTAAAATGCCTCTAATTCATCATTATCAATATAATTTGTATATACAACTATAAATTCATCTCCAGAATATCTAGAAACTATCCCCTTATCAGAAAAACATTTTGTAAGTTTTTGACTAAATCTTACTAAAACCTCATCTCCCGCACTGTGTCCAAAAACATCATTAATATACTTAAACTTATTTAAATCAATAAATATTAATGCAAATTTCTCATTAGCTTCTATTAAATCTCCACATAATTTGTATAATAACTTTCTATTTGCTAATTGTGTTAATTCATCATAATAAATAAAAGATTTAAGTTTTTTATTAACTATTTTCCCTAAAGAAGTAGATATAACTTCTAATTGTTCGAATTCATCTAATGTATCAAATTCTAAATTTTTATTTCCTAAATTATTAGATAAATTCTTTAACCTATCTAATGATTTTAAAATAGGTTTAAATATTCTTCTAACTAACGAAGCTAAAATCAATAAATAAATTACTCCTAAAATAGCAAATATTAAAATTATAAATCTATTAATTTTTTCCATATATTCACTATAAATTATAGAGTCTTTATTAAATTCTAAAAATATGTCTATTTTATCATCTAAAAATTTATTTAATTTTACTACATAGTTTTTATTTTTATTATTAAAAGAATATATATCTACAATTCCTTGATTAGAATAATACATATTATTTCCAATTCCTATATATGAATTTAATTCTCCTATATAAAAACTAGAATTTATATTTTCAATTAATTTATCTAATAAAACATTTACAATAACTACTCCTAATAATTCATTGTTTTTATACGAAGTGATTGGACTCATTACCGCAAACATATATTTATTAATTAAAGGGTCTTTATAAATTTGTGTTACTATTTTAGAATTTTCTTCATTAAACGCTAAATCATTAAACTTATAATCATCAAAATTTTTAATCTCATTTAATTTATCATCATTGAAAACATACTTTTCTTTAATATTTATAATGCTAATTGAGTTTAATAAAGTTAAGTTCTCCATACTTTTTTGGATATAGTGTATTTTCTCAAACCCTTGGCTTAAATCTTCTTCAGTTAACTCACTGCCATATCTATTATTATCTAATATATGTATTAAATTATCATCTTTACCTATTATATTTGCTATATCTTTTAAACTAGATATTTCATTTATTAATGTTTCTTTATATTTTTCATAATTAATATTATATATAAAATCAATACTCTTTTTTAAACCAAAATCTATAAGTATTTTATTTGTAGTTACTAAAAATATCATAAATATAATACCTATAAATGATAGTTTTAAATTAATTTTTTTAGTAAAAATCACTTTGCCACCTCATTGTTTTTTTATTCAATAAACATTTTATCATATTTTGTTAAATGTACCAACTTATATAAGTGTAATATTTATTATATTTCTTATTTTAAATATTAATTAAACTATTAAAAAGGAGTTGTATTATATTGAAATTTTTAATTCAATATAAGTACAATCCCTTCTAAAAAATATAATGTATAAAAAGTTATTTTAATAAAACACTCATTTTTATAATTCCATCCAATCAATCAATTTACTTCTATGGATCACCTTTCCCTTTACCTTAATTAAATCTTTAAAATTATGACCACTATTAAAAATTAATTCAAAAATGTGATGAATCCAAGCAATAGGTGTTAAAATTTTAATATTCTTAGCGTAGCTATACCTATCTAAGCTGAAAGAAATCTGTTTTGCAAATTGATTCGTAATTACCTTTTTGCTTTTTAATTTTGACTCAAAAATTTCATCAATTAATGCCTCTAAATACTTTTTATTATTTACATATTTAACTTCCAATTCTTCTGGCAGCTTCATATCAAATAACTCATTACATATTAGAAATAAAATCAAACTAAATTTTTCAAAACCGTGCATTCTTGCCTTCATTATAAAACTATTCCAATCAATTTCATTACCTAACTTTTCAACAAGTATTGTAATATCACAAAGTTGTCTTACTTCAAAGCCATTTTCCGTAAGATGTTCCGCCATATACATGCATAAATGTGAAGCTAAATCTTCATATGAAAAAGATAAAATTTCTACATCATCTAAATTAACATTTTTAGCTCTCTTCCATATTAATTTTTCATAATGTATTATCTCCTTAGCGAATCCATGTCCATCAAATAAATTCCAATGAATTTTAATGGTTGGATAGTTATTATGAATTAATGTTATGTGATGTGGTATTTTATTATGCTCTTCTAAAACAGAATATCTCATATCTATTAATAATTTTTTAACCTTTTTTACATCTTCCCTATGAACTAATATATTAGCATTACCCATAGTTCTTTGCTCTGCCTTAGGATAAAAATTTCTTATAGCTAGTCCCTTTAAAATAATTAATGGTATATTTTCTTTATTAATTTTTTTAATTACCACTGATAGTTCAGAAATTTTTCTTAATTGCTCTATCTCAGCATCCTCAGCTTTTTGTTTTAATAAATTTATTCTCTTTTCACCAACTACTGAAACTAAACTACTTTTATGTAATGAAGAATATACTATTCCCTCTACCTTATTTTCAATAGCTAAATTTATTATCTGCTCCCAATCAACATTTTCATAACCTTTTTCTATATCCTTACCCCTAATTCCAGAAGATAAAATATCTATAAACTGTTTTTGTGTATTATTCATAACATAATCCTCCTAATACCCCTTAAATAAATCATTTATTTCCATAATTATCTAAACCAATTATACCAATATATTTCTTTTTTGTATATATTATTTAAAATCACTTTTTAATGGTTTAAACTTAATCTATCTTTAAAATTTATATTTTTATACGAATTTGAAACTATATTAACTGAATTAAACATAAAAATAAAAACAACACCAAAATAATTTTTTAAATTATAAATAAAAAAATTTTAATATAAATAAAATAGAGTTAAATAATATTAAATTTAAAAATTTAATATTATTTAACCCTATTTACATATTATGAAAGGATTTTAATCTATCTTATTTAAACTTTATTTTTAATAACTTAAAACTATAAGTTTAAAATATCATGTTAATATACTAGACAGTCCTCTATTGTTTATGACTTGTTAACAAGTGTATTTAACATAACTTTAGTCATCTCTTGATAAATTTCTTTATCATTGTTATCGCAGTATGTCTAAATAGGAAATATCCGAAGTTATGCTTAATATTAACTTCTGTAATATTAAAATACTCTCTTGAACCATCATTTTCATTTATAAAGCTTTTCTTGTATACAAATGATACCTTTCAAAAATTAATATTTATGTTATCTTCTAAAAAAATAACAGTGCAAATACATTATTTTTGAAAAGAATAGACTAAAATCCTTAATGAGATAACTTATAAATTTTAAACTCAAATATAGAATACAACAAACATATTATATTCATTTCTTATTTAAAACTTATAAACAATAAATTTATTTATTATCTCCATTAATTGTTTTATCCCTTTTTAGATTAATTTATTCACTTTTTTATAACTTTTCACAAAAAATATGATTTCTAAAACTTTTTTCTAAATTTTTGAATATCTAGCTTCTTTATAGTCCATAATCTGAAAAGAATTATTCATAAAATATTAATAATCTTATTAACGAAGGAGTGAAAATATATTGAGATTAATGTTTAATATTTTAAAATCCGAAAAGAAAAAAGGCTTTACCTTACTAGAACTTGTTACTGTTTTGGCTGTTATTTCAATTTTGTCTGCTGCACTTATTCCTAAAGTTGGTAATTATATTAATGAAGCTAAAAAAGTTGCTGTTTTAAATGAAGCTAAATCAGTTGTTACTGCTTACGAAGCAGTTAGATATAAATTAAATGTTAATGAAAATACCATTGCTTCAAAACTTCAAGGAGATAATCTACCAATTGAAGAAGGAACATTAAAAAAGCTAAAAAATTCAACAGTATCTCAATGTAAACTAATTCTCGATACAGAAACAAATGGCTTTAAAATAAATACTGAAGAGAAAAGTATTTCAATATTTAAAAATACTGATAATACTATTATTGGCACCATAGAACAAATTGAATAAACTATAAATATTAATTTAAAAATATATGTTATTTTAAATAACATATATTTTATAAACAGGATATATAAAAATTAAATTAAGAACACTTAAATAAACTTATTTAATTTCAATAAACTTTTTACAAAAGCTGTGTAAAATTTTAATATAATTAATATTTTACACAGCTTAATATTAAAACTATAAACTTAAAAATTCCGTAAATGCTTTAATAGTGTAATAATTATCCTTTACACTTGCAAGTTCTCTTATAGAGTGCATTCCAAGAACCGGTGCCCCCATATCAATAACTGGAATAGTTAAATTTGCAGCTGTTACAGGACCTATTGTAGTTCCTCCTCTAACATCTGATCTATTAACAAACTTTTGGAATGGTACACCTGCTGTTTCACATACACCAGCAAATATTGCACCATTAAAACTATCGGTGCTATAACTTCCAGAAGCAGCAATTTTTAATACTGGTCCACCTTCAAGAACTGGTCTATTAGTCGGATCATGTTTACTTCCTAAGTTAGGATGAACAGCATGAGCCAAATCAGCAGAAATCATTATAGAATTAGCTAATGACCTATAATATTCTTCTTTATTTTTTCCTAATCCTATTGCAATCCTTTCTAATATATTATTTAATAATGTAGAATTAGCCCCTTCAGCAGTTAAACTTCCTATTTCTTCATTATCTATGCAAATCATAACCTTTGTAGCTTCATTTTCACTACTATCAATTAAAGCTCTTATTCCTGCATAAACCATCCATAAATCATCAAATCTACCTGAAGAAATAAGCTCTTCATTCATTCCTATAAGCATTCCTTTTTCATATTCATATAAACCTAATTCAAAGTTTAATATATCTTCTTTATTAACTTTAAGTTCATCTGCTAATAAGTTCATTAAATAATCTTCCTTTTCTAACTTTTCATTTATAAGCCCTAGTAAAGGAATCGTATCTACTTGTTTATTTATTTTAAAACCTTCATTAACTTCTCTATTCATATGAATAGCTAAACTTGGAATTATTAATAATGGCTTATTTATATTAACTAATCTTGTTTCTGGCTTTAATGGTGATTTTCCTCTTAAAGATACCTTACCAGCTATTGATAAAGGTCTATCAAACCATGTATGAAGTATTGGTCCACCATAAACTTCTGTATTTAATTTAATATATTTTCCTTCAGAAATCATTTGAGGATTTGGCTTTATTCTAAATCCAGGAACGTCAGTATGAGCCCCTATAAGCCTTAATCCTGTCTCTTCTATGTTCCCACTCCCAATTTCAAATGCAATTAATGCTGAGTCATTTTTTACAACATAATATTTACCTTTTGCTTTTAAATCCCATTTATCACTTTCTTTTATTTCAATAAATCCATTTTCATTTAATATTTTTTGTGTTGCTTTTACCCCATGGCAAGCACTAGGACTATCATATAAAAAATCTATTAATTCTAAAGCTAACTTATTTTCCATATCTATTGCTCCTTTTAACTTTTTTATTTTTAATATACTTTATTTGCTATTTTTTCACAACTTATTTATTTTCTCTAAGCTTCTAGTTAAAACTTATATTTAATTTTAATATATTTTATAATTAATATGCAATTGACTTTTTTAAGGCATTAAACTAGCATATTGTAATAAGCTTAATTAATAAAAATTTAAGCATACTAATAATATACTTAATATTATTAATATAAAATAAATGGGAGGATTTTTATGTTTTCAAATTTCTTAATTAGAAAATTTGTTAAAGATTCTAATAATGTATCAGATGTAAAAGTAAGAGGAGCTTACGCAAATCTTGCAGGTATAATTGGTATAATTACAAATTTAATGCTATTTATAATAAAGCTATGTGTAGGCTTATTTTCTAATTCAATTTCAATTTTAGCAGACGCTTTTAATAACTTATCTGATGCTGCTTCTTCAATTATAACTATAATAGGCTTTAAAATGGCAAACAAACCAGCTGATGCTGAGCATCCATTTGGTCATGGACGTATTGAATATATAACTGCTATGATTGTTTCTTTTATGGTAATGCTTGTTGGATTACAATTTGTTAAAACATCTTTTCAAAAAATTATTAATCCAACTCCAGTAAGCTTTGAATTACTACCTTTTATTTTACTTCTCATTTCTATTGGATTTAAATTTTGGCTTTCAAAATTCAATAAATTGATTGGAAATAAAATTAATTCATCTACTCTAAAAGCAACTGCAACTGATGCTATGGGTGATGTTTTTACTTCAACTACAGTTGTTATTTCTTTTTTAATATGTAAATTCACCACACTTCCTATAGATGGATATATAGGTATTGTAGTAGCATTAGCTATTGTTTACTCCGGTTTCTCTCTAATTAAAGAAACTTTAAGTCCATTACTTGGAGAACCACCAGATCCAGCTTTAGTTAGTGATATTACAGATATGGTAATGTCTTATGAACATATAACTGGTATTCATGATTTAATAGTTCATAATTACGGTCCTGGTAGAATTATGGCCTCTATTCATGCCGAAATCCCTAGTAATATCGATATTATGGAAATACATCATGTTATTGATACTGCTGAAAGAGATATTTCTAAGAAATTAAATATTTATTTAGTTATTCATATGGATCCTATTTGTGTTGACACAGATGAAATAATTGAAGCTAGAAACATGGTTCAAAATATATTAAAAAAATATGAAGAAGTTAAATCATTTCATGATTTTAGAGTTGTTGGAGAGCAAGATAATAAAAACTTAATTTTTGATATAGAAGTTTCTCCAAAGTGCTTAGCTAATGAAAGTGATTCATCTAAATTATTATCTAATATAGAAAAAGACATTAAAGAAAAATCTCCAAAATATAAATGTATTATTACTGTTGACTTAGCATTGTAAATTAAATCACCTTTACTAAAGTAATATTTTATAAAATATAAATATACTATTTAACAGTCAAATAATCTAAAAATTTAGAAGATTTACATTAAAATTCATAAAATTTTTATATAATTAAAAGAAGCTATATTATATTGAATATAGCTTCTTTTAATTTATTGAAGTATTTTTTGCTTCTTTAAAATATTATAATAAATTGCTTGATTCTGTAATTCATAATAAATGCTTTTATCTTGCGGTTTTCTATTATCATACCACTCAATTAAATCATTTATTACTTCATAAACTTCACTATTTATTAATGTACTAAGCTTTTTAATAATTATCAATTCCTCAACTGTAACTATACTACTAGTTTGAACTTCTTTTAATTTATTTTTTAAAAATATATATCTACACTTATTTACACCTAAGCTCTTTCCTTCTATAGCAATTTCAAATAACTCCTTATATTCATCATTTTTGCTTAATCCATTATTATATAAATAAGTAGCAAGTTGACCATAACATTCTAAATTTCCAAGGTCTATTCCTTCCCTATATAAATTTATAATTTTCTCTTTATTAATATCTATTAATTCATTTTCACCTAAATACGCTTTAATATATTTTGCTGTTCCTAAATCTATTTCTTCAATTTCTTTAAGTAGTTCATACCCCTTATCTTTATTTTCTTCAATTCCTATTCCCTTAAAACAATAATATACTATTTTTTTCTTTCCCTTCAACGCATCTAAATCAATAAGCTTAAATACATAATAAATAGCTTTTATATCACTTTTTCTACCGCCAATTCCTTTTTCATATATTTCTATAAGCTTTTCTATAGCTTCAACATCATCTTCTTTAGCTGATTTTTCATACCATTTAATTGCTAAGTCTATATTTCTACCCAAGAAAATTCCTAACTTATACCAATCCCCTAATTTATTCATAGCCTTAACATATTTATTTTCCGCTACCATATTATAATAATAGTATGCTTTTTCGAAACTTTGCTCTACTCCAATACCTTTTTCATATATATATCCATATTTAAAAATTGATTCTTTTAAATTATTTTCTACCCCAAACTTTATATAAGTTACAAGTTCATTTCTATTTATATTTTTACCATCTTTTAATTCATTAATAATTATATAAGCTAGATAATCTGCTGCATAAGGTGAACCTAATTCATAAGCTTCTTTTAATAATGCCTTAGCAACATCTCCTGTTTTATCTCCAAATTTATTTAAACTATAATATGCAACAGCTAATACATACATTGCATGGGGTTCTTTTTTAGCCGCTGCTATTTCCATATAATCCATTGCCTTTTCTAAATCTTTTTCAACACCCTCTCCATTGTAATATATTATACCCAACCTTTGAGTGCACTTTAAATCTCCCTCTTCATGTCCTTGCTTATATATTAAAATTGATTGATTAATTAAACCCTCATCTTCATATACTTTTCCTAGCTTAAAGTAAACACTTTTATCTCCAAATTCTATTGCTTTAGTATATAATTCTATTGCAGTATAAATATCCTTTTTTACATAAAGTCCTTTCAAATACATTTCTGCAAGAGATTCTATACAATTTGTATCTAATGCTAAATATCCCTTACTTAAATAATGAAATGCCCTTTTATAATTAATATCTACACATATTCCTTCTAAATAAGATCTTCCTATTATATAGTAAGCATCTTCATAATCATTTTCTGCTGCTTTCTCAACCCAATAATATGCACTTACTAAATTTTCTTCACAACCATCTCCATTTTTATACATTAATGATAAAGCATATTGAGAATCTGGAAGATTATTTTCTGCTGCTTTTTTATGCCATTTAAATGACTTTTCTTCATCCTTTTCTACACCTAATCCATTATAATAAGCTCGTCCTAATTGATAATACGCTCCTACATAATCATTTTCCGCACTTTTTTGAAACCAGATAAATGCCTTATTATAATCCTTATTAACTCCATTTCCTTCAGAGTACAAAACTCCTAAAGAATATTGTGCAAATGCATTTCCCTTTACTGCAGCTTTATAATACCATTGATATGCAATTTCATAGTTTTTACGTACCGCTATACCCTTTTCATAAAATAACCCAAGATAAGCTTCAGCATATTCATTTTTATATTTTGCTGCATCTAAAAAATATCTATAAGCCTTATTATTGTCTCTCTTAACTCCCCTACCAAAATAATAGTTTTCTCCCTTTTCAACAAGTTGTCGTATAATATCATCTTTTTCCTCTAATTCTCCATTTTTATTTTCAATTTCACCCTTAATAATTTTCTCTTTATTTCCTGATAAATATTTTACAAAAATCTCTTTTTGAGGACTTATTAAATTGTCTAATATTAAAGAATAATTTTCTTCTCCATAATTAACTACAAACCAAACCAAAACCTCATACAAGATTCTCATCTTAGAATTTTCACTTTCACCAACCTTAGAAGTATTTGCTTTTGATTCTTTCCCCAAAAGCATAATCATATCTAATATTTCATTTGATATAATATTTATATCCTTTAAAACTTTTAATCTTTTATCCCATTTAATTTTTTCATTATATAATATATTATTTTTCTTATATATATAATAAATAATATCATCAATTAAAATATTAATATTTCCTTCTATGCCATCATCAGTTGTTTCTTTTTTTAACTCTTCTATATCCTGATATATATCTTTAAATTCTAGTTTCAAAAAATCATAACTGAAGATTATATTCATACATCCTCCTATGCTATTACTTATACTATTAGTGTATTATATTAATAATTCCTTTATTACGATAAAATACAGTAATAACTTAAAATACACAAAGAATAATTAGAATATATCAAAATAATCCTTAATATAAATTCTATATAATAAAAAAGCTATATCTTATTGAATTAAAAAATTCCAATAAAATATAACTTATTTTACATATTTATAGTTATTTTAATCTTTTATAACTTTAATTATTTACATATTAAATCTTTAAAAATTGATGGTTTTATCTTATAACACATAGATATTAGTTTTTCATCCATATTTAAAACCAAACATTTTAATCCACTTGCTGTTTTTACATATATATATTGATTATTACTTTCCTTATCATTTATATACGCTTTTATCATTTCACATTTCTTTTCGTTTCTTTGTGTTTTGCTTACACATTCAACATCCGATAAATTAAATTCTAATAACTTCTTTCTTCTCTTTTCAGTCATTACCTTTGAAACAACAAAACTATCTAATGTTAATTCATATTCATATGCAACAAATTTTTTTCTATTAAAATAAACTATTCCTACATAAATTAAAAATACAAAGCTCCCAATAAGTAATGTTCTAAAACCTAATATATAAACTGCTACTAATATTAATGACGCATACTCTATAGAATTCATTATATTTTGAAAATTTCCATAGTCTTTTCCATTATATTGTTCATAAAATTCTTCCATGACTGCTGCTCCCCTTTACTTCTCTTTTACCTTGCCTTTTTATTATAATTATTTTTATATATTTTTACTTTCAATCATAGCTAAAGCTACTGCTCCCAATACTCCAGCTTTACCACCAAGTTGTGCTTTTTTAACAATGCAATGCTTTAATATAGGACTTAAACATCTAGTTTTCATTTCTTCATTAATTATATCAAAAACTATTTGTCCACCATCACTAACTCCTCCACCAACAACAATCATATCTGGATCAAATATATTTGCTGCATTTGAAACTGCTACTCCTAAATATCCTAACGATTTTCTTAATACTTCACTTGCTAGCTTATCTCCATTACTCGATTCAATAAATACCTCTTTTGCAGTAACGAGATCATATTTTCTTAAACTTGTTTCAACATCTAACTTTAATAACTCCTCTGCTTGATTTTTAATTGCAGTTCCTGATGACATAGCTTCTACACATCCCATATTTCCGCACCCACATTTATTTCCCGAATAATCAACTGTAGTATGCCCAAGTTCTAAAGCATTTGATGTACTTCCTCTATAAATATTTTTGTTTAAAACTGCTCCTGCTCCAACTCCAGTACTAGCAGTTATAAAAATCATATTAGTAGTTCCAACTCCTGCTCCAAATTTATACTCTGCTAATGTTGCTGCATTTGCATCATTATCTAAAAATACAGGTAATTTAAATTCATCTTTCAAGCAATCTACTATATTAAAATTATTAAAAGGTAAATTAGGAGGATTTACTATTAATCCATTACTAACATCTAATGGCCCTGGAGAACCTATTCCTATTGAAATTATTTTATTATTCTCAATATCGCTACTAACATATCTTATACTTTCTTTTATTTTTTCTACAATTTGTTCATATCCTTTGCTTGCTTCAGTAGGTTTTATAATTTCCTTTATTATATTTCCATTTTCATCTGATAAAGCTGTGTATATTTTTGTTCCACCTAAATCTACACCTATAAATAATTTGCTCATGTTATTTTCTCCTTTACTACTAATATAATTAAAGGAGGATTTCTCCCCCTTTAATTATTATTTTTCAGCTAACCATGAATTAAGTTGAGTTTGCATTTCTTCAATAACTCTATCAATACCTTGATCTTTTAATTTCTTATTTAATTTATTTAAGTATTCTTCAACATCAACTGATCCACTATATATAGTAGCTTTAAATTCTTCAATTACGTTGTTTATAGCTGCAATTTCATTTGTTACCTTTGAAGTATCAAACTTAAATCCAAGTGCTAAAGAATTTTTAGCTGAATCATTAAATACTCTAAACTCATCCCATTTAGTTACTGGCTCATTGTCTAAAACCTTAGTTATAAATAAATTTCCTAAAGTATAATAACCAACAGAATAATCTTGAGCTTTATCTGTTAACTTAATTTGTGTGTCATTAACACTTTCATAGTGAGTTCCTTCTATACCATAGTTTAAAAGGTTTCTTATAGTTTCATCAGTATTTAAAAGATTTAAGAATTCAACTGCCTTATCTGGGTTTTTACTATTTTTAGATACTGCAATCATAGATCCTGTTGTTGAAGCATTTGTAATATAAGAATCTGTTATTTGGCTTGCTACTACATCATATTTTAAATCCTTTGACCATAAAATTTCTGCATAAGGTTGTCCATCACCTTTTGTAACAAATCTTTTAACTGCTTTATCATCTTGAGCTGTTGCAGAGTCAGCATTTATATATCCAGCTTCATAATATTTTCTTAATGTTTCTAACGTAGACTTCATTTTATCTGTTTCAAACATATTTTTTACTGTAAGACTACTATCTTCGTATTCAATTCCTATTGGTTCTACTAGTTGTTCAAAGTATTGTGGAGCTGAAAATCCCTTTGTTATATATAATGGTGTTACATCTGGTTCATTTTCTTTTATAAGCTTTAACCATGGTTCTAAATCCTCTAATGAGTGTATTTCAGTATATGGAATATTATACTTATCTACATACTCCTTAGTGAACACCCACATTGGTGCTGTACTAATTTCTTTTTGGTTTGGTACAGCATAAATACTTCCGTCAACTTTTGCACCATCCCAAAATCTTTGATCTATTGCAGATTTCATTTCACTACCTGTAGTATCAAGATATGGTGTTAAATCTAAAAATGCACCTTTTCTTGCATTTCCTAAATAATCTCCTGCCCAAGAACAAGTAAATGCTAAATCATAAGCTTCTCCTGAATTAATTATTACACCTAATTTTTGACTATATTCACCATAGTCAATAAAATTCATATCTATATTTACACCTATTTTTCCTTCTAGGTATTTATTAGCTTCGTCCTCAACAAGTTGTAAATCTTTAGGCTCAGCACCTATTGTATACCATTTCAAGGTTACTACATCGCTATTTTTATTTGTTGCTGTATTAGAACATCCAGTAAATATTGATGCACCTATAATTGCAGTTGTTGCTAAAGTAATAAGCTTCTTAATTTTCATAATTTCCTCTCCCCTTTATTTATATCGTTTACATAATCTATTTTATATTAATTTTGTCATAGTTTATAGTGTACATATTTTATATTTAATATAAAAATTTCATATTTGTAAACTTTTACGTTATTTTTTAGAAAATTTTAAAAAAAATTACTAGTTAATCATTTAAATAATTAACTAGTAACATCTTAAAACTTATAAAATTTTCTTATTCTAGTCCAAATACATCTATGCCATAAATTCTAGCAGCTGAGTCTGACCCTTGAGTTGCCTTCAGTACTGTTAATTTTACATATCTAGCATTTACTTGCTTAAATGAATCAACAGTCTCTCCTAAAGCATTACCCTCTCTTAAAGATACAGTAGTAAAGTTTTGACCATCTTCACTTACCTCTATCATATATTCTTCTGTATTCATATCTGGATTTTCTCCACCTATTTCAGCATGTTGAATACGAACCTCATTTATTTGTTTAACTTCACCTAAATCAATAGTAATATTATGTTTATCAGGCCCTACAGCACACCATTTAGTAGATGAATCTCCATCTAGAGCATATTTAGGTGCTTCTGCATCATTTACAAAGCTTGATGCTTCTACTGCTTTATTTACTGAGAAATTAGTTAATCCTGATTTTGCTGAACTTGTAACAGTTATTAAATCATTTATAACTATTTCGTCATCACCCTTTTTATTTTTAGCTTTTAATACTACATCATAAGTTCCTTCATTTGAATAAGTTACAGTAGGATTTTGTTCTGTACTTGTTTCTACATCTGCTCCTTCAAATTTCCACTCATAATTATCAGATACTAAATTACTTAAATTTTCAAATGTAACTGATTCACCTGGTGCTATAACAGTACTTTTTGCTCTAAAATTAGCCTTTGGTAATGTGTTATCTGGCCACTCAACCTTAACATTTGCTGATTTTCCTCTTACATTATCATTATTAACTGAAACAACTTCAAAAGTGCTTTCCATTTCATCCGTTTCTCTTTCTAAAGAGTTTATAAAATATCTAGTATTATAAGTTGATCCTAAATAAGATTTACTCTTATCACTATTTACCTTATATATTTCATAATGATGTTCACCTTCACCCTCAGTAGAATCCCAAGTAAGTCTTATTCCTGCCAAAGTACTATCCTCTTCAAAACTAGTACTTTCAACATTTAAATTAGAAACATCTACAGCTTTATCAATCTTTCCATCATCTATAGATAGATTTCCTAAATTAATTGCAACATTATTTAAAGTTTCATTTGATATCATTTTATAAGAAATTGTTCTTATTGATTTACCCATAAACTTTTCAACATCATAAGTTATTTTTGTCCATTCATTTTCCAGAGATTTATCCCCCGATATTGTTTCCACAGTTCCATCATCAAATTCTAATACTAAGTCTAATTTTATTTCTGAATCCGCCTTTGCCATTGTTGTAAATTCTACACCTTTTTCAAGTTTTAAATCTGCACTAAATAATTTAATTGTAGATGGTTTATTAGCTTCTAATTTTCCTAATAACTTTATTGAATTTCCTCCATAATATGCAGTTGAATAATCTAAACTTGGCGTTAATTGATTTTCTCCCTCATTTTCAATTATCCATCTGTAAGTTGGCATAACATCAGCCAAACTTCTATTATTCCAATCTAAAGCTGATACTTTTTCACCATCAATAAAGAAATTATAACCATTCCCCATACTAAAGTTTGTTTTAAATGGTAATGATGTAACTGCTGATTTTTCAACTACATATGTTGATATTCCTCTCCATGTAGTTCCGGTTGCTTCAGTAGCTTTAGATGGATTATTAAACTCATTTACCCATAACTTAGCCTCTTTTTCTTGGAATGAATCTACTGTATCAGAAGAAAAATATGTCCAACTAGGACAATATAACCCTAATGAAGTATGTGTTTCATTTTCAGATTTTTCAAACAAATCCCATTTAATTGGTGTAGCTGTACCATTAGCTTGTACATCTATTCCTGCATAAATTTCCTTAGAGTCAAATCCCATTTGATTTGCATGTTCTTCAGCCTTCTTTAACAATTCATCTTGAGCATATTTATCTTCTGTCCACCAGAAATTTAAAAACATACTATCTGCAACTTTATTTCCTTCTCCATCAATCAAGAATATATCATTTTTATCATTAAGTGTGTTTTGCCAATCTATTTCTCCATCTTTTGTCATAGAATCATACCACATTAATTGTTGAGAATCTCCTGCTTTTTCTTTATATTGTTTTATAAACTCTTGCATAAGAGGTACATATTCTGCTGTTAATGGATTTTCTTCGGTACCTTGAGTTTCTTGATTTATAAACCATCCTTCAAATTTATATGCTTTAGCAACTTCAATAAGCTTATCTACCATAACAAAGTTTCCATTTGAATCTTTTGTAAAGAATGTATCTAACCAATCTAATCTACCTGCAAATTCTGTTGGTGGGAAAAATATTGTTCCAAGTACTTCTACTCCATTTTTATGAGCTGAATCTGTAACATCTGCACTTGGAGGAACAATTATTCCCTCACCAGCAGATCCCCCCCAATATACAAGAGTGTCTATATATTGCCAGTACGAAAACGTATTCGAGTTAAAAGTGTTTGATCCCTGTGTAGGATTACCACTAGTATTTGCATTCATAATTGATAATGCAACTACTTTTGTATCTTTGTTTTGAGTTTCATTTACTGTTTGTAATTTTTCTTTATCTACTCTTTTTTGTAATTCTATAGTACTTACATTATAAGGAGCATCCTTATCTTCTGAAACATTCCATCCTAATAAATCTTCTGGCAACCAATAAGATGATATTGGTGTATTCTGCATCTTAAAATTAATTCCTTCTTCTGTTATTTTATAAACTGCTTTACTATTTTCTGTATTAGCTTCACCACATCCAGTAAACATTACTGCCAAAGTAAAGGCTACTGCTGTTGGTAATATAACTATACGTTTATTTAAGTATTTTTTTCTTCTTATCATTTATATCCCCCTCTTCTTAAATAATCTCTAATAAAATTATGTTATTAACTAGATTTTAAATTTTTTATAATAACTTAATAATTAAAATTATTTAAGGAATAACCCAAATTTTAATAATTATATTTTATGATAATTAATCCTTTTGAGCTATTCCTTAAATTGCTTTATCCTTATCTTAATTTAAACTTAAATGTTTTGATTTCATAAGGCTTAATAATAAAACTAACCTTATTTCCAACTGGAGATAACTCCTCTAAATCTCTTTCTAAAAGATTACATTCTTTTATTTCCTTTATATCCTTAAAGAATTCTAATGTAACATTACTTCTCTTATTGTGGAATTCATACATTCTTATAATTAAATCATCTGAATCTTCAGCCTTTTTAATTACTTCTATCATAACATTATCTCTGTCAACCTTTGCTAAACTTAATTTGCTTGGTAATTCTCCTTTATGAGCCTCCTCAACTGTTGTAATAAATGGAGTATTTAACTCATAGGCTTTTTGTGAAGTTTGTCCTTCTTTCCAATCTCCATTATGGCTATATATTGAGTAAGTTAAATAATGAACTTCTTTATCTGCATCAGGATTTGGATCACAGCTAGATTTTAGTAATGTTAATCTCATATTTCCATCTTTAATATCATGTCCATATTTGCAATTGTTTAATAATGATACACCAAAATCCCCTTCTGAAAGGTCAGCCCACTTATGTCCACACACCTCAAATGCAGCAACTTCCCAAGATGTATTATTATGGGTTGGTCTTGTAACATTACCATATTGAATTTCATAAGTTGCCTTATTAGTATTTACCTCAATAGGAAATGCAGTCTTTACGAGAACATCTTTTTCCTTCCAATCTATAACTGTTTCAAAGTCTACTCTTTCTATATCATTATAAACATGAATATTTTGAACTATTGTTGATTCTAAGAACTTTCTTTCTATTCTTAAAGTACTTCTTACAGGTCCTTGCTCAACAACTTCAATGCTTTGAACATTATCAATCTTCCACATCTTTTCTTTATAATAAATATCTATATCCCAGTTATCAAAACACATTGGTTTATCTTCAAAGGCTTGAATTTCATTTCCTATAGCCCCAGACTTTAATAACTCTCTATTTTGATCTTTATGAATAAATGAAATAATTTGTCCCTTTTCATCAAATTTAATCTTAACAAATTTATTTTCAGCTTCTTTAGTAGTTAATTTAACTAAATCACTATTAGTATTCTTATCTTCAATTATTTGATAAGACTTATATCCATTTGCAGGAACTTCTCTAGCAAAGAATATAGCTTTATTTCCCTCAATCTTTTGACAAACTAATTTATTTCCTTCTTCATCAACTACAGCAACATTAGTTATATCTGATGGTATTTCAAAAGTAGCAATATCACTTCTTTCAAACCCTAAAGTATTATTTACAATTACACTTCTGTTATTTAAATTAATCTTTGAAGCTATAAATCCTTTTGTCTCATTAATCATTGAATCTGCATTTTCTAATAATTCCTTATATTCAACTTCTGTTACATCATAAACTTCTTTAATTGATGAACCTGGAATAATATCATGGAATTGATTTAATAATACTGTTTCCCATGAATCGTTAATATTTTCTTGTGGGTAAGATTTTCCTTCTAACATTGCTAAAGAGTTTAACTTTTCAGCAGCTGTGTACATATTTTCACATTTTCTATTATCTCTCTTATTTCTAGCCATTGAAGTATAAGTACCTCTATGGTATTCAAGATATAGTTCTCCATCCCACTTAGATAATTTATTATTATTCTTAACCTTTTCTTCTAATCTCTTAAAGTAATCTAAAGATGTTCCCATCTTAACCTTTGGTGCTCCTGGTATACCCTTTGAAAGTCTTCTTGCATTTTCAAGCATTTCTACAGTAGCACCACCACCACCATCTCCCCATCCAAAGGAAATTAATACATCATTGTTTAAGTTCTTATCTTGGTATCTTCTCCATGCTCCCATTACTGCATCTGGTTGAATATGTCCATTGTAAGTAGTAAAATGAGATTCTCTTTCTTGTCCTGGTCCAGTTGTAGTTATAAAGTGAGTTAATACTTCTGTACCATCAATGCCTTTCCACATAAATGTATCATGAGGAATTTTATTAAATTGATTCCATGCAATTTTAGTTGTCATGAAATAGTCAACATCTGATTTCTTTAATATTTGTGGTAATGCTGCTGAATACCCAAATACATCTGGTAACCATAAAACTTTACTATCTACATTAAATTCATCTTTAAAAAATTTCTTACCATGTAATATTTGTCTTACTAATGATTCTCCTGAAGTTACATTGCAATCTGACTCAAGCCACATAGCTCCTTCTGGTTCCCATACACCTTCTTTAACCTTCTCTTTAACCTTTTCATAAATCTTTGGATGATCTTCTTTTAACATCTTATATAATTGAGGTTGTGAAGACATAAATATATACTCTGGATACTCTTCCATAAGTTTTAATACAGTTGAGAAACTTCTAGCAACCTTTTCTCTAGTTTGTGCAACTGTCCATAACCAAGCAACGTCTATATGAGTATGTCCAACACATGTTGCTATAACATCTTCATGTCCACATAATTCTCCATAGAATTTATCATCTAAAAACCTATTTGCTTTTTTAACACTTTCATCATACATCTCACTCTTAGGTCTTCTTAAATCAACTAAATTAATTGCTTCATTCAATACAGTTATCATGTCAACTCTATTTTTATCTTCTTTTTCAAGTTCTTTACAAACATCTACTGGTACCTTTAAATTCCAATAAAGTTCTCTTGATGCCATATCAATAACTACTAAATTTCCGCTTAAAGTAGCTAATTTATCTGCTAACATACCTGCATATGCGTGTAAATCTATTTCATACTTTTCTCCAGCAACAGCATTATGAGTTAATATTATTTCTCTATGGTTAATATCTACACCTTGAATTTGTTCTCCATTTACATAAAGTATAAATTGTGGATTTGTTGCATCCCAACCTTCATCAAAAGTTTTGAAATTTAATGCTATAGTTTGTCCTGCAAAACGTTCTGGTACTTCTACTGTACACTTAAACCAACCATGAGCATCTCTTCCACCCCATAAGTCTCCAGTTTTAAATTCTCTCCATCCCTCTTCTGGAGCTTCTTTTATTAAGTCAATATTATGATAATTCCCATCTATATATTTATAATTATCTATTGATATGCTATCTCTATAAATATTCTTTGATATCTCTCCACAAATTTTATCAATTCTTTCTAATAAGTAATACATAATATATTCCTCCTAAACTTATCTAGCTTATTCTTTATTGTTTATTAAACTTCTATATTTCTAAAAATTATCTTAAATTAATTACTCTTTAACAGATCCAATTGTTAATCCACTTACAAAATATCTTTGGAAGAATGGATATGCAAATATTATTGGTAATGTTGTTATTACAACAATAGCCATCTTTGCAGTTTCTTTAGGCATCTTTGAAGCAACTTCTATCGCATTTGCTCCCATACTAGTAGCATTATTACTTAAAAACTCCATTGATGTTTCAAGTTTTATAAGTAAATATTGAACTGGTATTAAATTATTGCTATCTATATATAACATTGCATTAAACCAATCATTCCAATATCCAAGTGTTAAAAATAATCCAACTGTTGCAATACCAGGTAATGACATTGGTAATATAATTTTTCTAAATAGTAACCATTCACTTGCACCATCTATTTTGGCTGACTCTACAACAGCATCAGGGATAGTTGTTTTAAAGAATGTTCTTAAAATTATAATATTAAATGAACTTACACATAAAGGTAATATTAATGCTAATATATTATTCTTTAATTGTAAGAAATTAACCATTACTAAATATGATGCAACCATACCACCTGAAAATAACATTGGGATAAATATTAATTTAGTAAAGAATTTTCTATACGCAAAATTCTTTCTTGATAATGCATAAGCATACATTGTCATAATAGTTAAACCTAAAAGTGTTCCTACTACAGTTACTATAATAGTTATTCCATAAGCTCTAATTATTTGACTGCCTGAAGAAAAAATATATTTATAAGCTTCTAAGCTCCACTCTTCTGGCCAAAACCTATATCCATTAGCTGTTAATGATGCTTCACTAGTAAGTGAAATAATCACAACAAATAAAAATGGTATAATACATGCTGCTGCTAATAGTGCAAATACTATATTTAAAGCAAAATTTGTTTTTTTACTTACTCTATTAAATCTTTCTTCAGTATCATTAAGATTTTCCTTACTTCTATTTAAAATTTTATCTTTAATATTAAGCTCCATTTAATTCACAACCTTTCTTTTAGAAGAATGCACTTTCTTCATCTACTTTCTTAACTATTGCATTTGTTGTTATTATAAGAATCATTCCAACAAAAGATTGATATAATGCTGCTGCTGAACTCATACCTACATTACCTAAATTCATAAGTCCTCTATAAACATAAGTATCAATAACGTTTGTTACTGGATATAATGCACCTGAATTTTTAGGTAATTGATAGAATAATCCAAAGTCAGATCTAAACATTCCTCCAATAGATGTTATGAACATAATTATTATTATTGGTTTTAATAAAGGAATTGTAATGTTTTTAATTTGTTGCCATTTGCTTGCACCATCAATTAATGCAGCTTCATAATATGTTTTATCTATACCACATATTGATGCAAGATAAACAACTGTACCATATCCCACACCTTTCCATTGACTCATAATTATTATTATAAAAGGCCAGTAAATTGATTCTGTGTACCAGGATACTTTGTCCATTCCCATTGATGCAAAAATTGTATTTAAATAACCTTTTTCTGGACTTAAGAAAGCATATAAACAATAACTAACTACAACCCATGATAAAAAGTAAGGTAAAAACATTGATGTTTGATAGAATTTTGAAAGTTTCTTATTAAATATTTCTTTAAGTAATATTGCTAATGTTACTGGTAATACTATACCTAATATAATAAATACAAGATTATATAAAACCGTATTTCTCGTAATTAACCAAGCATCGCTACTTTTAAATAAAAACTTAAAGTTATCTAACCATACCCAATCACTCTTTAACCAACTTTCAAAGAAGCTACCATGTATTCTCCAATCCTTAAACGCAATTGTAACTCCAAACATCGGTAAATATGCAAATATTAAAAACCATATTGCACCTGGAACTGTTAAGAATAACAACTCTTTATTTGCCTTTAAAGTAGAAAAGAATGTCTTTTTCTTTAAAGTGACACCCGTGTTTATATTTTGGCTCTTCTTTATATTAGACCTTCTAGATTTTTTAATTTCTAACGTTTCATTCATTTTCAACTCCCCTTCCCTAGTAAACGTTTTACTATAATAAAAATATATCATGGCTAAATTTCTATTAATAGTTGAAAATATACAGATTTATTGTACTAATTAAAGTTTATACACTTATTAACAAAAAACATTAAAATACTTATTTATATAAATCTAATTAATAAAAAATCATCTCATTAGAATAGTATTTCACTACTAAACTATTGAGATGATTTTTTTATTAATAATTTTTCAACTCTCTAAGCATCGCTGGACTTACCCCATAGTATTTTTTAAATTTTCTATAAAAATAACTAGTATCTGCATATCCAACTTGCTTTGCTATATCATTAATTTTCATATTTGTATTTAATATTAATTCTTTTGCCTTACTATTCTTCTCTTTATTTAAATAATCAGAAAATGACATTCCAACTTCTTTAGTGAATAATTGACCTAAATATGAACTATTTATATTAAAATCTTTAGCTAATACCTTAAGACTTAAATCCTTATAATAATACTCTTTAACTTTTCTTACTATCTGTTGAATAACAGGGCTAAACTTTTCCGTATTAGCATTCATAATTTTCAATAAATTATCTACTTCTAAAATTATAAAATACTTTATATTTTCTCTAGATTTTTCATTAAATAATTTTATTATATTACTAATTAAACTATCCTCAACAACATTATTAATTTTAAATTCATATGATATTTTATCCATTAATAAAAATATTTTAACTGATAAATCAAATATATTTTTAGTAGATAATTCATTTTTATCAAATAATATTTCTAGATATTCTATAATTTTTAATCTATCCTTTTCCATAATTAATTTATGTAGCTTGTCTATTTCTTCTTCGAAACTTAATTTTTTATACTTTTCATCATTTGAACTTCCATTAATCAATAGTTTGTTTAATTGTTCCTCTAAATTATTACTCTTTTCTAGCTCCATCTTATTTTTACAAATACCTTTAATTGTTTTTTCTAATTCTATATCATCTATCGGCTTTAAAATATAATTATCAACACCTAAACCTATTGCTTTTTGTGCATATGAAAATTCATCATATCCACTTAAAACTATAAATCTAACTGTATTATTTATTTTTTTTATTTCACTTATTAAATCAAGACCAGATATAATAGGCATATTAATATCTGTTATTATAATATCTACAGGTTCTTCTTTAAATTTATCTAAAGCTTCTTTTCCATTTTTAGCTTCATGAACAATCTTTACACCCATACTGTTCCAATCTAAAATATATTTTAATCCATCTAAAATTAATTTTTCATCATCAACTAACATTAATTTATACATTTTTTATTCTCCTCTCATTGGTATATCTAAAATAATTCTTGTACCACTTTCAAATTCTTCATCCACTCTTATTCCATAACCTTCACCATAAAGAAGCATTATTCTTTCATGTGTGTTAGCTATTCCTATAGATTTCCCTGAGAAATCCTTTTCTCTTATTCTTTTATTTATTTCAATAATTCTATTTTTATCTATTCCAATACCATTATCTTCAATAACAATCTTTATATTATTATCATATTTAAAAATATGTATATAAAGTTCATTATCATAATCTTCCCTCCTTATTCCATGAACAGTATAATTTTCAACTAATGGTTGTAATATAAATTTTATTATTTCTTTATTTAATAACTCTTCTTCACAATCTATATAATAATTAAATTTATCGTCATATCTAAACTTAAATAATTCTAAATACTCCTTACAATATATAATTTCCTTTCCAATTGTTATTACATCATCTTCCTTTAACTGATTTCTAAATAAATTTCCTAAAAGAAATAACATTCTTCCAACTTCTCTATTTCCGTTTGATATAGCCTTCATTCTTATAGACTCTAAGGTATTATATAAAAAATGAGGATTTATTTTGCTTTGTAATGATAACATTTCAGCATTTTTTTTGCTGAGTTCAGCTTCCCTTTTATTCATTTCAGCCAAATAGCTAATTTCTATATACTTTTTTAAATCTCTACACATATTATTAAATTGAGTAGCAATATAATTAAGCTCATCTTTATCATCAGTAATATTAATTCTTATATCAAGATTCCCTGCTTTTACTTCATCCATACTAGTTATTATATTATTCATTCTCTCACTTAAATTTTTTAGTTTAAAATAAATTATAGAAATTGAGATTAATAAAACTAAAATATCTATAAATATCAACATAACATAATAGCTTAATGATAATCGTGTAGCTTCGTAGCCATTAATTCTACCTAAAATTATATTACCAAGCTTGTCTATAAGCACGTTAGTATAGTAAACATTTCCATCCAAGCTTATTTTATCTCTTATTGATAATTTGCCAATATAGTTAAGTAATCTTTCCTTATCATAATCATCATCAGAATCAAATATAACCTTTCCATATTGATCTATTATAACAGCATTATCTCCATAAGATTTAACTATTTCCCTAATTATTTTATTATCATAAGTTATTAAAATTAACCCTTCCTTTTTTAAATCTATAGGATTACTAATTTCTTTTATATAAGAAATTTTATCATCTTTAGATATAATCTTTTGATTTTGCATTTTTTCTACAATGCTTCTATCTAATTCCCATCTTCTTATTGATCCACTTGTATTAATATTAATTAATTCCTTTCTTGAATAAGATACAAATTTAATACTTACAATTTGCCTATAGGTATCAAAAGCTTGTATAACATATCTTTGAATTCCATTATAAAATTCTAAATCCGATTGCGATAAATAATCCAATTTCATTTTTAAGTAGGTTGTTGAATCATTATTTAATAAATTTACAAGATCAGTTGCAATAAAGCTTTGATCATAAATTCCGTTTACTATTCTATCTACGGAATTATTATTTTTTATTAATTCTAATTCAATATCTTCAATCATCTTTTTATTTAAATATAGTTTTTGTTCTTTGATATTTTCTTTAGAACAGTATATAAAATAAACATCTAGAGCTAAAACACAAGTCACTAATATAACTATATAAATTATAAATAATCTTTTATATACTTCGTTATGCCTCTTCACATTTTTTCCTCCATAATTTATCAATACTTCATATATTTTATCATTAATTCATTAATTGACAAAGTAAACGTTTTTATTTATACTTAATTTTACTATAAAATTGATAAAAGGAGGAGACTTTATGAATAATATTTTTAATATCCAAAAAATACTTAATTTTTTTAACTATGTATTTTATTTTTTTGTGCTTAATTTAGTATTCTTATTTTTCAATATTCCTTTACTCTCATTTATATTTTTAATAGGTATAAGTAATATTGAAACCTGCTTACCATTATTTTTAATAACACTAATTCCATTTGGTCCATCAATTACAATGCTTATTTACTGCATGGGAAAATTAATTAAAAATAAAGATTTAGACCTTGTGTCTGATATTAAGCTTAGCCTTAAATTAAATTTTAGACAAGCTTTTTTTGTGTGGAGCTTAGAATTACTGATAATATTTATTTTAAATGTAAATATAAAATTTTTCTCAAAATACAGTGTAATATTATCAGGAATATTTTTATTAATATCATTAATGATATTATTTATAAGCCCTTATATTTATGTACTTATAAGTAGATTTTCAATGAATACTAAAGATATTATTAAGAATTCTATTATATTAACTTTTACTAGGCCAATAATATCAATTGCTAATATACTTTCAATAATTTTCACTTTAATTTTATTTGAAATATCACCTGGAACAACATTTTTATTTATAGGAAGCATACTTGCGTTTTTAATTAGTTATTGTAATAAATTCTTATTATCCGAACTTGAAAATAAGGCTTCACGTAGTAATTAATTCTTAAATTTTATATCCATTTTTAATGGATAAATTATTAATATACTTGTTTTTTTAAAGAAATATACCATAACACTATTTAAAATAATTATATCTAGATATAAAATTATTATTATCAAATATACCTGCTACTGCTTTAAGCCCTTAATCTTATACCCCATATAAATACATTCTTATTATTATATATCTATGTTTAAGGCAGTAGTATATATATTTTAACTAAAATTATTGAGAAAGCTTCACTTGGAGGAAAAATATGGTTAATGTTATGAATACAATAAAAGAAACTAGTAAGACTTCAGAAATAAAAGATCTTATTCGTAAAATAGGTGCTGATTTATCAAATAAAATTGATAATATTAAATTAAAGAAAATATTTTATAATTGCTTTATTAATACAATGGAAACAACTGTTGAATATAATGAAGAAAATATAGATACATTTATAATTACTGGAGATATTCCAGCTATGTGGCTTAGAGATTCCACATCTCAAATAGAGCATTACTTACTATTTATTAATGAACATGAAGATTTAAAAAAACTTTTTATAGGACTTATTAATAGACAAGTATTTTGTATTTTACATGAACCATATGCTAACGCCTTTAATAAAACTGCAAATGGTCAAAAGTGGGACAATGACATAACAAAAGATAGTCCATGGGTATGGGAAAGAAAGTACGAAATTGATTCACTTTGTTTTCCAGTAAGACTTATTTATAAATACTGGAAAAAATCCAATGATTCATCTTTCTTTAATGATGAAATTAAAAATATGTTTTATAAAATAATAGAAACTTGGAAAATTGAACAAAATCACTTTGAAAACTCTGATTATTCATTTCAAAGATTAAACTGTTCACCCACAGATACACTTTCCAACAAAGGATTAGGAGATTTGGTATCTTATACTGGAATGACTTGGTCAGGTTTTAGACCTAGTGATGATGCTTGTAAATATAATTATTTAATTCCATCAAATATGTTTGCAGCTGTTGTTCTTGGATATATTTCAGAAATATCTGAAACTATATTTAATGATATTAAATTAAAAAATATTGCTGATGAGTTAAAGTATCAAATTGAAGAAGGAATTAATAAATTTGGTATTATACACACAGAAGAGTTTGGTGATGTATATGCTTATGAAGTTGATGGATTAGGTAATTTTAACCTTATGGATGATGCAAACGTTCCAAGCCTTTTATCTATTCCTTATATCGGATATAAGGACATTGATGATAAAATATATCAAAATACAAGAAAGTTTATTTTAAGCAAAAATAATCCTTATTATTATGAAGGCTCTGTAGCAAAAGGGATAGGAAGCCCACATACTCCACCAGAGTATATTTGGCATATTTCCCTATCTATGCAAGGATTAACTACTAAAAATGAATCTGAAATAAACTCTTTGATTAACACGTTAGTAAACTCTGACGGAAACACAGGATACATGCACGAAGGATTCTACTGTAATGATTCTACCGAATTTACTAGAGAATGGTTTGCTTGGTCAAATTCACTTTTCGCAGATTTTATATATAAAAAATACATTAAATAAATTACTCCACCATTTATTTAATATATTAAATGAAAATAATAAAAAAGAGATGTATTCACTATTAAATTTAATATGATACATCTCCTTATCATTTTATAAAGTTTTCATTATAAAATAATATTAAACTATTTCTATATGACTTTGTTAATCTTAAATAAATAAAAAATACTATAAATTCTATAAAACCTTTGATAAGAAATCTATTGTTCTTGGATTTTTAGGATTTGTAAATATTTCTTCAGGACTTCCTTCTTCCACAATACCTCCATTATCCATAAATAAAATTCTATCTCCAACTTCTCTTGCAAAGCCCATTTCATGAGTAACAACTACCATCGTCATTCCTTCCTTTGCAAGATCATTCATAACACTTAAAACTTCTCCAACCATTTCTGGGTCTAATGCAGAAGTTGGTTCATCAAATAACATAACATCTGGTTCCATAGCTAATGCCCTTGCTATTGCAATTCTTTGTTTTTGACCACCTGAAAGTGATGAAGGATATGCCTCGGCTTTATCAGCTAAACCAACCCTATTTAAAAGTTCCATTGCCTTTTTTTCTGCTTCTTGCTTGCTAAGCCCCTTAACTTTAATAGGAGCTATTGTTAAGTTTTGTAATACAGTTTTATGTGGAAAAAGATTAAACTGCTGAAAAACCATTCCCATCTTTTCTCTAATTTTATTTATATCTGTTCCCTTGTCAGTAATATCATTACCTTCAAATACTATTTTGCCTGATGTAGGACTTTCTAATAAATTTAAACATCTTAAAAAAGTACTCTTACCAGAACCCGATGGCCCTATAACAACTACAACCTCACCTTTTTCTATATGCTCGTCTATTCCTTTTAAAACATTATTTTTTCCAAAGCTTTTATGAAGATTACTAACGCGAATCACTTTTTTTCATTCTCCTTTCTATAAGAGATATAATTCTACCTAATGTAAATGTAATAATAAAATAAAATCCTGCAGCCACTATATAAGGCTCTAATCCTCTATAAGTCGAACCTACTACAACCTTTGATGCAAACATCAATTCATTAACACCAATTATTGAAGCCATTGATGACTCTTTAATTATAGCCACAAATTCATTACCTATTGCAGGTAATATATTTTTAATCGCTTGTGGTATTACAATTAATCTCATTGCTGTACCCTTTTTCATTCCCAAACTTCTTGCAGCTTCCATTTGTCCCTTATCAACTGCTTCTATACCTGCTCTTACTATTTCAGATACATATGCTGCTGAGTTTAACGCAATTGCTATTACAGCTGATGTAAATGGACTTAAATCTATCCCAAAAAACATTTTAGAACCAGCATACATAATTAATATTTGTAATAACATTGGTGTTCCTCTAATAATTTCAATATAAATTACAGCAATTATTTTTAAAGGCTTCACCTTCCAAATATGAAAATTTGAACTTTTCATAAAAAACAATAAGGAACCAAATAATGCTCCAAAAAGTACCGTAATTAAAGAAATTAATAACGTATACTTAACACCTTCTAAATAATAAGGTATATATTGTGGTACAAAACTAAAATCAAAATTCACTTTATTATCCCCCTAATTTTTTCTTATAAAATTTACTATTTAGCAGAGCTTGCCCCACAGCTCTGCTATAACTAAATTTTATTTTTAAAGTATTTTAATAATTTTTATAATTTATAAAAATCTTACAATTAAATACTATTCCTCTATATTAACACTTGCTGCTAATTCATTAGCTTTTAATATATAATCATCCATTTTTCCCGTTTCATTTAATTCCTTAATAACTTCATTTACTTTAGCTAATAACTCTTCATTTCCCTTAGCAATACCAACTGCATTTCCACCTGTTTTCTCTTCATATGTTGGCTCACCTACTGCTAATTCAGGATTAGTCTTAACTGCCATCTCTGCAACTGGTTTTTCCATAACTATTGCATCAACTTTTCCTGATTTTAATTCTAATATTAAGTTATTAACATTAGCTAATAATTGTAAATCTGCATTTGGAATTTCACTCTTTGCTATTTGTTCTTGAGTTGAACCTAATTGAGCACCAACCTTAGCCCCTTCTAGGTCTGCAAATGTCTTATACTTGTCCACATCCTCAGCTCTAACTAATACTCCATGTTTTGAGTTATAATAAATTTCAGAAAAATCTACTACTTTAGCTCTTTCCTCTGTAGGATTCATCCCTGAAATTACTAAATCTATTTTACCTGCAGGTAATGCTGCTACTAAAGCATCAAAATCCATTTCTTGAATTGCTAACTCAACACCTATTTTTTTAGCTATTTCATTAGCTATATCTACATCAAATCCTCCAATAACATCTTTTCCACTTTCATCTATATAGTGAAATTCATATGGTGCATAATCTGCACTCATTCCTACAACTACTTTTCCCTTTTCTTGTATTGTTTTTAATAAGTCATTTTTATTTTCTGATATTTCTTTATTATCAGCTGATCCACATCCAACTAATCCCATAGTCATGATTCCTAATAATGCACTTACTAATACCTTTTTTATTAATCCCTTTTTCATATTTATTAAATCCCCCTTAAATATTTAATGCCTAATGCCTCCTAAGCTACGGTATAATTATACACCTATAAACCAATTTTATGCAATACTTTTTTATATTACTCGAAATTTATAAATATTTATGCATAAATATTATATTTTATACAATTTTTCGAGGATAAATTATATTTTTTATGGATATAACTCCTATATTTATATAGATACACTTTAAATTTATTCACTATTTTTGATAAAAAATATCTAATTTAATTCTTTAAAAATTATTTATTTTATTTTGTCCATTTTTTAGTTTAAGCTGAATAAAATATTATGAACAAGTTATATTTATTTAGGAGTGATTCAATGTCTACATTAAAAGAAAGACATCTATTCCCAGGTGGAAATACTTCAAAAGGATTTTATTCATTTTATAGATATGTACTTCCACAAGATGACGCTAGAAGAATACTTTGTATAAAAGGTGGCCCTGGAACAGGTAAATCCCAATTAATGAAAAAAGTTGGAGCTCATTTTAGTAAAAAGGGCTATACAATTGAATATCATCACTGTTCTTCAGACCCAAATTCATTAGATGGAGTTCTAGTAAAAGAATTAAACATAGCTTTATTAGATGGTACTTCACCTCATATAGTAGATCCTATCAATCCCGGTGCTGTTGATGAAATACTTAATATGGGTGATGCACTTGACATTGACATGTTATCTAAAAATAAAAAAGAAATAATATCTTTAAATAAAGAAATAGGTAAAAATTTCAAAAGAGCTTATAGATTTTTAGGTTCAGCTAAATCTATTCATGATGATTGGAGCAGTTTAAATTATGAATCCTTAGATTCTAATAAAATTTCTAATTTAATAGAAAACCTAAAAAATAATATTTTTAAAGCTGATAAATTAGGTTATGGTAATGAACGTCACCTATTTGCAACTGCATTTACTCCAGATGGAATGATTACCTATGCAGATTCCTTAAGCAATGATTTTAAGAAAAAATATGTATTAACTGGTGGACCAGGGTTTGGGAAAACAGATATTTTAAAATTCATCGGAAGTTGTGGCCAAAAGAAAGGTTATTTTATTGAATATATGCATGATCCATTTGTTCCTGAACGTATTGAACACATTTTTATTCCTGAAATATCTACCTGCATTATAACTAATAATGAAATTAATCAAGCTAACTATACTGGAATAGACTATAATTTATTTGATTATACTAAGTCTAGTTTACCTGCATCAAAAAGTAATGATATAAAATATAATAGCGATTTATTTTACAATTTAGTTAATAAGGGTATTTCCTTGATTCATAATGCACACCTTTTACATGACGAATTAGAAGCTTATTATATTAAAGCAATGGACTTCTCTGTAGCAGATGATATTTATGATAAAGTAATTAAAAAATTAGAAAAATACGAATAAAATTTAATAAAACAGTAAATAGAAAAATTTATAATTAATTTTTCCATTTACTGTTTTTTATTATTTAATATCTAATAATTTATCTAAATATACAGATTTCATCTGCTTACTTGCCATTGCCTTTTTTACTGGTGAAAGTTTTAATATTGATGATAATATTGCTGCCATTGCTCTATGACTTGTTAATGCTCTATTATCGAAAATTAAATTTGATAATTGCCCCTTTTCTATTGCCATAAGCACAACTCTGTGAACTGAAGTTGATGGAGTTATTACTCTCTTTTCCCTTGCTTTTAACATTAAGCTATTATTAAAACAATTTCTTACACATACTCCACAACCTAAGCATAAATCTTTATCAACTTCTGCTACTGTCTTTTCCATAGGTGTACCTTTATTTATAACAACATTTTTAATTGCTCCAACAGGACACTTTTTAATACACTTTCCACATTTAACACAAGTATCTTTATTTACTTCTGCAATAAAATTTGTAGTTTCAACAGGGTGCATAACTCCAAACCTTTTAGCTGCAAGCATTGCCTCACAACAACATCCACAGCAATTACAAATAAAGTTTACTCCCTTTCTAACATTTTCACCACATTGAACTAAATCACTTTCATAAGCTAAATTTAATAAGTCTAAACATTCTGAAGCATCAACCTTTCTAGCATGACCATGTTTAATTAGTGATGATGCAGTTGTATTAAAAGTCATACATATATCCATTGGCGCATCACATGCTTTTCCTACATGATGCATTTTATGTCTACAATAACACATACTAATTCCTATATCACTAGCAGTTTTTATTATATGTGAAGCTCTTTCATAATCTAATACTTCTACAGAGTTATCATTTGTAAGAACTTTTTCTTGAACATATACTCTTCCTAATTTAGTTTCTGCACTATAAAATAAATCTTTTATGAAATCCTCTTCCACATTTAAATATTGATAATATAGTTCTGCTAATAATTTTTGATCTACATCTCCTCTAGTTCTCATCATGCTAAATTCTAAAAATCCAGCCATTGGAGGTGGTAACATAAATGTTCTTTTTCCTTCATGTTCAATATCTAATAAAATTGCTCTACTTGCAAGTTTATCTAAAATCTTCTCAGCTTCTATAGGTTTCAGTCCCCATATTTTAGCTGCTTTTTCTATACTAAATGCTTTTATTGGCAATTGAGCTACTAACTCAGCCTCTTTTTCATCAAATAGTGTTTCTAATATTTTATAAAGTGTCTCTGATGCGGGTGCCCCTTGTGGAAACCTATTTAATCTTTCTTCTAAGCTTTTGTATGCTGATTTTCCAACTATATGTGACATATAAATCTCCTCCAGTTATACTTTATATAGTTAATTTTAGCACTACTTAGAACTATTTTCTATTCAAAATATTTTTATACAAAAATATTTTGAATAATTAATAATATTATTTTATTTAATCTTAATACTTATCTGAAACTGCATTTAGTGTTAATTTGTATCCATAATGATATGTATGTGAATATTCAAATGGTTCTCCACTCTCTAAAATCCCAACTTGTTCTATATGAAGTATTGGAGCTTCACACTCAAGTTCTAATAACTCCATTAATTCATAATTTGATATTACTGCTTCCACTACACGTTGTGCTGTAGAAATTTTATATCCGCATTTTTCTAAATATTTATATAACGAATCACAATCTGACCTTTTTAAATTTGGGAACAATTTTACTGGCATATAAGTTATCATATAAGAAACTGCTGATCCATCTGCATATCTTACTCTTTTAACTTCCCATAAATTTTCTCCTAATTCTACTCTTAAATTACCTTTCATATTTCTGTCTGCTTCAACTATAGATAAATTAATCAATTTAGTAGTTACATTATATCCCTTATTGACCATTTCTTTTGTATATCCCTCTATAGTACCTATATTATCAGAAATTCTATTTGCCAATACTATGCTACCAATACCTCTTTTTCTAGTTATATAACCTTCTTTTACTAAATTATTAAAAGCTGATCTAACCGTCATTCTTGTTACATTAAATTTTTCACATAATTTATTTTCTGACGGTAATAACTCACCTTGCTTTATTTCTCCAGAATCTATTAAATCCTTTAAATACTTCTCTATCTTTATATAAATTGGTTCTCTCATTTAAAAAACTCCTTTTATATTTTAACATTTAACTAGCAATTTATACTCTTATTATACTTCTGCATATATATTATTTATATTTATTTTATCATACTGCTACATTATATTTAAAATATTAAAATATAAAAATTGACGATATATGTACAAGAAATATCTTATACACAATATCGTCAATAATTATTGAATACTATTTATTTTCTAATTTTGTTAATCTTTCATATACTTCTATAAACTCTTCAGCTAATTGTTGAAAGTTCATAGCATTCATTAAGTGATCTTGAGCATGTATTAATAATACCCCAACTTCCATTTTTTCTCCTGAAGCTTCCTTAGTTATAAGTTGGGTTTGAAATGCATGAGCTTTGTGCATTTCTTCTCTAGATTTATTTATTAAATCTCTAGCTTCCTCAAATTTACCTTCCTTTGCCTTACTTAATGCATCATACGCTAATCCTTTAGCTTCTCCAGCATTAGCTATAAGTCCAAATGATATTCCCATTAATTCTTCGTTCATTTTTAATTCCCCCTATAATTTACTATAATTAATAAGCTCTATATTATTTTCTCTTAAAAATTCCTTTACTTTTTTAGATGTTAGAATACTGTATTCCTTCATTCTTTGCATTGCATAAGATGTAGAATTAACTAATTGCTCATCTATAAATGCCGGATGGCACATAACATCTATTACGTCATGGTTTTTTAATTCATTTATAAATTTTTCAAAATAATCATCAGTTACATTTTCATTATAAAAGCTTTCTGTCATAGGAATAATATTATCATAATCAATTTCTGACTCAAAACCACCTCTTATAGGAAGATTATATTTTTTAACTATTTTTTCTATAACAGGCTTTAAACTTGATAATGTATGAACATGATGATGTGAATCTAAATGATCTACCTTTACACCACTATTAATTACTTTATTAATTTGTGCACAAAACTCTTCATACACTTCATCTAAATCAAACTTTTCTTCTACTAATTCATTAGTTATCCTTTTATAAAAATTACCGTTTTCATCTACTATTGTTTTATGATAATTAAAAACTGGTTTATTTAAGCTTAATGTCATATGCACACCACAACCTAATCCCCTATTTTCATTTAATAATTCAACAGCATGATCAAAGAATGGCATACCAGCCATTATAGTTGTCGATGTTACTATTCCATTTTTATATGCTGATATAATACCATAATTAACAGCTTCACTTAATCCAAAATCATCTGCATTTACTATTAATTTAGTCATAAAATTCCTCTCCTATTTAATTATCCTGTAATGAAAGGAGATTTATCTCCCTTCATTTAGATAATTTTAAAATTGTGGTAAATATGCTTTGTGAGCTTCCATCATTTCATCTAAAATAGTTTTAGCTAAATCATCTGATGGTATCAATGGATTTATACATAATGCTTGTAAAGCTGCATTATAATCTCCCTCTACTGCTGCCTTTGCAGCTAATATTTCAAAAGCCTTTATTTCAGCTACTAATCCACTAACTGCAACCGGTAAATATCCAATTGATAGAGGCTTCGGTCCTTCTTTAGTTATTACACAACTCATTTCAGCAGCTGAATCTTCCTTAAAATCTCTTATAGAACCATTGTTTAATGTATTTACAACTTGAATATCCCCTTTATCATTATAGATTGAGTTTATTAAGTTACAAGCCGCATCACTATAATATGCTCCACCTCTTTTTTCTAATTGCGGTGGCTTAACTGCTAAATTTTCATCCTTATATAATTCAAATAAATCATCTTCTAAAGCTTTAACTGTTTCACCTCTAGTTTTTCCATCCTTAAATCCTTCTAGCTCTTCCTCTAACATTTCTTTATGTTTATAGTAATATTTATGATATGGACAAGGAATAACTCCTAAAGCTCTAACGAAATCAGCATTTAAAGGAATATCCTTTATATTTTGCATTGTTAAAGATGATGTAACGAACTTTTCAATTGCTTCTTTAGTTATATCTTTTCCATCTAATCTTACATTAAGTGCATAAACCATATGGTTAAGTCCAGCAAAATCCATTTCTATTCTATTTTTTTCTACACCTAAAATATCTGCCATTCCATTTTTAACACCAATTGGAACATTACATAATCCAATATATCTTTTAAAATTTGTATATTTAAATACAGCTTCTGAAATTACTCCTGTTGGATTAGTAAAGTTTACTAACCATGCATTTGGACAAAGTTCCTCAATATCCTTTATTATGTCAAGTACTACTGGTACTGTTCTTAATGCCTTAAATAATCCTCCTGCTCCATTAGTTTCTTGACCTATTACTCCATGAGAAAGTGGAATTCTTTCATCTTTAATTCTAGCATCTAATAACCCAACCCTTAATTGAGTAGTTACAAAATCAGCATCCTTTAAAGCTTTTCTTCTATCTAATGTTAGATGAATTTCCATGTCTATTCCTGCTTTTTTTACCATTCTTTTTGCAAGATTACCCACAATCTCTAGTTTATATTTTCCTTCTTCTATATCAACTAACCATAATTCTCTTACTGGTAATTCTTTATGTCTTTTTATGAATCCTTCCACTAATTCTGGAGTATAACTTGACCCTCCACCTATAGTAACTATTTTTATTCCCTTTTTCATATTATCCACCATCCTAATTTTAATATTTATAATTTTTATATAATTAAGTTGTATGTAATCAATTCTTTTTAATCTATTATTTATTTTAAATTTCCTTTAACATAGCATTTATATGCTGATTTTTATTAACTTTACAAATTGATAAAAATCAAAATACAAATTCTATAAATATTATGGAGCAAAGGAAGCTTTAAACAAACTATACTTCCTTTCTCCAAATTTCAATTTAAAATGCTTAGGTGTTTAATGATATTTTTTTTAATAATACTTTAGTTGCTCATTCTTTTAGCATCCATTTTTTCAGCCATAACTACAAATGGTAAGTATACTAATATAGAAACTAATATATTAACTATACATAAAACTGCTCCTGACCAATGTCCAGTTGCCATAAATCCACCAAGTATTGGAGGTGTAGTCCAAGGCATAGTTGCCATTATTATTGGATGAACTAACCCAAATGAAATTGAAAGATATGAAATTATTGTTGTAATAATTGGTGCAATTACAAATGGTATTCCAAATATAGGGTTTAACACAATTGGCAATCCAAATATTACTGGTTCACTTATATTAAATATTGCTGGTGCTAATCCTAAAGTTAACATATCTCTTCTTCTTTTACCTGCAATTGCTATAGCTATTAATAAAGCTATTATTACTCCTGATCCACCCATAAATATGAATGCATCAAAGAATGGTCCTGCTAATACATGTAATTGATCTGTTGACGCCCCATTTTGAATCATTTCTGCATTTTGTGCACCTAAGTTAGTTAACATTGTTCCAGTAAAAGGCAATGCAATATTTGCACCATGTAAACCAACAAACCATAATCCATGAATAAAAAATGCTATTAATATAGCTGATGGTAATGTATCTGTTATATTACTTAATGGAATTCCTAAATATTTATTTATTAAATCTGTTAAAAATTGTCCGTCTGCTGCTAGTCTTATTAATAATCCAGCTACTGCGAATATAACTACTGTTAGCATACCTGGAATTAACTTAGCAAATGATCTTGATACTGCGGGCGGAACACCATCAGGCATTTTAACTACTAATTGCTTTACCTTTCCTAATCTTATAAATAATTCTGTTGATAATATCCCAATTATAATTGCAGTAAATAATGCTCCTGTACCTAAATAAGAAACTCCTATAAATCCCCATCCCTCGATTGTTGGTTGTCCATCTATTGCAATTTTTGCAACTTGAGGAATTAAAAGAATAAATATTGATGTTGCTATCATTGATGCTTGTAAACCATTTTCTTCATATGATTTTGCAAGATTATAAGAAACACCTATTACTAGAAGTAATGCCATAATAGCTAATGTACCAAACCAAATATCACCATTTAAATTTTTTATCTGTTGTCCAAATGTATTTTCTAATAAAAAATTGTTTAATGCCTTTATTGGTGCATTATTTATAAGTGTCGCTAACGAACCTATTATTGTTAACGGTATCATTGCAACGAAAGCATCTCTTACTGCAACTAAGTGCCTTTGTGCACCCATTTTAGCTGCATATGGAGTAATATACTTATCCATGAAAGCCATAAACTTTTCCATTATCTTTTCCCACCTTTATTTTTCATATCTCTTTTAATTTTAAATTCTCAATACCCAAACCATAATTAATTATTTATTCAATTCTAAAGCTCTTTCTAAGACAGCCTTACCATTACATCTTCCATAATCCATCATATTTATAACTTCTACTGGGATTCCATAAGGTTCTGCTAAAGCTTTTGCCTTATTTAAAACATATCTTACTTGTGGCCCTAATAATAAAACATTACATTTTTCAATTTCAGTTTGTAGATTCACTTCTGATATAGCCCAAATTTCACATTCTACTCCTTTTTCCTTTGCAGCCTCTTGCATTTTTGTTACTAATAAACTTGTTGACATACCTGCTGAGCAAGCTAACATAATTTTTATCATAATATATACCTCCAAAAATTTTATTTATTGTATTCGTTTTCTGTACCTTATGTATACATTGTATACCTATAGTCTATACATTTCAAGTCTTTTTTTTAATTTTTTTAAACATTTACATATATTCTTCTCATAATTTATAAATAATATTCTTAAACCTTAGTAAAACTATGGTTTTAAGACATTAAAAAATAAATATTTCTTTTATAAATATTTATTTTTTAATATTTATAAGTTTGTCAACAACTATACATTTATTCATTTAAATGTATAGTTTAATTAATTTTAAAATTTATTAATAATAAAAAAACCTTAGCTAACATCTATGTAAGTAAATATTAACTAAGGTTTTTTATTTATTTAAAATTTATTATTTTCAATCTATGAAGAGCTCTAGTACACATTATATATTTAACTAAATCATCTGTATTTTCATCAAAATTAACAACTATAACACCATCAAATTCTAATCCTTTTGCATAATATGATGGAACTATAACCTTTCCACCTCTGTAAATAACATCTTCTTTATCAAAAGCTAAAATTTTAGTAAACTTTTTAATTTCAGGAGCAACTTTTCTAAGGTCCTCTTTGTCTTTAGTTATTATTGCAATATTATCATAATTTTCATCATCATACTCTTCTAAAGCTTCTAAAATAGCATCTATTAAATCCTCTTCATTTTTTACTTCAACTTCTTCAACATCATATTTACCTTTTCTAACAAAAGGTACAACTGCATTTTCATCTAATAATTTACTTGCATACTCCATAATTTGAAGTGTTGATCTATAGCTTTTATTTAAATTATAATTCTTAACAAAACCACCAAATAAGGCTTTTAATTTAAGCATTGCAGGCTCTTCTTCTACCTTTACTAATCTTTGATTTGAATCTCCAACAATAGTAAAGCTTCTGCATCCTGTTAATTCTTTTAAAACAATAAATTGTAACATACTATAATCTTGAGATTCATCAATTACTATATGCTTAATATCATTCTTTGTTTTTTTACCATCTAATTTAATCATTAAATACAAAATTGCTGGTAAATCTAAATAGGATAATTGAGAAGTACTAGTAAATTCCTTATAAATATTAACTATGCTTTCATTATCTATCCACTTTGATAAATTATCTTTTTGAATCATTAGTTCTTTAACTATTTCTCTAACTCTTATTCTTCTTTGAAACTCTATATTATTTTGTTCGATAACTAAATCCTCTTCTGAAAGATTAGCTAATTTAGCCTTAACTTCAGCATTTAAATTTCTTACAAGTTCATCTCTTTTATCTTTAAGTTTTGAAATAATAATTCTTTTTATTTTTTGACTTCTTCTAAATAAAGGCATATATTTATAATGCTTTTCAAATAATTCATTTATTTCTTCTATTCCAACAACTTCTTCATCAAAAAAGTTAACTGGTTTAAAGTTAAAATAACTTTTTTCAAGTTCTTCACATTTTTTATCTAAAATTAAGATAAATTCTTCACCAGCTTTATATTTAATTTCATTTATAATTTTTTCATTACCTTTTAAAACTTCTTCTAAATATGCAGTAAAATCAACTACTGGTTCACGTAATCCTATTTCATTAATTGCAAAATGTACAAAAGTTTGTTGTTTAACATCACTTTCTCCTAATGTAGGAAGTACATCTCCAATATAATCAATAAATATATCATTAGGTCCTAATATTAATACTTTATCTCCTAACTGTTCTCTAAAATTATATAAAAGATATGCAACTCTATGAAGAGCAATTGTTGTTTTTCCAGAACCTGCAACTCCATTAACAACTACAACCTTCATTCTTTCTTCTCTTATAATTTCATCTTGCTCCTTTTGAATTGTCATAACTATATCTTTAAGCTTTTCACCAGCATTTGAAGATAAAATCATTTGAAGAATATCATCTTTTACATCAATATCAGAATCAAAAAATCCTTCTAACTTTCCTTTCTTAATCATTAACTGCCTTCTAGATAATATATCAACTGGAATCTCTCCATCAGGTGACTTATAAGTAGTTTCACCTAATGTTCCCTTATAAAATAATGATGCAACTGGAGCTCTCCAATCAATTATGGCAGATTCAAAACTTCCCTCTGGAGTTAATCCATATCTACCAACATATATTTGCTCCGCATATCCATTATCCTCAAAGTTAACCTTTCCAAAGTATGGAGATTCTTTCAACTTAGTAAATTCAGATAATTTTTTATCTATGGTTCTATACATTTCTTCTTTTACATATCTTTCATGATCAAAGTACTCCATTACTTTATCTTCATCATCTCTATATTCTTCAATAAATTTTTTTCTATATTCTAATATGTAATCAGATACACCTTTTCTTTTTTGTATGTAGTTTAATATTTCTTTACTTAATAGATTTAATGTTAAATCTAGATTTTGTTCCTCTTGTAAAAATTCAAATTTATTCAAAATTTCACACCTTTCATTTAATTTACTTAAAGCTTAATTTTAAATTTATTAATTATTATATAATATATTTAAGGAGTTAAGCTATTAAATATATTAGCTTAACCCCTTATTTTTAAATTTTCTATTTATCTTTTGACTAACTATTAGATTTATCTTTATCAATATCTAAATTTATTTCTATATTTGTAGATTTATTTTCATTTATAATACTCTCTTCTTCTCTTTCAACGGCTTCAATTACTTCTTGAGCAACCTTTTTATCAATTAAGTCCTCTTCTATTTCGGTAGCCACTTCTTTAGAATCATTTCTATCCTTTTCAAGTTCCCTACTTTTCTTTTCCTCTTCTCTTTTTATCTTTAATTCTGGATATTTTTCATAAACAAACTTAAAGAACTCATCTCCAAATATAGTTTCCTTTTCTAATAAGTATTCAGATATTTTATCTAATAAATCTCTATTCTCTCTTAATATCTCTCTTGCTCTTTTGTGGCATTCTCTAATTATAGCTAATACCTCTTTATCTACTAAAGTTGATGTTTCTTCACTGCAATTTCTAACAGCTCTACCATCTAAATATCTATTTTGAATTGATTCTAAAGCCATCATATCAAAATTATCAGTCATACCATAAATAGTAACCATATTTCTTGCTGTTTGAGTTGCTCTTTCTATGTCATTAGAAGCTCCAGTAGATACTAAATTAAATACCTCTTCCTCTGCTGCTCTACCACCAAGCATAACCATAATTTGATTCATTAATTCTTCCTTTGAAACAAGGTATTTTTCTTCCTCTGGTAATTGCATTGTGTAACCTAAAGCTCCCATTGTTCTTGGAACTATAGTAATTTTATGAACTGGATCAGTACCTTCTAATAAACCTGCTACTAATGCATGCCCAACCTCATGGAATGCAACAACTTCTCTTTCTTTTTTAGAAAGTATTCTATCTTTCTTTTCCTTACCAGCTATTATCACTTCAACAGCTTCTTCTAAATCTTCTTGAATAACTAATTCTCTTCCATTTCTTACTGCTCTTAATGCAGCTTCATTTACTATATTGGCAAGGTCAGCACCTACTGCACCTGGAGTTCCCTTTGCAATTGCTTCTAAATCTACATCTAAAGACATCTTAACATCCTTAGAATGAACATTTAATATGGCAATTCTTCCTTTTAAATCTGGCCTATCAACAATAACCCGTCTATCAAATCTACCTGGTCTTAAAAGTGCCTTATCTAATATTTCTGGTCTATTTGTAGCACCTAAAATAACAATTCCCTTAGATGTATCAAATCCATCCATTTCAGTAAGCAATTGATTTAAAGTTTGCTCCCTTTCATCATTACTTTGCATTTGGCTATCTCTACTTTTACCTATAGAATCAATTTCATCTATAAATATGATACATGGTGCCATTTTTTCTGCTTCTTTAAATAAATCTCTTACTTTGGCAGCACCCATTCCAACAAACATCTCAACAAATGTTGAACCTGAAACAGAAAGAAAGGGTACTTTTGCTTCACCAGCAACAGCTTTTGCTATTAAAGTTTTACCAGTTCCAGGAGGCCCAACTAAAAGTGCCCCCTTAGGTAATTTAGCTCCTATTTCGGTATATCTTTTAGGGTTATGTAGAAAATCTATTATTTCAGTTAACGATTCTTTTGCTTCATCTTGTCCTGCAACATTTTCAAAACTTACCTTAATATCCTTTTCTACATATACTTTAGCATTACTTTTTCCCATGCCCATTCCCATTGGGCCACCACCCATTTTTTTAGCCATTTTTCCAAAAATAAATTTAATGAAAAAGAACATTAATACTAATGGTAATATATTAAGTATTATAAAATCCATAAATACAGATTGTTGCTTTGTTATTTGCGGATAATATTTTACATTATTCTCTATAAGTAAATTTATTAAGTCTGGATTATCAGCATTACCAGTATAAAGAACTTTTCCCTTCATATCACTTGTATCTTGTGGCTTAATCACAAGTGCTGTTCCATCAACAGAAACTTCTTTAACTTCCTTATTTTTAACCATTTCAACAAATTCATTATATGAAATTTCTTTTGTTGTTAACATTTCCTTTGCTGTTGAAAATGAATATAAAAATAAACAAGCTATAACTGCATAAATAATTAAAAACTTCTTATTATTGTTATTCTTTTTTTCTGGATTTTTTCTATCATTCACATTATTATTCATACCTTTAAAATCTCCTATTAAATTCTAAAACGCTTATAAAATAATTTACTCTACTTTTCCAAAGTCCTTCCAAGGATATACCTTTATTTGAGCCTTACCCTTTATATCACTTCCATCAATATATGGATTTTCCCAATACCTAGAGTCTAAAGACCAATATCTATTATCACCTAAAAAGAAGTATTTACCTTCTGGGACTTCAAACTCTCCATTATAAGTATCAATTGTACCTAAATAATCTTCTTCTAAAGTTTCACCATTTACAGTTACTATTCCATTATTAATAATAACCTTATCCCCAGGTAATCCAATTAACCTTTTGATCATATCCTCATCTTTCTCGTCTGAATGAAAAACTACTATATCTCCTCTTTTTAATTTTTCAGGATTATAAACTCTAGTAACAAATAATCTATCCCCAACATTCAATGTAGGTACCATAGATTCTGATGGAATCTTAACCTTAAATATTAAAAATCTATTTATTAAGATAGCTAATATTACAGCTACTACTATAGGTACAATCCATTCATTAAAGAAATTCGATTTTTTTATTTCCTTACTCACTATTCCCACATACCTTTCAAACTATTAATTTTTAATTCTAACACTCATATTAAATGAACATTTAACTAAACTTTCTAAGCAACAAAAATTTATACATTAACTTCTAAAACAAAACTATAAATACTTATAATATACAATTACCTTCACTTCTATAATTCATAAAATTATCCTATTATGATTATGTCCATTTTGTAATAGTATAAAACAAACTATTTGCTATAAATTAAATATAAAATAAATATTTTATATACAATAATTAATATAAATAGTCAACCTTAAATCTAGTTATTTATGTTAATTAATGACTAAAATTTAATGGATGCTTATAAGTATATCATAATTAATTAATAACTAATAGTATTACTCTTCATTATATATAATTATTATGTCAGTTTCGTTACAAAAGAGAGCTATATTATATTGAAAATTTTTAATTCAATATAATATAGCTCCTTTAAACTATATATAATTTTTGTTAATATACTATAATAAAATATTATTTTGATTAAAGCTTATAAAACTTAATAATAGCTTTAAACCTCTAAAGCTAAAAGCTCCTCATAACTTTGTCTTTTTGATACCACCCTAGCTATTCCATCTTTTACAAATACAACTGCTGGCCTTGGATTTTTATTATAATTACTAGACATTGAAAATCCATAAGCACCTGTAGAAAAAACAGCTAATATATCTCCTATCTCTGGTTTTTGAATACAAATATCATTAATAAAAATATCTCCAGACTCACAACACTTACCTGCTATTGCAACTCTTTCATTACACTTATTATTAATTTTATTTGCTATTGTCATATCATACTTAGCTCCATATAATGCAGGTCTAATATTATCTGTCATTCCACCATCAACTGAAACATAAGTCCTAACACCTTCAATTTCCTTAATTGCTCCAATTGTATAAAGAGTAACTCCTGCATTTCCAACTATTGATCTACCAGGTTCAATAGTTAAAATAGGTATTTGTATATTTAATTTCTCACAAACTTCATCTACTTTATTTAATATAGCAGAACAATAATCTTTTGTTTCTTTTGGTTTATCATCATCGGTATAATGTATACCAAATCCACCACCTAAATCTAATTCAGGTATTATATGTCCTGTTTCTTCTTTAATAGATTTTATAAATCCAAGCATAACCTCAACTGCATCTTCATAAGGTTTTATTTCAAAAATTTGTGAACCTATATGACAATGTAGACCTGTTAAATTTAAGTTTTCGCAATCTATTGCAAGTTTTACAGCATTCATTATTATTTCACCAACTGGTGCAAATCCAAACTTTGAATCTATTTGACCTGTTTTTATATATTGATGAGTATGAGCTTCTATTCCTGGTGTTAACCTTAAATATATATTTTGTCTTTTATTATATCTTTTAGATATTTCATTTAATCTCTTCATTTCATCTAAATTATCAACAACAAATACTCCAACACCTAACTTAACACCTAATTCAACTTCATTTACACTTTTATTATTACCATGAAAATATATTTTTTCTAATGGAAATCCTGCCTTATAAGCAGTATACAATTCTCCTCCGGATACTACGTCTAAATAAAGTCCTTGTTCATCTATTAGTCTACACATTTCTTTTGTTAAAAAGGCCTTACCAGCATAAGCTACTCTATTATTATTTTCTAAACACTTAAAATTTTTATAATAATTTTTACAAGTATCAATTAAAAGTTTTTCATCCATTACATATAACGGTGAACCAAACTTATTAATTAAATCTGTTGAACTAACCCCTCCAATAAATAGTTCATTGTCTTTAACTTCCATTGCCCCAAATAATTTCATCGATATTGCCTCCAATTAATTTAAAAATTAATAACACAAAAAACTACCACTATAAAAACCTATAGTGGTAGCTTTATATTAAAATGCAATTTCTACCTAAAATAAATTCAATTTTAAAAATTGAATTTTAATAATCGCACCTTTTTAGCACTCCACTTTCGTGACAGTTATGTATATGTTATATACATACCCAGAAATAACCCTTTACATAAATTATTCCTTCGGCTGTTATACCTTTCATAAATAATCTCTGCCCGTCGACTCCTATTTACTACTATTTATAAACAGCACCTCTAACATAGGTTTTATTAGCTTATATATTTTATGTTTACATTCAATAATATGATACCATATCGCAATAATTATTCAACCATATTTTTAAATTTATTCCATTTAAATTACAAATTTCTATACTTATCCATAAGACTGCTCATAGTATCACCATTCGATGGTGGGGTATAAGTAATAGCATTAGCTCCTGCTTCTATAGTCATTCTAATAGTTTCCTCATTTGGTCCACCAGTTGCTATAACAGGAAAATCAGGAAATTCATCTTTAATTCTCCTTACTATTTCTGGAGTATTTTTTCCACCAGATACATTTAGTATAGTAGCTCCCGCCTCTATTCTTTCTCTTATATTTTCATCAATTGAAACTACAGTAACTATTAATGGAATATCAATTGTTTCTCTTATTCTTGAAACTACTTCATTAGATGTAGGAGAATTTACAACTACACCCATAGCACCTTTAAACTCTGCGTCTAAAGCTAAATTAACTACTCTTTTACCTTGAGTTATTCCTCCTCCAACACCACAAAAAACTGGAACATCTGCTGCCATAACCAATGCTGCTGTTATTAAAGGTTGAGGAGTAAATGGATAAACAGCTATTATTGCATCTGCATTAGTGTTTCTTATAATTGCAACATCTGTTGTAAATAATAATGACTTTATTCTTTTTCCAAATATCTTTATCCCTGAACAATCCCTAATACAAGAAGGTACTTCTACTACATGACTTCTTAAAAGCCCCTTAATTTCAGGTACAGTTTTATTTTTTTTTATCTCCATTAAAACACCCCTATGTACTAAATTTATAAATTCTATTATACTATTTTGAATAAATTTTTAAAGAAGTTTATAATAAATTGCCATAAATTTAATAATTAGTCTATAAATTTAAAAAGTTATTTGATAAAATGTTTCTACATATAACTAAAAATAAAGGATTATTTAATTTTTAAATAATCCTTTATTAAAGATTAAAGTTAAAAAAATTTTTAAACGGAGGTTTTAAATGAAACTATTAAAAAATTATTATCCGCCATATATAATCCTATCTATTTTATACTTATTTTTTATTATATTTGCATTTTTATTAGATTCACCATCAGAAATTTTCAATGGATTAAAATCTATAATATTTTCATCAGATATATTAATTACTGACTATATGGAAGTAGGAGGAATTGGTGCTGCTTTAGTAAATGCTGCTCTAACAAGCTTATTATCACTATTACTTTTAGTTATTATAGGAGTTAAGCCTAATGGTTCAACAATAATGTCTTTATGGTTAATGACTGGATTTTCTTTTTTAGGTAAAAATATATTTAACATTTGGCCTATAATATTTGGTGTTTATTTATTTTCTAGATATCAAAAAGAACCATTTCTAAATTATATATTAGTTGCTTTATTAGGTACCTCCCTATCTCCTGTAGTAAGTCAAATTAGTTTTTTTAACTCTGAATATAGTGTACTTTCAATAATACTAGGAATATTAGTTGGTATAGCGGTTGGATTTGTATTACCTCCAATAGCATCTCATAGCATAAAATCACATAATGGATATAATTTATATAATATTGGATTTGCTAGTGGATTACTTGCTACATTATTAATGTCAATTATGAGAGGATTCGGTATAAATTTAGATTCTAGACTTATTTGGCATAGTGGATCAAATAAAATTTTATTTATTTTACTTCTTATGTGCTGCATGTTTTTGATAACTATTGGAATTATGAAAGGCAATAATAATAAAATTAATTTTAAAAATATCAATAGACAAACGGGTAGATTAATAAGTGATTTTTATATTCTATTTAAAGAATCTACATATATCAATATGGGTATATTAGGAATTTTATCCACTTGTTATGTTATCTTAATTGGCGGAGATTTAAATGGTGCTACTATATGTGGAATTTTTACTATAATAGGATTTGGTTGCTTTGGTAAAAATATAAAAAATACTATTCCTATAATTATAGGAGCTACCATCGCTGCTATATTTAATGTAAATGAAGTTACATCACCATCTTTATTATTATCAATATTATTTTCAACCACATTAGCTCCTATTTGTGGTAAATTTGGGTGGAAATATGGTATACTAGCTGGTATAATTCATGTTAATATAGTTGCAAATATAGGCTATTTACATGGTGGACTTAATCTTTATAACAATGGCCTAGCTGGAGGATTCGTTGCAATGATATTAATTCCATTAATAACTACCTTCAAAAAGGAGATTTAACCTATGAAATTTAAAATTGAAAAAAACATTAAGATTATCAATGAATTAATAGCTTATTTTTACAAATTAGGAACAACTGATGTCCATATTGACTTAACTTCTGACAATGAAAATTCTTATTTTAGCGTCTATGGACATATTGATAATATTTCAAAAGAAGAATTAGAATATTTAACCTATATCTTAAACACGCCAAGACAACATGAAATAGAACACTATTACTGGAGCCTTGGTGGAGAATGTGAATTTGATTCAGAACTTACATTAGTAGGAATGATGATAAATTCAGCTAAAGTTTATTTTAAAGATGGTATTTTAAAAATTAGTATAATCCGTGAAGAAAACTAAAATATTAATTTATAGTGAAATTAGAAAATAAAAATTTTCTAATTTCACTTAATTTTAAGCTTACATTCTTTAAAATAATTTAAAGAATAATTTCAACTGGATTATTTATTTTTATTTCATTTTCATTTACTAAACAATTGTATGCAAATATATCTACGCCATTTTCTTTAGCAAATCTTAAAGCTTCACCAAATTCTTTATCCCTAATATCATTTGGAGAAAACTTATTTACATCTTCTAATTGTATTAAAAAAAATATCCCTGCTCCATAACCTTTCTTTTTTGCTTCAACTAATTCTAATAAATGTTTAGTTCCTCTTTCTGTTTTTGCATCAGGAAATTTAGCATATTTATTTTCTTCTAATGTAACTCCCTTTACTTCTAAATAATACTCATTTCCCTCACTTGTAGATAGTTTAAAATCAAATCTACTTTTTCCAAATGTCTTTTCTCTTAAAATATTATTATAATCTTCTAAGCCATATATTTTTTTATTCCTTAATGCTTCATCAACTACCTTATTAGGCATTTGTGAATCTATGCTTATCAATTTTTCTTCCTTATATACTGATATTAAATCAAATTTAGTCTTTCTTGTAGGATTAGATTCTTCTCTTAAAAACACCTCACATCCCGGCACTAAAATTTCTCTACATCTCCCCGTATTAGGCACATGAACTTTTATTTCTTCCTCATTAAGTTTAACTATTGCATTAAATCTATTTGGCCTACTTATAAATTCTGCTTTAAATATTTTTTTATTATATTTCATATTTCTCCTTAAAAATTATACTTAACATTACATAAATTATTTACATAAAATTACATCTATTAATAATAGTTATCCACAACCCTTAACTATTAAACAGACATTTTATTTCCATTTTTATGAAAAATAAATATTATCCACAGATTTTATCCACAGCTATGTTAATATTGTTGATAACTTAACTATAAGAATATCTGTTCTATATTTTTTCTTCAACATTCTATGACTTTTTTCTACAATACACCCTATATTGTTATTGATTTATATATATACCTAATATATTGTGTCAATAACTTTTTAAAAGTTTTCAACAGTTTTTAAAAGTTATCCACATTCTGTGGATAACTTTTAATGTGGATAAATATATTTATCCACATATATAATTCTAAAACTAATAAACCTTATATATATAAATTATATTCATATTTGGTTTAACAACTTAAATTTATTTTTAGCTATTTAAATTTAAAAATAAGCTGTAATTAATTAGAGAATTATTATCTAACTAAAATTACAGCTTAATTAATTTAAACTAATTTCTTTTTCATAAATATTGTTACTAAATACTGTATTATAAATATTGCAGGCCCTAAAATAACTGTCAATATAGGCCATATCAATTTATTTTGAACATTTTCCTTTGCTAGGTTATATGAGCAAAATACTGATATTATTAATAATCCATATGAAACTATGTATGCCATTTGGCCAACCCCCTATTATTTTATAATTCTTATTTTATATAACAAAAGTTAAAATCTCAACTTAAAAAAATGAAATTTTATTATTATGTTAAAATAAATTTCAATTTATGAAATTTATAAAAAAATTATTTTAAAAAACCTTTACATATTTTTTATATTGTGTTATTATATTACTAGTTAATAATAAATAAGCGTGTTACTGGTGATGCAGGCAAGGCTTAAATATGTATAAATTATTTTTTTATCTGAAATAATAATAAAAGATAGATTTATAATTTATAGATATTTGGGCCTTTTTATTTTTTTGTAATTCATTAAGGCTCATGTTATTATCTTATAATTTTAAATTATTAATTTTAGGAGGAATAATAAAATGATGCAATTTTTACAAAGAATTGGTAAAGCTATTATGCTTCCAATTGCTGCACTTCCAATCGCTGGTATATTACTAGGAGTTGGTGGAGCATTACTAGGTATATCTGGGTTAAGTAATCCACCTGCTGTTTACGAACCATTAATAGCATTTGTTAACATTCCAGCTGTTACAGCTGTTTTAACTGTTATGAAAAATATAGGTGATATAGTATTTGGTAACTTACCTTTATTATTTACAGTTGGTGTTGCTGTTGGTTTAGCTAAAAAAGATAAAGGTACTGCTGCTTTAGCTTCAGTATTTGGATTTATCGTAATGAACCAAGTTGTTTCTACACTTTTAGCTTTAGGTGTAACTCAATTAGGAGTTCTTACTCCAGATTCAGTTGGTGAATACGGAACATATGTAACTACAAACTTAGGTATATTTACATTAAATATGTCTGTATTTGGTGGTATTATAACTGGTATAGTTACTGCATTATTACACAACAGATTCTGCACAATCCAATTACCACCAGTTATTGGATTCTTCTCAGGCGCTAGATTTGTTCCAATAATAACTTCACTTACAATGGCTTTAGTTGGTGCAGTACTTGCATTTGCATGGCCAGTTGTACAAGATGGTATTTCTGTTATAGCTAACTTAGTTAGAGAAGCTGGTACAATCGGTACTTTCTTCTATGGATTAATTGAAAGAGCATTAATTCCATTTGGATTACATCATGTATTCTACACTCCATTCTGGTTTGGATCATTCGTTGAAGCTAACGTTTTAGTTAACGGATCTGTTCAAACTGTTGCTGGTGCTAATACAGCTTACTTCGTTCAATTATCAAGCATGACTGACTTAGTTGGTGCATCTGCCTCAACTATGAGCGATATCGTTAGTGGAACAACAAGATTCATGGCTGGTAAATTCCCATTCATGATGTTTGGTCTTCCAGCTGCTGCATTTGCAATGTATAAAGCTGCTCTTCCAAGCAAGAAAAAAGTTGTTGGATCATTATTATTAGCTGCTGGTGTAACTTCATTCTTAACTGGTATAACTGAACCATTAGAATTCACATTCTTATTTGTTGCTCCAGTTTTATATGTTGTTCACTGTGTACTTGCAGGTTTATCATTCATGTTAATGGATATATTCAATGTATTTATCGGAATGACATTCTCTGGTGGTGTAATTGACTTCTCATTATTCGGTTTACTTCCAGCTGGTGCAGGAGTTCCAACTAATTGGTACTGGGTATTAATAGTTGGTGCCGTTTATGCAGTAGTTTATTACTTAGTATTCTACTTCTTAATCACTAAGATGAACTTAAAAACTCCAGGTAGAGATGAAAACGAAGGTGAAACTAAACTTTACACTAAAGCTGATTTCCAAAACTCTAAGGGTGGAGCTACAGAAACTGCTGCTCCAAAGACAGCTGGTAAAGGTGAAATAGCTGAAAAAGCACCTTTAGTATTAGCTGCTTTAGGTGGAGAAGAAAACATAGTATCTGTTGATGCTTGTATCACAAGATTAAGAGTTGAAGTAAAGAGCAAAGCAAATGTAAACAAAGAAGAATTAAAAAATCTTGGTGCTGCTGGTGTTGTTGAAGTTGGTAACGGAGTTCAAGCAATATTCGGAGCAAAAGCTGATGCTTATAAAAATGCTATAAACGAAATTCTTGGTGAATAATCTTAAAACAAAAATTTGATGTATTTAAAATATTAGAGTTAAAAAAAGTGGCTTTTATGCCACTTTTTTTAGTTTAAATTTATTTATATATATATTCTCTTGTCATTGGTAAATTATTATTAACACCTTTTACAAATAATATTTGGTGTAAATCTATTACTCCATTATTAAAAGAAGCTGCACAAGAATATAAATACATTCTCCACATTCTTATAAATTTCTCATCAAACATTTTTCTAACTTCGTCTATATTATTATCAAAATTCTTCGCCCATTCTAACAATGTTTTTGTATAATGTAATCTTAAACTTTCTACATCTATAGTATGGTAATTATAATCAGCTGATATTTCTATTATCTCTCTAAAACTAGGTATTACACCACCTGGAAATATGTATTTTTTTATCCATGCATCACCTTCAGATTCTTTCAGTCCACTTATGTAATGTAATAAAAATAATCCGCCTTTTTTCAATACCGCATTAACATTTTCAAAGAACAAATCATAATTTGGTCTACCTACATGTTCTAACATCCCAACACTTACAACTCTATCAAATGAAAGTCCGCTTTTTTTAAGTTCTCTATAATCCATTAGTCTTACATCTAATAAATCTTCAAGATTATTTTCTTTTATTCTTTCTTTAAACTTTTTATACTGTTCATTGCTTAATGTTATACCTAGTCCTTTTACTTTATATTTTTTAGCTGCTTCTATTAATAATCCACCCCATCCACAACCAATATCAAGTAAATTTAATCCTTCACTTAAATTAAGTTTTTTTAATATGTGATTAATCTTATTAATTTGTGCATCATGCAACGAATCATTTTCATCTTTAAAATATGCACAGGAATAACTTAAAGTATCATCTAACCATATTTTATAAAAATCATTACCTATATCATAGTGTGATGAAACTTCTTCTTTTTGTTTCTTCATACAAGTCGATCCACAAAATATCTTATTTAAACTTTTAAAGTTAGTAGAAAACTTATCTATACATTTTAATAATTCATTAAATACAGTAAATATGTCTCCTTCTATTTCTAAGTCTCCATTCATATAAGCTTCACCAAATGCTAATGAAGTACTTGCTAATAAATCCTTTCTTTTTAAAGGTGTTTTTAAAATTATTTTAAACTTAGGATCATCAAAACCTACTTTAATTTCTTCGCCATCCCCAAACCTTAACTTAAAAGAAATTTCATCAAAATTTTTTAAGAAGGCTTTAAAAAAGCTTTTCTCTATGTCCATCTAAATAAGCACCTCTCATCAATTTTAAAATAAATTAACCATTGTTATTAAAAATATATTTATGGCGCTATATGAGAATTTAATAAATATAAATACATTATAATAACAATGGTTTAAAAGCTTCTTAGCTATATATTAAATTATTCCACTTTTAATAAAATTTATTCAATAATACATATACTTAATTTTTATCCACTTTGTAGTTCTATAACTTAACAATCATAGCTACATTTTCAATGTGTGTAGTTTGCGGGAACATATCTACTGGCTGAACTTCAATTGTTTTATATCCATTTTTCTCTAAAATAGCTAAATCTCTAGCTAATGTACTTGGATCACAGCTTACATATACTATTCTTTCAGCATTTATATTAGTTATAGCATTTAATAATTTAACATCACAGCCCTTTCTTGGTGGATCAACAACAACTACATCAGCTTTTACACCTTTATTTATTAAATCTGGTATAATAACTTCTGACTCTCCAACAAAAAATTCAACATTATCAACATTATTTTCTTTAGCATTTATATTTGCGTTTTCAATAGCTTGTGGAATTATTTCAACTCCATAAACTTTCTTTGCCTTTTGCGATAAAAATAATGTTATTGTTCCAGTTCCACAATAAGCATCAAACACAGTTTCATTACCTGTTAATTTGGCATATTCTAAAGCCTTACCATATAATACTTCTGTTTGAATAGGATTAACTTGAAAAAAAGATAATGGAGATATATTAAATTTAAAATTACCTATATAATCACTTATAGTAGACTCCCCCCATAATGTTATACATTCATCACCTAATATTACATTTGTAGGTTTAGAATTAATATTTTGTACTATACTCTTCAATCCAACTATATTATCAGCCATTACTTTTATAAATTCATCTTTATGAGGCAACTTCTTTCCATTAGTAACTAAAACAATCATTACCTCATTAGTTGTAAATCCACGTCTAATCATTATATGCCTAATAATTCCAGCTTCATCATATTTTCCATCAACATTATAAGGTTTTATATTATTCCTTTTTATCCATTCTCTTGTTAATTCAACTATCTTATCAGCTATTTCATCTTGAATTAAACAACTTTCCATATCTATTATTTCGTGGCTTCTTGGTGCAAAAAATCCTATTTTTAATTCTCCATTTACCATACCTATAGGTAATTGAACTTTATTTCTATATCTCCAAGGTTCTTTCATTCCTAACGGAAATTTAACTATACTATCATCTAACTTACCTATCTTGCTTATACAGTCCTTTACCCTTTCAAATTTAAAGTTTAATTGTTCACTATAATTAGAATGTTGTAATTTACATCCCCCACATCTTTTATTTATTTTGCATATTGGTTCGCATCTTTCTTTTGATGGCTCTATAACATTAATTAACTTAGCATAAGCAAAATTCTTTTTAGATTTAACTATTTTTGCATTAACTTTTTCACCTTTTAATGCACCTTCTATAAATATAGGAAAAGTATCATTAATCTTTGCTATCCCTTCTCCCTCATATCCTTGAGAAATTATATCTAATATGTACTCTTTATTTTTTTCTACCAAAATTATCACCTATCAATCATTATTGTATTATTATACTTATATTAATTATTATGTACCTAGTTTTTAATATGATAAACTAATAATATTATATATTATTTCAACTTGTTTATAAACATAGTATAAGTATTGAAATATTTTAAAGTGAATATGGAAATTATGATTATTAAATTATAAGGAATATTCATTTACAAGTATACTAATTTAATAAATTATTTATTTAATTATTTTTTCTATAGTATAATTAAGATAAGATGTTTAATAACATGGAAGGAGTTGAGATATTTGACTAGATTAGAGATATTAAGTCCTAAAGTAGATTTTGTTTTCAAAAGAATCTTTGGAAATGAAAGAAATCCTAAGATACTAATTTCATTTTTAAATGCAGTAATAAAGCCAAAAGACCCAATAAAATCAGTTCAAATAATGAATACTGATATAGAAAAAGAATCTATAGAAGATAAATTTAGTAGATTAGATATAAAGGCAAAAACCAATAAAGGTGAATTAATTAATATTGAAATAAAAATAAAAGATGAACATAATATGGTTAAAAGAAGCCTTTATTATTGGAATAAAATGTTTGAAAGTCAGCTCACAGAAGGACAAAAATATGATAAATTAACTAAAACTATTTGTATAAATATATTAAACTTTAAATGCTTAAATACTAAAGAAGCTCATTCGGTTTATAGATTAAAAGAAATTAATACAAATGAGGAATTAACAGATATTCAAGAATTACACTTTATAGAGCTACCTAAATTACCTAAGAATGAAGAAATAAAAGATGTTTTTGATGCATGGATGGAATTTATAGAAAATCCTATTAGCAATAAGCTTGAAAAAGCAGAAATGACAATACAAGAAATAAAAGAAGCAAAAGATGAATTATTTAGACTAAGTGCCAATGATAAAGAGAGAATGAAGTATGAAGATAGAAGAGCAGCATTATTGGATAAGATAAGTGCCTTAGAAAATGCAGAAGAAAAAGGCAAAGAAATTGGAAAAAGGAAGGGGGAAAAAACAAGGCTATAGAAGTGGCTAGAAAATCTTTAGAAGCAGGATTAGATATAAATACTATTTCTAGTATAACAGGATTAGATATAAGTGAAATAGAAAAATTATTCTTATATTAGTCTTTATCATAGAGGTAGTTAACACTTTTTTCAAAAAAAAAATACACCTTACGGTGTATTTTTTAATAGAATCAGTTGCCATACTGTACCATCTTAATTCTTTCGAACTTTTATGATAATATCAATTATAACCTAATTTTTTAATTTAAATTGTTAACTTTTTGTTAACTTTTTGTTTTTTATTATTTTTTGATGGTTTATCCTTCATTTTTAAACAAATTTTAAAGTACTAATGAATAATTTTATTCATTTATATGTCTTAAAATTTGTTAAAAATATATTAGTTCTTTTCTTAAAGTATATTAGCCATAAATATAAACGTATATTAGTCATAATTTATTAAAGCTAATATCTTACTTATTTTAAGAAACTTTTATGAGTATAAAAAAAGAAGTGTAAAAATTACACTTCTTTTTTTATCTCAAATTATTCTACTACACTTACTTTTAAAAGGTTAGTTGATCCAACTTGATCTAATCCAGCAGCTATTATAACTGTATCTCCAGATTTAGCAAATCCATTTTCAACAGCTAACTTAGTAGCATTTGCCATCATAGCGTCTGTTGAATTTTGGTCTTCAGCAACTACTGGATATACTCCAAAGCAGAACGCTAAGCTCTTAGCAACTTTTTCACATGGAGTTACAGCTACTATTGCACAGTCTGGTCTGCATTGAGAAATTCTTCTTGCAGTTGATCCACTCTTAGTTGAAGAAACTATAGCAGCAGCTTTTAATTCATTGGCAGCATTACAAGCAGCTCTTGATATAACTCCTGATACAGCTGGAGTATGAGATTTAGCCTTAGAAACTGCAGTTTCATAATTTAATTTCTTTTCAGTTTCAATAGCTATTCTAGCCATTGTTTGAACTGATTCTACTGGCCAATCTCCATTAGCTGATTCTCCTGATAACATGATTGCATCTGTACCATCTAATATAGCATTAGCTACGTCAGAAACTTCTGCTCTTGTTGGTCTTGGATTTCTCATCATTGAGTCTAACATTTGAGTTGCAGTTACAACTGGCTTTCCAGCAGCATTACATTTTTCAATCATCATCTTTTGAACAGCTGGTAATTTTTCAAATGGAATTTCAACTCCTAGATCTCCTCTAGCAACCATTAAACCATCAGAAGCTGCTAATATTGAATCTATGTTATCAACACCTTCTTGATTTTCGATTTTAGAAATTATTTGGATGTGTTCTCCACCATTTGCATTTAATATTTCTCTGATTGCTTCAACGTCTGAAGCTTTTCTTATAAATGAAGCAGCTACAGCATTAACTCCAATTTCACAACCAAATTTTAAGTCAGCTATATCTTTTTCAGTTAAAGCTGGTAATTGGATTGAAACTCCTGGAACGTTAACTCCTTTGTGAGTTGCAACAAATCCTGTGTTTTGAACTTTACAGTGGATTTTGTTTCCTTCAATTGATTCAACAGTTAATCCTACTAAACCATCATCTATAAGGATAGTGTCTCCTGGCTTAACATCGTTAGCTAATCCAGCATAAGTTACTGAACATTCTTCAGTATTACCTACAACATCTCCACCAGCGTGTACTGTGAATTTAGCACCCTCTTGTAATTCAACTTTCTTTGGATCAAATTTACCAGTTCTGATTTCTGGTCCTTTTGTATCTAACATAACAGCGATTTCTTTATTGTGCTTCTTAGCTAATTCTTTAACTAAGTTGATTCTTGCTGCATGTTCTTCATGATCTCCATGAGAGAAGTTGTGTCTTGAAACATTCATTCCTGCTTCAATTATTTGTGATAATATTTCTGGATTTTCACTAGCTGGACCGATAGTGCAAATGATTTTAGTCTTTCTCATCTAAAACTCTCCTTTAATCTCTAGATTTAATGTATTTAAAATAAATTATTAGCGCATCATATTATTTAGAAATTTGCTCTGAAATTTCGTATAATTTTTCATCAAAAGTTCTAGGTAAAGCTAAAGCTTCATCTATATCTTGGTCAAATATTTCATTATCTTTTATACCAATTACTCTTGAAGTTTTACCTTCCATTAATAGTTCAATTGCTTTTGCACCCATTCTTGAAGCTAATACTCTATCAAAAGCACTTGGAGCTCCACCTCTTTGAATGTGTCCTAAAACTGTTGCTCTAGTTTCGATTCCTGTTTGAGCTTCTATATACTTAGCTAATTCTGAAGCTCCACCAACACCTTCAGCAAGTAATACTAAATTATGCATTTTTCCAGCTTTCTTACCTTCTAAAATAACTTTACATAATTCTTCTTTATCGTAACCTTTTTCTGGTGCAATTATATATTCAGCTCCACAAGCTATACCAGTATGAAGAGCAATATCTCCACAATTTCTACCCATAACTTCTACAATAGATACTCTTTCGTGTGAAGTTGAAGTATCTCTAATTTTATCTATAGCATCAACTACAGTATTTAATGCTGTATCAAATCCTATTGTGTAATCAGTGTAAGTTAAATCATTATCGATAGTTCCTGGTAAACCTATTGTTTTTACTCCTAACTTAGATAATAATTTAGCACCAGTGAAAGATCCATCTCCACCAATAACTACTAAAGCATCTACACCATTATCTGCAAGAATTTGTGCAGCTTCTTTTCTTACTTCTTCTTGTTTGAATTCTAAACATCTAGCAGTTCTTAAAATTGTACCGCCTCTTTGAATTATATCTGAAACTGATGATCTATTCATTGGGAATAATTCACCATTAATTAATCCAGCATATCCTCTTTGAACTCCCATAACTTCAATACCATTGTGTATTGCAGTTCTTACTACTGCTCTTATTGCAGCATTCATTCCTGGAGCATCTCCACCACTTGTTAAAACAGCTATTTTCTTCATATAAATATTCCTCCTCGATACTACTAACGACTCTGCCTGTCCACTCACTCTGAAATATTTGTCATCATATCACTATTTTGTTTATTGTTAAACTTTTTACCACCTTATATATTTTACTTGTAAAATGATTGTAATGCAACTAAAAATAAATGTGCTTATGTCTAAAATTATCGTTTTCTTATAGGTTTACATGACTATTTTACCCTAATTTTATCGAAAATATAGGTGTATTTTAATTATAATTTTATTTCCTTGCATTTTTTTACATTTATTATTCTATTATATTTTATATGAAAAATATGTAAATTTCAATATTTTTTTACCTTATTGTTATTTAATTAACATTGATATTAATTATTTTTTTTATTTTAAAAATATCTTTATTTTAAATTCGAGTTATTCAATTTACTTTTTTTGTGAAATCTTATAAAAATTTTTTTAGAAGAAAAATATCTTCACAAAAGAATAATTTGTGAAGATATTTAAACATTTTATTTAATTTTAATCCACTATTTTTACATTATTTTCTCCAAAAATATTTTTTAATTCAAAAACAATATCTGTGTTTAAATCTACCCATATTTCCCTTGGCACTCTATAACTTTTTCTATCATTTGAAGTAAATATATAAATTGCAGAATCACCTTTATATTCATTTGCAATCTGTATTAATTTAGGTTTCATTTCTTTAGCCTTTTGCAAATCATCAACTCTTATATATAACTTATTGCTATTTATCTTTTCTAATGGCTCAATGCTTTCACAAATAAGCTTTGGTTCCTCATCTTCTTTTATATTAACTCTTCCTTTAATAATAACCATTGAATCTAAGTTTATTAAATTTCTTACTTTGTCTAATGTCTTAGGAAAAACTACTACTTCAATGACCCCTGTTAAATCTTCTAACTTTAAAAATGCCATTATTGAATTATTTCTAGTTACTTTTTGGTTTACTTCTGCTAATATCCCACCAATTATTACTCTTTGATTATCTTGAATTAAATTTTCATCCTCATTTAATCCATCCATAATACTTTCATAAGATTGGAATATCTTTTCTATTGTAGTTGAAGTCATCATTTTTAAACTTTTTTCATACTCATCTAAAGGATGACCTGATATATAAAGTCCAGTCATTTCTTTTTCCATTGATAATAAGTTATTTTTTGAAAATTCATTTATATCTGGATATTTTATTTCTGGTACTTTTATTTCTTCATCTGAAAGATTAAAAAGATTAAGTTGACCATCTATATTTCTTTTTTTATCGTAAAAAACACTTTCCATTAATTTTTCATAAACATTTAAAAGCTTTGACCTAAATGTTTTAAATTCATCAAATGCCCCTGCTTTTATTAAGCTTTCTACTGCTCTTTTGTTTATTGTTGATAATTCAATTTTATTTATAAAATCAATTAATGACTCAAACCTTCCTTTGCTTTCTCTAGCACTAACTATTCCTTCAACAACATTCAATCCAACATTTTTTATTGCTGCTAAACCAAATCTTATACTATTTCCTTTAACAGTAAACTTTGAGTAACTTTCATTTATATTAGGCGGTAAAACCTGTATACCTAATCCTTCTGCAAATTTAATATAGTGTGCTACTTTTTCACTTATTCCCATAACAGAGTTTACCATAGCTGCTATGGTTTCTACTGGATAGTAATGCATTAAATATGCTGTTTGATAGCCTATTACTGCATAGGCTGCTGCATGAGATTTATTAAAAGCATACGAAGCAAAATCCATCATCTGATCGAAAATTTCATTTGCTGCTTTTTCGCTTATACCATTTCTCAAACAGCCTGGCACTTCTACATTGCCACTTTCATCTACTATTCCATATATAAAGTTTTTTCTCTCTTGTTCCATAACGCTATGCTTTTTCTTTGACATAGCTCTTCTAACCATATCACTTCTACCTAAAGAGTATCCCCCTAGATCTCTAACTATTTGCATAACTTGCTCTTGATACACCATTACTCCATAAGTAACATCTAATATACTTTCAAGCTCTGGTGTTTCATAATGTACACTATCTTTATTTCTCTTTCCTTCTATATATCTTGGAATTTCTGCCATTGGACCTGGTCTATATAACGATATTCCGGCTATAATATCTTCTAAACAATCTGGCTTAAGTTCTTTCATAAATGATGTCATTCCAGGAGATTCTAGTTGAAATACACCTGCTGTTTTTCCTTCACCAATCATGTTATAAACATTTTTATCTTCAAAATCTATTTTATCTAAATCAAGGTCTATATTTCTATTTTCCTTAATCATCTTAACAGCCTCACTCATAACTGTTAAAGTTCTTAATCCAAGGAAATCCATTTTTAATAGACCAAGTTCTTCTAATGTTGTCATATCAAATTGAGTTACTATCATATCTTCATTTTTTTGAAGTGGTACATACTCAACTAATGGTTTTGATGCAATAACTACACCAGCGGCATGGGTTGATGAATGCCTTGGTAAACCTTCTAATGTTTTACTAACATCTATTAATGTCTTTACCCTATCTTCACTATCATATGCTAATTTAAGCTCTGGATTTAGTTCTAACGCCTTTTCTATGGTTATCCCAAGCATCGTAGGAATCATTTTAGCTATTCTATCAACTTCTGCATATGAATAATTCATAGCTCTTCCTACGTCTCTCAAGCACAATCTTGCTGCCATAGTACCAAATGTAATTATTTGCGATACATTTTTAGCTCCATATTTCTCAACAACATAATCAATTACTTCCTGTCTTCTTTCATAACAAAAATCAGAATCTATCTATTACTACCCTCTCTTTCGAGATACTTAAACACTACTTTAGTAGTGGGTATAGACTATATCTTCACCCACCGACCTTTATACGGTTTGGGCTGCCCCACTTCGCTACCATTTATAATGAAACTCAACTCATTTCAGTCACTGAGTAAGTTTAATTTACCAAATTAAGATTTGGAATTTCACTTAAAGATAGCTACGTCCCTTTGGACTAGTCGTTGAACGTTTCCCTATTCAGGACTTCGCTGCTTATTACCCAATATATTAATTTTTTAGCATTCACGCCTAAGTCTATTTCATCTTTACGTTGTAGCATTAATATCTCTAAGGGCTTTCAAGCAATTCGAGGCTCTTTAAGCACATTATTTCTAATATACACGACTATTAAATTTAAAGCGTATTATTTTAACGATTTATACTTTTAGTATTTTCTATCTAAAAAAATATTACAACAAACTTATTTATAATCTGGCATACTTACTCTTTCAGGATTTAAAAATCTCTCGAACAGTAAGTTATATTTTATTGGGTTTATTTTTGTTATTCCAAGAGTATATGCAACAATTGAACCTGCTGCCGAACCCCTTCCTGGTCCAGTTGGTATTCCATTATCATTTGAATACTTAATAAAATCCCAAGTAATGAGGAAGTAATCAACATATCCCATTTGATTAATTACATCAAGCTCATAACTTAATCTATCAACATATTCCCTTGCCTCTTCATTATCTTCTGCAAAGCTTTTTATATCTTGAACATTAATTAACTTATTTCTAAATTCCTCAAACACATCATATCTTTCTACAAGTCCTTCAAAACATACTTCCTCAAGATAATCAAAATGTGTTTTATATCCTTGTGGAACTGGGAAATTAGGTAATTTAGAAACATGGAACTCATAATCAAAATTACATTCCTCCGCAATTTTTAATGTATTTTCTAATGCTTCAGGAATATAAGAGAACATATCCCACATTTCTTGAGGGGATTTTAAATAAAACTCATCCGAAGGATATCTTCTTCTATTTTTATCCTCTAAAGTTTTTCCAGTTTGAATACACATTAAAATATCATGTGCTTTTGAATCCTCTTTATTAATATAATGAACATCATTAGTTGCAACTAATGGAATTCCAGTTTCTTTAGATAACTTAATATTATATTCTATAACTTTTCTTTGTTCTTCCATTCCATGATCTTGAATTTCTAAATAAAATCCATCATTAAATATATCCTTATAGATTAATGCAACTTCTTTTGCCTTTTCATAATTTTCCCTTAATAAATTTTTTTGTACTTCTCCACCAAGACAAGCACTTAATGCAATTAATCCCTCGCTATGTTTTTTTAAAAAATCATGGTCAACTCTTGGCTTATAGTAAAATCCATCAATAGATGCTGCTGATACTATTTCCATTAAATTTTCATAACCAACTTCATTTTTTACTAACAAAACTAAATGATTAGTACTATTATCCTTATCATTAATTTTAATATTCATAGACTTACTTGCAACATATACTTCGCAACCAAGTATAGGTTTAATGCCTTGTGCTATAGCTTCTTTGTAAAATGCAACACATCCATACATAACCCCATGGTCTGTTATAGCTATACTTTCCATTCCAAGTTCTTTTGCTTTATTAATAACTTTTTTAATTTTTGCAGAACTATCAAGTAAACTATATTCAGTATGTAAGTGGAGATGGCAAAACTTTTTGTTTTCCATTTAAAGCACCTCCTCATTATAATTATTTACACAAAATTTTAAACTAACATATAAACAATAACAATATTGATTATATAACTTTAAAGTCTGCCTTAACAGCAGACTTTTTCTTAAAATATTATATTATAATTATTAAACAAATTAATAATTTCCACTTCTAATTTCTTCAGCTATTTTTTCTATTTTTCTTAATCTATGATTTATTCCTGACTTACCAACCGGTGGATCTAACATTTCACCTAACTCTTTAAGAGATTCATCAGGATAACTTAATCTAAGCTCTGCAACCTCTTGAAGGTTCTTAGGTAATCTTTTAAGTCCTATACTATTTTGTATAAGCTTTATACTTTCAACTTGTCTTACTGCTGCATTTACTGTTTTGCTTAAATTAGCTGTTTCACAATTAACAAGCCTATTTACATTGTTTCTCATTTCCTTCATTATTCTTATATTTTCAAGTTCAAGCAATGAAGTATGAGCCCCAACAATATTTAAAAGGTCAACTATTTGTTCACCCTCTTTTATATATATTATAAAACTATTTTTTCTTTGAATAACCTTTGAGTTTAATCCAAAAGAATTAATAAGCTTAGATAAATCTATTGCATATTCTTCACTATGAGTTACAAATTCTAAATGATATGTCTTTTCAGGATTAGTTACACTTCCCCCACCAATAAAAGCTCCTCTTATATATGCTTTTTTATATTCTTCAGTCTTTACCATTTCAGGATCTATTTTGTAATCAATAGTTAGTACCCCATCTATTTCCCTAAAAATACCTGTCTCTTGAAGTAAATCCCTAACCCCCATATCTTCTTCAATTAAAACCATATATATATTGTTTTTCTTTAAAGAATTACTTTTTTTAACCATTAATTTAGAATGTATATTAAAGTGTTCCTTTAGTATAGTGAATATATGCCTTGCTGAAGCTGGATTTTCTGTTGTAATTCTAAAGCTAAGACCTTTTCCACTAAATCCTATTGTTCCACTCCCTTTCATTATTGCCGAAAGCTCTGCTAATGCTTCCTCTTTAGATATATCTATATACCTACATATTTCTCCCTTTACTTTCGCTGAAAACGACATAAATTATTCTCCTAACTAACTATAAATATATGCTTCATTATATCATAAACTGTTCCGTATGTGTCATAATATAATATTGGAAAATAAAAGACCATATCAAAATTTAGATATAGTCTATAATAACTTTATTTTTTATTTTGTATCTTTTTTGATAAATACATATACTCTATAATTTTCTTTTTATCATAAAGCAACTTTTTATCTAAAATAGTTGCCATTAAAACTTGAGCTAAATTTTCTGCATCATGCTTTACATATCCCTTTGATATTTTAACTAAGTCAGTCTCAATAACTTCTACATTTAATTTTTCTATATTTTCATAATCTAATTTTACTAATTTAGAGCCTTCCTTTGAATATCTTTCTTCTACATCATCAGGAATTATCCCATTATTTGCAATAACATATTGAATACTATTTTTACCACAATACTTCATTAAAGTTTCAATATGGTCTGATACATGAAAGTTATCAGTTTCACCTGGTTGAGTCATTACATTAGATATATATATTTTTATTGCATTACTCTTATTTATTGATTCAACTATATTTTCAACTAATAAATTAGGAATTATGCTAGTGTAAAGACTTCCTGGACCCATAATAATAGCATCAGCTTCCTTAATAGCTATAAGCGCATCATTTAAAGGCTTGGCCTTCTTTGGATTAATTTTTAATTGCTTTATTTTACTTTTTTGATTTATAACTTCTTCTGGAATAATAGATTCACCATTTATTAAATTTCCATTTTCAAGCTCAGCTACAAGCTTTATATCATCAAGTGTAACTGGTAATACTTTTCCTGTTACTGCAAGTACTGAACTCATTTTTTGTACTGCTTCTTCAAAATTACCACTTATTCCAGTCATTGCTGCTAAAAATAAATTACCAAAATTTTGTCCCTTCAATGAACCTTCTGTAAACCTATATTGAAGTAATTCTTCCATAATTGGTTCAGTATCTGCTAATGCTAAAATACAATTACGTATATCCCCAGGTGGAAGCATTCCAAGGTCAGCTCTAAGCTTACCTGAACCTCCCCCATCATCTGCTACAGTTACAATTGCAGTTATATTATTTGTATATAACTTTAATCCCCTAAGCATTGTAGATAATCCAGTTCCCCCACCAATTACAACTACCTTAGGACCTCCTAATTTAACTCTTTCCTCATCTACAAGTTGTTGTATGCTTTTATCATCTATCGTTATTTTAACCTTTTCAGAATTTATTAAAGTACTAAAAGATTTAATAAAGCCTGAAAATGCAAAATACATAATTCCAATCCCAATTAAACTTAAAATAAAATATAAAATTTTTATAGAATCATTATAATTCTTATTTGAAAAAATCTCTACAATTCCTAATACCAATATAACCATCCCAACAAAACCAGTAAATATCCATCTCTTCATTTTTACTCCTGGTTTCATTAAAAATTCCATTATCATAGTTTCTTATCCCCTTTATGAACATCCTCTTTTATATCTCTATGCTCACTATACACATTATAATTTTTATTATATAAATTCTCATAAATTTCATTTGCTATTGCTACTGATCTGTGTCTTCCACCAGTACATCCTATTGAAATAATAAGCTGTCTTTTACCTTCCTTTTGATAATTAGGAATTAAAAACTCTAGCATATCGTTTATTTTTTCCAAAAATGATTTAGTCTCATATTGCTTTAACACATAATCCTTAACTGGAGTATCTAAACCTGAAAATGGCTTTAATTCTGGTATATAAAATGGATTTGGTATAAATCTAACATCAAACACCAAATCAGAATCTACTGGTATACCATACTTAAATCCAAAGCTTAATATCGTAATTGATAATTGCTTTTCAGGTAATGTTTCATCACCAAAATACTTATTCATCTCCTCTCTTAAATCACCAATTTTATACTTTGAAGTATCTATTATAATATCAGCCTTGTCTTTAACTTCTCTTAGTTTTTTTCTTTCTAGTGTTATTCCAGTTATAACTCTACCACCTCCTGATAATGGATGGCTTCTTCTTTTTTCTTTAAATCTTTTTACAAGAACTTCATCAGCTGCATCTAGGAATAATATCTCATACTTAAATTGTTCTTTTTCTAAATCCTTTAAACTTTGAAATAAATCATTAAAGAATATTCCACCTCTTATATCTATAACTAATGCGACTTTATCTATTTTTCCATCACTTTGTTTGCAAGCTTCTGCAAACTTTGTTATTAATGTTGGTGGAAGATTATCTACACAAAAATATCCCATGTCTTCTAAGCTTTTTGTTGCTTCTGATTTACCTGCTCCTGATAATCCTGTAACTATAATAAATCTCATTATAATATACCTCCTAAAATCTTTGCTTTATATAATAAATATATTTTATTTTCATTTCAAATGTAAAAAGTAAATTCATAAAATTAAATTTTATAATTTTTTTCTAATTTGACATATTTTTATTATATCACATATAAGAAAACTTTAACTATGACAATATAAAGTTAAAAATTATTTAATTATAATTTAAAAACTAAAAAATGTACTTACATTAAAATATTTAATTTAACATAAGTACATCTCTCTTTTATTATATAAAATTTTTATTAAAAATATATTCAAGGAATTACTTCCATAAATATCCTTACTCTTCACCTATTATTCTTACTTCTGTATGAAGATCAACTCCAAATTGTTTTTTAACCTCATTTTGAATATGTTTTATTAAATCAGTAATATCCTTAGCTGTAGCATTTCCCTTATTAATTACAAATCCAGAATGCTTTTCTGAAACTGCTGCTCCACCTATAGAATATCCCTTTAAACCTGCATCTTGAATTAATTTACCAGCAAAATAACCTGTTGGTCTCTTAAATGTACTTCCAGCAGATGGATATTCAAGGGGTTGTTTAGATTCCCTTTTATTAGTTAAATCATCAACTAATTCTTTAATAGTCTTTACATGACCTTTTTCTAACTTAAATACAGCTGATAATACTGTATACCCTTTTTTCATAACTAAAGAAGACCTATATCCGAAATCTAACTCATCATTTGTAAGAGTTATTACATTACAATTTTCATCAATTACATCTGCACTTTCAATAACATGTGCAATTTCTCCATCATAAGCACCAGCATTCATAAATACTGCTCCACCAATAGTTCCTGGTATTCCACATGCAAATTCAAATCCAGTTAATGAATTTTCCATAGCCTTATCAGAAACTGCCTTTAACATTGCTCCACACTCAGCTTCAATTCTTTCATCATTTACAGATATGTTATTAACAGCTTTTAAAGATATAACAACCCCTCTAAAGCCACCATCCCTAACTAATATGTTAGAACCATTTCCTATAACATATACTGGAATATTATTTTCCTTACAAAGGCAAATACTCTTTTTTATTTGTTCTTTTGATTCTGGAATTAATAATATATCAGCAGGTCCTCCAACTTTAAAATTAACATAACTGCTTAAATTTTCATCAATCTTAACATTCTCTTCATTGTAAAATTCTCTAAATAGCCCTACAAATTTACCGTATTTGTTCATGATAAGCTCCTTTAAAATATAAAATATTTACATTTCAATAGTATAAAGTATATTGTAAAATTAAACAAGTAATTTCCAATTAATTATTGCCATTAAAGTAACTATAAATACTTTCTGCTGATTTTTTATCAATAGATGGAACTTCTAATAGCTCTTCTATTTTTGCTTTTTTAATATTTTCCACACTAACAAACTTCATTAATAAAGCTCTTCTCCTTTTTTCCCCTATATTAGGTATGTCATCTAAAATAGAATGTAATGTCCTTTTATCTCTTAAACTTCTATGATACGTTATTGCAAATCTATGAACTTCATCTTGTATTCTTCTTATTAGTTGCATTAAATTTGAGCTTCTATTAATAATCAATTCATCATTATTATAAACTATACCTCTAGTTTGGTGTTTATCATCTTTAACTAACCCACATACTGGAATATTTATATTTAAACTTTCTAATACTTCTAAAGCAACATTTACTTGGCCCTTGCCACCATCCATCATTATCAAATCTGGAAAATTAGAGAACTTTCCTGCTGATAGCTTAAGATTTCTTTCTTGTATTGCTTTTATTTCTTCTAATCCATGGTTAAATCTCCTAGTTAATATTTCTCTCATGCTATCATAATCATTAGCACCCTTTACAGTTTTTATTTTAAATCTCCTATAATCACTATTTTTTGCCCTGCCTTCTTCAAATACAACCATAGTACCAACAGAATCAACCCCTTGAATATTTGATATATCATAAGATTCTATTCTACTTGGGCATTCATCAAGCTCTAATAAGTTTTGAAGTTCTTGTAATGATATTTTATTTATTTCTTTATCCTTTAAATATTTATCTTTGAATTTTTCTAAAGTAATTCTGGCATTATTTTTAACCATTTCTAACATATCTTTCTTTTGTCCCTTCTTAGGGACCTTAATCCATACCTTAGAACCTCTTTTTATAGTTAAATATTCTTCCATTAAGTCAACTTCATTAATTTCAGGCACAAATATTGTTTTCGGAATTTTAGCTGTTCCTCCATAAAAAGAAGCTATAAATTCTTCTAAAATCTCTGCTATACTTTCATTTGCAGTATTTTCAAATATAAAATGTTCTCGTCCAAGTATCTTTCCATCCCTAGAGAAAAATACTTGAATACAACTATCCTTTTCATCTTGATCTATATTAATAAAATCTTCATCACCCTCCATAGTTTTAAATATCTTTTGCTTTTCAACTATAGCTTCTATTGATAATATCTTATCTCTTAATGACGCGGCTTTTTCAAACTCCAAATTTTCTGCTGCATTTTCCATTTCAGTTTTAAGCATTTTAGTAACATAAGTATCTTTTCCACTTAAAATATCAATTATTTCATTTATCATTTTTCCATATTCATCTTTACTGATATGTCCGCCACAAGGTCCAAGACATTTTTTTATATGATAATTTAAACAAGGTCTTATTGACTCTCCATTTTCTTTTATTGATAATTTACATGTTCTTAAAGGAAATATTTTATATATTAAATCTATAGTTTCATATACTGCTGTTCCATTAGTATATGGTCCAAAATATTTACTCCCATCTCTTGAGAAATTTCTTGTTACAAAAACTCTAGGAAAATCATCTTTAATAGTTATTTTTATAAAAGGATAAAACTTATCATCTTTTAACAAGATATTATATTTAGGACTATATTTTTTTATTAAATTACATTCTAAAATAAGAGCTTCCATTTCTGAATCTGTAACTATATATTCAAATTCAGCAATATTTTTCACCAAAACTTTTACTTTTTCAGAATGGTTCTTTGAATTTTGAAAATAACTCTTTACCCTATTTTTTAAAATTTTTGCTTTTCCAACATAAATAACTTCCCCTAATGAGTTTTTCATTAAATAAACCCCTGGTTTATCAGGTAAGTTTTTTAAATGGTATTCAAAATCAAACATATCCTTCTCGCTTCCTTTGTAAAAAATTAAGAGTTAAAAATTAAGAGCTACTAGTTTAAGGATAAAGTTTCTACACCTTATTTTAAATTTAACCTTTGCTAAATTAATCCCTTAAATTTTCACTCTTAACTATTAACTCTTTAAAATTATTTAGTATATAATTTTCTTGTTTTTAAATATTAAAACTAATAACCTAAAACTGATTGTCTAACAATTTTACCAGCTATCTTTGCAGCTACCCCTGAACCACTACCACCATTCTCAACAATTACTGCTACTGCAATTTGTGGGTCATCCATTGGAGCTGCTGCAATAAACCAACTATGTGGTATAGCTTCTGTTCCATCTGGTAAAGTATAATCTGCTGTACCAGTTTTTCCACCAGCATTAGTTCCCTTAAATTCTGGCCATCTATTTAAATTTTTATTAATTAAATTAGTCATGTAATCCTGTACTGTTCCTGCAACATCTGAAGACATAACTTGTCTTAATTCCTTACTATCTATAGATTTTATTGTATTTTGATCTTTGTCAACAATTGAATTAACCAGCTTAGGCTGCATCATAACTCCATCATTAGCAACTGTAGCTGCTACTAGAGCCATTTGCATAGGTGTAGATAAAACACTTCCTTGACCTATTCCACTTTGAGCTATATTACCAAGCTCTGAACTATTTAATGTTGGGAAATTACTTGCTGTTACAGAAACTCCTGGTCCAGTTATTACCGAATTAAATCCAAATTTTTCAGCTGTAGACTTTAAAGTTTCATTTCCTAATTCCATTGCTAATGTACCAAATACAACATTACTAGATAACCTAAATGCATCTTTTAAGTTTATTGAACCATTTGCAATATTTGCAAAATTACTCATTGTTCTTCCATCTTTAAATTTTATCTTACCATTATCATTAAATATTCTACTTGTTACTGATGGCATATTTTCTAAAGCACTTGTTAATGTAACAGTTTTAAATACAGAACCTGGAGGATAAAGACCATTTAAAGCTCTATTAATTAATGGAGAATAATCTGCACTACCACTATTAGCTTTATTCATTTCCTCTGCTAAATTATTAGGATTAAAAGTAGGTTTTGAAACCATAGCTAGTATCTCTCCTGTTTTAGGATTTAATGCAACAACAGCACCCTTATTATATCCTAATTCATCTGAAGCTAATTTTTGCAGAGTCATATCTAAACTTGTTATAACACCATTACCAACTTTATCAGCTTCTTTTGTTAATCCTTCAAAATCAATATCATCTATAAACTTTTTAATATTTTCTGAAAAGTTAAAACTTCCTGTATCTTCTTTATCAGTTTTTATATTTTCTATAAGCTCTTTTAAATGAATAGTATCTAAAAACTCTCTAAAATTATTTCCAATAGGACTATAAGTAGTTAATTCTTTTTCATACTCCTCTTCTAAGCCAGTAGTACCATAAACAACGCTAGTATACCCTAATGCATGAACAAATAAATCATCATATAAATAATTTCTCTTTTGAGAAGTTTGATTTAGTTTTTCACTAGTTGTTAAAGGAGTACCATTTCTATCATATATAGTTCCTATTAAAACTTCATTTTTAGTAGCAATAACCCTTGTATTTCCTGGCATCTCATTAATCTTAGGACTTTTAATCAATTGGAAATAAGCAATATAGGATATTAATGCTATAAAGAATACTAAAAATACTGTCATTACATTTTTAACGCTTTTTGCTAAATCATTCATATCCTTTTATGCCTCCTCTGATATTTTTTGCAATATTCCTAAAGCAAAGAATATTGTCAATACTGACGACCCACCATAGCTTATAATAGGTAAAGTTATTCCTGTTAATGGTATAACAGAAAAAATTCCACCGATTATAACTAAGGTTTGACATGCTATCATTGTACTAAATCCAACAGCTATTAATTGCGAGTATTTATCGTCTGTAACAAATGCAGCTCTTATTCCTCTATAAAATAATAAGAAATATACTATCATAAGTCCAATTGCAAATATTATTCCAAACTCTTCACAGATAATTGCATAAATCATATCACTTTCTTTAACTGGTAAGTTTTGAAAATGACCTTCACCTAAACCAACTCCAAATAATCCACCAGCTGCAATTGAATACATTCCTTCAACTATTTGGTATGATTCATTTAAAGCATACTTCCAAGGATCAAGCCAAATCTTAACTCTTTCCCTTACATGTCCAAACATAGAATATCCCGCAACTGATCCAACAGCAGCTAATCCTAGTGCTGTAAAGACATATCTTTTTCTAGACGTTGAAACATATAATAATGTTATAGAAATACCAAAGAATATAAGAGCACTTCCTAAATCTCTTTGAAGCACCATACATCCCATAGAAAATCCTGCTACTAATGCAGGTTGCCAAAGTTGTTTAAATTCATCTATAAATCTATCCTTAACTTGATAATTAGCTAAAGCTGATGCTAAATACAATACAAGCGCTATCTTACCAAACTCAGATGGTTGAAAAGAAATAACATTTCCTATTATAATCCAGTTTTTTGCTCCATATTGTTCTGTACCAAAAATTAATGCTAATGGCATTAATATTAACGTTATTATCAGATATACATTTTTATATTTTGCAAAACTTCTTAAATCAGGTAAAATTACCACAATTAAAATATATGCAACAATACCAATAGCAATCCAAACCAATTGCTTAATGGAAGTTAATCTATCTATTCTATATAATGTTGCTACTCCTACTACCGATAATACACTTGAAAAAATTAGTATAAACTTATCTCCATCTGGATAAAATCTTCTAATTACAAAGTGGGAATAGCCTATTAAAACACATAAAACTACTCCTATTACTACTGCAAATGTATCAAAAGGTTTTTGTAAAAAACCTAAGGTTGTAAAAAGTAGTAAGCATAAAAGATACACTAACCTAAGTAATCTTTTTTCACGCTTTAATGATTTCATAAATCCACCCCTACTCTTTAAATAAAACATTTTCCCTATATTAAACATGTGTAAAATCAAATAAACTTAAATCTTAGATTTTTAATTTTAATTACCTGACTTTAACACTTTAAAAATAGCACTTCCTATTTTAATTTCATCTCCTGAAATAAGTTTAAACTTTTCTTCTACCTTTTCCCCATTAACATATACACCATTTGTACTGTTTAAATCCTCAACATATAAATTATTATTTTTAGTATATATCTTTGCATGATTGCCAGAGACAAAAGGTTCAGTTAATACAATTGTATTTTCTTGCTTTCTTCCTAATGTTGTTACTCCCCTTATAGGTATTACTGAACCTTGTTCTAAGCTAGAGTTAACACCCGTTTGAATAAGCTCTATACCATATCTTATACCTGAATTGTTATTTTTTCTTTTACCAGTCTTAACATCCTTATACATTATTTTTAACGCATAATATATAATGACATATAGTAAAATCACAAAAAATATTCCAGCTATAAATGTGGTTGCATTCCTAAAACTCATATTTTCACCTCAAATTAATGTATGTTTACCATTATATATTAAATGTTATTGTAAAAAATAACAAGTCATCTAATATTATCTTAATAACTTTTTAAGATATTTTCCCGTATATGATTCATCTTTTTTTACTATTTCTTCTGGTTTACCTTGAGCTACTAAAGTACCACCCTTATCTCCACCTTCAGGTCCTAAGTCTATTATATAATCAGCACACTTAATCATATCTAAATTATGCTCAATAACTATAACAGTATTTCCTGCATCCACTAACCTTTGTAATATATATACTAATCTATTAACATCATCAACATGAAGCCCTGTTGTTGGTTCATCTAAAATATATAATGTCTTTCCTGTGCTTCTCTTTGATAATTCAAAAGCAAGTTTAATTCTTTGAGCTTCCCCTCCTGATAATTGAGTTGATGGTTGCCCTAATCTTATATATCCTAATCCTACATCCTTTAGTGTTTGAATTTTATTTTTTATTCTTGGTATATTCTCAAAGAATTCTAAAGCCTCTTCTACAGTCATATTTAAAATATCATCAATATTTTTTCCCTTATATTTAACCTCAAGAGTTTCTCTATTATATCTCTTACCCTTACAAACTTCACAAGGAACATAAACATCAGATAAAAATTGCATTTCTATTTTTATAATTCCATCACCTGAACAAGCTTCGCATCTTCCGCCTTTTACATTAAAACTAAATCTTCCCGGTTTATAACCTCTCATTTTAGCTTCTGGTGTTTGTGCAAATAATTCTCTTATTATATCAAAAGTTCCTGTATAAGTTGCTGGATTTGAACGTGGTGTTCTTCCTATAGGACTTTGATCTATATCAATAATTTTATCTATACTTTCATATCCAGTTATTTCTTTATAAGTTCCTGTTGGATTTTTACTCTTATTTATTGTTTTGTTTAATCCTTTATAAAGAATTTCATTTACTAATGTACTTTTACCAGAACCAGAAACACCAGTAACCATTGTTAATACACCTAAGGGGAATTTAACTGTTAAATTTTTAAGATTATTTTCCTTAGCCCCAACAACTGTAATAAACTGTCCATTACCTTCTCTTCTTTCTTCTGGAACCTTAACTTCTTTTTCTCCTGTTAAATATTGACCTGTTATAGATTCTTTGCATTGCTTAATTTCATCTACAGTTCCTGCTGCAACAATTTGTCCTCCATGTTCTCCTGCTCTTGGACCAATATCTACTATAAAATCTGCTTCTCTCATGGTATCTTCATCATGTTCAACAACTATAACAGTATTACCAACATCTCTTAAATTTTTTAAAGTTTGAATTAACTTATCATTATCTCTTTGATGTAATCCAATACTAGGTTCATCTAAAATATATAAAACACCCATTAATGCAGAACCAATTTGAGTTGCAAGTCTAATTCTTTGAGCCTCTCCCCCAGAAAGCGTTCCTGAACTTCTTGATAAATTTAAATAATCCAATCCAACGTCTACTAAAAATTTCAATCTATTTTTTATTTCTTTAACTATTTGATCACTTATTATTTGTTCCTTTTCAGTAAAGCTTAATGAATTAATAAAATCTAATTCTTCCTTAATAGGCAGTTGTGTAAACTCATATATGTTTTTATCTCCAACTGTAACTGCTAAAACTTCTTTATTAAGCCTAGCACCTTTACATTTTGGACAATACTTATTACTCATGTATTGTTCAATTTCACCTTTAATAAAATCAGAATTTGTTTCTTTATATCTTCTTACAAGTGAATTTATCTCTCCATCATATGCATAAGAATACTTTCCTTCAACTCCATCTTTAGTATAAGTAACTATTAACTTATGACCATTTGTTCCATATAATAATAAGTCTAAATGCTCCTTTGATAATTCTTTTATAGGTCTATTTAAATCTAAATCATATTCCTCACTTAATGCCTTTAAGATAGCATAAGTCCATGAATCCTCCTTTAATCTTCCTTCACCCCAAGTTGCAATAGCTCCTTCCATTACACTTAGGTTTTTATTTGGAATAACTAAGTCCTCATCTATTTCCATTAATGTTCCTAAGCCATCACATTTTTCACACTTTCCAAAAGGAGCATTAAAAGAAAACATTCTTGGTTCAAATTCTTGTATATTAATTCCGCAATCCGGACAGGCAAAATTTTCACTAAATAAAATATCCTTATCTCCAATTACATTTATTATTACTAGACCTTCACCCAATTTTAATGCAGATTCTAAAGAATCACTTAATCTTCTTTCAATTCCTTCTTTGATAACAAGTCTGTCTACAACAGCTTCTATATTGTGCTTTTTATTTTTTTCTAACTTTACTTCCTCTTCTGCTAGTTCATATATTTCACCATCAATCCTAGCTCTTACATATCCATTCTTTTTAATTCCATCTAATACCTTTTCGTGAGTTCCCTTTTTTCCTCTTATAATTGGTGCTAAAACCTGAATTTTAGTTTTATCCCCAATACTCATTATTTGATCCACAATTTGATCCACAGATTGCTTACTTATTACTTTGCCACACTTAGGACAATGTGGAATTCCAACTCTTGCATACAATAATCTTAAATAATCATATATTTCAGTTATTGTTCCTACTGTAGACCTTGGATTTTTACTAGTTGTTTTTTGGTCTATTGATATTGCTGGTGATAAACCTTCAATATAATCAACATCGGGCTTATTCATTTGCCCTAAAAATTGTCTTGCATATGATGATAAAGATTCAACATATCTTCTTTGACCTTCTGCATATAATGTATCAAAAGCTAATGAGGATTTACCTGAACCTGATAATCCTGTAAATACTATTAATTTATCTCTTGGTATTTCTAATGATACATTCTTTAAATTATGTACTCTAGCACCTTTTACTATAATCTTATCTTTCATATTTATTACCTCTTTAATAAACTTGATTATTTTATTTTTGTCAGAAATATTATCTTTTACTCTCGAACAAACATTCTTTATTTAATTTTAGATTTGTTAATTTTAATTGTCAATTATATTTAATTTTAAATAAATTTAATACATTTAAAAATACTTTTCATTTTTTCATCTTATATATGTAAATACACTCTCTTCTCTATATTTGTAAATTTTTACAAATATAGAGAGATAATCAAAAGATGTTTTTATATTTTTTTACAATTTTTTATTTTAAACGAATTTTAATATAATTACTTTTTATATATTTAATAAAGTTTACGTTTACGTTTGCAAAACTTCTTTCTTTTTAAAAAGAAGGATGGAATGCAATGAGTAAAGATTTAATTTTTAAAATTAGGAATATACAAAATAATAAGAATAGCAAAGATATACTAGAAATCTTAAATACTTATGAAGATAAACAATTGTTATCCTATTTATCTAAATCTTTAAAAAATGAATATATAAGGTTATCAAAGAAAAATGATAAGCAAAAAAATAATGAATATTACAATTGTGAAGATAAAGAATTAGGATTTAATCTTATAGAAAGTAATATAGAAACTTTAGATATTATTGATACCTTAAACGATTATGAAAAGAATATAATAAAACTAATTATAATTAACGGCTATAGTCCCGCAGAAATTGCTAAAAAAATGGGGAAATCAAGGCAGGCAATAAATCAAGCAAAAATTAGAGCATTAAATAAGTTAAAAAATTTTATCTAACTTAATAAAAATAGGATTCAAATTTTGAATCCTATTTTTGTTTCTTCTTATCACTCTTAACTTTAGAAAGCATATTTATAAATTCAATTTTTGCTTCCTCATTTTCAAATACATAATTAGGTATAATTAAAGTAAAATTAGGAAGTTTTTCATCCCTTCTAAATATAAATATATTATCATCATTTTGTATAATCTTTGTTATATCTTTAAACTTAAAATTGCATGGTGGCATCTTACTAAATTGATTATACTTAATTTCTTCTTTATCTTCCTCAATTAAAACTTCTTTTTTATCCGATAAATTATAAGCATTTGCAATCCAATTAAACATCTTTCTATTTATTAATAAAAAAAGCTTTGGAGCAAATATCCCTAAAATTGATGGAATAATCATGTAAGAAAAAAGCTTTATTAATTCATTAGTAGTTAACAAATATCTACTCCAAAAATATATAAAAAGTATTAACATCGGAGCAAAAATATACAAAAAAATATATTTTGCTTTTTCTACTCTTAAAATGTTAAACTTCAATAATTCGTCATACTCTTTAGAAGTATTTGTATAACTTAATTTCATAATTTATCTCCCCCATATAAATATACTTATCATTTTTTATAGTACCTTTTATATCACTAAATAAAAATAAATAGTAATAACATTTCTACACATCTTAATAAAGATGATATTAACTAGAATAAGATTCAAATTTTGAATTCTATTTTTGTTTCTTCTTATTACCCTTACCTTTAGAAAGCATATTTATAAATTCAATTCTTTCTTTTTCATCTTCAAATACATAATTAGGTATAATTAAAGTAAAATTAGAAGCTTGCATATCCTTCCTAAATATAAATATATTATCTTCATTTTGTACAATTCTTTTAATATCCTTAAACTTAAAATTACATGGTGGCATTTTACAAAATTGATTATAAATAATTTCTTCTTTATCTTTGTCAATTAAAACTTCTTTTTTATCTGATAACTTAAATAACTTTCCTAATCTTTTAAAGACTTTTCTATTTATTAAGAAAAAAATCTTTGGAGCAAGTATGCCTAAAATTGATAAAACAATCATATAAGAAAAAAGTATTAATACTTTTTTGCTTGTTAAGAAATATTTGCTCCAAAAATATAAAACAAATATTGCAATTGGAGCACATACGTATAAAAAAATATATTTTCTTTTTTCTGTTGTTAAAAGATTAAACTTTAGTAATTCATCATACTCTTTAGAAGTATTTGTATAACTTAATTTCATAATTTATCTCCCCCATACAAATATCATTATAATTTTATTTAAACATATTTTTTACAATAATTATAATATTAAATATTTCCAATGATCTATTTTAATCAATTTGTAATAATCTCAATATATTAAGTTTATATATGTTTACTTTTATTTATTAAGGGTAATTTAAATTTTCACTTTTAAATGCACTATTTGGCATAATTAAAGCTAATATAGATACTAATCTATATTTTATAAAAATATAAATATACTTATCATTTTTTATAAGACCTTTTATATCACTAAATAAAAATAAATAGTAATAACATTTCTACACATCTTAATAAAGATGATATTAACTAGAATAAGATTCAAATTTTGAATTCTATTTTTGTTTCTTCTTATTACCCTTACCTTTAGAAAGCATATTTATAAATTCAATTCTTTCTTTTTCATCTTCAAATACATAATTAGGTATAATTAAAGTAAAATTAGGAATTGTTTCATCTTTTCTAAATATAAATATACTATTTTCACCTTGTATAATCTTTTTTATATCTTTAAACTTAAAATTGCAAGGTGGTAGTTTACCAAATTGAATATAAATAATTTCTTCTTTCTCTTCATCAATTAAAACTTCTTTTTTATCAGATAAATTAAAAATCTTTGAGAACACTTTAACAAGTTTTTTATTTACTAAGAAAAAAAACGTTGGAATAAATATAAATAAAATCGATAAAACAATCATATAAGAAAAAAGTATTAGTAATTCTTTGGTTGTTAAGAAATATCTACTCCAAAAATATAAAGCAACTATGGCAATTGGGGCACATATGTATAAAAAAATATATTTTCTTCTTTCTGTTGCTAAAAGATTAAACTTTAGCAATTCGTCATACTCTTTAGAAGTATTTGTATAGCTTAATTTCATAATTTTTCTCCATAAATACAATTATAATTCTATTTAAACATACTTTTTAAAATAATAAAATATATTATAATTATAAATAAGAAAAGAGGATTACTTTAACTAATCCTCTTTTTTTAATTAAGCAATTGCCCAAATTATAAATTTTAATACAGACTGAACTATTTTATAACCACCAGCTATTTCTGCAACTCCTAAATAATATGATGCTACTATCAAAGCAGTAAATGCTATTGAAGCACCTAAGTCAAATACTTTTGAATAATCTATATTTGATCCAGCTGGTACATCTGATAATTTCATTCCAACTGGCGTAGTTAATACTGCTTGTGGTCTAAGCCCCGGTCTCTTAAACAAGCTAGGAGTTACTGTAATAATAACTCTTTGGTAAAGAGTTGAAGCTAATTTTAAATTTGAATATGTTTTTGAGGTTACAGAGCCTTCAAGAATAATCATTAAGGTTCCATCATTTTCTAAAGCAATATAATATTTTATAATATCATTTATATTACGAGCTGCTACTAATTTAGAAATTGATGAAGCTATCATTCCTTTAGTAAGAGAATGCTCAACACCAGCTGTATTTAAACTATTGAATAAGTTTGTTGCAATAGTGTCTTTAGAATAAGCTATGTTTATAAAATTATTTGGACTATTTCCTAATTTGTTTGTAAATGAAGCTTCAAATTGTACCCTTACTATTGGATCAAAATTTATTATTTGTGGTGGCGTTTTTGTATTAAAAGCTTCAATTTCTAAATTAGCCCCTTCAAATAATCCAATTTTATTGACTTCTTTAATTATTTCATTTATTGGTGATGAATTAAAAATAAACTTCCAAGTTGTAGGCCCAACAATTCCATCAGCAGTAATTCCAAATGCCATTTGTAACTTTATTACTGCATTTTTTGTATCATTTCCATAATAACCGTCAGGAGTTCCACAATTAAATCCTAAAGAATTTAATTTATTTTGAACAGCTCTAACATCCTCACCATACATTAAAGGCGATGTAACTTCTAAATCTCTACTATATTCAGAGCTAGTATTACCATTAGATGATCCACCTGTAGAACCATCTATAGAAGTATTAGCAATTTGATTTGCTATTACAGAAGCAAATTCATCTTCTCTAGTTTTTAATTTATTTGCATCACCAGAATTATTAATAAATGCAGTTTCTATAAGAATAGATGGCATATTAGATAATCTTAAAACTGCAAAATTTGCTTCTTTATGACCTCTATTAGTAAGTCCTAACCTGTTTGCTAATGCTGATGCCATGTTCTTTGATAATAATTTTGTTGATGAATTAGCAGTTGGATGTGTATAACATTCAGTTCCATTAGCTGAAGAAGCAGTTGCTGAATTACAATGTATAGATACAAAAAGGTCAGCACCCCAAGCGTTAGCCTGTGCAGATCTATCTGATAAAGATACTGCTATATCTGTACTTCTACTAAATCTAACTTCAAATCCTTTTGAAACTAATATATTTCCAATCTTTTTAGATATTGATAATACAACATTTTTTTCATCTAATCCATTTCCAGATGCTCCGGGGTCACTTCCACCATGACCTGGATCAATAAATATTTTCTTCATATTACTTGTTACTCCATTTCCCCCTGAGCTTGAAGTACTAAATAAAGTATTCCATGTTGTAGGGCCTACTTCTCCATCAACATCAAGTCCCCTTGCAGATTGAAAATTCATAACAGCAATTCTAGTGGCTTCACCATAATAACCATCAGCTATGCCCACATTATAACCTAAAGAATTTAGTTTGTTTTGAACATTTATAATATCTTCACCATACATTAAAGGTGCTGTAAGCTTTAATATTCTATTATATCCACTACCACCAGAAGTAGATGTATTAAATAAAATATTCCAAGTATTAGGCCCCACTTCTCCATCAGCGCTAAGTCCCTTAGCTAATTGAAAGTTAATAACTGCTTCTCTAATCATATTGCCAAAGTAACCATCAGCAGTACCTGCAACATAACCTAAAGAGTTTAATTTATTTTGAACTGCTCTAACATCTTCTCCATACATCAAAGGTGAAGTAAGTTTTAGTATTCTACTATAACTATTTCCACCAGATACACTATCAAATAATACATCCCAAGTAGTAGGTCCAACTTGACCATCAGCAGTTAATCCATGTTTTGTTTGAAATGAAATAATAGCATTATATGTAGCCTCTCCAGCTAATCCATCAACAACTCCAACATTATATCCTTTTTTATTTAATTGAGATTGAATTGTAGATATTTCATTTCTTAATGTATCCCAAGTAAAATCACCTACTATTCCATCACTAACTAATCCATACTTTGTTTGAAATTTTGTTACAGCAATTCGTGTTCCTTCTCCAAACTCTCCATCAAATCCATTTGGTGAACAACATAAAATATGTAAGCCATATTGAAGATATTTAACATTATCTCCTATATCCCCTAATTGTAATAACATAATAACTTCTCCTTTTCATTAACGTAATATTTTAAAAGTTAATCCCTTATTAATTTAAATTCTCTTAATTGACTAGTCATATATTTAAAAGAAAACCATAGTTGATTTGTAAACACCTAAAATATTTTTTTATTAAAATAATTTAAGCATTATCCTTGTGTAATCCATTTTTTATATCTTCTAAATCATCTTTTATTGTTAAAAGAATTTCATTTACCTGTTGAATTATTTTTTGATAATTTTCTTCTCTAATTTGATTTTGTTTTAAAGTATAAAATAGAAGATATACAAATAATAAAGTGAAAATTCCCTCTGTTGTTAAAATTTTAAATAATTCAGTATCCACTTAAATCATTCCCCCTTCATAATATATAAAGTAAATAATATTCAAAAAGTAAACTTTATAATTTTATATATAATAATTTAGAAATAATCTTATAAAAATAAAAAAATATCCAGACTTGCTTAATTAACAAATCCGGATATTCTCCTGAAATTAATTATTTAAAATGAAAATATTTATTCAATTACTTCCTTATTCCCACACTATTCTTATTATTAAGTTTTCTTCTTCTATTTTTGCATCTATAAAGTATCCTAATCTTTCTACTAATATCTTTGTTATATATAATCCTAATCCAGTATTTTTATCGCTCCTAGAATTACCTACAGTATAAAATCTATCAAATAATTTATCTAAATTTTCTTCTGTTACTTCTGTTACATTATTAATAAACTCTGTAACTATTAAATTATCTTCTTGCTTTAAAGTTATCTTTACAAAATTTCCACCATGCTTAATCATATTTCCTATTAAGTTTGAAAAAATCCTAGAAATAGCTACATTATCAGATATAATTTCTTTAATGTTTTCTTCAACTTCAATAATTGGTTCAATATTGTTATTTATAAAATCATTATAAAATACAGCAATGTTTTCACATAATACATTACTTAAATTAACTTTTTTATAATTAAACTTATATTCATTTCCTTCTATTCTTGATAAATCATAAAAACTATTTATAAGTTGTTGCAGAGATTTTGTTCTTCTCTCTACAATTTCTATATATTCTTTTTTATCACCTTCAGATTGTTTTTCTGATTTTATCATTTGCAAATAACCAATTATAGATGTTAATGGTGTTCTTAAATCGTGAGACATATTTGTTATACTTGCTCTTAGTTTTTCTTCATTTTCCTTCTTTTCTGCTACTATCTTTTGTTTTGAATCAAAAATTAAATTTATACTTTGAATTAGATTTTCAACATCTTTATCTATAGATGTTGTTTTTAAGTTTATATATTCATCTAAATTATTAATAATTTCTTTATTTATTCTTCTAAACTCTCTTTTATATCCTAAAATAATAGCACTTAAAATTCCTATTATAACTATTAAAAATATTACTATCATATTTTTATAATTTAATTCCTCTCTTTTTCTTTTTATTATAAATTAAACATATCTAAAGACTAAATTATATAAAAAATATCTCTGAGATTTAATTTAATACTTTATAAACCTCAGAGATATTTTATTTATAATTTATTAAATTTTTCACTTCCAATATTATTTAATGTTTTAATTGAAATAAATAACATAATTAAAAATACTGCTAATACTATAATTAAAATAATATCCATGTTATTAATATTAAATACATAAGTTAATAAAATTGTTATCCCCACTACCCCTAATATTAATAAGAATATACTTAAAATAGTAATCATTACACTTGCACTTTGCTTTACTACTGTTGTAGGATTTGTCCATTCCATTTTAGGAAAATATAAATTAACTATTAATCCTATTACTGATGATAAGACACAAAATACTATACTTATTGATAAATTTAACATTAAATATTTAAAATTATATTTTAAACCTATATAAAATATAATATTCGCTATAATTACAGCTGGTATTGTTATTATTAAGTTAGTTATTATCTTTCCCTTAAATATTTCTTTAGGTTCTATTGGCAAAACCTTTAATATCCATAGTCTATTTCCTTCTAATGATATAGACGAATTAGTTGTACAAGATAAACCAATAGTAAATATTAAAACAACTAATATTGCTATTGGAATTATATTTACTATTTCAGTATATTTAAATAATTCTGCCAATGTTTCTTTACTTATAAATAAAGTGGCTATTGAACCTGCAACTAATAATACCATACCAATTGCAGTATTCATTACATAAATAGGTGTTGCAAAATATCTTTTTATTTCTTGATTAACTAAAGATTTAGTTATACTACTTGTTTCTAATTTTTTAATTTTATAATTTGCTCTTTTATAGCTTTCTGAAAGTTTTCCATTTATTACTTTAAATGTTTTACTAAACACAAAAATAAATATTATAAATGGAATTATTGAAACTGCTATAAGTTTTGCTAAACTAACTAAATCAAAGTTTACCAAAGCATTTTTTAAATATAAAGCCGGCAGATATATATTAGATAATCCATTTACTATAAATTCACTGTTTGCAATAAATTTATTAATATAATTTTGCATATTAATTAAAACTACCATAATTAATAAAGTAGCTATCATTCCGACCACTATAGTTAGCGTATTTTTATGTTTAAATCTTGATGAAATAAAAGTTATAATTACTGCTATTATTGCTGATGCTATTATTGGAATCATTGGTACAAAAATTAAACCAATCAATAATACACAAAAAAAGCTCCAAGATAAATTTCCATTATAAATAAAATATACTATTGATGCTGGTATTATTATAAGTGCTGTTTCTATATAATTTATACTCATTAAGCTTAATATTTTGCTAGTTAATATTGTACTATTTTTTATAGGAAGAGACATTAACAAATCATAATCCTTAGAACTAAATAATGTACCTTGTGCCTTATAAATTGATGTAATAAAACTTAAAATGCTAGAAACTAATACAGCAATTATTAATATTAAATCTAAATATCCCATTGGTTTTAATACTGTTGCTAATGCAATTGAATATGATGTAGACATAAACCAAATTACTATAGCTATTAATATTAAAGTTAGACTTGTAATAGTTAATTTCTTTTTTTCTTTAGAGCTATCTATATTTTTAGTTAAAGAATTAATACCTGTACTATTTATAAATGAATTTTTCAATAAAACAAATAAGTTACTCATTATCAATCAACTCCATAAATACATCTTCTAATGAATTATTTCCTTTAACCTCTTCCATAGTTCCTACTGTAACTATCCTTCCATCCTTAATAATTGCAATTTTGTCACATAGTTTTTCTGCAACCTCTAAAACATGAGTTGAAAAGAATATTGCACTACCTTCATTACAAACTTCTCTCATTATTTCTTTAAGAGTATGTGATGCTTTAGGGTCTAATCCAACAAATGGCTCATCTAATATTAATAGTTTAGGCTTATGAATTAATGCTGAAATAATTGCTAATTTTTGTTTCATTCCATGAGAATATGATGATATTAAATCTCCTAAATATTTGGTTAGTTCAAATTTATCTCCATAATATCTAATTAAGTTTTCCCTTTGCTCTTTGCTTACTTTATAAATATCAGCTATAAAACTTAAATATTGTATTCCTGTTAAAGCATCATAAAGATCAGGATTATCTGGAATATATGCCATTACCTTTTTGCATTCTATTGGATTCTTTTTAATAGATTTATTATCTATTAAAATATCACCCTCATTAAATTCTAAAATTCCAATTATAGATTTAATAGTAGTTGTTTTACCTGCTCCATTATGACCTATAAATCCAAATATTTCTCCCTTGTTTACTTTTAATGATATATTGTCTACAACTCTTTTACCTTTTGAATATTCTTTTGAAAAATTTTTTATATATAACATAAAAACCCCCACTTTAAATATTAAAGCTTAATTTTAATATAATATTTAGTTAATTATAAAACTATTTAATATCTTGAAACTTAAATAACTTTATTCCTGTAAATAATGAAATTATTATTGTTATCAAGGAAATTACTGTAGATTTAATTAAATCTACATTACCTGCTTTAATAGAAGTCGCTAATGCAGAATTATAAAATGGTAAAACTTCATAAATTCTATCAAACCAAGGATATATTCCATATAAAAATCCCACTAATAATGGTATAACCGTAAATATTGCTACTGATATTCCAATTGTCGCTCCATTACTTTTTACTAATATTGCTATAACCATAATTAAAGAAGCTACAGCTGAACTAGCCATAAGCGATACTATAAATGTTTTTATCATTCCTAAAACTTGAGAAATCTCAAAACTTTGACCCCATCCATTAAATAAAGTAAATATTATTGTTGGTGTTATAGTTATAATCATTAAAATTATAGTAATTGCTATAACAATGGATATAAACTTTGACAAATAAAATTCTTCTCTTCTTTTACCGTAAGCTAAAAAATTTTTAATTGTTCCTTGTGAATATTCCTTTGCCAATAATGCACCTACTAATATTCCTATTAATATTTCTATTACTCCTGACCCAAAAGAAGCATGAAATATCTCTATTGCAGTTGGATTCATTATATCCTTAGCTTGTAAATGGATACCTATTTGATTTAACATTACTACTTCATCATTATTTGATAATGATGTCATTTGTTTCATAATCATTTCCTTTTGAGCTTCTGGCAAACTTCCTAAACTATCCATAATAATTTGATTGAAAAATTTTGAACCCATAAATATTGTTAATACTGCTAATAAAATTGCAATAATCATTAATACTTTAAATGCTCTATTCTTAAATAATTTATATAGCTCTGCTTGTATAGACTTAATCATTTAATACACCTCCAATTACATTCATAAAGTATTCTTCTAAATTCTCACCCTTTACCCCTATACTTTCAACAATTATGCCTGAATTCGAAAGAATTGAATTAACTTCTCCAACGTTATCTAAATTAGAAAATACTTTTATCTTTTTATTAGATAAAACTTGATAATCATTTATTCCTAACTTTCTTTCAAGAATAATTACTGTTCTAGATGTATCATCAACTTTTAAATCTATATACTTTCTACACTTTTCTTTTAATTCTTGCGATGTTATTTCTTCAATCAATTTTCCATTTGATATTATTCCATAAGTTGTTGCAAGTTCTGATAATTCACTTAATATATGACTTGATATTAGTATTGTCATATCTTTTTCCTTATTTATTTTCTTTAATAACTCTCTTATTTCAATTATCCCCATAGGGTCAAGTCCATTTATAGGCTCATCTAAAATAAGAATCCTTGGATTTCCCATTATAGCATTTGCAATACCTAACCTTTGTTTCATTCCTAAAGAAAAATTTTTAACCTTTTTCTTTTCAATATTCTTTAATCCAACTAACTCTAATACTTCATCAACACATTTATTTCCCGGAATATTTCTTATTCTTCTAGACACCTCTAAGTTTTCTCGTGCTGTCATATTATTATAAAATGAAGGTGTTTCAATTAAACTTCCAACCATTGTTCTTGCTTTATTTAATTCATTTTCTGAACTTGCACCTAAGAGTTCAATATCTCCATTAGTTTTGTGAATTAGCCCTGTAATAAGTCTTATTAATGTTGTTTTACCTGCACCATTTTGACCTATAAAGCCATATATCTCACCTTTTTTAATTGTCATATTAACATTATTTACTGCTATTTGATTTCCATATTTTTTAGTAATATTATAAGTTTTTAATATAACATCTTTCATTTTATTTGCTCTCCTAATAAACCTAATTATTATTGTTTAATTGATTAACTTTATTTTATATTTATAGTTATAAGATAACTTAAAGCAAATATTAAGAAAGTATTAAGTTTAATTAATCTTTAAGCTTAAATCCAATTCCCCATACTGTTTGTATGTATTCATTATCTTTATCAAACTTTGAAAGCTTATTTCTTAAATTACTTACATGAACATTGACAGTATTATCATATCCCATAAACTCATCATTCCAAACAGACTCAAAGAGATTTGATCTAGTAAAAACCTTATTAGGATTGGTAATCAATAAATTTAGTATATCAAATTCTATAACTGTTAAATTTACTTCTTTTTTATTAACAAAAACTTGTCTGCTATCAATATCTAACTCCAAATTTTTATGAATTATCTTATTATTAATATTATTTTTAGTAAAAAATTTTGTATATCTTCTTAACTGAGCTTCAACTCTAGCTAATAATTCGTTGATATCAAATGGCTTTATTATAAAATCATCTGCTCCTAATTTAAGTACGGATATTTTATCCTCAGTGCTTGTTTTAGCTGAAGAAACTATTATTGGCATAAAATAATTTTTTCTTATTTCTTTTATTAACTCTTCTCCTGATACTCCCGGTAACATCAAATCCAAAATTATAAGATCATATTCAAATTGTTCTATACACATCTTTGCCTCAGAACCAGAATAAGTTCCTCTAACATCATATCCATTTTGAATTAATATTTTACATAAAAGTCCGTTAATATCTGAATCATCTTCAACTACTAATATTTTTTTATTTAATATCATGTTAACATTCACCTCAAAAACAAAGTATTATGTAAATTATACCAAACATTAGATACTTTAATTTAAAATTTTATAAAAAAAACTGATTCCTATAATTTAATATAGGAATCAGTTTTTATATATGAGAGTAAAATTTTCGATATTTAATTTTTATATAGATTTCAAAACTATTCGCCTTTATTATAACATAACTAATTACAATTTAATTATGAGAGTTATAAATGATATATATAAAAATATTTAATATCATTTCCAAGGAAATTATTCTTCTTTAAGTTTATTAATCATATCTCTAAGTTCTGCCGCTCTCTCAAATTGAAGATTTTTAGCTGCATCTTTCATTTCTTCTGTATATTGTTTAATTAACTTATTTTTCTCCTTAGGAGTTAATTCAACTGCTTCGTCTACAATATAGTCAGCTTCCTCTTCAGCAACTTTTGTTGCTTCAATTACAGCCCTCACATCTTTAATAATAGTTTTAGGTATAATTCCATGTTCTTCATTGTATTGCATTTGAATTTCCCTTCTTCTATTAGTTTCTTTAATTGCTCTATCCATAGAACCTGTAATTTTATCTGCATACATTATAACTTTACTTTCTGAATTTCTAGCTGCCCTACCTATAGTTTGAATCATTGAAGTTTCAGAACGTAAAAATCCTTCCTTATCTGCATCTAAAATTGCAACAAGTGCAACCTCTGGAATATCTAATCCCTCTCTAAGTAAATTTATTCCAACAAGAACATCGAACTTTCCTAATCTTAAATCTCTTATTATCTCCATTCTTTCAATAGTTTTTATATCTGAATGCATATAAGTAGTTTTAATTCCAAGTTCACTTAAATACTTAGTTAAATCTTCAGCCATTTTTTTAGTTAAAGTTGTTACTAATGTTCTAAATCCTCTTTCAGTAGTTTTTAAAATTTCAGCATAAAGGTCATCTATTTGCCCTGTTACTGGTCTTATTTCAACCACAGGGTCTAATAATCCTGTAGGTCTAATTATTTGTTCAGCTATATTAGTTGAATGATCTAATTCATATTGGGCAGGTGTTGCAGATACAAATATGATTTGATTAATTTTACTTTCAAACTCGGTAAATTTTAATGGTCTATTATCATAAGCACATGGAAGCCTAAATCCATATTCAACTAGTGTATCTTTTCTTGATTTATCACCAGCATACATTGCTCTACATTGTGGTAAAGTAACATGACTTTCATCTATAAACATTAAATAATCATCTGGAAAATAATCTAATAATGTTTTTGGTGGAGTACCAGCCTTTCTTCCATCTAATATCCTTGAATAATTTTCTATTCCGCTACAATATCCCATTTCTTTAATCATTTCTATATCGTAATTAGTTCTTTGCCTTAATCTTTGTGCCTCTAGTAATTTATCTTGAGAGATTAATTCTTTTAATCTATCTTCAAGTTCATCTTCTATTTCTTTTATTGCTTTATCTAAAACTTCTTGTGATGCAGCAAAGTGAGATGCTGGGAATATAGCAACATGCTCTCTTTCACCTAATATTTTTCCTGTTAAAACATCAAATTCTCTTATTCTTTCTATCTCATCACCAAAAAACTCAATTCTAATTCCTTTTGTAGAAGAAGAGGCTGGAATAATATCTAAGGAATCTCCTCTTACTCTAAAAGTACCTCTTGAAAAGTCAATATCATTTCTTTCATATTGAATTTCTATTAGATTCTTTATTATTTCATCTCTTTCTTTTTCCATTCCAACCCTTAAAGAAATTGTAAGCTTCTTGTATTCATCTGGATTTCCTAAACCATATATACAAGAAACAGAAGCTACTATTATTACATCTTTTCTTTCAAATAATGCCGATGTAGCTGAGTGTCTTAACTTATCTATTTCATCATTTATTGCTGCATCTTTTTCAATAAATGTATCTGTTTGAGGTACATATGCTTCTGGTTGATAGTAATCATAATATGAAACAAAATATTCAACTATATTATTAGGAAAAAACTCTCTAAATTCTGAACATAACTGTGCGGCTAAAGTTTTATTATGTGCTAAAACTATAGTTGGCTTTTGGACCTTTTCAATTATATTTGCCATGGTATAAGTTTTTCCTGAACCAGTTACACCTAAAAGAGTTTGATACTTCTCATTGTTTTTTATACCATTTGCTAAACTTTCAATTGCTGTTGGTTGATCTCCTGTGGGGTTAAATTTAGAATGAATCTTAAATTCTCCCATATATTCACCTCCAATTTAAGTTTTATTTCTTATTTTTAAGTTCATTTATTATATTCTTTATCTCATCTGGCCTTATTTCAAACATCTCTTCTTTTTTAACCATTTTAGGAACTAATAAAAGTCCTAATCTTTTATTTCTAGGTTTTATATCATATTTGAAAACTTGTCCCGAATTATTTTTAATTTTAAGTGAAACTTTAAATAAGTTTTCTCTAGCTGCCTTAAAAATATCTCCTTCTGATTTTATATTTTGTCCATTAACTTCTATTATTTTATCTCCACGCTTTAACCCAACTTCATAAGCCGGTGAATTAGGGGTAACTTCAAGAATCATTATTCCTTCATCATCACTTACATATAAACATTTTCCATTTTTCTCTACTCTATACTCATATTTCATAATTAATTCAAGAACTAATGGAGCATATATTATAGCTATTATTTCTCCTAATATATTAATGCTACCTAATTGGGCCACTAAACTAACTGTTAATCCGTATATTAAAATAGTAATACCGCATCTTAGTGATTTTTTTTTCTTTTCTTGAGTAAATGTAACATTACTATATCCTACTATTCCGTATAAAGGAATACTAGCTATCATTACAGTAGTTACTAAAGAAGTTAAAACTTTATTATTTATAATTGGCCACCAACTTGCTAAGTTTGAATAAATTGAATCATGGTTTGCTACACTATCATTAAAAATCATAAGTATAGCAATTGGTATTGGCCAATATCTACTAAACGAAAATCCTCCCGCTATTTTATCATCTCTTTTTGTAAATACAGGTATTGCTCCTCTATTTCCATCAATTATAATTAGCAAACCTTCCAAAATATAAATTATACCTATAAATGTCATTAATGATACTATATCTACATTTAAAAGCAGCTTCATTCCTGTAAGATTACTAAAAATATTTAATAAAACTCCTACAATACCTAATATGGCACTCGAATATGCATATGATATATACCTCTTTTTATAAAATAAAAATAATATAGATATCATAAATATAAATTCTATTCCTGAATTTTCACTAAATGTAACGCCAAGAACAGATAATACTACACTTCCAATTGTACCTGCTAATATTCCTAATACAATTTGAGACAATGTAAGTTCTAGAGGGGTATTTAACCCCTCTCCTAATGTCATCTTTTGAATGGATACTATCTTAATATTTTTTAAATAAAATATTATCCCAAATACTACAAGCATAATTAAATGTACTGGCTCAATTATTGCTACTGCTATAGACTTTAAACTATGAATTACTAAATCCATTCAAGCCTCCTAAACTAATTCTTCTCTCTTATTACCTCTAATGCTTTTTGAAATTGTGGATCAATATTTCTATCATAATCCATTTTTAATACCTCTTGTGGTATTTCTACTAATATATCTGGTTCTATTCCTATGCCATGGATATTTTCACCATTTGGTGTGTAATACTTTGATACTGTAACTTTAAGTCCTCCCATATCATTAGGTAAAACTTTAAGTTGTTGAACTATACCCTTACCAAATGTTTTTGTACCTATAATTGTTGCAGCTTTATAATCTCTTAAAGCCCCAGTTACAACTTCTGAAGCACTAGCACTTCCACCATTTACAAGTACAACTAACGGCATTCCAATAGCATTTCCTCCTATTGAGTTTGATGTTACTTTCTTATCATACTTATCAATTGTGTAAGTAATTACTTCCCCACTTGGAATAAAATTAGAAACCATCTCAACACACTCATTTAAGTATCCACCTGGATTTCCTCTTAAATCTAATATTAGTTTTTTCATTCCTTGTTGTTTTAATTCATTTAATTTTTCATTAAACTTATCACTTAATTCCTCATCACTAAAGGTTGTTATTTGCATATAACCAATTCCATCTTCTAAAATTTCTCCCTTTACTGACTCTGTTTTAATCTCATCTCTGACTATATTAATATCAAAAGGTTCTTCTATACCTTCACGTTTAACCTTTAATGTAACTGGCTCACCTTTTTCTCCTCTTACTCTAGAAACAACTGCTTCTACATTTAAATCCTTTACTTCATAATCATCAACTTTTAGTATTATGTCTCCATCTTTTAATCCTGCTTTTTCTGCTGGTGAACCTTTAATTGGAGATATTATTTTTACATTATTATCTCTAACACCTAATTGAGCTCCTATTCCATAAAAGCTTCCTTGGCTTGATTCCATAAATGATTTAAATTCATCTCTATCCATATAAACAGTATATGGATCTCCTATAGCATCAGCCATTCCCTTCATAGCACCTTCTAAAAGTTTCTCATCATCAATTTCACCATTATACATTGAAAATAACATACTTCTCAAATTAAATAAATTTGAATACTTTTCTGTATCTTTAATATCCTCTAAATCACTGACTGCCTTTGATGGTATAGAACCAATAACAATCCCTTTAGTAGCTAGAATATTTCCTAAGTAAAATACCCCTACATAGGTTACAAGTATTATAACTATCAGAACTAAATATTTAACTACTCCTCTTTTTCTATTGTTCGAATTTTCCTCTTGCATTTTATAATTCTGCATAAATTCTCTTTCCTTTCTGCATAAAATAAAATTTATATTATTATAAATTCCCCCTTATTCACTTAAAACTACAACCCATAACCTAAGTAATGAGTTGTAGTTTTAAAATAATTTCTATATTTATTTATTTTTACCTAATTAACAAATTCTATATACTAAACAACTAAGAATTTTCTTAATGCAAATATACTTCCTATTGCTCCAACTACTATACCACCACCAACAAAAGATGCTAATAAAGTTGTTAAAACAAATTGTGGCTGTACTAAGTTTACTATAAACATAGATGAAACAATCCACTTAAATACACCATTATATGCAAAGTATAATACTAAGCTTGATGCTAAAGAACCTATTGCACCAATTATTATACCTTCAATAACAAAAGGCCATCTAATAAACCAGTCTGTTGCACCAACAAACTTCATTATTCCAACTTCTCTTCTTCTTGAGTATACTGTAAGTTTTATTGTATTCATTATTAAGAATACTGATACTCCAACAAATACTATAAATAATCCTATACCTACTATTTGTACTACATCAACAAACTTACTTATTGTATTAATTACATCTTGTTGATTTCCTATTCCTTCAACACCAGTCATACTTTCAACTGATTTAGCAACCTCTTCTGCAAATGAAGGATCATTTAAATTAACAACAAACGAACTTGGTAATGGATTATTAGTTAAATCATATCCTTCTAATAATCCAGCATTATTACCTAAATTTTCTTTTAAGCTTAAAAATGCTTCATCTTTAGATTCATATTTAACTTCACTAACCTGTGGGTTTTCCATTAACTTAATTTCTATTTCTTTTTGATCAACTAATTTTATATCATCTTTTAAATATACTTGGATTTGAATTTTAGATGCTACATCTTCTATACTTTTATTAAAATTTAATGCTAATAAAGTAAATGTACCAAAAACAAAAAAAGTTATTAATACAGTTATCATAGCAGCAATACTGATTGTCCTATTTCTTTTTATGCTTTTTAAGGCATCAACTATAAAGTAATTTAACGTGCTAATTTTCATTTTCGTACATCCCCTTCCTATCATCTCTTACAACAATTCCTCTGTCAATAGCTATAACTCTCTTTTTCATATTATCTACTATGTCTTTTGCGTGAGTTGCCATTAGTATAGTTGTTCCAGATTTATTTATATCTTCTAATAATCCCATTATTTCATTTGCTGTTTCTGGGTCTAAGTTACCTGTAGGTTCGTCAGCTATTAAAACATCTGGATTATTAACTATTGCTCTTGCTAAAGATACTCTTTGTTGTTCTCCTCCAGATAATTCATTAGGAAACATTTTATATTTATGAGATAATCCAACTAAAGATAGCACCATTGGTACTCTTCTTCTAATTTCCTTTTGTGAAGCTTCTACTACTCTCATTGCAAATGCAACATTTTCATATACATTTAAAGTAGGTATTAATCTAAAATCTTGAAACACCATTCCTATTTTTCTTCTATAATATGGTATTTGTTTTCTAGTAACAGTAGATAAATCTTTACCAGAAACTATAATTTCTCCCATTGTTGGATCTACTTCTTTTAATAACATTTTTATAAAAGTAGATTTACCAGCACCAGATGGTCCAACTAAGAAAACAAAATCTCCTGAATTTATTTTTATATTTACATTTGATAATGCTTTAACATTATTCTCATATATCTTGGACACGTCCTTAAATTCTATCATAAATAACACCTCTTACAACTTTAACTTTAAAAACTATACAGACATTATATCATACAAAAAGTCATAATACCAACATTAAAGGCCTATTTTCCTAATTTTGCTACATTTTTATTGAAAATCTGCAAATCCTTTTCCTAAAACTTCTATTGATTCATTAACAGTTAAAAAGGCTTCTGGATCTATTTCTTTGACATCCTTTTTTAAAGATATAAATTCATTTGAGCTTAAAACTGTGTATATTATTTTTACATCACTTCCTGTATATCCACCATTTCCATTAAGAACTGTACATCCTCTATCAATTTTTTTAATTATATGATTAACTATGGCCTTTTCTTTTGATGTTATTATAAATACTTGCTTACATCTATTAAATCCATCTATAAATTTATCTATAACTAATCCAATTAATATTACACTAAAAAATCCAAACAATCCTTTATCTACACCAAATACACTAATAGCCATTATACAAACAAGTGAATCTGTAATAAGTACAGATATCCCTATACCAATAGGTGTAAACTTACTAATAATTGCAGCTATAATACTAGTTCCACCAGTAGATGCTCCTTGATGAAAAACAATTGCTGCACCCATTCCTAAAATTATTGATCCAAAAAAACTAGCTAAAAACATATTTTCAGTTAAAATTCCTGGAGTAAAAAATTTCTCAATTACCCACATAAATACCGAAAGCATTACTGTTGCATAAATACTCTTTCCTCCAAAAGATTTTCCCAAAACAAGAAAAGCTAAAATAAAAAGAAAAATATTAAGCACAAATACAACTATACTAGTATCTAAACCTACTAATTTATTTATTACTAATCCTATACCTGACACTCCACCTGCTGCTATATCACTAGGAAAGAAAAAATATTCTAATGCTAAGGCAGTTAATGCTATTCCTATAGTTGTAAGTAAATATTCTTTAATCTTTTGCATAATTATCTCCTATCGTTTTTTAATTTTAATCATCATCTATACCCTTGAATCCTTCTCCCATAACTTCATGAACTTCTCCAACCGTTATAAAAGCATTTTTATCAATACCACTAATGTGGTTTTTTAATTTTATAAATTCACTTCTATCTAAAACTGTATATAATAAAGATGTATCATTTCCAGTAAAAGCACCAACTCCTTTTATAAAAGTACACCCCCTTTCCAAATCATTTAATATATAATTACTTATTTCTTTATTTTTAGGGCTTATTATTGTAATTTCACTTTTAACCTTAAATCCAGCTATTATTTTGTCTATAACAACTCCATTTATTATAACAGCTAATAATCCATATAATCCAATATCAATACCAAAAGTTATAGCTCCTAATAGAGTAACTAAAAAATCAACCATAAGCAATGATTTACCTATATCAACATGGAAAAATTTATTTAAAATCTTAGCTATTATATCTGTTCCACCACTTGAAGCATTAGCATTAAATACTATCGCCATTCCTCCAGCTGATATTAGAGTTCCAAATATAGTTGCAAGCATTAAATCACTTGTTACTGTAAAGTGAAAAAAAGTTTGCATTATCCACATAGATGTTGATAATAAAAGACTACAATATATACTCTTAGCCCCAAACTTAGCTCCTATTACTATTAATGCAATTACAAATAAAACAGCATCCATAATTAAAACAAGCGGTCCAATTGATATAAATGGTATGTAATGATTTATAACAATTGCTAATCCTGTTATTCCTCCTGCTGCAATATTATTAGGATCAAAAAAATACACTACGGATATTGCAACTAAAAGTATTCCAATAGTTATTAATAAAAAATCTTTTAAATTTTTATTCATAAAAATACTCCTTACAATTTTAAACTACTTGTATTATTTTTCCTCACTCCATATTTTTTATCCTAGTTGATTTAATATCCTTAATCATTATATTCAACTTTAATCAAGTATGATTTTTTAGCATAAAAAAACTGCGACTTAAAATCGCAGTTTTAGTGGTAAATAGCTGTTTTGTGGTATATAATAATCTATTTTTTTAGGGTAATTGCTTGTTTAACTTTATTTACTATATCTTTTGATGTTAAGTTATATGCCTTTAATAATTCATCTGGCTTTCCACTTTCACCAAAAGTATCGTTAATTCCAACCTTTAAAACTGGTACTGGATAATTTTCAGTAATAACTTCTGAAACTGCTGAACCTAATCCACCAATAATGCTATGCTCTTCAGCAGTTACTATAACACCTGTTTCTTTAGCAGACTTTATAATTAATTCAGTGTCTAAAGGCTTTATTGTATGTATATTTACAATCTTAGCATCAATTCCTTCTTTTGCTAAAATATCTTTTGCTTCTATTGCAGCATCAACCATTATTCCTGTTGCAATTATAGTAACGTCTCTACCTTCTGATACTACAACACCTTTTCCTAATTCGAATTTGTAAGTGCTTTCATCATTTATAACATTAACAGCAGCTCTTCCTAATCTTACATAGCAAGGTCCATCATACTTAGCTATAGCCTTGATTGCAGCCATAGTTTCAACTGCATCTGCTGGTGAAATAACTACCATGTTTGGTATGCTTCTCATTAATGATAAATCTTCAACAGTTTGATGAGATGCACCATCTTCTCCAACTGTTAAACCTGCATGAGTGGCACAAACTTTAACATTTAATTTTGGATAACAAATTGAATTTCTTATTTGCTCAAATGCTCTACCTGCAGCAAACATTGCAAATGTACTTACAAAAGGAATTTTTCCACAAGTTGATAATCCTGCTGCAACTCCCATCATATTTCCTTCAGCAATACCCATGTTAAAGAATCTTTCTGGAGAAACTGCTTTAAAATCTGCTGTTTTAGTAGATTTAGATAAATCTGCATCTAATACTACTACATTTTCATTTTCTCTTGCTAATTCTGCTAATGCTTTTCCATATGCTTCTCTTGTAGCGATTTTCTTACTCATTATCTGTCTCCTCCAATCTCAGCTAAAGCTTTTTCACATTGCTCTTTACTTGGTGCTGTACCATGCCATCCTGCTTCATTTTCCATAAATGATACACCTTTTCCTTTAACAGTTTTACATATAATAACCGTTGGCATACCCTTACATGATTTTGCCTTTTCTATAGCATCTATTATTTCATCATAATTATGTCCATCAATAACCAAAGTATTCCATCCAAATGCTTCAAACTTTTTATCTATTGGTGATGGATTCATAACCTCTTCTATATTTCCATCTATTTGTAATCCATTAAAATCTACAAAGGCAGTTAAATTATCTAATTTATAATGAGCTGCGCACATAGAAGCTTCCCATACTTGACCTTCTTCTAATTCACCATCACCTAAAATAGTATAAACTCTATATGACTTATTATCTATTTTTCCTGCTAATGCCATTCCTACAGCTGAAGAAATCCCCTGACCTAAAGAACCAGTTGACATATCTATTCCAGGTAAACATTTCATACTTGGATGACCTTGTAATCTTGATCCAAGCTTTCTTAAAGTATTTAGCTCTTCTACTGGAAAAAATCCTTTTCTTGCTAATGCACTATATAAAACTGGGGCAGCATGACCTTTTGATAATACAAATCTATCTCTATCCGGATTTTTTGGATTGCTTGCATCTATATTCATTTCTTTAAAGAAAAGAGTAGTTACAATATCAGTTGCTGATAAAGATCCACCTGGATGTCCTGATGCTGATTCTGTTAACATTGAAACTATATCTTTTCTTATTAATTTAGATATTGATTTTAATTCTTCTATATTATTAATCATTTAAAAGCCTCCATTTTAATAATTTATATTAATATATTCTATTATACTCTTGAATTATGTAAATTAATCAAATTTATTTTAATATGTAAATTAACCAACTCCATTTTAACATAATAGATTTCATTTGTATACACTATTTTTTATTAAAGTATACTTTATTTATTTTTAATTGTATATCACATTTATGATTATTATAAGTATCAAATAAAAAATAAAAAGACAAAGCAATTCTACTTTGTCTTTTCATCTATTAAATACAATATTTAAGCTAGACTTATACTTATAAGTAATGATTTATCTACTTTTTTCATATCCGCTTCTGTCATATGACCTATTTTTTCTTTAAGTCTTTTTTTATCTAGAGTTCTTATTTGCTCTAATAAAACAACAGAATCTCTATTTAACCCATATTCCTCTGATGAAATCTCTACATGTGTTGGAAGCTTGGCTTTATTAATTTGAGAAGTTATAGCAGCTACTATTACTGTAGGACTATACTTATTCCCTATATCATTTTGTATAATAATTACTGGCCTAATTCCACCTTGCTCAGAGCCTATAACAGGACTTAAATCTGCATAAAAAATATCCCCTCTTTTTACAACCATAGTCGTCATTAAAAATATCACACTCCGCAAAGCCATTTCTCATATTCATTTATATCATCAAATTTGTATTTAAGTGACCTTTGTGATGAATTAGCATCGTATGAAAGTTCTAAATTAATTTTCGACATTTCTTTATAGCCATTTTTCATTAATTCAAAAAACTTACTTGCTTCATTCTCCTCACTATATACTATTAAACTATCTTTAATAAATTTACTACTTTTTTCAAAATCATTTTTAAATTTACAGATTATTGTATTATCTATTTTTTTTGACATATTTGACCTCCTAGGAGTTCTATTTGGAATGTAATAAGAAAATTATATTTCAAAATATGTCATTTTGCAAATAGAAATGTCACTATCTGTATAAAATTTATATTTTTTTACAAAAAACTAATCTTTTATGAGTATATTTTTAATTATTATTTCTAAAATAATTAATATGTACTTAGATTATCACCACAATTAATACAACTTGATTTAACTAAATACTACACTGGCTAAATTTTCTTTGTACTATTTATCTCTATTTAATCATTTGTTTCTTATGTTCTTATCTTATTTAAACTTTGTATAACGAATACTGAATTTATATTCAGTATCCATATTTTATTTTTAAAAAAACTAGTTAAATAAATTTTCATCAATATCTTTAACTATTTTAAAATCTTCATAAACTATTCTTACAGAATCATTTCCATCTTTATCATAAATTATAATTCCAATAGGAGTTCTAAGCTTTTTATTAATAAAAATTCTTGCACTATTAAAATGCTCATTATTTAAAAACAATTCTGTATCTACTTGTATATATATTTTATCTCCCCACTCTTCTTGTCCCTCTTTTACTGAGTCACTTATTAATGGATAAGATAATATGTTATTCATAAATGCTATCGAGTGAAGTATGTCCATGTTGCTTTCAATTACATATTCACCAGTAGATGAATTATCTTTTACATAAATTCCATCAGCTTTATAAATTTTAACTTTATCATTAAACTCAACCCTTACCCCTTTATCTTTTGAATAATATTGAAATGTATCTTCTCTCTCTTCTCCTTTGCTATTCTTAACTATGTACTCAACTTTTGTTTCATAACATTTAATATTTTTTAAATCTCTAATTATATCCTCATTGTTTGGCGAAACCATTCCTCTAAATATAACAACAAGAAAAATAGATATAAAAGGTATGATTAGTAATAATGTTATAATAATTTTTTTCTTCATAGATCCTCCAATAACCACTATTTCATTATTACTAATATTAAATAACTATATATTTTATTCTTAATTTATCATTAAGCTGCTTAAAAAAATATTATTTATGTTAATTTTTACTATATAAATATTATGTAGGTTGATGTGACTCTAGTACTACAAATGCAATTGCACAACTTCTATTATGAGAAATAGAAACATTAAATTTATAATTATTAGATTTTATTAATTCTTTTACCTTATTAGATACCTCTACAAAAGGTTTACCTAATTCATCTCTAAATACTTCTATATCACTTAAAGAAAATCCCCTTACACCAGTTCCTATAGCCTTGCTCACTGATTCTTTTACTGCAAAATTACCTGCAATACTCTCTGCTCTAAAATTTATTTTAGCTAATTCTTTAAGTTCTCTCTTAGTAAATATTTTTTCTAAAAACATTGGTGTATTGTTTATCGCCTTCTCTATTCTGTCTATTTCTATTATGTCTGTTCCAATTCCCAATATCATTAAATCACCTCTTTTGTTAAACTATACATCCATAAGGATAATTTAATTATCTTTTGTATTGTTACCTTATGTAAATATAATCTTAGAAATTAAAATTCAGCCGCACATAAATCCGAATATTCACCAACTATATCAACTAAGTGAATAGGAGAAACTAAATTATTAAATAATAATACTAATATATCGTTTGCTTTTTTTTCTTCAATAGCAACTAAACTTACATAATCTCTTTCTAAGTTAATTACTTCCCCATCATTAAAGTCTTGTCTTTCAATTTCTATACCAAAAGCTTGTCTATTTCTTATCATTTTTTCAGTCATTCTATAAATATATTTAACTTCTCTCTCATCAATATTAACAATCTCGCTTAATGTTTTATTTATCTTCATACTGCCTTATCCCTCCACATATTATTAATAATTAATTAATAATTAAACAATAACATAAATTAAATTAAAATTATGTCAAATGGTGGAGTCGCTAAAAATAAAATTTTCCTTACTATTCAACATAATTGTAATTTATTACACTTTTTTTATTGAATATTATAAATTTACTTATTAATCATGTTATTTAAAAGGTTAAAATAATTGTCGAAAACTATAATCGCAGAAAAAAACTTATTATATAATATAAAAATAAAGATTGCTAAAAGCAATCTTTATTTTTATAATTTATTCTTCACCAATAACTTCATTATTTTCTCTAACTTCTCTTTTGTTTCCAACAAATTTAAAATCTTCGGCAACAACTTCTGCTATATATTTTTTATTTCCTTGTTTATCTTCATAACTTCCTGTTTTTAGTCTTCCACTTAAACTAATATAGCTTCCTTTAGTCATGTATTTACATACTACTTCAGCTTTTCTTCCCCATATAGTTACAGGAATTAAATCAGCTTTTCTAGTTCCATCAGCAGATTTAAAATTTCTATCTACCGCAATTATGAACCTTGTAAAAACTTTTTCACCATTATCTATAGTTTTTAGTTCAGGGTCCTTTATAAGTTTTCCTAATAATACTATTTTATTCATTTAATTACACCTCCTGAATACTTCATCTTTGAGTATAACCACTTCATTTTTTTCTATTCATTGGAAATTTATAATTATAATGATATTTCTAAAATATTATTAGATTCAATATTTATTTAAAATTATTTTACTGACTCAATTTTTCTTATAACAATAATAGAATTAATTTCCCCACCTGTAATTAAAATTATGGAAGTTAAATATAACCATGTTATTAGTATAATAACAGCTCCTAATCCTCCATATATTTTGGAATAATTACTAAAATTATTTATATAAAATGAAAATCCTAAAGAAACAACTAGCCAACCTACTGTACAAGCAATAGCTCCTGGAAAAACTTCTTTCCATTTAAGTCTTTTTGATGGAGTATATCTATATATACTTGCAAAAATTAATATCATCATAAATATGACTAATATATATCTTAAAAAATTCCATATCCTATATACAATTATAGGATGTGGTAGATAGGATGCTATTAAATTTCCTATTAAACCTCCAAATACTAATAATATTAAAGTCAACAATATTACAAATGCTAATGAAAAAGTACAAATTATAGCTATAAAAGCTCTCTTTATAAAAGATCTATTTTCATTTAATCCATAAGCCTTATTTATCCCCTTAATTACTGCTCTAAAAGCTGAAGAAGCAGACCAAACCACTAATAACAAAGAAGCTCCTAATAATCCAGTATTTTGTTTTTCAATAACTTCTATAATTACATTATAAATAAGTTCAAATGCACTAGTAGGTAACATAGCCCTTAATGCACCTAATACCTCCATAGAATCTAAATTACTAAATCCAATTAAAGTTAATAAAAAAATTAAAAAAGGAAAAAATGATAATATTAAATAATATGCTAGCTGTGCGGCTAATGCAAAAATATCATCATTTTTTATTTTAACTATAAAATATATTATAAACTTAAAGAAACTTTTTTTAATATTAGTCTCTTTTTTAGACATTATATCACCATATTTCCTTTCCGGTTTATTAACATATAAACCACTAACATTATAATTATTCTTTATTAATATTAAATATAAATTTTTTTATATTCCATTCACTAGGTAAAAGATATTTATATTTTAAATTATCATACCTTTTATCCACTAATAATATCCTACCTTTATCATTCTCCGTTCTTATTACTCTTCCTGCTGATTGAATGACTTTATTTATTCCAGGATAAGTATATGAATAATCAAATCCATTTGAACTAAAATATTCTGCTATTATATTATTTTCAATAGAAACCATTGGAAAACCTACTCCCACTATAATAGCTCCTATTAATTTATTTCCCGGTAAATCTATACCTTCTGAAAACATTCCACCTACAACTGTAAAACCAATAATGTTATTATGATCATTAAAATATTTTAAAAATTCCTCTTTCCTATCTTCTGATAAGTTTTCTTCTTGTATTATAGTTTTTTCTTTTCCGTATAGCTCTATGTATCTTAAATACACCTTATATAAGTAATCAAATGAAGGTAAAAATGCCATATAATTACCTTTTGCTTCATTAATAAATTTATTTATAACATTACACAATATATCAATATTATTTTCTCTATTAACATATCTCATATCTAATGGATATAAATATGTTAATAAATTTTCCTTATTAAATGGTGAATCAAATTTCAATTTTACGCTTTCATCATCTCCCCCTATTAAATCCACATAATATTTTACAGGAGACAACGTTGCCGAAAATATAATACTTGAATAAGAGCTTTTAATAACCTTCCTTAAATTTTCAGCAGGATTAATACAAAATATTTTTATAATAAATTCATTTTTATCTTTTTTTAATATAGTTGTATATCCTTCATTATATAATTCACTTGCTGAAATAAAATTTCTTACTTCATAATAAAAATCCAATACTTCTTCGTATCCCTCTGTTCCCTTACTTTTTAATAAATAACTATCTGCTTCTCTAATAAAACTCCTTAATAACTTTATTAAATCTTTATACTTTTCATTATCATATTTAAAATTTTTATTTATCTCTTCTAATTCTCGTCTTATATGTATCATCTCTTTATTTATAGAATTAGAAATCTTATACAAGTTAGGAACCCTTCCTTTTATAATCTTATTAACAGACATTACTTTACTTTTTTGTAAAGTACAACTATACATTTCTCTTGCTCTATTAACAAGATTATGTGCCTCATCTATCAGCAATATATTATCTTCATTTCTATCTTCAAATATCCTTTTTAAACTAACTCTTGGATCAAATACATAGTTATAATCACAAATAATGCCATCGCACCAATTGCTTAAATCCAATGAAAGTTCAAATGGACATACTTTATATTTATTAGCATATTTAATTATTTCATTTCTTAAAAATATACTATTACTCTTTATCAATTTTATTATTACAGCATTTATTTTTGTAAAATAGTCTTTTGCATAAATACAATCATCAGGATTACATTTTACTTCATTATTAAGGCATATTTTTTCTTTTGCAGTTATAGTTACTACCTTAAACTTTAAGTTATTTTTTAATAATATTGTATATGCCTCTTCTACTACAGTTCTAGTTATTGTTTTAGCAGTTAAGTATATTACTTTTTCTCCCATTCCTTCTCCTAATGCCTTTATTGCTGGGAAAATAGTTGAAATTGTCTTTCCTATCCCTGTAGGAGCTTGTGCAAATAATACACCTTTTTTTCTTATATTACTATAGCAACTTATAGCAAAATTTCTTTGTCCCTTTCTATATGACTTAAATGGAAATTGTAATTCTTTTATACTTTTATTTATCTCTATTTTAAGTTCTTTATTTAATATTAATATACTTAAGTATTTATTAACTATTTCGTTTACAAAACTCTCTAATTCATTTAAATCATATACTTTATCAAATGACCTAACCTCATCTGTATTTATATTAAAGTAGCTAAGTCTTATAGTTATGTCCTTTAAATCATTATCTACACAATAAATATATCCATAAAACTTTACCTGTGCCCAATGTAATAAATTATAATCTTCATATAAATAGCTTAAGTCAGTATGTGTTGATTTTATTTCTTCTATAATTATATTTTCTTTTTCTTTTATAATTCCATCAGCTCTTCCTTCAACTAATAATGTTATATTATCTTTTTTAAACTCATGCTGCATCTTTACTTCTTTTTCATAAAATTCATATATTAGCTCATTATTTTTTTGAAGTTTTCCATGTGCAACTGTTCCTTCTATAGCTCTCCCCTTAGATAAAAATCTATCATCCAAACTTCCTGATTTTAAAACATATTCTATTATTCCCCTAACTGATTCTTTAAACATTAATTTTTCATTCATAAATCTTTCCTCTCTTATATTATTTTATTATAACAAAAAAGCTACCAATTAAATCGGTAGCTTAAAACTAAGAATGATATTCCTTTACTATTTTTTGAACTAATTTTTTAATAGCACTAGCTTGAGCTATTAATGACAATACTATAACAAAAGTTCTAATACTATTTTCATCTTTTTCATCTAACTCTAATTCTTTAATTATAGAATCCAACTTTTCATCATTTATCAATGTAGCATTTAAATTTTTATCTAAACTTTCTTCTTGAGTTTCAAAAAATAACTTATATGCTGTTTCCCAATCTATGATATCATCTGATCTATCATTTATTTCATTAAAAGCTAAACTAAAAACCTTTTTAATTTCTTCTGTTGTAAGTATTGGCCTCATATAACTTAATAATACAAGTTGAACTAAATGTATCTTTGTATACCCTCTCTTTTTACCATCCTCTGGCTTACTAATAACTTCACTTTTTATATAATTTTGAACTATATTATTAGTATATTTATCTTCAACAAACTTATCATTTAAAAAATCTATTACTTGAGATAAAAAAAGATCATATTTAGGTAAATCTTCATAAGGTATCATTGATGTATTTGATATTTCTTCTTCAATTTTTTTTATATAATTATTATCAATCTTATTAACCATATTATTTCACCTCATTCTTGTATAATTCAATAGTTATATTATATAGTAACTATAAACTCGTTACAAGTTACTTTTTTCTATTTTATACGTTATTTTTTTATTATAACCCTAATTCTTAACATATATTATAAAAACTATTCTTCAAAATATAGTTTTTTACTTTTTTTTCTTATTTTATTTTTATATATTTAATTTTTTTAAACTTGTCCATTGCAATTCTACAATATAAGTGCACAAGCCGTGTCTTATTATGTTTATTTTGTCATTTATTTTATAAAATTTTATTGACTTTTCAAAAATATGGTAGTATAGTTTAATTATGAATTAATTTAACGAGAATTTTGTAATTAAAACTTTTTTTTAAAGTTTATTATTGACTTTTAATTACATATCTGGTAATATTAATCTGCTAAATGTCGAAACTTGTTTTAAGGAGGAATTTAAAATGAAATCAACTGGAGTTGTAAGAAGAGTAGATGAACTAGGAAGAATAGTTATTCCAATAGAATTAAGAAGAACTTTAGATATTGCTGAAAAAGATGCTTTAGAAATATATGTAGATGGTGAACAAATCATACTAAAGAAATATGAACCAGCTTGTATATTCTGCGGTGATGCTAGAGATGTTGTTAATTACAAAGGTAAAAACATCTGCAAAAACTGTATGGAAGAATTAAAAGTTGGTAAGTAGTTAATTATTACTATACATAATTTTATTAAATAAATAAGGAGCTGTATCATATCTAAAACTTTTAGTCTAATATGAGTACAACTCCTTTTATTTATATATTTTATAAATAAATTACTTTAATTTATAAATTAATCGCTATTTTATAAACTTCCTTTTTAGGAAGATCTCTTTCCTTAGCAACTATCTTTATTGCTTCTTTCTTATCAATTCCATTATTTATTAAATTAATTAAGTGTTGCTCAATTGTTATTCCGCTAAGTTCTTGCTCCTTTTCAGCTCTAAACTCCTCTTCACTCTTACCTGAAATAACTAATACAAACTCACCTCTTGGTTTATTATCTAAAAACCAATTATAAGCTTCTTTAATAGTTCCCCTATAAATATCTTCATGTAACTTTGTTAATTCTCTACAAACAGCTATATTCCTATCCCCTAATGTTTGTTTTAAGTAATCTAAAGTATCTATAAGCCTATGTGGTGATTCATAAAAAATTAGTGTTTCTTTTTTATCCTTAATTTCCTCAGCTAATATTTTTCTTTCTTTAGTTTCTCTTGGAATAAATCCTCTAAAAATAAATTTTGTAGTATCTAATCCGGAATAAACTAAAGCTGTTGTAATAGCTGTTGCTCCTGGTAAAACTTCAAATTGTATATTATTTTCTATACACTTTCTAACAACTACACTTCCCGGATCTGATATTCCTGGTGTACCTGCATCAGTAACTATTGCTATATTCTTTCCCGCTTCCACTTTAGATAATATTTCATCACTTTTCCCTTGCTCATTATGTTGATGATAACTAAAAAGAGGCTTTTTTATATTAAAATGATTTAATAATTTTAAACTTTGTCTTGTATCTTCAGCTGCAATTTCATCTACATTTTCTAATACTTCTAATGCTCTTAAAGTTATATCCTTTAAATTACCTATTGGTGTAGGCACTAAATATATCTTTCCATATTCCATATAATTACTTCCTTCCATAAATACGATCTATTTCTTCACTATAATTTCCATTATCATCATATACATATAGTGTTTCTTCCCATTTTAAAAACGCTCCACCATCTCTTTGACCTTCTACTAAAACTATATTAGGTGCTTTTTTAGTATTAGGTTGAACCATTCTAACTCTCTTAGGCTCTATCTTATATTTTCTCATAAGCCCAAAAATATCGGCCAATCTCTCTGGTCTATGTACTATAAACATTCTTCCATTATCTTTAAGTAATCTTCTAGCAGCTAAAATTACATCCTCTAATGTACACATAACTTCATGTCTAGCTATTGCTAATTTATCATTAGGATTAACTATTCCAGCATTATTTAATTTATATGGTGGATTAACTGTAAGTACATCAAACTTACCTAAAGAATCTAACAATTCTATATTCTTTAAATCACCATGAACAAATTTTACTATATCAATAGTATTATTAAGTATGGAACTTCTATTAGCCATTTCAACCATATCCTCTTGTATCTCAAGTCCTATAATTTCCTTAGGTGAATATTTTCCATAAGCTAAAAATGGAATTATACCTGTACCTGTACATAAATCAATAACTCTATGCTTATTTTTTATATTTGCAAAATGAGATAATAAAACTGCATCTACTCCAAACCTAAATCCTTGTTTCTTTTGGATTAATTTTAATTCATTTAATTGTAGGTCATCAATACCTTCATCAATATTTATATTAACGTTCATAAAACACTCCTCACTAAATTATAAATTAAGTAATTTCATTATACATATTATATACAAAAAAGACTAGGATTAATAAAATCCTAGTCTTTAATTATAAACTATACTACTCTTCTTGCTGTATAGAATTTATATACACTTGAAACCTTAATTACATCACCAGTGCTTGGTGCATGTATCATTTGTCCATTACCAACATATATTCCAACATGTCCAGTATGAGGGAAAACTAAGTCTCCTGGTTGCAAATTATTGTAAGATACAGGTACTCCCACATTTATTTGATCATATGTTGTTCTTGGTAAATTTACTCCTGCTGCATTTCTAAATACATATTGAGTGAATCCAGAACAATCAAATCCCGAAGGGCTTGTTCCACCCCATACATAAGGAGTTCCAAGGAATTTATATGCATAATCCACAATTGCATTGCCAGTTACAGATACTACTGCATCTCCTCTATTTGGTTTACTAGCAGAATTCGCTGCTTCTATTGCTGCTTGAAGTTGAGAAACTTTTTCTTTCGCAGCTTCAATTTTATTATTTATCTCTTCCTTAACTATTCCACTCTTAATTTGGTTATCTCTTATATTTCTTAATTGACTAATAGCACTATTTAATTCATCAATTGAACTTGAAGAATTTCCTATAACAGAAAACTGTGGTTCAACTAATTTTCTTTCTGAAACTGCTAAAAATTCAACTTCAAATTTAGCTTGTTCAGCTTTAACCTCAGCAACCAAACTTTCTTGTTGAGCCTTCTTAGATTCAAATTCATCTAAAGATTTTTTAGTTTCTTCATTAACTCTTGTAAGTTCTTTTTCCTTTTCATCTAAAGATTCGATTTTTTCATTAAGGGACTGCTGCTTGTCTTCTAATTCTTTAACTATTTTTTTATCTATGCTTACTAATCTATTAGTTGATTCAATTTTGCTAATTAAATCATTAAAACTATCAGCACTAAATAATAACATTATGTAACTACTTTGTCCACCTGACTTGTATAATTCTCTAATTCTTTTTCCTAAAACTTCTTCAGTCTTTTCAATTTCTTCTTTAGCTGTTTGTATTTCCTTTTGTGTATTTTCTACTTCAACCTTTATTTGTTCCATTTGAGCATTGTTTGATTCAATTGTTTGAACTAAAGGTTCTATTTCTCCATTTAAAACGTATATCTGATTATTTATATCCTCTATCTTTTGTGTTAATTCATCGTATTTCTGCTGATTTTCTATTACTTCTTGATTTGGTGTAGCAAAGGCAGGCATTGCTGAAGTAACAACTAGAGTTGCAGCTAATACAGCTGATATCATACTTTTCTTCATGTTATCCGTAAGGTCTTTTGACCTTCCCCCTCTCCTTTGTATTCCTTAACATTATAACACTTATGGAAAGTTTGGACAATGGTAAATTTTAAAAACCACTACTTCATTAAAATTAAACCTATATTTATTATACGTTTATTTATAAATAATCACTTTTTATACATATAGTAAAATTCTATGCAATTAAAAAAACTATAAATTTATATTAAAAAATTAATTTTTTAATATAAATTTATAGTTTACTTTTATAATTTAAATATTTTGTTTCAAAATTTACTTTCTAATTTTCTTATTTAATATGTACTGAGTTGTAGATAATATAGCTATACACATAACAAATACAATAACTATAGTTTTGCTAAGTGCTCCTAAAACAAAAGCAATAATAGAACAAATTAATCCTACTGCGCCAATTGCTATATTAGTGTATCCACTAATTTTCATTGCTTTAACCTCTCTGTATAACTCCTTGTCATTAGTATCAATATTTTTTATATACTTATTATTTAATAAAAATGTTCCCAATAATATAAACCCTAAACTTCCTAGAAACATTATTAAAAATGTAATATTCATATAGAATCACCTCACAAAATATTTATAACAACAAAATTATAACACAATAATTAAAAAAGTATCTTATACAACAAATAAATAAAATATATTTAAATAAAAGTATTGACATATCCTTAAGTTATTAATATAATATTAAATGTACTTCGGGGTGTGGCGCAGATGGGAGCGCGCGTGGTTTGGGACCATGAGGTCGCAGGTTCGATCCCTGTCACCCCGACCAAAGAGATAGGTTATTATCTATCTCTTTTTTGTTATGCAAAATATAATTTAGGAGATGATTATTTGAATAACATAAAAGCTGCTATATTTGATTTAGATGGAACTCTTGTTGATTCAATGTGGGTATGGAAACAAATAGACATTGATTATTTATCATCAAAGGGACATGATGTTCCAAATAACTTAAATGATGAAATTACACATTTAAGCTTTTCTCAAACAGCAGAATATTTTAAAAAAAGATTCTCAATAGAAGATTCAATTGAAGATATAATGAATACTTGGGATACCATGGCATATAATCATTACAAAAATAATGTAAAACTAAAACCAAATGCTCTTAATTACTTAAAAAAACTAAAAAACTCTAGAATAAAATTAGGACTAGCTACTAGTAGTTCTACTTCATTATTAACTGCAACATTAATAAATAATAATGCTTTTGATTTATTTGACGCTATAACAGTAACTGATGAAGTAAAAAAAAGTAAAAGCAATCCAGATATATATTTATTAGCAGCGAAAAAACTTGGTGTTAGGCCTTCTGAATGCATGGTATATGAAGACATAATAGCTGCTGTTAAAGGTGTAAAACTAGCAGGCATGAAAGTTACTGGTGTTTATGATGAACATTCTAAACATCAAGTAGATATATTAAAAAAAGAATGCGATAATTACATATATAGTTATGAAGAATTACTATAATTTAGATTTTATGCTAGCCAAAAAATCACATGTACAAATAAATTATTTGTACATGTGATTTTTAAATTATAAGTATCTATATGTTTAAATTAAAATCTTTTAACGTCATATTTAGCTTCAAGTTCTTTCATTAAATCTAAATATTTCTTCTCCTGGTTTTCTTGAATTAATCTTTGAACAATTTGTCCTTTAACCTCATTAAATTCTGAAGGTTTTTGTTCATTTTTTGCATCAACTTTAATTAAATGATATCCAAATTGAGTTTGAACTGGTTCACTTACCTTTTCTAATTCCAATCCAAAAGCAGCTTCTTCAAATTCTGGAACCATCATTCCTCTACCAAACACTCCAAGATTTCCTCCTTGTTCCTTAGAAGGACATGTTGAATATTGTTTTGCAGCCTCTTCAAAAGTTAACTCACCATTTACAATCTTATTTTTAACATCATTACATAATTCTTCATTATCAACTAATATATGCTTTGCAGATACTGTAGCTGGCTGATCAAATTCATTTTTATGTTCATCATAATACTTTTTAGCATCATCGTCTGTAACTGTTACTTCAGCTAATACTTTATTAATTGTTAATTGAGTAAGTAAATCTTTTTCAACTTGAGCTAAATTAGCTTTATATTCTTCTGTCTCATTTATTTTCATTTCAGTTCCTAATTTATACATTAAATCAAATGAAATCATTTGCTCTAATAGTTGCTTTCTTCCCATTTCAGAATTAAACATTCCTCTTTTATCTGCTGGATATCTCATTATTATTGCATTTAAATCATTTTCTGTTATTTCAATTCCTGACACTGTTGCTAAAACTTTATTTTCCATATAAATTTCTCCTTTTTTATATATAATATATATAATATATATAATTATAACAGATTTTTACCAATGTATACAGTTCCAATTATCTTATTGATTATATTTTTTAACTATTATATAATAATTATTATTATATAGCTTTAGGAGGGTCAATATGGTAGAAATTAATTCCTTAGTTCCTGATTTTTCATTAATGGGTTCTGATAATAATGAGCATAAATTAAGTCAATATAGAGGTAAAAAAGTCATACTTTATTTTTATCCACGAGATAATACTCCAGGATGTTCAACCGAAGCATGTGACTTTAGAGATAATAATGTAAGCTTTAATGATAAAAATGCTATTATTATTGGTATAAGTAGAGATTCATTAAAATCTCATGCTAAATTTACTGAAAAATTTAATCTTCCTTTTATACTTTTAAGTGATGAAAATGAAGAAGTTTGTAACTTATTTAACGTTATAAAAGAAAAAAATATGTATGGTAAAAAGGTCATGGGAATAGAAAGAAGTACCTTTATAATAAATGAAGAAGGTATTCTTGTTAAAGAATATAGAAAAGTTAAAGTTAAAGAACATATAAATACACTTCTTGACGATTTAAATAAATTATAATAAACATTAAAATAATTAAAAAAATTAATATATTTTAATTATTTTAATTGCTTTCTTCATCCATTTAAAGTTTTATAGTAAATTTAAATAGATGAAGGAAGCCTTTTTGTATATTAACCTCTAAATTAATCTTACATTACATATCAATAATTATCATTTTATACAATAAAAAAATCACTAACTTACGTTAGTGATTTTCCTGGTGGCTCGACCAGGAATCGAACCAGGGACACGAGGATTTTCAGTCCTC
>NZ_CAJURG010000004.1:0-127308 GCF_910588715.1 uncultured Clostridium sp.
ACCTCCAGCCTATCGGTTAACAGCCGAGTGCTCCACCATTGAGCTATCGCGGAATGTCATTTCATAATTTATTATATCAGCTTTTATATAAAATGCAACCCCTTTTTTCTAATTTTTTTATTTTTTCTTTAAATTATTAATTTATACGCAATTATAATAAATATAAAATGATAAACTTAACAATTTAAATTAAGTTAATTATTTTATATTTTCATAATAAAAAACCACCTTACGGTGGTTTTTTATTAGTTTTGTGGTTTCATTGTAGGGAATAATATAACGTCTCTTATTGATGCTGAATCAGTTAAGAACATTATTAATCTATCTATTCCTATTCCTAATCCACCTGTTGGTGGCATACCTGTTTCTAAGGCACTCATGAATTCTTCATCTATCATGTAAGCTTCGTCATCACCAAGTTCTCTTTCTTTCTCTTGTTGAGCAAATCTTTCTCTTTGAACTATTGGATCATTTAGTTCAGAATATGCATTACATAATTCTCTACCGAATACGAAGCCTTCAAATCTTTCAGTAAACATTTCATCGCCTCTCTTTTTCTTTGTAAGAGGTGAGATTTCTACTGGATAATCTATAATAAATGTTGGTTGAATCATATGCTCTTCACAGAATTCTTCATATAAAGCATTTAATACTTCACCTTTAGTTACAGTATTTAATGGTTTTGGGAATTCTAAATGCTTTTCCTTAGCAATAGCTTGAGCTTCTTCATTAGAATTAATTTCTTTAAAGTCTACTCCTGCATATTCCTTAACAGCATCAACCATTGTTATTCTTCTCCATGGTGGCATAAAGTCAATTTCAGTTCCTTGGTAAGTAACTTTAGTAGTTCCATTAACCTTTTTACATACTTCTGCAACCATATTTTCAGTTAATTCCATCATATCATTATAATCAGCAAATGCTTGATATAATTCAATCATAGTAAATTCTGGATTATGTCTTACAGACATTCCTTCATTTCTAAAAGTTCTTCCTAATTCATAAACTTTTTCAAATCCAGCAACAATACATCTTTTTAAATATAATTCTGGAGCTATTCTTAAGAACATATCTAAATCTAATGTATTATGATGAGTAATAAATGGTCTAGCAGATGCCCCACCAGCTATAGTTGCAAGCATTGGAGTTTCTACTTCTAAGAATCCTCTATTATCTAAGAACTCTCTTATACCTTTTATTATTTGACTTCTCTTTATGAAAGTAGTCTTAACTTCTGGGTTAGTTATTATATCTACTTCTCTTTGTCTATATCTTAAATCAGGGTCTTTTAATCCATGCCACTTTTCTGGAAGTGGTTTTAAAGACTTACATATTAACTCTAAGTTTTTAGCTTTAACAGAAATTTCTCCTGTTTTAGTTTTAAACACTTCTCCAGTACAAGTAACCCAGTCACCTAGGTCATTAGTCTTGTATTGCTTTAAAGCCTCTTCTCCAACTTCATCGATTTTTATAAATAATTGGATTTTACCATCTCTATCATGTATATCAGAGAATACAACTTTTCCTTGGCCTCTCTTAGACATAATTCTACCTGCAACAGTAACTTCTTTACCTTCTAAAGCTTCAAAGTTATCTTTAACTTGTTGTGAACTATGTGTTCTATTAACTTTATATACATCAAAAGGATCCTTTCCCTCTTGTTGTAATTGAACTAGCTTCTCTCTTCTTAATCTTTCTTGTTCATTGAATTGTGATTCTAGTTCTTGTATGTTCATTTCTTCAGTTGACATTCACTATACCTCCAATTAGTCTCTTCTAATTTCTAAGACTTCAAACTTACTTATTCCACTTGGAACTGTAACTTCTACTATATCTCCAACTTTCTTTCCTATTAAAGCACTACCTACTGGTGATTCATTTGATATTTTAAAATTCATTGGATCCGCTTCTGCCGAACCAACTATTGTATATTCAACTTCTTCATCAAATTCGTAATCCATAACTTTAACTATTGATCCTACTGAAATCTTATCTTTAGGAATTTCACTTTCATCAACAACTACAGCATTTTTTAACATATTTTCTAGCTGAATTATTCTTCCTTCAGTAAAAGCTTGGTCGTTTTTAGCTTCATCATATTCAGAGTTTTCACTTAAATCCCCATATCCTAAAGCAACTTTTATTTTTTCTGTAATTTCTTTTCTTTTTACTGTCTTTAAATATTCTAATTCCTCTTCAAGCTTTTTAACACCTTCGTAAGTCATTATAAATTTTTTTGATTGACTCATATCTTTCTCCCCTTCAAAGCTTAACTGTATTCATCTATATAATACAAAAGCTTAGTAATCTTAAAATCATTTTAACTATTATAAATCAGGCTATTTCATCTGTCAATAAAATAACTAACTATTTTAATTCTTCTATATTATTACAATATTAATAATAAATAATACATTTTTATAAATAAAAATCTTTTAATTCATTCTTATAATCTTTTAATATATTTATAACTTCTTCTGTAGAAGATAAGTTATTTACTATATTTCTTAGTTCACTACTTTTAGGTAATCCCTTTAAATACCAAGCAGCATGTTTTCTCATTTCTCTAACAGCTTTAAATTCTCCATCATATTTAATTGCTAATTCATAATGTCTTAAGCACATATTTATTTTTTCTTCTGCACTAATAGGTAATATCTCTTCACCTTTTAGTACTCTCTCAATTTGATTAAATATCCAAGGATTTCCCATACTTCCTCTTGCTATCATTATCGCATCACAATTAGTTATTTCTTTCATTCTTAAAGCATCCTCTGGGGTAAATACATCTCCATTTCCTATAACAGGAATTGAAACAGCTTTCTTTACTTTAGCTATTATATCCCAATCTGCCTTCCCTTCATACATTTGCTTTTTAGTTCTTCCATGAACAGCAATTGCATCTGCTCCTGAATATTCCATCATCTTAGCAAATTCTACTGCATTAATATTGTCCTCATCATAACCTTTTCTAAATTTAACTGTAACAGGCTTATTTGAAACCTTCTTTATCTCACTTACAATTTCACCAGCTAATTTAGGATTTAACATTAATGCTGAACCTTCTCCGTTTTTTGTTATCTTAGGTGCTGGACATCCCATATTAATGTCTAAAATACATATATCATCCATTTTATTAAAATGACTTTGTACTACTTCTGCCATTACTTTAGGATCATTTCCAAAAATTTGAGCCGCTACTGGCTTTTCCTCGTCAGCTATTCTTAGAAGAGATTGTGTGTTTTCACTTCCATAATATAATGCTTTTGCACTTACCATTTCAGTATAAACTAATCCACAACCCATTTCCTTACATAGTCCTCTAAAAGAAATATCAGTAACTCCTGCCATAGGCGCTAAGAAAACACTTTTTTCAAAATTAAGGTTTCCTATTTTCATTTATTTACTCCTTATTTTTATCATATAGTATTCTTAATCCTTCTAATGTTAAACTAGAATCAACTTTATCTATTACATCTGTAGATTTTGAAATTAAATTTGCTAATCCTCCCGTTGCAATTACATAAGGGTTTTCAAATCCACTTTCAATCATTTCACTTTTTATCTTATTAACTATATACTCTACTTGCCCTATATACCCATACAATATACCAGCTTGCATACTTGAAACTGTATTTTTACATATTATACTTTTTGGTAATTCAAGTTCTACTCTTGGTAGTTTTGCTGCTCTTTCAAATAAAGCATCTGAAGATATTCTTACACCTGGACAAATACATCCACCTAAATAATTACCACCTTCAGTAACTGCACAATATGTAGTTGCAGTACCAAAATCAATAATTATTACATCTCTTCTATATATTTCATGAGCAGCAACGGCATTTACTATTCTATCTGCTCCAACTTCCTTTGGATTATCATATTTAATATTTATTCCAGTCTTTACACCAGGGCCTACAACTATAGGGTCTATATTAAAACTCTTTTTCATCATATTCTCTAAAGAATGCATTATATTAGGTACAACAGAAGAAATTATTATTCCCTTAACTTCCTTTGGATTTAAATCATTTTGATTAAATAGCTGTATCATTTGTATACTATATTCATCTGAAGTCTTTTTAGAATCAGTAGAAATTCTCCATCCTGCTATATAATCATTATCCCTATAAACTCCTATAACTATATTGGTATTCCCCACATCTACCAGTAGAATCATAAACCGCACCACCTTAACATAATTAAAGCAGCCCTAAAGCTGCTTTTATCGTAATATTAAACAATAATTAAAACTTAATTTAATTTTAACAATTACATACTATTTGTCAAGTGTTGTAAATTTTAAAAATTAAAATAGCCCTATAATTTCTCCATTTTCTAAAATATCCATTCTATTAGCTGCTGGAACCTTTGGTAAACCTGGCATTGTCATTATATCTCCAGTTAAAACTACTATAAATCCTGCTCCATTTGATACCCTAACTTCCTTAACTGTTATATCAAAATTTTCAGGTCTTCCTAATAATGTTGGATTATCAGATAACGAATATTGAGTTTTAGCCATACAAATAGGTAACTTATCTAATTCAAATTTTTCAAGCTCAGCAATTTGTCTATTAGCTGCTGGTGTATATACAACATCTCTTGCTCCATATATTTCTCTAGCAATAGTTAAAATTTTGTCCTTTACTGAATTATTTTCATCATATAATACTTTAAAATTAGATTGTTCATTATCTAATACTTCATTTACTATATTAGCTAACTCTAATCCACCTTCTCCACCTTTGGCCCAAACATCACTTAAAGCTACTCTTACATTTAACTTTTCACAGAAATCTTTAATAAACTGTATTTCTTCTTCAGAATCTGTTACGAACTTATTAATAGCAACTACAACTGGAACGTTATACTTCTTCATATTTTCTATTTGTTTTTCTAAATTAACAATTCCCCTAGCTAATGCTTCAACATTTGGAATATTTAATTCTTCTTTTTTAACTCCTCCATGATGCTTTAAAGCTCTCATAGTAGCAACAACAACTATACAGTTTGGATTTAAATCACCATATCTACACTTTATATCTAAGAATTTTTCAGCTCCTAAGTCAGCTCCAAAACCACCTTCAGTAACAACAACTTCACCTAGTTTTAATGCCATCTTTGTTGCAACTATAGAATTACAACCATGTGCAATATTAGCAAATGGTCCACCATGAATTATTGCTGGTGTATTTTCTAAAGTTTGAACTAAATTAGGTTTAACAGAATCTTTCATTAATAAAGCCATTGCACCTTGAACTTCTAATTGCTTTGCGTATACAGGATTTCCATCTAAATCATATGCAATTAATATATTTCCCATTCTCTCTTTTAAGTCTGATAAACTTGTAGCTAAACAAAGAATAGCCATTATTTCTGAAGCAACAGTTATCATAAATCCATCTTCTCTTAAGAATCCATTAACCTTTCCACCCATTCCTACAACTATGTTTCTTAAAGCTCTGTCATTCATATCCATTACTCTTTTAAATATAATTCTTCTTGAATCAATTCTAAGAACATTTCCTTGATGGATATGGTTATCTATAGCAGCACATAATAAATTATTCGCAGTAGTAATAGCATGCATATCTCCTGTAAAATGTAAGTTTATATCTTCCATAGGTACAACTTGTGAATAACCACCACCAGCTGCACCTCCCTTCACTCCAAAAACTGGTCCTAAAGATGGTTCTCTTAAAGCTATTATTGCTTTCTTTCCAGTTTTACATAAAGCTTGCCCTAGGCCTACCGTAACAGTTGATTTTCCTTCTCCAGCTGGGGTAGGATTTATTGCAGTAACAAGAACTAATTTCCCATCTTCTTTATTCTTGTTTTTATCTAATACATCTAATGAAATCTTACATTTATACTTTCCATAAAGCTCTATGTCATCCTCATTTAAATTTAACTTTTCCGCAATTTTTACTATAGGTTCCATTTTTGCTTCTTGTGCTATTTGAATATCACTTTTCATAAAATACTCTCCTTAAATCTTTCAAATTTTAAATATAGTTAAATTATATCATTGTAAATTTTATTTTAAAACACCAAATCGAATATTTTTATTAATTATATTAATAAAATTCGTATTTATACCTATATTATCAACTTTTTTTATATAAAATTTCGTATTATATTAAAAAAGTAGCCTCTCGGCTACTTTTTTAATTTGCATCAAATATCATTTCAAATTCTTTACCATCTATTTTTTCTTTATCTAACAGTTCTTTTGCTACTGCATGAAGTTTATTTATATTTTTCTTTAAAAGATCTTCTGCTCTCTCATATGATACTTCAATAAACTTTTTAACTTCCCTATCTATTTCAGCACCAATTTCTTCACTAAAGTTTCTTCCTCTACCAAGATCTCTACCTAAAAACACTTCATTATTATCAGCACCATATGAAATAGTTCCAATCTTATCACTCATTCCATATTCCATTACCATAGCTCTAGCTATTGAACTTGCTCTATCAATATCATTTTTAGCCCCTGTACTTATATCTCCTAAGATTAGCTTTTCAGCAACTCTTCCGCCTAAAAGTCCTACCATTTCATCTTGTAATTTTTCTTTAGATGTATATGCTCTATCTTCTGTTGGTAAATGCATAGTATAACCACCAGCCATACCTCTTGGTATAATACTTATTTCATGGACTGGATCAGAATGCTTAAGACATTTCATTACTACTGCATGACCTGCTTCATGATAAGCAGTAAGTTTTCTATCATGTTCACTAATAGTTCTACTTTTCTTTTCTGGTCCTGCAATAACTCTAGTTATTGCTTCTTCAAATTCTTCCATTCCTATAGCCTTTTTATTTTTTCTAACAGCTAAAAGTGCAGCTTCATTTGCTAAATTTTCTAAATCTGCTCCACTAAATCCAGGAGTCCTTTTAGCTAAAACTTCTAAACTTACATCAACAGCTAAAGGTTTCTTATGTGTATGAACTTGTAATACAGCTTCTCTTCCTTTTCTGTCTGGTCTTTGAACAACTATTTGTCTATCAAATCTACCTGGTCTTAATAACGCTGGGTCAAGTATATCTGGTCTATTTGTAGCAGCTATCATTATTATACCTTCATTTGCTCCAAATCCATCCATCTCAACTAACAATTGATTAAGTGTTTGCTCTCTTTCATCATGACCACCGCCAAGTCCAGCACCTCTTTGTCTACCAACAGCATCAATTTCATCTATAAATATTAAAGCTGGTGAATTTTTCTTTGCTTGCTCAAATAAATCTCTAACTCTTGATGCTCCAACACCAACAAACATTTCAACAAAATCCGAACCTGAAATACTAAAAAATGGCACACCCGCTTCTCCAGCAATAGCCTTTGCAAGTAATGTTTTACCTGTCCCTGGAGGACCTACTAATAAAACACCTTTTGGTATTCTAGCACCCATTTCAGTATATCTAGACGGTGCCTTTAAGAAATCAACAATTTCCTCTAATTCTGCCTTTTCCTCATCAGCTCCAGCTACATCATCAAAAGTTACTCTTTTTGCATCTGGAGACATCATCTTAGCCCTGCTTTTTCCAAAGTTCATTACTCCTTTTCCACTACCTCCACCTTGTGATTGTTGTGTAAAGAAAAATATAAATACTAAAAATAATAATATTATTAAAACACTAGGTATCACACTAAGCCATACACTATTATTAGATGGTGCGACATATTCTATCTTAACATCATTTTTTGCATATTGACTATTTAACATTTCCACCATAGAATCTGGTGCATATACTGTAAAGTTCTTATCATCTCTTGTTTGTCCTGTTACAATCATTTTATCAGGGTCTACTTTAATGCTTTCAATTTCGTTATTTATCCATTTTTGTTGGAAGTCACTAAATACTATTCTATCAGAACTACTTTCCCCCTTTAAAAGGAATGATGCAGCAAAAAATAATAATATTATAGCTATTATCCATACAGTAGCACTTGAATACTTTTTCATTCAAGGCCCCCCTTTCTTTATATATTTATTTTAAAAATATTAATTAAAATTACTTTTCATAAACTTCTCTTTTTAATATACCTACAAAAGGTAAATTTCTATACTTTTCAGCATAATCAAGTCCATATCCAACTATAAATTCATCTGGAGCTTCAAATCCAATATATTTGCAGTTTATATCCACTCTTCTTCTAGAAGGTTTAGTTAATAATGATACTATTTCAACAGAATTAGCATTTCTAGCCATTAAGTATTTTAATAAATAATCTAATGTAACTCCACTATCCACAATATCTTCTACTATAATTATATCCTTACCCGAAATTTCATGATCTAAATCCTTAAGAATTCTAACCACACCTGTAGTTTCTGAAGATGTACCATAGCTAGATACTGCCATAAAGTCAATTTCACACGGTATTGATATATTTTTAATTAGTTCTGCTGCAAAAATTACAGAACCCTTTAAAACTCCAACAACTAATAAATTCTTTCCCTTATAGTCTTCACTAATTCTTGTTGCCAATTCCTTTATTTTATTATTAATAACTTCCTCACTAAATAATACTTCCTTTATATCTTGTAACATAATCTTATTCCTTTCTATCTATTGTTATTTTTAATATTTTTTTTGTATCTTTTGTTACTTTAAATAATTGTGATGTTTTGCATCCAACGACCCAAGATATTTTATCATCAAAGCATAAAATAGGGATACTATCTCTATATTCTCTTGATATTTTTAAATCAATAAAAATATCTTTAAGCTTTTTACTCCCATTCATACCTAATGGTACAATTTTATCTCCATCTTTTCTGTATCTTATCACAATCTCTTTTTTTATATTATCATAATCAAATAACTTTATTAAGTTGTTTTTAGGAAAATTTCCCTCTTTTTTATTATCAACTATTTCAAAAGTAATATCATAATTATCAAAAGTAATTTTATTTACAAGCTCATCTTTATTTATCCTAATTTCATAATCCTTACTTATATTTTTCTTCCCTGTATTTTTAATACTAAAAATAATATCACCATATAAATTTTCACATATTATTCTATTAGTTAAATTAATCTTCTTTCCCGTACCCTTACCTGCTAAATTAACAATTTCATATATATGTTTCATTTCAAAGTTTTGATGAGAATTAGAAATTTCTTTAAATGCTCTTATCACAACTCTAGTTATAATTGCATCCATTTCTTTCTTAAATAATTCTTTTGATACTTTTAGCTTTTTATCATAATTTTCACAATAAATATTATAACATTTTTTGGAATATTCTTCTATAAATTCATTATCTTTTTGTAATAATAATGTCATTCTATTAAATGTATCAATTATATCTTTATTAAAATGTTCCTTCATATAAGGTAATATATCTAATCTAACTTTATTTCTACTATAAATCCTTTCATAGTTACTAGCATCTATTCTTGGATTTAACTTTTTTTCTTCACAATAGCCTTCAATTTCTTTCCTATTTAAACATAATATAGGTCTAATAACTCCGTCTTCTCTTTTAGGCTTTATACCAGTTAATCCTTCTAAACCTGTTCCTCTCATAATTCTCATTAAAACAGTTTCTGCTTGATCATTTGCATTGTGAGCCACAGCAATCTTATTATAATTATATTTATTTCTTATCTCTTCAAATGCCGTATATCTTTCATTTCTTCCAGCTACTTCCAAAGATACATTTGAATCTTTAGCAACATATTCTATATTTATTCTTTTTACATAATGTTTTATTCCTAATTCATCACATAAATTAATTATATATTTTTCATCTGCATCAGATTCATTACCTCTTAACATATGATTTATATGAATAGCTCCTAAATCTAAATTAAATTTATCCTTTAATTCATATAAAATATGTAACAAACATACAGAATCTGGGCCACCTGATAAGGCAACTAATATTTTATCTTCTTGTTTTATAAGTTCGTTTTCTTTTATATAATTTATAACTTTATTTAACACATGCATTCTCCTATTTTTTAATATAACTCTATAATACATTTACATTTTTTTAATGTAAACACAATATGCACTAAGTTTATAATTAAATAAATTTTATAAATATAAAATAAAGATGCTTCAAAAATGAAGCACCCCTTAAAGTTTTTTATAATAATTTTTTCTATACAATTTATTTAAGTATAATAAACTCTAATTAACAAGAATAAAGTTTTGAAACAACTACAGTCATATCATCAAGAACTCTTCCATTACACTTCTTCTTAGCTAATGCTAAAATTTCTTTAGAAATTAATTCGGGATTGTTTTGCTCTCCTTCTAAATAACTTACTATCCAAGAATAATCTCCAATATTAGCTTTATCAACATCTGTTACTCCATCACTTATTGTAACTATTATATCACCATTTTTTACTTTTCTCTTAACAGGTTTAATGCTTATGTCATCTACAATTCCAAAAGGTAAAGATGAACTATTAATAACTTCAACCTCTGCACCTCTTTTAATAAAACTCATGCTAGCTCCAACTTTTATAAATTCTATTTCTCCTGTATATAAATCTATAGAATTCATATCTAATGTAGTAAATTTTTCATCTTCACTAAATTTCATTCCCATTATAGAATTTACAGCATTAAGCATTGTTGATTCACTAAATCCACCTTCCATAAACTTCTCTATTAATTCTATTGCAGCTTCGCTTTCTAAACCTGCTTCAGGACCAGAACCCATTCCATCACTAACTATAGTTACATATTCACCAACTTTATTTTGTCCAAAACTATAACTATCTCCAGAATACTTTTCTCCATCTTTAACATTAAATGCTACATGAGAAGCTACATTATACTTATAAGATTCTTCTATTGTGATTGAACATTCCCCTGTTTGTGGATTAATCTTGCATCCTTCATCTGCAATGCTTAAAGGAGTTCTCACCAACTCACTAATAATAGGAATAATTGATTTTCTACAATAATTCTCGCCATCGCTACTACTTACTTTAATTTTTATTTTTAAACGACCTTTTCTATCTGTATACGAATAAATATTTTCATATCTAATATGATTTTTTGCTAATGTTTTTCTTAATAATTTATCAATTTCTAAACAACTATTAACATTATTATTAAAGTCTCCAAGTATACTAGAAACTGTGTTTGCCATATTATTTATTTGACTTGCAACAACACTTCTACCTTCTATAAGTCTAGATTTTAAAGCTTCATTTATTGTATAAGTTGAAAATAATTCTTCTGCACTTTTTAACAATGTACTTCTTTTTACACATTTCACATTTAAATCCTTAGGTAAATATACATTTTTACTTTCGCAACTTAACATAAGTTCTCCAAAATCAGAAAATGTACTATGAAGCTCTCTTCCCCAACATTTATTATTCATTTCACAATCTTGGCATACTCTATCCGCCAAACTTTCAATCATTGCAGTTCCCTTATTTTTCATAAGTAATTTTTCATTACCTGATAAACTTTCAATAGATGCTGCAACTGCAGTTAACGATCCTCTTAATGATTCTAGTCTATCTACAAACTCTAATTTTATCCCTTCAACTTGAGCATCACTTATTATTTTACTTTTTTCTTCATTATTAAGTTCTCTTAATATTTCTTTAATGGTCTTTTCAGGTATAAGCAACATAATAGCACCTGCTATAGAAACCTCTATAATTGATTGTACTGTTATATTGCCTGTGTAAGTTAATATCATAAATAAAGATATAAAATAAGCTAAAATTGAAAAAATCTTTCCAGTTTCTTTAAAAACACCTACAATTAATCCACATATACTATACATAGTAGTTACAATCAGTAAATCATTATTAGCAATGCCTATTATTATTCCCATTGTTATCCCTAATATTGCTCCTGAATTACTTCCAGAGGCATATGCTGTTGTAATTACCATAGCTAATGCAACTATTGTTCTTATTTCAACTCCAAATAAAGTTAAATTTCCTATTCCAGCTATAACTAAACAACTTAATATAGCTATACTAATCAATTCTTCTGTAGAATAAAAATAATTGGTATTTATCTCCTTCATACAACCAATAGCATAATTAAGTATATAAAAAACTGGTATTATTACTGCAGTTTTAGTCAAAGAAAAAATTAAATTTATTTCAAAACTCTGTTCTCCAAATAATAAACCTATAGCTAAAGATGTTATAGTTAGAGCTAAAAATACAATTCCATTTTTAAATTCTTTATTTAAAGTATTAAAAACAATTTTACTTATTAATACTGCTGTTGATAAAGAAATACAAAGTATAACATCTATTGTTTTGCTTCCTCCACTTAAATATCCAACTAAAACAGCTATAAAAATTAAAGATAAATTTTTTATGTCATTTTTCTTCGCTAACGCCAAAAGATAAGCTATTCCAAATGGAGCCAAATATAACCCTTCCACAAATCCAAATCCTACTCTACTAATCATAGTTCCTGAAACTATAGTTAATAGCATTATAAGCATTCCTTTTTCAAAGCTTAATTTCTTCTTTGCCTTTTCACTATCTACCTTTCTGTAACTAGGCACCTCAATACCATAATCCATATTTATCATTCTCCTCATAAAATTCCTAATAAAATAATATCATTTTTTTTTAGAAAGTTATGTCAATTAATGTTAAGTATTTTCGTATTTCGTAAGACATAGTTCCTTTTTTTTCTAATAAAAATTTTAATATTTTCTATTTATAAACTTTAATCATTAAATTTAAATATGAATATACGTTTTTTATAGCTGTATTTTCAACAGCTATTTTGGACTTTTTGTCGTAAAAGTAATAATTTTACAATAATTATTTAGTAGTAAAATGGGGATTATACTCACATATTTATTTTTAAAATAAAAAAGAGATACAAATTATTTTGTATCTCTTTGGTGCTGAAGACCGGAATCGAACCGGTACGGTATCGCTACCGCAGGATTTTAAGTCCTGTGCGTCTGCCTGTTCCGCCACTTCAGCGTATATGGTAGCGGAAATAGGACTTGAACCTACGACACCTCGGGTATGAACCGAGTGCTCTAGCCAGCTGAGCTATTCCGCCATATTTTGGTTGCGGGGGCAGGACTTGAACCTACGACCTTCGGGTTATGAGCCCGACGAGCTGCCAACTGCTCCACCCCGCGTTATTAAGTTGAATTTAGTTTGGTGCTGAAGACCGGAATCGAACCGGTACGGTATCGCTACCGCAGGATTTTAAGTCCTGTGCGTCTGCCTGTTCCGCCACTTCAGCATATTTTTTGTTGCCGTCATCTAACGACAAAATTAATTATATATGATGACTATAATACTGTCAACACTTTTTTGAAAAAATTTTTAAATATTTTTATATTCCTTTACAAACCTTAGTAAAATAGCTAATTTAATAATTTTTATTTTTCTAATTTCGTCCTAATTTTATTATTAAAACTAAAAAAAATAAATAAAAAAGAGAGTAATAAACTAAAACCTATACTCTCTCTCATATATAAAACTACATTATTTCTAAAATTTAAAAGTTTTTTCTTGATCTTGCTTTAAATTCTTGATGTTTTTTGAAATCTTGTTGTCTTTCTTCACTATCTTTTAAGAATCTAGACATTATATCTTCAAAATTTGCTGGAGCAGCTTTCTTTTCAGTTTTCCATTCAATTTCTGCTGGTTTAACTGATTTTTTCTTAACATTAGCTTGCTTTATAGATAAACTTATCTTTCCATTATCATCTATTGATATAACTTTTACCTTAACTTTATCTTGTTCATTAAGATGTTGTCTTATATCTTTAACAAAAGAATCAGCAACTTCTGAAATATGAACTAATCCTGTCTTACCTTCTATTTCTACGAAAGCTCCGAAGTTTGTAATATTTACTACTGTACCCTCTAATATGTTTCCTGCCATTAAGGTCATTTTACAAAGAATCCTCCTTAAAATTAAATAATCTATGTTATTAATAATAACCACATTAATAGAAATTTAAACTTAAACCAATACTATTCTGAACTATTATTTGAAATAATTTGTTGCTCACCTTCTTTTATTAGACCTAATCTCTCCCTAGCCAATTTTTCTAAATATTCATTATTACTTTGAGCTCTATCTAACTCAGCTTGCAACCTAATATTTTTTTCCTTAAGCTCTTTTAATTCTTGAGTTTGAATAGTAATATCATTCTTTATCCTTCTTAGTACAGTTAATTGCTTTACTAAGCATACACTAAAAACTCCTACAATTAAAACAACAATAATTCCCTTAAGGTTTATGTTTTTTTTCATAAATATATAGTACCCTTCTTTTATATCATTATATAAATATATTGTAAACACTATACATATTTAATTCAAGATATTTTTATACTAATTATGTTTTCCAATAATATTATAAAATACAACTTTAAAGGGATATATAATATTTTTAAAAATAATTCTACATACTTTAGATGTTACATTAATAACTCCTAACTCAAATTTTATACATCTCTTGCTAATAAATTTCATATATAAGCCTAAAGCTATTAACATAAATGCATAAACATATGCACCCAAAAATGCATAATTTGTATAAAGAAGAAAAGAAAAAACAATCATAGCGGTTAAAATCCAAAATAAAGTATCTTCTATAGCTATAATAATTTTAGGTATCTTTGTACCTCTAATTATCTTATATAAATCAAACATCAAGCCTGTTAATATGCCTGCTAATAATGCATAAAATATAATACTAAATTGTATATCAGTTTTTAATGGCATAGTAACCTCCTATTTAAAAAGCCTTCCTATTATGCTTTCTTTTTCTTTCTTTATTTCTTTACCACTATATACGATATAATATATTTCTCCATTTATCATTACATCTCCATTTTGAACATCTAGCTTATTCATTTTTAAATTTAATCCCTTTATAGTTAATGCACCTAATTTAGTATTAAGTAATATTTTTTCATCATCAAAACTAATAACTTCTTCTACTCCTGTTAATGTCATTTTCTTTCTATTTTCTAGTGTAATATTACCTCTATTATCCTCAATTTTATTATCTACCCTTTTCTCCATTATTAATTTCCTCCATATATTATCTTGATTAAATATATGAAGTGTTTTAAAAAATTATTCTTGGTCCTCAACTCCTTCTAATATTTCATACATCTCTTTAGCATTTTCTTTTCTCACATGCTCTGCTATATTTATTATTCTTGCTTTTAGTTTTCTATTTGCAAATGTAATTTCAATTATATCTCCTTCTTTAACATCTGTTGATGGTTTTGCTATTTTATCATTAATAGCAACTCTGCCACCTTCACAAGCTTCTTTAGCTACAGTTCTTCTTTTTATTATTCTTGAAACTTTTAAATATTTATCTAATCTCACCTTTATTTCTCCTTATCTTAAAATATTTTTATGTATCAAAAAGCCCGAGATACCTCGGGCTTAAATTTATAATTACTTATTAACTCTTTCTTTAAACTCTTTTCCTGCTTTAAATACTGGAACAGTTGAAGCTGGAATATTTATAGTTTCTTTAGTTCTTGGATTTCTTCCTTCTCTAGCTGCTCTTTCTCTAGTTTCGAAAGTACCAAAACCAACTAATTGAACTTTGTCTCCACCTTCTAAAGCTTCTTGAACTGAATCAATAAATGCTTTTAAAGCTATTTCTGCATCCTTCTTTGTTAATTGGCTCTTTTCTGCCATGCTAGTAATTAATTCTGCTTTATTCACGATTTACATCCTCCTTAAATAAACAGTTAAAAATATTGTAGTTAACCATTTTAAATTATGTACTATAACTACATTAACCTTATTATATATCCACTTTAATAAGTAGTCTATAGTAATATGGATGTTTTTTCTATAAAAATATATTTATTACAACTTTTCATGTAGCATAGTAATTCTTTTATTATTCCCCTTAAAAAATATTCTGCATGAAAATTAAAAATCCTTCTATTATTGCAGAAAATTCACTTTTTTCTTTATTAATCGTATTTTTTAGCTTCTTCCCATAAGCTATTCATTTCATCTAATGTAACATTTTTTAATTCTTTTCCTTGTTTTAATAAATTATCTTCAATAAAACTAAACCTCTTTATGAATTTTTTAGTAGATTTATTTAATGCCTCTTCTTCATCTACATTTAATAGTCTAGACACATTAACACAAGCAAATAGCAAGTCTCCAACTTCAATTATTATTTTTTCCCTATTATTGGTTTTATATACATCTAATACTTCAGTTATTTCTTCTTCTATCTTTTTAACTGCCTCATCTATACTTTCAAAATCAAATCCAACCTTAGCAACTTTCTTTTGAACCTTATGGGCTTTTATTAAAGATGGTAATGTTTTTGCTATCCCATTTATTTCTTCTGTAATTGTTTCGTAATTTTTTTCTGTCTTTTTTAATTCATCCCAATTATCTAATACTTCTTTTGAATTATTGATACTTATATCTCCAAATACATGTGGATGCCTATAAATCATCTTAGATGTAATTGCTTCAATTACATCAGATATATTAAAATATCCATCTTCCTTTCCTATAACAGAATGAAATACAACTTGTAATAATACATCTCCTAGTTCTTCAATTAATCCATCTATATTATCGTCTTCTATAGCTTCAATTACTTCATATGCTTCTTCTAAAAGTGAATTTTTAATGCTTTCATGAGTTTGCTCTCTATCCCACGCGCATCCATTTTCACTTCTCAAAATTTCTATGGTGTTAACTAAATCATAAAAATCCTTTTTATTATCTATATCTTTAGGAATATATACAGAAGTTAAGTAATCTATATCTTCTTGCATATCAAGTTCATATATTGGAATCTTTCTTATAGATTCTTCTCCTTCTATTCCCGCAGCTCTAACATAATATATTTCTGTTTCATCATGATAATATTCTAATAATTCCAATTTAACTTCTGATGCTATTAATGGATTATACACTTGAGTTATTATTGTTCCTATTCTTTTATCTAAAATTTGATTTTTTATATCAAAAGCATCAATAATCTTTAATCCTTCAATAGGATCTATTTGTAATCTATCCATCATAGCATCTACAAAACTAACTGCTGGTAATATTTTATATTCAATATTATTTTCATTACATAAATTAATAAGATTTAAAACTGATCTTTCTGCAACTAATGGATGTCCTGGAACTGCATAAACTAGTTCTCCATATATTTTATATTCATCTATCATATTTTTGGCGATATTAGAATATACCTCGTCAAAGCTACTTCCTTCTTCATAATAATTATCACAAGTCTTAAAAGAATCCAATTTATTTCTTAAATAATCAACCGTAGGATGCTTTTCCGTTCTAAAATATAAGTTTTTACTTTCTTTAAGAGCATCAACAGCTCCTACAGTTAATGCATCTGGCGAACCTGGGCCTAATCCAACTATTTTTATCATACGATAATCTCCTTACATCATTTTCTTGCCAATCTATTCTTTATTTCATCTACTTCAAATACTTTAAAGATTAAAATAGCTATCATATATATAATAATACCCATAAATATTGATAATAAGCAAGAAATACTATTACTATCTAACCTTTCCATAATAAAATTGTAACTAAATAAAACTACGATTATCATAGCAATAGATGCATAGGCAGGTTTTACAAATGAATCATAAATACTTACTTTACATTTAGTTTTTGTTTTAAGTGCTATAAGATTTAATATAGTAACTATAATATAAGCAGAAACAGTTGCTATTACAGCTCCAAAAATATTTATTTGTGGAATAGGAACTAAAAACATTGTCAAAGCAACCTTTACAACACATCCTATTATTAAATTGATAACTGGTCTTATATAATGATTAGTTGCTTGTAATACCGAAGTTGTTGTTTGAGTTACTATTACAAAAGGAATTGATATAGATAAATATCTTAAAATATCTATTCCTTCATATCTATCAAAGAATACTAATTTCATTATAGGTCCTGCTAAACAAAACATTCCTAATGCACATGGAAGAGCTATTACAGCGGATAACTTCATTGCTACGTTTATTTTGCTTTGCATTTCTTCTTTTCTGTTTAGTATATAGTGTTCCGAAATTATAGGAATTAAAGATGTACAAATGGCTACAGATAAAGTTAATGGAATATTTACTAAAACAGCTGCTTTACCTGTAAGTTGTCCATATAGCGCAGTAGAATTAGCAACTCCAGATTCAATTAACTTTTGTGGTACTACAATAGAATCTATTAGATTCATTATTGTTCCAACTGTAGCTCCAAGTGAAATAGGAATTGCTATTTTTAATATTTCATTTAATATATCAGTATTAGTTTTTATTTTCTTAATTCCCATTTCTTTTTTTACTTTTATATATTTAATTCCTAAATATATACTTGCTATCATAGCCCCACCTGCAGCTCCAAATGCAGCTCCTCCAGCTGAATACTCTATACCTTTAGATAAAAGCAAATAAGCTAGTCCAACCCCTATCACAACTCTACCCATTTGTTCTAATATTTGAGATGTTCCTGATGGAGTCATATTTTGCAATCCTTGAAAGAAACCTCTATATACATTAACAAAAGAAACCATCATAGGTGCAAAAGATATTCCTATTAATGCATAGTATGACTTCATGTCCCACTTTAAAAAATTAATTATAGGTTTTGCAAAGAAAAATAGTATTAACGATGTTCCAATACCTAATGTCATCATTAAATAAGATGATTCTTTAACAACTTCGTAACCACCCTCAACATCACCCATTGCATTTTTTTCAGAAATCATTTTAGAAACTGCAACCGGTACCCCACTTGCCATGGCCACAAAAAACATATATAAAGGATAAGATAATTGATAATAGCCTATTCCCTCATCACCTATTAGCATAATTAATGGCCATCTAAAGAAAAAACCTAATACTTTTGCTAACATTCCTGCTAATCCTAGAATCAAGCTTCCCTTTATTAGAGATTGTTTCTTCATAAAATACCTCCAAACTTGAATTACTAACTATTACTAATTTTTATTTAAAGCTTAGAGGTATTATTACATATATTCTATTATTATTTTCTAAATATCGTAATATATCCTTATTAATTATTGTTCCATTTGCTTTCCTAGGAAAGCTGCTGCAGTTTCAGCTAATTTTAATTGTAAATCACCAAATTTTTCTCCAGCTTCTTTTGAAACAATAAGTACAGCTCCAATAGCATCACCTTCTGTTATTATTGGTGCTATTACTTGGCTTGTATATTGTCCTTGATCTTCATCATTATGTAATGGTATTGTTTTAGCTTCTTCTATTATTATAGAAGCTTTTCTTCCATCCATAACTGCTTCTAATTCTGAACTTATTTTTCTTTCAAAATAATCTTTTTTTGTTGCTCCACTTACAGATATAAAAGCATCTTTGTCCGCAATTAAAACAATATGACCAATTGATTGTTGTAAGCTTTCAGCATATTCCTTAGAGAAATCTGTTAATTCTCCAATAGGAGAATATTTTTTTAATATTACTCCGCCTTCTCTATCTGTAAATATTTCTAATGGATCTCCTTCTCTAATTCTTAAAGTTCTTCTTATTTCTTTTGGTATAACTACTCTCCCTAAATCATCAATACGTCTAACTATCCCTGTCGCTTTCATTATTATGAGTTACCTCCTTAATTAGTTTATATAATTAACTGCAGTATTATTATTTGAACTATTAGAAATTTTATACACAAATATCCAATATTTATCCTTTACTATTTATTGAGGAATTCTTTCAAGTCTATACCAAAAAATAAGCGAAATTTTAGTAATAAAAAAGATTAAGCAAAACTAAAAGTTTTACTTAATCTTTTTATACTATAATTTATTTTTATATTCTTTAACGTTTAATTCTTTTTTCCATTCTTCTAAAGTTGAGTTATATACTTCTTGTTGCTTTTGGCTTAATAAAGTAGATTTTATACTATCTTTAACTTCGTCAAGTGATTTTACTTTATCTTCAGTTTGAACTCCATCAACCTTAATTATATGATATCCAAAAGAACTTTTAACTGGAGCTGAAACTTCACCTTCTTTTAAAACCTTAAATCCAGCTAAGAAATCTGTATCAAAACCTTCTTCATCATTTTTAACATATCCTAAATTTTGTGATACAGGTTTAGTTCCTGTTGCGTTATTAGCTTCGTACTGTGAATATAAAGCATCGAAAGTAGTTTCTCCTGAGTCAATTTTATTTTTAGCATCTTTTGCTTCATCTTCTGTTTCAAATAAAATGTGTTTAGCATTTGCACCTGGCTTAGTTGTGTATTTATCAATATTATCATTATAATATTTTTCAACTTCTTCATCACTTACAGTTACATCTTTTGTTATAGCATCTATAACCTTATTAACCTTAACTAAATTTTCCATATTTGAATTGAATTTTTCTTCACTTATTCCTGAATATTCTAGAGCTTGCTTTAGTCCATCTTCTCCGCCATAAGCTTCTTTAAATTTTTCTTTTTCTTCTTCTATAGCTGTTGTTAAAGCATCTCCAGTTGGTATATATCCAAGTTCTGTACCTTTAGTTATTAATACTTTATTATTAACTAGTTGATCTAATACTTGAGTTCTAGCTTTCTTTAATTGTTCTTTTAAATTATCATCAATAGTATTTTCATAATTTTCACCATATGTTTCTATTAAATAATCTATATCTGCTTGTAACTCACTATTAACATCTCCCATAGTGATTTTATCATTTCCAACCTTTGCTAAAACAGTTTTTTGTATAGCTTCTGGAGTTTTTTCTATCATCTTACATCCTGTTATCGAAAAAGCCATTGCAGTTATAGCAGCAGCTACTACTATATTTTTTATTTTTCTCAATTTGTTTCCCTCGCTTTACTTTAAATAATAGTTTTTTTATATAAATCAGTATATCAGCAATATCCTTTTTATTCAAATTTTACTGGTTATTTTTTGTGTGAATTATCTATTAACGAAATAAGTAATTCTTTATAAAAATTTAACGTGTCTTCTTTCTTAACGGAATTAATTTTCACAGCAAAAAATGGAGTTTCTCCAAAATATAATACTACTTTATCTTTATGATTCTTTAAAAGTTCTCCATATATTTTATTAATATTTTTAAATCCCTTTTGGAATTTAAATCTCACTTCTTTTGGCATTTCTTTAATTTCTTCAATTAAAAGAATCTTAGCTAAACTTTTAATATATGCTATATCCATTAAATTATAAACAGCTTCTGGAATAACTGAATATCTGTCTTCTAATTCATCTTTTATATCATTATAATCATTCATATTTTCAATTGCTGCTATCTTTTTATATACCTCGATTTTTTGTATTTCATCTTCAATATAGGTAGATGGTATATAAGCATCAATTTTTATATCAACCGTTGTTTCAATTGGTTCTTGTTCTATTTCACCTTTAATTAATTTAACCGTATCTTCTAACATTCTACAATATAAATCATATCCTATTGCTGCCATATGCCCATGTTGAGAAGAGCCCATCATATTTCCTGCTCCCCTTATTTCTAAATCCCTCATAGCAATTTTAAATCCTGAGCCAAGCTCTGTAAAATCTTTCAAAGCCTTAAGTCTCTTTTCTGCAACTTCTGTTAATACCTTATCTTTAGTATACATAAAGTATGCATAAGCAATTTTATTTGAACGTCCTACTCTTCCTCTTAATTGATATAGTTGAGATAGTCCCATTTTATCTGCATTATTTACTATCATTGTGTTTACATTTGAGATATCAATTCCAGTCTCTATAATAGTTGTGCAAACTAAAACATCATATTCTCTTTGCATAAAGTTAATCATTTCTGTTTCAAGTTCTTTTTCTGTCATTTGTCCATGTATAATTCCAACTTTACATTCCGGAACTAATTCTCTTATATAATTTGCCATACTTTGTATACTTTCAACTCTATTGTATACAAAATAAACTTGACCTTCTCTTCCTACCTCTCTTAATATAGCATCTCTGATTAGTTGATCATTTTGTTCTACAACATAAGTTTGAATAGGGTATCTTTCTTCTGGTGGCGTTTCTATAACTGATATGTCTCTAACTCCAGTAAGTGACATATGAAGGGTTCTAGGAATTGGCGTAGCACTCAACGTAAGAACATCAACATTTTTCTTTAAAGATTTTATTTTTTCTTTTTGTGCAACTCCAAATCTTTGCTCTTCATCCACTATTAATAATCCTAAATCTTTAAAAAAAATATCCTTTGATACAAGTCTATGTGTTCCAATTAAAATATCTACATTTCCTTCTTTTAAAGCTTGTAAAGTGGCCTTTTGTTGCTTTGTAGTTCTAAATCTACTTATCATATCTATTTTTACAGGAAAATCAGAAAATCTCTTTTTTAAATTTTTATAATGTTGTTCTGCTAATATAGTTGTTGGAACAAGAAATGCAACTTGCTTTCCATCCATAACAGCTTTAAAGGCAGCTCTTATAGCTACTTCTGTTTTACCATATCCAACATCTCCACAAAGCAATCTATCCATAGGCTTATCAGATTCCATATCATGTTTTATTTCTTCTAATGAAGATAATTGATCTGGTGTTTCCTCATATGGGAATTCGTCTTCAAATTGTCTTTGCCATTCTGTATCTTTAGAATATTTATGTCCCTTTAATGCAGCTCTAGCGGCATATAACTTTACTAAGTCCTCAGCAATTTCATTTATAGACTTTCTAACCTTTGCCTTAGCCTTTTGCCACTCATTACTTCCAAGTTTATTTACCTTAGGAGTTTTTCCTTCACTTCCAATATATTTTTGAACTAAATCTAATTGATCAACGGGAACATAAAGCTTATCTCCCTTATCATATACAATATCTAAATAATCTCTAGTATTACCAGCTATATCAATTTGCTTAATTCCTTTGAATACACCTATTCCATGATTTGCATGTACAACATAATCTCCAGGTTTTAAATCTGCAAAGCTAGTAATCTTACCGACACCTTTTTTCTTGTTTACCTTTTTAGATATTGACTTTTTAGCTTCTCCAAATACTTCTTTATCAGATATAACACAAACCCTTAAATCAGGATATTCAAATCCCTTTACCAAATTTCCAAAGGTAACTACTGCTTGCCCTAATTCAATATTATCAATTTCATCTTTATAAACACTCTCTACATCTCTTTCTCTAAGTGTTTTTACTAGTCTTTCTCCTCTAGTTTTAGTACCTGCTAATATCAAAGTTCTAAAATTATTTTCTTTTCTTGCTTTTATATCTTCAATTAATAAATCTAGCTGACCATTATAATTATTAGAAGTAATTTGATTTAATTCTATGTCCAAACGCGGAAATAATATATCTGATTTTAAATCAAATGGACTTAATGTAATAACATTACTTTTTTCTAGCTTAACAAATAATTCTGCTTTATCTATCAATAATTTATTTTGAGAAGGTAATATATCACCTCTTTGAAGAAAAGCTAAATAATTCTCATTAAACTCGTAATATATACTTTCAACTTTTCCTTCACATCTTTTTAAATCATCTATAATAAATGTATAGCCATCTAAATAATCAAAAAAAGACTCCATATTTTCATAAAAATAAGGTAGATAACTATCAATAGTTTCAAACGTGGAAGTTTCTTTTAAACTTTCTAAGTTCTTATTAACAATTTTTCTTATTTTGTCAATTTGATCATTACTTTTATTATTAGCTTTTTCAAGTATTGAATCTAATTCCTTTACTATTTTGTCCTGTGCATTCTTTTTATCTTGTTCGCTTACTATTACTTCTTTTGCAGGAAATATTTCTATGGATTTAACTTTTTCTATACTTCTTTGAGATTCTATATTAAAAGTTCTAATCGACTCTATTTCATCTCCAAAAAGTTCAACTCTAAAAGGATAAACAGATATAGGAGGGAAAACATCTAGTATCCCTCCTCTTAATGAAAATTCACCTTTACCTTCTACAACTTCAACTCTTTCATATCCACATTCAACTAATCTTTTTGAAATTTCTTTTAAATCTACTTCATCACCATTTTTTATATTAATTTTATACTCTAAATATTTCTCTCTAGGAGTATATAATGTAGTTAATGCATCAATAGATGTAACTATTATTTTTTTATTCTTATTACTAAGCATTTCCTTTATTACATTTAATCTTGCCCATCTAAGATCTCCAGAAATTGCATCAACATTATAAAAAACAACTTCTCTTATAGGTAAAAAATAAACATCATTAGAATAAAAGCTTAAATCTTCATATAAATTTTTAGCCTCAATTTCATTATGAGTTACTACAACTAAAGAATTACTTATTTCTTTAAATATTACTTCTATTATATAGCTTTTTCCCGAATCTGATAAACCAGATATATTTATTGGAAACTTATCATTTTTTATACTATCTATAGCTTTAATAAACTTATCATTTTGCTGTAAGGGTTGTAATAGCCCTTGTAATCTCATTTTATCACCCTCCATAAAATTCTCTTTAATTTTCCTTGCATACATTAAATCCATTTAGTTTATTCATTGCTTCTTTAGCATTTGACTGCAACATTATGCTTACAGCTTCATTTGATGCTTTTATTGTTTCCTTTAAAATTTCAACTTCATCATCGCTAAACTTTCCTAATACATGTGAAACTAAATTTCCTTTTGGCGCTCCTACACCAATTTTGACTCTAGGAAATACATCTGTGCCTAAGTTCGCTATAATACTTTTTATCCCATTATGTCCACCATGACTACCCTTTTCCCTTATTCTTAATCTTCCTACTTCTAAACTAATATCATCATAAATTACAATAACTTCTTCATTTGATATTTTATAAAAATTAATTACTTCTCTAATACTTTCTCCACTTAAGTTCATATATGTAGTTGGTTTTAATAAAATTACTTTTTTTCCATTTATAAATCCTTCACCAAACACACCTTTAAATTTTATCCTATTTAATTCTATATTATACTTATCAGCAATATAATCAATTGCTTCAAAACCTATGTTATGTCTTGTGCCATCATATTCTTTTCCTGGGTTTCCTAATCCAACTATTAAAAACATTCTTTACTCCTCCGCTCATCTCAAAGTGACTATTTTATATTATACCATTTTTTTCAATAATAAAAGTTTTTTATTATTATATTGTTAAACACACTATTTATTTTAATTCTATTTATAATATAAAGTAATTTAAATACATTGTATTTTAATTTAAAAATTTAGACTAACTCTTTCCTAGAATTAGTCTAAATTTATTTATAATATTTTAATATCTATACGCTTAATTTTACCTTCGCTTAATACTTTGCAATGAAGTATATCATCTTTTTTCTTATCATGTAATAATTGTATTAATTCGTCCACATTGACAACTTTATATCCATCTACTTCTATAATAATATCAGTTGGCTTAATACCAGCTAAGTATGCACTTCCGTTTTTAGTTAACTCTTGTACGTAAAATCCTGTAAAATTTCTCATTTCATCTGCAACTACTCCACCTTCAACTATTCCTAAAAGCCATTTAAAAGTATTTGTAGAATTAATTATTTCTTGAAGCTCTTCCATTTGGACTCCATAATAAAGCCCATAATCGTTTCTTTTTTTAGTAATCTCTAAGTCAGCAATTGCTATAAGTTCCCCATTAGAATTGCAAATTGCCCCTCCTGTATTTTTTTCATTTACAGGCGCATTTATCTGTAATAATGCTTGAGTTTTTCCTTCCCCTAAATCTATCTTCTCGTTTTTAGATGTTATAATTCCCGGTATTGAACTACCCACATATTCATCTCCAATTGCATTACCTAATACAACTATGCCTTGCCCTTCCTTAATACTCTCTGGAGCTGCTATTTTTATTGGACTTAGTCTTCCATCAAATTCTATTTTAATAATAGATAAATTTCTTTCCTCATTTTCAACTAATATTTTTGCTTTTATTGGCTGTGCTGCTACTGAAGACAACTTTACATATATATTATTTCTATCCTTAATTGCATAATAATTAGTTAATATTATTCCACTTGAATCTATTATAACTCCTGTTACATTTCCCTCAAAATACTCATCTTCAGTAAGCTTTTCTTTTGAATTACTTATACTAACTAATGATTTTGAAACTTCTTTTATAATCTTTGTATAGTCTAATATAACCATATCTGAATTTTCTTTAATTTCCTTAATTTGCTCAATAGTTCCACCATACTTATTTTTAATGATTATATTAGATATAACTGAACTTAAAATTCCTGCAATAGCTAAATATAAAATTATCTTAACGCCTAATTTAACCCTTGATCTAGTACTTTTTTTCTTCTCAAAAATTATATTAGATATCCTATCTTGTGGAACATTTGATATTCTTTCTTTTATATCTTCTCTATTATTCATATCAACCTCCGACTATAGAAATATTGAATTTACTAAAACAGTATCAATATTTCTGTATTAAAATAGTGAAATCTAACTTTAAATATTAAATTATAATATATTGTTTTAGTTATTTCGTTGCAATGTAAATACAAATTTTACACCTTTATCATCTACATTTTCTACCCATATATCTTGATTGTGTTGAGATAATATTAATCTTACTATAGGAAGTCCTAATCCTGTACTAATTTTATTAGTTCTTGATTTATCACTTTTATAAAACCTATCCCAAATATGATTTAAATCATATTCTGAAAGAATATTACCTGAATTAAATATACTTACAAATATTTTTTCACTTTTCGTTGATATATTTACTTCTATTTGTCCATTATCTTCACTATACTTAATAGCATTTTCAAGTAAGTTAGTAATAACTTGAAGTATTCTATCTCTATCTCCTATAGCAAAGCATCGCTTTTCATGAAATATTGCCTTAACATTTAAATTTTTTGTCTTTATTTTATTTTCCAAATTTAATATACATAAGCTTACTGTTTGATTAATATCAAATTCAGAAATATGTAAATTAAACTTTCCTGACTCCATAGCAGATATATCTAATAAATCATTAACAAGTCTAGCTAATCTATCTATTTCATCATAAACTATTTTTAAATAATAATTTTCTTTATCCCTAGGAATAACTCCATCTAATATACCTCCAACAAATCCCTTTATTGAAGTTATAGGTGAACGTAATTCATGAGAAACATTAGAAATAAATTCCTTTCTAATATTATCAGCCTCTTCTATAGACTGTGCCATTGTATTAAAAGATTGAGCTAATTCTCCAATTTCATTTTTTCCGACAACCTTTACTCTTTCTTGTACATTTCCCTTAGCTAATCTTTTTGCAGAATTATTAATTTCTTCTATTGGTTCTACTACTAATAGTTGTGCAAAATATTTTACAATTGCTCCTGCAACTATTACAGCCAACACAATTGCCGTCCATATTATAATTATTGTACGCCTTTCATTTACTGGATTATTTTCAACCATTATTATATATCCATCTAGTTGGCTATTCGTAAAAATAGGTTTAATAAATGCAGATACTTTTAAATTACTTTTTCCATCTATCAAAACTTTTTTATGAATAATTTTGTCATCAGTAGGAATCTTAGAATTTTCTATATCTATATTAGTATACTTAAAATCACTATACTCATTACTTGATACCATATAAACATATCCTAACCTGTCAACTACAACTCCACTCATATTATTAGTTAAACAAGATATTTGTAATAACCTACTAATGTCTTCATAACTACCATCTTGATATTTTAAATATTTTCCAACAGCTTCTGAAACAACATCTAATTGTTTATTTAACGTATTTATAAGTTCATAATGACTAATTCTATAAAATCCTACACTTAATACTAGTCCAACGAGTATTAACAATCCTCCTGTTATTGAAGAAAAAGTAATTATTAGCTTTCTTACTATACTATTTTTCTTCACTTATCTCACCTCAAATTTATAACCAACTCCCCATACTGTTTCAAGCTCCCACTTTTCTCCTGATTTAACTTTTTCCCTTAATCTTTTTATATGAACATCTACAGTTCTCGAATCTCCAGGATAATCATACCCCCAAACCTCATACATAAGTTGTTCTCTAGTGAAAACCTTATTTGGATTACTTGCCATAAAATGAAGTAGTTCTAACTCCTTTGGAGCTAATTTTATAATATCTCCTTTATAAGTTACTTCATATGCTCCTATATCAATTTTTAAATCTGAATACTTTATTATATCTTTTGATTGATTTTCACCTGAATATCTTCTTGTTACAGCCTTAACTCTTGCTAATAATTCTTTAGGATCAAATGGCTTTACCATATAATCATCAGCCCCAAGCTCTAATGCAAGTACCTTATCAAAAACTTCGCCTTTAGCTGTCAACATTATTACAGGAATGTCACTACTTTTTCTAATATACTTTAAAACCTCTATCCCATCTTTTCCTGGCAACATTACATCTAATATCACTAAAGCTATATTTTCTGTTGATACTATGTTGCAAGCATCATTTCCATTAAAACATTTTTTTGTATTATATCCTCCACTTTTTAAGTACATATCTATAAGTTCATTAATGTTCACATCATCATCAACAATTAAAACTTTTCCTAACTTATCTTCCATTTTAAACTCACCTTCCTCATTTAATATTCTATACTATATTTATAAAAACAATAATAAAGTTTTTATAAATTTTACATTTGTAACATAATATTTAAAAACATAAAAATAGACTGCTACACTTGTAGCAGTCAAAAATCATTAATTTTCAAATAATTTACTTATTGGCTCATCGTCATATATTCTCTTAATTGCCTCTGCAAATATCGGTGCAACAGAAATAGATTTAAATTTATCTAGTCCTTCTTTTTCTGGAAGTGGAACTGTGTTTAACATTACTAGTTCTTCAATTGCAGAATTGTTTATCCTTTCAAATGCTGGACCTGATAGTACTCCATGAGTACAACAAGCATAAACATTCTTTGCCCCCAAATCCTTTAATGCATTTGCAGCATTTGCAATAGTTCCAGCAGTATCAATCATATCATCAATTAAGATACATCTTTTTCCACGAACATCTCCTATAATATTCATTATCTCAGATACATTAGCCCTTGGTCTTCTCTTATCAATAATTGCAATTGGAGCATTTAGTTTGTCTGCAAATTTTCTAGCTCTAGTAACACTACCTAAATCTGGTGATACAACAACTACATCATCTTTATCATTAAATCCATTCTCAACAAAACTCTTAGCTAATATTGGTGAACCTAATAAATGATCCACGGGTATGTTAAAATATCCTTGAATTTGAGAAGCATGTAAATCCATTGTTAATACTCTATTTGCCCCTGCTGCTGTTAATATGTCTGCCACTAGTTTTGCAGTAATCGGATCTCTTGACTTTGCTTTTCTGTCCTGTCTTGCATATCCATAATACGGAATAACCGCAGTTATTCTTCCAGCTGATGCTCTCTTAAACGCATCTATCATTATCAACAGCTCCATTAAATTATTATTAACTGGGGAGCTAGTCGATTGTACTATAAATACATCTACTCCTCTTACTGTTTCATTAATATCTACTGATATTTCACCATCACTAAAAGTTGAAACTTTTGCATTTCCTAGTGGTATTCCTAACAAATCAGCAATTTCTTTAGCTAATTCAGGGTGTGAATTACCAGTAAATATTTTTATTTTTTTCCCATGACATATCATATTATGAGAACCTCCTTAACTTGCAATAACGCTTGCCACTTTTATCTTACAGTTTAATATATATTATTTTTTATTAATAATTCCTTTTTTATCAACCCAGCCTTGTATATTTCTTTGCTTTGCTCTAGCAACTGCTAATTCTCCAGTCTTTACATCATTAGTAATAGTTGAACCAGCTGCAATATAAGTATTATCTTCAACTGTAACAGGTGAAATTAAATTTGTGTTGCATCCAATAAAACTATTATTTCCTATAATTGTTTTATATTTATTTTTACCATCATAATTAACAGTAACAGTTCCACATCCAAAATTACAATCTTCTCCTACTTCAGCATCTCCTACATATGTTAAATGAGATACTTTAGTATTATTTCCAATTGTAGATTTTTTTATTTCTACAAAATCACCAATTCTTACATCATTTCCAATGATAGATTCTGGACGAATATAAGCAAATGGTCCAACTGTAGTATTTTTACCAATTTTACTTTCTAATATTACAGATGATTGTATGTCTACCCCTTCATCAATAATACTATTATTTATTCTTGAATTTGGATATAAAACACAATTCTTTCCTATTACAGTATTACCTTCAATAACATTTCCAGGATATATTATAGTATCTTGACCTATTTCTACATCAATACCAATATATGTGGTAGATGGATCAATTATAGTTATTCCATTTTCTAGATGTTTATTATTTATTCTTTTTCTTAATATAGCTTCAACTTCTGCAAGCTGAACTCTTGAATTTACTCCTAATGTTTCTTCAAAATCTATTACAAGAGCTCCAACCTTTTCCTTTTTCTCTTTTAACATTCCAATTACATCAGTTAAGTAATATTCTCCTTGAGAATTATTATTAGAGAGATTTCCTAAGCATTCAACTAAACTTTCAATTTCAAAGCAATACATTCCTGAATTTATCTCTTTAACTTTAAGTTCTTCTTCATTGCAATCTTTATGTTCAACTATTTTTAATACTTCATCTTCACATCTTATTATTCTTCCATATCCTGAAGCATTATCTAAAACTGAAGTAAGTATAGTTGCACTATTTCCATTTTCTTTATGAACTTTAAATAAATTTTCTATAGTTTCTTCTTCTATTAAAGGAGCATCTCCATTAAAAACTGCTACTGTGCCTTTTTTATTTTTTAAAAAATCTATAGCACATTTAACAGCATGACCTGTTCCTAATTGCTCTTCTTGTAGTGAATAAGTAACATTTCTTGATTTAGTATTTTCTTTAACTAAATCTGCTCCTTTACCTACAATAACATTTATATCTTCTACTTTTCCTTTTCTTAATGTATCAATTACATGATTAACCATTTCTTTTCCGCAAACCTTGTGTAAAACCTTAGGTAAGTCTGATTTAATTCTCTTTCCTTGACCTGCAGCTAATATCAAAGCACATTTATACATTTAATTCACCTCTCTATAAAATTCCAAAAAAAATTTTTAATTTTATTTCCCAATGTTCGTAAATATTTCTCATTTATTATATTTCATTAAATAAAGTATTTCAATAAAATAAGAGGAATATATACAAGTATATATTCCTCTTAACTTAAGCTGTTATTCACTCATAACAACGTTTTCTTCTTCTATTGCAGCTTCATATGCTTTTAAGATAGATGTTTGGATCTTTTCTCTAGTATCAGTGTTTATTGGATGAGCAATATCCTTAAACTCTCCATCTGGTGTTTTTCTACTTGGCATTGCAATGAATAAACCATTTTGTCCTTCAATAATTTTAATATCATGAACAACGAATTCATTATCAAATGTTATAGAAACTATAGCTTTCATTTTTCCTTCCGCTGCTATTTTTCTAATTCTAACGTCTGTTATTGTCATTTTATTACACCTCCAGTTGCTTTATAATAATATATTTCTATAAAAAGTTTAAAAATCCTTTTTTTTACTTTAATTTTTTTTATTTTTTTCTATTATTTTTTATAAAAATATTTTTGTGCAACTGAATTTATAATTATTTTATAAAAGATGATGGTCTAACGTTAAGCTTTTCTTCTTCTTTATTATATTCTAAATCAATAATTGAAATATAATCATTAGTTATTTTCTTTTCTATTCCAACATTATCAACAAGTACTCCTGTTCCAACAAGTTCACTATCAAACTCCTTTAAAAGGTCTCTAATTCCTTTAGCTGTTCCTCCACCTCTTAAAAAGTCATCTATAAATACACATTTACTTGATGATTTCATACACTTTTTAGCTAGAGCCATTTGTTGTATTCTTCCGCTTGTACCTGATACATAATTAATTGTAACTGTTGGTCCTTCTGTAACTTTATTATCTTTTCTTATTATTACTAATTCTATCCCCAAACTTTTAGCAACTTCGTAAGCTAATGGGATACCCTTTGTTTCGACAGTAACTATGTAATCTATATTCATATTTTGAAAATGAGATGCTAAAATAACTCCTGCCTTACTAACTATTTGAGGATTATACATTATATCTGTTAGATAAACAAAATTACCAGGTACAATTCTTCCTTCCTCTAATAAAGCCTCACATAATTCATTTGCAAAATCTTCCCTTGCTTTTGCTCCCATTGAAGGAATAAACTTAATTCCACCTGCTGCCCCTGCGATAGTTTCTATAGATCCCATATCTAACTTTTCTAATACTTCTCTAACAATCACTATATCTTCACTAATAGTTGATTTAGCGGCATTTAAAAGTTCTGAAAATCTATTTAAACCTATAACTTTATTAGGAACTTCCATTAATATCTTTGTAATAGCTACAACTCTATTGTTTCTACTTAATTTTTCCACTTTATTCACCTTCCTTATTTTTTCAAAAACACGAATTTTTTCAATTTATTTCATCCGAATATTCATATTTTATTCTATATTTTATACATTATCAATACTTTTTTAAGTTATTTATAATTAATTGCTAAATTAACTTTTTCTAATGCTATTAAAAAAATATATACTTTTATTTTAATATTTAAACGTCTTATAAATACGTAGTTTTACATTTGTAGTTTTGCTCTTTTTTTTAGTAAAATATTTTATATATTTTTTATTTTTTGTGTTCAACGTAGTAAATTTGTATATAATTATAAATATATATTTAAATTGAAAATACATTTTTTATATTTTAATCATAATTAATCTATATATCTTGTTAATTAAATATTTTTAAAATATTATATATAATAAAATAAAGGGGTTGATAAATTGTCTTTTGATCTTAATTCAAGTAAAAATAGAAAAGTACACTTTATTGGAATTGGCGGAGTAAGTATGAGCGGACTTGCTGCTGTTTTATTAACAAAAGGATATAAAGTATCTGGCTCTGATTCTAAAGAATCAGAAGTTCTAAACAAGCTTAGAAAATCTGGTGCTGAAATTTACATAGGGCATAAAGGAGAAAATCTTAAAAATGTAGATTTAGTAGTATATACTGCTGCAATTCCTCCTACTAATCCTGAAATAATTGAAGCAAAAAATAAAAATATAGAATTAATGGATAGAGCTGAATTTTTAGGTTATATAATGAAGGGACATAAATATAACGTTGCTGTTGCTGGAACTCATGGAAAAACAACAACAACTTCTATGTTATCTCACATAACAATGAATGCAAACTTAGATCCTACAATTTTAGTTGGAGGAGATGTTGATGCTATAAAGGGTAACTACAAAATTGGTGAAAGTGAATACTTTGTAACTGAAGCTTGTGAATATAAAGCATCATTTTTAAAATTCTATCCTTATATAGGAATAATTTTAAACATAGACGCAGATCATTTAGATTATTATAGAGATATAAATCATATCCAAGAAACATTTAAAAAGTTTGCTGATTTAATTCCATCTGACGGATATCTAATTGGTTGTGCAGAAGATTCAAGAGTATTAGAAGTTATTAATCATGCTAAATGTAATACTATAAGCTATGGTCTTACTAAAGGTGATATAACTGCAACTAATATTTCATTTAATAATAAAGGTTGTGCTAAATTTACAGTTTGCAAAAACGGAAATGACTTATTTGATGTAACTTTAAGTACAACTGGAAAACATAATATACTTAATGCTCTTGCAACTATATCTACATCTTTAGTATTAAATATTCCCAAAGAAGCTATAATAAGTGGGTTAGCAGAATGTAAGGGTGCTCATAAGAGATTTGAATATAAAGGTGAATTTAATGGAACTACTATAATAGATGATTATGCTCATCATCCTGTGGAAATAAAAGCAACATTATCTACAGCAAAACTTATTGATCATAATAAAACATATTGTGTATTCCAACCCCATACCTATACTAGAACAAAAACTCTTTTTGATGAATTTACAACTTGTTTTTCTTCTGCAGACGAGCTAATATTAATGGACATCTATGCTGCAAGAGAAAAGGATACAGGCTTAGTATCATCTGATGAACTTGGAGATGCTATAAGAAAAACAGGATTAAATTGTATAAATCTTCATAGCCATGAAGAAGTTGCAGACTATTTAGCATCAAAGGTACAACCTAAAGATTTAATTCTTACAGTTGGTGCAGGAGATGTTGTTAAAGTTGGAGAAATACTTTTAAATAAAACAAATGAAAAATAAAGAGGTGATTTTTATGGATTTATTAGCTCAAATTAAAGCTTCGGCTGATTTTATTTTAAAGCAAAGTAAATATAAACCAGAAATTGGATTGATACTTGGTTCTGGATTAGGTTCATTAGCAGATACTATTGAAGATGCAGAATACTATAACTATTCTGATATTCCTAATTTTCCCACTTCTACTGTGGAAGGTCATGCAGGTAGATTAGTTATTGGTAAGCTTGGAAACAAACAAGTTGTTGCAATGCAAGGAAGATTTCATTATTATGAAGGATATTCTTTAGAGAAAGTAACTTTTCCTGTAAGAGTAATGAAACTTTTAGGCGTTTCGAAACTTATAGTTACAAATGCTTGCGGAGCTGTTAATAAAGATTTTAATGCTGGAGATTTAATGGTTATTACTGACCATATTAATTTTTCTGGATCAAATCCTTTATTTGGACATAACTTAGATGAATTTGGGCCTAGATTCCCTGATATGTCTGAAGCTTATAATTTAGAACTTAGAAATAAAGTCTTAGAAGCAGGTAAAGAACTAGGAATAAAATTACAGCAAGGAGTATATGTAATGTTCTCGGGTCCTACTTACGAAACTCCAGCTGAAATAAAATTTGCAAAAATTATTGGTGGAGATGCTGTAGGAATGTCAACTGTTCCTGAAGTAATTGTTGCAAATCATTGTGGAATCAAAACAGCTGGTATTTCTTGCTTAACAAATATGGCAGCAGGAATATTAGATCAACCTTTAAATCATGAAGAGGTTATTGAGACTTCCGCTAGAGTTAAAAATGACTTTATAAAATTAATGAATAGAGTTATCGAAATAATATAAAAAATTAAAGCTACTTGCTATTAAAAAATTATCTTTTATTTATAAAAGACTATTAAATATTAGCATGTAGCTTTTTTATTTATAATAAAATTTATATTTATTTAATTATAAAACAGTAATTTCTTTAGTAACAGAATTTAATACTTCACATCCATCTTTAGTTACTAATACTAAGTCTTCAATTCTAACTCCAATGTTATCTTTAAGATAAATTCCTGGCTCTACTGAAAATATCATTCCTGATTTAACCTCAGCGTTATTTACAGAACTAACATTTCCAAAATCATGTACTTCAATTCCTATGCTATGTCCAGTTCTATGAGTGAAATATTCTCCATATCCAGCATCAGTAATTAAATTTCTAGCTGCTTTATCAATGTCAGAAAATCTAACGCCTTCTTTAATTATAGAAATTGCCTTTTCATTTGCGTTTTTTACTATATTATAAATTTCAGCATGTTCTTTGCTTGGTTCTTTTCCTATAAACACAGTTCTAGTCATGTCTGAACAGTAATTTTTATATTTCCCTCCAATATCTAAAACTACACTATCACCAATTTTTATTTTATCTTTTCCTGTACCATGATGTGGGTCAGAACCGTTAGGACTTGTTGCTATTATTGGTGAAAAAGAAAAACCTGATGATCCTTCTTCTTCATAAATTTCAGATAAAAGATTTGCATAATATTTTTCTGAAAAACCAGCTTTTAAGTTCTTCCATAATTTTAACATAACAGCATCATTTATCTTAGAAGCTTCTTTCATTATTTGTATTTCTTCTTCATCTTTTATCATTCTTAATGTATCTATTATTGGTGACGAATTAACAAATGTCGATACAACGTTTCTTCCCATAAGATCTATTAAAAAATGTGCTGGTAAATTTTTATCTACGCCTAATACCTCACTTTTTTTTACTATATTAGCTAATTTATCTATAGGATTTTCTATATCATCATACCAAATTATTTCTACTCCTAAATCCTCATGGATTGGAAATAGTTTATTTACTATAAATTTATGATTTCCTTTAGAATCTAAATATAAAGCAATTAATCTTTCTCCTGAATGAATCATCTTTCCTGTTAGATAAAATATGGATTCTGCAGAAGTAACTATTAATTGGGGAATATTATTTTCTTCCATCTTTTTTAATACTTTTATAATTCTAGAATTTTTCATTAGTAAAACCTCCAAATTATATACTTTTACCTTATAATTCTTATAATAACTTAAAATTTTTATATTATCCATAATTTAATTTATTACTTTTATCAATTTTTTTATTTATAGTGATATAATTATTTTATAAAATTTATCTCTATTTTTTGGTAATAGTAATATAAATAGTCAAATTTTAAGTAAATTGGAGGATAGTAAAATGAAAATAGCAGTTATATCAGATATTCATGGAAATATTTACGCACTAATGAAAGCATTTGAAGATATAGAGGAGCAAGGAGTTGATAAGGTCATTTGCTTAGGAGATTTAGTTGGATATGGTCCTCACCCAAATGAAGTTATAGCATTAATTAAAAGACGAGAAATCCCTTGTATAAAAGGAAATTACGACGCATCAGTTGTAGATGGTGACTATACTTATATTAGAAATACATCCATAAATTCATTTTCTTTACCTTGGACAAGTAATGAAGTTAGAATTGCAAATAAATATTTTTTAGATTCATTACCAACATCTCTTAAATATACATTTAATGGAGTAAAGTTTTTATTTACCCATGGAAGCCCTAACAAAATTACTGAGTATTTATTTGAAGATGCACCTAATACAATAAAAACTATGAGTAAGTTAGAAGATGATGTTTTAGTATGTGCTCATACTCATATCCCTTGTGCTAAAAAATATGGAGATAAATTACTAATTAATGTTGGTAGTATCGGAAAACCTAAAATAGGTAAACCAAATCCTACATATGCAATTATTGAAATTGAAGATAATGAAGAAGTTAAAGTTACTTTTAGATATTTAGAATATGAATTTAAAAGAATAGTTAAAGATTGTGCTATTTTAAAATTTCCATCAGAAATTACCTCTTCCTATGAAACTGGGAAAGAATAATATTACCCTTAAAACAACTCTAATAAGTAAACTAATAAACAAAAATGAAATATTATTCTTAAATAATATTTCATTTTTTATAATTTTATTTAATTATTTTTCCAACAACTTTTAATTTTTTTAATATATATTTCTCATCTTTATGGCATGTTTCAAAATATGCTGTTAAATCCTTTCCTGCACTTAAACCATAGTGTTTTCCATCAGACCATTGTACAATAGATGTAACATCATACACAATATCATTAATAACTATATATGCTAATGTTCCATCTTTTCCATCAAACTTACAAATATCTTCTATTCTATAACATCCAACTTCTTCTCTACTATTAGAATCAACCTTTATATCCTCAATACCATTATCCTTTTCTTCTCTCTTTTTATTTGCATCTAATATTCCTACAACTGGTGCATTCTTCATTATAGATAATTTATTTTCATGGCATTGGGCAAACTCTTTATCAAGAACCTTTCCTGCAGTTACTCCATAATGATTACCCCCACTCCATTTTGCTATAGATGTAACATCATAAACTGTTCCTCCAAGAGAAATATAAGCTTTTGCATCATTTTTACCATTATATTTAGCTAATTCACTAACAGTAAATACCTTTTGTGCTTGTACTTTCTTTACAGTAGTTTTAATCTTATTCTTTTCTTTATCTAAGTATTCTCCAACTTCATCAAATACTTTTTCCATTACTTTAATTATTGTTTCACAATACTCTTTTGGATATGTTTGTAGTAAATTTTTTAATTGATTAATTTCACAATATTTTTGTTGTAAAAAATCTTTTTTGCCCATTACTTCCTCCAAAAAACATTCTTTAAATATATATTATGAATTTAAGTTGCAAATGTTAGCAAAGTATTGTAAAATCGTATTAATAAAATTACAAAGTTTTACTGACTATGAAGAGAAGAGTAGCTTTTGAAGGTAGTTTTAGCGAGTAAGGAATGGTGTAAGCCTTATACGAAATCAACTGCGAAGAACATCTCTGAGTTTCTAACTGAACAAGTGAAAAATAATCATCTTTTCCTATGATCAAGATGTAATATAGACTAACCAAATTTAAATTTGGAGTCTCACTTAAGTAGGCTTAGACGGCTAAATGTCGTTATTAATTTACTAAGTGGCCTTTTTATAGGCAATTTGGGTGGTACCACGTAAGTAATTCCTTTCGTCCCATTTTTTATGGGATTAAAGGATTTTTTTATTGCTTTTTTTAATTATAAACAATATATTTTAAATCAGGAGGGTTATTATGGAAAAAGTAGTTTTAGTAAAATCACTTTATAGAAATACAGATGAATACTTATCTAAAGAAATATCAATTTCTGGATGGATAAGAACTTTAAGAGCATCTAATGCATTTGGATTTATTGAAGTAAATGATGGTTCTTTCTTTAAAAATATTCAAGTTGTTTTTGATAACAAATTAGAAAACTTTAAAGACATATCTAAATTGCCAATTAGTTCATCAATAAAAGTTATTGGTACTTTAGTTCCAACACCAGAAGCTAAGCAACCATTTGAAATTCAAGCAAAGGAAGTAATTATAGAAGGTATGTCAGATTCTGATTATCCACTACAAAAGAAAAGACATACTTTTGAATATTTAAGAAGCATAGCTCACTTAAGACCGAGAAGTAATGCTTTTTCAGCAGTATTTAGAGTTCGTTCTGTTGCTGCTTATGCTATCCACAAATTCTTCCAAGACCAAGGTTTTGTATACACAAATACACCAATTTTAACTGGAAGTGACTGTGAAGGTGCAGGTGAAATGTTTAAAGTTACTACTTTAGACTTTGATAATGTTCCAAGAAATGAAGATGGAAAAATTAATTATAAAGAAGATTTCTTTGGTAAAGAAACAAACCTTACAGTATCTGGACAATTAAATGGAGAATCATTTGCATTAGCGTTTAGAAATATTTATACTTTTGGTCCAACTTTCAGAGCTGAAAATTCAAATACAGCTAGACATGCTGCTGAATTCTGGATGGTTGAACCTGAAATAGCATTTGCTGATTTACAAGATGACATGGAATTAGCTGAAGGAATGTTAAAATACGTTATTAAATACGTTATGGATGAATGTCCTGAAGAAATGGCGTTCTTTAATCAATTCGTTGAAAAAGGTTTATTAGATAAATTAAATCATATAGTAACTTCTGATTTTGGAAAAGTTACTTACACTGAAGCAGTTGAAATATTAAAAAATTGTGGAAAATCATTTGAATATCCAGTTGAATGGGGTGTAGACCTTCAAACTGAACATGAAAGATATTTAACAGAAGAAGTATTTAAAAGACCAGTTTTTGTTACTGACTATCCAAAAGATATTAAAGCATTTTATATGAGACTTAATGATGATGGAAAGACAGTTGCAGCAACTGACTGTTTAGTTCCTGGTATAGGAGAAATCATAGGTGGGAGTCAAAGAGAAGAAAGACTTGATGTTTTAAAAGCTAGAATGGCTGAATTAGGTCTTAATGAAGAAGATTACTGGTGGTACTTAGAACTTAGAAAATACGGTGAAACTAAACATGCAGGATTTGGATTAGGATTTGAGAGATTAATAATGTATATTACTGGTATGTCAAATATAAGAGACGTTATTCCATTTCCAAGAACAACTGGTCAATCTGATTTCTAATAATGAAATTAGAGTTGTATCATATTAAAAATTTTTAATATGATACAACTCCTTTTTTATATAGAATTTTTACTAATATAATTTATAGAAAGCTATTTTGATGAAATACTTTTTACTTATATAACTTTTATTTATAATATATAAAAGTTTTTTATATAATCTCTTTTTATGAATTTGCTTTAAAAAATCTCTAAACAATAGTTTCTTTAAATATTATTTTTAAAATTATTTTTTAATTTTTTATATTTAAGTTGAATAAAAAACTTAAATTAGGTACATAATTATAATGTAAATATAAAACCTGTAAATACACAGGTTCCCATCCCCCCATTATAAAAAAAAGCGCTTATGCGCTTTTTTTTATTTTTTATCCTATAACAACTATTTCTCCTGACTCTAAACTTTTTTTCACATCAATTATTCTTTGATTACTTGAACCCTTAAATTTCAATCCTTCTTTTTTATTATTTATTTCAAACTTACCATCAACTAACACATCTATATTATTTAATAGATCTTTTATTGATTTATCTAATTCCATCTTTTTTAGAAGATCTTCGAACTTATATCCTGTATAACACCATATATTTAAATTAGAACTTTTAAATATATTTGCCATATAAGAAAAACTGTGAGCTTGTTCTATTGGATCACCACCACTAAAAGTTACTCCCTTTAATAAAGGATTATCTAAAACATCCTTTATTAATTCATCCATATCCATAATTTCGCCTCCATCAAAATTATGTGTTTCTGGATTAAAGCACCCCTTGCAATTATGTTTACATCCTTGTGCAAAAAATACTCTTCTCATTCCAGGCCCATTTACTAAACTTTCATAAGCTATACCGGCCAATCTCACAGTTTTTTTCATTTTTAACCCTCCAAAAATATTATAATTTTAAGCTTTATAATAATTAATTAGACAGCCTTTTAATATAATTTCCCTCTCATCATCTGTAAGGTCACCTAATTTTAATTCAAATTCTTTCATTTTTTTATTAACTACATATGCTTTTATAGATGATTTTTTATTCTTAATTGTATCTATTATATTAGGAATAAATAAATAATCTCCATTTTCAAAGCAAAGTTCTTTATCAAGAATAAATGGAATCATACCCCAATTTATTAAATTTGATCTATATCTTTTAGTAGCATATTCTTTTGCTATATTTGCCCAACCACCTAATACCTTTTGGCATGATGCTGCTTGTTCACGAGCAGACCCATCACCAGGCTTTACTGCATAAATAGTACTTCCTATTCCTGTATTCTCATTATTAATACCATTAAATACTTCCTTAATTGATGTAAATATAGATGATAATTCATTAACTGCATCAATTGGTGATTGATTTGCTATTCTTACTTTTTCAGCTCTTTGAATATTTTTAGCTTTTCCAACATATTCTGGATCTTTACGTGATAATGTAAATTCAGCTAATCCTAATGGATTAGAACGATACGATGAAGTTTCTCCTGATGGAATTAATTCATCAGTTGTAGTAACTGGGTCATTAATTACAGAAACTACTTTTAATAATAAATTATCAGTTAAAGCTGACATTTTAGGCCAATCTACTATATTAGGTCCAAATTTAATTTCTACTGATGAATTTTCTTTTCCAATACCATTATAAACACGTTTTTCATAAATAGATTTATCAAAATAATACTTTGGTTTTGTAAAATTAACATCTATATCCGTTGCTGCTATTAAGTATCCCTTGTTGGCAGCTGTTGCTGCAATAGACCTAGCATCCATTAATGCAACTGATGCAATTTGTCCATTTGTTATTTTTGAACCTTCTCTATTAGGAAAATTTCTTGTTGAATGACGTATGCTTAATCCATTATTAGCTGGAACATCACCAGCTCCAAAACATGGGCCACAAAAAGCTGTACGAACAGTAGCACCTGTAGCCATAATATCTGCAATCTTGCCATTTTTAATAAGTTCCATAAATACTGGTTGTGATGCCGGATAAACACTTAATGAAAATTCATCACTTCCTATTGACCTTCCTTTTAAAATATCTGCTGCATCACATATGTTTTCAAATCCTCCACCTGCACAACCTGCAATTACGCCTTGTTCTACATAAAGCTTACCATTATGAATTTTATCTCTCAATGTAAATTTAACTTTATTATCTAAACTAATTCCAGCTTTCTTTTCAACATCTGCTAATATATCATTTAAATTTGAATTTAATTCTTCTATGCTGTAAACATTGCTTGGATGGAATGGCATAGCTATCATTGGCTTGATCTTAGCTAAATCAACATATATCATTCCATCATAGTATGCTACACTTCCTGGATTTAATTCCTTATAATCATCTACTCTTCCGTGAATATCATAAAACTCTTTTATTTTATTATCAGTTTTCCATATAGATGATAAACATGTTGTTTCAGTAGTCATAACATCAATACCAATTCTAAAGTCAACACTTAAATTAGAAACTCCATCACCTACAAACTCCATTACCTTGTTATTAACATATCCATTTTCAAAAACTGCTCCAATAATGGCTAAAGCAATATCTTGTGGGCCAACTCCTCTTTGCGGTGTTCCTGTTAAATACACTCCTATTACTTCCGGCTTATTAATATCATAAGTTTTACACAATAATTGTTTAACTATTTCAGGGCCACCTTCCCCAATGGCCATAGTTCCTAATGCACCATAACGAGTATGGCTATCAGAACCTAATATCATTTTCCCACAGCTTGCCATCATTTCTCTAGCAAATTGATGAATTACTGCTTGATGGGGTGGAACATATATTCCGCCATATTTTTTGGCACAAGAAAGTCCAAACATGTGGTCATCTTCATTTATCGTTCCTCCAACTGCACATAAACTATTATGACAATTTGTTAAAACATATGGCACAGGAAATCTCTCTAAGCCTGATGCTCTTGCTGTTTGAATTATTCCAACAAAAGTAATATCATGAGATACTAATTTATCAAACTTTATTTTTAATTTTTCCATATTATTTGAAGTATTATGTTCTTTTAAAATATTATAAGCAATTGTATTTTTTTTAGCTCTTTCTTTATCTACATAGTTATTACCTAATTTATTTTTTAATATTAAATCAATATTTTTAGAATCCTCTATTATCTCCTTATTATTAATAAGGTAAACACCATTTGAAAATAATTTTATCATCTTTAATTCTCCTTACTATTTTCTTGATTTAACCTTTTGTATTCTTTATAAAGTTTAACTAATTCCTTATCAAATAGTGTTCTTTTTAATCTAACAGAAGTAGCTCTTATCATTTCTAATATTCCCTTTGCCTCTTCTTCATTTAAATTAATATTATATTCTTTAAACTTGTTTATTACTCCTGCTTTACCTGAATGTTTTCCTATTACAATTTGTCTTTGCAATCCTACAACATCAGGATCAAAAGCTTCATAAGTTTTTGGATTCTTTATTGCACCATCTGCATGTATACCTGATTCATGAGCAAACATATTATCTCCAACTATGGCTTTCCAAATAGGAAGCTCCCTACCAGCTGCTTGAGCAACATACTCTGAAACTTCCCTAAACATTTTTGTATTTACATCAGCTTTATAATCATAAACATATATAAGTGCCATCAAAACTTCTTCTAATGCTGCATTTCCTGCTCTTTCACCAAGTCCATTTACAGTTACCCCAACGTGATTTGCTCCTCCTAATATTCCAGCAATAGCATTTGCAGTAGCCATTCCAAAATCATTATGAGTATGCATTTCTATATCAAAAGCTGTCTTTTTATATAATTCTTCAATATTTTTTCTTATAGAAAATGGCTCCATTATTCCCACTGTATCACAATATCTAAACCTATCAGCTCCTGCTTTCTTAGCTTCATTAATAAATTCTACTAAAAATTCATTATTAGCTCTTGAAGCATCTTCACCATTTACCGATACATATAAACCGTTTTTCTTTGCAAATTCAACTGATTTAATCATGTTTTCTAATACCCATTCTCTTGATGTTCTAAGTTTATGCTTAATATGAATATCAGATACCGAAACAGAAATTGCTACTGCATCAACTCCACAATCTATGGATTCTTCAATATCACTAATAACTGCTCTATTCCAAGCCATTATACTCTTTCTTCCATTATTTCTTTTTACAATTCGTTTAATAGCTTCTTTTTCATCTCCACCCATGGTAGGAATTCCCACTTCTAATTGATCAACTCCAAGATCACTTAACATATCTGCAATAATGACTTTTTCATCATTTGCAAAAACAACACCTGCAGTTTGTTCTCCATCTCTAAGAGTTGTATCAACTATATATATTTTTTTATTTTCATCCCCAACTGTAATAGCCATTTTTTTACCCCCTTTTTTATTACTGTATATCTTTGAAATATATTTTTATTCTTTTTAAAATTTTATGCAATAAACCTCCATATATGTTATATAACTATAACTTATATGAAGGTTTAAATTTATTTATAACACATCATAATTATTTTTATAACTTCCCGTATGAGATTTTCTATCAATCCTTTCTTCATATTTTCCTGGACCAAATCTCTCATCAAGACTTAAATATCCAGTTACTCTTGAAATTCCTTGAATATCTCTACTATTACATTTTGGACACTTACTTTCATTTCCTAATAATGTTTCACCACAATCTTTGCAATATCTTATATGAAAGTTTATACCTATATAACTTATATTAGTATGCTTATAGGCATAATTTACTATATCCATTATATTTTCTGGAGAAGGTGAGTCATCTACTTCTATATAAGAAATATGTCCTGCATTACATAGCTTATGATAAGGGGCTTCTATATCTATCTTGTCTTTTATTGATATATTATAATTTACAGGTATATGAAAACTATTTGTATAATAATCTTTATCTGTAACACCCTTTATTTTTCCAAATATTTTTTTATCTTGTTTTATAAATTTTCCTGATAATCCTTCAGCTGGTGTTGCATAACAACTCCAATTAAGACTAGTTTCTTCAACTAATCTATCTGTATATTCTCTTATAAAGCTAATTATTCTTAATCCTAATTCTCTAGCTTCTTGAGATTCTCCATGATGACAACCTAATAAAGAACATAAAGTTTCTGCCAATCCAATAAATCCAATTCCCCAAGTTCCTTGTTTAAGTATTGGTTCAATTGAATCCTCTGGTTCTAAACCTTCAGAACCTTTCATAAGACCTTGACCTGCTACAAAAGGCAAATCTTTAACTCTTAAATTTTTAAGAACACCGTATCTATGAAGTAATGCTTCTTTTGCTAATATTAATCTATCTTCTAATATTTCAAAAAATTTATTTATATCTTTATTTGCTTCTATTCCTATACGAGGTAAATTTATAGTTATTGGTGCTATATTTCCTCTTCCCTTACATCCAGGTTCACCATTAACATTTTTCATTAAATATGTTCTACACCCCATTGTTGCTGGCAAATATCCCTTGTCATAATACTCCTTATTAAAATCTGCATCTATATTCATAAATGTAGGATTCATTCTCTTTGATGCCACTTCACAAGCTAATTTATACAAATAATAATAAGGATCTTCTACTTCTCTGTTTACTCCTTTTTTTACTCTAAAAATTATATTAGGAAATATTGGCTGCTCTCCTTTTCCTAATCCCTTTTCATATTCTTTTAAAAATATCTCACACACCAAAGCTGCATCTTTAGAAGAAGGTATTCCTAAATTTATAGAGGAAAAAGGAACTTGCGAACCTGCACGAGAATGCATAGTATTTAAATTATATACTATTCCTTGCATAGCTTGATGTATGCGTGATTTTAACTTTTCTTCTACTAATACTTCTAACTTTTCTCCCTCAATTCCGTAAGAGATTAATTCTTCTCTGATTTCTATTCTTGTTGGCTCCACAAATTCAGCAATATCATTATCAAAGTCTGGATGAGATTGCCCCCCAAACATATCATTTTGAGTAGATTGTAATAATATGCAAGATAATTCTGCCGCAGTTTCTATACGTTTAGGCGGTTTTATTGTTCCATATCCCGTATTAAATCCTCTTTTTAATATTTCACCTGTTGGAATATGAAGACAATTTGTAGTTAAATTATAAGAATCCAAATCATGAAAATAAACTTCACCAACTTCATGTGCCTTTGATAAATACTTAGGCATATTATAAAGATTATGCCATTTATTAGATTCTGAAGCTATTCTTAAAAGCTTAGAACTAAAATTGTTTCCCACATTAGCATTATCCCTATCTGTTTCTATTCCTATCTTTTCAATTGCTTTCATTAAATCTGATTTAATTTCTCTAATTCTAGTTCTTTCTCTTCTATAAGAAGAGTAGGCTCTTTGAATATTTTTATGATTATTATCTACTAAGGCTTTCTCAACTAAATTTTGCAATTCTTCCACTGATACCTTTTCCTTTTTTGAAGCTTCAATATATACAAGAATTCTTTTTATACATTCTAATATTTGTGTTTCTCCTAATTGTTCTCCAACTTCATCACTAGCTTTTTTTATTGCATTAATAATTTTACTACTATCAAATTTAACTTCTCTTCCATCTCTCTTTACTACATATATCAAAAAACCGCCTCCTAAAAACATACTACATATTGTATGTTTTATTATTAAAACACAATATATAGTATATAATTCTCTACTTACTTTTATTCCCCTCTTTTGTTTAAGAATTATAAGGATAAATCTCTATCAATATTGATAAAGTTAATATTATATCACTATTGATAATATTATCTAATATGATATACTTAATTTATAAAATCAAATTTTTGGGAGGATTTTTTATGCAAAAAATTGCTTTAATAACAGATAGTGCATGTGATCTTGATTTAAATACATTAAAAGAAAATAACATAAACTTATTACCCCTTAGAATAATTTATTCTACTGGTGATTATAGAGATAGATTAGATATTTCACCTCAACAAGTATACGATAACTTAGAAAAAGAAGTTCCTAAAACTTCACTTCCAAGTGCTCAAGAAACTGAAGAAATTTTAAATAAACTAGAGAGTGAAGGGTATACTCACGTAATTTGTATTTCAATTTCTAGTGGTCTTTCTGGTAGCTTTAATGCAATAAGATTAGCTTTAGAAGATCACCCAAAGCTTACATCATTTGTTTATGACTCAAAAATATTAGCTTATCCTCAAGGAGAAATAGTTTTAGAAGTTGCTAAGCTTATAAAATCTGGTAAATCTTTTGAGGAAATAGTTAATGAAATACCTGAGATAAGAAAAAGAGTTATTGGTTACTTTACTATTAATACATTAGAATATTTAAAAAAAGGTGGAAGAATCGGTAGACTTGCAGGAACTGTGGGGGAATTACTAAATCTTAAACCTATAATAACTACAGATGATGAAGGTGTATATTATAATGTTGCAAAAGTAAGAGGAAGAAAACAATCATTATCAAAAATGACAGAGCTATTAAAAGGATATTTAGAAAAAGGTAAATGTGAAGTTGCTGTTTTACACGCGGGTTGTGAAGATGAAGCTATTAAATATATGAATTCACTTAAAGATTTAACAAATGTAGTCTCTATAAAAATTGCAGAAATTAGTCCTGCCCTTGGTATTCATGGTGGTCCTGGATTAATAGGTTTTTCCGTAAAGATGGTTAAATAATATATGAACGATTTTGATTTTAATAATCTTGAAGATTTAAAAGCAGAGGAAAAGAGATTACATGATGAATATAAAGCTAAACTTGCAGAACTAAAAAAGGTTCAAAAAGAAAAAGAAGCTGTTGGGCAAGTGTTCACTAAAGGATTACTTCCGATATATGTTCTTCATATATTAAAATCTGGTCCAACAAATGGTAATGAAATATCAACTAAGGTATCAGAAAGAACTAATGGATTATGGGCTCCAAGTACTGGTGGAATATATCCCTTATTAAAAAAACTAGAAAAAGAAGGATTAGTTATTGGTAAATGGGATGATCCTAAGAAAAAATTTCAAAAATTTTATTCTTTAACTCCATTAGGTGAAGTAGAATTTTCTAATAGAAAAAAATTACTTAAAAACAAAATAGAAGAATCATTAAAGGTATTTCAAATTGTTTATAAAGACCTTTATTTATAAAAATACATCCAAGAAAATTTCTTGGATGTATTTTTATTATTATTTATACACAAACTAATATAAAATTATTTAGGACGGTGTTAAATCATGAAAGGATTGATATTAGATTATACTGGCAACGATGCTTTTATTTTATTAGAAGATGATTCTATTATAACAATGCCTTTAACTTCTTTTGAAACACTAATGCCAATAGGTAGTAATATAAATTTATCTAATCTTTATAATAATTCTTGTAACACAAATTATAAACCTTGCCAAATGGTAAATAAAACAGTTGACTTTTTGTAAATTTATACCTAAAATTAAATTATATTTTAGTTGCTAGGGGTGCCCTAAGGCTGAGAGATGAATTTTCATCAACCCTTTTAACCTGATCTGGATAATTCCAGCGTAGGAAAGCCATAATAGAGTTTTTATATTCTCATGCTACGGTACCTCTTACGCAAAATAAGGAGGTATTTTTTTATGTCAAATTTTCTAGCAACACTAGGAGAAAATTTCAAAACACTTTTTAGTAATCCACTTACGCTAATAACTTTAATAGGTTGTGCAATTTTACTTATTGCTCTTATAAAGTTCAAATCATTAAAGTTTGATTCAAAATTAATAGCTAGAATAGGACTAGCTATTGCTCTTGCATTTATTTTAGATATGCTTAAAATTTATAGACTCCCAAATGGTGGTGGAAGTATTTCGTTAGGAAGTATGATTCCTATAATGTTGATTTCATTTGTTTACGGTCCATCAATAGGATTATTTACAGGATTCTTATTTGGAATATTTAAATTAATTGTTGATCCATATATTCTTAATCCAATTCAAGTTTTATTTGACTATCCTATGCCATTTATGGCTATAGGAATTGTTGGATTTTTTAAAAATAGATATTTAGGAGCAACATTAGGAATGTTTTTACGATTTATTTGCCACTTTATTTCCGGTATAATATTCTTTGGCTCTTATGCACCAGCAGGCATGTCTCCTATAGTTTATTCAATAGCAGTTAATGGATTTGCCGTAGGCGGTGAGCTTCTAATTTGTTTAGCATTATTAGCATTTTTACCTATAGAACAGTTAATTAAAGCATTAAAATCAAGTGTGTCATTAACATAAACTTAAAATAAAATAACTAAGTAATTTTATAAAATAGTAATTTAAAAATTATTTATAAAAAATATACCATATAGCTTTCTGCTATATGGTATATTTTTAATCTAGACTTATTGCATTTACTGGACAACTTGATTCTGCATCTCTTGCATCATCTTCGTTTTCAGATGGTACTGGATTAACTTGTGCTACTGCTTTACCATCATCATCCATTTCAAAAACTGCTGGACAAATTGATGGACATAATCCACATCCAATACAAGTATCCTTATCTACAGCTGCATTCATAATTTCAACCCCTTTAACAAATTTCAATACTATTGTTTCCAAAAATTTAATATGTTATGTAAGTGGAGAAAAATTTTTTATTTTTACCAATTGTCAGGTTTACTATCTAAAACTTGTATTACCCATTCTTTAAATTCGTTAACAGCCACAACATAATATTTACTTTCTGTATTTTCTTTTTTATTGGTTACAGTAATTAAAGTTTTAAAGTTTTTACTATCATATCCTCTATTTTTAACAGTAAATACAATATCAAACTCTCCTTCATTGTTATCTACTAATTCTACATTTGGCAAAGTTTGATGCACCTTTCCCATAAACTTATTTAAATCATTAGAAAACACATACTTTAAGCAATCTACATCCCCTTTTATATTAATACCAACTTTATAATCACGAATATCATTATCTCTACTAACAGATTGCAGTACATCTAAAATACATTGATAATATACATAATCAAAATCTCTAGGCTTCCTTATAAAAGAAAGGTTTTTTATAATCGCTTCATCAAGCCTTTTTGAAACAGAGAAAGTATGCTCATCATTATAAAAATTTCCTTCTTCAGTTTCCACAACATAATAAAACTCTTTAACCTCATCTCCTAAATCAAATTCAAATTTATAGTCAGGATCTAAGCTTGATTTATTTTCACTTACTTTAGCTTTTGATAAAAAACTTGACATTTCCTTAATAGCACTCTCATCAGTTACTATAAATTTAAAACCAGTATCTCTAGTACTTTGTATGCTTATTTGTTCTATTTCATTAGAATTTAAAAAATCAAAGTAATCATTTCTTAATCCTAATTTTTTTTCTATGCTTTCTATTACAGTACATCCCGAAAAACTTAATACAATTATTATTAAAATTCCTAATAAAATATGTTTTTTAAAACTTCTTAACATCCGCTTCTCCCTTTACTTTTATACTAAAATAATAGGAGAAGCTTATGCTTCTCCTAATAAGATAATTATAATACTTTATTCCAATCTTAGCAATTTGCTTTATTTATTATCTTATATTTCTTTGGCTTAGCATATGTTTTTATCTAAAATTTTATTATTTCATAGGTACAACTACCGTAGAATTTTTAAAATCATAAAACATTAACCAACATCCATCGTCTTCTTTACCGTTTAAATTAACCCATGTAACAAATCCAGTTCTTCCATCATAAGGTTGTTCATCCTTATCCTTTTTACCCGGAATTGCATAAATTATATGTTTTAGATTTCCTTGAGAATCACATTTGTAGCCAAGCATAAAGTATCCATATTTCTTTATATAAGGATAGTAATTTAACATTGGATAGTAAGCTAATGTATATTTATTGTAGTTTGACATATTGCACATTTCGTGTAAATCATGTACAGCTACTTTATACCACTTAGTATACTTTAACTCATCTATACTATCATAATCTTTTTCAAATCCTTCAACTATAGATTCAAAATATTCTCCTATACTACCTCTTATTTTACCATTAATAGGGTCAAATTCCTTATTAGATTCTATCTCATCTTCATAATCTTCAAACTTCCCTCGTAAATTTTCCTTTTGGAAGTAAATCTCCTTATCTTCTTTAATGTTTTCACTTTCTTGATTTTCTTCTACTTCAATTACCTCTTTAGGAGCTTCCTCAATTCTTTCAGTATTTTCTAAAATTGTTTCTTCAATCACTTTAGCTTCTAAAGCAGACTTTTCCTTTGATTTTTCTTTAGATTTTTCTATCTTAATTTCTGGCTTTCTTGAATCTTTTTTATGTTCTTTTTCAGCAACCTTTTCTGTTGCCCTTACCCTAACTTCCTTAGCTTTTACTAAGGTATAATTTTTCCAATTCTCTGATGGCTGTTGTCCATTTAAAAAACCGCACATTACAAATATAGGTATTCCATCTTTTATTTTAGCTATTGCTGTACCAGATATCTTATCAAATTGTATATCTAAACCACCAATATTTGATATGTTATACTCCTTAGTTGCCTCTGCTTTTCCTGTCTCACTTACTTCTATTGGAGCTAAATTAATTATTTGTTTCATATCCTTTTTACAACAAATAATCATCATATAATAACTATCACTATCTTTTTTAAGATTTTGTGCATAAAAGGATATTTTACACTTATCTCCCTTTGCTTCTATCTTAGAATACCCAGATAATGATTTATCGCTAGAATTTGAATACCCACGCTCATCCTCTTGTAATATTACGAAGTTTCTATACAACCTATTATTGCTTGCCACTTTCTAGAACCCCCACTTTATATTAATTCCATATATTATATGTTTTATATATTGAAATATGTTATTAAATTTAGTAGTGGCCTTTTATATGAATAATCTATAAAATTTCATTTATACAATTTGATAATGTTGCAAATTCTTGTATAGATAAAGTTTCTCCTCTTCTCTTTGGATCAACTCCAGCCTTTTCAAATGCCTCTTCTAACTTTTCCTTTGCAGGTCCTATACTTTTAACTCCATTCCATAAAGTTTTTCTTCTCATATTAAATGAATTTCTTATAATATCAAAAAATAGTTTTTCATTATCAACCTTAACTTTAGGTTCATCTAGCCTATCAAGTCTAATAACAATTGAGTCTACCTTAGGTCTTGGAATAAAGCAATTAGGTGGGACCCTTCTTACTATACTAGTGTTACAATAATATTGTACTAATAAAGATAATGCCCCATAATCTTTATTTCCAGGTTCTGCATTCATTCTTTCAGCAACTTCTTTTTGTATCATTATTGTTAAGGATTTAAAATTATATCCTTCTTTAAGTAATTTAACTATTATAGGTGTTGTTACATAATAAGGTAAGTTTGCAACTAATTTTACACTCTTTTCATTACCTATAACTTCATTAAAATCTACCTTTAAGGCATCATTATGTATAAGAGTAAAATTAGGATTATCTCCTAATTCTTCATTTAATATAGGAATTAAATCATTATCTAGTTCTATTGCAACTACTCTTTTTGCAGTTTTTAATAACTGAGCTGTTAATGTTCCAACCCCTGGGCCTATTTCGATCGCTAAATCTTCCTTATTAACATCTGCACCTGCAACTATATCTCTAGGAACAGAATCATCAACTAGGAAATTTTGTCCTAAGCTTTTTGAAAACTTAAAATTATATTTCTTAACCAACTCAGCAGTTTTTACATCTTTTATATCCATCTATTTCTTTCCTTCCAATTCTTTATCAACATAATTAATTGCTTCTATAAACTCTTCTTTTGTAATACCATAATTATTTAACCTTGATAACATTTGATTTGCATTTCCATAACCAATTCCCAATTTATTTCCAAGCTTTATTCTTCTTTCTTTTGCATTTTTGTCTGCATTTAATTTAAAGAAAAACATATCTTGCATATCAAATATATTTTCTTTAACTTCAATAGTAACCTTTGCCCTATTTAAAGCTTCTATTATAACTTCTGGTGTAGCATTTTCTACTCCTATATCATCATCTTTAATTCCATCTTCTTGAGCAATGTATGCATGCTTTATTCCAGGAACTCTTTTAGCTATTATCTTTCTTATCTTTTCTCCAGCAAAATCTGGATCAGTTAAAACTATAACACCTTTTCTTTTTTGTGCTTCTTTTATTCTAGAAATAACTTTTGCATTTATACCAAAACCACCAACAGCTATCATCTCTGCATCAACCGCTTTTTTAACAGCAGCTACATCATCTTTTCCTTCAACAACAATAACTTCTTTAATCACAAGCCCTCTTTTCCTTTCCTTTATTATCTCTTATTAATTTATCCCCATATTTCTATTATGTCAAACCTTTAATTAGTTATAATATAAAAGTTTTAGTTAATACTTTTAAAAAAAAGACAATATCAAAACAATAAAGTTTTGATATTGTCTTCTTTACTTTACCATTCTCCTGGGTAGGCTAAAATATATACTGGTACGTTATATTTTCTTCCCCAAGATTTGCATGCCGCACTTGAATTAAGAAATACATCTATAATATTTCCCTTTATAAGTCCACCTGTATCTGCTGCAATTGCTTTTCCATAATTCTCTACATAAACTAAAGAACCTAATGGTATTACTCTTGGATCAACAGCTATTGTGCTTATCCCCCCTGGATTGTAAACTGGTACTGTTCCAGTTGCAGTAATAGGGTCTCCTGAATAAGCAGTAGATTCACAATAAATTAAATCCTTATATTCCATCTTACCATCTCTACTAGCAAATACTTTTCTTGTTCCTTGAGCTATAATTTCATTTACAGGTTCCTTGGTAACCTTTGATTGAATTACTTCTCTAGATACTTCAACGCCATCTTTTTTAACAACTTTATAAGTTATTTCTTTTTCTCCTGTTTCACCAGCTTGTCTTACACTTTCTGTATTAATATCTAAAGTTTTATCTTCTTCAACTATTGTTTCATAATTAATAATTTCAGAAGCAACTTCATTTAATACTTCAACTTTAACTATTTTAACTGCAAGATTATCTGATATTTCAGTATCTAGTGATGGTGTTATTTCATCAACACCATTAATAAATTCAATTCCTTCAACCAATAATTCTTCCTTTTCAGCTTCTATCATGTCCCCTACAGTATTTTCTGCAGTTTTTAAAACAATTGTTTTGTTTGCAACTGCCATTTCTACTTTCACAGCTTTTTTAATTGTAATAATATCTTTTGATGATATTTTTTCATTTAAAGCTGGTTGTACCTTATCTTTATGAGCTATTTCTATCCCATTTTCATCAAGTACATCTTTAACAGTCCCCTTATATGTTATAAATGCTTCTTCTTTTCCGTCTATAATTACTATTATATTTTTTCTTATACATGTAAATGTTATTGTTAATGCTATAATTAATACTCCAATAACACCTACCATTATTTTTGCCTTAGGACTATTAGAAAAATTATTTTTAAAATTTTCTTTCCAATTTGCAATCATCTACATTTAACCTCCCCTGGCAAGAGTGACCATTGAATTATATAAATAATTCTTGTTTTTGTCAAATTAACCACTCTCGTTTTAATGAAACTGCCTAAAATGCATTCATATGCGTATAAACATTAATTGAAATAAAAAAATAATGGCGTTTTTACAGTTTGAAGTTTGGTTGATATAGATTTACTTTTCTATTTTTTTACAATTGTTAATATTTATTTTACTTTATTTTCTATTATGAATCAAGCTATGGAAATTGTCATTTACAGCCAAATTTACCTCTTTTGAGCTAATTTCCTTTATCTCAGCTATTTTCTCTATTATATATGCAATATAATCTGATTTATTCCTTTTTCCTCTATTTGGTGATGGAGCCATATAAGGACAATCAGTTTCTACTAATAATCTATTAAGAGGAATTCCTTTTACAACATCACAAATCTTCTTTGCATTTTTAAAAGTAACTACTCCAGTAATTCCTATATAATATCCTAATTTTACACACTCTTTTGCAAATTCAACACTACCAGAAAAACAATGCACACTTCCCCTTACATTTGGAAACTCTTTCATTATCTCTAAAGTATCCTTATGAGCATCTCTATCATGAATTACTACAGGTAAATTTAATTCTTCGGCTAATTTCATTTGCTCTCTAAATACTCTTTTTTGAATTTCTTTATCTGGATTTTCATCCCAATAATAATCTAATCCAATTTCACCTATAGCTATAATTTTTTTATTACTCTTATATAAATTAATTATTTCATTCTTCACATTTTCATCATAATCATTTGCATCACTAGGATGAATTCCAAGTGCTCCATAAATAAAATCATACTTTAAAGTTAATTCATTTGTAGTTTTTAAACTATTTTTAGAACAGGCACAATTTAAAATTCCAATTACTCCAGCATCCTTTATTTGATTTAAAACCTCATCTCTATCTTCATCAAATTCCTCATCATCATAGTGTGAATGAGTATCAAAAATTTCATATTTAAATTCCATTTTAATTTCTCCTTCTTAGTAAAATTTATTAAAAAATAAATTTTAAGTTAAAAATAAATTATTAATATTTCCTTTAAAAATTTGACACCTAATTGACACAATTAAAGTTTAATATAATATTTGTAAAGTAGTTAAAGCATTATTATTTACCCCTAAAACCATCTTTAAACACTACTTCCATCATATAATTATTATGATTAAGAAGTTATTTTAAAAATTGGTTACCTAGAGTTATTCGTCCCCCAAATGAGATAACTCTAGGTTTTTTTATTTATTTTTTTATCTTACAATACTTCCTGTTGGTAATTCACTTGGGTTTACTAGCTTTAATATGCTGTCATCATCTGTCGCTGCTGCTAAAATCATTCCTTGTGATAATTCACCTCTTAAAGTAACAGGTTTTAAATTAGCAACTAAAACTACATATTTACCAACTAACTCCTCTGGCTTATAATGCATTGCTATTCCTGAAATAACCTGTCTTTCTTCCCCATTTAAATCAACCTTTAATTTTAATAATTTTTTAGCCTTTTTAACTGGTTCACATTCTAATACTTTAACTACTCTTAAATCTATTTTTTCAAAATCTTCAATAGTTATTTCTTCTTTAATTGGTTGCATCTTATACTCTTCTTTTGGTTTGTTAGCTTCTAATTGAGCTATTCTCATAGCTTCTAACTCTTCTAAAGTTTTTGATACATCTATTCTTGGAAATAAAGCTTCACCTTTTTTAACTTCAGTTCCTGGAGTTGTTCCATCAAATCCTGATAACGAATCCCAAGTTGTTGTAGTTATATTTAATTGAGCATTAATTTTTTCACTTGTACTTGGTAAAAATGCAGATAATAATACTGAGGCAAATCTTAAACTTTCTGCTAAGTTATATAAAACTGTTCCTAATCTTTCTTTCTTTTCTTCATCTTTAGCAAGTATCCAAGGAGTTGTTTCATCAATATATTTATTTGCTCTTCCTATAAGTGCAAATATATATTCTAATGCTTCTGGAATTCTTAAGTTATCAATTGCTTTTGTTACCTTAACTGGAGTTTCTAAAGCTAAACCTATTAATTCATTATCAATATCTTCCTTAGCAGTTGGTGCTGGGATTACTCCACCAAAATACTTTTCTACCATGGCAACTGTTCTAGATAATAAATTACCAAGGTCATTACAAAGATCAGAATTAATTTTCTTTATAAATATTTCATTATTAAACAATCCATCTGCTCCAAAAGGAATTTCTCTTAATAAATAATATCTAACTGCATCAACACCAAACTTTTCAACTAAAACTACTGGGTCAACAACATTTCCTTTTGATTTTGACATCTTTCCACCATCAACAAGTAACCATCCATGGCCAAAAACTTGTTTTGGTAATTCTTGACCTAATGCCATTAACATAATAGGCCAATAAATAGTGTGGAATCTTAATATATCCTTACCTATTAAATGAACATCAGCTGGCCAATATTTTTTGTATAATTCATCATTATCAGTACCATATCCTAAAGCCGATATATAGTTTGATAAAGCATCTATCCAAACGTAAACCACATGTCCTTCATCAAATGTTACTGGTACTCCCCAATTAAAACTAGTTCTTGATACACAAAGATCTTGCAGACCTGGCTTTAAGAAATTATTAACCATTTCATTTTTTCTTGACTCTGGTTGAATAAATTCTGGATGAGCTTCAATATACTCCATTAATCTATCAGCATATTTACTCATTTTAAAGAAATAAGCTTCTTCCTTTGATTTTTCCACAGGTCTTCCACAATCTGGACAATTTCCATTAACTAATTGAGTTTCAGTCCAGAAAGACTCACATGGCGTACAATATAATCCCTCATAAGAAGATTTATATATATCTCCTTGATCATATAATTGCTTAAATATTTTTTGAACAGTTGTCTTATGATAATCATCTGTTGTTCTTATAAATTTATCATAACTTATGTCCATCATATTCCATAGTTCCTTAATTCCTGCAACAATTTCATCAACATGCTCTTTTGGAGTTATTCCTTTTTCTTCAGCTATTCTTTGAATTTTTTGACCATGCTCATCAGTTCCTGTTAAAAACATTACGTCATAGCCATTTAATCTTTTAAATCTAGCTAAAGCATCTGCTGCAACTGTTGTATAAGTATTACCTATATGCAATTTAGTTGATGGGTAATAAATTGGCGTAGTTATATAATATGGTTTTTTTGTCATTTCTCTGCCTCCTACTTTTATAACTTAAGTCTAAAAATTTATAGATAAAATTCTTAAAATTAATTTAACTTAAATACTAATAATAAAAAAACCTCTATATAGGCTTATTTACCTATATAGAGGCGTTATATACGCGTTACCACTCTATTTTTATATTTACTTCACAATAAATATCTCACTAGGTGACTATCATCACCCTGCAATATAACGGTTGCTACCGTATTATCCTAACAATAAAAGCTCAGATAATCTGCTCCAAGTCCATATTCATAAAGTTCAATATCGCTAGTTTTCACCATCTCTAGCTCTCTTTAGATATATTCCTAAATTACTATTCTCTTCTATGCATTTATTTTATAATATTCTAAAACATAAAAACTGTCAACAAATTAAACATAATTTAAAATGTCTTCTAAAGTTAATTATATATTTTTTTATTATCTCCACTTTAAGTAAAATTTAAAACTTATTAATAGATAAATTATAAAATAATTTGCTATATTGCAATAAAAACACTCCTTATAATAATGAAATTTAATAAATTATTGGCTATAATATCTTAAGGGATAGGAGGGCTTTATATGAATAACTTTAAATTTCCTAAAATTGGACTTAGAACAATAAAATCAGGTATAGCTGTTTTTTTATGCTTATTACTTTTGCCTAATGAACCGTTTTTTGCCTGTCTTACAGCTGTAATTTGTTTACAAGATACTGTTTATAATTCCATTCATACTGGAATAAATAGAGGGGCAGGAACAATATTGGGCGCTAGTTTTGGTTTAGTATTTCTTTTCTTATTTAGATCATTAGAAGTTCATATGTCAAATCAATATATAGCAAAAATAGTAATATACTTAATTATTGCATCAGGTATTATTTTAATGATTTATTTATGTAATCTTTTAAAAAGACCAGGAGCTATTAATATTACATGTATCGCATTTCTTGGAGTTACTACAGCTCATGCCTATAGTGATCCATTATTTTATGCAAGTAACAGAATAATAGAAACGTTATTAGGAATAGTAATTTCAATATTAGTTAATAAATTAATAACACCACCACCTCATAAATAATTAATTGTGTTATTAAATTTTATAATAATTTATTTTACTTTTTCACAAAATTTCTATTATCAAAAAAGGTTGTGCTTTTGCACAACCTTTTAATATAGCCCTTTTTATTTTATTTTTTATTACTTAAGCTTCTTCAACCCTTTTACCAAATATCAGAACACCAATATATAATGCAATGAATGAAATTGGTAATACTATATATATAGGAGCTCCAAATCCACATGGAATGTATCCAAATAAAATAGCTACACTAGCAACAAATAATGAATACCACATTTGTGTTTTAACATGTTCAATATGATTGCATCCAGCTCCCATTGAAGAAAGTATAGTTGTATCGGATATTGGTGAACAATGATCACCAAATATAGCTCCTGTTAATACAGCACTTGTACAAACTACTACAAATGACATTTCTGGATTTATTGAATATCCAAGCGGAATTGCAAGTGGCATTAATATACTCATTGTTCCATATGCAGTTCCTGTAGAAAATGAAATTACTGCTCCTAAAATAAATATTAAACTTGGTAATAAAAATGCTGGTATTGCTCCTTTTAATACTTCTACTAAATAATATGCAGTTCCAAGTTCTTTAATTACAGAACCTAATGACCAAGCTAATATTAATATAACACCAGTTATTATTAGCCCCTTCATTCCATCAACCCATACTTCAATAGCTTCACTTAAAGTAAATATTTTTTTACAAACTCCCATTAAAATTGCAACTATAGAAGCAAATAATGCTGATTGAAATAATGCTATAGAAGCATCTGAAGCTGCGAATGCTTCCATTATTCCTCTAAATGAAAATGGTGAATTAATCATTATCTCTTTTATTTCTGATAATTCTCCACTCATTATAGTACTATAGCCGCTATAATAAAATGCTATTAATGCCGAAATTATCAAAGCTCCAATTGGAATAATTGCATTCCAAACACTAAGTTTAACTCCCGTCTTTGGTTCTAATTCATCCATTTCAGCTGTTTTTTCAACTGCCACTTCATCCTTAAAAGATTTATTTCTATTTCTTGCTGCAATTTCTGCTTTTCTCATTGGACCAAACTCTTTTAAAGTTAAAGCTGTTATTACTATAAATGCTAATATTAATATATTATAAAATCTGTAAGGTATTGTTTGAATAAAAACTCCAAAGCCACTTGCATCTAATCCAATTGAATTAAAGCCTTCTCCAATTAAACTTACTTCTAAACCAATCCAAGTTGATATAATAGCTAGTCCTGCTACTGGGGCTGCAGTTGCATCTATTATAAATGCTAATCTTTCTCTTGATATTTTCATTTTATCTGCTACAGGTCTCATTATAGGCCCAACTATTAACGAATTTGCATAATCATCAAAAAATACACATAATCCTAAAAGCCATGTTGTTAATTGAGTACTTTTTACAGTTTTAGCTTTCTTAGATAAGGCTTCTGCTATTGCTTTTGCACCGCCCATTTTGGCAACTAAATTAATAACTCCTCCAATAGCCAATACTTGAAGAATTATTCCTGCATTCCATGGATCCGCAAGAGAATTTAATGCCCTATTTACAAAATCCAAAAACGCCTGTATAAATGCACCTAATACATTATGTCCTGTAAGACTAACTAAAAAGCTTCCCGATAGAATTCCTATAAACAAAGAAATAACAACGTTTTTTGTTATAAATGCTAATACTATTGCTACTATTGGTGGAATTAATGTCCATATTCCAAATCTGTTTGCATTCACAGCCGCTTCTTGTGTTTCTGCTGCAAATGCAACTGTAGTTGAAAGTATAAATACTAACATTGTAAGTAATAAAATTTTAAAACTTCTTTTTTTCACTTTTATTTCCCCCTTCATTAATTTAAAAGCGAATAATAAGGATACCCCAAACTAACAAAAAAGACCTTGAGTTAACACTCAAGGTCTTGCATATACAAAAAAATATAAAATACAAGTCTCAAATGATAGCTCACCACAAAAAATTTTGTGACAGTAGTACATATATTTTATGTACTCCCAGTTATACAACCTTAAAGCATTAGTTGTATACTTCGGCGATTGCTCCTTTCTTATTGAATCACAGTGCTTTCCTCATCAATAATACTCTTAACTTTCGCGCCTCTATCCTAAGTTATTCACTTTTGTTATTTAATAACTTGATTATATAATCAACCAATAATATTTGCAATACCATTTTATAACTTTTTTAATTTTTAGCTTTTTTCATAAATGCTTCAATCTCATCTACAGTTTTTATTATATCACTTGATAAATTTATAGCTCCATCTTCTGTTACTAATATATCATCTTCTATTCTAATTCCTATACCTTCTTCTTTGATATATATTCCTGGTTCAACAGTAAATACAACACCAGGCTCAAAGGTTATATCTCTATGAGGAGTTTCAATATCATGAGTATCCATTCCCAAACTATGACCAATACTATGATAATAATATTTTTTAACATCCTTTTTATCTTCTATAAGTCCTAGTTTTATACACTCATCAGCTATTAAATCAGTTGCCTTTTCATTTATATCTTTATATCTCATTCCTGGTTTAATTGATTTAATAATTTCCTCATTTACTTTTAAAACCGAATTATAAACTTCTTTTTGTCTCACTGTAAACTTACCATTAACAGGAAAAGTTCTTGATATATCTGCGTTATAGCAATTATATTCTGCTCCTAAATCAAAAAGAATTAAATCATTATCTTTAAGTTCTGCATTATTATCAATGTAATGCAATGTTGTAGCATTTTTTCCTGCTGCTGCTATAGTTGTAAAAGCTAAATCTGTAGCCCCCTTTAGTTTACAATTAAAATCAAAGTATGCTTCTAATTCATATTCTTTCATTCCTATACGTGCTTCAGTCATTAACCTTTCAATACCGCTCTTTGTGATTTCTATGGCTTTTTTAATTTTCTCTACTTCTTCATCTGACTTTCTTAGTCTTAATTCTCCAATTTTTCTATAAATATTATTTACTCTAACTTGAGGATATTTAATAACTATTTCATTAGCAAATTTATGAGATATTTTTTCATTACCATTTAAACCAATTCTTTCTAAATCTAAATAAATATTTATTTCTTCCTTCATTGTAATCATTCCATGAATATCAGCATCAAATTGACTCTTAAATTTAACTTCATCTACTGCTGAAACTTCAATTGCTTCTTCTTTTCTAATAGTCTTTCCATTCCATTTTTCAAGTTCTAAATTAATATCCTTTATATAAAGCTTAGATGACTTTACTCCATTAATTTTTGACATAACTAATATATGTTCTTCTTCTTTTATTCCTGTTAAATAATAAAAATTTCTATTTGGAGTAAAGGGATAATTTTGATCCCCAGTTTTTTGAATGGCTTTTCCCGCAAATAAAATCACCATAGAATTATCTTTAATCTTATCTAAAAGATTATTTCTATTTATTTTATAAATATTTTTTATCATTAGAATATCTCCTTTATATAAATATTTTATAATACTACTTTTTCCTATTCTGCAGCTAATAATTTAACATTTCTAACATAGGGTAAAGAATTTAGTTTTGCCGCTAAGTACTTAACACTTTTTTCCATATTAGAAATATCAATTGTAACTGTAACATTAGCTGATAAATTTATTGGAATATCTTGATTTATAGTTAGTATATTTCCCTTATAAAGTGCAATACAATCTAAAACTCTAGATAAAGCTCCTAGCTTATGAGTCATTAATAATATTAAAGTCACTTTTTTAGATTTCATATCTTGTGACATTAAAAATACATTATCCTTATATTTATAATATGTACTTCTGCTAATTCCAACTAATTTTATAGCTTCACTTATATCCTTGGCATTACCAAGTTCAATATTCTCTTTTACTTCAATTACTTTTTTAAATATATCCGGTAATGATTTTTCGTTTACAATATAAAATTTTTCTTCCCTCATAATAATTTCTCCACCCATTTATTTTTAGTAATATTATATCTCTAAATTTTTTATATTGCATTAAAAATTTTACATATTATCTCACTATAACCATATTAATACCTTAAATTAATTATAAAAAATGAAATATTAATTCATAAATAATGAATACTTAAAATAATAAAAATTTTTATTCATTAAATAATGACATTAATATTTCACTTTTTATTCTAATTAACTAAATATCTATAATATCATAAGTTTTACCATAAGAATTGCCATAATAATTGCAGTCATATCTGCCATTATTGCAGCCCATACTGTATGACGTGTTTTTTTTATTTTAACTGCCCCAAAATATACAGTTACAGTATAAAATATAGTTTCTGTAGTTCCCATAATTACAGAAGATATTAATCCTATTGGAGTATCTGCACCATAATTTTTTAAAATATCCGTAAATATTCCCATTGCACCACTACCTGAAAGTGGCTTAATTAAAACTAAAGGAACAACTTCTTTAGGCAAATCAATTAAATTACAAATTGGCGAAATAGCATTATTTAATATATCTAAAAGCTTAGCTTCTCTAAATATCTGTACAGCTATTATCATTGCTAAAAGGTAGGGAAAAATATTTAAACACACCTTTAGTCCTTCCTTTGCCCCTTCTATAAACCAATCATATACTTTTCTTCCCTTTATCATTCCATAAGTTATAATAATTAAAACTATTATTGGAATAATGCTCTTAGTTATATAGTTAAACATTTATTCACCTCCCACCTTAAAAATATCTTTGTAAAATTTTACAACAAATTACACCAACAATTGCTGCTATACCTGTAGATATTATGGCAGGAAGTATTATCACCCCTGGATTTGAAGAACCTGCTGCTGCTCTTATAGATAATACAGTTGATGGAACTAACTGAATACAAGCAGCATTTAAAACTAAAAATAATGCCATATCATTACTTGCTGTTCCTTTTTCCGAATTTAATCTATCCATTTCTTCCATAGCTTTAATTCCAAAAGGAGTCGCAGCATTTCCAAGCCCCATCATATTTGCTGTTATGTTCATAACTATAGCTCCTAATGCTTTTTCATCTTTAGCTGCATCTTTAAATATAAGCTTTAATATAGGTTTCATAAGTTTTGCTAATTTTTCAGTAAATCCACTATTTTGTGCAACCTTCATAACTCCACACCAAAAACACATTAATCCAACAAGTCCTATAATAAAAGTAACTGTAGTATCAATAGAACTTATTATTGAATTAGAAATTCCCTCACCGTTTCCTGTAAATATCCCAACTAATAACCCCAAAAAAATCATTATAAACCATATATAGTTAATCATTTTTTACTTCCTCCTACTTATTTTTTCTTTACAATATATGCCTTGCAACACCTATTTATTAGTGATAGGATAAAGATATAAACATAAGTTTAACTTAAAAATTGCAAGTATTAATTTAATAATCTTTTATTAAATTAATATATATTTTTATTATTTATAAAAAAGTATTTTTAAACCTTTTATTTACATAACAAAGGAGATACGCCCATGAAAGAATCAAATTTAAAATTAGCTCAAATGGATATTGATGACGCATTAAAAGCTGTAGAAGAAATGGAAAATTGCATTAGTGAAGGAAATGAAACAAACACTATAATAAAAGAAAAGTTTATTACTCTAACAGAAAAAGTACAAAAACTAGAAAACTTATTAAAAACTGAAGGAATAATTTAATAAATAGAAAAAAGAGGATAGTTAAAACTACCCTCTTTTATTCTAAATACCAAAATAGCAATTATTTTACTCTATAAATTTGATAACTTTTATTACACCATAATTCTCGAATCCCATTATAAAATTATCTATACCTAATTGACTGTGTACCCTATTTAAAAATAACTGCTTTTAGTAAACGTTATCAAATTAATACTATTATATCATTTTTTTCCTATTACTTCAACAAAATTTTATAAAAAATTAACTATCTTTAATTTTTATACTAAAATTAAAGATAGTTAATAAGTTATTTAGAACTTTCTCTTTTTATTAATTTATAATCTAATACATATTGATCTTGTTCTAAAGGCTTATTGTTTAATATTTTAATAAGCATTCTCATAGCAACTGATCCCATATCATAACTTGGTTGTTTAACTGTAGTTATCTTAGGATAAAAATATGATGCAACAGCATTATCATTAAAGCCCACTACACTTACATCTTCTGGAACATTTATTCCATTTTCTCTTAATGCATTAATTACACCCATAGCAATTTCATCAGATGAACATATTACACCATCAAACTTTTTACCAGTAGCTAAGAATTTCTCAACAGCCTTATATCCACTATTGACCTTCAAATCTTTAAGGAACTCCAAATCTTCATCAATAGAAAGACCATTTTCCTCTAATGCCTTTTCATATCCCTTATGTCTTTCTCCCCAAGCATTAGCAGCATCCTTACTTACTCCAACAAAGGCAATATTTTTTAATCCATTATCAATTAAACTCTTTGTGGCTTCATATGATGCTTGTATATTATCTATAATTACACTTGGTAATTTTCCTTCTTTATCTTTAGATTCTGCAAGAACAGTTTTTAAATCTAATTCATTTATTATATCTAAAGTTTCTTCTTCTAAACAAGAACTCATATATATAACACCATCAACCATTTTTTCTTTAAGAACTCTTAAATAATCTTTTTCTTTGTCATAGTCAAAATCAGAATTACATAATATTACATTATAATCATAAATATTGGCAACATCCTCTGCTCCTCTAACTATTTCTGGATAAAATCCACTTGAAATATCAGGAACTAGTATTCCAACAGTTTTTGTTCTTTGTGTCTTTAAACTTCTTGCAACAATATTCGGTCTATATCCAAGCTTTTTAATAGCATCTAATACCTTCTTTTTAGTATCCTCATTAACAACATCTATATCATTTAATACTCTAGATACCGTAGCTATTGAAACGCCTGCTTCTCTAGCAACATCTTTTATAGAAGTAGCCATATCAACATCACTCCATTTTCATTTTAATTATTAATTATACCTTTTTTTTAAAATCAATACAACGAATTTGATTATTTTTTACATTTTTTCAATAAATAGTTGAAACTATTTATTAGTAATAAAAAAATTATGTAATTTAATACTATTATTTAATTATGATATTATTGTTTGAAAAAAGGATAGGAATTATTACTTAATCCCTACCCTTTGTAACAAAGCTAAAACTATCTAATCACTTCTACAGTCATATTTAACTTTTCACCATTTATAACTGTTTCTGAATAATCAGCTTCTTGATTGTAAACTATTTCTTGAGTTAAGGTTTCCTTCTTAATAACTTCATTAAACTTTTTAATTACATCTAATAACATTTCGTTATCTGATACATATAATTTAATTTTATCTGCAACCTCAAACCCTTTATCTTTTCTCATATTTTGAATCTTAGAAATTATTTCTCTTAAATGACCTTCTTCTTTAAGTTCTTCTGAAATATGAGTATCTAAAACAACACCAATTGAACCTTCACCAGCAAATGCATAACCCTCTAGCCCTTGCATAGTAACTAATAAGTTTTCCTTATTTAATTCAATTTCTGTTCCGTTAACATTAATAACAACAACTCCACCATTTTGAATAGTTTGAGCTAATTCCATTTGATTTTTTGTTGCTATTTCTTTTCTTATTCCAGGTATTAGCTTACCATATGCTTTTCCTAGTACTGGCAGATTTGGCTTAATTTCAAAGTTAACATGAGTAGAAAGGTCAGCACCAAATTCAACAGCTTTTATATTTAACTCATCTGTTATTATTTCTCCGTAATATTCTGGAAGTGAATCTGTAGAAACTAACATTTTAGAAAGTGGCTGTCTATTTTTAATATTAGCACCATTTCTTGCACTTCTTCCAAGCTTAACTATTGTATAAGCTAAATCCATTTCCTTTTCTAAGTTTTTATCTATAGCACTTTCATCAACTTCTGGCCAACTACATAAGTGAATGCTTTCTGGTGCATTTTCATCTAATCCAACCACTAAGTTTTGATAAATATTTTCTGTAATAAATGGAACAAATGGAGCTGCTACTTTAATTAAAGTAGTTAATACTTTATATAAAGTTACATAAGCACCTATTTTATCATCTGTTAATTCCTCAGACCAATATCTACCTCTATTTCTTCTTACATACCAGTTTGATAATTCATCAGTAAAACTTTCTATAGCTAATGCAGCTTGAGTTATTTGGTATGAATCAAGCATAGAATCAATATCTTTAACTAGTGTATTAAGCTTTGACATAATCCATTTATCCATTACGTTTTCTGATACAAATTCACCATACTTTAATGGATTAAATTGATCTAATTCAGCATATAAAACATAGAATGAATAAACATTCCATAATGTTCCCATGAATTTTCTTCCTGCTTCTCCAACATCATCTATAGAGAATCTTGTTGGTAACCAAGGAGCACTGGCAGTATAGAAATGCCATCTAGTAGCATCTGCACCTTGTGCATCTAATACTTTAAATGGATCTACAACATTACCCTTAGATTTTGACATCTTTAAACCTTTTTTATCAAGAACATGCCCTAAAACTATACAGTTTTCAAACGGATTTCTATCAAATATAGCAGTTGAAATTGCAAGTAAAGTATAGAACCATCCTCTTGTTTGGTCAACAGCTTCTGATATAAATTGAGCTGGGTAATTTTGATCAAATAATTCTTTATTTTCAAATGGATAATGTAATTGTGCAAACGGCATTGAACCTGAATCAAACCAACAGTCAATTACTTCATTAGTTCTAGTCATTTCTTTTCCACACTTTTCACATTTTAAGTGTACATTATCTATATATGGTTTGTGTAATTCTATATCATCCGGAACATTAATTCCCTTTTCTTTAAGTTCTGCAATGCTTCCTATACATTCTTTGTGTCCGCATTCACATCCCCAAATTGGAAGTGGAGTTCCCCAATATCTATCTCTTGAAATACCCCAATCAATAACATTTTCTAAGAACTTACCAAATCTACCTGTTCTTATATTATCTGGATACCAATTAATTTTATTATTATTTTCTAAAAGCTTATCTCTTAATGTTGTCATTGCAACAAACCAGCTTTCTTTTGGATAATAAAGAAGTGGAGTGTCACATCTCCAACAATGTGGATATGAGTGTAAATGCTTTTCAGATTTAAACAACTTATTGTTTTCTTCTAACCATTTACAAATACCTTCATCACATTTTTTAACGAACTTTCCAGCCCAAGGAGTAACATCTTCTACAAATCTACCTTCTCTATCAACTAAGTTAATGAAAGTAATTCCATTAGCTTTTGCTACTAAACTATCGTCTTCACCATATGCAGGTGCTATATGAACTATACCTGTACCGTCTGATAAAGTAACGTAATCACCATGAATTACTTCAAAAGCTTTTCCCTCTACTTTACCAAAAGGCATTAATTGTTCATATTTAGTTCCTAAAAGTTCAGCTCCAGAGAATTCTCTAACTATTTCGTAATCTTCTCCTAAAACCTTATCTGCTAAATCTTTAGCTAATATTAATATTTCATCTCCAACTTTTGCTTCTATATAAGTATAAGCTTTGTTTATACATAAAGCTAAGTTTGAAGGTAATGTCCAAGGAGTTGTTGTCCAAGCTAATATGTACTTGTTATCTTCCCCTTCAACTTTAAATTTAGCAATACAAGTTAAATCTTTAACATCTTTATATCCTTGTGCAACTTCGTGAGATGATAATGCTGTTCCACATCTTGGGCAATATGGCATTACCTTGTGACCTTCATATAAAAGTCCTTTATCCCACATTTGTTTTAATGCCCACCAAACTGATTCAATATATGGATTATGATAAGTTACATATGGATTTTCCATATTAACCCAATAACCAATTTGATTAGTCATCTTTTCCCACATACTTACGTAAGTAAATACGCTATCCTTACATTCCTTAACGAATTTTTCTACGCCATATTCTTCGATTTGTTCTTTACCTGAAATTCCAAGCTTCTTTTCTATTTCAAGTTCTACAGGAAGACCATGAGTATCCCATCCTGCCTTTCTTATAACTTTATACCCCTTCATAACCTTGTATCTTGGGATAATATCCTTCATAACTCTTGTTAATACGTGTCCAACGTGTGGCTTACCATTTGCTGTTGGAGGTCCATCATAGAAAGTGAAATATTCACCATCTTGATTCATATCAAAATTCTTTTTTATAACATTTCTTGCAGTCCAAAGATTTGCTACTTCTTTTTCAAGACCAACAAAACCATTTGGTAGTTCTACTTTTTTGTACATAAGAATTCTCCTTTCTTTACAACTATTAATTATTAAAATTATTCTCTTAAAGACATATTTTAATCATTTATTTTAAAATAAAAAAAACTTCATCCCAAAAGGACGAAGTGAATTCGCTATACCACCTAAGGTTAATAAACTTATAATATTCTATAAGCTCTAAATTCAGATACTTTCATATCCTATCCCTTAACGCGGGATAACGTGATAGCTTAATTGTAAAAACTTTCAGCCTCAAACTCCTAGGTGATTTTCCTTAAGTTATCTTATGATTTTACACCAACCAATCACTCTCTTAAAAGAATAAACTAAAGTACTTATCCTAATCATAGTCTTTAATGAAATTATTATATATTAAACAATTGTAATTTGTCAATTGAACCTAAAATTTCATATTTATTTTTTACCTTTATATAAATAATTGTAATCAATTAATAATTGTTCTTATTTAATGTTGACTATTTTGATATACTATGATTTAATATAGTTGTTGAAACGTATTACGCAAAATTTAATTAATAATTAATTTTTGTATTTCCTAATATCTTTGTATTTTGGAGGATTCGTTATGGAAAATAACTTAAATGCTGATATCCTTGATAAAATTACAAAAGTCTGCACTTGTAAATCTATCTCTAGAGCTAAGATTAAAGAAACTATTAAAAATGGTGCCCATACCGTTGAGGAAGTTTCTAAAATAACTGGTGCATGCACTGGAAGCTGTCATGGGTTTAGATGCAAATCAAAGATTCAGAGTTTAATCGAAGATTATTCAAAATAATACAACTCCAAAACTCCCCTATAAGTTTAACGATTTAAACCACTTACAATTGTAAGTGGTTTTTTATTTATATATTATTAAATTATATTTTTAAATGCAATAGTTGTAGTTAAATCTAAAATAATATTGTTGTAAATTGTTAAAATATCTCTAATTATTCTTTAAAATATTCAATAATACTTTCAACTAATAAATTTATTTCTTCGTTTTCATTAAGTATAAAAACATTTTTGTTAAAATAATTATTTAAAATCTTTTTACATTTCTTTAACTCAATATTGCTTACTTTATAATAATTATTTCCTGTTATTGACCATTTATTATTTTTTAACAAAGGAAATAATACAAGTGCTATAATCTTACCTTGAGTTAAGCTTTCAATATAAGAAATTGTTCTCTCTATATATTCAATTTCATCTGTAACATTTACACATAATATTATAGCATCGGGATTGCTAGCTAATAATAACTCATGTTGTGCTAAAGGATAAAACCCTATATTTCCACTAGTATATGGTATTGTTTGAGATTGAGATCCTACTAATATAATATCATTTTCTCCATTATCAATTTTCGAAAGTTTCTCATTAATAAATATTATAGATTCTTTTCCTCTTATATTGACTGTTGAATCATATCCTATTGGATAACAAAAATCCATTCCAAATAATAATGCTGATGGCTCAGTTCCTAATTGACCAATTTTATATCCTTTTTCTAACAAAGCTTTTCTTAAATTTAACTGCAATGTATATTTTCCTTGCTTAGAGCTTGTTCCAAATATACCCAATACCGGTATAGATATTTCATGTAATTTATTCAAATTTTTATTAGAAATATTTTCTTCACAAACATAAGGATAATAAACCCAATTACCTTGTGATTTTAAAATTTTTAATAAATCTTCATATTTGTTCAAACTATCGAAAGCATATAAATTCTTTTTATATTCTATACATTTTTTTAATATATATATAATAAAATCTTCTTTAGCTAAATTTGATAATATTCTCGTATGACCTAATATAAATGTATCAAATTTATCATTCCAATTTATTTTTCTTAAATCTTGAACTAAAAACTTTTTATTATCAATAATTTGTGAACCAATATTACAAGTTAATCTATAATCATATATTCCACTAATATCAAACTTTAGCATATCCTTAAATCTTATTATGCTATGTATCTCTTTATTAAAAGGAAAAATTATAGCATTATTTATTTCTCCAATTTTACTTAATGCCTCCTCCTCCTTAACTTTTAATACACTAATAGCACTATGTTCTAAAATATCCATAATTTCAGACTTAGATTTTATTTTCTTATTAATAAGATTTGAAATTTTCGCAGTAATATATGGTGCTGCAAAACTGGAACCAGATACATTTTTATAAGAATTATTTATCCATGGTAATCTTTGCTCTCTTCCTATTGCCAAAAAATTAACACTACTATTTTTGACCATGAAATAATCAGTTGGATTAATGCAATCAATATTCCAATCAACTCCTATTACGGACTTATAAGCTGCTGGATATGAAATTGCACCATTATTATCAAATGCTGCAACTATAATGATTCCTTTTTCTATTAACCTATTACATATTTCTTCTAACTCAATTTTTTGAGTAGTTTCTGTTACTCCATTACTAATATGTATTATATCAATATCTAAATTTTCATAAATATAGTTAAGTGCAAATATTAAATCCTCTGTTGTAGTTTCTTTGTAAGAATCAAATAATTTTATTATATATATTTCTGAGTTTGGAATTAGTTTTTTAATCTGATATGTAATTGCCGTACCATGCCCTACTGTATCTTTTATATCTTGATTTACAAAATATTTATCATCAAATTCTATATTAATTCCTTTAAATTTATATTCTTTCAATTTTTCATGTTCTTCTTCTACTCCACTATCTATTATTGCAATTTTAACCATAATATCCCCTAAATTTAAAATATTTAATTAAAATTAGCAACTACAAGCAAACCATCCATTTTCTGCATATAAGCAAATTTTGTTTTGCTTTTTATTTTTTTTCACAAGCTTTTTCATACACCTTTCCTCCTTTCCTATTAAATTTTAATTATTATTAAAATAATAAACCTGTTTTAATTAAGTCTTTATTTTTAATAAACAGGATAACTAAAAATACTAATTATAGATAATTAAATATATAACTTTAAAGTTAATATCTTTAATTATCCTGTTTAATTCAAACTTTTTAAAATTTTATTCTTATAAATATTTTGAAATTATATTTTCAAAAGCTAATATACTATTAAACTCTTCAACTAATAATTTTTCATTTTCTATTTCTATTGAAAAAAAATCTTCTATTTCCATTAATATACTAATAAATGTTAAAGAATCCATATCAATAGTTTCTTCTAAGTTTTCTTCATTTACCTCAATAGCATTATCTTTAAAAATCTGAATAATATTATTTTTAATGTCCATATTTTATTCTCCCTTATCATATATCTATGCACTTATTAAAATTACTTGCATTTATAGCTTGCAATCTAAAAAGTTCAATAATTTCATATTTTCTACAAGCAATTTCTGATTTTTTCAGTTTTTCATAAGAGCATCCTACCATTCCACAAAAAGGTAATACGCTACAGTTAAAACAATCTTTCTCCCTTTTGTTTAAGCCTGTCCATAAATTTGATTTTTTAATATTTACCTTATCTAATGAATTATTAATATTACCTATATTATTTAAATCTTTAAATTCTTCATCATATATTGCAAGTGTACATTTATTCAAACTTCCATCATAGTTAACTATAAATCCATTTTTTTTACTTCCATCACAGATAGATTGATATTTATTATATTCATAAAAACGAGGTAATTGAATATTAAGTTCAGTTGCCCTATTCATCCATTTTAATAAAATATCACTTTCTTTATTTATAATTTCATTTTTTATATTCTCTATTTTAACTCCTCCCCAATCTTTTACTCTTTCTAAATATAAATAAAATCTTCTATCATCTCCAAATTCACTTTTATAAAATTTAAGAAAATCTTCTCTATATTTATCAATTTCTTTAGTTAAATTTACTCTTATAGCTATTTGAAAAACCTTTAATTTGATATTATCCCTAATATCACGCAAATTATTTATTATAGTATCAAATGATTCTTGTCCATTTTTAAATCGTCTATATTTATTATGTGTTTTATTAATCCCATCAATAGTAATTTGATAAAATAAAATATTATTTCTAATTAATTTATTAAATGTAGAAATATCTAATTCTGAACCATTAGTAGTAATTGAACCTATAAAATTCACCTTATTTTTTTTACATATATTTTTAATTTCACTAGAAATATTTATAACTTTATCTTTACATATTAATGGTTCTCCACCAAACCAATTTAAACTTAAATGCTTATAATTATATATATTTACCGAAACAAATTTCATTAATGACTTTATCACAGTATCACTCATATAATGTACTTGATCTTGTTGATAACAGTACTTACAATTAAAATTACAAGCATCAGTTGGAACTATTGTTAAATTCATAAAATCATATCCATAAATCGATTTTTCAATTTCGTCTTTCACAATTTTCATTTCATTAATATCCGATTTAACTATAATCCCCGTATCTAACATTTTTTTTACTAAATTCTTATTGGTAATTTTTAAATCATTATTCAATATTTTTAATACTTCATCTTCATTTTCTTTTGAAATCCTTAACATTTTATTTGAATATGTATTAATAATTAATAAATTATTATTAATATCTCTACATTTTATATTAAAAATTGATTTATTATAATTCATTACTTTTTTCACCCCCATATTTTCCTTGAAATAGTAAACAATTTTTTATTGGTAATGATAAATTATCATGAAGTTCTTTATTCATTGCTCTACATGGTCTACATCTATTTTTATATAAACACTTATTACATAAGGAAGAATTATCATTACTATTATTTCTTAACTTATATAATACTTTTGAGTTTTTCCAGTAATCCTGTATATTTTCAAATGCTTCTCTATGATACAAATGAGTGCATGGTAAAAACTCCCCTTTTTTAGTTATTGCACAAAATGTTTTTCCTGCATTACATCCAGTCATTTTAGGTACATTACCATCAAAACAAAATGCCCCTAAAATATTATAGCAATTTTGTATAGTTATATACTTATCATTGTCATTTTTTTTAATAACTTCTCTAACTAATTCATAATCTGATTTAGTTAACTCTGAATTTATTTCTCCATAACTTGTTAATTTATTAGCAACTATATTTATTTTAAATGCTTTAAATCTTTTAGCTAAATTAATCATATTAATTAAATCTTTAACATTATCATGTCTTGCTACCCAATTTATAGAATACTTTATATCTAATTTAAATAATAAATCAATAGCTTTCATTGTTATATCAAATCCATCTCTAGATTTATTGTGTATATATTTATTAGATCCATTTAATGATAATAGGAATTCTACCTTGGTTCCCTCCAGCTTTTTCAAAAATATTGTGTTTATTCCATACCCACTTGTAAAACATACAGGAATAATATCTGCTTCAGAAATCCTCCAAATAATATCTATTATTCTACTATGAAGTAAAGGCTCTCCCCCATTTAAAACTATTTTCTTTACACCAATACTTTTTGCTTCATTTATTATCTGTAAAATCTTTTCATAACTCATTTCACCCTGTCTTTTTAGATCTTTATAACATTGTTTACAATGTAATGGACAAATATCCGTTATTTCCACTTGTAGTAACTTTGGATTAATTAAATATTTATTTTTCTTTAAAAACTTTAATTCAGTTAAGGTATTCATTGTTCTTCTCCCTAATTACTTATTAAATAATAATCTATGTTAATTATTAAATTACACACTTCAAACTTAAATTATCATAACTATCAATTTCTACTATTTCTCCCTTATCCATAACTATAATTTCATCATACCTTTGTAATAATTCTTTATTGATTTTATGAGTTATAGTTATTATTGTAAGGTCTTCTTGATTTAATAACTTATCTTCAATATCATATGCTGTTTTATTGTCTAGAGATGAGGTTCCCTCATCTATTACTAATATAGGTGTATTTTGAATAATCGACCTAGCTATAGCTACCCTTTGCTTTTCACCACCAGATATATTTTTCCCATTTTCCCCTACTGAATAATCTAATCCATCTTCTAATTTATATAAAAATTTATTTACTCCACTTGCTTCTAATGCACTTTTTATCTTTTGATCATCAAATTCTTTCCAAAGTAAAATATTATTTTTTATACTATTATCAAACATATAAACATTTTGATGAATAATTGATAATAACTTACTTAAACTTTCATATTTAACCTTTTTAATTTCTTGATTATCTATTGTTATACTACCATTATAGGTATCATAATATCCTAAAATAAGCTTTATTAAAGTGCTTTTACCACAACCACTTTCTCCAATAATGGCATACTTTTTATTCTTTTTAAATGTACAATTTATATTCTTTAATACGTTTTTGTCACTTTCATAACCAAAATCTAAATTTCTTATTTTAATTTCATGATTAAATGAACCTACTTCTTTAAGATTATTACTACTATTTTCAGTATTTATTATATCTATAAGCTTTTTATTTACGCTTTTCATACCATTAATTTGAGTAGCTCTTTGAATTATCCACATTATAGGCCCATGAATTCCGTTTCCTAATTGTATTACAGCTATTAAGCTTCCTATAGATAAACTTCCCCTTAATATAAAAAATCCACTAATAATTAACCCAGTTATTTGACAACCTATAGCTAAAAATGATGAAATTGAATCGGTAAATGCTCTAATATTATCGCTTTTAAACCTATAATTTGAAAGAGTAATATTTTTTTTATTAAACTCTTTATTTATGATTTTATTTAAGTTATAAGATTTAATTACCTCATAACCTAAAAACATATCTTTTATTATGTTTGTGAATACACCTAATTTAGTAGATAATTCTAGTTGATTTTTATCTATTATTTTACTAAATATAATTGGCACTACTAACATTAACATGGCAGTTAAAAATAAAGATAATGTAACCCATACATTTAAAGATAAAAGAATTATAACTGTTCCAATAAACATAACTATATAACCAATCATTAATATTATTGGATTTATATAATTATTTTCTACTAAAGAAATATCATTAGTTAAATGTGAAATATACTCTGCTGTATTATGAGAAGAAAAATCTTTATATCCTTTTTTAAATAATCCCTTAAATAAATCTTCTCTTAGTTTACTTACAGTTTTTTGTAAATACTTAGCATAAGTTGCACCTGTTAAATACTCAAAAAAGCTAAGAGTTAACGAATATAAAATAATAAATATAGCTAACCTTGCAAATTTATCAACATCACCATTCATTACAGTATCAACAATTTGTTGTAATAATAATGCAATAAAAACATACATAAGCGAAGTAGTAACTTTAAAAATTACAGTTAAACTTAATAATATTTTATATTTTAAAATATATTTTTTCATATTCCCTCCCTAATAATACTTTTTTAATTATTACTTTTATTTAATAATTTTCTAATATAAATTTTTCCATAATCTCTTTTACTTTTGATAAGACAATTCTTTCATTTTCATGAAAATCAATTAAATTTTTTACAACTACATCAATATTTTTTCCGTTCCCATTTAAGTCATATTTAAGTGCTAAATTAAAGGCTATATATAATTTATTCGTTATATACTTATCTAATAAAACAATATTATTTAAAGTAATATTATTAATTTTAAATAAATAATTAATTCTTTCATATAATATTTCTCTATAATCTATAATTTTCCTAATGTTAGTAGAATAAAAATACTCCTTGTCAGAATAATTATTTAATAAAATTTTTTCACCTGCATTTATTAAATCTTGTATACAAGCTAAATACCCATCATAAAACTCTACATCATTCTTTAAATTATTATTTGTATATTTATATTTTGTTTCATTACATAATTCTAGAATATCATAGTACAACAAAAATATATTATCATCATAACTATATCCATTTTTCACCTTTATAAGATTGATTGGATAGTGATATTCTCTTTTATATAACAAAGTTTGTCCAATTTTATTTATATCTATTTTATCTAAATAAGAATAAGCTTTTTCTATATCTATATATGGTATTTCTTCAATGTCCCAACCTTTTTTCCCAAGAATAGGACATAAAAATACTTTTTTAATATCATCATATCCGAATATAATCAATTCATGTATATATAATTCTTCAGTAGTATTCTCTACTCCTAAAATAGAATAATTGCATTCTAAAATAATATAATTATTTTCTTGAATACTTTGTTTAATGAAATTAATAATTTTATTAGATTTTATTTCTTTGTGTAAAAAACCCTTTATATTCAAAATATCATTATAAACACTAAGTTGATTATATATCTTACCTTTAACACCAAAAAAAACATTTCCATTACCATCAGCATAAATCTTATTATATTTTTCAAATTTCCAATTTTTCAAATTATCATATGCTTCTATTATGGCAAACCTAAAAAAACTCCAGCATTCTGTTTCCAATCTATTCTTTAATGATATAGGTAGAACTTTTTTCATATATCCTCCAACTCTATTTCTAATTTATACATAAAATTGTATCATTTACCATAAATTATGTAAACGATTTTATTTACTTTTAACACTTTATTAACATATTTATTTTACTAAATTTATACACTATTTTGTAATTTATTGGTTATTAAAAAATAATTATGCTTTATTTAAGAAATTTTCAAATTTAATTAAAATAATTAATCTAATACTATAAATATATTAAACAAATTGTTATTAAATAAATTTATATAACTACTAAATTAAATTTTTTATTATTCTTTAATACTTATGTTATAATCGTATGAGAATTAATAGAAAAGGAGTAATTAATATTATGGCATGTAAATTTTTCTTACATCAAGGAAAAAATAAAAGAGCCGAGCAAGGCCGTCCTTGGATATACATAGATGAAATAAACGAATATGATGGTGATTATGAAAATGGAGATATTGTTGAAGTTTATAATCATAAAAACTACTTTATAGGTAAAGGCTACATAAATGATAGAAGTAAAATTACTATAAGAATAATGACTAGAGATATAAACGAAGAAATAGATGAAGAATTTTTTAAGAAAAGATTTGCCGCTGCATGGGATTATAGAAAAACTGTTATTGATACTTCATCTTGCAGATTTATATTTGGTGAAGCTGATTTCTTACCTGGTTTAACTGTTGATAAATTTGAAGATTATTATGTAATTCAAATATCAACTTTAGGAATGGATAAATATAGAGAATTAATTGTAAAAATATTAGTTGAAGAATATGGTGCTAAAGATGTTTATGAAAGAAGTGATATAAAGACTAGAGAAATTGAAGGGTTAGAACAGACTAAGGGATTCTTAACTGCTCCATTTAATACTGATATTGAAATTATTGAAAATGGAGTTAAATACATAGTTGATTTAGAAAACGGACAAAAAACAGGATTTTTCTTAGATCAAAAAGAAAATAGAGCTGCTATCCATAGAATTTGCAAAAATAAAGATGTCTTAGATTGCTTTACTCATACTGGTTCATTTGCTTTAAATGCCGGTATTGCTGGTGCAAAATCAGTTCTTGGAATTGATGTATCTCAACATGCTGTAGATTGTGCTACAAGAAATTCTGAATTAAACAACTTACAAGATGTTGTAAAATTTGAATGTCATAATGCCTTTGATGTACTTGGAGATTGGTCAAGAGAAGGCAGACAATTTGATGTTGTTATTTTAGATCCTCCAGCATTCACTAAATCTAGGAATACTGTTAAATCAGCAATTAGAGGTTATAAAGAAATTAATCTTAGAGGCTTAAAAATGGTTAAACCAGGTGGTTATTTTGCTACATGTTCCTGTTCTCATTACATGAGTGAGGAACAACTAAAGAAAACTGTTCTTGAAGCAGCACATGATGCTAGAAGAACTTTAAGACAAATTGAAGTTAGAACCCAAAGTTCAGATCATCCAATTCTTTGGAATTCTGATGAATCATATTACTTAAAATTCTTTATTTTCCAAGTTGTTTAATCTTTAAAAATAAACATAATATCTTATCTTGTTATTAGATTTCTTGGCTACTAATAAAACGTTAGTAGCCTCTAACTTTTAAAATTAATAAAAAACTATTTATAAAGTTGTTAACTTATTCTATTTAAAATCTTTTCCTTGCCAAATATTATTATCTACAAGTGCCTTATCAATATCATTTAAAACTTCCCATTTTTTTAAACTCCACATAGGTCCAATTAAACTTTGTCTTGGAGCATCGCCCGTTAATCTATGTACTACCATATCCTCTGGTATCATAGCTACACCCTTACATATTAAATCAATATAATCCTCTTTGCTTAATAGCTTTAATTCTCCACTTTCATATTGTTCAACCATTTTAGTACCTTCCATTAAATGCAATAAGTGAAACTTGATTCCTTGAGCTTTAGAGTGTGCAACATAATCTATAGTTTTTAACATATCCTCTTTAGTTTCTCCTGGAAGCCCAAATATAGTATGTACAACAACTTCTATTCCTCTTTCTTGTAATTTCTTTAAACTACTATCAAAAACCTCAAAATCATATCCTCTATTAAAGTTATGCGCTGTTTCATCATTTATAGTTTGTAACCCTAATTCAACCCAAAGATAAGTTTTTTTATTTAATTCTTCAAGATAGTCTAAAACATCATCATCTAAACAGTCTGGTCGAGTTGCTATAGATAAAGCAATAACATTTTTTTGAGATAATGCTTCCTCATATTTTCTTCTTAATTCTTCAACTGGAGCATAAGTATTAGTATATGCTTGAAAATAAGCAATATACTTACCATCCTTCCACTTCTTCTCCATCATTTCTTTTCTATCCTCAAATTGCTCTGTAATTGATAATATTCTACTTCCTGCAAAATCTCCTGAACCTCTGGCACTACAAAAAGTACATCCTCCTTTTGCAACCTTTCCATCTCTATTAGGACAAGTAAATCCTCCATCTAATGATATTTTAAATATCTTTTCTCCAAATTTATTTCTTAGGAAATAATTTAAACTGTGATACCTTTTTCCATTCCATTCCTTCATCATTTTTCTCCTTATATTAACTCTTTCATTTACCTTAAAATTAATTTTTATAATTAAAATAGAGGTCATGTATTTAAACATTAACCTCTTTTATTTTTACTATATTATAAATTACTTATCTATTAATTACAATTTAATCATTTCTTCAGACTTTATATTTAAACTATACTTACCAGTACTATTATCATTAGTACCATCTGTTTTATAAACACTTATAATTAATTTGTCTCCATCAAAATTCTCTGCTTTAACGCTATATATATCTTTATTAAAAGTATCATCTAATTTAGAGCTTATTTTAGATCCATCATCTGCTTTATATATATTTAATCTTTCTATTCCTGATTTATCTTTATAATTAACAGCTATATTATCATCTTCTTTAGAAAAAATAAAATTTTCTATTTGAACATTGTTTAATAAATCTACAGGTACAACCTTACTTGTAATAGGTTTTTCTAATATTTCTTGTAATTCACTTATTTGATTACCTTGAGAAGCCGTACCACTTGTTACATCATCAGTACCATTTTGCATTAATGTATTATCAATATAAGCAATACAAATAAATGCATTATTATCATCTACAGTAGAAATAGCTATCTTTTCTCCTGTAAATCCTAAAACTACTTTTCCAAAGTTATTATTTGGCACCTTTTCTTTATATACCATAATTTTATTATCTTTTAAATATGTATCCTTTGGAATATTATTTAAGCTTATTACTAAACTACTTTTTCCCCCTTTTTCTCCTATTATTCTTAATGAATTATTTTTTATATATAATTCCCTTTGTGGCTTTGCCTTAACTTCACTTATGCTGTAATTATCTCCATTTCTATTTACTTTTATAGTATAACTTTCTAAATCACTTTTTGGCTCTAAATTTGAATCTCTAACAACATTAAAAATATAATATGCAAATTCAGTACCTGCTATTGTTTTATCAAGTTGAAAACCAGCTAAATTTGAAACTCCTTCAGATAAATTAATATTACTTGAAACTAACTCATCTAAACATGCTTCATTAGCTTTTTCAATATTACCATTACTAACATTTATTAAGTAATTTGTTGCTAAATCCTTTCCTTTAAATACATCAAATAAATCTATAGCTACTTCACTTTTTTTTTCTAATTTACTACATCCACTTAACATACTTACAGTCAAAAGTAATGTAACACTTAAAAATCTTTTAATGCTAAACATATTAATTAATCTCCTCGCATATTTATTTCACCTATAAAAAATCTCTTAAATTTATTTTACCTAATAAAATATAGCTTATTCACAAAAAAAGAATAATTGTAATGTAACCTTTATATATTAGATATTAGAAATATATTGGGGGGATATGCGTGAAGAAAGATTTCACTAAGATTTTTCAAATTGCTGCTGTATTTATTGGAACAATTGTTGGTGCTGGACTTGCTTCTGGTAAAGAAATTACTCAATTTTTCACTTCTTTTGGTATAACTAGCTTTTTGGGAATACTCTTTTGTGGAGTATTTTATATATTGATGGGCTCAATAATAGCAAAAATAGGTATGAAATATAATCTTAATTCTTATAGTGATGTTTTAAAAATAATAAGTCCTAATTTACTAGGTAAAATAACTGGAATCATAACAACTTTTTATTTAATTTCTAGTGCCTCAATCATTCTTGCAGGAAGTGGTGCTTTAATTAATCAGTTCTTTGGAATACCTAAAATTATTGGTACGTTAATAATGCTTTGTCTTGCTTGCATCTTTTTACTTAGAGATACAGAAGGACTTATTGAAGTAAACTCCTTTATTGTTCCTGCTCTATTGTGTACAATTACTTTTATTTTAATTTTTTATTTTTTATTTTCTAAAGATTCAATTTCACTACAACATATATCTAGCTTTGAACCTCCTAAAAATGGTGTTATTGTTTCTACCATACTTTATGCTGGATATAATATACTTTGTTGTTCTGGTGTTTTGGTTCCATTAAGTAATGAAACTAAAAACTCTAAAGTCATGGTTTATGGTATTGCCTTAGGTGCTTTAGGATTAACCTTATTGTCTTCCGTTATTAATTTATTACTTTTAGCAAATCAACCTTATATATTTGAACTTGAAATACCATTACTTTTAGTTGCACAAAGATTCGGTAACATTATGCAGGCTTTATTATTAGTAATAATTTGGCTTGAAATGTTTTCTACAGAGGTTTCTGATGTATATTCAATTAGCAAAACACTAGAACAAAGTTTTAATATTAAATTTAAGAAAGGAATTTTTATAGTTTTAGCAGTAGCACTACCAATATCTCAAATTGGCTTTTCAAATTTAATCTCAACACTATATCCCCTTTTTGGTCTACTAAGTTTAATATTCATAACACAATGTATTTATTTTTATTATAAACATAAATCAGAACTTAACTAAACTGCTCATTACGTGGAAATAAATTTTAAAGTTTTTTATTTCCACGTAATAAGCAAAATTATTTAATTAATCATCAAAGTAATTCATTTTTGGTACTTCTTTTGAATTTAATATATCAAAAGATAATGGTGGAATAAACGTCCTTTGTTTAACAGATGACCTTAATTCTGCAATTCTAGTTACTCCAACATATACATCTGATATTTTATACCAAGTTGCATAATCTACAACTCCTGTTTGTGGTAAATTAAATACTCCTTGAAATACCTTAACTGCTTCTGCTGTCTTTGAACCATAAATTCCATCAACTGCTGATTTAGGTATTAAAGGATAGTTTTTAGATATTCTATTTAATTGTTCTTGAATTGTTTCAACTTCAGTTCCACTAGAACCTATAGTTAAATCATATCCAGGATAAGAACTAGGACTTCCCTTTACAACTTCTGCTGTAACTAATTCAATATCATTTCCATAGAAACTTGTTAATATTTCATATGGAGTTTTTCCTTCATCTCCAAGATATTTACTTCCCCATTGCGTCATCCATCCAGGACATTTAACATTTTTACCATCACAGTATTGAGTTAATAAAGGTTGCTTCCTTCCTTCCCTTCTTATATATCTTGAAAAAATATCATCAACGACTACGCTTATACTGTCATATATATTTCTTCCATAAGTAAAAGCATGATCATATGCTGTTGAATTTGTAATATCATAATTTTTTCCCTTTCCTCTATACCATTCTGTATAAATTCTATTTAAGGTAAATGATATTATTGCATAAATATTTGCCCTTATTGTACTTTCTGGCCAAGTTGAATATATTTCACAAGATGCTACATTTTTAATGTAATCTTTATATAAAACTTTATAATTTGGTGCTGATGTATTACTTGGTGTTCCTGTATGAACTGTTATAAATTCAGGAACAACAGGCTTTGGAAGAACAACTCCACTAGTTGGTGGTGGCAATGGTTTATCTACTTCTTCCGGAATTTTGGCTGGATAATTACCATTTAAAGTATTAGGAGATATATTTATTACGTCCGCTCTTTGCAATCCTCTATTTTTATTTTCTATTAATTGACATTGTTGTATAGCTGTTTGCCCTGGGAAAATTTGAATTCCATTTATAACAAGACTTTGAAACCCTTCTCTTTCTATTCTTAAATCATATAAACTATAAGGTGTTGGTTGTGATGGCTCTTGTGAATATTGTAATGGTGGTGCATCTAACTCTATTGTTTGAGATTCACCTGATGAGTTAGTAACTAAATTTACTTCTTTACTATCTCCTGTTTCATTTGCTGATGGTATTAAAACTGCCTTACTTCCATCTACTGGTATATAAGTATCACCTACAAAACATTGTATTTTTAATCTGCCCTTTTCAGCCATAATTACTCCTCAATATATATTAATCCATTAATATTAATATGCTTATTATATATCTTTAGTTACTAAACTATATTTCTTTAGGTTTTCTTACAAATAAATTTCCCACACTATATTCATCATAACTATTCATTTCTCTAGATGTGTCTTTTTGACCATAGACTTCTTTTATAATATCAAATACTCCCTGCAAATCAAAAATTCCATATCCCCATTCTATATTTGGATAAATATCTCCACTTCTTGTCCTGCTTCCTGCAATAATATATGATCTTACTTGTGGTGTATATATTGCTGGTTGATTTTTATTAACTATTGCCCATTGTAAAATCAAAGCACATCCTCCAGCTACTACAGCTCCAGCTACTGAACCACCAGTTGCTACTCCTGTTCCTCCACCAGGTTTAAGAACTGTTGCACTTACACCACCAGCTGTTATATCAGGCTTTATTCTATTATCCCTTGTATATCCTCTACCCGATTCACTTACAATGGCATTATTATTTTGATTATAATATGAAACACTAATAGCACCAGTAGATGAACTAGGAACTGTTAATGTTGTATTTGAAGTAGAATTTAATAACTTAGTATCTGGTTCTAATAATTCTCTCTGAGGTATCCAAGCATAATAACTTCCATCAACTATATATAAACCTTTTAATCTTAATTTCCATACTCCTTCTCTTAAATTACTAGCTTTTATAATAATTACAGAATCACCAGTTATATAATCAGGACTACTAAAATTTATAATCATTTCCGTTTCTTCATAAGTAAATCTTATTTTTTGATTTCTAGACAACTTTGATGTTAAATTACCTATTACCTCCCCAGATGGTGATACTATTGATAGACTTACAATATTAGGCTTATTAATATATATTTGAATTGGTAATACTTTCTGATTTTTTCCTACTCTAAGTTCTATATCATTAATATCACCAGCATTTTTAATTGCTCCTTCAACATGTGTTTCAGTATTTCCTTGATTTCCTGTATTAGTTACTATTAATGTTCCAACTTGCCTTGAATAATTTTCTATAGGTCTCTCCAAAATACCATCACCAGAATGTGCAGCCATATTAGTTCCAAGTGGTATATATATAACTATTGGCCTATTAAATTCATTCCCTACCGATACTGCATATCTAAGTCCTAAAAGTATATTCCAAGCAGTATATGCAACTTTTCTAGAATCTATATATGATTGATTTAGTTCAACCTCACTTGCTCTTTTAAGCTTTACCACTACAAATTCACAATCTGGTGCTGCTCCTTTTAATTCTGGATTTATACCCCTACCTCCAACAATACCAGAAACCATTGTTCCATGACCAATTTCATCTTTAGATGGAACTATTGAATAGGGATCTTGTCCTTTTTCTTTTGTTGATATAGCTTCAGTTATTTGTTCTTCTGTAAATTCTTTACCATACTTAATACCATATATATTTTCTGTTGAATCTAATGTTTGATCCCATATTCTAAGCACTCTAGATGTCCCATCTTCTCTTTGAAATTCCTCACTTAAATAATCTATTCCTGTATCAATTATTCCTACAAGCACACCTCTACCATTTAACCTTAAATATGGATTATTATTAAACGTAGATGCACCACTATCTTCAACTGGAGATATATCACTTAATGTAAATATTGGTGGCAAATCAAAATCAACTATGCTATTAGCCAACTTATCTATTTCACTAATTTTATCGCTTGGAGCTATTATAATTGCAAAAGTTTCAGATATCATTGTTCCTTCCACACCTTGTATTTTTAAAATTTCGTTAAGTCTTTCTTTATTAGGAACTTCTATTAATAATACCATTGAAGCTTCATCTTGATCACTTTTACTATTATTAGAGTTAATTTGCTTAACTACGTTTCCTTGACCTGATTTTATAGATTCGTCTTTATTTGTATTAGAGTTTGGTTCATCTTGTCTAATTAATTTATCAAACCTAGACCCTAATTGTTCTAAAGTTAATCCAATGCTATTATATGCACATACTTCTCCATATCCCCAAGCCGGATCTGGATAAATAACTCCTCTTTTTTCCTTTTTAGCTCCACTAATTAAATAATACTTTAATCTTTGACCATACAAATAAGGGTCATTTTTTTTAACTATTCCCCATTGCATCATTAATGCACATATACCTGAAACATTTGGTGTTGCCATAGATGTTCCTGTTTTTCTATCAAAAGACTTATCAGGAATTGAAGAATAAATATTTTCTCCTGGAGCTACTATATCTGGCTTTATATATTGACCAACATAAGGCTTTCCTCTTCCACTAAATGGTGAAATATTATTTGTCAAATGGTTATAACTTCCAACAGAAATAACATTGTTTACAGTTGCAGGAATTCCTAACGTATTATCTATAGTTGGATCTAAAAACTTTGTTGTTATATTCAGCCCTTCAGATATTGGTAACCATATATTAAAAGCTCCCTTATACTCATCCACTTTTTTAATAATTAACTTCCATTGTCCCGGTGATACAAATTCATTAACTCCCCTAAGTATAATTCCAACTTCTCCACTAATATCAAAAGGCTTAGATCCCGTATCATATATTTCAAAAACAGTTCTTCCAAGCCTTCCTTCTCTAAAGCCTTCTGCTAAAAACATTTCTCCACTACTTACACCACATGGACATTCAAGCTCTATGCTAATCTTAGGTAAAATTGATTTATATATGTTTAATGCTATAATAGCTTCTGCATCCCCTACATTAAAATAAATTTCATTTACATTTTTTAATTCTCCTGAAATATGATGTGATGCCTCTGCTTCATTACCTGCCGCTATTACTATAGTTTCTTTTTCTAATATTGTTGCTATATTTATATATTGTTCAAGTAAACTGCTTCCATTATGAGCCCCATCATTAGTACTTAAACTCATATTTATAACTAAAGGTAATTCTAATTCTTTTGATTTATCTCTTAAAAATTTTAAACCTTTCATTATTTGAGTACTAAGTGCAAATCTAGTTCTCGCAACTTTAACCATAGCTATTGAGCTATTTGGTGCTACTCCATAAAACCTCTTATCTATTTTTCCACCACCACAAGCAATTCCAGCTACATGTGTTCCATGACCAGCTAAATCTATAGAATTAACTATAGAAAACGGATCTGGTGATTTTAATGCTTCATTTATAGCATTACTATCAAATATTTTTCCACCTTGATCTAAATCATAAATATATTTTATTCTAGTTGTTCCATCTTCATTTATAAATGAAGGATGAGTATAATCTATTCCTGTATCTATAAATCCAACTAATATTCCACTTCCATCTAAATTGTATGAACTAACAGTTTGTGGAATACAAGACGCCCTATTTGCTGATTGATCTGTAGTATACAAACTCTTTGGTAGTTCTATATATTGAATAGCAGGATTCAATGCTAAATCAACTAACTTATCCACAGGAATTGTAACAATTCCAAAATTATACCCTAAATCTTCATACTTTCCTCCTAAGTTATCCACAATTTGAGTTACTTTATCCACACTATCCCCAGAAATTATAATAACTTCTATTTCTGATTGCATATTTTTTGCTAAAAAACTGTTTGACACATTTAATTTTCCCAAAACTTGAGATGGTAAGTTTTTTAATAATCCTAAATAATTTTGATTTGAGCTATTAGTTTCTATATTATCAACTCCTGATAAAATCACTTTTTATATTATATGCTTTTACATTAATTTTGAGTTAATGGTATAAAAAAAAGTGCTTAATAGCACTTTTCTATAATCTAATTTCTATTCTTTCCAATTTTGCAATTACTGATATCTCTTTAGATTCTACAGTTTCAGTCATAAGAGCTCCCCCGTTACTTACAAGAAGTAACTTTGAATTTCCTAGACTCTTTATTTGTCTTACTTTCCTACTTCCCTTGTAATCAACTAAAAATATACCATTATTACTTACTTCTTTTACTAAATGTGCAAAAGCTAAATCCCCTTGCATCATTCTAAATCCAGACATTTCATTATCTTGAATTTCTAAATACATAACCTTGTCTTGTGGAAAACCTTCTACCTTATTTGAATGTATAGGTAATTCAATTTTCCCTTTAACATTTTTTAAACTATAATCATAAATTGGAACATTCTTTAAAACAGATGAAAATGCATTATCCCAAACTTCCTCTGTTTCTATATTTGCTGGTTTTTTATTAATTGTAGCATAACTTTTTCTTTCTTCCATTAACGCTTCATCTGTTACAACCATACTTACATCATTTAAATCTGTTTTTAAAATTTTAGCAGCTTTATCTATAAATGATTCTTGTACAATTCTTCTTCCTGTTTCAACTTCATTTATAAATTTTTCTGCAACTCCTAATTTTTTTGCAAGTGCTTTTTGTGTCATTCCAGACTTTACTCTTGCTTCCTTTATTTTTTCACCAACTCTACTCATTGCTCTTTTCCTTTCCAAATTTTAAATTCCATTCTTTCTCATTTATTAAATACTTAATAAGATAACTTATTTTCCAATTAATAAATTGTTGTGTTACTACAGCTAATATTCCATCTTTAATGTTTTTTCTTGTATCTACCATTGCTTTTTTAACTTCTTCTTGTGATAAATTATTATATAGTATTATCTTTTCTTCAACCGGACAATTGTTAAATATCTCAAATTTCAAACCAATTATAATATCTATTAATATCATTTCACACATTTCCGGAGTTATTTCTATTAACTTATATCCTAAATTTCTTAACCTTAAAATCTCCAAACTAGATAATCCATATACTAAAATACACTTATTATTATCAAGCATTATTGCTCACTCCAGTATACACATATAAATTTAATTTAAGGCTGTATTAAAAATAATTGTGAAATCACATTTATTTTAATACAGCCCTTAAAAGCTTAAACATTACTTGAAATATTAGTCTTCTATTATTTCAGGTTCATCAAACTTTTCACCAAAAGTTTCTACAGTTACTTTTTTCATTACTTGATCTTCATATGGCTTATCACTATAATCTCTCTTAGTATTAACTATCTTTGTAGCAACATCTAATCCTTCTATTAATTTACCAAATGAAGCATATTGACCATCTAAATGTGGTGCATCTTCAACCATTATAAAAAATTGGCTGCCTGCTGAATCTGGATGCATTGCTCTAGCCATAGATAAAACACCTTTTGTATGTTTTAAATTATTGGCAAATCCATTTCTTGAAAATTCACCTTTTATACTATATCCAGGACCTCCAATTCCCATTCCTTCTGGACATCCACCTTGGATCATAAATCCTGGGATAACTCTGTGGAATATTAAACCATCATAAAATCCTCTATTTATTAAATCAACAAAATTCTTAACAGTATTTGGAGCTATTTCTGGATATAACTCCGCTTTCATTACATCTCCGTTTTCCATTTCTATAGTTACTATAGGATTCTTCATAAAATTACCTCACTTTCATTTTTTGGTATAATTTATTATTATCATATTTTTATATAGTAATTCAATCTTTTGAGTAAATTTTTTATTTTTTTAAACTAATTTAATAAAAGACAAAGAAAAAAGCCTCGAAAAACGAAGCTAATAAATCATAGAATATAAATAAATATTTATTGAAATATATTATAAATCAATAAAAACTTTCATTTATTGTTGAAATGCAGTTCCTAAAACTACTCTTGAATAGTCACTATAGTTTGACAAATTTTTAACATCAATTTGTTTAAAAATATAGTCTCGTCCAAATTTATTCATTAAATCTGTAAATAAACATATTAAAAAGGTTGATGGAATTCTTTCTAAACCGTCAAAATCTAAAGTTACACCTGTATCTAAATTGTTTTTTACTATTTCTCTTAATAAAATAGCATCCTCTATTGAATAACTTTCTCCTAAAAATTCTTTTATTTTTATATTTATACTCATATTGTCCCCACGCTCCTTTTTGAATTTTCTGAAAATTCTTTCTATAATAATACTATATACTTTTGCTTAAATATTGTCAACTATTTAACAATATTTTTTTAAAATTTTCCTATTTTAGATATAAATAAAAAAACGCCCATTGGCGCTTTTTTTGCTTATAGTTGCTGAATTAATTTTAAACTTAAATCAATAACCTTTTGATCATGTAATGAATTATATATAGTTATGTTTCCTGTTTCTTCTCTATCACTTAATAAATCTTTTTCTTTTAATCTTCTTTTAATTTCCCTTGCTGTTCCTTCTCCACCATCTATTATTGCAACATCATTTCCCATAATTTTTGATATAGCATCCTTAACAAAAGGATAATGAGTACAACCAAGGACTATAGAACTTATTTCTTCTTTATTATATAAAGATAATTTTTCTTCTAAGTAATCTTCTAATTCTTTTCCACTTAAAACTCCATTTTCAATAAACTCCATAAGACCTGCACATGGTATTGGAACTATCTCAGCCTTTTCTTTATATTTATTAAGTAATAAATTAAACTTTTCTTGCTTTATAGTCATTGGTGTTGCCATTATTAATATTTTACCATTTTTATTTAGTTCTACTGCTGGCTTTATGGCTGGTTCTATTCCAACAAGAGGCATATCAGGATATACTCTTCTTAATTCACTTACTGCTGCACTTGTTGCGGTATTACATGCAACAACTAGTCCCTTTATTCCCTTTTCCATCAAAAATTCAACTACATTAAATGTTAAATCTCTAATTTCATTTCTTTCCTTTACACCATATGGAGCATTTTTTGAATCTCCAAAATATATATAATTTTCATTAGGCATTATCTTTATTGCTTCCCTCATTACACTTAAGCCCCCAACGCCTGAATCTAAAAAACCTATTGGTAAATCCTTTTTTTCCAAGTCATCTCACTCCAATTTATATATTAATTAATTTTATTTTATACCTTAATTAAATGTAAATCTACTTTGATTTACTATAATATATAGATTATGGTCTATTTTTCTTTCAACAAAAAATTATCAATTATTACATATTAAAATAAAAAAGAGGGTGCAAAAAACATCCTCTTTTTTATTAATTAAATTTCACTTATATCAAAAACTTCTAAATCTTTCTTATCAACTTTAGTTACCTTAACATCAGCAATCGCTCTTAAAGTGTCTAAAGCCGTAATAACTCCTATATTTCTTTCTATAGCAGCTCTTCTAATTAAGAATCCATCTCTCTTAGAATCATTTCCCTTAGTTGGAGTATTAACAACTAAATCAACTTCTTTATTCTTAATAACATCTAATATATTAGATGTTTCTTCATTTAATCTTCTTACTTCTTCAACATCAACCCCTGCTTCTCTTAGTAGTTTGCAAGTACCTTCTGTTGCTATAAATTTATAACCTGCCTTAGCTAAATCTTTTGCTATTGGTAAAAACTCTGCCTTATCATGCTTATTTATTGTAGCTAATATTTTTCCTTTTTCCATTGAAGGATACATTCCACCACCAACAAATCCTTTATATAAAGCTTCCTTAACATTTCTTCCTACTCCTAAAACTTCTCCTGTAGATTTCATTTCAGGACCTAAAGATACTTCAACCTTAGGTAATTTTTGAGTTGAAAATACTGGAACTTTAACTGATACTAGTTCTGGTTCTGGATAAACATCTATTCCATATCCTAAATCAATTAATTTTTCTCCAAGCATAACCTTTGTAGCTAAATCTACTATAGGAACTCCACTTACCTTACTAATATAAGGAACTGTTCTTGAAGCCCTTGGGTTAACTTCTATTACATAAAGATTACCTTCAAATTCTATAAACTGAATATTTATCATACCTTTAATACCTATAGCTAAAGCTAATTTTTTAGTATAATCTAAAACTTTTGCTTTTATTTCATTACTAATATTTTGACTTGGATACATTGTTACAGAATCTCCAGAGTGAACCCCTGCTCTTTCTAAATGCTCCATTATACCAGGTATTAAAATATTTTCTCCATCGGATATAGCATCTACTTCTATTTCTCTACCCATTAAATATTTATCTATAAGAATTGGATTCTTTTTGTCTTTCATAAAGGCATTTTTTAAATAGTATGTTAACTCTTCTTCATCATGAGTTATTTCCATACCTTGACCACCTAAAACATAAGAAGGTCTAACAAGTACTGGGAACTTTAGTCTTCTTGCTTCTTCTATCCCCTCTTCTAAAGACCAAACTCCCTTTCCCTTTGGTCTTGCTATATCAAATTTTTCAAGCAATTCTTCAAATCTCTCTCTATCTTCAGCCATATCAATTTGATCTGCTGTAGTTCCTAAAGTTTTAATTCCCTTTTCCTTTAAGAAGTTTGCAAGTTTGATTGCTGTTTGACCACCAAATTGAAGAATAACCCCATATGGTTTCTCTTTTTCAATTATGTTTAATACATCTTCTTCTGTTAATGGTTCAAAGTAAAGCTTATCTGATATATTAAAATCAGTACTTACAGTTTCAGGATTGTTATTAACTATTATAGTTTCAATTCCCATCTTTTTTAATGCCATTACACAATGAACTGAAGCATAATCAAACTCTATACCTTGTCCTATTCTTATAGGTCCTGAACCTATTACTATTACCTTTTTCTTATCTGATACTTCAACTTCATCATATTGCTCATAAGTTGAATAATAATATGGAGATAAAGCTTCAAATTCGCCTCCACAAGTATCAACCATTTTATAAGCTGGTCTTATATTCCAAATACTTCTTAATCTATAAATATCATCTGGATTAACCTTTAACATATCTGCTATTGCTTTATCTGAGAAGCCCTTTTTCTTAAGATTTAACAACCACTCTTTATCTAAATCATCTATTTTACTTAATTTTAATCTAGTTTCTTCGTGTACTATCCATTTAAATTTTTCTAAGAAGAAAATATCTATTCCAGTGATTTTAGCTATACTTTCTATTCTATAATCTCTTCTTATCATTTCTGTAAGAGCAAATAATCTTTCATCATCTGGCTTCATTACAGCTTCTTTTAATTCCTTTATACTCATTTCTTTAAACTTTGCATGGTCTAAAGAATATTTTCCTATTTCTAAACTTCTAATTCCCTTTAGTAAAGCAGATTCTAAATTAGCACCTATAGCCATTATTTCTCCAGTTGCCATCATTTTTGTACCTAAAGCTCTATCTGCTGTAAAGAACTTATCAAAAGGCCATTTTGGAATTTTAACTACTACATAATCTAATGTTGGTTCAAAACATGCATAAGTTTTTTGAGTTACTGCATTTTTAATTTCATCTAATCCATATCCTAAAGCTATTTTTGCTGCAAGTTTTGCTATTGGATATCCTGTAGCTTTTGATGCTAAAGCTGATGACCTTGAAACTCTAGGATTAATTTCTATAACTGCATATTCAAAAGAGTTTGGATTTAAAGCAAATTGTACATTACATCCACCTTCAATTCCTACTGCATTAATAATATTTATTGATGCACTTCTAAGCATTTGATATTCTTTATCTGATAAAGTTTGAGACGGTGCTACAACTATACTATCTCCAGTATGAATTCCTACTGGGTCAATGTTTTCCATATTACATACTGTTATACAATTTCCGTACGAGTCTCTCATTACTTCATACTCTATTTCTTTCCAACCCTTAACTGACTTTTCTAATAAAACTTGTCCTATAGTGCTTAATTGTAATCCAGATGCAAGAATAGTTCTTAACTCCTCTTCATTTTCAGCTATTCCTCCACCTGTTCCTCCTAATGTATAAGCAGGTCTTACTATAACTGGATAACCAATTTTATTTGCAAAAGCCATTCCTGTTTCCATATCTGTTACTATTTCAGACGTAATAACTGGCTCATTGATTCTGTGCATCATATCTCTAAATAACTCTCTATCTTCACCTTCCTTGATAGAAGTTATCGACGTTCCTATAACTTTAACACCATACTTTTCTAATATTCCTGCATCATGTAAATCTACAGCTAAATTAAGACCAGTTTGCCCACCCATACCTGCAAGTAAACTATCAGGTCTTTCCTTTTTTATTACCTTTTCAACAAATTCTAATGTTAATGGTTCTATATAAATTTTATCAGCAACTTCTCTATCAGTCATAATAGTAGCAGGATTAGAATTAACTAATACAACTTCTATTCCTTCTTCCTTCAATGCTTGACATGCTTGAGTTCCTGAATAATCAAACTCTGCAGCTTGACCAATAACTATTGGTCCTGATCCTATAACTAAAACTTTTTTAATATCTTTATTTAATGGCATTTTTTAAACCCTCCTATAGTGCGTATTCCATAAATCTGTCAAATATATATTCACTATCCTTTGGACCTGCTGCGGCCTCTGGGTGGAATTGAACTGAATATATAGGTAAAGTAATATGTTTCATACCTTCTATTGTTCCATCATTTATATTTAAGTGTGTTGCTACAGTTCCTTCTGGTAACTCTTGAACTACATATCCATGATTTTGAGAAGTTATATGAACTTTATTTTTTTCTAAATCTTTTACTGGGTGATTACATCCTCGGTGTCCAAATTTTAGCTTAGTAGTTTTTCCACCTAAAGTTAATGCCAATAATTGATGACCTAAACAAATACCAACTATCGGTTTAACTCCAACTATTCTTTTAATGTTTTCTATTACATTGCCTAAATCTTCTGGATCTCCAGGGCCATTTGATAAAAATACTAAATCAGGATTAACTGACAATACTTCTTCTGCACTAGCTGTCATTGGAAATACTGTTATCCTACAATTTCTCCTTTGGAAATTTCTAATTATATTAGTCTTTATTCCAAAATCTATTATTGCAACATGCTTACCTGTTCCTTCAATTGTATAAGTTTCTTTAGTTGAAACTATGCTAACTGCATCCTTATTTGAAAAAGCTTCTAGCTTTTCTTCTACCTCTTCTAAGCTCTGACTCTCTAAAGAAATAATTCCTTTCATAGTTCCGTTATTTCTTAAAACCTTTGTTAAAGCTCTTGTGTCTATTCCTTCTAATCCAATTATTTTATTTTGTTTTAAATAATCTTCAAGTCCAATTTCGCATCTAAAGTTATTTGGGAAACTACATTTTTCCCTTACTATAAACCCTCTTACTTTTGGTTCTTCAGATTCATTATCTTCTAAATTTATTCCGTAATTTCCTATTAAAGGATATGTCATAGTTACAATTTGTCCATAGTATGATGGGTCTGTTAATACCTCTTGATAACCAGTCATTCCAGTTGTAAATACAACTTCTCCTACGCTATCTTTTAAATATCCAAATGCCTTACCTTCAAAAGTCATACCATTTTCTAATATAAGCCTTGCTTTCATTCCTAGCCCTCCCAAAATTTATGTATATAACAGCTAAAAATACACTTTCTAAAAGCTCTTAAATTAAATATACTCTATAAAATTTATTAAATTCTTAATAAATTTAACAGAAAAGGATAGCAAGGAGACATTTAACTATGTAATCTCTCCATACTATCCTTATAATATTTTAATTTAACTTTAGAAAATTTCTTTGATAAATCGATGTAACTATTGCTATTTACGTATAACATACCTACATACTCCTTTCTGGCCTCTCTGGACCAATTTAAAGTGTACTTTTTAACTAATTAACTTATCTATATAATAATTTACTATCTTTGTATATTATTCTATATTGCATGCTAATTAATGTCAATACTAAAATAGTTATATTACCCACTTTATGTATTAATATTCCTTTTAATAACTACATTTAAAAAATATAACTTGTTTTTTCATTACCTTAAATTATTTTTTAATACTATCTTTCTTGAAATACTTCTAGGTATTAATTTATTTCCCATAACTAACAATTTATTTTTAAATCCCGGAATTATTATAACTTTTCCCTTATAAAAATCTTTATAACAAATTTTAGCTACTTCTTCTGCATCCATTAAATATTTCTTAGCTGATTTACTTTTTTTAATTCCAGCTTTATCTTGAAAACTTGTTTTAACTGGACCGGGACAAAGACATGATATTTTTATTCCTGCTGCTTTATATTCTTCATAAATAGCCTCTGTCAAATTAAGAACATAAGCTTTTGAGGCATAATATGTAGCCATTCTAGGGCCTGAACAGAATGCTGCAGTAGAAGCAACATTTAAAATTCCACCTTCTTTTTCCTTTACTACTTTAGGTAAAAAATATTTTGTTAATTTAGTTAATGCTTTTATATTAATATCTATTAGTGCTTCTTCACTTTTCCATTCAATATTATTAAAGTCTCCAAACGTTCCTATACCAGCGTTATTTATTAAAATATTTATGTTTAACTTATTTGCTTCTATATAATTAAATAAGTCTTGAATATCTTCACTATTTTTTAAATCTAATGCTAATATTTTTATATCTATATTGAACTTTGATAATTCATTTTTTACATCTTGTAACTTAAGTATGTTTCTTGAAATTAAAATTAAATTACGTTTATCTTTTGCAAATAATTTCGCTAATTCATAACCTATTCCCATAGATGCACCAGTTATTAATGTATATCTTAAATTTTTCAAATTGCTCCCTACCTCTCTTTTTATATTTAATTATAAAATATTTTTAAAATAAAATTATATATTTTATTTTAAGAAAACCCTAAATTAAATAAAATTTAAAAAATATAAGACATTAAAATAACCTTATAAAGTTACATTTTAATGTAACTTTATAAGGCATAAAAAGAAATCTTTAATTTGCGCTAATAATTCTCTTCTTTTATACTTTTTCATTCTATCATATTCTCTCATATCAGAGGCAATACCATATGCCTCAATACCTAACCTTCTTGCAATATATATAGCCCTAGGTAAATGATAACTATTAGTTGATATTATTGCAGTTTTTATATTAAATATATTTTTTGCTCTATACATACTATCAAATGTACAAAATCCATAATTATCAATAAGTAAGTCTTCTTCTCTAATATTTACGCTTGTATAATTATTCATAATCCAATTTTTCATAACCTTAGGTTCATCATGGCTTTCTCCACTCTTATCTCCAGTTAATAAAATTGTTTTACTTATTCTTCTAACATATACTTTCGCTCCAGTATCTAATCTATCAGCTAATATATCACAAGGAGTCCCATCTGGTCTTATCCCAGCACCAAGTACAATTACCGTATCACAATTCTCTGGAAGGTCTTTCATTTCTAAAATATATTTCTGTCCATGTCTATCCATTACAACAAAAATCTCTAAAATAATTAACAGTACCATTAAACAAAAAATCAATACATATGCCATATACTATTACTTCTCGACTATTTCTATTAATATATGGTATGTATTGACCTTTGTATTTGTACATTATTTTTATAATTCTATTTTCATTTTAACGTGTGGTATATTAACCTCATCATATATATCTGATACCACCTTAAATCCTACACTTAAATACATTTCTTTTGCATATTCTTGAGCAGATAGAACAACTACATTTTCATTTAAGTTATTTTTTATAAATTCAAGTGCTGATTTCATCATTTTTTGTGCTATACCTTTTCTTCTATATCCTTTAAGAACTAAAACTCTTCCTATTGAAATATTTTCATATGCAACTTTCTTAGGAACAATTCTACTATAAGCAATAATCCTTCCTTCATCTTTTAACATCACATGATAAGATACCTTGTCTTTATCATCAAAATCTTGTTCGTCTGTTATTTCTTGTTCACAAACAAAAACTTCAAATCTCGATTTTGCAATTTCATACATTTCATCAATTGTTAATTCATTAAACATCTTTATTTCAAAGTACATAATATTTTCTCCCACTTGTAGTATAATTTTTTAATTTAAACATTCTATTTACTTCATTTATAATTGTAAATTAAAGCAACCAAATTACCAATTAGATAACTTCCACTAAATAAATCATAGATTTATGGTATCAGTTAAAATTTTGGCTTTCACTTATCTTATTTGACCATTTCCATAAATTATATATTTAATAGTAGTAAGTTCTTTAAGTCCCATTGGACCTCTTGCATGAAGCTTTTGAGTACTTATTCCTATTTCTGCTCCAAACCCAAACTCTTCTCCATCTGTAAATCTAGTTGAAGCATTTACATAAACAGCTGCTGCATCTACCTTTTGCATAAACTTTTGTGAATTTGCATAATCATTAGTCACTATAGCTTCAGAATGCCCTGAACCAAAGTGATTAATAATGTTAATAGCTTCATCTATACTTTTAACTATCTTAACTCCAATTATATAATCTAAGTATTCATTATACCACTCTTCATCTTTTGCTTTTATTATTGACGAATCATACAAAATTGAAGATTCATCTCCTCTAACCTCAACATCCTTTTCTTTTAATGCTTTTAAAATTATAGGCATAAACTCTTTAGCTATGTTTTCATGTACTAATAACTTTTCTGCTGCATTACAAACTGATGGTCTTGAAGTTTTAGCATTTAAAACTATATCCTTAGCCATTTTTAAATCTGCATATTCATCAACGTATATATGACAATTTCCTGTTCCTGTTTCAATTACAGGTACAGTTGCATTTTTAACAACTGCTTGAATAAGTCCTGCACCACCCCTTGGAATTAAAACATCTATATAATCTTTTAATTTCATCATTTCAGTTGCAACTTCTCTACTTGTATCTTCTATTAATTGAATTGAATCTTCTGGTAAATTTACAGATTTAAGTCCTGCTCTTAAAATCTTAACTATAGCCTTATTGGAATTAATAGCTTCACTTCCCCCTCTTAAAATAACTGCATTACCAGCCTTAAAGCAAAGCCCTGCTGCATCACTTGTTACATTTGGTCTAGCCTCATATATTATTCCTATAACCCCTAAAGGAACTCTCTTTTGTCCTATTTGTAGTCCATTTGGCCTAGTCCACATTCCTAAAACCTCACCAACTGGATCTGGAAGATTAGCTACTTGTATTAATCCATTTGCCATGCCTTCTATTCTATCTTCATTTAAAGTTAATCTATCAAGCATAGATTTAGATGTACCTTTTTCTATTGCTATTTGTAAATCTATCTTATTAGCTTTAATAATTTTATCTTTATTATTAACTAAAAAGTCAGCCATTTTTTCTAAACCCTTATTTTTTTCACCTGTACTTAAATTTCCTAATATAAAAGAAACCTCTTTAGATTTTTTTCCCTTAACAATTAATTCACTCATTTTATTGACCCCTCTCTATACTTATTTTTTTATAAACAATGTTCCAATTTCTTTTCCACCAATAATATCTAATAATATTGATGGATTATCTCCATTAGCTAATATCATATTGCATCCTGAATTTATAGCTCTTTTTGCTGCTGTTAATTTTGTAGCCATCCCTCCAGTTCCATGAGAACTTCCTGCACCACCTGCACAACCTTCTAGTGTTGGCGTAATTTCTTCTACTGTTTTTATAAGCTTTGAATTTTTGTTCTTTCTTGGATCTGAATCATAAAATCCATCTATATCAGATAATATAATTAATAAATCTGCTGATACTAATTCTGCAACTATTGCAGATAAATTATCATTATCACCAAATCTAACTATGTTTTCTATCTCATCTATAGAAACAGTATCATTTTCGTTAACTATTGGTATTATTCCATTTTTTATTAAAGTTTCAAATGTATTAACCACATTTTCTCTTATATGATTATCTTCAACAACGTCTCTTGTTAAAAGAATTTGACCAACAACATGACTATACTCTCCAAAAAGCTTACTATATATATACATAAGTTCACATTGTCCTACCGCTGCTACTGCTTGTTTTTCCTTTATGCTCTTTGGCTTTTCTTTTAATTTTAATTTATTAACTCCAACACCAATTGCTCCAGAGGAGACAAGTACAATTTCCCTTCCTGAATTCATTAAGTCAGATAATACTCTTGTTAATTTTTCTATTCTTGTTAAGTTTATATTTCCATTATCATATATAAGAGTGGAAGTTCCAACTTTAACAACAATCCTTTTGCATCCCCTTATCTGATTTCTATAATTCATTTTTTCAACCCCTAAATCTTAAATTATTATTTCTATTATTATAATTATCTTTATTCATCTATAATATAAAAATTCCCTTCATAATATATCAAACTAAATTCCTATTTAAATGATTTCTAAGAATAAAATTGAATAAAAAGTTTATAAATTCCATTATTTCTGCATAAAAATTGAATTTTATAAGCTTTTTTAGATTTTTTATGCATAAAAACTATTGCTTTTTAACATTCTTGCATTTAAAATTAACATAGATGAATAATTATAAATACTTATGTATAAATATAAAGGAGATAAAATGGAGATTTCAAAATTAAAACCATTTAATGATAATAATAAAGTTACCTTAAAAGATAACTTAAAATTTATAATTCCTTCTATAATTGGTATCTTATTATTTATGATTCCAATAAAACATGAAGGTGATGTAACAATTCCAATTGCTATTTTCTCAGGAATGTTTGTAGATTTCCTTGGTAAATATCTGATATACATAATTGCTGGAATCTTAACAATATCAGCAACACTTAGTTTAATAACTACATTATTTAAACCAAAGTTTATTACTAATAATAAGTTTTTAAACTCAATATTTAGTACTACTCCATTGTGGTTAACTGCTAGAGTTCTTGGTGGAATATTTGGAGTTCTTGCAACATTTCAAATAGGTCCTGAAATGATAATAAGTGCAGATACTGGCTCATTTGTATTAAACGATCTTTTAACTGTGTTATTTTCTATATTCTTATTTGCAGGATTATTCTTACCACTCCTACTTAACTTTGGGTTATTAGAGTTTTTTGGTGCTTTATTAACTAAAGTAATGAGACCTGTATTTAAATTGCCTGGTCGTTCATCAATTGACTGTATTACTTCTTGGTTGGGTGATGGTACTTTAGGAATAATGTTAACTAATAAGCAATATGAAGATGGATTTTATACAGAAAGAGAAGCTGCTACTATAAGTACAACATTCTCTGCGGTTTCAATTACTTTTAGTTTAGTTGTAATAAATACAGTTGGACTTGGAAATATGTTTATTCCATTTTATTTAACTGTTACTTTTGCTGGAATAGTTGCAGCCATAATAATTCCAAGAATTTATCCATTAACAAAAAAGAAAGATACTTATTATAATGGTAAAACTGAAAAAATAGATGAATCTATTCCTAAAGGATATAACTCTTTATCATGGGGATATGAACAAGCTATAATAAAAGCGAGAAAAAATTCTAGTGTAAAAGAATTTTTTGCTGATGGTGGTAAAAATGTTTTAGATATGTGGATTGGAGTTCTTCCTGTTGTTATGTGCATGGCAACAATAGCTCTTATAATAGCAACATATACTCCAGTATTTAAGATATTAGGTTTACCATTTGTTCCAATACTTCACTTATTACAAGTTCCAGAAGCACTTGCTGCTTCTCAAACATTAGTTGTTGGATTTGCTGATATGCTTCTTCCTTCAGTTGTTGCTTCAACAACAATAACTAGTGAAATGACAAAATTTATAGTTGCTGCCGTATCTGTAACTCAACTTATATATATGTCTGAAGTTGGTGGAGTTTTGCTTGGTTCAAAGATTCCAGTAAATATAAAGGAATTAATAATAATATTTATAGAAAGAACTTTAATAACTTTACCTGTTATAGTTATAATTGCAAATTTCATATATTAAAAAAATGACTGGACAAATTCCAGTCATTTTTATTATATAAGATAAAAAATAGGAGCAAACTTAATGTTTAACTCCTTAATCCTTGATATGGTGACCTGTAGGGGGATCGAACCCCTGATTTCACCGTGAGAGGGTGACGTCTTTACCTCTTGACCAACAAGCCATTATTAATTTTTCTTTATAATATTAATATTACCATATTAAAGGAAAATATACTAGATATTTTTTCCATTTTAAAAATTAATTATTATTTAATTTTTAAATTTCTAAATCTATTATAAGCACTTAACAATTCTTGTTTTCTTACAATGGCAAGACTTCCGTATCCACCCTTTATATTATCAATATTAATAAGATTTTTATTTATCTCACTAATAGCCTTATCTACAATTTCAATTAAAGTCAAATCTTTTCCCATTAATTTATTCTCAACATATTTCATTATCGCACCTATAGTATTTAATTGTTCACTATCAACAATTTGTTCTACAGCTCTTAAATCTATATTTTCTCTATTAATAGAAATTCCATCTTTCCCCAAAGTTTTAATCTTAACTCCTTTAGGTCCACTTTCTATTGTTCCTTTAAGTAGCACTCTATTAAAATCTATATTAATATCTATATTTTTATTATGCTCTATATTCCCCTTGCTTAAATTCTTAGCTTTTTCTGTAACCTCATATGGTTCGTAATTATCCATTTGAATAACTAAATCTGCAATATCAAAAAAATCTCCAGAACTACCTGCAACTAATATTGTAGATATCCCCTTTTGTTTATAAAGGCTTCTTGCAACATCAATAAATGGAGTTATTGGTTCCTTATCCTTTGCTACAAGCTTTTGCATAATTGTATCTCTAATCATGAAATTAGTAGCTGAAGTGTCTTCGTCAATTAAAAATACTCTTGTATTACTTTCAATTCCTTCAATAATATTAGCCGCTTGTGATGTGCTTCCACTTGCATTTTCCGTATAAAATTTTATTGTATCCTTTCCATTAGGGAGATTATTTATAAATAATGAAATATCAGTTTTTGTTATTGCTCTTCCATCTTCAGCTCTAACCTTTAAAGCACTTTCATCTGTAATGACAAATTCTCTACCATCACCTTCAATATGATTATATATACCAAGCTCTAATGCTCTAAGAAGTGTAGACTTTCCATGATATCCACCACCAACTATAAGAGTTATTCCTTCTCGTATCCCCATTCCCTTTATAATTCCTCTGTTAGGTGTATTAAATTCCACCTCTAAGTTTTTAGGTGAGATAAATTTTTTTCCATTCCTTAAGGGTCTTTGAGAAACTCCACTTTCACGTGGCAAAATAGAGTAATTTGCTACAAAAGCGACTAATCCTTTCTTTTTAATTTCTCCTCTAATAAATTCTTGATCTTCAACAAGCTTTATTCTTTCAATTAAGAATTTTGTATTTATATTTGTATATATTAAAGTATTTTTCACTATATTAGGTAAAACATTAAATAATATTTTTTCTAATTCTGCTGATAATACACTTCTTCCCCTTGCTGGAAATCCCACATAAAATCTAGCTTCAATTTTATCATCATCTATTATTATTGAAGTTCTTTCTAATATTTGTTGAGAACATCTACTTATTTCTAAAACTCCACTTTTTCCTGAACCAAATATTTTTTCACTATATTTATGTATATTTTTACTGAATAATCTAGTTAAAAAATCACATAAAGCAATTTTTTTATACTTCTCATTAAATAATTGCCTAGGAAATTTATTAATATCACTTTCTATTATTATTCTTACCCTTGATGGTGATGCAAATGGATCACCTTGAACATGATCTATGCTTAATATATAATCATTAAACTTGTATTGACCTTCTAATTCTTTATATGACTTATATCCCTTGCCATTTATTTTGTCTAAATCTCTTTTTAAATCATTTGAATTTTTCATATTTTACTCCTGTTTTGAAAAAAATTCATCAATTAATTTTTCGCTCATTCTTCTATACATATTACTCATGTTTACTAAAGAACATAACAATAAAAATCTTTTTTCAAATTCATCATTTAATAATTTATTTTTCTCAATCTTATCATCTATTTTTTTAATTTTGTTAATAACATCTTCTTTAAAATTACTTTCATCATTAATGCAATTTTCTAAGAAACAAGTATATAAATCTCTTAATGAATGTCTTTCTTCTTCTGGATTATCTATAATTTCTTCTAAAGAAGCTTTTATATCATTAATAGATAAAGCTCCTTTTAAATTATAAATTAAAGACATTAATATTATATGTTCTTTTGAATATTTTTTATTTTTTATTGGTAATAATAATTTCCCTTTAGCATAATTATTAATCATTGTTTTAGTTAATATTTTTTCATCTTCATTTCTTTTTTGTTCACTTAATTTTGATTCAAATAATTGAATTACTTGATCCATATATAAATCAATTTCTGGTATTTCATCTAGCTTTATATTATTTTCTAAATTTAAATTATTTAATATTTCTAATATTTCCATAGAATCCTCCTAGTAGTTTTAAAAACTACATCTTGTAATTATCATATTTAATAATAATAGCATTTTCTAATATTTGCAAGAAAATTTAATCTAATTAATGATAATTTCCTTAAATCCCCTATTATAAACTTTGACTCTTTTGCACATATAATAAATAATATTAATATAATATCATGTAGTTTCAAAAACTACATATTGAATGAGAGGTGTATATTATATGTATAAAAAATTAAGAGAACCTATTAATTCTATTACTCATCTTGCAGGAGCTTTATTTTCATTAATTGCTTTAATAGCAATGTTAATTAAAGCTATATCAACAAATGCTTCTAGTGTTGGCATATTATCTGTTACTATTTTTGGAATTAGTTTAATTCTTTTATATATAACTTCTGGAACTTATCACGGAATAATTTCTAGCGATAAAGTAATTTCTATTTTTAAAAAATTAGACCATTCTATGATTTTTGTTTTAATTGCGGGATCTTATGCACCATTTTGCTTACTTACTATTGGTGGAAAATTTGGTGTTACTATGTTTATAATAATGATTACACTTGCTGTTTTAGGTATAATATTTAAACTTTGTTGGTTTACTTGCCCATGTTGGGTTGATAGCACAATGTATATTGGACTAGGATGGGCAGCTTTATTTATGATTAAACCATTAGCTTCTATTTTACCTGCTATAAGTTTGTTTTTATTAGTTCTTGGCGGAATTTTTTATACAATTGGTGGAGTTATTTATGCTAGTAAATCTAAAAAATTAACTATTGGTAATTGGGGCTTTCATGAAATATTTCACATATTTATATTGCTTGGTAGTTTAAGTCATTTCATTTGTGTATATACTTATGTAATATAATCAAACTTATTTGAAAGGAAACCTAATTATGATTAATCTTAATTTATATGAAGAAGGTATTGAAGCTGGAATAGAACAAGGGCAATATCTATTATTAATTAAATTATTAAATAAAAAATTAGGAAGAATATCTAATAAATATCTTAATAAAATTCAAAATTTAGATAATAATAAAATTATCAAAATTGCATTAGATATTTTTAATATAGAAAATACTGAAGATTTAAGTAAGTATTTAGTATAATTTTTTATTTTAAAAATGACTGTATTTAAATTAATTCAAATACAGTCATTTTTACTTTTTATTACACTTTTTAATATTAAATCATTTTTTTCATATTAAATTTTTACAATGATTTTTTTTGAAAATTTCTCACTAATTCACTATCTTAATATTGTATATTTTCATGAAAATATAAAAACTTTATGTTATAATATCGAAAGAACAAGAAATGAAATGAGGTATGTTGAGTGATAAATGTTTTAAATGTAAGTTTAAGATTTGGGTCTCGTAAATTATTTGAAGATGTTAATATCAAGTTTACTCCTGGAAACTGCTATGGTGTTATTGGTGCTAACGGAGCGGGAAAATCTACATTCTTAAAAATATTATCTGGAGAAGTTGAACCAAACACTGGTGAAGTAATAATTGCTCCAAATACAAGAATGTCTGTTTTAAGCCAAGACCATTATAAATATGATGAATTTCCTGTTTTAGAAACAGTTATAATGGGTAATGAAAGATTACATACTATAATGAAAGAAAAGGATGCTTTATATGCTAAACCTGACTTTTCAGATGAAGACGGAATTAAAGCGGCTGAATTAGAAGGTGAATTTGCAGAATTAAATGGTTGGGAAGCTGAGTCTGAAGCATCATCTTTATTACAAGGCTTAGGAATTGGAACTGATGCACACTATAAATTAATGTCTGAATTAACAGGAGCTGAAAAAGTTAAAGTATTACTTGCTCAAGCTTTATTTGGTAACCCTGGCATATTAATATTAGACGAGCCTACTAACCACTTAGATATTAAATCAATTAAATGGCTTCAATCTTTCTTAGGTGACTTTGAAGGTACAGTTATAGTTGTATCACATGATAGACATTTCTTAAATGAAGTTTGTACTCACATGGCTGACGTTGACTTCGGTAAGATTAAACTTTATGTTGGTAACTATGATTTCTGGTATGAATCAAGCCAATTAGCTACTCAAATGGCTAAGGATCAAAATAAGAAAAAAGAAGAAAAAATTAAAGAATTACAAGACTTCATTGCAAGATTTAGTGCTAATGCTTCTAAATCTAAACAAGCAACATCTCGTAAAAAGTTATTAGAAAAAATTACTTTAGACGATATAGAACCGTCAAGCAGAAGATATCCATTTGTTGGATTTAAACCTGAAAGAGAAGTTGGTAATGATATATTAGTAGTTGAAGGACTATCTAAAACTATTGATGGAGTTAAAGTTTTAGACAATGTAAGTTTTAGAGTAAATAAAGATGAAAAGATTGCTTTTGTAGGAAATGAAATTGCAATTACAACTTTATTTAAGATAATCAATGGAGAAATGGAACCAGATGCAGGTGAATTCAAATGGGGTATTACTATAACTAAAGCATACTTCCCTAAAGATAACTCTGAATTCTTTAATGATTGTACATTAAGCTTAGTAGATTGGTTAAGACAATTCTCTGAAGAAAAATCTGAAAGTTATATTAGAGGATTCTTAGGAAGAATGTTATTCTCTGGAGAAGAAGCTTTAAAAGAAGCTAATGTATTATCTGGAGGAGAAAAGGTTAGATGTATGCTTTCTAGAATGATGCTTTCTAGTGCAAATGTATTAATTTTAGATGGACCTACTAACCACTTAGACCTTGAATCAATCACAGCTGTAAATAATGGATTAAAAGATTATAACAGTAATGTATTATTTGCTTCTCATGACCATCAATTTGTTCAAACAGTTGCAAATAGAATTATAAGAATAAATGATGATGGATCTATATTTGATAGAACTATGACATATGATGAATTCTTAGAAAAATTCGGTGAATAGAAAAAATATCACTAGCAAATAAAATTTGCTAGTGATATTTTTTATTATTTTAATTAATCCTTATTTCTTATGCTACTTGTCCTTAAAATTAGTATATTATTTTAAAAACCATAATATACAGCTGAACCTACTGGATCATAAATAGCTACTGATGGTGTTTGTGCACTAACAGTTCCAGTTCCATAAACTCTTCCTGATTCCCTCATTTGACTACCAGAAAATACTCTTACATTTGTATAATGATACTGTTTTGCTTTTACAAATCCTGAAGCATAACAAACACCCGAAGATGTTTTAATAACTCTATGCCCCGAATCTTCTACTCTTCTATCTATAGCCATTGCTGTAATTCCTATAGTAGAAAAGAAAGTTGCTGTTAATACTCCCAAAGTTAATTTTTTTAAATTCTTATTCATGATTCCCCCCTAATATGTAATTTTTTACTATAATATTATACAATAATATACATATTATTGTAATTTTTTTCAAAAACATATAAAATTAATATATATTAATTTTACCAAGGGAGGTTATCTAATGCTTTTTTCAGTAAAAAAAATTAAATTCTATCAATTATTTCTTATAGTAATAATATTTGTACTTTTAATATTATTCAATTCCCTTCATAAGTCTGTGTCCTTACAATCTGAATTAAATTCATTAGATTCTGATAATGGATTTATTCAATTAAAAGATAATTATGATGGAAATAAAAATAATTTATCAATCTTTGAATTTTTTAATAAAAGTGGCTCATTAGAAAAAATGATGAACTTATATAATACAATTTCTAATGATAAAGATATTAAATACTATGAAATACTAACTCAACCATTAGAATATATAGGTGAGTATAAAGGAGAGATTAAATTTACTCAAGGTGAGGAACTTATTAATCAAAAAATAGATAATAACTGTATAACTCCTTTAAATTCTATACAAATAGGTGAAAAAGCAAGTGAATATTTACATTTATCTAATAATATTTTATATGGAGAGTATTTTTCAAAAGATGATTATTTATTAAATGATACTCAAGAAGTTCCTGTTGTTTTAGGGAATTCCTATTTAGGCATTTATAACCTAGGAGATTCTTTTGAGTGTTATTACCTAGGAACAATGAAGTTAAAATTAAAAGTAATTGGTTTTTTGAAAGAAAATAGTAAATTTTCTTTAGAATATGAATATTTATTAGATAATGAAATTATTTTACCAGTGCTTAACATCAATGATACTTTGCTATTAAAAAATAAAGATTTCTCTAATATACTCTATTCTTTAAAAAATACTGGTTATATCCACTATACTAATAATGATGACTATAATTATATAATAAATAAAATTAAAAACTTAGTTCAAGTTATTAATATAGATTGGGGTTATAGGGGTAAAGTAGACAACCCATTTAAAGAAAAACCTATTAATATATCTATAGAAACAAGTAATAAACTTCGAATATTTGCCTATTTATTAACAATAATTTTATTTATATTAGTTTATTGTTTAGAAAAAAAATATTTATCTCTTTTAAAATTTGATTCAAATAAAAGAAAATGTCTTATATTAAAAACTAAAATATTTTTCAAAGCTTTAATAACTGTGCTTATATTATATTTAATTTTATGTTTTATACTATTATTTTTATTACAAAATACCCCTTTATATTTCGTAATAAAAAATGTTCAAATAGAACTTATTCCTATAATATTACTTTGTTTTATAGCTTTAACTTATGTATGTAACTTAAATATAAAAAAATCAATAAAGGAGTGCTAATTTTGAATTTAGTTACTAATGCAATTTATTCAGCTTTGCCTTTTTTTATCACATCAATTCCCTTAATATTAATTAATCTTTTTATTATTAAAGAAAAAAGAAATTTATTAAATATAAGTTTTAACCTTAAAGAAAAAATATCAACAATTTGTTTTATGTTAAGTATATTATTTATTTTAGGTATAACAATAGGTAATAATACTTCCTTTAGTTTTAGTAATATATCCTTAAACAATATAAATATAATTCCTTTCAAAGGAATATATACTCAGTACATATTTTCTCTTAAAGGTGATATACACTCAATAGTAAACCTATTTGGAAATATTATTATATTTTTACCTTTTGGATTTTTCTTATCTCTATATTATAAAGATATTTATAAAAATAGCCATAAAATTTTATTAATTGCCTTTTCTGTTTCATTATTTATAGAATTATTACAATTATTTCTAGGACGTTCTACTGATATAACTGATATTATTTTAAATACATTTGGTGTATTTTTAGGCAAATTATTATTTCAATATTTTTATATAATTTTTGAAAATTTCTTTTTAAATATTAACTTAAGAGATGGAAATACCAATAATTCTAAAATTAATTATTTAAATTTAATACAATACGGTTTCTGGATAGCTTTCTTGATATTAAATTTAAAATAAAATATATTATTTTATGTAAAAACTATGCACTTAATAATTAAGTGCATAGTTTTCATTTAATTACTAATCCATCAAACATTATATCTACAATTTTTTTCATAGATTCTTCATAATCTAAATTTTCTTTATGTAAATTATTATCTTCGATTATTGTTCTAATGCTACCAATTAAAATTCTCTTCATAAGTGATAAATTTACTTTTTTAATTATTCCTTTTTCAATACAATTATTTATTAATATCTTTGTTGGCTCCCAGCCTGTTTCTAATCTATTAATTATTTTTTCATAAATATTTGGATAAAACTTATTTATCTCATGTATTTTAGTATAATCAATAGTATTATATGAAGTTGGAATTATTGTTAAAAGTCTTTTTAGCTTTTCTAAATCACCTATACTATCATCTGCAATTATCATTTTCCCTTGTTCTTTAATTGAATCAAATACTTCATCAACTAATAAATCTAATAATTTTTCTTTACTATCTATATTTTCATAAAGGGTTCTTTTGCTAACAGATAACTTATTTGCAATATCATCCATTGTAAATTTAACTCCCTTTTCTCTAAAAATATCTATAGTTGCATTTATTATTTTTATTTCCAAATGCTTTTCTCCTCTCCAATTTATCAAATTACTTTTTTAAAAACTACTTTAAAGTTTTATATTTATATTTTTAACAAATTTCATATTATATAATGTTAATGAATTAATAAATAAAAATATGTTAATATATTATAAGAATATTATTGTATATTTGATTATAATAGATAATGGTATTTTCTAACTATAAAAATTTATGAGGTAAATTTATGATACAGGTTTATAATAGAAAAACAAATAAATATGATACTGAAAATGTTGCTGGAGACAAATATATAAAGTGGGCTTATGAATCTCCAATAGGAAAAAGTTTTGTAGAATTGTTTATAAAAAGAAAACTTTTTTCTAAATTATACGGTAACTTTTGTGACAGTAAATTAAGTGTTAAAAAAATTAATTCATTTATTAAAAATTTTAATATTGATACCGATATATTTACCAATGACCCTTCTGACTTTAAAAGCTTTAATGATTTTTTTATAAGAAAGCTAACTCCGGAATCTAGACCTATTAATAAAGATAAAAATATATTAATATCTCCTGGAGATGGGCGTTTGTTAGCTTATACTAATATTGATATAAATTCTTTAATACAGGTAAAAGGAATAACCTATAGTCTTTCCGAATTATTAGAAGATAATCCTATTGCAAATGAATATGCTGGTGGAACATGTTTAGTTTTAAGATTATGTCCAGTTGATTATCATAGATTACACTTTATTGATGATGGTATTCCTGAAAAATCAAATATAGTTAATGGAAATTACTATTCTGTTAATCCTACGGCCTTAGAAAGAATCCCTAAGTTATATTGTCAAAACAAACGTGAATGGTCAATTTTTCACTCAGAAAATTTTGGTGATGTAATTCTTATGGAAGTAGGGGCAACTTGTGTTGGCTCTATAGTTCAAACTTATGAGCCTAATAAAAAAGTTTCTAAGGGAGATGAAAAGTCTTATTTTAAATTTGGTGGTTCTACTACTATTCTTTTCTTTAAAGAAAATACAGTAACCATAGATGATGATATACTTATCCAATCATCCTTTGGATTTGAAACAAAAGTTATTATGGGTGAAAAAATAGGAGAAAAAATTTAACTAAAGTGCATTGCACTTTAGTTATTTATTATTTTCTTGACTTCTTTAATAAATTTTTCTTCATTTCCATCAAAAATAATTAAATTAATTCCCATCTCTTTTGCCCTTATTTTTACTGGAGATTTAATTGGTTCTTTTGTTGCAACCAAAATTTTATATGAATTTTCTCCACCAAACTTAGAGGCATATACATTTAATTCATTTAAAGCCATTTCATTATATTTATCACTATCTTTACAGGAAATAAAAATTGGAACCGAATCTTTTACTGCTACTACATCAAGTTCATTTCTAACAGATTGATTTGCATCATTCCATAAAAACATAACTCCATTTTTAGCTTCATCAACCTCTTCAATTTTATTAATTAATTTATTTGTCTCTATTTCTAACCATGTTCCACTTTTGAATATAAAAGCCTTTAAATAGTCATTATTAAAATTAACAGTTATTTTATCATCTTGCTTTTTATAATTAATTTCCTTCATTTCTTTTAATTTTAATAATATTTTATCTAATAAATTAACTTCTTCATTTTCTAAAGCTTTAGTATGAATATATATTCTTTGTTGTTCCATACTATCATGTTCAAATATACTTGCATCATATAATTGTTGTTTATATTTATGCCATAATTCCAAATTGCTAGATATTTTTTCTGCAAAATAAATTAAATCTTTTTTATTACATAATTCTGAAGAATCTTCAACTATTTTTCCTCCAGAAGCCTTAACAATATCATCAATTTCTAAATCTTCAAAAGTCTTTTTATGTATTATTATACTTTCCTTAAATTCATACATAACTTTTTTCTTGATATCTATATATAAAGCTATAAGATTTTCTCTTATACAAAGCTCTAATAAAATTAAAGAATTTATTTTATTTCCACCAGTTAAATTAATTAAAACATTCTTATCTTTTATATTTTTTATTATTTTTTCTAATCCTTCTTTATCTCCTTCTTCAACTGAAAATTCTTCAATCTTAATTTTGGGAAAATTTTTTTCATAATATAATTTAAGAGTTTTCATTTTTTCTTCAGAATCTTTATCTTTTATAAAATAGACTGTGCTAGGATTAAATTCTTGAGTTGCTAGGATATTACTTTCATTATGTTCATCTACTTGATTTATTAATATATCAATCATAATTTTTCTCCTCTTTATTCTAACTCTAAGAATAGTTTTCCTATAATATAAAATTTTATAAATAAAAAAGAACTGTTGAAAATCAACAGTTCTTTTTTGGCAGAGCGTAAAGGAATCGAACCCTTAATGCGCCGTCCGTAGCGGCGTGTTATATCCGTTTAACTAACGCTCCATAGTGTTAACAAATTTATGTTAACACAAAAATTAGAATTTATCAACAATTAAAATATTTTCATTTAAATTAATTATTTTATATGTTTTGTTTTTCATTATATACAGATATATAAGTTAAACCAAACATTAATATGATTCCTCCAATTAAAATAAAATATCCTCCAATCGGATAAATTAAATTAATTATTGCAGGTAAAGTAACTGCATATAATGAAAGCTTTAACAGTTCATTATATGAGACTTTTTTATTTCCAAGTAAAGAGCTTAATAAACCTACTAATGAAATTAATAAAGCCTGTATTATTAATTGAACAAAATTGAAAATTATAATAATTGGAATGATTATATATTTAATTACATCAAACTTCTCTAAAAGAGAAATTACAAAGTTATTATCAAAATCAATTTTATCTAATCCTAACTCTGAATACTTGCCTATAATATTTTCTGAACCACCTTTAATCATAAATCCATCTTTAAGTAATACAGTAACCATTTCTTTGTGAACAGTAATACTTCTTAAAGATTCTAGTTCATCTAAATTTTTATTTGTATCTATATATAATAATACTTGACCTTCTTCTTCCTTTATAGGAGATGATTTAAAACTTAATAATCCATTTTTCATTTCAAATTGAACTTCATCTTGTTTTAAAATCATTTCTGTTGCTTTTTCTAAGCCTGAAATAATTACAGTACTCATAACTCCTTGGATAACTCCAATTATAAGCGAAAGAACTAAAACATATAAAAAAGCCTTACTTAACTTATCCTTATATAAATAAACGTATTTCTTAGGATTAATACTAAAAATAAATTTATTTCTCATTTTTATTTTCTCGTTCATTAATTCCTCCATAAAACATAATTATTTTAATTTTAAAAAATACTATATTAATATTTTTACACTTTGATTATAACATATTTTACTAAATTTTCTTATGTACTTTTTATGAATTTCCCTTAAATATGTTTAAAAATAAAGAAATTGGTCAATTATTAATAATAAAAAAATAAGGAGGTATTTTTTTTGAGAAATTTATTTCAAAAACCTAAAAAAGGTGTTTTTAAAATTCTCACAATTATTTTTGCTGTATTTCTAATAGGATTTGCTGCTAATTATTATATAAATTACAAATACTCTTTAATTACAAATGAGTTTGTTGCAAAATTTAATAATAATGATTTTGATTCTGCAAAAGAAATAATTGCAAGTAATGATTTTTATTTAAAATTAAAGAAGAAAACTTTAAATAAAGATTTAAATGAATATTTTTCTTCAAGAGTAAAAGGCTTATGTGATTCTTCTTTAAATACTGAGGAAAATAAATCAAAGTCCTTGGTAATTTTAAATGAAATTAAAAGCTATAACATATTAGATTCATCCTTGAATAAATTAATAATTTCATTAGATAAAAACTATATTCCAGAAAGTGATTCTGATTATAAAGCAATTTTAGATTTAGGATTAGATAATTGTAATAATGGTGATTTTATTACTTCCATTAACTTACTAAAAAAAATCCCTGACTCTTCAAAGTATTATAATGAAGCAAATAAATACATAGAAAAATGTAAAAATGATTATAAGGAAAACTTATTTAAACAAGCAGATGAATTAGTTAAAGATGATTATTATACTAAGGCTATAAATTTGTTATCTAGTGCTGATACTTCTATAATTTCAAAATCTGATGCTGAAATCACTAGTAAAATTAACACTATAACTGAAGCTAAGGAAAATTATTTAGCTTCTATAGATTCTAATGATAATCAAAATTCAACCTTAACATCTAGTCAATTGCTTCAATCAATTACTACTAATAATATAAACACTTTAAATATAGAAAGTTTAACTCCATATTTAGTATACGTAAATCTTTCTGAACAAATGACTTATGTTTATAAAGGAACTATGAACAAATGGGATAATATTAAATCCTTTACCTGTTCTACAGGAGTAGATGATGAAAAAACACCACCTGGAATCTTTGATGTTCGTGAGAGAGGGGAGTGGTTCTTTTCAGATAAATATGAACAAGGCGGAAAGTATTGGGTTCAATTTTATGGAGATTATTTATTCCATTCAGTTCCTTACAACAAAGATCAAAGTGAAGTTGTAGATAATACTTTAGGAACTCCAGCTTCTCATGGATGTATTAGATTAAAAACAGAAGATGCTAAATGGATTTATGATAATATCGAATTTGGCACAAAAGTTATAATTAATTAAAAAATAAAGGCAATATATTAAAGACATAATATATTGCCTTTATTTTTTACTTTTATCTTTTTTAACCAATCTTTATGATAAAATTAGATTAATAAAAACTTAATTTAGAGGATGATTTTTATGTTTATTTATATACCTGATAATGTTCAATTTATTATAGATACGTTTTATAAAAATAATTATGAAGCTTTTATGGTTGGGGGCTGTGTAAGAGATTCTTTACTTGGAATTATACCTAAAGATTATGACATAACAACCTCTGCCCTTCCAAATGTAACAGAATCACTATTTGATAAAACAATTCCAACTGGAATAAAACATGGAACAGTTACTATTGTATTGGATAATGAAAATTTAGAAGTTACTACTTACAGAACAGAAGGAAATTATTTAGATAATCGTCATCCTGAATCTGTTGAATTTGTTTCAAGTATAAAGGAAGATTTATCAAGGCGAGATTTTACAGTCAATGCTCTAGCTTATAATAAAAAAGAAGGGTTTATAGATTATTTTAATGGAGTAAATGATATAAAAAATAAAATAATTAAAGCAGTAGGTGATCCAAATAAAAGATTTCAAGAAGATGCCTTAAGAATGTTACGTGCAATTAGATTTAGTTGTCAATTAGGATTTAAAATTGAACCACTAACATACTTAGCTATAAAGAAAAACTATAAATTAATTAAAAATATTAGTATGGAACGTATTAGAGATGAATTATGTAAAATACTAATTTCTGATAATCCTTCTGATGGATTAACCCTCTTAAAAGATACAAGAATTTTAGAAATAATTCTGCCCGAAATTTATAGTTTAGTTGATTACACTCCACTTTGTAATAATCATAATAAAGATGTTTTTAGTCACACTTTAAATGTAATAAATAATACTTCAAGCAATGATTTAATTTTAAGATTATCAGCACTTTTCCATGATGTTGGTAAGCTTAATACATTAAAACAATTGCCTAATGGTCATTATTATTTCCCCGGGCACGCTAAGGAAGGTGCAATTATATGCAAACCAATATTATCAAGACTTAAATTTGATAATTCAACTATAGATAAAGTTTCTAAAATTATTTATGATCATTTAGTATTAGATGTAAATTATATGCCTACAGATGGTGAAATTAAAAGATTATTAATACGTGTTGGAAGCGAAAATATATTTACGCTTTTTGAACTTCAAAAAGCGGATACAAACTCACTTTGGAGTCCTGCTCCCTTTTTAAAGAAAATTGATTATATTTCTAATAAAGTTCAAAAAATACTTGAAAATAATGAGCCACTTTATATAAAAGATTTAGCTATTACAGGTGCAGATTTAATGAATCATTTAAATCTTAACCCTGGCAAAATCATTGGAGAAATACTACTATTTTTATTAGAAAAAGTGTTAGATGATAAAAGTTTAAATAATAAAGAAACTCTTTTGAAAATTGCTGAAAACTTTATTTAAAAGTTTTATATTTAATTGTTATATTGTTAATAAACTCATAAAAATAATTATACTTCCTTTGCTCTACACAATTAAAAATCTAATAAAAATTAATGTATATCTATTAATACTATGGTAGAAAATAAATATTATTGATATATGGAGGAAATTTATGTGTACAGCAGCGACTTATAAAACAAAAGACTTTTATTTTGGTAGAAACTTAGATTACGAATTTTCGTATAACAATGAAATAACAATAACTCCAAGAAATTTTGAATTTACTTTTAAAGAAATGGATAGTATGAAATCTCATTATGCGATAATTGGAATGGCATTTGTTGTTGATGATTATCCATTATATTATGATGGTATCAATGAAAAAGGGTTAGGAATTGCAGGATTAAATTTTGTTGGAAATGCTAACTACAAAGAAAAAGTATCTGACAAAGATAACATAACTCCGTTTGAATTTATTCCATGGATTCTATGTCAATGTTCTACTGTAAAAGAAGCAAGAGCTTTAATTGAAAAAATGAATATGTTAAATGTTCAATTTAACGATAAATTACCTCTTGCAGAGTTGCATTGGATTATTTCAGACAGTAAAGAATCTATTACGGTAGAATCAGTTTTAGAAGGAATTAAAGTTTACGATAATCCTGTAGGTATTTTAACTAATAATCCTACTTTTGATAAACAATTATTTTCATTAAATAATTATAGAGGTCTTTCTCCAAAATCCCCTGAAAATACATTTAGTAATGACTTAAACTTAGATAGTTATAGTCGTGGAATGGGTGGAATAGGACTTCCTGGTGATTTATCTTCACAATCTAGATTTGTAAGAGTAGCATTTACTAAAATGAATTCTACTTCTAGTGATGATGAAAAGGAAAGCGTAAGTCAATTTTTCCATATTCTTCACTCAGTTGATCAACAAAGAGGTTGTTGTAATTTAGGTGATGATAAGTTTGAAATAACGCTTTATTCATCATGTTGTAATGCTAATAAAGGAATTTATTATTATACTGCTTATGATAATCATCAAATAACAGCAGTAGATATGAATAAAGAAGATTTAGATGGAAATCAACTTATAACATATCCTTTCATAAAAGATGAACAAATAAATTACCTAAATTAAATAAATATTTTAAAAATAAGCTGTATCAATACAAATTTAGATACAGCTTATTTTAATTTTTTACCAAATAAAATATAAGTTCTAAATAAACATACTTACTTTATTCTCAGCTAGTTGATTGCTTTTAATATTATTATCGATAATAAATTTAGCTAATTTTATATATTCACTTTCTAATTTATATTTTACTTCTTCAAAAAAACTTTTTGTAATTAAGATTTCAGACAATACATTTGAAGAAAAATAAGAATTATTTATTAAAATTTTCTTATTATATATATCATTATAAATATTTGCAATCTTATTTCCGTTTTTTTCATAAGCTTCACACTTATTTTTTAGTTCATCTAATAATTCAAAACAGTTATCTTTACCTCTACCATTTATTAAATTAAGTGCTTCTTTAATATCTTCAATTAACTCCTTAGTTGTAGATATTAAATCAAGATAATCATAATAATGTTTATCATCTTGACTTTTTTTCTCAGATAGTTTCTCCTCACATTCTTTGAATTTTGTTTGATATTCATCATAAATGTTTAAAACTGATTTTAAGTTTAAATATAAATCGATATTCATAAAATCCCCTCCTTATTCAAATATAAGGTAATTTTAACAAAAAAAAAATGTTCAAATAAATGTTATTTACTTTAATTCAAAATATATCAATTTATTAAAATAAATGTTTATGGTAAAGTTTAAAACAAAAAAGATTTATATAAATAGATATCATTTATATAAATCCTTTTTAATTTAAAAATTAAATTTCTAATTTTATTTCTTTATCTATGCTAAACAAATATAAATAACCTTCCTTAACTTTCTTTTCCGTTATTTTTTCTAAAGCATTTTTATAATAATTAAGTTGAGTTTTATATTTTTCAACTATAACATCAATTTTTCCTTCTTCAACATAATCAGTCTTATAATCTAAAAGAACTATTCCATCCTCTTCTTCAAAGAAACAATCTATTATCCCTTGAAGTCTGATCTTTTCATCACTATAAATATCCTTATTTAACTCTAAATCATACTCCACACTACTTAATTCTGTAAAGAAAGGCAACTCTCTTTTTATTAATCTGTCCTCTTTATAAGCTTTTAATAATCTTTTACCTAATTTACTATTAAAGAAATTATATATTTTTTTATACCATATAGATGATGCCTCTCTTTCTGTTAATGAATTATCTAAAACCATTTCTTCTATTTGTAATTTAATTTCATTAATTGAATTTGCTCTATCATAATTAAGCCTTTGCATAACATAATGAATAACAGTTCCTCTTTCAGCAGAAGATAATCCTTTCTCTTCTTTTAAAAATTTAGGTTTTAAAACCTCTTTTTCTTTAAATACTTCTACTGTATCATGTATCTCATCACCATAAGTAAATTCCTTTTTCTTTAAATCTGACACTGAAATATTACTTGGTAACATTGCACCTTCTATAAACTTATATTTATAATCAAGCCTTCTCTTTATTTCTTTATTAATAATAACATTTTTAAAATCATTAGATTTTTCACTTTCTTCAAAGTTATCCACAGCCTCTAAAGATTTATCCACCGTTAGTAAGTCTTTTGTCCAGAACTTTATGTTCCATTTAGACCTTTCATCATTAATTAAATCTATAGTGGCTCCTGTAACCCCTCTTAATTTTTTTCCACAAGCATGTTTACATAGTGCCATAGCAATCCAATCTAAATATGACTTTCCCTTTAAAACTTCTGATGGTAAAATTATATTTTTATCTAATGAAGCTGATGAAATCCAACTCTTAATTGATTTTTCCAAATTGCTAGTTGCTCCAGTAATAATTAATTTTTCCTTTGCTCTAGTAAAGGCAACATAAAGTATTCTCATTTCTTCTGATAAAGTTTCTAGTTTTACTTTTTTCCTTATAGCTTCCTTTGCTAAAGTTGAATATGAATTTCTAGTTTCTAAATTAACATAACTAGGACCAAAGCCTAATTCTTCATGATATAAAACAGAATTTGTTAAATCCATTAAATTAAATTGTTTACCCATTCCACTAGCAAATACTACTGGAAACTCAAGTCCTTTACTCTTATGAATACTCATAATTCTTACTACATCTTCATTTTCTCCAAGAACCTTAGCACTTCCCATATCTCCAGAAGATTTTCTTAACTTATTTATAAAATTTATAAAATTAAATAATCCTTTAAAGCTTGTGCTTTCATATTGTTTTGCTCTTTGAAAAAGAATTTTTAAATTTGCCTGTCTTAACTTTCCATTAGGCATTGCTCCTACATATCCATAAAATGCAGTATCCATATAAAGATACCAAATAAATTCATCTATTGGAGTATATATTGCCCTTTCTCTCCACTTAGATAAGTTTTCAACAAAAGTATCGCATTTTAATTTCAACTCTTCATTTACTGTTAAATTTTCTTCATGAATTTCCTTTATTATTTCATAAAAATATAAATCCTTATTTAATAATCTTAAATCACTTAATTCTTCAGCATTAAATCCGCATATAGGCGACCTTAACGTTGCTATCATTGGCACATCTTGAAGTGGATTATCTATTATTTTTAGTAAGGACATTATAGTTCTAATTTCAATAGATTCAAAATATCCACTACCCGTATCAGCATAAACAGGAATTCCCTTTGAACCTAACTCATCTAAAAATATTTCTGACCAATTTTTTGTTGCTCTTAAAAGAATAACTATATCTTTGTATTTAATATCTCTATATTCATTAATATCTTTATCAAATACCTTAAATTTTTTTCCGTCCTTGCTTTCAAACAATTCATGTATTCTTTTTGCAACAATTTTTGCTTCAAGAGTAATAGCATCTAAGTCTTCTTCCTCTTCTTTTTTGTTTCCTTCTTCCTCTTCTTCATATAAAAGCTCTTCTTCTTTAATAATACCTGATTTATCTAATATATGAAGTTCAGTTTCTCCACCTATTACTGATTCTTCATCAGTAACTTCTTTAAAATTTGCACCTAAGTTTAAGGCTTCTTCATCAGTATATTCAATTTCACCTACTGTATTAGACATAACAGTCTTAAATATATAATTTACAGCATCAATAACTTCTTCTCTGCTTCTAAAATTTTTATATAGTTGAATTTTTCTATCTTTACTTCCTTCTTCTAAAGAATATCTATTATATTTATCTAAAAATAGTTCTGGTTTTGCCTGTCTAAATCTATATATACTTTGCTTAACATCTCCAACCATAAATACATTAGATTCTTTAAATTTTCTTCTTGAAACTAAATCTATTATAGTTTCTTGAACGTTATTAGAATCTTGATATTCATCTACTAATACCTCATCAAAAAACTCCATAAAATGTTCTGCAACTTTAGATGGAATAATATTATTATTTTCATCCTTATTAATTAATATTTTTAAACAAAGATGCTCTAAATCATTAAAGTCTAATATATTTTTTTCCCTTTTCTTTTCCTCAAACCTTTTTGAAAATTCAAGAGTTATATTTACTAAAGTCTTCATAAAAGGATATACATTTATTATTCCATCTAAAGCTTCTTGTGGTGTAAATTCAAAGGTACTTTCAATTAATAATTTTATTTTTTTCTTAACAGAATCTCTTATGCTTTTAACTGAGTTTTGAGCATCCTCATCTGAAACTTGGTTTTTCTTAACCGTCTTTAACTTAATAAAAGAAATAGAATTTAAAGCAGTATAAATATCATTTAAGCCACACCCTAAACTTTCATAAGCCATTATTAAATAATTATAATCACTATTAAAGGCATCTAAATATGGCTCTAAACCATCAGTATCATTAATTATATCAATTGCTTTTCTATACATATTTAAAAATCCTGATAATTCTACTTTTAAGCTTTCTCTTAGAACACTTACCCACTCACTATTATCAAGCTCTTCTAAAGTACTAATATTGAATGCTTCAGCCTTTTCAATAAGCCATTTTTCTGGCCAAGGCCCACTCATAGAAAATCTATATAAAGAAAGTATCATTTCTTTTAATTTTTCATCATCCTTAGAACCACTATATGCTTCTATTAATTCCTTAAAGTTTTCATTTTCTTCTTCGTAGTATTCTTCAAAAAGCTCCTCAATTATTTCATTTTTCATTAAACTTGCTTCTGTTTCATCACTAATTCTAAAACTAGGATCTAAGTCTATAGTATAAAAATAATTTTTAATTACATCTAAACAAAAAGAATGCATAGTAGTAATATTTGCTCTACCTAATAAAGTAAGTTGCCTTTGAAGATTTTTAGAGTTAGGCTTTTTCTCTAATTCTTTAGATATAGCTGCTGCTATTCTCTCCCTCATTTCTGATGCTGCTGCACTTGTAAATGTAACAACTAAAAGCTTATCAATATCCACAGGAGTTTCTTCATTTGTTATAATTCTTATGATTCTTTCAACTAAAACAGCAGTCTTTCCTGAGCCAGCAGCTGCTGCTACAAGTAAGTTACAATTTCTTGTTTCTATTGCTTGAAGTTGTTCATTTGTCCATTTAGTCTCTCCCATCTCTAATCTCCTCTGCATTTATTTTATTATTCATTGCATTCCATAAATCATCTTTTTTCTTTTTTAATATTATTTTATATTTATTATCTTTTATTGAAGTATCAAATTGACAGATTGATGAATAATCACAATAATCACAATATGTTACTTTTGATGATTTACAAGGTTCTATTTTAACATCACCACTAAGCATTTCTTCACATATTTCAATCATTTTATCATTAACATATTTTCTTAATAATTCAAATTGTTCTTCTGTAACTACAGAACTTGTGCTTGTAAAATCTCCATCTTTTTTAAATGCAGCTGGAATAATTAGCGAGTATGTTTCCATGTCTTTATCCATTAATTTAACAAGTTCTGCATTTTTTAATAATAATCCATCCATCTTCAATTTTTTTAATACTTCAGTTTGAATTTCCTCTTCTGTTAAAGCTTTTTTTGATTTAATAATTGGATTATCAATCTTAAAATATAATATTCCTCCAGGCATATATTGTGTTTTTAAAATTTTATCTGCAGATTTTAATATTGCATCTAAATAAACTAATAATTGTATTTGAAGACCATAATATAATTCATTTAAATCAAAACTTTTAGAGCCAGATTTATAATCAACAATTCTTATGTAGGTTTCTCCATTTAAATCTACTTTGTCAATCCTATCAACTCTACCTTTTAAATATACTGTTTCTTTTGAAGGTAATTCTAACTTTATTGGTTCTGAATCTTTAAAATCTCCAAAATCAAATTCACTTTTAAATATGTCAAACTCACCTTTTCTCATTTGTTCTGATATTACTGTTACAGATTTAGTAATAGTCTTTTTAAATCTTTCTGAGAAATACTGATATTTTTTATTACTATTTAATATAGAGTTAGTTTCATTTTTAAGCTTAATATTAACAAGTTCATTAACTATTTCAGCACATTTATCTCTTGTTAAATCTCCCCATAATATATTTTCTTTTTTTATTTTATTTGTAAATTGATCTAATATATCATGCATAAATGAACCTAAATCTGGTGCAGTAAATTCATATAACTTTCTATCCTTAGCCTTTAATCCATATTGAACGTAATAACTAAATGGACATTGTGCATACTTTTCTATTCTAGAAACACTAAACATTAATCTTCCATTATCGTTACTATATAGTCTCTTTATTTTTTCTCTCGGTATTTTTTCAATTAAGTTAGTATAGTGCAATCCATTAAAAATAATTTTTGTTTTATCTTTAAATTCATGATTTTCTTCAAACCACTTATGCACCTCTTCCCAATAACCTTCAAATTCTTCTTCATCTTCATATTTTTTTCTTAAAGCTTCTATAAGCTTATTAAATGTTGGGACTGGTGCAGTTATGTCAGGATATGTATCAATAAATAAGTTATTACTAAATCTTTCACTTTCTTCTTTGAGCCTTGGAAGAATCTTTTTTAGTCTAGGTATGATTATTGATGGTCTTAAGGATTTACCCTCAAAGTCTGCCATAGGATAAGTAATTGCTAAATAATTTGATGGTATTGTTAATGCAGTATAAACCATAAATTGCTCTTCAAATACTCTACTTCTTGTATCACTAGCAAGTTCAATTCCTATACTTTTAAGTTGAATTCTATCTTCATCAGATAATATTCCCTCATCTTTATTTGTTGATGGTAATACACCATCATTAACACCTACTATATAAAGTGCTTTTACATCTCTACCCTTTATTCTAGCTATATCACCTATATTTACTTGATCTAATGCCATTGGAATTACACCAATTTCTTTTTCTTCAAATCCTGATGTTAATATTTTAGAAAATGTTTTTAAATCAACCACTTCATTTCCTAAAACTTCTACAGCTTGATCTAACATATCCATTACTATAGATGGTACTTGAGTATATTCTTTAATTTTGTCTTGCATTCCCTTATCATTAAAATCTTCAAGCCACTTATCCATGATTTCAAAAGCATTTATTTCTATTAAAAATTCATATAAAGCAATGCAGTATTTTCTTACTGTAACATCACCCTTTATTTTATTATATAAATTAATTATTGGTCTTCTGATTTCCTCCATGTATTCAAAAATTTCAATTTCTTCTTGTGTAAGCTCTTTATCTTGAGATATTATTAAATCCCTAGTCCATTTATATCCCTTTATTCCATTAGCTAAAATATAATTTTCTAATTTATCAATAAAATTTACTTCTAAATTTATAAGCCCACTTTTCACATACTTAAAAACACTTTCATAAGACCAATTTGTAGTTAATATTTCTAAAGAAGATATTATTAATACAATTAAAGGATTACTTAATATATCTCTTTTTTTATCTAAAAAATATGGAATATTATATTCATTAAATATAACTGAAGTTATTTTATCGTAGCTATCAATTTCTCTACAAACAACAGCAATATCTTTATACCTATATCCCTTATCTCTAACAAGCCTTAATATATCCTTTGCTACCCATTCTATTTCAGAATAATTGTTATTTGCCTTATATAATCTAATATCCTTACACTTATCCTCATATATTTTAAAAGGATAATTAAAGAAATACTTTTCTATATGCCCAAGTTCTTTACTATCCTTAAATCTATAAATATTTTTCTTATTTAAATTAACAGGTTCTTTATAAAAAATATTATCTTCGCTCATTATTTTTAAAATTCTATTTTCTGTATTTTTAATTACATCAAATATATCAGTTTCACCTTCAATAAATTGAATTTCTCCATCGCTACACAAAGTAATATTAACATTCTTACATTGTTTTGCTAATACTCTTAATACTTCTAATTGCTGTGGAGTAAATGTTGTAAATTCATCTACCCAAATTTCAGCATCTTTATATAAATCACATTCTTTTAGTTTTTTACCTAAAATAGATAATATGTCTTCAGAATCTATATATCCCTTGTGCAAACTTTCATTGAATGTTTCATAAATAGAAGCTAAATCACTTATTTTCTCTTGTAAATCTCTATTATCTATTTGTAATTCTTTTTCTTTTAATATTTCTTCGGAAATATTATATTTTTTAAATTCAGTAATTGACTTTGATACTATTCCGACAAATCCTCGTTTATTGCTTATTCTATTAAAATATTGAAGCTCCTCACCTTTATCTTTTAACAATTTATAAATAAGCATATTCTTTCCCGAATCTTCAATTACATTTAATGCTCTTCCACCACACTTATCAAAAACTCTTGTTGCCATTCTTTTAAAACTTAAAACTTCTGCCCTAAGCAACGACTTTTCCCCAGCATATTGCAATAACTTTTTTTCAGTTTGAAATGTGTATTGATCTGGTACAAGCATTATTAATTTATTATTTTTATCATTATTTAATTTTTTCTTTATTTGATTTAAGCAATAATAACTTTTACCTGCACCAGCTCTTCCAAAAACAAATCTAATGCCCATATATATCTCCTTAATTTTCAAATTCTTCTTTAAGTATTCCCATTACAATGGTATCTAAATATTCCCCCTTATAATAATATTTTTTTCTTCTTAGCCCTTCTTCAATAAACCCACATTTTTTATAGCATAATACTGCTGCTTCATTTTCTCTAACTACTTCAAGTTCAACCTTGTGTGCTCTTCTTTTTGAAAACAAATACCTTAAAACTGCCTTTATCGAATCAGTTCCATATCCCTTTCGCCAATACTTTTTACCTATTGTTAAACTAATATTATAAACACTTCTTGAATATTTATCTTCAGAATAAATAATTATTCCCACAATATTTCCTTGCTTATTAATTATTACGTAATTTCTTCTTGAAGGTATATTTAAATATTTTAAATGTTCAATTATATATCTTTTAGACAACGTTCCATATTCATTACCGTTATATTTTAATACTTCACTATCTGAACATAAATTATAAGCTTCATCAATATCTTCCTTTAATATTTCTCTTAAATATACTTTATCTCCATAAATCATATTATCCCCTCCCTCTTATTTAAGAATACTACTATTTGAATATTTTACCAACAATAATTTATTGTAAATTTCACTAAATAAAAAAACTACAATACATAAAGATTTTCTCTTAATGTATTGTAGTCTAATATATAAATTATTATCTTTCAGTAATAGCTAAAGCGGCAGCTCCTAATACTCCTGCTTTTCCACCTAATACAGCCTTTTCGATTTTACAATTTTCAACGAATGCAGCCATACATCTTTCTTCAACAACATTTCTTATAGTATCGATAACTATATCTCCACCATTAACTACTCCACCACCAACAACAACTTTTTCTGGATCAAAGTTTGTTATTGTGTTAGCTACAGCAATTCCAAGATAAGTTAATGAAGTGTTTAATATATTTTTAGCAACTCTATCTCCATTTGCAGCTTCCTTAAATACTTCTTTAGATGTAACATTATCATAATTCTTTAATGAAGTCTTAACATTAGTTGATACAGCTTCCTTAGCTCTTCTTCCAATTGCTGTACCTGAACCTAAAGCTTCTGCACATCCTAAATTTCCACATCCACATCTAGGTCCTTCTGTTGATACTGTCATATGTCCAACTTCTAAAGCATTTCCAGTTGCTCCTCTAAATAATTTACCATTTAATACAGCTCCTCCACCGATTCCAGTACTAGCTGTAATAAATACCATGTTTTCAGTACCTTTTCCTGCACCAAACATAAATTCTCCTAATGTTGCTACGTTAGCATCATTATCTAAATAAGTTGGTAGTTCATATTCTTCTTTTATAGTTTTAACTATCTCAAAATTCTTAAATGGTAAATTTGCAGTTTCAATAATTACACCATTTTTTACATCTAATGGACCAGGAGAACCGATTCCAATTGCTCTTATTAAATCTTTATCAGTTCCATCTATAACATAATTTATAGTATCTATTATTCTTCCCATAACAGCTTGTTCACCTTCGTGAGCTAATGTTTCAACTGTTTTTTCTTTTATAATGTTCCCCTCTAAATCTACTAAAGCTGTATAGATTTTAGTTCCCCCTAAATCTACACCTATTACATATTTCTTTTCCATTTGTTACCTCCCAATAATAAGTTTGTACTAATTTAACTAATAAAAGTATACCATTTAAGAATTACGTTTACAATTATTAATTGTAGAAAAATTGGAATAAATTTTAAAAAAATAAAGTAATTAACTAAACTAAAAATTTTTATAAACAAAAAAGCATCTAACTTTTGTTAGATGCTTTTGGCGGAGAACAAGGGATTCGAACCCTCGCACCAGTTTTATCCAGCCTACTCCCTTAGCAGGGGAGCCTCTTTAGCCACTTGAGTAATTCTCCACTTATGGCGGAGAGACAGGGATTCGAACCCTGGGTACGCTCACACGCACGCCGGTTTTCAAGACCGGTGCCTTAAACCAACTCGACCATCTCTCCTCGGAACAATTATTATTATACCAGCACGATATATATTATGTCAACATTTTTTGTTAATTTTTTTGCAAAATTTTTTGCGATTTTTTTAACTTATAAACCCATATACAGATATAAAAAAAGCTTCTAGCAATTGCTAGAAGCTTTTGGCGGAGAGACAGGGATTCGAACCCTGGGTACGCTCACACGCACGCCGGTTTTC
>NZ_CAJURG010000004.1:127408-135307 GCF_910588715.1 uncultured Clostridium sp.
AGACCGGTGCCTTAAACCAACTCGACCATCTCTCCTCGGAACAATTATTATTATATCAGCATGATATATATTATGTCAACACTTTTTATTAACTTTTTTAAATAATTATAATAATATTTTTTATTAAGTGTTGTATTAAAAAAGAGGATTCAAATGACCCTCTTTTACCTTAATTCACTATATAAAAGCTTTAGTCAATAAAAGTATCTGACAACTGACCGTGCTTTTCATAATTAGTAATTTTACTAATTTTATTTTTCTCATTTACAAAAACAACCTTTGGCTTATGATTCTTTACTTCACTTGTATCTAAATCACAATACGCCATTAATATAATTTTATCTCCAACTTGTACACATCTTGCTGCTGCTCCATTTAAACAAATCATACCAGTTCCTCTTTCACCAGCAATAGTATAAGTTTCAAATCTTGCTCCATTATCAATATCTACTATATGAACTTTTTCATATTCATATATTCCTGCTGCATCTAATAAATCTGCATCTACTGTTATACTTCCAACATAATTTAATTCAGCTTGTACTACTGTTGCTCTGTGTATCTTACCCTTTAACATATTTACTTTCATTTTTGTTTCTCCTTACTATAACTCATATGTGAAATTATCTATTAATCTTGTTTTTCCTATAAATACAGCTATTGCTACTAAAACTGATTTTTCTAATATCTCTACCTTTTTCATAGATAAACTATCAACTACCTCAATATAATCAATTCTTGCTAATTTTTCTAAACTAATTGTTTCATAAATTAATTTAATAATAGCTTCTGAATTTCTTTCTCCAGATTTAATTTTTTCCTTAGCTAATATTAAAGATTTATTTAATATAGTTGCAGCCCTTCTTTCTTCTCCTGATAAATAAGTATTTCTAGAACTTTTAGCAAGTCCATCTTTTTCTCTAACTATAGGACATCCTATAATTTCTATATCTATGTTTAAATCTCTCACCATTCTTTTTATAACTGCTAATTGCTGAGCATCTTTTTCTCCAAAATAAGCCCTATCTGGCGATACTATATTAAATAACTTGCTTACAATAGTACACACACCTCTAAAATGTGTAGGTCTACTCTTTCCACATAATCCATCTGTTAATCCATTCATATCAACAAAAGTAGAAAAATCTTCAAAATACATCTCTTCATTTTTAGGGTGAAATATAATATCTGCTCCTGCCCCCTCACATATTTTACTATCCCTTTCTAAATCTCTAGGATACGTAGATAAATCTTCTTTAGGTCCAAATTGAGTTGGATTAACAAATATACTTACAACAACTCTATCATTTTCTTCATAAGCCTTTTTAATTAAGCTTTCATGCCCTTCATGCAAATATCCCATAGTAGGAACAAATCCAATCTTTAATCCATTAGCCTTCCACTCTTTTACTATAGACCTTACATCATTAATACTTTCTAAAACTCTCATTTTTCAATCTCCCTTAATATAACTTTTCAATTACTTCATCATTTATTTTAAAGGAATGTTCTTCTGATGGGAAAACTCCATCTTTAACTTCTTCTATATATCTTTTAAAAGCTATATTCATTTTTTCGCTTAAATTTTCATATTTCTTAACAAACTTAGGAGTAAAATCACTATACATGCCTAACATATCTTGATAAACAAGAATTTGTCCATCACAATTACACCCTGCACCTATTCCTATTGTAGGTATAAATAATTTTTTAGTTATTATTTCTGCAAGTTTAGCTGGAACACATTCTAATACAACTGCAAATGCTCCTGCCTTTTCAACAGCTAATGCTGCTTCAATAAGTTTTTTTGCAGCCTCCTCATCTTTTCCTTGAACCTTAAATCCACCAAAAGCATTAACAGATTGAGGTGTTAATCCAATATGAGCCATAACAGGTATTGATGCTTTAACGATAGCTTCAATCTTATCACAAACTTCAACTCCACCTTCTAATTTAACAACATGTGCTCTACCTTCTTTAATTAATCTTCCTGCATTAACAACAGCATCATATACTGATGTTTGATAAGACATAAATGGCATATCTGCTACAACTAATGTATTTTTTACTCCTCTTGATACAGCTTTTGTATGATGTATCATATCTTCCATTGTAACTGATAGTGTATCTTCATATCCTAAACAAACCATTCCTAATGAATCTCCAACTAAAATTCCATTTATTTCTGCTTCATCAATTATTTTAGCTGTAGAATAGTCATATGCTGTAAGCATAGTAAGCTTTTCATTTTTTTCCTTGGCTTGTCTAAATGTAACTGCTGTATTTTTCATAATTATTCTCCTAAATACTCTTCTAAATTTTTATAACTTCTATCTCTATTTTTAATTTTTGCTATATTTAAAACATTTTTTGATAATAATCTATATAACTCTTTATCCTCTTCACGTATTACATTTAAATGATTAATAACAGTACTTAAATCACCTCTCTCTACAGGCCCAGTTAAACTATTAACTGTACCTCTTTCTTTAACGTTTCTTAAATTGTTTTCAATTAATGGGTACAAGGCCTTAAGAGCCATTTCTTGAGTAAATCCACACTCTTCTAAATAATTAATTCCATTATTAATTAATCCTAGAACTAAATTACTAACCGTTACTGATGCCGCATGATATAAAACCTTATTTTCCTTATTAATAACTGCTACATCATTTCCTAAATACGAAAATAATCTCTTTAAATATTTAATATATTTTTCATTTCCTTCAATTGTAATAAACGCCTTTGATAAATCTTTATAAGAATTGTATTTGTCCGATATAGCGAACATTGGATGAATAGAATAACCATATGCACCAAGGTTATTTATATTTGAAAAGATGTCTGAAGAAATAGAACCACTACAATGGCATATCAATTTTTCTTTAATAGGTAACTTTTTTATTTCATTCCACACACTAGAAATTTGATTATCAGATGTAGTAATGAATATAGCATCACTATTTTTTATTAAATCTTCTAAACTAGAATATTGCTTTGTATTTGTAAAAATTGCAGCTTCCTTAGCTGAATGCTGTGATTTACTATAATACCCGATTACATTTATATTATTTTCTTTTAGATATTTTCCTAAGGAAAAGCCAACTTTTCCTGCTCCAATAAATCCAAATTTTATAATTATCACCTCCATAAGAAAGTGATACTACTAAGTCCCATTCAAAATTGATATGAGCTATTTCTTTTAAATTTTAAATTTTCAAATATATAAGGTGCAGTTTAATTAAAATACTACCCATATTAAATTTACCACATTTCTAAATTATGTCAATATTGGTTATTGCCTCATTTTAAATAACTAATAAAAAAAGATATAAGAAAATAATAATTTTCTTATATCTTTTTTAAATCTAAAAATTATTTTATAATATCCATTCCACCCATATATGGTCTTAAAGCTTCTGGTATATTAATTGAACCATCTTCATTTAAGTTATTTTCTAAGAATGCAATTAACATTCTAGGTGGAGCAACAACAGTATTATTTAATGTATGAGCAAAATATTTTCCTTTTTCTCCGTTTACACGAATCTTTAACCTTCTAGCTTGAGCATCTCCTAAATTAGAACAGCTTCCTACTTCAAAATATTTCTTTTGTCTTGGTGACCAAGCTTCAACATCGATAGATTTAACTTTAAGATCAGCTAAATCTCCTGAACAACATTCTAAAGTTCTAACTGGAACATCTAAAGAACGGAATAATTCAACAGTATAGCTCCATAGTCTTTCAAACCATTCTTTGCTTTCTTCTGGCTTACAAACAACTATCATTTCTTGTTTTTCAAATTGATGTATTCTGTAAACCCCTCTTTCTTCTATTCCGTGTGCTCCCTTTTCTTTTCTAAAACAAGGTGAGTAACTAGTTAAAGTTTGAGGAAGACTTTCTTCTTTTAATATAGTATCAATATATTTACCTATCATAGAATGCTCACTTGTACCTATTAAGTATAAATCTTCACCTTCTATTTTATACATCATAGATTCCATTTCAGCAAAACTCATTACTCCAGTAACAACCTCACTACGAATCATAAATGGAGGAATACAATAAGTAAACCCTTTATTAATCATAAAATCTCTAGCGTAAGAAAGTATTGCTGATTGTAATCTTGCAATATTACCCATTAAGTAATAGAATCCATTACCTGCAACCTTTCTAGCACTATCTAAATCTATCCCATTTAACTTTTCCATTATTTCTGTATGATATGGAATTTCAAATTCAGGAACAAAAGGTTCACCAAATTTTTCAACTTCTACGTTTTCACTATCATCTTTTCCTATTGGAACACTAGGATCAATAATATTAGGAATAACTAACATTATATTTTTTATTTTTTCTTCAAGCTCAGCTTCCTTAGCTTCTAATTCTGCTAAACGTGCTGCTTGTTCATTAACCTTAGTTTTTAATTCTTCAGCTTCTTCTCTCTTTCCTTGACCCATTAAAGCACCAATTTGTTTAGAAATTGTTTTTCTATTTGATCTTAATGAATCAGCCTCTTGTTGAGTTGCTCTACTTTCAACATCTAAAGCAATTACTTCATCAACTAAAGGAAGCTTTTGATCTTGAAATTTATTTCTAATATTTTGTTTAACTATTTCTGGGTTTTCCCTTAAAAATTTTAAATCTAACATAATATCCTCCCTGTATACTTTATTATTAGTTTCTGATATAAAAAAAGAGTTCTTTCGTCCTAAATAAGGGACGAAGAACTCCGTGTTGCCACCCTAATTGATAATAAACTTATTATCCACTCTTTAAAAAACTAACGGGGTTATCCGTACTGCTCATCACAGTCCCTCCAAGGTGGATTCATAAAAAATTGCTATCGATTTACACCAACCACCGACTCTCTTAAAACAATTACTTTATTACTAGCCTCTTCAACGGTTTAATTATAATATTTTTAATTATAATATATTATAACCTTCTACTTTTTGTCAATATATTAAAATGTTAATTTTTTACTTTAAATATCCCTTGTGCAAATAATATCAACACCACTATTTAAAATATTCTTACATATAATACTTCCCATTTTTATAGGAATACTTACATATAATCTACTAACAACTTTAGACATTTCTATCCATAATTCTTTATCAACTTCATCACTACTTTTAACAGGAACAACCTTAAACCTATCACTTCCTTTAACTCTAACCACAGAAGTGAAAATATCCTTCTTACCCATAATTATTACTCCTATTATATTTCTTTAAATTCCTTAATTCTGCCTGAAACTATATTAGAATTTTTTGAATCATCTACTATCTCAGTAATTTTTCTATCTAATTCTCTAGATAATATTTGCACTATTTTCTCATTACAATAAGCTCCATGGCAGTTTCCAAAACCAGCACCAGTTCTTCTCTTAACTCCTTTAACAGTTCTAGCACCTAAAGGTCTTCTAATAGAATCAACAATTTCTCCCTCTGTAACATTATTACACATACATACTATCTTTCCATAACGTTTATCTAACTTAATAACTTCATTGATTTCATCTTTATTCATTTCTCTAAATCTATAAAACTCTCTTCTCTTATCAATAAAGTTCCTTTTTAACTTACAATTTAAATTACTACTAATAGTATCACATAACATTTTTGCTATAGCTGGTGCTAATGTAACCTTTCCATAGTGAGTTCCTATTACACTAATATAACCTTTTTCTATTTTTTCATCATCTATTTCAATAGAATCTTTATCATAACTTTCTCTAAATAAATTATTTATGTTTCCTTTATTTATTCCTTTTAATAATTTAGATGCATATCTTAAATTATCATCTAAACTTGTTTTGTCAATACTTTTTATTCCAATAAGAGATCCACCATTTAAAACTGGAGTAGATACAACAAATGTATCTTTATCAAAAGTTTTTGTAACAATTCTTTCTAACTTATTTTCATAATTATCATCAAGTAAAATATAACTCATATTTTTGAAGGAATTTACTCCATCCTCGGAGTCTTTTTCCTCAACTACACCTTTTTCATTTATATATATCTCATTTGCGATTGTATTAATAACAACCTTACATGAAAATTTATTTTTATTAGTTACAACTCTAAAACCTTTTGTAACATTTTGAATTGTTAAAACTTCTTCTTCTAATCTAAAATTAACTCCATTATCAAAAGCAACCTCGGCATATGCAATTGCTAAATCATATGGAGCAACTAATGCAACATTTTGAGAATATAATCCCTTTTTAACCTCATCATTGATATTAGGTTCTATTTCATATATTTCATCAGGTTCGATTAAATATACACCATCAATTCCTCGCCTTATAGCTCTTTCATACATTTCTCTTAATTTAATTACACCATTATCATCATTAACTACTCTTAATGAACCTATTCTTTTAAAAGGAACATTAAATTTTTCACATAAGTCTTCTAATAATATATTTCCTATATACTCTAACCCAGCCATTACAGTATTAGAGGTTTCTGAGCCATCATATACTATAGAAGTATTCACAAATGAAATATCATCTGCTATATCAAACTCTTTTTCAATTACTGCTATATTTAAATTATATTTAGATAATTCATAAGCAACAGCACATCCTATTATACCGCCACCTAAAACTAAAACATCATAATCCATAATTCAATTCCCCTAATTTATAAAATAAAACCATTTTCCTTTAACTCTTCTTTTATAAGATCCATATTTTCAACAGAATCAGCAGAAATTGTATGAAGATGTACTCCATTAGTCAATATAGATAATGGCTTTGCATTTATTTGTTTTAATGAATTTTTAAATTTATTTAAATCGTTCAGATTCTTTATCATTAAAATACCTTTTATTTCTCCATATAAAGGATGTTCCACTATTACATCTTCTATTATTCCACCATATTTAACAACTATCTCAAGTTCTTTAATAACATCTTCATCATTATGATTTACTGCAATAATAGATTTTACTCTATTACTACTATCATCATTAACCATATATCCATCTGGAGTTGCTATTATATTTGTTCCCTTAGCTCTTAAAATAGCTATATCCTTAACTATTATTTGTCTAGTTACATTAAAAGTTTCAGCTAATGTTGTCCCTTTAATAGCGCCCTTTTCTCTAATTAATATTTTTATAATGCCATTTCTTCTTTCATCAGCCTTCATAATTCACCCCATAAATTAATTTCTATTGTCACTTTCCTTTATTATATCTAATAACTTATTATTTATCTTATTGCTATGATGATACCTTACAGTATCTAAAAATTCTTTATCATATATATTAAAATGCTTTAATATATTAGCCCCCTTTTCTGCATGATTATAATAAGCATCTATAGCTTTAATTCCATCATACTTTTTTAACTTTCCTTTAGTAATTTTATTTAATATTACAAGTACAGATTTTTCAATAATATTCAATCCATATTCACTTTTTCCTATGTCATGTAATAATCCAACCTTAGCAACTCTATTTAAATTTATACTCTTTTCTTTTGATAAATTTACAGCGTCTTTACTAACTCTAATACAATGTTGCTTATCTATCTTTTTTAGTTTATTAAATAATTTTCTTTCTTTTTTATTTAAAAATTTATTTACATATTCAGTATCAATATCTTCCGATAGTGATTTTAATGCCCAAATAAATTGCTTTACCCTATATAAAGACATATAAATAATTCACACCTTATCCTTTAACATATATTGTTATAAACATACATATTTATAATACCACTATTAGAAATAAATTTAAAATATTAAAATATACTTTGTTTAGTAATACTAAATTATAATTCTAAATAAAATAATTTTTTAATGCAAAAAAAGCTACGATTTATATCGTAGCTTTTGGTGGAGGTAAAGGGATTCGAACCCTTGACCCCTTGCGTGCAA
>NZ_CAJURG010000005.1 GCF_910588715.1 uncultured Clostridium sp.
TCACCAAACATCTCAATAAATTGTGATTTAACTAATTCATCTAAAGATTCTATTTGCTCTTTCCTTTTATCTATTAGATATTTAGATTTGTCTAAAATATTTACAATATTATTTTGTATATTTATTGGTGGTACAATAACATCTATTTGTTTCAAATGACTTGGTCCAAAATTAAGTTGTGCAGACCCAGTAATTAGCCTTGCTATTTGCTTTTTAAAATAAATTGACTTTAAAAAATAAGAAAAATACTTTAAATTCAAATTCCCATTATCCAAAGATTTAAATCTTATAGTGCTTGTATTCATACATAATGGTAGATGCTCTTTTTTTACAAATCCCATTTTTTTATCAAAATACTCTACCTTTATTCCAGAACTTGCAATTATTAAATCCCCTTCATCTACTAAAAAGTGATTATACTTTCCATAAGCTTCTTCTTCTGATATATATCTATTAGTATTCTCCAATACAACTTGACCCTCAACAAGGTTTGCGACATTTAACAACTTTACTCCTGTCTGAGTGTATTGATTATTTCTAACACCAGGACCTTCTTGAAAAAACACTACTTCTGGAAGTTTTTTTATTTGCCAATCTTTTAATTTACTAATATTATTAATCATAATTTATTCCCCAATCATCCCAGCTAATTCTTCAATTCCAGCATTAATATCCATTTCAAGTTCTCTAATTCTTAGCATTATTTCTTGTGGAGAATCGTATTTTATTTCTTCATATTCAATCTCTTTATACTTATTAATAGATAAGTCATATCCATTATCTCTAATTTCTTCTACTGGTACAAAGAAGCTTTGTTCTGTTCTTTTTCTGCCTTCTTCTTTATCTAAATTACTAAATCTTTCAACTATATCATTTATATCATTATCTTCAATAAGATTTCTCTTATCATCTAAAGAATATCCATCTGCTTTCATATCATAGAACCACACTTTATCTGTTCCACCTGTTCCTGTTTTTGTGAATATCATTATTGCTGTTGATACTCCTGCATATGGTTTGAACACTCCACTCGGCATTGATATTATTGCTTCTAGCTTATGATTTTCTACTATTTCTTTTCTTATAGATTTATGTCCACCAGTTGACCCAAATAAAACTCCATCTGGAACTATAGAAGCACATCTTCCACCAGTTTTTAATATTCTTAAGAATAAAGCTAAGAATAAAAGCTCTGTTTTCTTAGTTTTTGTTACTTTTAAAAGGTCTGCTGATACTTGTTCGTAATCTAAACTTCCTTTAAAAGGTGGATTTGCAAGGACTAAAGAAAATTTTTCTTTATCTGTATTTACTTCTGATAATGAATCTTTATATTCTATGTTTGGATTATCAACACCATGAAGCATCATGTTCATTGCTCCTATTCTAAGCATTGTTCTATCCATATCAAAACCGTAAAACATATCATTATTAAAATGTTCTTTTAATCCTTGAACTAAAAATAAGTCTGAATGGTTTTTTCTTAAATACTCTTGTGATGATACTAAAAATCCTGCTGAACCTGCTGCTGGGTCAACTATAATATCTTCTGGCATTGGCTTCATAAGTTTAACAATCATATCAATAATATGTCTTGGTGTTCTAAACTGACCATTTGTTCCTGCTGTTGCAACTTTTGAAAGTAAGTATTCGTATAAATCTCCTTTTGTATCACTATTTTCATCCATATCAATATTATCAATTCCATCAACAATTTTGCTTAACATAAGTGGAGTTGGTATTTTAAATATTGCATCTCCCATGTATTTTGCATAAGCTGATTCTTTATTTGTGTGAAGAGTTTTTATGAATGGAAATACTTCATTTAAAACAACGTTATACATTGTTTCTGCATCAAAGTTTTTGAATTTGCTCCATCTTAAACTTTGTTTATCTTCTGGGAATGTTCTATCAAAATCTATTCCTAAAAGTACAGCATCATTTTCTTTAACTATTTCCTTATCGTCTAACCCTTTTATAAATAAAAGATATGTAAATTGTTCTATTACCTCAAGTGGATTTGTTATACCTCCAGTCCAAAAGGTTTCCCATATTTTATCTACTTTGCTTCTTAATTCTCCTGTTATCATGTGTATTCCTCCAAATTTTCTTTATTTTAAAATGATAAACATTTATTAAACAAAATACAAATTATTTGTGTAAATATTAGTTGGAATTAAACCTCTATTTCCATAAGTAGAACTTAAATCTGCATAATAAGTTGTTATTGGCAATCTTATTTTATTTAATGAACCTATGTGCATAAAAGTTAATTTATAAACATCTTCAACAATTTTTTCTATATCTAAAGAACCAAATACTCTTCTTATTCTTATTGGCTGAGCCATCCCCATTCCTTCATAAGGTTTTGTAGTACAGATAAATGCTAAGTTATCTTTATAATAACATCTTCCCATTATAGTTTTCCACTCTTGCCCTTTGGATATAGTCGCTATTCTTCTATTAATATTTTTAGTAATTTCAATATAATCAAACTCTATTTTTAAATAATCTAAAGTATTTTTTAAATTTTCAAGCTCTTCTCTACTTATCCCATCTCTATGAAAGGTAATATGATTAGGTTTATGTCCATAATTATTTTCATAAGAAGATACAGCTTCAAAAACTATTTCTTTTAATGTTTCTAATCTTATCTTTTCACCACTTTGAGATGATGAAATTACTTTAGTTTTTAATACTCTTCCATCTTTTCCTACCACCTGAACAATTCCAGCTTTATTAATTTTATTTTCTCTACTTACATCTAATCCTATAAAACAATCTGAATTTAATTCTTCACTTAAAACCCATGATTGTACTCCACTTTTAGCGTAAATTCCTATTAATATATTTAAAAATATACTTTCTTTATTTTTTTCATTATAATTAAGTGTATTAAAACTAATACATTGTGTTGGAATACTGCTTCCATTACTAAATATTTTCTTTATAACATTATAATATTTCTTCAAATTTTCTTCACTTAATATAACTATTGTTGTTTCATTATAATTAGATACTATTTTTTTTAACTCATAGCTAAATATATCTTCATTATCAATTTCAATTTCTCCAAAATGAACTTTATTACCAATCTTAACTCTATTTAACTCTACTCCTAATTGATATGATCCTTCCTCAAGTTCATCACAAAACTTAGTTACTTTTTTAAAATTTTCACTATCTTTAACTAATACTGGATCTATAAAGTATTTTATTTCTAACTTTTTATTTTCATAAGCACCAAAAAACTTAAGACCATACAAAGGATATTTTTGAGGTCTAGAGTTTCCAAAAATTAAATCTGGTTGATTTAAATTTTTAATATTATATCCAATATTTTCAGAAACCATATTTTCTTTTTTTGCAATAATATGTTTGTTATTTTTAACTATATTTATAACTTCATTAATTATAAATTTCATTTTTTCATGGGTTCTTTGCTTAACCTTAAAATTAAAATCTTTAAGTACATTTTGTGGTAAATTTTCAAATCTACATATTTTTTTAAGTCTAGAAGGTATGTACGGAAATATTTGATTTTTATTATTTTTTACTAATACTGCTTTCATATTTTTTGAAAGTTTATTTACTATGTATCCTTGATTTTTATTTTCATAATACTCTACTATTGAGCATCCCATATATTCATTCTTTTCAGCTATAGTAAAAGGGGCAATTCCCATATATTCATATGTTATATTGTAAAAATAATCTTTAACTTTATCTCCTATTTTTATATTATTTTTTTCTATTTCATAATCTAATGTATTTATATAATCAAAACTATGGCTCATATCAAATCCAACAATTATATCTCCATTACTTTCTACATTAATATCTAAATTAAAATACCTGTATATCCTTATCCCATTATCACTATATATTGATTTATTTATATAAATTAAATTTCTAATTGCTTTATATCTACTTTTATCTATATTTTCTTCTATTTCTTTTAACAATAATCTCTCTAATAGCCTTTTTTCATTAGTTTCTAAATTGATTGTTCTTTTTTCTACGCTAATATATTTTTCAGTATTCCATATTTTTATTTCATTAAAAGAAGCAATATAATTTTCGTAAAATATTATTATAGGATTGTTATTTAAATTAATTAGTTCCTTAACTATAGAATAGTTTTCATTATGTTTATTTTCTAAATCTCTAATCTTCATTTTGTACAAATATATTTCTATATCTTTAGCATTAATATCATTTTTAAATTCAGTTATAACATTGAATTCTTTCATAAAATTCCCCTTTTACACTTTTATTTCATTATCTAAAAAATATTATCTTAATTATTCACCATAAAATAATTCTTAATACAAAAATAAAAGTACCAAATTAAATTTATTAAAATTTAATTTGATACTTTTAAACTTTCATTAAATAAACGCCCCAAAATCCGGACTATCATTAATGTCATTTAGTAAATGCTTAATTTCCTGATCCTTGTCTTTATCCATTACTAATATGACATCTCCTGCATCAACAACAACTAAATCCTTAACTCCAAAACCAATAATTAGTTTTTCATCTCCCCCAAATATAGAGCAATTTTCACAATCTTGAATATAAACGTTGTTGCTTATTTTATTGTTTTTAAATTCAGTTAAATACCTACTTAAAGCATTAAAGCTTCCTATATCATCCCATTTAAAGTTTCCTTTAATTACATAAGCTTTTCTAGTTCTTTGCATTACCCCAAAGTCTATAGAAATTCCATCGATGTTTTCATATTCTTCTTTAATTACTTCTTCCTCATCATCTTCTCCTAGATGTTGATATATATTCATCAATGACTTATACATCTTAGGCAAGTATTTTTCAATTTCTCTTAATATAACATCTGCCCTAAAAATAAACATACCTGAATTCCATAGATAAGTTCCTTTTAATAAAAAGTCCTTAGCTACTTCCATATTAGGTTTTTCGGTGAACCTTGCTATTTTATATGCCTGAGATGAAGAAGCTATTCTTTCTCCCATTTCAATATATCCATAGCCAGTTTCAGGCCTAGTTGGAGTAATACCTATCGTAACTATCCCCCTACGTCTATTAGCTATTTCAATAGCTTCTAATAGTGTATCTAAATAATCCTTTTGACCTTCAATATGATGATCAGAAGGTAAAACTACCATTACAGCATCATTATCTTTCTTCAATAACTTAATAGCTGATAATCCTATACAAGTAGCAGTTTCTTTATTTGCTGGTTCAGTAAATATATTTTCAGAATTAATATTTGATAACTCTACTCTTATTTTTTCTAAATAATCTTTGTTAGTTACCACATAGATATTGTCCTTCTTAATTAAAGGAGTAACTCTTTCAACAGTATTTACTAAAAAGCTTTTATTATTAATAACCTTCAAAAATTGCTTAGGTTGGTTTGCTCTTGATAAAGGATATAGCCTTGTCCCTTTTCCTCCAGCTAAAATTAGCGCGTATATCACAAAATTCCACTCCACGTAGTACTATGCTTTATTATATGAGGGCCTTTTACCAATTGTGAAATCATAATATTATTTCATTATTTTCTTTAAAATATTTATTTTGTTTTTATATGGTGCAAATCTTATATTAAATTCTATAAATGTTCCTCTTTCCATTACTGATCTTTTATGAGTAAAGGTATCAAAACTTGCTTTCCCATGATAACTACCTATTCCACTATTTCCTACACCACCAAAAGGTAAATTTCCATTTGCAACATGAATTACAGTATCATTTATAGTTACTCCACCAGAGGTTGTACATTTTAAAATATTATTTATATTAACCTTATTTTCAGAAAAATAATATAATGCTAAAGGTTTTTCACGAGCATTAATAAAATTTATTATATCTTTTATATTTTCAAATTCTATTACTGGTAATATAGGTCCAAAAATTTCTTCAGTCATTACATTAGAATCAACATCTACATTAGTTAAAATCGTTGGCTCCATATATAAATCATTTTTATCAATTTTACCACCATAATATATTTTCCCATCATTAAGATATTCACTTAATCTATTTAATGAAGCACTATTAACTACTCTAGGATAATCTGGGCTACTTTTAATATCTTTACCAAATTGCTTATGTATTTCTTCAATAATTAACTTCAATAACTTATCCCTAATACTTCTATGAACACATAAATAATCTGGAGCTACACAAGTTTGCCCAACATTTAAAAACTTCCCCCAAACAATTCTTTTAGCAGCTATTTCTAATTTTGCATCTTTATCTACTATGCAAGGACTCTTTCCCCCTAATTCTAAAGTAACAGGCACTAAATTTTTAGCTGCTTTTTCCATAACTATTTTTCCTACTCTAATACTTCCTGTAAAGAATATATAATCAAATGGAAGCTCTAATAAAAATGATACTGCTTCTTTTCCTTCCAATGGACTAACTACTCTTAAGTATTCTTTATTAAAGTTTTCATTAATAATTTCTTCTAATAATAAGGCAGTATTTTTTGTATTTTCTGATGGTTTTATTATCGCAGTATTACCAGCAGAAATAGCTCCAACTAATGGAGCCATAACTAACTGAAATGGATAATTAAATGGACCTATAATAAGTGTTACTCCATAAGGCTCCTTATATATGTAACTTTTAGATGGATAATGTACTATAGGTGATTTTATTTTTTCTATTTTAGACCATCTTTTTATATTTTTAATATGAGTATTAATTTCATCATATACAAGACCTATTTCAGTTGCATAACTTTCAAAATTAGATTTCCCTAAATCCCTTTTTAATGCTTCTAAAATCTTATCTTCATTTTCTTTTATTACTTTTTTTAACTTTTTTAAAACTTCTATTCTAAAATTAATATCCTTTGTTTTTCCTAAATTAAAAAATTCTTTTTGTTTATTAAATATCAAATTTATATCATTCATAAATAACCTCTCATTTGAAAATTCTTATTATTATATTTTACCATATTTTAAATTTTCATCAAAAAGCTTATTAGGAATAATAAATTCTGATATTCCCGAAGCATATGGTGCAATTTCATATAATCCAAAATAAATTACAATAGTATTATTCTTCACATAAAAATTTTGATTATCAACTATTCCGTTAAATCCATCCTTTCCAGAAAAATATCTATCTGGATCTTTACTTATTTGCCTATTTATTTCTTTATTAATTATATCTTTATAATTATAATTATCCTTAAACATATCTTTTAATTGAATTTTATTACCAGTTAAATTATCTATATTATAAGACATTCTAGTTGTTACTCCATGAGCTCCACCAGAAAATTGATAATAATCTATATAAAAACTAATAACATCTGAATTATTAGTAACCTTATATCTAGCATATAATTGATATGGCATTAATGGAGCTGGATTATCCTTAAAATATTCATCTGCAATTTGTTTAACTTCACTAATCCAGTTTTCTGTCCAATTTATAATTTCATCATTAATTAAATTTTCCTTTTCTTTATTATTGGTTTCACTTAATTGAGGAATAATTACATTAATGTCTAAATAATTATTCTTTGATTTATATATTTTATCATTAATTTTTATACTATAATTATCCTCATTTAATTTATTAAATTCTATCATAGCCTGTGGATAACTATTAGTTATTAACAGCGCTAATACTACTAAAAACCACATTTTTAGGCATTTCATAAAATATCCCTCTTCTTTATTTTCTAAAATTTATTTTTATTTTATTATTATCTACAATATTTTTAATAATTATTAAATAATATGTAAATAAACATTTAACAAGTTATCCACAAGCATCTGTGAATTATGTGTGTAACCTCTAGTTTTTGTTAATTTTATAAATTTATTTCATATTTAAATTTTATTTCATTTTTAATTTCCTACATATTATTAAATATCAATTATAAAATAAAAATTAATAAGTTTTTTCTAAAATAGTTTGCTGAAAAACAATTAAATATTATTATATAAAAATAAAAAAAGAGCTATCGTATTGAAAATTTTTAATTCAATATAATAGCTCCTACTAATTACTATTCATCCACTTCTTTAGTTTTTCCTGAAGTTAATATTAAGTTATTTAATCCCTTTAACTCCTTATAAGTTAAATCTCTCCATTCACCAATTCTTAATTCACCTAAAGTTATATTCATTATTCTAATTCTTTTTAACTTTACAACTTCATATCCTAATGATTCACACATTCTTCTTATTTGTCTATTCAATCCTTGAGTTAATATTATTCTAAAAGTATTATTACCCTCTTTTTTAACATAACACTTTTTAGTAACTTGACCTAAAATTTTAATTCCATTACTCATTCTTTTTACAAAATCATCATTAATAGGCTTATTAACAGTTACTATATATTCCTTTTCATGATTATTTCCTGCTCTTAATATTTTATTAACTATGTCTCCATCATTAGTCATTAATATTAATCCTTGAGAATCTTTATCTAATCTTCCTATTGGAAAAATTCTTTTTTTATGATTTACAAAATCAACTATATTACCTTTTACTTTATGTTCTGTTGTGCAAGTAATTCCTACAGGCTTATTTAATACTATGTAAACTAAATCCTCTTCTTTAGATATTAACTTTCCATTTACCTTAACCTTTTGCCCCTTTGACACCTTAGTTCCCATACTTGCTTTAATTCCATCAATAGTTACTAATCCACTTTCAATTAATTTGTCTGCCTCTCTCCTTGAACAAAAGCCTGATTCACTTATATACTTATTTAATCTAATTGTATCACTTCTATCATTATGAACAATTACATTTTTATTTTTTATAGACCTTTGTTTCATACTAACCATCCTTTTCAACTTATAATTTAAGAATTAAAAAATTTCTTATTTTTTAATTTAATTTATGTTCAGAACCAGCATTATTAAATCTTACCTTCAAGTCATTTTTATAAATAAAATCAGATGTTTTATCTAAAACATGTGCCTTTAAAGCTTTTCCTGTAATTGTTACAATTATTCCTGAACTTTTTATCATTTTATTTTCATTAGCATATTCTATTATTTTGCATACTGCTTCATCAATATTATTATCTAATAAATTAGTATTTTGAATTAATAAATTTCCCTTTTCACTAGATGAACTAACATTTAAAACTCTATTGAATCCATTTGTCTCCAATTTTATATTTGAAGTAGTTTCAACCACTACTGTACTAACTATATTATTATATTTATATACGATAGATAAAATAAAAACTAATATAAAAATCGAAATAATAGATAGATAAATTTTATAATCCTTTAAGCTCTTTTTTTCTATAGATTTTATTTCTTTTCCCCTAAAACAATCCTCTTTTAATTTAAGCTTTTTAAATTCACCTAAAGAGGTAATTACAATAGCACTTTTTTTATTATGTTCAATTACTATTCCATTAATATTATTATCTTCCTCATATTCAATTATATCTTTTCCTAGATCTTCATCTTTATTTTCAACTATTTGAATATAATCTTGTAAGTTTTTATATTGCATATCTCCTAGTATTAAAGTATAAGCTATTATGTATTCTTTATATTTTTCTATATATTTTGAAGTCTTTTTAGTAGCTATACATACTTTATTTATTGGAATTCCTTCTTGCTCTAAAAATTCATCATATAATTCAAAATTACTTGTTATATACATAGCTATATTTAAAAGCTCATTTCTTATTGAATAACTTAAATTATCTTTAACTAAATCCTTAACTAAAATTTTATATTTTAATAATTCTGAACTAAACATTGTTATTTGTTGATTTCTTAATTCCAATATTTCATCATTAATTAGTATTAATGATTTTGCTGAAGAAAATCTGTATTTATTATTATAAAACTTGTCCATTTGTTCTTCACCCATTAAAAATCTTCTCTTCCTATTAGTTTTCCTGTTACTACAACTCTACTTTTAGAATCTGCAGTACATGTTATTAAAGTAACTTTCTCATAATCTGTATTATCTAAAACTTCTACTTGAGTAGGACTTATTATAAAACTATCATCTATTTCATAAGTAAATCTTCCTTCTTTAGTTGTAACTATAACTTTATCACCAATAGCAACCTTATGTAAATTTGTAAAAGCATCAGCATAACTAGATACATTATGTCCAGCTACAGAAAAATTCCCTACTTCTCCTGGCATTACTGATTCTTTAAACCTTCCTAAAAAATATTTAATTGCATCTTGTGTTACTCCATCTACAACTGGTTGTTTTAATTTGATTGATGGTATTTCTAGTATAGCTATTGGAGTATATCCATTTATAGAATCAAATTTTAATTCTTCTTTACTCTCATTACTATTATCATTATTATTGTTTACTTCCTGAATTTCATTTTCAAAAGCATCTAATAATTCATTTTGTTTATGTAAGGTTACAACTTTTTTATATGTAACATTCATTATAATTCCAATACCTATAATAATTAATAAAAAACCAAATATCCTTCTAAAACTTCTCATTTATTCCCCCTAAAAATAATATTATTTTTCTATTTTTGTTCATATATAAATTTTTATACATATATTATAACATAAAGAATAAAAAAAATATTAATACATTTTAATGTAAGGTGAGCGGAGGGAAGTTTATGAAATATAATAAAGATAATGTGATTTACATCGATTTCATATACACAAGAAAAAAAATAAATTCAAAAGCCATTTTATTTTTCTATAAGCTTTACTCTAAGGTATTTAATATATTACCAAATAGAATAAAACTTTCTAGAAATAAAAAAGCCTCTTTATATTCTAATCGTAAAACTTCTAATTATTAATTATAAATATCCCATTTTGTTATATTCTTAATTCATCTTTGTGATAAAATATATTTAAAAAATTCAATGAGGTGATTTAATGAGAATAGGAATGGGATATGATGTACATAAATTAGTTGAAGATAGAGAACTAATTTTAGGTGGAGTTAAAATTCAATACAAATTAGGCTTATTAGGACATTCAGATGCTGATGTATTATTACATGCAATAATGGATTCATTACTTGGTGCTGCTGCACTTGGTGATATAGGAAAACACTTCCCTGACACAGATTCTAAATATAAAGGAATTTCTAGCATTGAACTTTTAAAACATGTAGGAAATCTTTTAACTAAACATAATTTTAAAATTGGAAATATAGATGCCACAATAATTGCTCAAAAACCCAAAATGGCTCCTCATATACTTAAAATGAGAGAAAATATTGCTTATGCTTTAAATATATCAATAGATCAAATAAACGTTAAAGCAACTACTGAAGAAGGACTTGGCTTTACTGGAGAAGGACTTGGAATATCTTCTCAAGCTATTTGTTTACTTTTTAATTAAAATAATAAAAATGGAGTTATATCATATTAAAAATTTTTAATTCAATATGAATATAACTCCTTTTTATTATATAAACTTTTATTAATATACTGAATAAAAACTATTTTATTAAAGTCATTTTTTACACTAATTTATTATATCAATATATTATAATTTTAATAAATTATTTTAGCCTAATCTCTCTTCTTTAAGTTTAATGTTATTTGTCTTTTTTCTATGATACCACACAATAGAAATAATAGCTGATATACCCATTAGATATGGATAAAACAAATATTTCATTATTGCAAAAGGTGAAAGTGCAGCTAATCCTGCTGCAGATATAAGTTGTGCTCCATAAGGTATTACACCTTGAAATACACACGAGAACATGTCCATAATACCAGCAACTCTCTTAGGTTCAAGTCCCACTTCATCCGATATATCCTTAGCTATAGGTCCTACTGTAACAATTGCAACTGTATTATTAGCTGTACAAATATCTACTAAACTTACCAAAGCTGCAATTCCAAATTCTGCATCCATCTTACTTTTAAAGCCTCTTAATCCTTTATTTATTATAAAATCTATTCCACCATTATACTTTATTATTTCTATAGTTCCTGCAATTAAAATTGATATTATTATAAGTTCACTCATTCCTCCAATACCATCTGCTATTGCTCCAAATAATCCTAATAAATCAAAACTTCCTCCAATGAAACCTATAACTCCAGCTATTAATATTCCACCTAATAAAACGACAATAACATTTAATCCAATCAAAGCCCCTACTATAACAGCTATATAAGGAATTTTTTTACTAAACTATAATCCAATGCTTCAACAGTAGTTGTTGAACCATTCCTTGTAATTAATACAAATATAAATGCTGTAATAATAGCTGCTGGAAGAACTATTTTAAAGTTCATTTTAAACTTGTCTTTCATCTCACAACCTTGAGTTCTAGTTGCTGCAATAGTTGTATCTGAAATCATAGATAAATTATCACCAAACATTGATCCACAAACTACTGATGCTACAGCAACAGCTGTAAGTATTCCTGTTTTTTCAGCAACACCAACAGCAATTGGAACTAATGCTACTATAGTTCCCATTGATGTTCCAACTGATAATGATATAAAACAAGCTATAATAAATATACCTGCAATCATTATATTGCTTGGAAGTATAGATAAACCTAAGTTTACAGTAGAATCTACCGCTCCCATACTCTTTGCAACTTGTGCAAAGGCACCTGCAAGTATAAATATTAATACCATTAAAATTATATTGCTATTGCCAGCCCCTTTACAAAATATTTCTATCTTATCTTCAAATTTTACTTTTCTATTCATTATTAAAGCTACTAAAGTAGCAGCTAAAAACGGAACTATTACCGAAACTGCATAAAAATCCTTAGCTATTAATGCTGATACTACATAAACAATTACAAACACAATTAATGGTAATAAAGCCCATCCGTTACCACGTTTACTCATTATTAATCCCTCCATTATTAATTATTTTTATAAAAAAAGCTTCTGAGAAACTCAGAAGCATAATTATTAAAATTATATATTTCTCTCATCTATCAGGATTTAGCACCACGATTTATCATTAATAAATATAAAATTAAAGTTTAAAAATTTATAATTTTTATTTTTTAATTTTATATTATCTCTATTACAGGTTGCCGGGCTTCATAGGGCCAGTCCCTCCACCACTCTTGATAAGCCATTTATTTGATTTTCATAAACTAAGATTAACAAATTAATAAATTAATGTCAATAAAAATATTTTTAATATAATATTATTGTATTAAAATTTCTTTTTTGATAAGTTTATAGTTATAAATTTTTAATTTGTTAAGTTTATGCTAATCAAATTTTAATTAAGCAAAAAAGGAAGTAATATTAATTACTTCCTTTTTAATGGTGCGCCATCACGGGTTCGAACCGGGGACACCCTGATTAAGAGTCAGGTGCTCTACCAACTGAGCTAATAGCGCATAAAAAAATGGAGCGGGTAGTGGGAATCGAACCCACCTTTCCAGCTTGGAAGGCTGGAGTATTACCGATATACGATACCCGCCCGCTCTTGACAGTAATAATTATACTAAATATTAATTATACTGTCAAGCAATTTTAAATTACTTCAGTTAAATTTTTTTGTAATATCTCCCTAAACTTTTCACCATATTTTTTATTACTAGTAGATTTCTTACACATATCTAACCAAGTTATATTATCTTTATGCGTTTTTTCATTAATTTCAACTTCACTAGATGACATATAATTTGATTCTAAAACAAACTTTCCAAGTTCCTCTGGCTTTTCAAATATTTTTAAATATAAAAATTCGCTACTATCTCCATACCACGTTCTGTTAAAATCCCTTACAAATCTTTTTAACTCTAAAATCAATTTACCTTTTGGCAAATCCCAGCATTTTTTAATCATATCAACATGATTTTTCATCTTCATTGCTTCTTCCTTTGTAATTTTATTGCTAGCTTCCCCATCTATAATAATTTGTTCTACAGGTTTTATAGGAGTTATTGATACAGATTCATTCTTGCAATTAATCCATATATAAAACGCTTCTGGTAAAAATGAATATTGAATATATCCTATTAGAGATTTACTATTTGGAAAATAACCCCAAATATTATTTAATCCACTTTCTCTACAAAAAATTAATGTGTGTATATAAATACTGTCCTCTGTTGGAAGCTTATTCATTAACATATGTCCCCTAATAGTTCTGTTTTCTGTAATTAGCTCTTTCCAATAATCAAAAGAATTATAATTTTGCCTCACATTATCACCTTTCTTCATAATTTTTAATATACTATAGTATATTAAAATATATATTAATTTTACCACTTTATACCAATATTAATCAATAATAAGACCTTAAAGTTATGTAAATTTGATATTTTTCATAATTTAGATTATAATATAATAAAAGAATAAAGGGGGCAATCCATTGTACAATTGTGAAATATGTGGCGACAAGGCCGATATTCATCATATAATTCATAGGAGCGAAGGTGGTTTTGATATTGAAATAAACTACAAATATTTATGTGCTTTGCATCATAGAGGTAAAAATGGACCACATCAAAATCAATTTGTAGATCTTCAATATAAAATTGACATGCAAACCAAATTGTACAATATTCTACCAAAAGAGTATTATTCTCCAAAAGAAATATCCCAAATTTTAGGTATTCATAATAACGCTTTAAAAAGATTATTAAAAAACCTTAAAATGTATAAAGAAGGATATAAAAAAGAGGATATAATATTTACTTTAATGGGTTGTGTCAGATATACTATAGATACGTTAGAAGAGCTTGCTTTAGATTTATTAATAGATGCTCTTTAAAATTAAAACTTTAAAATAATAGTAGCTGTAATAAGATTTCTTATTCTGCTACTTTTTTTATCATAATAGTATTTTATAAATAATTATTAATTTTAAAATTTCGTTATTAACTTAACTTTTTATAAAAAAATAATCTAAACTTTTATATTATTTTTTTATAAAACAAAAAGCTGTGAAAATCACAGCTTTGAAATGGAGCGGGTAGTGGGAATCGAACCCACCTTTCCAGCTTGGAAGGCTGGAGTATTACCGATATACGATACCCGCATATTTATTTTTTATTAAGTTCCCTTGAACAATATTAATTATATTATTATTTATTTAGCTTGTCAACAATTTTTAAAAACTTTTTTAAATTTTTTCGTATTCTTTTAATATATTAAATATCATATAATCTAAAAACATTTTAATATACTTTATTGACATTATAAAGCTTGATAATTATAATTATGGTTAAATAAATTATTAATAAATTTAATTCTATGACGAGACGAGTAAATTAAACCTTCATTTCCAGAGAGAAGATGCAATAGCTGTAAACATCTTTAAATGAAATTAATTGAAAACTACCTCTGAGAGACTCTAATCAAGTCCGTTGCATCACGTTACGATGATTATACTTAAGAGGTCTATTTTAGACAATTAAGGGTGGAACCGCGGGAATTATAATGCTCTCGTCCCTTTTCTATACATAAATTGTATAAGAAAAGCGACGAAGAGTTTTTTTATACAATTAATAAAATGATTAATTTTTAATTTAAATGAAGGGAGACATAAAAATGATAAAAATTACTTTAAAAGATGGCTCAATTAAAGAAGTTGAAAATGGCTCATCTGTTTTAGACGTTGCTAAAGCAATAAGTGAAGGCTTAGCAAGAGTTGCTCAATGTGGAATAGTTAATGGTAAAGTTGTTGATTTAAGAACAACTTTAAATGAGGATTGTGAATTAGAAATTTGTACTTTTGATACACAAGAAGGAAAAGATACTGTAAGACACAGTATTTCTCATGTACTTGCAGCAGCAGTTAAGAGATTATTCCCAAATGCCAAAATTGCTATTGGACCTGCAATATCTAATGGCTTCTATTATGACTTTGATGTAGAAAAACCTTTTTCTGCTGAAGACTTAGAAAAAATTGAAGCTGAAATGAAAAAAATAATAAAAGAAAATCCCCAAATAGAAAGATTTGAACTTCCTAGAAACGAAGCTTTAGAGCTTATGAAAGATGAACCTTACAAGCTTGAATTAATAAACGATCTTCCAGAAGGAGAAATTATTTCTTTCTATAAGATAGGTGATTTTACTGACCTTTGTGCAGGACCTCATGTTTTATCATTAAAAAATATTAAAGCTATTAAACTTATAAGAAGTGCTGGTGCATACTGGAAAGGTGACGAAAAAAATAAAATGCTTTCTAGAATATACGGAACTGCATTCTTAAAGAAAGCTGATTTAGATGCTCACTTAGAAGCTTTAGAAGAAGCTAAAAAGAGGGATCATAATAAGTTAGGTAGAGAACTTGGAATATTCACTACTGATGAAAAGGTAGGTCAAGGACTTCCTCTATTCATGCCTAAGGGAGCTAAACTATTCCAAACTCTTCAAAGATGGATTGAAGACGAAGAAGAAAAAAGAGGTTATGTTTTAACTAAAACTCCATTTATGTCTAAAAATGATTTATTTGTAGCTTCTGGTCACTGGAGTCATTATAAAGATGGTATGTTTGTATTAGGTGATGAAGAAAAAGACACTGAAGTTATGGCTTTAAGACCAATGACTTGCCCATTCCAATTCACTGTTTATAATGCAGAACAACATAGCTATAGAGATCTTCCAATAAGATACGCTGAAACTTCTACTTTATTTAGAAAAGAAGCTTCAGGAGAAATGCATGGTCTTACTAGAGTTAGACAATTTACTTTATCAGAAGGTCATATAATTTGTACTCCTGAACAATTAGAAGATGAATTTAAAGAAGTTGTTGACTTAATAAATTACGTTATGGAAACTTTAGGAATATCTGAAGATATATCTTATAGATTCTCTAAATGGGACCCAACAAACACTGAAAAGTATATAAATAATCCTGAAGCTTGGGAAGCTACTCAAAACCAAATGAGAACTATATTAGATCATTTAGGAATTGATTATGTTGAAGCTGAAGGTGAAGCAGCGTTCTATGGACCAAAACTTGATATCCAATCTAAAAATGTTCATGGAAAAGAAGATACAATAATAACTGTTCAAATCGACTTTGCTTTAGGTGAAAGACTTGGAATGACTTATATTGATAAAGATGGTGAAAAGAAAATACCATTTGTTATTCATAGATCATCAATTGGATGTTATGAAAGAACTATAGCAACTTTAATCGAAAAATATGCAGGTGCTTTCCCAACATGGATGGCTCCAGTTCAAGTCAAGGTTCTTCCATTATCAGATAAATATGCTGATTATGCTAATGAAGTTGTTAAAACTTTAAGAAAACATGGTGTTAGAGTTGAAGCTGACCACAGAGTTGAAAAGATTGGTTACAAAATTAGAGAAGCTAGACTTGAGAGAGTTCCTTATATCTTAGTTGTAGGTGAAAAGGAAGCTACTAATAACGAAGTTTCTGTAAGAAGTAGAAAGAATGATGATGAAGGGGCAATGCCTTTAGATTCATTTGTTACTAGAATAATTTCTGAAATAGATAATAAAGAAAGATAATTTTATTAATAAAATTTATTAAAATATATTATTAAAATTATATAAAATAAAAAGAAAGTTATATTTATATTGAATTCAAATTTTTCAATATAATATAGCTTCTTTTTTATTTATATAATATATAAATTATTATTTACATAAAATTTAATAATTTGTATATCCTTATATATATGTGGAAAATTTAGTATAAAAGGATTTGATTTATTTGATAATTAATGAAAATAACAATTTTAAATTAACTAAAGAAGAAATTAAAAATTGTATGCATAAGTCAGAAAAAAAGTGGTTTGGAATTTTAGTATTTCTTAACTTAGCTATAATAATAACAGTATTAGTTTTATGTATTATTAATTTTAAAAATTATAGCACAACCTTACCTAATACTTTGAAAGAATCTTTTTCAGATCCTTCTTCATATGCAAATTTTATAATGTCTCCTAATTCTGCTTTAAATAATTTTCCAACAGAGCTTCAAATATTAATAACAGGATTAATAGCAATAATTGCATTCCCTTTTGGAATAAATCTTTATTATGCAAAATATAGAACTAGAGCAATAAAAATCACCGAAAATAACTTTCCTGAAGTATATTACAGTATTTCCGAGTATTCTAATAAATTAGGTATAAAAACCCCAGAAGCATTTTTAATTCAACAAAATGGTGTTATGAATGCCTTTTCTTCATTTATAATACGTAAACAATATATCGAAATAGATAGTGATTTATTTGAAATTGCTTATAGGGAATATAATGATTTAGAATCAATTAATTTTATAATTGCTCATGAACTAGCTCATATAAGATATAAACATGCTACATTTTTATATAATTTATCTATTCTTTTTTCAAGTTTAATTCCTATAATAAGTTCTACTGCATCTAGAGCTAGAGAATATAGTTGTGATAGACTTGCTCAAAAGGTTACAGGAAATAATGGCGTCGAAGCTATGTTTTGTTTATTAGCTGGTAAACATCTTTATAAAAGAATTAATGTATATGATTATATTGAAAGTAGCAAAGATATAAAGGGATTTTTTGTATGGTGTAATAATTTAGTAAGTTCTCATCCTATATTACCAAAAAGAATTAGAGCTTTATTAAAAGGTAAAGGTAGTGGTGAACTTTATTAAAATAAAGTCTATTTTAATAATAGGCTTTATTTTTATGTAAAAAATTTTATTTTAAAATATCTTTATAAGAAATCTGTAGAATTTTTTACTTTTTTTTCATATTATGTTATAATATTAATTGATATTAATTATATGAGGAGTATTTTATGTTTTCAAATATGATATTAAAAATTAAATTTTATTTAAAATTATTTTTACGTAATCCATTAATTTTTATTTCTATGCTATTTAATTTATTTTTATTATACAAACAAAGTCCTTCTTTGCATTATAATCCTTTAATGTTTAGTCAAGTATTTTGTTTTGGATTTATGGCCTCTAATTTATTTTTATTAATAATAAGCACTTTTTTAATGAATAAAAAATATGAAGTATTTGAACTATATGAAAAAAATAAACTTCTTAAAGAAATATCTATAATTATATCTGGAATGTTAATTTCAATAATTACATCTCTTCCTACGATAATAGTAATATTTATATTTTTATATTCAAAATATTCATTTCTTTATATTTTAAGCATAATATTACACTTTTTAATATTATGGAATTTAAGTAATTTTATTTGTCTTTGTATAGGAACAGTAATTGGAAATATTTTTAATACCAATTTATGTTTTTTATTTTCTTGTGGAATATATTCCTTATTTATATTTAGATTATATTCATTATCAGAAAGTTTATTTTATAACTTATTTAATATTTTTGATGATTCAACTATAATTTTTAGCTATAAATCAAATATTATTTTCGATATTCCATATATAATTGATAAATTATTTATTTTTATTTTATCAATTTTAATATTAGCTATCGGTAATCTATTCTTACAAAAAAATAAATATTATAAAGTCAATATATTATTAATCTTTATGTTATTAATTTTTCTAATCACAATTTCTTGTATTTACTTTTTAATAAATATATAACATTATAAACTAGATTTAAGGAGCAAAATTATTATGAATAACAATACTTTAACAGTAAATAACCTAGAATTTTCATATCATAATAACATAATCTTAAAGGATATATCCTTTGAATGTAAAACAGGAATAACTGCATTACTTGGAAATAATGGGGCTGGTAAAACAACTTTAATGAACATTTTAGCAGGATTAAAACAACCTCAAAAAGGGAGTATTACTTTTAATAATAAAAATTTATTAGATTTAAATTCTGTAAAATTAAATGATATAGGATATTTACCTCAAAACTTTGAAATATATCCAAATGTAACTGGGTATGATTTTTTGTCTTATGTATGTGATTTAAAAAATTTATCAAAATCCGAAAAAAAACATAATATAGAATATGTAATAGATAAATTTAATTTAAATAGTGTTATTAAATCTACTTTTAATAAATATTCAGGTGGTTTTAAAAGAAGACTTGGAATTGCCCAAGCTGTTATAGGTAATCCAAAATTAATTATAATTGATGAGCCTAGCGTAGGATTAGACCCAGAACAAAGGTTAGAATTTAGACATTATCTTTCTTCTTTAGAAGAAGATAGTATAACTTTAATCTCAACCCACATAATTGAGGATGTAGAATTATACAGTAATAATATATTAATGCTTGAAAAGGGAGAAATAATTTTTAACGGTACAATAAATGAAATAATTAAAAAAACTACTGAAAATATTTCAACCTTAGTTTGTAATTCATCAGAAATATTAGACATTCGAAAAGATTTTACAATATTAGAAGAAAGACGTATTGGCGATAATGAAATTAAAGTTAAGATAATTAATAATGATTTATCTCTTCCTTATAATTATAATAAAATACAGGGGGTTTCTTTAGAAAATGCTTATGTATTTATTCAAAAACAACAAAAGCTTAAGAGAAAATTATAATAAAATTTACGATATAAAATTTAAAAAAATATATTCTTTATATTTATTATTAATTGTTATTTTATTAGTGTCACTTTTTTTACCTGCACCATCTAATTATTTAATATCATTAAGTAATAAATCTAAATTAAAAGGTGTTGATAATATATATGACTATTATGTACCGTTATCATTTGCAATAGTATTATTATTTTCATTTTTTAATGATTATAATACAACTACATATAAAATTATTACATTTTTAAATAGAAATAAATTTAACTATATAATATTTTATAGATGGCTCTTATATTCTACTATATTTTGTTTAGGTACATTTTTAACATGTATGATTTATTATAGAGATATTTCATTTTTAGATATTAGAAGTATAATTCTTAGCATACGTTTTATTCCTAATATTATATTTATTTCCTCATTAGTTATGCTTAGTCTTACATACTTTAAAAATATAAGTGTATCAATATTAATTCTATCAATTTATTATTGTTTAGATTTTACTTCATCAGGACATCTATTTAATTTATTATCCTTAGGTGGTAACTCAAATAATTTTTATTATACAATATCACCTTTATATTATATCTTAAATAGAATAATATTATTAATATTAGGATTTCTTTTTATATTTATTTCTTGTAAAAAATCATCAAAACTATAAAAATTTAAAAAGTAAATCTAAGATATAATTTTTATTATCTTAGATTTACTTTTTTTAAAATTTATTACACACTCTTTAATGCTTCATTAATATCATTAATTAAATCTTTAGAATCCTCTATTCCAACTGAAAGTCTAAGCATATCTGGAGTAACACCACTTGCTTTTTGTTCTTCTTCATTTAACTGGCTATGTGTAGTAGTTGCTGGATGTAAAAGGCAAGTTCTTGAATCGCCTAGCGTTACAGCTAATGCAATTAAATTTAAATTTTTACTAAACTTCTTCGCTTCTTCAATACCACCTTTAATTCCAAAAGTTAAAAGCCCACTTGCTCCATTCTTTAAATATTTTTTAGCCAAATCGTAAGATTTATTTCCTTCAAGGAAAGGATAATTTACCCATGATATTTTTTCATGAGAACTTAACCACTTAGCAATTTCTAAAGCATTTTTTGAATGTCTTTCCATTCTTAAATGTAAAGTTTCTAAACCTAAATTAGTTAAATAAGCATTAAAAGGACTCATACATGCTCCTAAATCTCTAAGTAATGTTACTCTTAATTTAACTATATATGCAGAATCATTAAATGTTTCAACATATTTTACTCCATGATAACTTGGATCTGGTAAAACTAAATCATTAAATTTCCCACTTGTCCAATCAAAGTTTCCTCCATCTACAATTATTCCACCTATAGTCTGAGCATGTCCTTCAGAGTATTTCGTTGTTGAATGTACAACAATATTTGCTCCATATTCAAATGGATTGCAATGATATGGTGTAGCTACTGTGTTATCTACTATAAACGGTACTTTTATTTTTTTAGCTACACTTGAAAACTTATTAAAGTCTAATACATTAAGTCCTGGATTACCTATAGTTTCTCCATAAATAAGTTTTGTATTTTCTTTAGCTTTAGATAAAATTTCATCTTCTGTTGCATCTGGATCTATAAAAGTAACTTCTATCCCCATATTTTTAAGATGAACTGTAAATAAATTAATTGTTCCACCATATAAAGATGATACAGAAATTATATGATCCCCTGCCTTACAGATATTTAAAATCGAATATAAAATAGCTGATTGCCCAGAAGCTGTTGCTACTGCCCCAACTCCTCCTTCTAATTTTGCATATTTTTCTTCTAAAGCTGAAACTGTTGGATTAGAAATTCTACTATATAAATGTCCATCTGCTTTTAAATCAAATAAATCTGCCAAAATATCTGGATCATCATATTTATAAGTTGCACTTTGATAAATAGGTAAAACCCTTGGTTCACCTGATTTTGGTGAATATCCTCCTTGAACACCTATTGTACCCTTTCCAAAATTAAATTTCATAAATAGCCCCCCTTAATTGATTAGAAATTAATTATCTAAATATATTCTATATCAATTTTAATTTTACTTACCTTTTATTAATAAGTAATAATTGTTTCATTATTACTTATTATGTAATCCACTTTAATATCATGAATTTCACTTTTAATATTATCTAATATTTGAAAATCATAAGCTAAAGCTACTTTATTATTTATATTTTTAATTTTAGAGAAATATTTATCATAATATCCTCCACCATATCCTATTCTATTTCCTCTTCTATCAAAAGCTAAACCCGGAATTATTATCAAATCAAAATTTTCACATATATTTTTTTTATCAATATCTTTTGGTTCAAGTATTCCCCAATTATCTTCAATCATATTATCTAAACTGTAAATTCTAATTGCTATCATTTCTTTACTAACTTTATTAGTTTTAGGTATATAAATTTCCTTACCATCATTTAATGCATACTTTATAAAATCTTTAGTATCTACTTCATTTCCAAAACTTATATAAGTAAAAATTTTATTTGAATTTTTATAAGCTTCACTATTTATTAATTTATCAAATATATAAATGTCATATTCAGCCTTTATATCTAAAGATAAATCATTTCTTTTTTTTATAATATCCTCTCTTATAGATTTCTTGTACATAATTTAAATTACCCTATCCCCCTACTTTATATTTATTTTATAATATCAAATAACTAATAATAAATCCCTATATGCATAAAAATAATTGCTTAATAAAATTATATAATTTAATTATTTATCTATTCTTGAATCAAAAGTTGCACATTCAGTTTGTATTTCTGATAAAGCATAAGCTCCTGCCATGTTTATATTACTAGCTTCACATCTTTGATTACTGTTATATTTACAGTTTTCTGCTTCACATATTACATCTAATGAATTTTTAGGTGATTGCATACAGCTAGTAAATTCCATTCCCTTTCTTCTAAAATTTTCGCAACTTGTGAAGTTTGCAGTAATTGTATTTTTACCTGCAACTCTTATAGATTCTCTACAGCAATAGTTATTTTGATTATTAGTACAAGTATTAACTCCACACATTAAGTTATTCATTTTTTTATCCTCCAATAAAATAATATTTCAGATAATATTATTTTATTAATATTAATTTTTTATACCTAATTTTTACTTTTTGAAATATATATATCTTATTATTAACTTTATAACTTTACCAAATAAATAACTTTTTATATAAGCTACTTTATTTTTTACTTATATTAGATTAAAATTATTATTAATAATCAAAATATATGTTATAAATGTTATATATTTAGGAAATAATTATTTTTTATAGAATAATTTTAACTCGTATACAAACATTTTTAACTTAAAATTAATCGTTAATAGGAGAGGTAAACTATGTCAACTGAAATTAATTCTTCTAACTTTATAAGAAATATAATTGTCGATGATTTAGAAAACGGAAAACACGAAAAAATAATAACTCGTTTCCCACCAGAACCAAATGGATACCTACATATAGGCCATGCAAAATCTATACTTTTAAATTTTGGCTTAGCTGAAGAATTCAAAGGAAAAACTCATCTTAGATTTGATGATACTAATCCAGTAAAAGAAGATACTGAATATGTTGAATCAATCAAAGAGGATGTAAAATGGCTTGGTGGAAATTGGGATGAACTTTTCTTTGCATCAAATTATTTTGATGAAATGTATAATAGAGCTGTTCTTTTAATAAAAAAAGGATTAGCTTACGTTTGTGATTTAACCCCAGAAGAAGCTAAAGAATACAGAGGTAATTTAACTAAACCTGGTAAAGAAAGCCCATATAGAAATAGATCTGTAGAAGAAAACTTAGATTTATTTGAAAGAATGAAAAATGGTGAATTTAAAGATGGAGAAAAAGTTTTAAGAGCTAAAATTGATATGACTTCTCCTAATATGAATATGAGAGATCCTATTATTTATAGAATTGCACATGCAACTCACCATAATACAGGAGATAAATGGTGTATATATCCTATGTATGACTTTGCTCATCCATTAGAAGATGCCATAGAAAAGGTAACTCACTCTATTTGTACTTTAGAATTTGAAGATCATAGACCTCTATATGATTGGGTTGTTAAAGAATGTGAAATGGAAGCTAAACCTAGACAAATTGAATTTGCTAGATTAAATATGACTAATACAGTTATGAGTAAAAGAAAACTTAAACAATTAGTTGATGAAGGAATTGTTGATGGATGGGATGATCCAAGAATGCCTACTATTTCTGGATTAAGAAGAAGAGGCTGCACTCCTGAAAGTTTAAAAAACTTCTGCTCTGCAATTGGTGTTGCTAAAGCAAACTCTACAGTAGATTCTCAAATGCTTGATTACTTTGTAAGAGAAGATTTACAATCTAAAGCACCTAATGCAATGGCTGTTTTAAGACCTTTAAAATTAGTTATAACTAATTACCCAGAAGGTCAAACAGAAATGCTTGAAGTTAGTAATAATGCAAAAGACGCATCTTTTGGTACTAGATTAGTTCCATTCTCAAGAGAATTATATGTAGAACAAGAAGACTTCATGGAAGTTCCAATAAAAAAATACTTTAGATTATTCCCTGGAAATGAAGTTAGACTTATGGGTGCTTATTTTGTTAAATGTAATGAAGTAATCAAAGATGAAAATGGTAATGTTACTGAAATACATTGTACTTATGATCCTGAAACTAAAAGCGGTTCTGGATTTACAGGAAGAAAGGTTAAAGGAACTATTCATTGGGTAGATGCAAATAATTGTGTGCCTGCTGAATTTAGATTATATGAACCTTTAATTTTAGATGATGCTCCTGAAAATGAAGGAAAACACTTCTTAGAACAAATAAATCCAAATTCTATAGAAATTTTACAAGGCTTTATTGAACCAACAGCAATAAAAGATGCTAAGCCTCAAGATAAATTCCAAATGGTTAGAAACGGATTCTTTAATGTAGATACTAAATATACTACACCTGAAAAATTAGTATTTAACAGAATAGTTTCTTTAAAATCTTCATTTAAATTAAAATAAGAGAAAGGCAAATTGCCTTTCTCTTATTTTAATTAGGTATAGTGAGTGTCTTTGAGGTTTCATACACAGTAATTTAAAAATTTTATAATCAGGTACACACAAGTCGCCACTTATATAATTATTTTTTTAAAGTTCCTCTATCTTCTTGGAAACTATAATCATCAGTGAAATCATTCAACAAATTGCAATCACAATCTATATCCCAATATTGTGGATTTAAATGATTAAGTTCACTTTCATAGGTACAATTTATATTTTTATTACTTTTTACCCCATTGGTATCGCCTCCTAACACTCTTATCAGTATTAGTGTGCACTATAATACTTATTTAATACTAGCAACTTGTTGTTATATTTCTAAAAATTTATTAAATCTTTCTCTAACTCTTTCTTCACCCATAATTTGCATTAAAGTATAAAGATCTGGAGTATTTGCCCTATGAGATAATGCCGCTCTTACAGCACCAGCAACATCAGAAATCATTCCCTTATAATTTTCTGGATTTGCTTTATACTCTTTTCTATTTGCACAATATCCAAGTTCTGCTCCAATTACTTTTAATTCGTCAAACCAATTTTCTTGACTTCCTATATTAAAAATAAACTTCTTAGCATATTCTTCAATTATAGCTTTTGCATTTTCTAATGATAAAGTCTTTGGTAATTCCACTTGCTCTGCAGTTTCTTTATAGAATAATTCATCAAAGAAATAAAATATCTTAGCTTTAACTTCATCCCACTTAGCAAAATCTTTTCTTGGTTTTGGCCCTTCTTTATCTATATTAAATATTTCTCTAGACATAGCCTCATTTGAAGTTACTAAATTATACATTTCTTCATCATATTGCTTAGCCCATGCAGTATATTGTTCATATACTTTATCTGCTGGCATTCTAGCTATAACATCTTTAGAAACGTCATTTAACTTCACTAAATCAAATAATGCCCCACTCTTACTCATTTTTTCCAAAGCAACGTGGAACTCATGATAATCAGCAGTTGGATTTTCTGCTCTCCATTCCTCATAACTTGAATTTACAATATTTAATAAATACTCAATTACACATACTACTGGGTAACCAACTTCATTATAGTAAGAAACAGCAGCTTCTGCATCCTTTCTCTTAGAAAGCTTTCTCTTAGACCCACCTTCTTGCTTCATAATTGTTGGAATATGTGCATAATTTGGTCTTTCAAATCCTAATACTTCAAATAATTGAACATGTATTGGAAGAGATGATAACCATTCTTCTCCTCTTATTACATCTGTAGTTCTCATTAAATAATCATCTATAGCATGAGCAAAATGATATGTTGGAAGTCCATCACCTTTAATTAAAACTACATCTTGATTATTTTCTGGGAAAGATATATCTCCCTTTATTAAATCATGGAATTCAACTCTATTTTCAATATTTCCTGGTGATTTTAATCTTAAAATATAAGATTCACCATTATTTATTCTTTCTATAGCTTCTTCCTCAGTAATATTTCTATATTTAGCATACTCTTCATAATATCCTGGAGTTATTTTATTAGCAATTTGTTCTTCTCTTAATGCTGCTAATTCTTCCGGTGTACAGAAGTCTGGATATGCTAAACCTTTTAATAATAAATCCTTAGCAAAGGTTCTATATATTTCAGCTCTTTCACTTTGCCTATATGGGCCATATTCACCTTTTGAAGTTTCTTGACCCGTCATTCCTTCACTAAAGTCCATTCCAAAGTTATGCATTGTGGCAATTGTATCTTCAATAGCACCTTCTACTTCTCTTTTTTGATCTGTATCTTCTATTCTTAAATAAAAAATACCTTCGCTTTGACTTGCTAACCTTTCATTTATTAATGCAGCAAAAACTCCACCTATATGTTGGAATCCAGTTGGTGATGGTGCATATCTAGTTACTCTAGCTCCTTCTTTTAAATTTCTTTTTGGATATTTTGCTATGTAATATTCCCTATCATGTTCAACACTTGGGAATATTATTTCAGCTAATTTTTCAAATGCCATATTTAAATTCTCCTTTAAAATATATAATATTAAAATGAATGTTTCCTTTAAAATACATTCATTTTATTTATAAATAAAAAAGTTTTCATCCTAAAATTCTTAGGACGAAAACTTTTATTCCGCGTTACCACCTAAATTGATTAAAAAATTAATCCACTCAAATACTTATTTAGTTTTATTGCTCTAAGGTTTCCTTCAATAGTTTTAATTTTTAGGCTTACACCATCCCTAAATCGCTTTAAATTAAATTTCTATTTACTGCTCCTCTTCAATGCAATTTATATAATAAGTTTTAACAAATTATAAACTAATTATACAAATTGAAATTATTATTGTAAAGATTTATATTTTCTATTAATTACATAAATTTTTATAATTTTATCTTATTGCAAAATAAATTATAAATAAAATAGCTAATACATACATAACAGGATGTACTTTTTTAGCTTTTCCTTTAAATATCATAAGAATTACATATGATAAAAATCCACAAGCTATACCTTCTCCAATACTATAAGTTAAAGGCATTAATATTACAGTTAAAAATGCTGAAATTGAAACCTCGGGTTTATCCCATTCTATTTCTCTAAGATTACTGCACATTAAAGAACCAACTATAATAAGTGCTGGTGCAGTTACTGCTGATGTAATTACACTAAGTAATGGAGAAAAAATTAATGAAATTAAAAATAATATTCCTACTACAACACTTGAAAATCCCGTTTTTGCACCTATTGCTACTCCAGATAATGATTCAACATAAGAAGTAGTATTAGTTGTTCCAAATATAGAACCTATACAAGTAGCAACTGAATCTGCAAGTAATGCTTTTGAACCATTTTCAACAGAACCATCTTTTTTAAGTAATCCAACCTTTGAACCAACTGCAACTAATGTACCTGCTGTATCAAAGAAATCCATAAATAAGAAAGTAAATATAACTAATATCATTTGAGGATTAAATATATTACCTATATTTTTAATTGCTACACCAAAAGTAGGAGCTATTGATGGTGGCATAGATATTATTGAAGTAGGTATTTCTATTAATCCAAATATCATTCCAACAATTACTGTTGCCGCCATTCCAATAAATATTGCTATATTTGAGCCTCTAACCATTAATATTGAAATTACTATAAGTCCAAATATTGAAAGTAAAACTGTTGGATTTGTTAAGTCTCCAAGTCCTACAAAAGTTGATTCATTTGCTACAACTATTCCTGCATTTTTTAATCCAATGAAAGCTATAAATAATCCAATTCCTGCACTTACAGCAAATTTTAAGTTTGTTGGAATTGACTTAATAACTAATTCCCTTAAACCTGTTGCTGATATTATTAAAAATATAATACCTGATGCAAGAACCCCTGATAATGCAGTTTGCCAAGATATGTCCATCCCTATACAAACACTATATGTAAAGAAAGCATTTAATCCAACTCCCGGAGCTAGTCCCATTGGAAATTTTGCAAATATACCCATAATTAATGTTCCAATTGCTGCTGCTAATGCTGTTGCAACAAAAACACTCTTTTCTGGCATTCCTGCATCTGCTAAAACATTAGGAATTAAAAATAATGCATATGCCATTGTTAAAAATGTTGTTATTCCAGCTATTGTTTCAGTTTTAAAATTTGTATTCTTTTCTTGAAAATTAAAATATTTAGATAAGAAATTCATTTTCGTACTCCTCCATGCATTTTTGTAATCGCAATATTTATCGCATGCAGAGTATATAAGATTTGATATGTAAATTTAGTAACTATTTTTTTATGTATATGTGATATATAATAATTCAAATTAAAATATAAGTTTTATATATAAAACATATCGTAGTCAAATCATTTATGGTGATTTGGTAGAAACTGTTGAACCCTATTTTCAACTTTATACGATAAACACGATTACTTCTTAATATATGAATAATATTAATATACTCAATAATATTTGTCCACATAATTTATTTATTTCCCATAAATTTCTTTGATGTTTTATTTATATATTTTAATAAAATTTTATATAAAAACTAAATAGAAATTTCATAAAATGAAATTTTTAAATATATTTTTTTGAAGATGATATATTATAAACATCAAGAGAAAACATTTACAGGAAAGAGGTATTAATATGAAAAAGAATGCAGTAGTTATTGTAGGTGCAGGAAGCACTCATACACCAGGTATAATTCAAAGTTTATTACAAAAAAAGGATGAATTTCCTTTAAGAAAATTATCTTTATTCGATATTGATGAAAAAAGATTACATTTAGTACATGATATCATGAAACAATTTATTAATGAAACTTATCCTGAGCTTGAAGTTGTTGTTACAACAAATGAAGAAGAAGCTTACACAGATGTAGATTTCGTATTTGCTCAAGTTCGTCAAGGTGGATTAAAATTAAGAAGTTCTGATGAAAAAATCCCATTACAATATGGTGTAGTTGGACAAGAAACTTGTGGCCCTGGAGGTTCAATTTCTTATGGAATACGTTCAATCCCAGCTATAATTCACATAATAAAAATGGCAAAAAAATATTCTCCAAACTGTTGGGTTTTAAATTATTCAAATCCAGCTGCAGTTGTTGCTGAAGCTACAAGAAGAGAATTTAATAACGAAAGAGTATTGAATATTTGTGATATGCCAACAGCAATTCTTTTATCTTACTCTAAAATGTTAGGATTAGATAGCTGGCAATCATTAGACCCTTGCTACTTTGGATTAAATCACTTTGGATGGTTTACAGCATTATATGACAAAGAAGGAAAAGACCGTTTACCAGAATTAAGAGAAATGATATTAACTTCTGGAATGTCAGCTTGCAGTGATAAACACCATAAAGATAAAGACTGGCAAAAAACATGGAAACAATACGCAGAAATAGTTAAAGATTATCCTGACTTCTTACCAAACAGTTATCTTCAATACTATTTATATTCTTCAGAAATGGTAGCAAAGATGGATATAAATCGTACAAGAGCAGACATGGTTATTGAAGGTCGTGAACAAGAAATGTTTGCAGAACACAATAAATATTTAGAATCACCAGAAAATTATAAGAGCCCAATACAAGAATTTACAGTTTTTGGTGATTTCATAGTTGATGCAGCTGCTTCTATTGCATACAATAAGGGAGAACGTTTCTTAGTAATTGTAGAAAATAATGGAGCTATTCCTAATATGCCAGCAGATGCAATGGTTGAAGTACCAGCTTATATACGTTCATGGGGACCAGAACCAGTTTCAATTCCTCCAATCCCAACTTTCCATAAAGGAATGATGGAAAACCAATTAGCTTCTGAAAAATTAGCCGTAGATGCTTACTTCGAAAATTCTTATGATAAAGCATTACAAGCTATAGCTATAAATAAAACAGTGCCATCTACAACAGTTGCAAGAAAAATTTTAGATGACTTAATAGAAGCAAATGGTGAATATTGGCCAACATTAAAATAAAAAAACAATGGATAGAGGGGATTTTCATGGATAAAAAAAAATTATTTAGTTCGTTTCAAAAACTAGGTAAAGTTCTAATGGCACCAGTTTTACTTCTACCTATATCAGGTATTCTTGTTGGTGTCGGTAGTGCATTTACAAATGCTAGTTTAATTAAAGTTGCACCTTTTTTAGGGAATAGTTTCTTTTCCCTTCTATTCCAACTAATGAAGGATGCTGGTAATGTTGTAAACAATAACATTTCAGTTATTTTTGCTATATGTATAGCCTATGGATATGCTAAATCTGAAAAAGCTACAGCAGCTTTATCAGGTTTCCTAGGATACATGACAATGAATACAATAATGGGAAGTTTCTTAATTGCTAGAGGAGTTATAGATACAAGTAATTTATTAACTGGTCAAAAAGCAATTTTAGGTGTAACTACTTTAGATACTGGTGTATTTGGTGGTATTATAATTGGTCTTATTGTAAGTTATCTTCATAATAAATATTATAAGATTCAATTACCTCCAGTATTAGGTATATTTAATGGAACACGTTTTATACCTGCAATTACGATTATAGTTTCTAGCTTTGTAGGAGTTTTATTATCATTTGTATTCCCTCCTATACAAAATGCTTTAGAATTATCTTCTGAATTTATAAATTCAACAGGTGTATTTGGAGCATTTGTATATGGATTTTCAGAGCGTATGTTATTACCTTTTGGCTTACATCACTTTATATATCTTCCATTCTTCTTTACATCACTTGGTGGAGTAATGGAAATTGGTGGACAAACAGTTGAAGGAGCTGTAAATATATATAATGCAATATTAAATACTCCTGGAGCTATGTTTGATATTAATATAAGTCGTTATGTAATGAATGGTAAAGTATTATTTTCTATGTTTGGTTTAACAGGTGCAGCCCTTGCAATATATAAGACTGCTAAAAAAGAAAACAGAAAAAAAGTAGCATCTCTTATGATAGCAGCTGTTATACCTTGTGCACTTATGGGAATTACTGAACCATTAGAATATAGTTTTCTTTTCGTAGCACCTGTATTATTTGGAATTCATGCTTTATTATCAGGGGTAGCTTATATACTAACTTATCTGCTTCAATTTAATGTAGCAGGTCCATCAGCCTTTGGAGGTCCATTACTATCTTGGATATTTAATGGAATACTAAATTCTGATAAGGGATCTCACTGGTATTGGTTACCTATACTTGGAGTATTCTATTTTGTAATCTACTATTATGTATTTAAATTTGTAATTGTAAAATTCAATTTAAAAACACCTGGTAGAGAAGTTATGGAAGTAGAAGAAGTTACAACAAATAATGAAAATAATACTGGAGAATTAATTCCTAAAATAGTAGAATCAGTTGGTGGAAAAGATAATATTTTAAAAGTTGAAGCATGTTTTACAAGATTACGTTTAACTTTAAAAGATAATTCATTAATAGAAAAAGATGATTATTTCAAAAACGAATTATCTGCTAATGGAATAGTTAAAGTTGCACAAGGTGTGCAAATCATTTATGGTAACAAAGCTTCTGTTTACAAAACTGAAATGAGAGAATACTTAGGTATTGAATAAATTTAATAAAAATATAGGATAGCTTATACTATCCTATATTTTTATATTATAATATTTAATAATTACATATAAATAAATTGGAGGAAAATATGTATTCAATTTTTTCTAACTTAAAAAGATGTGTAGAAGAGATAACAGAATATCATTCTACAGATAGTTATATAGCACAATATATTTTACATAATCACGAAAAAATCCCCAACATGACCATATTTGATATTGCAAAAGCATGCAGTACTTCACCTTCTACAATAACTAGATTTTGCAAAAGAGTTAACAATTCAAACTTTAAAGAATTAAAGGAAGATATAATTGTTTATAACGAATTTCTTCAAGATGAAATAAACAATAAATGCATTAAAAATAATAAAAAAATTATTAGTTCATCTATTTTAGATGAATACTTTTATACATTAAATAAATCTTTTATTGAAACAAAAAAAGTTATTGATGAAAAGAAACTTATTAAAGCTGTTAACTGGATTGAAGAAGCCAAAGGAATTTATGTTTTTGGTAGTTCTTTTTCAAATATTATCGCAAAAAATTTTAGTGAAAAATTTACAAGGTTAAATAAGACAAGTTATTCATTTCCGACGTTAAAAAGTCAAATACTTGCTATAGAAAATATGAATAAAAATGACATTGCTATAATAGTATCATTTTCTGCAACTACAAGACATATAAAACAAATAAATAAGCTTTTAAAAGAAAAGGACATAAAAATAATTTGGATTACAGCTCAAAAGGAAATTAAAAACTCTTGTAAAGAAATTAAATTATTAGTAAGTTCCTTAAAAATGGATGAATTTCAAACATCAATTATTCAAGATCATTCACTAACTAGTATAGTAGATATTTTATATATCTACTATGTTTATCTGTATGGACATTAATTAATATGAAAATTTTTATAAATAAAAATAAAATCAGAATGCTTAAAAACATTCTGATTTTTATGCTTTAAATATTAAAATTTATACTAAATAAATAATACAGCTATCATAGAAACTAAACAAATTACTGTAAATAATACCATCCCCAAATTTATCCATATCGTTTTAAATGCTGTTCCCTTTTCTAATTTAACCTCACCATCTAGTAATGATATATTTTTTCTATCTTTTATTAATAAAACTAAACCTACTATTGATATTAATAATACTAAAAATAATACACATCCATAAGCAACTAAATTACTACCATCCCCTATAATTAATGGGATAATAAAACTTCCCATCGTATTAACAAAAATATGAAGAATTATTGAATATTTTATAGTTCCTGTTTTTAAAGTTACATAGGCAAAAATCAATCCTAAAACTGTTGCATAGAAAAATTGTGAAAAATTCGCATGAAATAGACCAAATAAAAGTGCTGTTGTTACTATTGCAACCTTATCACCATATCTCCTTAATTTATTTAACATTATTCCCCTAAACATCATTTCTTCAATTATAGGTGATAATATACCAACAAATATAAGCGTTAATATCAAGCTACTTCCTTCTATAATATTTTGTAATGGATTTACAACTTCACTACCTTTAAATATTGATATTAATATAATAAAAATATTGGTTAAAAAATTAAATATATACATTAAACTATAAGATATAAAACAAAACTTTACAATTTCCCAAACTCCAAGTTTTTTATCTTCTCTTTTTTCTCCTTCTGGTAGTCCCTTAATCATAAAATAAAATACTGGAAATCCTATTAAATAATAACTAATTGCAAGAGCAATATAATTTATCCATGATGCTGATAATAAATCTTGATTAACTTTACCAATAATATTAAAAAATATTATTTGAATAACATTTACTAATATCATAGAAACAAGCATAGCAAGTCCAATTCTATTAAATACCTTTTTATTTTCTTCTTTAATTTTTAATTCCATATAAAGGTCCCCCTATTCTTTTATATTTTAAAAGTATATAAATAATTTCTTTTATTAATTAATATTACAAAAATGTTCATTTAATGATGGATTTTAAAATAAATAAAAGAACCACATAAAAAATGTGATTCCTTTATTTATAAATATTTAATATATTAATCTAATTTCTTAGTATCAATCCAAGACATCATTTCTCTTAATTCTTTACCTACTTTTTCAATAGGATGTTCTGCTTCCATTCTTCTCATTGCATTAAAATTAGGTCTACCAACTTGATTTTCCATTAACCAATTTCTAGCAAATGTACCATCTTGAATTTCAGATAAAACCTTCTTCATTTCCTTCTTAGTTTCATCTGTAACGATTCTCTTACCAACCATATAGTCTCCATACTCAGCAGTATCAGAAACTGAATATCTCATAGCTGCCATTCCACCTTGATACATTAAATCAACGATAAGCTTCATTTCATGTAAACACTCAAAATAAGCATTTTCTGGAGCATATCCTGCTTCAACTAAAGTCTCAAATCCTGCTTTTATTAAAGCTGTACATCCACCACAAAGAACTGCTTGCTCTCCAAATAAATCTGTTTCAGTTTCATCTTTAAATGTAGTTTCTAAGACTCCTGCTCTTGCTCCACCAATACCATTTGAATAAGCTAAAGCTAAATCTTTTGCTTGTCCTGTTGCATCTTGATAAACTGCTATTAAACATGGAACCCCTGAACCCTCTGTATAAGTTCTTCTTACCATATGTCCTGGTCCCTTTGGAGCAATCATAAATACATCAACATCTGATGGTGGAACTATTTGTCCATAATGAATATTAAATCCATGAGCAAATACTAAAGCATTACCTTTCTCTAAATATTGTGCAATTTCTTCTTTATATAATTTAGCTTGCTTTTCATCTGGAACAAGCATCATAATAATATCAGCACTCTTTGCTGCATTAGAAACTGTTGTTACTTCTAATCCTGCTTCTTTAACTCTATCCCAAGATTTACTTCCCTCATATAATCCAACTATTACATCTACTCCACTTTCATGAAGATTTAAAGCATGTGCATGACCTTGGCTACCATATCCAATTATTGCAACCTTTTTTCCTTTTAATAAATTTAAGTTTGTGTCCTTTTCATAAAACATTTTTGCCATTTTTAATACCCCCATTTTGTTTATTACTTATTATTCATTAAAATTTTATATCATTATTTATATGATAAAAATTTAAATTAACCTTCTAAATCTTCTTCATTTATTATTTGGTGAATTGGTGCACCTGGTGCAACCATAGGAAATACCTTTTTATCACTATCTATCATATAATCAATGATTACAGGTTTATTTATAGATAACGCTTCTTTTAATACATCTTCTAATTGTCCTCTGTCTTCAACTCTAAATCCAACACCACCAAATGCTTCTGCAAGTTTAACAAAGTCTGTTGGTCTATCTAAAGTAGTTTGAGAATATCTTGCTTCATAAAAAAGGTTTTGCCATTGTCTAACCATTCCTAAAGCATTATTATTCATCACAATTACTTTAATTGGAATATTGTATTTAACTGCTGTAGCAAACTCATTACAATTCATTCCGAAGCTTCCATCTCCAGCAATATTAAATACAGTCTTTTCTGGATTAGCAACTTTAATACCTATAGAAGCCCCTAATCCAAACCCCATGGTTCCAAGTCCACCTGAAGATATTAATGTTCTTGGAGTCTTAAAATTAAAATATTGTGCTGTCCACATTTGATGTTGTCCTACTTCTGTGGCTATAATAAAATCTCCATTATCCATTTCGCTAAGTTTTTCAAATAAAAATTTTGGTGTTAATTCTTCTTCATTGTCTCTATTATTTTTAGTTACAGATAAATGCTTTAATTCATTTACTGCATTTAGCCATTCTTTATTTTCCTTATTTTCTAATAAAGGCATTAATTTTTGTAATACAAGCTTTATATCCCCTATAATGAAAGAATCAACTTTTACATTTTTATTTACTTCAGCTGGATCAACATCTATTTGTATAACCTTAGCATTATTGATAAACTCTTTATCACTTATTACTCTATCGCTAAACCTTGCACCCAATGCAATTATTAAATCACTTTTTGTTGCTAAAATATTAGAAGCATTACTTCCGTGCATTCCTATCATACCTGTGTTTAATCTGTGATTTGAAGGTATTGCACCTCTACACATTAATGTTGTTGCTACGGGTGCATTTAATTTTTCTGCAAAATTAATTAATTCTTCTGTAGCATTAGCACTAATAACTCCGCCACCTGCATAAATAAGAACCTTAGAAGCTTCATTTATATACCTTGAAACTTCATCTAAAGCTTCCTGTGTTATATGCTTACCCTTAGGCTCAACATTTATTGGGTCTAAATCTTCATATTCAGTTTTAGCTGCTGTTATATCTTTAGGTATATCTATTAAAACTGGGCCTGGTCTTCCTTCTTTTGCAATATAAAATGCCTTTCTAATTATTTTTTGTAAGTCATCTATATCTTTAACTATAAAATTATGCTTTGTTATAGGCATTGTTATACCTGTTATATCAACCTCTTGGAAACTATCTTTACCAAGCAAATCCTTAGAAACATTTCCTGTTATTGCAACTAAAGGAACTGAATCCATATAAGCTGTTGCTATACCTGTAACAAGATTTGTTGCTCCTGGCCCAGACGTAGCTAAACAAACACCTACCTTACCTGTAGACCTTGCATAACCATCTGCAGCATGAGCGGCACTTTGCTCATGACAAGTTAAATAATGTTTTATTTTATCTTTATATTTATATAAATAATCATAAATATTTAATACCGCTCCTCCAGGGTATCCAAATATAGTGTCAACACCTTCACTTAATAAAGATTTAACTAAAATTTCCGCTCCTGTTAATAGCACTAAAAATCTCCCCCTTTTTATAGCTATTTATAAATTGCCCCCGTACTTGCAGAACTTACTAACTTAGCATATCTTGATAAATAACCTTCTTTAACTTTAGGTTCAACAAGTTTTAAACTTTCTCTACGTTTAGCTAATTCTTCATCACTTACAAGCAAATCTAAATTTCCATTTAATATATCTATAGAAATAATATCGCCATTTTGAACTAAAGCAATATTTCCACCCTCAGCTGCTTCTGGTGATATGTGACCTATTGCAGCTCCTTTTGTTGCTCCACTAAACCTTCCATCAGTTATAAGTGCTACAGATTTATCTAATCCCATTCCACAAATTGCTGAAGTTGGTGATAACATTTCTCTCATTCCAGGTCCACCTTTTGGCCCTTCATATCTAATTACTACAACATCACCCTCAACTATTTTATTTCCTAATATAGCTTCTATTGCTTCCTCTTCAGAATCAAAAACTTTAGCTGGACCTTTATGATTTAGCATTTCTTCAAGAACTGCAGATTTTTTAACTACTGCCCCATCTAAAGCTAAATTTCCTTTTAAAACTGCAATTCCACCTGTTTCACTATATGGATTTTCAATATGCCTAATTACTGAATAGTCTAAAACTTTTGCAGTTTCAATATTCTCCCCAACAGTTTTTCCTGTTGCAGTAATACAATTTAAATTTAATAAATTCTTTTTCTTTAATTCACTCATTACAGCCCTTATTCCACCTGCTGCATATAGATCTTCAATATGAGTATCTGAAGCTGGTGCTAATCTACAAAGATTAGGAACCTTAGCTGACATATCATTTATAATATCTAAGTTTATAGGTGTTTTTGCTTCATTTGAAATAGCTGTTAAATGTAAGACGCTATTTGTTGAACATCCAAGAGCCATGTCAACTGTTAAAGCATTTTTTATTGCTTCTTCAGTAATTATATCTCTTGGCTTTATGTCTTTTTCTAAAAGTTTCATTACTGCAATACCAGCATGTTTAGCAAGTCTAATTCTTTCTGAATAAACAGCAGGTATTGTTCCATTTCCAGGTAATGCTATACCTAAAACCTCACATAAACAATTCATAGAATTAGCTGTAAACATTCCAGAGCAAGAACCGCATGTTGGACAAACTTTTTCTTCTAAATCAGCTAAATCAGATTCTAACATCAAACCACTTTCAACAGAGCCAACTGCTTCAAACATAGTAGATAATGAAACCTCTTTATCCTTAAACTTACCTGCTAACATCGGTCCACCACTTACAACTACTGATGGTATATTTAATCTTAATGCTGCCATAACCATTCCAGGCACTATCTTATCGCAATTAGGTATAAATACTAGTCCATCAAAAGCATGAGCTTTTGCCATACATTCAATTGAATCAGCTATAAGTTCTCTTGTAGCCAATGAATATTTCATTCCTTCATGCCCCATAGCAATACCATCACATACACCTATCGTTGGAAATACTAATGGTGTTCCTCCAGACATTAATACTCCTTTTTTAACTCCCTCAACAATTTTATCCAAATTTACATGTCCAGGAATTATATCATTTTGAGAGGTAACCACACCTATTAACGGCTTATTTATTTCTTCATCAATTAAACCTGATGCCTTAAATAATGATCTATGAGGAGCTTTTGTAACTCCTTTTTTAACTACATCACTTCTCACTTATATTCACCTCATATATGTTAGAAATTTAATTAAATTCTATCTACAACAAGAGAACCCATTTCCTTAGTACCAACAATAGTTGTACCTGTGCTCTTAATATCTCCTGTTCTATAACCCTCTTCTAAAACTTTAACTACTGCATTTTCTATATCACTTGCTTCATCTTCTAAATTAAAACTATATCTTAACATCATAGCAGTAGAAAGAATTGTTGCTAATGGATTTGCCATTCCTTTTCCTGCAATATCAGGTGCAGAACCATGTATTGGTTCATACATTCCTAAAGAACCATCTCCTAAAGATGCAGAAGGTAACATTCCTATTGAACCTGTAATCATTGATGCTTCATCAGATAATATATCTCCAAACATGTTTGAAGTAACAATAACATCAAATTGTCTAGGATCTTTAACTAATTGCATAGAAGCATTATCAATATATAAATGATTAACTACCACTTCTGGATAATCTTTAGATATTTTTTCAACAACACTTCTCCATAACCTAGAGCTTTCTAATATATTAGCTTTATCAACACTTGTTAATTTTTTATTTCTTTTCATGGCTGTATCAAAACCTATCTTAACTATTCTTTCGATTTCTTCTATATTATATCTTTCAGTATCATATGCTGAAAGAACTCCATCAACTATTTCTCTACCTCTCTCACCGAAGTAAATTCCTCCAGTAAGCTCTCTAACAACACAAATATCTATTCCATCCCCGATTATCGTATCTTTTAATGGAGATGCTTCTTTTAATGATTTATATAAAAGTGCAGGTCTTAAATTACAATATAAATTTAATCCACCTCTTAGTCCTAATAACGCTTGTTCAGGTCTTACTTTTGCATTAGGATTATCCCATTTTGGTCCACCAACAGCTCCTAAAAGTACTGCATCACTATTTTTGCAGGCTTCTAAAGTACTTTCTGGAAGAGGAGTGCCTAAACTATCTATCGCACATCCACCTGCTTGTAGAAAAGTAAATTCAAAACTATGTTTATACTTTTCACCAATTTTATTTAATACCTTTATTGATTCATCTATAACCTCTGGCCCTATTCCATCCCCCGGTATAACTGCTATATTAAAATTCATAATTTATCCCCCTTAATTATTTATAAACTAATATAGTTTTGTATTTTTAATCAATACTATTTAGTTAGTCTATTTTTTATTCCTATTTATTTGTCCTTTGAATTTTTTATATAGCCTACAAGACCATTATTATTTATAATATTTTGCATAAATTCCGGGAATGCCTCACCCTTATATTCTTCATCTTTAGTTAAGTTTTTAATAATTCCTGTATCAAAATTTATTTCTAATTTATCACCCTTATCAATACTTTTAACAGCTTGATCACATTCAATAATTGGTAAACCAATATTAATGGCATTTCTATAGAAAATCCTTGCAAATGTTGAAGCTATTACACAACTAATTCCACTTTCCTTAATTGCTATAGGTGCATGCTCTCTAGATGAACCACACCCAAAATTTTTATTTGCTACTATAATATCACCATCTTTAACTTCCTTTGCAAAATTTAAATCTATATCTTCCATGCAATGTGATGCCAACTCTTTTGGATCTGATGTATTTAAATATCTTGCTGGTATAATTACATCTGTATCTACATTATCGCCATATTTAAAAACTCTTCCAATTGCTTTCATATTTATTTGCCCCCTTAAAGTATTTCTGGATTTGTTATTTTACCTGTTATTGCTGAAGCTGCTGCAACTGCCGGACTTGCTAAATAAACTTCTGATTCAACATGTCCCATTCTGCCCACAAAATTTCTATTAGTAGTTGAAATTGCCCTCTCACCTTTTGCTAATATCCCCATATGACCACCTAAGCATGGCCCACAAGTTGGTGTTGAAACAACCGCCCCCGCTTCTACTAAATCTTTTATTATTCCTTCTTCTAATGCTTGTAAATAAATTTTTTGTGTCCCAGGAAATACAATGCATCTTACTCTTTTATTTACCTTTTTTCCTTTTAATATATCTCTTGCAATTCTTAAATCTGAAATTCTTCCATTTGTACAAGAACCTATTACAGCTTGATCTATATCTATATTACCAACTTCATCAATGGTCTTTGTATTTTCAGGTAAATGTGGAAATGAAACTGTTGGTCTTAAAGTTGACAAATCTATTTCATAAACTTTATCATATTCAGCATCTTTATCAGCTTCATATACCTTCCATTCTTTTTTTCCATGTTCTTTTAAATATTCAATCGTCTTTTCATCAACTGGAAATATTCCGTTTTTTCCTCCTGCTTCAATAGCCATATTTGCCATTGTAAATCTATCATCCATTGATAAATAATTAAGACCATCTCCAAAGAATTCCATAGATTTATATAAAGCTCCATCTACACCTATCATTCCAATAATATGAAGTATTACATCCTTACCACTTACCCATTTTGTTGGCTTTCCTTTTAAAACAAACTTTAATGCTGAAGGCACTTTAAACCAACACTTTCCGGTTGCCATTCCTGCTGCCATGTCAGTTGAACCTATTCCCGTAGAAAAAGCACCTAATGCACCATAAGTACATGTATGAGAATCTGCACCAATAACAACATCTCCTGCAACTACTAATCCCTTTTCTGGTAATAAGCAATGTTCTATTCCCATTTCCCCTATTTCAAAGAAATTTGTTATTCCCTTTTCCCTTGAAAATTCTCTAATAAATTTGCACTGTTCTGCAGCTTTTATATCTTTATTAGGAGTAAAATGATCTGGAACAATTGCTATCTTATCTTTATCAAATACGTTTTTTACTCCAAATTTTTCAAACTCCTTTACAGCAACAGGAGATGTAATATCATTTCCTAATACTAAATCTAAATTTGCCTCTATTAATTGTCCTGCTTTTACACTTTCTAATCCTGCATGTGCTGCTAGTATTTTTTGTGTCATTGTCATTCCCATAAGTATTTTCCCCCTTAAAAATAAGCTTTTACTTTTCTTTCAATATCTTTAATAAGCTTATATTCTATTGAATCAACTAATGCAATCCAACTTGCTTGAATAACATCCTTAGATACTCCAACTGTACTCCAATTTTCAATTCCATCAGTACTTTCTATTAATACCCTAACCTTTGCACCAGTAGTACTTTCCGAATCAAGAACTCTAACTTTATAATCAACTAATTTTACTTCTTTTAACTCTGGATAAAATACTTCAAGTGCTTTTCTAAGTGCCTTATCTAATGCATTTACAGGCCCATCTCCTTCTGCTGCTGTCATTTCAGTTTTTCCATCAACAGTTATATTAATTAAAGCTGTGGAACTAAATTCACCATTACTCCATGAGTTTTCTCCCATAGTTTTAAAATGGTTCAACTTAAAAAACGGCTTGTACTTACCTATTGTTTTTCTTATTAATAACTCAACAGTACCCTCTGCACCTTCAAATTTATATCCTTCATATTCTAATTGTTTTAACCTTTTAGTTACGTTTTTTACTTCTTCTCCATCCTTCTTAACATTTGGAAAAACTTTGTGTATTTCTTGCAACACTGTGCTTTTACCACTTACTTCTGATAATAAAAAACTTCTTTTATTCCCAACAGCTTCTGGTTTCACATGCTCATAAGATTCAGGAGTCTTACAAATAGCATCTATATGCATACCTCCTTTATGAGCAAATGCTGATTTACCAATGTAAGGAGCTGAATCTTGCAATTGAATATTTGATATTTCTGAAATATATCTAGCCTTTGCTGTTATTTCCTTTAAATATTCATTTGCTTTTATATTAAAATTCATTTTTAAAGCTATTGTTGGAATTATAGTACTTAAATTAGTATTTCCGCAACGTTCTCCAACACCAATAAATGTTCCTTGAATATGTGATACACCTGATTCTATTGCTATTACTGAATTTGCTACAGCCATTCCAATATCATTATGACAATGTATACCTATAATATCACCAAATTTTTTACAAACTTCAAATGCAATATTTTTTATTTCACTAGGCAATGTTCCACCATTTGTATCACATAAAACTAATGTTTTTGCTCCTGCGTCTTTTGCAACCTTTAAAGTAGACATTGCATATTCACTATTTTCTTTATATCCATCAAAAAAGTGTTCTGCATCAAATATTACTTCTTTATTATTAATTCTTAAATATTTTATTGTTTCTTCTATCATTTTCAAATTTTCTGTTAAAGATGTTTTTAATATATCATTAACTTGAAAAGCTGATGATTTGCCAAATATTGATACAACATCTGTATTAGCATCTAATAAACTTTTTATATTTATATCATCTTCAACTTTTATATCTGGCTTCCTAGTTGAACCAAATGCTACTAACTTAGAGTTATTTAACTTTATGTTTTTTATTACTTTAAAAAACTCCATATCTTTAGGATTTGACCCCGGATTACCAGCTTCTATATAATCAATTCCTATAGCATCTAAAGCTTTAGCAATTTTCACCTTATCTTCTAACGAAAATGATATCCCCTGACCCTGAGCACCATCTCTTAACGTAGAATCAAAAATCTCTATATATCTATTCAAATTTAAATAGCCCCCCTATAGATATTTATAACTTTCTAATTAAAGATTTCACAGTAATCTGTAATATCATTAGCGCCTCTTTCTAATGCACATAATCCTGTTCTAACTAATTCTTTTATTTCGTATTCTTCTAAGAGCTTTATAAGAGCATTTATTTTACTTTCATCTCCGGTTAATTCAATGGTAAGTGTTTCAGGAGAAACATCAATTATCTTACTTCTAAATATTTTTGCCACTTCATTTACTGCTGCTCTTTGTTCTGCATCAGCTTTAACCTTAATTAGTACTAACTCTCTATAAACTGAATTTTCAACCTTTAAATTTAATACTCTTAAAACATCTTCCAATTTGTTTAATTGTTTTGTAAACTGTTCTAAAACATCTTCATTTCCATTCAACGTAATGGTCATTCTTGAAATTGTAGGATTTTCTGTTTTACCAACAGTTAAACTATCAATATTAAATCCTCTTCTTGCAAATAATCCTGAAACTCTTGTTAGAACTCCTGAAGAATCTCTAACTAAAACAGATAATACATGTCTTTCCACTTTAATTCCCCCCAATAAAATAATTTACACCTAAATTAATAATCAACTTAACAAAATAATTATAAATTAGGTTAAAAAAATCCCACCCTTAATGATAAAATCATAATAGTGGGATAAAATTACTCTCAATCACAATTCCCTTTTTGAATTTTTTTCCAATTATTCTATTGTTATTATCTTACTCTTTAAATTTGTATTCTGTCAATACCGTTTCCTATTTTTGTAAAATTACTTTTTATTTTTCATTTTTCAAAAATTCTTTTTAGTAATTAATTAAATTTTTAATTTTATTTTTATTAATTATGTATAATCTTTTTCTTATATAAAAAATATATATTTATTAATAATAAAAAAATTCTTTTATATTATAGTTATTTTTTTATAAAAAAAGTTAATGCTTCTATCGAAACATTAACTTTTTTAATATATTAAATTTTGCTTAATATTAAATTAACTAAACTGTTTGCCATTTCATTTATTTCTTCTTGATTTTCACCTTCAAGCATAACTCTTACTAATGGTTCAGTTCCTGATGGTCTTATAAGAACTCTACCTACTCCATTAAGCTTTGCTTCTACAGCATTTATAGCTTCTATTATTTCTGCATCTTCTAAATAAATATTTTTCTTTTCATTTGGAACTTTAGCATTAACTAATACTTGTGGTAATTCTTTCATTATTCCTGCTAATTCGCTAAAAGTTTTATTACTATCTTTAAGTATTGCTGCTACTTGCAGGGCAGTTACTAATCCATCACCAGTTGTATTGTGATCTAAGAATATTATATGCCCTGATTGTTCTCCACCTAGTATATAATTTTCTTTAAGCATTTCTTCAAGTACATATCTATCTCCTACTTTAGTCTTAACTAAATTAATTCCTTCTTTTTTAGCTGCAATATCTAATCCTAAATTACTCATTACTGTTACTACTAAAGTATCATTTTTTAATTTCTTAGCTTCTTTTAAAGCCTTTGCACAAATAGTTAATAAGAAATCACCATTTATCATATTTCCCTTTTCATCAACAGCTAAACATCTATCAGCATCTCCATCAAAAGCAAATCCAATATGACAATTTTTTCTTACAACATAATCCATTAACTCTTCCATATGAGTTGATCCACAATTCTCATTTATGTTATTTCCATCTGGATTGTCATTAATTACATAAACTCTAGCACCTAAATCCCTAAATGCTTTAACTGCTGCTTTATATGCAGCACCATTTGCACAATCTAAAGCAACTCTAAGTCCTTTTAAATCTGTTTTAATTGTACTCTTAGCATAATCTATATATTCTCTTAATGCACTTTCTTCAGTGTATGATCTTCCAACAGCTCCTCCAACAGGACTTGGAACACCTTCAAAATTATTTTCTATAACAGCTTGTATTTGGTCTTCTAATTCATCAGATAATTTATATCCCTTTCCATCAAAAAATTTAATTCCATTATATTCAACTGGATTATGTGATGCTGAAATCATAACTCCTGCATCTGCATTATATTCTCTTGTTAAATGTGCTACTGCTGGTGTTGGAACTACACCTAAAATTACAGCTTCAGCTCCAACTGAAAGAATACCAGCAACTAAAGCTGACTCAAGCATATCTCCTGATATTCTAGTATCTTTAGCAACTAATATTTTCGGTTTATGTGTCCCTTCTGTTAATACAAAAGCACCAGCTCTTCCTAAGCTATACGCTAATTCTGCTGTTAATTCTGTGTTAGCTATACCTCTTACTCCATCTGTTCCAAACATTCTACTCATATATAAATACCTCACTCATTTATTTCATATTAACACTTATAGTATATATTCTATTCCGTTTTTTTACAATGATTAGACTATTTATTTATCACAATCTAATATATTATGTATTTTAAATTTAAATTATTATATACTTTTTAGTTTAATTATAATTTTAACTTTATAAAAAGTTATTAATTTTATATATAAAAAGTAAAAAAGGTACGTAAAACGTACCTAAAAAATTTATTTTTTATTTTTAATATTCTTTAATATCTTCTTCTCCATTAAGAACTCTAATAGCTCCTTGGGCTAATGCTAATAACTCGTCTTCTCCAGGATAAACAGTTACATCACTAATCCACTTAACTTTTTCTTTAATTGCTTTAACAACAACAGGTGAATATGCTATTCCACCAGTTAAAATTATTTGATTTACTTTTCCATTAAGAACAGTAGACATTTCACCAATTGCTTTTGATACTTGATAAATAAATACATCAAAAACTAATGAAGCAAATTCATTTCCTTCTTCACTTAATCTTAAAACTTCTCTAGCATCATTAGTATTAAGGTATGCAACATAACCACCTCTACCAACTATTTTATTATATATTTCTGCTTGAGTATACTTTCCACTAAAACATAACTTAACTAAATCTCCAACTGGAACTGACCCTGATCTTTCTGGTGAAAAAGGTCCATCTCCGTCTAATGTATTATTTACATCAACTACTAATCCTTTTTTATGAGCTGCAACAGATACACCTCCACCCATATGAACTACAACTAAATTTAAATCTTCATATTTTTTTCTTTTTTCCTTTGCATATCTTTTAGCAACTGCTTTTTGGTTTAATGCATGAAAAATACTTCTTCTTGGTAGCTCAGGAATACCTGAAATTCTAGCTACTTCTTGTAATTCGTCTACAACAACAGGATCAACTATAAATGATCTTACCCCAATTTCATCTGCAATTTCCCTTGCTAATATTCCCCCTAAATTAGAAGCATGTTGACCAGAAACTCCAACTTTTAAATCATCTAATAAATCATTAGTAACTTCATAAGTTCCTCCTGGAATAGGTCTAAGCATTCCTCCCCTTCCTACTACTGCATTTAATGAATTTAAATCTATATTATTTTTTTTCAAAATATCAATTATAACGTCTTTTCTAAATTTTTTTTGGTCATAAATGCTGTTATATTTTGAAATTTCATCAGATGAATGCCTTAATGTTTCTACTAAAATTTCTTTTTCATCTAAATATACACCTATCTTAGTAGATGTTGATCCTGGATTTATTATCAATAATTTATATGCCATACTTCTCAATACCTCCTATATTATTTTCTATTTTCTGAAACTAAAGCTGCTAATGCTATAGAATTTACTTTTGTTTCAAAACTATCAGCTCTTGATGTTAAAATTACAGGAGCTGATGTACCAACTAATATCCCTCCATTTCTTGTTTCTGCTGTGTAAGTTAAAGACTTATACATAACATTTGCAACATCTATATTAGGAAGTAATAATATATCAGCCTTACCTGCTACTTTACCAGTAACACCTTTATGATGTGCTGCTTCTTCTGATATTGCATTATCTAAAGCTAAAGGGCCATCAACTATACATCCTTTAATTTGACCTCTATCGCTCATTTTAGATAATAAAGCTGCATCTACTGTTGCTGGCATATCAGTATTTACTATTTCGACTGCACAAATTGGAGCAACCTTAGGATTTTTTATTCCACAAGCATTTGCAACCATTACAGAATTATTTATTATTTGAACCTTTTGCTTTAAGTCTGGATAAGTATTAAAAGCTGCATCTGTTAATAATATCAATCTATCTATTCCTTTAATTTCAAAAACAGACACATGAGACATTAACTTACCTGTTCTAAGTCCAACTTCTTTATTTAATACACTTCTTAAAAATGTAGCTGTATCTATTAATCCTTTCATTACCATATCAGCTTCGCCACTAGAAACTAATTGTATTGCTTTTAATGTTGCCTTTTTAACATCTTCTTCATGAATTATTTCAAAGTCAGTTAAATCCATATCTATTTTAGAAGCTACTTCTTCAATCTTCGATTTATCTCCAACTAAAATAGCATTAGCTATCCCCCTATCCTTTGCTGCCTTAACTGCTTCTAAAACTGGTTCATCTTGAGCTACTGCTACAGATAATTTTTTTATTTGTGCTACTTTTAACTTTGAAAATAAATCATCAAAATTTTTACTCATAATCCACCTCTCCTATTATACCCATTTATTTTAAAATTATATGGTAATTTCAAATATTTACCATTTATATTTTATCAGACTTTCAACTAAAAATCTAAATTTTAAAAATAAAAAATCAGTAATTATAAAAACTACTGATTTTTTAAACAATTTATAAATTATCTATTTTTATATTGGTCTATATTTTTCTATTATTCTTTCAGCAACTTTAATTCCATCAACTGCAGCAGATACAATACCTCCTGCAAACCCAGCTCCTTCTCCACAAGGATATAAACCACTTAATGATATGCTTTCTAATCTCTCATTTCTAGTTATTTTAACTGGTGCTGATGTTCTTGTTTCTATTCCAGTTAAGACTGCATCTTCTCTTCCATATCCCTTAATTTTTCTATCAAAATTATTAATTCCATCTTTTATCCCTTCTACTACATAGTAAGGCAAACATTCTCTCATATCAGCAAATTCAAATCCAGGTTTATAACTTGGTTTTACCTTTCCTAATTTAGTTGATTTTCTATCATTAACAAAATCCCCTAACAATTGAACTGGAGCTTTATAATCCCCTCCACCAACTTTATATGCTAAAGCTTCATAATATCTTTGGAATTCCATTCCCCTTAAAACTGAAGTTCCTTCAAAATCTTCTGGACCAACGGTTACAACTAATGCTGAATTTGAATTTTCTTCATTTCTTGCATGATAACTCATTCCATTAGAAACTAATCTTTTGTCTTCAGATGCAGCTGCAACAACAACTCCACCTGGACACATACAGAAAGAATATACACCTCTATTTAAAGCTCTACTTTGATATGTTAAATTATAACTTGCAGCTTGCAATTTAGGATGATTAGCCATTTTTCCATATTGCCCTACATTTATCATTTCTTGCGGATGTTCAATTCTAACCCCTATTGCAAAAGCCTTTGGCTCCATAAATATTCCAATGCTATTTAACATCTCATATGTATCTCTTGAACTATGTCCTAAAGCTAAAACAAGTGCATCACAAGGTATTTCATCTCCATTTACTATTATACTTTTTATTTTTCCTTGATTATTTTTTATGTATTCTAGTTTAGAAGAAAATCTAACCTCCCCACCTAAAGAAATAATTTGCTTTCTTATATTTTTAACAACATCCTTTAATATATCTGTTCCTACATGTGGCTTTGCCTCATATCTAATTTCCTTTGGAGCTCCTGCTTTAACTAACTCTGATAAAACATAATCACACTTTTTATCTTTAATTCTAGTTGTTAACTTACCATCTGAAAAGGATCCTGCTCCACCCTCTCCAAATTGGACATTAGATTCTAAATTTAATTCCCCTGTTCTCCAAAATTTATCAACTGTTTCAGTTCTTTTATCAACATCTTCTCCACGTTCTATAACTAATGGCTTATATCCCTTTTGTGCTAACATTAACGCAGAAAATAATCCCGCCGGACCTAAACCTACAACTATTGGTCTATGATTTAATATTTCATTACCTGGCTTAACATCTGGCTCATATTTTGAATTATCTATTTTTACATCATTATCATGAATTCTATTTATTAATTTTTCTTCATCTTTATGTTCAAATTCAATAGCGTATGTAAGTTTAATATTGTCCTTATTTCTGGCGTCTATGCTTTCTCTAACTATTTTAAAGTTTTTTATTTCATCTACTGAAATTCTTAATTTTTTACTAGCTTTCTTTTTTAATAATTTTATATCATCATCTAATCCAATACTTAAATTATTAATTCTTATAGTCATATAATCACCCTTAATAATATTATTTCTAGTTTTTAATATTGTATCACAAGATTAACGTAGTTAATAGTTAAGCTTATTTATACTCTTATATAAAAAAATAAAGTTAGCTTTTGCTAACTTTATTTTGTAGTTATTGTTGATTTTCTTCTTCTTTAATTTCTTCTTTATTTTCTTCATCCTTCACTTGTTCTGAATTTGTAGGAATATCCTTTGATACAATTAATTTTATTTCACTAACACTATCTATAGTAACATTATCTACACCAATTAAACTTACAGTTGGTGCTTTTAAAAATTCACCATCTTCAGTATACTCTGATAAATTTAATTCTGCATTTAAATTAGTTTCTGTAACATTTTTTAAATCCTCTTCAAAACCAGAAACTTTTACAGTCACTTTATTATTATCTGCAATAATATTTACATTTTCTTGTTGTCCAACCATTGAATAATCAATTTTAAACTCTTTTGTTTGCATTTTTTCCACAACAATATTTACTGTTACTATATTTTCCCCATTATTAATTAATATGCCTTCTGGTATTCCTAATGCAACATTAACATTAATAGTATCTTTTATTTGTGAAAGATTTATAGTTTCTGATCCAATCTCATTAATTGAATTTAAAGTTGATTCAGGTCCTGTTATTCCTATTTCTTTTATATTTGAACTTATAGATTTTAATCTTAGTCCTTGCGGAAGCTCTCCAGTAGTATTTATTTTAATTGGAACTGTTTTTCCCTCATTTATTTTTATAGTAGCCTCTACCCACTTTTGAGATAAATCAACACCAATAATTTCTCTATCTTCATCATCTACAGCTAAGACCACATAATTTTTAATGATTGTTTCAGTTGCATTACTTTCCTCGCCTTGTGCAACAACTTTTGCTACTTTATCTACTAAAGATCTTGCACCAGATACAGTTATAGAGTCTGGTGTAAATATAGGTGTTGCTACATAATACCCTGATTTTGAAATTACATCAATTTTAGACTTTACCTGAACTTCTTTTGCTAAATATTCTTCTGTAATTATTGGTATCGTTAAGCCATTACTATTTTTTATTTTAACCGTGTTAGGAGCACTTTCTATATTTACAGCAATTTTATTTTCTCCAACCTTTAGTACAAATTCATTTAAATCTACACTTATAATAAAATCACTTTTATCTATATTGAATAGTTCTTGACTACTACCTTCTACTTTTAAATTTACATAAAATTCTTGATTAGGGGCTAATGCTAATCCTGCTCCTTTTAAACTATCAATATTTTTAACTTCTACTGGCACTTTACTTAATTCATATGATTTTATTGGATTTTCTATATTAGTTACATAAATCCATAATCCTATTGATAATAAAAGACATACTAATTGAACAATTACTTTCTGTTTATTTTTCCCGTTATCCATGTTTTCACCTTCTTGCCAGCAGTTTTTACATTCTTTTCCTCTCTATGTTCCATTATCTTAAGTAATATTGTTCTTAATTTGTCTTTATCATAATTTCTTGTTAAACGTCCATTTATCGCTAAAGAAATTATTCCCGTTTCCTCAGATACTATAATAACCAGAGCATCAGATATTTCAGACAATCCTATTGCTGCTCTATGTCTAGTTCCTAATTTTTTATTTATTTCTTTATTATTTGTTAAAGGTAAAACACATCCTGATGCTAATATTTTATCTCTTCCTATTATTGTTGCACCATCATGAAGCGGAGTGTTTACAACAAATATATTTTCTAAAAGATTAGAGGTTATTTTTGCATCTAATATAGTTCCAGAGGATATTATTTCTCCAAGTCCTGTCCCTTGTTCAATTGCAATTAACGCACCAGTTCTTGTTTCTGCTAAATTAGATACTGCGTTTACAATTTCACTAACATAAATATTTCTCTGTTCTCTATCTTCAAAACCATGCTTATCTTCAAAAGCACTTCTTCCTAAGTGCTCTAATGCTCTTCTTATTTCTGGTTGAAATATTATAACAACAGATATTATTCCAATAGTTAAAGTTTTACTTAATATAAAATATAACATACTTAAATTTAATATCGAACTAATTGGAATCAAAATTATTATAAATGCTATTCCTTTTAATAGCTGTTCTGCTCTTGTTTCTTTTATAAGCATATATCCCTTATAAAATATAAACGCTACTACTAATATATCAATAATAGCAATCAAGGACATATTCTTTAGTGAATTCATTATAATAGAAATAAAATTTTGCATTTAATCCACCACCATAAATTTTCTAATTAAATTATACACCATTCTCATAATTGTTAAAATATTATAATTCCATTTTATTTTTCTACTTCTTTTATGTTTCTCATCCTTATATTTCACTAATTCTTTTATTTATATATAAATTTATTTAAGTATATTTCATTTTCTTCAACAATATAAATTATATAGAAAGTTTTTTCATAATATTTAATATTGTAAATTAATTTTAAGGATGTGAGAATAAGTGGAAAAAATAAAAAAATCATTTTCTGAGAATAAAACCTTTATTATAACTTTATTAATTTGTATATTTTTAACTTCCTCTTCTATGATAATATTATTGTATAGACATAATAATTCAACCTCATCATCAACTGATACTAGTGAAATTATTACTGAAGATACATCTTTAAAAGATTTTGAACCTTATATAACTGAATTATCTAAAATAAATACTTCTCTTAAAAAGTGTATTAATGGATTAACTATAAATAGTAAATCTGCCTCTAACATATTAAATGATAATTTAAAAGAGTTGAAAGAGTTAAAAGAAAAAGTATCAGCTGTAGTAATAGCAAATAATGATACTCCAAACATAATTCCAACATTAATTTCATGTATAGAAAATACCGAAAATTTATATAGTTATTGTATTAATGTTTTATCTTATACTAATAATTTATCTATATCCGAAATTACATCTGAAATATTAATTTTAAAATCAAACTGTGAAAAGAGTTACGAAGATTTATCTCTTTATGGATTTTCTTTAACACTTCCCGAAGAAAGCGAAACATTTTTAGATAATTTAATTAGTTATTTAAATACTCTAGAAAAAGTAAATAAAGAAGCTTCAATTAAAACAACCCAATATAATTCTTATATTGAAAAGTTAACTAAATGCACTAATGAATTTGATGAAATTTTAGACGATTTAGAACCGGCAATAAATTTAATAAGAAAAGAAAATAGATCTTTAGATATAATTCTTAATGATATTAAAGAAAAAGAAAGAACTATTGAAACTATAAAAAAAGATTTTAATTATTCTTCCATACCAGAAGGGTGTATGTCTTATTATAATAGTTTAAATAATACCTTTACATTATATTCTGGATACTTAAACGCCTTAAAAATTGCTGTTATTTACGAAAAATCTTCTCCTAGCTACGAAAAAAATAAAAAAACTATAAATAAAAATTACGATAATGCTTATTCTAAATATGACGATGTAAAAACTTCCTTTGAATCATTGTTAAACTCTTTTTAATAATGGTTTGTATTATTTTAAACTTTTTGGGTAAAATAAATCTCGATTGGGTTATTCCAAAAGGAGGTTTTTTATGAAACTTGGAAAATTCTTATTTTGTATTATTCTAACCCTATCTCTTTCAGCACTTGACTTAGGCTTATCAAATTTATTTACTACTAAGGTAAGCGCAAGTACAAGAATAGAAAATAATTTATTAGTTTTAAGAAATAATGGAAATAATCATATAAGTTTATCTGATGAAGAATATGTAGAAGTTTTTAAAGATAATAATCAGATGCTTTATTTAACACAATCAGATATTTATTTAATGTCACAAGTTGTATATGCTGAAAGTAAGGGTGAACCCTATGAGGGAAAAGTTGCTGTTGCATCAGTTATATTAAATAGGGCCCTTAATAATGGGTTTCCTAATACTATACAAGGTGTTGTATTTCAGCCAAAAGCTTTTTCTTGTGTAGTTAATGGTAATATTGATGTTCAACCAACACAGGAATGTTTTGATGCTGTATATGAAGCACTAGGTGGTAATGATCCAACAGGAGATGCTGTATTTTTTTATAATCCTGATATAGCTACTTGTAGTTGGATGCATGGTGTTGAAAAACACAATATAGTTTCTATAGGACAACATTTATTTTTTACATTATAAAAAATTAGGGCTAATCTTTTTAGATAGCCCTTAAATTTTTATTCAAATGTTGCCTTAATTGAAGCTTTACCGTCTTTAACAACAATTTTTCCTTTAGCAATTACCATATCAATATCTAAATTTTCTTTATTTACAATAACAAAATCAGCATCTCTCCCTTTTTCTATTCTTCCTTTATTGTCTAGTTTAAGTAATTCTGCAACATTTGAAGTAATTACTTTTATTGCCTGATCTATAGATACATTAAATTCTTGTATACTATTTTTAACTTCTCTATATAAAGTTTTAACAGAACATATTCCAAGACCAATTAGCTTTCCAGTATTATCAAAAATAGGCATACTTCCATTTCCATCTGATGAAAATGTAATATGTTTAATATCTACTTCTTTTTGTAATAATATAGATAATCCTTCCCCAGCTCTTATTTCCCCTGGCTCTAAAAACTTAGGATCAGAACTTGTAGTTAAATCAATAAATCCACCTTTTTTAGTATATTCGATACCAGCATCAAATAATTTATCACTTCTATTAATATGTGTTGGTAATAATTGAGTAGCTGGAATTTCTGTTTCTTCTATAAGTTTAAATAAATATTCTAATTTTCTAGCACCATCTCCTAAATGAACATTAACTATTCCAGCTTTTCCTGATAATAATCCCCCAACTCTAGCTTGAGCCACAGTATTTACAAAGTCTTGATATGATGCTTGAGAACTTCTATGATCAGATAAGGCTACTTCCCCAACTCCAATAATTTTATCTACCATCATAAAATCGCCTTTTATACTTTCTGTAATTGTTTTTACAGGTATTTCATAAGAACCTGTATAACAATAAGAGGTTATTCCCTCTTCTTCTAAACCATTAGCCTTTGCAATAAGTGACCTCATATTTCTACATACACCATCAGTTCCTATACATCCTACAACTGTAGTAATTCCTGCTTCTACTAATGAAAGGATTGATATTTCAGGTGTTCTAGTTTTAAACCCTCCTTCACCTCCCCCACCAATAATATGTACATGGGAATCTATAAATCCCGGAAATATTATTTTATCCTTTCCATTTATTATTTTTATATCTATAAAGTTATTAGGAATATTTAAATTTTCATATATTCCTTCAATTTTATCATTTACAATAACAATATCTTTCTCTCCTAAACTTTCTGGTGCATATACATTTATACCTTTAATAACAATAATCATTTTTTCCTCCAAAAATTCTAAAAATACTATTTATTTAGTATTAGATTTTTTTATTTTATATATGCTTTTTAATTTATAATATTATATATAAGAAAAAAATTAATAATAAAGTTTTATTATTTAGAAATAAAAAAGAGAATTGCAAATGCAATTCTCTTTTTTACATTATTCTTGTTCTAATATTATCTTCTTAGCAGATAAGATTGATGTAGCACTCATTGAGAACTCATCTAATCCATATTCAACTAATGTAGGAATAGCAGCTTCATCTCCTGCCATTTCTCCACACATTCCAACCCACTTACCGTGTTTGTGAGCACCATCTATAGTCATTTTTATTAATCTTAATACAGCTGGGTGCATTGGGTTGTAAAGGTATGATACCTTTTCACTCATTCTATCAGCAGCTAATGTATATTGGATTAAGTCGTTAGTTCCGATTGAGAAGAAATCAACATATTTAGCTAACTCATCAGCCATAACTGCTGCTGCTGGAATCTCAACCATGATACCCCATTGAGTAGTTTCTGAAGTCTTAATTCCTTCAGCATGTAATTCTGCTCTGCATTCTTCAACGAATTCTTTAGCAGCTTGGAATTCTTCTAATCCTGAAATCATTGGGAACATAACACAAAGATTTCCGTATACAGAAGCTCTTAATAAAGCTCTTATTTGAACTTTGAATATATCTTTTCTATCTAAACATAATCTTATAGCTCTGTAGCCTAAGAATGGATTCATTTCTTCTGGTAATGGTAAGTAAGGTAATACCTTATCTCCACCGATATCTAATGTTCTGATAACAACTTGCTTACCATTAGCTTTTTCTAAAACAGTTTTGTAAGCTGTAAATTGTTCTTCTTCAGTTGGAGCTTGATCTCTATCCATGTATAAGAATTCTGTTCTGAATAATCCTACACCATCTCCACCATTAGCTAAAACTTGATCTATATCTTCTGGCTTACCAATGTTACCGCAAACTTCAACTCTCTTACCTGACTTAGTCACAGTTTTAACTTCGATAAGCTTCTTTAATTCTTCTTGTTCTGCTGCAAACTTTTCTTTCTTAGCTTTGTATTCAGCAACAACTTCTTCTGATGGATTAATTATTGCAAATCCTTCAATACCATCAACTATTATTGAATCACCATTTTTAACTGATTTAGTTATATCTCCTAAACCAACAACAGCTGGTATTTCTAATGTTCTAGCCATGATAGCAGAGTGAGAAGTTCTTCCTCCGATATCTGTTAAGAAACCACAAACTTTAGTTCTATCTAATTGAGCTGTATCTGATGGAGTTAAATCATAAGCAATTACAACTGTGTTTGCTTCAGTTATAGCAAATCCACTTCCACCTTTTCCTGCTAAGTTAGAGATAATTCTCTTAGAAACGTCTTTAATATCAGCAGCTCTTTCTCTCATATAATCATTATCCATTGATTCAAATATCATAACAAATGTATCTGTAACATTTTGAACAGCTTTCATAGCATTTAAGCTTTCATTTTCAACTGTCATTTCCATTTGTCCAGTAAATTCTGGGTCGTCTAATAAAGTTAAATGAGCTTCAAAAACAGCAGCTTCATGCTCACCAATCTCAGCTAAAGTTTTTTCTTTAATAGCTGTTAATTGTTCTCTTGATGCTTTTAAAGCAACTGCTAACTTTTCCTTTTCTGCAACTATATCACTAACCTTTGCATCAGTTATAACTATTTCCTCATGTTCTTGAATGAATACTTTTCCTATTGCATAACCTTTTGATGCAGCTATACCTTTTTTCATTTCAATTTCCTCCTACACTTAAGCACAATTTTTTACTCTTGTTAAATTTTTATACTTTTGTTAAATTTTTATATTTTAAATTAATTTGATACAATATTATATAAATTTTTTAATAAAATATAAAATATTTAAAAATACTAAAAATAGATTTTTGATATTTTAATCTATTTTTAATAGAAATCTTATACGAACAAAATTTATTATAACATATTTTTAATAACGTTATCAGCAATTTTTTTAAAAAATTATATTTTTTTGGAAAGTTTATCCTAGTTTTATATTGCTAAATTAAGAAAATACTCGTACAAATCCAAAGTTTATATACTTTTAAATAAAACTCACTACATTTATTTATAAATCATCAATTAAAACACTAGCTTTTGCATATGCCGTTGATTTAGCCTCGAAAAAGTCTGTTTTAACTGAATTTGCATTTGATAAAGAATCAATCCACATTGCTGGATTTTTGTCATACCCTTCAAATAATGGTTCTAATCCAATTTCTTTTAATCTCTTATTTCCTAAAAATTTAATATAGGATTCAATTAAGTTTTTATTAATTCCTTGAATATTTTCTCCTATAACATAATTTCCCCAATTAATTTCATGTTCAACACCTGTTTTCATCATAAATCTTAATTCATTAATTAATTCTTGAGTAAATATTTCTGATTCTTCTATTTTAAGCTCTCTTATTAGATTTCTAAATAACCAAAGATGAGTATTTTCATCTCTATTTATATAACGTATTTCTTGAGCTGAACCTGGCATTTTTCCATTTCTCTCAAGATTATAAAAAAACATAAATCCTGAGTAAAAATATATTCCTTCTAATATAAAGTTTGCCATTATTGCTTTTACTAAATTATCTTTACTTGGATTTTCTAAAAAATTATTATACTGTTCTCCAATAAATTTATTTCTTTCTAAAAGAATTTTATCATCTTTCCATTGATATAGAATTTCATTTCTTTTTTCAGGTGAACATATAGTATCAAGCATATAACTATAACTTTGTGAATGTACAGCTTCTTGAAAAGCTTGAATAGTTAAACATAAATTAACTTCACTTGCAGTTATATAATTATTTATATTGCTCAAATTAGCTGTTTGAATTGAATCTAAAAATATTAAAAAAGATAAAATTTTATCATATGCTTTTCTTTCATATTCATTAAGCTTACTATAATCTTTTAAGTCCTGAGACAAATTTATTTCTTCTGGAATCCAAAAGTTATTCATTGCCTGTCTGTACCAATCGGATGCCCATCCATATTTCATATTATTAAAATCATTCAAGTTAGTAGTATTGCCATTTATCATTCTCTTTTTACTAACTTCTATATCACCATTTTCATTAAACAAAGGTTTTTTATTTATCTTCATTATCATTCTCCTAATCATTCTAAAACAATAAATCTAATTTTATGCTGAACAACTTTCACATTCTTCTATTTCTAATGATTTTGATCTAACATAATAAATAGACTTAACTCCACATTTACAAGCTGTTATATATAAATTCATTATTTGTCTCATAGTAAAATCTGTTGTTATATATAAATTAAATGATTGTCCTTGATCTATATGTCTTTGTCTTATACCATTTATTTTTAAAGAAAGAGTCTGATCTGTATTATATGCAGAATTATAAAACCAGAAATTTTCCCAACTTAAATTAGGAGCTGTTTTTGGTACTATACTACCCTTTTTTTCTTCAAGCCAAAATCTTGCCATAACAGGATCTACCCCTTCTGAAGTTCCTGCTATCGTTGCAGTTGAACCATTAGGTGCTACCGCAAAAAGATATCCATTTCTTAAACCATATTTTTTAATATCATTATATAAATTATTCCAATTATCTGAAGTATAATTTCTTAATTTGAAATAATCACCATTATCCCAATCTGAACCTCTAAAACATGAATACTCACCTTTAAACTTTGCAATATTCATACTTGCTTTAATTGCATAATAATTAATCTTCTCATAAACCTTATCTGTAAAATCTAAATGTCTTTCATCATTCCAATGAATTTTATTATTTGCAAGCATATGATGATATCCACTTGTTCCTAATCCAATTGCTCTGTATTTTTTATTAGTAACTTCAGCAAAAGGTACTGAATAATAATTTAAATCTATAACATTATCCATTGCTCTTATTTGAGTTTCAACTACATATTCTATTTCATCATCATTATTTACATCTACATTTCCTAAAACAATTGACGATAAATTACAAACTACAAAATCTCCTGCCTTTATTTTTTCTACAATAATAGTATCTCCATTTTCATCATGAATAGTTGTTTCCTGAATATCCATAGGACTCATATTTTGCATTATTTCGGTACAAAGATTAGAAGAATAAATCATTCCTTTATGTTTATTAGGATTCATTTTGTTTACTGTATCTCTGTAAAAAGCAAATGGAGTTCCTGTTTCCGCTGCACTTTTTATTATTAATCTTACTATATCTTTAACAGACATAACTCTTTTATCTATTCTTTCATCATTAACACAATCATAATATCTTTTTTCCCACTCTTCTCCATAATAATCTTCCAATGAGTATCCCTTAACTGACTTTATTTCATGTGGACACATCATGTACCAATTAGCGTCTATGTCCTCTTCTGCTAATCTCCAAAAAAGATTTGGATAACAAAGCCCTGGAAATATATCATGTGCCTTCTTTCTATCATCACCATTATTAGTTCTTAATTGTAAAAATTCTGGCACCTCTTTATGCCATGCATCTAACCATATAGCAACTGACCCATTTCTAACGCCTAATTGATCAACTGCAACTGCTGTATCATTAAATAATTTTATCCAAGGAATAACCCCACCAGAAGCACCCTTAAATCCTCTTATTGCTGAACCAATTGCTCTTATTTTTCCTATATAAATTCCCATTCCACCACCAAACTTAGAGACTTCAGCAAAATTATCTAAAGATTTATATATTCCTTTTAAACTATCTTCTACTGTATCAATAAAGCATGAACTTAATTGATAAAATGGCTTTCTTGCATTTGACATTGTAGGAGTTGCCATAGTTGCTTTAAGTGAACTTAAAACATCATAAAACCTCTTTGCCCACTTAACTCTATCTTCTTTTTTCTCTGGAATTGCTAAATGCATTGCTATTCCCATAAACATTTGTTGTGGAAGCTCAAGAGGTTTTCTATTATAATCTTGAATTAAATATCTTTTTGTTAATAAATCTATTCCACTATAAGTGAAATAAAAATCTCTGTCTGGTTTTATTTCTTTTTCTAATTCTTCAATTTCATATTCAGTATAATTTTCTAATATGTATTTTCCATATAAATTTTTATCTGTCATTTCTTTAATGAATTTATAAAAATTATTATAGGGTTTTTCTTCTAAATTTATTTTTCTATTTTTTCTTACTTCATCATACAACCTATATACATATAACTTAGATGCAACATATTGCCATTTAGGTTCTTGTTCAGTAGTTAGTTCTAAAGCTGCTTGAATTATAGAATCCCTAATTTCTTCGCCATTCATAGATTCTCTTATTATATTCTTAGAACCTTCAATAAGTTTTTCCTTTATATATATTTCTTGTAAATCATTTAATTCATCAATTGCTTTTTGGCATATATTATCTAAATTAATCACTTTTATTCCTCCACTATATGTTGTACATAACTATATTTCTTACACAATATATTGTTAATTATAATATTGCTATTTATTCTTGTAAAATAATGAAGAAATCAAAAAGTTGAAAAAAAAATAATATTTCATTTAAATTCTATCTTTTTCTTTATTTCTCTATAATTATTATTTACAAATAATAATTATTATCTTTTTTCTACTAAAATAAAATTTTCTCGAATTATTATTTTTCTTTTTAATAAACTACTTAACATAATTTATTTTTTAATATATAATTCATTATGTTAATTGCAACTATATCTAAACAGAGGTATTATTATGAAATATTTATTTAAAAATAAAAGTTTTTATGTTGATGTTGTGGTAATTATAATAGGATGTTTAATTTCTTCCTTAGGAGTAAATTTATTCTTATCTAATGCTGGACTATTAAGTGGTGGAGTGACAGGTATAGGACTTATTCTTCAATATTTATGGAATATTCCGTCAGGAATTACAGTTTTTATACTTAATATTCCTTTATTTATTGTAAGCTATAAATTCCTTAGTAAAAGATTTACTATATATACAGCCATAGGGATGATTTCTTTTTCAACTGCATTAATGATAACTAAACCATTATCTTCATTAGTTAAAGTTGATGATACATTATTATATTGTATATATGGTGGTATTTTAAGTGGAATAGGTTATGGCTTAATCTTCTTTAGAAATGGTTCTATTGGAGGAACTGACATAATAACAATGGTTGTAAGAAAAAAATATTCCGATCTTGATATAGGTAAAGTAGGATTTGCTTTTAATTTAATTATAGTAACTTTAGCAGCATTTATTTTTGGCTTACCAAAAGCATTATATACTCTTATATCAATGTTCATAACAAGTAGTGTATTAGATAGAGTATTAAGTGGATTTACTAGTAAAAAGCTTCTTCTTGTTTTAACAGAAAAAGAAGATGATATAATAAACTATGTAATTAAAGATATGAATCGTGGGGTAACATCTTTAATGGCTGAAGGTGGCTATACTCATGCTCAAAAAAGACTTTTATATGTTGCTGTAACTACATCTCAAATGATAAGTTTAAAAAATAAAATTCTTAGAATTGATCCTAAAGCCTTTATCACTATAATTGATATTTCAGAAGTTAAAGGAAAGGGATTCCAAAGCATTTAAATTATTTTATTAGTAGTACATAATTAAACTTTTATAAATAAAAAAAGCGACTCAAGTCGCTTTTTTTATTTATCACTATTTAAATATTTATTTTTTCCTATATCATATAGGTTATTTCCATTAGTATCAATAATAACAACTAAAGGCATATCCTTAACTTCTAATTTTCGTATAGCTTCAGCTCCTAAGTCATCATAAGCAATAACTTCACAGGAAGTTATACACTTGCTTATTAATGCTCCTGCACCACCTATAGCACCAAAATAAATTCCTTTATTTCTTTTAATTGCATTAATTACTTCTTCATTTCTAGCACCCTTACCTATCATTCCCTTTAAGCCTAAATCTAAAAGTTTAGGTGCATAACTATCCATTCTATAACTAGTAGTTGGACCGGCTGAACCAATAACATGTCCTGGTTTTTCTGGTGTAGGCCCAACATAATATATAGTTTCATTTTTAATATTTATTGGAAGATTTTTTTTCTCATCTAATAAATTAATTAATCTACCATGAGCTGCATCTCTAGCTGTATATATAATTCCTGTTAATAAAATACTATCTCCAGCCATTAGTTTAGTTGTAACTTCTTCAGTTAAAGGTGTATTTATTTTTTTTATCATTTTATACCTCCCGCTAAATCTCCCTTTCTTTATGTCTTGTAGCATGACAATTTATATTTACTGCAACAGGCAATCCTGCAATATGAGTAGGATAAGTTTCTATATTTAATCCTAAGGCTGTTGTCTTACCTCCAAATCCTTGTGGACCTATTCCTAATTTATTTATAGCATCTAATAATTCCTTTTCTAAATCACTATAAAATTGATTACTATTTTTTTTATTTAATGGTCTAATTAAAGCTTTCTTAGCTAAATAAGCTACCTTATCAAAAGTTCCCCCAATTCCAACTCCAATAACTATAGGTGGACATGGATTAGGCCCTGCTAATTTTACAGTTTCAATTACAAAATCTTTAACTCCTTGTAATCCATCAGAAGGTTTGAGCATTTTTATTCTACTCATATTTTCAGAACCAAATCCTTTAGGTGCTACTGTAATTTTAAGTTTATCACCTTTCACTATATCATAATAAATAATAGCTGGTGTATTGTCTTTAGTATTAATTCTATCAATAGGGTCCTTAACTACTGATTTTCTTAAAAATCCTTCATTATATCCTCTTCTAACACCTTCATTAATAGCATCTTCTAATAAGCCACCAACAATATGAACCTCTTGTCCTATTTCTACAAATACACATGCCATACCTGTATCTTGGCAAATTGGCATATCTTCATTTTGCGCAATATTAAAATTTAAAACTAATTGTTCTAAAACATTTTCTGCTAATGGCCATGTTTCATTTTCCTTAGCTTCACATAAAGCACTTTTTATATCACTAGATAAATAATAATTTGATTCTATACATAATTCTTTTACCGTATCAATTATTTTTGATATATGTATTTCCCTCATAGTTATCCCCCTTATTTATTCATTATAAATTTAGTTTATTATTTCATTATCTTTTTTACAATATAAATACCATAAATTTTTAATAAATTATAAAGCCGACCTAAGTCGACTTTATAGTTTATTAATATATAATATTTCCTAGGAAATTCTATTGTTTTTAATTATTCTTTACATTATCATCAAAGTATTTATCAATTCCGTTAGATATCCCTTGAACTATTAAGTTTTGATGAGAATCACTTTTTAATCTAGCCTCTTCTTCTGGATTTGATAAAAAACCACACTCTACTAATATTGAAGCACCTTCGTATTTATCTCTCAAAATTAAATATGCTTCAGCTGCTGGTTTAGCAACTCTTTTATTATTATCCTTAACTTCTTCTTTTATTGAATCTTGAACCACTGTAGCTAAATTACAACTATTTTCATTTGAAGCATACCATACTTGTGCTCCATAACATTTGCTTTGTGGAAACATATTTTGATGAATTGATACAAATATATCACAACTTGTTTCTTTTTTAAGTTCAACTCTTTTATTTAAATCTTCTCTTTTCTTTTCCTTAATTGTATTACCTTTTTGATAAAGCCCTTCATCTTCATCTCTTGTCATATAAACCTTATATCCCTTTTCTTCAAGATTATCTCTTAATTTTAATGCAATTTGTAAATTTATATCTTTTTCAATTGTTCCTGTTTTAGATTTTGCTCCTCCATCAATTCCTCCATGACCAGGATCAATTAAAATAACCTTATCCGAATTATCAAAAGCAAATACATTAAAAGGAGTTATATAAGTAATAATAAGTAGACATGTAATAATAGCAACAATTACTTTTTTCATGACATATCCTCCATTATTTTAATATCACTTTTATTATGTTTAACTTTTAAAATTATTATACTTCCTCCTAACTTTTAAAATAAAAAAAGAAGCCAATTGGCTTCTTTTTTATTTGTTATTTTCAATAACTATCTCAGCTATATTTGTAGAGTGATCTCCTATTCTCTCTAAATTACTTAATAAGTCTAAGAATATCGCTCCTGCATAAGCATTACAAACACCCTCATATAATCTTTTTATGTGTAGGTCTCTATATCTCTTATTTTGTTTATCTATTTCTGCTTCAATATCAGCTATTCCTTTAGCTTTATTTATATCTCTGTCAGCATAACTTTCTATTGATAAATCTACAGCATTCATTGTAGTTCCATACATATTAGTAATTTCTTTGATAGCATCTTCACTATATTGTAATTTCTTATTTATTTTTTGAATAGTTAAATCAGCAAGATTTTCTGCATGATCTCCTATTCTTTCTATATCATTTACTATATGGAAAGTAGAGGCAACTATATTTTTTTCTTTATCTGATAACTCACACTTAGAAAGTTTAACTAAATATGTAGTTATACATTCTTCAAGATTATTAATTACTTCTTCATTTTGATAAACTTTTTCTGCTAAATTTTCATCATTTTTAATAAATGCATCCATAGCTAATTCTAAGCTTAATTTAGCTTTATTAGCCATTCTTATAGTTTCCTTTACTACTTGACCAGCAGCAATTACTGGAGTTTCTAGTAATCTATCATCAATATATTTAGGTCCTACCTTTTCATCGTCTTCCCCTGGTATTATTTTTTCTACAATTTTACATAGTATTGGAATTAAAGGTACCATAATTAATGTATTAACTACGTTAAAAATTGTATGTGCATTAGCAATTTGTCTATTTACATCTGATGTAAAATAAGAAACAAAATTACCTAAGAAACCAGGTATTATTATTGGTAAGAATATTAAAGTACCAACAACGTTAAATATTAAATGTAACATAGCAGCTCTATGTGCTGTTTTATTTGTACCAACTGTTGCAATCATTGCAGTTATACAAGTACCAATATTACATCCCATAATTATAGGTAACGCTTGATTAATATTTAAGGCACCAGCTGTAGCTAACGCTACTAATATACCTGTAGTAGCTGATGAACTTTGTAATAAAGCTGTAATTAATGCCCCAGCTATTACTCCTAAATACCAATGTTGACCTACTGTTGTAAGTATTTCTTGGAAAACTGGTAATGATGTTAATGGTTTCATGGCACTACTCATTGATCCCATACCAACAAATAATACACCAAAACCTAATATTATATTACCTATTTCTTTTCTCTTCTTACCTTTTACAAACATTGCCATCATAGCACCTACAAAAACAAAAATTGGTGCTATTTCGTCTAATTTAAATGCAACTAATTGAGCTGTAACAGTTGTTCCAATGTTTGCCCCCATAACAATTCCAGCTGCTTGAGCTAAATTCATTAATCCAGCATTAACAAATCCAACTACCATTACAGTGGTAGCACTACTACTTTGAATAACCATAGTAACTACTGCCCCTACAATTACTGCTATTACAGGATTTTTAGTTACTTTTTCTAGTATCTTTTTTAATCCTTCTCCTGCAGCATTTTCTAGGCCATCACCCATGAGTTTCATTCCGTAGATAAATAGTCCTAATCCACCTAATAACTTGATTATTGTCATTAATGTATCCAAGATTTTTTCTCCTTCACTCTTGTAATAAAACTTTCACATCGTTAAGTTTACAATAAAATTTAACATTTGTTAATAGATTTCAACAATTTTTAACGTAGATTTAATATAAATCTTTCCTTAAATATGCTTTATGCTAATTTTTATAATTTATACATATATTTTTTTATTAAATAAAAAAGCTTTGGAATAAATATTCCAAAGCTTTTGGCAAGTCTTTTCTCGAAAAATCCAAACTATCTCTTAGAGAATTGTGGAGCTCTTCTTGCTTTCTTAAGACCGTATTTCTTTCTTTCTTTCATTCTTGGATCTCTTGTTACGAAACCAGCTTTCTTTAATTCAGATTTTAAGTTTTCATCTGATTTAATTAAAGCTCTTGTAATTCCGTGTCTGATTGCTCCAGCTTGACCTGTGAATCCACCACCGTGAACGTTAACTAGTACATCAAACTTATCCTTAGTTCCAGTTAAAACTAATGGTTGGTTAACGATCATTCTTAAAGTTTCTAAACCAAAGAAAGTTTCGATTTCTCTGTTATTGATAACAACTTTACCATTTCCTGGTACAAGTCTAACTCTTGCAACTGATTTTTTTCTTCTTCCAGTACCCATGTATTGAACTTTTGCCATTTTTTATTCCTCCTCCCGAGCCTGTATTAGTACTTTAATTCAAGTACTTCTGGTTGTTGAGCTGCGTGTTCGTGCTCAGCACCTTGGTATACTTTTAACTTCTTAAGCATTTTTCTTCCTAATACTCCTGTTGGAAGCATTCTTCTAACAGCTTCTTCGAAAGCAAACTCAGGTTTCTTAGCTAATACTTCTCTGTATGGAGTTTCTTTTAATCCACCTGGATATAAACTGTGCTTTCTCATCATTTTTTGATCTAACTTTTTACCAGTTAAAACAACTTTTTCAGCATTGATAACTATTACGAAATCTCCGCAGTCAACATTTGGTGTAAATGTTGGCTTATTCTTTCCTCTTAATATTGAAGCAACTTGGCTAGCAACTCTTCCTAGTGGCTTACCAGCAGCATCAACAACATACCATTTTCTTTCAACTTCTTGTGCTTTTGCAATGTATGATTTCATGTTTTTCCCTCCCTGAACTTACATTTATCGTTATACCGCATATGTATAACATTTATGTTAAGACCTCGGGGCTCGTGGCCTTACGTACATAAATTATTCTAACAAACAAAATAAATTATAATACACGCTTACGGGCGTGTCAATAATTTTTCTTAAAAATTTTTAATAATAAACTTCCTTCAGTAATAATCCATTAGGTGGAACACAATCACCAGCCAGTTTTCTATCCTTTTTAGCTATTATCTCTGATATATAATTAGCCTCTATTTTTTCTCTCCCAACATTTATTAATGTCCCAACTATTATTCTAACCATATTGTATAAAAATCCATCACCACTTACAGAAATTTTTATAATTTTATCTATTTTTTCTACTTTAACATCAAAAATGGTTCTTACAGTTCCCTTTACAGAGCTTCCTTGTGTTTTAAATGCAGAAAAATCATGTGTTCCAATAAAATACTTTGCTCCTTCTCTCATAGATTTAATATTTAATGGATATTTATAATGATATACTTGGTTTCTCATTAAAGCTGAAGGAACATTATCATTCAATATATAATATTCATATGTTTTTCCCTTAGCATAATATCTTGCATGAAAGTCATCTTCTACCTTCTCTGATTTAACTACAACTATATCATTAGGTAACTTAATATTTAGTGCTTCCCTAAATCTTTCTGGAGGAACTTTACTATTAGTTTTAAAATTAGCAACAAACCCTTTTGCATGAACCCCTGCATCAGTTCTTGAACTTCCTGTTACCTCACATTTTTCTTTAGTAACAATAAGGAGAGCTTCTTCTATCTCTCCTTGTATTGTTTTCATTCCCTTTTGTTTTTGCCATCCATAATAATTTGTTCCATCATATTCTAAAGTTAATTTTATATTATTCAACTTATCACCTTTTTAATTCAAATTACTAAATTGCAAATCTAACTACTATTGTGCTTATAAATAATAATGCAAAAACTCCAAATGCAATTAAATCCTTAGAGCTAAATTTTAAAACCTTCATTCTAGTTCTACCTGATCCCCCTCTGTAACATCTTGCTTCCATAGCCATAGCAAGCTCATCAGCTCTTCTAAATGAACTAATAAACAATGGTACTAAAAGAGGTATTAAACTTTTTGCTTTTTTTATTAATCCACCATTTTCAAAGTCAGCTCCTCTAGCTTTTTGAGCTTTCATTATTTTATCAGTTTCATCTATAAGAGTAGGTATAAATCTTAATGCAATTGTCATCATCATAGCTAATTCATGTGCAATTTCTTTTCCAATAGGTTTTAATAATCTTTCTATGCCGTCTGTCAATTCAATAGGAGACGTTGTTAACGTTAAAACTGAGGTTCCCATTATAAGAAGTATTAATCTTATTGCCATAAAAAATGCAGTTCTTATTCCAGATTCATATATTTTTATAAATCCAATATGAAAAATTAGTCTTCCTTCTTTAAGCATAAAAATATTTAATATAGCAGTTAATGCTATTAATAAAAATACAGGCTTTAATCCTTTATAAAGATACCTTGGAGATATTTTTGCAATGTAAACTACTAAAACTAAAAATGCTACAATAAATATATATCCAACAAATTTATCAATAATAAATAAACTTATTATAAATAAAAAAGAAATTAATATCTTTGTTCTTGGATCTAATTTATGTATAAAAGATTCACCTGGTATATATTGCCCTATAGTTATATCTTTAATCATACTAAACTTCTCTCTTTCATATACTTTTAATCAAAAAAATTATATAAGTATTACTTAATCAGTTCTTTTTATTATTAAATTATTTTTTTAATAATACTCTTAAAAGTTCTTTACTACCTTGCTCTACAGTAAAAACTTCATCAGAAACATTAAATCCCTTTTCTCTTAAAGCTTTCATTAAATAAGTTACTTGTGGCACTGCTAATCCTATACTCTCTAATATTTCAACTTCTTTGAATATTTCTGATGGTTTACCCATTAAAGCTATTTTTCCCTTATTCATAACAACAATTTTTTCAGCTAACTTTCCAACATCCTCCATGCTATGGCTAACTAATATAATTGTCATTTTATATTTTTCATGAAGAATTTTTATTTGTTCTAAAATATCATCTCTTCCTTTAGGATCTAATCCTGCGGTAGGTTCATCTAATATTAAAACTTTTGGTTCCATAGCAATAACTCCTGCTATAGCAACTCTTCTTTTTTGCCCTCCACTTAGATCAAATGGAGAAATATCCTTATATATTTCATAATCTAAACCAACCATCTCCATAGATTTTTTAACTCTACTTAAAACCTCTTCTTGAGCTAAGCCTAAATTATTAGGCCCAAACGCTATATCTTTTTCAATTGTTTCTTCAAACAATTGATATTCTGGATATTGAAATACTAAACCAATTTTCTTTCTTATGTCAGTAAGTTTAGTTTCCTTATTTGTAATATCAACATTATCAACTAAAATTTTTCCTGAACTTGGTTCTAATAAACCATTTAAATGCTGAATTAAAGTTGACTTTCCTGATCCAGTATGCCCTATTAAAGCTAAAAAATCCTCATCTTCAATAACTAGATTTATATTATCTAGTGCTTTTTTTTCAAAAGGTGTTTTAGGCATATATATGTGTGTTAAATTTTCTATCTTAATTGACATAATGCATTCACCATCTCATTCACATTTAAAATTTTTGTATCTATATCAATACCTGCTTTTCTAAGCTCATAACATAGTTCTGTTACCTGTGGAACATCTAAACCTATTTTTTTCATAGTTTCAACATGCGAAAAAACTTCACGTGGAATTCCCTCAATAACAGCTTTCCCCTTATCCATTACTACAACTCTATCTGCTTCTGCTGCTTCATCCATATAATGAGTTATTAATATAATAGTTATTCCATGCTTCTTATTTAATTCTTTAATATTATTAATTACTTCTCTTCTTCCTGATGGATCAAGCATTGCTGTTGGTTCGTCAAAAATTATACATTTAGGTTGCATTGCTAAAATTCCTGCAATTGCAATTCTTTGCTTTTGACCTCCAGACAATAAATGAGGTGCATGTCTTTTATATTCACTCATTCCAACCTTTTCTAAGGCATCATCAACTCTTTTCCTTATTTCTTGTGGTGGAATACCTAAATTTTCTGGTCCAAATGCAACATCTTCTTCTACTATTGTAGCTACTAATTGATTATCTGGATTTTGAAACACCATTCCAGCAGTTGATCTTATATCCCATATGTTATCTTCATTTTTTGTATCTAATCCATTAACAATAACAGTTCCTTCTGTAGGTGTTAATAATGCATTCATATGTTTCGCTACTGTAGATTTGCCTGAACCATTATGACCTAGTACTACTAAAAATTCACCCTTTTTAACTTGCAGATTTAGTCCATCAATAGCTAACTTTTCTATTCCCTCTTCACCTGTAGAATATTTAAATACTATATTTTTACACTCTATCATTTTCTCCATATATATCCCTCCTTTAATAACATTTTAAATATATAATTAAGTTATATAAATTTCATATAAATTTCCATAACTTAATTATATATAAGGTCAGACTATTTACAAGTATTTAAGATAAGTATTATATCTCAATATTTATAACAAATTTATTTAATAATTATTTTTATATGCAAAAATGGGGATTAAGTCAAGCTTAATCCCCAAAGTAAAATTATACTAATTCAAGTATAACAACTTCAGCTCCGTCTCCTCTTCTAGGACCTTTTTTGATCATTCTAGTGTATCCGCCGTTTCTTTCAGTATACTTTGGAGCGATTTCATCAAATAATGTTTTAACTACTTGTTCTTCTAAAACGTAAGCTAAAACTTGTCTTCTAGCGTGAAGATCTCCTCTTTTTGCAAGAGTAATCATCTTTTCAGCTATAGATCTAGCTTCTTTAGCTCTAGTTTCAGTAGTTTCAATTCTACCATGCTTTAAGAAGCTAGTAACAAGACTTCTTAACATAGCTCTTCTTTGGTCTGTAGAAAGACCTAACTTACGATAACCTGCCATGGATTTACCTCCCTACTCGTCGCTTAGTTTTAAGGCTAAACCTAATTCTTTAAGCTTTCTTTCAACTTCTTCTAAGGATTTCTTTCCTAGATTTCTTACCTTCATCATGTCATCCATTGATTTACCAGCAAGTTCTTGAACTGTATTAATTCCAGCTCTCTTTAAGCAGTTATAAGATCTAACTGAAAGGTCTAGTTCTTCAACAGTCATTTCTAGGACTTTTTCCTTTTTATCTTCTTCTTTTTCAATCATAATTTCAACATCATTAGTTGCAACACCTAATGACATGAATAATTTGAAGTGCTCTATTAAAATCTTAGCAGATAAGCTTATAGCTTCATCTATTTTAATAGTTCCATTAGTCCAAATTTCAAGTGTTAATTTGTCATAATCAGTGATTTGACCAACTCTTGTGTTGTCAACAGTGAAGTTAACTCTCTTAACTGGAGTATAAATAGAATCAATAGCTATTGCTGAAAGTGGTAATGAATCACTCTTATTTTTATTTTGAGTAACATAACCTCTTCCTCTATTAACTGTTAATTCCATATATAATCTTCCATTTTCATCAAGCGTTGCTATGTGTAAATCCTTGTTTATAACTTCCACATTTCCATCAGTCTTAATGTCTGCACCTGTAACAACTCCAGGTCCCTTAGCATCTATATAAATAGTTTGTGGACCTTCGCCTTCCATTGTAAGTGCTAAAGATTTAATATTAAGAATTAATTCAGTAACATCTTCTTTAACACCTTGTACAGTTGAGAATTCATGAAGCACTCCATCAATCTTAATTGATGTAGTAGCTACACCTGGAAGTGATGATAAAAGAATTCTTCTCATCGCATTTCCAAGTGTAATACCATATCCTCTTTCTAATGGCTCAACTACATATTTACCATATGTACCATCTTCATTTGATTCTATACATTCAATTATTGGCTTTTCTATTTCTAACATGTACAAACCCTCCTTGTATATAAAATGGCAACCTTATTACGAGGGCAACTGATTCCATTTAAAATTTAATATAATAAATTAAATTAATTTATTATTTGCTGTATAATTCGACAATTAGAGTTTCGTTAACTGGTACGTCAATGTCTTCTCTAGCTGGCGCAGCAACTACTTTACCTTCATAGTTTTCAACGTTAGCTTCTAACCATTTTGGTAATGTCTTTGGATTTTCTACGAAAGTCTTGAACTTTTCAGTTCCTCTGCTCTTTTCGCAAACAGATATAACATCATTAACTGATACTTTGTATGATGGAATATCAACTTTTTTACCATTTACTAAGAAATGACCGTGAGTAACTAATTGTCTAGCTTCGTTTCTTGAAGCACCGTATCCTAATCTGTACGCAACGTTATCTAATCTCATTTCTAGTAACATTAATAAGTTTTCCCCAGTGATTCCCTTCATGTGGTCAGCCTTTTCATAGTAAGTTCTGAATTGACCTTCTAAAACACCGTATATTCTTCTAGCTTTTTGCTTTTCTCTTAATTGTACTCCGTAGTTAGATAACTTTTTCTTAGCTGCTCCGTGTTGTCCTGGTGCATAGCTTCTTCTTACGAAAGCACATTTATCTGTATAACATCTATCTCCCTTAAGGAATAGCTTTTGACCTTCTCTTCTACATAATCTACATGTAGCTCCAGTATATCTTGCCATTCGTTACACCTCCTGTTGAATTTAAATATAATTAGACTCTTCTTCTCTTCGGTGGTCTACATCCGTTGTGTGGAATTGGAGTAACGTCTTTAATTAGAGTTACTTCTAAACCTGCAGCTTGTAATGATCTTATAGCTGCTTCTCTACCAGCACCTGGTCCTTTAACGTATACTTCTATACTCTTTAAACCGTGTTCCATAGCTGCTTTAGCTGCAGTTTCTGCTGCCATTTGAGATGCAAATGGAGTGCTCTTTCTTGAACCTCTGAAACCTAAAGCTCCAGCACTTGACCATGATAAAGCATTTCCAGCCGCATCAGTTAAAGTAACTATTGAGTTATTGAAAGTTGATTGGATGTGTGCAGCACCATGCTCAACATTCTTTCTTTCTTTTCTTCTTCTAGTAGTCTTTTTGACTTTTTGAGCCATCGAAATCCCTCCTCACTACTTCTTCTTATTTGCGATAGTCTTCTTAGGACCTTTTCTAGTTCTAGCGTTAGTCTTAGTTTTTTGTCCTCTAACTGGAAGACCTTTTCTATGTCTTATTCCTCTGTAACAACCTATTTCAACTAATCTCTTAATGTTTAAAGCAACATCTCTTCTTAAGTCACCTTCAACCATTAAGTTCTTGTTTACATAGTTTCTGATTTCATTTACTTCATCCTCAGTAAGATCCTTAATTCTAGTATCTGGGTTAATTCCAGTAGTAGCTAATATCTTTTGAGAAGTAGATAAACCAACTCCGTATATATATGTTAGACCTATTTCAACTCTTTTTTCCTTTGGTAGGTCAACTCCTGCTATTCTTGCCATTGAACTTACACCTCCTGTTTATTGAAATGCAATTTTTTATTTTTGCTTTTGATAAATTTATATTAAAATCTTAGGTCGATAGCTTAAGAGCTATCGTCAGCCGTACCTAAAATTAATAAGCTGATTTAAACGCCTATATAATAATATTGAACTTTCAAAAAAAAGTCAACATATTAATATTTGTAAATTATTCTGCCTAATATTTAAATTATATTAGCCTTGTTTTTGCTTGTGCTTAGGATTTTCACAGATTACCATTACTCTTCCTTTTCTTCTTATAATCTTGCACTTTTCGCAAATAGGCTTAACTGATGGTCTTACTTTCATCGCTAACCCTCCTTGTGTAATTTATGGTAAATTTTTACCTTATTTTGCTCTCCAAGTAATTCTTCCTCTTGTTAGGTCATATGGAGAAAGTTCTATAGTAACCTTATCTCCTGGTAGAATTCTTATGAAGTTCATTCTTAATTTTCCTGATATATGAGCTAAAATTTTATGACCACTTTCTAACTCAACTTGAAACATTGCATTTGGTAAAGCCTCTAAGACTACACCTTGCATTTCTATTACATCATCTTTTGACATAAGGTAATCAACCCTCCTTAACAATGCCTTTTAGTTTTAGAAATCTTTTTATTTTTAAATCAGTACCTTTATCCTTTAATATAAGTGATGCTTTAATCTCATCATCTACATTTTCTAAAACAACAAAATGTTTTATGTTTTTCTTCTTAGGCATCTGAATTGTCTTATTGCTTCCATTACTTAAAAGATAATAATCATCAACTTTATCAATAATAACGTAATAATGATCTTTATCTCTTCCGTATTTTGAAAGAACAACTTTCCCAATTAAGTCATTGTTTTGCAAATTTCTTTCACCTCGATGATTACCTTAGTCATAAATCTACAAGCCACCTTTTGGTATCATGCGAATTTATAACTAAGCAACACTTATTTAATCAGTGTTAATATCTCTGGTCCATCTGGTAAAATTACAACAGTGTTTTCATAGTGAGCCGAAAGGCTCTTATCTGCTGAGACTACTGTCCAATCATCACCTAAAGTAGCTACTCTATATGTTCCTATATTAACCATAGGCTCTATAGCTAAAGTCATACCAGTAACTAATTTTGGACCTCGGCCTGGTCTTCCAAAGTTAGGAATTTCCGGATCCTCATGGACACTTTTTCCTATCCCGTGACCTACGAAATCTCTTACAACTGAGAAGCCTGAAGCCTCAACATAGCGTTGTATTTCATGTGAAATATCAGTTAGTCTATTTCCTACTTTTGCAAACTCTAAACCTTTAAAAAAAGATTCTTCAGTAACTTTTATAAGCTTACTTGCTTCTTCAGAAATATTGCCTACAGCGAAGGTTCTTGCTGCATCACCGTGGAATCCATTTATGTTTGCTCCACAGTCTACACTAATGATATCTCCATCCTTTAATACATACCCTCCTGGTATTCCATGAACTACTTGCTCATTTACAGATATACATAGTGAAGCAGGAAATCCATAGAGCCCTTTAAATGAAGGTATTGCCCCATGCTTAGTTATAAATTCTTCTGCTATCCTATCTAATTCAGCAGTAGTTATTCCTGGTTTAACTTTTTTTTCAACAAGTAGTAGAGTTTCTGCTACTATTCTACCTGCAATTCTCATTAGGTTGATTTCTTTATCACTTTTGATAATAATCATTAATTTGCACTCCCTAATATATTACAGATACCTTCGAATACTTCATTAATAGCTTTTGTTCCATCTACTGTGGAAAGTAAGTTTTTTTCTTTATAAAAATCAATCAGTGGTTGTGTTTGTCTTTCATAGACATCTAGTCTCTCTTTTACTGTTTCTTCAACATCATCTTTTCTTTGGATAATGTTATCACCACACACATCACAAACACCATCAACAGCTGGTGAATTAAATTTGATATGATAACTAGCTCCACATGATAAGCAAACTCTTCTTCCTGTCATTCTTTCAAGTATGAAACTGCTAGGTACTTCAATACATAAAGCTGTATCTAATTTTTCATCCCTTGATTCTAGAAACTCTTGTAGAGCTTCGGCTTGAGCAACAGTTCTTGGGAATCCATCTAATAGATAACCATTTTTACAGTCTTCCCATGTTAGTCTATCTTTAACCATATTAATAGTTACTTCATCTGGTACTAATTGACCATTGTCAATATATTGCTTAGCTTCTATTCCTAAAGGGGTTTCTTCTGAAATATTTTTTCTAAAGATATCCCCAGTAGAAATATGTGGTATAGAGTATCTATTACTAATTGATTTTGCCTGTGTTCCTTTTCCAGCCCCAGGAGGACCTAATAATACTATCTTCACGGGCATCATCTCCATTATAAAATCTATTTTAAGAATCCTTGATAGTGTCTCATAACTAATTGTGAGTCTAATTGTCTAGAAAAATCTAATCCAACTCCAATTAATATTAATAAAGATGTCCCACCAAATTGAATTCCACTTAAATCTGTATAATTACTAATTAATATTGGAGTAACAGCTAATAATGCTGCAAATATTCCCCCTATTAAAGATACTTTTGTAAGTACTCTTTCAAAATACTTCTCTGTAGCTTCACCTGGTCTTATTCCTGGTACAAAGCCTGCAGACTTATGAAGATTTTCAGCCATTTCATCTGGCTTAAATGTTATTTGAGTATAGAACCAAGTAAAGAATACTGTTAATACCGCATAACAAAGTGGATACATCCATGTATTTTTATTAAAAATACTATATGGACTTGTTACAATCCATTTAGCCCATCCCTTAGTTGGGAAGAAATTAGCTATTGTTTCAGGGAACATCATTACAGACATTGCAAATATTATTGCAATAACTGCTGATCCAATTAAACTTAATGGTATATGAGTAGATTGACCTTTCATAACCTTAGCACCTACAGCCTTACCAGCATATTGGATAGGCACTCTTCTCTCTGCTAATGAGAAGTAAATTGTAACTGCTAATAGTGCAAGTGCACCAATTAAGAATAATGCTATTTCTATTATAGAAATTTCACCTGCTTCTTTTAATGTAAATAATGACATTAAAGTTGTAGGTAATTGAGATACTATATTAACAAATATTAATATTGAAACTCCATTTCCAAATCCCTTTTGAGTTATTTGATCACCAAGCCACATACAGAAAGTAGATCCTACAACTAGTGAAATTAGTACTACTGCTTTTTGGGCTGTTCCTAATCCAGTTGCTGCACCTTGTGCTGCAATCATTGAATAAATTCCAATAGCCAACACAAATCCTATAGCTATTGAAGCATATCTTGTAAGTGATTGAATTTTTTTTCTACCTTCTTCACCTTCTTTAGAAAGTTGCTCTAAAGATGGAATTGCAATTGTTAATAATTGTACTATGATTGATGCATTAATATAAGGTGAAACACTTAATGCAAATATACTAAATTTACTTAAGGCCCCTCCTGATATTAAGTTATAAAATCCAAGTAACCCATTAGAGTTAGTCATTGAGCTTAAATAACTAGTATCAATTCCAGGAACCGGAATATGTATTCCTATCCTGAAAATTGCTACTAAAAATATCGTCCATAAAAATCTTTTTCTTAGTTCCGGAACCTTCCAGGCATTACGTAGGGTTGATAGCATATTATATCACCTCAACTTTTCCTCCAGCTGCTTCTATCTTTTCAGCCGCTGACTTAGACATCTTACATCCTTGTACAGTTAGGCTCTTTTCTAATGTTCCGTTTCCTAATATCTTAACTCCGTCTAAAACTTTAGATATTACTCTTGTTTCAAGTAATAATTCTGGAGTTACTACTGTGCCGTTTTCAAATATGTTTAATCTATCAACGTTAATAGAAACAATTTTCTTAGCGAAGATATTAGTGAATCCTCTCTTAGGAAGTCTTCTGTATAATGGCATTTGACCACCTTCAAATCCTGGTCTAACTCCACCGCCTGATCTAGCGTTTTGTCCTTTTTCACCTTTACCAGCGTTTCTTCCTAAACCTGAACCAGTACCTCTACCAACTCTCTTAGGAGCTTTTTTGCTACCAGCTGCTGGCTTTAATTCATGAAGTTTCATATCTTAGTGCACCTCCTCTTTATTATACTTCTTCTACTTTTAATAAGTAGTCAACTTTGTTGATCATACCTCTGATTTGAGGAGTATCCTCATGCTCTACAGTTTTGTTTATCTTTCTTAGACCAAGAGCATTTGCAGTAGCGATATGGTCTTTCTTTCTGCCTATTAAGCTTTTAACTAAAGTAACCTTTATCTTTGCCATTGCGTATACCTCCTAACCTAATATTTCTTCTACAGTTTTGCCTCTTAACTTAGCTATTTCTTCAGCTGTTCTTAAGCTTGCTAAACCGTTAATTGTAGCATTTACCATGTTTCTTGGATTATTTGAACCTAAAGACTTAGCTCTAACATCCTTTAATCCTGCTAATTCAAGTACAGCTCTTGCTGGTCCACCAGCGATAACTCCTGTACCTTCTTTAGCTGGCATGATTAAAACTTTACCAGTTCCAAACTTACCATATATTTCATGAGGAACTGTTGTTCCAACTATAGCAACGCTAACCATGTTTTTCTTAGCGTCTTCGATACCTTTTTTAATTGCTTCTGGGATTTCGATTGACTTACCCATTCCTACGCCTACGTGTCCGTTCTCGTCACCAACAACAACTAAAGCGCTGAATCTGAAGTTTCTACCACCCTTAACAACCTTAGTAACTCTGTTTATAAAAACAACCTTTTCCTTAAGGTCTAGTGTGCTAGGATCGATTCTCATTGATTTCCCTCCTTGTTTGATTAGAATTTTAAGCCTGCTTCTCTAGCGCTTTCTGCTAATGTTTGAACTCTTCCGTGATATACGTATCCACCTCTGTCAAATACAACTTCAGTAATACCTTTATCTAAAGCTCTCTTAGCAACTAGTTCACCAACTAATTTAGCAGCTTCTTTATTTCCGCCTACTTTAACATCAACATCTTTATCTAATGTTGAAGCAGATACTAAAGTAACAGCATTTATATCATCTATGATTTGAGCATATATATTTTTTTCACTTCTGTAAACTGAAAGTCTTGGTCTTTCAGGAGTACCAGAAATTTTCTTACGTACTCTAAGGTGACGCTTTGCTCTATTTGCCTTTTTGTCTGCCTTCTTGAACATAAGGTTCACTCCTTCCTAATTATTTCTTACCAGTTTTACCTTCTTTACGTCTGATAACTTCGCCTTCAAACTTAATTCCTTTACCCTTATATGGTTCAGGTTTTCTCCACTTTCTGATATCAGCAGCAGCAGCACCAACTAATTGCTTATCGATTCCTGATATAACTACTTTTGTAGCTGCTGGAGTTTCGAAAGTTATTCCTTCAGCTGGTTCTATTTCAACTGGGTGTGAATATCCTAAGTTCATTACAAGTTTCTTTCCTTGTAATTGAGCTCTATAACCAACACCGATTAATTCTAGAGTTTTTTGGTATCCCTTTTCAACTCCTATTATCATGTTGTTGATTAACGCTCTAGTTAAACCGTGAAGAGCTCTGTGCTCTTTAACGTCACTAGGTCTTGTAACAACAACTTGGTTGTCTTCAACTGCTATATTCATGTCTTTGTCCATAGCCTTAACTAATTGCCCCTTAGGTCCTTTTACAGTAACAACGTTATCTTCTGTAACTGTTACTGTAACACCAGCAGGGATAGCTATTGGTAATCTACCTACTCTTGACATAACCGCACCTCCTGTATTACTTGTTAGATCTATATGTTAATCTAGTTAATTTTCAAAATTAATTACTACCAAACGTAGCAAACAACTTCTCCACCTAAGCCTAATTTTCTAGCTTCTCTGTCTACAACTATACCTTTTGAAGTTGAAATTACAGCGATTCCTAATCCATTAAGAACTCTTGGAACTTCATCTTTCTTACAGTATACTCTTAAACCTGGTTTTGAAATTCTCTTAATACCAGTTATAACTCTTTCTTTATTAGAACCGTATTTAAGAGATAATCTCATCATTGGAACAACACCATCATTGTATTCTTCAATATTTTTGATGTATCCCTCTTGTAATAATATATTTGCAACAGCCTTCTTTACGTTTGAAGAAGGAACTTCTACTACTTCGTGTCTTACAGCATTCGCATTTCTAATACGAGTTAGTAAATCTGCGATAGGATCTGTCATAACCATTTAATTTGCCTCCTTTCAGTCGTTAGGTTTACCAGCTTGCCTTCTTACAACCAGGAATTTCACCCTTGTAAGCAAGTTCTCTAAAGCATATACGGCAAATACCAAACTTTCTTAATACTGCATGTGGTCTTCCACATATTCTGCATCTTGTATAAGCTCTTGTTTTATATTTAGGAGCTTTGCTCCACTTTTCAATAATAGCTTTACGTGCCACAGTTTTCCCTCCTTATTATTGAGCGAATGGCATTCCAAGGAATCTTAATAATTCTCTTGCTTCTTCGTCTGTTTTTGCAGTTGTAACGAAGATAATATCCATTCCTCTAACCTTATCGATCTTATCGTATTCTATTTCTGGGAATATTAATTGTTCTTTAATTCCTAAAGAATAATTTCCTCTTCCGTCAAATGCTCTATCAGAAACTCCTCTGAAGTCTCTAACTCTTGGAAGAGCTATAGACATTAGCTTATCAGCAAATTCAAACATCTTTGCTCCTCTTAATGTAACTTTACATCCTAATGCCATGTTTTCTCTTATCTTAAAGTTAGCAACTGATTTCTTTGCTCTAGTTAAGATTGGTTTTTGTCCTGAGATAAGTTGTAAATCAGCAACCGCAGATTCTAAAACCTTTTGGTTATCCTTAGCTTCTCCAACTCCCATGTTTATAACGATTTTTTCAAGCTTTGGAACTTCCATGATGTTTTTATATCCGAACTTTTCTGTCATAGCTTGAATTACTTCATTTGTATACTTCTCTTGAAGTCTTGGTGTCATAATTAGTACCTCCTTTCAGATTTTAGAATGTTTCTCCACACTTCTTACAAACTCTAACCTTAGTACCATCTTCTAAGATTTTACTGCTAATTCTTGTAGCATTTTTGCATTTTGTGCAGTATAACATAACTTTTGAGCTGTATATAGCTCCTTCTTTTTCTATTATTCCACCTTGAGCATTTGCTCTAGTTGGCTTTTGGTGTTTCTTTACTATATTAACTCCTTGAACAAGAACTTTTCCTGTTTTTGGATATACCTTTAAAACTTCACCAGTTTTTCCAGCGTCTTTACCAGAAATAACTACTACTGTGTCGTTCTTTTTAACGTGTAACTTCAAATTAGCCACCTCCTCTATTATAGAACTTCTGGTGCTAATGATAATATTTTATTAAATTCTTTATCTCTTAGCTCCCTAGCAACTGGTCCGAAGATACGAGTTCCTCTTGGTTGCTTATCTTCTTTTATTATAACAGCAGCGTTCTCATCAAATTTGATGTATGAACCGTCAGCTCTTCTTAATCCTCTTACTGATCTAACAATAACAGCTTTTACAACGTCACCTTTTTTAACAACTCCGCCTGGTGTTGCACTTTTAACGCTAGCTACTATTATATCTCCAATGTTACCGAACTTTCTCTTTGATCCGCCTAAAACTCTGATACACATTATTTCTTTAGCACCTGAGTTATCTGCTACCTTTAATAAGGTTTGTTGTTGTATCATTGAAATTTACCCTCCTTTCAGTCTTTAAAAGCTTATTTAGCTCTTTCAACTATTTCAACAAGTCTCCATCTCTTATCTTTAGATAATGGTCTAGTTTCCATTATTAATACTCTATCATTCATGTTAGCTTCATTATTTTCATCATGAGCCTTGAATTTAGTAGTTCTATTCATAGTTTTTCCATATAGTGGATGTCTTACCTTAGTTTCAACAGCAACTACGATAGTCTTATCCATTTTATCAGAAACAACTCTACCGATTTTCTTCTTTCTTAATCCTCTTTCCATTAGGGGCTACCTCCTTCCAGATTTACTGTTCAAATGCCCTGATCTCTTCTTCTCTAATGATGGTTTTGATTTGGGCTATAGATTTCTTTACTTCTCTTATTCTCATAGGATTTTCTAATTGTCCTGTAGCTAATTGGAATCTTAAGTTGAATAATTCAGCTTTTAATTCACCTAGCTTAGCAACTAAATCTTGAGGATTATTTGCTCTTAAATCTTTTAATTCTCTAGCCTTCATTATTCTTCACCACCCATTTCCTCAAAATCTCTTCTTGTAACGAATTTACACTTTACAGGAAGTTTGTGTGATGCAAGTCTCATTGCTTCTCTTGCAACTTCTTCGTTAACTCCTGATAATTCAAATAATACTCTACCAGGTTTAACTACAGCTACCCAGTATTCTGGTGAACCTTTACCAGAACCCATTCTTGTTTCAGCTGGTTTCTCAGTAACTGGCTTATCTGGGAATACTTTTATCCAAAGTTTTCCTCCTCTTCTAATGTATCTGTTAATTGCTATTCTGGCAGATTCTATTTGGTTACTTGTTATCCATCCACAAGTTTGTGCTTGAATACCAAAATCTCCGTATGCAAGGAAATTACCTCTAGTAGCTTTTCCTTTCATTCTACCACGTTGTACCTTACGATGCTTAACTCTTTTAGGCATTAACATGACTATATTCCTCCTTTCTTACGCGTTAACTTCTTCCTTCTTTTCAACTTTTTTAGTTGGAAGAACTTCTCCATTATAAACCCAAACTTTAACTCCGATTTTACCGTATGTTGTATCTGCTTCAGCAAATCCATAATCGATATCAGCTCTTAATGTTTGTAGTGGAATTGTTCCTTCATGATATTGTTCAGTTCTAGCGATTTCAGCTCCGCCTAATCTTCCTGAACAAGCTGTTTTAACACCCTTAGCTCCTAATTTCATAGCTCTTTGGATGCTTTGTTTCATAGCTCTTCTGAAAGAAACTCTTTTTTCTAATTGAGCAGCAATGTTTTCAGCAACTAATTGAGCGTTTGCTTCAGCATTCTTAACTTCAACTATGTTTATTAAAATATTCTTTCCGTTTACTAATTTAGCAACCTTAGCTTTTAAAGCTTCGATTCCTGCACCACCTTTACCGATAACAACACCTGGTTTAGCAGTATATATATTTAACTTAACTCTTTTAGCTGATCTTTCGATTTCGATTTTAGCGATACCAGCTGAGAAAAGTTCTTTCTTTACGAATTCTCTTATTTTGTTATCTTCAATTAAGTTATCTGCAAATGTTCTCTTATCAGCATACCATTTAGCATCCCAACCTTTGATAACTCCAACTCTAAGTCCGTGAGGATGTACTTTTTGACCCACTTGTTTTTCCCTCCTTCTTACTAAGCTCTTTCTTTAACTACTACTGTTATATGACTTGTTCTCTTGTTGATTCTGAACGCTTTTCCGTGGTCCATTGGTCTGAATCTCTTTAAAGTTGGACCAGCACCTACGAATGTTTCAGCAACATATAAGTTTTCAACATTTAAGTCATGATTGTTCTCTGCATTTGCAACAGCTGATTTTAAAACTTTGTTTATAACAACTGCAGCATCTTTTGGAGTGTATTGTAATATAGCGAAAGCCTCGTTAACGTTTTTTCCTCTTATTAAATCAAGAACAACTCCTACTTTCATTGGAGACATTCTAACATATTTAGCTATAGCTCTAGCTTCCATTGGTGTTCCTCCTTTCCCAGATTACTTTCTTTTTCTTGATGCTTTTTCGTCGTAATCGTGTCCTCTGTATGTTCTAGTAAGAGCAAATTCTCCTAATTTATGTCCTACCATATCTTCGCTCACATATACTGGAACGTGTTTTCTACCATCATGAACAGCGATTGTATGACCAATCATTTGTGGGAAAATTGTTGATGATCTTGACCAAGTCTTAACAACCTTATTTTCACCATTAGCATTCATTTCTTCTATCTTCTTTAAAAGTCCTTCGTGTACGAAAGGTCCCTTTTTTATTGATCTACTCACTATAATTTGCCTCCCTTCATAATCTCTAGGCCCAGTAAGCCTGAAGAGAATTAATTTCTCTTCAATTACTTACTATTTCTTCTCTTTATTATGAATCTATCAGAATACTTCTTATTCTTTCTAGTTTTGTATCCAAGTGCTGGTTTACCCCATGGAGTAACTGGACTTGGTCTACCGATTGGTGATCTACCTTCACCACCACCATGAGGGTGATCGCAAGGATTCATTACAGAACCTCTAACTGTAGGTCTCCATCCCATGTGTCTCTTTCTACCAGCTTTACCGATATTAACGATATCGTTAGTAGTGTTAGAAACTGTACCGATTGTAGCTCTACATTCGATTCTTACATATCTCATTTCACCTGAAGGTAATCTTAATGTAGCATAGTTACCTTCTTTAGCCATTAATTGAGCAGAAGTACCTGCTGATCTAACCATTTGGCCACCTTTACCAGCTTGTAATTCTATGTTGTGAACAACTGTACCAACTGGCATATCTTTTAATGCTTTTGCATTACCAACTTTGATATCAGCTTCTGGTCCAGATACGATTGTATCTCCAACTTTTAATCCTACTGGTGCAAGAATGTATCTCTTTTCACCATCAGCATATACTACTAAAGCAATGTATGCTGTTCTGTTTGGATCATATTCTATTGTAGCAACTTTTGCTGGAATACCATCCTTATTTCTCTTGAAATCTATTATTCTGTATTTTCTCTTAGCTCCACCACCGTGGTGTCTTACAGTTATTTTACCTTGAGCATTTCTACCACCAGTTTTCTTTAAAGAAACAAGAAGTGATTTCTCTGGGCTGTTTGTAGTTATTTCTTCAAAACTAGCCATTGTCATTTCTCTTCTTGATGGTGTAGTAGGTCTAAACTTTTTAACTGCCATGCTAATTCCCTCCTTCTTTAAGCTTATCTGGTATTTTTACCAATATTCCGCTTTGATATTATTGCATTCCTTCGAAGAATTCAATACCTTTGCTATCTTGAGCTAATGTTATTATAGCTTTCTTTTGATCAGCTCTCTTACCAACATGTACGCCCATTCTCTTAGTTTTTCCCATAGTTCTTATTGTTTGAACTTTTTCAACTTTAACGCCGAAAACTTCTTCAACCGCTTTCTTTATTTGAACTTTGTTAGCGCTCATATGAACTATGAAAGTGTACTTCTTTTCTGCCATTGCAGCCATTGACTTTTCAGTTATAACTGGTTTTCTGATTATATCGTGGCTTGTTAACTTCATTATGCGTACACCTCCTCAATTTTTGATACAGCATCCTTAGTCATGATTACTTTTGGATATTTTAATAAATCATAAACATTGATGTTGTTAACTGGAAGTACTGCTACTCCTTCTATATTTCTAGCTGATTTGTAAACTGTTTCGTTTGCTTCAGCAGTAACAATTAATGTCTTCTTAGCATCGAAAGCATTTAACATTTTAACAATTTCCTTAGTCTTAGGAGCTTCTAATGTTAAGCTATCTAATACTACCATTTCATCATTTTGAACTTTGCTAGTTAATGCTGATAACATAGCAACTCTTCTCATTGATTTTGGTATTGACATTCTGTAATCTCTTGGCTTTGGTGCGAATACAACTCCACCCTTGATCCATTGTGGTGCTCTGATTGATCCTTGTCTAGCTCTACCAGTTCCCTTTTGTCTCCAAGGCTTAATTCCGCCTCCTCTAACCTCAGCTCTAGTTTTAGCTGATTGAGTTCCTTGTCTCTTGTTAGCTAATAATGCAACAACTACTTGGTGCATAGCATCTGCATTCACTTCAACAGCGAATACTTTATCATTTAATTGGATATCTTCAATTCTATTTCCTTCTTTGTTAAATAATCCTACTGTAGGCATTCTGTCTCCTCCTTTCTAAAGAAATTAAGCTTTAACAGCATTTCTTATTACAACTGTGCTCTTGTTAGCACCTGGGATACCACCCTTAACTAATATTAAGTTCTTTTCAGCTATTACTTTAACAACTTCTAAGTTTAATACTGTAGTATTAACAGCACCCATGTGTCCTGGCATGTTCTTATTCTTAAATGTTCTTGATGGATCAGAAGAAGCCCCCATTGAACCTACTGCTCTGTGGAACTTAGAACCGTGTGACATTGGTCCTCTGTTTGCATTCCATCTCTTAATAACCCCTTGGAATCCCTTACCTTTAGAAACTCCTGAAACGTCAATTTTATCTCCAGCTACAAATAAATCAGCTTTGATTTCTTGACCTACTTCATAAGCGCTGCAATCTTCTAATCTGAACTCTTTTAATGTTCTTCTTAAAGATACTCCAGCCTTAGCAAAGTGTCCTTTTCTTGGCTTATTAACTAATTTTTCTCTTATTTCACCGAAACCAACTTGTATTGCTTCATAACCATCCTTTTCGATAGTCTTCTTTTGAACAACAACACATGGTCCAGCTTCTACTACAGTTACAGGAACTACTTTTCCATTTTCATCGAAAATTTGAGTCATCCCTATTTTCTTACCGATTATAGCTTTTTTCATGTATTTACACCTCCTAAACGTATTAGCGGATTGCTTCATGCAATCATAACCGTTCAAACTGTTTATTTAATAGTTAAGCTATTATAGCTTTATTTCGATATCTACACCTGCTGGTAAGTTTAATCTCATTAATGCATCAACAGTTTTTGGTGATGGATTAACGATATCGATTAATCTCTTGTGTGTTCTGATTTCGAATTGTTCTCTTGAATCTTTATATTTATGAACAGCTCTTAATATAGTAACAACATCTTTTTCAGTAGGTAGTGGTACTGGACCTGCAACCTTAGCTCCTGTTGATTTAGCTGTTTCAACGATTTTTTCAGCAGATTGATCTAATATAGTGTGATCAAAAGCCTTTAATCTGATTCTTATTTTTTGTTTTGACATTCTGGTTTCCCTCCTTTTCATGTACGCTTTACTTCTAACGCACAACAGCAATAGTTATGTAAACTGTTCCTGGTGTTTCCTTTCCAAGAACATGAATTACTATTCCTGCCGTCGGATTCTAGATCCTGACTTGCTCCTCAAGAATAACCCGGAAGTCCGGCAACCTCTTGATTCATCACGTTATGCTACACAACTTCTTCATTATACTATCTTTATAAATCTTTATCAAGACTTTTTTTTTATCTTTTTTTAACAATTTTTAAAAAAAATTTTTTAAGTTTTTAGAAATAATTTTGTCGTTCAACTGTTTTAATTTTATATCGAATTTAAGTTTTTTTCAATAGTATATTTAATGAAATTTTAGTTTCTCTTACCTTATATTATATATAGATATACAGTTTATTCTAAAATAAACACTTTTATATAAATTTTAATCATTTATTTATATTTTTACTTAAAGTAATTATAAAACTAATTAAATATTAATAGTATTGTCATATTTTTAAAAAGTTAAATGATTGTTTTTGTTTTACTTAATAATTAATTTTCATTAGAGAAACAAGTTAATGCTAAATTTATATATATAAATAAAAACTTCTATTTATTATAACTTTAATTTTTATTAATTTTTTACAAACTCTTTATAAAAAGTCATTTGTTATTTTATCTATATTAATAATTAAAAATTAAAATATATTCTAAGAATATTGTTTATATTACTTATATATTTAAAGTAACCTACTTTATATTTTAATATCTAATAAAAATAGATAAAAAAGAAAGAGTAAGGGCGTCCCCTTACTCTTTCTTTCGTGATCACAATTTTTAATTAATTTAAATTTATATAAAAAGTTTTAAACTATTCGATTATAGAAGTAACAACTCCTGAACCTACAGTTCTTCCACCTTCTCTGATAGCGAATCTTAATCCTTCATCCATTGCTACTTGAGTTATTAACTCAACATTCATATCGATGTGGTCTCCAGGCATAACCATTTCCATTCCTTCTGGTAACTTGATTGATCCTGTAACGTCTGTTGTTCTGAAGTAGAATTGTGGTCTATATCCATCAAAGAATGGTGTATGTCTTCCACCTTCATCTTTCTTAAGTACGTATACTTGACCTACGAACTTGCTGTGTGGATTTACTGATCCTACTTTTGCTAAAACTTGACCTCTTTCGATTTCTGTTCTTTGAACACCTCTTAATAACGCTCCTATGTTATCTCCAGCTTGCGCTTCGTCTAGTAACTTTCTGAACATTTCTATTCCTGTTACTACTACTTTTCTCTTCTCTTCTGTTAATCCTACGATTTCTACTTCGTCTGATACGTGAAGGATACCTCTTTCAACTCTTCCTGTTGCAACTGTTCCTCTACCAGTGATTGTAAATACGTCTTCGATTGGCATTAAGAATGGCTTATCTGTTGCTCTTTCTGGAGTTGGGATATAGCTATCTACTGCATCCATTAATTCCATTATGCAAGCTGTTGCTTCTGGATCTGTTGGGTTTTCTAATGCTTTTAATGCTGATCCTTTTATTACTGGAATATCATCTCCTGGGAAGTTGTATTCTGATAATAATTCTCTTACTTCCATTTCAACTAATTCTAATAATTCTTCATCGTCTACCATATCTGCTTTGTTTAAGAATACTACGATATAGTCAACTCCAACTCTTGATGCTAGTAATATATGTTCTCTTGTTTGTGGCATTGGACCATCTGCTGCTGAACAAACTAATATTGCTCCATCCATTTGTGCTGCCCCTGTGATCATGTTCTTAACATAGTCAGCGTGTCCTGGACAGTCAACGTGTGCATAGTGTCTGTTTTCTGTTTCGTATTCAACGTGTGCTGTGTTGATTGTGATTCCTCTTTCTTTTTCTTCTGGTGCTCTATCTATATCAGCATAGTTGAACGCTTCTGCGAATCCTCTATTTGCTAATACTGTTGTGATTGCTGCTGTTAATGTTGTCTTACCGTGGTCTACGTGACCGATTGTTCCGATATTTACGTGTGGTTTACTTCTTTCGAACTTTTGCTTTGCCATTTTGAATTTCCTCCTTTATGGAAACAAATTTATTTTAGTTTTAAACTTTTAAAAACTCTTAATTTGTTTTTTATTATAAATTAAAATTATTTTTAAATTAATATATATTAATTTCTGTAATGTTACCATAATTATATTATGGATAACATTACAAAAAATTATTACAAAATTATAAATTATTTAGCTCTTTTTCCAGCAACTTCTTCTTGAATGCTCTTTGGTACTTCTTCATAATGATCAAATACCATTGAGTAGTTACCTCTACCTTGAGATCTAGATCTTAAAGCTGTAGCATATCCAAACATTTCAGCTAGTGGTACGTACGCTCTTATAACTTGAGCTCCGTTAACTGCTTCCATTCCTTCCATTCTACCTCTTCTTGAGTTGATATCACCAATAACATCTCCCATGTACTCTTCTGGTACAGTTACTTCAACCTTCATCATTGGTTCAAGTAATACTGGGCTTGCTTTTTGCATAGCATTCTTAAATGCCATAGAACCAGCAATTTTAAATGCCATTTCTGATGAATCGACTTCGTGGTAAGAACCGTGTACTAACTTAACTTTGAAGTTAATAACTTCATATCCAGCTATAATACCGTTCTTAGCAGCTTCTTGAATACCAGCATCGATTGCAGGAATGTATTCTTTTGGAACAGCTCCTCCAACGATAGCATTTTCAAAGCTGTATTCTCCTTCAGTTGGTTCCATTTCAATTACAGCATGACCGTATTGACCCTTACCACCTGATTGCTTAGCATACTTAGCTTCTGCTTTAACAGCAGATCTGATAGTTTCTTTATAAGCAACTTGAGGAGCTCCAACGTTACATTCAACTTTGAATTCTCTTTGTAATCTATCAACAATGATATCTAAGTGTAATTCACCCATACCAGCGATGATTGTTTGACCTGTTTCTTGATCAGTCCAAGTTTTGAAAGTTGGATCTTCTTCAGCTAATTTAGCTAAAGCTAATCCCATCTTTTCTTGACCAGCTTTTGTCTTTGGCTCGATAGCTACAGATATAACTGGTTCCGGGAATTCCATTGATTCAAGTATAATTGGTGCGCTTTCATCACATAAAGTATCACCTGTTGTAGTGTTCTTTAATCCGATAACTGCTCCTAATTCACCTGCTTCTAAAGATTCAACTTCTTCTCTTGTATTAGCATGCATCTTAACAAGTCTTCCTATTCTTTCCTTCTTACCCTTTGTAGAGTTAAGAACATATGAACCGCTATTCATAACACCAGAATATATTCTTGTAAATGCAAGTTTTCCAACGAATGGGTCAGTAGCGATCTTGAACGCTAAAGCTGACATTGGCTCAGCATCTGAAGCTGCTCTTGAATCTTCTTCACCTTCTAAAGTTTGACCTTGGATTGCAGGAATGTCTAATGGTGATGGTAAATAAGCCACAACACCGTTAATCATTTCTTGAACACCTTTATTCTTGTATGAAGATCCACATATACATGGAACTATTTCATTAGCTATAGTAGCTTTTCTTAAAGCTGCATGTATTTCTTCTTCTGTGATTTCTTCACCTTCAAGATATTTTTCCATTAATGTTTCATCAGTTTCAGCAATAGCTTCTATCATAGCCATTCTGTATTCTTCTGCTTGATCAGCTAAATCAGCAGGAATTTCTTCAATTCTTACATCCTTACCTAAATCATCATAAGTAACTATAGCATGATTAGATATTAAATCAACCATACCTTTGAATTCTGATTCTGCACCTATTGGAATTTGTATTGGAACTGCATTTGCTTTTAATCTATCTCTTACAGTGTTTATACATCTGAAGAAGTCAGCACCTGTAGCATCCATTTTATTTACATATATCATTCTTGGTACGCCATATTTATCTGCCTGTCTCCAAACAGTTTCAGTTTGTGGTTCAACCCCACTCTTAGCGTCAAGAACTGTAACAGCTCCATCAAGAACTCTTAATGATCTTTCAACTTCAACTGTAAAATCTACGTGTCCTGGAGTATCAATTATGTTTAATTCATGACCTTCCCAGAAGCAAGTTGTTGCTGCAGAAGTAATTGTTATACCTCTTTCTTGTTCTTGAACCATCCAGTCCATTTGTGAAGCACCTTCATGTGTTTCACCAATTTTGTGAGTTTTTCCAGTATAGAATAATATACGCTCAGTAGTTGTAGTTTTACCAGCATCTATATGAGCCATTATTCCAAAGTTACGGAATTTATCTAATGGGTATTTTCTAGCCATTTTATGTCCTCCTCTCAATGAGTAATTTTATATTCGACAAAACTGTTCTGACATAAGCCAAAACAGTTTTTGTAGTATTAGTATCTGTAGTGAGCGAATGCTTTGTTTGCTTCTGCCATCTTGTGAGTATCTTCTCTCTTCTTAACAGCAGCTCCAGTATTATTAGCTGCATCTAATAATTCTCCAGCTAATCTTTGAGCCATAACTTTTTCGCCTCTTTTTCTAGCAGCAGCTAAAATCCATCTGATACCTAAAGTTTGTCTTCTCTCAGGTCTAACTTCGATTGGAACTTGGTAGTTAGCACCACCTATTCTTCTAGCTTTAACTTCTAATAAAGGCATAACATTGTTCATAGCTTCTTCGAATACTTCTAAAGCATCTTTGCCTGTTTTTTGCGCCATAATTTCAAACGCTTCGTAGCAAATCTTTTGTGCTACTCCTTTTTTACCATCTTCCATTACGTTGTTTATTAACTTAGTAACAACCTTTGAGTTGTACATTGGATCTGGTAATACATCTCTTTTTGCGATAAATCCTTTTCTTGGCACTTTTCTTCCCTCCTTAACAATTTTTAATTTAATTCATAGGTACTCGGTAAGTTTACTTACCGTAAAGTGCTTCGCTTCTTACATCTATATAAACTTATGTAAAATTTCTAGTCTATGTAAATGCCGAAGATAAGCACTGTCTTAGTTTAGAAAACTATTTTTGCTTTGGTCTCTTAGCACCGTATTTTGATCTTCCTTGCATTCTGTTAGCTACTCCAGCACAGTCTAGTGCTCCTCTTACGATATGGTATCTAACACCAGGAAGGTCCTTAACTCTACCACCTCTTATAAGAACAACGCTGTGCTCTTGTAAGTTGTGACCTACACCACCGATGTAAGCAGTAACTTCGAATCCATTTGTAAGTCTTACTCTGGCAATTTTTCTTAACGCTGAGTTAGGCTTCTTTGGAGTAGTAGTTTTAACAACTGTACAAACTCCTCTTCTTTGTGGACACTCATTTAGTGCTGGTGCTGTTGATTTATTAACAACAGTCTTTCTACCTTTTCTTACTAATTGGCTTATAGTTGGCATTTCTTCACCTCCTGAAATTTATTTATCTATATAAAATAAGATAAACACTAATTTATTATTCTAGGGTCAATGCTGTTGATGATTTAACATCAATACCACTTATCTCCCCAAGTTCTTTCATTGTAGATATTTCTACAATGTTAATGTTTTTCTCTTTTGCTAGTTGAATTATTGGAGAAATCAACTTAGCATTTGCATCTTTAGCTACATATAAAACTTTTCCTTCATCACTTTTAAGTAATTTAGTACATTGTTTTATTCCAATTACTTTTTTTACTACAATTCTGTCTAACATGAAATCCCCCTCCTCAATTAAAGATCATAGAGGCATGCTATACAGAATGCCTCCATAAATCATGTAGACAATTATACTGTAGTGTAGCTTTCAAAATCACACAATTGGTATTTTATCATTTAAGCATACACATGTCAATAAAATTGCACTGTATTATTCTATAATCTCAATATTATCTTCTTCTGTCTCTTCCCCTGGTACATCAAGCTTTACAGATCTATATCTCATCATACCTGTTCCAGCTGGAATTAACTTACCAATAATAACATTTTCTTTCAATCCAATTAATGGATCTATTTTTCCTTTAATAGCTGCTTCTGTAAGAACTCTTGTGGTTTCTTGGAATGAAGCTGCTGATAAGAAACTATCAGTTGCTAAAGCGGCTTTAGTAATACCTAATAACGCCATTTCACCCTTAGCTTCTTCTCCTCCGAACTCTCTTACTCTTGCATTTTCTTCTTCAAAGTCAAACATATCTATCATTGTACCTGGTAATAATTCAGTATCTCCTGAATCAGAAACTTTTACTTTTCTAGTCATTTGTCTAACAACTACTTCTAAGTGCTTATCATTAATATCAACACCTTGAAGTCTATAAACTTTTTGAACTTCAGAAAGTAGATATCTTCTAGCACCTTCAACACCTTTGATATTCATAATATCATGAGGGTTAACTGAACCTTCTGTAATTTCATCTCCAGCTTCAATAACGTCATTATCAGATACTCTTAATCTTGAACCAAACGGAATATCATAGCTACGCTCTTCCCCATCAGCAGCCATTACATATACAGTCTTTTTCTTTTTAGTTTCTTCAACTCTTACAGTACCTGCAATTTCAGAAACTATAGCAAGACCTTTTGGTTTTCTAGCTTCAAATAATTCTTCAACTCTTGGAAGACCTTGAGTTATATCTGCACCAGTAGCAACACCACCAGTGTGGAATGTTCTCATTGTAAGCTGAGTACCTGGTTCTCCGATTGATTGTGCCGCTATTATACCAACAGCTTCACCTATATTAATCTTTTGAGCTGTAGCCATGTTCATACCATAACATTTAGCACAAACACCTACTTTACAGTTACATGTAAATACAGATCTTATCTTAACCTTTTTAACACCTGCAGCTGTAATTCTATCAGCCATATGAGATTCTATATATTCATCTTTACCTAATAGTATTTCACCAGTTTCAGGATGTATAACATCTTCTGCTGTATATCTACCATATAGTCTTTCTGCTAATCCTTCAATTACTTCGTTACCTTCTTTAATTTCAGCAACTATTAATCCTCTATCAGTACCACAATCTTCTTCCCTTACGATAACATCTTGTGATACGTCAACAAGTCTTCTTGTTAAGTAACCTGAATCGGCAGTTTTAAGTGCTGTATCGGCATTACCCTTTCTAGCACCATGCGTTGAAATAAAGTATTCTAATACGTCAAGACCTTCTCTAAATGAAGCCTTGATTGGTAATTCGATAATCTTACCTGATGGAGCGGCCATAAGTCCCCTCATACCAGCTAATTGCTTAATTTGAGCCTTAGATCCTCTGGCTCCTGAATCAGCCATCATGAATATTGGATTAAATTTATCCAAGCTATCCATTAACGCATTAGCAACATCTTCTGTTGTCTTACTCCATTTTTCAATAACTTTTTCATATCTTTCATCTTCAGATATGAATCCTCTTTTATACATCTTTTCTACCTTTTCAACTGTTTCTTCAGCTTCTCTAAGTAAATCATACTTAGCTTCAGGTACTATCATATCTGATGCAGCAACTGTTACCGCACCAATTGATGAATAATGATAACCTAATGCTTTGATTTTATCTAGCATTATTGATGTATTAGTAGGTCCATGTTTTATATAACATTTATCTATTAATTTACCTAAAGTTTTCTTAGTAATTAAGAAATCAACTTCAAGATCAAATTCTTTTTCTGGATTTGTTCTATCTACATATCCTAAATCTTGAGGAATTGATTCATTAAATATAATCTTACCTACTGTAGTTTTGATTATACCATGTCTTACAACTCCGTCAACTTCTTTAAACATTCTAACATTGATAGAAGCATGAACTGCTATTTCACCAACATTATAAGCCATTATAGCTTCATCAACAGATGCAAAGTACATTCCTTCACCCTTAGCACCCTCTTTATCCATTGTTAAGTAATATGAACCTAAAACCATATCCTGTGTAGGAACACAAACTGGTTTACCATCAGATGGTTTCATTATATTACCTGCTGCAAGCATTAAGAATCTTGCTTCTGCTTGAGCTTCAACTGATAATGGTACGTGAACCGCCATTTGGTCTCCATCGAAGTCGGCATTATAGGCAGTACATACTAATGGATGAAGTTTTATTGCTCTACCTTCAACTAATACTGGTTGGAATGCTTGAATACCTAGTCTATGTAGAGTAGGTGCTCTGTTAAGTAAAACTGGATGGTCAGTAATAACTTCTTCAAGTATATCCCATACTTGATCATTTACTCTTTCAACCATTCTCTTAGCACTCTTTATATTATGTGCAACACCATCTTCAACTAATTTTTTCATTACGAAAGGCTTAAATAATTCTAAAGCCATTTCTTTAGGTAAACCACATTGGTACATCTTTAACTCTGGTCCAACAACGATAACAGATCTACCAGAGTAGTCAACTCTCTTACCAAGTAAGTTTTGTCTAAATCTACCTTGTTTACCTTTTAACATATCTGATAATGATTTTAAAGGTCTATTTCCTGGTCCTGTAACTGGTCTTCCTCTTCTACCATTATCTATAAGAGCATCAACTGCTTCTTGAAGCATTCTTTTTTCATTTCTAACTATTATGTCAGGAGCTCCTAAATCTAAAAGCTTCTTTAATCTATTATTTCTATTGATAACTCTTCTATATAAATCATTTAAGTCAGAAGTTGCAAATCTTCCACCATCTAATTGAACCATAGGTCTTAAGTCTGGTGGAATTACAGGAATTACATTTATAACCATCCATCTTGGATCATTTCCTGATTTTCTAAAAGATTCAACTACTTCTAGTCTTCTTATTATTCTGACTTTCTTTTGACCACTACTAGTCTTTAATTCTTCTTTTAAATCTCTTGAAGTTGCTTCTAAGTCAATTTCACCTAAAATTTCTTGAACAGCTTCTGCACCCATTCCTGCTATAAAGCTTTCTTCTCCAAATTTATCTACGGCTTCTCTATATTCTTTTTCACTTAAAAGCTGCTTCTTTAATAGTGATGTTTCCTTAGGATCTATAACAACATATGAAGCAAAATAAAGAACTTTTTCTAAAGCTCTTGGTGACATATCTAAAAGTAATCCCATTCTTGATGGAATTCCTTTAAAGTACCAAATGTGAGATACTGGGGCAGCCAGTTCAATGTGCCCCATTCTCTCTCTTCTTACTTTAGCTTTTGTAACTTCAACTCCACATCTGTCACAAACAATACCTTTGTATCTAACTCTCTTGTATTTACCACAATGACATTCCCAGTCTTTCATAGGTCCAAATATTCTTTCACAGAATAGACCATCTCTTTCTGGTTTTAAAGTTCTATAATTAATTGTTTCAGGTTTTTTAACTTCACCTCTAGACCATTCTCTAATTTGGCTTGGAGAAGCTAAACCAATTTGTATAGCATCAAAATTGTTCAATTCAAACAAGGGTATATCCTCCCTTCAATTTTAGTGTTCGTCATTAACGAAATCATCTAATTCTAATTCTTCTTCATGGAAACCTTCTAAAGTAAATGATTCATAATCTATATCTTCATCAATTTCCTCATCATTAGTTGTGTAACTATCGTCACTTGCAAATTGTTCTGGAACAACCTCTTCAGTTCCTTCGATATTTACTTCTAATTCTTCAGAATCATCATCTGAGAATTCTTTTAATTTAACTTCTTCGTTATCTTCATTTAATACTTTAACATCTAAACATAAAGCTTGAAGTTCTTTTATAAGAACCTTAAACGATTCAGGAACTCCTGGTTCAGGGATGTTTTCACCCTTAACAATTGCTTCATATGTTTTAACTCTACCTACAACATCATCTGACTTAACTGTTAATATTTCTTGTAGAGTATGTGCAGCACCATAAGCTTCTAATGCCCAAACTTCCATTTCTCCAAATCTTTGACCACCAAATTGAGCTTTACCTCCAAGTGGTTGTTGAGTAACTAGTGAGTATGGACCTGTTGATCTAGCATGAATTTTGTCATCAACTAAATGAGCAAGTTTTAAGATGTACATTATACCAACTGTAACTTCATTATCAAATGGTTCTCCAGTTCTTCCATCGTATAATACAGTCTTTCCATTCGCATTATATCCAGCTTTTTCCAAGCAATCTTCAATATTCTTTTCTGTGGCGCCATCAAATACAGGTGTAGCAATGTGCCATCCTAATGCACTTGCAGCCCAACCTAAGTGAACTTCTAATACCTGACCAATATTCATACGAGATGGAACCCCTAGTGGATTTAAACAAATTTGTAATGGTCTACCATCTGGTAAGAATGGCATATCTTCTTCTGGTAAAACTCTAGAAATAACCCCTTTGTTACCATGACGTCCTGCCATCTTATCTCCAACAGAAATTTTTCTTTTTTGAGCTATATAACATCTTACAAGCTCATTAACTCCTGGATTTAAATCATCACCATTCTCTCTTGTAAATACTTTTACATCAACGATGATACCTGCTTCTCCATGAGGTACTCTTAATGAAGTATCTCTAACTTCTCTTGCTTTTTCACCGAATATAGCTCTTAATAATCTTTCTTCGGCAGTTAATTCAGTTTCTCCTTTAGGAGTTACTTTACCAACAAGAACATCTCCTGATCTAACTTCAGCACCGATTCTGATTATTCCTCTTTCATCTATATCTTTAAGAGCGTCTTCACTTACATTTGGAATATCTCTTGTTATTTCTTCTGGTCCTAGCTTTGTATCTCTAGCTTCACATTCATACTCTTCAATATGAATAGAAGTAAATACGTCTTCTCTTACTAATTCTTCAGAGATAAGCATAGCATCCTCGTAGTTATAACCTTCCCAAGTAATGAATCCCATTCTTATATTCTTTCCTAATGCGATTTCTCCTAAGTCAGTTGCTGGTCCATCAGCTAAAACTTGATTCTTAAATACAATTTCACCTTTATCTACTAAAGGTCTTTGATTTATACAAGTACCCGGGTTACTTCTTTTGAATTTAAGTAGTTTATATATATCCGTTCCACCATCAATATCTCTCTTAATTCTAATTTCTGAAGAACTTACATATATAACTGTACCTGAGTTTTTAGCCTTTGGTAAAACTCCTGAATCAGCAGCTGCTCTATATTCTATTCCTGTACCAACTATAGGTGCTTGTGGCTTTAATAGTGGAACTGCTTGACGTTGCATGTTTGCTCCCATAAGTGCTCTAGATGCATCATCATTTTCAAGGAAAGGTATCATTGCTGTTGCAACTGAAACTATTTGTCTTGGTGAAACGTCTATTAAATCTACATCTTTAGCATTAACTTGTAATATGTCATGCTTATGTCTAACAGTAACTCTACTATCAACAAATCTTCCGTCTTCACCAATTGGTTCTTTTGCTTGTGCGATTAAATATAAATCTTCTTCATCAGCAGTGAAATATCTTATTTCATCTGTAACCTTACCAGTTTCTTTATCAACGATTCTATATGGAGTTTCAATAAACCCATATTCATTAACTTTCGCATATGTTGCTAATGAGTTGATTAATCCTATATTAGGTCCTTCTGGAGTTTCTATAGGACACATTCTACCGTAATGTGAATGGTGAACGTCTCTTACTTCGAATCCAGCTCTTTCTCTTGAAAGTCCTCCTGGTCCTAATGCAGATAATCTTCTCTTATGAGTTAATTCTGAAAGTGGATTTGTTTGATCCATGAATTGTGATAATTGTGAACTACCAAAGAATTCCTTTATAGCCGCAGCTACCGGTCTAATGTTTATTAACATTTGTGGAGTAATTGCTTCCTGATCTTGAATAGTCATTCTTTCTTTAACTACTCTCTCCATTCTTGATAAACCAATTCTAAATTGGTTTTGTAGCAATTCACCTACAGATCTCAATCTTCTATTACCTAAATGGTCTATATCATCAGTATATCCAACTCCATAAGCTAATCCTAATTCATAACTTATAGTAGCAAATATATCATCTCTTACAATATGCTTAGGTATTAATCTAGTTATGTTCTTTTTAATTTCTTCTTTTATAGATTGTTCATCATCATAGTTATCTAAAATTTCCATTAAAGTAGGATAATGAACAGCCTCTCTTATGTTTAAATCACTAACATCAAAAGGTACAACCTTTTCTAAGTCAACAAAATGATTTCCTATTACTCTTAATACTTTATCTTCTACTAAAATATCAACTGAGTTTATACCTGCATTTTGGATGTCAGCAGCCATAGCTCTACTTATTTTTTCACCTTGCTCAACCATAATTTCTCCAGTTGAAGGATTTATAATATCTGTAGCCGCTATTTGGTTTATTAATCTTAGATTAATAGCTAATTTTTTATTAAATTTATATCTACCAACTCTTGATAAATCATATCTTTTTGCATCAAAGAATAAAGAATCAATTAAAGACACAGCACTATCTACTGTTGGTGGCTCACCTGGTCTTAATCTCTTGTAAATTTCAAGTAAAGCTTCTTCCTTAGTCTTAGTATTATCTTTTTCTATTGTTGCTTTAAATCTTTCTTCTTCACCAAAATAGTCTAAAAGCTCTTGGTCACTTCCATATCCCATAGCTCTAGCTAAAATTGTGATAGGTAATTTTCTAGTTTTATCAATTCTAACATAAATAACATCATTAGAATCTGTTTCATATTCTAACCATGCACCTCTGTTAGGAATAACAGTTGATGAAAATAGTTTTTTACCACTCTTATCAACGGTATTACTATAATAAACACCAGGAGATCTTACTAATTGGCTTACTATAACTCTTTCAGCACCATTAATAATAAAAGTTCCTTGCTCAGTCATTAATGGGAAATCTCCCATAAACACTTCTTGCTCTTTTATTTCTCCAGTTTCATTATTTGTCAGTCTTACTGACACCTTTAGTGGAGCCGCATAAGTGCAATCTCTTTCTTTACACTCTTCCACTGAATACTTAATATTATTCATATCAAGTTTATAGTTTACAAACTCAAGTACAAGATTACCAGTAAAGTTTGAAATAGGATTTACATCATCAAAAACTTCCAACAATCCTTCTCTTAAAAACCACTCGTAAGAATCTAATTGTACCTCGATTAAGTTTGGCATTTCGGTTACATCTTTAACCTTAGCAAAGCTCATTCTAGTTCTTTTTCCGACTTGGACAGGATGTACCATGAATTTTCACCCCTTGTTTAAAGTAAAATAACCAAAAGCATAATTTCCCTAAGGACCTATGCTTTCGGAGAGCATCACGTTATAGTATAACCATATTTTTAATGATTATACTCATTTTCGCAAGAATATATAATTATCCATAATGAATAGTACATTTTATGATAGTACCATATCAAATTTTCTTTGTCAATACTTTTATATATTTGACTTTTAACTACATTTTATTAAAGTTATTTTATTTAAAAATAATTTTAATAAAATAATTTAGGCAATAAAAAAGGTGCTATAAAGCACCTTTTTATATTAAGTTAAGAAATTACTTAACTTCTACTTCAGCTCCAACTTCAGCTAATTTAGCTTTCATGTCTTCAGCTTCTTCTTTAGAAACAGCTTCTTTTAATGTCTTAGGAGCTCCGTCAACTATTTCTTTAGCTTCCTTTAATCCTAATCCAGTTATTTCTCTAACAACTTTGATTACTTTGATCTTGTTTGCACCAGCATTTGATAATACTACGTCAAACTCAGTCTTTTCTTCAGCTGCAGCACCTGCAACAGCTCCACCAGCAACAGCAACTGGAGCAGCAGCGCTAACACCAAACTCCTCTTCGCAAGCAGTTACTAATTCGTTTAATTCTAAAACAGTCATTTCTTTTATAGCTTGAATGATTTCTTCTCTTGTCATTTTAATTGCACCTCCAAAAATTTTATCAGTTTATTATTCAGCTGACTCTGATTCTTTTTTTTCTTTAATTGCATTTAATAAGTATGCAAGGTTTGATAATGGAGCCTTGAAGCTTCCAAGAAGTTTTGCAATAAGAACTTCTTTTGATGGGATTGTTGCAAGTTTTTCAACTCCAGCCTTGTCATAAACAATACCGTCAACAATACCTGCTTTTAATTCTAACTTCTTGTGGTCCTTAGCAAAGTTATTTAATACTCTAGCTGGAGCAGTAGCATCTTCATATCCAAATGCTATAGAAACTGGTCCTTCTAAATATTGAACTAAATCACCTAAACCTAATTCGTTAGCAGCTAATGTTACTAATGTGTTCTTATAAACTTTATATTCAACACCAGCTTCTCTTAAGCTCTTTCTTAACATTGTATCTTCTTCAACTGTTAAGCCTTGGTAGCTAGCTAATGCAACACCTTGAGCTTTTTCTAACTTTTCTTTAATTTCAGCTACTTTAGCTTCTTTAATTTGTCTGTTCTTCTTTATCACTGTGTGTCCACCTCCTCACAGTTTATTAACTGTAATATATATTAAGAAAGGTCTTCCCATAGACATAGGAAGACCAAATAAACAATCACTTATCTAGTTATCCTAGGCAGGCGATCACTTTAAACCTTACGGCACCTACTGTCTACGGAAACAGTATTTTCTTTTTCACAACGAAATTTATTATACTATGTAAATTTCACTATGTCAATATTAATCTAAAACTTTTGTTGGGTTAACTTTAGCTCCTGGTCCCATTGTGCTTGAAACTGATACTGATTTAACGTATTGTCCCTTAGCAGCAGCTGGTTTAGCCTTTACTAAAGCTTCCATTAAAGCATGGAAGTTTTGTTGTAATTTTTCAACTCCAAATGAAGCCTTTCCGATTGGGCAGTGAACGATAGCAGTCTTATCAACTCTATATTCAACCTTACCAGCTTTGATATCAGCTATAGCTTTAGCAACATCAAATGTAACTGTTCCTGATTTTGGGTTTGGCATTAATCCCTTAGGTCCTAAAACTCTACCTAATCTACCAACAACCCCCATCATGTCTGGAGTAGCTACTACTACATCATAATCGAACCAGTTTTCACCTTGGATTTTTTGAACTAATTCTTCAGCTCCAACGAAATCTGCTCCAGCTTCTTGAGCTTCTGTTGCTTTAGCACCTTTAGCAAATACTAAAACTTTAACAGTTTTACCAGTTCCGTTTGGAAGAACAACAGCTCCTCTAACTTGTTGGTCAGCGTGTCTTGGGTCTACCCCTAATTTTACGTGTAATTCGATTGTTTCATCGAATTTAGCTTTTGCAGTTTTTACAGCTAAGTCTAATGCTTCAGCTGGTGTATATAAAACGTTCTTATCTACTAATTTTGAACTTTCAACATATTTCTTTCCCATTATTATGCCTCCTTCGTGGTTTTAGCGGTTTTTACCTCCCACATTTTAAAAACTCAGAATTACTCTGCTATTGTAACACCCATACTTCTTGCAGTACCTTCGATCATGCTCATAGCAGTTTCGATTGTTGCAGCGTTTAAGTCTGGCATTTTTAATTCAGCGATCTTTCTTACTTGATCCTTAGTTAATGTTCCAACTTTTGTTCTGTTTGGAACTCCTGATCCGCTTTCTAATCCTAATTCTTTCTTAATTAAAACTGCAGCTGGAGGAGTCTTTAAGATAAAACTAAAAGATCTATCTTGATATACTGTTATAACAACTGGTATTATTAATCCAGCTTGATTAGCAGTCTTTGCGTTAAACTCCTTACAGAATCCCATAATATTAACACCATGTTGTCCTAATGCTGGACCTACTGGTGGTGCTGGTGTTGCCTTACCTGCAGGAAGTTGTAATTTAATCATTCCTGTTACTTTCTTAGCCATTTACTATTCCTCCTATACTGTGGTAATACGGACTTTTTGTCCTCCCACTTAATTAAAAACATTAGTTTTATATATAATATATTAAACTAATTTCTCAACTTGGTTAAAATCTAGTTCAGCTAATGTTTCTCTGCCGAACATATCTATTAAAGCTTTTATTTTGTGTTTTTCAACACTTATCTCTTGAATTATTGCCACAAATTCTCTTAGTGGTCCTGAGATAACTCTTACACTCTCTCCTACCTCTAAGTCGATATCAACTGATATTTCAACAACACCCATTGATTCTACTTCTTCTTCAGTAAGAGGTACTGGTTTAGAACCTGGGCCAACAAATCCTGTTACACCCCTTGTATTTCTAACCACATACCATGACTCATCAGTCATTAGCATTTTAACTAACACATATCCCGGAAACTTTTTCTTTAAAGAAACCTTTTGCTTTCCATCTTTTTCTTCAACAACTTCTTCCATAGGAACTTGAATATCAAGAAGTAAATGCTCTAGATTTCTATTTTCTATAGTTTTTTCAAGGTTAGCTTTAACCTTGTTTTCATAACCTGAATATGTGTGTACTACATACCATCTAGCTCTTTCACTCATATTTACTATAGATGAGAAATCTCATCTAAACCTCCTTCATTATAGTTTGAAGATTAATTTAAAGAGGTTTGTAAAAATATAATCTAACCCGCCAACTAATATAATATATATTAGCACGACTACGCCTACTGCAATTAACGCTTTTTTTGTGTCATCTTTAGAAGGCCAAGTTATCCTTTTAACCTCTGCCTTAAGCTCTCTAAAAAACTTAGAAATTCCTCTTTTTTCAGAAGTCTTAGTATTAATATTTACATTTTCTTTAATAGCCATTACTTCACATCCTTAACTATTGTGAGTATGTGTCATCACCCTAAAGTTAACTATTTAGTTTCTTTGTGTTGTGTGTGTTTTTTACAGAATCTGCAGTATTTATTCATTTCCATTCTGTCTGGGTTGTTTTTCTTATTTTTCATTGTGTTGTAATTTCTTTGCTTACACTCTGTGCATGCTAATGTTACCTTAACTCTCACAGTCTGCACCTCCAGTTTATCCAAATAATTATATAAGTCTATATGATATTGTGTTATCTATTTCGTTAATTACTTAAACACCTTACCATAAAACCGATATTATGTCAATAATATTAGTTTTGTAAAGGACTAGGTAAACTAACCCAGTCCTTATATATGTTAATTAAAACTACTACTATTCGATTATAGAAGTAACAACTCCTGAACCTACAGTTCTTCCACCTTCTCTGATAGCGAATCTTAATCCTTCATCCATTGCTACTTGAGTTATTAACTCAACATTCATATCGATGTGGTCTCCAGGCATAACCATTTCCATTCCTTCTGGTAACTTGATTGATCCTGTAACGTCTGTTGTTCTGAAGTAGAATTGTGGTCTATATCCATCAAAGAATGGTGTATGTCTTCCACCTTCATCTTTCTTAAGTACGTATACTTGACCTACGAACTTGCTGTGTGGATTTACTGATCCTACTTTTGCTAAAACTTGACCTCTTTCGATTTCTGTTCTTTGAACACCTCTTAATAACGCTCCTATGTTATCTCCAGCTTGCGCTTCGTCTAGTAACTTTCTGAACATTTCTATTCCTGTTACTACTACTTTTCTCTTCTCTTCTGTTAATCCTACGATTTCTACTTCGTCTGATACGTGAAGGATACCTCTTTCAACTCTTCCTGTTGCAACTGTTCCTCTACCAGTGATTGTAAATACGTCTTCGATTGGCATTAAGAATGGCTTATCTGTTGCTCTTTCTGGAGTTGGGATATAGCTATCTACTGCATCCATTAATTCCATTATGCAAGCTGTTGCTTCTGGATCTGTTGGGTTTTCTAATGCTTTTAATGCTGATCCTTTTATTACTGGAATATCATCTCCTGGGAAGTTGTATTCTGATAATAATTCTCTTACTTCCATTTCAACTAATTCTAATAATTCTTCATCGTCTACCATATCTGCTTTGTTTAAGAATACTACGATATAGTCAACTCCAACTCTTGATGCTAGTAATATATGTTCTCTTGTTTGTGGCATTGGACCATCTGCTGCTGAACAAACTAATATTGCTCCATCCATTTGTGCTGCCCCTGTGATCATGTTCTTAACATAGTCAGCGTGTCCTGGACAGTCAACGTGTGCATAGTGTCTGTTTTCTGTTTCGTATTCAACGTGTGCTGTGTTGATTGTGATTCCTCTTTCTTTTTCTTCTGGTGCTCTATCTATATCAGCATAGTTGAACGCTTCTGCGAATCCTCTATTTGCTAATACTGTTGTGATTGCTGCTGTTAATGTTGTCTTACCGTGGTCTACGTGACCGATTGTTCCGATATTTACGTGTGGTTTACTTCTTTCGAACTTTTGCTTTGCCATTTTGAATTTCCTCCTTGTTTTAAATAAACTTTGCCTAGCGTTTGCATACTAATTTAAACTCTTCATGGAGCTCATGATCGGGATTGAACCGACGACCTCCGCCTTACCAAGGCGACACTCTACCGACTGAGCTACATGAGCATTAAAGTGATGTTCACTTTAATATACCAATTATAAAGTTTACTATCATTTGTTTTTTTTGTCAATATTATTTTACTATTATTGTTTAGTGTCAGAAATACACTTTTCAAGTTTTCTTTTGACTCTTTGAAGTGCATTATCTATGGATTTTGCATGCCTATCTAAATCACAAGCAATTTCTTGATATGACTTACCATCTAAATAAGATTGCAGTACTTCCATCTCTAAATCAGAAAGAACTCTTGCAATAGCTTCTTCTATTTGTTTCTTTTCTTCTTTACTTATAATAAGCTCTTCAGGATCACTAATCTTCATACTAGACAGTATATCCAAAAGTGTTCTTTCCGAATCATCTTCTGATACAGGTTTATTAAGAGAAATATAAGTGTTTAATGGTATGTGTTTTTGTCTTGTTGCAGTTTTTATTGCAGTTATGATTTGTCTTGTTATACATAACTCTGCAAATGCCCTAAACGTTGTTGATTTTTCATAATTAAAATCTCTAATTGCTTTATAAAGACCTATCATTCCTTCTTGATAAATATCTTCTTTGTCAGCTCCTATAAGAAAATATGATTTAGATTTTGCTTTCACAAAGCCTTCATATTTAGAAATAACATATTCCTGTGCCCTTACATTTCCATTTTTAGCTTCTATAACTATATCTTCTTCTAATTTGTCTTTAAATTCTATTGCTATTTCTTTTAAATAATCTTTGTTATTCACAAATCCCCCTCCATTTTCTAATCCCTAATATTTACCCACGTCTCATAGCCTCTAGTTTTTTTAATATATCTTCATTAATATTATCTTGTACCGTGCTTTTTTGTAATTGATCTACTTTAATTGTGGATCTTTTTATATCTTCTGATGTATCAAATACCATATTATAGAATTCTACACTTGAAATTCTAGTTGCACCTCTTTGAAATATAGTTTGTTGCTCTAAGGAATCAGAAGTAACTACCGAAACTTCAAAACGTCTTCCTATATTATGTATTTCTCTTTCAATATAAGCATCAGCTGTTTCTCCACTTTTAGTAAAAACTACTGTAAGATTTTTATTGTGTTCATATTTATTTTCTAAATTTCCAGCTACTCTATATCCATCGAATACAAGCATTATTTTACATTGATGAATAGCACCATAATTATGTAAAATATCAATAAGCTTCTGTCTTGAGCTATCTAAACTTGTTTCTTTTTCTTTTTTTAAAATACTCCAACTATTTATTACATTATATCCATCTATAAAAATAAATTTCACTTCTAACCTCTGTTAGTATTAAATTATTTAGTTAATCTACCTTTTAATACCTCATACATCATTATACCACCTGCTACTGAAGCATTTAAAGAGTTAATTTTACCTATCATAGGAATTTTAACTAATAAATCGCATTTTTTAAGAGTTAAGCTAGATATTCCTTTTCCTTCACTTCCTATTATTAAAGCACACGCACCAGAGAAATCTGTATTATAACTAAAATCTTTACCTTCTATATCTGCCCCATAAATCCATATTCCTTTTTCTTTTAATATATCTATTGTTGCATTTATATTAGTAACTTTAGCAATTTTCATATGTTCTATTGCTCCAGCTGAACATTTATACACAGTAGATGTTACTCCTACATTTCTTCTCTTAGGTATAATAATTCCATGAACTCCACAAAGCTCAGCAGTTCTTATTATAGAACCTAAATTATGAGGATCTTCTATTTCATCTAATATCACTATAAATGGTCTTTCATTCTTTCTTTCAGCAACTTCTAATATATCGCTTACTTCACAATATTTAAAAGGTGTAACCTTAGCAACTATACCTTGATGATTTAAACCTTCACACATAACATCAAGCTTTCTTCTGTCTGCTTCCTTTACAACTACTCCTTTATCTTTTGCTAAACCTAAAGCTACTTTTATAGATCCTTCTAAATCTCCTTTGCTTACATATAAGCATTCAATAGTTCTATCACTTTTTAATGCTTCAATAACAGCATTTCTACCTAATATTAAATCTTCTCTTACTGCATCAATATCAGTTTCTTTAGCTGATAATGTTCTTCCTTCTTTTTTAAACATTTGATTATCATCTTTTTTTCTAAAACTTCTATTATTTTTTTCTTGAAATTTATTAAATTCTTTTTCTCTTCTTCTTGGATTTTCTCTTTTTGTCATAAAAATAATCTCCTTTATTTTTGCTTTAAATCAATTGATATTGCCGTATTAAATATAAACTTTAATCTTTCAGTATCTCCAATTAAATATAAATATCCAATTAGAGCTTCAAATCCTGTAGCCATTCTATAATCTCTTACATCGGCATTTTTAGGAACAGTTGCTGACTTAGCATTTCTTCCTCTTTTAAATATGTAACTTTCATTTTCTGTTAATTTATCTTCAATTTCATGCATTATGATTGATTGACTTTTAGCTTTTACATATCCTATAGCCTTAACATGTATTTTATGGGCACTTAACTCAAGATTATTTGATAATATAGTATTTCTTATAAAAAGCTCATAAACTCCATCACCTATTAACGCTAATTGCAATGGATTTAAAAGTCTTGCTTCTTTTTCCGTAAATTCTCTTATCCTTAAATCTTTAAACATATATTATCTCCTTAATATTTATAAACCATTAATATAAAAAGTATATTCATTAATATAGTAGCCTTAATATAAATATTATATTTAAAGTATCATATATTAGATTAATGACAAGCTTATAAAAGCAAATAATAGATTAAGATAAATAAATTAAACTAAAGTTAGTTAATTTATTTATCTTAAATTTTAATAAAACTAATTTATATTTGCAGTCTATAACTTGTCATTTATATTAGTCTATCTTTTTCCATCTAACACCTTGTGGAGTATCTAAAAGTTCTATACCTTTAGCTTTTAAAGCATCTCTTATTTTATCAGCTAAAGCAAAATTTTTATCTTTCCTTGCTTGTTGTCTTTCAGCTATTAAAGCTTCTACTTCTGCTTCTAGGTCTCCTTTAGTTGTTTTTTGTAAGATACCTAATGGTAAACCTAATTCTCTAATTAATTCTAAAGCTTTCTTACATAGCTCCTTAGATGAATTAACTCCAATATTACTATTAATATCTCTTATTAAATCAAATAAAACAGAAATAGCATCTGCTGTATTAAAATCATCATCCATCTTTTCAATATATCTTTGTCTATAAACATCTAAAGACTCTAAATATTTCATTTCTTCTTCTGTCATTTTTTCAACTTTAACTTCTGATATTAAGTTTTCTAAATTACCTATAGCATTATATAATCTTTCTATAGATGCTTTAGCAGAATCTAATAAATCTTTACTAAAGTTTAATTGAATTCTATAATGTCCTGATAACATTAAAAATCTTATTACATCAGCATCATACTCCTTTAATGCTTCTCTTGCAGTTAAAAAATTATTTAAAGACTTAGACATTTTTTGATTATTGACATTTAAAAAAGCAGCATGCATCCAATAATTCGCAAATTTTTTCCCAGTTAAAGCTTCACTTTGAGCTATCTCATTTTCATGATGAGGGAATGCTAAATCCATACCACCTGCATGTATATCTATTGTATCTCCAAGTAAGTTTTTAGCCATGCAAGAACATTCAATATGCCATCCTGGTCTTCCCTTTCCCCAAGGACAATCCCAAGCAGGTTCTCCTGGTTTTTGTGCCTTCCAAATTGCAAAATCCATTGGATCTTCTTTTCTTTCATCTACATTTATTCTAGCCCCTGCTTGTAAATCATCTAAATTCTGACCAATAAGTTGACCATAGCCATCAAACTTTTTAGTTCTAAAATAAACATCTCCATTTACTTCATATGCAAACCCTTTTTCTATTAATCCTGAAACGAAATCTATTATTTCATTAATATATTCTGTTGCTCTTGGATTAGTTGTTGCTCTTTTAATATTAAGTCCATCAGCATCTTTGTAATATTCGCTAATATATTTATCACCAATTTCCTTTATATTAGTATTTTCTTCATTGGCTCTCTTTATCATTTTGTCATCTATATCAGTAAAATTTTGAACAAAGTTAACTTCATAACCCCTGTATTCCATATATCTTCTTATAGTGTCAAAGACAATAAATGTTCTACCATTTCCTATATGAAAATAGTTATAAACTGTTGGTCCACAAACATACATACTAACCTTTCCTTCTTGAAGTGGAACAAACTCTTCTTTTTTTCTAGTTAAAGAATTATAAATTTTCATTTAACAATCCCTCCTTTTTTAATTTTTTCTATATTATAATGTTATATTATTCTTTTTAAATTGAGATTTTACTATAGAAATAACGTCATCAATTTTTACTACTTCCATTTCTCCATCTCTTAATTTAAATTCAACTTCACCTTCTGTTATTTTCTTACCTACAGTAACTCTCATTGGAATTCCAATAAGCTCTGAATCCTTAAATTTAACTCCCGGTCTTTCGTTTCTATCATCTAATATAGCATCTACACCTATTTTTCTTAATTCTTCGTATAATTTATTTGCAACTTCCATTTGAGCTTCATCTTTAATATTTACTGGAATAACTGAAACATGATATGGAGCTACTGAAAGTGGCCATATTATTCCATTTTCGTCGTGATGTTGTTCAATTATAGATGCCATTGTTCTTGTAACACCTATTCCATAGCATCCCATAACAAAAGGAGTATTTTTCCCATTTTCATCTATAAATGTAGCATTCATAGCCTTTGAATACTTAGTTCCTAATTTAAATATATGACCAACTTCAGTTCCTCTAGCAATAGTAACCTCTGCACCACATTCTGGGCATTTTTCTCCACTTTCTATATTTCTAAAATCTCCTACAGTACCTTTAAAATCCCTACCATAGTTAGCATTTTTTAAGTGGTATCCAGTTTCATTTGCACCAAGAACTATATTGTACATATACTTAACTTCTTCATCAACTAATAATAAATCTACTTTTAATCCAACAGGTCCACCAAATCCAACTTCACATCCAGTTGCATTTTTATACTCTTCATGAGAAGCCATAGCTATATCACTTGAAGCATTTGCTGCATTAGCAACCTTTACTTCATTAACTTCTCTATCTCCTCTAACAACAACACCTACTATTTTTCCATCAACATTAAACATTAAAAGCTTAGCTGTTTTCTTTGGAGATACATTTAAAAATGCTGAAACTTCATCTATTCCTCTACTATCTGGAGTAGATACTTTTTCTATTTCTAATAATTCTTCTATATCTGCTTTTTCTGGAGTTGATTCTGCTTTTTCTATATTAGCAGCATAATTACATTGTGTACAAAATACTACATCGTCTTCTCCAACTTCTGATTTAACCATAAATTCAGCTGAATTTGATCCACCAATCGCCCCTGAATCTGCAGCAACACATTTAGCATCTATACCACATCTATTAAATATCTTTATATAAGCATCATGCATTTTATCATATGATAAATCTAATCCTGCCTGATCTTTATCAAAACTATAAGCATCTTTCATTATAAATTCTCTAGATCTCATAATTCCAAATCTTGGTCTTCTTTCATCTCTATATTTAGTTTGAATTTGATAAAGATTTACTGGTAATTGCTTATATGACTTAATTTCATTTCTAGCTATGTCTGTAAATACTTCTTCATGAGTTGGTCCAAGACAAAAATCTCTGTTATTTCTATCTTTTAGTCTGAACATCTCTGCTCCATAAACATCCCATCTACCTGATTCTTGCCATAATTCAGCTGGTAATACAGCTGAAGCTAAAAATTCTTGTGCACCTGCTGCATTCATTTCTTCTCTTACTATTTCTTCTATATTTTTTAATACTTTAAGTCCTATAGGCATATAGTTGTAAATACCTGCTGCCATTTTTCTAATCATGCCAGCTCTAAGCATAAGTTTATGACTATCTATTTCTGCTTCTGCTGGAACTTCTCTTAATGTAGATACTAACATATTTGACATTTTCATAATTTATTCCTCCAAAACTCTTATTTAAAAATTTCTTTTCTTTAGATTTTTTGCTATAAAAAAAGCCCACCCTAATATATAATTAGGGCGAACTTATATCCGCGGTACCACCTAAATTTGTACTTTAATAATGATAACGGTATTAAACCGATAGTTTTTACCTACAACTCAAAAGCTGGTTCAAAATCTATTGAAAATCTTACAGCCAATGGATTTTCTCTCTGAAAGGTCGATTTTTACTATTCTTCATCACTGCTTTAAATAATATATTTTTTGATTAATTAATTATATAATCTCAAAAAAACTATGTCAATATAATGGAATTGAAATTAAATAAGCTTTTCTGCCAAAATTAAGTCTTCTGGTGTTGTAACCTTAATATTAGTATATTCACCATCATAAAGATATACCTTTTTCCCGAAATTTTCAATAACCATAGTATCATCTGTTACTATTAGTTTATCTAGCTTTACCTTTTTATGACATTCTAATATTTCATTAAAATTAAAGACCTGTGGTGTTTGAATTGCTACTAGTGTTTCCCTATTTGGAGTATTAATTGAAAAGTTGCTCTCATCCTTAATCTTTATAGTGTCTTTAGGCATTACACCTGGAGCAGAAGCACCATAAATCTTTGCATATTTTATTCCTTCATTTATTATTCTATCCGAAATAAATGGTCGTGCTCCATCATGTATTAATACGACATCAGTCTCACTATTTTCTAAACTTTTAAGTCCATTATAAACTGAGTCTTGTCTTTCAACTCCTCCAGCAATTATTTTATCAACTCTAATATCATATTTCTTTAAAACATTTTCTTTAAAATATTCTATCTCCTCTGCTGACAAAACAACTACTATGTTATCTATTTGTTTATTATCATTAAATTTCTTAATAGTATAATAAATAATAGGCTTCCCTTTTAACTCAATAAATTGCTTGCTTATAGGAGAATTCATTCTTTTTCCTTTTCCCCCAGCTAAAATAACAGCACTTATCATTAATTTTCTCCTTTAACTTTCTTTAGGCTTTGCAAATATCATTCTTCCAGCTGAAGTTTGAAGAACAGATGTAACTATTATAAAAATTTCTTCTCCAATAAACTTCCTTCCATCTTCAACGACAATCATAGTTCCATCATCTAAATAACCAATTCCTTGCGCAGATTCCTTACCATCTTTTATAACTACAATTTTCATTTCTTCTCCTGGAAGAACTACTGGTTTTATAGCATTAGCTAAGTCATTTATATTTAAAACTGGTACGCCTTGAAACTCAGCAACTTTATTTAAATTAAAATCATTTGTTATAACTTTTCCCCCTAATTTTTGCGCTAACTTTAATAATTTACTGTCAACTTCAGCAATATCTTTAAAATCACCCTCCCAGATTTCAGTTTCAACTTCTAATTCTTTTTGAATCTTATTTAATATATCTAATCCTCTTCTTCCTCTATTTCTCTTTAAAGAATCTGAAGAATCAGATATATGACGAAGTTCATCTAAAACAAAACTTGGAATAACTAATGTTCCTTCAATAAATCCCGTCTTACATAAATCAAAAATTCTACCATCAATTATAACAGATGTATCTAACACTTTAGTGCTACTTCGTGCAGTACCCTTATTTTTCTTATCTTTTTCTTTTAAATTATTTTTTTTGAATATTGACAAACTAGAATAAATATCATCTTTCTTTTTTATAAATATTTCAGCTCCAATAATTGCGGCAATTAATTCTAATAATACAAATATTATAGGTCCTATAGCTGGATGTATTCCTGAAAATATTCCTGAAAATGGAGTTACTATAAATGCTGCAATAATTAATCCTATTAAAGTTCCTAAGCTTCCAAAAATTAATTCTTGAGCACTTAGTTTTTGTATATTTTTTTCAATTGTATCAATAATCTTTGAGATCCATTTATATAATCCTGGAGAAATAAAATAAAAAATAATTCCAAATAATAATGTACAAAAAATATATAATATAGTTGTTGCAACTGCACCCTTTATAACATTAATTTTAAATCCTCTATTAAGAGCTAATATTCCTTCGCTAATGACATACCCAACAACTAATCCTAAAAGACAAAAAATTATCTTTAGAGATTTTTTAAACATAAATTCACCTCCTAATAAAAAGTTATACATAATATCTATAAATAACCATTTTTATTATATCATAATATTAATATTACTATTATAAATATTTAAATTTTAAATTTAAAAATTAACATTTATACCCCCTATCAAAATAGAAATAGGTTGTTTATTATAATATTAAACAATATATCTAAGGGTTGTATTGACAAAATTGTCTGAAAATACTTATAATTTAAATAAAGATTATATTTCTAAGGAGTTGAGGCAAATGAAAGACATTATATTTGATAGCTTTCAAAATGACGTCAATGAATCTCTATTGAGGCACAAAAGCATTTTAGATATTCTTACTAAATATACTGAATCTAGTTCTAGAGTTAACAGAGCAGTAGCAAAAGCTGTTACAAACTGTGGTTGTATTGAAATAAATGCAAAAAAGCAATGTCTGCCAACTGAAGACAACTCATTGGAAGATTTATCTGAATGTTTAAAAGTTCACATGGATGGTAATTTATGCGAAAACTGTCGTGAAGTTATAGAAAGAGAAATTGGTAATAATTTATTTTACCTTACCTCTCTTTGCAATGTACTTGATATAAACCTTTACGATGTTCTTTTAAAAGAAAGTGATAGAATTACCACCCTAGGAAAATTTACTTTTAGATAAATATAAAAGCAGGTTTACACCTGCTTTTATATTTTTACCAATATTTTTATTAATATTCCAAAAATTAATTAAATTTCTTTCTTTAAATTAATTTGTTCTTTTATTCTTCTTAAACCACTCCTTATAGCTGTAGCTCTTGCATCTCCTATACCTTCAACTTGATCTAAATCTTCTTTACTAGCAGAGATTACATGTTTTAACTTATTAAAGTGTTTTATTAAATTTTCAATTACATTAGTTGGAATTCTAGGTATCTTAAATAATATTCTATAACCTTTTGGAGAAATTAATGTATCTATTAACGATACTCCTCCAAACCCTAGAACCTTTGCAATAATTTCCAAATCAACTAACTCCTCAGAACTTAATTTTTGAATATCTCTATATATGCTATTATAATCACTATTTTCTCCACAATAATCTCTAATTAAAAGAATTCCATCTCTTTCTATATATCTTATTAATTCATTAAGTTGCATAGAAATAAGTCTTCCTTCATTTCCTAACTCTAATATATACCTTTTTATTTCTTCAACTATTCTCATTACCATTTCAGTCCTTTGAATAGCTGTTACTACATCAAAAATAGTAGTTAAATCCTGAAACTCTAAGATATTTAAATTGTTTATAACTCTCTCTAAGACATTCACATATTTTTCTAGTGTTTGAATGGCTTGATTTGCTCTTGCTAATATTACGCTACTATCTTGTAAAATATACTTTATGTCACCTTTATATATAGTAATAATATTTCTTCTTTGAGAAATAGCAACAACTATAGTATCTGTTTGCTTTGCTATTCTTTGGGCAGTTCTATGTCTTGTTCCAGTTTCATATGTTGGTACAGACGGGTCAGGTAACAATTGTGCATTAGCACAAACTATTTTTCTTAAATCCTGACTTAATACTATAGCTCCATCCATTTTTGCTAATTCATAGATATATGCTGGAGTGTATTCTGAATTTATATTAAATCCGCCATCTACTATATTCATTACCTCTTCAGAATCGCCTAAAACTATTAATCCTCCAGTTTTAGCCCTTAAAATATTTTCTAAACCCTCCCTCAAATTTGTTCCAGGAGTAACTATTTTTAATATATTTTTTATTTCGTTATCATCCTTAATTCTCATGCTAATCACCTAATTTATCAATTTCATGTAATTTGTATAATAATTATATTTTATACTTATTTATATACATCTGCTATAACATCATTTAAAGTTTTCATTAACATTATCTCTATATTTGGTATTTTTACATCTTTATTAAATGAATCCTTAGCAACATATACCTTTTTAAATCCCATTCTAGCTAATTCTTTAACTCTTATTTCTATAGAGGGTACCTTTTTTAACTCTCCTGTTAAGCCTACATCCGCTATAAAAGCAATATTAGCCTCTATCCCTCTCTGCTTCACTGATGAAACAATACTCATAATTACAGCTAAATTAATACCTTGTTCTTTTATTTTCATTCCTCCAGTAGTCTTTATAATAACATTTTTATCATAAAGATTAATGCCCCCTCTTTGCTCTAGGATTGATATTAAAGTATTTAATTTGTCTTTTCCTAATGTTTCTCCTATTCTAGTGGGATATGGAGTGAATGTTTTCGAAACTAAGCTCTCAACTTCTGTAATTATAGGCCTAGATCCTTCTTTTATAACTGTTAGTGTGCTACCTGATACTAATTCTCCATCTTCTCTTTTAGTCATAAAAAATTCTGAAGGATTATCAATAGACATCATTCCTTTTTCAGACATCTGAAAAAATCCAGTTTCTCCTGTACTTCCAAATCTATTTTTTGAACTAATTAAACCTCGTATTTCTTCATCAGTATCACATTCTATAATCAATACAGTATCAACTAAATGTTCTAATGCTCTAAGTCCTGCTAATTCATCTGATTTTGTCATTTGACCCACTATAATTACTGCTCTTTGTCTTTTATCATCCTTTGCTATTTTCATTAACTCATTAGCACATTCCATTGTTTGAGTAGGTGATCCTGCTCTTGCTGGCAAAAACTCTTCCATAGTAAATGTCTGTATACTGTCTACTATTAATAAATCTGGATCTATTTCCTTAACAGTATCTACAACATTATTCATACTAGTTTCTTGAACAACCCAAATATTATCATTAATTTTATCTAAAATTCTATCAGCTCTATTTTTTATTTGACTATCACTTTCTTCTCCGGAGGCATAAATAACCTTTTGCCCTCTTTTAGCTATATTATCTGCAACTTGTAATAATAAAGTAGATTTTCCTGCTCCAGGCCTTGCAGTTATTATAGTAATGGAATCTTTAACTATTCCACCTCCCATAACTCTATCAAACTCACTTATTCCAGTTACAATTCTATCACTTTTACTTGAAGTAACCTCACACAATTTTTTAATAGGCTTTTTAGATAATTGTCTTACCTTTATTGCTTCCTTTACAACTTTATTTTGCTGAACTACTTGTTCCTCAGTAAAACTATTCCAATTATTACAATCTGGACATTTCCCCATCCATTTTGGTGATTCATATCCACACTCTTGACATATAAATACGGATTTTATTTTTGCCATATTTTTCACCACACTATCTATCTTAATATATTAAATTCCAATTTACTCTATATAATATAACATACTTAAAATATAAAAAATATAAAAAATATAAAAATAAACCATAAGATATCTAATGACACTTATGGTTTATTTTTATATTTTATTTATGCTTCAATAAACTTTGCAGCTTCTTTATCTACTATTATAGTAACGTCTCTATGCATTTGTAACATTGTTGCTGGATTATCAGTAGTAATCTTACCTGATATTAATCCCTTAATAGCTTCCGCTTTGCTTTCTCCAGATGCAATAAGAACAATTTTTTTAGCTTTCATTATTCCACCTAATCCCATGCTTATAGCTTGTCTTGGTACTTCAACTATATTATCAAAAAATCTAGCATTAGCTTCAATTGTATTTTGAGTTAAAGTTACTACACTAGTTCCTACAGATAATGTATCATCTGGTTCATTAAATGCAATATGACCGTTATTTCCAACTCCTAATAACTGAATATCTACTCCACCTAATTCTTTTATCTTATTATCATACTCTTTACATTCTTCTTCTAAATCTTCTGCTAATCCATTAGGCACAAAAGTTCTTTGGATATTTATATTAACATGATTAAATAAATTTTCATTCATAAAGTGTCTGTAACTTTGCTCATGCTCAGGATTTAATCCTACATATTCATCTAAATTTACTGTAGTTACATTTGAAAAATCAACTTCATTATTTTTATACATTTTTATTATTTCTTTATACATTCCTGCTGGTGAACCCCCAGTTGCTAATCCTAAAACTGCATTTGGTTTTTCTTTTATAACTTTAGCAAACTCCTCTGCAGCAACCTTACTCAATTCTTCATAGTTTTTAGTAATTATTAATCTCATAATATCTCTCCCTCTCTTCTTGAAATGTTTACTTGTAAAGTAAATTTATCTGATTTATAAAATGCTTCTTCTAAAAACAGAAGCTTATCTGTGCTCGTAAACGTCTTATTAACCATCTTTAATATCGGTGTATCTTTTTCACAATTTAATAAAGCCCTTATTTCATCATTAACATTAACTGCTACTATAGAGGAATTAGAATTTGTAATCACATATCCAAATCCCTGTAAAACTTTATATAAAGAACCTTCTAACATTTCTTTATTAACATGTCCACAATAATCTACTGGTATATATACCGTTTCTATTGCAATACATTCTTCATCTACAATTCTTTTTCTTATTATTTTATATAATTTATCTAATATAAATATATCTTGTATATCTTCAGGTGTATCTATAATGTCAAAGCATACAACTTCAGTTTTTAACATTCTTCCACTTTGCTTTATCATTTCAGTAAAGCTCATCATATCTTTTTGATTTACTTTTTGTTCACATACAAAAGTACCTCTACCCTTTTTTCTTGTTAATACACCTTCTTGTACTAACTCACCAATAGCTTGTCTTATCGTCATTCGACTAACACCATAAATTTCGCAAAGTTCTCTTTCGCTAGAAATACATTCTCCTGCCTTCCAAATTCCATTAGCTATTTTTTTTATAAAATCATTTTTTAATTGATAATATACTGGTATAGGACTATTTTTATCTATCATATTATCACTCCCACTATTATTATATGATATATATATATAGTTGTCTATACCAGTTTTGTTTTTTTATAAAAAATTTATGTATATATATTTATATTATGGAAATGCTATCTATATAAATTATAAGGAGATGGTATTTTGATAAATAAGTCCTATTTATATAATGTTCCTTCTAAAAATATTCTTAATGATTATACACCTAAAAATCTATCTAATGATACCCTAGATAATTATCCTTTAGATTCTATAGAAAACATGGTTATGAATTCTAATTTAAATAATGATGAATCTATAAAATAATAATTAATTTAAAAAGTAAGGAAATATACCTTACTTTTTTAAATTAATTACAATTCCCTTTCGTCTCGTCATTGATTCAATTGAATATTTTATTCCTTGAACGCCTATTCCTGAAGACTTGACCCCTAAAAATGGAAAATGATCTGGTCCCCTTTCAGTTTTATTATTTATTTGAACAGCTCCAACTTCTAATTTATTTGCTATATAAAAGGCATTATCTAAATCATTAGTAAATACTGATGATTGCAAACCATATTGAGATTCATTAGCTATTTTTATTGCTTCATCCTTGTCCTTCACTCTTATTATTGGTAATACAGGTCCAAAGGGTTCTTCCCATGCTAGCCTCATATCTGTAGTAACATAATCAAATAGTGTTGGGTATATAATATTTTCTTCTCTTTTCCCTCCTAATATTAAATGAGCTCCCTTGTTTCTTGCATCTTCTATAAGTTTCCATACAAAATCTACTGCTTTATCATCTATAAGAGGAACTATTGACACGCCTTCTTCTCTAGGATCTCCTACCTTTAAATTCATCACCAACAACTTTATTTCTTCTACTAATTTATCAGCAATATTTTCCTCTACCAATACTCTTTTTACCGCAGTACACCTTTGCCCTGAATAAGAATATGCACCTTCTACTATATTTTTTGCTGCTAATTTTAAATCTGCATCCTTTAACACTATTGCTGCATCTTTTCCACCTAACTCCATTAATAATGGAACCATATTAGTTATTTTAGATATTCTCATTCCAACTTCACTACTTCCAGTAAAATTTATAAAATCTATAGATGGATGAGTTACAATATAATCGCCTATTTCGCTTCCCTTACCAGTAATAGTATTTAATACTCCATCAGGTAAACCAGCCTCTTGAAATACTTTAGCTAAGTATAATCCACATAAACTTCCTTTAGTTGCCGGTTTCAAAACCACAGTATTTCCAGCTACTAATGCCGGTGCTATTTTAGAAGCTGCTAAATTTATTGGATAGTTAAATGGTGAAATGGCTAAAACAACTCCAACAGGTTCTCTTATAACAATAGATAATTTCTTTTTATCAAATCCCGGAAAACTATCACTTTGTATACTCTCTCCATAAATGCTTTTTGAAGTATCTGCTGTAAATCTAATAAAATCAGCTGTTCGATTTATTTCTGACTCTGCACTTTTTTTATCCTTAGCGATTTCACGTATTAAAATATCACTTAAATCCTCAATACGTTCTTGTAGTATATCAGCAGCTCTGTATAATATTTTTGCCCTTTCATTAATGGGAGTTTCCCTCCACTTATATTTAGAATTAACTGCAAATTTTATAGCTTCATCAACTTCATCTACTGTCATTGCTGGTACTTTTCCTACAACTTCACCATCAATAGGAGATTTAATTTCAATAAATTTTTCACTTTTACTATTGCGCCATTGTCCATTAATAAGATTGCGAAATCTTCTTTCTTCTCCAACTAAATTACTAAACATACCTTCACCTCCATCTTAAGTATTTTTATATATTTTTCCCTTAAGAATATATATTTATTAAAATAATTTTAAAACAAAAATGGATTATTAAATATTTAAGGTTATATAACTACCTTTTTAATTTAATAATCCATTTGTATTTATTTTTTATATATTTTATCTATGTGAAAAAATTAATCCTTCCTCTTTACATTCAACTCTTAATTTATCTCCAATCTTAATTTCACCTTTTAATAATTCATCACTTAATTTATCTACTATTTCTCTATTTATTATTCCTCTTAATGGTCTTGCACCAAATTCTAAATTTTTATTTTTAGTAACGAGAAATTTATTTAAATCTTCATCATAAATTAAATCAATATTTTTTTCTTTTAATCTATTAATAGTATCTTTAAGCATTATATCTACTATTTCTAATGTATCTTCTTCTTTAAGTTGATTAAATACTATAGTATCATCTATTCTATTTAAAAACTCTGGTTTAAATGCAGTTTTTAACTCCTCTAATACTATTTCTTTAATTTTTTCATATTCTGCTGCTGTTGAATTAGCTGCAATATCAAAACCTACTTTTCTTTGAGTTTTTATCTTTTGAGCCCCAACATTAGATGTCATTATAATAATTGTATTTTTAAAATCTATAGTTTTTCCTTTTCCATCTGTTAATCTTCCATCCTCCATTATTTGAAGTAAAATATTAAATACATCAGGATGAGCCTTTTCAATTTCATCTAATAATACTACAGAATAAGGTTTTCTTCTAACAGATTCTGATAATTGCCCACCCTCTTCATATCCTACATATCCCGGAGGCGCTCCTATTAACCTTGATACAGAATGCTTTTCCATATATTCAGACATATCTATTCTAATTAAATTGCTTATTTTTCCAAACATAACTTCAGCTAAAACATTACAAAGTTCTGTTTTTCCTACACCTGTTGGACCGCAAAATAAAAATGTTCCAATTGGCCTATTAGGATTTTTAAGTCCTACTCTAGCCCTCTTCACAGCTCTAGTTAATGCTTTTATAGCTTCCTCTTGACCAACAACTCTTTTCCTTAATGTATCTGATAAATGTAAAAGCTTATCTGACTCTTTTTCCGTCAATCTCTCCACAGGAACTTTTGTCCAAATTGCTACTACTTTTGCAATATCATCTTCATCAACTATTTGGACTTCTGTGCAACTATGAGTTCTCCATTCATTTTTTACCCTTTCAAACTCTTCTCTTAATTGTTTTTCTTTATCTCTAAGATTTGCAGCTTTTTCAAAATCTTGATTTCTTATAGCATCTTCTTTTTCATTAATAATTTTTTCTATATCTAATTCTCTTTGTTTAATTTCTGGTGGAAGAGTTAATCTAGAAATTCTTACTTTAGCTGCTGCCTCATCTATTAAATCAATTGCTTTATCAGGCATATATCTATCACTTATATATCTATCTGCTAAATCAACTGCTACATATAAAGCTGAATCTGTAATTTTAACTTTATGGTGAGATTCATACTTGTCTCTTAGCCCAAATAAAATATTTAAAGTTTCTTCTTTACTTGGTGGATCTACATTAACTGTTTGAAATCTTCTTTCTAAAGCAGAATCCTTTTCTATATGCTTTCTATATTCATCTATAGTTGTAGCACCTATACATTTTATTTCACCTCTAGCTAATGCAGGTTTTAATATATTAGAAGCATCAATTGCCCCTTCGGCTCCTCCTGCGCCAACTATTGTATGAATTTCATCTATAAAAATTATTATATCTTCTTCTTTTTTTAACTCATTCATAACCTTTTTTAGACGCTCTTCAAATTCACCTCTATATTTAGCTCCTGCAATCATAGATGTAATATCTAACACCAAAAGTCTTTTATCTTTTAGGCTTTCTGGAGCGTCTCCTGAAACTATTTTTTGAGCTAATCCTTCTATTATTGCAGTTTTACCAACACCTGGTTCACCTATTAAGCATGGATTATTTTTTATTCTTCTACAAAGAATTTCTAATACTCTTTGAGTTTCTTCATCTCTTCCTATAACAGGATCCAATTTTCCTTCAGTTGCAATTTGAGTTAAATCTCTACTATATTGATCTAATGCTGGCGTTTTATTTTGCTTTTTTTCCTTTGGAATAGATTTTTTATTTTCTCTAAGATCATTCCCAGATATATATTTATCTAACTCTTGTTTGACTGATCCTAAATCAATTTTTCCACTTGTTAAAATAGTATAAGCAACACCTTCACCTTCATCTAAAAGAGCTATTAATATATGTTCGGGATTTATAAAGCTATGACCATATTTTCTTGCTATATCTAAACTATCATCAAATAATCTCTTAGCCCTTGGAGTTAATAACATTTCTCCGTTAGAAACCTCATCATCTCCAAATCCTAAATAATCTTCTGTCATTTTTCTTACTTTATCAATAATAATTCCTTTACTTGCTAAAAGCTGACCTGCATATCCATTTTCCTTTAATATTCCTAATAAAACATGTTCTGTTCCAATATACCCGTGTTTAAAATTTTGAGACTCATGTTGTGCTTCTACCAAAACAACTTGTGCCCTTTCTGTAAACCTCCCAAAAATCATAGTGTCACCTCCAAATATAATTTTAATATAGATTTTTCTATAAACCCTTTTTATATTTTATAAATGAATAATACCCTTTTACCATAATTATTTCTCTATATATTATAATTATTATGATAAAATAACCATTATGATACCCTTAAGCATTTCTGCTCTTAGCTTATTTTTATCTTCTGCTAATCCTAATGTTCTATCATTTATGGATCTTTTAATAATTTCAAATTCTCTTTTAGTTATTAATTTTCTGTCATATAAATGTTCAATTAATAATATTGCTGAATTATAAGTCAAACTATCTCCAATGGACTGATTTATTTCCTCCAATTGTTTTTCTTTGCTATTATATTCTATTCTTTTAATTATTATATAACCCCCGCCACCTCTTCTACTTTCAATTAAATATCCCTTTTCCGTAGTAAATCTAGTGGTTAATACATAATTAATTTGAGATGGTGCACAGTTAAACTTATCTGCTAATTCATTTCTTTGAATAATTACCTCCTTACTTTTTTCATCCTCTATCATATCATTAATGAATTTAGCTATTATATCTGAAATTCTTGCCACAATTTCACCTTCCTAAACGTACTTTGACCTTATTTGACTTTAATTATATATAAAAAATTTTTTAATGTCTATGTAATAATTATCTTATTTTTAGGTAAATATAGTAATGATGCTAGACTATTAATAATTACTATTAGTACCTCCTATTGTCTTCAAATTTATCCTTTTTCAAATATTTGTATTTATTTTTGCATAATAAAAGAGCCGTCAAATTGACGACTCTAAATTTATTAAGCTTCAGCTGGCGCTCCTACTGGACAAACATTTGCACAGTTTCCACAATCAATACAAGTATCTGCATCAATGATGAATTGAGTATCCCCTTGGCTTATAGCATTAACTGGACATTCTGCTGCACAAGCACCACAGTTAACACATGAATCATTAATAGCGTATGCCATTAAAAACACCTCCCCCGATATTTAATTAATACCATCATTATTTTATCATATAAAAAAAATTTTTTAAAGGAAAAGTTAATTTTCTTATCTTAGTTACCCTTTATAAGATTCTTCATTAATTTTCTATCCTCTTCAGATTCAATTTCTAATTTTATATCATCATCATCAATAGAATCTTCATAATGTCCCTTAATAAGTTCAATATCCTCTATTTTAAAATCTTGTAAAACCTCTTCACCATCTTTTTTAAGCTTAACTTTAACGCTTTCTTTAACCGTACTATTAGAAAATACTTCTCCCGTTCCCTCAATAGTTTTAACGATAGAACCTACCTTAGGCATTCTCTTTCTAATATCTTCATATGTGCTTTGTTCATAATTTAAACAGCACATAAGTCTACCACAAATTCCAGAAATTTTTGTAGGGTTAAGAGATAAATTTTGTTCTTTTGCCATCTTTATAGAAACTGAAGCAAAATCTCCTAAAAATGTTGAACAACACATTGGTCTTCCACATGGACCAAGTCCCCCAAGCATTTTAGCTTCATCTCTTACACCAATTTGTCTAAGCTCAATACGAGTTTTAAATATTGTAGCTAAATCTTTAACTAACTCTCTAAAATCTACTCTTCCATCAGCAGTAAAATAAAATATTACTTTATTATTATCAAATGTATATTCTACGTCAATAAGCTTCATTGTTAATTCATGCTCTTGAATTTTTTTTAAACAAATTTCAAAAGCCTCTTTTTCCTTGTCTTTATTATTAAAGTGCTTATTAATATCTTCTTCTGTAGCTATTCTTAATACACTTTTTAAAGGAGCAACTATATCTTCTTCACTTATTTCCTTTATTCCAATTACACATTCTCCAAACTCTACTCCTCTGGCAGTTTCAACTACTACATAGGTATCCTTTTGGATGTTCATATCTACTGGATTAAAATAATATATCTTTCCAGCTTTTTTAAATCTAACCCCGACTACTTTTATCATTATTAACCCTCCATAAAGCTCATCAACATTATACGTAACGTCATTATCCAACTAACATTACTTTTAATGTTTTTTCTTGCTTCTTCTATTGCAATTATCATGTTGTTTAACTTTTTAAATGACATTTCTTTAGTAAGCTCATTTATATCATCAAATTTATCCATATTTATGATAAAATCATTATTTTCAACTTCCTTATATATTAATATATCCCTTATAAATCCACTTAAAATATTTAATATTTCTTCTTTATTATCTTTTAACATACTTAAATTTTCTTCGTAGTGTAATATAACTTCAAAATTATTTTTATTTAAATCTTTTACTAAGTCTATTAACTTATTTCTAGTTTTTTTTAAATTATCATCATTAAAATACCTATCTATTCTCCCTGGTATTCCTTCACTAAACGCAATTGCAGCCTTTATTTCATTTTCATTATAATTAAACTCTTTCATTATTATATAGTCATATAATTCTTCTTTAGTTAAAGGAGTAAGTTTATAAATTTCACATCTAGATTTTATAGTATCTAAAATTAATTCTAAACTTTCACATAATAATATTATATGAACCCCTTCTGGTGGTTCCTCTATAGTTTTTAAAAGTGCATTTTGAGCTTGAATAGTCAACTTATTTCCCCCATAAATTATAATTACCTTTTTCTCTCCTTCGAAAGGCTTTTTATAAACTTCATTAATTATGTTTCTTACCTCATCTACTCCAAAAGAAGATTTATTACTTTTATAATTTACAATATCCACATATTCTCTATTAAGATTGCCATTTAATATTAATTTAGCTAAAATATTTGCTAAATTGCTTTTACCTATTCCATCTTCTCCTGCTATAAGGTGAGCATGAGAAAGTGTATTATTCATACATCTAAATTTAAAATTATTAATTAAAGTTTTATATCCTATAAATTTTCTCATACGATCACCTTCTTATTATATTACCTATACCTTATAAAATTGATCTACATCTAATACAAATACTGTAGCTCCTCCAACTTCCACTTCAACTGGATAAGGTATATACATTCCTGAACCACTTCCAATACTACTTGGAGTTGGTGTAGATACTATTTCTTTTCTTTTCTTACATACATCCTCAATTACTTTAACAACATCCTTAACAACTTCCTTTTCCACACCTATCATTAAAGTTGTATTACCAGATTTTAAAAATCCTCCTGTTGTAGCTAATTTTGTTACCCTAAAATTATTATCAGTAAGTTCTTCAATTAAATCTAAAGCATCATCATCTTGAACTATAGCAAGTACCAACTTCATACCACATACCTCCACTAATAAATTCATAATTTATTCTATTATATTTTATCATAAATATATAATACTTTACTAAATTTTCTCTTCAAATAATTTATTATATGAAAATTTATATTAATATTCTACTTGAGTTCATTATAATTATTATAATTTAAAATTTATTTATATTTATCTTTTAAAAACTTAATCTTATTTATAAAAATAATTCAACAATTCTTTATTGTTAACAAATTATAAAAATAATATACAAAAATAAATATTTACATAGATTTTATTATAAAAATTAAATTTAAAATAAAAAAATTGCTTTAAATTAAGTTCATTTATTATCAAATAACTTAACTTAAAACAACCTTTATTTAATATTAATCTAATCATTACTTATAAATTTTACAATATCTTTTTTAATATAATTTATGCACTCAAATAAATCATTATTTATATAAGAGTTTTTAATGTTATATAGTTGTAATTTTTCATTACTAAAATCTTTACTATCTGCTAAAAATCTTCTACATAATTCATTATAATTAGGGGACTTTTCTTGTCTCTCTCTCTTTAATGCTCTCTCTAACCTAATTCCATCATCTAATTCAATATAAAGTGGAATTACATTTTCTTTACCAAAATACACTTCAATATTTTTATAAGCTTCTAAGGTAACAATTAATAAATAATTATTTTTATTTATATTAACTCTTCCATCATCTATAGTACAATAATGCCATTTACCTTGCACGGTATTATAACACCTTTCTTCTATTACTTTATCTTGATTTCTATACTCATTTAAAGTTAATTCATCAATAAAATAATACTCTTGTCCATTAGTTTCATTGCTTCTTATTGGTCTTGTAGTATAAGATACAATTGGTTTTAAATCTAAATCTTTATCTTTAATTAATTCTTTAAATATAGTATCTTTTCCTGAGTTACTCTTTCCCATTAAGCAAAATATTTTGCCCATGTTTTAATATCCTCCTGCTAGTACAATTTATCTTTATTTAAATTATATCATAGAGGAGTACTTTAATGTAAATACTTAATTCTATTAAATCATTTATTATAATTCATTTAAATTTAATATTTTTGACGTTATAGATTTTTTTATACTATTTTTTATAGTTTCGTATTCCACAGTATTAACATCAGCAGCATTAATCTTACTTACACATTCTTCACAAATAAAAATACCCATTACTTCTATTCCATTATTTTCAAAATTACTTTCACATATTGTACAATTCTTTTTTACTTCCTTAATTATATCTTTGTTAATAATATTCATAAAATCTCCTCCCTTTATTATTTAATTTTATCCACTTATTTAAAGTCTATACTTGTACAATATATTTTTTATAAATTTTATTCCTTAATCAAAAAGAATATATGAAAAATAATCTTATTATAAATTATAATTAAAAGGAGCTATATTCATATTGAAAATTTTAATTCAACATAAATATAACTCCCTTTAATATTTATTTTTATATAGAATGCTGTATACGCTCTACTAAAGTATCACTAGGTTCAAAAATAAATTTATATATCTTTCCTTCTTTTTTATATATACATAAAAACTTTTTATTTTTATCAAATTTTCTAATATAGTGTCTATTACATTTACATTTATTATACTCTTTAGGCACATTAGATTTTTCTCCAATATAAATTATATCTTTTATTTTTAAACTTTCCACATTTTCTTCTATCTTATTATTTATCTTATTTATTATTAGCTTGTCTGAAATGACAGAATATTTATATGCAATCTTGCATTTTTTAGTTTCCTTAACTAAAACTACCAATGTTAATATAGCCAAAATAATTTCTAATACTATTTCTTCTTTAATGTGTTTTCCGAAAGTTATCTTAGAATATTCGTATATATATAACGCTACAGTAATTGTTAATAATGATATAATTATCGCAACAGTTTTCTTTCCTTTTTTAATCTCCTTATGCATAATTAAGACTCTCCTACTAACCTAATTTCGTATAACAGTATTTTGATTATACTAATTTTTTGAAGCTAATTACAAACCTTGAATTTGCTACTATTAGTTTATCTTGTCCATTATTTAATAAATATATTAGAATATCTTTATAAATCTAACTATTAAGCATTATTATTAAGTTATTGTGATATAATCTATATATAATTCATTTATTAATAGTGAGGTAAGATTTATGATTCAAATATACAAGAGTATAAGTGAAACAAATTCATCGTTAAAAGTATTGGACAGCATAGAGAATGGGTGTTGGATAAACATAGTCGCTCCATCAGAAGAAGAATTAATTTTAATCTCAAAAAAAACAGGAGTTCCCTTAAATTTTTTAAGAGCTCCACTAGACGATGAAGAAACTTCAAGAATTGATTTTGAAGATGGTTTTACATTAGTAGTAGTAGATATACCTTTTACAGAAATGGAGGATAATTCCTTAACTTATGATACCTATCCTCTAGCAATTATCCATTCTGATAAAGAGATAATAACCATATGCCTAAAAAATAGTAGAATAATAACAGACTTTATTAATGGAAGAGTAAAATCCTTCTTTTCATTTAAAAAATCTAGATTTATTCTTCAAATATTAAATAGAATCTCTACATATTATTTAATTTATCTTAGACAAATAGATAAAAAAAGTGTAATGATTGAAAAAAGACTTCATAAATCAATGAAAAATAGAGAACTCATACAGTTACATTCATTAGAAAAATCTCTTGTTTATTTTTCTACATCTCTTAAAGCAAATGAAGTAACTCTTGAAAAAATGTTAAAATTAGAAATTATGCAAAAATATAAAGACGATCAAGATGTATTAGAAGATGTAATAATAGAAAATAAGCAAGCTATAGAAATGACAGATATTTATAGCAATATTTTATCTAGTACTATGGATTTCTTTGCTTCTGTAATATCTAATAATCTTAATATAGTAATGAAGGTTCTAGCATCTGTTACTATTTTAATGGCTATTCCAACTATAATAGGTGGAATATTTGGAATGAATGTTATATTACCCTTACAAAATAATCCCAAAGGATTTGAAATTATTATTTTCCTTACAATAATTCTAACAGGAATTACAGCATTTATCTTATATAAAAAAGATATGTTTAGTTAAAATTATTTATAAAAAATATTATAAAAACCTAAAACTATTCACATAAAGCTCTAATTTTATTGTGGATAGTTTATTTTGTATGCTTAATAATTTTAAAATATTGATAATTAAAATATTGTATTAAATTTAAAAATAAAAAAACCTACAAGATTACTTGTAGGTTTTTGGAGGCGCCACCCAGATTTGAACTGGGGAATAAAGGTTTTGCAGACCTCTGCCTTACCACTTGGCTATAGCGCCATACCTGGTGGCTCGACCAGGAATCGAACCAGGGACACGAGGATTTTCAGTCCTCTGC
>NZ_CAJURG010000006.1 GCF_910588715.1 uncultured Clostridium sp.
AATTCTTTTATATCTGAAATTCCAGCATAATTATCATTTCCTATAACTTCAGCTTTTACATACCATGTTCCAGCTCCAGTTGGAACTTCTTCTGTATAATTTCTAGTCTTTTTATTACTGTAACTAAACTTTACTTCTCCAAACTGTGCAGAAGCTGTTGGATTCTTTGGAGCTTCTCCATAAGTCCAACCTTCTATTGAAAGCTCTTGTGTCCAGTTATTTATAGCTTGTGTAACATCAACAGTAACTTCAATATCATTTACAACTTCATAATTATTTGTATCACTTGGCGTATAAGTTGCCATAAACTTATTTGCTCCAACATTCCCTACGGATTGAGTATCATCAACCCATGAAAAACCTTCTGGAAGCTTAATATCCTTTAAAGTTTGTCCATACGTTGCTTTTATATCTTGTGGAATAGAATAAGTTGGCTTAGCCTTTGCAATTTCAAATTCAATAACTTTAGATAATTCTGCATATTCAGGAGTTTCTAAAACAGTTGCTTTCATATACCAAGTTCCAGCATCAGTTGGAACAGTACTTTCAAACTTACCAGTTTCAGAATTACTATAAGTAAATATTACACTTCCATGTTCAGCACTACCTATTGGAGCATTTGCCTTTTCTCCATAAGTCCATCCCTTTATTGAAGGTGTTACAGACCATTCATTTTTCCCTTGAGAAACAGAAACAGTAAGAGTTCTTTCTACATAATGTCCTTTTGAATTATAGCCATCAACTTTTGAATAATCATAATTCTTATCATCAACTGTTAATCTTGCCTTATATTCCTTATTATTTACAGTAACTTTTTCATTAGGATTAACCCATGTCCAACCTTCTGGCAATTCAATTGTAGATAATAAATCATTTTGAATGGCAGATAAATTATTAGGTAAAATTACTTCTGGTGCCACAGCCTTTTTAATTTCAAATTCTTTTATATCTGAAATTCCAGTATAATTATCATTTCCTATAACTTCTGCCTTTACATACCATATTCCAGCTTCTGTTGGAGTTGTACTAGAAAACTCACCATCTTTAGAATTACTATAAGTAAACTCTACGTCACCAAACTTTGATGATGCTATTGGCTCCTTTGAAGCTTCTCCATAAGTCCATCCATCAATTAAAAGTTCATCTTTCCATTCGTTAGTAGCTTGAGAAATTTTAAATTCCTTTTCTCCTACTGCTTCATTCCAATATTCAACTTTGTCTAAATTTGCTACTACTTTATATTCTCCTACTTCCCTTACCTCTTGAACTTTTTCCCATGCTCCAGCTGAATTCTTTTTATAATAAGTAAAGGTAACATCTCCATTCTCTACCGTAGATACATCATCATAAGTTGTTACTTCTTTAATTGTACAATCACTCTTTGTTAATGTAACAGAATTTCCATCATAAGTTTTATTTAAATCATCATTAATTTCAATTTCCCTATCTCCCCTTTCAAGGTTCAAGGTTACATTTAAAACTGCTTGCCCATTACTAGAAGTACCACAATCATATTCATAAGTTATCGGGGTATCTATTGACTCAATAGTCATAATACCAGTATTTGTATCTAATGTTGCTCCCTTTATATTACCTATTTTACTTACATCACATTCAAGCTTATCTTTAGCATTAAAAGAATTACTTGTTAAAGTTAAATCCTTTGTTTTATTTGCATCATAACTTAAACGTAAATTATTATTATTACCAATATCTAAGTTTATTATTGGTGTATCACTACACTCCAAATCAATTAAAGCTGTATTTTGACTTACATCTAAGCTTTTTATTCCTGTACTACTACAATTCAACCATTTTAAAGCTTTGTTTTGACTTACATCTAAACTTGTTATTTCTGTACCACTACAATTCAAATCTTTCAAAGCTGTATTTTGACTTACATCTAAACTTGTTATTCCTGTATCACTACAATACAAAGTAGTTAAAGCTTTATTATTGCTTACATCTAAACTTCTTATTCCTGTATAATTACAATACAAAGTAGTTAAAGCTTTATTATTGCTTACATCTAAGCTTGTTATTTCTGTACTATTACAATCCAAATATTCTAAAGCTATATTATGACTTACATCTAAACTTGTTATTCCTGTCATACTACAATTCAAAGTTTGCAAAGCTGTATTTTTGCTTATATCTAAACTTGTTATCCCTGTCCTATCACAATCCAAATATCTCAAATTTCTAAAATGCTCAATTCCTTTTAAATTCAATATATTCTTCTCTTGATAAACATCAATCCTTGTTACTGCATTTATCTCATCTTCTGAAAGAACTCCATCATTATTAGTATCAAAGTTATCTGACACATACTGCCTAAACTCTTTATCTGGAAAGTTTGTTGCATCAATTGCAACTTCTCCATCTCTTTCTTTTTCTCCACTTTCTTTATTTTCCTCTACCCTAGATAAATCCTTATTTTCACTTTCTTCAACCTTTTCTAAGGCTTCTTTTTCTACCTTTTCACTTTCGCTTTTATTTTCATCATTATCTAAAGTTTCATTTTTTTCATTACTATCTTTAATTTCAGTTTCTTCTTTCTTTTCTTGGTCTTCCACTTTTGTATTTTCATCTGTATTTTCTTTGTTATCTTGATTTTCTACCTTGTCCGTTTCTTCTGCATTATCTTTTTCTTCTTCCTGAACCTTCTCCTCATTGTTTTCCTTATTGCTTGTGCTTTCTTCTGTTTTTTCATCTTCTACATTACTTGTTTCTTTATTGTTTTCAACTGCTCCCTTATTTTCATCTTCTGGAGCTTCTGCCTTAGTATCTTTTTCTTTGTTTTCTTCCTTAACCCTTGCTTCTATTTGTGTCTTGTCCAATTCTTGTGCGTAAACTGTAGTTGTTGGTAATGGTGCCATTGTTGTTACTGCTATTGTTGTTGCCATAGCCATAGCCGTGACTTTATTTTTCTTATCCTTCATTTATGTATGTTCACCCCTTTTTAATCCCTTTGTTTCTTTTTACATTTTTACAATATATAGGATATTATAAACTGTAAATACATTAATGTCCATGTTTTTCATATTATGCCTGTTGTATTTTAATATTAAAGCTAAAAATTTAATAAAATAAGTCAATCAATTTTCTTATTTTATTATTAATTAACCTTTAACTTACATACTTCTTATTTATTTTCTTAAATAAAAAAAAATAAGATATTAAATAGTTTGTCCTATCTAATATCTTATTTAACTTTTATTACCATAGCTAAAATTTTACCCTAATAAATCAAAAAAGCTTTACCCTATAAGCTTTTATAATTTTTTAATATCCTAATGTATCTTCGTATTCTTTAAGAACTTCCTCTTTATTAACTTCTTTTACCTCTTCATTTCCCTCTTTTACTTTACTATTAATTTCAACAACCTTTGAATCTTTCCCCATAACTCTCTCCCCCTTAATTTTCATATTATTGTATACGTTTTCTTGTTATGTTTTTATTATACCATATATTTTTTATTTTTCCATAGGGCTTTAAAAATTTAATTAATCTCCATAATATATGTATAAAAATTATACATTTAATTAAATTTACCTCTAGTTTATATGTATTTTTTCAAAACTAGAGGTAATATACCTATGGAGTTAATATTGGCAATGACTCATCTTCTAATATGCAATATCTTATATTATTATTTGTTAAGTTATATATAGTATTTTCAAGCATGAAGCTAAAAGCTATCCTAAACTTTACATTATTAATTACAAAGACATGTCCATCTTCAACGGCTCCTAAAGTATTAAAAATATTTAATGCTAAGTTTTGATATTGCTGACCTATAACAATTGTAATAACCTCTGGACAGCTACATTCTTTCCTGCAATCTAAATATTCCTTGTGCAATGCCCATATTATATTATTTCTATCTAAAATGCTCTTTATTAATGATATAACTTCAAAGCTTCTATTTCTTTCTTTTTCAAGAATATATTCTCTCATTTGTCCTTCTATACTTCCCATAGAATCACTTACTAAACTACTAATAACATTATACAAATTGCTGAAATATCTTTTTCTAAACTCTACAAAGCTACTTTTTATTAAAAATTCATAATCACCATCATTGTTTTTTATTATTTTCTTACAAACCTTCTTTTCAGCCTTATAGTATTTTTTTCTTATTTCTGCAACTTTTTTTCTGCACAAGACTTCTTTTAAATTACTTATTTCTTGAATATCTGATGACATAGTCTCCTCCAAATATATCACTCTTACTATAAGTTTACATCTTGGCATTTAATTTTATTCTATTGAAATAATCATAAGGATATTACCTAAAATAATATTTAAATTTAAAGCTATAATAAATATTTTTTAATCCCCTACTCCAAAATCTGTGTTGTGATATAAGACTTCAATTGTATCGTAACTATCTAAATAACTATATTCTTTTCTAAACCATTTAATTAGCTCTTCATCTCTTTTAATAGATGTTGTATTTTCAACAAAAATATTAATTGTTGCATATTTAAAGTTTTTTAAGACTATTTCCATATCCTTTTTAATCATTCCTTTTGTTTGACCTTTTATTCCCACCATCAAACATACTGATTGGAACTTTTCTGCTACTTCTTTTACTTCTTTAAATTTAGCATTTTTATTTAAAAAGTTATTTCTAAAATCATAATCAAAGCTTTCAACTCCAATTTTAAATATAACATCTACATTAAAAAACTCTCTAATTTCATCTAGTCTGTTTCTATAGCACCAATGGCTTTCAAAAAATAATAATTTTATATTCTTTTCATCTACTATCTTTTTTATGTACTGCATTGTTTCTTTTGGAATTTCAAAACAACTACCTGAATTAATAACTTCAAGAGCTTTAAATTCACCTGTTACATTATCTAAAACTTCTTTGTTTAGCTTGTTTATTTCCTCTTCATTATCTCCATTATCATCAATATAATCACAAAAGCTACATTTTCCCCATATGCAAGGAAATGCTTTTAATAAAACAATTTCTCTTTTATTTTTATTTGTTATTTTGTTATACCTATCCATATTTATCTCTTTTCTTTTATTTTTTTATTTTAGATTCATTTTCTTACTCTCTTTTGATTCACATTATATCTTCATTATTTGCTTTTTTCAATAATAACAAAAATTTATATTATTACACTCATAATTAAGCTAATAATTTTTATCTTTACACAAATACCTTTATACAAAAATATAATGATTGATTGTAATTTATTTAAAATTATTTGACCTTTGTCCCCAAATTATGTTAAACTTACTTTGAAATACAGGTGTATATACACCTGTTAAGTTACAAATGGGGAGATGGGTAAACTATGAAAAACTTAAAACAATATTTAAACCATATTTTTATTGATGGTTTAAGTGGAATGGCATTAGGGCTATTTTCCACACTTATAATAGGTACTATATTGCAACAAATAGGTAATCTTATAGATGGAAATATAGGAAGCACTATATTTGTTATAGGGAAGCTTTCTGCTTCTATAACCTGTGCAGGAATAGGTGTTGGAGTTGCGTATAAGTTTAAAGAAACGCCACTTGTAGTAATTTCTGCATCAGTATGTGGAATGATTGGTGGTTTTGCAACTAAAATACTTGATGGAAGTGTTATTTCTGATGCTGGAGTTATTACTCTTGCAGGCCCTGGAGAACCTTTAGGAGCATTTATTGCAGCTATAGTTGGAATAGAAATTGGACATCTTATTACTGGTAAAACAAAAATTGATATTATATTAACTCCACTTGTAAGTATTGCTTGTGGTTCTATGGTTGGACTTCTTTTAAGTCCTCCAATATCAAAATTTATGACTTATCTTGGAAGTATAATAATGTTTGCTACAGAACAACAACCTTTTATTATGGGTATTTTAGTTTCTGTAATAATGGGTATATTATTAACATTACCAATTAGCTCTGCGGCTATTGGAGTTATTTTAAATCTTGATGGAATAACTGCTGGTGCTGCTGTTGTTGGATGTTGTTGTCAAATGGTTGGCTTTGCAGTGGCAAGTTATAGAGAAAATAAGTTTGGTGGGCTTCTTGCTCAAGGGGTTGGAACATCAATGCTTCAAGTTCCTAATATAATTAAAAAACCTGTAATATGGTTGCCTGCAATTATATCTAGTGCAATACTTGGACCTATTTCTTCAACTTTTTTGAAGATGACTAATAATGCAACTGGTTCTGGTATGGGTTCTGCTGGATTTGTTGGACAAATTATGGCTTATCAAACAATGGCTCAAAGCTCTTCTTCAAAAATAGTTTTATTACAAATAATCGTAATGCATTTTGTGCTTCCTGCACTTCTTACTTTTATAATTTCTGAATTTATGCGTAATAGAAACTGGATTAAGCATGGAGATATGGCTTTAGATTTATAAAAAGTTTTTAATTATTATATAAGGAAGTCTATAAATAATTTAAGTTTTTTAACTTAAATTATTTATAGACTTCCTTATTTTTTTACTACTTTTTACTACAATTTATATTTAAAATATTTCTATTTAATTTTCACTTTATTTTATAAATATTTTTTAATTGTTAATATCTATATATTATTTAATTTTAAGGTCATTCATACATCTTCCTTTATTTGCCCAAATTGGCACACTAACAACATACTTTTTAATTATATCTAACCCTATTTCTTTTGCTTCCTCTTCTTGAATCATGCTTTTTATTTCATTTAAAATTTCATCTAAACTCTTTTCTTGAGCTGTGGCATATAAGAATTTTAAAAAGTCATCTATTTCCTCTTCTGACATTATAAAATATTTTAAAAATCTTTTCTTAAAATCCTTTGCATAGCTATTATCAACTTCCCAATTGCTTGTAGATAAAGAGATTAATTCACTTTCTGAAAACTTTCTATAATCACTATATTTCATTTTTTTATTAATTTCATTATAAAGAGCAATATAATTATCTATATTAGAATTAAATACAAACTCACCTTCAACAATGTAATCATCACTATATTTAGAACCTTCATTTAAAAGACTAAAAAGCTCTTTCCTATCATATTCTTCTACTAGATATTGTTTTACAAATTCAATAATTTTATATACCTCTAACAAACCATAAGCTCTAACCATTCCTTTATATAAACTTATTATTTTAGTATTATTTTTTATTTTAAGCCTTACATAGAAATCTTGCAGAGACTTAACTATTTCTTGAGTTATTGTTGGCATTAAAAATACTCTTTTACCTTCCTTATTTTCAACGGGAAAAATTGCTCCTATTTCAATAAAATAATCTGAATATATTCTTTCATCATTAGATACATTATCATAAAATCTTTCACCATCATTTTTTAAATATTTTCTTAAAATTTTAAGTGTTTTTTCATCTAAAAGATTAAATTTTTCTAATATAAGCTTTTCATAAGATGATAATAAAACCCTTGCTAGCTCTTGCTTTTTATATTTATAAACTTTTTTAACACCTAAGTTTTCTGCAATTTTAACTAATCTATCTTTTGTTATATTAGATAATAATTCATTTAAATCTTTAGAATATGGTGTGTTTTTAAACTGCCTTTCAATTCTTTTATTATTTGATTCACTTATAGAATTGCATAACTTCTCCATAGCCGTTAATATATTATTAAATTCTGAGTTATATATATTTTCACTATTTCCTTCCATAAATCCATCTAAATCAAAAGTTTTATATTCTTCCTTAACACAATCTTCACATAACCATGCTTGTAAATTAACATCAAAAAAGATAGCATCTTTTCCGCATTTCTCACATTTTGCTTTCATTTCACGACCTCCATTCTCTACCCTTTAAGCTTTTATAATTATTTCCAATTAAAACAAAATTTAGTCGCACTTTATGTAACTTTTGTGATTTAAAATTATAAAAGTAGTACTCTAGCTCCTCTTAGCTTAAGTACTACTTTATAATATTTTTTTATATATTATATTCTCTAAAAATTAAACTGTTACCACTTAATAATTTAAGAAATCAATAACTTACACGCTTAAAGATAAATATCTGAAAACTCTATATTCATTCTTACTTCTAAACTATTAGCTAAGTTATCATAAGTTTGTTCTTTTAAAACATTGCTTTCTTCTAAAACTTTAACTGGTAATTTTATAGTAAATTCACTTCCAACATTAACTTTACTTTTAACCTCTATACTTCCACCTTGAATTTTAACTAAGTCTTTTACTAAAGATAAGCCTATTCCGCTTCCTTCACTTCTTTTTGTAAATCTATTTTCAACTTGATTAAATCTTTCAAAAATAGTGTCTAGCTTTTCTTCTGGTATTCCAATACCACTATCCTTTACTGTTATATTAAAATTATCACCTGCATCCTGTAATAATACATGTATTTCTCCATTTGACTTATTATATTTAATACTATTAGAAAGTAAATTAAGCATAGTTCTCTCTAGCTTTTCTAAATCAAATACCATTATTTTTTCTTCAACATCAGTATCAAATGTTAAACATATACCATTTTGTTTTGCAAATTCTGCTACAGACATAGATATATTTTCTATAAAGCTGACTATATCATCATTTTTAGGCTCATATTCGTAATATCCTGAATCAAATTTAGTAGAATCTATTAAATTATTAACTAATTTTAATAGCCTCTTAGAGTTTTGACTTATTATGCCTATATACTTTTTTAATCTACTGTTATTTTCTAATAAATCTTTTTCTAATACATCAATGGTTTGAAGTGAACTAAAGATTAGGTTTAAAGGTGTTCTTAATTCATGGGATAAATTAGCAAAAAAGTCTAATCTTAATTTTTCAACTTCTCTTCTATGAGAAACATTTCTTGCTATATCAATAATGCCTACTAAATTGCCATAGCTATCTCTAAATGGTTCTTTTATTATTTCAAAATCAAATTCAACTCCATCATATAAAACTGTTTCGTTATATATTTGCTTAGTTCCTAATTTAATTGTTTCTAAATCTTTTTCGATTGTATGCTTTAAAATTTTATTTAGCTCTGGGATTTCCTCAATTTTTCTACCTACAAAGTCTTCTCTACTAATTCCTAAATCCTGTAAAAAAGTATTATTACAATCTAAATGAACTCTATTAGCATCTTTTAAAACTATATAATCCGATATATTATTAATTATATAAGATAAAGTATTTCCATCTTCTATTTTTTCTTTCTTTTCTACTATGTCTTCAAAAACTCCCATAACACCAATTACATTACTACTATTATCATATATAGCATGTTTATGAAGGGAATAAATCTTATCCTTTAACTTGCAAATTTCTTTACGATAATAAGATTTTGATTTCATAAATTCTTTGCAACACTTTAAATACTTTTGTCCTGCATCTTCTCCATGTATTTTTATATCATTTAATTCTGATAGATTATCATCAAACCCAACTAAATTTTTAAAACTATCACTAGCATGTACATATTTATTATTTATATCTTTAACATAGAAAATCCCATTTGCTTCATGTATTCCCTTAAAAAAATCTTTAGCTATACAATTTTCAAAATATATTAAAAACTTGTCTCCTTCTATTTTTTGTATAGTAACATGAATAAAATTCATTAACTTTTTTATATATTTACTATAGCTTAAAATCTTTCCATCATAATTTTTTAATATTCTTAAGAACTCTTCATCTTCTTTATATTCTGATAAAACTTCAAAAAAGTCCTTATTTATAACTTCTTCATAATTTGAATTTAATAATAAAAGCATCCTATTATTAGCATACTCAATTTCCATTTTTAAATTTTCATTTTCCTCTAAACCATATCTCACGCACAACATGGCTATTGGCATTTTATCAAAAATTTCCTTATACTCTCTCATTTTCTTCATCCTCTGATTATTTCTCTCATTAAGTATAAATTATTATATTATATTTTTGTTTATATTGGCAATAAAAAATAGCGATTATTTATTTTATATAATAATCACTATTTCACTAATTAATATTTTATAATAATCCTATTCAAAAGTAGATATTTCAAGGCATCTACATTCTTTCCCCTGTAAACATTATCTTTATTAAACTGCTTTAATCATTCTATATAGTGTATGAGAATAAAATTCCTCTTCTTCTTCAAAAACAAAGTTTAGCTTTTCATAAAAGCCTTTAACAAAAGAATCCTTTGCAAGTAAGGAACAAACCTTATAGCCTAACTTTTTAGCATCTTCTTCTGCTAAGCTTATAAGAGCTTTTCCTATTCCCATTCCCCTACACTCTTCTAATGTAGCTAAATTTGCAATATAAAATTCATTTTTTTCACATTCATTTAAGTTTAATTCTAAAATAACATCTTTTAAAAATTTAATTTTATTTTTTATTCCTTTAATATATTTAATTAATTTTATAGTTGTAATTTTATCTAACTTTGATAAATCTTTTCCCTTTATTAATATTATAGCTCCACAAATTTTACCCTTTAGTTCTGCAACCTTTACATTCCTATAGGAATATCTTGAGTCCTCGCTTTCTACTAGCAATTTTATTCTATTTATTATTTCTTTTTTTCTGCCATAGCCCCAAATATGCTCTGGATCATCTTCTGTTTTATAAACCAGGTCTGCTATACTTCCCGAGTCCTCTTTTTTTGCTTCTCTTAAGGTGAAACTTTCCATAAAAATTCCTCTCTTCTTTTATATAAATATAATAAGGTTTTATATATTTATTATATTTTTAAGAGTAAAAATGTTTAAGGCTTTATGGATGTTAAAATATGTACTTATGTGTTAATAATTATTTAAAAATTTTACTGTAAATTAATACAAATGTACATATTTTAAAAGAAAATATTGTAATGTTACATTAATTTCCCTTAATTTTTGTAATGCTTGTGTTTTTTATCTCTTCCCTTGCCACCATTTGTTAAAGTCAATTCTCTCTGTAATTTTTTTCTACGCTCTTGCATTTGCTTTCTTATTTTAAGAAAATTATTTATACTTCCCACTACTATCCTGTTCTTTAAAGCCTTCCAGTAAGTAATAAAAGGCATAATAAAAAGCCTTAGTTTCCTAAGACTTAATGTTAAGCATAATAAAAGCATCTACTATTTAACTTAGTAAGTGCTTTTATTTATTGTACAATTCTTTTGCTTTTAAAAATTCAATTCTTAAAAGTCTTTTGAACTCTTTAATATCTATTTCTCCAACTGCTGCACATATATCTGGAATTTCTTCATTTAACAACTCTGTTACTTCTTTATTTTCTTTGTACATTGCATCATAATTATTAAATAAAAATTCCGTTTCTAGTTCAAGGTAAAACGGATAATTTTTATCTTCCTCATATTTTCCATCTAAATATGATTCAATTACATCTAAAACCTTTTTAATCATTCCTTATCCACCCTTCCTTCGGATTCTTTCTAACAATTTCGTTTGTTTCATTATTTCTAATAATAGCTATTTAATTATTAAAGTTTACTAACCTTCCATCTTGTTGTATATAATTAGGTTTACTAATAAAAGCACCTACTATTTATTTAGTAAGTGCTATTCTTCCTCTTTATCATCTTCTTTTAAAACTCCATCCTCCCTCATAAATCTTCTAAGTATTTTTCTATTTTCTTTTTGCTCTTCTTCAGATATTTCTACCCTTCCTATACTCGTTGCTTTAGGTGGCTCATGCCATCTTCTATGTGTATATAATTTTTTTTCACTCATTTTTTACAACTCCTTTAATTCTATATGCGTAACATTTCCTATCTTTTCAACTTCCAATACTTTAAATTTACTTCCTCTAGGATATAATATTTCTTGTTCACCATCATTATATTTACTTATATCTCTACCTTTTTGAGAATTTAAAATATAAATTTGAACTTGACCATCAGAATTATAAGTATTTCCTTTTGTTGTTGAAAGATATTCTTTATATGTTACTTTTTCACCTATCTCATGTTCACTTAAGAATTTCTCCAAATCTTCTTCATAGTAAAATTCAAGTGATCTTCTTAAATCTCCTTTAAATATAGGCATTCTATCTAATGCTTTATCTAAGTCATTTATAAATTCCTTATCATCATTCAATGGTAAATTATTTCTTAATTTATCATTTATTTTATATGATTCTGAGCTTATATATTTATTAATAGCATGTAACTGTTTCTTTCTATTTATACTAGCCTTTTCTTTTAATAAACTCCACTCTTTAATATTATTATACTTTATTTCTTGGAACTCTTTAAGTGTTTTAGGAGAATTTTTCCCCAAAATATTTTTATATTCTTCAAATTGTTTTTTATCACTAGATAAAAAAAGCCATATCAAAATAAATTTGATATAGCTTCTCTTAATTTATAAAAAATATTAATCTTTTAAAATTTATTTATGTTTACATTTATGCTTTACGATTAATTCATATAATGTAGCAACAGGAGCTCCTGTTCCTCCTTTTGGTGTTACATCATTTCCTGAATCTGTCCAAGCTGTTCCTGCAATATCTAAATGTAACCATGGCTTATCTTGTACAAACTCCTCAATGAACATACCAGCAGTAATTGTTCCTCCATTACGTCCACCAATATTTTTTAAATCTGCAAAGTCTCCTTTATATAGCTTTTTGTAAGCTTTATCATTAGGTAATCTCCAGAATTTTTCTCCAGTTCTCTTTGATGCAAGTAATAATTCATCATAAAAGCTATCATCATTGCTTAAAACTCCAGTTATTTCAGTTCCAAGAGCAATTAAAACTGCTCCAGTAAGAGTTGCTACATCTACAACCTTATCTACCTTTTCTTTTTCAATAATATAAGTAACTGCATCAACTAAAGTTAATCTTCCTTCTGCATCTGTATTTAAAACTTCAATAGTTTTTCCTGCCATAGAACTAATAATATCACCTGGTTTATAGCTTCCACCAGAAATAGCATTTTCACAAGCTGCAACTACTGCCACTACATTTTTTTCTACTTTATTTTCTGCAAGAGCCTTCATTGTTCCAATAACAGCTGCTGCTCCACCCATGTCACTTTTCATTGTGTCCATAGCAGTTGATGGCTTAAGAGAATATCCACCAGTATCAAAAGTAAGCCCTTTACCTACAAGCCCTACTATTTCATCCTTATTTTTATTTCCCATATATCTCATAACAATTAATCTTGGCTTATGAACTGAACCTTTTGCAACTTCTAAGAATGCTTTCATTCCTAATTCTTCAATTTGCTTTTCATCAAAAATTTCTACTTCAAATCCACTTTCTTTCCCAACTTCTAAAGCTATTTTTGCTAAGCTTTCTGGGTATAAAATGTTTGCTGGTTCATTTACAAGGTCACGAGCTAAGATTATACCATCTGCCACATTACTTGCTTCTTTAATTTTTTCTTTCATTTTATTAATCTTATCTTTTGGTGCACCTATTATAGTTACCTTTGGCTCATAGCTTTCTTTAGTAGCTTTATATTTATCAAACTTATAACTTGCAAGTTTTACACCTTGTACTATGGACTTTGTAACTCCACCTGTACATAATCCATTTGCTTTTATGAAATTAATGCTTAAATCATTTATTTTTAATTTTTCTGCCTCTTTAATTCCTTTAGCAACTGCATTTATTAGGTCTGTTCTTTCTAATTCTTCAAATTTTCCAAGACCCACAAAAATTTCATAGTTTAATTCTTCTGTAACTCTATAAAATATTTGTCCTGTCTTTCCTTCAAATACTTTTTTAGTTTTTAATTCTTCAAGAAATTTATTATTTAATGCTTTATCTTCATATACAAGGTTAATTGCACCTTGAAAGCTTCCAACTATTAAGTCTTTTACATCAGTCATCTTTTGATTTCTCCTTCTTAATTTTTGTATTTTTCTTTATTATACTACAAATTTTTATAAGTAGTAAATTTAATTAACTAATAATTATTATTTTTTGTTTTTAAAATTAAGCTTCTAATAATATATTAAGCCATCTTAAATTTTCTCTACCACCAAGGGTATCTCCTGTGATATATATTTCTTTAATTTTTAAGTTTTTAACCCTTTCTATCATTTCTTTAAAGGTTTTTTCTGTATAGCAATTAAAGTATCTTTCATTTTCATCAATATATTCATCTTCACCATATTTAAAGGACATATAAAATACTCCATCTTCTTTTAAATTTAATGATATATTTTTTATTACATTTATTATATCTTTTCTATTTACATGAAGGAGTGAAGCACAAGCCCATATTCCATCAAATTTTTCTTCTAGCTTTAAGTCTTCAAATTTACTGCAAATTACTGGCTGACCAATTATTTTACTTGCTCTACTTGCTATTTCCTTTGAGCCATCTACTGCTGTAATTTTGTATCCTCTTTTTATAAACTCTAAGCTATCTCTTCCAGAGCCACAACCTAAGTCTAATATTTTTCCACCTTTTTTAATATTGTTTAAAAAGTTATTACATAGATTATTTGTGTTTCCTTGTAATGTTTTCTCTATATATTCTTTTGAATTGTTATTATAATAATTTAATGTTTTATTCATCTTTTACTTTATATTTCCTTCCAAATATACTATTTTTCTTTATTTAAAAATCTATTTTTATAATAAGCTTCAACTCTAAAATCAATGGCATCTTTCATGTGCTTTTTAAAAGCTTCATTATTTATAATTTCTTTAAGGTCATCTTGAAGTGCTATTAAACAACCCTTCTTTTCTTTAAAGAAATCACCATGAGTTTTTATTAAAAACTTAATTGGATTATTTTTAGCTAAACTTACATACTTCTTTTTATCCCAGTCCATAAAATTGCTAGTTGACTTATCTTTAAGCATATCAGCCTTATTAGAACCATTTCTATAAAAATTATAAAAACTTTCATAAATATCATCTTCTGATACTTCCATTTTTATATTTCCACCATTATAAAAGGCTAATAAAACTGGCATTTTATAAGTCTTGCTCATGCTTGTAGTTTCAATCATATTAATAAATTCTCTTCCTCTAGAATTATATAATACTTCTTCATAATGGTTTAACTCATCATTTTCTTTTATATACTCTAAATAATTAGAAAATGGATTCATTGCTTTACCTTTACTTTTTATATTTTGATAAACTTCATCATCAATATAAGTAAGAAACTCTATTCTACTTGGTCTATAGCCTAGCATATCATAGACAACTTCAAATTGTTCTTTAATTTTATCCTTAACTTTCATTTCCCTTTCAGCTTGATTTTTAAATATATCTATTATTCTAAAATCAAAATCCACCATACAATCATCTGGAAAAACATAATCACTTTGCTTGTTTTTCTTACATTCTGTTGCTGAATATTCTTTTCCACTTAATAAAAATGGTACTAAATTTGCCTTTTTATAATTTCCTATAAAGTCTAGTACATTTAAGTACTCTTTTCCTTTAAACTTTCTTAATCCTCTTCCAAGCTGTTGCAAAAATATTGTTGGTGATTGAGTTGGTCTTAAAAACATTACCATATCAATTGCAGGTATGTCTAAACCTTCATTAAACATATCTACAGAAAAGATAACTTCTAATTCCCCAGATGATAATTTATTTAATGCTATATTTCTCTCTTCTGAATATTCTCCACTTTCACCGCTATAAACTGCAACTGCTTTAATATTATTTTCCTTAAATACTTTTGCCATATACTCAGCATGATGCCTTGAAGTGCAAAATCCTATTGCTCTTTTTGAATTATATTTTAAGTAATGATTTAATATAAGTTCACCTCTTTTATTAATCATTAAAGCTTCTTCTAGCCCCTTATCATCATATTTCCCATTTTTATAATCTATATTCTCATAATTTATAGTTTCATCATAAATACCATAATATCTAAAAGGAACTAACCACCCTTTGTTTATTGCATCTTTTAATCTTACTTCATAAACCATATTATAATCACAAAGTGCAAATACATCCTTAGAGTCAAGTCTTTCTGGTGTTGCTGTAAGTCCCAATAAGAATTTTGGAGTAAAGTAATCTATTATTTTTTTGTAATTGTTAGAAACTGCATGATGAAATTCATCTACTACTATGTAATCAAAGTAATCTTTTGAAAAATATTTTTCATTTAAATATTCATCTTTTCCAAGTGTTTGAACTAATGCAAAGATAAATGATGCTTCTGTATCTTTTTTATTTGCATAAAAAAATCCAATATCATTTGAATTTCTAACATTTTTAAAGCTTTGAGCCGCCTGTTTTATTATTTCCTCTCTATGAGCCACAAATAAAATTCTATTATATTTTCTTGAATCAAATGCAGCTAAATAAGTTTTTCCTATACCTGTTGCTGCTACCACTAGCCCCTTATCAAATCCTTCATCTCTTGATTTTTCTAAACAATATAATGCTTCAATTTGAGCTCCACGTGGTTCAAATATGTTTACTATATTTTCTTCCTTATTTTTTTCTTTTTCTATATCCTTATAAAGATTAGGTCTTGTCCATTCCTTTGAATAACTCTTTAATACTTCATCTGTTATTATTAATGAATGGTTATTGAATAAATCTTCAAAGGTATCGTAAAAGGTTTTAAAATCTGTTGGTGCATTTGATTTTAAAAATCTATAGTTCCATTCTATTGATGAAGTTAATGCTCCTCTTGAAATATTTGATGAACCTATGTATATTTCTGAATCTAATGGATTATGGAACATATATGCTTTTGGATGAAAGGATTTGCTTGGATTATTGTAAAATCTTAAATCTACTTTGTCTTTTAACTCTGATTTTAATAAGTATAGTGCCTGTGGCTGTGTTATTTTAAGATAGTTTCCTGTAAGTATTCTTATTTTAACTCCACGATTTAGTGCTTCTTTTAGGTCTTGTAGTAGTAGTTTTACTCCTGGTTCCATTAAAAATGATACTATTATATCTATTTTATTTGCAGTTTTGAAGCTTTGTTTTAGTTTTGGATAAAGATAATCTTTATCTCCTGTTGATGTGTTTAGACTTATTTCTTGCTGTTGTATTTGCTTTTCTTTTATTGTTGTTTCTTTTATAGTGTTTATCATTGTAATCCCCTATTTTTTTATAAATAATAGGAGCTAAGAAATCTTTTAGATATATTTCCTTGCTCCTATATATTATCTCATATTTAATTTAATATTTAAAATGTATTAATTGTGTAATTTTTAAACCAATATCTCACTTTCTTGATTAATAGAAAGAGTTTGTCTATATTGTTCAGCCGCCATAGTTCTATTAAACTCTGCTGTAGGTTCAATTTCTTGTACCAATTTTTCTAATTCATCAATGGAAACATTAAAGAATTCTTTTCTTAAATTAATTTTATTAGTTCTCTTATCATTTAAAATATCATGTAACTTTTTCTCTAAAGCTACAGCATCATCTGAAAATATAAAGCTATGAACATCAAATACAAAAGGCACACTTGCATCTCCTAACTCATCTACTCTATCCTGTGGATTTAATCTTCTAGTCATTCCAACCTTAAATGTTTTATCTCCAAATGAACCTAAATTACTAATTATATAAACATAACCAGCCTTACCATTTTGTCTTTTTACAATATCTTGCTTTTTATGCTCAACATTATCTAATTGATTTTGTAACTCTTCCAATCTAGCCTTTAACTTTTCTAACATTTCGTTTTCTTGAGAAATCAACAAAGATTCTTCAATCTTAGATATTTCAGCCTTATATTTCTCCTCTTCTTTTTCAACTTGTTTTTTCTGCTGTTCTAAAATCTTTCTCTCCTCTGCTTCTTGTCTCATTTGTTCTCTTAGTTTAGCTTGCTCTTCTTTTTGTTTTTCTTTCTTTATATAGTATTCATATTCTATTTCAACTGATTTTATAAATAAAAACTCTATTTCATTTATAAACTTAACCATAGTATTAAAAATACTCTGGTTTCCTTCTGCAGCAATATCTAAGTATTTCTGAGTAGTAATCTTTACATCCTCTATAGCCTTTTCTAATTTCCCATATTTTAAGTTATATAATATATTTTGTTGCTCTGCCTTTAATGCAATTACCATAAGCTTGTATATTGTTGCATTCGCTTTAGTACTATACCTATCTTCATATTTTTTTAAAACTTCACTTATACATTTTTCATTTTCATTAAATGCTTTTCTTAACTCTTTTATATCCATGCAATGTAGTTTAAGTTTTATTGTTGGATTAAACTCAATTTCATCATCATGAAATTTTTCTTTAAGTATTAACTCTTCGATATTTTCCTTAAATATATCTTGAACTTTATATTTTTCTATTATGTACTGAATACTATTATATAATGGCTTAATTTTATTTAACTTCTTAGTTTCTCTTGCCAACTTTTTCTCTAGTTTTTCAGTTTCATTATTTAACTTTTCAATCCTTTCAATTTTTTCTGCTTCTTGTGAAATTTCATATTTTATATTCTCTATTTTTTCACTAAACTTAAAAACTTCATCTTGCTTTTCTAATCTTAACTTTTCAACTTCCGCATTTACTTCCTTATCTAAGTTTTTTATTCTATTTTCCTTTTCTATACTTAAGTTATCTATTTCACTATTAAGTCTATTTAATTCTAAATTTTTCTCTTCAATAGACTTTCTCAATTTAAATAACTCCTTAATATTCTTAAACATATTTTTCCCCCTCGAAGTATTATAATAAAATTATATCTTATAAAAACATATTTTTATGTCGAAATTAGTCGTTATAGTAATTTTATTATATGTAGTAATTAATTTAAATTTTATCTAATTTCCTCTACACTCAGAAATCTTATTTGAAATGGATATTTTGTTAATACTAAATTGTCAAGTATTAAAAAATAAGCTAGTTCAAACTTAATAGTAAAAAAAGCAATTACAAAGCTTAGTTTTATAATCGCTTTTTTGTTATTAGTTTTTACTTAAATTCTAAAAGTCACTAACTCTTGAATATCTCCCATTCCACCTCAAAGCACAAGTTCCCCTTCTTCCATGTCTATTTTTAATTACAACAACATTCATACACTCAGGATTTTCATCTGCATTTTTAGAATTATACCTAAGCTTCCCTTGCCTAAACATCATATCCCTATACACTCTATCATCAAGCTTAATATTCCTATAAAGAGCTATAACTTGGTCACTATCTTGTTCAATTCTAGCACTATCTTGAATATCACCAGAATCAATCTTTTCAAGAGGAATATCCCCACCTCTTTTATCAACCATTCTATTAGCCTGTGCCAAAAGGACAATACATATATCCTCCTCCATAGCAAGAGTTTTCAAAACTCCACTAATCTTCCCAAGCCTATTTGTCATAAGGTCCTTATCAGAAAAATCTATGTATTTATTAATATAATCAACAAATACAATATCTAAACTATTTTGCATCTTATAAACCTTAATTTCATTAACAAACCTTTCAAAATTAGTTTCCATAGAAACATAAATCTTTTTATTAATCAAATTAGCCATAAACCTTGAAATACTATCCTTATCCTCTTTTAATATACTATCATCATCAATAGCCTTAGTTGAAAGAGAAAGATAACTTCCTGCTATCTTATTAAAAATTTGATTTCTAGTCATTTCAGCACTACCATAAAAAACCTTATATCCACCTAAAGCCATATTAGAAGCAAGTTGCAAAGAAAAAGTAGTTTTTCCAACTCCACTTCTAGCAAATACAGTTATAAGCCTACCCTTTTGAAAATTCCCCAAATACTTATCAACATACAAAAGCCCAGACTTTATTCCCTTATCCCTATTTTCATCATAAAGCCAATTTATATATTCATCATATTGAGCATTTATATCTATTTCCTTTTTTAAGCTACACTTATGAATTTTCACCTTAGCCTCTTCAATTTCACTTTCAATTTCCTCAAGGTTCATATCACCATTTATCTTGTCCACAGCTTTAAGATAAAGATGCTTTTTATAATTATCAACTAATAGCTTTAACTTTGTATTAAAAGCCAAACTACTAACACTACAAGCAAAAATTTCAGAAACATAAGCTACTCCGTCCATTTCACCTATAACCTTTTTATGATGCTCCAAAAAAGTTACCAAATCTATTTCAAGCTTTTCTTTAACCATTTCAAGTATTCCAAGATAAATTCTCCTATGTTTAGAATACAAAAACATTTCAGCCTTTATCCTATTTTTCGCCTCGATAATAAGATTACTATCTTTAAACATAGCTCCTAAAATTTCTTGCTCTAATTGAATTTGTCCATTACTTAAAATCACCATAATTCTTCCCCCTATTTAACCCTTAAAATAATTAATCCTAGTCTATATAATCCTCAATGTTTATTTTAAAACTCTCCTTTTTCCTTATCTTTTCAAAAGCTTTTGTATAGCTTTGCCACATATCCCCTTTATCTAAAAATCTTTTAACCCCATTTTCCCTCTTCAAAAAACTCACTAAGCTCCAGCTATAGTCATAATAATAATCACTATAATAAACCTCACTATAATTTTTTATAGCTTTTAAAACTCTACTTTCCCCAAAAGCTTTAACTGCATATTCTATAGCATCTTTAATTGAATTACTTAATACCTTTTCAACTTTAATTTTAGTTTTATTCCAAGTATTAAATATATTTATATATAATTTATAATTATTTATATATTTATTATTTATATTATTATCCTCTAAGCTAGCGCCATAATTTTCTTCAAAACAACCCTCAAAGCAACTATTTTCCTCATCTTCCTTCTGGTTTTCTAAAACAATTTTACTAGTTTCAAAATAGCTACTAGTATCATTTTTGCTACTACCATTTTTGTTACCAGTATCATTTTTGCTACTACCATTTTTGATACTAGTATCATCATTATTACTAGTTAAACTTACATTCTCTAAAACTAAACTAGCTTTTGAAAAAGAATTATAGCTCCTTTCATTATAATTACTATTTTTTTCTGTAATAAGATTTTCTAAATCATCATTCTTTACTTCAGTAGAATTTTCTAAACTCTTTTGTGATTTATTAATATACTCTTTAATAATTTTATACTTATTAGTTTTTCCCACACTTTTTATTATTTCTATGTATCCCTTATTTTCTAAAGATTTTAAAATATCTAATATTTTATTTTTACGCTTAGTTTGAAAAAGCTCCATCATCTTTGAAATTGAAATACAAGTTTCCTCTTTAAATTCCTTTATCCTTGATATAAAGATTAAAAGCATATATCTTTCATCTTTATTTATATTTTTATCATCAAAAATATTTAACATAACTTGACCATTAGTATTCATAAATTCCCATCCCTTCCCTTACTTTTAATTTTTAAACATTAATCATAACTTTATAAAGATAAAATCTTTTTTCACCATAAAATTAACGGAACAAATTTATCAATTATAAACCTATACCTTAAAATAATCCTAAAATTTTAAATTAAAAAATTATCTTTAAGCTTTTATAATAAAATTAAAGGTAGTAATAAGACCTAAATTTAATAACCCTTATTACCACCTAAATATTAAATTAATTTACTATACAGTAAATTTTGTAACAGCTTTTTCTGTTACATAAGCTGAGTGTTTAGATACTAAAGCACCCTTTTTATTTTCAAAGATATTATTTTGAATTAAGCTATCCATTAAAGCTATAACTTCTTCATTTGTAATTCCTTCTTTAACATCTGAAATTGAAATGTTAGACTTTTCTCCTGTTTCAGTTGAAAATGTCATTGTTAATGTATATTCCATATCCTATTTTCCTCCTTATTATTCTTCAATTTGAGATAATTCTGTTACATAAAAGTTTCTAGTATTTGCACTAAGCAAGTCTGCTATTAATGTAGCAACTGCTTGAACTTTAGAAATCTCTGCATTTTTTACTAAATTTCCTATTTTCTTTTTAGTAAAGGTTGGATTTCCTTCCTTATCAACTGCTGATTGAACTTCAATTGATAAAACTGCACTTTCTAAGGTTTTAACTGCCATAATAAATTCCCCCTATTTTAAATTTTTTTATTTTGTCTTACACTTAGAACATATACAACTAAAAAGAGTTTTTACAAATTTTATTTATTTTTTTCTATACATAAAAAAAGCAGCTGCAAAAATTTCTTGCAACTACTCTTTTACTATACTAATATATTTCTCTTAAACTTATTTTTAAATTATCAAAAAATGTACTTACATACACATCATCATTTTTATATACATCAGCAATGTTTATTTATCTTATAATTTAACCTTACAACCTCAGAAGATGATTCTAAAAATATATCCAAATAAATAATTTCTGAGTGACAAAACTTAATTATATCTTCTTCTGCTCTATCTCTTTTATAATAATCATGGGTAAATCTATTTCTAAGAACTACACACTTAACTAAAAATTCACACAAATAACTATCCATAAGCCCTTCTGTAGTTGCTGATTTAATCAATTCAACACCACTTAATCTTGGATTATATCTATCATTTATAACAAGATATGTTTCACATATATCAATTATATATTCAGTAAAATCAGAAAAATATCCTGTCATTCCCCTTGCTATAATTTCATTAGGATCTAGGCAATAAAGCTTAATAGCTTTCCTTATTTTAATTAAAAACTCATGAGCACTATTAAACTTTTCATTTAAACGCTCTTTTTTATATCTATAATATACCATACTTTGATTCCCAATCCTCTCTAACTAACTTAATTAACCTTTCATTCACTCTGTTAAACTTACTTATATACATCAAAAAATCATAATGTAAATCAATGTTAAAAATCAATTTATCATTATAATCAATATAAATATCTGCAAATACAGAATCAAAACTATTAAGTCCAATAAAAGTAAAATGAATATCATCATAATTAAAATACTTTTGCAAAACTTCTCTATATTTATTTTCTATTTCAAACTCAATATCAAAGTCATTTTTCTTTACTAAAGCTAAAATATCAATATCACTTTTCCCTTCAAACCAATACTTAGTATTATAACTTCCAAACAAAGTTAAAGATATTAAATTTTCATTATCATTTTCTATATTTAAATTAGATAATAACTTTTTCATTTTTCACCTCTTAAAATTTGACTAAGAAAATTTATAATATATCAAAACTTACTTAAATCCATTAAGGTAAATTTAATCAAATTAATATATTTCCTATTCTTTATTATAACCTAAAGATTTACTTTATTAAAATTAATTTTATACTTATTTAAATTTCAACTATTTTCCATAAAAATTAATAAAAATTATTTGAAATTAATTTTCATCAAAGCTATTTCTTAATTTTTCTCACTTACACTTCCTTATTCTCACTATTTTAAATTTGACCTTATTTGACCTTTATTCTATAATATACTTGTACAAAGAAATAAGGGAAGTAATTAAAGATTTTCCCACAAAAAAGAAAATTCAATAAAGTCTAGCAAAACTACTTTTGAACTTTCACAAAATTAATTAAAGGAGGTCTTTGTATGTTTGGTTTAGTACCTTTTAGATTTAATAACGGAGAAAATAACAGAGGGTTAAGCATTAATGACATGTTCAATGATTTCTTTAATGATGATATGTTATCAGAATTCAATTCAAGTGGAAGTTTTAAAACTGATATAAAAGAAAACCCTGAAGGATATGTTGTTCATGCTGAATTACCAGGAGTTAATAAAGAAGATATAAATATTGATTACAATAATAATTATTTAACCATTTCTGCTATAAAAAATAATGAATTTGAAGAAAAGAAAGATAATTATATAAGACGTGAAAGAAGTTATGGATCAGTTTCTAGAGGATTTTATATTAATAATATTGATAAAAATTCAATTAAAGCTAAATTTGATAATGGTGTGTTAAGTGTAGAATTACCTAAAAAAGATTTAATATCAAACAATGAAAATAAAATTTTAATAGAATAACCCAATTAATAATTACTTTAGAAAGAGGATGATTTCAGCATAACATTAAAAAAGCAATTACAATATTTAATTTTGTAATTGCTTTTTTATTGATATAATACTACATCCTTGACATTATCTAAATAAAAGTGAACAATTAGGTGATAATCCTGCTGAAATACCAGCTAATAAACAAATAGATGTGACTGCTAATGCTTCAATTGAATTACTAAACAAAATTTCTAATTAATATAAAATAATTAGAATACACTTTGTTAAAATGATAAAGACAATAATAAAAACTTTCTTAGAAGTGATAAGGGAAAAGAAATTTACGATAGCAATAAACTGAAAAACAAGCTAGAATTCTAGCTTGTTTTAAGTTTTAAAACCATTTATAAGTTTTAAGTTTTACATCATATGTTAAATAAATTTCTTCTCCATTTTCATCTACAACTGTTATATCATATGATAGATATTCCATATCATCTGAATTTCCTGTTGCTGGAGCAAAAGTTTCAAACTTAGGAGATGTTTCCCCTGGCATTATAGTATCATAATTTGTTAAATAAGTTTTTTCATTTTTATCTTTTAATAATACTGTAACATTAAATCCCTTTATTGCATATTTAGAATTATTAGTAAAGGTCGCTTCCATATATCTATTTCCAATTGAATCTGGTTCTAACATAGTAACATTCATTGGTAATTCTTCTATAGTAACTGGTGGTTGCTCTTTTTCTTCCTTCTTTTCATCTTTCTTTTCTTCCACCTGTGCATTTGCATTATTTTTTGAACTATCATCTACCTTTTTATCTTCCCCACAAGCAACTAATGATAATAATAAAGTTCCTGTTATAATAGCCATCAAAATCTTTTTCATCATTTTACTTTCCTCCATTTTATTATCCCCTTAATAAGCAAACTATGCTTATTAAGTTATATTTATTCCATACCATCAAGCATTGAAGAATCAAATCCCATAACTAATTTAACTAAAGATTCGCTTTCATCAATTTTCCATTTACCATCAATCTTACTTAAAGTAATATCATCAGTTTTATCACTATAACTAACTTCATCTAAATGCTTTGAAAGTAAATCATTCATATAATTTTCACTATCTTCATCACTCATTTCAACACCTGAAAAAGCTTGTGCCATAAAATAACCCATAGACTCTGAAAAAACTTTTCCAAAAACTTCACCAAAGTTCATACTATTTACGGTTACATTAACCTTTGCAGTATCACCATTAATTTCTTCACTATTAATCTTATAAGTTAACTTTTTCATTTTCTTTATAAGCTTATCAGTTACTTCCTTTGATACTCCATCTTCATCTAATACTTCTTGTCCACTTTCTTCAACTACAGCAAAAAGCTCTTTTGCACTAGTATCACCCTTTTTAACCTTATCAAAGTATTCACTAACTACATCACTTGGAGTATTTGCATTGCAACCAACCAAAGCTGTAGTTATTATTAAAACTAAAACTACTGATAATTGTTTTACGTATCTCATTTTATAATCCTCCTAAAAATTTATAAATACTATATAATTTTACCATTTTTCTTTACATAATTGGTATGCTATTAGCATACAATTTCTATTAAAAAAACCTCAAATAAAATTTAAAAACTCTAAATTCTTTTAAGTTTTTCATTTTTTTGGTAAAAAATATAAAAATATTATAGACAAGCTATTAATTATATGTTAATATTCAATATATCAAGCGTGTGTCATACTAGGTATGATTAAATTGGTTTGTTACTGGAATATTTATATCGTCAGGCAAGACCAATAGTATAGGCAGTTTTTTTGCCATACTATTGGTCCTTTTTAGTATCAAAATGGGAGATGTTTTTTATGAAAATAAGAAAGATATTAAATAATAACTTAGTTCTTGCAAACGATTGGCAAGGCAATGAAATAATCGTAAAGGGACGTGGAATAGGATTTAATAAAAAAAGATGGGACACTATAGAAGAAGCTGTTATCGAAAAAATATTCACCCCTGAAAACTCTAAAAAAAGTAAAGAATTACAATCTTATTTAACATCAATTCCTGAAGACTATTTAGATTTTGTTCAAGGATATGTTGATTATATTAAAAATTCTTATGATATTAAATTAAATAATAGTATTTATGTTTCATTAAGTGATCACTTAACAGGAACAATTAAACGATTTAATGAAGGCATATCAATAAATAACCTTTTACTTTTAGATATTAAACAATTATATAAATTAGAATATAAAATTGGTTTAGATATGCTTGAAAAATTAAACGAAAAGTTTAATGTAAACCTTCCTTTAGATGAAGCTGGATTTATTGCACTACATTTTGTTAATGCACAAGACTCTGAAGGAAAAAAAGATGGCTTTCAAATATCTCATATTGTAAACGAAATAATGAAGATAGTTAAAAGATATTATGCTTCAATTGTCTTTGATGAAGAGAGCTTATATTACCAAAGATTTATAACTCATTTAAAATACTTTGCTCAAAGATTTCTTCACAAAGAACTTAATTACAAAGAAGATGCTAAATTATTTGAAATTATTAAAAATCAATATAAAGAAGCTTATGGATGTGTTAAATTAATTTACCTAATGATGGAAGATAAATATAATTATCAACTTACAGAAGAAGAAATGTTATATCTTACAATGCACATTCAATCAATTAAAGAAAAATCAATATTATAAAAATTTACTACTGTTAACTTTGGCTTGTTACTGAAATGCGAACTTAAATACAAAGTCGCAGCCTTCAGGCAAAACCTTAAAATAAATTATATTTTTAAGGAGGATACTTAGAATGAAACTTGGAATTAAAAAAGATTACAAAAATGATTCTAAGAAATTAACAGAAAGCTTAGGCGGAAAGGAGAACATAAAAAAGGTATTTCATTGCATGACAAGACTACGCTTTTACTTAAAAGATAAAAGTAAAATCGATAAAGATTCAATAAATAGTCTTCCTGAAGTATCAGGCATTAACTGGCATAATGATCAACTACAAATTATTGTTGGAAATGATGTTAATGAAATGTATAGAGAACTTATTAATTTAGGTATTCCATCAGATGATAATTCATCTGATACTGAAAGTGCTTCAAAAGGAATTGTATCAAAAATTATAGACTCTGTTACAGGTTCAATGACACCTATGATACCAGCCTTAACTGCTGCAGGTATGATAAAGGTTGTATTAACACTATTAACAACCTTTAACATAGTTCATGATACAAGCAGTAGCTATCAAGTAATTAGCTTTATTGGAGATGTTGCCTTTTACTTTATGCCATTTTTAGTTGCTGCAAATGCTGCAAAGATATTTAAAGTTAATCAATCAATTGCATTAATCATAGCAGGAGTATTTTTACATCCAAACTTTACTGCAATGATAGCATCACAAGACCCAATATCCTTATTTGGACTTCCAATTACTAAGTTTTCATATGCTTACTCAGTAATTCCAGTTATCTTAATGGTTTGGATTGTGTCATATATAGAAAAATTAGTTGATAAAATTACTCCACGTATGTTTAAGTTAATTTTAAACCCTACTCTTGTAATGCTTATTAGTGCTCCAATTGCATTAATTGCTATAGGGCCTTTAGGTGGATTAATTGGAGATGGTTTAGCTATTGCAATTGACTTCTTATCTGCAAAGCTTGGATTTGTTATAGTTGGTATTTTAGCTGCTACTTTCCCATTTATCGTTATGACAGGTATGCACCATGCTTTAACACCAATTGGATTAAATGCAATTGCAACTGGTGGTGCTGATAAATTAATATTTGTATCTCAAGTTTGTTCAAACTTAGCTCAAGCAGGTTCTTCTCTTGCAGTTGCTGTAAAGTCTAAAGATAAAGACATGAAGCAATTAGCTAGTGCATCAGGAATTTCTGCTTTAATGGGTATAACAGAACCAGCTCTTTACGGTGTTACATTAAAATTAAAACGTCCAGTTATAGCTGCTTCAATTGCCGCTGGTATTGGAGGTATTGTTGGAGGTATAATGCAAGTTTCATTATATATTGCCCAAAATAGCATTATGGCTATTCCTGCATTTATAGGTGAAGCTGGAATGGGTAATTTACTTGCAGGTATTGTAATGATTGCAGTTTCTTTTGCTTCTTCATTTATATTAACAATCCTATTTGGATTTAAAGACATTAATCCAGAAGAAAAAAAAAATTAAAAATTGAGAAAAAAGAAGAAATAGAAAAACCTCTTGTAGAGAGAATAGAAATATATTCTCCTATTTCAGGGACATTTGAAAAATTATCAAATGTTCCTGATGAAATATTTTCAAACAATCTAAACTTAGATGGTGCAGCAATAATTCCTAATGACGGAAAAGTATATGCACCAGCAGATGGAAAAGTAATATCTATAATGGAAAACAACAAAAAAATAATATTTAAAACTAATACAGGAGTTGAGCTTTTAATTCATATAGGTTTAGATACAAGCAATTTAAATAATAAATACTTTAAAGCTCATGTAACTAAGGAATCAGAAGTTAACTTAGGAGACTTATTAATAGAATTTGATATTGAAGCATTAAAAAATGAAGGCTTTAACTTATTAACTCCTATTATAATAAAAAATATAGATGATTATATTAAAGCAGTTCCTATGTTTTCAGAAAAAGATGAAGTACAAATATTAGATAATATATTAACTATTGTTTAGTTTACTAAGAAAGGATGAATTTTAAATGACTAAAAAAATGCCTAAAGACTTTTTATGGGGTGGAGCTACTGCTGCAAACCAATATGAAGGTGGCTGGAACGAAGGTAATAGAGGCCCATCTATTGCAGATATACTAACTGGAGGAAGTGTTAATAAAAGTCGTAGACTTACTCCACCAGCACCCCTTGAAAATGAATTTTATCCAAACCATGAAGCAACAGACTTTTATCACCACTTTAAAGAAGATATAAGATTATTTGCAGAAATGGGATTTAAAGTTTATAGATTTTCAATTTCATGGTCAAGAGTATTCCCTAAAGGAGATGAAGAAGCTCCAAACGAAGAAGGATTAAAATTTTATGACAATGTAATAAATGAACTTCTAAAATACAATATAGAACCTTTAGTTACAATATCTCACTATGAAAACCCACTACACCTTTCTTTAGAATACGGTGGTTGGAAAAATAGAAAGCTAATTGATTTTTATATGAACTTTGCAAAAGTTTTATTTACTCGTTATAAAGGAAAAGTTAAATATTGGCTTACATTTAATGAAATCAATATGCTAACAGTTCCATTTGGAGGAATTTTCTGTGCTGGAATCTTAGACGAAAAAGAAAACAACAAGGAAAATAGATACCAAGCTATGCATCATCAATTAGTTGCTAGTGCCTTAGCTGTTAAACTGGCCCATGAAATAGATGAAAATAATAAGGTAGGTTGTATGCTTGCATATCATAATGGATATCCTTATACATGTCACCCTAAAGACATTTTATTTGCTCAACAATATTGTCAAATTCAAAATAATATTGCTGGAGATGTTCATGTTAGAGGTAAATATCCTGGATTTGCAAAAAGATTCTTTGAAGAAAATAATATTAACCTAAAAATAGATGATGCCGATAGCAAAATCTTAAAAGAAGGTACTGTTGATTTTGTAAGCATAAGCTACTATTCAAGCGTTTGTGTCAGCAAAACTTCTGATGGAGAAAAAACTTCAAGTAATGGTTCTGAAAATATAAAAAATCCATACTTAAAAGCTTCTGATTGGGGTTGGCAAATTGATGCAACAGGACTTAGATATGTATTAAATCAAATTTATGATAGATACCAATTACCTATTATGATAGTTGAAAATGGTATTGGTGCAATAGATAAAGTAAGCGAAGATGGAAAAATCCATGATGACTATCGTATTGATTACATGAGACAGCATGTAGAACAAATGAAAGAAGCAATATATGATGGTGTTGAATTAATTGCTTATACTAGCTGGGGCTGTACAGACCTTGTTAGTGCATCAACTGGTGAACTTAAAAAAAGATATGGCTTAATTTATGTAAACAAACATGATGATGGAAGCGGTGATTTATCAAGAATACCAAAAGATTCCTTCTATTGGTATAAAAAAGTTATTGAATCTAATGGTGAAGAATTATAATAACTAAAATAATTAAAAATATATAAAAATTAAAAACCCAAAAATACCTTTAAAATAATGAAAACCCAAAATTCCTAAAAAAATCTTTAAAATAAATAAAAATTAAAAATAATAAAATCCTTTAAAAAATAAATAAAAACCCAATAAAAAATAGGAGTTATACAAAATAGTATAGCTCCTATTTTTATATACAGTTATTCCATTTTCATTTAAACAATTAATCTATTACTTTTTCTTTGCCTTAGTTTTCATAAAGGACTACTTTATTATTATTTAAAATAAATAATAATTTAATTAACATAAATTTATATAAATTAATTTTTAAATTAACTATATCCTTTATAGATTAACATATGTTTATATTCGTGAATATAATAAAGTATATAACTAAAGAGGTGAAAATAATGAGTACAATTAACGAAACTGCCTATAAAGGAAATCAAACAAGCCTAGGAAAAGGAGTACCATATATTTATTGGATAAATTTTGGACAAAACCTAGTTTTAAAACCTGGTGAATCTTATGAAGTTGTAAATAAAATAGATGGTACAGATTATACTTTTCATATGACTTTAAAAGGACTTGGAGATGCAAACTTAGTATCTTCTAGCTTACCCCTATCAACTGGTAATATAGGATTATCAGATTACACAGGAATTAAAGGCTATCCTGCCCTTGTTTCTCAAAACTCAGCTGAAATATTTAAAACTGAAACTTGGACATTTAATACCGAAAATATGTATATTTTAGATGGAAATGGAAATAAAGTTTCAAATTATTCACTAATATTTGCAGATGCTGAACAAACAAACAACTTTGGAAAGTCAGAAGATATATTATTTACAGTTTCTCCTGGGTCAATTGAATTATACGATACTTCCAAATATCAAGCTTCTACTGGTGAATTAGATATAGACTACCTAGATTCAAATCAAGTTTATATACATTCTCCAAAGCCTGGATATAACTATTCTCCAATATTTATAGCTACCGCTCCAACAAACTGCAACGTAAAAATGTCATCTTACTCTAACAGACAAGGAGTTGCCTTTGGAGTAATACTTCAACAAGGTGATATTAATATAGAAAAATCCCCTAACAAACAAACTATATATGATTCATCTAAAGATATTTTATTTTCTTTTAAATTTTCTGCACTACCTGATATTAATGGCTATACTAGTTATGTAATAATTGATACTATTCCTTCAGGCTTATCTGCTGATTTAGGAAATATAAAAGCTTATCAAATATCAAAAGATAAAATATATAATCCTATTCAATTAACATCAAAGGTAGTAAATAACACTATTACTATAACTATTCCTATAAGAAATATAACCCCAGGAGCAAATGTAGTTGTAGAATTTCCTATAAAAATTACAAATCAATCTATAGTTCCAAATGAATTTACAAACCAATGTGTATTAAAAGTAATAAATCCAATTATAATTAAAAATAAAGTAAGCCAATCAAATAAAGTTAATGTAAACTTAGATTTAGTAACACCTGACACAAAAGATGATGAAACATTAATAAAATTTTTGTATTATCTTTATTTATATTATTGCTGTTGTTTATTTAATAAAGAGGATTAAAGTAATCAAACCAAATTTATTACTTTTTAATTTAATTATAGTTTTATATCTAACTTCAACTAAGCTTTATAACAATACCTTAAAATAAAAAATTTTAGGGAGCTATGTATAAAGACTAACTCCCTTAAAACCATTTATAAAAATACAAAGTTTATAGTTATAATCTATAAAAATATTTATCTAAATAAATTTATTCCCCTATATTTAATATTTAATTTTAATATTATTTCATCCATTTCCTTACTCAAATCTATATCTCTTGCTGCAAGCTTTCCATCTGGTGTAAAAATATTTATAAAATTATTATCAGAATATATACATAGAGTACCTAAATCATCTGTAGCTGTTGTAAACCTTTTAGGATTATCTATGTTTTTTAATACTACAATTAAATCTCCTACATAATTAGTATTATTTTGAAGCTTAACTTTTACTTTATTAACTTTTGGCTTATTTTTATTTGTTGTTAATAATACTGATCTATACATTATTAATCTATTTTTATCAGTAGCTTGACTATCTTTGCTACCAATATCATCTATAGTTATTTCGCCCGCATTAGAACTAACTTCACCATTTCCAATTATTTTTATGTCTTCACATTCTCCATTAGCACCAGCTCCAACACCAGAAGCATTAATACCACCCTTTGCCCCTATATCTACATTTCCCTTTATCTCTATACTTCCAGATTTTCCATTAAGTCCACCACCAATTCCAGCTCCATTAACTCCCCCTTCTGAAATAACTTCCCCATTACCACTTATTGATATTTCTCCTCCAGAAACATTATATCCCCCACCTATACCTGCTGAATTTACGCTTCCCTTAGAATTTAGTCTTCCATCTTCATTTATAATTATAATTCCCTCTTTTCCATTACTTCCGCTTCCTATTCCAGCACCCTCATCTCCACCAGTTACAGATAATTCATTCATATCATTAATATTAATAAAATCAACATCACCTTTAAATCCACTTCCTATGCCAGCAGCTCCCTCTCCACCATAAACTCTCATATTTGCATAATTATTTATTCCAATATTACCAGAGCTTCCATTTAAACCTCCACCAATTCCAGCACCATACCTTCCACCTCTTACAAGAATATTTCCAGTTCCACTTATTGATATTTCTCCTCCACTTCCCTCTGAGCCACCACCTATACCAGCACAGTTATATCCTCCCTCTACACAAATATCACCTGCTGTATACATTATAATATTTCCTGCCGACTCTCCATTATTTCCACCAATGCCTGATGCCCCAAAGAACTCAACTTCTCCTGTTTTCAAATCTCTACAAGGTTCTTTACTTTGATGGCATACAAGTTTTGTATCATCACCTTCAAAATAAATAGAAAGCTTTTTTCCTTCTCCAACATGAATTGCCGAATTATAAATTGCTTCTTTCATATCAGCTCCAGTTCTTGATGCTAATATGCTATTATTACCTATGAACTTTAATGTATTCCCATCTTCTAAAAGCTCATTATCAGAAATATTACTTGCTATGTCTATAAATACACCCTCATAGTCATCAACAGGGTCAGTTGCTGATAATCCTAAATTTTCTATCTCACAATTAAAGCTCCCTAATCCTCCACCTTCAGATACTAGAGATGCATATATATTTTTAATCTCATCACTTGTATTTTTTCCTATTACTTTAAAATAAATTATATTATTAGGGATTACTATTTTATAATAAATTGTATCAGTATTTAACCCTGAGTTACTTAAGTCTAAAACTATTCCTGTAATACTAGAATCATTACTAGCTAAACTCTTCATATAAGAATTTAAATCCTCACCATTATACACCCATTCATCCGATAATAATTTTATTTCAGAATTCATTTATTATTCTCCAATATAATTTTTTTAATTTATATATTCTCTACTATAATATAGTTCTAAAACTAATTAGTTCTGAAATTTTTTTAATTTATATAATTAATAAACTTATAATTTATATTTTTAACAAAATAATTTAAATATAAATTTATGTATTTTTAATTAGATTTTAGAGAAAACAATAATTAATAATATTTTTATATTTTACAATTGGAGTTTACTTATGGAAAATATAATTAATTACGCTAAACAAGAATTATCTACTTTTAGCCAAAAAGAGTTTAATGCAATAGATTCATTAATACTTTCCCAAGTTAGCAATATAATACTTGATAACTTAGTTGGCAGCATAAATTCAAATAAAAATCCAGTAAAATTTAAAGACTTACTAAAAGCAGAAATGTTTCCTAAAATGTTTGATAAAGTTCCTTATAATGAGCTTACAAAGCAATTACTTTTTTGTCTTTCTGCAAGTCCTAGATTTAGAGATATAAGAATTAATTATCATGTTTCAAAAATGGATTCGATTTTAGAAAAACAATTTTCTGCAACAACCTTTCTTTTAAATAATACTTATGCCTATATAGCCTTTCGAGGAACAGATTATAGTATTGTTGGGTGGAAAGAAGACTTTAATATGGCATTTACAAAAGCCATTCCCTCCCAAATAGAAGGAGTTCAATACCTAAATACAATTGCAGAAAAAATTCCTCATAGTCTTTATATTGGTGGACACTCTAAGGGTGGGAATATTGCAGTTTACTCTTCTATGAATTGTAACTATAAAATTTTACCCCGCATAATAAAAATATTTAGCCATGATGGCCCAGGCTTTAGAGAGGAAATAATAAAAAGTGAAGAATTTTCTAAAATAAAAAATAAAATACATAAAACAATTCCCCACTCTTCACTTATAGGAATGCTCCTTGAAAACCATGAAGATTATCATGTAGTAAAAAGCAATAAAGTTGGTGGATTAAAACAACACAATCCCTTTTCTTGGGAAGTAATAAATTCTGATTTTAATTACTTAAAAAAAATTTCTTATAACTCTAAATATACAAGCGATACCTTACATAATTGGCTAAAAAAACTTTCTGACTTTGAACGTAAATTATTTATAGAAACATTATTTGATATTTTTGAATCTACAAAAAATAAAAATTTTATTGATATATCTCAAAACTGGAAAAAAAATATTCCAATTATTTTAAATTCAATAAAAAATATAGATGATTCAGTAAAAAATATAATATTAAAGTTAATTAAGGAATTTTCAATAATTTATATAAAAACTATTACTCATATTAAAAAATAAAATATAAAAAGAGGCTATTTTTTATATAGACTCTTTTTATAAAATATTATTTAATTATATGTTCTAAGCTTTAGTTTTAGCTGCTTCCATCATTACAAATACTGCTGTTAAAATATGCATCACCATACCAACAATAGGTATCCATCCAACTGCATTTCCAATTATACCTAAAATACTTCCTGTAATAGGCAAATCTTCTTTCATTGAAAATACTAAATTTACAATATGAAATACTAACATGATTGCAAGTGGAGTCCACAATAATCCTAATATTATACCTGCACCTATTATTGGAATTCCAAGTAATGCTTCAAGACCTCCTGCAACCCACTTAGTAACCTTAACAGTTTCCCTCATAAAGTCTCCCCTTCAATAAAATATTATTTAATACTTTATTTATATTCAAATATATTTTACTAAATTCAAATAATTTAATAAAATTTCAAATTTACATAACAAATTAGTGTAATCTTGAATACAATATAGTATTAATAAACTAAAGAGGTGTAAAATTAATGTCTACTAATATCATTGAAGTTAATGAAACTGCCTATAAGGCAAATCCCAAAAGTCCTGGAAGAGGTGTACCTTATATTTATTGGATTAACCTAGGTAAAAATATGTCAATATGCCCTAAAAATATGTACCATCTTACAAATAAATTAGATGGTTCTGGGTATACCTTCCATATGACTATAAAATGGGGAGGTGCTATGGATTTAGTATCAGATGTTTTACCTACAGAATATGGTGATTTAGGACGTATTGATTATGCAGGTATACTTGGCTATCCAGCATTTTATCCTAAATCCTATAACCCTTGGGGACTTAATATATGGAAAGTTAACCTTGAAGATATTTGTGTAAAAGATAGCTATGGTAATAAAATTACTAATTACTCCTTTATTGCTGCTGATGCAGAACAAACAAACCTATTTCCCTACGGAGCTGAAAGTAATACCTTTCAAACTAAAAATGGTGTATGGAGCTTATATGATATTGTTGATGTATTAAAAGCAAATCAATCTTGGCCCTTTCCTGGAAAATTAGCTTATATTGGTTTAGGTTCAAATACAGTACAAGAACTTGCAGTTAAAGAAGGATATAATAATGCTCCAGTTTTCTTATGTCGTTCAGCAACTGAGTGTAAAATAACAATGATATCCCCTAGAGAAAGACAATCCGTTGCAGTTGGTGTTATGATACAAGAACAAGGTATAAAACTAACAAAATCTTCTTCCACAAATACAATAATTAGAAAAAAAGAATTTGAGTTTGAATTTTTAATTCATTTTAATGCCTTAGATTCAACAGATGGTTACACAGAATATAGAATAAGTGATACTTTAGAAAAAGGACTAGAAGTAAATTTAGATAATATTAAGGTTATGCAAACTATAAATAATGTAACTGATACTGTAAAATTTAATTCTATTATTATAAATAGGACAATTGATATAGTTATTAGTGCAAGTAACATTACTGCTGGAGCAGATGTAAATATACTTTTACCTATTAAAGTTATAAATCCACTTATACTTCCAGATAAATTTTTCAATATAGCTAATATGTCTCTTGCTGGTGATGAACCTAGCAAAAATAAAATTGCTTCTTCTAATAAAGTAGAACTAAAAGTAGTTAAAGACCCAAAACAAGAAGAAAAACCTTTGCCAATGCCTCCAGAAAATCCAAATCCTGCTCCAAAGTCAAATCCTAATAAACTTATCCTACCGCCATTTCCTCCTTGTTGTTGTTAATTAAAAATATTTAATTAATCACAAACTATTTTTTATATACAAACATTAAATCACAATTAAGTTTTAACAACATCTTACTAACTTTTCCTCTTTTTAATTTAATAATAATTTCTTTTTTCTGATTAATTATTAATAATATTTAATATATTAACAGCTTTCTTTTTTAACTATTAACTAATTTTAATATCTACTATTTTATTTTTATTAATTTTTAAAAAATTAATTATTATAATTCCTTTATTTTTCTATCTATAATAAAATTTAAAATAAAAAGAGAGCATAAAATATATAATATAAATTATACAAGCCTCTCTTTTTATCTAAATTATTTTTTACTAATTTTTATATATAGCCTTTATTTCTTTATATTGACTATACAAATAATATATATTTCTTCATTTATATATCTCTTTATACATTTCTTTATTTATATATATATTTTATTGTTTTACACTCTTATCTTTTTTCTACTCTTCATCAAACATAGAAATCTTATATTCATCAATAACTTTATTTAAGTTACTATCTATAACTAAAAAAGTTCCTTTAAAATTCACTAATTGTTCCACATTATTTTCAAAAACCATCTTTTCATAAACTATAGACTTTGCTAAAACATTACAATTAAAGCTTGGAATAGTTTTACACGCCTCTACAGTTACATCTTTGATTTCAATTTTAATATCACTGTCTAATTTATTTTCAATACATAAGTTTAAATTTATTCTTTCTTCCTCATCACGGCTTATTCTAATAAAATACAATTTTATCTTATCTGTATCTATTATTATATCACCATCAACCTCACTAAAACTTTCTTCATAAACCTTCTTAGCTGTTTCTTTCTCTCTTTCTTCTATAGCTACTTCTTCCTCTTCCCTGCCTTCTTCATTTATTATTTCTTCTACTACTACTTTCTTTTTAATTCCAGTAAAAGCTTCGATTGCTTTATCATCACTTAAAATTTCCTTAACCTTTTCTAGCTCTACATTACATACCTTATAACAAAAATTTAAGGTATCTCTTACTTCTTCATTTTCTAAGTACAAATCAAGAGAATTATTAAAAAGTACTACTAAAGCATCTAAAGAATATGCAAAACTTTTATTTTCTCCTTTTGAATCCTCTGCTGTAACATATTCATTATTATAATATTCCTTTAATGATTTCCCTAAATCCAATAATACCGCTTCTAATTCACTTCTTACCTTATTAATAAAAACTATTTCTAAGCCCTCATTACTATACTTATTAAGTAAATTATCCTCATTACCATAAGAATAATTTGAAGCTAAATCAATTATTTCACCTAACAAATCTCCTGTTTCACTAAAATGCTCCTCAATTCTTTGCACCTTTTTACTCTTATTTTTATTAAAAATATCAAATAATCCCATTTTAAAAACTTCTCCTTTATGTACTTTATTTATAATTTATAAATATATTATTTAAAATACTATTATTGTAATTCCATAGATGATTATAAATAAACCTTTAATTAACTAAAATAAAATTTTATATTTTATTTCACATACAATTTTATAATTTCAAAAAAATCTTTATTAATTAATAAAGATACTCATTAAGATTATAACAATAAATCATCACTTTAGGTAATTAAATTTTTAGCAAGTTTTTCATAATTTATGAATAAATATTGTAATAATAAAGCAATAAAAAAGGATGGTATATTTAAATGACCTTAGATGAATTAGAAGTTGGAAAAAGTGCAATCATAGTAAATGTAGGTGGCAGTGGTGCATTAAGAAATCACCTTTTAGATATGGGGCTTACCCCAAATACGCAAGTTACCATGATTAAAGTTGCTCCTATGGGTGACCCAATTGAATTATGTGTCCGTGGCTATGAACTTACCATAAGGCTTTCTGATGCTGCAAAAATAGAAATTAAAGATGTTACCGATAAAAAATGTATTAAAAATTATAAAGAAAGAATTACTGATATTCCCCATCCACAAGTAGGAGAAATGGGAATTTACCATGTAAATAAAAAAGGAAATGAATTACCCCTTGATGCTCCTTTAACCTTTGGATTAATAGGTAATCAAAACTCTGGAAAAACCACATTATTTAATCAACTAACTGGTGGTAATCAGCATGTTGGAAACTTTCCTGGTGTAACTGTTGATAGAAAAGATGGAATAATTAAAAACCATCCTAATTCTACAGTTACAGACCTTCCCGGAATTTACTCCCTTTCCCCATATACAAATGAAGAAATAGTAACAAGAGATTTTATTATTAATTCTAAACCTAAAGGAATAATAAATATTGTTGATGCAACTAATATTGAAAGAAATTTATACTTAACCATGCAACTTATAGAAATGGATTTACCCTTAGTTCTTGCATTAAACATGATGGACGAAGTACAAGAAAGTGGTGGAACAATAAAGATTAATTTATTAGAAGAACTTCTTGGTATTCCAGTTGTTCCAATTTCAGCTTCTAAAAATATGGGTATAGATGAACTTATTGAACATGCTATCCATGTTGCTAGATTTGATGAATGTCCCGGAAGGTTAGATTTTTGTGATGAAAATGCCTCTCCTGAACAAGCTGCAATTCATAGATGTATTCATGCAATACTTCATTTAATTGATGACCATGCAACTAATGCAAAAATTCCAGCAAGATTTGCAGCAACAAAATTAGTTGAAGGAGATAACCTTATTTTAGAAAAGCTTAAACTAGATGAAAATGAAAAGCAAATGTTAGAACATATCATAATAGAAATGGAAAAAGAAACTGGTAAGGATAGACAAGCATCCCTTGCTGATATGAGATTTACCTTCATTAGCAATGTCTGCAATAATACCGTTATAAAACCTCGTGAAAGTAAATCCCATATACGAAGTGTAAAAATTGATAACATACTTACTGGAAAATATACTGCTATTCCTTCCTTTATAGCAATTATGGCTCTTGTTTTTTGGTTAACCTTTAGTGTTATTGGTGCTAAATTATCCGATTGGCTATCTTTTGCAATAAATTATTTTACAGATATTTGCGATAAGGGTTTAACTATTTATGGAATTAATCCAATAGTAAAATCTTTAGTGATTGATGGTGTCTTTGGTGGTGTTGGTAGTGTACTTAGCTTTTTACCTATAATTGTAGTTTTATTTTTCTTTTTATCAGTTTTAGAAGATAGCGGATATATGGCAAGAATTGCCTTTGTTATGGATAAAATGCTTAGAAAAATTGGGCTTTCAGGTAGAAGCTTTGTTCCACTTTTAATTGGATTTGGTTGCTCCGTTCCTGCAATAATGTCCACTAGAACACTTTCATCAGAAAGAGATCGTAAAATGACAATGCTACTTATTCCATTTATGAGTTGCTCTGCAAAACTTCCAATTTATGCTTTATTTACTTATGCCTTTTTCCCAAAATATCCAGCATTAGTTATGGTTATTTTATATTTCTCTGGAATTATTGTTGGAATACTATTTTCACTACTTTTAAAAAATAGTGCCTTTAAGGGAAAACCAATACCCTTTGTAATGGAATTACCTAACTATAGATTTCCTAGTCCAAAAAGCGTTTTTCAATTAATTTGGAGCAAAGCTAAAGACTTTATAACAAAAGCATTTACAATAATTTTTGTAGCTGCTATTATCATTTGGTTTTTACATACCTTTGATACAAGACTTAACGTAGTAAATGATTCTAAATATAGTTTACTTGCTATGATAGGTGGTTTAATTGCTCCTTTATTTACACCTTTAGGATTTGGAGATTGGAGAATTTCAACAGCTTTAATTACAGGATTTACAGCAAAAGAAAGTGTAGTTAGTACTCTTACTGTATTATTAGGTGGAGATACTTCCTTGCTTCCTACTTTATTTACTCCTTTTACAGCCTTTGTCTTTTTAATATTTACTTTATTATACACTCCTTGCATTGCTGCTATTGCTTGTATTAAAAGAGAACTTGGTTCAAAAAGAGCTGCTTTTTTCATAGTTTTAATGCAATGTGCCATAGCTTGGGCTGTATCATTTATAATTCATACTGTAGGAATACTATTTGGCTTTGCTTAATAAAATTATAAAAAAATATAAAGGGATATCCTATATGGATACTCCCTTTAATAATTTAAAAATATCGCAAGTATATTAATAAAAGAATTAATTTTCTAAAAAAGAGTTACTCTATTATTATATTGAAATTAATACTTATTTCTTTTACAATAGTTATAAATTTATAATTATTATTAACCTATAAATAAATTTTAAAATTATTTAAAATAAAATACTAAGGAGTGAAGATTTTGTTTAAAGTAAATAGAGAAAAATGTATTGCTTGCATGCAATGTATCAAGGATTGCCCTGCTCGTGTTATTTCATTAAAAGATGGAAAAGCAGAAATTAATAATGAAGGCTGTATTAAATGCGGTCATTGTGTTGCAATATGCCCTGTATATGCTGTTTCAACTGATGATTATAATATGGAAGAAGTAAAACCTTATGATAAAGAAAACTTTACAGTTGAAGCTGAAAATCTTTTAAACTTTATTAAATTTAGAAGAAGTGTAAGACGCTTTAAAAATAAGCCAGTAGAAAAAGAAAAACTTGAGCAAATTATCGAAGCTGGTAGATTTACTCAAACTTCTACTAATAGCCAAGATGTTTCTTATACTGTAGTTACTGACAAATTAGAAGAATTAAAAAGCCTTGCTTACTCTAGCTTAAAGCAAAAAGGAGAATATATCCTTGCAAATTTAACTCCAGAAACAGAATACTTAAAAAGATATGCAAATATGTGGTTACATAGTTACTCACAATTTAAAGAAGACCCAACAAAAAATGATAGACTATTTTTCAATGCTCCAGCAGCAATTTTTGTTACTTCCCCTACTCCAATCAATGGTGGATTAGCTTCCTCTAATATGGAGCTTATGACTGATGCTTTAGGTCTTGGAACATTTTTTAGTGGATTTCTTTTAGTTGCTTCTCAAGATAATAAAGAAATTTTAGATTTACTTGGAATAAAGGATAGTAAACAAATAATTTCTTGCTTAGTAATTGGATATCCTGATGTTAAATATCAAAGAACTGCCCCTAGAAAAAAAGCTGATATAAATTGGATTTAAATTTTTAAGATAATAAATATAAAGTGAGACTATATTAGCCTCACTTTATATTCTTATATTAAAATTACTGTCGTGAGCACCATCCATTTGAGTATGATGATATTGAAATAAAATTAAAAGATAGTATTTTAAAAATTTCTTTTTATATCTTTTTTTCTTGCTCTAATTCAGCCCCATAACGTATAACAGTAGAAAGCAAAATTAAGAAAATACCAAATACAATTCCTCCTGCATCATCAAATCTATTTCCCTCAGAGATGTTTATCATTTCATAAATAATATCAATAATCCAAGTTGAAATTAAAGATATTACAATTGTGATAATTCCAAGTTGCTTTACCTTATCTGCCCCAATATTTGTAAATGGAGTGCCTTCTTTTAGCTCAAGTGTAAAATAGCGGTAAGTAAATGTTGAAAGAATACATAAAAAAAGCAAATAAATAGCTGTGGCAACCAAACTTCCAACAATCTGCTCCTTATTAATTTCAGCTGCTACTTCTACAAAATTCAAAAATTTATTTCCATTATTTAATACATCTGTTGCAACAAGCATAGCCGCAATAGATGTTAAAGCAATACCTACATATTGAAAAATCATTATTATTTTAAATAATATTTGAAATGCTCTCATTCCCTTTTGAATTTTCTCCAAATAATTTGTTTTCATTTTACTACACCCCCAATTTATTCCTATAACATTTTAAACTGAAGCATTACTACATCAAAAATATAAATAACAATTAAAGATTAATAAAAAGGCTTCAAATATTATAAATTACATATCATTATATACTCCTCTTCATTTTCACTAACAACTTTAAAGCCTACATTTTCATACATCTTTACTGCATAATTCTTTTTTTGCACCGATAAAGATGCCCTGTTATAACCCTTTTTCTTTAAAAGCTTTAACATACAATTCATCAAATTAGTTCCTATCCCCATTCCCCTATATTCCTCATATAAAGAAATTGCAAAAGATGGTGTTTCATTATCAATATGACCATAATCATTCATTATTCTAGTCCAACAAGCTCCAACAACCTTGCCATCAACTTCCGCAACTAAACAATTATCATCTTTAAATAATCCAAAATTTTTAATATATATTTGTAATTCTTCATTTTTAATAATTTCTCTTGGTGGTTTTTCCTCTCCCTTTGGAATAAAAATAGCTTCATATAAAAAATCATCAAGCAGTTCATACTCATCTTTTCTAATTTCTCTAATCTTAATATTTTCCATATTAATTCTCCTATCTTTTCAGCAAAACTATACTTTATACAAACTCTATTTTTCATTATCTTAATAACAATATTATTGTTTTTATTTGATAAACTCTAACAATGGTTTTAAATATTCCTTATTAGTCCAATCACACTTTTTGCCACTTGAAATTAATAACTCCTTCATCCAAGGCTCATAAGTGCCAGAATCCTTCTTAGAAATTACCATTTTCAAAAGTTTGCATAAGCTTCTATCCTTTATAGACATCTTTTCTTCATCCCAAGCACCACGCCCATAAAATATAGGAACTTCCTTCAAATCATCTTTTAAATTATAATTCTTAATCTGCTCAAAAGCTTTTTCTTCATAAGGAGAAGCTCCAACACATAATATTGCTAATTTTTTATTACTCAATTTAGAAATATTCTTTCTAAAAAATGATAAACCTGCTATCCCAGAAGCATAAATTCCTCCACATAAAATAATCCTATCATATTGCTGTAAATCTTTAACATTAGCATATTTTATTTCTATACAATCAAATTTCGTTTCTTCAACAAGCCAACTTGCATATCTTTTTGTAGCACCATATTTTGATTTATATAATATAATTCCCCTTTTCATAACTTTCCCCCTCAAGCTATCTATTATCCATATTTTACCATACAAAATTGTTAATATAAACTTAATACTTATAAAACTTATATTTACTCTTAAATAATCTATTATCCTATTAAAAACTTAATACCATAAAAATAAAAAACTCTTACTGTAATTTAAATACAAGTAAGAGCTTTTAACATCATAATCTATTAAATTAAAAAACTTTTTTTATTAATCAATACTTATTACTTTATACCACTTTTGTGTATCACTAGATTTAAAAATATCTAAGTTAAATTCACCTACACCAAAGCCAACTATAGAAATTATAAATCCTATTACAATTAAGGCAATGCTCATCTTTATAATATTTTCTTTTTTATTTATCATACTATAACTACCTTCTTCTTAAATGATTTTACTATCTTAAATATTAATTTACTTGTAATACTCATAATCTTTTTAGATACATATAAAGTTATAATTCCTAATAAAATAGAAGCACCTATTAAAGAAATACAAAATCCTAATTGTACAATACCTAAAGCTAATCCATCAAACATAAGAAATGGAGATGCAATTATTCCAAACAATCCAGCTCCAAAAAAACTAACAGACATAACCCCTGTTGTAAAAGGAACACACAAAATAACAATGTATATAGATAAAATAATTAAAGCTACTGCTAATAATAAACTCCCCCATAATGGAAATCCTAATATAAGCAACGCTATGTTTAATATTTTACTATTAAATGTAGGAATCTTAATATTGCGTGAATCTGTCTCTTCTAATATGCTATTTGCTATACTTTCAGGGCTTCCAATCTTATTAATAACCTCTTCTTCTGTAAATCCATTTTCAATATAATCCTCAAAAATTTCTTCATAATAAGATATAAATTTATTACGTTCATCTTCATTGATTGATTTCAATAATATGTTTAAATTTTCAATAAAAGTTAATTTACTCATTCAAATCCTCTCCTTTTATAAAATAATAAATATTCATAACCTCTTTCCAATCATCTAAAAATTCTTTTATCCGTTCTTCTCCCTTAGATGTAATCTTATAATACTTTCTAAGCCTACCATTATGCTCCACAGAATAAGTTTCAACATAAGAATTAGCTTCTAATCTTTTTAATATTGGATATAATGTAGATTCCGATATTTCTATACATCTTGAAATATCCTTAATTATTTGATAGCCATATGAATCTGCCCTCTGTAATGTAGATAATACACAAAATTCTAATAATCCTTTTTTTAATTGTATATCCATATTACACCTCCTTATACATAATACCATATAATACATAGTATTATGCGTCAAGAGTTACATACAAAATTATGAAATTAAAATATTTTATGGTATTAATTATATCCAGTTTATTAATTTTCAAAATAAAATAATGTTTAAACAAAAAATGAAGGCTAATCTCGCCTCCATTTTATACTTATTTATTAAATTAATATTTTAATAATTTAAATTTTATTATTCATTATGAATGATTTTATATCATCTTTTCCTAAATTTCCACTAGCAACTCCAAGACCTAGATTAATTAAATCTTTTTGAGAAGGCTTAATTGTAATATTATTTTTGTGACATAAAGTCAATAAAATTATACAACCTACACGTTTATTGCCATCATTAAATCCATGATTTTTTATAAATTAATATGAAATCATAGCTATTTTATCTTCAATTTTGGGGTATAAATCTTGCCCATCAAATGTTGCTAGTCCAGAATTTAATGAACTTTCTATTAAGGAAATATTTTTTATTCCCTTTGTACCACCATGTTTTTTTATAGTTAAATCGTTTATATAAATAACATCTTCTATGGTTATATTTTCATTATTTAGCAAGCTCCTTTAAAGCTTCATCATATTCCTCTACTATTGAATCAATTAATAATTTATTTTCATTTAGTTCCTTAGTTTTTAAATATTCAGTAAAATCAATAATTTCACATAACTTTTCATCTGAAATATTTTCAACAACTTTTAATAATTTTTGAGCCAAAGTCATTTTAAACACCTCCAAAATACATTATATTTTATTATAACTTAATTATTGATAATTTTAAATTATAATATATTAAATTTTATTAAAAATACACTTACTATAAAAGATATTAAAGCCATTATCTTTGTGCGTGATTTAAAATCTAATTTTTTAATAATAATCCCCCCAATCTATAGTATAAGATTCACTTAGCTAAAGCTAATTACTATTATTATAATTCATATAATAAGTTAAATGCTAATCCAGTCTCCATTTTATACTTAATTGCTAAATTGACCTTTATTAATCAGCTTTATGTTTTCTATAACTGCCAATACATCATCTACTTTATAAATAGGTAAATCACTTATACGTTGTGCATCTTTTTTCAATAGCAATAAATCAAACTCTGTTTGCTCCCTAAGAATATATTAATTACTTAATTATATAAAAAGAAAAAATCTCATATTTTTTATGAGATTTTTTCTTATAAATTCTTATTTTTATTTACTTCTAACTTTAATTTCTAACAATTTAATTTATTCTAATCTCTGCTCCAGATAGCTTTAAGTATTGTCCATCTTGTATAGTTATATAAGAATCTTCCATTATATTATCGTTAGTAATAATAGAATTCAATACACCCCTACTATCACTAGAAACTTCTATATAGCCCATACCCATATTTGAATTAACAGTTACCTTATATTCCCCAGAAGGTATGTCCTTTCCTACAATATAAGTTCCATCTTTATAAACTCCATTCTTAGGAGTTAATGATGGAGCTTCTGAAACTGCATAAGCTTCTCCACCTCTTAATTTTAAATACTCACCTTCATTAACTGTAATATATGTATGACCAGTTACATTATCATTAGATATAATACTATTCAAACTTCCTGTCGAATCAGATGATACTTCTAAATAACCCATTCCTGTTGTTGCAAAAAATACATATTCTCCAGCTGGTAAATCCGTCCCAATTTTATATGTTCCAGCTTTAATTTTAGTAGGCTTTTTTTCATTAACATCCTTATTTTCACTAGCATCCTTATTTTCATCATTGTTAATACTTTCACTAGATGAAATATCATTAGAATTATTTGCTACGTTGTTTACCTCTTCTCCACTATCAGTTGAAATAAATATAACAATAATAATAGCTATAACCCATATCCACCATTTTTTCCATATTGGTTTTTTAACTTTTTTATCCATTAGTTTCCCCCCAAAAATAATAATATTATAACTCAACTCAAATAAACTCAACGGAATTATTCTATTATAATAAAGAACCTTAGTGGTATGCTAATGGCATACAATTTATATAATATTAAATATGTCTAATATAACTCCATATATGGCAAATAATAAAATATTATATAATATTAATCCACCTATCTTATTATAAATTTTAGAACTTCTAGTTATAGGTAATACACCTATTATCCCTTTAAAATTGCAGTTTAATAAAGTCATCAGCATAAGTAAACTTACAAAAAATATATCCTCTAATATTAATTTAATATTGCCTTTTTCAAAGTTAGCTGTAAGTCCAAAAATCAAAAAAGAATACCACAAAGTAGCAATAATAATGCTTATAATATTTTTCTTTCTATATCCCGGTATTTCACCTATTATAGAAAAAAACTTATTTTTCTTATATTTAATCTTTGTCCCTTTCTTATCATTTAAAGTTTTTGTCCCTTTTTTCTCTATTCCATTGTCCTTTTTTAAATTTAACTTTATATTTTCATTTTTCTCTTTTTCACTTAATATTTTACTTAAATCCATTTGCAATTCCTTAACAAATGAATACCTGCTATCTGGAGAAAGGCTAGTACATTTTTCAATTATATCCTTTAACTTACCTTCATTTAATTTTTCCTTTATATGCTTACCAGTAGTCAATACATTAATTAATACACCAACTGAATAAATATCACTTCTACAATCTGTTTGTTCAAATCCAAATTGCTCTGGAGAAGCATACCCCTTGGTCCCTAATATATGTGTGTCCATATTGCTCTCTTCCTTATATACCCTAGATACATCAAAATCTATAAGCTTCAACACTCCACTATTATCTATAATTATATTTGAAGGCTTTATATCCCTATGTATTACTGGTGGAGTTTGATTATGAAGTATATCTAAAATTGAACATAAATTTATAATATACCCTATGGCAATATCTTCATCTAATGAACCATTATCATCTAAAATTCTTTGAAGTGTTTTTCCATTTATAAATTCTTCAATTACTATTAATGAATCATCACATTTAAACATTTCATATATTTTAGCCATATAAATATTTTCTATTTTAATTATTTGATTATATACATCAAGATTATAATTTTTTAGCTCCTTTTTTATATATATTCCATCATCTAATTGACTTCTAACTAAATAAACACTATTTTTCTTAGAATTACTTAACTCTAATAATTCAATATATCTTGATTCCATTTCATCAAAGCTTATATTATTCATTCCTTTTTTCCCCTTATTTATTTGATTTTTAACAATTTTTATTTTATCATTATTATATATCTCACTCAATAAATCAACAAATCAAATAAACAAGTCAATAAATCAATAAAAATATTAAGGGAGATAATTAAAAAATGAAAAATAACAATACAGACGAGCTTGATAAGATTATTAATAATATTAATTCTGAAAATGACATTGATAAATTTATAAAAAATCAACTTTCTTCAGTGTCTACTTTAAAATTTCATGAATATATAGATGATATAAGAATTTCTAAAAAAATTAAAAAAAGCACTCTTGTTGCTGATTCTGAAATTAACAGAACTTACTGTTATCAAATTTTAAATGGAACAAAAAACCCTAGTCGTGATAATGTAATTAAAATAGCCTTAGCTTGTAATTTATCTTTAGTACAGGCTAATAAAGCTTTAACTCTTGCTGGATTTAATAAGCTTTATTCAAAAGATGTACGTGATAGCTTAATTATTTATTTTATAAATAATTGCTATTCAGTTGTTAATGCAAATATCATATTAGATAAATACCAATTATCATTACTTGGAAATTGTGAATAATAAAAAAGCTACAGTTAAAGGAGTTTTCTTTTAACTGTAGCTTTAATTTTTTATATTATTTTTTATTTATCCACTCATGAAGTAATCTTTGGAATGATTTAATTAAGCTTTCTGTACTAGTTAAGTCTGCTTCTGCTTTATGAACAGCAATATTACCAGTTTGCCTAATTTCATGTAATAATTTTAATTCTTTTTCATCAGCAAGTCCATTTTCTTTTATAATATTTAACCTTTCAAATGTACTTAAATTTAAATATTTATAAGGTAATATATCTGATTGCATCAATATCTCCTCTACCAATATTCCACTAGCACGTCTTAAATGTGACAATGCTCCTATATAATCTTCTATAAGCATACTCTTTTTACTTCTTTCAATATCCAAGAATATATTTTTAATATTTTCACTGTAAACTATATTCATACTAGTTATAGCAACTTCATTATTATCTTTTATATACTTATCAACAAATTCGAAGTAATCCCCTTTTATATTATATCCTTCTCTATTATATCCATTAGAATCATAACCTTGTCTATTGTACCCTTGAAGGTCTATTCCATCTAAATTAAATCCCTCTCTATCATAGCCATTTTTGTTATAACCTTTTTTATCATAACCATCTTTATCATAACCATATGTATTAAAACCATATCTGTCATACCCTTCTTTATTATAACCCTCTTTATTATATCCTCCTCGATTATAACCCTCTTTATTAAATCCTAGAGCATTAAATCCATCAGCACCATATCCATCTTCATTGAAATATGTACCATTTTGATTTCTACCTTCTTTGTTAAATCCATTTATATCATAACCATCTTTGTTGTAGCCCTCTTTATCATATCCATATTTATCATAGCTCTTTCTATAATATCCATTTTTATTATATCCATTTTTATTATATCCATTTCTATCATATCCCCACCTATCATATCCATCTCTATTATATCTATTTCTGTCATATCCCCACCTATCGTATCCTTCTTTATTATATCCCTCTTTATCAAACCCATCTATGCTATATGCTTTTCTATTATATCCCCACCTATCATATCCTTCTTTATTATATCCATCTTTATCATACCCATTATTATCATACCTTGTTCCATTTTTATGAATACCATTTACGCTAAATCCTTTTTTATCATAGCCATCTTCATCATACCCATTATTATCATACCTGGTTCCATTTTTATGAATACCATTTAAATTAAATCCATTTTTATTATATCCGTTTATATCATAGCCATCTTTATCATACCCATTATCATCATATCTTGTTCCATTTTTATGCATACCATTTAAACTAAATCCATTGTTATCATATTTTGTTGCATTCTTATGCATACCATTTAAATTAAATCCTTTTATATCATAACCATTTCTATCATACCCATTTTCATCATACCTTGTTCCATTTTTATGAATACCATTTAATTTAAATCCTTTTTTATCATATCCTTCTTTATCATACCCATTATTATCATACCTGGTTCCATTTCTATGAATACCATTTAATTTAAATCCTTTTTTATCATATCCTTCTTTGTCATAGCCATTTTCATCATACTTTGTTCCATTCCTATGTATACCATTAGCGTCAAATCCTCTTTCATCATATTTTTTAAATATATTAAATATACTCATTTTTAATCCCCTTCCCAAATAATATTAAAAGTATAAAAATACATAATTTAACTTATTATAAATTATATCCAAATGTACATATTAACTCAATATCATTAATAAAACAAAAAATCCAACTTACGTAAAAAACCCCACTTATTTATGATACAATTACTTATATCAATTAATAAATGAGGTTTTTATTATTAAAATAATAAATTAATTATTTCTTATTTAACATAATTTTATCTTCTTTTTTAATCTAATCCAGTATTGCTTCCCGGAATATTTTCATCAATTCCTTCTAACTTTTCATGTACAATTTCATCTACATCAATTAATCTTTGTTGCATTTCTAAAGCTTTATAAAACTTTTCTTTATTTTTATTATCTTTTTTCAAATCGGCGATACCCCCTAAAATATTTTAATAATAGTATCTCCAAACTTTAAAAATAATATTTATTAATTTTGCTCCTTTAAATATTCCTCATAAAAGTTAGTTAAAATATCATACTCCTCTTGAGATAAAAACTTACTATTATACTTTTCATCTAAATCCTTTTGTGTAAATCCAAGGAATCTTACCTTATTTTTATAAAGTTCAATTAATCCTAATCTTACGTTATTATTTTCACTCATTTTCATTTCTCCTTTAAACTTTAATTTAATTTTCTTCATTATATACTACTTATATATTTTATTACAACAACTTTTCTTATCTTATTTGTACCCATACATTCGCATTTCTTTTGTAATTAGCTTATCATTTAAACATAGAGTTTTTTTGGAGGAAACTAATTATGAAAAAACAAATTCGTACTAAAGATTTAACTAAAATTGCAATTATGGCTGCCTTAGTTTGTGTAGCAACATTTTTAATTAAAATTCCATCATTAAATGGATATACCCATATAGGTGATTCCATGGTTATTATCTCTGCTTTAATTTTAGGAAAGAAAAAAGGTGCTTTAGCTGCCGGTCTTGGAGCTTCCCTTTGTGATTTATTAAGTGGATATATGCAATATATAATTCCTACATTTTTAATTAAATCTATTATGGTATTAATAATTGCAACAATTTTAGAAACTTTAATTAATAAAACTAAATTTGCATTTATTATTTCTTCTATTATAGGTTGTGTGTTTCAAATTTTTGCTTATTCCTTAGTTGAAACTATGCTTTATGGTTTTCCTGCTGCTTTAGCTTCTATTCCAGCTAATATTATTCAATCAATAGTTGGAATAGTTTTAGCAACTATTTTAGCTTCTGTACTTGAAAAATCAAATGTATTAAAAAAATTAAAAAATGCGTAATATAATAAAAAAAATTCCCTAATAGAATTTCTATTAAGGAATTTTTATTTTAAATTTTAGAATCCAAATGGTATTTTAAATGCGAAGAATCCTAATAAAAGAATTGTCCAACCAATTATGAAGCTTACTGAGTAAGGCATCATTAATCTTATCATATCACCAATTGTATATTCTGGTTTATATTTTCTCATAAATACTAATATAATACCTGCATAAGACATTAATGGAGTTATTATATTAGTTGATGAATCAGCAACTCTATAAGCTGCAGCAACAACTTCTGGTGTCATATTTGAATTTACTTGATATAACATTGGTAAGAATATTGGACCAAGTAACATCCACTTTGAAGTTAATCCACCAACAAAAAGGTTGATTATAGCTGTTATTAATATAAATCCTATTATTAAAAGTATTGGATACTCTGATAAATTCATAGCTTTTAATAAGTTACCACCTAAGTAAGTGATGTAAGTTCCAAGTCCACTTTTAGATAATAATGCAAGGAAGTTGTATGAGAAGAATGTTAAAACAAGTACTGCTCCCATAGAACCCATTTGTTTAGACATACCCTTTACTACATCATTAGCATTTTTAAATTTTCCAACCTTTACACCATAAAATACTCCAGGTACAAAGAATAAGAATGTTATTATTAATATTATATTATCCATAAATGGAGTTACTTTTGAACCTGTTTCTGCATCTATAAATGTTTTTAATGGTCCAAAGTATAAACCTACTGCACAAACAGCTGCAATTAAAAATCCTATTCCAGCAAATTTAAGTGCCTTATTTTCAACTGGCTTAACTGTGAAATCATCTAAGTTCATATCTTCTGGAATTATAAAGCTTTCTTTTTCAAGTCTTGGCTTTATTATTTTCATAGTTACAAAAGCACCTATAGCAGCTAATAAAAATGTAGAAGTAACAACAAAGTAGTAATGCATAGTAGCTGGATTAAGAGCTTGTCCTAAAGAATTAGTAAAAGGAATTCCTTGCCCTTCTGCAAATATCTTTGCATTGTTACCAACTATAATATCAACTGGTGTAGCTGGTAATAAGTTTGCACTAAACCCTGCTGAAACCCCAGCAAATGCAGCAGCCATACCAATAAGAGGATTTTTCTTTAATCCTGCATATAAAAGACCTGCTAAAGGTATTAATATTACATATCCTGCATCTGTAGCTATACTACTCATTATTCCTAAAAATACTAAAACTATTGGAAGCATTTTATCTGAAACCTTTAATCCTACCTTTTTAATTAATGTAGATAAAAGTCCTGATTCTTCTGCAAGTCCAACTCCTAGCATAACAACAAGAATTGTACCTAGTACTCCTCCCCCATAAGCTAACCAGTTATTAAGTAATGCATTTGAAAATATCCATTGAATATTTTCTGCATCAAACATATTTAAAATAGTATGTGTTGTATAAGAGCCATCTCCATTCATAACCTCAAATGTTTTTCCTCCAAGGAAAAAAGTTGCAGCTAAAACAACCACATAAAATATAGCAAATATAATTACTGGGTCTGGTATTTTTTTACCTATCCTCTCTATTAACGATACTTTTTTCTTTTCCTGTAAATCAATTACAGAACTCTCTTTTCTCTGTTCCATTTTATCCCCCCAAGTTATATTTTTTAAAATCTTTAGTTAATTTACTATTATTTTACTATAGTATTATTAATTTATCAAGACACTTCAACATAATATTATAACTATACAAATGAAACCGTTTTATTTTTAATATATTAATAATAAACTGTAAATTTTGAAGGATTTATCTTTCAGTTTGTCAATTTTCTTTCAATTAAGTAGTGAGTAATTTTTCCCATTTTAACTATATATTTAGTAATTTAATCTATTTTTTTAATCAAATCTTACAAAATTATATATAAAATTTAAAAAAACTGGAGATTAAAAAATCACCAGTTCTTTCTTAATTCATTAAAGTTATTAACATTTCTTTTACAGCAAAAGCTTCATTAGTTTCAAATATTTCTGCTAAAGTTTCAATATTTTCTTCTAAATGCTCTATATCTTTTGAATAAGTATGAGCTATATCTATCATATCTTCCTCTGTAAAACCACACTCTTCAGTAAATCTTACTAAAGCTAATTCCCTTATCATTAAATAACTTACTATTGCAGTTTTAACCTTTGCAGATACATCATAATCAAAAACAGCTTTCATAAAATATCTAAAAATAAAGTAAACTAAAATATGTTCAAATTTATATATTGAATCTTCATAATATTTATCAAAAGCCTTACTTTTAGCTAAATATATTTCTCTATCATCTTCACTTTGCCAAAAATATCTTAATGCATTATCTAAACCTAACGGATCATTAGGGTTTATATGCTTTAATTCCTTAAACACATTAAAATATTCATTAATTATGTTATATCTATCCTTTTCCTTATTTTTATATTTTTCAAAACTACCTAATAATTCTTTTATAAAATCCTTATTGGAATATTTTTCTCTTATAGCTTTAATATCACTAATTTCATTTTCATCTATTTTATCTTGAATTTCTTTAGTAAAAGCAAGAACTACTGAAGCTCTACTGTTTAATTTCATACTTCTATCTTGAATAATATCAATTACTATGTCTCTACACTTTATAAGCTCCATATAAAGCCTTGCATTAATATCATTATATGTACTAACTTCCTCATCATTTTCACTTAATTCAAAATTTACCTTTTTAGAATCCTTTAATATTATCCTTGCTGCTTCTTCACAAGATAAAGAAATTCCCATTTCACGCAAACTTCCAAACTCCTCTAAGTATCTTGGATATTGTCTGCATGTATAGCATAACCCCTCTTCACCAAGCTCCTTATATATATCACATAATTTACTTTCATTTAAGAATGGACAATCATTTCCACTTAATACAAATATATTTTCTCCCGCTTCATGAACTATTTCACTTTTTAATCTATCTCCAAATGCTCCATTTACCTTTTTATACTTATCAAAGGTTTCATCATCAATTACTATTCCCCATCCTGCACAACAAGTATCTTTGCATTGTGATGCTATACATTTAAATTCCTTAAAATATTCTGGTACTCGTATTTTCATTGTTTACCTCACAACTTATTTAAATTTATTTCAAATTAATTTTAATATTTATTAATCCTACTATCAACCTTAATCAAAACAAAGTTTTCATTATAATATATAAATCATCAAAAATATTCTTTTAAAGTATACTTTTAACAAACTACTATTTTTATTTTCTATACAACAAAAAGAAGCTATATAACTTAAATTTTTATCTTTAAATTATATAGCTTCTTAAATTATAAGTTTATATATTTATCTTCTGCACTTATTAAATTCAACATAAATATTTGCTAAAGTCCTATTAATAAAATCATTTGTAACATAGGAGTTATCAGAAAATAGTAATCCATAATCAGTATTAAATCTACTAAGCATAAGAATAATATAAAAATTAGTAACACTTATATCTATCATACCCGTAAAAAGAGAAATTACTGCATTAGAATTTGAAATTACATATGTCAAAGATGGAACAAAAGAACTATCTAAATCATAATTATTTCCCATAATTTTTTTAATAAACTCATCTGCATTTTCATCATCATGGATTTTTACATTGCTATCAAATTTGATATTTCCCTTTTCTACCTCATTAATATATAATCCTATGATAAAGCAATATAAATCTATTTGTAAATTTGCATTTGAATTTACATTAAAAGTTGCTGGGTTTATAGGATTATAACTTTGATTATTAAATCTTGAATAATTATAGCTTAAAAAATAATATAATCTATTAAGATTTGTATATATAATTTCATCACCATTTACTAAAGGATTATGCGCTCCTAAAAATTCAACACATGGAGGAAGTTTAAAACCTTCTAATGGATTACAATTACAGTTATTTTGGCATTTCTTCTTTCTTTTTTTCTTCATTTAAATTCCCTTTATAAAAATTATTTTTAAGAGATACCATTTCTGTCATTTTTCTTTTTAAGAAGTGAATTAGTATCAAGAGTTTGAGATTTAGAAGTTTCCTTAGCCTTCTTTTTCACCTTAAGTTTTCTATCCTTTTTCTTAAGCTCATCTTTTTTACTATCTAACTCTTCTAAATTATTTACTTCCCTTTCTAATGCTATTTCTTCTTTTATAAAAGTATTTTTAGTAGCTTTATCTTTATTATTTCTAATATTAATATATTTAGAAAAATCTAAATTTAATCTTCTATAAACTATATCAAATAAGAATAATATTAATGCTAATATTAAAAGTGAATTAGTTAAGTTAATTTTCTTATATTCTTTTTTAAGTTTTCCTTCAAAAACTTCTTCTACACTTTTTATAAAACTTCCATTAGTTTCACTTACAAGAGAATCTAACTTAATTGAATTAGTATTAAACTTATATTCATCAGAATATTTAAGAGAAAAAGCCCCCTTATAATTGCTAGTTATATTTTCTCCTTCTTGCTCCCTTATACTAAAATTATAAAATCCTAAATTATTTAATGGAACATTTGCTTCAAATTTCCCCGGTTCACTTTGAGTTAATGTAAACTCACCTTGAGTTCCATCTTCTCCATTGTAAATTCCTGTTACTTTAGCACTTGAACTAACATTATCATTATAATACTCAACCTTAGCTTCATTTCCATTTTGAGTTATAGATAATTTCCCCTCTTCACCATAAGATGGTATTGCATAATAAACCATGTTTTTAATTAATTGAGGTCCATATTCCCACGTTAAATAATTCTTACTAAAGCTTCCATCAATATCACTAGTAAAACTTACAGTTTTCCCTATTCCATATTGTCTTACTGCAAGAATTGGCTCATCTTTACTAGAACTTAATATTTCAATTGCATCCTCTTTTAAAGATGTTCCTATATATCCAAGCAATGATGGAATTCCACCTTCTGTATTAACTCCTGCTAATATTTCATGGTTACTTACTATGCTTGGAGTAAATTCCTCATTTATTATATAAGTTCCAACAGACATTAAAACTTCTTTTGCAAATATCCTTGGTATATCAGTATAAATATCTGTATAATAGCTTCTACCATTTCCAGCCTTAGCTAAATCACTTAAAAGATTTGAATTTGAATCATTTCCTACTGCAACTGTTGATAATGTTATATTTTTGTTATTAAACTGTCTTAAAAGACCTTCGTAAGTTGAATAAGGAATTGAATCTTGCCCATCAGTTAAAAGTATAGTGTGCTTTATTTTTGCATCACTTTCTAATTGAAGATTATAGCCTTTTTCAAGAGCTGGATATATCGATGTTCCACCTCTTATTTGTATTCCTGATATAAGTTCCTTTATATAGTCCTTATCTGTAACCTTTTGAGTTTTAACTACAACATCAAATGTATCATCAAAAGCTATTACAGATATATAATCTATTTCTCTTAAATTATCTACAGCCTTCATTGCAGCTTCCTTTGCAAGAGTTAATTTACTAACTCCTCCACCTTCTAAGCCCATGCTTCCAGACTTATCTATAATTAAATTAATACTTATAGAAGGAACTTCATTTTTACCCTTCTTATCCATGTTTACAGGAAGTATAGTTTCTAAAGCTGTATCTTTATATCCACCAAGAGCATAAGAATCCTCTCCACCAAAGGTAACAACTCCACCACCATAATCTTTAACATAGCTTTCTATATTATCCATAAATCCATTAGTTAAATCATCTTTATAAACATTATTTAAAACTACTGCCTTATATTCTAAAAGTTCATTTAATGTGCTTGGTGAAGAATTTGGTGAAATAGTTTTAATATTAGCACCACCATTTTTTAATATTTCTTCTAAAGCTTTTGAATCACCCTTTACTCCATTTATTATTAAAATATTAGGCTTATCAACTACATTAGTATAGGCACTATATTCATTATTTATCTTATTAGTATCACCTTCTGCCTCTATTGTAACTCTATAATTCTTAAAACCACCACTATTTTGTACATCTCTAAATACAAAAGAATTACTTCCCTTTTTTACTTCTACTGTTTGCTCTCCAACCTTTTCTCTTCCACTAAATAAAGTAAGTTTAGCTGAAGTATTATAATTAGCTTCTACATCTATTTTTACAGAAAACTCTTCTCCAATAGAAATATTATCTGGAATAGTTATATTATCTATATAAATTTCATCTCCACTTTTTTCTGTAACCTTATATACTTTTAAATCTATATTTTCAGCATTAATTAATGGAACAGATTTTAATATATCACCTTTATTTTCTTCCCCATCAGTTATAAGAACTATTCTTTTAGATGTTCCATCTTCAAATAAAGTTATTGCAGTTTCAACAGCACTTTGAATATTTGTTGCCGTAGAAACTGGACTTGAATTTAAAGGCTTATAAAAGCTTTTATTATCTATAATTTTATCTACCTTTGCATTATCACCAAATAATACTACTCCGGCTTTATTTCCCTTAGGCATTATTTCTAAAGCACTATTTATAAAATCTTCTCCACTACCTTTAAAAGAGCTAATACTTTCTGATACATCTAATAAAAATACTGTTGAAATATTTTTACCCCTAATGCTTATTGTTATATTTGCAAAGGATAAAACTAATAAAGTAAAAATAATTATCCTACTTATTAATATTAATATGTCATTTTTATTACCTATTTTAAACTTTTTAATACTATAGTAAATAAAGAAGATAAGTATTGGAATTAATATTATAAAGTATAAGTTTCCTATATTTAATTTCATTTAATTATCTCCTTTCTAATTACCTTTCTTGTAAAATATCCATTCAAAAGCAACTACTAAAATTGCAAGTAATATAAATACCCTAGTCATATTAAATCCACTTTTTAAATTGCTTTTTCCATCAACTATATTATTATTTTCTCCAACCTCTTCTATTGAAGTATTACTTTCACTTAAACTTGGAAAATTTACTGAAAAACTTTCTTTATTATCATTTTGATTTATTTTATATATTCCAAGTTCTAAATTTCCTTTTAATTCATCACCAGATTTTAATTCTTTAATTTCTCCATTTGGATAAGTTACATTTATTTCACTTTCAAAATCCGAAGATTTAACTACTATTTTTTCTCCAGCAGTAAAATTATTTTTATATACCATTCCTGTAGAAATTAACTCTTCCCCAAGTTCATATATAAGAATTGGAAATTCTTTTTTAAGAGCAAAATCTGTTGAATGTAAATCAAAAGATAATGCAGCTATTTTTCTATCATTTACTTCACCCTTAAAGCCAATAGAATTATCATCTATGGTAAGTATGTTAGTACCATAATAAGGTGTTTCTATTATTTTATATTCAGATAAAGTAAATTGTGTATTTTCTAAATAACTAGAAACAGCTCCCTTAATAGCTTTTGCCTGACCCATTTCTCCACCATTTAATACATTAAAAAGTTCATTTGAACTAGGATTTATAAATAATATATTTCCTGATTTAGGCATAACTTCTGGCATTTTATTATCAAATACATAAAGGTCATATTCATCCTTTTCTGTTATATTATTAGGATCATTAGTTTTATAAACTTCAGTATTTTCAATAATTCCAAAAGCCTTTTCTAAAAATACATTTTCATCTGTAACTAATAATACCTTCTTTACCTTATTTTCATTAATAACATGATAATAAGTATTATCTTCCATCAAAATATCTTTTCTTGATAACTCTCCCTTTAAATAATCATCACTTAAAGAATCTAACTCAAAAGATAAAGTTTTGCTTTCAGAAACCCCTAAATTTATTTTATTAACTTCTAATAACTTATCACCATTATATAAAGAAAAATCCCCTTCATATTCTTTATCTCCATTATTAGTTACATTTGCTATGACCTTAATTTTTCCATCTACAACCTTATGAGAAATATTATCTATTGAAGCATTTAATCCACTATTACCTAAATAAACTAATTTACCATTTATATCTGAAATTGATGTTTGTTTATCAGTAAAAATTAATGCTTCATATTCTTCTCCAATTCCATCACCTATAGCCTTAACAAAGGATAATACATCACTTATATCTCCAGTATTATAACTTTTACTTATATTATTAATAATTGATTCTGAATTAAACTTATTAAATTCACCATTTAAAAGTAAATTTGAATTTCCATCATAAGAAATAATATAAGCTTTTGTTCCTTCCCTTGTACTATTTAAATATTCCTTAGCAAGTAATTTCCCCTTTTCTAATCTGCTAAGCTTATCATCATATATAGTGTTCATGCTAGCAGTATTATCCACTACAATTATTACATTCTTATAAGTCTTTCCACCTATATTAATAAAAGGACTCATAAGAGCTAAAATTACACTTAAAATAATTATAATCTGTAAAAGTAACATTATATTTTTCTTAAACTTTTCCCATGGTGTATTGGCTCTAGTATTTTTATATACCCCTTTCCACAATAAAGAAGAAGATATAACCTCTTTTTTATACTTACGCTTTAATATGTAAAGCATTATTACTGGAGGAATTGTTAGTAATAAAAATAATGGCCATAAATTAGTAAAGCCCATAATCTTCCCCCCTAATACAATACTTTTCTCTTGCTAAATTCACTTAATATTATTTCCTCTATATTCATAGATGAACTAACAGATATAAGCTTGCCACCATATTTTTTTGCCAAAACTTCAATGCTTTCATTATATTTTTTTAATGCTTCTTTATAATCTTTTATTAATGAAGGCGTAACACTAAGTTTTATATTTTCCTTTGTTTCACTATCAATTAAAGTTACTTCATTATTAAAGTTTGGATTAATTTCTTCATCACATAATACCTGAACTAATATTATTTCTTGTTTTTTATATGCTAAATACTTTAATCCCTCTTCTAAGCTTTCTAAACCTGAATTATTTAAAAAGTCAGATACTATAATAGATATTCCTCTTAAATTTAAAGGTCTTTTCTTTATGCTTTTACTTAAATCAGTTGTTCCATCAAAATTTATACTTTCTAAATCTCTTAATATTTTTTGAAATCCTCTATTTCCAGTGCCTACTTTTAAGTTTTCTATTGTCCCATCATTTATAGTACTTATATTTACTCTATCTAAATTATTTAAAGCAATATAACTTAAAGCTGCTACTATCTTTAAAGCTGTATCTTTTTTATTATTTTTTCCATAGTCCATAGATTTGCTTTTATCAATAAAAAAGTTAAATACACCTTCCCTTTCTTCCATAAATACCTTTATAAAAAACTTATCAAACCTTCCATAAGCATTCCAATCTATTCTTCTAAAATCATCACCAGGTGCATATTCTCTATAATCTGAAAACTCTACTGATACACCTTTTGCTTTTGATTTTCTTCCACCTTGAGTTCCTCCACTAAGCTTAAAATTTATATACATATTAATTTTATTTAGCTTTTTAAAGAAGTCCTCATTAAACATCTTTTCACTCATTTTTTACACTACCTTTAAATCTTCTAAAATTTTAGAAATTATAGCTTCTTCATTTAAACCTTCAGTTATAGCATCAAAATTTAAGATAATTCTATGTCTTAATACTGGATAGGCAAGTTCTTTTATGTCTTCAAAAGCTACATTTACTCTACCTTCCATAACTGCTCTTACCTTTGCTCCTGCAATAATTCCTTGTGCAGCTCTTGGTCCTGCTCCTGCTTCTAAATATCTTTTTGCTATATCTGCTCCACTGTCTAGCTCTGGATGTGTTGCAAGAATTAATTTTAAAGCATATTCCTTTACTGGTTCCGCAATCTTAACTTCTTTAATAATATTTCTAAGTATTATTATTTCTCTTCCTTCTAAAACATTATTAAGCTTTAATTTTGTATTACTTAATGTTAAATCCATTATATCCTTTAATTCCTCTAAACTTGGAAACTCTACATTAAGCTTAAATAAAAATCTATCTAGCTGGGCTTCTGGAAGAGGATAAGTTCCTTCTTGCTCTATAGGGTTTTGAGTTGCAAGTACCATAAATGGTTTTGGCATTTCATAAGTTGTTTTACCTACAGTTACAGTTTTTTCTCCCATAGCTTCTAAAAGTGCTGATTGAGTTTTAGGCGTAGCTCTATTAATTTCATCGGCTAATAAAAGATTTGTAAATACAGGTCCTTTTTCAAATTTAAATACTGTATTATCATTTTCCTTTACTACAATATTAGTTCCCACAACGTCAGCTGGCATTAAATCAGGAGTAAATTGTATTCTTGAAAAATTTAAATCCAATACCTTTCCTATTGTTTTAACCAGTTGAGTTTTTCCCATCCCCGGCATACCTTCTAAAAGCACATTACCTCCTGCAAATATAGCAATTAATACATTTCTAATCGTATCTTTTTGACCAATTATTCCTCTTGATATTTCCTCTTCACATCTTTTTATTTTTTCTGAAACTTCCTTTATTGCTTGTTCATTTATTTCCATATTTATCACCTCAAAAATTTCTAATTTAATTCTTCAAAATAGTCTTTTATAATATCCTTTAAATTTTGTGGAATATTACTATTATTTGCACCTTCTAATGCACTATTTTTATAATCTCCAATTACTTTATCATAATTAACTTTTTGTCCATCTAAGTTAAGTCCCGTTTGACTTTCAACTTGCTGTGAATTTCCACTTTCATTTTTACTTCCAGTAAGATTTGCATCATTCCCTTCATTTCTACCAGGAATATATATTTGCTCTCCCCTAGAATTTTCTAAATCATTTTCTTTCCCTGTAGTGCTACCAGTATTCCAACCAGCTCCACCAGAACCACTACCACTTCCAGAACCTGAGCCACCATTTCCACCTTGACCTTGACCATTTCCATTGCCTGATCCACTTTGTCCATTACCTGAACCTTGACCCTTATTTTGATTTTGTCCTGAATTTGAAGAGTTATTTAAATTATCATTATTTTCTCCGTTACTATTACTTACTGATTTTGAAATTGCCCCTGATAAGCTTTCTCCATCAAGTTTTTTATCTAGTACAGAATTTGAAGCATTTTTTAAAGCTTCTGTAAGTTCCTCATCAGTCATTTCTAAAGCAGCCTTTTTTAAAGCTTCTGATAAATTATTTAACTCTGCACTGCTCATACTGCTAAGTTTCTTTTGAAGATTCTCTAAATTTTTATTTATATCCTCTTGATTTCCACTTAAAATAGCTTCTGCTAAAGGTTTAGTTTCTGATTTTTTCATAAGCTGATTTACTAGCTTATTAACATCCTTTTTAGCATTTTCTTCTTTTTCCTTATTAAAATCATTTAATAAATTCTTTTTAGAGTTTTCAATAGCCTTTTTAGATTTTTCTGATGGTAGCTTTTCTTTTTTATCATCTAATTTCTTTTCTAAACGCTCTAAAGATTTATTTACTTCTGATTTCTTTTCACTTTCTTTTAGTTCCTTTTTTGTATCTTCTAAAAACTTTTTAACCTCTTCCTTTTCTTCTTTTGATAAATCTTCAGACTTTTCTATTTTCTTTTTTTCCTTTTCAATCTTTTCTATTATTGTTTTTTGAAATTTATCAAAGGCTCTTATTTTTTGTGCTTCTTTTCTTGCTATACTAGGTACAAAAATCACTAAAATACACATTAATATTAAAGCTAAAGATAATAAGCATTGCTTTTTATCTACAGAAATTTTTATTTTTTTAATATCAAAGCTTTTAATGCTATCTAATGTATTTTTCTTTTGTGCAATAGATATACTATCTTTGCAACCTATAAGTTCTAATGATGTAATAAGTCTTTCATTTAATCCATTAGAATCTACCATAAGTGCAACTTTATCATTTTTAGGAAACTTTATAAATCCATAAACTAAAATAATTATTAGTCCTACACCTAATATTCCTATACAAATTTCGTAAATATAAGGAATTTTTATAAAAATTGATACTAATAGCAAACTAAATATTAAGCATAGTAGAAGTTTTAGTCCTACTATGCTTAAATTTAACAAAAGATTTGCTTTAATTCTTTTAGAGGCTTTATTTATAAATTCCAATATAGCTTTATCTAAAGAATTCATCTTTTTTTACTCCTTCGCTTTTTTAGATTTAAATATGCTTTTTTTATTTAATGGATTAAGTTTAATTGATGCTAAATATATAAATAATCCTGAAACAAGTAATTGTATTACTACTGAAATATATTCAGAATGTGTACTTATTCCAAAATCCGAAAACATCACGCTAATTTCTCCACCTAATCCAACTTGATTTAATAATAAGCTTGCAAAACCAACAACTGGACTTAAATAAACTATAGGAGATACTGAAGGCATATCTGTCATTGTATAATTGCCAGCTAAATTCATTTTATAAACAGCTATTGCAAGCATTGCCCAGCTAATAACAATTATTCCAATATAAATAAATAACACTAAAGCATAAGAAAGTGCTGTTGATACTTTTGAAGTTTTAATATATGTTGATACAAAAACTCCTATAGAACTTACAAATATAGTATTAACAATAAAAAATAATATAAGCCCTAAAATATTACTAAGCTTAACTCCACCTATTAATGCTCCAATTGCATAAAGGGGCATTGTAGAAATTATAAGTATAATTACTCTAAGAGAAGAAGCCGAAACCTTTCCTATAATTATTTGAAGTGGAGTTAACCTTGAGGATAATAATATATCTAAAGTTTGTTTTTCTCTTTCAGAACATATTGCTGTTGAACTTAATGCTGGAACTATAAAAAATAGTAATACAGCCTGACCTATTGCCATCACAACATAAAAAATAATTGATGACTCTAAATATAAACCATTTGAAAAGGCTGTTTCATTTACTGAATTATAGTAAATCATTACTGCTACTGATAAAGCTAATATATACGCAAAAATCATTAAGGTAAATTTAATGCTTCTTACTGCTATTTTACTTTCATTTCTTAAAACTGGATTTACTCTCATTTTTATACCTCCTCTTCATCACTATCTGCTGTAATTTGAATAAATACATCTTCTAAATTTCCAACAGCTCTACTATAATTTAATACTGGAATATCTTTTAAAACTAAATATTTTAAAAGATTTGCAGCTTCTAAATCTGAACCAATAACATTAGCTGTTATTTTATTTCCATCAATTTTTATATTATCTACATATGGAAGCTCTTTAAGAAGCTTTATAGCTTCCTCTTCTTTTCCTCCTAATACAGTAAATACTATAGGTGATGCCCCTGCTGCCCTTGTCATTATTTCATCTACAGTTCCTTGGCAAACTACAACTCCATTTTTAACTATACCTATATTTGTACATACTTCACCAAGCTCCGGTAATATATGTGAAGAAACTATAATTGTTTTTCCCATTTCTTTTAGATTTCTTAAAATCCCCTTCATCTCATATCTAGCTCTAGGGTCCATACCTGAAGCTGGTTCATCTAATATTAAAAGGTCTGGATTATGAACAAGACATCTTGCCAAACATAATCTTTGCTTCATTCCTCTTGATAATCCATCAACATAAGCATCATACTTATCTTCTAAATTAACCAGTCTAAGTAAATCCATAGATAATTTTTTAGCTTCTTTTCCAACAATTCCATATATAGAAGCATAAAACTCTAAATATTCTATTGCCTTTAAATTATCATAAACTCCAAAGAAATCAGGCATATATCCAATTTTATCTTTTAATGCTTTATTATTTTTTATTGCATCTATTCCATCTACATAAACTTCGCCACTATCTGGTGATAAAAGTCCTGATATAATTTTCATAGTTGTGCTTTTACCAGCACCATTTGGACCTATAAATCCAAATATCTCACCCTTTTTAATTTCTAAATTTAATCCCCTTACAGCCTTAAAATTTCCATAAGATTTTTCAAGATTTTTTATAACTAACATTATCTTTCAACCCCCTGTATAATTAATTTTGGAGCTGAAACTTCACCATTTTTCTCATTTACAATAGCTTTAATTTTTATTGTATTATTTAAAGTATAGCTACCATCATTTATTAATTTATACTGCTTTTTATCTAAACTAAACTTTTCATATTGCTGTGTATTATAGTTATAAATATAATACTCACCATTAAGTCCTAAATCATTTCCCCATCTATCAGTATTACAATTTATAGTTATTTCCTTAATATCTATATTGTCATCAATCTTATAATCTAAAACAATTTCCCCTTCTCCATAGATAAACCCTTCATAATAATCATAATTAACCTTATTTCCAAGTTCACTTACTGTATATTTAAAGTATCCTTCTGGGAAATTAAGATTTCCATTTTCATCTTTAAAATCTATATTAGCTTCTTGTACTATTGCTGTTAAATTATAATTTGAAATTGATTTACTTTCTAATTTTAAACTATAATCTACAGGCATTTCTGTGATTGCAATAATTTTTGTTTTATCGCCAACATAATTTTTAGCTTCTAATAAATTAAGTAAACTAGAATATCTTTGTATATTTTTAAACTTAGGATCTTTAGGGTCTATATCTTTCTTCCATCTTGCTTGATAATATTCATCTTGAATACTATTTGCATAACCTTGAATTCCTAAAGTACCATTACACTTTAAATCATTAATTGAAATTTCTTTTCCCTTGCTTACTTCTCCTAAATCCCAAACATTTTGTCCTGAAACTATTATAAGTTTTTTAATATCAAAATCTAAATTATTTTTAAGAGTTCCTTCTAAATTTCCATTTTTAAATTTTAAAGAATTTTCTATCTTAGGAAGCACAATTTCCTTTCCAGAAACCTCAAATTTATTTATTTGTGATACATTGCTATTAGATACAGTAAAATAAGAATTATCATCATTATAAGTTGTTTTAACTTTTAAATTATTTATCTTAGGATCACCATCTAAATTATAGTAATAATCCTCTGTCATATAACCCATTTTTAAATCATCTTCTTTTTCTACTGTTATATTACCTTTATTTTTACTTGTAATTCCAATATAGCCGTTAACCTCTCCTCTTCCTTCCTCATCAGTAGAAATAATATTAACAGCATTTACAACAACATCTTTTAACTTCATCTTACTACCTAATAAATAAATTAAAACTGTAAATACAACTGCTGTTACAGGAATAAGTATCCATGTTAAATCTCTTCTCTTAATTTTCTTTAATACAATATACAATACTATTCCAACTAAAATTGCATAAATAAATAAAATTAAACCTAAGCTTAAAGTACTAACTATACTATCAACAGGAATGCTATTTAATATATAACTTGCTTCATATCTTTCATGAGAATAACCACCATTATTATTTTGCTCATATATTTTATCAAAGGTTTCCTTTAACATATTTTGAAGCACAATAGATGAATCTTTACTTGAGATAAAAGGTTCTAAGCCTAAATCAAAGGAAGTTACTAAAATTTTTCCTTCTCCACGATTTAAAGAATAAACTAAATTACTTTCATTACTACTATTAATAGCTGTAGCTCCATCAAAATTAATTTGTGATAATATTAAATTTAAGTTTTCTGAGTTTACTAAAACATTTTTTTCAACAGTTCCAGTTGAAGATATATTTAAAAAATTCTTATTTATATTGTTTATTGTTTTAGTTTCATTAGCTCCTGCACCAATTAATAATGTTCCTCCAGAGCTAACCCAATTATTTAATGAATTATATTGCTTCTCATTTAAGTTTGCCATATTATAGTTGTTAATTACTATTACATCTAATCCATCTATGTTTAATCCATTTTCATTTAATAAACTTTCCGTTAAATTAACACAATTCATTTTTCCTGTATTTGAATTTTTAGAATCCATATATGTTATGTTTCCTAAATATCCTAATGCTGTAGCATCATCAGTTAATAAACCAACAAAAGCATTTCCTTCATTAATTCTTCCTGAGGTAATAATTAATTTCTTTTCATATACTACTTTTCCATCTTCTATTAAACAAATAGTTCCTCTGCTACTTCCCTCTAAAAACTTTACTGGAATTGTTACATTTATGCTTTCTCCTACCAAAGCATTTACCTCTTTAGAATAGGCATCATACCCACCAGTACTATCACCTGCAACTCTTATTTCAACTTCTCCACTAAAGTCTGCTTCTAAGTTTTTTATTTGTATACTTACAGGCATATATTTTTGAGTTTTATACTTTCCATCTATACCATAGCTTACAGTTAAATCATACTTAGAATCATTTTTACTTGCATTTACACTAATGTTTGGTGCAATTAAATTAAAGATAAAAATTAATAAAACGATACTAAATATTTTTATGTTTTTTACTTTCATTCATTCTTCCCCCACTTTTTACATTATTTTACCTTTAGGAATTATCCTATCATATTCTACCTTATTTTTCACTAATTATCTTTTCTTTTCCATTACAGTTTTCTTAAAATTTTCTTAAACTATTTAAAATTTAATAAAAAACAAATATTTAAACCCAATTAAAAAATTATATAAATTATTAAAATTATTTTAACTTATCCATAATTATCATTTTAAGTTTTAATTTTACTGTTTTTTAATGTATAATGAATTTTATAGTTAACTATTTAGGAGGAATTAAAAGTGCTAAAAATTGAAATTTTAAATAATATTAGCGAGAAAGATAAAGAAGCAATATTAAACACATGGGAATCTTCTGTGCGATCAACACACTATTTTTTAAAAGAAGAAGATATAGCATCACTAAAACCTTATGTTATAGAAGGTGCTAAATATGTTACTCACCTTTTATGTGTAAGAAATGAAAAAGGAATTATAAAAGCCTTTATGGGAGTTCATGATTTTAAAATTGAAATGCTATTTATAAGTGATGAGTATAGAGGAAATGGGGTTGGTAAAAGACTTGTAAAATATGCAATAGAAAATTTAAATATAAATTATGTAGATGTAAATGAACAAAATCCACAAGCAGTAGGATTTTATATACATATGGGATTTAAAATTTTTGAAAAATCAGAATTTGATGAACAAGGTAACCCATTCCCTATATTACATATGAAATTAAAATAATAATTATATAAATTTAGTATACGGGGGTTATATGAAAAATATAGATATATATGGTTTAATTATAATTACAATGTTAATAGGTGGAATGTTTACAGGATTAGGTTGGATAATTAAAAGTCAAAATGCAGGAGATATGTTAAATGGATTTGATGATAAAAAATATTACAAAGATAAAGTTTCTAAAATAGTAGGTAGTGATATGTTCTATACTGGCATATTAATTATATTTATTGGAGCTTTAGGTGTTCTTTTAAATAGTAAATTTTATAATTTTATAGCATTTATTCAAATTACAATTTTTATAATAGGAATTGTAAAAAGTATGTATGATATGGATACAAAATGCAAAAAAATTTAAATAAAAACTCCCTCTTAATATAATCCTAATATTAATCAAAGTTAAATTTATATATTAAGAAATAAAACTTATAAGCAAAAATACAAAATTATTATTAATAAATAAAAGGGGTGGAAATAAGAATGTTTTTTGAAAATAAATCAAACAAAATAATTAAGGGGATTTTTCTTGGAGGCATACTTTACTTTATTGGATATCTTCTAGTGATTTTAACTGCGTTTTCAAGTACAACTTATGAAATTGGATATTATATTACAGCTCCAATATTTTATTTAGGAAATATTTGTAAGCCTATAGGAATATTAATTATTTTTAAATTTTTATGTGATATATTATATAAAGTATTAAAAGCAGTTGATAAATATAATAATGAATAATTTTTCATTAAAGTAAAAAATATATGAGGTGATTAAGTGAAAAATAAATTATTTAAAATTATTAGTATAGCACTATTTATACCAATAATTTTATTTATATTAAATGGATGTAATATAAATAAATCAGATTCAATTGAAATAACTGTAGATGCTAAGGTTATTGAAAATGATTTAGATAATAAACTATTACTTGTTAGTAGAATTGATAGTTCATCACTTTCAAAAATAGGCGATAAATGCTTTATTAGTTGCAAGGATATTAAAACTTTTGATAAATCAGGAAAAGAAATACCTCAAGATAACATTAGACTGGATGATATAGTTACTATTATTTACGATGGTAATACACAAGAAGTTTATCCTGCTATAATTACTAATCCCAAGTGGATTCAGGTAAAATAATAAATATAAATTATAATAAACAAAAATTTTAAGAAGAGAGAAGAAAAAATTATGAATAAAAACGTAAAATTATTATATTGTATTTTAGGAAGTATTATTTTATCTTTAATAAGTCTTCCTCAATTTTATGAATCTGTTCGCCTTATTCCTATAATTGGATTTCCATTAAGCCAATTACTTTACTTTATTTCAACTATAGGCGTAATCTTAACAATATATTTTGCAATAATGTTAATAAAGGAAAACTGTAATTTCAAGAAATAAATATTAATATAAATTTAATCTTATTGATACGAAAATTACTTTTAATATACATTGGAGAATAAAAATTATGAATATAACTTATCATACAATAGAGATAAATTTATAAAATCATTTAAATTTAACCATTAATATATTTCTATAATATATTAAACAAAAAAAGAGTTATACACTAAATATTAATGTATAACTCTTTTTTTCTCAAATATATTGGAGGCGCCACCCAGATTTGAACTGGGGAATAAAGGTTTTGCAGACCTCTGCCTTACCACTTGGCTATAGCGCCTTATATTTATTATTATATATAATTTAATTAAAAATGTCCATACTTTTTTATAATTTATAATAAAATTTAAAAGGAGCAGTTAAAATTGCTCCTTTACCCTTATTAACTACTAATTTCATTATTTATTTTAGGTAATTCTATAATTTTGTTGCATACTCTTTTAGCAAGTTCTATATTATGAGTAACTACCAACATTCCTAAATCATTTTTTTCAGATATTTTAAGTAGTAAATTCCAAATTTGTGCTTGAGTAATAACATCAAGCATAGTGCTTATTTCATCACAAACCAAAAACTTAGTTTCTGGACCTAATACCCTTGCTATGCAAAATCTTTGCAATTCTCCACCAGATAATTCATTTGGCCATCTATTTAACCAAGACTTTTCTATTCCCATTTCCTTTAACAAATCATTATCTACATTCCATCCTTCATTTAATGTTTTACCCATCTTCCACCTTGGATTAACTGATTGTTCTGGATGTTGATAAATCATTTGAATTGGACAATAACCTTTCTTAGGAATTGGCTTTCCATCCCATAAAATTTCTCCTTCATCAGGTTTTATATATCCTGATATTATTTTTGATAATGTGCTTTTTCCATAACCAGATGGTCCAACTAATGCCACTCTTTCTTTAGAATCAATTTTAAAACTAACATCTTTAAGTATCCACTTAGAACTTTTATTATATCTATAACTTATATTTTTAACCTCAAGTAGCATTAATACATCTCACCTCACCATCTCTTACTTTTCTCATTTTAATATTACTTGAACATTCATCAGTTTTTAATGAACATCTATCCCTAAACAAACATCCACTTGGAAGATTACCAGCATAAGGTTGATATCCCGGTAATTCTTTAAATTTATTTTGTGGCAAAGCATCTATAAATGCCTTACTATACGGATGTCTTAAAAATTCTTTTCCCTTTATAAAATCAGAAACACTTGCAATTTCAACTATAGTTCCAGAATAAAAAACTGCAATTCTATCTGCTACATGTAAAGCTAAATCTACATCATGGGTAATTAATAATATGCTACAACCATTGTTTGCTATTTCTCTAAAATTATTTAAAGTTTCCATTGCAAGTTCTAAGTTTAATCCTGGTGTTGGCTCATCAGCTACAATTAACTTTGCTTCATTCATCACAGCTGTTGCTATCAAAACCCTCCTTGCCATTCCTCCAGATAATTGAAAAGGATACATTTCTGCAACTTTATCATCTAAATTATATTTTTTAAATACCTCTCTTTGCTTTTCCTTATTGCCATTAATTCCAATAACCTGCTTCCCTACCTTCATTAATGGATCTAAAAAATCTACTGATTGTGGTATAAATGCAATATCCTTTCCTCTTAACTTTTTTAAGTATTTATCATTTAATTCATCATTATAATATTTTATATCACCTTTTGTTTTTGCATTTTCAGGTAGTATTCCCATTATTGCATGAGCTAAAAGGCTTTTTCCTGAACCACTAGAACCAACTACAGCTACAATTTCACCTTGTTTTACATCAATACTAAGTTCATGTATAACTTCTAAATCTTTTTTTCTAAGCCCTCTGCTATACATACTAAAAGCTACTGATAAGTTTTCTACCTTTAATACTGATTCTTTTTCACTCATAAATTTCTCCTTAATTATTGATTTCCACTATTAGGATTAATTAATCGCTTAAGATTTTCTCCAATTACATCAAATAACACTACAACACTTAAAAGCATCAGTCCTGGAAAAACTGCAAGCCACCACTTTCCTGTGGCAATATGGTTCATTGCCTCTGATAATATAACTCCAATTGCAGGAATTTCTGCTGGAATTCCAAAGCCTAAAAATGTTATTGCTGCTTCATGCATAATAGCATGGGGAAATAATAATACAACTCCAATTAAATATACTGGCAATACATGAGGGATAATGTGTTTAACTGCAACTTCAAATTTACTCTTTCCCATTTTATAAGAAGCCCTTACATATTGAGCTGAGCGAATTTGTAAAACTTCAGCACGAACAAGTCTTGTAAGTGAAGGCCAATGGGTAATTGCAACGGCTACTGTAACTCCAGTTGTACCTCTTCCAAGCATAAAGGATATTAAAATAAGCAAAATTAAATGAGGAATTCCCATACAAAGGTCAACACACCAATTAATAAATTTATCATATGCTCCACCAATAATAGCTGAAGAAACTCCAAATAAAAGAGCAATAAAAGAACTTACTACAGATGCAAGTATTCCTATTAAAATACTATTAGATAATCCTTTAATACATCTCCAAAACATATCTCTTCCCATAAAGTCCGTTCCAAACAAATGTCCTATACTTGGAGCTATAAATTTTGATGAATAATCTACTGCATATTTATCTGCATTCATTGTAATCCCTAAAATAAATATTACTAATAAATATAAAGTAGAAATTGATACATAAAATATTACCTTTGCCCTTGTATTTTTAAAAATATTAAATTCATTTTTTTCTCTAAATATTAAAGGATTGTTAATCACTATATCTTCCCTCCTTTAATCTTGGATCTAATATTCCATATAATATATTTGCAATAAAATTACCTATAAATACAAATATAGCACTAAATATTGCAATTCCTAATAATAAAGGAACATCTCCATTTAATCCTGCTGCTGTTGTTGCTGTACCTAATCCTGGATAAGAAAAAACAGTTTCTGCTAATGCTATTCCTCCAAAAAGCTCACTAAATGAAGCAAATTGTTCTGTTATAGCCGGTAACGCTATATTCCTAAGTCCATGTCTAATTACTAATTGCCTCGTATTTTCTCCTCTTGCTTTTGCAAAAAGTATAAAATCACTATTTAATATTTCTATAAGTTTTTGTCTTGTAAATAAAGTAACTCTACTAATTCCTAGTATGCTAAGTGTTAATGCTGGTAATATAAGATGATATATTCTATCCCAAATTGTAATTTCTGAAGCTAATTTCCCTAAAGAAACTGCAAAACCTATTGGAAACCATCCTAAATATACTGAAAATAAACTTAAAATTAATAATCCTATCCAAAAAGTTGGTGCTGATTGTAATGCAAGACAAAATATTTTTATAATTTTATCAAATAAACTTCCCTTATATACACCAGCTAAAACACCAACCAAAAATCCAACTATTCCAGAAAAACACCAAGATACTATCATTAATACTACTGAATATTTAAATCTCTCTAATATAACTGTGCTAACTGGCTGTTTATATGTTATTGATGTTCCAAAATCACCTTTTAAAACATTCCTTCCCCAAGACATAAACCTTTCTAACGGGGGATCATTTAATCCCCAATGCTCTGCAATTTCTTCTCTTGCCTCTATAGAGAGTGTAGATTCTACTCCAACATATGAAGTTAATGGGTCTATCGGTGAATTTGTGACCAATATAAAAGAAATAATACTAACTCCTATTAATAATGATAACATTCTTAAAAAGGCTGAACCTATATACTTTACTCTATTCATTAATCTTCCAATCCTTCATATTACAAATAATTGGTGCACCATGACCATGTGGATGTGCTATTTGTGTATCTAAAGAAATATCAAGAGCATCATTTATAAAGTAACTATGCTCAATATTTACAATATATAAATATGGATAATCTTCACTTGAAAGCCTTTGAACTTCTTTCCACTTTTCTACTGCTTCCTCTTGATTATTAGAATCTATAGCTTCATCAATTAATTTATCTACTTCTTTATTTGAATATCCAATTGTATTATCATAATCACCAGTTAAAAATAAATCAGAATAAAGAAGTGATTTTAGTACTGTTGGGCTATATTGACCCCATCCCCATACAATACCTGCGCTTTTAGCTTTAGATGTAAGTTCATCCCAAGTTCCTTGTTTAATATTTATTTTTATTCCTAAATTCCTTGCTTCTTCAGAAACAGCACAACCTAATAAGTATCTTTGCTCATCATTAGATGATGAATAAACATCAAATTCACAAACTAATCCCTCTTTTTCACGAATTCCATCACCGTTACTATCTATCCATCCTGCCTCTTCAAGTATCTTTTTTGCTTCTTCTTTTTGATTATCCTCATAAACTAAAGGATTTCCCCAAGCTAAATTAGTTGTAAAGCCAGTAGCTTTTTTCCCTACACCATTTAAAGCATTTTCAATTATTTGCTTGCGGTCTATTCCTATACTTAAAGCCTTACGTACAGCTATATCAGATGTAACATTGTTACCAACCATTATTTCATTTCCATTTTTATCTTTTATAATTTTCTCTGGAAGATAAGGTAAACTAATATTACGAACATCCATAGTTTCAAGATTTTCTAAATACATTCCATTTATTCTTTCATTAGCATAGTTTGGATCTACCATAACTATATCTAATTGACCAGATTTAGCATTAGAAAAGGCTGATTTACTATCCATTTTTACAAAGGTTACTTGTTTAATTTCTGGAGCTCCTTCATAATAATCTTCATAAGCTTGTACTATAATTTGTTGATCAGTATTATATTGAGCAACTTTCCAAGGCCCTGTTCCTATTGGCGCTTTATCAAAAGATTTACTATCATAAGCATCACTTGGAACAATTCCTAATAATGCTACTGAATCAAAAAATGGTGAGTATGCTTCTGACAATGTAAATTTAACTGTATAATCATCTATAGCTTCAACAGATTTTAACCTTGTAAGATCAACATTTTCATTGTCCGCTTGATTTGCTTTAACTGTTTCATAAGTAAAAACTACATCTTCAGCTGTAAAGTCTGATCCATCTTGAAATTTAATATCTTTTTTTAAATTAAAAGTATAACTTAATGAATCTTCGCTTATATTCCAGCTTTCTGCTAAATCATCTTCATATCCTGAGTTTGGATTTACCCTGATTAAAGCATTATTAGTAAAAGAATAACCATAACTCATAGCTCCCTTAATTGGATCTAAGCTGCTTTCAAAAATATTATTTCCAACATAGGCTGTAATACTATCTTTATTTTTTTTAGCATCATCTCTTGAAATACTAACATCTTTATTAGAATTACCTTTTATATCTGCCCCATTTCTGCTACTACACCCTACAATAAGTAATGATATACTCACTATTAAAGATAATACTAGATACTTTCTTTTCATGAAATCCCCCTAACTGTTTTCTATTTTATACCAAAATTGTATCATCTTTACCATTTATCAACAACCTAGGTAGGGGGATTAATTTCAAAAAATTTTAAAACAAAAAAGAGAGTTTACTTCAACTCTCCTTTTAAATAATAAATATCTATTTAATAAACTGAGCTATTGCTTTATTTAAATCCTCTATAGCTTCTTTATCTCCACATTCTATAGCTTCTACTATACAGCTTTCTATATGTTCTTGTAATATTATCTTACTTACATTCTTCAATGCTGATATAACTGCTGCTAATTGAATTAAAACTTCACTACAATCTCTTTCATCTTTTACCATACGTCTTACTGCTTCTAAGTGCCCAGCTGCACGTGCTAAACGATTCACTATAATTTTTGTGCTTTCATGAGAATGTATGTGCGTATGTTTATGTCCATCTGTCCCCATATGAGTATGGATAATTCCTTCACAATTTTTACTTTTGTGAATATGATTTGCATCCTTTTTAATATCCATATTATTCCCCCAATTTATACTCATATATAATTATATTAATGTTTATAATAGGTTATTCTTTTATAAAACTTTTAATTATTTATATCTTTTTTAAATACTACTGGTAAATTTATATTCTTATAATAACTTATCATTCTAATAAGTACTATAATAACTAAAGTTATAAATTGTGCTGATCTCATATCAATTATAGGATATATAAACCACAGTATAGTTACTCCTATAACCCCTGCTACACAGTAAATATCATTTTTAAAAATTTGTGGTTTCCTATTAGTTATTATGTCTCTTAATACTCCACCACCAACACCAGTTATACTAGCTGCAAATATAAATAACATAAAATTATAATTATTATTTATTGCCTTAACACCTGCAGATACAAAAAAAGCTGCTAGACCAATAGCATCAATAAATACAAATAAATTTTTATACTTTATATTTCCTCTTAAAAATATAGCTAATAAAGTCCCTGCAATAATGAATGGAATTGTCATATAGCTTGTAAAAAATACTGGAATACCTGAATTTGTAACTATATCTCTAAGTACTCCTCCCCCCATAGCGGTAATTATAGCTATTATATATATTCCAAAAATATCAAACTCTTCTTCAATAGCAACTATCGCTCCTGATACTGCAAAAGCAAAAACACCGATATACTCAAAAACAGTAATGTAATTCAAAAAAATCCTCTCCTTTAGTAAAAATATTTAAATAGCATTTACTAAAATTAATAAAATACTTGTAAATTATAATATAGCGATATTTATATTTCAATATAATTAATTTCTTCTAAGGATAATACTCTACTATTTCCTAATATATATTTTGCAATATTAAATAACTCCTTATCTTCTGTTGCTAAGTTTAAATCATCATCAATATAACAAGCATATAATTGTAATAAATCATTTAAAGATAAGTTATGATTATTAAATTTATCTTTAATTTTATAATCAAATATCATATAAAAACCACTAATATTTTCTTTTTCAACTTCAATACTATAAGGCAATAACTTGCAAAATCTTTCACTTAAAACATCTCTTCTTCTGTATTCTCTTACTTCTTTTACAGCTAACTCATTTAATACTTCATTTAATATAAATACATTACCATTTTTTAATATTTTATCTAAATATTTTTCACTTATATTCCAAAGCTTAATTATTATATTAGTATCTAATAAATATTTTTTCATTTGTATATCTCCTTTTTATTACTTAATTATGTTCTTTATAATTATTCTATTGCTTGTTTTATTTTCTTAATATAATTAAATAGATATTCTTCTGAATTATCACCATATTTTTCAATAATTTTAACAATATCACTTCTAATAACTATTCCATCAACAACTTCCCTAATTTCTCTTAACTTATCTATATCATTAATTTCAAAATTAAAAACACAAGGAATATCAGTAAATTTTTTAATCTCTTGAACAGTTTTTCTTACATAACTAGGAATTTCATCTTTTTCTCCAAATGAAGGTAAAATATAAATAAACCCTTTAGCTTCCCTAGATATTTTTTCAATTCTATTTTTTGAAGTAGGTGCAATTATAGAAATAATATCAACATCATATTTATTTGATATATCTTCTATTTCTTGTTTTTCTTCAAAAGGCACATCTGAAAATATAACTCCTCCAACCCCTACTTCTCTACACTCCTCAAAAAATTTATTATATCCATACCTATAAGCTGGATTTATATAAGTTAAAAATACTATAGGTATATTACTATACTCTCTTACACTTTTGACTATTTTAAAAACTTTGTCCATTGTAATTTTTCTATTTAAAGCTCTTATATTAGCATTTTGTATCGTTTCTCCTTCATCTGCTGGATCTGAAAAAGGTATTCCTATTTCTATTAAATCTGCTCCTGCTTTTTCCATTTCTAAAATATAATCTACCGTTTTGTATTCATTAGGGTCTCCTGCTACTAAAAATCCTACAAATGCTTTTTTATTTTCAAAAGCTTTATATATACTATTCATAAATATTTTCCCCCTTATATCTAGCTATTGCTGCAACATCTTTATCTCCTCTTCCTGAAAGGCAAATTATAATACTTTCATCTTTACTAAAATTCTTTGCTATCTTTTTTGCATAAGCAACAGCATGTGCACTTTCTATTGCACAAATAATACCTTCTGTCTTAGCTAAATATTCAAAAGCTTCTACTGCTTCATCATCTGTTATTGCTACATATTTTGCCCTTTTTATATCATTTAAATAAGAATGTTCTGGTCCTACTCCTGGATAATCTAATCCAGCTGAAATTGAATATACTGGTGCTATTTGTCCATTTTCATCCTGACAAAAATAAGATTTCATTCCATGGAATATACCAACACTACCCTTAGTTATTGTTGCTGCATTTAATGATGTATCTACACCTTTTCCAGCTGCTTCACATCCAATAAGTTCTACATCTTTATCATTTATAAAATTATAAAACATTCCAATTGAGTTACTTCCGCCACCAATACAAGCAATAACAGCTTTAGGTAGCTTTTTTTCTAATTTAAGTATTTGCTCTCTAGCTTCCTTGCTTATTACACTTTGAAAATCTCTTACTATGCTTGGAAATGGATACGGACCAACTACCGAACCTATAACATAATGAGTGTCTTCAATTCTATTAACCCATTCTCTCATAGTTTCATTTACAGCATCTTTTAAAGTCATAGTTCCACTAGTTACAGCATTAACCTTTGCTCCTAAAAGCTTCATTCTATATACATTTAAAGATTGTCTATCTGTATCCTCTTTTCCCATAAAAATTTCACATTCTAAACCTAAAAGAGCTGCTGCCGTTGCTGTTGCTACTCCATGTTGACCTGCTCCAGTTTCTGCAATTACTCTTGTTTTTCCTAGCTTTTTAGCTAATAATACTTGCCCTAAAACATTATTTATTTTATGAGAACCAGTATGATTTAAATCTTCCCTCTTTAAATAAATCTTTGCTCCACCTAAATCCTTAGTCATTTTTTCCGCATAATATAAAAGTGATGGTCTACCTGCATATTTATTTAATAATTCATTTAATTCGTCATTAAATTCTTTATCTTTTCTATAATATTCATACTTTTCTTCAAGATTAATAAGTTCATTTACTAATATCTCCGATATATATTGTCCCCCATATTCTCCAAATCTTCCTTTACCCATTCATCTCGACCTGCCTTTCTATTATTATTTTCTAATATTTAATAAAACCTTAAACCTTACTACTATTCTAAGCTTGGATAAATTTTATTTTCATCTTAAAAGATTAATAAAGATTCAATATAATTAGATATATAAATAAAAAACCCGTCCTTGACAGTAAAATATAACTGCCAAGGACGGGAAGAATTTACAATCCCCGCGGTACCACCTTGATTTACGAACTAATCGCACACTTTATTCAGATACTAACATATCCTAGACAACTAACGTATGCCAAACGTCATAGAATACTAAGAAATTAAGCTTCTTTTCACTATGCCCTCAGTGGTCCATTTAATAGTCTACATTCTATTTGGCTCTCAGCTATCCAAACTCTCTGTAAGTGTAGGGTCTATTTTTATCTCCACATCAATGGTTTATTTTTTATAATACTTTATATATTAAAATATGAATCTATGTTTTTAATTATATTATTAAATATAAAATATTATGCACAAGAATTATCTTTTTTATTTTTCTTTGAATAATAATTTATTACGTTTATTATAAAGTTTCTAGTATCAAAATTTAATTTTTTTGTACTTGAAATTTCATTTACTGAAAATCTTTTTGTAGAAAAACTATATGCCAGTTCAACTAAAAATTTTGATGTACTTGCTATTCTTGAATCATTTAATAGCTCTTTAAATTTTATATTAGTTCCATCTATATATTCTTTAGCAACTACATAAACTTCATTAATGCTTAATAATTTTAATACTATATATAAATCAGTATTTAAATTTCCAATAAATCTTTGAACTATTTCAATATAATTTTTTTCATGATATGAATCTACAAACTGTAATCCCTTTTCCACATAAATCACCTCTTGTAATATTTTAACTCATCAGTTTGTCAAATTTGTTACAAATATCTTAATTTATTCTGAAATATTTTTATAAAAATAATAGATTTATTAAATATTTATATTCTTTATTAGAAAGTTTCCTTAATTTTATTATACAGTATTAATTAACTCTTGTAAACATTTACCTAAAGATTTAAATGTATATTTATTGCCTAATTAAAGTAATTAATTAGGCAATTTTTTAATATAATTTTATTTTTTAGGCTTTAATCCCAATGCTCCTTTTAATTTTTTCCAAACATTTTTATCCTTATCTTTTTTAATTATATATTGTTCTTCTTTAATCTTTTCAATTTTACAGGTTTTTTCTAAATCATTAGTTGAAATAGATTTTTCTTCTTTATACATTTTATCTTCAACTTTATAATTTTGTGAATTTAAATCTTTAAGTTCATCATCTGTTAACTTTTTAATATTTAATCCTAATATTCCAATAGATACTTCTAACATATATAGTTTATCCGTATTATTAGAATATAACCCCTCAACTAATCTATATGTATCATTTTCCTTTTCTTTAACCCATGCTTTTAAAGTTATATTTTTTTCACCATACATTAAATCCTTGACAGAATAAACGCCTTCAAAAGCCTTATATGAAGTATTTTTAATTTTATCTATTATTCGCCCTCTTACAATTGCATCTAGGTTAATAAATAAATTTTTATTATCTTTTACTATGTTTGAAACTATTTCTTTTTCTTCATTATATAATGAGTATTCTTTTTCTTTTATAATCATTTTTAATAAATTAACTTCATCATTCTCTAAGTTATAGCACTCATTTATTGCCTTACTTTTATTAAGTAACTCATCTAATTTATCATAAAAATATGATATATATAATAAAAATATTTTATTCTCAAATCTTATAGTATCTTCAATATCAATTATACTATTTAATATTTCATCTAAAATTTGTTTAATATCAGAATCTTTATTTTCTATAAATACAAGCTTTAATCTTTCTATTAATGTCAATTCATCTTCTTCCTTCTCTTCAATACTATTTACCCCTAGTTCTTCAACTATTATATCATTATCAACTCTGATATCTTCATTAGCACTATCTTTTTTCCCCATAACATCTGTTTCATTTTCAATATCATTTATGTGTTCATCTCTAAACTCTTCCTCATTTATTTCAACAAGCTCTATTGAAATATTACTTTTCTCTTTTTCTGAAATTTCTATAATATTACTTAATCTTTTTTCTTTTAAATCAATATTAAATGTATCAACAATAGATTCACTAATTTCTCTTTTTAATTGCTCTAATTCTAATTTTATTTTTTCTATTTCTTCATTAGCTAATTGTAATTTTAGCTTTTGATTTTCTATTTCAATTTCCTTTTCTTCAATTATTTTTATTAAGTCTTTTTTATTTTTTATATTTTCATCTAATTTAATCTTTTCTCTATCCATACTTTATCCCGCTATCTCTTTTGTTATAATAAGCTTTTAACTATATTATATCACTAAATTATACTATAAAGTTACAAAAAAATTACATATTTAATACATTTTATTTTTTAATTTATAATATATATTATTATAAATTAAAATTTAATAAATAATAAAAGAGGGCTAATAATCTCCCCCTCCTTAAATTATTATTTTAAATAAGAAAATTAAAGTTGATAGTACTACTATTATTGGAACAGCAACTAATAATAAACTTGGTATATTACTTCTAACTTTATTATAATATTTTTTAAGTTCTAATTTTTCTTTATTATCTTGCTCTTTAACTTTTTTAATTGAATTATTACTTTTTCCAATATCTTTATTAATACTTTTCTTTTTTCTTATTTTTTTTTCAACTCTCTCTTCTTCTTCATTATCAAAAAAGTCTTTAAACTCTTCAAAGTCTTCTCTTGATTTAAATATAATTCTATCTTTTTTGGGTTTATTATTTTCAATTAAAGATTCCCTCATTATTTCTTCTCTACTCATTAAAATAGTGCAATCATAATTATTTTCTAAAGTTTTATCTTCAAAATTAATAATATCTTTATTTTGCAATACCTCTCTTGATTTTTCTTTAATTTTATTTTTATTAAATAAATCATTTACTTCTTCATCAAAAGTCTTTATATGACGATTTAAGATTTTTTCATCCTTATTTAAGGATTCATATGCTTCTTTAAATAATTCTAAAAACTTTTCTAGTCTCTTTTCGTCTTTTATTTCATCTTTAAAAGTTTTTACTTGATTATCATAAGCTTGTTTAATTTCTGTTAGTGTAGAATTTTCATCAACACCTAAAATTTTATAGTAATTCACCTAAATTCCCCCTAAATACTCAATACATTATCTTCTATATAATACATATTTTTCATATTTTATTCATATTATTAATTATATCAACTTTATAATAAATCCTCAAATACTACATCTATGTAAATTAAAAATATTCGTAGTTATAGTTGATTTTTATTTTTAATATCCATATAATAAATATTAATTAATAGTAATTATTTCTTATTTTATTATAAATATATTTTTTTATAAATATATTTTTTATAAATATATTTTTTATAATCAGAAATACTAAGTAAATAAAAGAAATTTATAACAATTAAAATAAATATATAAATTGAAATAATTAATGAAAGGGTGATATTATGAGTAAAATATCAATAATTGGTGCAGGTGCAATTGGTGCAACTACAGCATTTGCATTATTACAAAAAGGAATAGCAAGAGAAATTGTAATTAATGATATAAATCAAGAAAAGGCTTTAGGAGAAGTTTTAGACTTAATGCATGGTAGTTCTTTATGTAAACCATGTAATGTTACTTTAGGAACTTTAGAAGACACTAAAGACTCAGATATAATTATAATAACTGCTGGTTCTCCACAAAAACCTGGTGAAACTAGATTAGACTTAGTCGACAAAAACTATTCAATATTTAAAAGCTTTATTCCAAAATTAGCAAAGCTAAGTCCAAATTCAATTTTATTAGTTGTATCTAATCCTGTAGATGTACTTTCATATATGACATACAAGCTTTCAGGTTTTCCTAAAGAAAGAGTTATAGGTTCTGGTACTGTTTTAGATACTGCAAGACTTAGAAGCTTACTTGGAAAATACTTCGAAATTGATGGAAGAAATGTAGAAGGATATGTTTTAGGTGAACATGGAGATAGTGAATTTGTAACATGGTCATCATTAATGATTGGTAGTATACCTGTAAAAAGTTTTTCTGAACAAAACTCTATAACTTGGGATAAGGAAACCGAAACTGTTATAGCTGAAGATGTTAAAAATTGTGCCTATGAGGTTATTAAAAGAAAAGGTGCTACTGCATTTGCTGTTGCAATAGCTCTTGAAAGAATAGTTGAGGCAATAATTAGAGATGAAAAAACCATTTTAACTGTTTCAACATTATTAAATGACTATTATGGTGTTAATGATGCATATTTAAGTGTTCCTACAATTTTAGGTAGAAATGGTGTTGAAAAGGTACTAAATATAAAGTTATCTCAAGATGAAGAAGAAAAATTTGTATCATCAGCTAACCTAATGAAAGAATATATAGATAGAATTAATGATAAATAAATCTATATAAAATAAAAAACTATATCAAGATTGATATAGTTTTTTATTATTTTAGTCATATTTTATATAAATATTTATTAATAACCATATAGAAGATGTTTTAAATAATCATAAAATATAATAATTTAATATACTTGTCCATTTTTATAAAACTCTTCTTGCTCTTCCAATTGATCCCCATGGAACATTAGCTATTCTTATAGTCTTACCTGAGTTTGGTGATTCTATCCATTGTCCATTTCCTATATACATACCAACATGTCCTAAATCACTATAAAATAATAAATCTCCTGGTTTTGCACTATTTACAGATACTTCTACTCCACTATTTATTTGATCGTAAGTTGTTCTTCCAATGTTTATGTTTGCCTTTTTAAATGCCCATTGCATTAATCCAGAACAATCAAACATTCTTACACCAGTCCCAACATAACTGTATAAACTTTCATACTTACCTTGAGCTGCATAACTAGGGAATGTATTTTTTAATGATTGTATTGAAGAATTAGTAACAACTTCTCCTGAAGCTCCATAAGCATATGGTGAGCCAATATGAGCTTTTAACTCTCCAAGTACTATTTCATAAGAACTAGAAACAGTATTGTTAGTATTATTATTACTGCTACCATTAGATATTTTTATATAATCAGCACTTACATATCCTACCGAACCTTTAAATTTAATTTTATACCAGTTTCCTTCTTTCCCAGTTATATCAACTTTTTCATTGTTTAATAAATATCCTAGTACACTTGAGTTTGAAGATGCTCCACTTCTTACTCTTAAATTTGAAGAAACATTTGTAACAATCCCAACAGCATTCATTGTTTGAGATGAATTATTACCATTACTTGTTGAACCATTACTTCCACTATTTCCACCTGAAGATGGTTTATTTTCAGTTATATAATCTTTATGAACATAAGCATATGATGAATTATACTTAATCTTATACCAGCTTCCTGTTTCCCCTACTATATTTACCGTATTTCCAGAATACAAAGTTCCTAAAACTCTTGAACTTGTAGATGCTTCACTACGAACTCTAAGCCCACCACTACTTACATTATAAACATATCCTGTTTTATTAACTTGTGTTTCTGAAGAACCAGTATTCCCTTGGTTAGTTGAATTATTTGTTGAACTATTATTTGAATTTCCACTAGATGAAGTTCCAGTAATTTTTATATAATCTTTACTTACATATCCATATCCACTATTGTATTTTATTTTATACCAATTACCTTCGCTTCCAACTATGCTTACTTCAGTATTATTTGTAATATAACCTAAAACTGATGAACTTGTAGATGCTCCACTTCTTACTCTTAAATTAGTAGATACATTATATACCTTTCCTTTTTGATCTACTACTTGAGATGGTGTTGAAGGTGAAGGTGACGTTGATAACGATGTAATTTCTTTTACATAATCTCCATGAACATATCCCTTTGTTCCATTATAATTAATTTGATACCAACCTCCACTTTTTGAGATTATATCAAATGTATTACCATTTCTAAGAGTTCCTATAACTGCGGAACTTGTACTTGCTGACTCTCTAATTCTTAAGCTTGAATTTACATTTACAACTTGTCCCTTACTTGCTGAAGCTAATGATATACCTTGATTTAATTCTGTAGCATTAGCTGTTATACTTTTAGATAATAAAACTGTTCCAACAACACTTGAAACAGCAATAATGTTTTTAATCTTTTTTTTCTGCATAAGTTTTTTACATCTCCCTCCCATTTAATATGTAATTTGACATATTAATTATATATTTTTTCAGTTTATTTTTCCATGTTTTTATCTTATTTTTTGTTATTTTACCAATTTATATTTTAAATTATTTATTTTTCTATTTTTACCTAAAAATAATAAAATAAAAAGTAACATGATTATAATACTTTTATCTAGATATATAACTCTTATAACTATGGAATACTTACGTTATACGCAAAACTTTATAGAAATAAGGTTCTGGAATTCACTCCTTATAAATTTATAAATTAAAATCATGTTACTTTTAGTATTTTAAATATACATATTTTTATAATAATAAAATTTACTATACATTATCTAAGCTCTTTATCATTTCATTTTTTAAATTCCAAAGTCTTTCAGATAAATCAACATAGTAGGATTGTGGATTGTTAAATCTTTTTACTTCATCCCATAATGAATCAACTTGAATTAATGAGTACTTCCTAATTTCTTCTAAGCTTGGCGTTTTATAAACACATTCTCCCTTTATAAAAATTGGCACTTGCAATTTTTTTGCATAATAATCTTTTATAACTTTTCTCTTCCAAGTATGAATTGGGTCAAATATTTCATACTCTTTTGAATCATCTATTATCTCATCAGCTAATGTTAATACATCTGCAATTGCCTTATTACTTTCTTTATCAAATAATCTCCAAACTGTTTTATATCCTGGATTAGTAACCTTTTCTATATTTTCTGAAATCTTAATTCGTGAAATTAATTTTCCATCTTCCTCAACTGCAACTAATTTATATACTCCACCAAAAACTGGCTCTGACTTTGCAGTTATTAATCTTTCCCCAACTCCAAATATATCAATACAAGCACCTTGACTCATAAGGTCTGAAATTATATATTCATCTAAGCTATTAGATGCAATTATCTTACACTCTTCTAATCCATTTATATTTAATATTTTTCTTACTTCCTTTGAAAGATATGATAAATCTCCACTATCTAATCTAACTCCTTTAAGCATTTTTCCTTGAGGCTTTAATACATTTTTATAAACTTTAATTGCATTAATTATTCCTGATTTTAAAACATTATATGTATCTATTAATAAAATGCAATTGTCTGGATAAGTTTTAGCATATGTTTCAAAGGCTTTATATTCATCACCAAATAATTGTATCCATGAATGAGCCATTGTTCCAACAGCTTTAACTTCAAAAATTTCATCTGCAATAGTATTTGCAGTTCCATCTACTCCACCAATATAAGCTGCTCTAGCTCCATATATAGACGCATCATAACCTTGACTACGTCTTGCCCCTAATTCTAAAATTTCTCTTCCATTAGCTGCTCTTTTTACTCTACTTGCCTTTGTTGCAATCAGGCTTTGATGATTAATAGTTAAAAGTAACATAGTTTCTATTAATTGTGCTTCTATAACCTTTGCTTTAATTGTTAATAAAGGCTCATTAGGAAATACAGGAGTTCCTTCTTCTATGGCATAAATATCTCCAGTAAACTTGAAATTTAATAAGTACTCTAAAAACTCTTCACTGAATAATTGCCTTTTTCTTAAATACTCAATATCCTTTTTATCAAATCTTAATCCTTTTATATATTCAATTAGCTGTTCTAATCCAGCTGTAATTGCAAATCCTGCATTATCAGGGTTTCTTCTAAAAAACATATCAAAATAAACTACTTTATCTTTTAATTCATTTTTAAAATAACCATTAGACATTGTAAATTCATAAAAATCTACTAGCATACTTAAGTTTCTTTCTTCTAACTTTATATTCTTCATTACTAAGACTCCTTAAAATTATAAAAATTTATTTAAAATAAATAATTATAAATTAAGTTGCCTAAATATAAGGCAACTTATGTTTAAAATATACTATTTATCAAATTCATTATAAATCCTGTATGTTCATTAAAAATATTTATACCTATAAGAATAAGAATAACTCCTCCTATAAGCTCAGCATAATCTTTAAATACTCCACCAACTTTTCTTCCTGCAATAACACCAATAAAACATAATATAAAAGTTATTATTCCAATTATTAATGATGAAGAAATTATATTTACATTTAAAAAGGCAAAACTTATTCCAATAGCTAAAGCATCTATACTTGTAGCAATAGCAAGAGTTGTTAATTCTTTATTAGATATTTCATAAATCTTATTTCCTTCGCTTTCTAAAGTACTACTTACTTCATTTTCAGCATCTTCTTCAAGTTTTTTTTTCTTTTCGTCCTTCATAAAATTCATAAATCATTTTTCCACCTAAAATTGATAGTAATATCAAAGCAATCCAATGGTCTATAGCTTTTATATAACTTTGAAAGCTTATTCCTAAAATCCATCCAATTAAAGGCATTGCAGCTTGAAAAACTCCAAAAAATAAAGCTATTTTTATAGCTGTTCCTTTAGTTAATTTTTTTAAAGTCATTCCTTTAGTAATTGATACTGCAAATGCATCCATTGCTAAAGCAAATGCTGTAAGTATAATTGTAATAATGCTCATTTTTTCATTCTCCTTACTTATTATTTATTATTCTCTTAAATTTTTACTTATATGCAAAAATAACGAAACTCATGTATGCTAAAAAAGCACACATGAGTCTCGTTATTTAATATTAAGCCAGATTTTATAAAACCATTATGTTGACCTAATAACATTTACATGCTAACTACTCCCTCACAGGATTAATTTATTATACTATACACATTATTTATGCGTCAATAATCAAACTTTATTTATACACCTTCTGAATCTAATACTTCTTCATCTTGTCCCTTTGATACATTATTTATAACTTGATTAACTTCATCTAAAACTTTATCTATTTCATCTAAGCTTTCAACACTTTCATTTTTGTCATTATATTTATTTCCACTGTTATTACCACAGTATATTCCTTTTTTAATAGGTGATATTAAAAATCCTGTTACTGCTCCTGCAAAAAAACATGCTGCTCCTAATAAAATCTTTTCATTTTTATTCATTTAACCATACCTCCAATATATTTTATTTACTTTTGTTATACATTACTTATATGCTCAACATTTTAATAATATTATTTAGTTACAATTTTTTAATAATTTTATATAAAATTAAAATTAACTCTATTAAAATAATTTTTAATAGATAATATCAATAAAAATTATATAATAAAAAGAGTTGTATTAATATTGAATTAAAAATCTTAAATACGATACAACTCTCTTTAAAAACTAAAATTATTATTTATTTAAATATGGCATTACATCTTGTGTATAAGCTCTTAAAAGCTCTGCAACACTCCAAGCTTGAGTATAGCATCCTCTTCCTGTAGAAGCAAAATCTCCATCAAAAATTTCAGCTATACCATTTATACATCCATCCTTCATAATATCTTCAAATACCTTGCACATATAATTTGCTTTATTTATAGCTTCTTTAGAATAATTATTAACCTTACAATAAGCTGTTATAAATCCACCTATCAAAAATCCCCAAGTTGTTCCCATATGATATGCACAATCTCTATCAAATAATTTTCCTATATACTTACCTTTATACTCTTTATCCATAAATGAAAGTGAACGCAATCCATAAGTTGAGTATAAATGTTTATATACAGTGTCAACTATCATCTTTTCTTTTTCTCTATCTAAAATAGAAAATGGTAATGATACTGCCCAAATTTGATTTGGTCTTATTTTATCATCATTTTCATCTACAACATCATAAAGGCAACTTTTTTCCTCATTCCAAAATCTATCATTAAAAGACTTTTTAACTCTTTCAGAAAGTTTTATATATTCACTATTGTCATCACCAAACTTTACAGATAAATCCTCCATTATTTTTAATGCATTATACCATAAAGCATTTATTTCAACTGGCTTTCCATGTCTAGGAGTTACAACATAATCCCCAACTCTAACATCCATCCATGTAACTTGGTCAAGACCTCCCCCAGCAAATATTAATCCATCAGTATCCATTCCAATTGAAAAATCTGTTTTAGTTGAATAAGCTTTATATATTTCCTTTAATTTTGGATAAATTTTTTCCTCTATAAATTTATAATCACTTAAATCTCCAGTATATTTTAAATATTTATAAACAGCTTGGAAATACCATAAAGAAGCATCTACAGTATTATATCCCGGTTCAGTATTAGCATCTGGAAATACATTAGGAACTAGTCCATTTTTTATATATCTTGCAAATGACTCTAAAATCTCCCTAGCGTCATTAAATCTTTTTGTTACTAAAGTAAGACCTTCAAATGCAATCATTGTATCTCTACCCCAATCTGTGAACCAAGGTAATCCAGCTAATACAGTTTTTAAACCTGTACTTTCTCTATTTACAATAAACTGGTCTCCTGCCTTGACTAAATTATTAGCAAAATCATCATTTAAATTTGCATTACTAACTAAGCTTTCTGCTCTTTCTTTATATTCTCTTATAATATCAAAGCCTGTTTTCTCGTTTAATCCTTCTATACTACACTTAACATAAAACCTTTTCTTTTCAAATGGCTTTAATTTTATATGAATTTCATAGGGTGTGTAATGATTATCAACACCTAAAAATCCTGTTCTATGATCAATCATATAAAAGTGATTTTCTTCTATTAAATAATTTGGTGTTGCCATATTTGTAGGGATTAAACCTCTATCAAAATATTCTCCTTCAGAAGTATAAAAATCTATTTTTATATCCTTATTTTGTTCTGGTACTAATGTTAAAGTTTTTTCACTTACATTAACATCAAATTTTAAGTCTGACCTTTCGCTTGTTTCTCCAGCTTCTCTATAATTAAATAAAGGAACTAAATTCAAACTAGCTTCTTCACTTCCATTTTCAATTTCATAGCAAACAGCTACTGTATTATGACCATATTCCATGGCTATAGTTTTATTTATATAAACATATTCAACTCTATAAACATACTCTGGAATAGCATCTAAAGTAAACTTTTCTAAATACTCTTGTCCATTTTTTGAAGTTCCTATATATTGTTGAGATGTTAAATCATATTCTCTATCTTTAATAAAAATTTGCTCTTGCACTCTTGTAAGTATAAGCTTTCTATTTACAGGTGCATTTAATGAAGCTATTAAATATCCATGAAATGCTTGTGATGCTCCACCAGCAACAGTATGATTTGCATATCCACCAATTCCATTACCTACTACCCATAATAATTCATTACCTTGTTCTATTGTTTTCCACATTCCTCTTCCATACTTATACATGTTCTTATCCCCTTTTTTAGTAAAGTAATACTTTATAATGAAATTATACATAAGTTTTTTTTGACAAACAATAAAACATATCTGCTACTTTTATACTAAAACTGCTAAACTTTTTAAGAAAGAACTTAATTTTAGTGAGTCTAAAAAAGTAACATTTTACATTAAAGACTCACTATACTATAAAATATGTTATTTAGAATGATTACTTGAAAAATCACCCTTGCTTATAGCAACACGTTCTGCAAGTAAATTTGAAAGTAACTCATTAACTGTCCATTCTATTGAAGTTTCTGTAACTACAGCCTTTAAAACATTATTAACTCTTACTCTTTTTAAATTTTCAATAAACATACTCATTTTTGCAGGTGGAATTGCATTAAAGATTATAGCCCTTTCTTTTCTTCCATCTTCACAATCTGAATTTATATTATTATCTAATACATCTTTAATAATTGTATTTCCATTTTTACTATTTAAAATTATTTGATCCTTAATACCTAAAATCATTGCACAATTTTTAACCTTTTGTAGGTCTTTCCCTACTAAATTACAAATTACTATGCAAGCTCTTCCTTCTCTTTCAATATTATCTTTTATATCTAATTTATCAAATGACATATATAAATCCTCCAAATTTTATTAATATTTTTTTAATCAAATTATAACATAAAGATTTTTAATAAACACAAAAAAATTTAAAACTATATCGTATAACAACATAGTTTTAAACTTCATTATAAAAAGTTTTCTTATTTAAATCTAACCTTATAAAGTTTTCATCTTTCATTTTTTTAGATATAATTGTCCATTTTGTATATTCATCAAATGGATTACTACTACTATTTTCTTCTAACCAAACTATCAAATTTTTAGAAGCACCTCTGCACCTAGATAATATTATTCCATTACTATCACCTAAAAGCTTTTTTCCCATTGACCTTATTGATTCTAAATCTATTATAGAATTAGATTTATTAAACTTATAACTTACTATATTTCTTATCTCCTTAGGCATACCTAAAATAGGTTTTCCAAGCTTACTAGCATACCACCATCCCCCAAGTAATGACACATATTTATTTTTAATTGATACAAAACAACTATATGGTGTTATTCCATTGTGAGACAATCCATTATAATTAATAAAACAAGCAATATTATATAATGAACTAATAATATAACTTATTTCACTTAATGAAATTTTTCCATTACAACATGTTATTAAATCTTTTAATAAAATTAAATCTTCATCCTTTTGAACTACTATTCCCATTTCACCTGATATTGTTTTAAAACATTCTTTTATTTTTGGTAAATATTTATTAAACTCTATCTCCATATCAAAATTATCATATTTTATACTATTTATTTTACTTATAGCATTAAGAGCCATCTTTTCATGTTTTTTATCAATTAAATATAATATTAAATTATTTCCTATATACATCTTTCCTAATTCAAATATATGACTTATTTTAAAATTCATTGTATAATATTTTCCATTTGTACATTTTAGTTTTATAAATCCACTTTTACTCCAAATTTCTTTAATATTTTTTATTTCATCAATAGTTAACACTTCCATCACCAACCCATAAATAAACCTTAATAACTTATATTTATGATTTTAAAAGAAATATTATGTAATTTTAAATAAATATATTTCCATTTTTTTCTGAATTTGTTATAATAGTACATGTTATGTAAACAAGTATTTCTATTATTATAGATTGGAGTGTTTTTAGTGGAAAAGGAATTAAGATTTAAAATATATAATAAGGTTCTAAATAAATGTTTTAAGGTAACTAGAATAGATTACATGGATGAAGTTGTTTACTATTATGATAGAGACAAAAACGACGAAGAAATAGTATCTTTTGAAGATTCAATCCTTTTAATGCCTACAGGCATTTGTGATTCTTCTGGACGTGAAATCTTTGAAGGTGATGTTGTAACTTATCAAGAAAATAGTTTTACTTATAAAAAAACTGCTGAAATAATATATGAAGATGGTTGCTTTATGACAAAACAAATATTTCCTAAAAGCTTAGAAGTTAAAGCTCAAAAGGAAAATCTTATTCTTAATGATTTTAAAGATTTATTATGTGTTGCTACATCATCTAAAGCAAAAGCAATTAAAATTATTGGTAATATATTTACTTATAAATTAAGCAAAAATAATAGTAAAATAAAAATAGAAGTTTAAAAACTTCTATTTTTATTTTTAAATTATACTTCCATAATTATAGGTACAATTATAGGTTTTCTTTTTGTTTTACTATATATAAATGAACCAACATCATTTCTAATATTATTTTTTATTTCTGACCATTTAAATATATTTTTATCTATTGAATTTTGTATACTATCATAAGATATTCTCTTTATTTGGTTTACTAGCTCTTCTGATTCCCTTACATATATAAATCCCCTAGTAACAATATCTGGACCTGAAACGATAGCACGACTTTCCTTTTCTATTGCTACAATAATGTTTATAATACCATCTTTTGAAAGATTCCTTCTATCTCTTAAAACTATATTACCAACATCTCCAACTCCAATACCATCAACTAAAACATTTCCAGATTGAACCTTACCACTTATAACTGCTGATTTTCTATTTAAACTTAACACATCACCATTTTCTAAAATAAATGATCTCTCTTTTGGTAAGCCTACTTCTTCTGCTATTAATATATGCTTTCTTAAATGCTTATACTCACCATGTACTGGCACAAAATATTTAGGTTTTAAAATTGATTGTAATAATTTTAACTCTTGTTCACAAGCATGACCTGAAACATGAATTTCTTCTATTGATTTATAAATAACATTTGCACCCTTTTGTGTTAATTCATTTATAACCTTAGATACTGCTTTTTCATTTCCTGGAATAGGATTTGCAGATATAATTATCATATCATCTTTTTCTATTTGAATATTTTTATGTGTAGATGATGCCATTCTAGTAAGAGCTGACATTGGTTCCCCTTGACTTCCTGTAGTTACAATTGTTATTTGATTATCTCTATATAAACTTAAATCTTTTAAATCAATTAATAATCCTTCTGGCATATTTAAATATCCAAGCTTTATTGCAACTTCTGATATTTTTTCCATACTTCTTCCACTAAAAGCAATTTTTCTTCCATACTTAACAGATGAATTTATTATCTGCTGCAATCTATGAATATTAGATGCAAATGTAGCTACTATTATTCTTCCATTACCTTTGCTAAATAAATTATCTAAAGTTTCTCCTACAGTTCTCTCTGACATTGTATAACCAGGATGACAAGCATTAGTGCTATCTGCCATAAGCAATAATACACCTTGTTTTCCTATTTTAGCCAGTCTTTGTAAATCTATTACTTTTCCATCAACTGGTGTAAAATCTACTTTAATATCACCAGTATGAACTACAATCCCAAGTGGAGTGTGAATAGCTAATGCACAACTATCAGCAATACTATGATTAGTTCTTATAAATTCTACTTTTAATTTTTCTAACTCTATAATATCCCCTGGTTTAACTACATTTAAATCTACTACATCAAGCATTTTATGTTCTTCTAGCTTATTTTGAATTAATCCTATTGTTAAGTTAGTAGCATAAACTGGTACATTAATTTGATTTAATATATATGGTATTGCCCCTATATGATCTTCATGTCCATGAGTTATAAAAAATCCCTTTACTCTCTCTTTATTATTAACTAAATAAGTCACGTCTGGAATTACAACATCTATACCGTACATTTCTGAATCTGGAAAGGTCATTCCACAATCTACAACTATTATTTCTTCACCATATTCTATTACTGTTATATTTTTTCCTACTTCTCCTAGTCCACCTAATGGTATAACTTTTATCTTCTTTTTACTTTCCATTAAAATCCTCCATAATTGTTTATCGTAATGTATTTTCACTATTTCTTTGCATAAAAACAAAAGTTGTTTTAAATCAACTCATTTATATTAAATATTATTTTATAATTCAATAGGTTCAATATTATAACTAAACTAACATCTTTTATAAATTTATTAACTTAACATTGCATTTACAATACTTAACACCTGACTTATGTTAAATTAAACTATTGCATAATGTTGATAAGCTTATTTAAATATAATTTTTATATACTAACATAAAACAACTTAAATAAATACATATAAATTTTTCATATATTCATTTAACTTTTTTTATATTTATAAATAATTATAAGTAATTTTTCACAAATTTTCAACTCTATACCCAAATTATTCTAATTCTTAAATATAGTGATGATAAAAATTAATGATATTTTTTAAATACCATTAATTTTTAATATCACAAAATTCTAATTAAAATTTAAATTATTATTCTTAAATTAATTCTAATAATTTTAAAACATGAGTGGCAATTTTTCTTTCTTCTCCCTTATAAGGATATGAGTGTATATGAATTGCAGGATTAAAGTTTAATTCTATTATTGCATAATTAGTGTTTTCATCACTATAATCTTCAAGCATCATATCTACTCCACAAATTTTAGCTCCTGCTGCTCTTGCTGCATTTACTGCTATATCTTTAAACTTTTGTGGAATATCATCAGTATAATCAATACTATCTCCACCAGTACTAATATTTGAATTTTCTCTTAAATATATTATTTCATCCTTTTTAGGAATATAGTCAAAGTTTTTACCTTGTTGCTTTAAAAATAATTTTGCATTTTCCTCTAGCCTTATTTTTTCAAGAGGTGTTACATATCCCTTTCCACGCAATGGGTCTTGATTTTTAACTTCAACTAACTCTTTTATAGACTTTTCTCCATCACCAATAACATTTGCAGGAACTCTATGTAAAATTCCTACTACTTCATCATTTATAACTAAAAATCTATATTCTTTTCCTTTAATAAATTCTTCTATAAGTACTGTGTTATCATTTTTAAATGCTATTTCAAAAGCATGAATTATATCTTCTAAATTTGCACCCTCTGGAAAAATATTTATTCCTATACCAAAGTTAGTACTCTTTGGCTTTATAACAACTGGTTTATCAACGTAATTATATGCCTTTGCTTTTGCTTCTTCTATACTATTGAATTCTTCACCCGTTGGAACTTTAACTCCCTTTTCCTCTAAAACCTTTTTAGTTACAGTTTTATTTTCCATAATAAGAACAGAAACATAAGTATCTTTAGATGTTTTAGTTGCTTGTTTTACATATTCTATTTTTTCGCCCTTTTTAAGAGATATAAAGTTTTCAGTTCTATCAACTATATTTACAGTAATTCCTCTTTTAATAGATTCTTTCATTAAAATTTGAGTTGATAATTCTAAATCCTCATAACCTTCTAATTTAAATCTATTTTTATATGCAGAACTTTTATATTCTTTAGCTAAATTTAAAAATGTATTAATATATCCCTCTTCTTTTATTTTTTCTGTTATTTTATAAGAATATGTTAATTTGCTATCTTTAAGTTTTACAATCATATTGTTAATTAAATCTTTAAATCCTAAATTTAGTTCATCGTTAATAATCATAATTTCATTAAGAATTTCTAACCCAAAATCTATCTTACTAATAGATTTTCCATTAAACTTTAATTCAATATCATCAACGCCATGAACTGCTATTAATTGTTGATTTTCTAAAGCCTCTTCTTGCCAATTTTCAAAATTGCTTTCTTCTTTAGTTAATAAATAAATATTAAACACTTGTAAAAATCTTAAATCTTCTAAGCTTATTCCACCCTTTTCAAATGGATTAATGTCAATAGTTCTATATTCTAAATATTTAATTCCATCTTTAAGCAAAGATTCTTTAAAATTTTTTGTATCACTTGGCTTTAATCTTACCTGACTATATAATTCTTTGTGACTATCTATTAATTCATCTTTAATATATCCATCTATACTTTCTAAATATTCACTAACAGTATTATAGCTTGGGAATAAATCTATTTTATTTTTATACCCACACTTTCCATTTCTATGAGATATAGCACCTAAACTACTATATTCATTATGATTAACTTCCTTTAATGGACATTTACAACTATTAATAAAACTTTCATGTACAATTGGAGCTGCACCAAAAAGATATACTATAAGCCATCTATATCTTAAATAATTTCTAGCAACCTTTAAATAAATACTATCTTTAAACTCTTTATAAGATAATTTTTCTTCACTATCTTCATATAACTTTTTAATTATAACTTCATCAAAAGAAAAATTATAATGAATTCCTGATATAAGTTGCTTCTTGCCACCATACTTTATTAATAACTTTTCTCTATATTCCTGTGATTCTTTGCTAGAACCATTAAACTTAGCAACTGGAATATCCTTATCCTCTGGAATTATACAAGGCATTGATTCTGGCCATAAATATTCATCTTTAATTTCCATTGCAACAATATCATATAAGCTCCTAGTAAAATTATACGCCTCTTCAACACTTTTTAATGCTGGTGTTATAACTTCTATTTGACTTTCAGAAAAGTCAGTTGTAATGTATGGATTATGTGATTTATCTCCAAACACCTCTGGGTGATCAGTTTTTGCTAAATACCCATTTTCATCTAATCTTAAAGTTTCTCTTTCAATACCAAAGTTTCCACTTAAAATTTCTGAACTAGAAAATAATTTCTTTATCTTATTCAACATATTTGTAATTTCTCCTTATCTTTATTAGATATATAAAATAGGCAGCTAATCCTTTTAATATACTTGAAATAGCTATACTCCACCATATACCACTAATTCCAAGGGGTTTAATTAATATTAAAGCCATAGGAATTCTTAAAACAGTAAAAATAATACTAATTAAAGCTGGAATTTTAGGTAGGCCAAGTCCGGTAAATAATCCATTTGATACCATTTCTATTGTACTAAAGCTCTGAGAAAATGCAACAGCTTGCAGATAATAACTAGCTATTAAAATAGTATCTTTTTCTTTTACAAATAATCTTATAATTGGCTTTTTAAAAATAATAAATATTATGGACATAATTACTGAATAAATAATTCCTAAAGTTAATGCAGTATAATATCCCTTTTTTATTCTTTTAAACTTATTAGCTCCGAAATTTTGTCCTGTAAAACTTGCTATTGCTCCATTTAATCCACCAATGACCATATATGTTATTGATTCAATTTGTAATCCTATCTTTTGTGCTGCAATTGAATTTGTTCCAAATATAGCAATTATCTTAGCTAAAATTATATTGACTATTGTAAATAATACTCTTTGAAAGGTCATTGGAAAACCCAGCTTTATAATTTCTATTATTTTTTCTCTTTCAATACCTAATTCTTTATCGTAATGCAATATTCCTTTTGATTTTATCTTATAAAGTATAAACATTACTATATTTGATATTAAAGTTGCTACTGCTGCTCCTAAAACTCCTAATTTAAATACATAAATAAATATTGGGTCTAAAACTACATTTATTATCATTCCTACAGCATTTATCTTAAAAGAATCTGAATTATTTCCAAAGCTACTAAATATCCTAGTATATAACAAATTAAAAAATGCAAAAAATAAAATTGGTGCATTTAAAGCTAAATAATAATAGGAATTTTTCTCTACAAATTCATTATTAAGACTTAAAAATGAAATAAAACTTTTTCCTAAAAATATTAAAGCTAATGAATATATTATTGCTAAAATAAGGTTTATCATTATCCCAGAATTAATATACTTTTTTGCTTCATTATTATCTTTTCTTCCAATAGCATGTGAAACCTTTATTCCTGTTCCTATAACAACTAATGAATTAATTGAATATCCTAATCCAATAAAGAAACTTGATGAACCAATACTTGCTACAGCATCACTCCCTAATCCTCCTACCCATAGCATATCTATTAAATTATAGGTAAATTGTAATAACGAACTTCCCATAATAGGTAATGCTAAGGCTATAAGTACATTAATAACCTTTCCTTGTGTTAAATCAATCTTTTTCATATGCTTTTTTAAAAACTACTTTATCAATATTTATGTAATTTTTGATTTTAGCTCCTTTCAATTTTAACCTTACTTCCTCCCATTCCTGCTTCTGCTGGAGTAATTAAAAGCTTAACAGGAACTCTGTTTTTAATAGATTCAACATGACTTATTATTCCTATTTTTAATTTATCATTATGAATTCTTTCAAGAGAGCTCATAACTACCTCCAAAAGATTATCATCTAAAGTACCAAATCCCTCATCTAAGAAAAATAATTCAAGTGGTGCAGTTCCCTTAAGTTGAATCTCTGCTGATAATGCAAGAGCTAAAGCAAGGGATGCTAAAAATATTTCTCCCCCTGATAGCGTAGATGCATCTCTTTTAGCTCCTCCATTTTTATAATCCCTAATTATAAATTTTCCATTCTCATCAACTTCCAATCCATAATTTCCATTAGTTATTTCTTTTAACTTTTTACTAGCCTCAAGAGAAACATATTTAAGCCTAGTTGTTGCAACAAATTCAACAAACTTTTTACCTTTAAATAATTTATCTAAGTCATTTAAAAGAGCAAGCTTATGATCTAGCTTTTCTTTTTTATCCCATAGCCCTTTTAACTCTTCCATCTTTTCTTTTATTATATTAAGTTCTCCTTGAAGCTTAATTTTTATTTCATTAACTTCCTTAAACTCAACTTCCTTTTCTTCTTTTTTATTTTGTATAGAAATCCATTTTTCTTCACTTAAACTTCTATCTCCAATTTTTTTAGATATACTTTCAATTGCACCTTTAACTTTTGATAAATTATCATTATAACTTTCAATTTCTATTTTTAATTCTTCTATTTTTTCCTTTTCTAAAATATTAAACTTAACTTCTTCTGTATTTAAAAAGTTTTCTTCCTTTAAAGCCAACTCTAGTTTTTGTTTTTCCTCATCTTTTCTTTTATATAACTCTTTACTTTTTGAGGCTATGCTAATTAACTCTAAATTACATTCTTCATAATCTTTATTTGCTTCATTTTTTTCTTTTTCAGATAAAATATAATTCGCTTCAATTTTTCTTATTTCTATTTGAATATTTTTTAATATTTCTTCAATATTATTTATGTCACTAACTTTATCCTTAATTTTTATTAAGATTTCATCTCTATTTTTTATTTTATTTTCTAAAAAAGTAGTAGCTTTTATTAATTCTTGATTAGTTTCATTTAAGCTTTTTATAGAGTTATCTCTTTTATTGCTTAGCTCTTCTAATCTATTTCTATAATTTTTAATTGTCTTATCCACTTCTTCCTTTTCATGTTCAATTCTATTTATTTCTTCACTTTTAATCTTAAAATCTTTAATATTAGTCTTTTCTTTAAGGGAAAGTAAGCTTTTTTCAACATCTTCTAATTTTTTATCTGCTTCTTTCTTCTCAATTTTTGTTTCTTCTATCAAATCTTCTATAGACTTAATTTTTGTTTCTAACTTTACATAATTAATATTTAAAGCATTATTTTCCTCTCTTAATAAATTAAATTCTTTTTCATATTCTTCTTTTTTAAAAGCATATTTTTTTAATTTGTTTCTTAAATTACTTATTTTAAATTGAAGATTTAAGACCTCTTCTTCATTAAAACCTTCACCTAAATTTTTAATTTCACTTTCATTCTCTTTTACACTTTCTCTTAAAGAAATTATCTTAACTTCTATTTCCTTTATATTAGTATATAATTCATTTAATTGACTTTCTTTTAAAGTTATACTATTTTCAAGATTGCTAATATCTAAAACTTTAATACCTTTGATATTTTCTTTATTATGATTTAAAGAACCACAAACTGGACAAATATCCCCGTCTTTTAATTCTTCTCTTAATTTATGAGCTAAATTTTCTCTTTCTACTTTAATAAATTCATCTTTTAGCTTTTTAAGGTCATTTTCTAAATTAATATAAATTTCTTTTTTAATATTTAAATTTTCATCTAAATCTTTAATTAAACTTTTATTTTTTAATATATTTTCTTTTGACCTTTTAAATATATCTAATTTACCATTAAGCTCAGTATACTTCTCTTGTAAATTAAATAAATCATCTTGAGTTTCTGGGCAACTTTCAATTAAATTACTTAAACCACTCTCACATTTTTTAAGTAAATCCTTATTTTCTTCTAAATTAATTTTTAAAATATTTTTTTCTTCTAATAATTTTTTTAAAACTTTTTCATTTTCTTCTAACTTTATTTTATAATCTTTAACACTCTTATAAACTTCTTCATAATCTCTAGTTATATTTAGTCCCTCTTGAACATATTCTTTTAATTCTCTACTAATATTTAAAGTTTCTCTATAATCCTCCTTTTCTTTTAATAAACCATTACCCCTTTTTAATCTTTCTTCACAGTCTTTTAAATCTTCTTCATTTTTTATTTTCTTTTTATTCAACTCTTCAATATTATAATTGCTATTCTTTATTTCATTTTCTAAAGCTATTAAATTATTCTTATCTTCTATTGCTTCCTTTATCTTTTCCTCCTGTATTTTATAATTAGGAAGATATGTATTTTTATTTATTAAAGCTTTGTTCCAAGCTTCTTCCCATTCAATCTTTTTACCTTTAAGCTCTTCACACTTTACTTTAACTTTTCTTAATTTATTTTCTGTTAAATCAATATTTTTTAATGTTTCTTCATAAGCAATTATAAAGGGATTCACCTTACTTGCAGACTCCGCTGTTTTTACTTTTTCTTTAAACACCTCAATTTTTTCAGCTTTTTTAACAAGTTCATTTTCTCTATTTTTATATTCATTAAATTCAAGCTGCATTTCCCAAAGCTTATGATTTTCTTTATATTCTTTTTCTATACTTTCAAGCTCTTTATTAACACCTTCTAATTTTTTAATGCTACTATTTAACTCCTCCTCTTTTTCTCTTTTCTTTTCCTCGCTTATATCGTCATATCCTTTAAGCTGTCCTAATAAAACACTATTTTCTGTTCTTTCTTTATTAATTTCCTTAGATAACTTAATTGAAAGCTTATCACCATATTCCTCTAAATTAAAAAGCCTCTCTAACATTTCCCTTCTTGGTTTTCCTTCAAGCTTTAAAAATTCTGAAAACTTTCCCTGTGGCAATACAACTGTTCTACTAAAGTCCTCTAAACTAAGTCCAATCACTTCTTTACACTTATCTGTTACAGTTTTAACCTTATCTGCTAAAACCTCTTCTCCATTTGTTATATCAACTATTTTGCATTTGCCAGATACAGGATTTCCCGTTTTTTTATCTCTTTTAAATTCTCTATTAACCAAATATCTTTTAGTTTCTGCACCTGATATTTGAAATTCAAAACTAACATTTAATTTATCACAATTTGTATTTATATAATTAGAACTCTTTCTTGAAACATCACCATACAAAGCTAAAGTTATTCCATCTAAAATTGTAGATTTACCACTTCCTGTTTTTCCAAAAATCCCAAAAAGCCCTCTATCAGTTAATTTTTCAAAATCTACTGTTTGTTCTTCTATAAAACTATTTAATCCCCTTATTTTAAGCTTAATTGGTCTCATTTTCTTCATCCTCTTCACTTATTAATTTTAAAAACAACTCTACAACTTCCTCATCAGCTTCTACATTTCTTTCCTTCTTATAAAAATCTTTAAATATTTCATCAAAAGATTTCTCCTGAATTGAAACTGCAACTTCCTCATCATAACTATCTATAATCTTAGGTGATATTTCTAAGATATCCTTTTTTATATCCTTCATTTTCTTTATTTCATCTTCTCTTATATACCTATCACACTTAATTTCTAAATAAACCCAACATTCTCTATCTTTATTTATTTCACATTTTTCAATTGCATCTTCAATACTTTCGCATTTCCAAATTTCTATAGGCTTATATACCTTAAATTCAACCTCACTTATTTTACACTCTTCTTTTGGTTTTACATCAATAATAAAACATTTTTTATTTATATTTATTTCTTTTTTATTATAATGAAGGGGTGAACCAGAATACCTTGCCCTTTTATTTGTTCCTGGAACAATTTGTGGTTTATGTACATGACCTAAAGCAATATACTGAGCTTCTTTTGGAAGATATGAACCATTTATAATATAGCTTCCTCCAAGTTGAATACTTCTCTCAGAGCCACCTTCCTCACTTCCCATTGCAAATAAATGAGATACCGCTAAATTAATAGTATCTTCCCTATAATTTTGCTTTAAGTTATCAAATAAAGTTTTTATTCTTTCACCATAAGTTTTTAATCTATCTTCATCATCATCCATCTCTCCATAAAGAACTTCATTTAATCTTTTTTCACTTGGATATGGAACAGTTAAAATTACTGCCTTTTCACCATTGATTTCTACTTCAACAACTCCTTCTTTTGAGCTTACAACCTTATGATTTCCATATTCTCCACAACTAACAACTGTTTTTGGGGTTCCAACCATTATTATTCCATGTTCCATTGCAAGGGGTCCTGCTGCTACTAACCTTTCTGGATTATCGTGATTTCCAGCAATAATTAATGTTAGTCTTTCTCCGTTTTTTGAAAGCTTTTTTAATGTATCGTAAAACATTTTTTCCGCTCTTGCTGGTGGGTTACTACTATCATAAACATCACCTGCAATTATAACTAAATCAATATCATTTTCTTCAACTATATTTATAAAATCATTTAAAAATAATTCTTGCTCATCCATTCTGCTTTGACCTTCTAAATTTTTTCCTAAGTGCCAATCACCAGTATGCAATATTCTCAAAAACAATTCCTCCTTTTTTATTCTCTATTATTAATATTATCCAATTTTAATTATACAATTAAGTAATTAGTCGTCAAAAATTAAATTATAAAAAGAGAGATATACTTATATTACATTTTAAACTCTAATACAAGCATCACTCTCTTTTTATTTATAATTATTTAAATTTATCTTAGATACTATTTAAAAAGCACTCTTAATTTACCTTTTATGAAAACTAAAACTCCTATGTAAAATAATTTATCTTTTTATCAAAATATTATCTAACATATTAATTTGAATTTCTCTTAATTTCATAAAATAATTAATTCCTAAACTCAATAAAACTAACATAATAAACGTAAACTTAAAATTAGCTAATATCATATAAATTAATATTAACCATATAATTTGTGATTTTTCCTTTGATTTAGTTTTTAAGGATAATCCCCTAATAACAAAGGAAAATGAATCCTTTAATATAAAGTATATAAATAATACTCTTATTGCCTTTGCAACAACCTTAAAATATACAAAGTTAAATTCAAAACCCTTTAAATTTAATATTTCATATATAATTAAATATATAATTCCAAATATATAAGTTTTCTTACTACAACATATATAAGCTCCGTATTTTTTAAAATTACTTATAATTATATATTTTTCATTAGTATTTTCATTTAATATATTTAACTTTTTTCCTATAAACAAAGCTCCTATATAAGCCACTAATATCGTACTTATAGGAATCATAGCAACAAATATACTAAATGCCATAGACATATACTCTTCCCCTAAAGGAAATAGTTCTCTATAACTATCAAACTCCTTCATAAAACTATATCCTGTTAGTTTTGAAAAATATATATCAATTAATACCATAACAAAACAACCTAAAATTGCTGAGTAAAGAAAATCATCAAATATAGTTCCTTTTTTTATTATTAAATATCCACATATAAGTCCCATTATTATTCATTGGCTCATCCAAATAGCAGATGCTATATCTCCAACTACTAAAGTTACAATAAGTAATGAAGTTAATGAAGACATTAAAGTATACTTGCCTCCAAGCCTAATGTATATTAAGCAAATAAAAAGTGGAACAACCATATCAAGGTAGATTGTATATGCTATTCCCGTATAAATTGCCATCATACTCATTGCAACAAATAAAGAAGATAATACTCCTGCTTCTGTTAATTTTTTTGTATTCAAATTAAATCCACCACACTATTCTTTTTTAAACAATCTAAAAATTGTTTTATTTCTTAAGTTCTTTAATCAATTATACTACTTTATTTTAAGTACAAAAGTAAATTTATTTTAAATTCACCTTATAGAAAACCTTTTCTTTGTAATAATTATTTAGCCCCTCAAAAGTTGGATTTATACCTAATCTAAAACATTCCTCAACATAAGCCTTTAAAACATAAATATTCATAGATTTATCACTCCTTTTAAGACTTTCATATTTATGTTTTAATATATGTAATAACAGTTATGTAAATTACTAAAAACAATAAAAAATTTAAATTTATTATTTTCACAAAAAATCTAAGCAATTTATTTAAAAAGATGAATAATTTTCCAAAAAATAGGTAACCTAATACTAAAGGAGGCTATGAAAAATGTTGCTTATTTTAGTAAATATTTTTTGGATAATTATAAAATTAATAGGTTATGCTATCTTTTTTCTAATAAAAGCAATATTTGAAGTATTTGTTTTTATTTTTAAAACACCATCATTAAGATTCCCTTTTTTACTTATTAGTATTGGTTATATCTTTAAAATTAATTTTAATATTTTAGCAACTATATATTTTATTTACTTAATGAATGCCTGTGCTAAAAAGTTTAATATTTATAATAAAATTTATTCAGATTTAAATTATCTTTATAATAAAATACGTAACTCCTATAAAGTTTCAAAATATTTAAAATGCCTTAAAAATGATAGTATTATATTAAATAACATTTACTTAGAAAATAATGATGAGGATTTTTGTTCTATAGATGAATTGGTAATTACAAATGGTGGTATTTTTGCTATTAAAACATTAAATTACCCTTATAATAATTACAATAAACTTAATACAAGTATTACTGAATATTTAAACAATATTAAATCTAAAAAAGATATAATAGTAGATTTTAAATTTATCAATTCTATTTCAGAAGAATGCTTAAAATGCTATAATATTTTGCAAGATATTTTATCTTGTGATATACCAATAACTAATATTATTGCTATACCTCAAGAAAACTGTGTTGTAGAAGAAAATGCTTCTTTAGAAACACCAATTATAACAGCAGAAGATTTGCCTTATTATATTAAAAATAAAATAAACAGAAATGCTGATTACTCACCATTAGTAATAAAAGAAAACTTACTAGAAAACAAACTTTGGATTTTTGATATATTAGCTTCTTGGCTTTATAGCTTTTTAAACCATACAAAAACCACAATATTGTTTTTTACTATATTTTTAATGATATATTATATTTATATAACATTTATAACTTATATATTTTTTAAAATAACATCTTTATAAAAATATTATTTTATACAAATTTTAAAAATTATATAAATAAAAAGAAGCTATATTTATATTAAATTTAAATATAAATATAGCTCTTTTATTTTGATTAAATTATTCTAAAATTTCATATTTATCAATATTAGTTTGTTTTATAATCCTATTATAAACATCTCTTATATCATCTGCATCATTATCAAATGCTAAAGCTTCTACTAAAGAATCTAAAACAACCATTAATTCTCGTTCATTTAACTTTATTTCCATAAATACTCCTCCCATATTATAAACTTTTATTTTCTTATTCTTACTTGAAGCTTTTCTATCCATCCCTTATTATACTTAAGTGAAATATATCCTATTATACTCATGATAAGTGCTCCAACTGCATCTACAAATAAATCTACCATAGTATCAGTAAGTGCGGCTCTTCCTACTAATGGTGTTCCATTTTCTAAAGCAAATTTTTGCATATTAAGTCCTAATAATCCATCAAAAGTAAATTCATAAAATTCCCAAATTACTCCTAAAGTTACAGCAAAACAAAAAGAAAATAATGCTACAAATATAGGGCTTAAATTCATTGGAACATCTTCACTTTTATTTAATAAAGCTACAATTGAAAAACCTAATGCTCCTATCATTGCTCCACTAAATGTATGTAAAATATTATCCCAGTTTGCAACATTGTAATAAAAGCTCTTAACTTCTCCTAAATATATTGCTGAATATAAAAATATAGTATATAAAATTAACATATTTGATGGTATTTCAATTTTTAACTTATGTTCTAACATTCCCGGTAATAATAATGCAACTACTCCTAAAATACATTGTGATAACATTAAAGCATAATCACTTTTTATACGAATAAATGGTTCATTAGGGTCTGCAACTGTTGGTGCATTATTAATTGCAAAAATTAAAAATACAATAGTAGAAACTAATGTTATTAGTACAAAATAACTTAAAACTTTTTGCCAATTAATTTTACTTTTTTTCATAGGCCCTCCTTAAATTTTAATTTATTAATATTAGTTCGAATTATTATTTTATAATAAATATAATTAAAAGTAAAACTTTATATGTATCTTATTTAAAAATATTTGAACTACCTCGACCACAAGGGTACGAGGATTCTTCTAACGTAGTTTGATATTTAAGCTTCCACCTAATAGGCAACCCTTATACGTTGTGGGTGAGTCCAATTACCCTTATCCCTCATAGTATTTACTAAGTCGGGAATACATTTCTCTGCTTTTCTTAATATATTTAAGCTACCATTAATGTCTGCATTTAATATTCCATATCCACTTTTGAAAAGTCCTCTCGTTATTCTTCTACTCTTATTGTAATATTTCTTTGTTATTGGTTCTAAGTCTATAGCACTACATCCACTTGTATAAGATTCTTCTTGCAGTTTTATTTCTATTCCTTGCAATTTAGCTTTATACGTTATTAACTCAACTAGTCGTTGTGTCGGTATCTGAACAAAGGATTTATTATAATTCATATCTTGTTTAATATCTTTTAACTTTCCTATAACTATTTTACCTACATTATTTTCAATAGCCTTATCAATTACACTCTTGCTAGTTTTATGTAAATAATCATTGATATAATTACTTCTATATTTTCTAAGTCTATTTATTTCTTTTGTGTTTTTGAATTTATCTGAACCATATTTCTTCATTTCAATACTTTGTAAATAAGCTATTCTCTTATTGACATAAGAGTTAACAGATTTTAATGCTCTACCACAATAGATATATTGATTAACACCATCTTTGAAAGTTATAGTAGCTAAATTATCTAAACCAATATCAATGCTCATGATATTATTAGATGTATTTTCAATTTCATCTTTATTATAGATTATGATTAAGTTCCATTCTTTTTGAACTTTGTCAAAGTTAAATCTAGCTTGTTGTATTCTATCCCAATTTATAAGGCTTTGAAGTTTGTTTGAAACTTCAAAATTAAGACTATCTACCTTAAATTCATCACGAATAGCTTTAGATAGAGATAACTTTAATATATCATTTTGATACCTTATAGCTAAGTTAGTAAATATAATTTCATTTTTATTTCTTTCAGTATTTTTAAATTTGGGAGGCTTAGGAAGTCCTTTATATTTGTTTGGATTAACTCCAAAATCTTTAATACTTGCAAAATAACTTTTCCAATTCTGTTCTAATACTTTAAACATTTGTTGTCTAGTATGACTATGCAGAAAATCACAATGCCAATTATTTTTATAGCACTTTTCAATATCATAATAATTTTTAAATCCATTTTCCCTTAAATCATAGCTAATTATATTATATAGCTTGGTAGTATGGTAGCTTAATTCCTCTATAATCTCTAATTGTTTTGAACTAATTTGTGGTTTAAATTTGAATGATAATTTCATCTTTTCACCTCCTTACATTGTTATCAAGGAAAAGAAGTCATAGTATCTATAACATTAACTATCATATAGTATTTTGTCCTAAATATATACACAAATTTTTAAATATGAATTGGAATATGAAATATCAAAAATGTTTAAAAGCATAGCTTTTAATTACGGTTTTGAAGTTCTAGAACAAGAGATAGTGCTAGCGAGATATTCAAAGCTTTTCCTAAATTAAAGAAAAATAAGTTTTGGGATAGTGGATTAAGGTATATTCAAAATCAAAAGAGTTAAGGGAGTTAGGTATCGAACCTACTTCCTTAAAATGCTTACATCCACAGGCACAAGGCACAGTGGTTTTACGCATTACACTATAAATATTTATTCTTTACTATTTTGGCATTTACCCCCATAATATTATATTATAACATTATTGGGGGTTATTTTTATGGCAAAAGAATTAAAATCTAAAGTTTTCATACCAGAAAACTATAAATCTAATTTATCATTAATAGAAACAGAAATAGCAATAAAAAAGGTTAAAGATTTTTTTGAAAGCAAACTTGCTGAAACATTAAACTTAACAAGAGTATCTGCTCCATTATTTCTTGAAAATGGTTCAGGATTAAATGATAATTTAAATGGAATAGAAAGACCAGTAAGCTTTGATATGCTCGCAATTAAAGATAGTGATATAGAAATTGTTCATTCTCTTGCAAAGTGGAAAAGATTTGCTCTTAATAGATATAAATTTAAAGCTGGTTTTGGATTATATACAGATATGAATGCTATTAGACGTGATGAGGAACTAGATAATTTACACTCTATTTATGTTGACCAATGGGATTGGGAAAAAGTAATTAATAAAGAAGATAGAAACTTAAACACTTTAAAAGATACTGTTAGAAAAATATTTTCTGTATTTAAAGCAACAGAAAACTTTGTTTCTAAGGAATATAAATCAATTGAAAAAGTTCTTCCGGAAGACATTACTTTTGTAACTGCACAAGAACTTGAAGATATGTACCCAAACCTTACATCTAAAGAAAGAGAAAATGCTATTTGTAAAGAACATAAAGCTGTATTTATACTAGGAATTGGGGATACTTTAAAATCTGGAGAAAAACATGATGGTAGAAGCCCTGACTATGATGATTGGACACTTAATGGTGATATTTTATTTTATGATCCATTATTTGATTCAGCTATAGAGCTTTCTTCTATGGGAATTAGAGTTGATAAAAATGCTTTAGAATATCAATTGCAAAAATCGGGTTGTGAAGATAGACGTACACTTCCATTCCACAAAGCATTATTAGAAGATAAGCTTCCTTTAACTATGGGTGGCGGAATTGGACAATCAAGAATTTGTATGTTCTTTTTAAGAAAAGCCCATATAGGTGAAGTTCAAGCTTCTATTTGGGATGAATATACTCATAAAAAATGTGAAGAAGCTGGAATAGAATTGCTTTAATTAAATAAAAGAGAGCTATACCTTATTGAAAACTCTTAATTCAATAAGATATAGCTCCCTTTAATATGTGTTATTTTTATTAATATACTTCATAAAAGATTATTTATAAAAAGTTAATATAATAAAAATCTTTTTATTATATTATACCAGCAATAATTCCTCCGCCAACAACTTTGTTTCCTTGATAGAAAACAACAGATTGACCTTTTGTTATTGCTCTTTGCTTTTCTTTAAAGCTAACTTTTATCTTTCCATCTCTTAAAGGTGAAATAACAGCTTCTGCTGGTCTTCCTGAATATCTAACCTTAGCTTCAACAGTTATAGGCTCTTCAAGCTTATCAAAAGGAATAAAGTTAACATCTTTAGCAACTAAATCCGTCTTAAATATATCCTCTTCTGGACCTAATACAACTTCATTAGTTCTAGGATTTATATCAGTTACAAATACAGGTCTTCCAAGTGCTATTCCTAAGCCTTTTCTTTGACCTATAGTATAATAAACTATTCCTTTATGCTTACCTAATATATTTCCATTTTTATCAACAAAATTTCCAGGCGTAACCTCTAAAGGTCTAGCTTCACTTATGTATCTACCATGATCATTATCTGGTATAAAGCAAATTTCTTCACTATCTTTTTTATTATAAACAGATAATCCAATTTCTTTTGCAATTTCTCTTATTCTATCCTTAGTGTACTCTCCACAAGGCATAAGAGTATGTGCTAATTGCTCTTGAGTAAAATTATATAAAGCATATGTTTGGTCTTTTCTATCATCATCTGAACGAATTAATAGATATCTTCCATTTTCATCTTTTTCAATTTTAGCATAATGTCCTGTTGCAACATAATCAGCACCTATTCCTTGAGCTTTTCTTAATAACTCATCAAACTTTAAATGCTTATTACATGCTATACATGGATTTGGTGTTTTTCCATCTATGTATTCTTGAACAAAATAATCAATAACCTTTTCTTTAAAGCTATCTCTAAAATTCATTACATAAAAAGGAATTCCAATTTTATTAGCAACTCTTCTAGCATCATCTACAGCTGAAAGCGAACAACATCCACCTTCTCTTTCTGTATAATCCTTATCTTCTTGCCAAATTTGCATTGTAACACCAATAACATCATAGCCTTGCTCTTTTAAAAGGTAAGCAGCAACGGAGCTATCAACTCCGCCACTCATACCTATAACAACTTTTTTCTTTTTTTCCATCAATAAATCACACCTTAAGTTTTTTTATTCGTGTCCGTGTACTGCATCATGTAATTCATCATGATCTGTTTCTTCGAATTCCCATCCCTCAGTGCTTAATCCAGCATTTTTTCTGTAGTCATTAATTGCTTTGTGTATAGCTTCTTCTGCTAATACTGAACAGTGCATTTTTACTGGTGGAAGTCCATCTAAAGCTTCAGCAACAGCTTTATTTGATAATTCCCAAGCTTCTTCTAAAGTTTTTCCTTTAATCATTTCTGTAGCCATTGAAGATGAAGCTATAGCAGAACCACATCCAAAAGTTTGGAATTTAACATCTTTAATAATGTTATCTTCTACTTTTAAATAAACTCTCATTATATCTCCGCACTTAGCATTTCCAACTTCTCCAATACCGTTTGCGTCTTCAATTTCTCCTACATTTCTTGGATTTCTAAAATGGTCCATAACTTTATCTGTATATATCATAATTATTTTTCTCCCTTCTTAACAAAATCACTCCATAATGGTGACATATTTCTTATTCTTTGTATAATTCCAGGTAATACTTCTAAAACATAATCAACATCTTCTTCTGTTGAGCCATCACCTAAAGTTAATCTTAATGATCCATGAGCTAATTCATGTGGTAGACCTATTGCTAAAAGTACATGAGATGGATCTAACGAACCTGATGTACATGCACTTCCACTTGATGCACATATTCCTTCAAAATCTAATGATAATAAAATTGATTCTCCTTCTATATAAGTAAATCTTACATTTACATTACCAGGTAATCTCTTATCCCCTCTTGGTCCATTTAAATACGAATATGGAACTCTTTCTAATATTCCATCTATAAGCTTATCTCTAAGTTTTGAAGTTCTCTCCATATGAGCTTCAATATCTTTTGTAGCTAACTCTATAGCTTTACCTAATCCAACAACTGATGCAATATTTTCAGTTCCCGCTCTTCTTGCTCTTTCTTGACCACCACCGTGGATTAAATTGTCTATTCTTACACCTTTTCTTATGTATAAAACACCTATACCCTTAGGTCCATATATCTTATGACCTGCTAAAGATAAAAGGTCAATATTCATTTCCTTTACATCTACTGGAACATTTCCAACTGCTTGAACGGCATCTGTATGGAATAAAACTTTTCTTTCTCTACAAATTGCACCTATTTCTTTTATAGGTTGAATAGTTCCTATTTCATTATTTGCAAACATAATTGATACTAAAATAGTATTATCTTTTATTGCATTTTTTAATTCTTCTAAATCAATAAATCCTTCTTCATTAACATCTAAGTAAGTTACTTCAAAACCATTTTTCTCTAAATATTCACAAGTATGAAGAACTGCATGATGTTCAATTTTAGTAGTTATTATATGATTTCCTTTTTTTCTGTGTGCAGTTGCAATCCCCTTGATTGCCCAGTTATCTGCTTCAGAACCACCACCAGTGAAGTAAACTTCGCTCATATCGCAATTTAAAGCATTTGCTACCTGTCCTCTTGCTTTATCTATTGCCATTTTTGTCTCTCTTGATATTCCATAAAAAGATGATGGATTACCAAACTTTTCTGTAAAATATGGCATCATTTCTTCTAAAACTTCTGGCTTTACATAAGTAGTAGCCGCATAATCCATATATACTGTTTTCATAATTTATTCACTCCTCTGTAATGTTAGTGCTTCGTTTTTTTCTTTAATTTTATTGTAGTCATCTACTATATCTTGTAAAGTTATGCCTTCCATAACATCATCTATACTATTTTTTATCTTTGCCCATAAAAGCCTAGTTGCACAACAATCTATATTATTACAAGCAACCCCTTCAATACAATCAGCAATTTCTATAGGGCCTTCAAGTACATACATTATATCTGAAACCTTAATATCTTTTGGTTCTCTTCCTAATATATATCCCCCTTGGGCACCCCTTATACTATTTATAAGTTTTGCCTTTCTAAGCGGGGAAAATAGTTGCTCTAAATAATATTCAGATATTCCCTGTCTCTGTGAAATAGTTTTTATTGATAGGGGAGAATCTCCGTAATTTATTGCTAATTCAACCATAGCTTTTACTCCATATCTTCCTTTAGTTGATAATTTCATTCTCTCACCCCTTATTCAGACTTTTTTGCTATGCTTTATATTTATATCATACTAACTTACTCGGCTTTTGTCAACTAAGATTAAAATTTTTATTATTTTTTTACTCTGTCCCAATAATCTTTAGTTGCTTTTTCAAATTTATTATTACCATACTCATAATAAACTTTATTTTTTATATTATCAGGTAAATACTGTTGCTTAACATAGTGATTTGGATAATTATGTGGATATTTATATTCTAATCCTCTTCCCATCTTGCAAGCTCCACTATAATGAGCATCCTTTAAAGCCTTAGGAATATCCCCTATAGTTAAATTTTCTAAATCATTAAGTGCAGAATCTATTGCTAAATATGCAGAATTTGATTTTGGGCTTGTTGCTAAAAGTATTGTGGCTTCTGCAAGTTGTATTCTAGCTTCTGGAAAACCTAATTCTCTTGCAGAATCAACTAAGGCTTTAACTATAAAACTTGCTTGTGGATATGCAAGACCAATATCCTCTGATGCAATAACTTGTAATCTCCTACAAATAGAAATCAAATCCCCTGCCTTAATAAGTCTAGCTAAATAATGAATTGCAGCATCAGCATCACTACCACGAATTGACTTTTGAAATGCACTAAGTATATCGTAATGTGCATCTCCATTATTATCATAAGCAATAACCTTACTTTGAGTTGAATCTTTAACAACCTCTAAATCAATAACTAAAATTTTATTGCTATTAGGTTTAGTTGAATTTAAAGCAATTTCTAATCCGTTAATTGCTTTTCTAACATCTCCATTACAATAGGAAGCTAAATAATTTATAGCTTCTTCTTTAACATCTAATTTTATTTCATTATAATCTTTACTTTTAATATGTATTGCTCTGTTAATTGCCTTTTTTATATCCTCTTCTTTTACTGGTTTAAATTCAAATATAGTTGACCTTGAAAGAAGTGCTTTAAAAATATAAAAATACGGATTTTCCGTAGTTGATGCAATTAATGTTATTCTACCATCTTCTATGTATTCTAAAAGTGATTGTTGTTGCTTTTTATTAAAATTTTGAATTTCATCTAAATATAAAACTACACCATTAATCCCTAAAAAAGTATCTAATTCTTTTGTTATTTCTTGAATGTCTTTTAATGAGGCATTGGTTGCATTTAGTTTATAAAACCTTTTTCCAGCTTGCTTTGCAATTATATTTGCTACGGTAGTCTTCCCTACCCCTGGTGGTCCATAAAATATCATATTTGAAATTCTACCACTTTTAACTATTCTATCTAATATTTTATTTTCTCCTAATATATGCTCCTGACCACAAATTTCACTTAATTGTGTAGGTCTAATTAAATCTGCTAGTGGTTTCATGTCTTCACCTCACAGTTATTTTAACCTTATAGATTATACCACAAAACTTTATATATATTTAGTCAAATTTTTTAAAATTTAAAAAAAGCCTACTAATTAAAATGCAACTTTAAATCAAGAACATTTAATTAGTAAGCTTTTTATATATTTTTTAAATTATAGGATAAAGCTTATTTATATTTTATTTTATTTTTCTTTTCTTATTCTCTTATTACCTTTTCCTGTAATAAAGGCTATAGCTCCACCGGTTATTGTAAGAAGTAATCCCCATAATCCAAGATTACTCCTTTCCCCTGTTTGAGGAAGACTTGGTTTAACTTCTACTTCATAAGTTTTTATAATTGTACCTGTGTAGTTCCCCTTAAAGGTTATTGTAACTGTTACAGTATTTCCTTCTTGTTTCTTTGTAACCTTATAATCCTTACTACTATCTAAAATCTTGCTTCCATCTTTTATTATTAAGTTATCTAGGTCTTTATCAGATTTAATTTCTGATATAGATAATTGTGTGCCATCTTTTGGTGTTATATTAAATACTAAGGCTTTGCTTTCTAATCCATAGTAATTTTCTGTTTCTTCTACGACTGCCTTTACATACCACTTTCCAGCTTCTGTTGGAACATCAGCTGTATATTCCCCATCTTTTTTATTACTATAAACATAAATAACTTCTCCAAACTTTCCAGAAGCTGAAGGATTACTTGCCTTATCTCCATATGTCCAATCTTCTATAGAAATATCTTCTGTCCAGTTATTTTTTACCTTTTCAACAATAACATCAATTTCAATATTTTCTACAATTTCATAGTTATTTATATCCTCTGGTGTATAAATTACTATAAACTTATTTGTTCCAACATTTCCAACTGGTTGTTTATCATCTTTCCATGTAAATCCTTCTGGTAATTTAATATCCTCTAAAGTTTGTCCATAAAATTCTTTTATATCCTTTGGAATTTCAAATTTTGGAGTAGCCTTTTTTATTTCAAATTCAATTATTTCATTAAAACCTGTGTATTCATCAGTTGATAAAACAGTTGCCTTCATATACCATTTTCCAGCATCAGTTGGAACTACATCAGTAAATGTTCCTGTTTTAGAGTTACTATAAGTAAATATTACATCACCATATTTAGAATCTCCTACAGGAGTATTTGCCTTTTCTCCATAAGTCCAACCCTTTATTGAAGGAGTTACCTTCCAAGTATTTTGAACCTTTGAAACAGAAACTTGAAGAACTCTTTCTACATAGCCTCCATCTTCATTATAACCTTCAACCTTTGTATAATCATAATTTTTATCATCAACCTTAAGTCTTGCTTTATATCCATTATTTTTAATTGTAACAGTTTGTGATTTATCTACCCATGTCCAATTTTCTGGTAAACTAACACTATCTAGTTTATCATCTTGTACTGCTGATAAATTATCAGGTAAAACTATTTCTGGTGCAACAGCTTTTTCAATTTTAAACTCTTTAACTTGCGAAATTCCAGTATAATTATCATTTCCTATAACTTCTGCTTTTACATACCATGTTCCAGCCTCTGTTGGTATTTCCCCTGTATAAGCCCTACCTTTTGTATTACTATAAGTGAACTTTACTTCTCCAAACTGTGCAGAAGCTACTGGCTTATTTGGCTTTTCTCCATAAGTCCACCCTTCTATTGAAAGCTCTTCTATCCACTTATTTACTGCTTGTTTAACAACAATATCAATTTCGATATTATTTACTACCTTATAATTATTAGTATCTTGTGGAGTATAGCTAATCTTAAATTTATTTGTTCCAGCATTTCCAACAACCTCTTCACCATTTTTCCATGAAAAGCCTTCTGGTAAAATAACTTCTTTTAAAGTTTGTCCATAAATTGCTGTTATATCCTTTGGAGCTTCATAGTTTGGTATTGCCTTTTCAATAGTAAATTCAACAATTTCACTTAGTTCCTTATATTCTTCACTTTCAGCAACAGTTGCTTTCATATACCATGTTCCAGCTTCTGTTGGAACTACATCAGTAAAAGTTCCTGTTTTAGAATTACTATAAGTGAAGCTTACAGTTCCATTCTTTGCACTTCCTACTGGAGAATTTGGAGCTTGATTATATGTCCAATTCTTAATAGCTGGAGATATAATCCATGTATTTTCTCCTTTTGCAACAGAAACTTCAAGTCTTCTTTCTACATAATGTCCAGCTTCATTATAGCCCTCAATACCTGTATAATCATAATTTTTATCGTCTACTTTAAGTCTTGCTAAATATCCATTATTCTTAACAGTAGCAATTTCTGTTGGATTAACCCATGTCCATCCTTCAGGAAGAACAATAGTGCTAAGCTTATTATCTTGAACTCCTGATAAGTTACTTGGATTTACTACTTCTTTAATCGTTGCTTTTTCAATAGTAAATTCTACTATTTCATTTAAACCTTTATATTCATCACTAGATAAAACAGTAGCCTTCATATACCATCTTCCAGCCTCTGTTGGAACTTTATCCGTAAATGTACCTGTCTTCGAGTTACTATAAGTAAATACTACATCACCATGCTCAGCACTACCAACTGGAGATTTTGCTTTCTCCCCATAAGTCCAACCCTTTATTTGTGGAGCAATAGTCCAAGCATTTTCTCCTTTAGAAACAGAGACCTCTAGTGTTCTTTCTACATAGCTTCCCTTTGAATTATAACCTTCAACACCTGTATAATCATAATTTTTATCATCAACTTTAAGTCTTGCTTTATATCCATTGTTTTTAGTTGTAACTTTTTGATTAGGCGTAACCCATTCCCATCCACTTGGTAAATTGATGGTATTAAGTTCATCATCTTGAACAGCAGATAAATTATTTGGAATTATAATTTCTTGTGCATTTGCTTTTTCTATTTTAAATTCAATAACTTCACTAAGTTCCTTATACTCTTCACTTTCAGCAACAGTTGCTTTCATATACCATATTCCAGCTTCCGTTGGAACTACATCAGTAAATGTTCCTGTTTTAGAATTGCTATAAGTGAAGCTTACAGTTCCATTCTTTGCACTTCCTACTGGAGAATTTGGAGCTTGATTATATGTCCAATTTTTAATAGCTGGAGATATAATCCATGTATTTTCTCCTTTTGCAACAGAAACTTTAAGTGTTCTTTCTACATAGTGTCCCTTTGAATTATAACCTTCAACACCTGTATAATCATAATTTTTATCATCAACTTTAAGCCTTGCTAAATATCCATTATTCTTAACAGTAGCAATTTCTGTTGGATTAACCCATGTCCATCCTTCAGGAAGAACAATAGTTCTAAGCTCATTATCTTGAACTCCTGATAAGTTACTTGGATTTACTACTTCTTTAGCTGTTGCTTTTGCAATAGTAAACTCTACTATTTCATTTAAGCCTGTATATTCATCATTAGCTAAAACAGTTGCTTTCATATACCATGTTCCAGCTTCCGTTGGAACAGCTTCTTCAAACCTACCAGTTTGAGAGCTACTATAAGTAAATACTACATTTCCATATTTTGAACTACCAACAGGAGCATTTGCTTTTTCTCCATAAGTCCAGCCATTTATTGATGGGTTTACCTTCCAGCTATTTTTATTTTTTGCAACAGAAACTTTAAGTGTTCTTTCTACATAGTGTCCCTTTGAATTATAACCTTCAACACCTGTATAATCATAGTTTTTATCATCAACCTTAATTCTTGCCTTATATCCACTATTATTAACATTAACAGTTTCTGTTGGATTAACCCATTCCCATCCGCTTGGTAATTTAATAGTATTAAGCTCATCACCTTGAACAGCAGATAAATTACTTGGATTTATTAACTCTTTAGCTTTTGCTTTTTCTATTTTAAATTCCACTACTTTATTAAGACCTGTATACTCATCACCTTCAGAAACATTTGCCTTCATATACCATGTTCCAGCTTCTGTTGGAACTATATCAGTAAAGGTTCCTGTCTTAGAATTACTATAAGTAAAGGTTACTGTTCCATAACTTGCACTACCAACAGGAGCATTTGCATTTTCTCCATAAGTCCAACTCTTTATTGAAGGAGTTACCTTCCAAGTATTTTGGGCTTTAGAAACAGAAACTTTAAGTGTTCTTTCTACATAGTGTTCCTTTGAATTATAACCCTCAATACCTTTATAATCATAATTTTTATCATCTACTTTAAGCCTTGCTTTATATCCACTATTTTTAACAATAACAGTTTCCTCTGGATTAACCCATTCCCATCCACTTGATAAAGCAATAGTGCTTAGCTTACTTCCTGATATAGCAGATAAATTACTAGGTTCTACAACTGTATTTGGTTTTGCTTTTGTAATTTCAAAATCTACTACTATTTCAGCAGACTTATAATATGTTGTTTCTGCTACTTCAGCTTTTACCTTGTATTTTCCTGCTTCCGTTGGTGCAGAAGAAAGTTCTGTTCCTTTGCTATCATAGTAAGTAAAAGTAACTGCACCCTTGCTTCCTGTAATTTGGCAATCATCTTTTGTTAAGTTAACAGGCTTTCCATCATACACCTTCTTAATATTATCAAGATTAATAATTGAAATTGCACTTTCTGCCTTTACAGGATTTAATGTTACTTCCATAGTTACATCAAAATGTTGTGGCTGAGCCCCACTTACATACTCATAACTACCTACAGTATATTCATATACTATTGGTTGTCCAATTTCATAGTTACTAATGACATCACCATTTAATATAGCACCACTTGTAATTTTTATTTCTCCCTCGTTAAAACCTAATTTTTCTTTAACACTAAAGGTATCATCTGTTACAGTAAAATCTACTTCTATTTTAAAATCGCCAGTTTGATGAGGGTTTCCCTCTGTTTGAGTGAAAGAATAAATATTTTTTCCAGTACCAATATCAAGATTTACTATATCAGTATCCACAAAGAAAATTTGAGTTAAATTATTATTTTGACTTAAATCTAATTTTGTAATTTCTGTTCCTGAAAAATCAAGAGTACCTAACATAGAATTATTAGTTAAATCCAATTCTTTAATTGGTGTATTATTTAAATATAAAGATGCTAAATTTGTAATATGACTAACATTTAATTCTGAAATCGCTGTATTACTCAAAGTTAAATTTGTTAAATTCGTAGTACCACTTAAATTTATATTCTTAAGCTTTGTTGAATCTCGACAATCTAATTCATTTAACTTCTCCATATTGCTAACATTTAAATCTGTCATATTTGTATTAGTACAAGTTACTCTACTTAATTCTTTATTATTAGAAAGGTCTAATTCTGTAATATTTGTATATGAGCAATTTAAGTCTGTTAATTTTGTATTATTAGAAAGATTTAATTGTGCAATATTTGTATTTGAACAATTTAACTCCTCTAAATTTATACTTTTACTTATATCTAAATTTATATTAACCTTTTTGTCTTCTGAACCCATACACCATAAACGTGTTAGATTTTCATTTGTCTTTAGTGTAAAGTTATCTGCCTTCATCTCATAGCAATCTAATACATTTAAGCTTTTGCTTGATGTTACATCTAAATTGCTAATTTTTGTACCTGAACAATTTAAAGTTTCTAAATTATCATTTTTAGAAATATCTAAGCTTAAAATATCATTATTACTACAATTTAAGTAATTTAAATTAACATTATTTTCAAGATTAAGCTCTGTAATTCCTGAATTAGAACAATCCAAGCTTTCTAATTTAACATTTTTAGATAAATCAAGTGGAGCAGTTAAGTTAGCTTCAGAACAATTTAACGACACTAAATTAGTAAAAATTTCAATCCCAGTAAAATCTTTAATGTCATATTTTCCTCCAAGCAAAGGCTGAGTTTCAATTTCTGTTACATCATCTATTTCTTTTTGAGTTAACTTTAAATCAAATGCTATTTCATTTTTAATATATCTTCTAAATTCTGCATCTGGTACATTTGTTTCATTAATTTCAATTATATTAACATTAACTTTAACATTTAAATCTAATTGTCCATTTTTAGAAGTTCCTCAATTATACTTATAATTTATCTCACTTCCATAATTACTTACTACACCTGTAGTTTTATCTAAGTTTAAAGGACTATCTACAGTTACATTATTAATATCCATAATATCAAGCTCATTTTTAATATTAAACTCTGGAGTTGTTATAATATAATCATTTAATATAATAGTATCATTTATGTTAATAGTAGTAAGATTAGAATTATTACCAATATTTAAACTTGCTAATTTTGTATTATAACAATTTAAAGTTTTTAATTTAGTATTACTACTTACATCTAAACTCGTTATAGGGCGTCCAGTACAAATTAAAGTTTCTAGATTTACAAAATGTTCGATTCCCGCTAAATTACTAACAGCTGTTTTGCTAACATCAATACTATCTACACTCCCTATTTCGGTCTCTGAAAGAGCATTATCCCTATCAGTATCAAAATCAACAATAAACTTTCTAAATTCTTCATCCGGAAAATTTGTTTCATTAATTTCAATTCCTGTAGCTTTCTCTTCTACAGTCTTATCTTTATTCCCATTATCCTTATCTTCTTCTGCTTTAGATAAATCCTTGTCTTTAACAGCTGTTTCAACTTTTTCTAAGGTTTTATCTTCAGTATTTTCTATAATCTCATTTTTTTCATTGCTATCTTTAATTTCAGCTTCTTCTGTATTTTCTTTATTATCTTGATTTTCTACTTTGTCCTTTGCTTCTGTATTATCTTTTTCTTCCTCTGCCTTATTCTCATTGTTTTCTTTATTGCCTGTGCTTTCTTCTTTTTTCTCATTTTCTACATTACTTGTTTCTTTATTATTTGTTTCTACTCCCTTGTTTTCACTTTCTGGAGCTTCTGCCTTTGTAATGTCTTGTGCTTTGCTTTCTTCCTTAACCTTTGTTTCTATTTGTGTCTTGTCCAATTCCTGTGCATAAACTGTAGTTGTTGGTACTGGTGCCATTGTTGTTACTGCTATTGTTGTTGCCATAGCCATAGCTGTGACTTTATTTTTCTTATCCTTCATTTATGTATGTTCACCCCTTTTTAATCTCTTTGTACTTTTTTACATTTTTACAACATATAGGATATTATAAACTTTAAATACATTATTGTCTATTATTTTTGTTTTAAAAATTCTATATTTTACTATTAATTTTAAAAATTCCATAAAAAAAGTCAGCTTACTTTTTATTTTTTATTTTATAAGAATAAATTTACCTTTTAGCTGACTTTTTTTATTTATATTTTATTTTTCTTTTTTTATTATCTTGCTACTTTTTCCTGTAATGAAAGCTATAGCTCCACCTGTTATTGTAAGAACTAATC
>NZ_CAJURG010000007.1:0-71353 GCF_910588715.1 uncultured Clostridium sp.
AAAGAATTGCTGGTTTACTTTAACTATATTCTGTTCAATTTTCAAAGACCATTTCTCTGTCGCACCGAAGCGACTTCCTTATCTTATCATTCCTCTCGATTACTGTCAACATATTTTTTAAAAATTTGTTTTATTTAATCGAAATTTGAATTTAAGAATCTCTGTCAGTGACTTTTTAATATTTATTGTCTTGCTGACAACGAAACTTATCTTACCATTTATTTTTTATCTTAATCCTCGTTTTTATTGATTTATTTCAATTTATATTTATATTTCTTTAATTATTTATGTTTTTCTCTATTATTCCACTATTGATACACCTGGATAAGTTTTATTATAAAAGCAAAAGCTACCACATATTATTTTAAAACTGTGGTAGCTTATCTATATTTTAATTTTTATCTTTCTTAATATTAAAAATCAATAAAGCTTTATTTAATAAGTTCTTTTCTTAAAAATGAATTTTTTTCAAGCTTAAATGGAACTTTAACTTTACACATCATTCCTGGGTGTGGACATCCTTCTATAGCTTCACCCTCTTCACTATAAAGCTCTTCTACAATAAAGCTTTCACAAAACTCACCAGGAGTTAATATTTCAACCCTATCTCCTTTTACAAATTTATTTCTTTGTTTGCATAATGCAATTTGACTTTTCTCATCATATTCATGAACAATAGCAACTACATCATATTCTCTAACATGGTCATTTGTATGATAAATTATTGCATCACTCTTAGGTTCATTAAAGAAAAAACCGGTATTGTATTCTCTATGGCTTACCTTATACATTTCATCTCTTAAAACCTTAGGTAACTTATACCCTTCCGGATTTTCATAATACAAATCTATTGCTTTTCTATAAGCATTAACAACTATAGCAACATAATATTCACTTTTATTTCTACCTTCAATTTTTAAAGATGAAATTCCAGACTCTAAAAGCTCTGGTAAGTATTCTATCATACATAAATCTTTTGAATTCATTATATATGTGCCATGTTGATCTTCTTCTATTGGGAAATACTGATTTGGTCTTTTTTCTTCCACTAAAGAATACTTCCATCTACAACTTTGCGCACAAGCGCCTCTATTTGAATCTCTTCCTGTCATATAGCTTGAAAGTAAACATCTTCCTGAATATGACATACACATTGCTCCATGAACAAAGACTTCTAGCTCTAACTCCTCTGGTATATGTTTTCTAATTTCTCTTATTTCCTTTAGTGAACACTCTCTAGCTAAAACTACACGTTCTGCACCTAAATCATGCCACATATTACAGCCTTCATAATTTACAGTATTAGCTTGTGTACTAATATGTATTGGTAAATTTGTATGTTTTTGAACTGTTCTAAATACTCCAAGATCTGATACTAAAACTGCATCTACTTTAGCCTCTTCAAGACCTTTTAGAAATTCTGGCAATTTTTCTATTCCTTCATTTCTTGGCATTACGTTTACTGTACAATATATCTTTTTTCCTAAACTATGAGCAAGTTCTGCTCCTTCTTTTATTTCTTCAAAGGAAAAGTTTTGGGCTGCTGCTCTTAAAGAAAATGCTTCCCCTCCAAAATAAACTGCATCTGCTCCATATTGAAAAGCAATTTTCAATTTTTCTAAACTCCCAGCTGGAGCTAATAATTCTGGCTTTTTGTATTTTATTGTCATAAGATTCATCCTTTTTGATTAAGTTTATAATTTATGTTTTTATTATATACTACTATTTATTTAATTCAATCTAAAAACTAATACAATACTACCAAATTAAATACGTAAAAATATCATAGTACCACTACTGTTAAAATTTATATTAATAGTGGTACTTATCATTTTTAAATATTTTTATTACAATAATAGTAAGAGATAAAAATTGAGGTGTAATTATGGAGAAGATAATGAGACCCGTATGGGCTGAAATAGACTTAGATATACTTGCAAATAATATGAGAAATATAAAAAACTTAACTGACGATAAAGAAGTTATAGCTGTGGTAAAAGCTGATTCATATGGTCATGGTGCTTTAGATGTAGCTCCTTGCCTTTTAGAAAATGGAGCTTCAAGATTAGCTGTTGCAATGCTTACTGAAGCTATAGAACTTAGAAAAAACGATATTACAGCTCCTATAATGATACTTGGATATACACCCTTATATTTAGGTGAAGATTTAATTAATTATGATATAGAACAAACAATTTATGACTTAGACTATGCAAAAGAATTATCTAATATAGCAAAAAATCTTAATAAAAAGGCAAAGGTTCATATAGCCCTAGATACTGGAATGGGTAGAATAGGATTTTTGCCTACTGATGAAAGCTTTGAAGCTATTTGTGAAATTTGTAATTTAGATGGCTTAGATGTTATTGGAATATTTACTCATTTTTCTAGTTCTGATGAAGAAAATAAAGAATATACTCAATATCAATTTAATCAAATTTATGATTTTATCAAGAAGCTTGAAACTAAAGGAATTAATATTCCTTTAAAGCATGCATCTAATAGTGCTGCAATTATTGATTTGCCAAATACCTACTTAGATGCTGTACGAGCTGGTATTATTCTTTATGGTTATTATCCCTCAAATGAAGTTAAAAAGGAAAACTTATCAATTAAACCTGCTTTAACATTAAAAGCTAGAATTGCTCATGTTAAAGAATTAGAAAGTGGTATGTATATTAGTTACAATAGAACATTTAAAACATCTAGAAAAAGTAAAATTGCCACTATTCCTATCGGATATGCTGATGGATATATTAGAACCTTAAAACATGAAGCTAAAGTTATTGTAAATAATCAGCTTGCACCTATAGTGGGTAATATCTGCATGGATCAATTTATGATTGATGTTACTGACATAGATGATGTTAAAGCTGGAGATGAAGTAATATTACTTGGAGAAAGTGATGATTTTAAGTTTAATGCTGATGATCTTGCTAAATGTATGAATAGTATAAATTATGAAGTTCTTTGTTTATTAAAAAATAGAGTTCCTAGAGCTTATATTAAAAATGGACAAATAATTCATGTTAAAAATAACATTTAAAAATAAACTGATCTCTACTTTTTTATGCAGGGATCAGTTTATTTTTATATTGCTAATTAAAATAGCTTTTTATAAATTTAATCATACTTTCTTTATTATTTTCAAATTGAGTTATTCTATTAACATTTGCACCAGAGGGGTGTGGAAATCCCATAAGAATTTGCTCTTCTTTTATGATACCCTTTTCCTCTAGCTTTAATAAAACCTCTTCAACCGCTCTTCCTAACGGAATTAATAATATTTTTTCTGATTCATCTAAACTTTTTAATTCATTTATAAAATTATCATATACATACTCCATTAAAAAATCATTTTTGACTAACTTTGGAGTGTGTCCTGTATAGTTTTCTCCATTAATAAAAACAGGATATGGTATTAATGATATAGTATGTAATAAATAATCATCTTCATCAAATAATTGACTACAACTTTTTAAATTTAGTGCATTATTAAGCTCTATTTTATCTAACATAGAAATAATATTTTTTCTTAAACTTCCACTAAATCTAGCTTCAACTTTACACCTATACTGTATTTCTTCAATATCATTACTTTTTTCTAATTCTTTTTTTGCAGTTTTTATAGCAACACTCATTTGTTGAAACCCAGGTGTTATTCCAATAATAAATACCTTAGCTTTAGGATTTAAATATTCATTATGAGGAGCATAGTATATTTCTATTTTATTTTCTTTATCTATTAAAAATTTATCTATTAATAAATCTTCTTTTGTATATTTACTTTTTAATGGTAACTCTTTAATTGCTTCTTTATAATCATATAATGTTTTTTTCATAACTTCCTCTCTTTTTTATAATGATTTAAACTTCCATAATTATTATATACAAAAATTTAATTTAAATTGTTTTTTTTATTCTTTATATTTTTTATTATTTTTACTCATACTAATTTTAAATAAATTTTATAAGGAAGTGTTTGAAATGGGTAAAATGAAAAAAATATCTGATTTATCAAATGTACAAATGGAATCTTGTACTAATTGTGCAAAAAAATCAAAAGAACCTAATGATGGTTATTTTATAGAAAAAGATCCTAATGATAGTTTTAGTTCAGAAGGTACTGTTAGATATGGCGAATAGCAAGATGTAGATGATTTATAAATTTTTTGCCCTTAAAAATATAAAATAAAAAAGGAAATATACTCATATTGAAATTTTTTAATTAAGTATGAGTATATTTCCCTTCTATAGTATAAAATTTTCATTGATAATATATAAAGAACTCTTAATATAACTTCCTTTATATATTTTTAAGACTAATTAACTCATTTTTTACATCATTTAAGTTATTAAAACTTTTATAAGCCATTTCTAAAATATCGCTATCAGCATCTTTTAAATCTATAACATGAATAGGAATCATTCCTGCATTAAATGCTGCTTTTATTCCTGCACTTGAATCTTCAATTACAATACACTCACTTTTATTTACATTCAATTTATCTGCTGCTTTTAAAAATATATCTGGATTTGGCTTTGTTTTTTCAACCTCATCTCTACATACTACTGCATCAAAAAACCTATAAATATTTGATTGCTTTAATTGCTTAAATGCTCTTTTTGAAATAGCAGAAGTTGCTAAGGCGATTTTAAAGTCATTTTCTTTTAAATACTTTAAAATTTCATATGCTCCTGCTTTTAAAGCAACTCCCTTTTCTATTTCTTTTGCTAAATTTTCATCCTTTTCTTTATACATATCATCTATAGGCAAATTACTTCCATAATTATTAACAAATACTTTTTTTACATTTTCACGCCCAGTACCTAATACTGATGTATATATTTCTTTGGTCATTTTATATCCATACTTTTCAAAAACTTTTGACCATACTTTTAAGTACACCATTTCAGTATCAAATATTACACCGTCCATATCAAATATTATAGCTTTTATTTTATTAATGTTTAAATTCATATAATCATTATCATCCTTTAACTTCTACATGTATATATCTGATAATTCAGCCCTTGTTTTATGCTCTGTATTTATTACTTTATCAATGACATTTATATCATAATAATTTTCTTTTTTGTAATCTATTAAATCACTATTTTTATCTATATTTATTTCTTTAGGTAACTTAACTATAAATTTTGTTCCTTTATTAATTTCAGATTGAACTGTAATTTCACCATTATGCAGTTTTACTAGTGCATTAGCAAGTGATAAACCTGTACCACTACCTTCATTTTTTCTATTTAAACTAGTATCAACTTGCGTAAATTTTTCAAATATAGTTCTTTTATTTTCTTCCGATATTCCTATTCCATTATCTTCAACAATTATTTCTAATTCTTCATTTTGAGAATTTATTGTTACATAAATATCTCCATTTTCTTTTGAAAACTTAATTGCATTTGATAATAAATTTAAAATAACTCTTTCAATTTTGCTAATATCAAGATTCATCATTATCTCTTCTTCATCTGTATCAAAAACTAAGTTTAAATTTTTCTTTTCTGCATATGGTATTACAGACATCACTAATTCTTCTACTAAATTAACTACATTAGTATTTTCTAAACTTAATTTTAAGTCATTTAATTCAGCCTTTTCTATGTCTATCATATTATTCATTAGTCTAATTAATCTATAACAATTATCTTTTATTATATTCATAGTATTTCTATTTTTAGAATTTCCACAACAATTGCTTTCCACTAATTGTATAGCGCATAATATTACATTTATAGGTGTTTTAAGTTCATGACTAATATTTGATATAAAATTTGCCTTAATTTTATTATCCTCTTCAACTTTTTTCATTGCAGTTAATATTTCTTTTTCATATATTCTTTTATAATGTATATATTTAATCAAAGATAATATTAAAAGTATTAACGTCATAAAAATAATACCTAAACCTATAAATGCATTTTTATATTGCTTAATTATATCAATTGGATTATTAATCACCTTAGAATTTTCAGGTAAATTTTTCATTCCTATTTTAAATTTTTTTACTGTATTATAATCAAATACATATTCATTGGCTTCATCAGTTCCTATATATAAATCTTTAGGATCTTTTCCTTCTAATAAACCTAAAGCTATCTGCCCTGCTCTTTTTCCCTGATTAAAATGATTAATTACCTTCCCTCCAACACTGCCGTTTCCTATAGCATACTTTAATACATTATATATCGGAATTTTAGGATTTATTTCTGCAATTAATTTATTTATATCTAAATACTTTAACCATTCTCCATTTTTAAAATTGCTAGGATAAAGTGAAATTATAGCAGTATCATCTTTTAAATTATTTAATACTCTTTTAAACTCGTATATACTTAAATCTTCTGTAATTATTGATTTAAAATTTAAAGTTGTATTGTCACTTATAATATCATCATAAAAATGCTCACCTTTATCATTTAAAAAAACAATATTTTTTATTTGTGGATGAAACTTCTTTATAAGATCTAAATTTGCTTCTACCGATTCAACTTCCCGTACTCCTGAAACATCTTCATAATTAAATGCATTCTTTAGCACACTTTCTTTTTGAACTCCCAAAAACGATATTGGAACATTATCAAATATATCATTCCTATATTTTAAACAAAATTCTAACGCTTCATCATCTCCAGCTATTACAGCATCATAATCTTGATAATTTTCAAAGCTAGATTTTAATAAGTTATAAAACTTTTTTTCACTCTCTTTATTAAAATATCCATTCACGTCCATATATTCAACTCTTAATTCAATATTATCTTCAAATCCAGATTTTATTCCATCTACTTGCTCATTAAAAGACATGAAGTTTGAATTATATGTACTAATAAATAGAACTTTCCACTTTTGCTTTTTATATTCTTCTGCAAAAACACTTCTTCCACTCAATGTGATATAGGCAATTATTAGAATACCTATCAAAACACATATCCTCTTCTGTACCCTTTTCATTATTTATCTCCTATTTTATAAATATTCCCCTAAGTATTATACTATCTTTCATTTAATATTTGTACCTTTTTTGACATATTTTCCTCCTAATATTTTGTATTAAATGTTATCTTTTTCTTTTTTATCTAACTTTTTATTATTTTCTGTGATTTTTTACATTTTTCCCCACAAATTTTTAAAAATATTGTAATAATATTTGTTATTAAAAGTTTTTACATTATTTTCTTATAGATGTAGAATATGTATTATACAATACTTTTTATATTTCTTCTATTTTTTTATATATAAAGAGTTATTACATAAAATTTTGATGAATAGGAGGGTATTTTAACCTTATGAGTTGCTGGGCAGTTTTAAGAATAACACCAACTAGAAATATTGATAAAATTAAGAAAGCTTATATTGAATTAAGTAATTCTTTATCCGAAAATAATAAATATGCTGAAGAATTAAAGCTTGCATATAATAAAGCTATATCTTTAGCTACTGCATCTATTGGAGATTTAAATATAGGTTTATTAAATAATCCTAGTTTTGATATTTTATCTGCATTAATAAATTCCTCTATAAATGATTCAGAAATAGACTCAATAGATAAATTTATTAATGAAACAAATGATATATATAATAATCCTACTGCAAGATTTTCAAAGGATTCCTGGGTTAACTTATTAGCATTGCCTATTTTAAATAATCCTTCTATTAATCAAAAGCTTGAAGTAGAATTTATAAATTATATTTATACTCATAAATATCTTCCTTCAACTATTTATAACTTAATAAATTCTAGATTTAATTGGACAAATAGAAAAGATGAGTTAAAAGCTATTATTTCATCTGAAATAATAGAGTTTATAATAAATGAAATAAATAATCCCTTGCCTTTAAGCTATAATTATTTATCTGAAATTAAAGAAGAACATTTAGATGAATATCTTTCACTTAGAGAAAAAGCATATTTATCTTTAACATCTACCAATAAAGAAACTGATAAAAGTTATTTATTTGATGCCTATTCTATATATACAAAGGATTTAGATTTATTAAAACTATTGGGAACTTATTACCTTAATAAAAATGATAATCTTATGGCATTAAACTATTTTAGAGAAGCAATTAATATTGAACCTAATGATATGTTTTGTCTTTCATATTTTGGGCATTTACTAGCAAAAAATAATCAATATTCAACTGCCATTTATTATCTTGAAAAATATTTAAAAAAATTAAAAAATACATTAGATTTAGAACGTATAATTGATTTAGCTCATTGCTATCATCACTCATACGATTTACAAAAAGCTAAAGATTTATATACACTAATAATTAAGTTAAGACCTTGGGATATTTCAATTAAAGCAGAATTAAATATTATTAATAATAAACTTTCTAATAATTCATTATCGCTTCCGTTAACTATTCCAATCTACAAAAAGTATCTTAATCCATATATAGAACCATTTATGGATAAATTAAAAGAAATATATGATAACTTTTCACTTAGAATAGAAGACAAAAGCTGGGAAGAATTATTTACTTTACCTATAGCTTCAAACGAAACATTATTTTATTTACTAGAACAAAATGTAATCGAATTTGTAACTAATAATAAAAATATTCCTAAAAATATTTTTATTTTTCTAAATAATAAGTTTGATTGGATTTCTAGATATGAAGAATTAATATCAATTTACCCTAACTTAAAAATTGATTATTTAATTGATAAATTATCATTTAATGAAACCTTAAGCTATAATTCTTTAAAAAATATCAGCATATCTGTATTAGAAGAATATATAGACCTTCGTTCAATTGCATATGATTTAGTTTATTCTGGATCTAATGATTCAATATACTACTTAAATAAAGCATTAAATTTATATAAAGAAGATTTTGAGTTATATAAATTATTCGGTCAATATTATTCAAATAATAACAATTATGAAATGGCAATTAAAAACTTTAAACTTGCTCTTTCCTTTAAAACTGATGATTACTACTCTATATGTAGCTTAGCATTATTGTTAACTAAAACAGAAAACTATAAAGAAGCTCTTTATTATTTAAATAAAAGTGTTAATACTACTGCAGGTAGCATGTTGCTTGATAATGAGGATTTTTTAACTAAGTATGCAATTAGCTTTTATTATACAGATGATTTAATTAATGCAAAAAAATATTTTAAAAAGTTATCTAAACTTAATCCGAGCCTTACATTTATAGAAATTTATTTAAAAAATATAAATGATAGATTAGCTGGTAAAAGAAAATCCCCTATATCTATTGATGTTATTACAAACCCTAACTACTATAAGTCTAAGCCAAGAACTAAGTTAACAAATGTTATTTCAAAACTTAAGCAAACTATTAAAAATTAATGTTTTGTTTAACAAAATATAAAATAATAATTAAAATAGTAAAATGCCCTCATATTATAATCAATATGAGGGTTAAACATTTGCTTTAATTATTTATTATTTTTTAACCACATGATAGCACAATATGTATGAATTGCTGCTCCTGTAACTAATATATCTTCATTAAATACTACCTTTTCATTATGCATTGGTTCACCATATAATGAATTTTCCTGTTTTGTACCAGCTCCTAACATCAGATAAATACTTGGTACCTCATAGGAATAACTAGCAAAATCCTCTGAACCCATTCCACCTCCTTCAAATAAGTTAACAGCTTTTTTCCCTACTATATCCTCTACGTAAGATGTTATTTCTTTAGCTAAATCATTGTCATTACTTAATGGTGGTACTGATGATAACTCTACTAATTTAGATTCTCCTCTAAACATCTTAGCAGTATGTTCAACTATATCCTTTATTCTGTTAAATATAAATTCTCCAACTTCTTTATCTAAACTTCTTATTGTACCTTCCATAATAACTTCTCCTGGTATTATATTTGCTGCTTCTCCTCCAACAAATTTTCCTATAGTTACTACAGCTGGTTTTGTAGCTGATATTTCTCTTGATATTATTTCTTGTAATGATATATATATGTGAGCTGCTATATTGATTGGATCTACTCCAAGGTCTGGCATTGCCCCATGACATCCAACTCCATTTACAATTATTCTAAATCTATTACATCCTGCTATAGTTGTACCTAAACCACATAATACAGAATTTGATGGCGCCCCAGAAAATACATGCATTGCCATTGCAGCATCAACTTTAGGATCTTTAAGAACTCCTGCTTTTAACATTTTTTTTGCTCCAGTAAATCCTTCTTCATCTGGTTGAAATACTAATTTAACAGTTCCTTCTATCTTATCTTGATTCTCCTTAAGTAATCTTGCAGCACCTAAAAGCATTGCTGTATGCATATCATGCCCACATGCATGCATACAACCATTATTAGATTTAAAACTACATTCAGTAGATTCTTCAATTGGAAGTGCATCCATATCGGCTCTAAGTAAAAATGTTTTTCCTGGTTTGCTTCCCTTAATTATAGCAACTATACCACTTTCACATATTTCTTTTGGTTCATATCCAAACTCTCTTAATTTATTCATTACATATGCTTTTGTTTTAGGTAATTCTGCTCCAACTTCGGGATTTTCATGAATATCTCTTCTATAACCTACAATATCCTCTTTTATTAATTTCGCTTTTTCCATAAAATCATTCATATCTACACCTCATTTGTATTCAAATTATAAATATAATTATATGCTATTTTATTAAATTCTACATAATTGAATAAAATTTTATTTAAAATATTTAATTATTTTTTAAATGATTATAAAATATCATACTTTTAATTATATACTTAAATAATACTAACTACTTCTTGTAAAAATAAAGTAAATTTAAAACTTCTCTAATTTAAATATTGTATCGTTACAAATATTACAAAATTGATTTTCCCAAATTCTTCTTTTATAATTAATATTTATAAGGATGTGAAAATAATAATGGAATTTAATCAAAAAAAAATAGCTCTTATAAATGATGTAACAGGTTTTGGTAGATGTTCCATAGCAGTTTCATTACCTATTATTTCAGCACTTAAAGTTCAATGTTGTTTTATACCAACAGCCATACTTTCAAATCATACTGGATTTAATAATTTCTTTTTTGAAGATTATACAACTAAAATGAAAGAATATATAAACAATTGGGAAATTCTTAATTTAAGCTTTGATGGAATATCTACAGGCTTTTTAGGTTCTAAAGAGCAAATTAAGATAGTAATAGAGTTTTTAGAAAAATTCAAAACATCTAACAATTTAGTTTTAATAGATCCTGTTATGGGTGACTATGGAAAGCTTTATTCTACTTATACAGATGAAATGTGCAAAGAAATGCAAAACTTAATTAAGTATGCTGATGTACTAACACCTAACCTTACTGAGTTTTGTAGATTACTAGACATTTCCTACCCTAATGATACTCCATCACATGAAGAATTATATTTATTATGTGAAAAATTATCTCTTAAGGGGCCAAGCAAAATAGTAATTACTGGACTTCAAAGACAAGGTGCAATAGAAAACTTTGTTTTTGAAAGTAATAAAACATTTAAAATTATAAAGGTTGAAAAAATAGGGGAAGACCGTGCTGGAACTGGAGATGTTTTTTCTTCTATTGTATCTGCTAGTCTTGTTAAAGGTGAAGATTTTTCAGATTCAATAAAAAAAGCATCAGACTTTATTAGTAAAGCATTAAAGTTTACTAATGATTTAAACTTACCTAGTAGCTATGGTGTTTGTTTTGAAGAATTTTTAACTGAATTAAAATAATATAAAAGGATGGGGTAATATGGTTATTTTATACACTATTAATAATGGTAATTTTATAAGCTTAAAAAATATAACAATTGAAGAAATGGAATATAAAGGACTAAAGAAAAATATCTATGTAAATTTAACTAATCGTTGTCCATGTTCATGTACTTTCTGTTTAAGACAAACTAAAAAAATGCTAGAATCAAATAGTCTATGGTTAGAAAAAGAACCAACTGTACAAGAAGTAATAAATGAATTTGAATCTATAAATATAAATCTTTATGATGAAATTATTTTCTGTGGTTTTGGAGAACCAACAGAAAGATTAGATGCAATAATTGAAATAGCTAAATATCTAAAAAGTATAAATTCTAATACAAAAATAAGAATAAACACTAATGGGCTTGGAGATTTAATTAATAAAAAAAATGTTGCCCCTTTATTAAATGGGCTAATTGATACTGTTTCAATAAGCCTTAATGCAGCAAATGCTGAAGAATTTTATGAAATAACTAAAAGTAAATTTGGAATCTCGTCTTATGATGCAATGAAAAAATTTGCTATATCCTGCAAAGTTTATATTCCTAATGTTGTATTTACAGTAGTTGATTGTATTGGTGAAGAAAATATTAAAGCAAGCCAAAAAATCTGTGATGATTTAGGAATAACCTTAAGAGTTAGACCCTTCGAATAAAATATAAATTACATTTAATTTTAAATAATAAACTCTAATATTTTATTATTTATATTTATCAATTGTACTTTTAATAATATAAGCTATACTTTAATTAATACTATAACAAAATTTATATAATAAAAGGATTTGTATTATATTAAATACTTTTAATATAATACAAATCCTTAAATTTTTATATTTTAATCAACTATATACTTAACAAATTTTCTATTTCATCCATATTATTGGAGGTTACAACTAATATATCTTCTGGAAGAATAACAGTGTTACCATTAGGAACTATTACTTCTCCTTCTCTTTTTATCATAACTATTAAAACATCATCTGGAATATTAGCATCTTTTATAGGTTTATTAATTAAACTACTTTTTGTTTCAATAGAAAATTCAGTTAATGTAGTGCTTTTTTCCTCCTTATATTCATTAAAATGTTTAAGTTTATTTCCTGATAAAACTAATATATCCTTAGGTAAAATTTCTGTAGAACCATTTGGAACAAATACATCTCCATCTCTTTTTATCATTACCACAAGAATATCCTCAGGTATATTTGCATCCATTATTGTTTTATTAGCAATAGCATTATGTTCATCAATTGTAAATTCTATAAGCCTTGTACTCTTATCTTCCTTATAATCATTAAAAGTCCTTAAAACAGACTCCTCATTATCTATCAAATCTAACCTTTTAGCCATTCTTGGAATAATTGTTCCTTGTACAGCTACTGAAAATAATGCAATAAAAAATATTATATGAAAAATATCATTATTTATTGTAACTCCATATGTTCCCGCAAATATTGCAAAAACTATTGATGCAGCTCCCCTTATTCCTACCCATGATATAAAAACTTTTTCTTTTAAAGGTACCTTAAACCAATATAAAATACTAAATATCGCAACTGGTCTTGCAACAAAAATCATAAATATCGAAATTGATATTCCCTTAATCATTACTGATGGTATCTTAGATGGAAAGGCTATCAATCCAAGTAAGAAGAATAACATAATTTGCATAATCCATGATATTCCATCAAAAAACTGAAATATACTCTTTTTATGTGGTATTTTAGAATTTCCTATTATAATACCTGTAATATAAACACTTAAATATCCATTTCCTGAAAAATATTCACTTAATGAATAGGACAATACTGCTATAGCTGTTATAAAAATTGGATAAAAGCCTTCTATTTCAAATTTAGCATGTCTTAATAAAAAAACTGATAATTTGGCTAATACTACCGAAATAACTACTCCAACTATAACTTGCTTTAACACCATTGGAAGTATATTACTATATCCATTACCAGACATTAACCCTAATATTATTACTGTAAGCATATATGCACATGGATCATTACTACCACTTTCTAGCTCTAACATAGAGGCAATTGATCCCCTTAAGTTCAACTTTTGTGATCTTAATATTGCAAATACTGATGCTGCATCAGTAGATCCAACAATCGAACCTATAAGTAATCCTTCTAATAATGTTGTTTTAAAAACAAAAAAACAAAATAAGCCTGTTAATCCAGCAGTAAAAATAACTCCTAATGTTGATAAAAAAACTGATTGTATTGCTACTGGTCTTGCCATCTCCCAATTTGTTCCGAACCCTCCATAAAACATTATAAATATCAATGCAACAGTACTTATTTTACTAGCTAACTGATAATCATTAAATTCTATTCCAACAAGTCCATCTGGTCCAAATAACATTCCAAATACTATAAATACTAAAAGAATTGGCACACCAAACCTGTATAATATTTTAGTAGAAGTTACACACATAAGTAACACTAAGCCACAAATAATCATTACATTTACCATACATTACCCCCCTTCAAACTTTCTATTTTAATCCTCTTATTTTTATACTATTCATCTTCATATCCATCTGGTTATAAAAAATTCCAAAACTAAAAATTTTACTTATTAAATCATATTGAATATAATATTTTTATAACTATTTAATAGGAGGTGGTTTCTTTGAATATATATCCTAAATTCATGTTTAAACTTGCTTGCTCCATGCAAAGACTACACTCATCAGCTATGCTTTGTTTGGAGCCTAAGCAGTTATTAAATTAGCTGATTTTTTAGGTTCTGTAACACATAGCTTTTTAAGTATTCTTTGCTTTAAATTTTAATTTTTTAAAGTTAAGGGGTAAGAAAATGAAATATACTAGAGCAATAGATGTGTTACCAAATGAAATAATTGAAATTATTCAAGAATATATAGACGGAGAATATATTTATATTCCAAGAAAATTTGAAAATCATAAATCTTGGGGTGAAAAAAGCGGAATAAAAAATAGTCTTAAAATAAGAAATAATGAAATATATAAAAAATATATTCAAGGAACTTCTATATATGAATTAACTAAAGAATACTTTTTATCAGAAAAAAGTATAAGAAGAATTATAAATATAGAAAAACAAATTTGCTCATAATCAATACAGAAACATTTATTAGATTGAATACTTGCTTTTAAGCATGTTATTCTTTTACTGTTGTAAATTAATTAGATCTGATATAAATGAGGTGTTATTATGAATGCTTTTATAAAAAAGCAAGAGTTTAATTATATAAAAAAGTGTTTATTTGATTTAAATAATGCTTTTAGAAATTGTGTAGATAGTAATATTGTTGAAACTACAAAGCTTATTACACAAGATAAAATTTTAAATTTCTTTAATAATTTATCGGACGAAGAAAAAGAAATATTAGATATAAGCAAAATAAATGAACCATTGCAAATTGATTCATACTTAAAAGATTTAGATAAATATGTTTATGGAATGTCTAATGTAACAAAAAATGAACTTACTAAAGTATTTAAAAAAGAAAAGAAGCTTAAACTTCCTAATTTAGATATTGAAGATTCAAAGCTTGTATACTTAGGATGGATTGATGAAGCCACAAATAAACTTCTTATTGTCTATAATGTAGATGATAAACTTTTAGGAATGGCTTGTAGACTAACATTAAATAGTCCTAAAGGGGCCAATGTATGTACTCTTTGTAATCATATTGGCTCTGAAAATGAAGTTGCCTTTGTTTCACCTATTTGCAAGCCAAGAAGCGAAGATGATTATAAATCATTAGGATTTCACATATGTTTAAATAGTGAAGAATGTAATGAAAGAATTACATATACAGAAAAGCTTGAAAATATATTAAAAACTGTTAATAGAATTAAATAACTAAAATAGAGCTACTATAATAGTAGCTCTATTTTTAATTAACCTTTTCAATATAGTTACAATTTATATCAATATGATTTAAGAAAATTAGCAATCTCTCATACAGAGGATTTACCTTTTCTCCAAATCTCTCTTCTAAATTTTCACCTATTTCTTTAACAGTTTTAATTCCATCAATTTGCATAAATACAGCACTACTGATTTCATCAAAAGCTATTTCTTTATATAAAGGAATTTTAAATTTTAATTTTCTAAAAAATTTCTGAATTTTATGATCTTGCTTTTCTAAAATTGTAACTATTCCGTTGTCATTAATCTTATATTCAAGATTATCACAAATTTTAAATTTCAAATTTAAAATTTCTTCGTTATTTGTCATGCTTCTTCACCTTTGACATCATAATTGGAAGAGTTGTAGCTATAACTAAAACTACTAATAATAAAATTCCCATCATGTTGCTAGCAGCAAATCCACTTGGAACTCTTGGTTTTATTAGCCCTGTTACTTGAAGTATAATTCCTATTAATCCTATAATAGAACCACCTGCAACAAGCCCTGAAGAAAGACTTATTCCATTGGCAACTTTAACTTCTTTATCTTCTTCATCCTTGCTCATTTTTTCAATAAATACACGTATTAATGCTCCAACTAAAATAATTGTAGTTGTAGCTATAGGTAAATAGAAACCTATTGCAATTGTCATTATTGGTAAATCTAATAAGAATAAAAATAACGCCATAACAACACCAACTATAATCATTGGCCATGGTAAATTACCTGACATTATACCAGAAGTTAATGTAGACATTAAGTTTGCTTGTGGAAGTGCAAATGGTGCATCTGCTCCAGTAATTTTTAATTGGCTAGAAAGTACTAATATTGTTCCTACAGTAACAACAACACCTACAATACTTGCTATTGCAAAATAATTTTGCATTTCTTTTTTGCTTCCACCTATAATATAAGTTACTTTTTGAGATTGGCTATATCCACCAGCTACTGATATTGCTACAACCATAAATGCTGCAAATAAAAGCAATGATTTATTATCAGCTTGACCTGTCCAACCCATTATTACAAATACTAAAGTTAATATTACTAATGAAGCAATTGTCATTCCTGAAACAGGAAGATTAGATGTTCCTATTGTACCAGTTAAACGTCCAGCAACTATTACAAATAATAATGATAATATTAATGAAACAACTGCAGATACTATTGCCATTAAAATACTTTGTGAAATAAAGAATCCTGCCACAAATGCTATTATAACACCAGCTAAAACAAATATCATTTCACCTGAAGATTTTTCTCCATTTCCATCTTTAGATGATTTTGCTTTTAATGTTTCTTTTATAGAAACAACTATAGTTGGTATAAGCTTAAGTGCTCCTATTATACCACCACAAAGCATCATACCAGCACCTATATACTTAACATAGCTTCCTGTTATAGCATTTACATCCATTTGACTTATAAGAACTGTTGTATCATTCCATGCACTAGCATTACCTTGTGCCATATCTGTAAAATAACCTATTAATGGTGCAATACCAAAGTTAGATAATATTGAACCTGCAAGCATAGTTACAGAAACTTCTAATCCAACTATAAATCCTATACCTAATAAAAGTGGATTTACTTCTATAGAGAATTTCCATTTATAAAACTTACTTCCCACATATGTAACCGTATTATTAATTACATTTAAAAATGAACCTGTTAAAACATTAATAATACCACTTATACCAAAACCTATACCCATAAATTTAATAGCATCTCCGCCACCTTCTGATGCTACTAATGTTTCAGATATTGCCATTGATTCTGGATACATTAGTTTTCCATGTTCTTCAATTATTAAGTAGTTATATACTAATGATAAAGCTCCTATTCCAAATAGTGCTCCACCTATTCCTACGCTCATACCCTCTAAGAAAGTAAAGTCACTTCCTATTAATATAATAGCAGGTAAAACATATATTAAACCACTTGCTATTGATTCTCCACCACTAGACATTCCTTGTGTTATATTTTTTCCAAGTATGCCTTTGTTCTTTGCAAATATTCCTATAAACATTGATCCAATTATTGCACCTGGTATTCCTGCTGCTACTGTAAGTCCTGATTTCATACCAGAATAAGCTGTTGATGCTGCAAAGATGATAGCTAATACTATTCCAATTAACATTACAGCAACATTAGCACCTTTTTTAGACTTATCTGTTATATATGGAACATAATCTTTTCCATGTACGCCACCATATGCTTCTTTAGATAATTTGTTCTTCATAATATAATCTCCTCCTTCGTTTTTTATTTATTGTAGCATAAAATTAGTATATTAATTTTTTACCATTACTGCAACATATTTAAACATATTTATTATATGCATTTTACTTTTTAATTACTTAAAAATACTATTTCTATTATAAAATAATTTATATAATTCTAAAAAGGTGTTTACAAAAAAGTAATATATGTTTGTAAACACCCCTTTTAAAAATATTTATTTAATTATCTTTTTTACCTCTTCAATTATTTTTGTTGAAGTTAATTCGTACTTTTTCATAAGTTCATCAGGAGATCCTGACTCACCAAATGTATCTTGAATTCCTACCATCTTAACCTTAGTTGGGCATTCACTACATACTACCTGTGAAACCATTGCACCAAGCCCTCCTATAACTGAATGTTCTTCTGCTGTTACTATTCCTTTAGTTTCTTTTGCTGCCTTTACTATTATACCTTTATCTATAGGTTTAATTGTAGACATATTAATAACCCTTACGCTAATACCTTCTAAATCTAATTTCTTTGATGCTTCTATAGCCTTTTGAACCATCATACCTGTTGCTATTATAGTGGCATCATTTCCTGACTTAATTTCAGTTCCTTTTCCAATTTCAAATTTGTAATCGTCATCAAATATATCTTCAGTATTACATCTACCAAACCTTAAATAAACTGGCCCATTAATTTCTACAGCTGCCTTTGTAGCTTGCATAGCTTCTCTATGATCTGCTGGCACTATGACGGTCATATTTGGAAGTGAATTCATTAAAGCTATATCTTCAACTGATTGGTGAGATCCACCATCCTCTCCTACAGTTATACCAGCATGAGTTGCTGCTATTTTTACATTAACTTTTGGATAACATATTGAATTTCTAATTATTTCAAAAGCTCTTCCTGTTGCAAAAACTGCAAATGTACTAGCAAATGGAATACATCCTACATTAGCCATTCCTGCTGCAACTCCCATTAAATTTTGTTCTGCTATTCCAACATTAAAAAACCTTTCAGAAAACTCTTTTTTAAAGTCTATAGTTTTTGTTGATTTAGAAAGATCCGCATCTAATACAACAACATTTTTATTTTCTCTTCCTAGCTCAACTAACGCCATTCCATATGATTCTCTCGTTGCTTTTCCCATTTTTCCTTCCCCCTATTTATTTATATCCATTAATGCTTTTTCTTTTTGTTCTTTATTAGGTGCTTGTCCATGCCATTCTACTTTATTTTCCATAAAGCTTACACCTTTACCCTTCACAGTCTTTGCAATTATTACACTTGGCTTACCTTTAACTTCATCTATTATATTCATAGCTTCATGTATTTCATCAAAATCATGACCATTACAAGTAACTACGTTAAATCCAAAGCTTTTAAACTTTTCATCTAATGGATTTATTCCCATTACATCTCCATTAGCTCCATCAATTTGAAGACCATTATTATCTATGATAACTACTAGATTATCTAATTTATAATGAGAGGCTAACATAGCTGCTTCCCATACTAATCCCTCTTGAAGTTCACCATCACCTAAAATAGTATATACTTTTGCTTTATTTCCCTTATATTTAAGACCTAAAGCTATTCCAACAGCATTTGATACACCTTGTCCTAACGAACCTGTTGAAACATCAATACCTGGTATTTTTTTAGCATCAGGATGACCTTGAAGCATTGATCCAATTTTTCTTAAGTTCTTTAATTTATCCTTAGGAAAATATTCCTTTTCTGCAAGAACAGCATAAAGAGCTGGTGCTGCATGACCCTTACTTAGCACAAATCTATCTCTTTTTTCATCCTTAGGATTATTTTCATCTACATTCATCTTCTCATAATAAAGGTACGTAATTATATCTGCACAGGATAATGAACCACCAGGATGACCTGATTTTGATTCATAAACCATTTCTATAATATTTCTTCTCACATTCCTTGATTTAGAAATTAAAATTTCCTTATTCATTTTACCCACCAACCAATCTATTTTATTGTTTTTCTCTCTAATAAATACGGACTTAAATTTATTATCTTTTTAGATTTATTTTTATTATTTATTTCACTCATTAATAATTTACAAGCTTCTTCTCCCATAATATATATAGGTTGAGCTATTGTAGTTAATTCTGGCTCAATAAAAGAACAAATTCCTATATTGTCATATCCTAATATTCCTATATCATCAGGTATAGAATATCCTTTTCTAAGCAAATATTTCATACCACCTATAGCCATAACATCACTACTATAAAATATTGAATCAATTAATTTATTTTCTTTTATTAATTTTTCTGTTGCTCTTATTCCTCCCTCTAAAGAAAACTGCTCCTCTAATATAAGCCTTTCATTGAATATATTATTTTCTCTTGCTATTTCGCAAAAATATTTTAATCTAGAATTTTCTAATATCCCTTTATTGTTTCCACCAACAAACGCTATATGTTTATATCCTTTTTTAATTAGATACTTTATACCAAGCTCTATTCCACTTCTATTATCACAAAATACTCCATTAATATTATCTTGTTTATCAACCTGCCTATCTAAAATTACAAATGGAATTTCATTACTTTTTAATAACTCTGTTGATTTATTTTTCTCTCCACTTGATGCAATTATTACCCCATCTATAAGTTTACTTATAAGCAGTTTTACATATTCTTCTTCCTTACTTCCACTATTAAAAGTATTACAAAGTATCATGCTATAACCATATTTCTCAGCTTCTGTTTCAATAGCTTTTGCTATCTCCGAAAAAAATGGATTTTCTATATCTGGAATTATAAAACCAATAGTGTAACTTTTCTTAGTGCTAAGGCTTCTAGCTAGTGAATTAGGTATATAATTTAACCTCTTTGCTGCCTCAAATATTTTATTTCTTGTTTCCTCTGATACATTTATATCTTTTTTATTTAATACCATAGATACTGTTGTTTTAGATAATCCTACATCATTTGCAATATCTAATAAGGTTGTTTTACCCATAATTTGCACCTCATTAACTAATTTTCTAACCAAAGTTTAATTTTATTTGAAAATCTAGTTGTTCACTATATTTCTTATATGCTATATATTACACTATTTAAATAACTTCCGCATACTATGAAATAAAAAATGAAGTATTATATCTGTTTAAAATTCTAGTATCTTATCTTTTCTATATTAATAAATGTATCACTTTAATTTAACTAATATATTTATTTACTTACAATTTTTAAATCAGCTGCAATTTCTTTATCAACACTTTCTCCATTGTATATCTTTTCAGCAAGCTGTACTCCAAGTGCTCCAATTAAATCCGGTTGTTGCGCTACAGTCGCCTTCATTTCACCTCTTTCAATAGCATCTAATGCATCATCTCCACCATCAAAACCTATAACTATTGCATTTATATTACTAGATTTTATAGCCTTAGCTGCACCTAATGCCATTTCATCATTATGGGCAAATACTACTTGTATATCTTTATTCCCCTGTATTATATTTTCCATAACTGAAAGACCCTTTTGTCTATCAAAATCAGCTGCTTGACTTGATATAAACTTTACATTTGATTTTTCATCTAAAATATTATGAAATCCTGCTCCTCTATCTCTTGTAGCTGAAGCACCTGGAATACCTTGAAGTTCTACTACATTGAAATTTTCTGTACTACCTAGTTCTTCTAAAGCAAATTCAGCAGCCATAGCACCACCTTTAATATTATCTGAAGCTATATGACTTGTTACCTCTCCCCCATTAGATTGTCTATCTAAAGTTATTACAGGAACATTACTTTCATTTGCAATTTCCACAGCCTTAATAACAGCATCACTATCTGTTGGATTTATTAATAATGCCACAACTCCTAATTGTATTAAATCTTCAACATTAGATCTCTCCTTAACAGGATCATCTTGTGAGTCTAAAACTATTAACTCATACCCTAATTTTTCTGCTTCTTTTTCAGCTCCATTTTTCATACTTACAAAGAAAGGATTATTTAAAGTTGATAATACTATACCTATTTTCTTATCATTTTCAGCCTTTGAACATCCAATAAATGAACCCATTGACATAATAGTTACTAGACCTAAAGCTAATACCCTTTTTATACTTTTCATGGAATCTCCTCCTTAATCTATAAGCCTATGCTTTTTTTCTACTTTTTTTATCTAATAATACTGCTATTAAAATAACTAATCCTTTTACGATTGATTGATAAAAAGGTGATACATTCATTAAATTTAAACCATTATTTAATACTCCTATAATAAGAGCACCTATTAAAGTTCCTGTTATTCTTCCTTCACCACCAGCTAATGATGTTCCTCCAATAACAACAGCTGCAATTGCATCTAATTCAAAGCCTGTTCCTGCATTTGGTGAAGCAGATCCTATTCTACTAGCTATAATAACCCCAGCAATTGAAGATGCAAATCCTGAAATAACATATACTAATGTTTTTATTTTATTTGTATTTATACCTGATAATCTTGCTGAATCCTCATTTCCACCTAAAGCATATAAATATCTTCCAAATCTTGTTTGTGTTAAAACATACACAGCTATTATAAAAACGATTACAGTAATAACAACAGGAATTGGAATGAAACCTAATTTTCCATTACCTATGTTTACAAAGCTTTCTGATAACTTAGATATAGGTGTACCATTTGTAAATACTAATGTTACTCCTCTAAATATTGTCATTGTTGCAAGTGTTGCGATAAATGCCTGTAATTTTCCCTTTGATATTAAAAGACCATTAATTAAACCTATTACTATACCAACTATTCCTGCTACTATAATAGCTAAAAACACATTGTTAGTTGATTTTATTATAGATGCTGCAAATGCACCACTTATAGCAACTGTTGATCCTACAGATAAATCTATACCACCAGTTAAAATAACAAAAGTCATACCAACAGCAATTATTGCATTAGTTGAAACTTGAGTAAACACATTAGTTATATTTGACAAAGTCATAAATGCTGGTGATACAAAAGTTATTATTACACATAATAAAGCTAGTCCTATAAGAGATTTATATTTATCTAAATTTTCCTTAAATTTATTATTCATTTCAAAATCCTCCTATTTATTAATTCATTCCTACTGCTAATTTCATAATAGCTTCTTGTGAAGCTTCTTTTCTACTTAACTCACCTGATATTTTCCCTTCACTCATAACAATAATTCTGTCACTAATACCTAAAACTTCAGGTAAATCTGATGATATCATTATTATTGCCTTACCTGCTGCTTTAAGTTCATTTAATAATTCATATATTTCCTTTTTAGCACCTACATCTATCCCTCTTGTTGGTTCATCTATTATAAGAACCTCTGGTGATAACATAAGCCATTTAGCTAGTATTACTTTTTGTTGATTTCCTCCACTAAGATTTTTTATTAATTGATTTCTATTTGGAGTTTTTATATTTATCTTTTTAATATAATAATCCACCTCTTCATTAGCTTTTTCCTTATTAATAAATTTAAATGAATTTTCATATTTTTTAAGATTTGATAATACCATATTATCAGCTACTGATAATCCAAGAACACAGCCTTCCTTTTTTCTATCTTCTGATAAATAACAAATACCATTATTTATAGCTTCTTGAATATTTTTAATATCTATTTCTTTTCCCTTTAATTTAACTATTCCTTTCTCCTTTTTATATTCACCAAATATTACTTTTGCAAGCTCTGTTCTCCCTGATCCCATGAGCCCTGCAACTCCTAATACTTCTCCTTCTCTTACGTTAAAGCTTGCATCATTAATACCAACTTTTGAAGTTATATTTGAAACTTCAAGTATTTTATTTCCTTTTTTAGTTTCTCTATAAGGAAATTGATCTTCTATAGTTCTTCCAACCATCATCGAAATTAATTTATCATTATCAATATCTTTTATTACTGCATCTCCAACATATTTACCATCTCTTAAAACTTCAACTCTATCACAAATTTCAAATATTTCTTCCATTCTATGAGATATATAAATTATAGCAATACCCTTTTTTTTCAAGTTTTCTATAACTTTAAATAAGCTTTTTGTTTCTACTTCAGTTAACGCAGTAGTTGGCTCGTCCATTATTATTACTCTTGCATTTTTAGTCAATGCTTTTGCAATTTCAACCATTTGCTTTTCACCAACATTAATACTACTTACCAACCTATTAGGATCTATATTACATCCTATTTGCTCTAAGAAAAGCTTACTTCTCTCTACTAATAATTTTTTGTTAATTCTTCCTGTAAATTTATTAAACTTCTCATTTCCTAAGAATATATTTTCTGCAACTGTTAAATTATTAATAACGCTCATTTCTTGATGAATTATTGTAACACCGTATTCTTCTGCCGACTTTATTCCTTTTATTTTAGCTTCTTGACCATCTATGAATATTTTTCCTTCATCTTTTTTATAAACTCCACTTAAAATTTTCATTAGAGTCGATTTACCAGCTCCATTTTCACCCATTAAAGCTGTAACTTCTCCTCCATAAGCTGTTATGTGTACATTATCTAACGCCTTAACTCCAGGAAATATTTTTGATACTCCCTCCATCTTAAGCATTGGTATTTTTTTACCCATATTAAATACCTCCATTTAATTAAAATACAACTCCTGATTTTAAAATTATATTTGCATAAGGTGTTTGTTCACCTGTTCTAACTACTGCCTTACATTCTTTTAATTTAAGCTTTAATTCCTCGTGTAATATAAATGTTATTTTTGTATTTCCAATAATTTTTTCTATTTCACTAAGTGTATTAGGACTAACCTCCTTAATTTCTTGTGCTATAATTACCTCTTCAACCTCTAATTCCATAAGCGTTGCCTTTAACGTTTCTAAAAATGTTGGGACACCTGCAACTAATGCTAAATCTATCCTTTTTGTTTCACTTGGGATAGGTAACCCACAATCTCCTATGGCTATCATATCTGTATGTCCCATTAGTGAAATCACTGAACTTAAGTTGCTATTTAATAATGATGTTTTTCTCATAATTAATCCTCCATATAAATTTCTTCTACTTCTCTTAAATATGGAATTGATGGTTGTGCCCCTTTTCTTTGAACGGATATTGAGGAAACCTTATTTCCAAATTTAACTGCATTTATTAGATTTAATTTATTAATCTCTTCAAACTTTAACTTAGAACTTAATGCTCCAATAAAACTATCTCCTGCTGCTGTTGTATCTATTGCATTTACTTTATATGCTGGTACTAGTTCACAAAAATCAGGTCCTATTACAGCTGCACCCTTAGAGCCTAGAGTAATTACTGCAAATTTAACTCCCTTTTCTAAAAATATTTGACCTGCTTTATTTGCATCCTCTAAAGTATTAACTTTTATTCCTGTTAATACTTCAGCTTCTGTTTCATTAGGAACTATAATATCAGTTACCTTTAGAAGTTCTTCATTTATTTTTTTGGCTGGAGCTGGATTTAATATTGTTATTTTTTCAAGTTCTTTAGCCTTTTTAAATACCTTTAAAATAATTTTTTCTGAAACTTCAAATTGAGATATTAATATATCTGATTCTTTAATTTTTTCTATAGAAGCTTCAACTTCTTCATCATCAATAGTCATATTTGAACCAGATACAACTATTATTGAATTATTTCCATTTTCATTTACCATAATAATAGCGATTCCAGTTGCTTCTTTGTTATCTTTAAAAACATATTTTACATCTATATTATCTTCTTCTAATTTTTGCTTTAGAATTTGTCCATTATCATCATTACCGATTTTTGCTATCATAGAGACTTTAGCCCCACATCTTTTAGCTGCAATAGCCTGATTTGCACCTTTTCCCCCGGCTATTTTTTCAAAGGATTTTGATAAAATAGTTTCTCCTACTCTTGGTACATCATTTACTTTTACAACTAAATCCATATTCATACTTCCAAGTACACAAACTTTATTCATAAATTCATCTCCTTAATTTTTAATATAAAATTAATACTGAATCGGTTTACTAAATCGATTAACTATATAATACACCCTATGTAAACGTTTTTCAAGTGCTTTTAATTACTTTTTCTCAATTTTTAACCATCAAATTATATTTTACTTAATAAATCCTTATTGAATAAAAAATTCCTCATAAGAAATTATTTTCTTTCTTATGAGGAAAATTTATTTTATTGCTTTTTCTTTTCTCTTACTAAATACATACCACTTCCAGCAATTAAAAGTGCTATAAATATAGTTATTCCATAGAAAATTCCTTGTCCTGTTTGTGGTAAATCATTTTTATTATCATTGTTATTACCTGATTCATCTGGATTTTCCGGATTGCTTGGAACACTTGGTTTTACTGGCTCATCCGGATTTTCTGGATTACTTGGTACATCTGGATTTCCTGGCTCAGATGTATTATCTTTTATAATTATATCTTGTATTGTTATAATATTCCCTTTATTTTCTTCTGTTAATTCAAATCTTGTTTCAAGCTCTGCTATTTCGTTTCCTGTTAATGAATCAATTTGTTTTAATATATATTTACCTGGCTTTTCTACTTCATAAGATATTTCTCCATTTTTATCACTTTCTAAAGTAGAAATATATATAAGTTCCTCAGAATCCGATCTAAATAATCTATTTTTAACTTCAACTTTGTATAAGTTAAACTTCTTACCAACTACTATATTTCCTTTGCTATTTGTTACAGTTGCCTTAAATTTATATCCCTTATTTTCTACATCAGGATTATCTGGAATAGATGCATCTTCAACAATTAAAGTAATTTCCTTTTCACTTATTTTTCTAAATCTATCTGTTGCTACAGCAGTTATAATATAACTTCCAGGATTAGTTAAATCATAATCTCCATTTATTTCAACATAAATAGATCTTCCTAAATAATCAACTGCTGTTATATAATCATTTAAATTAATATTGTCTCCAGCTGAAATAGTTAATTTATTACTATCACTATTGTTAACACTTATTATTGGGCTATTTTCATCATCACCTAATATATCTTCAACAATTACTATTGCTGTTAAAGAACTACTATTTTCTTCTGAATCAGCTACGCTATAAGTTATTGAATAACTACCTACTATTTTGGTATTTACTTTACCTTCAACAGAAACCTTATCGTTAGAAATTACCCCATCTTCTTCATCCGTAACTTCAATATAGCTTTTTGGATCAAAACTATCATACTTAGATATTATTATTTTTCCATCAGCTATAGCGTTTGATTTTTTTAAACTAATTATTGGTGATGAGCTTATAGTTAACTTATCTTCACTTAAATTAGCCATATCAATTCCACTAATCTCTTTATTAGTATCATTAACTACATAACTATAAGCAATTCCATCACTATTTAGCTTAGCATCAATAGAATATGCAGAACTTCCACCTGAAACCTTAGAAACATTTATTTCACATATATCTAAAATTCCTCCTACTTTATTTAAAGCCTCTTTAGAAACAATAAAAAGTTCCATATTTTTTTTATCGTTGCTCATTTTTACATGCGTTTTTACATCATTTGAATCAGAAGTTACAGTCCAATTAATGCTATCTTCTTCAAATTTAGCATTTCCATTTATACCAATGCTTAATTGTAATGATTTCACTACGGGTGTAAAATTATTTAATGAAATTTTTACCTTATCTTTATTTAATTTTTCTACATTTAATTCTACTGAAGGATTATTAACCTTGCTATTTTCCGCAGAACTATTTTTAGAATATGCAACCAAGCTAATAAAAATTGTAAATATCATTATTAAAGGTATAATTCTTTTACTAAATTTTTCTTTAGAGTTTATTTTATTAGATTTATTTTGGTACTTTTCTTTTTTCATGATACTCCTCCTTACAGTATATTTATTATCTATTTTCTGTAATATTGTTAATTATAGATTCCTTAATTTCAATTGCTTTAATATTATTAGATGTTATATTTCTAGTTTTTCCAGATGTTAAGCTTATTTCTGGTAATATATCTGGCACTGCAATTTTAAATGTATCACTTACAAGTCTTTGTCCACCTTCTAATGCATCAGCACTATCAGTTCTATATAATTCAGCAAATATTTCCGTATTGTTTTCCATAAAGCTAGCTGAATTTTCTGGCTCAACCCAATAAATCCAATTTCCCTCTGCTATTTCTTCTAAATTACCATTATCCGGCACCTCAGCTAAAAGTATTCCATCATATTTATCTGCAATATGCTCTTCTTTTTGATTAAGTACTAAAGGTACGTTAAATGCAGGATTTCCTCTATATTCTCCAGTTATAATTATAGAACCTGCTGGAATTGACTTTTGCTCATTTTCCTCTGTTTCAGGATTATCAACCTGATATACATAAGATTCCTTTAGTATTCCTATACCATTTTTATAATTAATATTATCATCAGCAACACCAATTTCAATATTATCCCCTGGTGGTGTTATTAGCTCAAGCTCTGCTGCTGATATATTTTTTGTTTCTAAGGCAGTTATCTTAACATATCTTGCATTATATGCATTTAATTGATTTCCACCAGTAACTCCTTCTTTATCAAAATAAATAGTTGATGTAGGATTTTCAGCTGTTAAACTTAAAGTTCCTTCTTTAGTAGTTATCCAGTTTACTCCATCCTTACTAACTTCTATTTTATATTTTTTAAGAGCACTATTAACTATAGATTCCTTTTTAAATATAAATCCAGTAGTTTGAACTGGAGCTGTGTATTTAATACCAACTAAAGTTTTCATTTCTGTAGTATCTAATATTAAATATGGATTATTATTTGGATTCATTTCAATACCATGAACTGAACTATTATATTCTGACTTATTTAACATTCTACCTTCATAAGCAGTATTATTATTATTATCATCTAAAGCAAGTTTTAAGTCTTCATTACCTTCAAAAGAATGAATATCATTTTTATCTTCATTTATACTTATAGTATTAGTAGTTAACAATGTGCTAGACTTTGCTAATCCACCTTCATGACGTATTTTAACAGTTCCTATTTCAACTTCATTAGTTGGATTTAAATTATAATCATATGCAATTGCTGAATATTTAACAACTCTATTATTTATATTATCAGCTATATCAGTATAAACAGTTTCTTTTTCATTCTTGTTTCTTACAATAAATCCACAAGGTTCACCATTTCTATAAATTTCATATCCTAAAATATTATCATCACTTTTATCTACTGATAGATTAATTGAAACCTTTTTATCATTAACATAAGAACCATTTATAATTTTATTTCCCTTAGAATCTACCCCAAATTCAGCTGATAGAGTAGTGCCTTCTTCCATATCTGCAGTTCCTGCCATCCTCATTCTTCTTGCTTCATCATTTATATATTGAATTTTTTTAGTTTCTTTAGGGAATTGAGCTACATATTCTAATGTTGTATCATTTGCTACTATCCCATGAGATTGATAGAAATTTGTTAAATCCTTTCCTGCAACCTTAGAAGTCATCCTAATTAACAATTGATCCCTATCAGCATTTAATTTTTCCTCTTCAGTCATCTCTCTATATGCTCTATTTAATTTAGCAAAATAAGAATCATTATTTAAATTATCATCAAAACCATTAATTAACATCTTGTAAGTGCTATTGTTTTCATATGCTAAGTAAGGTTGCCATAACATATTTAATACTACACCTCTATTAGTAGATAACCCTAACGTATTTGAAGTAACTTTTTCATATAAGGCATTCATTGCTGATGCATATGGAGTATCTTGATCAAGCATACTCGAAGTAATAGCTACCATTAAGTTATTACTTGTTTCTGGATAAATTCTAGATCCAATATCCATAACATGTCCCATTTCATGTCCTATTAGAGCACCATAAAGATGAGCCTCATTTGGATTTGTTACATTTCCTTCTGAATCGAATTTAAAAGGTACACCTTGCATATATCCAGCAGATCCAAAACCAACACCTATATGATGCCCTGATGCATAAGCTGCAGCCCCCATCATCATTCTTTGGTATTTAATATTTAATCTAGTTAATGGAGCCTTGTGCTTATTAAAATACTCATTATCTTCCGCATCTATTTCTCCATTATTATTAAAATCCTGAACTGATTCAAATACTCCTTTTTTAGCAAACCCAACCTTAACTTCTTGTTCCCAAGCTAAAAGTGCATTGTAAACTCTTTCTACTTGAGCATCTTCGTTTCCAACTAATCCATTTTCAATTCCCTTTAATATTTCTGATGCTGGTAAAGTTAAAGTAAATCTATCTCCTTCAATATCAGTGCTATTTAAAGGTGATGTTTTTTCATCATAAGGATATATATTATTTATCTTATCAGTGTCACTAATATTTGTTGGATAAATATTTTTAATGTTTGCCATATAATTTCTTAACTCTGATATATATGCTCTTATTTTTTCTTTAGATTCATTTTCTTTAGATTCATCATTTATTAAATTATTAACATCTAAATGAGGAATATCTGTAACTCCACTTAAACGAATTTGTATATTTGCACTAGTGCTACCTGATGTAACTCTTGCCATTACTTGACCACCTTTTTCTACATCTGCAGATATAATTGATGGTATAGTAATTTCAGTTCTACCTGGTCTTATAGTAACAGTTCCCCCTTGATATTGTCCTGGAAGACCATAATTTTGAAGAAATGTTATTTGAACCTTAGTATTTGGATCACTTGATCCCATGTATACAACTATTTGCTTAGATGTATCATTTTCATCAACACCTGGTCTTGCAACACTTCCTAATGATTGCCAATCATTTTGCATACCTAAAGATGGTCCACCACCTCCAGATCTAATACTTGCATCTAGTGTAGTGATCTTTTCTGATACTTGCTTATCATTAAATAACTTTTGTGCAACTTCTAATTCTAATTGTAAAACAGACTTATCTGGATGATATTCATTGCTTATAGGATCTGGTGTATTTAATCTATTAAATAATTCATCTAAAATCTCTTGAGTTACACTATCTTTAAGAACAACCCTTAGATCATCAGTATATAAAGCTTTTATATCATCTGCTAAACTATCATATTCGTAAAATCTAATTTCTGACATTGTTTGTACACTTCCACCATATCCAGATGTGTCAACCTTAATTTTATTTGCTGTTATTGGCTCTGATAATTTTACAATATAATATCTATGACCATTAGATACCTTTGATTGTAATGATGTTGGATAAACGACCTTTTGATTTCCTTCTTCATCCCAATAAGTAACTTTAACTTTATATAAAGACATATTATATCCTTGTTCTAATGTTTCAGCAAAAGCTATTGTTCCTATAGTATAATTATCATCAAATGTTATTTCAGAACCTCTGTTTGATCCGTAACTAGCTCCTGTATCCCAGTCTTTAACTTTCCATGAAGTTGTAAAATCACCATCTACTAACGCATATTCCGAATCATAACTTAAAGCTGCATCACCAGTTGCCCATCCGTCAGCATCTAACTTATTACGTACATCAATAATATGTGTAGTTCCTATTTCATTTTCATCGGTAGGTCTATTAATAAGTTTATACTCTGACATAACTGGTGGATTTACTGAAGTTGTGCTTCCTATATATGTGCTAGACATTTTACTAGTTCCTAGATGATTGGTTGCAGTTGCCCTAACCTCATAAGATGCATTATCCTCAAGATCATTTATTGTATAACTGTGGCTTCTTACTAACTTACTCTTATCTGGATTAGTTACTTCAATACTATCTTCAGTTACCTTTTTATTATCATCATTAGCCTTTATCCAACTTTTATCTGTATCTCCTACTTTTCTATAATAAATATCAAATTCTCTAGCTTGTATATGATTTTCCCAACTTACAGTAAATGATTTATATCCTTGAACTGTTGTTAAGTTTCTTGGTGGTTCTGGTGATGTTATTGGAATAACTTGTATTTCAGATACTGTTCCTTTATATCCATCATAATAACTTTGAATTATGTTGTAATTAGAGTCTACATTATCAGGCTTTCCATCAAAAGCTGATGGATTTTTAGTTGCATCCTCATATCCACTGCTCCACTCTCCATTTAATGATTGAATACTAACTCTATAGACATCGTAAGGCTTAATATCTTTATCTAATATATTTATATTTGGTTTATTTGTTTGAAGCTTTTTAGTCTTTGTAATATTTCCATTTTCATCAAGCTTTTGATACATAACTTCATATGCTGTTACATTTGGTTGTGCATCCCATGTCAATGTTATTCTCTCATCATGTAAATTAGTTGATGTTTCAACTGTTTTTATTTGAGGAATATTCATATCTGGCTTTGGAATTTCTTTATAAACATTATTTAAAAATTCTATTTTAGCAATTTCAGAAATTCTTTTATTTCCTCTATTTCCTGTTACATTAATAGAAATCTTTTTAACAGCTATTTGCTTTCCAAGTTCTATAATTAAATTTCCCGATTCATCACTTTTAAAAGTTGAAGCTTCAGTTGAGAAATTTATTGTTTCAATATTTCCATTTTCATCTTCATAAGTTATACTTCCTGAGCTTGGAAGAGATGAATCTTCACTACTTGAAACATCTGCTGATTTTAATAATATTCTTTCCATGTTTACAGCCTTATTGCCTTCAGAAGCCTTAGATAAATCCATATCTATAACTAATGGTAATTCTTTGCTTGGTGCTTCTCCATTATTTTTAGTTACTGAAACAGATTTATTATTGTCTAAAAATATATCTCTTATATCTGTACCTTCTTCAAACTTTAAGTTATCATCATTAACAACTATTTTATTTAAGTCTAATATTGCATCAGTATTAACTATTTCTACATCGCCAATAGTTGATCCTATATTTTCATTAACATAAGTTAAATCAGCAATATTAACCCTTCCATCTTTGTTAATGTCATATTTTGAATTAGATGATCCTATATTTTCAAATACTAAATTATAATCACCCATATCTATTTTTCCATCGCCATTAACATCTCCAGCTAAAAATACACCATTGTATTTTAAAGTTTCATTATAGTTATTTCCTAATATTACTCTTTTTGAAAAATCTTTTATTTCTATATTATCTACCTTAGTATCTATATAACTTTCAGACTTAATTTCAGCACTATATGTTCCAAGATCTAACTTCTCAATTGTAATGTGTAAGAAATATATATCCTTTTCTTCATCCTCTAACAATTGCTTCTTTGAATTTAATTTTTCAATCTTATATGTTGCTCCATTATCTAAAACTCCATAATCATTTACTAAGCTAGATATTTTCCCAATCTTTTCATTTCCTTTAAAAAGATTAATATTTATTGAATCAGTATTAATTATTGGCATATTAAAATTAATATCAAATTCTAACTTACCATAATTCTTTTTTCCCTCAGAAAAAGTAAATTTATTTTTATCTTCAACTTCACCTTTATCTTCTTCTGTATTTTCTGTTGTTGTGTCAACTTCATTTTCATTATCGTTTTTTTCATCTTCTACAGTTAAATTCTCTTTGTCTTCTTTTTCTTCTAATTTCTCATCAGAAGTTATACTGTCTCCTTCAGTTGAAGAAATATTATCTTTAATTAATGTTTCTTCAGAATCCGAATTGTCATCCTTTTCATCATAAGATCCATTTTCTAAATTATCATTTTGATTAAGATTACTATTATTAGAATCATTACTTTCTATATTAGTATTATTATTTTCAATTTTATCAGTATCTTCAACAATTACTTCAGTAGAATTATTAATCTGTTGATTAATGTTATTAGAATCATTTACTTTAGTACCCGATTTCATAGCTTCAACTGACATAGTAGTTAAATTAGTTGTTGCTAATGCAGTTGCAATAGTGCATGATACTATTTTTTTCATTTACGTTATCTCCCCTTTTTACCCTAAATTAGTAGAAATTAACACAACATTTATATTTTACCTCATAATTCATCACTTTAAAATCCCATTTTAAAACATTTTATCTAAATTTTCAAAGTATTTTTACTTGTAAGTAATTTTTTAATGAAATTCCACAAAATTTAGACTATTAAAAATAAGACATACATAAATAAGACATAAAAATTAAAAATAATGTTTTTATAAATAAAAGCCTAGTAAAAACTATTTTACTAGACTTTTATTTCAATATAATTTTATTCTCTAAAATTAACAATTCCTAATTCTTTATTGTTAGCTAAAGCTGAAATTACTTCTACTGATATTTTACCATCTTCATATGTACAAAGATTAATCTTAGAACTCTCTTCAAACCTTACTATTCCATTACTTTCATCATAGCCTATAAAACTAAGACTTCCTGCTGTAAAATATGGTTTACCTGCAAAATCTCCTTTAAAGGGGTGGTGAGTATGTCCTACAAAAATTCCAACTATAGAACTATCTTTTATTATAATTTCAAAGTCATCATGATAACTAACAGCTGGAGTAGTAAATTGACTTTTTATAAGATGATGATGAGATATTAAAATAGTATCTCCTTCATCTCTATTCTTTAATTGATTTTTTAACCAAGTATATTGGTTCTCCGAAATAAATCCATCATTATTTTTATATTGAGAATTATCAAAGCTAATTATTCTTAACCCATTTATTTTATTTACAGTATTATAAGGAAGATTGCACCTTTTATTAAACCATCCCTTATAAAAAGCTTCCTTATTATCATGATTTCCCAATGTAATTATATATGGTATATTATTTAATAATCCTTCTAGTTCATTCTTTAAAAGTTCATAATCTTCATATGTTCCTGATTCTACTAAATCTCCAGTTATAATAACAAAATCTATCTCGCTTAAATTAATTTTCTCTAAAGCTTTCTTCATTTGTATTAAAGGACTTGTCATGCTATTAAAGATTGCATTATAACCTTTTTCAGCTTTAGGATACTCTCTTAAAAAGTGAATATCTGATAAATGTAAAAACTTCATATTCTATACCTACTTAATCTTCTTTTTCTTACTTCTTTTAGTTTGTATACTAAATAATATAAGTGCAACAATTGTTGCTACATAAGGAATAGAAGCTGTAATTTGTGTTTTTAAAGATGTATTTTGAAGTACATTTCCAGCTGCTTGTGAGAATCCAAAGAATAAACTTGATAAAAGAACACCAATAGGGTGAGACTTTCCTAAGTTGTTTGCAGCCATAGCAATATATCCACGTCCTGAAGTCATGTTTTGCATAAATAATGTTACAGTTCCCATAGAAAGAAGAACTCCACCTAATCCACATAATAATCCTGATAAGCTTATTGTAAGAAATTGATATTTTTCTACTGGAGTACCAAGGCTTCTTGCTGCTTCTTTATTTATACCTATAGCACGCAGTCTATATCCTAATACTGTTTTATATAAAAATATATACATTCCTATAGCTAAAACAAATGCTAAGTAATCTATAAGTGTTAATCCTGAAAAAATTGTACCTAATACTGGAATATCTTTAATAATAGGTAAATCAATTTTAGGAAGACTTACTAAGCTTGGGTCATTAAATACTCCCTTTGTTCTAAAAATTATATAAAGTAAATATGTTGTAACACCGCCCATCATAGTGTTAGTTGCCATACCAACAACAACTGGTGATGCTTTTAATTTAATTATACAAAATCCAACAATAGCCGATACTATCATTCCACTAATTGCACCTGCAAGCACAGATAAAAATACATTATGAGTATAATAATTTGCAACAATACTGAAAAATGCACCTGTTAACATTGTTCCTTCCATTGCAATATTAAAAATACGTACCTTAGAACATATAGCTGCTGCTAAAGTAACTAATAAAATAGGTGTCATCATACGAAGAGTGGAATTAGCTACCACCGCAAAATAATCTATACTTAATTCCATTATTGTGCTCCTCCTTCACTTGTTACATTTTGCTTTTTCTTATACCACTTTACAGCAAACCTTGCAGTAATTAATAAAGTAATAATTCCTTGAATAATTGTTGTTACCTCTGATGGTACTCCCATGCTACGCTCAATAGTACTTCCTCCTGTAGTTAGACCAGCTAAGAAAATACCACTTACTAAAATACCAACAGGATGATTACTTGACATTAATGAAGCTATAATACCTGTCCATGCATAACCCGGAGACGTAATCATATTATCAACATAACGATATCTTGTTCCTAAAACTTCACATGCTCCTCCAAGCCCAGCTAATGCTCCACTTAATATTAATACATAGTACATCATCTTAGTACTATTAACTCCACCATAATTTGCAAAATTAGGATTTAAACCTCCCATTTTTGCCTTATATCCAAAACTTGTTCTCTTCATAATAAAAAGTACAATTAAAACACAAATAACTGCAATTACAAATCCCCAATGTAATGAATATCCTTTAAACATCTTAGGTAATATATTTTCTGTTAACTTTTGAGTTTGAATTGCTGAAGAATCTAACCCTAATGGATCTTTTACAACATATGTTGTAAAGTAAGAAGCTATATAATCAGCAATATAATTCATCATAAGTGTTATAATAAGTAAATCTAATTTAAATCTTTCACTTACATAAGCTGAGATAAGTGAATATAAAACCCCTACTAAAGCACCCGCTAAAAGAGACATTGCAACAACAAAAACTGTAGGTCCTGGACATATTACAGCTACAACTGCTGAAGTAAATGCCCCTAATACCATTTGCCCTGCTGCACCCAAACTTGAATAACCAGATCCCCAAGCTAAAGCACCAGAAAGTCCTGCAAATATAATAGGAATAGAACGAGTTAAAGTTGTAGTTAAATAATATGTAGAACCAAATCCACCCTTAAACATTCCTATAATTGCTTCAAAAGGATTAAATCCAGATAGAGAAATGATTATTCCTCCTATTAATAACCCAACAACAATAGCTTGTAAAGGATGCTTTAAGGGTTCAAATATATTTGAAAATTTACTTTTAGTAATACTTCTTGATAACAAACCTTTACTTTTCATTATTTTTTACCTCCTACCATTAAAAGACCTAATTCCTTTTCGTCAATGCTACCTCTCTTAAACTCACCAACAATTTCTCCATCATAAATTACATAAATTCTATCACTTAAATCCATAATTTCACTTAATTCAGAAGATACTAATAATACACTGTCTCCCTTATTTCTCTTATCAACAAGTTGATCATGAATAAACTCTATTGCACCTATGTCAATACCTCTTGTAGGTTCACAAGCAATTATAAGAGGAGTTTCCATAGACATCTCTCTTGCAACAATAAGCTTTTGAGCATTTCCTCCAGAAAGCTCTTTTATTTTTTGAGTGTGAGAATCTGCTTTAACTCTAAATTTTGAAATTAACTCTACAGCATGTTTTGTAACTTTATTTATATTTAAAATTCCTTTTTTAGAAAACTCTTTATTATCCTCGTATCCCATTAACGCATTTTCAGCAAGAGTTGCTTCTTTAGCACTTCCCCACATATATCTATCTTCTGGAATATGTGCAATACCAGCTTCTCTTATATTCATTACAGTTTTATTGGTAATATCATTTCCATTAATAATTACATTACCTGAATCAATCTTTTCTAATCCAGTTATGCATCTAATAAGCTCAGATTGACCATTACCAGATACCCCTGCAATTCCTACTATTTCACCTTTTTTAATATGTAAATTAACTTTATTTAAAATATTTTTATTATGCTCACCACTTAAAGATAAGTTTTTAACTTCTAAAAGTTGCTCCTTAGTTTTCTTTTCAGGAATTACTCTATTTGCAATTTGTCTCCCAACCATTAAATAAGATAACTCTTCTACACTCGTATCTTTTTTTAATTTTTCAGCAACAACTTGTCCAAGTCTCATAACAACTACTCTATCTGCAACTTCCATAACCTCATGAAGTTTATGTGTTATAATTATTAAACTTTTACCTAATTTAGCTAATTGCTTCATTGTTTTTAAAAGTTCATCTACTTCAATAGGAGTAAGAACTGCTGAAGGTTCATCAAAAATTATTATATCTGCATTTTGATAAAGAGTTTTTAATATTTCAACACGTTGTTGAAGCCCAACAGGACAATCTTCCACAATGGCATTTGGATTTACATCTAACATATATTTCTTTGAAAGCTCTTCAACCATTTGAATATTCTTTTTATAATCAAAAAATATTCCCTTTTTCATTTCATTTTTATATACAATGTTTTCTGCAACTGTCATTGATTCAAAAAGCATAAAGTGTTGTTGAACCATTCCTATTCCTTGTTTCATTGCATCTGATGGATTATGAAATTTCATCTTCTTTCCATTTATAAATATTTCTCCCGAATCTGGCTTTTCTAATCCATAAAGTATTTTCATTATAGTAGATTTTCCTGCACCATTTTCACCAACAACTGCTAATATCTCTCCTTTATTAAGATTAATATTAACTTTGTTATTAGCTACTACATTACCATAGGTTTTAACAATATTTTTCATTTCTAAAAGCATGTCAAAGTTACTCCTTTTCTAAGTTAATCTAAAATATAATAAGGGGCAAAGCTATTGCCTCTACCCCTTATATAAAGTACATTTCTAATTATTTTGCAGATTCTTCAGGAACTTCTATTACTAATTCTCCTGAAATAATCTTTTCAGCTGCTGCCTTACCAGCCGCTATAACTTCATCAGTTATAATTTCAGTATTTCTATAATTCATTTCTTCTGGTGAAACACCAACAACACCAAATGCACCTTCTTTTAATCCAAGAAGTTGTGAACCACCATTTAATTTGCCTGCTAAGAATTCATTAATAATAGTATTCATAACAGCTCCAGTATTTTTTAATAATCCACTAATAATGCTTGGATTTTCAGAAGTTGTTTGGTCAACACTTAATCCAGTTGTATATATTGGTGTACCCTTTTTAGTTAACTCTTGAGCAGCTTGATATATTCCAGAGTTTGCACTAGCAGATACTCCACCAAATATAAAGTTTGCTCCAGCAGCTTTTTGTTGTAATGTATATTCATAAGCTAAGTTAGTATCATTATATGAATTAGTATAGTTATACATAAATTTAGCATTTGGATTAACAGACTTTACACCTTCAGCAAATCCATATCTATATTTGTATGTAGCTTGTGTTTGGAATGATGCAACATATCCGTATAAGCTTTCATTAGGGAAAGCTGTACCAACCATTGCTCCTAAAACATAAGAACCTTGTGCTTCATCAAATCCAAAGCTTGTTACCTTTTCATTAGATGCAGTTGTATCAATTACAGCATATTTTGTATCTGGGAATCTATCAGCAGCATCACTAAATGGATCAGCTGCTTGCCATCCAATTCCTATTATTAAATCATATCCTTCATTAGATGCAGCAATAGTATTTTCTTCCCATGCAGCAGTATCTGTACATTCAATAGATGTCATTTTAAATCCATAAGTTTCACTTGCTTCTTTTAAAGCTTCATATGCTTGAAGAATAAATTGTTCTGTTCCAATTGTATCTGAAATTAAAGCTATATTTAACTTTGAATAATCTCCATTAGCTCCTTCATTTCCTGCTGATTCATTCCCACCTGAGTTAGAGCATCCAGCAAAAAGAAGTGATGTCATAATAAGTAATAAAGAAGTTATTATTTTTTTCATTCTTTCATCTCCTATTGTTAATTTGTTAATTTAATTATAATAATTATATAGACTTAAAAATATGACACAAGTCACATTTTGACGAATAAAGTGTATATTTTTTTAATTTTTCTTTTTAATATTCGCTTTTTTTCTGGAAGTATTACTTTATATAGGCATATTTTATAAATTATTTTTAATTTTATTTTAAATACTAATTTATCTATCCAAATAATTATATCTTTTTTTGTATCACTTTTCTTATAAGTATATGTTATTGTTATATATTTTTCCTTATGCTAAAATCATGAATATAAATATAAAGAACAAATTTTTAATAAACTCACTTTTTTAGGGAGGATTTATGATAAATGTTAAAAACAAAGGATTATTAAATAAATATATTAATAATACTGGTATTTCTAAATTATTTTCACAAGACATGAGTAATTTATTAGAACTATTTTCTTTAAATAAAGGTGATTTTTTAATTAATGAAGGTGAATGCTCTGATTATTTATATTTTTTAGTAAGTGGAAAATTAAAGGTTTTTTCTCACTCAACTTCTGGTAAAATAATGTCTCTAAATCTTTTTAATTCTTTTGAAATCATAGGTGAGACAGGTAGCTTGTGGAATAATCCCCCTACTGCTTCCGTTCAAGCTAGTTCTAAAGCTTATTGTATAGGAATATCAATGAAGCACAGGGATATTCTTTTAAACGATGTTATATTTTTAAGATACATTTGCAAAAATTTAGGGGAAAGACTTAGCTATATGAATAATACTACTTGTATTAATCTTTATGAACCATTAGAAAATAGGCTTGCTTCTTTCATATTGAAAACAGAAGAAAATGGAATATTTTCCTATAATTTAACTGAATGTGCTGAACTTTTATGTGCAAGTTATAGACATCTATTAAGGGTTATTAATTTATTTTGCAGTACAAATAAACTAATTAAAGAAGGAAAGTCCTATAAAATTTTAGATAGAGATTATTTAGAAAGCATTTCACATTATTCCTTAGATTAATAAAAAAACTGTTGCATAAATTTTAAAATGCAACAGTTTTTTTAATTTTATTTTATTATATAATTACTTTTTTCAATAGCTTTAATATTCTTATTCTTTAAAAAATAATTAATTATAAGCTCACTTATATCAACATTAATTTCTTTAATAAGCTCAGCTCCTTCATAGGATGGATAAATTGAAGTATTTGTTGCACGATAATTATTCATAACAACATTATAATAATTATCTAAATCAATATCTTTGCCATTCTTTTTCATATAAATTACTCTATCATTAAAATTTCTTGATAAATCAATTTTATAATCAAATCCTGCAAATGTATCATAATTGTAATTTTGAACTTTTGGAATTAAAAATCCATCACTAATTTTTACTTTTCCATTATCAACAACAAAATAGGTTGCAGCTTTTTCAACAGCTTCTTTTAACTTGCTTCCCTTTACCTTTAAAACCATTAATGTATTAGGATAAGGATAGTTTATTAATACATCTCTAATAGATACATTTTTCTTAAAACCAATTGCAGTATCAAATAAAGATAAAACTGAAAAATCTGCTCCAGAGGCTTCTAATTGTACTTGATGTAAAAAATTAATAAATGGATGTCCATTTAGCCTTGCTTGAAAAATATCATCCATAAGTATATCTTTATCAAATTCACCAATTTCTTTATCTAAATAGTCCTTTAAATTTACATCAACATTAGTAAATATCTTTTCTAATCCTTTATTAATTTCATCATTTAATAAAGAAACATCAACTAATTCATAAGTTGTTTCTTTTGTTTCTGTATCTAATATAATCTTACTAAACTTTTGACCATTATGAAGTGGCTGTGAGCAAATTACTCCATTTATTTTAGTAATAAATGCTCTATGCTGATGACCGCTTAAAACAATATCAATTGAATCATATTTTTCTAACAATTCACTTCCTTGATTTTCTTTAGTAAGTTTTTCTGTAGGAGTATTACTTCCATCTAAGCTCTTTTCAAACCCTCCATGATAACAAACTATAATATAATCTGCCTTTTCTTTTAACTCCTTTTCATATTTTCCATACATACAAACAGGGTCTAAAAACTCTAAATTAGTAATATTTTTCTCATGCTCCCAATTTGGTATAAAAGAAGTTGTAAGACCAATACACGCAATTTTAAATCCATCAAAATCAAATATCTTATAAGGTTTTGTTTTTAAATTTAATCCTTGAATATTAGCATTTATTATTTTATCTTCAACTAGCTTATAAGAATTATTTAAATAATCTAACCCATAATTAAATTCATGATTTCCTATAACATAAGCATCATATCCTATAAATTCTAATCCTTCTAATATAGGATTTGTATGTAATTTTTCTTTTGATAAATAATGTGCAAGTGCTGACCCTTGTATTAAATCACCACAATCCACTTTTAAAGATGCATCATATTTTTTTTCATCATTTAATATATAACTTCCTATTTTAAGTATTCCAAGCTTTTGATCTTTTACATAGTTAGTTGGATAAACATACCCATGCAAATCACTTGTTTGATATATAGCTAATTTCATATATTGCTTCCTTTCAATTATATTGTTTCACCTTTCTTAGGTAAAAAAACATCTCCATTTTCATTATAAAGCTTTTCTGGACGATAAGAATGTATTGGAACTAGTAACTTAGGTTTAATTAAATTAATTATTTTAATTAAATCATAAGGACGAGCATGACCACTACATGGTATATTCATAAATTCTATATTATTCTTAGCAAAATTTTCGATAAATGGCTTATATGCAGGATCAAACTCTCCTAATGGTTGAGCATCAGTATGAATATAAATTCCTCTATTCTTTAATTCATTTATATGATTTAAGGCTAAACTTCCAAGTTGCCAGAAATACTTACCTTCATCCTCTATTAATTCTTTAAAATCTATCCTTAATTTATCGTCTAATCCATACTCTTTATCGTCTAACTGATAATATTTAGTTTCAATTCCCGTTGCTTCTTTTACTACATATGAATAATATGCATCTAATACAACAGTTCTTGGATTACTCTTAATTATGTTTAAAATTCTTTCTATATTTGATATATAATAATTAAAGGTTATTTGTTTATTAGGATTGTCATTAATAACTTTATTTATTTTTTCTATAAGTTCTTTTTCGTTAACTGCTTCTGTTTCTCTTATAGGGTCTTCAAACTCTTGGAATGAAACACTTACACCCTCTATTAATAATACATCACAACTTTCACTTTCCTTACAGAAATTCAACGTATCATTTTCTCTATATCCATGCAACCTAATGTCTCCAGTATAAGCTATAGTTAAATCTGGTGTTTTTATTAATAATCCATTAGCTCCATAAGCATCATGGTCAACTGGCATAACCTTAACTTTTATTTTTCCAACATTAACAACTTCATTTTCCTTAACACCAATTACTTCCCTTGTATTAGAACTTTGTTTTTCATATAAAGGGAAAATAAAATCATTATTAATATTTAAAGTGTTCAATAATGATTTTGTACCTTCTAAAGTATATAAAGGAATTTTAGGATTTAAATAATTAACTATTTTAGAATGATCTAAATGAATATGTGATAAAAATACAGCTGTATTTTTAAAGTTGTCTTCTTTTGATTCATATCCTTCTAAAGGTATTTTAGGATCAAAAATATTATTTAAATAGGGTACTAATTTTTCATCTAATAATCCTTGTAAATCTTCTGGTTGAAATTCTGCTGATGGATTATATTCACTTCCAAAATCAAAGAAAATATGATCATCTTCATATGCAATTTCTATTATCGTTCCACCTATGGTTAATACGCCACTATGGAATGTTATTTTTGTCTTTTTGTCCTTAAGCATAAATTTTTAACAACTCCTCTTTTGATATTTTATCTAAATAAAAAAGTATAGAATAAACACTATTATAACTAATCCTAAAATATTATAAAGTGTAAATTTCTTTATATAATTACCACCATTACTTGGATACTCGTTAAGATATAACTTATAAGAAATTACACTAGCAAGTGAAGCTATAATAGTTCCTAATCCACCTATATTTACTCCTAACAATAACCCTTTATAATATGGAGTAAAGGCTGATATAAGCATAGTTGCAGGAACGTTACTTATAAATTGACTAGATATTATTGAAGATATAAAAGTACTTTTTTCTGATGATAATATATTTATCATAAACTCCTTAATTTCACTCATAGAAGATATATTTCCTATAAATATAAAAAAGGCTACAAAGGTAATAAGTAATGAATAATCTACTTTTTTAAATAAGTTTTTATTAAAACTAATTATAGAAATTATTGTTATTACAAAAGAAATTCTATAATCAATTAAATGAAACACTGAAAGCAATGTAATAAAAAACAAAACTGAATATATTATAATACCTCTTTTATTTTCTATTTTAATCTTTTCAACTTTAAAAGATATACTTTCTCTCTTTTCCCTAAATATTATAAATATTAAAAATATTACTGATAATAAAACTAATGGAAGTGTTATCTTTAAAAACTCTAAGATGTTAATATTAAAATAAGAATAAATAAAAAGATTTTGTGGATTTCCCATTGGCGTTAAAGCACTTCCTAAATTAGCTGCTAAGGTTTGAAATATAACTGCTTTCAATATATTTATATTGGCCTTTTTACCTATAATTAATGTTAATGGAACAAAAGTAATTAAAGCAACATCATTAGTTACTATCATAGCTGAAAAGAACGTTAAAAATACTATCATATATGTAAGCGATTTTAAACTTGTACATCTTTTTAATAAAGAAGTAGCTATGCTATCTAAAACTTTTAAATCATTAAACCCAGCTACTAATATCATTAAATTAAATAATAAAATTATTACTTTAAAATCTATATATTCTATCTTAGGCAATGATATAAATGATGTACCTATTGCTAATATCATTGCAATTATTAATACTATTTCCTTTTTTATAAATTCTATAAATACCCTTTTATCTTTTATTAAATTTAATTCTAAATTCATGCTAAACCCCTACTAAATTTTTTAATTTAAAATATCATTTCATAATATCTTTTTATATTTCTTTCAAGTTCAAGTAAATCTACGTTTCTTCCAATTCTTAATGTTTCCTTACCTTCAATAAACAATAAAAATATAGGTAATGAAAAAACATCATATTTTGCAGCTAAACTTAAATTTTCTTCTCCATTTATTTCTCCACTCTTAATTTCAGGCAAATTTTTTAATATACTTTCAATTTTAAATTTTATTGCTTCACAGGCACCACAATCCATTCCAGTAAAATATACTACAGCCATTTTGTTATATTTAATTAAATTACTAATATCACTTTCACTAAACAATTTATTCAAAATACTATTCATCTCTCTTTATTATAAAAATTTATATCTTTAACCTTATCTTTGTCATTAAATTATATACTTATACTTCAAAAAAAAATAGTCATTACTTAAATTTATAAGCAATGACTATTTATCCTTTAAATTTTACTTCATTAAATATTTATCTACTGATAAGGCAACATTTCTTCCCTCTGTTATTCCCCACACAACTAAAGACGGACCCCTCCTTGCATCACCAGCTACAAATATCTTATCATTAGATGTTTTATAATCTATATCATTTGCATTAATGCTTCCTCTATTATTAATCTCAACACCTAAATCTTTTACTATATAATCTTCAACACCTGTAAATCCCATAGCAATTAAAACTAAATCTGCATTCCAAATTTTTTCTGAACCTTCAATCTCTTTAAGAACCATTTTTCCATCTTTATTTTTAATCCATTCTACATCTACTGTCTTAAGAGATTTTACGTTTCCATTTTCATCTCCATAAAACTCTTTAACACTAGTTAAATATCTTCTTGGATCATGCCCAAACTTTGCAATACACTCTTCTTGCCCATAATCAATTTTCAATATCTTTGCATATTCCGGCCAAGGATTATTTTCTCCCCTAACCTTTAATGGTTCTCCCATTATTTCAAATTGATTTACAGATTTACATCCTTGCCTAATTGCTGTTCCAACACAATCCGTTCCTGTATCTCCACCACCAATTATTATCACATCTTTATTAGTAGCTAAAATATCTAATCCTTTATTAAAATTTGATCCTATTATTCTTTTTGTATTATTAGTTAAATATTTTACTGCAAAATAAATTCCATTAAGCTCTCTTCCTGAAACTTTTAAATCTCTTGGCTTAGATGCACCTACTGTAATAACTATTGCATCATATTCTTTATTTAATTCTTCCACACTAATATCAATACCAACATTTACACAAGTTTTAAAAATAATTCCCTCTTCCTTAAGAATATCCACTCTTCTTTTTATAATATTCTTTTCAAGCTTCATATTTGGTATACCATACATCATAAGCCCACCAACATGGTCTTCTCTTTCATATACAGTAACATTATGACCAAGCCTATTCAAAAAATCTGCACAAGCAAGACCTGAAGGCCCTGAGCCTATAATTGCAACTTTTTTTCCTGTTCTTATTTTGGGAGGATTAGCCTTAATTATTCCTTCACTAAATCCCTTTTCTATTAAATATTTTTCATTAGCCTTAACACTAACAGAATTTCCATGCAATCCACAAGTACAAGCATTTTCACATAATGCAGGGCATACCCTTGATGTAAACTCTGGAAAATTACTAGTTTTTAAAAGCCTTTCTAGTCCAAGTTTCCATTTACCTAAATATATAAAATTATTCCATTCTGGAATAAGATTATTAAGTGGACATCCTGTTGCCATATTATTTAAAATTATTCCTGATTGACAAAATGGAACTCCACAGTCCATGCATCTTGCACCTTGCTCTTTTCTCTCCTCCTCTGTAAGAGGTGTATCAAATTCATTCCAATGATTTATTCTTTTTAATTCATTCTCTCTAATGCAATTTTTTCTACTAAATTCTATAAAACCTGTTGATTTTCCCATGATACTCCCCCTTTTTATATTCCTTTTCTTGTTTTTTCATAAAAGGCATTAATTAAAGCTTCATCTTTAGTAAATCCCTTTTCTTCATTTATTTTAACAAGCTCTAATACTTCCTTATAATCTTTAGGAATTATCTTTTTAAATTTAGATAAATATAAATCAAAATTATTTAAAATATTTTTAGCTTTTTCTGAATTAGTAAGATTATAATGTTCTGTAATTATTCCCTTTAAAAATCCTATATCATCAACATTTAAGTTTTCAATAAGAACCATTTCCTTATTAACCTTAGAAACAAATTTATTATTTTCATCTAAAACATAAGCAATTCCACCGCTCATACCAGCTGCAAAATTATTTCCTGTTTCCCCCAATATAACAACTCTTCCTCCTGTCATATATTCACAACCATGAGCTCCACAACCTTCAATTACAGCAATTGCTCCTGAATTTCTTACACAAAATCTTTCGCCAACTATACCACTAAAAAAAGCTTTACCAGATGTAGCTCCATATAATGCAACATTACCAACTATAATATTTTCATCGGCTAATATCTTACTATCCTTAGGTTTATATACAACTATTTTTCCACCTGATAGCCCCTTACCAATATAATCATTACCATCACCTTCAACCTCTAAAGTTAATCCATTTGGTATAAATGCTCCAAAGCTTTGTCCTGCTGTTCCTGTACACTTAATACATATAGTATCTTCTTGTAATCCACTTGATTTATATCTTCTAGTAATTTCAGAACCTAATATTGTACCAAATGCTCTATCTGTATTTAAAATATCAATTTCTATTTTAACTTTTTCCTTATTATCTAAAGCAGGTTTTGCAAGTTCTAAAAGCACTTTTGAATCCTTAACATTATTAAGTTTGTGGTCATATTTATTATTTAAATTAAATTTAATACCATTTTTAGAGTTAACTTGTGATTTATCTAAAACCAAAGATAAATCTACTTTATTAGCCTTCCAATTATTAATATTATCTTTTTTCTTTAACTTATCTACTCTACCAACCATTTCATCAATAGTCCTAAATCCAAGCTTAGCCATGTATTCTCTTAACTCTTCTGCAATAAATTCCATAAAATTAACTACATATTCTGGCTTACCCGTAAAGTTTTTTCTTAGCTTTTCATTTTGAGTTGCAATTCCAACTGGACAAGTATCTAAATTACATACCCTCATAATTACACAACCTAAACTTACAAGTGGTGCAGTTGCAAATCCAAACTCTTCTGCTCCAAGTAATGCTGCTATTGCAACATCTCTTCCTGTCATAAGTTTACCATCAGTTTCAATCCTAACCCTATCCCTTAAATTATTCATAACAAGAGTTTGTTGTACTTCTGCAAGACCTAGTTCCCATGGAATACCTGCATGTTGAATAGAAGTTTTAGGAGATGCCCCTGTTCCCCCATCATAACCTGATACTAATATTACATCAGCACCAGCCTTAGAAACACCAGCTGCAACTGTTCCAACTCCTGCTTCTGAAACTAATTTTACAGAAACATCAGCATATATATTAGAATTTTTTAAATCATATATAAGTTGTGCTAAATCTTCTATTGAATAAATATCATGATGTGGTGGTGGTGAAATAAGACCAACTGCTGGAGTTGAATGTCTAGTTTTTGCAATCCAAGGATATACTTTTGATGCTGGAAGCTGTCCACCTTCTCCTGGCTTTGCACCTTGAGCCATCTTTATTTGTAATTCATCTGCATTAACCAAATATTCTGATGTAACACCAAATCTACCTGAAGCAATTTGCTTAATTTTAGATCTCTTTGAATCACCATTTGCAAGTGGAATCCACCTTTCTTTGTCCTCCCCACCTTCTCCTGTATTAGATTTTCCTCCTAATCTATTCATTGCTATAGCAAGTGTTTCATGAGCTTCTTTTGAAATTGAACCATATGACATTGCCCCTGTTTTAAATCTTTTAACAATGGAAGATACAGGCTCTACCTCATCTAATGAAATAGGATTTAATTCAAACTCAAAATCTAACAATCCCCTTAAAGTTAAACCTTCTTCTTTATTTATTAAGTTAGAATATTCTTTAAACTTTTTATAGTCCCCTGTTTTAGTTGCTTGTTGTAACATATAAATAGTTTTTGGATTATATAAATGCTTTTCTCCTGCACTTCTTAATTTATCTCTTCCAAAATTATCTAAATCAAAATTAAGCTGTTTATACCTCTTATTAAAAGCCATTTCATGCTTAGATAATGCTTCTTTTTCTATATCACTTAAAGTTAATCCACCAATTCTACTAACAGTATTTGTAAAATACTTATCTATCACACCTTTATCTATTCCCAAAGCTTCAAATATTTGAGCTCCTTGATATGATCTAATAGATGAAATACCCATCTTAGAAAGTATCTTGGTTATTCCTTTAACAACAGCTTTATCATAATTATTTATTGCTTCTTCATATGGAATACTAATAATTTCATCTTCAACTAATTCATGTATACATTGATAAGCTAAATAAGGATTAACAGCCGTAGCACCATATCCTAAAAGTGTTGCAAAATGATGGACTTCTCTAGCTTCTCCTGTTTCTATAATAATATCTGCCAAACTTCTAACACCTTTTTTAATTAAATAATTATTCATTGTAGAAACAGCTAATAATGAAGGAATTGGTACATTTGATTCATCAATAAATCTATCACTTAATACTATTACATTTGCTCCTTCATTAATAAGTTGAAGTGCTTCCCTACACAAATACTTTAATGATATTTCTAAACTATTCTTTTTAGTTTTATCAAATGTAATATCTAATGTTTTAATATTATAACCATTTCCATCTAATGATTTTATTTTAACTAAATCTTTATCGCTAATAATTGGATTTAAAATTTCTATTTGTCTTAAACCTTCAGGTGAATCTTCTAATATATTTCCCTTAGACCCTAAATAAACATTAGTTGATGTTACAATCTCTTCTCTTATTGCATCTATTGGCGGATTTGTTACTTGTGCAAATAATTGCTTAAAGTAATTAAATAATGGTTGCTCCTTTAAGGATAATACTGCAAGTGGAGTATCAATACCCATAGCGGCTATTGGTTCACTCTTATTTTGAGCCATTTCATATATATTAGTTTTTAAATCCTCATATCCATATCCAAAAACTTTTTGGAAAGTTTTTATCTCTTCTTTACCCATAAAATCTTGTTCATAATTATTTATGTTTATATTTTTAAGTAATGTTAACTTATTATCTAGCCATTCTTTATAGGGCTTTTCTAAAATATATTTTTTCTTAATTTCTTCATCTTGAATAAGCTCTCCCTTAACAGTATCAACTAATAAAACTTTTCCTGGTTTTAATCTATCCTTTTTTATAACCTTTTTTTCATCTATATATACTGCTCCTGTTTCTGATGAAAGATACAAATATCCATCATCTGTTATATAATATCTAGATGGCCTTAATCCATTTCTATCTAATACAGCCCCTACCTTTTCTCCATCTGTAAATACTATAGATGCAGGACCATCCCATGGCTCCATTAATGTTGAATTATATTTATAAAAAGCCTTCTTATCTTCATCTATATTTTTAGCCTTTTCCCATGGTTCTGGTATCAGCATTAATACTGACCTAGCTAAATCTCTTCCACCCATATATAAAAATTCTAATACGTTATCAAGTGTTGCAGAATCTGAACCTTCTTTATTTATTATAGGTAATATCTCTGAAAGCTTATCTCCAAATACTTCTGATGTAATAGAAGCTTCTCTTGAATAAATCTTATTAACATTTCCCCTTAAAGTATTTATTTCACCATTGTGAACTATCATTCTATTAGGATGTGCTCTTTCCCAGCTTGGAAAAGTATTTGTTGAATATCTTGAATGAACTAATGCTATAGCTGACTCAATATCCTTATCTAATAAATCATTATAAAATTTTCTTACTTGAGTTGATAAAAGCATTCCCTTATAAACTATTGTTCTTGAAGAAAGAGATACTACGTAATTGCTACAACTACTTAATTTCCTTTCCTCATTAAAAGCTTTTTCAATATTTCTTCTTAATATATATAAATCTCTTTCAAAATTCATTGAGTCTTTTATGTTATTTGGTTTTTCTAATATAATTTGAATAATATTAGGCATAGAGTCTAATACACTCTTTCCAAGAGAACTGCAATCAACTGGTACCTCTCTTGATAAAATTACTTTATAATTTTTATCACTTAAAACCTTATTTATTATATTTAATGCAATTTCTCTCTTTTTCTCTTCCCTTGGAAGAAAAAATGATCCTACTGCATATTCTCCACTTTCAGGCAAATTAACATTATATTCTTTACATACCTTACTAAAAAATTTATGTGGTATTTGAATTAAAATACCAGCTCCATCACCAGTATTTTCATCTGCTCCAGTTCCACCTCTGTGCTTTAAATTTTCTAAAATATCTAAAGCATCACTTATTACTTTATTAGATTTTTTCCCCTTAATATTTACTACAGCACCTATTCCACATGCATCATGTTCAAAGCTACTGTCATACAAGCCCCAATTTTTCTTCATATCAAGCGCCCCTTTTAATTCTATATTTTCATGCTAAAAATCAACTATTAAATTATTATATTAAAATCTAATTTTTAATTTTAAACAATCCGTACTATAAAAAATACTATGCATTAATTTTTTCTCATATACTAACATAAATAACTTTTTAGGAGTGACAATTTTTATGAAAGATATATTTAATAAATTCAACCATTTAGAAAAATTAATTGGTAATACTCCTTTAATTGAAATTTCATTAAAATATAAAGATAAAAAAATGAAAATTTATTCTAAACTTGAGTATTACAATTTAACCGGAAGTGTTAAAGATAGAATAGCTGTATATATGCTAAAACAAGCTTACATGAACAAAGAAATTAATGAAGATGATTTAATTTTAGAAGCTACTAGCGGAAATACTGGAATATCCTTTGCAGCAGTAGCTTCATATTTAGGACATGATGTTCATATATACATGCCAGATTGGATGAGCTCTGAAAGAAAAAAATTATTAGAAAGCTATAATGCTAAACTGCACTTAGTTTCAAAAGAAGATGGAGGATTTTTAAAATGCATATCTTTAACTGAACAATGCAAGGCTAATTGTTCTAACATATTTTTACCTAGACAATTTTCAAATGAAGATAACATAAATGCACATTATAATTCTACTGCACCAGAAATATACTCTACATTAAGAAAACATCATTTATCACCGTCTATTTTTGTTGCTGGAGTTGGTACTGGTGGAACAGTAATGGGTATATTTAAATATTTTAAAGAAAAAAATCGTCATTTTAAAGCATATCCTATAGAGCCTGCATCTTCTCCAACACTTTCAACAGGAAGTCATACTGGATGTCATAGAATTCAAGGAATTTCTGATGAGTTTGTTCCAGAAATAGTTGATTTAACTCAATTAGATGAAGTTCTATCCGTTGATGATGGTGATGCTATAATTATGGCACAAATGCTATCTAAAGAATTTGGCCTTGGAGTTGGAATTTCTTCTGGTGCTAATTTTATAGGAGCTATTAAAGCATTAGAAATTAATAAGTCAGTTTCTGGAGCAATAACAATATTTGCTGATGATAATAAAAAATATCTTTCTACAGATTTGATGAATAAAGAACCTGTAAAAGATGGTTTTATTTCTTCTGATGTTAAACTCATAGACTTTAGAGTTTTATAAATAATTTAAAAGGCTAAATATTCATTTTGAACATTTAGCCTTAATCAAAATAAAAATACAGCAATATACCCTTATAATTTTACTATATTCTTTTAAGTTAACCAATAGATTAATTTATATATTAGTTGTCAAATACTTTCAATAATCTATTTAATTATTTATATTATAATTTATTAACTCTTTTACTTCTTTATTAATAATAAATTTATTAATATCTATATTTTTATCTGAATAAATTGGTATCATAGCAAATTTACTTTTATGTTGCTTTAAAAGTAACATAACTCTTCTACTAACTGTTATCTCTGGCCTAACAAAAAATTTATCTGAATCCTTAAATGCCATATAAGATAAATTAAAATCTTTAAAATTATTTAATATATATTCATCACTATAAATACAAACATCACTATCTTTTTTAAAGTAATTACAAAGTGGTGATTTTTCACTTGGATAAAATACACCTTCATTCGAAAATAATGATGAAATTTCAGTTTTTATTTTAGGTTGTTCAATTATATTTGTTACCTTTAATTGATAAAATATTATTTCATCAGTATTAATCTTCTTTACAGGAAGCAATTTAAAACCAGTAAAATTATTATCTTCAAAAAACTCTCCTAAAGATTTATTAATAAAATATAAATTGGCATATCCAGTATTGTATTCTTGAAACTGTACCTTATTTACAATATTTTTATTACAAACTAAATTTTCTTTATTATCGAAAATAATAAAGTTTTCTGTTAAATTTATAGGGTTAATTTTTTTATTATTTTCATTTATACATTTTTCCGAAATACTACTTTGATAAAAATTAAGAATTAGTTTAAAATACTCACAATTAATATAATCATTTTTACTGTATTCAATAATTTCATAATCACCTTTTATAATATTATAATTTAAAATTAATCCCTTCTCATTAAAAAATTTTAATATTTTTTTATGTTCAATAGAATTATAATCAAAAAATTCAGTTGAGGGATTAGAGCTATACCTTATATATTCTTTAGTTTCTTCATCATAAAAATCATAATCATATTTAATCTTAACTAAATTATAATAATCAGGCAAAATTTTTAATTTTATCATATAATCTTGCAGCTCTTTCAAAATAGAATCCTCTATAGTATCTAATATTATTTCATAATATATTTTACATTTCAATTTTATTCACTAGCTCCCGTAAGTATTTTAAATTAATATGGTCTAGCTACTGATACGAACTCTTTTAAAAATAAGTATAATTTATCCCCAGTTTGATCATATAATTCCTGGTAGGTTTTTCTCATACCATTTCTTACTTGTTGTTCATTATAAACGTGACCATAAGGTAAATATTTTCTAGACATAGCAGTTATTTTTCTATGATCTTCAGTTTTTATTAAAATAGAAAACATATTGCTATCACTTGCCCTTTAAAAGCACCTTTTAATCTTTTTTCTATAATATGGTATCTTCCATATCCAGTTCGTGCAGGCATTGATGAATATCTTGTTATTCCTGCTTTTTTTGCAGTTCTATTACCCCAAGTAAGGGCATCTTGTAATTTAGAACTTCCTTTAATTGCTGATAACGCACCATTAACTGCTGGAACACCTGGTAATACAACAGCACCAGCATCAAAAACAACCCCTATTGCATTCCATAAACTAGAGTTAGCATTAAATTCAGATATTGATATAACTAAAGATCCTATATCAAATAAAGCTCCAACAATTTTAGATTCAACATAAGTTTCAACACTTTTTACATTAAAACTTTCGATAGTATAATCACTACTACTAAACGATTCTATTATTTCATGGTAATTAGAATTATTAGTAAATGGAATAGTTATTATATCTCTATGTCCATCTTTTTCATTCTTTAAATTTACTTCTAATTCATTACTAATTATTAAACTTTCATAATCTCTATCATTTATTTCTAAATAGGTTTCTGTTAAGCTTTTATTAAATATATTTAAAACTTCAGCTTGTACCACATTAGTTAATAAAACATTCAAAAATAGAAATAAATAAAGATAAAATTTTATTTATTTTTTATAATAATTCTTACCCCTTTTTCAATTATAATTCTTATTTTACTATAAAAAAACAACATAATAAAATATATGATTGATTATCAAACAAAAAAATAAATATAATAGCTTATACTGAAATCAATATATTAATATTAGATATTATTTTAATTTATGGAAAAAATTTTATTTATTAACTTCTTTATTTAATAAAATCTAAGGAATACAAATATTTATCCTAAGCAAACTATAAATATAAAATGCTTAAGGAGATGCTTAAAATGAAAAAAAGATTTAAATTAATATCTTTGTTGCTACTATCTTTATTACTATTTGGATTAGTTGGATGTGGTGATAATAAATCTAATGATTCTACTACTAAAAATCCACTTACTAATCAAGAATATTTTGATTACTTAACAGAAAGATACAATCATTATTTTAGTAACTCTTCTCTTGATACAACATATGATATTTATGTAGATGATTTTACATATGATGATGAATATTATGAATTTGTAACTGGATATACTGATTCTTATAGTCAATTAAAAACAAACTTAGAAGCATTTAAAAGCGATCTAGAAAATAATGTTGTAAAGGGAAATGCTGAAGTTGATAAATATAATCAAGATGTAATAACAGCTACTGATAAGGCTATTATTGCAGTTGATGATTATAATGGAAGTTTTGCTGAAAAAACTAAAGACTATGCAACTTTATCAAAAGATGAAGTGGTTAATGGTCTAAGAAACTTAACATTAAAAGCTCATGATGCTAGAATAGACTTAAAAAATTTAGTTAATGATGCAAAAAATAAATTAGGTATAAAATAAAAAAATAGCTCTGGATTTTTAAAGCCAGAGCTATTTTTTTATTTTATATATTACAATTACTCAATAAGGTAGGATATACTTAATTAAAATACTTTTATCTACTGCCTAAATCACAGTAGTTTTATTACATTAATTAACTTATTACTTTTTATACACAAGATAAAATAACTATTACATATATAATTATATTATGTAAATACCCTTATATATGTTACTTATTTTTTATCTGCTATTTGAATTGCTTTAGCTGATACTTGTGGTGGAATTGACTTTGTCATAGCTTCACTTAAAACAAGAAAGATAACATCACCCTTTTCTGCTTCAAATGTCTTAGGATCAACTTTTTTAATTTCTATTTCTTCCCCTTCCTTTGGACATTCATTTGGAAGTATTAATGTTTCATGATTCACAATTGCTATTAATTCCTGACTACTTATATTAAAACCCTTAACATATCCCTTAACCTTTATATTTAAAGTATTATCCTCTTCATTTTTTTGAACCTCTTCAACTTCTCCCATAAAAATCATATTATGTTCTGGTCTCCTACTTGCAAAAACATTTAAACTACATACTAACAAAAATACTAATGTTAATACCAATATTCTTTTGTTTTTCATTTTTCTTCTCCTTAGTTAAATTTAATTAATATTGATATTATTCTCTTTAAAAATAAAAGTATACATAAATAATACCTTATACGCTTTATCTAAGAAAGAAAACCTTATGAAAAAATAACAAGTTTATTTATAGTCTCTATTTATTAACTTTACTATAATCACTTATAAATTTTTCAATTCCAGCAGTAGTTAATTGATGCTTGGACATTTCTTCAATTTGTGAATACGGTATTGTTGCAATATCTACACCAGCTAATATGCATTTAAGAATATGCTCTTGTGTTCTAATACTTGCGGCTATTATTTCTGTTCTAAAACCATAGTTTTTCTTCGCTATAATTAAATTTCTTATTAAGTCCATTCCCTCTAATCCAATATCATCTAATCTTCCAACAAATGGACTAATATAAGTTGCTCCTGCCTTAGCTGCTAAAACTCCTTGTTGAACACTAAATATTAAAGTAACATTAGTTTTTATTCCTTCCTTAGATAAAACTCTAACTGCACCTAATCCTTCTAATGTCATTGGTATTTTAATAACTATATTAGGACTTATTTTTGCTAACTCTCTTCCTTCTTTGATCATACCTTCAGTATCTAAGCTCATTACTTCTGCACTTACTGGTCCATCTATTATATTACAAATTTCCGGAATTATTTCTGCCATTGTTTTATTTTCTCTTGAAACTAATGATGGATTTGTTGTAACTCCATCAATTAACCCCATATCATTTGCCTTTTTAATTTGTTCAATATTCGCTGTGTCTATAAATATCTTCATAAAATTTTCCCTCCCATAAATTTACCATTAAATTAAATAATTAATTCTCAAAACTTTTTCCTTCATTAGGATAATATAATTTTATCACTTTATCACGTTTTTGTAAACGTTTTATACACTCTTTAAAACTATTTAAAAAATTTATTTTTTTAATAATAATTAATTAAATTTAAAATATAACATATTTTTTAAATTTAATTATATAAAAAATATAAATAGCTGCAATACTAATATTTAGTATTGCAGCCTTATATTTATTTTAATAACACTTTTCTAAAATTTTTAAAATATCCTCAGCATTAAGTTTCTTATATCCTCCCCCTAATACTGTAGAATTTGCAATAAGAGGCAACATTTCTTTAGTAGCTCCAAGTTCTTTAATAGATGTAACCATTCCACATTCTTTAATAAAATCTTCTAAACAACAAATACCTTCTTTTGCAACTTCCTCTTTTGTTTTTCCTTCTTCAGATACATCCCAAATATTCTTTGCAAATTTTACAAACTTATCTAATCCATAAGAGTAAATATAATTATAATACGGAATAGAAATTGCAGCTAATCCCATACCATGAGCACAATCAGTATACGCACCTAATTGATGTTCAATCATATGAACCTCCCAATCTTGTTCTTTTGATAAACCTGATATTGTGTTTAATGCAAGTGTAGCACTCCACATCAAGTTACTTCTTGCTTCATAGTCCATTGGATTTTTAATTGCAACTCTTGCATTATCAATTACAGAGCGTAAAAGTCCCTCAATAACGTAATCTGTTGTATTATTATCTTCACCTGAAAAATATTGTTCCATTAAGTGAGACATTATATCAAAAATTCCACTAACCATTTGATATTTCGGAACTGAAAAAGTATATTCTGGATTCAATATAGAAAACTTTGGATATACTTCTGCTGAATAAACTCTTCCTGTTTTAATTTTTAACTCTTCATTTGTTATAACAGAACCACCATTCATCTCTGATCCTGTGCCAACCATTGTTAAAACAGCTCCAACAGGAATAATTTTATTATTAATTGGTTCAAAATTTAACCAATATCTTTTAAATGCATCACCTTCACAATAAGCAGAAACCGAAATAGCTTTAGCACAATCTATTACAGAACCTCCACCAACTCCTAAAATAAGATCAACATTATTATCACGTACAAGTTTTCCACCCTCTAACACTTTTTCGTAAGTAGGATTTGCCATAACTCCAGAAAGTTCTATAACTTTTTTTCCATTATCCTTTAAAATTTTAATTACTTTATCATATAACCCAATTTTCTTTATAGAGTTTTTTCCATATAATAAAAGTATAGTTTCTCCAAAATTTTCAATTTCTTCTTTTAAGCTACTTAAAGAATCTTTTCCAAAATGTATCCTAGTTGGATTATAATACATAAAATCAAATAACATAAATTACCTCCTAATATTTTTAAAATAATTATTAATTTAAAATATAATATATTTATTCTTTTTTAACTAATTTATTTTAGATTACATCAATATTTTTAATAAATTTTGCTGGAACTCCTCCAACAACAGTATTAGGTTCAACATTTTTAGTAACTACTGCCCCTGCAGCAATAATAGCATTATCACCAATTGTTACTCCTGGAACAATTGTTACACATGCTCCAATCCAAACATTATCACCAATAATTACAGGAGAAGGCTTCATACTAGCTCTATTTTTAGGATTAAAATCATGATTAATTGTTGTAATTACAACATTATGTCCTATTAATGTACCATTTCCTATGCGAATTCCTCCTTGGTCTTGAAAGCTACAACCCGAATTAATAAATACATTTTTTCCTACAATGATATTCTTTCCACAGTCTGAATAAAAAGGAGGGAACATCCTAAAACTCGAATCTACATTACGACCAATTAATTTAGAAAATAGCCTACAAATTTCCTGTGGCTCATGATAAGTTGAATTCAATTCACAGATAATTTTAATTGCTTTCTGACTTAGTTTATGCATATATTTATGAACTTCTGAATTACCCTCTATCTTTAGCCCACTATTCATATATTTTAAAAACTCTTCAAGTTTCATATTTTGCTTATCTCCTTTTAATATTACTTTTAAATCATATTTTCTTTTTATGAATTTCTTCAGTTCCATACTGAATAGCTTTTTCATAATAATTAATTTTATATTCTAATACACTCATTATTTTATTCAACTCTTTCATTTGCTCCTTAACTACTTCTCTTCTATTAAGAAATATCTCTAGCCTATCTTTTAATGTACTATCTCCTTCTAAACACATATCCATATATCTCTTAATATCTTTTATTGGTGCTCCTGAAGACTTCATACAAAGTATTATTTCTAATGATTTTAAATCTTCATCTTTAAAAACACGACTTCCATTTTCTTTTCTTTCAATAAATGGTAATAAACCTTCTTTATCATAATAACGTAATGTTGATACTGAAATACCCATCATATCTGAAACTTGTTTAATTGTATATGACAATTATAGATTCACCTCCTTAAAATATTATTATCTAAATATTAATTTTATAATTTTAAAAACAAATTTCCATATTATTGAATTATACTATTAAATTAATCTTACATGGTAAAGTTAACTTTAGGTCAATATATTTTTTTATTTTTATATTTAAGTCATTTTATAGAAAAATAAATTAGTAATCTTGAAACACTAAATAAATTAAAGATTCTGTATCAAATTAATTTTTTATACAAGCTTATCAATAAAAATTTTGTATAATAAAAAGAGCTATATAATATTGAATTAAAAAACTCAACATTATACAGCTTCTTATTACTTTTATTTATACTATTTAATTTTTAATCCGTTTGATTCAATAACATTCTTATACCAGTAATATGAATCCTTGCATAATCTCTTCATACTACCATTACCTTCATTGTCGCGATCAACATAAATCATTCCATATCTTTTTTTCATTTCTCCAGTAGTAAAAGATACTAAATCTATTATTCCCCATGGAGTATATCCCATTAACTCTACACCATCATAGTTAACTGCTTTTTCCATTTCTTCAATATGCTTAGCTAAATATTCTATGCGATATAAGTCATGTATTTTTTCATTTTCTTCAACCTTATCATGAGCTCCAAAGCCATTTTCAACAATAAATAAAGGTAATTCATATCTATTATAAAGAATATTTAAAGTGTATCTTAACCCAACTGGGTCTATTGGCCATCCCCAATCACTAGACTTTATATATGGATTTTCAATAGAATTTTTTAATGACCCATTAACAGAAACTTCTCCATCATTGCATATTCCCGCCTTAACTGCATTTGACATATAATAACTAAATCCAATATAGTCCACAGTTCCCTTTTTAAGAATTTCTAAATCCCCATCTTCAATTCCAATATCATATCCCTTTCTTTCAAATTCCTTTAAAGCATATCTTGGATAATGTCCACGTACATGTACATCTGGGAAAAAGAATCTTTCACGCATTGCTTCTTCTGCTGCCATTATATCTTCTGGATTACAAGAATATGGATATATAGGAACATGTGATATCATACATCCAATTTTAAATTCTGGATTGATTTCTTTTCCTTTGATAACTGCCTTTGCACTAGCTAATAATTCATTATGAGCTACTCTATATAAAACTTCTCTTGGATCTTCACCTTCAGTTAAAGTTACACCAGAATTTGTCCATAAAAATAAAGGATTATTTGTATCCATTTGGTTATTTATTTCATTAAAAGTCATCCAATACTTAACTTTATTTTTATATCTTTCAAAACAAACTTCTGCAAATCTTTCAAAAAAGTCTACAAGCTTTCTATTTCTAAATCCACCATATTCTCTTGCTAAATGTAATGGTAACTCAAAATGAGATAAAGTTATAACTGGTTCTATTCCATATTTTAATAATTCATCAAATACATTATCATAGAATTTTAATCCCTCTTCATTTGGTTTTTCTTCATCTCCCTTTGGAAATATTCTTGTCCATGCTATTGATGTTCTTAAACATTTAAGTCCCATTCCTGCAAGTAATTTTATATCCTCTTTATATCTTCCATAAAAATCTATAGCTTCATGGTTAGGATAAAAAGTATTTTCCATTATTGTATCTGTTATTACTCTTGGAACTCCATGAGCACCAGCTGTCATTACATCAACAACACTTGGTCCTTTTCCACCAGCATTCCATCCACCTTCAAATTGATGAGCTGCAAAAGCTCCTCCCCATAAAAAGTCATTTGGTAACTTATTCATAATTATTCTCCTTTACCTAATAGATTTTTTTATTTTCTACTGTGTTATACCTAATTTTTTTAAATTAATTATTGCTTTTCCATTTTTAACTTCTTCATTTATACATAATTTCTTATCTTCATAATTATCAGCATTTGTTATTACAACTGGAGTAACTAAAGGATAACCTTCTTTTTCTATTGCGCTTCTATCAAATTCTAATAATAAATCACCTGATTTAACTTTAGAACTTACTGATGTTTTAATGTCAAATCCTCTTCCTTGCATTTTTACAGTATCCATCCCAACATGTATTAATAATTCAACACCATCTTCTGAAAGCAATCCAATTGCATGTTTAGTATCTGCAATAAATTCTATTGTACCATTAAATGGTGCATATATTTTATTATCAGTTGGTTCAATTGCTATACCTTTTCCCATTGCTCCTGAAGAAAAAACTGGATCATTAACTTTTTCTAGTTCTATTACTCTTCCAGATATAGGACTTTTTATTTCTTCAACTTCCATGCTTAAAGCAGGCTCTTCATTTTTAACTTTTACTATTTTATCTTCTTTTTTGCTTGTTTCCTTTTCTCCAATATCAATTATTTGAACAAGTACAATTGCTCCAATAAATGATATAACAGCTCCTAATAACATACCTATAATAGATTTTGAGTGTCTGGTGTTATAGCATTTACAACCGTTAAAAGTCCAGGAAGACCTGCATATGCATAATAAGCTATATTAAAGAATGATCCAACTACTGCTCCAATTGCTCCTGCAATACATCCACATATAAACGGTTTCTTAAACTTTAAGTTTACACCATATATCGCTGGTTCAGTTATACCAAATATACCTGTAACCCCTGCTGATAAAGCTATATTCTTAGTTTTTTTGTTTCTTGCTTTTATAAATACCCCAAAAACTGCTCCTGCTTGAGCTACAACTGCCATTGTTTGGAACGCTTGGAATGTGTCCATACCATATAAATCATAATTAGCTAAACACATTGGTGTAACTCCCCAGTGAACTCCAAATATAACTACAATTTGCCATAGCCCTCCAATAACAGCTGCTGCAACTGGTGGTGCAAAATTATATAAAGCATTATATGCATTTGCTATTCCTGTAGCTACTGAATCTGATAATGGTCCTATAGCTAATATAGTAAGTGGAACCATAACAACCATACATATAAATGGTGTAAATAAAGCTTTGATCACTTCTGGTAACTTTTTATCTACAAATCTTTCAACATAAGATAATATCCATACTAAAAATAATGGTGGTAAAACTGATGATGTGTAAGTTGTTTCAGCTAGACTAATACCTAAAAACTTAATACTTGCTCCACTTGCTATTCTTGATGCTATTTCTGCCCAAGTTGGACTTACTAAAGCCGCACAACATGCTACTGCAATAAACATATTACATTTAAAATGTTTAGATGCTGTAATTGCTATGAATATTGGTAAGAATGTAAATGGTGCCCAAGACATAAAACTTAAAACTTCATAAGTCCCTGTGCTTGAGAATGATGAATTAAACATATTAATTAATATTAAACATCCTTGTAATATTCCAGCTGCTGCTAATATATATATAAATGGTGCAAATACTGCTGACATTGTTGCAATTACTTTACTTAAAATACTTGTCTTAGGTTCTTCTTCTAAAGAAGTACTGTCTAAATTAAGTTCACTAGCAACTTTATCAAAAACCTTTCCCACATGAGTCCCTATAACAACTTGAAATTGTCCAGAATTTTCAACAACTGTTATTACTCCAGTAAGTGCCGAAACGTTTTCTTTTGCTTCATTAGTTGTTTCTTTTAAAACTAATCTAAGCCTTGTTGCACATCTTGATGCCTTTATAATATTTTGCTTTCCGCCAACAGCTTTTATTATATCTACTGCTAACTTTTCATAATTTCTTACAGAACTTGACATACATTTCCCTCCCACTAAACATTTTATAATGTTATAATTTAATTGTATGATTATATTATAATTATACCAGTACAATTTGTCAACTTTTTTCGAAAACATTTTCTTCAATTTATTTCATAGCTCATTTATGCTATACTTTACCTATAAATATTTAACATAATAAAGGGAGTAAAAATGCTAAAATATCAAATAATTGCAAATGAAATAGAAAATAATATTTATAGTAATGACCTTTCACAAGGAACTAAATTACCCACAGTAGAGGCTCTTGCTTCTGAATATAAAGTAAGCAAAAGCACTATTGTTAAAGCCATAGAATCCTTAGTATCTAAGGGGCTTGTATATCAACTTCAAGGAAGTGGTATCTTTGTTAGAAGAAGAAATCGTGATGGTTATATAGATTTAAATGTAACTCAAGGATTTACTAACTCATTAAAAGAGTTTGATATAACATCAAAAGTTTTAGAATTTGATCTTATACGTGCTGATGAAGAAATTGCACAGTTAATAGAATGTAATGTTAATGATGAAGCTTATGTTGTTAAAAGAATAAGATACATAAATAACGAAATAATGTGTTATGAAGAAGCCTACTATAAAAAAAGCATTGTTCCATACCTTACTAAAGAAATAGCAAAAGGCTCTATTTTTGAATATTTGAAAACAGCTCTAAATTTAAAACCTGGTTTTTCCGATAGATATATACATTTAGAAAAATTGGATGATAACCTTGCTAATATATTAAACTTAGAAACTGGTGATCCAGCAATGGTTGTTTTAGAGCAAATATACTTACCATCTGGTGTATCTTTTAATGTTTCAAAATTAGTTTATAATTATAAAAATACTCAATTCTTTCTTCAATCTTCATATGTAACATAATAAAGAAAACTAAAAGGCTATATCAGTTTGAGGTTAATTCAAATTGATATAGCCTTAATTTTTTAATTTTAATAACTAGATCTTCTAATTAAATATATATTTTCTATAATTTTTTAATTGCATCAGAAATCACGTCGGCTAAGTCTTCTGCTTGTGGTACAAATCCTAATTTATCTATAAAAGCATGAATCATCCCTTTATACCTATAGCAAGTTATATCAACATCAGCATCTTGAAGTTGCTTTGCATAAAATTCAGTTTGAATTCTAAGTCCATCAAATTCTGCTCCAACTAATATAGTCTTTGGTAAATTTTTATGAGATTTTGCAAGAATTGGACTAACATATGGATCATTTACTAAATCAAAATCTGGTAAATATGCTTTTAACATTGGTTCATCTTTATCTGTACTAGGCTTACCTAGATAAGTAAATCCTCTAAGTTTATCTTCTAATTCTGGAGCTATTTTAATTATTTCCTCTTTCCATTCATATCCTAAAACCTTTGCATTTCCTAATGCTACTGCTGGATAAATCAATACTTGCATTGCTATCATTGGAATATTTTCATCTCTTGCCCTTAATGATACTACTGCTGCATAGTTTCCCCCAGCACTATCCCCTGCAACAGATATCTTTGTCTTATTTATCCCATACATTTCAGCATTATCATAGATATGCTTTACAGCATAAAAATTATCATTTAATCCATTTGGATATTGCTTTTCTGGTGCTAATGAATAATCAACATTAAATACTACACAATTAGCTCTTTCTGCAATTAACTTACAAAAATTTTCTACTACATATGTAGTACCACCTATCCATCCTCCGCCATGGAAAAATATTAAAGCTTTCTTATTACATTTGTCTTCTATACTCCTTGGATAATAACGCCAAAGCCCTACATTATTTCCACTTCCAGTTAAAGTCTCAAACTTAGTATAAATTTCTACAGTATTTAAATTATAATTTGCAAATCCCATACTTTTTCTAATATTTGAAATTATTGCTTCAAATGTCTCTTCTCTTTGTTCTTCATCTTCATTTGAATTTTCATCTAAATGACCTACCCAATGACCATCCATAATTTCCTTTTCGCATATATCTAAATGTCCTTCCCTTTCTTCCCCTGGACTTGGTTTTAATATTATTTTTACACCATTATTCTCTATTTCCTTTATCTCACTTTTTAATATCTCTAAATATTTTTTTGGATATTTTCTCATAAATATTTTCTCCTCACAACCCTTTATTATTTTAAATCTTATAACAATTTTATTCTAATACATAGGTTAATCTTTTACCAATAATATTTTGTCAGAAAAAATATGTCAATCGCTTGACATATTTTATTTTTAAATTTATACTCTACTTATAGAAGACCATTAGGAGGTAACAATGTTTAATTTTAGCAATTCTATAAAATTTCAAAATAGATTAAATGATGTATTTACAATTGGTGAAATTTTAGTTGATATGATTTCTGATGATTATGATACTAATTTTTCTTGCAATGAATATACAAGATTCTTTGGTGGCTCACCAGCAAATATAACAATGAATATAAAAAAGCTTGGTGGTAATCCTGTTATAACTTCCTGTGTAGGAAATGACGGATTAGGTGATTTTTTAATTAATCACTTAAAAAATAATAATATAAATACTGAATTAATTAGCAGAGTTAATAAGTCTACAAGTATGGTTCTTGTGACTAAAAGTAAGGAAACTCCACTACCAATTTTCTATCGTAGCGCAGATTACAACTTAGAATTTAACCCTCAAATATCTTCAACATTAAAAAATAGTAAAATAGTTCATTTTTCTTGTTGGCCTATTTCTCAATCAAAATCAAGAAAAATGATTGAAACAGTTATTGAAGAAGCCAAAAAAAATGATGTTATTATAGGCTTTGACCCTAACTATCACGAGATGATCTGGGAAGAAGGACATAATGGAATAGAATATATAAAAAATCTTATAAGTAAAGTAGACATAATAAAACCTTCTGAAGTTGATGCTGAAAGACTTTTTGGAGCTGATACGCCAGAAAATCAAGTAAAAAAATTCGTTGACTGTGGAGCAAAACTTGTAATAATGACTTTAGGAAAAGATGGAGCAATAGCTTCTGATGGAAATGAAACTATTAAATTTAAAACTTTAGCTACTGAGGTTATAGATACAACTGGAGCTGGAGATGCCTTTTGGGGAGGATTTTATACAGCTATAACTAGCAATTATTCATTAAAAGACTCTCTAAATATTGGATTTGCAACAAGTGCCTTTAAACTAAAGCATATAGGAGCTATTGCAAATTTACCTTCTATAGAAGAATTAAAGAAACTTTATAATATATAGTTAATTAAGAGGAGACATTAAAATGGCAGTAAAAAATAAAGTTCAACTTATAACTTATCCAGATTCACTTGGAGGAAATTTAAAAACATTAAATAATGTACTAAATAAATACTTTCCAAATACATTTAAAGGCGGTATTCACATACTTCCACCATTCCCATCATCAGGGGACAGAGGATTTGCACCTCTTACTTATTTAGAAATAGAACCTGAATTTGGAACATGGGACGATATTCGTGAAATAGGCGAAAAGCATGACGTACTTCTTGACTTAATGGTTAATCATATTTCTAAAAACTCAGTATTTTTCCAAGACTTCTTAAAGAATGGAAAAGACTCAAAATATGCTGATTTATTCTTAACTTTAGATAAAATTTGGAGTGATGGAAAACCAGTTCAAGAAGATATTAATAAAATGTTCTTACGTAGACAAATTCCATATTCAACTTTTAACATAAAAGGAGAAGATGTATCTGTTTGGACAACCTTTGGTAAAGAAACTCCATCAGAACAAATAGACCTTGATATAAATTCTCCAAAGGTTAAAGCTTTACTTAAAGAATTCTTTGAAAACTTCTATAAAAACAATGTTAAAATTGTAAGACTTGATGCTGTTGGATATGTAATAAAAAAACTTGGAACTAGTTGTTTCTTTGTTGAACCTGAAATATATAAATTCTTAGATTGGGTATCTGATTTAGCTAAATCTTTTAATATTGATTTACTTCCAGAAGTTCATGCTCATTATACTACTCAATTTAAATTGGCTAAATACGGAAACTATATTTATGATTTTATACTTCCATATATGATTCTTAGTACAATAGTTAATAAATCTAGCTCACAAATTACAGAATACTTAAAAGACAGACCTCATAATCAATTTACAATGTTAGATTGCCATGATGGAATTCCTGTAAAACCTGATTTAGATGATTTAGTATCAACAAATGATGCTAGAAAAATTGTTAATCATTGTTTAGATCATGGAGCAAATTTAAGTTTAGTTCACTCTGATGCTCATAAGAGTCCTGATGGATTTGATGTTCACCAAATAAGATGCTCTTATTACTCTGTTTTAGGTTGTAATGATGATGCTTATTTAACTGCTAGAGCAGTTCAATTCTTTGCTCCTGGAATTCCACAAGTATATTATGTTGGATTACTAGCTGGAGAAAATGATGTTGAAAATGTTACTCGTACTGGAGAAGGTCGTGAAATTAATAGGCACAACTTTACTTTAGAAGAAATTGATAAAGCTTACAATCAAGACGTAGTTCAAAGACTACTTAAATTAATTGACTTTAGAAATAATTATCCTGCATTTGATGGCGAATTTATAGTTGAAACTTCAAATGATGATGAAATTATATTAACTTGGAAAAACGAAGACAAGTACTGCACTTTAAATGTTGATTTAAACACTAGCAAATCAACAATTAAATATATAAACAATGATGGAGATACATCATTATACACACTTTAGCATATACGAACAAAGGGAGCTGTATCATATTGAAAACTTTAATTCAATATAGATACAACTCCCTTTTATTTATATAAAACTTTTCTCTAGTTAAATATATAAAAAATTATTTTTATATACTTAACTTTACTTATAATTTAATCTTTTTATCTTTAATTATTAATGGTACTATTTCTAATAATTAATTCTATAGGCAATATTGTTTTCTCTTTTACTTCTTTATTATTATTTTTACCATCAATCAATTCAACTGCTAACCTTGCCATTTCCTTAATTGGCTGATGTATAGTTGTTATTGTTGGAGTTGTTAACTTTGATATTTCAACATCATCAAACCCAACTAATTTAATATCTTGTGGAATTTTTATATTTAATTCATTACAAACTTGAATAACTTGAGCAGCAATTAAATCACTACTAGCAAATATTCCATCAACATTTTTTATCTCATTTAGTGTATCCTTTATATAATCATAGTAATTCATTTCATTATATATTTTCATATCATATTTTCTAATAAAATACTTGGTGTTACTTTCACTACACACATCTACAAATGCCTTTTCTCTATTATCTGCTGGCATATCTTCATCAATTACTCCACTAAAGTGTAATAATCTTTTACAGCCACATTTTATTAGATGCTCTGTTGCAAGCCTTCCACCTTGATAATTATCACATTGGATTCCAAGTTTACCCTCTTCAAAATTTTTCTCTAATAAAACTACAGGAATATTACCTGTATTAATCTTTTTTGCTTCAACATTACCACTACATAATATTATTCCTGCTACTCTATTACTTTTACATACATCTAAATATTCTTTTTCCTTTTCTTCCTTTTCTCTGCTATTACATAAAATTATCTTATATCCTTTTTTTGCTGATTCATTTTCTAAGTTACTTATTAATTTTGCAAAGTATGGATGAGATATATGAGGAACTATTACACCTATGGTATTACTTTTTTGCTTTGTTAATGAACGTGCTATTTCATTTGGTTGATAACCTAATTGATTCATTGCTTCATTAACTTTATTCCTAGTTTTTTCACTAATATACCCTCTATTGTTAATTACACGTGATACAGTAGTTGGAGTAACTCCTGCTAGCTTTGCAACATCTACTATAGTAGCCATTTTTTCTCTTCTCCATTCATTTTGATATAAATAATTATACCATAACCATTAATTTATATCTCAAAATAAAAATGATATATCAAAATTAATTTTGATATATCATCATATTTTTATAATAAATTTATTTTACTTCTTCTTCTAAAAATCTTTCAATTCTCTTTAAAGCCTCAATTATATTTTCCATAGATGATGCATAACACGCTCTTATAAAACCTTCACCACATTCACCAAAGGCATTTCCAGGCACTGCTAATACCCTTTCTTTTAATAAAAGTTTTTCACAGAATTCATCTGATGTTAATCCTGTGGATTTAATACAAGGAAATACATAAAAGGCTCCAAGTGGCTCAAAGCAATCTAAACCAAGTTTTCTAAATCCATCAACAAGAACTCTTCTTCTTCTATTATATTCCTTAACCATTTTAGTAACATTTTCATCACCGCTTTTTAAAGCTTCAATAGCAGCAAATTGTGCTGTTGTTGGTGAACACATTATTGCATATTGATGAATTTTTTTCATAGCATCTAAAAGTATCGAGTGTCCACATACATACCCAAGTCTCCACCCTGTCATAGCATAAGATTTTGAAAATCCATTTATAACAAGTGTTTTATCTTTAATTTCTGGAAAACTCGCTATTGATACATGTGGCTTATCATAAGATAACTCTGCATAAATTTCATCTGAAATAACAATTATATCTCTATTCTTTAATACTTCAACAAGTGGAGCTAACTCTTCTCTTGTCATTATTGCACCTGTTGGATTATTAGGAAATGGTATTATAACAACTTTTGTTTTTTCTGTAATTGCTTCTCTTAATTCTTCTGCAGTTAATTTAAAGTCATTTTCTGCTTTAAGATTTATAATCTTTGCTGTTGCACCAGTAAAAGCTGTACAGCCTTTATATGCAACAAAACTTGGTTCTGGAATAATTACCTCATCTCCTGGTCCTGTTAATGCTCTTAATGCAATATCAATTCCTTCACTTCCACCAACGGTAACTAAAATTTCATCTTTAGGATTATATTTTAAATCAAATTTTCTATATAAATATTTAGATATTTCTTCTCTTAATTCTATAAATCCAGCATTAGAAGAATAATGAGTATCTCCTTGCTCTAATGAATATATCCCTGCTTCTCTAACATTCCATGGAGTAACAAAATCGGGTTCCCCAACTCCTAAAGATATTACCCCTTCCATTTCATTTACTATATCAAAATATTTTCTTATACCTGAAGGAGGCATTTCTCTAACTTCTTTTCTTATCATATTTTCTAATATCATATAAATATTACCTCCCTGTTTGAAACCTTCTTTTCTTTAAATATAGTTCCATGATCTTTGTATTTTTTTAGTACAAAGTGAGTTGCTGTTCCAATTACATTATCTTGTATTGCTAACTTTTCTGATACAAACATAGCAACTTCCTTCATTGTTTTTCCTTCTACTATAACAGTAAGGTCAAATCCCCCTGAAGACATTAAATAACATGCCTTAACTTGATCAAAATTATATATTCTTTCTGCTACCTTATCAAAGCCTTCTCCTCTTTGAGGTGTTATTTTAACTTCAATAAGAGCAGTTACTGTTTCCTTACCCGTATTTTCCCAATTTATAAGAGTAGTGTAACCAGCTATTATGCTCTTTTCTTCATAATCCCTAATAGCTTCTCTAACTTCCTCTACAGTTTTTCCTGCCATTACAGCTATTTGTTCATCGCTATATCTACTATTCTCTTCTAAAATTTCTAAAATTTCTTCCATAAACTAGCCCTCCTTAATAATAAAAAAGCCTCCTCCCTCTATAAAAAGGAACGAAGCTATAAAACCTAAAAGTACTAACATAATAAGAAAATGTTTCCTTTATAATATTATCTATTATAAATATTTTCAAGTCAATAAAAAAAATTTACTCTATATAATTATCATTAGGTATAAATTTCAAATTATGTAAATATAATTAACGGTATGCAAAATTGAAAATATTAAAATATAAGGTTATAGGGGTAATAATATGTTAAAAGTAAAAATCGAAAAATTAATAAAACAAATAAAAAAATTTATTAAAAAACAAAAGAAAGAAGTTTGTATAGTAGCATCTAGTGCAGTATTACTTGGTAGTATTGGTGTAGGACTGGCTTTTATTAATAATACAATAACTGAAGAAATATTATCTAACAGCACTAATATTGAACTAGAAAAAAATAATACAAAAAATAAACTAGCAAAGATAGATGATACTATTATAGAAGAAAACATTGAAATAGATGATAATATTATAGAAGAAACTATTCAAGAAGATGAAATTGAAAATAATTCTGTGGTAATAGTTACACCTGTAGAAGATGATGAAATTACAAATACTGATTTTGAAAATCAAAGTTATGAAGTAAACAATACTAAGAATACCTCTTCTAGTAAAACTTCTACTTCAAATAAAAATAATAATGCTAATAAACCAATAGCTAATAAACCTTCCTCTTCAAGTACAGGAAACACTAATACAAATAAACCATCTAACACTAAGCCTTCTACTTCAAATGGAGGTAATATTAATGTAAATAAACCTAATAACACTAAACCTTCTTCTCCAAGTGAAGATAATACTAATGTAAATAAACCTACTGACATTAAACCTTCTTCTCCAAATGAAGGTAATACTAATGTGAATAAACCTACTGACATTAAACCTTCTTCTCCAAGTGAAGATAATACTAATGTAAATAAACCTACTGACATT
>NZ_CAJURG010000007.1:71453-100301 GCF_910588715.1 uncultured Clostridium sp.
TAAATAAACCTACTGACACTAAGCCTTCTTCTCCAAGTGAAGGTAATACTAACGTAAATAAACCTACTGACACTAAGCCTTCTTCTCCAAGTGAAGGTAATACTAACGTGAATAAACCTACTGACATTAAACCTTCTTCTCCAAGTGAAGGTAATACTAATGTAAATAAACCTACTGGCACTAAGCCTTCTTCTCCAAGCGAAGAAAACACTAATGTAGATAAAACTTCTGATACTTCTACTTCAAATGAAGTAAATGATAATTTAAATAAAGCTTCTGATACTAAAAACTCTGAAATTACTAGTCAAACTAATGATGATAAAGTTGATACAGATAATAATGAATTAGAAAAAATTGAAGAAAATCTATAAAAAATAATAAGTAAGCTTTATTAAAATAAATTTTATAAGTATATTAATAAAAACCTTATATAATTAAAAGGCTCTATATCATATTAAATTAAAAACTTTTAATATGATATAGAGCCTTAATTATTACAACTATAATTTAATTCCTATTCTTCTGTCCACTTATAATAATTTACACCTTCATTTATTAATCTATCCTCTTGGGCTGATAACCTTGCTTTATAATCTTCCCAGTTTCTTTTATCTTTAGGTGTCCATCCTATTTCAGCATATCCAATTAATCTTGGATATATCATATAATCCATTTGATCTTGTGTTGAAATTGTTTCTGTCCATAAAGGTGCTTCTAATCCTAAAACTAATTTTTTAGGTGCATAATCCGTTGGATCCCATTTATAAGCTACATCTACAGGAATATATCCTGCCCAATCAAGACCATAAGGTGTTTCTTCATTATACTTCATATCTAAATAAGTTTTACTTGAAATTGATACAAGTATTTTCATATTCTTTTTAACAGCTTCTTCATTTGAATCTTTCCAATTTTGAAGTATTACATCAGAACTTATTTCTGATGAGGTATCTATTGGATCCCAACCTATTGGTTTCTTATCATACTTTTGTGCAATTTTAGCTACTCTTCCAACAAAATAATCATAATCTTCTTTTTTAGTGTTAAGTGCTTCATCTCCACCTATTTGAAGATATTTTGATGGAGACATTTGAGAAACTTCTCTAAAAATATCATCTATAAACTCATAAGTCTTTTCATTATGAGCCATAAAAGAACTAAAGCCTACATTAGTTCCAGTATATAAATCTGATCTCTTACCATCTGGGTTTAAAAATCCATAGGAAGCTAATGCTGCATTTGTATGACCTGGCATATCAAACTCTGGAACTATTTCTACATATCTTTGCATTGCAAAATTTATTATATCTTTAAACTGTTCTTGTGTATAATATCCTCCTGGTCCTCCACCAACCTCTGTACTTCCACCTATAAGTGTTAATTCAGGATATTTTTTAATTTCTAAACGCCATCCTTGGTCGTCACTTAAATGTAAATGAACCATATTAATCTTATATTGAGCTGCTAAGTCTATTTGTCTTTTTATCTCATCAACAGTAAAAAAGTGTCTTGCAACATCTATCATTAATCCTCTATAACTATATTCTGGTTTATCCTTAATTAAGGATGCTGGTATTATCCACTCAATATTCTCAACAACTTTATTACTATCAATTTCTGGAGGTAATATTTGTCTTAACGTCTGAACTCCTCTTGATATTCCTTCTGGCTTATATGCTATAATTTTAACACCTTTAGATGTTGTATCAATTTCGTATCCTTCATATCCTAAATTTTCACTTGAATTTATAGTTGTTAAATATATACTCCCATCGACTGGCTTATCACTCGTAATAATCTCTAAATCAAACCCTGTTGATGAGCTTAGCTTTTCTCTTATAAATTCTGCAACCCATCTAATTTGTTCAGTTTCCTCATCATTGCTACCTTTTATATAAATTGAACTATCTTTAGTTAATATAAATTTTCCTTCCTTACTTTGATAACTCATAGGCTTTGGAATAATTTTAATCCTTTCTTCGCTCCCCTCTTCATTAAAAACATCCATCTCATCATAAATAGCCCCAGTATATAAACTAAAACTTGCTATAAATATAAATATTAATCCAATTAATATTAATAGAGGAATTTTTATATTTCTATTAAATATATTTTTCATTTGTACACACCCTTTAAATTTATTATGTTTTATAAATTTTATTATTTGTCTTTATTCTTATCTTAATACAAAAGCATAATAATTTATTACATACTTTTATGTGACTAAATCACAAAATATATTCATATTAAATACATAATATATTGTATAAGATAAATTTTTTATTTATAGGAGAGACGATATGATTAATAACTCACAACTTTATATAAATCAGCTTTATGAAGCATATCCAATTTTAGCTCAAATAGATGAAAATAATAATGGTATTATAACAGAAAGAGCTATATTTAAAGAACTTTTATCTGATGAATACTTAACAACACCTGAAGATGAATGTATAGGCTTTTTATTTGTTATAAGTGGAAATATAAAAATTCAAAAGATAAATAAAAAGGGTGATGAAACTAATCTTTACAATATTGAAAAAGGGCAATTATGTCATGAAGCACTGAGTTGCTTTATGAACTGTAATCCATTAAACATTGTAGGAAAAGCACTTCAAGATTCTAAAATATGTGTTATTCCATTTGCTATAGCTAATAAATACTTATTAAAAGATTATTTATTTTTACAGTATATATATAAAGATTTATATAGCAAATTTAAAATAATAATAAATGTAAAAGAAGAAATTAAACATGAATCATTAACAAATAGATTAGTTAAGTTACTTATAAGTAAAAAAAGTAAAAATATTTATTTAACTCATAACGATTTAGCATTTGAATTAGATTCGGCAAGAGAGGTTGTAAGTAGAAAACTAAAGGAACTAGAACAAAAAGGATATTTAAAATTAAGTAGAGGAAAAATACAAATAGAAAAAGATTTAAATGAAATTATAAATTAATATATTAAAAATGGGGTGTAATTGTATGAATAAGAGAATTTTAATTGTTGGAGGAGTTGCTGGTGGTGCATCAGCTGCTACAAGACTTAGGAGAAATAATGAAAAAGATGAAATTATAATGTTTGAAAAAGGTCCTCATGTATCATTTTCAAATTGTACCTTACCATATCATTTAAGTGGAACAATTCAAAGTGCAAATAGATTAGTTTTAATGAGTCCTGAAAAGTTTAAAGCTCAGTATAATATAGAAGCAAGAGTTAGCAGTGAAGTTTTATCTATAGACAAAGACAAAAAAGAAATTAAAGTTAAAAACTTATTAACTAATGAAATTTATACTGAAACTTACGACAAGCTTATTTTATCACCAGGGGCTAGACCTATTGTACCTAACATTCCCGGAATAGAAAACGTTAATATATTTACAATAAGAAATGTTGTAGATATTTCTAAACTAAATAAATTTATTCAGGATTTAAATGTAAAAGATGTAGCTGTAATAGGTGGTGGATATATTGGCGTTGAAGCTGCTGAAAATTTAATTGAAGGTGGATATAATACTTCATTAATAGAAGCAACTCCTCAAATTCTAAAGCCCTTTGATTATGATATGGTACAAATTCTTCACAAAGAAATGATGGATAATGGTGTTAATTTAATTGTTGATAATAAAGTTACTAAATTTGAAAAAGATACAGTAATATTATCTTCTGGAGACAAAATTAAAGCTACTGCTGTAGTAATGGCAATAGGGGTCTCCCCTGAAATAGAACTTGCCAAAAATGCAGGTCTTGAAATTGGTGAAACTGGCGCAATAAAGGTTGATAGTAACTACAAAACTAGTGATAATGATATTTATGCTATAGGAGATGCTATCGAAGTATATAATGCATTAACTCACAGACATACTAAACTCTCATTAGCAGGCCCAGCTCAAAAGGCAGCAAGGAGTGTAGCTGATAATATAAATGGAAAAATTACTACAAATAAAGGGTATATAGGTTCAAGTGCAATTAAAGTATTTAATTATAATGCTGCATCAACAGGATTAAATGAAGCCTTAATTAACTCATTAAATATGGATATAAAATATGACATAGTTAGAATTTCTACAAATGACAAGGTTGGAATTATGCCTAACTCTTCACCTATTCACTTTAAACTTATATTTGAAGTTCCAACTGGAAAAGTTTTAGGTGCTCAAGCTATAGGTAAAGGGGATGCTGTTAAAAGAATTGATGTAATTGCAACGGCTATTAAGTTTGGTGCTACCGTTGAGGATTTAAAAGACTTAGAACTATGTTATGCCCCACCATTTGGAACTGCTAAAGATGTGGTGAATTATGCTGGTTATGTTGCTTCAAATCTTTTAAGTAGGTCATTTAAACAAATAAATGTTGATAAAGTAAGGGATTTAGTTGAAAATGGAGCTTATATAATAGATGTAAGAGAAAGAATTGAATTTGAAAAAGGTCATATTAAAGGAGCTATTAATATTCCCTTAAGTCAATTAAGAGAAAGAATAAATGAAATTCCTAAGGATGAAACAGTTTATCTTCACTGTAGAACAGGTCAAAGAAGTTATAATGCTGTTTTAGCTCTTCAAAACTTAGGATATAGTAATGTAATAAATATAACTGGAAGCTTTTTAGACTTATCATTTTATGAAGCATATAATGATAAAGTTAAAAATAGAGAAAGTATACTAACAAATTATAATTTTAAATAAAAAACTTTAAGGGAGTTAGGTATAAATCCTACTCCCTTTGATTAATTTTATTAATCATTAAATAAATAATTAAGCATGAGATAACATTGGAAACATAATCTTTTCATTATCAAATATATTTTCTTTCTTACTCTTAATGTATAAAGCATTATCATCATCATTTATTAACTCTTTATTATACTCATAATTACTTATAGGGGTAAATCCTAATTTAACAATTTTAGTTTTCTCACCAATTAATGAATTAATAATATTATTTAAATCTATATTTTTATTCATAAATATATCTTAAATAAATAATTCTTCACTATCATATTCACAAATTGCTATTGATTTGTATTTTTCAATATAATAAATATTATCTTTTAAGAAATCTAAACAATAAAACATAATTAGGTTTTTATTTTCCTTAACATGAAGCTTTGAAATTTGAATACTATTACAAATTATTTCTTCTAACAGTTTCCTATCCTCATTGTAATCAATATATATTTTTCTAACTATTTCATTATCTTTTCTCTTATTAGTTTTTATAAAACATTGATACTCATAAAATCTCTTAAATCCAAACTTAGGATAAAAATCTAATACAGTATCATTTGCAAAAAGATATATGCAATCACATTTATTTTCCCACTCATCTAAAACCTTTTCCATGAGAAGTCTTGCTAAACCTTGATTTCTATATCTTTCATCAGTCATTACTGTTCCAATTTGAATAAATTTTTTCTCCTCTCCATCAATATTAATTTCCATAATATTGACAGATACATTAGCTACTACTTTATTATCGTCTAATAATGAATATGGTATATATTTATCTCCCAAATATCCTTCCTTATACCACTTTTTAAAATTAAAACCATAAGTTTTTTCTGTTAGTTTATTAAACTCTTATCTTAAATTTTCGTCTTCTCTGTAATTTTTTACATAACTATATTGCTTATTATTTATTAATACCTTTTCGCTCACCTTTTACTCCTTATTTACTCATCTTTATTATCTAACTCCTTGATTTCCCTCATTGCAGCTTCATATCTCTTTGCTCTTGCATTTGGGTTTCTTCTTAATATTTTTATAGAGCTTATATAAACTCTATTTTCAGCATTATTAATTCTTGACTCATATGCCTTTAGTCTAGATAAACATTCCGCAAATTCATCTTTTAACTTACTTGATTCATCCTTAATCCTTAATGATAACTTATCAATAATGCTATTTCTTTCAGTAAATCTAATCAATAAATCTTTCAAATCCATTGCTTCATTAAAGGATTGTACAGCATCAATTGTAATAAAAATAGTTATAATATATGAACTCACTTCTACTATAAAACTTGGAGTATTGTTAACTAAATTATCTATTGGTGGATTTACAACCTTAACTAATAGCAATGAAAAAACTCCCCAAGCTAAAGAACATAATAAACAAACATATCCATTAATATTAAATGGTTGCGAAGTATAATCCCAATATCTAACATGAAATAACTTTTCCATTAATGCTCCAGTTATATACTCTAATATAGTTGCAGAAATCATTCCTATAACAAATATTAATAAAATATTATTCTGAACCCTTAATGTAGAAATCAACACTACTATAGCACCCGTACCATAAATGGGTAAAAAAGGACCTTTTAAAAATCCTCTATTTACCCACTTATGACTCTTTAAAGATACATAACAAGATTCCCATATCCATCCCATAAAACAATAAATATAAAACACTATAAGCCATTGATGTATTGTATATATATTCATTTATTCCCCCCACTTATGAGCACTAATATCTTTAAAATAAAAAAACTTCAGAAAAATTATCTATAAAAAATCTTTTTCTGAAGTTAATTTATTTAATAATTATATATTTTCTTATACTTATTATCTAAATATTCAATAAAATATTTTGCTTGAAGTTCTTCTCCTGTAATTCTCTTTATTAAATCACTTGGGTCATAAAGATTTGCACATTCATGAACATTTTCTTTTAACCATTCATATACAGAATTTAAATCTCCCTTTTCTATTTCATCATATATATTAGGGATATCTTTAATCATTTCATTTAACAGTTGTGCTCCATAAAGATTTCCTAAAGCATAGCTTGGAAAATATCCAAAAGATCCATCTGACCAATGCATATCTTGAAGAACTCCAAGCTTATCACTTGGTGATTCTATTCCTAGATATTCCTTATATTTTTCATTCCAAACTCTAGGTAAATCAGCCACTTGAATTTTATCATTTATAAGTAATTTTTCTATTTCGTATCTTATAATTATATGAATACTATAAGTCAATTCATCTGCTTCTGTTCTTATTAATGAAGGTTCTACCTTATTTATAGCATTATAAAATTCCTCTTTCGTAACAGCTTCAAACTGATTTTTAAATATTTCTTTAGCTTCTTTATATAAATAGCTACAAAATGCTTTATTTCTTCCAATTATATTTTCATAAAATCTTGATTGAGATTCATGAATAGCCATAGATGCTGCAACATTTAATCCAGTACCTTCAAGATAATCTGGTATATTCTGCTCGTATATTCCATGTCCACCTTCATGTATTGCAGAAAACATTGCTGATGTAAAATCATTTAAATAATAATGATTTGTTATCCTAACATCTTTATTACTCATGTCTAAAGTATATGGGTGTTCAGTTTCATCCATTCTTCCTGATTTAAAATCAAATCCCATAGTTTTTAAAATCTTAATACAAAATCTTTTTTGATCTTCTATAGGAAATTCTTTTCCGTAAAAAACATTAGATATTTCTACTTTGCTATTATTTATCTTTTTTAATATTGTAACAATTCCATCTCTTAATTCATCAAAAACTTTATCTAATTTTTCCACAGTAAGTCCTGCTTCATAATCATCTAGTAAAGCATTATACTTATTTCCTTTATATCCCTTATATTTTATTGACTTCTTTGTAAGCTCTACTATCTTTTCTAAATCAGGCTTAAATATTTCAAAATTATCTTCATTTTTAGCCTTTTCCCAAGATAATTGACCTCTAGAAGCTGCTAATGAAAACTCTTTTATAAATTCTTCTGGAAATATCTTTTCTTTTTCATAATTCTTTTTAAGTTCATGTAACATTCTTTTATGAACAAAATCTAATTTATCTTCATTTTTTTCAAAAAACTTAATAAAGTTATGAATTTCCTTTGAAACAGATAAATTATGTGATTGCATTTGCATAAAAGACATTGTTTCTGCTCTATGTTCTGCCACGTTTTCTGGCATTCCTGTAGTCATATCCCAATACATAAGACTTCCTACATTTTTATAATGATTAATAATTTTTAAATAATCTGAAAGCTCATCTAACTTTTTCTTTATTTTATCCAAAAAATTAGCCCCCATTTCTATATTTTCTATTTATTTAATTATATACTTTATTTTTATTTAAATGAATTCTTGATTATTATTTACTTCTATATATAATTAATATATAAAAATTACCTCCAAAGTCAATTTAAAATACTAATTGACTTTGGAGGTATCTATAAAAAAATCTTATTTAACTCTAAACATTATAGCTTCATATGGTCTTAAGTTTAATTTTGCAGTTAATAAACTTGAATCTTCATAGTTACTTAATAAGATTTCAGAACTATCAAAATTATCATCAAAATCGAAAGTAACTTCTTTATCATAGAAATTACAAACTACTAATATCTTATCTCCATTTAACTCTCTAGTGTAAGCAAAAATATTTTTATCTTCAGGACATAATAAAGTATAATCACCATAAATTATAGTATCATTATTCTTTCTTATGTTTATTAACTTTCTATAATGATGGAAAATTGAATTTTCATCTTCTAAACATTGTTTTGCATTTATTTCATTATAGTTTTTATTAATAGCAAGCCATGGAGTTCCTGTTGTAAATCCAGCATTTTCAGAGTCATTCCATTGCATTGGAGTTCTTGCATTATCTCTTCCTTTTACATAAATAGACTCCATTATTTCATCATGAGTATATCCCTTTGATATTCTGTCTTTATACATATTTAAACTTTCAATATCATTATACTCATCAATACTTTCAAATCTTACATTAGTCATTCCAAGTTCTTCACCTTGATAAATGTAAGGAGTTCCTTTCATTCCATGAAGAAGAGTTGCAAGCATTTTTGCACTTAAAACTCTATATTCCTTATCATTTCCCCATCTTGAAACTATTCTTGGTAAATCATGATTGTTCCAGAAAAGACTGTTCCAACCTTGGCCTTCAAGTTCAGTTTGCCACTTAGACAAAATATTTTTTAAATCAAGTAAATTTAATGTCTTTAAATCCCACTTTTCTTTCCCTTCAACTTGGTCTAATCCTATATGCTCAAATTGGAATACCATGCTTAATTCATTTCTTTCTGGATTTGAATAAAGCTTAGCTACTTCAGGAGTTGCCCCCCATGTTTCTCCAACAGTTAATAAATTTTTACCTTCTAATGCAGCTTTGTTCATTTCTTGTAAGTATTCATGTAATTTAGGTCCATTACCTGTTATTCTTTCATCTGGAACTTTACCAATTAAATCAATAACGTCCATTCTAAATCCGCCAATACCTTTATCAACCCAGAAATTCATCATTTTATAAACTTCATTTCTAACCTTTTCATTTTCCCAGTTTAAATCAGGTTGTTTCTTACTAAATAAGTGTAAATAATATTGATTTGTTGTTTCATCATATTGCCAAGCACTTCCACTAAATGTTGAGCCTAAATCATTAGGTTCATGCCCATCAACAGCATCTCTCCATATATAATAATCCCTATATTCATTATCCTTAGACTTTTTAGCTTCAATAAACCATTTATGTTCATCAGAAGTATGGTTAACAACTAAATCCATAAGAATTTTAATTCCTCTTTCATTAGCTTCCTTTAAAAGATTGTCCATATCTTCCATTGACCCAAATTCATCCATGATATCACAGTAATCACTTATATCATATCCATTATCATCATTTGGAGACTTATATACAGGACTAAGCCAAATAACATCTATTCCAAGCTCTTTTAAATAATCTAATTTTTCTCTTATACCATTAATGTCACCTATTCCATCACCATTACTATCATTAAAGCTTCTTGGGTATATTTGATATACTACTGAGCTATGCCACCATTGTCTTTCCATATTTGTTACCTCCACATTATAAAACTCAATTTATCTTTTTATTATAATTAATTACTTTATAATGTGATTATACATAATCTTATACCTTGTTTACTTGCAAAATATAGGCTTTTTTAACACAATAATGCTATTTTTTATTAAATATCTAAAATTTTATTAGTAATATTAATGTTCCAACTGTAATTAAAGTTAAACCTACTAGAGATTTTCTTGATAATTTTTCTTTTAAAAATATATAAGCAAACAATACAGTTATTAAAATACTAAGTTTATCTATTGGCACAACTATAGATGCTAGCCCATCTTGTAAGGCTTTATAATAACAAAGCCATGATGCTCCTGTCGCTATACCAGATAAAATTATATACCATAAGCTTCTTTTATCTATATTTTTAATTTCTTTATGCTTTTTAGTAATAAAAACAATACTCCATGCCATAATAAGTACAACTACAGTTCTTATTGCCGTGCCTAAATTTGATTCTACATTTTCTATTCCTACTTTTCCTAATATAGATGTTAACGAAGCAAATATAGCGGATAATAAAGCATATATTATCCAAGCCTTACCTTTAACTACTTTGTTACTTTTCATTTTCTGAATCATTAAATAAGTTCCTATAGCAATTCCTATCACTCCAATTATCATATTTATTGTTATATCTTCACCTAAGAAAATAAAAGCTAAAATCATTGTTAAAATTGTACTGCTTTTATCAATGGGAACTACCTTATTAACATCTCCTAATTGAAGCGCTTTAAAATAACAAATCCACGAAGCTCCAGTTGATAAACCAGATAAAATTAAAAATAAAAATGTTTTTTGATTAATATCTGTTAGTGTATTTTGTGAATCAACAATAAATACCATTAACCAAGAAAAAATTAAAACTATAATAGTTCTTATAGCTGTAGCTAAATTTGAATCTACGTCTTTAATTCCTATCTTAGCTAAAATTGATGTTACTCCTGCAAAAAATGCCGATCCTAATGCGTATAATACCCACATAAATAATTATTCCTCTCATTTTAAAAATCTCTTTATTATTATCTTATTATATATAAACTCCAGCTTTTTTTAAATAAAACTTAATTGTATTCTATAACAGGAATTATATTAACCTGTTTATAGAATACAATTTATAAATTACTTAATATTATCATTTAATATATTTAAAATATCCTTTTTATTAGTTATTACTCTTGGAATTTTAATTTGACTTTTAGAAACTCCTTTTGATATTAAATATCTCTTTATAACATCAAATGTATTTCTTCTAACTATATTAATACTTAAACATGCTAATCTATTATTGTTTCTAAATCTTCCATATGCTAAATTTGCTTTTTGTAACTCTTTATCTAAGGTATCTTCTATAAATTTAATTTTATTACTTGATACCTCTTCATTAAACTCTAAATAAAAAATATATCTTCCTGGTGTTATACTATTATCCTCTAAAGTTGTATAATCAACTAAGGATAAATTTAATTTTTTTATAGTTTTACTAATAGCCTCTCTTAAATGATCTTCGGTTGTTTTTTCTGAAACCATATTAAGGGCTTGATTTTTTCTATATAAAAACTCTATTTCTGGCGAATTATTATAATAATCAACTACCTTAACAACATCACCTAATCTATATCTATAAAATCCAGCATAGGTAGTTATTATAATCTCATATTTTTCTCCTACCTTTAACTCATCTATACAATAAGTTTTAGGATTTTCCTTATTACTTTCTTTTATTGGAATAAATTCATAAAATGCAGTATCTGGTATTATTACATATCTTATTTTAGATATATATGGATTAATTCCTATCATTGCTTCGGTTGAAGCATATGCTGGAGAATATATTGGTAAAGATCCAGTATAATAATTAACCATATCATCATATATAGAAAAATTAGCTCCTGTTACAGATGCACTATAAATTAATTTAGGCCATATTCTTTTACATATTCCTTCAAAACCCTTAGAAAACTCTAACTCTATTTTATCTGCCCTTCCTGCATTTGGTTTTAAACATTTATTTAATTTTTTTCTTGTTTCTTCATCAATATTTAAATTTCTATTTATACTTCCTCTTCTAATATCTCTAACTAATGACTCTGAATTATCTTCTAATGTTCTTAATGCATCTAAAACATTTGATATAAAAACACCACTTATATAACTTAAATTTTTATCCTCAAGTGCAAATAATAAGTGTAAATATAATGCTGTATTTTTATCTTTAATTTTCATTACTTCATATGGTGAAGTATATATTTTAGGAAGTATAACTTTAATAGAATCCATTCCTCCCGATGTTGCTGAACATATAGGTACTCCACCTTGTAAATAAGTTGTCATAACAGTATCAGCTAACATTAAGCCTCTTCCATAATTCCATTTATTTTTTAAATTGTTATATGCAAATCTCTCAATTAATAGTGCCATATACTTACTACCAACTTTTCTTGATTTTTTAGTAACTGGAACTAGTTTTTGTTTACCTGTTGTTCCTGATGTATGTCCAAAAAATTCAACATCATCAGTAATTAAAATATTTTTATCTCCCTTTAGCATTTCATTTATATATCTCTCATAATCTAAATAATCTGTAATTGGTACATTTAATTTAAATTTATCTACAGATTTTATTGAATTAAAATCATATTTTTTTCCATACTTAGAAGTACTATTTTTATTTAATATTTTAAATAATACTTCTTCATTTATATACCTTGAATTTAAAGTATACTCATTAAACCTTTTTTCTACTAATCCTCCTACTGAAATCATAGTAAAATATAAAACTTTACTTATTATACTCGTAATAAAGCACTTCCTATATATTTCTGTCGTAAGTAATATATGAAAGTGCTTTATAAATTGATTATTATATTCTTAACTAATTTTTATGCTGTATTCTTTCACCTATAGAAGTTAATATAGTAGCTAATATTATAGATATAACTGCTGCAATTAATACTGATATTTTTGATACACTAAGTTCAACTTCTGAACCACCAAAAGCAATCTCTGATACAAATAAAGACATTGTAAATCCTATACCAGCTAAAATAGATACTTCTAAAACATCATACCAAGATGTATCTTGTGGCTTTTTAGTTAATCCAATTAAGTTTCCTATGTATCCAAATAACATTATTCCTAATGGTTTTCCAACAACTAACCCTAAAATTATTCCTATCATTAAAGGATAATCTTTTGCTAAGTTTAAGTTTCCCCCCAAACGTATTCCAGTATTTGCAAAAGCAAATAAAGGCAATATTATATAATTAGAAAATGGCTCTAATTTATGCTCAATTTTATAACTTAAATCTCTTTCTCTATCTTTCTCATGTAATACTGGAATACTAAAAGCTAAAATTACTCCACTTAGTGTTGCATGAATTCCACTATAAAATACCGTTACCCATAAGAAAAATCCTAATATTAAGTATGGATATAATTTATTTCTTTTATTAAAAAATCTAACAGAAAATAAAATTGCCATTAAAACTAAAGAAGCAATTATTCCTGAAATTCTAATGTGAGAAGAATAAAAAACTCCTATTATAATTATAGATAATAAATCATCTACAACTGCTAAAGTAAGCAAAAATAATTTTAAAGAAAAATTAAGTCTAGTTTCTAATATTGAAAAAATACCTATGGCAAAAGCTATATCTGTAGATAACGGAATTCCTGCACCAATTTCAAATCCACTTCTATAATTAAAAAGTGTAAATATTAAAGCTGGAGCAACCATTCCTCCAACAGCTGCTAAAACAGGAAATGAAGCTTGCCTTACACTTGAAAGCTTACCATATACAAGTTCTCTTTTAATTTCACATCCTACAACTAAGAAAAATATCGCCATTAAAAAATCATTAATAATTAAATGTAAATTAAATTCTTCACCAAATTTTAAATCATATAATATATAATTATAAAATTTATCTAATGGCGTATTTGCTAAAACTAATGCTAGTACTGTAGTTGATAATAATAATATCCCTGGAAATGCTTCTGAGCTTAATATACTTTTTTTATTACTTTTGTTTTCTTTCATAACTGTACTCCCATTAAAAACTTATTTTTCTTTTCTATAATATTTTGTACAGTTATAATTCTTATTATTCTACATATAATATCCTAATAAACTCATATAATTCAGTTTTTTACAAAAAAATATTACTAGAAGAAAAAGCTTCTAGTAATATTTTTAACTTATAAAAATTTAAAATAATTTAATTATTGAATTTTATTTTTTATTTTCAAAATTATTGTGATACTTTCTTCTTTAATAATGCTAACATTGCCATTCCAACAACAGAACCTACTACAACTGCACCTAAAAACCCAAGCGGATTTCCTATTACTGGTAATACAAATATTCCACCATGAGGAGCTCTTAATTCACAATTAAATAACATTGTAAGTGCCCCAGCTGTTGCAGAACCTATAACACAAGAAGGTATAACTCTTAATGGATCTGCTGCTGCAAAAGGAATTGCACCTTCTGTTATAAATGATAATCCCATAATGTAATTTGTAAGTGCTGATTGTCTTTCTCTATTTGTAAATTTATTTTTAAAGAATGTTGATGCTAAAGCTATTGCAAGTGGTGGAACCATCCCACCAGCCATTACGGCTGCCATTACCTCAAAGTTACCTGATGCAAGTGATGCTGTACCAAATACATAAGCTGCTTTATTGAAAGGACCACCCATGTCAATTGACATCATACCAGCAACAATAATTCCCAATAATACTTTGCTTGTTCCACCCATAGAATTAAGAAAATGAGTAATTGCTTCATTTATTCCACCAAAGAATGGATTTACAAGTATCATTATTAATCCAATTAATCCAATACCAAAGAAAGGATATAATAATGTTGGTTTTAAACCATCTAATGCTTGTGGTAATTTATCAAATATCTTCTTTAATCCTAATACTAAATAACCACCTAAGAAACCTGCAAATAATGCTCCTAAAAATCCTCCACTAATAACTGATACTGATGAATCAAAAGCACTTGCATAAGTTGTTCCTAAATTAGCTAACATACCTCCAACAAACCCAACAGCAAGAGCAGGTCTATCTGCAATACTCATTGAAATATACCCTGCAAGTACTGGTAGCATAAATCCAAATGCAGTTTCACCTATAGTTTTTATTAATGCTGCTAATGGAGTATTTTTACCAAAATTAGCTGGATTAATATTATAATCATCTAATAAAAATGCTAAAGCAATTAATATACCTCCACCTATTACAAATGGTAACATATGAGATACACCATTCATTAAATGCTTATAAATTTGTCTTCCAAATCCCTCTTTTTCATCTGTTGAAGAGCTTTTATTATCACTTCCACCTGCATGATGATAAATTGATGCTTCTCCATTAGTAGCTCTATTTAATAATTCCTCTGTTTTATGTATTCCATTTGCAACTTTAGTTTGAATTACTCTTTTTCCATCAAATCTAGCCATTTCAACTTTTTTATCAGCAGCAACTATTATACATTCTGCGTTAGCTATTTCTTCATCAGTTAAAACATTTTTAGCCCCACCTGAACCATTAGTTTCAACCTTTATTGTAATTCCCATATCCTTAGCTTTATTTTCTAATGCTTCTGCTGCCATAAATGTATGTGCTATCCCTGTTGGACATGCAGTAACTGCTAATACTCTATATCCATTAGATTGTGATTTTTGTGCTTCTTGCTTATCATTTTCAGCTTTTAACTTATCATTTTCTTTAGAATCAATAAGTGATAAAAATTCATCAACACTTTTAGCATTTATAAGTTTATCCTTAAAATCAACATCCATTAACATCATTGATAATCTTGCTAATACATCTAAATGAAGATTATTTTCTCCCTCTGGTGCTGCTATCATAAAGAAAAGTTTTGCAGGTTCACCATCTAATGAATCATAATCTACACCATTTGTAAGTACCATTGCACTAAGTCCAGCTTCCTTTACAGCACTTGTCTTAGCATGTGGAATTGCTATATTATCCCCAATTCCTGTTGTACTTAAACTTTCTCTATCTAAAACAGCTTTTTTATATGCTTCTTTATCTCTTAATCTTCCTGTAGCATCCATTAAGTTAACTAATTTATCTATTGCTTCTTGTTTTGATTCTATCTTAGGATTAAGTGCTATACCATTTTTCTTTAATAAATCAGTAATTTTCACTTTATATTCCTCCTTAAAATTTTAATTTACTTGCTTTAATAATTCATAAACATATTCCTTAGTTGCCAATCCTTCTGAAAAAGCAGAGGCACTGCCTGTTGCTACCCCTAATTTAAATCCTTCTTCAATATTTTTTGAATTTAAATATCCTGCAATAAATCCTGCTACCATTGAATCTCCTGCTCCAACAGAATTCTTAACTAGTCCCTTTGGTACATTACTTTTTGTAACTTCTCCATCTTCATTTATTAATATAGCTCCATCACCAGCCATAGATATAATTACATTTTGTGCCCCCATATCTTTAAGCTTCTTTGCATACTTAATTATTTCTTCCTTATCTTTAAGTTTTACTCCAAATAATTCTCCAAGTTCATGATGATTTGGCTTTATTAAAAATGGGTTATATTTTAATATCTTTAATAATGATTCTCCAGTTGTATCAACTATAAACTTAATATTCTTTTCTTTAAGCCTACTCATTATTCTTTCATAAGTATCACTTGGCATTGTTTTTGGAATACTACCTGCTAAAACTAATATATCTCCACTTACTAACTTATCTAATTTTTCATAAAGTTCTTCTAATGCTTCCTTTGATATAGAAGGACCACCACCATTTATTTCACTTTCAACATCGGCTTTTATTTTTACATTTATTCTAGAAATACCTTCCTTTAATTTAATAAAATCAGTATCACATCCAAGCTCCCTAACTCTCTTTTCTATTTCATCTCCAGTAAAACCAGCTATAAATCCTAATGCCTTGCTCTTAACCTCTAAATTATTTAATACTATTGATACATTAATGCCTTTTCCACCAGCATAAACAAATTCATTATCAGTCCTATTAACATGACCTAAATTAAATTGGTCCATCTTAACAATATAATCTAATGCTGGATTAAATGTAATTGTGTATATCATAAAATATCTACCTCCAAAATTTCTGCTTTATTCCTATACTTATAGTTATCTAATTTTGTAGTTATTATTTCAGCATCTTGAATATCTGCAAAAGTTATTGAACTTATTTCATCAAATTTAGATTTATCACATAAAACATATCTTTTTTTACTTCTAATAAGTGCCTCTTCCTTTACCATTGCTTCCTTAATATCTGGAGTGCTAAATCCTCTTTCTAAATCAACTCCATTTGCTCCAAAAAAACCTTTTGTAAAATTATATTTTCTTAAACTTTTTACAGTTTCTGCTCCTACTATAGCTTCTGTTGAAAGCTTTAATTCTCCACCTAATATATAAGTAGTACAATTCTTCTTTATTAAATTTCTTGCATGTACAATTCCATTTGTCACAAAAATTGCTTTTGTATTATTAATAAAATTAATCATAAGCTCCGTAGTGGTCCCTGCATCTAAATATACTAAATCATTATCTTTTATTAATGATGCTGCATATTTTGCAATTTTAAATTTTTCTTCCATATTTAAAGATTTTCTATTTTCAACAATATCATCTAATGTATTTATACTTATATCCTTTAATGCTGTAGCTCCTCCATGAACCTTTTTTAATAATCCTGCCTTATCAAGAGCAATCAAATCTCTTCTAATAGTTGACTCAGATGTATTTAAATATTTTACTAAATCATTTAAATATACTACAGATTCATTTTTTACTTTTTCTAAAATTAACTTATGTCTTTCTTCTGACAACATTTACACCACTTCCTTGACTTCATAATACTCCAATTTCATTCATAAGTCAATGATTTTTATTGAATTTCATTCAGAAATATTCATATTCATTCATTTTCATTCACACAACTCTATTTACAAAAGATAGTTGCAATCACAACTTTTTAGTTGCATCCGCAACTATATTGCAGTATAATGTATTAAGAAATTTATAATTTTATTAAATTTAAAAAATTTATATTCTAAGAAAGGATTTTTAAAATGAACCCTAATAACGAATATTTAGGTAAATATATTTCTCTTATTTATAGACAAGCTAATGCTTTTTTTACAAAAGAATTTAGTAAATTTGGATTTGGTAGTGGACAATATATGTTTATGATTCATTTATATAAGAATGATGGAATAAGTCAAGAAGAATTATCTGAATCAATAAATATTGATAAAGGTACAACAGCTAAGGCAATAAAAAAATTAGAAGAATTAAATTTCATAACTCGCTCTAAGGACGAAAAAGATAAAAGAGTTAATAGAATTTATTTAACTGCTAAAGCCATTAATATTAAAGATGATTTTTTTAAAGTTTTATCTCAATGGGAAAATATACTTACTAGTGAATTAAATCACGAAGAAATAACTAATGGATTGAATATATTAAATAAAATTTCACAAAATTTAATAAATAATACTTAAATTATAGGAGGACTTAAAATATGAAACATCAAAATCAACTAGGCGAAGAATCTATTGGAAAGTTATTATTAAAGTACTCTATTCCCGCAATAATTGGTATGATGGTTAATGCATTATATAATATTGTAGATAGAATGTTTATTGGGCGTATACCTAATGTTGGTACTCTTGCTTTAACAGGTGTAGGAATAACAATGCCAATAATGTCTATTCTTTTAGCCTTTGGCATGCTTATTGGAATTGGATCAACTGCAAATATTTCATTAAACCTTGGGCGTGGCAGAAGAGATGATGCTGAAAAGCTAATTGGTAGTGCATTAACTTTAAGTTTAATAGTAGGAATTTCAATAACTATTATTGCTTTTATATTTCTAAATCCAATATTAAATATTTTTGGAGCTAGTGAAAATTCTTTATTTTATGCTAAGCAATACATTACTATAATTTTGGCTGGGTGTACTTTTAATATTCTTTCTTTTGCCTTAAATAGTACAGTAAGAGCAGATGGCAATCCTAAACTGGCATCTATCACCATGGTTATAGGATGTGCTACTAATATATTATTAGATTATTTATTTGTTTTTGTATTAAATATGGGAATAAGAGGAGCTGCTTTTGCAACTGTAATTTCTCAAGCACTTACATTCTTTATAATTCTTTATTACTATACTAAAGGAAATTCTAATTTAAAATTAAAACTAGAAAATATGAAATTAAAGAAACATTTAGTTATGATGACTTTTGCTATTGGAGTGGCTCCATTTGCAACTCAAATTGCAAATAGTCTAGTTCAAGTTGTAGCTAATAATTCTTTAAAAACTTATGGTAATGATTTATCTATAGGTGCTATGGCTATAATAAGTTCTATTAGTATGGTATTTATGATGCCTATATTTGGTATAAATCAAGGTTGTCAACCTATTATTGGATTTAATTATGGAGCTAAAAAGTTTGATAGAGCTAAAAAAACTTTTTCAATAGCTACAATTGCAGCTACAGTTATTTGTACAATTGGTGGAATTTTAATTCAAACATTCCCTGAATTTGCAATAAGTTTATTTAATAACGATCCTGAACTTACTGTTGTGGCTACAAAGGGAGTTAGAATGTATTTATTAATGATGCCTATAGTTGGAATAAACATTGTTGCAACAAGCTATTTCCAGTCAGTAGGTAAAGCTAAAATGTCTATGTTTGTTAGCTTACTTAGACAAGTTATATTACTAATTCCATTTACCTTAATATTACCTCTATTTATTGGATTAAACGGAGTATGGGCTGCTGGTGCTTGTGCTGACTTCTTATCAGTTGTAATAACACTAGTGTTAATTTATAGAGAATTTAAATCTTTAAACTCTCTACATCAAGAAAAAACTATGAAAAAAGCATTATAATTATTAAAATAAAAAGCTTTGCTAGAAAACTAAAATATATCTAGCAAAGCTTTTTTAATACATTATTTTATTTATAATATATCCTTCAATGTATAATTCGATATTTCCCTTATAAATCCATTTAAAGATTTACAAATAATATTTTTAAGTTTACATTGACCATTTATTAAAGGACATAATCCTCTTTCACTCATACATTCAACTAAGCTTAAATTTTCTTCTGTTAGTAATAATACCTTTCCTAGATTAATTTCCTCTGGTAATAATCCTAATTTAAGACCTCCATTTCTTCCTTTAGTTGATATTATATATTCTGTTTTTGCTAATTTATTAATAACTTTCTTTAAATGATGTGTTGATATATTCAACTCATCTGCTAATTTATCAACTGTACAATTCTCACTTTGATTTTTGGCTAAATATATTAATGCTCTAAATGCATAATCAGTAAATTTTGATAACTGCATGAATAAATCTTCCTTTCTCTTAAGTTAGAAAAATTATACCACAATTTAAATGTGCATTTTACTTGCACATTTATTTTTAATATGTTATATTAACTTTAAAGGCAAGAATAATAATTATTAATTAATAGTTTTTATATAAAGGAGATAAATTTATGTTAGATCAAAAAACAATAGATATAATAAAAAGTACAGTTCCAGTTTTAAAAGAACATGGATTAGAAATAACTACTACCTTCTATAAGAATATGTTTAAAAATAACCCTGAAGTAAAGAAATTATTTAATATGGATAAACAAGCTTCAGGTGAACAACCAAAGGCATTAGCTATGACTATATTAGCTGCAGCACAAAACATAGATAACCTTCCAGCAATTTTACCAGTTGTAAAAAAAATTGGTGAAGTACATTGTAATTGTAATGTTACTGAAGAACATTATCCAATAGTTGGTTCAAACTTATTAACTTCAATTAAAGAAGTTTTAGGTGATGCAGCAACTGATGAAGTTATTGAAGCTTGGGGTAAAGCTTATGGAGTTATTGCTAAAATATTTATAGATGTTGAAAAAAAAATTTACGAATCAAGAAAATAATAAAAAGACATTACACTAAACTAACATTATATATTATTTTAAAAAAGAAACTGAATCATATTGAATAAAAAAATTCAATATGATTCAGTTCTTTTTTAACACTTATATGCCCTTTTAAGTAATATTGGAGTAATTATAGTTGTAATAATTACCATTATTATTATTGAGGGTAAAAAGTAACTATTCATTATTCCAAGTTTCATTCCTTTATTTGCAACAATAAGTGCAACTTCACCTCTTGATATCATACCTATTCCAATTTGAATTACCTCACAGTTTGAATATCCACATAATTTTGCTCCAATTCCACATCCAATAATCTTAGTTAAAATGGCTACTATAATTAATACAATAGTCATAACTACAACTGATATACTCATTTTAGGAATAGTCATATTTATTCCTATACTTGCAAAAAATATAGGAGATAATAACATATACGATATTATATCAAATCTGTTTGCTATATATGATGTTTCCTTATTCTTTGATAATATAACTCCTGCAATAAATGCCCCCGTTATATCTGCTACGCCAAAAAACTCCTCTGCCAAAAATGATAGTAGTAAACAAATTACAAATGCTCCAATAACAAATCTTCTTTTATCAATATTATATTTGCTTATCCATTTATCAAAAAATACATATAATAAGTATCCAATAACAAGTGAAAATGCAAGAAATCCTAAAATCTTTATAATTACTATCCAAATATTAATTGAACTATCTGCTAAACTACTTACCAATGTTAAAACTAAAATACCTAAAACATCATCTATTACAGCTGCCCCTAATATTACATTAGCTGATTTTTCTGATATTTTTCCAAGTTCCTTTAAAGTTTCAACAGTTATACTAACAGATGTGGCTGTTAAAATTGTACCTATAAATACATTTTGTAATAACTCACTTACAGTTGTTAAACTTCCATCATTAAAAATATATGCAACTATAGTTCCACCAACTAATGGAATTATAACTCCTAATAAAGCTATTATAAATGAATGTTTTCCCGTACTTTTTAATTTACTTATGTCACTTTCCAACCCAGCTGTAAACATAAGTACTATTACTCCAATTTCTGCCATCCTAGTTATAAAATTTGTTTCATGTAATATATTAAGAACCGATGGCCCTAAAATCACCCCTGCAAGTAATGCTCCAACAACTTGAGGTAAATTAAATCTTCTTGTTACTAATCCCAAAAGTTTTGTACTTAATAATATTAGTGCAATATCTAATAAATATTTATACGACATAATAGCCACCCCTTCCTATATAGGAATTTCTTAAATCTAATATGTATATATATTTAATTAATTTTTAATTTATACTTATTTTATAAATATAACTATAAATATTAATAAATTTTATTTTATATATTAATATAGTTTAAAAAACAAAAAGAACCTATAATTAGATGAATTTTATCTTATAAACATCTATCTTATAGGTTCCTTTTTGATTAAATTTAAATATATATTTTTTAAAACTTTAAAATTACATTTTACTTTTTAATTACAATAGAAATATTAAATCAATTTTATAATTTTTTAATATGAATCTCTTATTTTAAAAATTTTATTTTTACCTTAAATAAGTCTCCATCTACACTAATATTAAAAGTTCCTCCTTGAAGTTCAACAAAGCTTTTTGCAATTGCAAGACCTAAACCTGCTCCTTCAGTATTTCTCGATTCATCTCCTCTTACAAATCTTTCTGCTATTGTATCTACATTAAATGTTATTTCTTCTGCCGCCATGTTTTTCATTATTATTTCAACTTGTTCTTCATTTTCAATAATATCAATAAATACTCTTGTGTTTGGCATTGCATATTTGGTCATATTAATTACTAAATTTTCAAATACTCTAAATGTTCGTTGACTATCTAAATGTAAGATTACTTTTCCTTCTGGCATATTTTTTCTAACTACTAAGTTTGCTTCTTCAATTTTATCTTCTAATTCTAATATTGTTTGTTTCATTAAAGCTACAACATCAACATCTTCTATATTTAAATTTATATTCCCACTACTTGCTTTGCTCATTTCAAATAAATCTTCTATTAAAACTTGAAGCCTTTGAGCCTTTTTATCTAAGATTTCTGTATATTGGTTTCTCTTCTCTTCTGATAAATTTTCATCTTTTAAAAGGTCTATATAAGTAATTATTGCAGTTAATGGAGTCTTTAAATCATGTGATACATTTGATATTAAATCCGTCTTCATCTTTTGACTTTTAACTTCTTCATTAACAGCCTTTTTAAACCCTTGTTGAATTTTTTCTAAATCACTTTTAAATGGTTCAAATAATCCTAAATCCTCTTCTATCTTTACATCTAAATTTCCTTCTGCAATTTTGCTTGTTGCTTCCCTAAGCTTACTATACTTTTCACTTATTTTATCAACATACCTTCTTATTACAAAGAATAAAACTACTGAATAAAGTATAACTACAGGAATTCCAAAAAACCAAATAGAAGTTATTATTAATAATATTGCTCCATTTATTGCTAATAATTTTATTATTAACTTATTATTCTTTTCACTTAAATCTACTTTTGTTACTTCATCTAAAACACTCTTTATAATTCTAATACCAAACATTATTACTTTTCCAACAATAGTTCTTGTTTTTATATAGTTAACTAATCCAACATTAAATATATATTTAATATTTAATATAAAGAAAAATACTACTGAATAAGTTAATACCCATATTATAAAATTAAACGTCCATATAGTTTTATCAGAAACAGCTAAACTAGGAATTATTTCTTTAAACCCAGATTGTAAATCTCCATTTAAAGTTGCTCTAACAAGTTGACCAGACAATGCTCCTAATGCCACGATTGCAAAACCTACAATAATAATCCAAATTTCAAATGGAATATTATTTAATTTCTTAAATAATCCTGTAAACTTTACCTTATTAATAGGAAATATTAAAGCTATTAATACTATAACTCCTGCAATTGCAAATGCTGTAGCTGCCCCCATAGATTGATATACATCTAAATCAGCATTTTCTATTCCCCATTTAATACTATCTGAAAATTTAATTGCCTTAGGTACTGCATAAATAAATGTTATATCAGTAATTGGTTTAACTTCTATATTAAAATATCCCTCACTGTAATCATGGTAAGAACTTGAATTATCTTTTCTTATATTAATTAATGATGTTTCTATATTGAACTTTAATTTTTCTTTGTCAGCACCAATAACTTCACCAACGCTTAAATTACCACTACTATCAAATTTAACTTCTGCATAAAATTGATATTCATCTTTATTTATACTTGATGAATCAAAATTATTGTTTTCAAATTTTATATCTCCATTTAAAGTTGTGTAGCTTTTACCATTTATAAGATTATAATAATAATATTTCAAATTACCAGACTTTAAATTTTTATTCCAACTTAAAAATCTCCTATTAAATATATTTATATTTTCAGATAATTCATCTTGTATATCAAACTCTAAATTTAAGTTTTCTGTTTTTTGTTCTAAATCTATCAAAATCTCACTTGCACTTTGCTTTTCATTTTCTTTAATAGAATCATAATATAATGCATAACTTGATTCTGATATAGTATCTGCAAATCCATACTCATTAAAATAATTTGCTTTTTTATCTTTTGCCACATCATTTATTTTTTTATAAGATTTACACATTCCAAGAGATGCTGTAAATATCATTAATACTATTAATAATGTAACTATTATACCTCTTCTTTTATAAACCTCTTTATTAATTTCCATTATATTTGCCCCTCCAACTATCATTTTTAGATTTAAAATTTAAATTCCTTCACCCCATTTTTATAATTAATATTATATACCTCTATATCTTTTTGACGTCAAAATTTATTAATATTACCTTGTAACTATATAGTAATTCATTTTTATAAAAATTAACTTATACAAATTCTAAAGTTTTTCTAAAGAAATTAGAATAATAATATTAAATGCCTAGCAAACTTATTAATGCCCATTAACCAAATAAAAAACTCCAATCATATATTATTATGATTGGAGTTCTTTTTATTTTATTTCATATATATAACCTGAATTAGTATCAATAGTTACTTCAGCTGAAAACTCATCCATTAAGTTTTCAACATTGGAGATTTCACCAGTTAAAGTTTCTAGTATTATATTGTCAGAGCTAAAATTAGAATCAGCTAATGTAATATTAGAAAATATAGATAAAAATGTTATTACTATAGCTAATAAAGACATGGTCATTTTATTTTTATTAAATTTTACCATACATGCAATCCTCCTTTAATTTTAAAAATTATATATCATTCTATAATAACATATATATTAAAAAAATACATCTTCTACTAAAATACACGTTAAAAACAAATTTATTTTAAATTCATTAAATCGTCTAAAGTTATATCTTCTGTTAAAAACATACTTTGAGGAGTAACAACTGTAGTATTAGATTTTGCATCTTTATTTAAAATAAATCTTCCTTGGAAATCACCAGTACCAACATACGCATCTTCTACAACTGGACCATCATATTTTTGAAGCAATAAAACTGAACTTGTGCCTTCTTTTAAAACCCTAACACCTTCCATAGCAACTTCATACTTTTTCCCAATTTTATCTTTTAAATATTTTTCTACTTCTTCTGGATCTTCAAATGATTTTATATCTTCCTCATTTCTCTTAAACTCTGAAATACCACCAGTTTGTAATACTTTTATTGTATCTCCAACAGATACATCCCCTTTTACTACCTCATCAATTTTAAATTTAGATATTGTAAATGTTAAATCATGATAATCAACATATTCATTTTCAATAATTGTTCCTTTTACAACAACTTCACTATCATTGTTAATTTTACCTAAGGTATCATAACAATTTACTAATTTTCCAGAGGCCTCTACAACCGGTATATCCTCTCCCCCATTTAAATTTTCAGTTTCATTATTAATTGTAACATTATTATTTAAAGCAGATTCTTTAGCAGTACATCCAACTAAACTTGCTATACTTATAGATAAAATTATAATGCTTAATATTTTCTTTTTCATATTTCATCACTCCAATTTAATATTTTTTAATACATTGATGTTACTTCATCTAAATCAGCCTTATTTGGTGCAATTGGTTGTGGCCAATTATCATACATAACACTATTACGATTACTAGTGTGTGCAAGTCCAAAGCAATGTCCTATTTCATGTGAAGCAACATGTTCTCCAACTGAACCTTGTGAACTAACATAAAAAGGCTTACCTCCTACATATGGATAAGAATTCATTTTTATCTTATTCCATCCCCAGTTTTGATTTGGAGCAGCACCCTCTGGCACCAATTGAGTTTGGTATAACATATAAATAGTTACTCCATAATAACCTGTTTTTCCATAGTTGTCATAGTAAACATCTAAATCACTATTTTTTTGTACGCTAGTTTTCTTATAGGATATTGGAGTATAAGTTAGCCCCCCATTACTATTAACCCATTTATTCATAGCAGTATCAAAAGCTAATACGTGTGATTGTGCTATTCCACCTGGATTTGATACATAATAATACCTAGGATTATTACCATAATTGCCTACACCACCATTAAGCCTATAAGGAAAATGAGCTGCATTTGCATTAATACTTGGCATTATAATGAGTGATGAAACTAAAAGTGATGAAATTAATTTTTTAATTTTCATTTTAAATCCCCCCTATTTATTTTGTTTTACAAATATAATTATATATCTTTTTCTTTTCAAAATATGTCATATTATGACATGCAATTTACTTTTATTTTCTACATTTTTTTCAATTGAAATGATTTCATAATAAATAAAATACATAATTTGTATTTTATTTATTATAATTTTATAGTGCTATTTTTAGATAATAAGATAATAAAAAAAGAACTCGATAAAATATAAATCGAGTTCTTTTTTTATCTACAATAATTTTTCTATCTCACTTATATCTAAGCCTGTTATACTAGAAATAGTATTTATATCTAAACCTGCTTCCAAAGATTTTCTAGCCACTTCTATTTTACCTTTTTCTTCTGCATTTTCCAATGCACTTATTTTATCCAATAATGCTGCTCTTCTATCTTCATACTTCATTCTTTCTTTATCGTTTGCACTTAATCTAAATAACTCATCTTTTGCTTCTTTTATTTCTTGTATTGTCATTTCTGCTTTTTCAAGCTTATTGCTAATAGGATTTTCTATAAATTTATCTTTATTGGTTTTTGCCTTTATATCTAATCTGCTAAATTTATCCTCTATAGATTCTTTTTCTATATCAGTATTCATTATTTGAACTGATTTTATTAGGTCTTTTGGCTTTATTACTGCATTTAAAAATGAAATTAATATCTTAGGATTTCTTTCATTTCCAAAGATTCTTTTGAAAACAAAATCTATTTTAGGACTTAATATCTCTAATCTAGTCAAATATTTCACTCCTTCCATATATATATCTTAATTATACTATATGAAAAATAATTAAATAAACATAATATCTACATTCTCTTTAAAAAAGAAGACTATCCTAGATTCTCAATACTATTTTTTATTGCTTTTCAATCTTATACCCAACTCCCCATACTACCTTTAAGTATTTTGGATTTTTAGGGTTAATTTCTATCTTTTCTCTTATCTTTCTTATATGAACCATTATTGTGTCTGTATTTATTGCTTGTTCATTCCATACTTTTTCGTAAATTTCATCAGCAGCAAAAACTCTTCCTGGATTTTTTATAAGTAATGCTAATATTTTAAATTCAATTGGTGTTAGCTTTACAGGTTTTTCATCAACACTAACCTCTTTAGTATCAAAGTTTAATTCTAACCCTCCAACGCTATATACATTTTCCTTAACTTCTGGTTCTTTTACAAGTTTTAAAAATTTTGAGTATCTTCTAAGTTGAGAATTAACTCTAGCTAATAATTCAAGCGGTCTAAAGGGCTTAGTTACATAATCATCTGCTCCAATATTAAGTCCCATTATTTTATCCACTTCCTCTGACTTTGCAGATAACATTATTACAGGAAAATCATATTTTTCTCTAAGCTTCATAACAAAAGTTATTCCATCCATTTTAGGCATCATTACATCAACTATTGCTAAATGAACAGTTTCTTTATTTAAAACTTCCAATCCTTCTATTCCATTATTAGCTATAAAAACATTATATCCTTGATTTGTTAAATAAGCCTGTATAGCAATTGCTATATCATTTTCATCTTCAACAATTAAAACATTATACAAAAAAATTCCCTCCCTTTTATTTTGCTAATATTTTCAAATACTATATTAAAAATAATTTTTAATTTCTAAATAATTAAAATAAATATCCCTCATTAGAAAGAATTTCACTTCTTACTTATGAGGAATATTTATTTACCTAACTTATATACTTTAAAATACCTTCACCTAAAATATATCCTGCTGAAATAAATACACCGTTCCAAATAAATATTCCAAGAGCTGAATATATTGTGTATTTGAAAAAATTCATTTTAAGTACTCCTGCTGGTATTGCAATTATAGTTCTTGCAACTGGAATAAGTCTACTTACAAATACTCCAACATGACCTTTACTTCTTAAATATTCTAACTTATTGTGTATATAATTCTTTTGTTTTGGAAATTTATTAGTGTATTTATCTAACAAAAAGTTTCCTCCATAAAACCCTAAAAAGTATAAAACCCAGCTTCCAATTACTCCAGCAATAACTGATAATATTAATACAAAAGGAAAATTCATTTCTCCCCTAGATACCCACAATCCTGCTAATGGCATTATTATTCCTGCAGGAAGCCCTGGCAAATTTAAATATTCTAAAAATACTATTATAAATATAAACAATACACCATACTGCGATAAATAACTTAAAATACTATTAGCATCCACTTAATTTAACCGTTACTGAAAACTTATAAAAATCTATAAAAAATTATAAAATCTTATGTTTCATTCCTTTT
>NZ_CAJURG010000008.1 GCF_910588715.1 uncultured Clostridium sp.
GAGCAGCTGACTTGTAATCAGCAGGTTGTTGGTTCGACTCCGACATGAAGCTCCAAAAACTCCGCGATTGTGGAGTTTTTTTATTATATAGAATATTATATAGAATAAATTAAAATAAAAAAAGTCGGCTTACGCCGACAATTTTTATTTATACTTTTATCTTTGTCTTTTTAAATTAAGCTGTATTCTAATATCTTCTGCAAAGAATTTAAACAATTTAAATTCACCAATTATTCTTGAAGAAATTCTTTCACTATATCTTTTAGATATAAGTGGTAGTGTAAGATTAGTAGAAATCAGCATCTTTTTATTTTTTAATATTTTTTTATTAATTAATGTGAATAATTCTGTAGATGAAAAATCGGTTATTTGTTCAGAGCCTAAATCATCTATTATTAATAAATCGCAATTAATAAGTAAATTTTCTAAATCAGTATCATTGTTAAATTTTATATCCTTCAATGCTCTTAGAAGATCATCAGCAGTTTTATAAACAACCAAAAAACCTCTATCTAGTAATTCTTTTGCAATACACCAAGATAAAAATGTTTTTCCAGTTCCTGAATTACCATAAAATAAAAGATTAGTATTACTATTTTTAAATGTAGGTAAATATTCTCTTGTTATATAATCTAAAATATCTTCAATATTTTTTCGTGGTGTATATCTTTCATCATTTAATTTACGATTTGGATATAAGTCTATATTAAAGTTTTTAAAATTATTAGTTTTAACTGCTTCTTCTAGCTCTGAATCTTTATAATAAAGTTTAACTAGCTTTGATTTAAAACAGGAACACTTTTCAATTCCTATAAAGCCTGTGTCTTTACATTTTGCACAATTATAATGCAAATTTAAGTATTCAGGACTATATCCATGAGATACTAGCATTTCATATTTTTTGGCCCTTAAATCAGTAATAGCATCTTTAATATTATCTAAATCTTTAGGATTATTAATTCCTTTTAAAGCAGCCATAGATAAATTTAAGCATAGTTTTTGTATTGTAGTATCTATTTCTAATATTTCTGGATATTTATTTTTTATTTCTTCGCGCCTTTGTGCTAGTTTATGGTTTTCTTCTGTACGAATTTTTTCATACATATTCATAAGCTCTGCTTGATAGCCTTTAATCATCTTTATCCCATCCTAACAATTTCTTTTCTAATGAATCATAGTCGTATTCACGAGCCTCAAAGTTATTAAATTTAAGTGGATTAACTTCTGGTTGTTTAGAAGTAAAGTTTCTATTAAATTGATTATTTTTATAATTAGCTTCCTTTTTCTCTATATCAGCTAATGTTTTTAATTTATTTTTATTCCAACTAGATAAAATTCCATCAATATATTTAAAATCTGATCTGTTTAAACGTTGAAAACAAATATTACAAGCCTTTTCAATTACCTCTAGCGGAAAGGCATAATCAATAATCCATTTCTCTAACATTTCTTCTTGCGGTTTCATTAAATCTGTATTTTTTATTCCTAAGTAATTTAATATATGGCGAATTTTAACCCACTTATCTTCAGTTTTCTTTATGTAATTTTGTGCATCATCAATAGTTGTTATGTTCATATTGTGCCAAGCAATGGCTACTTTTTCAATATATCTATAGTCACTTTTTCCTTTTGAAACACAATATTCAAGTAAGATTAGTATTAATTCAGATGAAAAATTAAAATCTTCTTGCCAACCTAAATAAGTTGTCATTTCTGTAGGGGACAGAGGTCTACCTAATAAGATTTCGATATCATTTAGCATATCTTTAGTAGAAGTTTTGTTTAGGGCCTCTAATAAGTTTACTTCTTTATTTTTAGTATTAGAATCCTCTACTAAATCTATAAACTCTATATTGTAGTTTCCCATTTTATCTATTGGAATAAATTTTAATACACCTTCGTCATTCCAATAATTTAAAGCATTTATTATATCTGATTCTAATAAGTTTAGAGATGATGCTAAAATTGAAGAGCTTACTCCAAGTTCTCCTGTGCTATTATATTTAAGCATCAATAAATAAACCTTTATAAATTCTCCACGAGCATTTGGCATATATTTTTCAATAAATACATTGCTTACTGGAGTAAAATTTAATGAATTATTTTTTAGCATAAAAGTGCTCATATTATTTTTCGACCTTTCTTAAGTTAGACTCTAAGTTTTTATTTATTAAACTGAAACTAACTAATGTAAACAACTTTAAGTATTAGAAAAATTTTTTAATACTATACATGTAAATTAATTATAGCAAAGCCATTCTAAACCCTCAATATAACAATTTAATAATAAATATGTATAGTATGTATTATTTAGGGTAAATTAAGTGATGTGCTTAAAAAAATAGGTTAGGAGGAGTAACAAGTAATGGATTTAAATGAGCAGAATAACAAAGGTATATGGAGAAAGGTAGTAAAAGTAACTTCGAGAGTTATGGTTATAACTTTAATTATAATTCCATGTAATAATGTTTATGCAAGCTTAAATACAGCTAAATTAGAAGAAAATAAAGTAGTTATAAGTGATAAATTATTAAATAAGGAAAGTGAAGAAAATAATAAGTTAAATGCTACTTATGTATTTAACTCTAATAATATTTTTAATATAAATTTAAAGGGGCATTTAATAAATTTAGTTGATAATACTATTGGTCTTACAGAATTAGTTGAAAATAAATATTCATTATTAGAAGAAATATGTAATTCATATATAAATGAATTAGATATTAATATTAATAACATTACTTCGATAGAAGTAAATGGAACAATTAATTCTGATATAGAAAAAAATAGACTAGCAAATTTAAAATTAAGTGGAGAGGTTGCAAAAGAAGTATATGGTGCATCTGTGATAAATGAAAGTTTATCTGACTTAGAATTTAAAATAGATTTAACTGAATCTGAATTTATTGAGCCAGAAACAGTTATGGAAGAATGTAGCGACTTATATATAGGAAGTACTGAAACAGTTCAAGGGGTAAGGGGTATTAATTTAGTTCATAAGGAAATAGTTTATGATGGATTGAATAAAGGTACAGAAAATATTGTTAGAATAGAAAATATTGAACCAGTTGTTAATACTGTATTAAAGGTAGGAACTAAAAATCCTTATTATGATGGAATAGCATTTTTATCTAATCCAAGTAAGGGAGGATATTTAAGTTCGTATTTTGGAGAGGTTAGGGCTAAGTCAGTTCATAAGGGAATAGATATTGCTAAAAATTTAGGGGATAGTGTAAATGCCGCATTAGGGGGCACTGTAATTAATGCAGGATATAATAATGGAGGATATGGAAATTTAATAATAATACAACATGGAAATAATATGAAAACATATTATGCTCATTTAAGTGAGATATATGTTAATGTAGGCGATGTTGTAAATCAAGATGATATTATAGGGGCTATTGGAAGCACAGGAAATAGTACAGGACCACATCTGCATTTTGAACTTAGAGTAGATAATCAACCAGTAGACCCAATAAAATATATAAAAGAATAAAAGAAACACTATTAATAGTGTTTCTTTTATTCTTTTAAAATTTTATTTATATCTATTTTACCTTCACCTTGTTGATTTTTAGGTATATCTAGTGGAACTGAAGCTACTTTTAATATAGATAAAATATCTTCAAAGGTAAAGTTTGGATATTTTTCAAATAAAAGAGCGCATAAGCCAGAGATATATGCAGCAGCTATGGATGTACCAGTAAAACTTTTATACGAAGTATTTAATTTAGGGGCATGAATTTTGGTATTGTTTTTGTATGATATATAAGATGGATTAGAGTTTAATGACATAATATCAACACATGCTGCACAAAAATCAGGTTTCTTATCATTTTTTATTGCACCACAGGATGAATATGCATAGGACCTTATTTCTGATGAAGTTGTGTCTATACCTGATACAGTAATGCAATTGGTGCTTAATGCTATACCTGTAATTGAGCCATCTATATTTTTATTACTACCACTTGGCAATACACAAACTATTGAATTAAGTCTTGCCTTTTTTAACAATATATCAAATTGTGTGAAAATAAATTTACTATAATAAAGAGTTTCAAAAGGTAAACATATAACTTTAATGTTATAACTTTCACTCATATTAATTAATCCTTCAAGTGCAAATAAAACATCAGAAACATAGCCTTTTCCTAGCTTATCAAATGCTTTAAAGCAATGAATATTAACTTCAGGAGCAACACCAGTATATATTTTATTTGAAGCTAATCCATTACCAGCAATTATTCCACAGGTACATGTTCCATGACCATTATCGTCATATGGATATGGAATATCATTTATTAAATCAACAAATGTACTTATTCTATTGATTGGATAAGTTAAATCTCCATGAGGATATACACCAGAATCAATAACGCCAACACCAATACCACGCCCATATATAGGAAGTTTGTTTGAAATTCTAACCTTATTAGCTGTAGGTATACTCATTCCACATAGGGAAAGGTATTGATCTAAACAAATATATTGAACTTCTGGATATTCTAATAATAGTTCTATTGATTTAGCTTTTATTTGAGCACATATTATATTACATGATTCAATTTTTCTTATAATAATGCCTCTATAGGAGTTTATTTTTTTGGAAATTGAATCAGGAAAATTTCTATATTTTATTAAAATTCTATATTTTTTAATACCACTAGATGCTAAAAGACCTTTAAGATTAGGATCTAGTTTTTTAGTTGAAGAAAACATAAAAAACTCCTAAAATTATTCACATTACTATAGTATATGAATTAAAAGCTTTTTGTTAATGTAATATAAATTAAATATATTATAAAAAAAGTATTAAGATTTATATCAAAAATCTTAATACTTAAATAATTAATATACGAATGAATTAAAAATTTCCTCTTCTGAATAACCTAAAGTGATACCTAAACTTAATACATCTTCAAGTAATGTGAAAAAGTGGTCATTAGAAGGTGATATTATTAAATCGTTTATATCTATGTATAGATTTAAAAATTGATCGCTTAAACAGTAATCATTTGGTCTAAGCACTACTTCATAACTATTAATATAATGCTTGTCGATACCTAGATTAATTACGCGTGTAAGAAAATCTGCATATTTAATAAACACAGTTTCTTTACTCAAAGTTAACCCATCATCTATCCAGTATTCATAACACTTAGTTTCTTCTGCTAATGAACTTAATTTAACTTGTAATTCAAGGTGTTTTCTTGCCCAAAGTTTATATTGTGAGAGATTTTGATTAATTAAAATTTCATGTTTTCTTTCTTTTTGTAATTCCACTATTGGTAAAATATTCATAAGCGACCTCCGCGTTTACTAGGATTAATATAATTATTTTACAAAAATAATTATATATTGAAAAGCCTTGAAAACGGATACATAAAATAAAGTTTTAAATTTTATTTTTACAAATTTCAACATAAAAAAGAGCAACTAAAAATTCTAGAGCTCTTTTTATCTAAAAAAATATTAAATTGTTTTTAAAGGATAAGTTTGAATTAATGTTTCTCTTCTATTGTTTGAGATTTTCCAAAGTTCTAATCTATTGACTTTTAATGTTGAAATGTTAGGCTTATACTCAATTTCCATATCTACTTTTTTATTGTCTTTATTAATATAATTTATATTAGCTAAAGAAAGGTGAAGATCATTATTATTATCCTTTAAGTTAAACCCATACATTTTAAGATTATCCCCTATTAATCTATCTAATTTTTTTATATACCCGATATTTTCAATTTTTAAATTGAGAGTTTTATTTGAGTTGCAAACACTTACAGTTGATGACAGCTCTATTTTAAAATTTTTATATGGTTTTAATATTTTATCTATAACAATATTAAGTTTATCTAAATTAGGATTTTCTATTATTTCTAATGGAATATAAGGAATTGGTGAATTTCTATTTCCTTTATATTTTTTTGATAAACTTTTTTGAATTGGACTTAAATTTTTATAAGATACATCATCAAATAATGCTACCAAATAATATTTCATGTTATAACCTCGCAAGTTAAATTTTGTATACTGATTTTATATTAAATTATATCATATATAAGTTTGAATTGACAATTTGTATATTTCAACAATATCTTATAATAAACTTAAAAAATAAGGAATTTTGGAAGAAAAAAACGCTATTAACTCCTACATACTTTATGTTATAATTAACAGTGTTGACCAAAAATTTGTAAGACAAGTAAATAAATAATGTCTTATGCGACAAAAAATGGATATTTTTTTTATTATAGGATAGATTAATATATATAAATTTGGATAAGGGTGAATAGGATGGAAACATTAATTATTAATGGAGGCAAAGTATTGCAAGGTTCTGTAGAAATTAACGGAGCAAAAAACGCAGCTGTTGCTATTTTGCCAGCAGCAATTTTAGCTGCTGAAGGTAAATGTATTATTGATAATATACCAGATATAGAAGATGTACATTGCCTAGAAAGAATACTAATTAGTTTAGGTTGTAGAGTAAACAAAATAAATAACAATACTTTAGAAATAGACGCTTCAGATATTACAACTGTAAATGCTTGTACTGAAGATGTAAGAAGAATGAGAGCATCATATTATTTCATTGGTGCATTATTAACTAGATTTAAAAAGGCTAGAGTGGAATTACCAGGGGGATGCCCTATAGGTGTAAGACCAATAGACCAACACATAAAAGGTTTTGAAGCTTTAGGAGCTAAAGTAACTATAGAACATGGTGCTGTAAGTGTTGAAGCAGAAGAATTACATGCTGCTAATATATTCTTTGATGTAGTTTCTGTAGGTGCAACAATAAATGTCATGATTGCAGCAGCTATGGCTGAAGGAACAACAGTGTTAGAAAATGTAGCAAAAGAACCTCATGTAGTTGATGTTGCTAATTTCTTAAATACTATGGGAGCAGACGTAAAGGGTGCTGGAACAGATGTTATAAGAGTTAAAGGTGTTAAAAAATTATTTGGATGTAATTATAGTGTTATACCAGACCAAATAGAAGCAGGTACATTTATGATAGCTGCTGCAGCTACAAAGGGAGATATAACTATAAAAAATGTAATTCCAAAACATTTAGAATCGATTTCAGCAAAGCTTATAGAGATGGGTGCTATAGTTGAAGAAGGTGATGATAGCGTAAGAGTAACTGTTGATAAACCATTAAGAGGAGTAAGTGTAAAAACTGCACCTTATCCTGGATTCCCAACAGATGTACAACAACCTATGTCAACTTTATTAAGCATTACAGAAGGAAGAAGCTTAATTGCTGAAAGTATATGGGAAAATAGACATAAGCACACAGATGAATTAAGGAAAATGGGTGCTGAAATTAAAGTTGAAGGTAGAACAGCTATAATAGATGGTGTTAGGGGATTAAACGGTACAAAGGTAACATCTACAGACTTAAGAGCTGGAGCAGCAATGGTTATAGCTGGATTAGTTGCTAATGGAGAAACTGAAATATCTGAAATTGAGCATATTGACAGAGGATATCCTCATATTGAAGATAAGTTTAGAGCATTAGGAGCGGACATAAGAAGAGTAGTAAAATAAACTTGGGGGAATATTAAATGAAATTTTGCTCATTATATAGTGGAAGTAGTGGAAATAGTGCTTTTGTAGGTTCTGAAAAAGCTAAAATATTAATAGATGCTGGATTACCTGGAAAGAAAATAGATGAAGCATTGAAACAAATTGGGCAAAATCCAAGTGATATAGATGGAATTTTTATAACACATGAGCATATAGACCATATTAAAGGTGTAGGAGTCTTATCTAGAAAATATGATATTCCAATTTATGCACCCCATGATACTTGGGTTGCTATGGAAGGTATTATTGGAAAGATAAAGGAGCACAATATAAAGGTAATGGACAGAAGAAGTACTGTTACAGTAAAAGATATTGATATAAAATCTTTTATCATTCCTCACGATGCTGCATCTCCAGTTGGATATAATATTAATTTAGAAGGGAAAATGGTTAGTATTGCAACTGATTTTGGTACTTTTACCAAAGAGATTGAAGACAACATAAAAAATTCTGAAGTTATTTTAATAGAAAGCAACTACAATCCTCAAATGTTGGATATGGGACCTTATCCATATAACTTAAAACAAAGGATAAAAGAGAGCCATGGACATTTATCTAATGAGGATTGTGGAGAAGCTATTGTTAAGATATTAAAAAATGGTTTAAGAAAAAATATTGTTTTAGGACATTTAAGTAATACTAATAATACTCCTGAACTTGCACATTTAACGGTTAGTGATATATTAACTGCTAATAATATTAATGTTGGTTCTGATGTGTTTTTAAGTATGGCCAATAGGCATAATCCTAGTAAGGTTATAACCTTATAAGTTTTTATTTAAAAATTAGAAGGTGATTAGTATGGAATTTATATATGCTTGTGAAGAACATATAGACGAAGCAATGGATGAAGTTATAAATGAAAAAGAAACATTTCCTGTAATAAATGAAGTTTTAGAAAAGAAATGTAGTTACTGCAATAAAGGAGCTAAATATGAAGTAAAAATGATACAATAATATATGTTGAAAAAGATACATAATATTTAGTATAATTTTTATACAATCGTAAGAAAAGAAAGAGGAGACATGGATATGAGTTTATATAAACAATGGACAGATATGGTCGTAGAATACGTTAAGACAAAGGGAGAAGCTGCTTTTTGGAATGAGTATACTAAAATAGAAACTAGTATATATAGAGATTTATTAGCTAATAGCAAAGAAACCATAAAAACTACTATTTCTGATTTTGCAAAAAAATATGAAACTTCAGAAGAATTTATAATGGGATTTGTTGATGGAATCAATGATAGTTTAAATAATTCTTATGATTTAGAAGCTTTAACAGCTACTGATGAAATTGTATTAGATATAAACTTAGAAAAGTTATATTTTAATATGTTAGAAGCTAAGGCTGAATATTTATATATGTTACCACAATGGGATGCAATATTCTCACCAGAAAAGAGAAAAGAAATACAAAAGGCATACAGAGAATCTTGTAGCGTAAGAAATGAAAACAAGATTGGTAGAAACGATGTTTGCCCATGTGGAAGTGGTAAAAAGTATAAAAAATGTTGTGGAAAATAATTTTTTAATTAAAAGAGCTTTGATTTCAAGGCTCTTTTTTTGATGATTAATTAAAAATATAGTTAATCTAGTGTCAAATGACTTTGTTTATAAATAAATTATAAGTAGTTAGTAATGTTAAAATGGAGGATTATATGTTTAATATATTTCCATATATATTTTCAACTACTTTTAATTCTATATCTAGTAGTTTAGATATTATAGACAATATAGTTGATAAATTTGTAAATAGCGATTTTATGAATGACTTAATTAATGAAATAGATAATATGTCTGCGGTTAATATTAATTTTAAGGAGCATAAAAGGGCATATACTTTAGATTGTTATCTTCCAGGGGTTAAAAAGGAAAATATTGATTTAGAGTATGAAAATAATTATATAACTATTAAGGTAAAAAGGAATATGTTTTATACTAATAATAAAAATATAACTATGGCAGTAATACAGTCTGGTGGAGATATAGAAGAGGATTATTATGTAGGAAATGCTGATAGCGAAAATATAAGGGCTGTTTTTAAAAATGATATTTTAAGAGTATTTATTCCTAAAAATACTTATATAGGAAAAGATACAACTATAATTGATGTTGATAGTTATAAAAGTTAATGTATAGGAATTAATATTAAAAATTAAGTTTATAAATATTTAGATAACTTAGGAGGAAAAGATTATGAACATAACGATTATATCTGTAGGGAAATTAAAAGAAAGGTATTTAAAGCAAGCAATTGATGAATATTCTAAAAGGTTAACGAGGTATTGTAAGATTGATATTATAGAGTTGCCTGATGAAAAAACTCCTGATAATGCATCTGAAAAGGAAGGGTTACAGATAAAGGATAAGGAAGGTCAACTTATTTTATCTAAAATAAAGGATAATATGTTTGTTGTAGCGATGGATTTAAATGCTAAACAAATGACCTCAGAGGAGTTCTCAAAGTTTATTGAGACTCAAGGGGTTATGGGAAATTCTAACATAGCTTTTGTTATAGGGGGGAGTTTGGGATTATCTAAGGAGATAATTAAAAGGGCTAATTATAAGGTATGCTTCTCTAAGATGACATTCCCTCATCAATTGTTTAGGGTAATGTTGTTAGAGCAGATTTACAGAGCATTTAGAATAATGAAGAATGAACCGTACCATAAATAATTGAGGTTTTTACTAAAATTGGATATTTGGTTTTGAGAGTAAAGGATTAAGTAAAACTAATAAAGGTATACTTAGTCCTTTCATTATGAAAGATAAAGTTATAAGAAATAAAATGTATAACAAATACAAGATGGAACTATGCAATGTACATGTAAGATTTATAATTTGAGAGAAATTGATAATAGTAACTATAGTATGATATAATACAAAAATTAGATGTTAATTCTAATTAGTTAGGATGTGAATTAAATGAGATATTTAGGCAATAAAGAGTCTATTATACATGAAATTAAAAAGTTATTAGAGGATAAAGATATATTAGATAATAATTTACGTTTTTTTGATGCATTTTGTGGTACAGGAACTGTAGCAGATTCATTTAAAAATTATTATGATGTTATAATAAACGATAATCTAGAATGGTCAGTAATATATACAAGGGGAAGAATTAATTCAAATAAGTGCAATTTTGAGAAGTTAGGTTTTAATCCAATCGAATATTTTAATTCAAATAATGAATGTGAATATGGATTTATTTATAATAATTATTCTCCTGGAGGTTCAGAGAGAATGTATTTTACAGCAGAGAATGCTGCACGTATAGATTATTTTAGAAAAACAATAGAGTTGTGGAAGGAAAAGGACTTATTAACATATGATGAGTATTGTTATTTATTAGCATGTCTAATTGAATCGGTATCAAAAGTATCTAATACAGCAGGTGTATATGGGGCATATTTAAAAAAATGGGATAGTAGAGCTAAAAAAAATATAGTATTTGAGAAAGTAGATATTAAAGGCATAGATGCTAAATCATTAATTTCATTTAATGATAAGATTGAGAATATAATTGAAGATGTTGAGTGTGATATTTTATACATGGACCCACCTTATACTCAAAACCAGTATGGAACTCAATATCATCTTTTGGAAACTCTTGTGAAAGATGATTCACCTACAATTAGTAAAGTAACTGGTTCAAGAAGTACAGCTCCAATGCGTTCAGATTGGTCAAAAGAATATAAGGTTAATATATTATTTGATAAAATATTAGCAAAAACAAAAGCAAAATATATAATATTAAGTTATAGTGTTGATGGATTTATGTCAAAAGACTTCATTGAAGCAAGTATGAAAAGGTATGGAAAGCCAGATACATATGAATGTAGAAAAATATCCTATAAGAAATATCAAAATTGGAAATCAAAGAAATTTAATGAACATTTTGAGTATTTATTTTATATTGAAAAAAAACCTGTAAATGAAGTAGTATATGAATCTCCGCTTAATTATACAGGTAGTAAAGCTAGAATTATTAAAGAAATTAAAGCAAATGTCCCTAATTTTAAATTTAATAAACTTATAGATATGTTTGGTGGCGGATTTAACGTAGGAATAAATTTTGATACCCAAATAGTAATGTATAATGATATAAATTATTTAGTAGAAGGAATTATAAGGTCTTTTAGTGAATATGATACATATAAATATTTGCAGTATATTAAAAAAATAATAAAAAAATTCCAATTAGAGAAAGGAAATAAAGAAGCATATATAGAAGCACGTAATTATTATAATTCATTACCTAAAGAAAAACGTGATTCAAAATTATTATTTACGATTATACTGTATGGATTTCAACAACAAATTCGTTTTAACAGTAAGCATGAATTCAATAACCCAGTAGGCGTACGTTGGTTTAATGATAAAATATTAGAAAAAATGATAAGTTTTTCAAGAAAAATCAAAGAGAATAAATATATTTTTAAAAGCCAAGAATATACTAGTTTATATGAATACATAGATAGTGAAACTTTCGTGTATATGGACCCACCATATAAATTAACAACTGGGTCATACAATGATGGAAAAAGAGGATTTAATGGATGGGATGATAAATTAGAAAAAGAAATGTGTGTATTTGCAGATAAATTAAATTCTAATGGGATACCATTTATGTTATCATATGTATTAGAACATAATGGTAAAAAAAATTCTGAATTAGAATCATGGATATCTAATAGAGGTTATAAAGTTATAGAACTAGGAGAAATATTAGGTATATCAGGAAGTAGGAGAAAGGAAGTGCTAATTATAAATTATGATAAATAAAAAAATACCACATTTCATAATAAAGAAAAATCTTCAAAAATCAAAACAAACAGGGAAATATTTTAGCGATGATTTAACAGAACAAGTATTAAAAGAGATATGTACAAAACTAACCAGTAAAAGTAAATATACTATACAATTTGTAGATAATGATTACGAAGATGAGTTTCAGGAGAAGGGATATAATAAAGGGAGAATAGCTATTTTGTTATATGATGATTACGTTAATTATATATCTTTTTCAGAATCAGGAATAAATGGTCGTAATTCAAGTGTTCAAAGTGTTCCAACTGCATTTAATTTATTTTATAATAGTAAAATAAAAAATAAACACTTATATTATTATTTTTTAGAGTCAGAAGGAAATTACGAGACAGATTATCATTTGTTTATGTATAGATTAATGAGCACAATAGGTTTTGAATTTATTAATGATGATGTATTAGATAATGATATTATACCATTTAATTCGATTGATGATATAATTCATACTAGAAAGAGCAATAAAGGTAAAAATAAATCTAATAATTCCACCTATGTTACAAAAAGCACCAAATTCTCTGTGGATATATATGGAAAAACTTATGGTGCAAGTAAATATGAATCAGCGATGATTTGTTATGCCTTATCAAAATTAGCTTCAAAAAAGCAAACTGTTACTTTATACGAGGTTTTAGAACAAGATTTAAAAGAATTACCAAAAAGAACAAGAAAAACTATAGAGAAAATGGGTGTAATTAATATTATTCCAACTGATATGACACTTGAGAAAAAAGTATTTGATGAAACCAATAGCTTGAGGTCGCCACGATATTTATATAATTTACTTAATAAGTTTGGTGAAAAAAAATGTGCTTTATGTGATTGTATTGTACCTGAATCAATACAAGGAGCTCATATATGGCCTATAGCAGAAATTAAAAATGATAAATTAAGTAACTTTGACCAAAAGCTAGAATGGGCAATAGATGGAGAAAATGGTTTATGGCTATGTAATAACCATCATATATGGTTTGATAAAAATATAATAAGAATATCGCCAAGTGGTGATATTCTTATTGATGACACAATAGATGGTAGCGAAAAAGAGTTTATTGAAAAAACTACAACAGTTAAAAAGTTACCTAAAGAGTATCTTACTAAAGGTTTTGTGACCTATATTAGAAAGAGATACCAATTAGAGTAAGATATATCAATAAAATAAATTTAATTTTTTTTTACTTTAAAAAATAGGACAAGTTATAAATATATATTATTATAAAGAGTGTTACTTTTAGTAGAATATAAAAGTAACACTCTTTTATTTTTAAAAGGTGGTGCAAATAATGAAAAAAATTTATTCAATGGAGCAGGTGAGAAAGTTTAATTATTGCTCAAAAGAATTAATTGATAGTATGATTAAAATAATAGAGATATTAGATAGTAATTATGGTAAGGAAAGAGATATTGACAATGACTTAGGTGGATATATAGTTATAGCAGAAAATATCGTTGATATAGAAATACTGAAACAAGATAAGTTAAAAGGATTACTAGCAGAATATACAGACATAATTGAATGTAGTGAAGGAGTTAATTGGACTTCTTCACTATTTTTGCTTTCTAGTGATTTTTCAATTGTAGTAATAACAACAGAAGAACTTTCTAAGTTCCTACTAGAATGATGGAGGAAATAGATGAATAAGAAAATAATTAAACAGACTAAGTATTGTAATATTTTAGAGCAAGTTAAGGTTGCTGATAATGAATATACTTATACTGTAGAAAAGATATATATTAAAGCATTAAGAAGAAAAGAATTAAGATTTTGTGTATATAAGTGTACTAGGAGAGGGGATGAAACATATATTCCGAGAAGTTTAGATGTAACAGAAGAAGAATTTCAAGAATTAATAGTACAGGCAATAAGAACTAATATGTTTTCAAAAGAATTCATAAAAGCTATAAAAGAAGAATTGATTAAGGAATAAAGAGAGGATAAATAGAAATGATTAGTAATGAAAATATAATAATAATGAATGTAGAAAATTCAGAAATAATACAACAATATGTAATAAGAGAAATTAAGAAAGTATTAGATAAATATAAGAGTATAACAACAGAAGAAATAAGAGGTGTAGAAAAATTAATAAACAGTATAAGCAATAAAGAGCTAAAGGAGGAATTCCTAAACGATTGGAGTATGTCAGTAAAAATAGCAAAAGAAATTGGAGAAAATGAAGTTGATGACAGGATAATTTCTATGTACCAAAATCTAAAAAGTAATGGATTAGAAGAATTATCAATAGGTCATGTTATTAATTGGTGTAATGAGTTAGATGAACAAGGTTATGTAATGATTGATGATTATAGCATAATTTATAAAAGTTCAGCTAATCTAAAAGATGTTGCAAGAAGGTTATTAGATGAACTTCTTGATGATGCGATTTATGTTGATTCCTTAATAGATAAGGACTCACTAGTTGAATATTGGATAGAGCAAACAAGTAAAGAAGATGTAATAGATGACTTAATTAGAGGAAGTAATATTGAAGAACTATTAGGACTTGCTCCAGAAACCATATATGAAGATGAATATAATAAATATTTATATTCTGAAATAGAGTGTTAAGAGGTTATATCTTAGTTGATAAGGTATAACCTTTTTACTTTTTAGATAGAGATGAAAAATTAATAATAAGGAGATAAAGAAATATGTTCAAGAAAGATAATAGATATGTAACAAGAGAGGTAAATGAAGAAGTAGATATAAGATTGCAACTTATAATGTGGAGCATGATTGATAAGCTAAAAGATGAAGAAAGTGTTGAACTGGATTACTTACAGGTTTTCAAGATAAGAAAAGAAGGTAATAAGGTTGTAATAAATCAAAGTCAAGAAGTTCCTGAATACTCATGCACATATGAAATAGAGCTAGAAGATATTCATATAGATGATGAGATTAAGTTATATGTAATAGATAGTGGAGAATATTCTACAATGCTTTTTCCATCAGAATACTAATTGAAGGAGGTTCAAGTAAATGATAAATAAGCTAAGTAAAGAAAAGTATTTCAAGTATGATAGTAAAGAACTTCTTGGAGTAATGAGGTTCGATTTCTATGATGGAAGGCTATCTAATCAATGGAATCCTAGAGAGTTAATAATTGAAATGAATGATAGGAAGTTAATAGACCTAAAGAAGTTACAACAAGAACTTAATTACATTCAATTCACATTGATAGAAATTTTCAATAAAGTTTTAAAGCTATGTAATGGGACAGGTTATGATAAAGAAACTCTAGTGTATATAGAACTTGAAGAAGGTAAGTATGTAATAAAGCTAATACCTGTAAAAGATAGTTATTCATATATATACGTTTATAAGAGATAGGAGGATAAAGTCATGGATATTATAACAGTAATAAAAGTAGTTGGAACAATATTAACAGTTGTAGCAACTTCAATAGAAGCAACAAGTAAGAAGTAGTGAGAAACAAATTAACATCATAATTAATTTATTATTAATTATGATGTTATTATATTTAATTATTTTAGGTTATTGATAAATTTAAAGATATTTTTTAATGAATTTTTCAATGAAATATTCGCATGAATAATCATTTAGAAGTGGTTATTATTTTTTTAGGAGGTGAAGTTAATATATGGATATACGTAAAGAAGATTTTAATGGTGTATATGCAACTATTTTTGAAAGTGTAGGAGAAGATGTGACCAGAAATATACATAAGGTATTTGGAGGACAACAATTTAATTTTCCTAAAAGGTTATATTCAAAAGAATATGTAATTAGATACTTGAAAGAAAATTATGATGGTAATAATGTAAGAAAATTAGCTAAAGAACTTGATTATTCAGAGAGATGGGTACAAGCAATAATAAATAAAAATAAGATAATAATAAATGGAGGGAAAAAATAATGAATATTTTTGATGCAGGAGGAATAACTACAGCTATTGCAGTAATAGCAACAATAATAATAGGAACAGGAATATTTGCATTAATAAACACGATATTTGAAATATGGTACTTAGGATTTGGTGCAATGGTTGGAGAATGGTTAGTATGTTGTGTAATAAGTGCGTTTATAGTTAATTGGTTTTCAGGAATAATACTAGGATTCTTTTCAGTCTTATGGTTTTTAATAAAGATAGGAGCGATAATTGCTGCTGTGATATTTATTTATCAAAAATTTAAATCTAAAAAGGGTGAAGGAGATACAAAAATTGAAGAAGGGCAATAAAATAATAATAGGAATAGTAGCAATAGTAGCTTTCATAGTAATTGGGTCAATAGGTAAATCTAATAATGAAGTAAAAGTTATTATAAATAAGGCTAAGGAGTATTTAAATAATGGAGAGATAAGTGAAGCTGAAAATGTACTTAGAGCTAAAGCTGGAGAAACTAATAACAGGGAGTTTAAAAAATTATGGAGCATAGCTTATGGATATGAGCAAGTTTCTAATAAGTTTAATTTATATGATAATATAGAGTGGGCAGAAGAAATGTTAGATAAGATTGATAAAAGCTATAAAGACTATGAGCCGACAAGAGAAAAAATAGATAATTTAAAGGAAGAATTATCTGATGTAAAAAATACTAGAGAAGAATTTAAAGAAAAAATTGAAGATGTAAAAAAATTAATTGAGGAATGTAATTACGAGGAAGCTATAGAGTTAAGTCAGGAGACTCCACAGTGGCAAAAAGTAAATCAAAAAGATAAGAATACTATGATGGAATTAGATAATCAAGCTAGAGATTTATATTATGAACAAAAAAAGAGTGAAAAGGAAGAAGAGAGAAATAAACAAGATGAAGAATTTACTGTAGAAAAAGCAATTAAGTATGCAGAAGATTATAGTCTTAGAGTTGATTCTGATACACTTAGAGTAGAAGTTAATGAAACACCACAATATGATGAAGAGGAAAGAAAATATTATAATGTAGGAGTTTACATAATAGAGCTAGATGAATTAAATGATGTCTATAGAGTATACTCAGATGGAAAAATAAGAAGATTAGATTAAAAAAGAGGGAAACCTCTTTTTTTTTATACTAGGAATTCCTAGCGTAAAACGATATAGGATGAGTGAAGCAAGGAAAACAAGGCTTTGATAATTCCACTTGAAAGTTAGGGGAAGTTGTAACAAGTTATATATGCAAAGAAATTAAGAACTTTCTAGAAAAATTTGATTTATTAGCATGCGAGTAAGGAACTCCTAGGTCAGATGAAGTTAAGGTGATAGAATCAAGGAAATCAAGGGTTCGATAATTCCACTTGAAAGTTAAGGGAAGTCGTAACAAATAATATATGCGGAGAAATTAAGAACTTTCTAGAAAAGTTTGAGTTAATAGCATGTAAGTAAGGAGTTCCTAGGTCAAAGGAAGGTAAGGTGATAGAAGCAAGGAAAACAAGGCTTTGATAATTCCACTTGAAAGTTAAGGGAAGTCGTAACAAATAATATGTACAGCATTATTAAGAACTTTCTATAGTAATAATAATATGTATAACAAATTTAAGAAAATTTTAATATCAAGGAGGGGATATAAGTTGAAGTAGATAAGATATAGATAAAAATAAAGGGAGGTAAGTATGTCTTTAGAAGATAAATTAAAAGAAATTGATGACATGGGAATTACAATATGTAATAAGACACTTAAATTCAAAAGCTTTAGTCCTAATAAGTTTGCTGAATATATCTCAAAAAATTCTAAACTGATTTATAGTAAAGGAGATTTTTATAACTATAAAAATGGTAAGTGGACAAAAGTTGAAGAGTTAAGTGTACTACAAAAGATAAGAAATGTACTTCATAAATATTATAAAGATATATGGAGTACTAAAAGAGAAAAAGAATACATGGAAGCATTAAAAAGAATAATTCATTATGATGGTGAATTTAATAGCAATAAAAGATATATAAATATGCTAAATGGAATGTATGATTTAGAAGAGTTTACTCTAATTGAACATAATAAGGAGTTTTATAGTACTATACAAATACCAATCAATTACTTACCAGATGCTGAATGTCCTATGTTTATAAAATTTTTAAAAGATAGTTTTCAAGGGGATGAGGAATCGGAAAAACTTGCTCAAGAATGGGCAGGATATCTTTTGACTGCAGAAACTAAAGCTCAAAAAGCACTAATACTTTATGGTTCAGGAGCTAATGGAAAAGGTGTATTTATAGAATTGATAAGTGAATGTATAGGTCAAGATAATATATCAAGTATACCCTTGAATGAATTACATAAAGGATTTTCTAGAGTATGTTTACATAATAAACTTGCTAATATAAGTAGCGAAAATGAAACTAATGGTAAAAGTTATAATACTCAATACTTTAAGATGATTACAGGTGAAGATACTATAAATGCTGAACAGAAGAATAAGCCTGTATTTTCATTTAAAAATACAGCAAAGATAGTTGTATCAACTAATAATTTACCACATACCAAAGATAATAGTTATGGTTACTGGAGAAGGCTTAGTATTCTAAATTTCTGCAATACAATAAAGGAAGAAGATAGAGACAGAGATTTAAAAGATAAATTGAAAGGAGATTTACAAGGTATATTTTTATGGGCAATTGATGGATTAAAAAGACTTAAAGAAAATAATTATAAGTTTACAGAATCTAAGAAATCTGAAGAAGTGCTAAATCAATATCAAAGAGAAATAAATCCTTTCATAATGTTTTTTGATGAGTGCATAGTTATAACTGCGGATAAAAATCATAGAGAAGATAATAGAGTAATTTATAATAGCTATAAAGCATGGGCAAAGGCAAATGGAATGGAAGGACAAGCTAAAATAAGCGTACAGAAATTCTGGAAAAAATTCGAGGAGCATGCTAAAGAACTTGGAATAAAAAATTGCGTACAAAAGAGGTCGGGAAGTTTTAGATACCATACAGGAGTGAAAGTAGTTGGAGACTTTAGATTTGATGATGTAAATAATCCAGTGTTCAGGGGATACCTGGGTGGATAGTGGATACTGATAGGACTAATAAAGGGCTAACAGAAATGAGTAAAATCAATGAATTGGACGTAGGGACATAATAAAATGTTTTTCTAAAAAATATCTGTAAAAGATATTTTTTTTTTCTATAAATAAAGTAAATAAGATGCAAAATACGCCCCTACGCCCAAAGCCAATAAAACCAATGCAATGCAAAAAGAGGGATGAGTCTATAAATCACCCGACATAAAACCAATAAAAATAAGAAGAAAAAAGGAGATTGAATAAAATGATAGTAAATAGAAGACCAGCACCAAAGCTTACACCTAAAAATAAAGATAATAATAATGAGTTAAATAATAATGAACTAATTGAAAATATTAATGAAATTAAGGAAAGTATAAATTTAGATTCATTTAAACCATCGGAAAGTAAAGCTATAAATAAATGTATTGCTGAAGCAGGAGCAATGTCAATAATAAATGCTAAGACTGGAAAAAGAATTACTATATCTAATGAAATAATGGAAGTATTAAATAATCCATCAAAAGTAGTAATTTCATTTACAGAAAATAGAATTGCTATAGGTGAACAACTACCTAATAATGATAATTATTTTAATGTAAAAATGTTGAAGTCTAAAGGAGTTATTTATTCAGCAGGAATAGTTAAAGAGATAACTAATATGTATCAATTAGATTTCAGTAATAGAACTTCTATTACATTTTCTGATGTTGAATATGCTAAATATGAAGATAATGTTGTAGCAATAATAAAATTAAACTAAATTATGAAAAATAAATATTAACTTATTAAGCATTGTTCTAGTTTAGTTCAATGCTTAATTAATTAAATAAGGTTCAAGAGGAGTATAGTAAATGGAGTTTAATAATAAAGTAAAAAATGATATGGAAAAATTAATATACATAGAAATTATGGAAGAAGATATAACTTTAAAAGAACAAGAAGAAATAATGGATAGCGAATGGTACATAAATTGGATGAAAGAGTATCATGAATAAAAATACAGTAAAGGTGGAAAAAGAATGAGTAGCAATAATAAAAATAATGAAATAATAGATTTACTATCAGAAATAATAATTAATCACTTATTAAAATCAATAAGTATAGATGAAACTGAAACAGTGAAAAACGATGAAATAAATTAAAAACTAGTAAGGTGATAACGGAGGATATATGTATTAAATAGTATTAATGATATCTTCCGTTAAAAACTAAGATGATAAATATATATTATAAGTTAGATATTTTAATAGTGAAGGAGAAATATAAGATGATTAATAATAATGTAACAATGGATAATTCTATACAAGAGTTAATAAAAAGAATTAATAGAGTTCCTAATATAGGTATATATTGTCGTGTAAGTACTACGGAACAGGCTGAAACTGGTTATAGTATAGATGAACAAGAAAGATTGCTTATAGATTGGTGTAACAAAAATGGATTAGAAGTTTTCAAGTGTTATTCTGATAGAGGAATAAGTGGTAAAAATATTAAAGATAGACCAGCATTAAAGGCATTATTGAAAGATGTAGAAGATAAAAAAGTAGATATGGTAATATCATGGAAGTTAAACCGTATCAGTCGTAAGCTTGCAGATGTTCTTAAAATAATGGATTTACTAGAGAAAAATAATGTTACATTTAAGTCTTATTCAGAGCCATTTGAAACTACTACACATGTAGGAAGAATGCAAATGCATATGATGGCAATGATTGGAGAGTTTGAACGTGGGACAATCTCTCAGAATGTAAAGGTTTCTATGTGTGCTAAGGCTAGAGCAGGAGAATGGTGTGGTAACCGTGTTCTGGGCTATGATTTAGTACCAATGGAAGGTACTGAAAATAATAAAAGGAGAAAATCAAGACTAGAAATAAATAAGGAGGAAGCTGAAATAGTAAGGATAATATTTAATGAGTATGCTAGCGGTAAAGGGTATAAGGCAATTACTAATAAATTAAATAAGTTAGGATGTAAGACTAAGAAAGGTAACAATTTCTCACAAGGTTCAATTAAGGATATATTAATGAATCCGGTATATATAGGAAAGGTTAGGTATAATCTTAAACAAGGATGGAGCGAAAAGCATAGAAGAAATATAAATCCAGAGCCAATAATATCAGAGGGAATTCATAAAGCTATAATTGATAATGATACTTGGGATAAAGTTCAGGTAATGTTACAATCTAAAACTGGTAAGCCTTCAAGAGTCTATGATGGTTTCTATCCACTAACAGGAATACTAAGATGTCCTAAATGTGGAGCTGGTATGGTAATTTCAAGAACAACTAATAAGTTAGCTGATGGAACAAAAAAGAGAATAGTTTACTACTGCTGTGGAGCTTGGAAGAATAAAGGTACAAGTGTATGTAATTCAAATACAATAAGAGTAGAAAAAGCTAATGAGTATGTGTTCAATAAGCTTTCAAGTATATTATCTAATGATGATATGATTAGAGCAATAGTTACTAGTATTAATAAGGAAAGAGTAAAGCGAGTAGAACCAAGTAAGAGTGAGTTAGAAAAGATAAATAAAGAGCTAGAAAACATAGATAAGAAAAAGAGAAAAATTTTTGAAGCATATGAAGATGACATAATAACAAGAGAAGAATTTCTAACTAGAAAGGATGAGCTAAATCAAAGAGCTGATGTATTAAAAGAATCAAAAGAGCCATTATTAGTTACATTAGCTGATGATGTAAGTGAAGAAATATCTTATGAGTTCATTAAAAGTGTACTAGATAATTTCAGTAAGTTATTAAATAGTAAAGAGTCAAGGGAGCAGAAGAAAAAGTTATTACATATGATAATTTCTAAGATAACAATAAATGAGCTAAGAGAAGTTGATTCAATAAACTTGACTATAAATGATAAGTTAGTAGATTATATAAGTAAGGAAGAAGGAGTATCTATAAAGGATACTCCTTCTTCTTTTATATTAAGAAATATTGGAATGAGCGTATTGAATTTAGATATTGTTATATAAAATAATAGTTGAATTAATGAAGAAAATATGATATTGATATAATTAAAAAATGATTAATTTATTACACAGTGTAACTTAAGAGTGGATAAAGGAGTATTAAATATTGTATAATAAATAAAAAGGATTAATAATTTCTTGGGAAATAGCTTAAAACGGTGATTTAAAATATGATTAAAATGAAACAAAAATGTTACACGATAAAAATATTTATTTTAGGATTAATAGAATTGCAACAGGTATATAAAGTTAAGGTGATAAAGTAATAAAAAATAAATGACAAAACGTTGACAAAAGTAAATCGGAAAAATATAATAAATTATGAGGAGAGATGAATATGTTGGAAGGATTTAAAAAAGTTAATCTTACTTCTGGATTGCCATATGTATCAATAACAGATAATGGAATAACATTTTCAAAAAATGCTGTTATAAAAATGGGTAAACCTAAAAATGTAGTTTTGTTAATGAATGAAGAAAAAAAGATGATTGCAGTACAAATATGTGATGCAAATGAAGAAGGTTCAATACAATTTTTTAAGAATATAAAGAGTATAAATGTAAGAATTAATAATAAAGACTTTATTTATACACTATCAAGACTTATGAATTGGAACATAAAAGAAGAGGGTTACCGTATCTTAGGTGATTGGTATGAAAATGAACAAGTAATGATTTTTGACCTAACCAAAGCAGCTCTACTAGGAGAAAAAGAAAATGAAAATGATGATTAGACGGAAAATCCGTTTAATATAAAAAAATGAAGCAATATCTAAGTTGGCGCTTAGACAGCTTCATTTCTTGAAAAATAGCGAACAACACTTGCTCACTGTTTAGATTTATTGCAAATAATATTTTAACAGTTAAATCGCTTTTTTTCAAGAATAACTTACTTATTGTATATATGATAGGTAAAATTTTTGCGATAAGGGGGTGTTTTAGCATGAATAATAGTAAAGACAAGGAAGAAAAGAAATATATATATCGCCCTTGGATAACTAAAAATGGACAAAAAATATATGCTAAAACTTATGGTTTAAAAGCTTTTAAAATACCAGTAGAATAAATTAAGGACTCATAGATGAATGTTTGAGCAAGTCATTCTTCTATAATTATATAGAAGGAGTGAAAATATATATGAAAAAAAAAAATCAACATGTTATACCTAATGGAAATGGAAATTGGCAAGTTAAAGGAGCTGGAAATAGTAGAGCTACTGTTACTACTAAAACACAAAAAGAAGCTATTAATATTGCTAAAGAGATTGCTAGGAATCAAAAATCAGAACTCATTATTCATGGAAGAAACGGAAGAATAAGAGAAAAAGATTCTTATGGTAATGATAATTTTCCACCTAGAGGATAATAGTATAAATAGGTTGGGATAGATATCTCAACCTATTTTTATAATGTAAATATTATAAAAATAGCATTAGGAGTAAGATTTTATGAAAGATATGGAAATGAAAATTAGTTTAATATGTAGTGTTTGTGGAAATGACCAATTCTCAGTGATTGATGAAAATATTATAGATATTGACGAGGCTGATGATGATGTAAAAGTTAAATGTTCTGATTGTGGAAGAGTAACAACTAAAGAACAACTTTTTGAAGAAAATACAGATGTAATAAATTCTAATATTGAAGATTTTAAAGATGAAATAATGAAGGAAGTAGTTAAGGACTTTAAAAAGTTATTTAAATAGGAGATTGTATGGAGATAATAGAACTATGGATGAATTTTAAGGCGTTTTTTATTGATTTAGTTCAATACGGATTTCCTACAATAGCACTTATATTATCTATAATTTCATTTATAGATTCTAGAAAAGCAGGAAAGATTCAAGAGAAGTTAAATGGGATAGAGGAAAAGCTTAAAAAATATGAATTAGAAGAAAAGGAAAGGGAACGAGAGGAAGCAACAAAGGCAAATATTGAAGCAAGAGTTGTTAAGGTTTCTAAAAGAAATTATAAAATGAAAATATGGAATTCTGGCAAAGCTACTGCTTATATTGTAGATTTTGTAATTCCAGAAGAATGTAAAGACGTTATATTGAGAAGTAAAGTACCTTATGAATTTCTGGAATCAGGTAAAAGTTTTGAAGAAGTTGTATTTGTACATTCAGAAACGCCAGATAAATTTAAGGTTACAACAACGTGGAAAGATAAAGAAGGAGTACCGTATAGTAAAGAGCAGATTGTATCAATATAAATAAAGGACAAGAAATTAATTTTCTTGTCCTTTTATGATAAAAACCTCACTTAAAATTGATACGGAGAACCGTATCATAAATAAGTGAGGTTTTTACTGAAATTGGATTATTAATATAGGTGAGAGCTTATTTATGATTCGCATCAACAATAAAATCCACTAAAATATAAGAAATGTTTTAGTGGATTTTTTAATTTGTAGTATAAATATATTATTGTTATAAAGATTTTCTGTATTGGGAAGGTGTACAGTTTTTATACTTTTTGAATTGCTTTACAAAATAACTAAAGTTATCTATTCCAACACTTAATGCAATATTAGAAATTGAGAGTGTTTCAGTTTGCAGAAGTTCTGTAGCTTTTTCGATTCTATAACTATTAATATATTCTACAGGTGTTTTTCCAATTACACTTTTAAAAAACCTACAAAAATATTGAACATTCATATTTGCTTCTAAAGCTAAATCTTCAATATATATTTTATCATTGTAATTTTCATGAATATAGTTAAGTATTTTTTTTATTAAATCTATCTTATAATCTTTTTTTATAGATTTAATATTTTTCTTATTTAATAACATATCTTCAGAAATTAATAGTGAAATTATCTTGTATAAAGATGATTTGATATTTAACTGCCATCCATTATTAGAAGTTTTATATATATTTATCATATCTAAAATCTCTTTAAGTATTTTTTTTTTAACTTTACTGTTTTTCGGAAGTGATGTTGGAAAACTAATTATATTATTTAATATAGGTATAATATAATTTATTTCACAATAGTCGAAATATGAACTACTTAATATTTGGGGTGAAAAAACAATAGCATGATGTAAAGATGCTTTATTATCTACTGAATTAATAAGATGTAATTGTTCTGAATTTATAAAGAAATAATCTCCAGGTTTTGCAATTATAGTAACCATATCAATATCAATTTTTAATTCACCCTTTTCTATATATATAATTTCAATTTCATTGTGCCAGTGAAAAGGGACAGAATAATTTCCTATTGAATCTAAGTGACTGTATATGTGAAAAGGAAACATAGCAGTTCCATGATTGGATTTTTCTTTTAAGTTTATATTTGCCATAAAAATAAACCTCCTTAAAAAAGTCAAAATAATGTTATTTTAGGATAAAATAGAGCAAGTTTAAAAAAAAAATAGTATGTATAATACAATTATAGATTGATATAAATGAAAATCAATATATATTTTTAGCATAAAAGAAAACGTTATAAATAGGTAGGTGATTTTATGGAGCGCAAGTGGTGGCATGACTCAATAGTATATCAAATTTATCCACGTAGTTATATGGATAGTAATAATGATGGAATTGGAGATTTGAGAGGAATAATATCAAAGTTAGGTTATTTAAGAGATTTAGGTATAGATGTAATTTGGCTTAGTCCAGTATATAAATCTCCTAATGTAGATAATGGTTATGACATAAGCGATTACTATGACATAATGGATGAATTTGGAACAATGGATGATATGAAGGAATTAATTAATAAGGCTAAAGAATTTAATATTAAAATTCTTATGGATTTAGTTGTTAATCATACATCTGATAAACATAAGTGGTTCATTGAGGCAATAAAAGGAAAGGATAATCCTTATAGAGATTTTTATATTTGGAGAGACCCAGTAGATGGGGGTGTTCCAAATGAACTTCAATCAAATTTTGGAGGACCAGCATGGACTTATGATGAGGCATCGGGTCAATATTATTTCCATTTACATGATAAGAGACAACCAGACTTAAATTGGGAAAATCCCTTAGTAAGAGAAAAAATATATGAAATGATTAATTTTTGGTTAGAACTTGGAGTAGGTGGATTTAGATTAGATGTTATAGATTTAATAGGTAAAGATGTAGATAAACTAATAACTAAAAATGGACCTAAGTTACATGAATATTTACAAGAGATGAATAAAAGAACTTTTGGAGGATATGACTCATTAACTGTTGGAGAAACATGGGGAGCAACACCAGAAATAGCTAAGTTATATAGTTCACCAAATAGAAAAGAATTAAGTATGGTATTCCAGTTTGAAGTTATTTCATTAGATAAACAAGAAGGTAAAAGTAGATGGGATTTAGCACCTTTAGATTTCATAAAGTTTAAAGAAACTTTTAAGAAATGGCAAGTAGAATTATACGAAGAAGGTTGGAATAGTTTATTTGGAAATAATCATGATCTTCCAAGAATAGTTTCAAGGTGGGGAAATGATAAAGAATTTAGAGTTGAAAGTGCAAAAATGTTAGCTACTATGTTGCATATGCAAAAGGGGACGCCTTACATTTATCAAGGTGAAGAAATAGGAATGACTAATATAAGACTTAATTCTATAAAAGATTACAATGATATAGAAACTTTAAATGTTTATAAAGCGCGAAGAGCTTTAGGATATAGCGAGCAAGATGTTATGAATTCTATTTATGCAAAGAGTAGAGATAATGGAAGAACTCCAATGCAATGGAGCAAAGAAAAAAATGCAGGTTTTACAGAAGGAAAAGCATGGTTACATATAAATGATAATTATCGTTATATAAATGTAGAAGATTCAATTAATGATGAAAATTCAATATTAAATTATTATAAGAAACTAATAAAACTAAGAAGAGAGAATGATGTAATTAAATATGGGACTTTTGAATTGATTTTAGATAATCATAAAGAGGTATTTGCATATATAAGGAAGTATAAAAATATAGAACTTTTAGTAATATGCAATTTCTATAGTAATAATATAGAAATTGAATTACCAAATGAATATAGTGAGTATTCCTATGAAACTTTATTAACAAATTATACTGATAGTGCAAAGTTTAGCAATGTTATAAGTTTAAGACCATATGAAACAATAGTTTATAAGTTTAAAAAATAATTTTGGAGCGGCTATTGATAATACATCAATTAAAGATTTATTATCAAAGCCAATCTATAAAATAAATTTATATAATTAATGAAAACGATTTTTAAGAAAGGTGGAGAGAAAAATATGGCTACAGAGCAAAAAATAAAAACTAGCTCAAAAGAAATTTTAGACATAATTGGTGGAAAGGATAATATTATAAGTGCAGCTCACTGTGCAACCAGATTAAGATTAGTTTTAAAAGATGAAAGTATAGTTGATTTAGATAGGTTATCAGATGTTGAAATAGTAAAAGGTTATTTTTCAAATTCAGGTCAATTTCAGATAATAATTGGTAGTGGAACTGTTGATGAAGTATATAAAGAAATAATTGCTTTAGCAGGAATAACAGAATCTAGCAAAGAGGAGATTAAAAAGAAAGCAGATGAGAAATTGAATCCTCTTCAAGCATTAGTTAAGACATTATCTAATTTATTCGTTCCAATATTACCAGCATTAATTGCTAGTGGTTTATTAATGGGAATAAATAATGTGCTAACATCGCAAGATTTGTTTATTCAAGGTAAATCTATAGTAGAAGCATATCCTCAAATTGCAGATTTAGCTAGGCTAATAAATACTTTTGCAAATGCAGCATATGTATTTTTACCAATATTAATAGCATTTTCAGCTACTAAGTTATTTGGAGGAAATCCGTATTTAGGAGCAGTTATTGGAATGATAATGGTTCATCCAGATTTATTAAATGGATATAGTTATGGGGCTGCAGTTGTTGATGGAACAATTCCAACTTGGAATATATTTGGATTAAGTATAGAAAGTGTAGGTTATCAAGGTACAGTATTACCTGTAATTGCATCTTCGTATATTTTAGCTAAGATTGAAAAGCTTTTAAGAAAGGTAATTCCAGAATTCTTAGATAACTTATTAACTCCGTTATTTACAGTATTTATTACAGGACTTGCAACATTTATGGTAGTAGGACCAATAATGCGAGGCGCTGGTGAAATCATAACAAATGCTCTTATGTGGCTTTATAATACTTTGGGATTCCTTGGAGGAGCAGTATTAGGATTTATATATGCACCTCTTACAATGACTGGAATGCATCATAGTATACTTCCAGTAGAAATGCAATTATTCGCTAATATAGCAGTAACTGGAGGTTCATTTTTCTTAGCAATTGCATCTTGTAACAATGTAGCACAAGGTGCAGCGTCATTAGCATCAATTATTACATCAAAAAATAAAAAATTAAGAAGCATAGCATTAACATCAGGTATATCAGCATTATTAGGGATTACTGAACCAGCTATGTTTGGTGTTAATTTAAAGTTAAAAACACCCTTCTATTCTGCTATGATAGGTAGTGCTTTGGGTTCTGCATATTCGGTATTTACAAATGTATTAAATGTATCTCCAGGGCCAACAGGGATTATAGGTTTTGTAACAATAAGACCTCAAAATATAGTAAACTTCTTTATCTCGCTTGGAATAGCTTTTGTGGTTACATTTATATTAACATTAGTTTTATCTAAAAAAAATAAAAGTATAACTATTTAGAGAGATATTCAAGGAGAAAGAGTTAAAATATATCTACAAATTTAGTATAAAAATTAAAATTAAAAATAATAAACAAGGTGAAATACAATGGTAAAGTCTTGAAATGCAAAGATTTTTCCGTTGTATTTTATTATATTTTGAATAATACATGTTAGATTTGTGATTCTAAAAAGATTCTTTAATGGTGAGTAGAAATAAAAAATCTATTAAATATACGATAAAGATAATTTATAACGATAACACTATATTTAGTAAATAAAACAAAAGATATGTATAGAGTTGTTAAAATTATAATCATTTAGTATAAGGAAGTATGTTGGAAAATAGAATTATAGTTTTATCTGAATTAAAGCTAATTATAAATATATATTATATATAAAATAAGAGTTTTTACATATTTTCCAATGTGTAGCACACTTTTTTGAGAAGAGGAGTTTAAAATGGAAAAATTTATTTAAAAGAACAATTAAAACAATTAAAAAAGTATAAAATTGAAGTTATTAAAAGTATACATGATACTGTTAATATACTAGAGAAAAATTATGGTATTAGGGATGTAGAGCAAGATTTAGGTGGATATGTAGTTATAGCAGAAAATATCGTAGATATCGAAATAATGAAACAAGATAAATTACAGGTTTAATACCAGAATATACCAATGTAATTAAAATACTCAATAGAGAAAATTTATATCAAGGAGCTAAAGAGAGATGAAGTAAGGTTCTGTGTCTACAAGGCCACTAGAAGAGGTGATGAAACATACATTCCAAGAAGTCTTGATGTAACAGAACTAGAATTAATAGAGCTAATAAAAGAAAAAACTAAGTTAAGAGAAAGATTGAAAAAGCAAGCTAATTTAATTACACAGATTGAAGCTTTACAGTATAAATCATAATATAGTAGTCTAGAGGAAATAAAAAATGAAAACTTTACTAAATATAAAGAATATTCGTTAGTAGCTTATAATTTTGATACTATAGGTTTTGAAAAAAATTAAAGAGTATCTACTAGATGAAATAAAGCAAATAAAGGATAATGGAGAGATAACTGTAGAGACGAGTTTAAGAAGATTAGCATTAATATATGATTGAAAGAATTTTGAAAATTATTAAAAAAATAAACCTCACTTAATACTGATACGGAGAACCGTACCATAAATAAGTGAGGTTTTTACTGAAATTGTATAATTAAGTATATAGTAAAACTGCGATAGGATATAAATGTTCTATCGCAGTTTTTTTATTGTTTATAGATATTAAGAATAAGTGTATTATAAATATCAGTTATTTTATTAATAAGGACCAATATAAAGTTAAAATTTACAAATTATAATGGTATAATTTATAATATAAGTGATTATTTTTTTATAAATCATAAGATATGGAAAAATTAGTTTAAATTAAGCTACAATTAGAGAGGGATAATAGATTATGTACTCTACAGGTGAGAGTGGTATAAAGAGTTTAGCTGGTTTTGCTTATCAGATAAAAGTATTTATATATTATATGGCTTTATTGCAAAAAAACCAACAGATTGAATTTGAAACTTTAGAAGATGTAAACATAAAAAGCTTTGAAACTAGTAAAATAGATAATAATAGTGAAAGTTATAAATGTATAATTGGAAATATAGAAGGTAATATTGCAATACAAGTAAAAAGGACAAGTATTTCAAGTAAAAGCGCAGAAAAAATATTATACAATTGGATAATTACTGAAAAAAATTACAGCAATATTAAAAGTTACATATTATTTACTGATGAGGAATATGGAAATGAAGATAATGTTTTTGAGACAAATGCTGAAGAGTTATTTAATAAGATAAATAATTCAAACAAAAAAGCAAATTCTTTAATTACAATAGTAAAAAATATGTTCAATGGAAATTTAGAAGAATTTAAATCTATTTATAATAGTATTAAAGATAAATATGAATTCAAATCTATAGAAGAAATTGACAATGAAATATTAAATCGATATGAAGATAGATTTCAAAGAGGCGGTATACCAGAAGCTATATATTATATTAGAATACAAGAGTTAATGAGATATATTACTGAAGAAATTATGAAATCTGTAAGTGGAGGAAAACCATTTATTTGTACATATGATAAATTTATAAAGTTGATAGTAGAAATATGCAGGAGTATAGATGAAGATGAGCCTGTAATAAGTTATTCCTCATTTAAAAATAATAATACAATAGATTGGGAGGATTTAGACGTTATAAATTCTAGAGAGTGTATTCAATTGAATGAATGTAATTTATCTAGAAAGAGTATAGAAACCCATCTTATGTATAAAATTTATTATGAATCTTTAAAGTGTTCTTATATGGAGAATAATAGGGTGAGAAAGATAGATGAAATTGAGGATACAACATATGAAAATTATGAATTTTCCAAAGTTATATTAGAGCAAAATAATAATGATACGCCTATAAATAGGCTTATTGAAGTTAAAGGTAAACCAAACTCATATGCGAAGAATGAGCAAATAAAATATGGAGCAGCAATATATTTAACAAGAGCTGACATTGAAGAAGAAAGGCAAATTTCTTGGAAGGATGATATGTAATGTCAAAGAATATGATATTAGCAGAAGCGATTATAATAAGTAGGTATTCAGATATAATATTGGGAATATTACAAAGACATAAAGAACTTAGCATTAATAAAGTTTTGGTGTTTTCTTTTTTAATAAAGAAGAATATATTTAATGTTAAAGAAGTTTATAGTGTTAAAAACTCTAGAGATATAATGTTAAAGTGTATTTCTAAGTTATCTGGTGCATTTCAGGATTACTGTAATGAGATTGAATACATTTTTAAGGCAATTCATTTATTAATTAAAAATGGTGATTTAATATTTGAAAATCAACAAATAAGGTATGTTTCAAAAAGTAATAAATCTACTTTTGTAGTAGAAAAGTTTATAGATAAATGTATAAATGAAAGTAAAAAAATGACTGACAGACAATTTTTTAAGGAGGTTATGAATAATGTTTAAGATAGATAAGTTGATAATGAAGGATATCTTAAATAAAGAATATACATATAAATTTGATTATGGAATTAATTATTTTAAAGGTAAAAATAGTTCAGGAAAAACTGAGTTTTATAAATTTATAGATTTTATGTTAGGCTCATCGGAAAAAATAAATAAGCAGTATTGGTATAAAGATACTTTAAAAGAAGCTACAATGGAACTTTCTTATAACAATATTAGTTATGTATTGACACGAACTATGAATTCAGAAGTAAACTACTTTCATTATAAAGATGAAGAGAGAGGGGATTATATAGGCAGTGCAGAATATAAGGATAAATTAAATTCTATATTTTCAAAAGAAGATTCAATATTAAAAGATTTAAGAGAATTTACCGATGAAAATTTAACATATAGAGCATTTACAATGTTTAATTTTTTAGGAGAGAAGAGACAAGGTATTTTAAATGACTTTTTAGATAAATGTAGTGATATAAAATATTCTATAAAATTAAATCAAATATTAAATTTTATATTTAATAAGAACTTAGTTACTATTTTAGAGTTAAAGAAGGAACTTGAAAATCTTGAAAATGAAGTTAAGGTGTTAGAAAAGTCAGTAAATAGATTTGAATTCATATGTAATAAAGTTAACTTAAATTTATGTAAGTTAAATATATCAGCTATATATAATGGAAGAAATTCTGAAAAGATTAGAGATGAAATTAAAAGTATTAAGAATATGGAGCATAGCAAAATAAAAGAAGGTAAAAAGACTATTGCAGAGTTAGAGGTGATATATAATAATTTAGATGAACAAATTAAGATATATGAAAATCGTATTGTAGATTCAAAGAGGATGAGTGTAGAAGCGGAAAATAGAAAAATATTATTAGATAAATTAAAGATTATTTTAAATAATACGAATGAGTTGCAGTATTTAATTGAGCCAATAACAAACTTAATAGGGGATTTAGAGAATAGTATTTCTTTTAATAAGTATATTATTAGTGATTCTACTATTAAAGATATGAAGAAACAAAGAGAAGTGATAAAACAAGAGATTTTATGTAACGATTATAGATTTAAGAGATTTAATGTTGATGAAAAGATTAAAGCAGTAGCTATTATAGAGGATTATCTAAATGAAGATATAATGTATAATGATTCAGACTTAAAAGAAAAAAGAAAAAGAATAAAGCAAATTAAAGAATTAATAAAAATATTACAAAACACAGATGATATAGATAAGGTAGAAGCTATTTCAAATAGTATTACTAATTTATATAAATCAGCAGGTAAAGTATCTGAATTAGTAAAACATGATGTTAATCTAGATGGATTCAAAATACAGTATATAAAGAAGGGGAATATTCTCCAACCAATGATATCTAATAATGAGGTTGAAACAAATGATGATATTAAGGTGGAAAATTCAGAAAAATACTATACAGGTAGCATGGCAAGACATACGCTTATGCAATTATCTGGATATTTAAGCTTTTTAGAACTATTAATTAAAGAAAATAGATATCCAGTTGTTCCAATTTTAGTTATAGACCACATTTCGAAACCGTTTGATGCTATAAATAGGAGAGCTATTGGAGTAATTTTACAAAAGTTTTATGAAAAAGTAGATGAAAGCGATATACAAATATTTATGTTTGATGATAAGAATAGTGATGAATTATTAATCACTAATGCTTCAATAAATAATTTAGTTAGTGATAGTAAAAGTGGTTTTAATCCATTTTATTATGAAGTTAAAGATAATTAGTTTTAAATTTTATAAAACTATATATTAAAGTAGCAAAGAATGTTTTAAATATAGCTAAGCTAATTATAAATATATATTATTAATTTAGACAAACTCTTACTTGTATTTAGATATACGGGTAAGAGTTTTTATACTTATAAGGAGGAAATATATAATGAAAAAAGTTTATAAAGAAAGTCAATTGGTCGAATTAAAAAACTTACAATCAGAAGTAATTGAAAGAATAAAAGCAACAATAGATATACTAAATGAAAACTATGGAGCAAATAGAGATATAGAAACTGATTTAGGTGGATATATACTTATAGCAGAAAATATCGTAGATATCGAAATACTGAAACAAGATAAGTTACAAGGGTTGATACCAGAATATACTGATGTAATTGAAAGTAGTGAGGGAGTTAATTGGACTTCTTCACTATTTTTGTTTTCAAGTGATTTTGCAATAGTAGTAGTAACAACAGAAGAACTTTATAAGTTCCTAATAGAATAACATAGGGGAGGGTAACATGGGTAAGAAGAGTGAAGAAAAGATAATCAAGGAAACAAAATATTGCAAGATAATAAGCCAATGAAAAGTTGGAGAAGGACTATATACATATTCAATAGAGAAAATCCACATCAAGGAGCTAAAGAGAGATGAAGTAAGGTTCTGTGTCTACAAGGCAACTAGAAGAGGAGATGAAACATACATTCCAAGAAGTCTTGATGTAACGGAGCTAGAACTAATAGAGCTAATAAAAGAATCAATTAGAGAAAAAGTATTTTCACATGAATTCATTGAGATGTTAAAACAAGAAATAAATAAAAGCTAAAAGTCTTAATTACTATAAAGATAGTGATTAAGACTTTTTCTGTTATAGGGAGGTAAAAGGTATGAATGAAATTCTATATGTAGGTATTAATGGTTGAAAATGTAGCTATAAAAACTAGTAATGATAAGGAGATATAGGAAGATGTTCAAGAAAAATAACAGATATGTAACAAGAGGAGTAAATGAAAAAGTAGATATAAGACTACAACTTATAATGTGGAGCATGATTGATAAGTTAAAGGATAAAGGAAATGTTGAACTGGATTACTTACAAGTTTTCAGGATAAGAAAGGAAGGAAAGAAAATTGTAATAAGTCAGAGTCAAGAAGTTTCTGAATACTCATGCACACATGAAATAGAGCTAGAAGATATTCAGATAGATTATGGGATTAAAGTATATGTAATAGATAGTGGAGAATATTCTACAATGCTATTTCCTAATGAATATTAGTATATGTCTAAATACTGAAGGGAGGTGATGAAGATGAATATTGTAAAAGTACTAAAGATACTAGGTACAGTTATTACAGTTATAGCTGCAGGTATAGAGGGAAATAATTAAGGAAATTTTGGATTTTTATAGGTTATTTTACAAGAGAAAATCATAATTATAATCAGCATTACAAAAAATCTTAATCAAGTTATTATTTAATTAGAGTTGAAGGGAGGTAAAGATGGATAATGAATGAAAAAAAAGTATGAAAGTTATAGTGGAGTTTATAAGGAGATGGTAGAGATTCTAGGGGAAGAAGTTACATTGAAGATATATGAGAACTTTAGAGGTCAACAAGTAACATTTCCAATGAGATTATATTCTAAGTCTTATGTAGAAGAATATATCATAAAAAACTATAATGGAAAAAATATTAAAGAAATATCAAGAAAGCTTGGATATACATGTAATTGGGTTCAACAAGTTATAAACAAGCTGAACATAAGGGAAAATGGAGGAAAAGAATAATGTATTGTAGACAATGTGGAGAAAAATTAAGCAATCCAAAGGCAGTAATATGTGTAAAGTGTGGAACGAATAAGGGCAAGGGAATAATTATTGCCCTGACTGTGGACAAGAAGTAAAAAATAAAGATGCAGAGGTATGTTTAAATTGTGGTGTAAGATTAAAAGGAGGAGTAAATAATTTAACTAATCAAATAAAAAATAGTGTAAGTAATAATGGTGGAAGTAGTTCAAATAATAAAATAATTGCTGGAGTGCTTGCAATATTACTAGGACAGTTAGGAATACACAGATTTTATTTAGGCTATAAGGAAACTGGATTTATACAATTAGGAATAGGAATATTTGCCATATTTATTTTTGCACCTATAATATTGGTAAGTTGGGCTTGGGCCATATATGATGCAGTTCAAATATTTACAGGAAAATTAAACAATGCTAATGGTGAAGTTTTAGTATAGTATATAATTAAAAATAAGTTTTAACTTATATTAGGTTAAAACTTATTTTTTTAGGTTAAAATATAAATAAAAATTATTATATTTTAATCTAAATATGTAGGTTAAAATCAAGGAGAAGCAATGAAAAAATTAAGTATATCATTAATTATAATAATTATTAGTATTAGTTTAGTATCATGTACAAATTCAGATATGACGAATAGTGGAGGCAAAAATCCACCTAATACGCAAAATAGTAATAAAGTTATTACACCAAACAACAATTTAGATAATACAAGTAATATTTCATTAGAAAGAGCTAAAGAAATAGCATTAGAACATGCAGGATTAGGTAGTGATGAAGTTACTTTTATTAAATTAAACAAGGAGTTTGATGATGGAATTCAAAAATATGAAATAGAGTTCTATTCTAATGGAAAAGAATATGATTATGAAATTAATGCATATAACGGGCAAATTATAAAATATGATATGGAAAATAATTATACTCCAAATAATACTTTAACAAACGACCAAAGTAATATTAATCCTACAACTAATATTTCATTAGAAAGAGCTAAAGAAATTGCATTACAAAATGCTGGTTTAGAAAGCAATCAAGTTAGTTTTAAAAAGGTAAAATTAGATATTGATGATGGAATTCAAAAATATGAAGTAGAGTTTTATTATAATAATAAAGAATATAATTATGAAATAGATGCTAATTCTGGAGATATAATATCTTATGAAATAGAATGATATATGTAAATATTAATTAAACTAATATGAAAATTAAAATTTAAATAATTTTCGATTTATGAAAATCTTTTAGTTATTATTCTAAGAATTAAGTAATAAAAGTTTTAGTTCATCAAAATTAGAAATTTCATATGTAGGTTTTATAGAAGTTTCATTTATAATTTTATTAGGATTATACCAGCATGTATCTACTCCAAAATTTATTCCACCTTGTATGTCAGAGCTTAAACTATCTCCAATCATTAAAACTTTACTTTTATCAGAGAAATTCATAAGTTTTAAAGTATGTTCAAAAATTTTAGGATTAGGTTTTGCAATTAATATTTCTTCTGATATTACTATAGCATCAAAAAACTTTGCTATACTAGATTGTCTAATTCTTTTATTTTGAACAGAAGTAAGTCCATTAGTGACTATGGCAAGTCTAAAAGATTTATTAAGAGTTTCAATAAGTTCAAGGCTATTATCATATAAAAATGAAGCATCAGCTAAGTTTTCTATATATGAATTTGCAAATTCATTTTCATCAAAGTGAATTTTTAATGCTTTTGATAATCTTTTAAATCTCTCTATTTTTAGCACTTCCTGAGTAACAAGTCCTTGTTCAAATTCTTTCCATAAAGCAGAATTTATTTCTTTATAAATTTCTAAATGGTAGTTTTCATAATAATTTATATTAAATTTAAGCATTGTATTTTTAAATGCTTCTCTTTCAGATTTTTTAAAATCGTATAATGTTTCATCAGCATCAAATAATATAATTTCGTATTTCATATTATACCCCCATATGTACTATTTTCTTGATTAATTTTATAATAATATAATAATTTTTATTTTACAATTTGGATTTTTAATTATATATAAATTAAGAAAATAAGATAAATCTATATTAAAAAGTTCATAAGTTTGTAAATATTATTAGACTATGATAGTATAAAGAATGCAATAAAGTAAATAATACTTTTTGTTAAAAATAGAACCTAACAAACGAATGGAGGAAATGAAATTATGTTACCAAATTGTCCAAAATGTAATTCAGAATATACTTATGAAGATGGAAATCTTTTAATATGTCCAGAATGTGGTCATGAATGGACTGCTGCTGCACAAGCTGCTGAAGAAGAAGCAAGCATAATAAAAGATGCAAATGGAAATGTTTTAAATGATGGTGATACAGTTACTATAATAAAGGACCTTAAAGTAAAAGGTGCTTCATCAGCATTAAAGCAAGGAACAAAGGTTAAAAATATACGTTTATTATATGATGTAACAGATGGCCATGATATAGATTGCAAAATTGATGGATTTGGAGCTATGAAATTAAAATCATCAGTAGTAAAAAAGATATAATATAATGGAGTTATTAGGTATTCTTAATAGCTCCCTTTATTTAATTTAATATAGTATTTAACTTTTAAATACATTTAAATTAGAAAAAATATAAATTACAATAAAAACTTTAGCAGGAGGCGATTTTTATGTTTACTAGGGAGGAGCTTTTAGTAATTGAAGACGCGTTAAAAATAGCAGATGAAAAATATATTAAACTTCTTGATGAAAGTAAAAATAATAAAAACAAGATGGTAGCATTTAATAGAAAACAAAAAAAGTTATGGCTAGTTCAAAATAAGTTAAATAAACTGCTACAAGAAACTAAATAATATATAATACATAGCAAATATCTAGTATAAAAACTAGGTATTTTTTTATTACCTCTAATAAGAAATAAATAATTAAATTTAAAGGAAGTAAAAAATTATTAAATCTTAAAAATAATATATAAAATTAATTAAAAAAACTAATTAATTTACAAAAAACAACAAATACTTTTATTAGAATTAAAGTATATTATATACAAGTAATAATATGTAAAAAAAATTATTCCATCTAATTTTATTATTTAATTATAAAAATTTTACAATTTAAAACCCATAAAAAGTAAAAGAAACAATTAAAATAAAAAATTTCTTTTTTCTTAAAAATAAGAAGATTATTAAAATTTAAAATAATATCATGGAAAATAAAGGGTTGATAATTTTTTGAAAGTAAAAATTTTTAAAAATATATTTTTAAAATATAAAAATTGTTTTAATTATAATAATATAATGTATTATATGATAAATAATTAAATTTAATAAAGTAAATTTAACTATCTGAGATAGCGGAATTTAAATTTAACATTTATATAAATTTTAAATTTATGAAATTAATATAAATAAAAATTGCAAAAGTGAAGTTTTTAGTAATTAAATTACATAAATAGTTATATAATGTTGTTTTGTTTAATTAAGGATTTTAAAATTTGTGTCTAATAAGATACAAAAATAAAAGTTTAATTTTTATGAGTAAATTTACATAAATAAGTTATAATATAATAAATACAAATACTTTTGGAGGTTATATACATGTCTAAAATAACTAGTAGAAATAATGATTTATTAAGAGACTCTAGAAATAAAGTTTCACCAAAGGTTTATGATCTTTTAATTAATTTAGTTAATGAGGGTAGAGAAGATTTAGCAGAAATGACATTAAAAATAGATTATCTAATAGAATATGCAACAAGTGCTATTAAGGGAAAAGATTTTTCGGAAGCTTTAGAAACATTGCAAAGAGCAGAAGAAAGACTAAAAATGATAAAGAGAGAAAATTTTGATGTAAGTCATTTAGAATATTTAATTGAAGGAGCTAAAAAAAAGATAAGGAAGTAATTACTTCCTTATCTTTTTTTATATTATTTAGAATTTCTTCTATTATTTCTTCTTTTCTTATTGTTAGTTGAAACTTCAACGTTAACTTTTCTCTTGTTGATTTTTCCACCAGTACATTTTTCAAGAACTTGTCTATGTATTGCATTATCTACATTAACAAATGCAAAGTTTTCCATTATATCAATATCTCTTATTTGAGAAGAACCAACTTTAGCATTATTTTTTATGTAATTTATTAATGACTTAATAGTTAAACCATCTCTTCTACCTGCAGAGAAGAATAATCTAACATCATTTTCCTTACGTGATGCAGGAGCTTCAAGTTTATCACTTGAATAATCAAAAGATAATTGATTTTTGAATTGGCTTTGAAGTAATGAAGCAATTACTTTAACAGAATCATGATTTTCAGTTAATTGATTTGCAATATTTAAAAACTTTGAATAATCTTCAGCTTCTATTATTGAAGAAACTTCATTAGCCATTAATTCAAATTTAGCGTTATATATTTCTTGAACTGTTGGTACAGTTCCTTTTTCTATGTTACCCTTAGTTACATTTTTTATTTGTTTAAGGAATCCAAATTCTTTTGGTGTAATTATGCTGTAAGCAGTACCCTCTCTACCAGCTCTACCAGTTCTACCAATTCTATGAACGTAAGATTCAATGTCTTGAGGTAATTCATAGTTAAATACATGAGTTACACCATCAACGTCAATTCCTCTAGCAGCAACATCTGTAGCAACTAAGAATTTTAGTGAACCATTCTTAAACTTAGCAAGAGTTTTCATTCTTTGAATTTGAGACATATCTCCGTGCATACCTTCAACCATGTATCCTCTAGCTTGCATTGCTGCAACTAAATCATCAACACCTTTTTTAGTTCTACAGAAGATAATACCTGCTGATGGATTATCAAAGTCTATTAATCTGCAAAGAGCTTCTAATCTTTGAGTTCCATTAACTTCAAAGAAGTTTTGTTTTATTGTAGAACCAGTCATTTCTTTTCTAGCAATAGCAATATGTTCAGCATCTTCTTTTAAATATTTTTTTGATAGTTTTTTGATTTGAGGTGGCATTGTCGCAGAGAATAATAAAGTTTGTCTTTCTTCTGGAATGCTCTTCATTATTTCTTCCATGTCATCAATGAATCCCATGTTTAGCATTTCGTCAGCTTCGTCTAATACTAAGAATTCTACTGAAGATAAAGGTAAGTTTCCTCTTCTTATATGGTCTAAAACTCTACCTGGAGTACCAACTACTATATTAGCTCTCTTTAAGTCTCTAGCTTGAAGATGAATTGGTGCACCACCATATACAGCAACGATGTTTAATTTTTCGTACTTAGTTAATTTTACTAATTCATCGTGAACTTGTATTGCTAATTCTCTTGTTGGAGCTAAAATTATTGAGCCAATAGCGTCCTTAATTTTTAAGTTGTTTATCATAGGTAAACCAAAAGCTGCTGTTTTTCCTGTACCAGTTTGAGCTTGACCTATAATATCTTTGCCTGAAAGGGCAACTGGAATTGCTTCAGCTTGAATTGGAGATGGAGTAGTAAAACCTAAATCATCAATAGCTTTTACTAAAGTCTCCTTTAAGCCTAAATCATTAAATGTTAAATTCGTCATATAGTATCCTCTTTTTTCTTAAATTTTTTATTTATTTCAAATTATTTAAATAATTATTTCTCATCAATCGACTTTATTAAGTATATAGCAAAAATATAATTAATGCACTAAGTATTTATTGTAAAATATAAAATACTTATTTATTTTCAAAATAAGACAAAGTGGTATTGTTTTCATATGAAATTTTTAGAAAAATTTAAAAATCACAGAAAATATAATTGACATTTGACGAAAAATAGTTCAAAATATGCTATAGAAATAGTCATTACTTAAATTTTAAATATTGTGTTATTGTGTCATGGAGTATGTGGGAAGTTAGGTCGGCCTATGTACTCTATTTTTTTGTAATGATTATTTCCCTTCAGAACAATATATAAATGTCTATATGGTTATAAAATAAAAAGGAGCTGTGTCCTATTGAAAACTTTTGTTTCAATAGGAATACAACTCCTTTTAATTATATAAAGCTTTTATTAATATAATTTATAAAAGTTTTTATTACAGTTTTTTTATTTTAAGAGAGTTTTGATGCTACTATGCTTTGAACAGTTTTAGGTAGCATGTCTTGTTCTTCTTTACTTAAATTTACAGTTTCTATTGCTGGATGGAAATAAAGATTAACAGTAGCTGGTTTAATCCAAGGACCGTTACCATGTTCCATTATTTTAAATGAACCATCCATAGTTACTGGAACTATAGGACATTTTGATTTAGTAGCTAATTTAAAACTACCAGCCTTAAATTCTTTCATAGGGCCTCCCTTACTTCTAGTTCCTTCAGGAAATATTACAAGTGAATTTCCAGCTTTTAAGTTTTTAATTCCTTTAATTATTGCTTCACCAGATTTTCTAAGGTTGCTTCTGTCCATAAAAACACAATGTAAAAAATTCATCCAAGTTCTTACTATAGGAATTTTTTCAACTTCTATTTTTGAAATAAAACCAATAACTTTTGGAATTTGAGTTATATATATAGGTATATCAAAATTACCTTGATGATTTCCTACAAATAATACTGTTTTGTCTTTTGGAATATTTTCTACTCCATGAACATTAACTTTAACACCAGCTACTTTAAGTAATGATTTTGCCCAAATATTAGTACACTTATATATTAAAGCTTCACTTTCCTTAATTCTATTTTTTTTAGTTAGGTATTTAACCCTAAGTATGAATGGTGTACTAATTATTAAACTCAGTACAAACCATATAAACCATATTACAGTTCTTATCATTATCCTGTCACTCCTCAAAATTTTAAATCTACATAAAGTATACTATAAAATGTAAGTTATAGGTAATGTTTTAGGAAAGAAAAATATCAATAAAATTTGTAGTGGCATATATTAAAAAAGAGAAAAATTTTATATGGGGAATATATATGTTTAAATTTCAACCTGAAAAATTAAGTGTAACTTATAAAGATGAAATAGAAATAAAGGATTTTTTATTTCCTAGAAAATATACTTTAACTCATTCAGATGAAAGTGGAGAATTGTTTTTATCAATAGGTAAAAATTATGATTTAGATAAAATTGATTATAATATTAGGGATGAAGTTATAGGAAGTTGGGAAAAAGATGATAAGGAGTATTTACTTATTACTTTAGAGCTTGATAATGGAGATGATATTAGTAATACAATTACTAGAGATAAGATTTTTAGAGAAGAACTTGGTTTAGCATTAATGGCAATAGTTTTTGGAGATAATTTATTATTTGAAAATAATAAAAATTTATATGAAGCACCTATTAGAGTAAAGTTTAATTCAAAGTTTAGTGAGTATGATAGTTTAGAGGAAATAGGAAAAGTAAATGATTATAAATATGATTTAGATAGATTTAATAATGAATTATTTAATTATAAACTTAATCCATTTCCTATATTACCACCAGTACAACCACCAAATTATATCAAGGCTATTAATGATAAAAAGAAAAAGAATAATATAATTGAAATGGCATTATTAACAGTATTAGATTCATATATAAGTAGTGAAATATATACTGCCTTTGGAAAGGGTACTCCTTATTGTTTAAAAAAAGCAGAAGTAATAGATGCAAAAACAGTCCATACTTATGGACCTTGTAGCGAGGAGTATGAAATAGTAGTTGGATTAAAGGTTGGAAAGAAAACTCCTTTTTATAATAATTTTATAATAACTTTTTTAATTTCTGATAATGTTATTAAAGTAAAGAATGTTAAAAATGTTAAAGGTAAGTAGAAAAAATTGACATAAACTAAATGTTGTAATAAAATAGATATATAATTTCAAATGTGTGCTCTCATAGTTTAATGGATAGAATAGTCCCCTCCTAAGGGATAGATACAGGTTCGATTCCTGTTGGGAGTGCCATAAAAAACACAAGTCTTATAAATTAAAGACTTGTGTTTTTTTATTATTTAGCTCTTTTTTCAAGAAAATCTTTTGATTTTTCTAATATTACTATTATTGCTCCTCCAATAATGAAGAATATCCAGCTAAAGCTTGAAAGATTCATTGCAGGTTTTGGAGCTTCTAGTGTTGTAGGTCCCATAAATACAGCATATATTGATCCAATCATTAGTCCTAATATTAAATATATCATTGCAGATCTATATCTTTTTAATAAAAATTTAATTATTTTTATAGTGCTTAATATCCCAACAATAACTCCTAATCCAAAAATTATAAGTATAGGTAAGTAAGAAAAATTTAAAGATAAAACTTCTTTTATTGCACTTATAATTCCAGTATAAAGCCCAAAGATTAATAATAAAGTTGAACCAGATATACCAGGTAAAACCATAGCTGAAATTGCAATCATTCCAGCAACAAATACAAATACACCAGTACCAAAATTTAAATGTTCTAATGATAAGTTTAATCCACCATTAGAGCCAGATGGATTAAAATAAGTAATTAAAACTACAATTAAAGCTCCTATTATAGTAAAAATAATATTTTTATATTTTCCAACTAATGAATCTTTTTCTTCTCTCATTATTAATGGAATTGCCACTATTATAAATCCTGTAAATAATGAACTTATGCTATAAATATGTTCATTAAATATAGAAGATAAAATTAGAACTGATAAAACCATACCTGTTATCCAGCCAATTCCTAATTTTATTAAGAATACTAAAGATTTTTTCTTATCTTCAATACCATCTTTTGATATTAGAGAATTTAATGAACCTATAAAGTCATCATAAAACCCTAAGATAAAAGCGATAGTACCACCTGAAACTCCAGGAACACTATCTGCCAGAGCCATAAAAAAGCCTCTGATAAAATTGATTATAAACACAATATCACCTCAAAATAAATATGTTAAGTATAAAATAAACATACTAAATACATAGAATAATTAGTATAATTGCATGGAAAAATATTAATTATCTTTTTGAAAAAAGAATGTAAATTTTATGTTTATTTATTGGTAAATTATATCATATGAAAGCAACCTATGATATAATAAATATCAAAATATTTTATTAAATTACTAGGAGTGTGATTTTTTTGGAACCCAGTCAAGTGTGGCAGATAATAGTACTTGTAATTTTACTAATATTGTCTGGATTTTTTTCAATGTCAGAAACAGCACTTATGGCACTAAGCAAAATAAGAATAAGGCATATGGTGGAAGATGGAGTTAAGGGAGCTAAATTAGTTGAAAAGTTAACAGAAGACCCAAATAAACTACTAGGAGCAATATTAATAGGTAACAATATAGTTAATATTTTAGCCTCTTCATTAGCTACAACTTTATTTGTTTCATTAGTTGGACCAGGCGGAGTTGGAATAGCAACAGGGGTAATGACTGTATTAGTACTTATATTTGGAGAGATAACTCCAAAGTCTATTGCAAAGCAAAAATCTGAACAAGTATCATTAAAGGTAAGTAAGCCAATTAGTGTAATGGTAAAGCTATTTAAACCATTTATAGGTATATTTACTTTTATATCAAGTGGATTTATAAGATTATTAGGTGGAGACCCAAAAGCAAGCGAGCCATTTATAACAGAAGAAGAACTTAAAACAATGGTTGGTGTTAGTGAAGAAGAGGGTGTTCTTGAAGATGTAGAAAAAGAAATGATTTTTAATGTTTTTGATTTTGCAGATGCACAGGCTAAAGATGTTATGGTACAAAGGGTTGATATTGTAGCTGTTGATTCTGAAGCAACTTATGAAGATGTTTTAGAGGTTATAAAGAAAGAACAGTTTTCAAGAATTCCAGTATATAATCAAACTATAGATGATATAGTTGGTGTATTGTATGTTAAAGACTTAATTATAGCAGGTCAAAATAAAGATGGATTTAAAGTGACTGACTATATGAGAGAACCTTATTATACATTTGAATTTAAGAAAATCAAAGAATTATTTAATGAAATGAAAAAGACAAGAAATCATATTAGTGTAGTTTTGGACGAATATGGTGGAACTGTTGGGATAGTAACTATAGAAGACCTTATTGAAGAGGTTTTTGGAGATATAGAAGACGAATATGATGATTATGAAAATGAAATAGAAGTAATTAAAGAAGATGAATATGTTGTTGATGGAAGTGCAAGATTAGATGACATAAGTGACTTAATTGGAGTTAATATGGAGTCAGAAGAGTTTGATTCTGTTGGGGGATTAATAATAGGAGAGCTAGGAAGATTCCCAGAAAATAAAGAAGAAGTGAATTTAAGTAATATTAAATTTGTAGTAGAAGAAGTAGACAAAAACAGAATAAAAAAAGTAAGAATTTACACATAATTAATCTTTAAATTTAGGAATAAAAAAAGAATGGTGAGTGACAAATATTTAAGTAAAGGATGATTTGTCATTTGCCATTTTTATTTTATATAAAATTTAAAAGGTTAAATTTATATAGGGGATAAGGAGGGGATAAAAATGAGTTATATGAAAATTGCTTTAGAAGAAGCTAAGAAGGCTTATTCTAAGGGAGAAGTTCCAATAGGTGCAGTTATTGTAAAGAATGGTGAGATAATAGCTAAAGCACATAATTTAAAGGAAACTCTAAAGTCAGCAATAGCACATGCTGAAATTTTAGCAATTGAAGAGGCTAGTAAGAAAATTAACGATTGGCGGTTAAATGATTGTGAAATGTATGTAACTTTAGAACCTTGTTCTATGTGTGCTTCTGCCATAGCACAAGCAAGAATATCTAAATTACATATAGGGACATTTAATAAAGATATGGGAGCCTGTGGAACGATATTAAATATATTGGATTATGATATTTTTAATTCTTATGTAGAGATAAATTGGTGTTATAATAAAGAGTGTAGTGAATTAATAAGTAAATTTTTTTATGAGATAAGAAAATAGTTAAATCAAAAGGGGAGAAAATAAGAAATGAATCCAGTAGCATTTGAGATTTTTGGAGTACCAATAAGATGGTATGGAATTATTATTGCAAGTGGTGTTTTAGTAGCATTTTTTGTATCATATTTACTTGCAAAGAAAAAAGGTTTGAATTTTGATATTATTACAGATGGATTTTTATGGAGCTTTCCATTTGCAATAATTGGTGCTAGATTATATTATGTCGCTTTTGAATATAAAAATTATCATTCATTTGTTGATATAATAAATACAAGAAATGGTGGTATGGCAATACATGGTGGTCTTATTGGGGGATTGCTAGTTGCATATATATTTACTAGAGTAAAAAAGATAAATTTCTTTGAATATATTGATGTAATAATTCCTGGGGTTATATTAGCACAAGTAATAGGCAGATGGGGAAACTTTATGAACCAAGAGGCACATGGAGGACCTGTTTCACAAGAATTTATAAGCAAGTTTCCAAGCTTTATACAACAAGGAATGCTTATAGATGGAACTTATTATCATCCAACATTTTTATATGAATCTGTATGGAATTTAATTGTTTTTGGAACACTAATATTTATTCTTTATAAAAAGCAAAATCAACATGGAGTTGTTTTAGGAAGTTATATGATTCTCTATTCTTTAGGAAGATTTTTTATAGAAGGATTAAGAACAGATAGTTTAATGTTCTTTGGATTAAGAACAGCACAGATAATTAGTTTGATTGGAATTATTATTGGAGTAGTAATAATATTTATGGCCAATAAAAATAGTAAGAAAAGTTTATATAATTAACTAAAAATAAGGTGGAAGAATCTTTTTTGATTAGTCTACTTTATTTATTTTTTAAAAAATTATAAAAAATCTTTTTATTGAACTACAATAATATTTATGTTAAAATGAAAAAGTATCAATAGTAGATACAAAATAAAATAAATTATTTTTAAATTTATTTTACGGTATGGAGAGATGTCCGAGTGGTTGAAGGAGCACGCCTGGAACGCGTGTATAGGGGAAACTCTATCGTGGGTTCAAATCCCACTTTCTCCGCCATAGCCGTGCTAGATGGGGAGTTAGCGGTGCCCTGTAACTTGCAATCCGCTACAGCAGGATTTAATTCCTCACCTAGGCTTTAATCTGTTTGGTCTGCCCTACGCAAGTGATGTTGAGGGTCGGGTCCCACGCGACGTAAGACTGTGAACCTCGTCAGGTCCGGAAGGAAGCAGCGATAAGCAGCCCCTGCGTGTGACGTGGATCAATCTTGCCTGAGTTAACTACATAGGTAACGCTTATAGATTACTGTCGAAGTGAGGTGCACGGTTTTTAAATTATCCTTTCTTTTAGAAAGAAAGGCTTTTTTAATGTTTATAATTATTTTTATATTATACTGATGATTAAAGGTAGGGTAAATCTAATTATCATCATAAAATTTTTTAATTACGGTTACTCTTCAATAGGATTAACAATATAGGACAAAAAAACAATAGGACAGAAAAATAGGGAAATTTCTTTTGAAATATCCCTATTTTTCTGTCCTTTTTTATGATAAATTAACTTATATTTTTTCCTTGAGTTAAATTTTAAAGTATATAATTTTTATTGATAATTCGTATCATTGCAAGTCAAAGTCTTAAAAAATTGCATTTTTTATAAAAAACTATTGAAAAATTATAATAAAATGAAATATAATAAAAATATAAAATGCAAAAATTTTAAGGGGGTTATTTAAAATGAGACAATTTCCAAATTCAATGATGACACAACATCCGGATAATGTAGAAAAATACATATCAATTCAACAAGAACCAACAGAAGCTATAGAAGGTTTAACACCTCAAAATAAAGGTGGACTTGGAATAGATGAAATAATGATAGATTTTGAGGGAAAATTAACTCCATATCATCAAACATCTCAAGTTGCATTAGGGTTGATTGGTAATGGGGTAATTCCAGGAAAGGATGTTAGGATAACACCTAGAATACCAAATGCAAATAAGGAATCTGTATTTAGACAATTAATGAGTATAATGTCTATAGTAGAAACAAATGCACAAGCATATAGTTTAACTGGAGTACAAGCTATTAGGGAAGTTGTAGTTCCAATGGTTGAAACAGGACAAGAAATTTCAGAATTCCAAGATAGGGTTAATTCTGTTATAGAATTAGGAAATAAAAATTATCCTGCAAAATTTGAAGAAAATAGTGTAAGAATAATTCCATTAGTAGAAGATGTTCCTGCATTAGTTAATGTTGATAAAATTTTAGATGAGTTTTATCATATATCAGAAAAGAAGGGTCATAACATAGATTATTTAAGATTTATGATAGCACGTTCAGATACGGCTATGTCTTATGGATTAATATCAGGAGTACTTTCTGTTGTGATGGCTATAGATAAAGCATATAAATGGGGAATAGAACATGGGGTAGAGGTAGCACCTATATTAGGATGTGGTTCTCTTCCATTTAGAGGACATTTTACTGGAAAGAATATAGATAAAATATTACAAACTTATGCTGGAGTAAAGACATTTACTTTTCAATCAGCACTAAGATATGACCATGGTGAAGAAGAAACTAAACAAGCAGCTAGAGAACTTAAAGAAAAGGTTGATATGTATGAACATAGAAGCTTTTCGGAGGAAGATATATCCCTAATGAAGGAGTTTATAGGAATATTATCTAAACATTACTTAACTACATTCTTAAAAGTAATAAATACTGTTTCATTTGTATCTGACTTTATTCCAAAGAATAGAGATAGATTAACTAAAGCAAAGACAGGATTAGAATATAATAGAGAAGTTGCTAATCTTGATAATATAGCAAACTTAGTAAGTGATGAAGAGTTGAAGAAAGAAATATTAAGTATAGATAATTCTATTGAGTATGCTGTACCAAGAGCAATATCATTTACTGGAGCTATGTATACATTAGGTATGCCACCAGAGCTTTTAGGTATGGGTAGAGGTCTTAAAGAAATAAAGGATAAGTTTGGTCAAGAAGGAATAGATAAATTATTAGAATTCTATCCTATGTTAAAAGAAGATTTAGGATTTGCAGCTAAATTTGCAAATGCTGGAGTTAGTAAGAAAATAATTGATGAAACTGCAAGACAAGAATATAAAGAAGATATGAAGTATGTTAATGAAATATTAAACTTAGGTTTAGATTATGAGTTTATGAATGATAATGACTTCTATCATACATTACTAAAGACTACAAGACCAATAATAATGCACTTAATAGGAATAGAATCCGATATAATCCAAAGTAAAACTGAAGAGTTAAAGATTTTAAATGAGTGGATTATTAGAATGGGTAAAGTTAGAGGAAGTATTGGATAAAATAAAAAAGTCGGTAAAACCGACTTTTTTATTTTTCATTAAATATATTATTTTCTTACTAAATCAATAAATTGATATCTTAGTCCATTTTTTTCACAAGTAAGTACTTCAGATTCAAACTCTAAATTAAATTCTTTAAAATCTATCTGTGGAAAACTTGTATCACCATCAAATGATTTAAAAACTTTTGTTAAAAATATTTTATCAACAGTGTGGATAAGTTGTGAATAAATTTCACCTCCACCTATAACAAATGCAGTTTCAGTGGAGTTTTTGTATGTGTTGATAACTTCTTCTAGGCTGTGGATAACTTTTACATTATCACTTTTTATATTGTAATTTTTATCTCTAGTAATTATAACATGTTTTCTATTAGGCAAAATACCAGGCAAAGATTCAAAGGTTTTTCTACCCATTATAATTGTATGTCCTGAAGTAATTGCTTTAAATCTTTTTAAATCTTCAGGTATGTGCCATAATAATTTATTATCTCCACCAATAATATTATTTTCTGATACAGCAACTATAATAGAAAGCATTAAACGGAAACCTCCATTTTTATTGCTGGATGATATTTATAATCTATAAGTTTTATATCATCTGCTGTAAAGTCATAGAAGTTAGTTATTTCAGGATTAATCCAAAGTTTAGGAGCTTCATATTCATCATTAGCTCTAGTTAATTGAAGTTTCATTCCATCTATTTGATTTTCATATATATGAGCATTATTAATTACATGAGTAAATAATCCTGGTTTAAGTCCTGTTACTTGTGCAATTAGGTGAACTAATACTGCATATTGTGAAGTATTAAATGGAACACCAAGAGGTATGTCTCCACTACGTTGGATAAGCATACAATTTAATTTACCATCAGTAACGTCCCACATAGTCATAAAGCAACATGGTTGAAGTGTCATATGAGGAAGATCTTCTATATTCCACATAGTCATAAGCATTCTTCTATCTTGTGGATTTGTTTTTAAAGTTTCAATAAGTTTATCAACTTGATTAAATTTAGCTATTTGATAGCCATATCCTCTACCAATAGTATTATTTTCATCAACCCATTCATCCCAAATATGAACATTTTGTTCTTGTAATTTAGTTACGTCATTAGATTGATCTTTATAAATCCATAACATTTCTTTTATAGCAGTTTTAAATGCTACAAACTTAGTTGTTAAAATAGGAAATTCCTTTTCTAAATTAAATTGCATTATTTGATGAGGTAATTTATATGTTGGCATACCAGTTCTATTATTATCATAGTATCCATTACTTAAAATGTCTTCTACTATGCTAAGATATTTTTTATCATAAAGACTCATCTTAACACCTCCTAAAAATATATATTATCTATTTTACTACAAATATATATAAAAAAATAATATTAAAGAAAAAATAGTAGAAAAGTATCAAAAATAGTTAAAAGGGAAAAATCTTTAACTATCATTAGAAGTTGGGTATAATAAAAAATAAACAATTACGCAAAAGAGGTGATAAATGTGGCATATACGGCTTTGTATAGAGAATGGAGACCAAGAACATTTAATGATGTTGTTGGGCAAGAACATATTACAACAACTTTAAAAAATCAAATTTTAAATAATAGAATTGCTCATGCATATCTTTTTTGTGGAACTAGAGGAACGGGTAAAACATCTACTGCAAAGGTATTTGCAAAGGCACTTAATTGTCTTAATTTAAAAGATGGAGAGCCATGTAATGAATGTGAAATGTGCAAAAAGATAAATGAAGGTTTAGCTATAGATGTTACAGAATTAGATGCAGCTTCAAATAATGGAGTTGATAAGATTAGAGATATAATTGATGATGTTAAATATCCTCCACAAGAAGCAAAATATAAAGTTTACATAATGGATGAAGTTCATATGCTATCTGCTGGTGCAGTTAATGCTTTTTTAAAAACATTAGAAGAGCCACCTAATAATGTAATATTTATTTTAGCAACAACGGATCCACAAAAATTACCTATTACTATTCTTTCAAGATGTCAAAGGTTTGATTTTAAGAGGATAAACAATAGTGAAATAACAGCAAGACTTAGAAAAATAGTAAATGAGCAAAATGTTTTAGCTGATGAAAGAAGTTTAAATTTAATTGCTAGGGTTTCTGATGGTGCAATGAGAGATTCTTTAAGTATATTAGATCAAGCTATTTCTATGGGAAATGGAAATGTTGATTATGGAACTGTAGTCAGTATGTTAGGGTTAGTTACTAATGAGCATTTATTTAAATTAGCTAATGCAGTTATTCAAAGAAGTGTAGAAAAGGGAATAGAAATTATAGAAGAGGTAATATATTCAGGAAAGGATATATACTTATTTATAAAAGATTTAATTGCTCATTATAGAAATTTGCTTATGGTAAAGGTAACAAATAATCCAGAAGAAGTTTTAGATATGTCTGAAGAAAATATTGCTTTAATTAAAGAGCAAGGTGCAAGATTAAGAGCCGAAGAGATAATGAGATGTATAAGAATACTTCAAGAAGCAGAAAATAATGCTAAGTTAAGTAAACAATCAAGATTATATTGTGAATTAGCTGTTATTAAGATGTGTAAGATAGAGTATGATACTTCTAGTGAAGTAATTTTAACTAGATTAAATAAATTAGAAGAAAGTTTAAGAAATGGTAGTATTAAAGTTTCTACTGCATCAAAAGAAATTGAAAAAATAAATAATAGTAAAATAGTTAATATTGAAACTAATAAAAATATAGTTAAAGAAGAGAGTGTAGATAGTAGTGAAGTAAACATTGAAGTTAATTCAGATTCTAAAGTTACTATAAATGATATTAAAAAATCTTGGAAAGACATAATAGAAAGATTTAAGGCTAGAAGAGAAATGATAATAAGTTCGTTAATTATGATAGGAAAGCCTGTTGATTGTTCTAACGGAATAGTTACCATAGAATTTGATGATCAAAATGAGTTTGCTAAAAATAGATTAAGTGAAGCTAAAAATAGAGATATTATAAACGATGTTTTCTTTGAGATATTTAGAGAAAAGCTTAAAGTAAATTTTAAGGTTCAATCTGATGATAATAGAGGGAAAAGTACAGAAGATATTTTAAGAGAGGCGTTAGGAGAGGACTTAATTGATTTTATAGATGAATAATATCATATGGTTACTTTATTCTAGTAAATATTAAAAAAATACTATATAATAAAAAATAGATTTAGTTATTTAAAGGAGGATATTTTATGGCAAGAGGTGGATTCCCAGGAGGTTTTGGGGGAGGAAATATAAATAACTTAATGAAGCAAGCTCAAAAGCTTCAAAAGGATATGGAACAAGCACAAAAGGAACTAGAAGCTAAAGAATTTGAAGCATCAGTTGGTGGTGGTGCTGTTGTAGTTAAGGTTAATGGAAAGAAAGAAGTTTTAGCTATAAATATAAAAGAAGAAGTAGTAGATCCAGATGATGTTGAAATGTTAGAAGACTTAGTTTTAAGTGCAGTTAATGAAGCATTAAAGAAAGCTGACGAAGAAACTTCAAATAAAATGGGTAAATTAACTGGGGGTTTAAATATACCAGGAATGTTTTAAGATATAGGGCTGTTTTTTTAAACAGTCCTTCATTTTTTAAGATACTAAAATAATAATTTTTTAGCAAAAGAATAATAGAAAGTGGTGTAATTATGGATTTTTATCCAGTTGCTATAGAAAAATTAATTGAAGAGTTTGCAAAATTGCCGAGTATAGGTCAAAAGACAGCTCAAAGACTTACATTGCATATTTTAAATTTACCAGAAGAAGAGGTTAAAGAATTTGCTAGTGCATTAGTAAAGGCTAGGGGAACTATAAAGTACTGTTCTGTATGTGGAAATTTTACAGATAAAGATCCTTGTGCTATATGTGGAAATCCAAATAGAGATAAGAATGTTATTTGTGTTGTAGAACAACCTAAAGATATTATGACAATGGAAAAGGTAAAAGAGTTTAATGGAGTATATCATGTTCTCCATGGAAATCTTTCTCCAATGCAAGGTAGAGGACCTCAGGATATTAAGATAAGAGAACTTGTTGCTAGGATGAGTGCAGATATTAAAGAAGTTATAATTGCAACAAATCCCAATGTTGAAGGGGAAGCTACAGCAATGTATATTTCAAGAATACTTAAACCATTAGAGGTTAAGGTTACAAGAATAGCCTCAGGTTTACCTGTTGGTGGAGATTTAGAATATGCGGATGAAGTAACGCTTTCAAAAGCACTTGAAGGTAGAAAAGAAATTTAAAAATATTTTTAAATAAAATTAAGAGTTACGTTTAACAAGATTAATAAGTTTAATTATGTTAAATGTAGCTCTTAATTTTTATATAAATATATATTTTTTAATAGTGATATGCAACTCCAATACTTCCTGGACCTACATGCAATCCTATAATTGGACCTATTGATTGAATTTTTATACTTTCTAAATTTAAGCTTTTCTTTAATCTATCAGCAAGTTCTAATCCTTCACTTTCACAGTTTATATGATGGACTATTATACCTTTTATTGGTGTTTTTGAGTTTTGTTCTAGTACAGTATCTACAATTTTATCAACAGCTTTTTTCTTTGTTCTTACTTTAGTAAATACAGTTGTTTTTCCATTTTCAACTGTAAGTATTGGTTTTATTTGAAGTAATGAACCTAATAGTGCAGAAGCACTACCAATTCTTCCACCTTTTTTTAAGTAATCTAATGTTTCGGGTGCAAATATAAATCTACTATTTTCTATAACATTTTTTGCAATATTTACGACTTCATCTAAAGATTTATTTTCACTTGCAGCCTTAGCTGCTTCTAATATAGCAAAACCAGCTTGCATACAATTGCTTCTAGAATCTATCATTTCAATTTTAGCATCTGGGTAATTTTCAAGAATCATATTTTTTACTAAATTAGAAGTTGAAAAGGTACCACTCATATCTGAAGATAAGAATATTCCTACAACATCATAATTATCTTTTACTAATGATTCTACTTTATTATATAATTCTTCAATGCTAGGTTGAGATGAAGTTGGAATTTTTGAAGACCTAGCCATTTCATTATAAAACCACTCGTTTGATAAGTCAGTTTCTCTATAACTAGTGCCATTAAGTAAAACATTTAAAGAAGCTATAGATACATTATATTTATCTATGTATTCCTTGGGTAAGTAACAAGTACTATCTGCTATTATTTTTACGCTCATAGAAACACACCTCCAAATTAAAATTTAATATTATTTAAGGTATTATATCAAAGAATTGGAATTAAGTACAGAATACATGCTAATAATTTGTAGAAATGAATATATATAGAAATATATTATGAATAAGATTCTGGCAATTTGGAAAGTATCTAGATAAGTACTTTTAGGAGGGTAAAAATGAATATAAAAAATATATTAAGTATGATTCTAGTAAAGTATAATAATGACGATAAAATTAGCGATAAGGTACTAAGAGAAATACGAGAATCAATAAAAGAGATGGAAGTTGCAGAATCAATGTTTAATAGTGTAGATGATCCACAATTAATAGAAGCTGCTATTTATAGAGAAGAAGCAGCAAAAAGAAAGTTTGATTATTTATTGTCTGTAGCAAAAGAACAGTATTTAAGAGAAAAGATAGAAACAAGTGAAGAAGTTGAAGTATAAGTAATATTGTTATTTAAAATAAAATAATATAATATATATTATTTTATTTTAAATAGGGGGTAATTTAGGTGAGTGGTGAAATGATAATTTATGCTTTGGTGGGATTAGCAATTTTATTTTTAGTTATAAAGTTGTTAAAATGGCCTATTAAAATATTAATTAATGGAATAATAGGAATTGTATTATTATATGTAGCAAATTACATAGGAGAATATTTTAATTTTTATATAACTATTAATCCTATAACGGCTCTTATTGCAGGATTTTTAGGAATTCCAGGAGTAATATTTTTAGTAATTTTTCAATTATTTTTTTAAAATATTTTTTATTTAGTTTATAAATTTTTAAGTATATAAGGATTAAATTTTTGAATTTTATTTAAAGATATAGGGAATCCTCTTAGTCATTGAGGATTCCCTAAATTTATATAGACGGGAGTTAGAAGATTTTCCTAATTGCTATAATTGAAAAGCTTCTGCATAATATATAATATTAAAAATAATAAAAAATGTTACATACCTTAAAAATAAACTAGGGTGTAAACACTACATCCGTTTACACCCTTTATATATAAATGATACACTAATATAATTAATGTATCGTCTATACTATTAATATAACCATTTAAAATGTAATTATGTATAGAGTTTAAGCACTTTAAACTTTTAATTTTAGGAGGAAAAATTATGCCAGCAGGAAATGGAGTCAATTGTAAGTACTGTCCAGAGTTTGAGAAGAAAAGATGTAATGGTGATGATAAGGGATGTTTATGCTATAAGTGTCCTAGACATTTAGGACAATGTAAGTGTGTGAAATATTGTAGAGAAACAGAATCAATTTTAATTTTTGATGAGGATTATAATTAGAGCTATTAATATAGCTCTCTTTTTTTATTTATAAGAAATTATTTTAAGTTTTTGATATGGAACGTAGATTGTGGTTTTTAATTTTTATCGAATATCTATAATATTATTTTATTTATAAAATAGAATATAAATATAAAAATTTTAAAAAACTATTCAAGTTTATAAAAAAATATAAAATAGTTTAGTTAATAGTTGTATAAAATGTAAATAAGTAGTAAAATATCAAAAAGCAATAAATAAAATTTTAATTGGGGGTTTTTAAATGATAAGAGTATTAGCGAACGATGGTTTAGAAAAAGGAGCAATAAATAAGCTGACATCATTAGGTTTTGAAGTAGTAAATAATCATTATGATAAAGGGGAATTAGGTGTTGTATTAAAAGATTTTGATGTTTTAGTTATAAGATCTGCAACAAAGGTTACTGCCGACATTTTAGATAAGTCAGAAGGAGGCAAGCTTAAATTAATAATAAGAGCAGGAGTTGGAATTGATAATATAGATGTTGATTATGCTAAGGAAAAAGGCGTAGCTGTAAAAAATACTCCTAATGCAAGTTCTAACTCAGTTGCAGAATTAGCAATAGGACATATGTTTGCTTTGGCAAGATTTATTGCTATATCAAATTATACTATGAGAGAAGGTCAGTGGAATAAGAAAAAGTATGAGGGTACAGAACTTAGTGGAAAAACACTAGGAATTATAGGTATGGGAAGAATAGGAAAGTCTTTAGCTAAAAAAGCAGAAGCATTAGGCATGAATGTTATTTATAATGATATGTTTGGTAAGCAAGATGGATTATCATACGGATTTTTTGAGTTAGACGAACTTTTAAAAACTTCAGATTTTATTTCTTTACATGTACCTTATGATAAGGAAAAAGGATGTTTAGTAGGAAAACCTCAATTTGATATTATGAAAGATGGAGTTTATTTAATTAATTGTGCTAGGGGTAAGGTTGTTGATGAATTAGCTTTATTAGAAGCTTTAGATAATGGAAAGGTTGCAGGTGCAGGAATAGATGTTTTTGCAGAAGAGCCTACTAAAAATGAAATTTTAGTAAATCATCCAAGAGTAAGCGTAACTCCTCATATTGGAGCAGCTACTAAAGAAGCTCAAAATAGAATTGGAGAAGAAGTAGTTACTATTATATCTGATTTTGTAGCTAATAATTTAGTAACTATTTAATGTTACAGTTATAGGAGGAAGACTAATGGCAATAATAAAATCTTTTAAAGCACTTAGGCCAGTACAAAATTTAGCGTCAAAAATAGCAGCGTTACCTTATGATGTAATGAATAGTGAAGAAGCTCGTGAAATGGTTAAAGATAATGAATATTCATTTTTACATGTAGATAGGGCAGAAGTTAATTTATCTAAGGAAATTAATATATATGATAAAGTAGTATATGAAAAGGCAAGAGATATATTAGATGAAATGATTGATAATGGTTTATATATTGAAGAAAATAAACCTTGTATGTATATATATAAACAAACCATGAATGGCAAAAGTCAAACAGGATTGGTTATTTGTGCATCAATTGATGATTATATAAATAATAAAATTAAAAAACATGAACATACTAGAAAAGATAAAGAATTGGATAGAATAAACCATGTTGATTATTGTGATGCAAACACAGGTCCAATTTTTTTAACATATAGAAATCAAGCTGAAATTTCAATGATAATGAATAAGTGGATGCAAAACAATCCATTATATGATTTTATATCTGAAGATGGTAATGGACATACTGTATGGATAATTGATGGTGATAATGATATAGAAAAATTAACTACTCTTTTTGAAGGCATAGATAGTTTATATATTGCTGATGGCCATCATAGGGCAAAATCAGCAGTAGAAGTTGGGCTAAAGCGTAGAAGAGAGAATCCAAACTATACAGGAGAAGAGGAGTTTAATTACTTCTTAGCTATAGTTTATCCAGATAATCAACTAGAAGTTTTAGATTATAATAGAACAGTTAAAGATTTAAATGGATTAAGTGATGATGAGTATTTAAGCGTTATACAAAAGGATTTTAAGGTTAAGGTTTCTCAAAGCCCTGTTAAGCCAACTAAAAAGCATACTTTTGGTATGTATATGAATAATACTTGGTATGAATTAGAAGCAAAAGAAGGAACATTTAATGAAGAAGATCCTATGGATAGATTAGATGTTTCAATTCTTCAAAACAATTTACTTTCACCAATATTAGGAATTTATGATCCAACTAAATCTGATAGAATTGAATTTATTGGTGGTATAAGAGGAATTAAGGAGCTAGAAAAAAGAGCTGATAATGACATGAAAGTAAGTTTTTCAATGTTTGCTACAACAACAGATGATATTATGAGCATTGCAGATATTGGAATGATAATGCCACCTAAATCTACATGGTTTGAACCAAAGCCTAGAAGTGGATTGTTTATTCATAAGCTTATATAATTGTGAATTTAAGATGTAATAAGTAAATTAACTAATATAATAAAAGCTTGGGGGGATATTATATGTCAAGAGTATATAATTTTGCAGCTGGTCCGGCTGTATTACCAGAAGAAGTTTTAAAAGAAGCAGCATCAGAAATGTTAGATTATAAAAATACAGGAATGTCAGTAATGGAAATGAGTCATCGTTCTAAGGCCTTTGAACAAATAATTCAAGAAGCTGAACAAGATTTAAGAGATTTAATGAATATTCCTGATAATTATAAGGTATTATTTTTACAAGGTGGAGCATCAACACAATTTGCAATGATACCAATGAACCTAATGAAAAATAAGGTTGCTGATTATATTATAACAGGACAATGGGCAAAAAAAGCAGCTGCTGAAGCAAAAAAATATGGAAAAGTAAATGAATTAGCATCATCAGCAGATAAGACTTTTTCTTATATTCCTGATGTTAGCAAAATAGAAGTAAGTGATGATGCAGACTATGTATACATTTGCCACAACAATACTATTTACGGAACTACTTATCATAAGCTACCTGATACAAAGGGAAAGACTTTAGTTGCTGATATGTCATCAGATATATTATCTAAGCCAGTTGATGTAACTAAATATGGATTAATATTTGCAGGAGTTCAAAAAAATATTGGACCAGCAGGTACAGTAGTTGTAATAATTCGTGAAGATTTAATTACAGATGATGTACTTGAAGGTACTCCAACAATGCTTCAATATAAGGTACATGCAGATAATAAATCTTTATATAACACACCTCCAGCATATGGTATATATATTTGTGGAAAAGTATTTAAATATCTTAAGGAGCTTGGTGGCTTAGAAGCAATGAAAATTAGAAATGAAGAAAAGGCTAAGATTCTTTATGATTATCTTGATTCAAGTAAATTGTTTAAGGGAACAGTTGTAAAGGAAGATCGTTCTTTAATGAATGTACCATTTATAACAGGTAATAAGGATTTAGATGCTAAGTTTGTTAAGGAAGCTAAGGAAGCAGGCATTGAAAATATAAAAGGACATAGAACTGTTGGAGGAATGAGAGCTAGTATTTATAATGCTATGCCAATAGAAGGAGTTAAATATTTAGTTGAATTTATGAAAAAATTTGAATTAGAGAATTAATTTAATAAACATATCGAGAGAGATTTTGTTTGAAAATTAGCTTTTTTTAATTAAATATAATAAAAAAACTTTATAATAAATGAAAAAGATGATTTCTTTTAATTTTAGAAATCATCTTTTTTATGTATATTTAAATTTTCATTAATTACTATATTATTAAGGATTAAAGTAATTCTAACATAGTTTTTAATATAAATGTTGAGTTTTTAACTCCGATTGGAGTGAATTTTTCAAAATCCATGTGAGCTCCATTGTTAGCATTATCAGATATAGATCTAATAACAACAAAAGGAATATTATTTAAATAGCAAACATGAGCTATACTTGCGCCCTCCATTTCACAAGCAAGTGCATTAAATTCTTTTTCAAGCCATTTAATTTTATCAATTGAGGCAACAAACATGTCTCCTGATACTATTCTTCCGGAGAATGTTTTAAAGTCACTAGCTTTACTACAAGCAGACTTTGCAGTTTTAATTAAGTTTTCATCACATTTAAAATCAAATGTATCTAGTCTTGGGATTTGCCCCATTGGGTCACCAAAAGCAGTTGTATCCATATCGTATTGAACTAAATTTTCTGCAATTACAACATCACCAGGGTAAATATCTTTGCCTATTCCGCCAGCAACTCCGACATTTATTACTGATGATACTTTATATTCAGAAGCAAGTATTTGTGTACATATAGCAGCATTAACTTTACCTATACCACATACTACTGCAACAACATCGTGTCCCCATAGTTTTCCTTTGTGAAATTTCATCTTTGCTTTTTCTTCAGTTGTTTCTAATTTCATGTCTTTTAAAAGAATTTCCAATTCTTCAGACATTGCACCTATAATTCCTAAAATCATTTTAAATCCTCCATGTAAATACAATTTATATAAATTTACTTAAAATATATTATATACTTACATTTAATTAATTAATAGAAAATTTATTAGTAAATTTTAAAACAAATAAAATTCATTGTATTAATTGGTCTTGAAATATATAATGGTTTCAATAGAAAATAAATATATTTAAAGGAGGAAATGTAAAATGGCTTTAAATGAGTTTTGTAGAAGTGAGTTACTTTTAGGGGAAGAGGGAATGGAAAAGTTACATAATTCTAAGGTAATAGTTTTTGGAATTGGAGGAGTAGGAAGTTTTGTAGTTGAAGCATTGACAAGAGCTGGAGTTGGAAATTTAATGTTAGTAGATAATGATACTATATGTATATCTAATTTGAATAGACAAATACACGCAACTCAAAAGACAGTAGGTGATGTTAAGGTTGAAGCAATGAAAGAAAGAATATTATCAATAAATCCTAATTGCAATGTTGAAGCAAAGCAAGAATTTATTACAGCAGATAATATTCAAGAAATAATACCAAAGGATATAGATTATGTTGTAGATGCTATAGATACCGTAACATCAAAATTAGCGTTGGCAGAATATTGTTATAAAAATAATATTAATTTAATTGCATCTATGGGTACTGGAAATAAAATTGACCCAACACAGTTTAAAGTAACGGATATATTTAAAACTAAAGTTTGTCCTTTAGCAAAAGTTATGAGAAGTGAGTTAAAGAAAAGAGGCGTTAAGAAATTAAAAGTTGTATATTCAGAAGAAATACCAATGGTGCCTAACAAGGGAAAAGAAGTGCCATCTCAAAAAAGACAAACTCCGGGAAGCATATCTTTTGTTCCACCAGTTGCAGGAATGATAATAGGTGGAGAGGTAATTAAAAATTTAGTAGGATTAAGTTAATATAAAATATTTAAAGGGTAAAACTAAACTTAGAATATAGAACAAGTATAGTTACTACCCTTTATTAATTAATTTTGATTTTGACGGTGAAATCTTCCCCAGTTAAATTTAATAATAATTCTTTTAATGATTTTTCTGTGTTTAAAGTTGCTTGTTCATAAAACTCTGGATTTTTCATTTTTTCTTTAAAGGAAGAATTTAGGCTTTTATATATTGAATTTAATTCTTCAGATGAAAGCTTTAAGTCTCCAAATCTTAAAAGGCCAACTTCAGTATCGTAATATATAGTTTTACTTTCATCTATGTCTATGCTAAATATATCTATTTGAGAAATAGTTATAGTTATTTCTTTATTTTTTGTGTTTATTTCAAAATTAGAATTAGATAAATTAGAAAAATCTATTGCATAAGAACAATTTGCAAAAAACGTTATTCTCATTGATTTTTTAAATATATCTAAATTAAAGTAAGTATTATCTATAGTTAAGGTTTCGGATAGCTGAACTTCTAAAGGAATTAGTTTATTTACATTCTTTATTTCATTAATAAGAGTATCATTAGATAAAACCGAAGATGACTCAATTTTACGAGAATTGAAATATGAAAAAAACTTGTGAAATTTATCAGGAAACTTAAGAAATAAAATTAATAGAGATAAAACTAATAAATAAAATACTATTTTAAAAAGTTTAGATTTTTTCTTATATAAAAAAATGCTTATCCCCACCTTAAAATATTCATTCAATTAGATTTATATAAATCTAATATATTAATAAATATAAATAGATATTCATTGCAGTAATATTTTTACTTTTAAAGTAAAGTTAGTTGAGTTTTACAAGTATTTATTTGTATAATAAAAATAATTTAAATTGTTTTTAGGAGAGTTAATATGAACAATCAAAGGGAAGTAAATATAGAACTTGTAAGAGGTACTTTAAATGATTATGTAGTTAAAGATAAAAATAAAATTATTATAGGTAGATTTAATATAACTGATTTAGACAAAGAGAATAAAAAATGCAATCTGAATTTAAAGTTTTATAGAGAAGATAATTATGAATTATTAAGAAATACATTAAAAGATATTCTTAAAGCTATATTTAAAGATAAAAATACATTTAAGGCTAATGTAATAGTTAATGAAAATATAAATTTAAAAGCTTTTTTAGATATAGGTTTTACGTTAGAAGGTATTTTTACAAATAATATATTTATAAAGGGAATTTCTTATGATGAATTAAGTTTTGGCATAAATAGAAATGAGTATTTGCAAAATAAAAGAAATAATCTTATAGAGATGAAAGGAAAAAATGTTACAATTAGGAATTTTACTCCCGATGATGCTCAAGAGCTTTTAGAATATTATTTAAAAAATAAAGAACATTTATGTAAATTTGAACCTATGAGAGATGCTAGTTTTTTTACTTATAAAACTCAAAAAGAGATTTTAACTGAAAGCTATAGACAACTTATGAATGGTACAGGAAATGACTTAGGAATATATAAAGATAATAAGTTGATTGGCAAAGCTAAAATTTCTAATATAGTTTATGGAGTGTTTAAAAACGGAATCTTAGGATATTCTATAGATAAAGAATATCAAGGAAAAGGGTATATGAAAGAAGCAATAAATTTAGTTTTAGGATATGCGAAAGACTATTTGGATTTACATAGAATAGAAGCCTCTGTTTTAACAACTAATGAAAGATCAAAAAGGGTTTTAATATCTTGTGGATTTGAGGAAGTTGGAATTAATAAAAAATATTTATATATAAATGGTAAATGGAGCGATCACCTAACTTTTTATAAAATACTTTAAATTTATAAGAAAATAATAATTAGTATATAAATAGTTTATTAATAATATTATATTAAAAAACTTAATAAAAATTTTTAAAAACTAATATCATATATTAATGAGTGGTAGAGATAGTTTTTACGCTAAATAAAAAATAACTAAGGAAGTTCCTTAGTTATTTTTTATTATTAAATTTCATATTTAACAACTATTTCTTTACCAGCAACAACAGAACCAGTTTCTACTGGAGATATTGATTTAGCAGCATCAACATTTGTTATTAAAATTGGAGTTGCAAGAGATAAACCTTTTCCTAAGATGAAGTCTCTATCAATTTTAATTATTGGAGTACCAGCTTTAACTTTTGTACCAGCTTCTACTAATTGTTCGAATCCTTCCCCGTTTAAGCTTACTGTATCTACACCAATGTGAACTAATAATTCTAATCCATTTTCTAATGTCATGGCAAATGCATGTTTAGTTTTGAATACTAATGATAATTCACCATCAGCAGGAGCAACAATAGTATCTCCTTCAACCATTATTGCAGCACCGTCACCAGCCATTTTTCCAGCGAAAACTGGATCTGGAACTTCTGATAAAGGTATTAATTTACCAGTAGCAGCTGCAACTAGTGCATTTTTTGGAGTTTCTACTACATTTGATTCTACATTGTTTGATTCTGATTTACCAAATAATTTCTTTAAAAAATTAGCCATTATATTTCCTGAATAATTCAGGATTCACATCCTTTCTAAGATAAATTCACATAATTTTCAATATTAAAATAAAAAGGCATAAGCATATCTTTATTTACTTAAAGACTAACTTATGCCTGATTTAACAGTAACACGTTTCTTATAAAATATTATATATATGAGGAATTAATATGTCAATAAAAAATAGTAAAAAAATTCAAGCAAAACGTTAATAACGTTAATCGTTAAAATTGAAATTTATAATATAATAAATAAAAGAAGTTTAAATTTATTACTATTATTTATTACTATAAAAATTATAAGGTTTATTATTTATAAATCCTATTTAGATAAATATCTAATTTTATATAGAAATTAAAAGTTAATTATTTATAACAAAAAATAATATAAAGTTTATACTTTAAATTACTTTAATATACTTTAAATTATTTTAAAAAATTATCCTAAAGTTTTGGTGAAAAATTTTAAGATTTTAATTAGGGATACATTAAGTTTTAAATTTAAAGTTTTTTTAACGAATTATAAAATTATTAATATAAGTTAATCTTAAATTAAATAAAAGTAATACAATACAATTATTAAAATATACTCTTATCCACGTGTATCACTATACGAATACACAAGAAAAAAGTCGAAAACTGAAGTAAAAATATCATAATTTCATTATATAACATATATATGTTTATCAGTTGAGTGAATGCTATGTGATATTATAAAACACGTCGCTGATGGCAAAACAATAAAACATTAATAATGTTCGAATTGTAAGAGCTTTAGTGATAAAACAAATTGTTTTACTCAAATAAA
>NZ_CAJURG010000009.1 GCF_910588715.1 uncultured Clostridium sp.
TCTTTGGATTAGTAATTGGATCACCAAACATCTCAATAAATTGTGATTTAACTAACTCATCTAATTCTTTTATTTGTTCTTTTCTTTTATCTATTAATTCTTGTGCCTTATCTAATATTTCTACTATTTTTCTTTGAATTTCTAACTCTTCGTGTATTAATAATTCAAAATCTGAAAATTGACTTTTATTTATTATAGGAACAACAGGAGCATTTGCTATAGATTCTAATTTTTTTTGGTTATATTTTAATAAGTATGCTAAATACTTTGAAGAAGTTATTTTATTATTATGTACAATTGCATTTATTTGCTGATTAAATGCAACCTCTTCAATATTTATTCCTAATTTTCCTATGTTTCCTATACAAGAAACTAATAAACTCCCCTTAGGAATTATTCTTGCTTTTTTTCTTGCTTTTTCAGATAAATATTCATTAGATTGTTTTATATCTATAATATCAAAGCTTAATATATCTGGCTTTATAAACATAATATCATCTGATTCATAAAATTCATTATTTCTTTTACTTGGAGTATTTCCAGTAAAAACACTACCTAGTTCTCCTATCTTATATTTTTTCATACCCTTACTCTCCAATCATCAATAGCAACTTTTTTGCTTCTATCACTAGCTTGTTATCTCTTTTATTATCATATAAATTCCTACCACCACTATTTCATATATAATTATATACTTTATTAAATTCATGTATCAATTAATTACTTAATTAACCTAAAAACAGTCTCAGTGTGTGCTGTATGTGAACAAAATATAAATACAGATGTAATGTAGTTACTATATTAATTATCAACAAATACCTCTACTGTTATCAACATTCTATCAACAATATAATATAAATTGTTGATAGAATGTTGATACGCTATTTCTTTATATACACTCTATATCTTCTTTCTCCTCTAGGCTCTATCATAGATTCCTTTACCATTTTATCTATATAATACTTTGCTTTTCTATCGTCACATCCACAAAGTTCCCTCATTTTTGAGTTGTTTATAGATTCATTTTTTCTTAAATATTGTTCCACCATATCTTTTGCTCTTATATATTCAACATCTTTATCTTTTATATATCCAACATCATCACCTAATCCATAATAAACTTTCTCTGAAAGAATATATTTTTTAAATCCGTTAGATTCTACATACCCATAAGCTCTTAACTCATTTACTACATCTTGTGTATCATGTGGTGATAATTGACAATACTTAGATGCATCTTTTATTGTAATCACTTTATTATTTTTTAAGTATTTCAATAATATTATTTGGCTAGTATTAAAAATAATTTGTTTCTTATCTTGCTCTTCCATTAGAAATTTAGTGAAGTTTTTATCCTCAAGATCACTTTTAAGTGTTAATGTTATTGCATCACTATAAATACTATATGTAGGTATTGACTTACCTAAAAATATCATATCCCTAAAAATTATATCTACTCCCTGACCTGATCTTTGAACATATTTTAACTTTTGTAATGTTTCTGCAATAAGTTTATTTCTCGAAACTGATGGATGTGTTATTATATTATTTTCATTTATTCCATTAGGAAACCCACCCGGGTTTTCTATTAGTATTTTACTTGAATAATGTTTAACGTAAATAGCTCCATTACTCCTATAATCTCTATGACAAATTGCATTTAGAAGAGCCTCTTGAAAGACATTTGTAGGAAAATCCTTAACTTCCATTCTAAATAATCCAATTTGTATATTACTTATATAATTACTCGCCTCTATGATTTCAGTTAATCTATCTAATACTGAAATTATAGACATCTTAAAATCTATTCTTTTATCATATTCGGTTGTATTAGAGTCACTATAATGTAAATATATTATTTCAGCCTGTGGTATACACCTATTAATTGAAGCTTCTTTACCAACAAAAAGCATCCCCGCAATAGTAAGTTTTGTTTGCCCATCTTTTTCTTTAAGTAAATGTAAGTCTTTTAAAAACGCCTTATCATCCATATTAGGCAAAGTAGATTGTTGGTCTCTAGCTCTTAACTTTTCTTTTAATTTATATACCTCTAATGTATCTATATCATCTTCCGTTGAATCTTCTATTATTAAATTTGAAAAATCATTATTTACATTTGCATATTCATTAGTTGGAAAATCTTTTGGGTACATTGGTTTTGTATTTTTACCTAATCTCTTGTAAGTTTCACCTGCCGATGTAGCATAAATACAATCTCCCTTTTCAACTGTTATTACCAAAACTATTTTATCATCTACATTTACCTCTTCAATACTATTAAATAGCTTTGGAATTGTTCTATCATATATACTCTCTAAGATATTTTGCGTATTATAGTTTTCGCATCCAGTTATTTCTCCGTTATCCTCAACTCCAACTAATATTACTCCCCCTTTAGTATTTGCTAATCCTACAGCTTCTTTAGTAAGAATCTTCATTAATTCTTTTTCTTTTACCCTTATCCAACTTTTAAACTCTACATCAATACTTTCCCCTCTTGCAATTATATCTTTAATATCATTGTCCATACTCTCACCTCTTTTTATATTACTATTTAAATTTTTATCAACAAACTCTATCAACATTTTTCTAAAATTGTTGATAGAATTTATATATCATTATTTCTTATTATTTAATATCTTACCATATAAAAAAGGAACTACAAAATCTATTGTAATTCCTACTTTATATTTATCTTTTAAATAATCTAACAACAGTCTCAGCATGTGGTGTATTTGGGAACATATCCTTAACTGTACTCTTATCAACCTTATATCCATGAGCTAATAATACATCTAAATTTTCAACCATTGTCTTTGGATTACAAGAAACATAAATTATTTCTGGAGCATTAAACTTAATTACATAATCTAAAGCCTTAGGAGACACTCCGCTTCTTGGTGGGTCTAATATAATTATATCCGGCTTATCCTTAACCTTTTTAATAGTTTCAGCAACATCTCCTGCTATAAATTCACAATTACTTAAACCATTAAGCTTAGCATTTTCCTTTGCAGCTTCAACAGCTTCTTCAATAAGTTCAAGACCAACAACCTTTTTAGCATTAGGTGCAGCAATTTGACCAATTGTACCAGTTCCACAATAAAGGTCAAAAACAACCTTATTTTCACCATCTCCCATAAAATCTCTAACTAAACTATAAAGTGATTCTGCTCCCTTAGAGTTAGTTTGGAAAAATGAAAATGGTGATATCTTAAATTTAAGACCAAGTAAAGTTTCAACTATGTAATCTCTTCCAAATAATACATTTACCTTTTCAGGTACAACTGCATCAGATAAAGAATTATTTTCAGTATGTAATACAGATACTAATTCACCCTTATAATTTTGAGATTTAAGTAATTCAGTGTATTCTGTTAAATCAAAATCAATTTGAGTTGTAGTTACTAAGTTAACCATAAATTCACCAGTATTAGTAGCTTTTCTAATAACTAAATGTCTTAAATACCCTTCTCTTCTCATTACTCTATAATAAGGTAATCCTGTTTTTCTAAAATAATCTACAGTTGTTTTAAGAACCGTTCTAAAATCTTCATCAACAATCATACAACTATCAACAGTTAATACACCAAAAGATTTCCCTTTCATGTGCATTCCTAAAGTAAGTTCTCCACCCTTTTCTAAATCTCCAAAAGTGAACTCCATCTTATTTCTGTATTCAAAGCAGTTTTCGCTTCCCTTTACTCCAAGATACATTCCCATTGGTAAATCTTTTTCTTCAAAAAGTTCACAAATTTCCTCACTTAATAACTCTAATTGCTTTTCATAAGTTAAATTTTGAGAACTACATCCTCCACATATTCCAAAGTGAGGACATGGTGGATTAATTTCATATTCAGCTTTTTCAATAACTTCTACAAGCTTAGCCTCTGCATATCCATCTCTATTTTTCTTAACAGTAGCTTTTACTGTTTGCCCCGGAAAAGCACCTTTTACATAAATTTTCTTTCCTTCACATTCCGAAATTCCAGTTGAAGGAAACTTTATATTGTTTATTTTTAATGTTAACTGACTTCCTCTTTTCATCTTACGCTCCAATCTAAAAATTAATTATTTATTAAATTTAAACTTTTAAAATAAAAGTCTTAAAAACCCTTTTAGCTTCTAACTATTAGTATTATACATTATAAGCAAAATAAAAACACCTCTATAAATTATTATAGAGATGTCTTTTTTAATTATCTAAATATGAACCTTTTTCCTAAAGTTTTTCCCTTTAAAACTTCATGTAAAATTGGATAATATAATACATTAATTATTACATAAATAATCATAAATACTTCTTCTCTTAAAGCTACTCTATATCCAAAAATTCTTAAAGCTAAATCAAATATACCAAATGCTATTAATGATAAACCTATAGCAAATATTTGATCTAAAACTCCACTTAAAATAACTTTTGTATAGTGCATCATTTTACTATCAGCTTTAGCATCTATTATTTCTTCATTGTTATCCACCAACTTTTACCTCCATAAAATTTATATTTATAATTAAAGCTTATTATTTCTTAAAGTTATATACTCTACTTTCTAATTTATAAAGTAAAAAATCTTTTGTTATTGTTACTGTTTCTTTTAATCCATCAACATTATTTGTTATGGTTTCTATACCCTCATCTGTACCATTTTTAATTGCATCATATATTTGATTATTTAATTCGGTATAATCTCTTTCATAATCTCCAGTAAATGCTTGTGAAAAGGCTGATAATGATAAATTTTCAAACTCAAACTTTCCAGCTTCTAATATGATCTTTTTATCAAGTTTATATCCTAATTTCATTTCTAATTTTCCATTTGCTAAATCTGACCCATATTGTTTAAAACCAAAGTATAAACTTTCTAATCTTTCTGCTTCTGGAATATCAAAATATATGTAAGTATCATTAATTGATTCGCCATTTTCTTCTTTTATTTCATCTTCTGTAACATTATACTCTAGTGAATATCCCTTAGCTGTTGATTTTACACTTGCTAATGATCTTTCATAAAGTTCTTTAACTTGTTCTCTAGTATAATCTTCTGACCATGTTCCTGGAAGTATATCTACATTTTCAACTATTTTCTTTTGATTATCATTTGTTGACTTTCCTTCACCATTGTTGCTTGAGCATCCTACCGCACTAATAGCTAAAATTGCAACTAATGCTAAAGATATTGCCTTCTTCTTCATGTTCTTCCCCCTTACACTATTATTTTTTAATAATATGTTTTCCTAAATCTTATTAATTATAACATTAACTACATCTATTTTAAAAGCATTTGTCAATATATTTATCGCAAAATTAACATTATAGTTTATAATTTAATACTATCTTTTAGCTTTTCAAACGTCTTTTCACCTATTCCATCAACATTTTTTATTTCTTCAATAGACTTAAATCCTTTATGCTCCTCCCTATATGAAATTATAGCATTAGCCTTTACTTCTCCTATTCCCGGAATTTCTTTTAACTTATTTAAATCAGAATTATTTATACTTATCTTTCCATCGCTACTTTCTTTGGTTGTTTCAGAATCTTCTTCATGTTGTACTTCCTCTTCCCCCTCTACAGTAATATCATGTATATTTTTAATTACTATTAAGTCATGATTCTTTATTTCTTTAGCTCTATTTATCTTTGAAATATCAGCTTCTTGTGTTAATCCACCTGCTGCATCAATTAAATCTTTAATTATACTTCCTTCATTTAAGGTATAAACATCTGGATTCATTACTTCACCTTTAATTTCAACTACTATTAAATTTGTAGAACTTGTTTCTAAAGTCTCATTAGTTTTACTTTCTTTAGTATTTGTTTCTGTATTATTATCCTCATCCTTTTTTGAATAATCTATATTTATTTCTTCTTCTAAATCAATTCCTTCTTCATCTATAAAAATATTGTTCATATATTCATCCTTAAAAACATTTTTCTTATTTCCCCCATAGGTTAATAATGTTATACTTGCTATTATCACAAGAATTATTATTATCCCTATAGTTTTCTTATCTTTTAAATTTTCCATTAGAATTTATTTCTTCTCCTTTCTTGTTAATTTCATTATAATTATTAACATAAATTTTATATCTAAACTTTATAAATAATTTATCTATAGAATTATATCTTTTTTTTGATAAACTTAAGACATATAACATGTGAAATTTAAGGGAGAAATTTATGAAAAAATTATTATGCAAAATGTTTGCTTTGGTGTTTTTACTTACAAGCATACTAACAAATTTAACAACAATAAGCCCTTTTGCATTACCTAACCTTTATTCCGAAGGTATTTATCTTATGGATGCAACTACAGGAAAAGTACTTTATCAAAAAAATGCTAATTTTCAGTACATGCCTGCCTCAACCACTAAGGTAATGACGGCAATAATTGCATTAGAGAAATGCAAATTAGATGATGATGTAACTATAGGTGAAAAACCACCATTAGCTGACGGTTCTAGACTTGGAATTGTTAAAGGTGAAGTTTACAAAATGGAAGAATTACTTTTAGGATTACTTCTTTTATCTGGAAATGATTGTGCTGAAGCTATTGCTGAACATATATCTGGCTCAAACGAGGAGTTTGCAAAACTTATGAATAAAAAAGCTAAAGAGCTTGGTGCAACTAACACTACTTTTAAAAATCCAAGTGGATTAACTGAAGAAGGTCATTTAACTACAGCCCATGACTTAGCTTTAATAATGGCATACGCTTCTCAAAATAAAGATTTTGTTAGAATAGCTAGAACACCTTCTTATCTTTATAAAAATCAACCTTATCCAACCGGTGAAGAAAAATGGGCAATTAATAAAAATCACTTGCTTAATGAAGACTCAAAATATAAATATGAATATGCTTATTGTGGTAAAACCGGATATACAATAGCTGCAAATCATTCATATACAGCTGTAGCTAAAAAAGATAATCAAATTATAGTTGGTGCATTTTTAAATGCAACTGATAAAGATGGATTATATACAAGTGTAGGACAATTATTTGATTGGGGTTTTGATAATTTTAAAACAGAAAAGGTAATTTCTAAAGGTGATAAATTAGATGATTATTTTATAGATAAATCTACTTCTATTCCTTTAGTTTCAACAGAAGATGTTTATTATACCTTTAATATAGGAGGTGGTGAAAATGTAACTAATCCTAAAATATCTGTAAATTATACTGATAAAGATTTAAGCACTACGTCAATAAAAAAAGATGAAGTTTTATTTGATGCTACACTTTCAATTAATAATAATAAGGTTTCTAATATCGAATTAGCTAGTGGTATAGATAGGGAATATACAACTAAACTTATGGTTAAAAACTCTATTTTAAAATTTATCTCTAATAAATATTTAATTATTGGAATAGTTACTATTCTTACAATACTAATATTATTTATAATACTTATATTAATTAACAGACATAAAAGAAGAAAAAGAAGATTTTTAGCTAGACGTTCTTATATAAGAAATAAACATAAATTTTAATTAAAAGGAGTTAAGATAAACTATTGTACAAGTTTATTTTAACTCCTTTTTTTAACTTCTTAATTTTTCTAATAAAGCCTTTATATCATTTGGTAGTTCCGCTCTTAAATTAAGTTCTTTTTTAGTTTTTGGGGACTTAAAGTTTAAACCATATGCATGAAGTGCTTGCCTTTTAATAATCTCTGAATCTGATTCATATCCATATAAGGTATCTCCATAAATAGGATGACCCATAGAAGATAAATGCACTCTAATTTGATGAGTTCTACCTGTTTCTAATAAGCACTCAACTAAATCAGCATCTTTTAATCTTTCAACTACTTTATAGTGAGTAATACTTCTTTGTCCTCTTTCATCTACAACCCTTCTCATATTTCCTTCAATTTCTGGTCTATAAATTGGCTTATCTATTGTCCCTTCCATTGCTTCCATATGACCATGTACTAAAGTTAAATATCTTTTTTCTATTTCATTTTTTTGCATATCATTAGATAATTCCATATGAGCATATTGGTTTTTAGCTATTATTATGAGTCCAGATGTATCCATATCTAATCTACTAACTAACCTTACTATGCAATCTTGATTAGTTTCTTTAAAATAATATAATAATGCATTTGCTAAAGTTCCTGACTGATATCTTTTAGTTGGATGTACTACCATATTAGGTCCCTTATTTACAACTATGATTTCACTATCTTCATAAACTACATCTATATCTATATTTTCTGGTTCAATATTTTGAGTTTCTTTTTTATTCAATTTAATAAGTATGTTGTCATTTTCTTTTAAAACATAATTCATTCTTACAGGAGCATTATTTACTATTATTCTTTTATCTAGTGCAGCTCCTCTTATAAGCCTTGACGATAATCCCATTTCTTCTTTTAGATATTCTCTTATCTTTCTTCCTTCAAAGCTTTTTTCAACGCATTTTTCTAAAGTACTCATAAAAAATTTTACCTCCATTAAATAATTAAGAGTTAAGAATGAAAAATTAAGAATTACTGCTTAAATTATTATTATAATTTATAACAAATTATATTTAAAGTCACTATAACTTTAAATTAAACTCTTAACTCTATACTCTTAACTCTAAAATTTTACCTAAACTCTAAGTAATCTTCACCAATTATTATTACTGCATCATAATCTTGATATTCTGACTCTTTATTTTTTGAAAGATTTTTAATACCTGTATCTTCACTTAATAACTTTCTTAAGTCTTTATTATTTGATAATATGCTTGATTCTTTACTTTTTTCATAATTTCCAGTACTTATAGTAGCATATCCTAACTTTTCTAACTCAGTTTTTAAATTACCTGCTAATCCATTTACCCTAGTTGCATTTAAAACCATAATAGAAGAAGTCTTTTTTTCTTCACTATTATCTGCTTCACTAGTAATTTTTAATGATTCTATTATACTTCTATTATATGAAGAATCTGCGACTAAAAAGTCTTGTCCATATATTCTTTCATTATATCCTTGTAATGTATTCATAGATGTTCCTGAATTACTTATCATTTTTAATCCATACTTTATCATCTCTGTACCAGGCATATTAGTTATTACATTTTCTTTTATAGATTTTAAAATATCTGGTATTTGAGTAACTATCATTGGATTAGTACATTTTTCTATTAATGCAGATATAAACTTTTGCTGATTTTTAATTCTTCCTAAATCTCCATCAGCAAGACCTGTACCATCATTGTTTTTTCTCCATCTAAAGAACTCCTCTGCTTTTTGTCCATCTAATAATACTGTCTCACCTTTATTAAAATTTATATGAAGGTCTTGTGCATCATCATCGTAGTACATATCCCTCTCTATAAACATTTCTACTCCACCAACAGCATCAATTAAATTTCTAAATGCAGCATAATCAATCTCTATAAGATAATTAACTGTTATATCTAATAATCCCTCAACTTGTTCTATAACTTCTTCTTCCCCACCTAAAGCATAAGCAGCATTTATCTTCCAGTAAGGAATATAATTACCTTCACCATCACGTGCATTTTCTACTTCAATTAAAGTATCTCTTGGAATAGAAACTACCTTTATATTATCAGTACGTGGATTATAGTTTAAAAGTATCATAGTATCAGTTCTTCTAGCTGAAGTATTCGAAATATTTTCCGAATCTCCTATATCCATACCTAATAATAATATATTTACTGTTTCATTTGCTCTTGGTTTAACACCTGCTATTACATCACTATTATTTAAAGATGAAATAAAAGAAAATAAATATATTCCACTTAATGTTACTAATATTAATACTGTTAAAATTAAAGCTAAAATAGCCCTTTTTATAATAGTAGACCTTTTTTCTTTTTTTCTTAATTTCCTTTTTATATTTAATTGTTCTTTAGGGGTTAAATCTCCTCTATTTATTTTATTAGAGATTCTCCTACCATTGCCCCCTCTATTATCTTTATTGATTGCCATTATCCCGCCCCTTACCTTATATATAATAATAAAAATTTAATAGTATTTAAATTTATTTATTATTAGTATTATATACTAAATAATTTCGTGCCTTAACAGAATTTATGTCAACTGCACAACCTTTATTTAATAAATATATAGTAGTATGAGTTAATGCTTTTAACATAGCCAAGTCTAAATCCTTATAAGCTACTTCTCTAATTTCATCTATCCCTTCAAATTTTCTAGAAGGTTCTATTAAATCAGCTAAATAAACTATTTTTTCAAGATTGGTCATATTTTCTTTTCCTGTAGTATGCCATCTCATTGCATTTAAAATTTCTTCATCTTTTATTTCAAAAACCTTTTTAGCTATTATAGGAGCAATTATTGAATGCCATAACTCTTTAGTATTTTCTTCGTCTATTGATAAAATAATATTTTCATCTTCTATTATTTTTCTTAATTCTTCATTGCTCATATTTTTTGCAACATCATGACAAAGAGCTGCTATTTCAGCTTTTTCTTTATCCTCACCATAAGTTTCTGCAAGTTTAATAGCTGTATTAACTACACCTAAAACATGCCCATACCTAGCTGGCTTTAAGTTGCTTCTTAAATAATCCTTTATTTCATCTAATCCCCACATTCTAATCTCCTCTATATAAATTATTATATTTTATATATTCCATTACTTCATTTGGCATAAAAAAATCTACTCTTTTTCCTTCTAATATTTTTTCTCTAATCATAGAAGAAGAAATATCTAAATTAATTACGTCTAATAAAATTATATTACAATTATATTTCTCTTGTAATTTTTTCTTTTGTCCTTCAAGAACTTCCTTTGTATATTCTCCTCTATTAAAAGCTACAAATGTACAATTTCCTAATACAAGTTCAGGATTTTTCCACTTTTCTATATCCATTAAAGAATCAGCACCAGCAATGAAGAAGACCTCAATATCTTCTTCATCACCTTTTAAATATCTTAATGTTTCATAAGTATAACTATACCCTTGCTTTTGAATTTCATAATCACTAATTTCAAAACCTTGATAATTATTTATAGCCATTTTAACCATATCATATCTATACTTAGAATCTATAACTGGACTTTCTTTTTTATGAGGTGGATTTCCTGAAACCATAAATATAACTTTATCTAAGTTTAAAGCTTCCTTTGCTTCATATGCAATATATAAATGTGCTGAATGTATAGGATTAAATGTCCCACCCATCATACCATATCTCTTCATAATTATTTATTTTTTCCTTGTGGTAATTCTATTTTAGGTTTCTTTTCAGACTTTTTATATAATACAATTTTACTTCCTATAGCCTGAACTCCTTCACAACCTATAAGCTTACATATTTCATCTGAAACTTCTCTAGCTGCTAATCCGCTATTTTCTAAAACCTTTATTTTTATAAGCTCTCTTGCTTCTAAAGCTTCTTCTAATTGTCTTAAAAATGTTTCTTCAACACCATTTTTACCTATTTGAAATATTGGTGACATTGTATTTGCAAGCCCTCTTAAATAAGCTCTTTGTTTTCCTGTTATCATTTAATTTAATCCTCCTATAATATGTACTCAAACTCGAAGTCATTTAATCTAACCATGTCTCCGTCTTGTACACCCATCTCTCTAATTTGTTGTAATACACCCTTATTATTAAGTACCTTATGGAAGTATCTTAATGAGTCTGCATCATGAATATTTACAGATGCAAGTAATCTATCAACAAATGATCCTGTAACAACATATGTGTTAAATTCTTCACCTTCTTCAATGTTGATTTCATAAGTAAATTTCTTTTCTTCTTCAACATATCTTTCTTCTTCTGGTATTTCTAATTCCATTATTGGAATTTCTGTTAACATCTTACCAGCTTCTTTAATAACTTCATCAACCCCAGCTTTAGTTGCTGCTGACATTTTAAATACCTTATCAAAGCCTAATTCATTAACTTTTTTCTTAAAATCTTCAAAAACTTCTTCATCATAAAGCATATCAGCTTTGTTAGCTACAACAATTTGAGGTCTATCCCAAAGCTTTACAGAATACTTTTTAAGTTCCTCATTTATCTTAACAAAATCCTCAAAAGCATCTCTTCCTTCAACCCCAGATATATCAACAACGTGTATTAATAATCTTGTTCTTTCTATATGTCTTAAGAAATCAAGACCTAATCCTACACCTTCTGCCGCTCCTTCAATTATTCCTGGAATATCAGCCATAACAAAAGAATTAATTCCTTCTGCTTTAACAACACCTAAATTTGGTTTTAAAGTTGTAAAGTGATAATTTGCTATTTTAGGTTTAGCTGCTGTAACTGTTGATAATAAAGTTGATTTTCCTACATTAGGGAATCCAACTAATCCAACATCTGCAAGTAATTTTAACTCAAGCATTAAAGTTCTTTCTTCTGCTGGCATACCTGGTTCTGCAAAGTGTGGCGCCTGTCTTGTTGGTGTACAGAACTTACAGTTTCCTTTACCACCTTTACCACCTCTTGCAATAACATATGTATCATCTTTATGAGAAAGGTCAGCAATAACTTTATTACTTTCAAAATCTCTAATAATAGTTCCCATTGGAACTCTTATGTATAAATCTTCTCCATCTTTACCATAGCATTTAGAACCTGAACCATTTCCTCCTGATTCTGCTATAAACTTTTTCTTATATTTGAAATCTAAAAGTGTTGTTAATCCAGTATCTACTGTAAATATAACACTACCACCTTTTCCTCCATCTCCACCATCTGGTCCTCCAAGTGGAACATATTTTTCTCTTCTAAACGTAACAGCACCATTTCCACCTGCACCTGATCTAACTAATATCTTGGCTCTATCTATAAACATAGTTACTAACCTCCTTGTAACTTCTTAATGTTAAACATGATAATTCATTTTTATTATTCCTTAACATATATATTTTATAATAGTATATATAAAAAAGATATTTATTACAAGAATAAAAGCACCCTTACGGGTGCTTTTACCTATATAAAATATAATTATTCAGCTATTTCTTCAACGCTTACTGGGTAAACAGAAACTTTCTTCTTGTCTCTTCCCATTCTTTCAAATCTTACGATTCCGTCTTCCTTAGCAAATAAAGTATCATCTCCACCCTTACCAACGTTTAAACCTGGGTGAATCTTAGTTCCTCTTTGTCTGTAAAGGATGTTTCCAGCTAAAACGAATTCTCCGTCTGCAGCTTTAGCTCCTAATCTCTTAGATTCAGAATCTCTACCATTCTTTGAACTACCTACCCCTTTCTTGTGGGCAAATAATTGAAGGTTCATCATTAACATACTCTTTACACCTCCTCGAATTTTATTTTTATATATTTATTTCGTCTATTTTTACCAAAACTAGCTTCAAGGGACATCATTAAACTTTCTAAACTTTTTTCAAAGGTTAAAAGTAATACCTGTCCTCTCTCAATATCCTCTTTTTTAAGATTAGTTAACCTCAATGATAAAAATCCATCATTTATTTCATACTTTATTGGTAGTTTTAAAACTTCCTGCATACCTATTACAGTACTTTGAGATAATACTGAAACACTATTGCAAATCATATCATATGAATCACCTGTAGTATTTTCAATTTCTTCTCTTGATAAAGCATGACCTTCTATCTTAAAGCCAAGAGATATATGTTTTTTCTTAAATATAATAACCTTAATCATAACTTACAATTAAGCTTCGATTTTTTCGATTACTAATTTAGTGTAAGGTTGTCTGTGACCAGTCTTCTTTCTGTAGTCCTTCTTTGGCTTATACTTGAAAACTGTGATTTTCTTAGCTTTTCCTTGAGCAGCTACCTTAGCAACAACTTTAGCTCCAGCAACTACTGGTGCACCAACTGTTAAAGTTTCTCCATTAGAAACAGCTAAAACCTCTGTTAATTCTACTGTTGATTCAACTTCAGCGTTTAATTTTTCAACGTATATTACGTCTCCTTCTTGAACTCTGTATTGTTTTCCTCCAGTTAATACTACTGCGTACATTAAAACACCTCCTCTTAAACGGTCTCGCCAATTTAGGTACAAAGATTTAACTTTGTTTTTATTAAAACCCGTTATGTGCGGTTTACATATGACATTTTATCATATAAAAATACATTTTGTAAAGAAATTTATTTTACTTTTTCAATTGTTTTTATCTTGTATTTTTGGTAATTTTCTTTTTGGTTTGAGAATATAAGTGGCTCAACTTTATAGCCTTCTATGTCATTAACAAAGTTTAAATAAATTTCTTTATCTAATCCATCAATGCTTTTTAAAAATTTAAATAAGTCACCTTTTACATTCTCTTCATAGTTTTTATCAATTTCAATATAAAAATCCTTTATAGAATTTTCATTTGAACATTTTATAATTTCATTTCTAATAAGAGTTTCTATATATGATAATTTTAAAAGAAATCCATTGCTTTTACATTTTATACAAGGCTCCTCTAAATACTCATAAATAGATTTTCCTCTTCTTTTTCTACTTATTTGAATTAAATCTAGTTCTGTGAAAGGAAAAATCTTAACATTTCCTTTATCTGCTTCTAAAGATTTTTTTAGTTCTTTAAGTACAGGAATCTTTTGTTTTTCATCTCTCATATCTATAAAGTCAACAACTATTATTCCACTTAAATTTCTTAATCTTATTTGTCTTCCAACTTCTTTTGCAGCCTCTAAATTAGTTTGCATTATAGTTTTATTAAAGTCTCTACCCTTTGTGTTTTTTCCACTATTAACATCTATCACATACATAGCTTCCGTTTTATCTATTACAATATATCCACCACAAGGAATATTAACTTTTTTATGCCTTAGCTTAATTATTTCCTTTTCTATTCCACTATAATCAAATAAAGTTCTTGTACCTTCATATAAATTAAACTCAAAATTTTCTTTATCATTAATTAAACTTTTAATCAGCTCTAAAAACTCTAAACTATCAACTATAACCTTTGTTTTTTTATTGCTTAATTCCTCAAAAAACCTTGTAATTAAACTATTTGATTTAACCTTACCTATAGATTTAGAATATTTAAGTTTTCTTTCCATTTCATCTCTTTTATTTAAAAGATACTCAAGTTCTTCTTTTAATTCTTCATCAGTTGCAAACTCTGCTTCCGTTCTAAATACGATTCCAATTCCTCTAATAGGAGTTATTAAAGTTGTTAATCTTCTTTTTTGTTCTACATCAGAAATTCTCTTAGATAAGGTTATTCCTTCATCTCCTATTGTTAAAACAATGAACTTACCTAATACAGTTACTTTATTACTAACCTTAGCCCCTTTATTTCCTAAAGGTTCTTTTAAAACCTCTACTAATAAATCTTGGCCTTTTTTTATTCCTAACCTTTTTAGTTCTTCGCTATAATACATATAGGCTTCTTTTTCTAAACCTATATCTAAAAATACAGAATTAATTCCTGGAATTATATTTTTAACCCTTGCTTTATAAACTTCTCCAATTTGTGGCTCAATGGAGTCCTCTTCAACTAAGCACTCCATCAATTCACCCTCTTCTTTTACGGCAATTCTAATTAAACTTTCTCTTTTTTCAACGAAAATTTCTCTCATATTAAAACTACCTTAAATCCCCTTATATAAAGGAACATACTTATTGTTTTTTAATATATACATCTCTTCTCTTTTTATATTTACAAAAGAGTTATCATTAATTTCTGATATTTTCCCTTTTAAATAAGTTACTAAAAGATCAGCTGAAAGATTTTCTCTGCTTCCTGTTGCTATTAATACATTTAAAATTAATTCATTATCTTTTACCCAATATTTAAATTCTTTAACTAAAGGTTTTATATCAGTAAGCTTTTCACCTTTTTTAGTTTTCTTAACTATTTCCCATTTATCCTCATTTAAAGTTTTCATCATTTCTTCTTCAACTTTAGAAGTTCCATTAAGTTTTACCTTAATTGTATATCTTGCTCCATCTAAAAGAGCCATAGCTTGTGGTAATCTCTTAACATTTTCTATTATTTCAACAGGAGTTGCATGTAAAAACTTAATTGATTCTGTTGTACTTTCATTTAGTTTTTCCAAAACCTCTCCTACTCCAATAGATTTAGTTAAAACTAAATCTAAATATTCACCATCTGAATAAACTCCAACTGAAAGTGGTTGTGCTATTGATAGTGACATATGGGGATTAAATCCCTTCGAATATTCAACTGGTAATCCTGATCTTTTTATTATTCTTTGAATAGTTCTCATTAAATCTAAATGACCAATGAATTTAATATTTTCACCCTTAGTAAATTTAATTACGTATCGCACCTTCAAAACACTTCCCATCTTTAAAGTTTATATTTATTCCACAACCTGTACAGCCTTCTAAACAATTTTTAGTAAGCTCAGCTTTTTTTGCTTTTTCATTTTCTCTTTCAAGATATTTTCTATTAACTCCAATATCTATAAAGTCCCATGGAAGAATTTCGTCATAATCTCTTTCTCTATAAACATAGAACTCTGGATCTAAATTGCATTCTGAAATAGCTTCATTCCATATATCCATATTAAAATATTCTGACCATCCATCAAATTTAGCACCCTTTTCAAATGCTTTTATTAAGACGTCACAAGTTCTTCTATCTCCTCTTGCAAATACAGCTTCCATAAATGAAACTTCTTGCTCATGATAGTTATAAACTATACTTCTTGATTTTATTGAATCTCTAACAGCTTTTATTCTTTCAGCAACTATTTCTGGTCTAGCCATTGGAGCCCATTGGAATGGAGTAAATGGTTTTGGAACTAAAATAGATGTACTTACTGTAATTTTTAATCCCTTATTTCTAACATCCTTTGGAATTCCAAAATAAACATCAGCCATTTTTTCTGCTAATTCACCAATTCCAGCTGCATCTTCAGTTGTTTCATAAGGTAATCCTAATATGAAGTATAATTTAATAGTACTCCATCCTGATTCAAAGGCACTTTTAGCTGCTTCTAAAATTCTTTCTTCAGTTAACCCCTTGTTTATTATGTCTCTCATTCTTTGAGAACCAGCCTCTGGAGCAAAAGTTAATCCTGTCTTTCTAACCTTTTGAATTTCCTTAATTAAATCTACCGAAAAAGCATCAACTCTTATTGATGGAAGTGCTATTCCGACTTTATTTTGCTCATGTTCTAAAATTAAATTAGATATTAAATTTTGTATATTAGAATAATCACAAATACTTAAAGAAGATAACGATACTTCATCATATCCAGTAGCTTTAAGAGCTTTTCTAGCTTGTTCTAATAAAGTATTAGTAGTCTTTTCCCTAACTGGTCTGTATATCATACCAGCTTGACAGAATCTACACCCATTAGTACATCCTCTAGCAGTTTCTAATACAACTCTATCATGTACTATTTCAGTATAAGGAACTATCATTTCATCTGGAAATGCTACTGAATCAAAATCATTAACAATTCTCTTTTTTACTTTAGCTGGTACATCATCATATTTAGGCTTAAACTCTTTTATAGTACCATCTTCGTTATATGTAACATCATAAAGACTTGGAACATAAATTCCACCTATCTTTGAAATTTCTCTTAAAAATTCTTTCTTATTAACTTTCCCATTTGCTTTATGTTTTGCGTAAACCTCTAAAACATCATTCATCATTTCTTCACCTTCACCAATTTCGAAGAAATCAACGATATCATATAAAGGTTCTGGATTGTATGCACAAGGACCTCCAGCCATAATTATTGGCTCATCTTCTCCTCTTTCACTTGCTCTTATTGTTATTCCTGACATATCAAGCATATTTAATATATTTGTATAACTCATTTCATATTGAAGAGTAAATCCAAGCATATCAAATTTATCTAATTCAGTTTTAGTTTCTAAAGTAAATAATTTTATGTCATTTTCTCTCATTAATGCTTCCATATCTGGCCATGGTGCAAAAACTCTTTCACAATATGTATCTTTTCTTTCATTTATAGTATGATATAAAATTCTTGTTCCTAAATGAGCCATTCCCACTTCATATACATCTGGAAAACAAAATGCAAATCTTATATTAACATCTTCTGGATTTTTTATAACTTGATTTAATTCTCCCCCTACATATCTAGATGGCTTTTCTACTTTACATAAAATATCATCAGTTATTTTATTCATAAGCTTCCTCCTTTAACTTAGTTAATAGCTATAAAGTTAGTGAAAAAAATTCAGCTTATGCCGAATTTTTTTCACTAACTATTAATTTATAACTTCTAATTACTAACTATCTAAATGCTATTCTAGCATACTACTAATAAAAAAGTAAACTAATTCGAATTCTTGTTTTTTATATTAAAATATTCCTCTAATGTAATATTTCCATAAAGTTTTAACGCTTCTATAAGTTCATCTTCATACATTATGAACAAAAGTCTTAAATCATCATCTAAAACATAAAAAGAATTAAATCTATTCTTATCTATAATTGCCATAACATTTACTAAACCCATTTTGTAATACACAGATATACTTTTATTTTCAATATAATTATTTCTTAATAGCTTATTTCTTTTTATAAATATATTTCCCATTAATATATACATTGCTGATTTTTTTTCACTTTTAGTTATTAAACAGATTATTATTGCAGCAATAATTAAACTAATATTTATACCATCATTATACATAAATATAATTAATGATATGGCAATTAGTCCAAATGCTATCATATAACTAATTTTAGAAATTATATCTATAACTTCTTTAAATAATATTTTTGAAGATAATATAATCTCTAATATCCTAGAACCATCTAAAGGATACGCAGGAAGAATATTAAAAAATAATAAATTTAAATTAATGTTAATCATTTTACTTACTATATTATTATTAGTTATTAGACTGATAAAAAAAAATATACATATAATAACTAAATTCATAAATGGTCCAGCTAAATATATTTGAATTTTTTCTTTCTTAGATAATTCCTCAATATTTATAAATTCAGCACTTGTACCATATATATGAATTTTGAAGTTATTAAATTTACAGCCATTCCTTTTAGCTACAATTATATGAGATATTTCATGAAGAAAAATACTTATAAATGCTAAAATAATTGATTCATTTAAGTTAATAAGTATAAAAAATAATATAATTTCAGCTAAAAACCCCTTTTTCCATCTATCCATTACACCACCCTTATAGACTCACATTATATTGCTGCCTCCTTAATTTTTATTTTAAAAATCAGCTTTTCCTCCATTTAAGCTTGTCTTTATGTAATTGCTTATCTTATTTAATATCTCTGAAAAATTAAGTACTTCAATTTCTTGGTTTTCAATACTATAAGTTTTATCATTCATTACTGCTTTTACATTTTTATAAGAGTTTTGTTCATTTGGAGAATACTTCAAATAAAATGCTGCCATAAACATGAATATAACAACAACCAATTGATAAATAAAAACATTAGCCATGCTTGAAAAAAAATCTTTCTTTTTATTTTTTTTCATATCACTTTCATATACAGCTTCAAATGTATTTCTTTTATAAACAGGTGAATTTTTTCCTAGATTCTTACTTTGTAATTCTTGATAGTATTTTTTGTATTGATTACTATAACTCCTCATTTTTTCCTCCTAAAAAATTTCTTATTAGATTATATTTTTATAAACAAAAAAATATGCAATGTATTATAAATACAATACATTGCATATTTAAATTATTTAAAAATTTATCTTTTTTCTTCTCATACCTATATTAAGAACCATCCCAAGGGAAATAATAGTTGTTGCTAACGAACTTCCACCATAACTAACTAAAGGCAAGGTTATTCCTGTTATAGGCATTAAACCTATGGTCATTCCAATATTTTGCCATATTGCAAATAAGAAATATGAAATCATTCCTGTAGTTAATATACTTCCAAACATATCTTTTGCTGTCCGTGCTATATTTATCATTCTAGATATAAGAACTCCATATAAAGATAATAAACAAATAGCTCCAAAAGTTCCCCATTGTTGGCATACTTGACTAAATATAAAATCTGTTTGTATTTCCGGTACATATTGGGATGCATATCCACCTGTCCCATCATTAGCCAAAGAATCAAGAGTCCCAAGAAATCCTCCTGAACCAATTGCTATAAGTGATTGCCTTAAATGATATCCTGAACCTGATGTATCTGTTTCTGGATTTCTAAATGATGTTATTCTTCTTTTTTGATAATCATGTATTAATCCTGAATTCCATACTAATACAATTCCTACTATTAAAGCACCTAATCCACCTATAATTATTCTTTTATCTAATCCACCTATAAAGAAAACACCTAAAACCATGAAAAATAATACCATTGTCATTCCCATATCTGGTTGAATTACTATAAGTCCTGCGGGTATTATTGCATAAAAAGCTAGTACAAAGAAGTTTTTTAAATTATTTATTTCTCCATCTAAATCTTCTAACTTCTTTCCCATCATCATAACAGTTGCAATCTTTGCTAATTCTGCTGGTTGAAATGATAGTGGTCCTAGTCTTATCCATCCTTGAGCTCCATTAATATTAGCTCCAATTATTAAAACTAAAACTAATAATGCTATTGATGTCCAATAAAATATTGGTGTAAATGCCTTGATTATAGAATAATCTATTGATAATATAAAATATAAAAATAATATTGCTGCTATAAAAAATATCGATTGTTTTATTGGGAATATCATTCCACCCACAGATGCTTTTTTAGCAAGATAAATATTTACTATTCCAAACATAGTTATTAATATTATAGATATAAACATCAATTTATCTACTTTTTTTAAGTTTTTTAAATTCAACTTAAACTTTGATAAAGGTACCATAATTTTACCTCCTTGAATTTATCCTCACTTATTATATCCTATTTCATAATTTTTCTCTATAAATAATTCTACTACTATATATAAAATTCATAAACTTTTAAGAATTATTAATTAATTTAATAAAAAAGAGACTGTTATTATTTTTAACAATCTCTCTATATATTATCTACTTTTTATATTTTTTATTGGAATATTGGCAATTAATGCTGGTGAAGCTTCTCCCTCAATATCATCACTTCTGTTTAATGATATTTCTACATCATTAGCATCAATTTCTATATATTTAGAAATAACTTCTAGTATTTCTCCCTTTATCTTATCTAAAATTTCAGGAGACAAATCACCTCTATCATGAATAAGTATTAACTTTAATCTGTCTTTAGCAACTTCCTTTGGTGTAGCTTTGTTAGAAAATACCCTTAATAAATCCATATGCCTTTATCCCCCTAATTTTTCTTAAAAATTCTTCTTATAGTTGAAAATAATCCAGTAGATTCTGTACCTAACTTCATTAATGGAACTTCTTCCCCAGTAAGTCTTTTAGCTATATTTCTAAACGCCTGACCAGAAGTAGATTTTTCATCTAATACTATTGGTTCTCCTTTATTAGTTGAAATAGTTATACACTTATCATCAGGTACAACGCCTAATAATTTAACAGATAAAGTTTCTATAATATCTGATACGTCAAGCATATCTCCCTTTTTTGTCATTTCGTAATTTAATCTATTAACTATTATAGTATGATCTTCTAATCCTTTTGCATCTAACTTTCCTATTACTCTATCCGCATCTCTAACTGAAGTAATTTCCGGATTAACTACTACAATTGCTTTATCAGCACCAACAACAGAATTTTCAAATCCTTGTTCAATTCCAGCTGGTGAATCAATTATAACATACTCAAATTCTTCTTTAAGTTTATTAACTAAATCAAACATATCTTGTGCTCTTATATCATCTTTATCTTTTGTTTGAGCTGTTGGTAATAAAAAAAGATTATTGTATCTTTTATCTTTTATTAATGCTTGTTTTAATCTACATCTATTTTCTATTACATCTATTATTGTATAAACTATTCTATTTTCTAATCCCATTAATACATCAAGGTTTCTTAAACCAGTATCTCCATCAACTACAACAACTTTTTTTCCTAACGCCGCTAATGCAGTTCCTAAATTTGCTGTCGTCGTAGTCTTTCCTACACCACCCTTTCCTGATGTAACAACAATCGAAATTCCCATGTAAATCCCTCCACTTTAGTATATATATTTATTTGGTAAATATGGTTCTACTACTATATAACCATCATTTATTTGTGCAACTTCTGGATAAGATGGCTTTAATCCGTCATTTGGTGATACAGTCAATATATCTGAAATTTGCATTAATTCTGGTTGTAAAAAAAACGCTGCTATTATTGCTTTATCATTTCCTCCAACTCCAGCTCTAACATGTCCTTTAATTTCTCCAAGAACTATAATGTTACCACCAGCAGAAACTTCAGCTCCACTATTAATGTCACCTATTATGATTATATTTCCAAAATAATCAATAGATTGCCCTCCCCTTATTGTTTTCTTGATAAATTTGGTTTTTCCTTCATTAATTCCGTTAAAAAATTTAACTGACTTATTTTCTTTAACTTTATTAATATCATCAAAAATACAATCCTTTATATCTATACTTTGAAATAATTCTTCTTTTAATCTAATTATTTCACTATTATTAATACGTTTAAGATCGAATGTTATTTTTAATATAGAGTTTTTATAAAAACCTTTATTTTTTGATAAGTCAGATATTAATATTTCAAGCATATTATCAAAACTTATAAATTTATCCATATCTATTATGATATTTACTCCGTCTTTATTTCCTTTTATTTGTATTTTTTCATCCTTCATTGGTTATCCTCCACCAATTTAAAAGTCAATTTACTTTTAATTATATCATATAACTATATTTTAAAACATAACTTACTTAAAAGCATTATTATTTATATAAAATAATACTTGTTTTGCTAATATCTGCATTATTTAATTGTACTTTAACTCTTTATTTAAGTAAAGTTATATAAGCCTTTTTATAAAAATAAGAGAGGCTATTTTAACCTCTCTTATTTTTATAAAACTACTAACCTTAATAAATTTCTATATTTTAATCTATTCTTCAGCCTTAGGTTCCTCACCTTGATTTGCATCTTCTGATGATTCTTGATTATTATTTGCTGGTGCATCTAAAATATATTTTTTAAACGTTTCTGAAATTGCTCCATAATTGGGATTCATAGCTAATAATTCATCTTTAAAGAAAGCTTCATATATTCCTTTATGAATATATGCACTATTTGCACCTCTATTTCCATCATAAATAGTTGAAAATATTGCGATTTGAGGATTATCCATTGGTGCAAAACTTATATAATTTGCATATGCCTTTCTTCCTTGAAAATCATATTGTTCTGATGTCCCAAAGTCGGCAGTTCCTGTTTTACCACAAACTGCAATAGGGAAATTAGCAAATAAAGCATGGTTGGTTGAATTAGCTGGTGAAGTATTAACTCTTCTCATTCCATCTTTAATAACATTTAATATATTTGCATCAATCGGATTACTTTCTATAACTTCAGGATTAAACTCTTGAATAATTTCTCCCGTTGGTGATGTAACTTTATCAACAATAGAAACCTTATAACGAGTTCCACCATTTGCTAATGTAGCAACATAGTTTGCCATTTGCAGGGGTGTGAAGGCATTCATACTTTGTCCAATAGCATCTTGAACTAAGTTTATTGGAGATTTTATTTCTGATGTTTGATTTGTTATAGTAAAATATGCAATTGCATTAGCTACTGTTTTTGCTTGTGAATCTATATCTACTTTTTTATTATTTGCCGCTTCGTAATTAGCTACATTTTCTTTATATTTATCTGATATTTTCATTATACTCTTTACAGTATCAATTATACTTTCAGCATATTCATCTTGACTAGAAATTTGTTCTTTTGTTCCAACTTTAAGTAATGTTTCTTTTACATTATTTTTTAAACTAGTTTTTAATTCCTTTAACTCATCCGGGTCAGTGCTTACATCACTAATATCAAATGGCACAAATGTATAACCATAGTATACACCTTCTTCAAGAGCTGGCACTAAGCTATATTTAGCATTTGAAGCTAATGTTCTTCTCCATGAAACAAAATTATATGTTTGCCCAAAGTTCTCATATATTTGTATGCCTGTAGAAGCTGCTTTTCCTTGTTCTGCTCCTAAACCAAATCTCCAAGCGTAATTTGCAATAGAGTTAAGAGCATTTATATCTGCACCATTTTTAACATATAATCTAATAGCAGTTTCATAAAAGAAATAGTTAGATGACACTTCAAGTGCTTTTCTTACATCAGTAATCCCATTTCCTATCTTTTGAAAGTTTTCTAAAACTTGATTACCTGTATACTCATTACTCCAAACTCCAACATCATTAACAGTATCATTTTCAGTTATAGCTCCATCACTTAAGCCCGCAACAGATGTTAATGGCTTAAATGTTGACCCTGGAGGTACTAAACCTTGGGTTGCATAGTTAAACATTGATCTTGGATACAAATCGTAATTATCTTCCCTAACTCCATATTCATTTATAGGGAAAAGTTCATCTAAACTTCCCTTTGCACCACTTTTTTGAATATGTTGTGTACCAAATAGTTCATAATTTGGATTGAAATATTCATTATATTTTTCTGTACTTAATTCACTAGGAATTGCAAAATCATTAGGATCAAAATTAGGATAACTTGCCATAGCTAAAACTCTTCCAGTATTAACCTCTATAGCTACAACAGCTCCTCTAGTTGCACTTGTTAATCCTTGCCCTTGTAGTTTAAGAATTTGATCTTTTAATCCTTCTTCAGCAGCATATTGTATATTTTTATCAATTGTTAAATGAACATTATTTCCTGGATAAGATTCTAATTTAAATAGTTCCTCTGTTGTTCTTCCTTGAGAATTTACCTTAACAGTAGTTCCACCCTTCGTTCCCTTTAGTTGTTCCTCAAAAGATGATTCAATTCCAGATACACCAATTAAGTCCGTAGATGTATCATATCCCCTCAATTCATAACTTTCCTTTTGAGAACTACTTATTGATGATACATATCCTACAACAGATGATGCTAATCTACCATATGGATAATATCTAACTGGTTTTAAGCTAACATTTATACCTGGTAAATCATTTAATTGTTGATATACAATAAATGCAGTATCTCTATTTATATTGCTTGCTATTGTTATATTAGAGTATCCACTAAAGCTTCCCATTTTTATAGCATCCTTTATAACAATATATCTTCTTAATTGCTGTATAGGATATACCTTTAATAAGTCATCTAATATTTCCCTTCCAGTTGAATTTTTATATTTTTTAGCCAACTCCGTTGCTTCTTCTGAAGTATAGTTTTCTGGTAATAAAAGCTTATATAAATCATATGATTTTACAAGATAATAAAAAGTATCTTCTGCAGATATTTCCATAAGGGCATCATTAACTTCTTTTATTTCTTCATCTGTATAATCACCTTGTTTATTTTTAAACTTATCTTTTTCTATATCTTCATTTAATCCTCTATCTCTTTTAAATCTTATTTCAAGATTTCTCCTGTTAGATTCATTATCTGTTTTAAAGTCAAAATAGATATTTCCGTTATCATCAACTTTAAGAGCTAAATCATCTTGGAAAATTTCACCATTGTTTTCTAATATCTTAAATATTTTATCCATGGTTTTGTAAAATTCTTTAGTTGAATCTTCAGTTTCCATATAAGTTAAAGTATAAGTTTGCTTATTAGTTGCAATAACATTTCCTTCACTATCATATATATTTCCTCTTGGAGCTTCCTCTGAAATAAATTTAGTCGAGCTTACATCAGCTCTTTCTTTATAATCATCATATTTGTATACTTGAAGATATAATAACTTAACAATAATTGTTCCCATCATTATAAACATAATTATATACAAAACAGAATATCTTGAATTTTCTTTATCTTTTTTAGGTTTATTATCTATCATTTAAACCTCCATGTATTTCTGTCTAAATATTTATCTAAAGTTTTTAATATTAAAGTATAGAAAAGCATCATACAAATAGCATTTAATACACATGAAATTAATGCTATAGATATATTTATTTTTTGCGAAAACAACTTAAATATAATTACTACACCTAAAACTTTTAATATTGAAATACCAAGAGAAGTCAATACTACTACTAGTCTATTTTCTTTAAATATACTTTCTCCTATTTTTGCACATAAAAAACATAAAAGCATATTTAAAAATAGATTTACCCCAAATCCTGAAAAGAAAAATATATCTTGCAAAAAACCAGTAATTATTCCTATAAATACAGCCTCTTCTTCACCAACTATAATTGAATAAGCTATAGCAAATACAAATAATAAACTTGGAAAAGCTCCATTTATTGAGTAATATGGCAATAATGTATTATCTATTATTAATAAAATTAATGAAATAATTATTAAATATACTCTCTTCATACCATTACTCCCTAATACCAATTTCTTCTTTAGGAATTACAATAAATAATTCTTCCAATTTATTAAAATCTACATATGGCTTAACAACAGCCTTTTTCATAATTCCAACACTATCTACCTCTACTGAAACCACTTCTCCAATTCTAATTTCTTGTGGATACATTGTTCCAAGACCAGAAGTTAAAATTACATCTCCCTCTTTTATCTCAGATTCAATTGGAATATTTGATAATATAGTTAAATTTTTATTTTTATTACTTGTAGCACCTTGTAATATTCCTGTTGTTTCCCTAGTACTTTCCACCATAGAAGCCACTGCAATATTTTCATTTAATATAGTTTGAACTATGGAATGATTACCTTCTGATTTTGTAACCTTTCCAACTAATCCAGCTGGAGTTATTACTATCATATCCTTCTTTATTCCATCATTAGTACCCTTATCGATTATATATCCATTTGAAATATTTCCTCCACTATATCCAACTATATTACATCCTAAATAATTATAGTTTTTATGTGCCTCGGAATAATTAAACATTTCTCTTAATCTTGTATTTTCTTCCTTCATTCTGTTATATTCAACTAACTTATTTTCTAACTCTGCATTTTTATCTGTAAGTTCTTTATTTTCTTGTTTTACTTTTGAAAAATTAATTAAAAAATCTAAAGATCCATTTAATTTATCATTTGCACTATAGATTATCTTTTGTAATGGACTAATAACACTACCTGCACCACTAGATATAATATTTGAATTGCTTTTTAAACTGAAAATAATTATGCCTAAAAAGGCAACTGACAGTACCACAATAGTTACTGCCAGTTTATTTTTAAAAGGTTTCATTATTGACCTCTTTGATTCTTGCTTAATTCATCAAAATTTTCTAGTGCCTTTCCTGCTCCTAAAACAACGCAATCTAATGGTGTCTCAGCAATGTGAACAGGCATGTTTGTTTCTTGGTTTATTAGTTTATCTAGTCCTTTAAGTAAAGCTCCGCCTCCAGCTAACATTATTCCTTTTTCCATTATATCAGCTGATAATTCAGGTGGAGTTTTTTCTAATGTAGTCTTTATTGATTCAATAATTGAATATACTGGCTCCTTTAATGCTTCTCTTATTTGATCCTCTGTTATTGTAACTATCTTTGGAAGACCAGTTATCATATCTCTTCCCTTGATATCCATAGAAGCATTTTCTTCATCAATCTTATATGCTGATCCTAACTCCATTTTTATTTGTTCTGCTGTTCTTTCACCAATCATTAAGCTAAATTCTTTTTTAACATATGCTATTATTGATTGATCTAATTCATCACCAGCAACTCTTAACGATTTGCTAGTTACTATTCCTCCTAATGAAATAATCGCAACTTCAGTAGTTCCCCCTCCAATGTCAACTATCATGCTTCCTGTAGGTTCTCCAACTGGAAGTCCTGCTCCAATGGCAGCAGCCATTGGTTCTTCCATTAAAACAACATCTCTTGCTCCAGCAAATTTTGCAGCTTCTTCAATAGCTCTTCTTTCAACTTCTGTTACTCCTGATGGATAACATACTATTATTCTTGGACTAGTAAATGCACTTTTACTTGTTACCTTTTCTATTAATTTTTTAAGCATAGTTTGAGCAACATCAAAATCTGCTATAACTCCATCCTTAAGAGGTCTTATTGCAACAATGTTTCCTGGTGTTCTACCTATCATAAGCTTTGCTTCTTGACCAACTGCTAGAGGTTTTCTTGTATTACTGTTTATTGCTACAACTGAAGGCTCACTTAACACAATTCCTTTTCCTTTAACGAAAACAAGCGTGTTAGCTGTTCCTAAATCTATTCCCATATCTTTGTTACTAATGAAAAATCCCATATGAATTCCCCTTTCAATTATATAATTCCTTTTTCCTTTAAACTAATATATTTATTATTACCAATTATAATATGGTCTAACAATTCAATTCCCATAATTTTCCCACACTCTTTTAATCTAAGAGTTATGTTAATATCTTCTTTACTAGGAGTTGGATCTCCTGAAGGGTGGTTGTGACAAACTATTATACTTGCACTTCCTCTTTGAATTGCTTCTTTAAAAACTTCTCTTGGATGTACTACAGACATATTTAAAGTTCCCTTAAATACATCTTTAGTTCCTATTACAATATTTTTAGTGTTTAATAGTATTAACTTAAATACTTCTTGCTTAAAATTGCACATTTCATTAATTAATAATGTGGAAACATCTTTCGGAGATGATATTTTAAAATTTTCTCTCTGAGACTTTAATGTCCTAAACCTATTAAATAACTCCATCATTGCAATTATCTGACAAGCTTTAACTTTTTTAATACCTTTAATTTTACTTGCCTTTTCAAAACTTACATTTAAAAGCCCGTCTAAACCATCTAGCTCAATTAATAATCTTCTACTTAAAGCTATGACGTTTTCTCCTTTTGTACCTGTTCTTAGTAATATAGCTAATAGCTCTTCGTTACTTAAACTTTCTACTCCAAACTGAAGTAACTTTTCAACTGGTCTTTCGTTTAATGGTATATCACTTACTTTTATATTTTCTGCCATAAGCACTCCTTTAAGTAATAATATCCATCTCCCCAATTATAAAATTTCTTTTATCATTTTGTTTAGTAAGTTTAATGGTAAACCAACTACATTGTAGTAACATCCATTTATCCTCTTAACGAATATTCCACCAAAGCCCTGTATTCCATAAGCTCCTGCTTTATCTAAACATTCTTCGGTGTCTATGTACTTCCATATTTCCTCATCTGAAAGCTCTGAAAAATAAACCTCTGTATATAAACATTCACTTTTCATTACTTTTGTTTTGTTATTAATAACTGTTACTCCAGAATATACTCTATGCACATTATTACTTAGTGCTTTAAGCATTCTAAAAGCATCATTTTTATCTTTTGGTTTTCCGAGAACCTTATTATCTATAACAACTATAGTATCAGCACCTATTATTATAGAATTCTCACTACAGTTTGCTGCAACTGATTTAGCTTTTCCTTGAGATAATGATTTAACATATGTTTCTATGTCATTATTAACTTGTACTGAATCTTCATCAAAATCACTAACTCTAACTTCAAAATCACTTACTATTCTAGATAATAACTCTTTTCTACGCTCTGAAGCAGATGCTAATATAACTTTCAAAATATCACACCCTACAGTCATTTATTAAATATTATTCCCAATTTAACGTTAGTCTTGCACCTGACTTTAAAATTTAATTTAAAACATAATAAAAAGAGGTAAATACTTGTAACCTATCTTTATTTCTAATATAGTTTATCACTTAATAGGTATTCAAACAAGCATTTTCCTCTTTTTATATATGAATTTTTTGTAGAAAATTCTATAAATTATACTTAATTTTTAATATATTTTTTTACATTTATTGATATTTATTCATTCTTTTTTTCTATTTCTTAAAGTTTAATAAAACTTTATATAAATATTGTATTTCATTGGAAACATCCTCTTTGACTATTTCAGAACCTAATTCATTAATATGTTTTTTTAAGTCAGACAAAACTTCTTTTTTATCTCCTTCTTTTATATCATCCAATTTTCCAACCCATGTTTTAAAATCAGTAGTGTCTACTGACTTTACATCATCCTTAAATGCAGTATTTAATATATCTAAATATCCATCATATATTCCAGCAACTTGACTTTCAATAGCATTAATTCCATTTAAATCAAATTCAACCTTAGCACATTCAATTCCACTTGAAGTTAATCTATCTATAGTTGCTTGCCCCTCATCCCCTTTATAAATACCTGCTAAAACTTTAAATTTATCGGCGTCATTATATATAAATGCCCCATATTCATTAGATATTTTATTAAAGTAATCTTTCGCATTACCTTCTTGAGCAAAATAACCGCATTGAATAGCTGTAAAACTAGTATTAATATTTCCTTGAGCATTTTCTGATTCTTGATTTTTCTTATTTACCTCAGCGTTTACTGGAATACTTTCAGCATCATTTGAAACTTTATTATTTGCCTCTTCTAAATTATTAGCTTGTGATACTTCATTTTTATTTCCATCATCTGTTGTCCCTGCATTATTTAATGGTAAAAAATGAACTATGACATTTGCAAGTAATACCCCGACTATTATTACAAATATGCTAGTTCCAACAAAAGATAAAATAAGTTTTAAAAGGTCATTATTTTTCTTTTTCTTATAGTTATATCTTGTATACCTCACTTTCTCATCCTCCCTATCAATAAATTATTATGTTTTTAATTATTACATTACAATATATTCATTAAGAATTATTTATATACATAATAAAATAATTTTTACCTTCAAAACAAAGTAACTGTCTTAAAGTTTACTTAAAATATATTAGCTTATAATTTTAAAGTTTAAAATTTATTAAGTATGCTTTTATTTACAAAATTAAATATAATTTAATTAACTTTAACATTTAAAAATTATTATTTTTAATAAACAAAAAAGAGCTGCATCCTATTGAAATTTTTAATTCAATAGAAATACAACTCCTTTTAATCAAATAAATTTTTAATAATAATCTATATAAAAATTGTTTTGATATAAATTTATTTAATAATTATTTAATTTCTTTAAGTATTGCTTTTAAATATTCATAACAATTTTTAACTGATGAAATACTCATGTGCTCATCTGGAGTATGAACATCATAAAGATTTGGCCCAAAGCTTATCATATCTAGATTACCTAACTTCTCATTAAATAATCCACATTCAACTCCTGCATGAATTGCTACAATTTCAGCTTCCTTACCGTAAAGCTCTTTGTGAACCCTTTGGCATATTTCTCTTATTTGTGAATCAGGGTTATATTGCCATGCTGGATAATCTGATGTAGTAGTAAATTCTCCTCCTAAAAGTTCAACTATAGTTTTGCTTCTTAAAACTATTTCCTCTTTTAATGATGGAACAGAGCTTCTTATAGCTGAATCAAATTCTACTGTTGTGTCATTAGTAGTTAAAACTCCTAAATTAGTTGAACTTTCTACTAATCCATCTATATCAACACTCTTTGAATTTATTCCATTTGGATATAAGTATAATAAATCAAGAACTTTACTAGTAGATTCATCTGTAAATTCTTTTTCTAAGTTTTCACTAGCAATTGAACCTTCAATTTTTACTCCTGGATCTTGAGCTCTTAACTCACTTGCTATTATATCATTCCAATTTTTTATTACATTCATAACTGTTTCTTCATCATTAATGCTTGTAGAAATAATAGCTTCAGCTTCTCTTGGAATTGCATTATTTTTAGATCCACCATTTAAACTAATGATATTAAATTTAACTTCTCTTGATAATCCTTTAAGAACTCTACCTAAAATTTTATTTGAATTTCCTCTTTCTTTAATTATATCCATACCAGAGTGACCACCTTTAAGACCTGATATGTTTATTTTTATTAAAGCTTTATCTTTAATATCTTGTTTTTCTATATTAATAGTTCCTGTGCTTCTTACTCCACCAGCACAACTTACTAAAAGATATCCCTCTTCTTCATTATCTAAATTTATTAATATTTTACCATCAATATTTTCTTTATCAATAGCCATTGCTCCAGACATTCCTGTTTCTTCATCAGTAGTAATTAATACTTCTATTGGTGGATGTGGAATATCATTTGAAGCTAATATTGCCATAGCATAAGCAACTGCAATACCATTATCAGCTCCTAATGTTGTATCTGTTGCATATATATAGTCATCTACTATTCTTAATTTTAATGGATCTTTTTCAAAATCATGTTCTACACCATTATTCTTTTCGCAAACCATATCCATGTGACCTTGAATAATAACTGTAGGAGCATTTTCATATCCTTTTGTTCCTGGCTTTTTAATAATAACATTTAATGCTTTATCTTGAATTGATTCAAGCCCTAAGCTCTTCCCAAAATTTAATAAGTAATCACTTATTTCTTTTTCATTTCCTGAACCTCTTGGAATATTTGAAATCTCTTCAAAATATTCAAAAACTGCTTTTGGCTCTAAATTTTGTAAAACTTTCATACTTAAGTCTCCTTGCTCTTTAATTGTCTTATAGTAATTATATATTAATTAGGTTATTGTATCTATATATTAAAATAGATCTTTAAATAAATCTCCTAATGTAACATCGTCATCATTATCATTATATTGTAAATATTCATTTGATGTTTCAATAGCATCTTTAATACTTAATGAAATTCTCTTATTTTCCTTATTAACATCTAAAACCTTAACCTTAACCATTTGTCCTATTTCAAGAACATCAGATGGCTTAGCTATATTTTCATCTGTAATTTCATTTATATGAACTAAACCTTCAATACCTGAAAATAATTCTATAAATGCTCCAAATGACATAAACTTAACTACTTTTCCTTCAATAATATCACCAGCTTTTATACTGTCAGCATGAACCTTCCATGGTTCTTTATCTACATCTTTTAATATTAAAGACACTCTTTCATGTTCTATGTCAACATCCCCAACAAATACAGTAACATTATCTCCAACATTTACTATATCTTCTACTCTTTTTACTCTTTCCCAAGCTAAATCATTTATATGAATTAATCCAGTAATTCCACCAATATCTACAATAGCACCAGCTTTAATTATTTTCTTAACTGTACCTTGTCTTTTTTCTCCACTTTTTAAGTTTTTCCAAAGTTCCTTTTTCTTAGTTTGGTAAACTTCTTCTTCTAATATTCTTCTAGAAGCAACGACCTTTCTGTTTCTTAAATCTAATTCTGTTAACTTAACTTCAATTTCTTTTTCTAATAAACTGCTTAACTCTATTCTTTCTCTTGAAGCTAATGAAGCTGGGATAAATACTCTTATTGACCCATAATATGCAACTAATCCACCCTTAACTTCTTCTTTTACTAAAACTTTTATAGGTTCTTCATTTTTAAATGCTTTTTTTAAATCTTCTTTTTCTGTAATTTGTAATGCTCTTAATCTAGAAAGCTTAACATAACCTTCACCATCATTTGGTGAAATAACGTATACATCTAATATGTCTCCAGGGTTAACAACATCTAGTGGTGAAACATCTCCTAAAGCTAATTCTTCCTTTGATATTATTCCATCAAATGCATAATTGATATTAACTGTTGCCTCCTTTTCATTAACATCAATAATTTGACCTTTTAATATATCTCCAGAATTAATTCTTTTAACATCAAACTCCTTCAAAAGATCTCCCATTGAATTTTCATTAAATTCAACTGTCATAATATCCACTCCTTTGTAAAAATATCTCTTATTAATTTTAAGTCACTGTCAAATTTTATACAAGTAAAAGACAAAAAAAGCTACTCATTGAAGAGTAGCTTTATTTAAATTTTATAATATTTCCTTGTTTTTCTTAATTGAATTATAACAATAGTTTATTATGTCACTACGCTTTATTATTCCTATAAATGTACCTTCATCATCAACTACTGGTACAAAATTTTGAGTTGTCGCTAGTCTAATAATACTTTCAACATCTGCATTAATTGAAACACTTTTATGCTTTGTTCTTATAGCTATTTCACTAACTTTAACATTTTCAGTATTTTTAAAATTAAGATTTTCAGTATTCTTTAATTTCCACAACAAATCTCCTTCAGTTAAAGTTCCAACATATCTCCCCAGCTTGTCTATTAGTGGTATTGCTGTGTAACCATGATGCTCCATTCTTTCAATAACTTGCCTCATTGTTGCATCTATATATTCGTAAATTACCTCATTTTTAGGAGTTAAAAGAAATGCAATATTCATATCCTCTTTCCTTCCTTTAAATAATACTTCTTCTTCATTTTATCATATATAAAATATAATTGTTATATTATCATTAAATTTTAATAATTTATTCATGTAGTATATTTTAATTATAAACTTTATGTTTTAATTTATTTTCATATCGTAAATAATCATATTCATCTATTACTGTTGCAACTTCTTTATATATCTCTTCACCACATAAGCTCTTTCTTACAATAAGCTCATTTAATATTCTACTATTACATTTTGTACAAGTTCCAAGAGATATAAATCTCCACCCTACTGGGCTAAAAGGATAATCAACTTCTATCTTTTTTTGACATTTAGGGCACATTTGATTTATTTTATCATAATTAAGTTCTATTCCATCTAAAGAAGTAACCTCTAAAGCTGGCATATTATAAACATCTTCTATTATATATTTTTTTATTGCCCTAGAATTATATAAATTCTTAAACACATGCGCTGTATATATAGCATCATTTAATGCATCATGTAATGTACCTTCATTTACTTTTATTTTTAATGCTTTTAAAGCATTTTTTAAGCTTAAAGACTTTTTATAACCTAATATCTTTGTAACATACTCTTGAATATCTAAATAATTTTTAATCCAACTTAAATCACTATATCCATAGTAATTTGCATTTTTTATTATTTCTACTATGTCATCCTTTGCCCATGAACAAATTATATCACCTTCATTGACCATACCTTTAAGCTTATTAAGACCCTCTATAAAATGAACACCATTTTCTATATCTTTTATATTTATTTTTGTTATATCTAATATTTTAGGATTTATTACCGGAATAACTGATGGCTTTATAAAAACTTTCAATTCTTCACAAGGTTGCATATGAGCATCTAGTTTAACTGCTCCTATTTCTATTATTTCATTTGATAAATCCAGCTTTTTCAAATTTGGATATTCATTATAAACGTTAGGAATACACTTATGTATTCCACTTAAATTATTAAATTCTAAATCTATTATTATAAAAGCCAAAATTCCCCCACCCTTCTACTAATGACAAATATCTAAAGTCAAATTAGCAAATTAATCTTCAATATCAATGCCAGCTAACTTCATAAGATGCTTTGCATTTTGTGTTTCACTTTTTCCTCTTCTGAGAATATAATCAAAATTAATTTTATTGTTCTTATAATACTCTCTAAAGTTATAATTAACCAACCAACTTTTTTCTTGCTCTAAATTACATAACTCTAAATCATGTGTAGATACTAATCCAACTGCTTGAAGCTTAACAAGTTGCTCTATTAAAATCCTTGCTCCATCATGTCTATCCTGTGAATTAGTTCCTTTAAATATTTCATCTAATAAAAAAAATACTTTTTTCCCTGACTTAGCAGCTTCAATAACTAACTTTATCCTTAATATTTCAGCATAAAAAGAAGATATATTTTCATCTAAATTATCTTGAGTTCTCATGCAGGTATAAATATTACTAATTCCACATTTAAAAAATTTTGAACAAGTTGGTAATCCTAAATAAGTTAATATCATATTAAACCCTATAGTTCTTAAAAACGTACTCTTACCAGACATATTAGATCCTGTTATTAAAGCTACTCTTTCATTACCACAAAGATTAAAATCATTAACTTTTGCTCTTTCTCCTAATAGTGGATGAGCTAAACCTCTTGCTTCAATTTCATTTACTCCAGATATTTTAGCATAACTCCAAGCTTGATGTTCAAATGCTAAAGTTGACAAACTTACTAATGCTTCTATTTCGCCCATAATTTCTAGCCACTTTTCTAATTTATAACCATTTTTAATTCTCCACTCTTCTAAATTGCAAAGAATAAAAATATCACTCATTAAAAATACATTTATTATAAGATAATATGCATTAGAAGTGCTATCCCCTAACCAATTAACTATATTCCTTAACTTTTTCATTTCCGCTTTACAATTTATATTAGAGCCTAATAAATCTTTTTGAAGCTCTAATAACTTTTTAGATTCAAAGCTTTCATCTTGTATAAGTCCTAATAAATTACTATATTTAATTATTTCTCTTTTATTGTTTATAAATGTATCTATTACACTACTTAATTTTCTAGTTAATAATTTAATAACTAAATAGTTTATCATTAAATCCAATAATAAATATGTTACTGGAAAACGCCCAATAATTGTTAGGAATATAAGAATTAATGTTATAGCTATAAAAATATAAGATACATACTTTATTGTAAAACTATTTTTCTCCTCACTTTTATCCCATTTTAATAGCTCTTCTATATTTTCTTTCTTCTTATTTTGTATAGTTGCTTCAAAATATAATTTTTCACAAAAATCTCTCTTTTTAGATAATTCCTTTATTGCTTCTTGATTATCTTGTATTTCATATCTTGTAGGTAAATCATTTAACATCATCTTATGTGCTAATTTTTTTCTTCCAAACTTAGTTCTAGTTAAATTTATCCATTGAAATAAAGACTTTTTACCAAAAATATCTAGATCACTTGAAAAACTATGATTTTTATCAATAAACTCTTCACCAATATCACTAAATTCCTTCCAAGTATTATCTAATCTCTTTATTCCTTTTTCATAATACTCAAGCATAGTCAGTAATCTTTTTTTTAAATTTATTCTTTCACTATGAAAAAATACAATTATTAGGAATACAAATAAGGCACAAAGAAAACTAACCCCTAAACCTTCTATACTATCTTGCTTATAGTAATAATACATTGCTATCAATCCTAAAATAACAATAATAAAACGTATAATAGAAAAAGCTATAAGTTTTTTTTCTAAACTTTTTAACTGTTCATTAATTTTCTCTATATTATTTTTATAGTAACTCAAGGAATTTTTCATATATTTACTACCTCTTTAAATAAATTTACACTTTTAAGTTTAGACTATTTTTGCCATTTAATCCATATTAAATTATATTTTAAGTTATTAATTTAAATATACTTATACTTTATATTATTTTTTACATTAATAATTTTACAAATTAAATAAGTTACTTTAAACTAATAAATATGATAATTATAGAATTATTTTAAATACCTACGCTTTTTAAATATATATTTTTCCTAACTTCAGTTCATATTTTAGCATAAATTGCCTTATTTATAAAGATTCCTAAAATTTTCTAAAAATTTATATAAATAAAAAAAAAAGAGATATTATCGTAGATAAAATCTACTTTAATATCTCTCTTTCCTTTTTGAATGATAGATTAAATTTCAGGTGGTATATCACCCATAACAGTACTCACCCTCTCGAAGTATTGTTTCCTTTAACCCGTCTGATTGTGGTAGTTAATGGTGTTTATTTTAATCCACTTTCGTATTGTTCTACCATTCTTTTAACCATTTCACCACCAACGGAACCACATTGTCTAGATGTTAAGTTACCATTATAATCTGTAAATGGAACTCCCATTTCTGATGCAACTTCGTTCTTGAATGCACTTAATCCTTGTTTTGCTTCTGGAACTAATGTTTTTGACATAATCGATTCCTCCTCTGGTTTAGCGGTAATTTTGTAAACTAAACTTAAATCATTCACATTTAAGTTGTTTCTGTTTACACTATTATATTAACCAATATAGGTTTTTATATTACAAGTAAATAATTCCTTTATTTCATAATTATAGATAAGGCTAGTTTACTTCTTTACTTCTTACTTTTTTAATTCTTTTAACTATGAAATCTCTAAATACAGCTAATAAAATTCCTATTTGAAAAGATAATGAAACTGATATAAGTTGCATATAGTTTATTTTACTAGTATTATAAATTGCTATTGTTTCTAAAATCCAAACTGCGCTTGCTATTAATGATGCTTTTTTTCCACCAATAATTGAACAAATAATTATACTAAAAAAAATTATAAATTGAATTTGAATAAAACTCATATTTCACCTCTATACTTAAATCTACTTTAATAAATTCTTTTATAAGTTATATCCAAATTATAAACTTTTAAACACAATCATCCTCGCATAACAATCTATATTTACAACTTTTACATTTAAGTTTATTTATTGATTTTTGAAACATATCTTTTGATTTTGGTTTATTTAATTCTACATCTTCTAGGTAACTATTTATTATTTTTAAATCTATAGAAACCTTATTTTTTATAAACTCAATATCTTCTGTTTTAAATGTTATTTCTTTTGCATGTCCATCTAAAAGATATTCTATTCTTCCTTTAATTCTAGAATAATGAACATTATACTGCTCCATTATATACCAAGCATAAACTAATAATTGCTCTTTATCACTTTCAGAATATTTACCTGTTTTCCAATCAACTATTACATAATATCCATCATAATCTTTGTATAATAAATCTATCTTAGAATATACTTTTAAATTATTATAAATAATGCTATTAAATACATCTTCATCATTTTCTACTATTACTGTTTCTGGTTTTAAAATATCTTCAAAACTTTTTGATACATAAAAATTATTTATACAATTAATTAATCTTTCTTTTAATTCATTCCCAACTTCTTTTGATATTCTATCTCCATAATAATATTCTTGAAGCATTGTACCATTAGGATATTCATCCCAATCCTTTGTATTATATTTTTGTATGCTTTCTTTTATTATAATTCTAAGCTTATTTAAAGCAATCTCATTAAATCTCGTAGCTGACATAAATTTGGTTTTATCCTTTTTACAAATATTAATAATACCTCTAATTTCTTTATGAATTACTTCACCAAAACAAATCCATAGATTAGTTAGTTTCTTTAGCCGCCACGCCATCTTTTGTTCATCTGAACTTGTATATATCCATCCATTATGACTTTTATAATATGTGTAATAATAATTTCTTTCACAATTTTCTAAAGTTTTCATTTTTGAGATAGACCATGATTTTTCAGGATATTTTCTTTCTTGATAACTGCTACGCATTACTTTTCTCCTAATTTAACTATATATTAATATTTTTACCATATCAAGTTAATTGTATAAACACATATTTAATAAATAAGAATAAATTTAATACTTAATACGAAAGATATTAATAAACTAAATAAAATTAAGGAGATTTAACTTATGAAAAAATTTGTTTTAAAAGTACTTACTTGTATTTCATTAATGCTTTTAAGCGTTAATTTAATTTCTGCTTCACCCTTAGACGCACTATCAAATCGAAAAAATCATACTTTAATAGTTAGAGATAATACTTCAACTACAGGATTACCTGATAGATTTAGACATATACCTAGTTTAGATATTTCAGGAAGTTCTGAATTTACTGCTGAACAAGCAACTAATTTAAAAAAATCTATAAACAAACCAAATATATGTATTGTAGACTTAAGACAAGAATCTCATGGATTAGTTAATAATTATGCTATAAGTTTTTATGATCCTAATAAAGATTTAAATAATGGATTTACTACAAATCAAACACTAAAAACAGAAGATGCTCTTTTATCAAAAATAAAATTAAATAATTCATTAAATATTCATAAAAAATCAGGTATTCTTTTTAAAGAAATAACTGTTGATTTTATAAGTAATGAATCATGCGTAGTAACCCAAGCTGGTATGCAATATAAAAGATACGCAGTAAAAGATAATGGTGCTCCTACAGCTGAAATTGTAGATGAATTTATTGAATTTGTTAAAACAAAACCTTCAGATTTACACCTTCATTTTCATTGTGATGCTGGAGAAGGTAGAACAACTACATTTATGTCTATGTATCAAATTTTAATGAATACCACTAATTTATCATTAGATCAAATAGTTTCATATCAATATAATGCTGGTGGTGTTAATCTTCATGATAATAAACGTCAATTTGAATTTTTAGAAGATTTTTATGATTATGTTTCAAAAAATAAATCTGATAATTATGCTACATCTTATTCAACTTGGATTAATCAAAATTAAATAAAAAACTCCTAACCTAAAATTAAATTAGCTTAGGAGTTTTTTTAATTGTTTTTTCTCTTGCTACCGATATAACTCTTTGTATATGCATAGTTAAATATACTAGTTCATCTTCATTTACGTCATAATTATTATTATTTTCTATATATTTTCCTATCTTCAATGCACACCCATATGCTTCTGGATAAGAAGTTGATATAACTTTTACAAAATCAGAATCGGTGCTATTTTGTTTATTATTATTAACTATACGCTTTGCAAAATACTTTAAATGAGTTAATAATCTATCATAATTCAAATCATCCTCATCTAATTCTATAGAGAAATAATATTTAATTATATTTAATATATCCTTTATTATTTTAGTTGATTCTACTGATTTCATTGTAGTTTCTTTATAACTTGCATTTACAAAATGCAATGCTATAAATCCAGCTTCACCTTCTGGAAGATTAATATCTAGACTTTTATTTATATGATCAACTGCCCATAATGAAACTTTAAATTCACTTCTATGGACTCTTCTTATCTCATTTAATAATTCATTTTTTATAGTAATCCCGTTTTTAAATCTCTTTACGGCAAAAGCTATATGATCAGCTAAAGAAACGTAAATTTGCTTATCTAGTTCAATATTTAGCTCAGTTTGTGCATGATTGATTATCTCATCTGCTAATTCAAATATTCCTTCTGGAATTTGATTAATTAACTTCTTAATTTTATTTCCTAAATTTTCATCATCTACTATAAATGTTTTTTCAACTTTTTTAGTATCTATTAACTGACCAGGTTTTTTATTAAACGCTATCCCACTTCCCATAAGAATTATCTCTTTTCTAGTTGTAGGATCTATTGAAACAACTACATTATTATTTAAAACTTTCTCAACTATCATATATTTGCCCCTTTCTTATGGTAGTAAAAAATAGACTAAACTTAGACTAATTTCAACTTAGGATATCCTAATTTTAACATCTTAAACATTTGATTGTCAATTAATCTCAATATATATTAGACAAAAAAAGACTTAGCTAAATTGCTAAGTCTTTTGGCAGGGGTACTAGGAATCGAACCTAGCCTAATAGTTTTGGAGACTACTGTACTACCGATATACGATACCCCTTCAACAATGGATATCATATCATGTTAACATAACAATTGTCAACTAAAATATTCTTAATTGCTGTTAATTATTTTTTTAATATTACTGCTTTTATAGTATCATAAGTTATTTTATTAGGAACTATTTCCTTTATACTTTTTAATTTATTATATCCAACTTTATCTATAGCATCCAAAACTATTTTCTCTTCATCTTCATTAAAAAATTCATCTAAACATATATTAAAATTAACATCATTACCTTCAGCAATATATTGTTCAATGTGATTCATTACTGTAGATAAAGATAATTTTCTTTCCTTAGCAATACCTTTTATAGAATTACCAGCTTTAATAAAATCTATGGTTACTTCATAAGATTTTTTCTTTTCATCTTTTAATTCACTTGAATCTTTATTAACTAAAGTATTATTCTTATTATTTATAAAACTCCAAGATACTTCTATATTATTTTTTTCAATATACTCCTTAATTTTCTCAATAAATATTTCACCATATTTATTGAGCTTAGAATTACCAACACCATTTATATCTAAAAACTGTTCATTTGTTATTGGCATTCTATTACTAAGCTCCTTTAAAGTTGAATCTCCAAATACCATATATGGTGGAATTTTTTCTTCTTTAGAAATATCTAGTCTTAATTTTTTTAATATTATAAATAATTCATTTTCTTCTGTTTTAGTCTTATTAATAACTTGTTCTTTAACAAATACTTGTCTTTCTCCTCTTACAATCTCTATAGATTGTTTATTTAATGTTAAAACTGGATACTCACCATTATAATTTAAATACTCATGGGAAATTAACATATTAATAAATTCATTTAATTCATCCTTAGTATAATTTTTCACTATACCATAAGTTGATAGTTTATCAAATCCTAACTCATATACCTTTTTATTTTTAGAACCTCTAAGTACATCTATAACCATTCCAATTCCAAATCTTTGATTCATTCTATAAATACATGAAATAACCTTTTGTGCATCTATAGTTTTATCTCTTAACTCTCCAGCCAATTCACAATTACTACACTTATTGCAATTTTTATCATATTGTTCTCCAAAATAATTTAATATAAATTTTCTATAACAATCTTGAGTATATACAAGATTTATCATAGTTTGTAATTTTGAAAGCTCACTTTCTTTTCTTATAATATTTTCCGTGGCAGTTTCTATAATGTATTTTTGTGTTTGAACATCTCTAGGTGAAAATAACATTATACACTCACTTTCTTCACCATCTCTTCCTGCCCTTCCTATCTCTTGATAATACCCTTCAATATTTTTAGGCATATTATAATGTATTACATACCTAACATTAGGTTTATCTATCCCCATTCCAAAAGCATTTGTAGCAATTATTATATTACTCTTATCATATATAAAATTCTCTTGAGCTGTTTTTCTATATTCATCATTAAGTCCTGCATGATATTTTTCTACCTGTAATCCTCTTGAAGTTAATAATTCATATAAATTATCTACTTCCTTTCTAGTTGATGCGTATATTATTCCCGATTCGTTTTTATTATTATTTATATAATCTAAAATATAATTTTTCTTATTTACTCCTTTTTCTATTATTATTTTAAGGTTTTTTCTATCAAACCCTGATATAAATATCTTAGGATTATTTAATTCAAGTAAATTTATTATATCACTTCTAACTTCACTTGTAGCTGTTGCTGTAAATGCAGCAACTATTGGTCTATTTTTTAATAAAGAAATCACTCTACTTATCTTTCTATAACTACTTCTAAAATCATGTCCCCATTGTGATACACAATGTGCTTCATCTATGGCAATCATTGAAACATTAATACTAGATATAAGTTCTAAAAAATTTTGAGACTCTAACCTTTCAGGAGCAACATATAATATTTTTATTTCACTTCTTGCTGCTTCATCTAAAATATTATTTATTTCAAAATTACTTAATGATGAATTAATATAAGCTGATTTAATTCCTAAATTATTTATATTATCTACTTGATCTTTCATAAGAGATATTAGTGGTGATATAACTATTGTTATACCTTCTAATAATATTGCAGGTACTTGATAACAAATTGATTTACCTCCACCTGTAGGCATAATAGTTAAAACATCTTCTCCACTTAATATTTGTCTTATTATTTCTTCTTGGCCTTCTCTAAAAGAACTATACCCATAATATTGCTTTAAAACATTTAATGCCCTATCCATAAAAACTCCTTATCTCCCTAAGTTATTTTAATTATTAACTTTAAAAGTCTCTTTATTCAAGTAATAATTATTTTTGTAAAATATCACAACTATTATTAAAAATCATTTTATAAAATAAATAAAAAAAGCTAGTAAGAAAATCTTACTAGCTTTTTTTGGCAGGGGTACTAGGAATCGAACCTAGCCTAATAGTTTTGGAGACTACTGTACTACCGATATACGATACCCCTAAGTACAAATATATTATATATTACTTTATATATAAAATCAATATTTTTTCTACTATTTTTCTATTATTCTTTTCTTTTTCTTACTTTTTGGATAAAATATAAAATAGTTAATTAAAAAAGGGAGGATTTTAACATGATTTTTTATGTTAATAGCGTGGAGGAAACTACTAACCTTGGAATAGATCTTGGTAAACTATTAAATTCTGGAGATATAATTTGCTTAACTGGTGATTTAGGAACTGGAAAAACTCACATAACTAAAGGTATAGCTAAAGGATTAGAAATAACTGATTATATAACAAGCCCTACCTTTACTATTGTAAATGAATATGATTCTGGGCGTTTAAAATTAAATCATTTTGATGTATATAGAGTATCAGATCCTGATGAAATATATGCAATAGGCTTCGATGATTATATTTTCTCTGATGCAGTTTCAATTATAGAATGGGCAAATTATATAGAAGAAATACTTCCAAAAGATTTTTTACATATTTATATAGAAAAAGATTTAGACAAGGGTGAAGATTATAGAAAAATCACTCTAACTCCATATGGAGAAAAATATAATTATATAAAGGAGTTAAAAATATGATAGTTTTAAGCATAGATTCCTCATCTTTAGTAACTACAGTTGCTCTTCTTGAAGATGAATTTATACTTGGTGAATATACTTTAAACTTTAAAAGAGAACACTCTGTTATACTAATGGAAAAAATAGAAATGTTATTAAAGGACTGTCAAATAGATATAGGTGAAGTTGACGGTTTTGTAGTTTCTAAAGGTCCTGGATCATTTACTGGACTTAGAATTGGGATGGCAACTGTTAAAGGATTAAGCATTGGTTCTAATAAGCCTTATGTTTCTATTTCAAGTTTAGATGCACTAGCTAATTCTTTAATAACATTTGATGGAATAATATGTCCAATTATGGATGCATTAAGAGATAGCGTTTATACTGGTCTTTATAGAAATATAAATGGAAAATTAGTTAAAATACTTGAATGTACAGCTTTAGAATTAACTGAGCTTTCAGATATATTAAATAGAAAAGGTGAAAAAGTTATATTTACTGGTGATGGTGTATCTAAACACAAGGAATTCCTAATTAAAAATGTTAACAATTGTGAGTTTGCTCCAAATCATTTAAGCATAATTAGAGCTTCTTCTCTTGGAGAGCTTGGAATGGAAAAAATTAAACATGGAGAAATTGATGATATAAATTCTGCTCCACTTTATATTAAAAAGCCTCAAGCAGAAAGAGAACTTGAACAAAGGTTGGCTATGAAAAATGAAAATAAATTATAGTCTTATGAAAGATGTTCATATTAATGGAGTATATAATCTTAGTAAAGAATGTTTTGCTATACCTTGGACTTTAGATTCTATTACTAATGAATTAAACAATCCTTTAGCAAAATATATAATTGCAGAAGATTTAGAAACTAATGAGGTCATTGGATTTGTTGGTGTATGGATAGTTGTTGGAGAAGGTGATATTACAAATATTGCTGTAAATCCAAAGTATCGAAAACATGGTGTTGCATCAAATTTATTATTAAATTTACTTGATATCTGTAAATCTCTAAATTGTAATGACATAACTTTAGAAGTTAGGGAATCAAATATTCCTGCCCAAAACCTTTATAAAAAGTTTGATTTTAAAGAAGAAGGAATAAGAAAAGGATATTATTCAGACAATGGTGAAAATGCCATTATAATGTGGAAAAGAGGATAGAAATCCTATCCTCTTTTTATTGTTAAGCTATTTCTTTTTTTCTTATTCCAAAATTACTATCAACATTAAATATTGCACGAGATACTCTTTTGTATAATAAATATGTTGCAATACAAACTATTAATGCCTTTACCCCATTAAAAGGTATTAATCCTAGGAATATATAATTCATTAATTCAGTTCCTTCTAATTTCATTCCAAATGCAGGTAATAAGAAATATACATTTGAAATTATACCTAAAATTTGCATCACTAATGCACCTATAACCATACCTAATATAGCTGTCTTTTTACTTTTATTTCTATGATATAACCAAGCTGCTGGAACAACCAACGCAAGTCCAACTATTATATTGGCAGCTTCTCCAACAAATCCAGTTTCTGTTCCCTTTATTAAAAATCTTAAAAATACCTTTAATATAACTATTATTCCACCTACAACTGGCCCATAAGCAAATCCCCCCATTAATGCTGGTAATTCACTTAAATCAATTTTAAGCCATGGAAATGCAGGTATTATAGGAAAATCAAAATACATTAATACTACTGCAATAGCTGATAATAAAGAAATTTTAATCATTTTGTTTAGATTTTTTGATGAATTCATATTTTTCCCTCCCAAAAGTTATCCCCTGGGGCTCTAGTTAAATTAAAATATATTTGATAATAGTTTTTACTATTTATAATGTTTGATACATTAAAAAAACCCTGATGTTAAAAACATCAGGGCATTAAAACAAAACTAATAATAAATACACCTTAATAGAATTATGAATTCTTTTTAAAATCATAAAACTATTATCAATAATATATTTATATAATTTAACCTTTACCTTCTTTCATCCAGACTTTACTGTCGGCTTCGGAGTTACACCGAATCTGCAAAAATTGCTCGCGGGCTATACCGCCGGTAGGGACTTTCACCCTGCCCTGAAGATATTTTTTCTTTTATTATATTACTAAATTTTGTATATTTCAATAGTGTTTTTATATTTTTTATTAAATAAATTAATTTAAAATTTATTTTTAGTGTTAATCAATGTCTTTCATTGTTAATGAAATTCTCTTTCTTTTTTCATCAACTTCCATAATCTTGACCTTAATTATATCTCCAACCTTTACTATATCTAATGGATGTTTAACAAACTTATTTGCCATTTGACTCTTGTGAACTAATCCATCTTGATGAACACCAATATCAACAAAGGCACCAAAGTCTGATACATTTCTTACAGTTCCCATAAGCTCCATTCCTGATTTTAAATCTTTTAAGTCTATAACACCAGTTTTTAAAATTGGCTTTGGCATATCTTCTCTTGGATCTCTTCCTGGTTTTTGTAACTCTTTAATTATATCTTTTAAGGTTAATTCTCCAACTTCAAGCTCATTAACAAGATTCTTTAATCCTCTTAAATTAACTCTCTCTTCTATATCATTTAGATTTCTATTTTTTAAATCCTCTTTAGTATATCCTAATATTTCAATAAGCTTTCCTGCTACTAAGTATGATTCTGGATGAACTGAAGTATTATCTAAAGGTTCTTTACTCTCCATTACTCTTAAAAATCCTGCACATTGTTCATAAGCTTTTTGACCTAATCTTTTAACCTTTAGTAATTCTTTTCTACTCTTAAATCCTCCAACTTCATCTCTATATGCAACTATATTATTTGCAATTGCTGCATTAACACCTGCAATATAAGTTAAAAGAGATGGTGTTGCTGTATTTAAATCAACACCAACTTTATTAACAGAATCTTCAACTACCCCTGTTAATGATTCATCTAATCTTTTTGGAGTAACATCATGTTGATATTGACCAACTCCAATTGCCTTAGGGTCTATTTTTACAAGCTCAGCCATAGGATCTTGAAGTCTTCTCCCAATAGAGATAGCACCTCTTATAGTAACATCTAAATCAGGATATTCTTTAGCAGCTAGTTCTGATGCCGAATAAACAGATGCTCCTGCTTCCGATACTATTACATAAGCTATTTCTTTACCGCTTTCTTTTTTAATTTCATTTATCATTTCGGAAATTACTTCTTCCGACTCCCTAGATGCAGTACCATTTCCTAAAGAAATAACATCTACATTATATTTATATATAAGCTTCTTTAATATTTTCTTTGTACCTTCTATATCATTCTTAGGTAAAGTTGGATATACTGTAGCCTTTTCTAAGAATTTACCTGTAGAATCTAAAACAGCAACTTTACAACCCGTTCTAAATCCTGGGTCATACCCCATAACTACTTTTCCCTTTATTGGTGCTTGCATTAAAAGTGCCTTTAAATTTTCTTTAAATATTAATATTGCACCTTCTTCACCTTTATCTGTAAGTTCACTTCTTATTTCTCTTTCTATTGAAGGATATATTAATCTTTTAAAAGAATCCTTAATTGCAAGCTTTAAATATTCATCAGTATTATTATTATTCTTTAACAATTTATTTTGAAGATATGATATTATTTTCTCTTCATTAGATACTATTTTAACAGATAATATCTTTTCCTTTTCTCCTCTATTTATAGCTAATATTCTATGGGCAGGAATTTTACTTATATCTTCACTATATTCATAATACATTTCAAAAGGTGTTGGAAGTTCGCTTGATCCCTTTGATTCAATTTTTCCTTCCCTCATTACAAATTCTCTTATCCATTTTCTAAACCCTGCATCATCAGAAATTATCTCTGCTACTATATCTAAAGCTCCATTTATAGCTTCCTCTTCATTAAGTACCTTCTTTTCATCATCTATATAAACTTTAGCTTCTTCTTTTATACTTTCCTTAAATCTTCCTTCTAAAATCAAATCAGCTAATGGTTTTAAGCCTTTTTCTAAAGCTATAGTTGCTCTAGTTCTCTTCTTTTGTTTGTAAGGCCTATAAATATCTTCAACCTCTGTTAAGGTATCTGCTTTTTCTAAAGCTTTAACTATATCTTCATTTAATTTTCCTTGTTCATCTATTAATCTTAAAACATCTTCTTTTCTTTCCTTTAAATTTCTTAAGTAAGTTAATCTTTCAAAAAACTTTCTTAAAACATCATCACTTAACCCACCTGTTTGCTCTTTTCTATATCTTGATATAAAGGGAACTGTATTTCCCTCATCTAATAGTTTAATTACATTTTGAACTTGCTTTAAAGTTATTTCTAACTCTCTAACTAGTCTTTCTTCTATATTTACCATACTTCTCTCCTATGAAAATTTTTTATAAATTTATTTCTAATAATTAGTATAACATAACTTTACACACTTGATATTAAGTAAAGGTAATAGTATAATCTAATTGTAAATATCTTCCATATGTATTTATTAAGGGGGTGCCTTATTTGAATAAATTTGTTAATAATTTCATAAATATTCTTCTTGTAGTTCTTATTACTCTTTTATGTCTAAATCAACTTTATGTTATTGAATTTTCTGCTAATCTCGAAAAAATATTTATATTTTTAACTCTTATAATGATTTTATTTATTGCTAATAAAGAAATATTAACAGGTAAATCAAATCTTATTAAATTTATAAATATAGTTACATTATGTAGCATAATAATTGGTGGTATACTTTCTGTTCTTAATAATCAACTTAATATTTTAATTTATATTTGTATTTTATTTTCATTATTTCAATGTTTATTTGAACTTATTCAAAATAAGGCATAAGTTTATTATCATAATGCAAAACCTCATTTAATAGTATTTAATATAATACTATTAGTGAGGTATTTTTTTATGAAAAAAAAGCTTATATATTTTCCGTTACTATTAATTAATTCTTTTATATTACTATTTACAATATACCTTAATAATACTTATTCACCCTTTAATTCTAGAAATGTTTTAAGTAATATTTATGTTTTATCCTCAGATATACTTGGTGGGAGACTTGCTGGAAGTATAGAAAATTCAATGACTGGAGAAATAATAAAAAATAGGTTCATAGATAGCAATTTAACCTCATTAAACAATGATAATAATTACTCACAAGGCTTCAATACTATTTGTCCAGTTATAACAAATACCTCCCCCTATCTAAAGATAGAATATAACGGAGAAACTGAAGAAGAATTAAAATATGGTATTGATTTTAAAGAAGATATGATTAATTTTAAAAACAATACATTTACCTTTTCAAAAGAAGATAATATAAAATCTTATTTAGCATATATGGAAGTAACTTGTGATGATGGACAATTTCTAATATATGTTCCTAAGAATAATAATTTTTCATTTAGAAGCTCATTTTTTAGTGATTTTGCAAAAGATGCAGTAATAATGGTATCTAATAATGCCTTTGAAAAAATATCTAATAGTTTAAAAGAAGGAAAAAAAATATCTCTTCACATTCCATTTGAAGAGGAAGAAAAAACAATATCAAATATTATTGGTGTAATCAAGGGTTCAAACTCTAAATTAGATCCATTTATAATAACTGCCCATTATGATCATCTTGGAAAAGACGGTTTAGGAAATACTTATTCAGGTGCATTAGATAATGCTTCTGGAGCCTCATTTTTATTAGAACTTAGTAGAAGTTTTGCAACTTATGGAAAGCCAGAAAGGGATATAATTTTTGCTGCCTTAAATGCTGAAGAATTTGGTCTTCTTGGATCTAAAGCTTTTGCAGAAGCTAATTTATTTAATATAAAAAATTCAAAAGTAATTAACTTAGATATGATTGGTAGTGCTGATTATCCTATAACCTTCATGCAAGGAATTAAATTTAAAAATACAAATTCAGAATTATTAAATTCATTAAGAGAAATATGTGAAGCTAATAATGTGAGTTATGAAATTATATATGAAGATTCTAGCGACCATGCAAGTTTTAATAATTTGAACATAGATGCGGTTAGTTTTTGTCATAGTGACAAAACAAGAATTCATACTCCAAACGATACTATTGATTATATAGATGCTAATGCTATTGATACTGTATATAGCATAATTGATGAAGAAATTAAATCATCTTGCTATAGTACATTTACTAGATTTATTTATAGTTCCAATTCAATGATTTTTATATCTATCTGTTTAATTATATTAATTGCTTGGGGATTATTTGATAAAAGTAAAATTATAACTGATAAAAATGGTTCTAGAATTTTTGGATTAGTTGCATTAATATCTATTATAACTTCTTGTATATTTTTTTCTAATGGATATAAAGCTTCTATTTCAGTAACTCTTATATTTGGATTTTCAATAGTAATACTAGCTATTAAAAACTTTAAATTAATATCAAAATAAAAAAAGTGCAATGCACTTTTTTTATTTTGATATACTCTTTAAGTAAGTTGTTATAAACTGATCTATTTCTCCATTCATAACAGCATTTAAATTTGATGTTTCTTCATTTGTTCTATGATCTTTAACCATATTATATGGATGGAATACATATGACCTTATTTGACTTCCCCATCCCATATCCTTTAACTCACCAGTTAAATCCTCTATCTTTTCCTTATGAGCTCTTTCTTTAAGTTCTATAAGCTTTGATTTTAACATAGACATTGCTGTATCCTTATTTGAAAACTGGCTTCTTTCACTTTGACATTGAACTACAATTCCTGTAGGTATATGAGTAATTCTTATTGCTGATTCTGTCTTATTTACATGTTGTCCACCAGCCCCACTTGCTCTATAGGTATCTATTTTTAAATCATCTGATCTAATATCTATATCTTGATCCTTTGTAAGCTCTGGCAATACTTCTATAGATGCAAAAGAAGTTTGTCTCTTCCCATTTGCATTAAATGGAGATATTCTTACTAATCTATGAACACCCTTTTCTGCTTTTAAATACCCATATGCAAATTCACCTTTTACTCTTAATGTAGCACTTTTTATTCCTGCTTCATCACCTTCAAGTATATCTAGTGTTTCAACTTTATATCCTTTTTTTTCACACCATCTTGTGTACATTCTTAAAAGCATAAGTGTCCAATCATTAGCGTCACTTCCACCAACACCAGCATGCAGATTTAAAATAGCATCATTTTTATCATACTCACCTGATAAAAGAAGTTCTATCTTATACTCTTCTATAAGCTTTTCTATATCTCTAATTTCTGTAATAACTTCATTTATAGTTTCTTCATCATCTTCTGCAAGTTCAGCTAACACTTCAACATCATCTAATCTATTTACTAAAGCTTCATATCTCTCTATTTTATCTTTAATACTCTTGCTTTCTTTAGTAACTTCTTCAGCCCTTTTTATATCATCCCAAAAACCTTTTTCTTGCATTTGAAGCTCTAATTCTTTAAATCTTTTTTCTAGGCTTTCCTTGTCAAAGTGAAGCCCCCATTTCTTTTAATATTTCTTTTAATCCACTAACTTTAGTTAGCTCTTGTTCTAACTTAATTAACAAAATATCACCCCTTAATTCATTGAAAAAAGTGCCTTTTCAGACACTTTTTTATTATACTTCCCTACCGCAACAGTTCTTATACTTTTTGCCACTTCCACATGAACATAAGTCATTTCTTCCAAGTTTATTATCATTTCTAATTGGTTCTTTCTTTAAACTTTTGTCATCATTTCCATGAGTTGCAGATGTTTCTTCAGCAACCTTTTCTCTTTCTACAGGTCTTTCAACTCTTACATGGAATAAGAATTTAACAGTTTCAAGTTTAATTCCTTCAATCATTTCCTCAAACATTGCACTACCTTCCATTTGGTATGCTTGTATTGGATCTTGTTGCTTATAAGCTCTTAATCCCATTCCTTGTTTTAGATGATCCATATTATCAATATGTGCCATCCACTTTTGGTCAACAACTCTTAAAAGAACTACTCTTTCAATTTCTCTTAATTGTTCTTCACCAAACTCAAGCTCCTTACCTTTATATATATTAAGAACAGTCTCAATTAATTTATTTTTTATTTGCTCATTTGATAAATCAGCTAATTCTTCAACAGTTACAACACCATGTGGCATACAAATTTCTTCTAAATATTGAAGCAATGTTTTAATTTCAGATTCTATATCCTGAACTTCTCCACTTAAATGTGAATTTACGGAATCAGAAATAACTTCTTCTATCATTCCTTGAATTTGTTCTTTTAAATTTTTACCCTCTAAAACTTCTGTTCTTTGTCTATAAATAACTTCTCTTTGTAAGTTCATAACATCATCATAACCTAAAAGATTTTTTCTTATATCAAAGTTATTTCCTTCAACCTTCTTTTGAGCATTTTCTATAGCTTTAGTAACCATCTTACTTTCTATGGCTTCTGTTTCCTCAAGACCTAATTTATCAATAACTCCTTGAATTCTTTCAGAACCAAATATTCTCATTAAATCATCTTCTAATGATATAAAGAATATTGATTCACCAGGATCACCTTGACGCCCTGATCTACCTCTAAGCTGATTATCTATTCTTCTTGATTCATGTCTTTCAGTACCAAGAACTTTTAATCCACCAGCTTCTATAACTCCTTCTCCAAGCTTAATATCAGTACCTCTACCTGCCATATTAGTAGCAATAGTAACCATTCCTAATTCTCCAGCATGAGAAATTATTTCGGCTTCTTGAGCATGATATTTAGCATTAAGAACCTGATGCTTAATCCCTCTCTTTTTTAATAAAGAAGAAATATATTCTGATTTATCAACACTAGCAGTACCAACAAGAACTGGTTGACCCTTTTCATGTGATTTTACTACTTCCTCAACTATAGCTTTATATTTTCCAACGGAATTTTTATAAACCATATCAGAATTATCAATTCTTTGAACTGGTCTATTAGTTGGTATTACTATAACATCTAAGTTATATATTTCTCTAAACTCATTTTCTTCAGTTAATGCTGTCCCTGTCATTCCTGATAATTTACTATACATTCTAAAATAATTTTGGAATGTTATTGTAGCTAAAGTTTTAGATTCTCTTTGAATCTTAACTCCTTCCTTAGCTTCAATTGCTTGATGAAGACCATCTGAATATCTTCTACCTTCCATAAGTCTTCCTGTAAATTCATCAATAATTACTATTTCGTTATCCTTAACCATATAGTCTTTATCAGCTCTCATTGTATAGTTAGCCTTTAAAGCTTGAGTAACATAGTGTTGTAACTCTAAATTTTGTGAATCAGCATAGTTTTCTATGCCAAAATATTTTTCAGCTTTAACAACTCCATCATCAGTTAATAAAACTGCATTAGCTTTTTCATCTACTGTAAAATCTTTTTCACTTACTAATGTTTTAACAAAGTTATCTGCAACATTATAAAATTTAGTAGATTTATCTCCCATTCCTGAAATAATAAGAGGAGTTCTAGCCTCATCTATTAAAATAGAGTCTACTTCGTCTACTATACAGAAATTAAGTCCCCTTTGAACTCTCTCTTCCATATGTATAACCATATTATCTCTTAAATAGTCAAATCCAAATTCATTATTAGTTCCATATGTTATATCACAAGCATAAGCTGCTCTTCTTTGGTCAGGAGTTATTCCATGTATTATGCAACCAGTAGTTAAACCTAAAAAGTTATAAAGCACTCCCATTTCTTCCATTTGAGTCTTTGCTAAATAATCATTTACTGTTATTACATGAACTCCATTTCCAGTCAATCCATTAAGATATGCTGGTAATGTTGCAACAAGAGTCTTCCCTTCCCCTGTTTTCATTTCAGCTATTCTACCTTGATGAAGAACCATTCCTCCTAGCAACTGAACTCTAAAATGTTTCATTCCAAGAACTCTGCTTGAAGCTTCTCTACAAACTGCAAATGCTTCTGGTAATATGCTATCTAAAGATTCTCCATTTTTTATTCTTTCTTTAAACTCTAAAGTCTTAGCTTGAAGTTCTTCATTTGTTAACTTTTGCATAGACTCATCTAAAGCTTCTATTTTATCTGCAATCGATTGAAGTTTTTTAACTTCTCTTTCGCTATATGTTCCGAAAAGTTTTTCTAAAAATCCCATAATATATTTCCTTTCAACATAATCATAAACATCAATAAAAAATTATAGATGTGCGATTATTAATCAATTTATCTAAATTCTAATTGTATAAGCTACCCCTTTAATATTTCGCTTAATAAATTATACCATTTATAGTATTTATAATTCAACCAAAACAACTATACTTAAAGCTATTATAATATTTTAAAAATATAAGATATAAAAGTTATAAGACTTAATTCTAAATAAAACATTTAAAAATCATTTGTTTTAATATAAAAAATAAGGGAAATGTTTATAACATTCCCCTTATCTATATTCAATTAAATATAATCTGGCTCTAGAAGCCCATAATTTCCATCTTTTCTCTTGTATACAACATTAACATTATCTGTATCAGAATCTTTAAAAACAAAGAAATTATGTTCAACAAGCTCCATTTGTAATATAGCCTCTTCTGTACTCATTGGCTTTATATTGAACTTTTTAACTTTTACTACTTCTCCATGATCATCTTCTTCTGATGCAACTTCATCAAAATTATTAAATCTTAAAGATTCATTACTTCTTCTTTGTAATTTAGTTCTTTGTTTTCTAATTTGTCTTTCTAGTTTTGTTTCTACTAAATCAATAGACTTATACATATCATCTGTTGATTCTTCACATCTTAAAATAACACCATTAAATGGTATTGTCACCTCAAAAATTTGGCTATTTTTTTGAACAGTTAATGTGGCTCTTGCCGCTACGTCAGGTTCAAAATACTTATCTAGTTTTGAAATCTTTCTTTCCACTATTTCCTTTAGTGCAGGTGTCACGTTAATGTTCTTTCCTATTACAGTTACTCTCATAAGGTCAGCCCCTCTCTTTAAGTTATACTTATACTATTTAAGACTTTAAATATATTAATCTATATCTATATTTTACCATTTGTAAAATTATTCCTCAAAGCTTGTTTTATAAATTTACTGAAAATTTAAACTTATTTACTCTACATAACTCCATATATCTTCGATTATCTCATTATTAAAAATAAAAAACATCAATTCATACGAATTGATGTTTTTTTATAAAGTTAGCTGACCTGGATTTTGACCCCACACTCGCCTGCTGGAGCTTTTGCTACCCGGAATTAACCTCTCACTACTAACACTCTCAGTATCTCTACTGGCAGGACTTACTTCTATACCGCACCATGCTCATTAAAACTTTGTTTAACTTACGTGGATCGTTTCGCCTGCGACTGGCATCGACTTTCATCCACAGACCTAACTTTACATTACTATTATATATTGCTTTTAGCAATTGTCAATACTATAATTTTCTTTGCTCCTGATTTTTTTAATATATTTCTACATTCCTCAGTAGTAGCCCCTGTAGTCATAACATCGTCAATTAATATAATATTTTTATTTTTTATATCTTTAGAATTAATAACTTTAAATGCTCCTCTTACATTTATCATTCTTTCTTCTTTTGTTAAGGTTTTTTGTTCTCTTGTATCCTTTATCTTTTTAAGACAATTACTTATAGGTACATTAATATCATTACTTAGATTTCTTGCCATTAATCTGCACTGATTATATCCTCTCTTTTTTTCAGAAGCTTTAGTCATAGGTACATAACAAATAATATCTGCATTAATATCTTGTTCCTTTACCATTTCTATCAAAAAATTAGATAGTAAATTTCCTGCAGTAAAATTATTTTCATACTTAAACTTTAAAATCAAATTTTTTATTACTCCCCCATAAAATCCATAAGATAAACTATTTTCTTTTTTAGTAGCTCTTTTAATGCTATTTTTGCATTGTGGACATAATCCTATAAAGCCATCTATTCCACAAACTATGCATTTTTCTTCTGGTGGGTAAATTATATCTAATATTGCATTATATATATTTAATGCAATTTTATTAAAATACTTTAAATTTATATTTTTATTTATTACTTTTCCCATAGACTCCTGTTAAATTCCCTAGTAATACTTTTTGCGTTATCCATATCCTCTGAAGTATCTTTAGAAACCATTATAAATTCTGATTGAATTTCTTTAGTTTTATTAATTGAAGCACACATATAAACTATCTTTTTATAGGAATAATAAATATCATCAGCAAATAGTAATATTATATTTACATTTTCAATATTATTTATATATTGACCATAATTATTAGTAACTATAAATAATGAATCACTATATCCATTCATAATTTCTTTTAAAAAATCAAAATTTTGATTTTTGGTGTATCTAATAACTCTAATATCTAATTCTCTTAAAACTTGATAGTAATGATTATAAACCTTATTTAATTTTTCTAGTGATGGCACTACAATCAATACTATTCTTTTATTTTCTTTAAACCATTTAAAATACTCAAATAAAGATAATGGTATATTTTCTTCTAATCTTATTCTAGTACTCATAAGTCTTGGTTCTATCATAGGCTCTTCTGAAATAATATAAGGTAAATCCAACTTTTCACCTATTGGAAATATATATTCAGTTGAATAAATTATGATTTTATTAGTTTTCCAATATATAGTTTCTATAGATTCTCTAATATATTCATTGCTTATCTTAGAAAATAAAGTTATATCATCAACTATAACTAAGTCATAATTTTCGTTTACATTTTTAATATCACTTATCGTTATAAAATTTAAATTATTTTCTATCCTTTTTATATTTGTATCTCTATCTATAAGATTATTTATATAATTAATTTTTTCTTTTACAAATTCTTTTTCTTCACTACAAAATACATATAAAACTTTTCCATTTTCTTGTACAATTTTATTTATTATATTAGAAAAAATATCAATAGTATTAAAAGGTCTTGTTTTTAAAGTTAATACTTTAGTTCTTTTTGAATACCATTTATTTATCTTTTTAAAAGCATTACTTAATTCTTTATAATTCATAGTATCAACTCCATTTACTTATTATTCACTTATTTTATCATCAGATACAATATCTAAAATTCTTTCCTTCAATGATGAATACCTCTCCATACTATTTGTATTATCAACCATATACTTTAGTGCCTTTTGGCTTCCAACAACCACTACAAGCTCTTTCGCCCTAGTTATTCCAGTGTATAATATATTCCTATTCATTAAAAAAGCTGAGCCCATAAAAGTTGGTATAATTACTACTTTAAATTCACTCCCTTGACTTTTATGTATAGTTATTGCATAGGCTAGTTCCAATTCTTCTACATATACATTATCGTACACTATTCTTCTTTCATCATCAAAAATAACAGTTATAGTGTTATTTTCTTCATCAATAGATTCTATGAATCCCATATCTCCATTAAATATTCCTACACCTTCATTATCGCCATATCCACCTATTCTATTCCACTTTAAAGAGTAATTATTTTTAGTTTGCATTACTTTATCACCGACCCTAAAAATAAAGTCTTTAAATTTTCTTTCTTTTTTATATTTATCAGGTGGGTTTAAAATAGCTTGAAGTTCATTATTTAAATTTTCTATTCCTAAAATTCCTTTTCTAGTTGGAGATAATATTTGAATATCTTTAACTTTATTCCACTTTGAATTAAACATTGGAATTCTTCTATTTACTAAATCTAATATAGTTTGCAATATACTTTCATTATTTTCTCTATTATCAAAGAAAAAATCTCCATCTTTTTTATTTAAATATGGCAATTCCCCATTATTTATTCTGTGAGCATTTAAAATTATCATGCTCTCTTTTCCTTGCCTAAAAATTTCATTTAATCTTACTACCTTAATAAAATTACTGTTTATTAAATCCCTTAATACATTTCCTGGACCTACAGATGGAAGTTGATCCACATCTCCAACTATAATAACTCTAGTTCCTAATTTTATAGCCTTTAATAAACTATTCATAAGCATTATATCAATCATAGATGCTTCATCAATTATTATTACATCACCTTCTAATGGTTCACCTTCACCCCTTCCAAAAAAGGAGTTTTCATCTTCACTTACTCCCATCTCTAATAACCTATGTATGGTTTTAGCCTCTCGTCCTGTAGATTCTGTCATTCTTTTAGCTGCTCGTCCTGTTGGTGCTGCTAAAAGAACTTTCATACCGTTATTTTCATATATTTCTATTATACATTTTATTATTGTAGTCTTTCCTGTGCCAGGACCACCTGTTATTATTTCAATTCCATTTTCAAAAGCACCTAATATAGCATCCTTTTGAGAATCTGCAAACTTAATATTATGCTTATTTTCAAAACTAGAGATTTCAAATAAAACATCAGAATTTATAGTTTGAAATTTTTCTATACTTAATGTAATAATTTTATTTGTAACACCAAGCTCACAAAAATAATAAGGCAATGCATATACAGCCTCAATATCATTAATTTTTTCTACCTTTACCTTTCCTTCTAAAACACTATTATATATGTTAACCTCTATTAATTCCTTATCAACCATTAAAACCTTTTGACATTGCTCAATCAATTTATCCTTTGGCATATATGTGTTTCCAAGACCAGAAAAGTTATTTAAAACGTATCTTATTCCACTTTGAACTCTAAAATCTGATTGCGGTTCAATACCTAAACTTTTTGCAATTCTATCAGAAGTTAAAAATCCAATTCCTGATATTTCATCATTTAATACATAGGGATTATTAGAAACTATATCTATAGAATCTGGCCCAAACTTTTTATAAATCTTTAAACATTGATTTATAGTAACACCATGATTTTGGAAAAACATTATAATATCCTTTAATTCTCTACTTTCAAGATAGGATTCATATATTATATTAAATTTCTTTTCCCCAATTCCTTCAACTTCCCTTAATCTTTCAATGTCATTATCTAATATGTCTAAAGTTTCAACTCCAAATGCCTTAACTATTTTCTTTGCTGTAACAGGACCTATTCCATGAATTATACCTGTACTTAAATATTTTTCAATTTCTCTTGCTGAAGTTGGAAGCACTTCTTTATATTCCGCTACATTAAATTGTCTTCCAAATTGTTTATGATTTATCCAATTTCCTTTTACCTCAATTTGTTGTCCTTCTTTTATTAATGGCATTATACCAACAATTGTTACAAGCTCTTTATTTGCAGTTATTTTCGCTACAATATATCCACTATCATCGCTTTTAAAGATTATTGCTTCTACTAAGCCTTCTAATATTTCCATATTATCGCTCCAAACATCGTAATTTTACTTATTTAATATTAATAATTATATCATAAGTAAAATTTTCATTGTTTATTTTAACGTTTTCATTTATATTTAAATTATAAGATTATATTTTACTTATTAAATTATTAAGTTATTATTTAATAATTTAACTTTAATTTGGAGGGAATTTAAAATGTTATTAAAAAATTGTAATATAATATTCTTAAATAAGATAGAAAAGGGATCTATACTAATAGAAAATAATATAATAAAGGAAATTAATCCATCTGAGGTTAATGATAAAACAGTTATCGATTGTAAAGGTTTATTTGTTTCTCCTGGTTTTATAGATATTCACATACACGGCGCTGGTGGACATGATACAATGGATGGTACTTTTGAAGCAATAAATGAAATATCAAAAACTATTTGCAAATATGGTACAACCTCCTTTACACCTACAACAATGACTATGTCTAAAGAAGATATTTTAAAATCTATGATGGCTATAAAAAAAGCAAAAATTAATGGAACTGATGGTGCAATAGTCTTGGGTGCTCACTTAGAAGGACCTTTTATTAGCCCTAGTGCTATAGGAGCTCAAAATCCAAATTACCTAATAGCACCTTCATATGAAAATTTTAAATCAATGACTGGTGATGCTATGGATGCTGTAGTTTCTATTACTATGGCACCTGAAGTTGAAGGAGCTAAAGAACTTGCTTCTGTTTTATCATCTAAAGGTATACGTTGTTCTATAGGACATACAAAAGCAACTTATGAAGAAGCCATAGATGGAATAAAATGTGGCTTCTGTCACTCTACTCATTTATTTAATGCAATGACTGGTTTTACGCATAGGGAGCCTGGTGTAGTAGGGGCAACTTTCGATACTGATATAACAACTGAAACTATTTCTGATGGTATTCATATATCTTATCCATCTTTAAGGGTTGTATATAAACAAAAAGGGACTGATAAAACCTTACTTGTAACAGATGCAATGTGTGCTTGCGGAATGCCTGATGGAACTTATTCCTTAGGTGGTCAACCTGTAACCGTTAAAAGCGGTGCTGCAAGATTAAATAATGGTGCATTAGCTGGATCAATATTAACATTAAATAAATCTATTAAAAACATACATGATAATACAAATTATCCATTATACGAAATAGTAAAAATGGCATCTTATAATGGAGCTAAATACTGTAGAGTAGATGATAAGAAAGGACAAATAAAAGAAAACTTTGATGCAGATTTAACTATTTTTGATGAAAACATTGATGTTAAAATGACTATAATTGGCGGTAAAATAGTCTACAACACCTTATAAACTAAAAGTTAAAAAAATAATTTTATTATATTATAAGTAAAAATTTTATAAAATAAAAAGAACTATATCATATTAAATTAAAAAATTTCAATACGATATGGTTCTTAATTATATTTTTATAGATATTTTTTTATTTCTTCTACTTTATTTAATTCTTCCCATGGAAGGTTTAAATCATTTCTTCCAAAATGACCATAAGCTGCTGTTTGCTTATATAATGGTCTTCTTAATTCAAGATCTCTTATTATTGCTCCAGGTCTTAAATCAAATACCTTTTCAACAATGCTTATTATTTCTTGTTCTGAAAGCTTTCCTGTTCCAAAAGTATCAACTTCAATAGAAACTGGCTTTGCAACACCTATTGCATAAGCTAATTGTATTTCTAATTTATCTGCAACTCCAGCTGCAACTAAATTTTTTGCAACCCATCTTGCTGCATATGCTGCTGATCTATCTACCTTTGTTGGATCTTTTCCTGAGAATGCTCCACCACCGTGTCTTCCATATCCTCCATAAGTATCAACTATAATTTTTCTACCTGTTAATCCACTATCACCTTGTGGACCTCCAACAACAAATCTTCCTGTTGGATTTATAAAGTATTTAGTTGACTCATCTAATAATTCAAATGGAATAACAGCTTTTATAACATGCTCCATTAAATCTTCTCTTATTTGTTCTTGGCTAACATGATCATCATGTTGAGTAGAAATTACTATTGCATCAATTCTAACTACCTTATTATCATCATATTCTACTGTTACTTGAGTTTTTCCATCTGGTCTTAAGTATGGTAAAGTTCCATTCTTTCTTACTTCTGTTAACCTTCTAGATAATCTATGTGCCATAGCTATTGGTGAAGGCATATATTCTGGAGTTTCGTTAGTTGCAAATCCAAACATCATTCCTTGGTCACCAGCTCCAACAGCTTCAACATTATCCTTTTCACCAGCCCTAGATTCTAATGCTTCATCAACTCCCATAGCTATATCACTAGATTGTTCATCAATAGATGTTAAAACTGAACATGTATCACAATCAAATCCATATTTCGCTCTATCATAACCTATTTCTCTTATTGTTTTTCTAACTATCTTAGGAATATCTACATAACAAGATGTTGATATTTCTCCCATTACTAATACCATTCCAGTTGTTACTGCTGTTTCACAAGCAACTCTTGCCATAGGATCCTTTTCTAATATATTGTCTAAAACTGCATCTGATATTTGGTCACATATTTTATCTGGATGCCCCTCTGTAACTGATTCTGAAGTAAATAATCTTCTCATTTTTGCTTAGCTCCTTTCAATTTTTGATATTAATTCTAAGCAATAAAAAAAGCCTCTTCAAGATAGAAGAGACTGAAATTATCTAAGGTCTTTCTTATCTTGCAAAATTAAATGTTCTGCAGGAATTTGCACCACACTAATAGATAATAATTAATAAAAATAGATTATAATTAAAAATTTATATTTTAATTTAACTATCATTTCTTAATTTTAACCTATTAAGTAGGTTGCCGGGTTTCACAGGGCCTTTATCCCTCCACCTCTCTGGATAAGAACTAATATCAAATTTTATTCCTAAAATATTTTAACAATATATACATACTATGTCAATAGAAAATATATACCTTATTTTTAATATGAAATTTAAATTAATAAAAATAAAAAGCATGGCATTAACCATGCTTGGTGGGGGAGGACGGATTCGAACCATCGAAGCGAATCGCAACAGATTTACAGTCTGCCCCCTTTGGCCACTCGGGAACTCCCCCATATATGGAGCTTCATGTCGGAGTCGAACCAACAACCTGCTGATTACAAGTCAGCTGCTCTGCCATTGAGCCAATGAAGCGTAGTTTGGTGGAAACAACAGGGATCGAACCTGTGACCCTCTGCTTGTAAGGCAGATGCTCTCCCAGCTGAGCTATGCTTCCAAAAGTAATAAAATTAAATTTAAATGGTGGGGGAGGACGGATTCGAACCATCGAAGCGAATCGCAACAGATTTACAG
>NZ_CAJURG010000010.1 GCF_910588715.1 uncultured Clostridium sp.
AGAATTACAAAATGAATATATTAAATTTATTGAACAAGTAGATAAATTAAAATTTAAAATGGAGAATAGTTTAAAAGAATTAGAAGATAACTTTAATTCATTAATGCAGAAAGCTTTTAAGGGAGAGTTATTTATTTAAAAATGTAATAAAAATATAAAGTTTAATAGGAGTGGGATAATAAATGGGAATAGAGCAATATGATAAAATAATTAATAATACTAAAATTACATTAGATAAAAGTATCTTAGAAAAAATAACTGAATTTAAATATAAAGAGTTAGATGGTTATTATGTAATAGAAGTCTATGTGAAATCCAATATAAAAGCAAAAGAAATGGGTGAAATTCTTACTAATATTGAAGAGTGTGCAAAAGAGTGTGGATTTAATATTTTAGTGGATTTCTTAAGAGGTTAAAATGGAAAATTTAATTGATAGATTTACACTACAATGTAGAACAAATAAATCAGGAAAATTAAAAAAGTTCAAACCAAACTGTGTAAATAAGGAGTTATATAAATTTTGGAAAGCAGATTCTAATGTAATTATTAGAGATGCCATATTAGCAAATAAAGCAGGATTATCATATCCACGTCAATTAGAGATGATACATGGAGCATTAGAGAGAATACTTAAATCATATATTATTAAGGAATATGGAATAGAAATATTAGTTCATGAAACAAGAGTAATATATGATTCAATTAAGTATGATTTTGAAGTAGAAATTGAAACAGATGATTATGATACTTTAAAACTATTAGATAATAACTTTATTTTATATAGATATCCTACAGCAAATCGATTTTATAATGAGGATATGATTGATTCAGCTTTTAAAACATTAATAAATTTAAATACTTTAATAGAAGAAGCTTTAAATTTAAGTAATAGAGCAAAAATAGTAATTAAAAAGGTTGAAGATGAGATAAGTGTTTCAAAAAATATATAATAAAATATTATATTAAGATGTAAATTAAAATGGAGAATAGTTTAAAGGAATTAGAAGATAACTTTAATTCTTTAATGCAAAGAGTATTTAAGGGAGAGTTAATTTAATAATAATTAAAAATAAATTTTAAAAAATGACTATTGAACTATAGTTCAATAGGGGGATATTAAACTATAGTTCAATATTGAAATTTTAATTGATTAATTTAAGAGTTTAAATAATTTATAAAGGCTAAATATTCGATATGAATATTTAGTCTTTTTCTTATAAATATAACTATTAAAATAAATAATTTTTTAGTGGAAATAGAATTAAAGGTATATAAGGAATATGTTAAAAGGAATATGAGTAAAAGGGGCGTAAGTAAATATTATATTTATAATATTTAAAAGAGAGGTATATTTAAATGATAGAAGTTATTAATAAAATAGAAAAGGAAATGATTGAATTACTTGATAGTGAACAAATGAAAAAGCTACATGAAATATTAATAAATAATTTAAGTGGTTTATCAATCTATAAAGAAAAGGGTGAAAAGAATAAATTAAAATTAAATTATTGTGATAAATTTATATGTGCTAAAAGTATAGAGGGCTGTTCTAGCAAATCAATAAAATACTACAAATCTACAATAGAAAATATGTTAAACAAAATAAATAAATCTATTAAAGATATAAAAACAGAAGATTTAAGATGGTATCTAGCTGAATATAGCTTAAATCATAAATGTAGCAATGTTACTATTGATAATATTAGACGTATTATTTCAAGCTTTTTTTCATGGTTAGAGGAAGAAGATTATATTCTTAAGAGTCCAGCAAGACGTATTCGTAAAATAAAAACTGAAAAAGTAGTTAAGGAAACATATAGTGATGAAAATATAGAAATATTGCGTGATAACTGTATAGAAATAAGAGATTTAGCTATTATTGATTTACTTAATTCTACTGGAATGCGTGTAGGTGAATTAGTTAAATTAAATATTTCAGATATAAATTTTAATGAAAGAGAATGTATTGTCATTGGAAAGGGAAATAAGCAAAGAAAGGTTTATTTTGATGCAAAAGCAAAGATTCATTTACAAAATTATTTAAGTACTAGAACTGATAATAATGATGCTTTATTTGTTTCTTTACTAAAGCCTTATAATAGATTACAAATTAGCGGTGTTGAAATTAGGCTTAGACAATTAGGAAAAAAATTAAATATAAATAAAGTTCATCCCCATAAATTTCGAAGAACATTAGCCACAAGAGCTATTGATAAGGGAATGCCTATAGAGCAAGTTCAACAACTTTTAGGTCATACAAAAATAGATACAACATTACAGTATGCTATGGTTAATCAAATAAATGTTAAAAATTCACATAGAAGGTTTGTTGGATAGTTAAATCACAATTTATTGAGATGTTTGGTGATCCAATTACTAATCCAAAGAGATGGAATACTTGCGAATTAAGGGAAGGAATAAAAGAAATAAAATATGGAACAAGTACACCTCCAGTTTTTTCGGAAGAAGGCGTGCCATTTGTTAGGGCTACTAATATAAAATTTGGTAGAATTATTGAAAATGATATGAAATATATTTCGGAACAGGAAAGCAAAAAATTTGAAAAATGTAAATTGGAGTTAGGTGATACTATTATAGTAAGAAGTGGAGCTAATACTGGAGATAATGCTTTTGTTTCAGAAGAATATGTAGGTGCATATGGAGGATATGATATTATAGTTAAATTAAATAAAAAAATAAACTATATATTTTTAAATGCTATTTTAAATTCTGTTTATAGAGAGATTATAATTGAACCATTAACAAGAAGAGCCGGTCAACCACATTTAAATTCAGGTCAAATACAATCTTTAGTAGTATTTATGCCACCAATAGAACTTCAAAATAAATTTGCGGACTTTGTTAAACGAGTTGATAAATTAAAATTTGAAATGAAGAATAGTTTAAAAGAGTTAGAAGATAACTTTAATTGACTAATTTAATGTCCTAAATAAAAAATTATATGAAAGATGAAAATAATTAGGAGAATAAAATGACAAAAATATTATATTATTTGAATAAAATAAAAACCATACTTATTAAAAGATAATTTTTAAAAGGATGGTTTTTTAAACTTTAATTAACTGGGAAATAGTCTGAGAATGCTGGGTCATAAAAAAATAATCCACCTGTTTCTTCTGAAACAAAAAAGTGGCCGATTTTTTCTTCACCGTTATTACGAGCAGGATTATATATAAGAGCATCAATAGAATATCCTTTAATTTGATTTTGTTTTATATTTTCAATACCCAATGAACGGAAAAATACTTCGTGTTCTCCACCCCTAAGATTTTCTTGGATATTTTTTAATTTATTAGAATATTCAACAATATTAAATGCCTGTTCTAAGGTTACTATATTTGAAGTTGATTCAGAAGTTGTTATATTGCTTTCATTGAAATTATTATTTGAATTTTCATCACTACAACCATAAATACTAAACAATAAAATTAATAAAATACCAACAAAACTAATAGATTTTTTAAACTTAATCATTTAAATCCTCCTTGATTATTTATTAGAACACAATTAATTATATGACATAATATAAATTAAATATAACAATTTAATTTATTAAGTTTTTAGTATTTTTATGTATTAAATAGTTTAATACATAAAAATACTAAAAACATGTTATAATCAAATTGATAAAAATATAAGGTATTAAGGAGATTGAAATGTCGGGGAATTTTAGTTTTTTAAGAGAAAATGATATATTTAAAAGTTTTTATAATGCTTGTGTGGAAGCAGAAAAAAGCATTTTAGTAAGCCCTGCAACTTGTGCAATTCTTACAAGAAGAGCATTAGAGCTTTCTGTTAAATGGGTATATAGTTTTGATGAAAGTTTATATGCTCCTTATCAAGATAATTTATCAAGTTTAATACATGATAATAATTTTATTGAAACAATAGATTCTAAGTTATTGCCACTTATTAAATATATAGTTAAGCTTGGTAATGTTGCAGTACATACAAATGCAAATATTAAAAGAGAAGAGGCTATACTTGCTCTTCATAATCTTCATCAATTTGTTTCATGGATTGATTATTGTTATGGAGATTATAAGGCAGAGCCTTTTAATGAAGAAATATTAATGCATGGAGAAGAAAAGAGAACTAGACCAGAGGAACTTAAAGATCTTTATGAAAAGTTAAGCTCAAAAGATAAAAAGCTTGAAGAAATGATAAAGCAAAATGAAGAATTAAGAAAGCAACTTACGGAAAAGAAAAATATTAATTCTAAAAATTATGATTTTAGTATAGATGAAATAAGTGAATTTGAAACTAGAAAAAGATATATAGATATTGAACTTAAGCTTGCTGGATGGGAGTTTAATAATGATGTTATAGAAGAAGTTAAGGTTGAAGGAATGCCAAACAGTTCTGAAAGTGGTTTAGTTGATTATGTTTTATATGGTAGTAATGGAAAACCATTAGCTTTAGTTGAGGCAAAAAAAGCTAGTAAGGACCCTAGAGCTGGACAAGAACAAGCAAGATTATACGCTGATTGCTTACAAAAGCAGTTTAATCAAAGACCGATAATATTTTATACTAATGGTTTTGAAACGTATATTTGGGATGATTATAACAATTATTCTCCAAGAAGGGTTTATGGATTATTTACAAAAGATGAGCTTCAACTTATGGTTGATAGAAGATTTGAAAAGAAAAGTTTTGTTGATATTAAAATAAATGATAATATTTCAAATAGATATTATCAAAAAGAGGCAATAATTTCTGTGTGTGATTCTTTAAGTAAAAATCAAAGAAAAATGCTTCTTGTAATGGCTACAGGTTCTGGTAAGACAAGAACAGCAATATCAATAGTGGATATACTTACAAAGCATAATTGGGTAAAAAATATTTTATTTTTAGCAGATAGAAAGGCGCTAGTTAAACAAGCCAAAAAGAATTTCTCTAAGCTTATGCCTAATTTATCATTATGTAACTTATTAGATAATAAAGATAATCCAGAACAGGCAAGAATGATATTTTCAACTTATCCTACAATGTTAAATGCAATAGATGATACTAAAACAAAGGATGGTAAAAAGTTATTTACTCCAGCTCACTTTGATTTAATTATTGTAGATGAATCTCATAGAAGTATTTATCAAAAATATAAATCTATTTTTGAATATTTTGATTCTTTATTATTAGGTCTTACAGCAACACCAAAGGATGGAATTGATAAAAACACTTATAGTATATTTGATTTAGAAAATCGTGTTCCTACATTTGCATATGAATTTGAAAATGCTGTTGAAGATAATTATTTAGTTGATTATAAAACAATAGAAATTAAGTCTAAATTAATGGAATCTGGAATTAATTATGATGATTTATCAGAAGAAGATAAAGAACAATTTGAGGAAACATTTGATGATGATGAAAATATAGGAAAAGAAATTTCTAGTACTGCTATAAATGAATGGTTATTTAATTCAAATACTATAGATTTAGTTTTAAACAAGCTTATGGAGGATGGTTTAAAGATTGAAGGTGGAGATAAGATAGGTAAAACTATTATATTTGCTAAAAATATTAATCATGCTAAGGCTATAGTAGAAAGATTTAATAAAATTTATCCAGAGTTTGGAGGTAATTTTGCAAAGGTAATTGCTAATGGAATTGAGTATGTTGATGCAGTTATTGATGACTTTTCAGCAAAGGACAAGTTACCGCAAATAGCTGTATCTGTAGATATGCTTGATACAGGAATAGATATTCCTGAAATATTAAATCTTGTTTTCTTTAAGAAGGTAAGAAGTAAATCAAAGTTCTGGCAAATGATAGGTAGGGGAACTAGATTATGTCCAGATTTATTAGGAATAGGACAAGATAAAGAACAGTTTTTAATATTTGATTTTTGTAATAACTTTGAATTTTTCAGGGAAAACCCAAAGGGGTTTGATGGAGTATTAAGTGAATCTTTAACTGAAAAAATATTTAATAAGAAGATTGACCTTATAAAGGAATTACAAGATATTAAATATGATTATGAAGATTATAAGACGTATAGAAAAGAATTATTAGAAGATGTAATATCTAATATTAAGGCTTTAAATGAAGATAATTTTAGAGTTAGAATGAATTTAAAGTCTGTTCATAAGTATAAAGATAAAGATATATGGAATGGATTAGGCGATCTTGATTTAAGTGAAATAAAACAAAATATTTCACCATTAATAAATTCTATTAAAGATGATGAAGTTGCAAAAAGATTTGATTTATTAATGTATACAATTGAATTTGCTAAACTTCAGGGATTAAATACTAATAGAGCAATAAAAAATGTTATTCAAACAGCTAATGATCTTTCGAGGCTTGGAACTATTCCACAAATTCAAGAAAATAAATATATAATTGAAAAAGTTAAAACTGAAGAGTTTTGGGTAGATATTGATATTCTTGAATTAGAAGAAGTTCGTAATTGTTTGAGAGATTTATTAAAATATATACAAAAAGAAAATCAAACTATTTATTATTCAAATTTTGACGATTTTATTGTTGCAGAAGAATCTAATGAAGCCATGTATAATACAAATGATCTTAAAAACTATAGAAAAAAAGTTGAACATTATTTAAATTCTCATAAAGATGATTTAGCAATATTTAAACTTAGAAATAATAAAAGGTTAACAAAACAAGATATAGACACATTAGAAAATTTAATGTGGAGTGAGTTAGGAACAAATTCTGATTATGAAAAAGAGTTTGGAAATATGCCAGTAGCAAAACTTGTAAGAAAATTAGTTGGATTAGACAGACAAGCAGCTAATGAGGCTTTTTCTGAATTTTTAAATAATGAAAATTTAAATATAAATCAGATACATTTTGTTAAATTGATAATTGATTATGTAGTAACTAATGGATTTATTGAAGATAATAAAATTCTTCAAGAAGATCCATTTAGAACACTAGGAAGTATAACCACATTATTTAAAGATAATATGGAATATGCAAGAGGTATAATTAAAGTTATTAATGATTTAAAAGTTAATACTGAAATAATATAATAAATGTGATGAGCTATAACATATTGAAATTTTTTAATTAAATATGTTATAGCTTGTTTTATTATATAATAAAAAAACTATTGCAAATAATAACAAAAAGAATATAATAATCATATACCCCCCCACCTAGGGGGCGTGATTAATAAATTGTTTTTTAATAATGTATTAAAAGGAGTGATAAAGGTGAAGAGCAAATTTAAAATAACTGGAATGACATGTTTAGCATGTGCTAATAGAATTGAAAAAGTAATTGGCAAAATGGATGGAGTTAAAGAAGCAAATGTAAATTTTGCAACAGAAACATTAACAATTGATTATAATGAACAAGAAGTTAGCAAAGAAGTTATTGAACAAAAGATTGAAAAAATAGGTTATAAAGTACAAAAAAATATTCAATCAGATACTTATAAAATAGAAGGAATGACATGTTCTGCATGTGCTAATAGAATTGAAAAAATTGCAAAGAAAATGCAAGGTGTTGAAAGTTCTATAGTTAATTTTGCAACTGAAAAACTTACAATAAGTTATGATTTAGATATTATAAATTTTATAGATATAAAATCAAAAGTTGAAAAAGCAGGTTTTAAGTTAATAAAAGAGGAAGAGAAGATAAAAGAAAAGAAATTAGATGAACAAGCTAAATTACTTTGGAGATTAATATTATCTTTAATTTTTGCTATTCCACTTTTGACAATAACAATGGGGCATATGGTAGGTATGCCATTACCTACGATTATTGATCCTATGATAAATCCTATTAACTTTGCAATAATCCAATTAGTTTTAACAATACCAGTTATGATAATTGGTTATAAGTTTTATTATATTGGATATAAAAATTTATTTAAGTTAAGTCCTAATATGGATTCTTTGATTGCAATAGGTACAAGTGCAGCTTTTATTTATAGTTTATATGGAACACATAAAATTCTAAATGGTGATAGTTCTTATGCCATGAGTTTATACTATGAAGCAGCAGTTACAATACTTGCTTTAATAACACTTGGAAAATATTTAGAGGCAATTTCTAAGGGAAAAACATCTCAAGCAATTAAAAAACTTATGGGATTAGCTCCTAAAACAGCAACTATTATAAGAAATGAAAAAGAATTAGTTATTCCTATAGATGAAGTTATTGTTGGAGATATAATTATAGTTAAACCTGGTGAAAAGTTACCAGTTGATGGTGAGGTTATTGAAGGAGCTACTGCAATTGATGAAGCAATGCTTACAGGGGAAAGTATCCCAGTTGAAAAGACTGTTGGTAGTAAGGTAATAGGAGCTAGTATTAATAAAACTGGATTTATTAAATATAAAGCCACTAAGGTTGGAAAAGATACTGCATTATCTCAAATTATTAAATTAGTTGAAGATGCTCAAGGATCAAAAGCACCTATTGCAAAAATGGCAGATATTATTGCATCTTATTTTGTTCCAATAGTAATTGGTCTTGCAGTAATTGCAAGTATAGGTTGGTTAATTGCTGGTGAAAGTGGAGTATTTGCGTTAACAATTTTTATTTCCGTATTAGTAATAGCTTGTCCGTGTGCTTTAGGTTTGGCAACTCCAACAGCAATTATGGTTGGAACAGGAAAAGGAGCAGAGTATGGAGTATTAATTAAGGGTGGAGAAGCTTTAGAAATTACACATAAAGTTGATACAATTGTATTTGATAAAACTGGTACTATTACAGAGGGTAAACCTGTAGTAACAGATATTATTACAAATACAATGTCAGAAGAAGAATTATTATCTATAGCAGCAAGTAGTGAAAAAGGTTCTGAACATCCTTTAGGTGAAGCTATAGTAAAGTCAGCAGAAGAAAGAAATATAAATTTGAAGGAAATATCTAATTTTAAGGCTATTCCAGGTCACGGAATTCAAGTTGAAATAGAAGATAAAATTATTTTACTTGGAAATAAAAAATTAATGAATGAAAATTCTATTGAAGTAAGAATTTTAGGAGATGAATCAGATAGATTAGCCAATGAAGGTAAAACACCTATGTATATTGCTGTAGATAACAAACTAGAAGGAATTATTGCTGTTGCTGATGTAGTTAAGAAAAGTAGTAAAGAAGCAATTGAAAATCTTCATAAGATGGGAATTAAGGTTGCAATGATTACAGGAGATAATAAAAAAACTGCTAACGCTATTGCAAATCAAGTTGGAATTGATATTGTTCTTGCAGAAGTTTTACCAGAGGATAAGGCAAATGAAGTTAAGAAACTTCAAGAAAAGGGAAATAAAGTTGCTATGGTTGGAGATGGAATAAATGACGCTCCAGCATTAGCACAAGCTGACGTTGGAATGGCAATTGGAACTGGAACTGATGTAGCAATTGAATCAGCTAATATAGTTCTTATGAAAGGTGATTTAAGAGATGTTTCTACAGCTATAAAATTAAGCAAAGCAACTATTAGAAACATAAAACAAAATTTATTTTGGGCATTTGGATATAATGTTTTAGGTATTCCTGTTGCAATGGGAATTCTTCATATATTTGGTGGACCACTTTTAAATCCAATGATAGGAGCAGCTGCAATGAGTTTAAGTTCTGTTTCAGTTTTAACAAATGCTTTAAGATTAAGAAGCTTTAATCCTAATAAATAAGTATAAATAATTAATAAAATTATTAAAATAATTTTATATTTAAGATATGAAAGTGAGGAGATTTTATGAAAAAGAAAATATTAATTGAAGGAATGAGTTGTAAAAATTGTGTTGCTCACGTTACAGAAGCTTTAGAAGAATTAAATGATGCAAATAACATTGAGGTTAATTTAGAAGGAAAATATGCAGTTGTAGAGACAAATGAATCAGATGATTTAGTAAAAGAAAAAGTTGAAGATATGGGGTATGACGTAATTAGTATAGAAAATATTTAATATAAGAAATGAGTATATCATAGTTTAAAATTAATTATGATATACTCATTTCTTATTTATATAAGTAATAAAATTATTAACTTAAATAATATCTTATAGTAATTAATTTTTAACTTTTGTATTTCATGTTATTAATAACCTCTACATTACTTTTTTCTTTACCAAATTAATTTTTAACTTTTGTATTTCATGTTAAAAGATAACTTACATTAAAAGTTATTTTGATTTTTATATAATTTTCTTTTCTATAATATTATCTTGAGTTAACAATTTTGATGATGAAATTTTAATTCCAATTGCACCAATTGGAGCAGTAATTAATACACTTAAAATTGCAATAGATTGCATTATTTCACCACCGGCAACTCCCATTTGAAGAGGAATACCAGCTTTTGCAGATTGAACTGTTGCTTTAGGTAAATAAGCTATTATACAAAATATTTTTTCTTTAAGTGATAAACTTGTTCCAATTAATGAAATAAAAACACCTATTGAGCGTATGGTTAAAGATATAATAAGCATTAATATCCCTATCCATAAATATTTTAATGCAAGATTTGGATTAATAGCCATTCCTACAAAGGTAAATAAATATATCTTTCCATATTTCCAAACAACATTTATTCTATTTTGAATTTCAACTGCTAAATTTTTTAAAAAGGCTCTTAAAAAAAATCCATAAATCATTATAGTTAATAAAGAATTAAATATTTTTAAATGAAAAATATTTTCTATAATTCTAATTAATAAACAAATCATAAATGTAATAATAGTTCTTAATGTATTATTTTTAATGACACTTAATATATTTTTGCTAAAAATGGCAAGTAAAAATCCTACAACTATACTAATGATAATTGTAATAGGAATTGAAAAAATTTCATTAGCAATAGAAATATTTTCATTATTAATATTGGACATATAAATTCCTAAAAATGTTGTAAACAAGGTGATTGCTACAGTATCATCTGCTGATGCACCAACTAAAAGCATTTGAGGAATTGCTTTATCTTGAGCAACTTTTCTTTTAATTAAATCAACCATAGAAGGAACTAAAACAGCTGGGCTTACTGCGGCTATTATAAATCCTAAAATTGCTCCCTGTACAAAGGTAAAATTAAGAAATATCATTGATAAAAAAGCAATTGTTAACCCTTCTAGTGTTGCAGGTATTATGCTTAATAAAATTGCAGGTCTACCTATTTGTTTCATTTGATTTATGCTTATCCCAAGTCCTCCAATAAATAAAACTGTTACTAAGGCAATATCTTTAATGTATGAAGAAATATTTAAAGTTTGTTTTGGAACAATATTTAAAAAGGAAGGACCAATAATCATTCCAAATAAAATCATTCCTATAAGTGATGGTAGTTTAAAAAGCTCTACTAATTTACCACTGTAATTAGCTAGCAAACCTATTAATATTAAGCTAATTATAATTATTAAAAGATTAATTATCATAAATTATTCCTCCTAAAGTAAAAATATATTAATATTGTGAATTGGTAAATAAATGAATATAGATTATATATCATGGAAACAATATATTTAAGATTATACTAGTAGAAGGTGGGGGAAAGTAAGTGGATATAAATATTATGCTTCAATATATAGCAAAGTATGGGTATATATTTTTAGCTATAATAGTATTTTTGGAATATTTAAATTTGCCAGGTTTACCTGCTGGAATAATAATGCCTGCGGCTGGAATTTTGATTAAATCAGATGGATTAAGTTTTATATATACACTTATAATATCTGTAATTGCGGGTTTTTTAGGAAGTTTTATTTTATATATATTAGGATATTATTGTGGAAATCCAATTTTAAATAAACTACAAAATAAATTTCCTAAATCTAAAAAGGCAATAGATAAAACATATACGTATATAGATAAATACGGAAATACTGGGATTTTTATTGCTAGACTTATACCTGTTGCAAGAACTTTAATATCATTAATTGCAGGTACATTTAATATGGAATTTATAAAGTTTGCCTTTTATTCTGTTATAGGAATTACTATTTGGAACTTTGTTTTTATATATATAGGTTATGCTTTTGGACATTTATTTTTAAAATAGAAAAAATTAAAAATAATTTTTAAATTTGTATATCAAATAATCGTTTTTTATGTTAAAATTGTAATAAATTAACAAACTTTAATTGATATTAGATATATAGGAATAAAAATAATAATAAATTAACTAATGGGATGTTAATGGGATGGGAGGAAAGCATGAACTTTAAGGTATTAAATGGGGATATTTATTTCTCAGATGAATTTATAAATCTAAATGATATAAGATCTGAATTCTTACAATTAGCTTTTGATTCCTTTTCAACGTTTAACGAAGAATGTACTAAGAGATTTAATAGTATTGAGCAACTACTAAAAGATGGAGAAAGTTTTGGAAATGTATATTTAAATGGTTATATTTCAAAGGCAATAAAAATTATTAATGAATTTGGAATTAAAGATATTGATAGTAAAGAATTTACTAAATACTATTTAAATAATTATTCTAGATGGGAAGATACTTTAGAGGAAATAAAGAATAAAAGTAAAATAAATGATAGTTCAGAAGATATAACTTATATTAAGTTAAATATTGATTCAGATTTAATCAAAAAACCTTTTGAATTACAAGAGAAAAATATAATTTTAGATAATAATAAGAAAACTAATATTCCTATAGAAATATTAAATAAATTATCTAGTTCAATGATGGAGAGTATATTTAATATTAATTTTGCTGTAATGGATTTTTTAAAACAAAATAATATAGAAACTGTATCCCAATATAGCAATTCAGAAGATATAATTAAATCAAATAATTTAATTAAAGATTTGTTAGAAAATAAAATTTCAAAAGATAAAGAAATAGACACTATAAAAGAAATAATAAAATTAAATCCATATAATGAAAACATATATAAAGCTTTATTATCTAAGTATGGAGACAAGGACAATCAATTAGAAGAGCTAGGAAAGTTTTTAGGATATGATAATATTTATGAATACAAAATTAAGTTATTAGATAAATACTACAAAGGTTTATCTAAGTCTAATAAAAAAGAAATAAATAAAGCAAAAGAAGGAATCGGTTTATTAGCAAATAAACTAGGAATTAAAGATTATTCAAAATATATAGACGAGCTTGATGATATGATTTCAAATAAAACTAAAATGAAAGATTCAATTGAAACTAAAGAAATAGATAATATTGATGAAACATCAAGCAAGGAAAAAAATAAAAATACTGGGACTCATAAAAAATTATGGATATCAACTGGAATTGTAGTAGCTAGTTTATTAGTAGTATATTTAGCAATGACTGCATATTTTAGTAACCACTTTTTCTTTAGGACTTATATAAATGGAATTAGCGTTGCTGGAAAAAATAATAGTTCAGCACAAGCTTTAATGGCTGAAAGGGCTAATAGTTATATTTTAACTATAAATGGTAGAAATGATCTTACTGAACAATTAAAAGGTACAGATATTAATTTAAAATATGAATTTAATGATTTAATAGATAAATTATTAGAAGATCAAAATCCATTTATGTGGATCAAATCTATAGTTTCTGGAAATAACTATACAATAACTGATGGTGTTTCTTATGATGAACAATTATTAAAACAAATTATAGGTAATCTTAATTGTCTTAATGAAGAAAATGTAACTGCACCTGTAAGTGCAAGTATTTCTTATACAGATAATGGATTTGAAATTATAAAAGAAGATATAGGTAATAAATTAAATTATGATGAATTTTATTCAAAAGTATTAAGTCATATTCAAAATATTAATGATGTTTTAAGCTTAGATGAAGAAGGTTGTTATGAAGCACCTAAGTATACTAGTGAAACAGATGTTGTTGTACAAGCTAAAAACACTATTGACAAATATATGAACTCAAAATTTACTTATACTACATCAGGAGATGATATTGTTATAGATTCAAACCTAATAAGTAAATGGATAAATGTAGATGAAGATTTTAATGTTACACTTAATGAAAGTGCAATTAAAGAAAATGTAAGTGAGTTAGTAGGTGCTTATGATAATATAGGAAGCACTAGAACATTTACTAGAGAAACTGGTGAAAAAATAAAAGTTAGTACTACACCAGGAATATATTATGTAGATAGAAATGCAATGGTTTCGCAATTAGTAGATTCAATAACTAATGGAAGTGAAACAACTAACGAATTACCATTTAAAACACCAACTGCTACAGATGATTATGTAATAAATACATTTGTTGAAGTTGATTTAACTAATCAAACTGTTGTTTACTATAAAAATGGTCAATTAATTACTCAAGGAAGTGTAGTTACAGGAGATCAAAGTAAAGGATATTCAACTCCTCCAGGAACATTTACATTAGATTGGAAAGCTAGAAACTTTACTTTAAGGGGACCTGGATATGCGTCACCAGTTAGCTTCTGGATGCCATTTAACGGTGGAATAGGTCTTCATGATGCAAGCTGGAGAGGTAGCTTTGGTGGAACTATATATCGAAATAATGGTTCTCATGGATGCGTTAATATGCCTCATAGTGTAGCTCAAGCAATTTATAATAATATAGAAGATGAAACTACAATAATTTGTAGATACTAATTAATAACTTCGCAATGCATTAATTAATGCTATTGCGAAGTTATTATTATTTTAATGAAAAATAATATATTAAAATAAATTTTTATATAGCATATTAAAAGATATGTATAATTAAAGGAGCTGTATAATATTGAATTAAAAGTTTTCAATATAATACAACTCCTTATTACAAATTAATAACTTTTTATATAGTTTTTAATTAATATTTAAGTAAAATATTTTTAGTTTAATTATCTATACAATTTATATACTCCAGTTAAAGGAACATATTTTCTATAATAAAATGTACTATTAGTTTCATTAATAATTGTAAATCCAGCTTTTTTAAAAACATCTAAGGAAAAATCTGCTCCAGAAGATTTAGATACTTGTCCAGTAATTACTCCACTTCCTGAATAATCAACTTGAGTAGCTGGAAATTTGTTTCCTGGAACTGTTGCATAAGCTGAAGAATCTTCTAAAGTTGTTGGACTTGAAGATGATGCAAAAATCTTAACCCTACTTATAGAGTTTATTTGTTTCTTAATGCATGAAATAGTATTAAGAAACAAAAAGTAACTGTGATAATAGTTCCTAGAAAAGATAATATAATTAAAAGATTAGAACATACAGTATTTAACCATAAAATAATATTATTATTACTAAAAGGACTTAATATAATAGCCATTGTTTGATAAGTTAGCTCATTATTTATTAACATTAAAACTATTCCGCTAATTAATCCTAAAAATAATCTTATTTCTTTATGCATAATATACTCCTCCATTGCAAAATTTATTAATTTTTGTTGAATTTTAAAAAATATAACAATATAACATTAACATATTTTGGGGTAAGGTTATAGAGTTTATTCAATAAAACAGAAAAGTTTAAACTAATATTTGAATTTTACGTTTTCTAAATTTGAATTAAATTTATGGATTTTTGTAGTAAAATATATGGTTATATAAACTTAGTATAATGGATAATGCGATTAATAAAATTATAGTAAAATTCATCTACAACTATATCTTGAATATGTAAAGTTATTGTTGTATATTATATATAAGATTTTGAAATAAATTTAAGTTTAATAGTAAAATATCAATAAGTTAATTTTTAAAAATCTCGTATAAAATCGGTAATTGGACCGAAAGTTTCTACCTACTGACCGTAAATCAGTAGACTACGAGGAGTTGAAATTATATTTTTTTATATAAAATGATATCAACACCTCGATTTATATGAGGTGTTTATTTTTTTATAAAAATGTTTGCGAAGGAGAAAGTACATAATGGATATATTAAAGGAACGTATATTAAAAGAAGGTCAAGCCTTAAGTGAAACTGTATTGAAAGTTGATTCTTTTTTAAATCATGGAGTAGATGCAAAGTTAATGTATGATATGGGAACTTGTTTTAAGGAATATTATAAAAACCATGGAGTAACTAAAATATTTACTATTGAGAGTTCTGGAATAGCACCTACAGTAATGACTGCAATGCAAATGGAATTACCAATGGTTACTTTAAAAAAGCAAAGCTCTAAAATCTTAAATGGAGATGTATATCAAACAACAGTACATTCATTTACTAAAGGTTCTGATTATGAATTAACATTATCAAAAAAATATATTTCTCCGGAAGATAATATATTAGTTATAGATGATTTTTTAGCTAATGGGGAAGCTGCTTTAGGTGCTATAAGATTAATTGAAGAAGCAGGAGCTAAAGTTGCAGGGATAGGAATAGTAATAGAAAAATCATTCCAACCGGGACGAGCTGTTTTGGATGAAAAGGGATATGATGTTTATTCTTTAGCTAGAATTAAAAGACTAGAAAAAGGAATTATAGAATTTATTTAATAAAATTTTGCATAATAAAAATGGGTTAAATCATATTAAATTTTCTAATTCAATATGATTTAACCCATTTAAATTATATTATTATAAGCTTTACATTAATTTATAAAGCTATAAATTTTATTATATCTTTCTAAGTCCTCGGTTAAGTGAGTTTTATTTTTAACATTAATAAATCTTTCAACTAGACAACAAGCTAAGTTTTTATCAGCTGTATGAAGTACACCGTTAATTTCAACTAATGGACGATTATATTTATCAAATCCCTTTAGTGAAATAGAATAACCATTATTAATTAAATATTTTAAAACTTTACCTAAAAACTCATCTTTATCAGCTATATCTTTATCATTTATATATACATCAAAGCAATCTTCGTTATGTTTATAAATACCCTCCATATTAATCCCTCACTTATTTAATTAAAAATATAATTTTATCTATACATGTATATTTCTATAAACTTTTAATAATTCCTTTAAACGTTTACTTAATGTTATGATAATTTATTTAGATAAATAAAAAAACAGGAGCATTAGCAGACTACTCCTGTTTTAAACCTATTTTTGCCTGGTAGGTTTATATTTAAATTATACCATAAAAATACAAAAACTTAAATAAGATATATAATATTTAGATAAATTTATAAAATTTTGTTACATAAAAAGAATAAAATGGAAAAATAATATTGACTATATTTATTATATAAGCATATAATAAATATATAAACATATGAACAGTTATTCATGTGTTTTCTTTAAAAAAATTTTTGCTTTAGCATCCACACTATTTGAAATTGGAGGAATATACTATGAAAAATAACATTGATAATAATATTGAAAGCTGTTCTTCTAATGTTATACATGCAGAAGTAGTTAAAAAGGTAAAAATGCAGTTACCTAAAGATGAGGTTTTATATGATTTAGCAGAGTTATTTAAAGTTTTTGGAGATAGCACAAGAATAAAAATAATTTGTGCATTATTTGAAGAAGAAATGTGTGTTTGTGATTTATCAGCTTTATTAAATGTTAGTCAATCTGCGATTTCTCATCAATTAAGGGTATTAAAAGCTGCTAGGTTAGTTAAATTTAGAAGGTCAGGCAAAATAATTTATTATTCATTAAATGATGAGCATATTAAGCATATATTTGACGAAGGGTTAAAGCATATCACTGAATAAATATGATATTAATAAGGAGAAATATTCTATGGAAATTAAATTGGTTTTAAGTGGATTAAATTGTGCTAATTGTGCTAGTAAAATAGAATCTAAGGTTAACAAAATAAATGGAATAAAAAACGCTTCATTAAATTTTTCAACAACAGTATTAACAGTAGAGCTTATTGAAGAAAGAGAAAAGAATAATATAATAAATGAAATTAAATTAATAGTTAAAAAATTAGAACCACACGTTAAAGTAATTGAAAAGGCAGATAATAAGAGGGATATATATAATAATCAAAAGTGCAATGATAGTTGTTGTATTAATTTAAATGAGGATAAAAAATACAGTCACTCTAAGAAATCTAAAAATAAATTTTTTGAATACTTTAAAGATAATTTACTATTAATTATCGGAACTGTAATTTATATTGTTGCTTTATTTTATAAAAATAGTGAAAACTTATTATCAGTTATATTATTTGGAGTAAGTTATTTGATAATAGGAGGAAATGTATTATTAAGTGCAATAAAAAATATTTTTAGGGGTCAAGTTTTTGATGAAAATTTCTTAATGAGTATTGCTACTATAGGGGCATTTTTTATTGGAGAATATCCAGAGGCAGTTGCAGTTATGTTATTTTATCAAATAGGAGAAGTATTCCAAGGATATGCTGTAAATAAATCAAGAAAGTCAATATCTTCACTTATGAATATAAGAGCAGATTATGCGAATCTTTTAAAGGAAGATACTGAAATTAAAGTATCACCAGAAGAAGTTAATATAAATGATATTATTGTTATTAAACCTGGAGAAAGAGTTCCTTTAGATGGAATTATTTTAGAGGGAACAAGCTTTATAGATACTTCAGCATTAACTGGAGAGTCAGTACCACGTGAAGTTACAGTTGGAAATGAAATTCTTTCAGGTTCAATAAATAATAGTGGAGTTTTAAAAGTAAAGGTAGATAAGGAATTTGGTGAATCTACAGTTGCTAGAATTTTAGAACTAGTAGAAAATGCTTCAAGTAAAAAAGCTCCAACAGAAAAGTTTATAAGTAAATTTGCAAAAATTTATACTCCAATAGTAGTTATAATTGCACTTTTAGTTGCTGTAATTCCACCTATTTTAATTAAAGATGCAACTTTTTCAAGTTGGATTTACAAAGCACTTTCAATATTAGTTGTATCTTGTCCTTGCGCATTAGTTGTTTCAATTCCACTAGGATTTTTCTCCGGAATAGGAGCAGCATCTAAAAAAGGAATTTTAGTTAAGGGTGGAAATTATTTAGAAGCATTAAAAAATAGTGAAATTGTAATATTTGACAAAACAGGAACTTTAACAAAGGGAGTTTTTAAGGTTACTGATATAAATCCTAAAAATATTACTAAAGAGGAATTACTAGAAGTAACAGCAATGGGAGAATTATATTCAAATCATCCAATAGCAATATCAATATTAAAAGCTTATGGAAAAGATATTAATAAAGAATATATAAAGAATTACAAAGAGATTTCAGGACATGGGATAGAAGTAACTATAAAAGAAAACAATGTTTTACTTGGAAACAGTAAATTAATGAAAAGTAAAAATATAAATTATGAAGAGGTAGATTCTATTGGAACAATAGTACATGTTGCTATTAATGATGAATACAAAGGAAATATAGTTATTTCAGATGAAATAAAAGAAAATGTAAAAGAAGAATTAAAGGAACTAAAAAAAGTTGGAATAAAGAAAACCATAATGCTTACAGGAGATATTAAAAATGTTGCTAATAAAGTGGCAGGAGCTATTGGAATAGATGAAGTATATTCAGAGCTTCTACCAGCAGATAAAGTAAGTAAAGTAGAAAATATATTAAACTCAAAAAGCAAAAAGGGAAAAGTATTATTTGTTGGTGATGGAATAAATGATGCACCATCATTGGCTAGAGCTGATATTGGAGTTGCTATGGGAGGAATAGGGTCAGATGCTGCAATAGAAGCGGCTGATGTTGTTTTGATGAAAGATAACATTAAAGAACTATCCGAAGCTATAAAAATATCTAGAAAAACAAATAAAATTTTGTGGCAAAATATAATATTTTCATTAGGTATTAAAGTATTAGTTATGTTATTAGTTGTATTAGGTTTAACAAACATGTGGGTTGCAGTATTTGCTGATGTTGGAGTAACTCTAATAGCTGTTTTAAATTCAATGAGAATAATTCGATAAATATTGACAAATTATATTTTGTTTATTATAATAAACAAAGTCGAGAACATTTTAGGCGTAAGGGAATAGCATACAACATCATTTCGATGCTGTATAAAAAGTCAAATACTCCATAATATTTGACTTTGCTTCTATAAGAGAGACTTATGTATAACTGATCTGCTAAGTTATACATAAGTCTCTCTTTTTAAAATAATTAATGAAGAGTTAAAATAATTTAAAAAGTTTTCATATAAGAAAATTAAATAAAATTAAATAAAATAGCAAAAAATAAACTGGAAAATTATAAAAATAGAAAATTCCTATATATTAAATAGGAAATACTTATGTATTAAAATATAGTAATAACATAAAAAGTATGTTATTATATTATCAAAGTTTGATTTGTAGTAGGAATATTATTGAAGTATATTAAGGAGATTTATATACAATGGAGAAAAAAAAGAGTGTTTCTATGGCTGTAATTAAAAGATTACCTAAATATCATAGATATTTAAAAGAGCTCATGAGAAATGATGTAGATAGAATTTCATCTAAGGAATTAGGTGAAAAAATTGGTTTTACAGCGTCTCAAATAAGGCAGGATTTAAATAATTTTGGTGACTTTGGACAGCAAGGATATGGATATAATGTAAAAGAATTATATAAACAAATAAGCTTGATTTTAGGGTTAGATAAAGATTATACAGGTGTAATAATTGGTGCAGGTAACTTAGGTCAGGCAATTGCAAACTACAATAGATTTTCTGAATTAGGACTATCTATTGAATGTATTTTTGATGCTAATCCAAAACTTATTGGAATGAAAATAAGAGATATTGAAATTAAAGATATAGATGATTTAGAAGGATTTTTACAAGAGAATAATATAAATATTGGTATTATATGTGTTCCGAGAATAAATGCTCAAAAGGTAAGTGATGTATTAGTTAAAGGTGGAGTAAAGGGAATTTGGAATTTTGCACCGGTTGACTTAGCTGTTCCTGATGATGTTAAGGTAGAAAATGTTCATTTATCTGAAAGTTTATTAACTTTAGTATATTTAATGAAGGATAATTAAAATAGTTGTTGCGTAAGCAACAACTATTTTTTATATAAAAATATTTAAATAAATAAAGAAATTTGCTCGTCTTATAAATGGAAAATATTGGTTGCAAATGATAAATTAAGATATTATAATTATAAATGAGTTATGATTATTCAGAATCTTCTAACCAAAGAAAAAGAGATTTTATAATCTTTTTTATAAGCTTTGTTAATTATCTCACAATAAATTATATATATTTATTGTAGTGAATGATATAAAAGGGGGAGATTTTATGGAGATTAAAAATGTTATTTTAGAAGAAGAGTTAAAAAATGTGACTTTTCAAAAAGAGGGTAATTTAGCAATTATAACAATAAACAGACCGAAGGCATTAAATGCCTTAAATTCAGAAACATTAAGAGAATTAGATTTAGCTATTACAAATATTGAAAATGATAATAATGTTTATTGTGTAATACTTACAGGGGCTGGGGAGAAATCTTTTGTTGCTGGGGCTGATATAGCAGAAATGAAGGATTTGGATTCTAATGCTGGAAAGGAATTTGGTCTTTTAGGAAATAAAATATTTAGAAAATTAGAAAGCTTGGATAAGCCTGTTATAGCTGCTATTTCAGGTTTTGCTTTAGGTGGAGGTTGTGAACTTGCTATGGCATGTGACATAAGAATAGCATCAGAAAAGGCAAGATTTGCACAGCCAGAAGCAGGTCTTGGAATAACGCCAGGATTTGGGGGAACTCAAAGATTACCTAGAATAGTTGGGTTAGGCAAAGCTAAGGAGTTAATTTATACTTGTTCAATGATTAATGCCGAAGAAGCTTTAAAAATTGGATTGGTTAATAAAGTTGTACCATTAGAAAATTTAATGGAAGAAGCTAAAAAAATGGCATTTACTATTTGCAAAAATGCACCAATAGCAGTAAAGCTTTGTAAAGATTCAATTAATAGAGGAATGCAAGTAGATATAGATAAGGCTATTGAAATTGAAGCAGAGGATTTTGGAAAATGCTTCGATTCAGAAGACCAAGTTGAAGGAATGACTGCATTTTTAGAAAGAAGAGCGAAAGATTTTAAAAATAAATAATTAAAATTTATTATAAATAAATGAGGGGATTTTTGGGAGGTAAAAAAGCAATGAATTTTGGATTAACTAGAGAGCAAGAGTTAGTAAGGCAAATGGTAAGAGAATTTGCAGTTAATGAAGTAAAGCCTATTGCTGCTGAAATCGATGAAACAGAAAGATTTCCAATGGAAAATGTGAAAAAAATGGCTGAACTTAAAATGATGGGTATACCATTTCCGAAAGAATTAGGTGGAGCTGGTGGAGATGTATTATCTTACATTATAGCAGTTGAAGAACTATCAAAAGCTTGTGCAACAACAGGAGTTATAGTTTCTTGTCATACATCACTTTGTGCTTCATTAATATATGAAAATGGAACTCCAGAGCAAAAAGAAAAATATTTAGTTCCACTTGCAAAAGGAGAAAAGATTGGTGCCTTTGGTTTAACTGAACCAGGTGCAGGTACAGATGCGGCAGGACAACAAACTACAGCTATATTAGATGGAGATAATTATATTTTAAATGGTTCTAAAATATTTATTACAAATGGTGGTGTTGCAGACACTTTTGTAGTATTTGCTATGACTGATAAGTCAAAGGGAACTAGAGGAATATCTGCTTTTATAGTTGAAAAAGGATTTAAAGGATTTTCAATTGGTAAAAGAGAAGAAAAGTTAGGAATTAGAGCATCTTCTACAACTGAGCTTATATTTGAAAATTGTATAGTTCCAAAGGAAAACCTAATTGGAAAAGAAGGTAAAGGATTTGGAATAGCGATGAAGACTCTTGATGGAGGAAGAATTGGTATTGCAGCTCAAGCATTAGGAATTGCAGAAGGGGCTTATGAAGAAGCTGTTAAGTATATGAAAGAAAGAAAGCAATTTGGTAAGCCTTTATCAGCATTCCAAGGATTACAATGGATGATTGCAGAAATGGAAACAAAAATTGAAGCGGCAAAACTTTTAGTATATAAGGCTGCATGGCTTAAACAAAATAAGCTTCCGTATTCAGTAAATGCTGCTAAAGCAAAATTATTTGCAGCAGAAGTTGCTATGGATGTAACAACTAAAGCTGTACAAATTCATGGTGGTTACGGATATACTAAGGAGTATCCAGTTGAAAGAATGATGAGAGATGCTAAGATAACTGAAATTTATGAAGGAACTTCAGAAGTTCAAAAAATGGTTATTGCAGGCGCAGCATTAAGATAATAGGAGGATTTAATAATGAAGATAGTAGTTTGTTTAAAGCAAGTACCAGATACAACTGTTGTAAAAATTGATCCAAAAACAGGAACTCTTATAAGAGATGGTGTTCCTTCGATAATAAATCCAGAGGATAAACATGCCTTAGAAGCAGCGTTACAATTAAAAGATAATTATGGAGCACATGTGACTGTAATTAGTATGGGACCTCCTCAAGCAAAAAATGCTTTAAGAGAAGCTTTATGTATGGGAGCTGATGAAGCAATTCTTTTAACTGATAGAGCATTTGGTGGTGCTGATACCTTAGCAACTTCAAAAACAATTGCAGCAGCAATTAAAAATTTAGATTACGATATAATATTTGGTGGAAGACAAGCTATAGATGGTGATACTGCACAGGTTGGTCCTGAAATAGCTGAACATTTAAACATACCACAAGTAACTTATGTACAAGGAGTAGAGGTTACTGAAAATGGATTAATAGTTAATAGAGCATTAGAAGATGGATATGAATTAATTAAGGTTCAAACTCCTGTGCTTTTAACTGCAATTGAAGAATTAAATCATCCTAGATATATGAATGTTCAATATATATTTGACACTGTAGAAAAGGAAGTTAAAGTTATGACTTCAGCTGATATAGATTTAGAATCAGATGAGTTAGGGTTGAAAGGTTCTCCAACTAAGGTAAAAAAATCAATGACTAAAGAAACTAAAGGTGCAGGAGAAATGGTAAAAGAGCCAGCTAAAGAAGCTGCATTATATGTATTAGGAAAATTAAAAGAAAAGCACTACATCTAATATAATTAGGGAGGATTTTTAAGATGAATATATCAGAATATAATGGAGTTTGGGTATTTGCTGAACAAAGAAATGGTGAATTGCAAAAGGTTTCTTTAGAAATATTAGGAGAAGGTAGAAGATTAGCAGATGAATTAGGTGTTAGTCTTACTGCTGTATTATTAGGGAATAATGTATCTTGCCTAGCTGAAATTTTAGGTGAAAATGGTGCTGATAATATATTAGTAGCTGAAAATGAGTATTTAGAAAATTATACAACAGATGGATATACAAAGGTTCTTTGTGATTTAGCAAATGAAAGAAAACCGGGTATACTATTTATTGGTGCTACTTTTATAGGTAGAGATTTAGGACCAAGAGTTGCTGCTAGACTTTCAACAGGATTAACTGCTGATTGTACATCATTAGAAGTTGATGTTACTAATGGTGATTTACTTGCAACAAGACCTGCTTTTGGAGGCAACTTAATGGCAACAATTGCTTGTCCAAACCACAGACCACAAATGGCAACTGTAAGACCGGGAGTATTTTCAAAGTTAACAGAAAAGAAAGAAAATTATAATATAGAAAAAGTTAATGTTAATTTAAAACCTTCAGATATTAGAACTACTGTTTTAGAAGTAGTTAAGGCTAATAAAGATATTGTTGATATTGGAGAAGCTAAAGTTATAGTTTCAGGTGGTAGAGGTGTTGGAAGTAAAGAAAATTTTGCATTACTTCAAGAACTAGCAACTGCTTTAGGCGGAGTTGTTGGAGCATCAAGAGGTGCTGTAGATAAGGGTTGGATAGAAAGAGATTATCAAGTTGGACAAACAGGTAAAACTGTAAGACCAACAATTTATATTGCTTGTGGTATCTCAGGAGCAATTCAACACGTTGCAGGTATGCAAGAATCAGATATGATAATAGCTATTAATAAAGATGAAACAGCTCCAATTATGAAAGTTGCAGATTATGCAATAGTTGGAGATTTAAATAAAGTTATACCAGAAATGATAAATAAACTAAAAGAGGATAGTGAGTCTGAAGAAAAATTAGTTTGTAGAATTTAGTGGTAAAAAGGAGAGGTTATTCATGGAAAAGATTTTTGTTTTAGGTGCAGGAACTATGGGGTCTGGAATAGTTCAGGTTTTTGCTCAAAAGGGATATGAAGTAATAGTTAGAGATATTAAAGATGAATTTGTTCAAAGAGGACTTTCTGGAATAAATAAAAACTTATCTAAATTAGTTTCTAAGGGAAAAATGACAGAAGAAACTAAGGAAGAAATATTATCTAGAATTTCAGGAACAACTGATATGAACTTAGCTGCTGATTGCGACTTAGTTGTTGAAGCAGCAATTGAAAATATGAAGATTAAAAAAGAAATATTTGCAGAGTTAGATGGAATTTGCAAAAAAGAAACTATTTTAGCTTCAAATACATCTTCTTTATCTATAACAGAAGTTGCTTCAGCAACAAGCAGACCAGATAAAGTTATAGGAATGCACTTTTTTAACCCAGCTCCAGTAATGAAGCTTGTTGAAATTATAAGAGGTATGGCAACTTCACAAGAAACTTTTGATGCTGTTAAAAATTTATCTTTAGAAATTGGTAAAGAACCAGTAGAAGTTAAAGAAGCACCGGGATTTGTAGTTAATAGAATACTTATTCCAATGATAAATGAAGCTTCCTTTATACTTCAAGAAGGAATTGCATCAGTTGAAGATATAGATACAGCTATGAAATTTGGTGCAAACCACCCAATGGGACCTTTAGCACTTGGGGACTTAATTGGATTAGATGTTTGTTTAGCTATAATGGATGTTTTATATAATGAAACAGGTGATAATAAATATAGAGCTAGTAGCACTTTAAGAAAATATGTTAGAGCAGGATGGTTAGGTAGAAAGTCTGGAAGAGGATTCTATAACTATAAAGCTTAATTAAAAATAAGAGGTAACTATTATGTAAGTAGTTACCTCTTATTATTTTGTGTTATAATGAGAATAAAAATTTTACTAAAGGGAGAAAATTATTAAATGCTAGTAGAAACTATAATGAAATATTATGATAAAAAATACGATTTAAATTGTGCAGAATGTATTGTTAAAGCTGTAAATGAAGTATATGATTTAAATATTCCTAAAGAAACACTAATGACAATGTCAGCATTTGGTGGTGGTATGACAATAGGAAGTGTTTGTGGTGCCGCAACAGGGGCAGTAGCTGCTTTAGGAATAATGTTTACCAATGAAAGAGGTCATAAAAGTCCACATGTAAGGGAAATGACTTCAAACTTTTTGATAAAATTTAACAATAAGATGAATGCTTTAGATTGTATTACTTTAAAAGGTAATTATTACGAAAGTGAAACAAGATGTTCTAAAATTATGAGAGCATCAGCTGAAGTCTTAGAAGAAATAATCGAAGAATATAAAAACATATACCCAATTAATAGAATATAAAAGCAATTGTTTTGAAATAATAGAGTTGTAAATTATAAGAAGTAATATAAGAAAGAAATTTATATAGAAGGGTGAAAAAATGAATTATACAAATATAATAGAAAAAGAAAATTCAATAGTATTAGAAAATGTTAAAGATTTTAACATAAAACAAATATTAGAATGTGGTCAATGTTTTAGATGGGAAAGAATTACTGATACAAATTATATAGTTGTTGCATACAGAAGAGTTATAGAAATAATTCAAGAAGGTTCTACGGTAACTATACTTAATACTAATATTAATGATTTTAATGAAATATGGAAAGACTATTTTGATTTAAATGTTAATTATGAAGAAGTAAAGATAGAATTATCAAAAGATGAACTTTTAAAGAAAAGTGTTGAGTTTGGTTATGGAATAAGAATATTAAACCAAGACCCATTTGAAATTTTAATAAGTTTTATAATATCTGCAAGAAATAGTATACCTTCAATAATGAAGACTATTAAAAAAATATCGGAAAGATGGGGAGATAAAATTGAGTATAAGGGAAATACATATTATGCTTTTCCAACTCCTAATCAATTAAAAGATGTAAGCTTAGAAGAAATAAAGGAAACCGGTGCATCTTTTAGAAGTAAATATATAGTAGATACAATATCAAAGGTTAATGCTGTTATTGAGGCTAAAAGTAATGGTACTTTAGACGAGGAACTTAAACAATTTGATTTAGATTATATAAAATCATTACCTGTTGATGAATGTCATAAAGCACTTCAAAACTTTATGGGGGTAGGAGCTAAGGTTGCAGATTGTATAATGTTATTTTCAATGGGTAAACATTCAGCCTTTCCAGTTGATGTTTGGATAAAAAGAGCTATGATTCATTTTTATTTAGCACCAGATGTATCATTAAATAAAATAAGAGTTTTCGGTAGAGAAAAGTTTGGAGAACTTGCAGGACTTGCACAACAATATTTATTTTATTATGCAAGAGAAAATAATATTAAAGTAGAATAGCCAAGTTTACAAAAACAATTTTATTAGTTTATAAAATAAATACACAACAATAGTCTAAGATAACTTATTGTTGTGTATTTTTTATTTTTAGAATATATTTAACTGATTATGGGAAATATAAGGTGAAAAGGAATAGAGATTTAAAGTTTAGGGGAGGTTATTATGAAGTTAAGAAATAAATTAATATCTATTATATCAAGTGTATTAGTTTTAAATTTATTATTTACAGGTTGTAATGAAATAATAGATAAAAATGTATCTAGTAAATCTATAATTGAAGAGAAAGTAAATCCTGAAAATTTAAATATAGAAGGTATAATGAGGGAACTTACATCAGATGAATATTTATCAAGAGTTGTTGGAACTGATGAAAATACTAAATCAGCAGAATTTATAAAAGATTATTTTGAAGCAATAGGATTAGAGCCATTTAATAATGGTAGTTTTTATCATGAAGTTTATTTAAATAAAGAAATGAGAGCAATATTTAATCCTAATGAAGAAAATAATAACACTGTAAATAATGTTATTGGAGTAATAAAGGGAAAAGATTCTAGTAAGGCAGTTGTAATATCAGCTCATTTAGACCATGTTACTGTAAGAGAAAAGATAGAAGATACATCAACTGAAAATCAATCACCAAAAATAAAAGTTAAAAAAATTGAAGGTGCTATTGATAATGCATCAGGTGTATCTGTATTACTTGAATCAGCTAAGGATTTAGTTAAACATTATAAAGATAATAAACCAGAACATGATATAATTTTTGCATCTTTTAATGCAGAAGAATTAGGATTAATAGGAAGCTCAAAGTTTGTTGCAGATTTTAAAGATAATTATGAAGATTGGTATAATATAAATATTGATTGTGTTGGTATAAAGGGAGATGAGGGGCTGGCAGTTAAAGACATAGATCCTTCATGTGAAGAATTGTATAATGACTTTATAAAAATACTAGATGAAGATAAAGTTGATTATGAGATGGTTCCATATGCTAGAAATAAAGAAGGTAAAATTATAGGCAGTAGTGATCATATGTCATTTAGAAAAGGGCATGATGCATCATTAGTAATTGGGCAAGATGGAATTCATGGAATTGTTCATACTGAAGAAGATAACATGAATATAGTTGATTTTGAGTTAATAGAAAGTATTAAAGATGCTGTAGTTGATTTTATAATAAAAAACGAAAATAAAATTTACTAAAAATAATATAAAAAATCCTGTATCGAAATAGAACTTAACATAGTATGTTAATCAAATAAGCCATATTATATTGAATTAAAAACTTCAAATATAATATGGCTTATTTTATAGTAATTTAATTTGTAATATAATGTAAAATAAATTGGATAAATATAATTATCAGAAAATTATGAAAAGGTAGATTATAAATAGGAAAATATTGTATAATTAAGATTGCACATATTATAAGGGAGTGGTGATATGTTTAAGTTTGAAACTCAGCTTAAAAAATTAAAGCATGAGGTATTAACAGAAGTTGCAAGACTTGCTAAAGAAGATAATATTACCTTAGAAAGTATTGAGAAGGTTCCATATGAAGTTATTAAGGGAGATGTAGCACAATACAGATGTTGCGTTTACAAAGAGAGGGCTATAGTTTTAGAAAGGGCAAAACTTGCCGCTGGATACTTAGCTAATGGAGATAATGCAGAAGAATCATTAATAGATATTAGGCCAGATGAACAAATTATTTATGTAATAGAAGCTGCATGTGATAGATGTCCTATAAATAAGTTTAATGTAACAGATTCTTGTAGAAATTGTATTGCACATAGATGTAAAGAAGCATGTAATTTTGGTGCTATAACAATTGTTAATGGAAGAGCGTATATAAATCAAGAGTTATGCAAAGAATGTGGTGGATGTAAAAAAGCATGTCCTTATGATGCAATATCTGAAGTTATGAGACCATGTAAAAGAGCGTGTCCAACTGGAGCTTTGGATATAAATCCAAACGATAGAAGAGCTATGATTAAAGAACAAATATGTGTTAATTGTGGTTCCTGTATGAGGTCATGTCCTTTTGGAGCTATCTCAGATAAAAGCTTGATAGTTCCAGTTGCTAAAAGGCTTGGAAGGAAAAGAAAGATGTATGCAGTAGTTGCCCCTGCAATTACAGGGCAATTTGGACCTACTATGAACTATGGAAAGGTTAGAAATGCTATAAAGGCACTTGGATTTGAAGATATGATAGAAGCGGCATTAGGAGCTGATGCTGTTACAGTTAATGAGGCAAATGAATTTGTAGAAAGAATGAAAAAAGGAGATAAGTACATGACAAATTCTTGTTGCCCAGGATTTTTAAATTTCATTGAAAAGGTTAATCCAACAGAAAAGGAAAGAATTTCAGGAACAGTATCTCCAATGATTGCTACTGCTAGATTTATAAAGAAAAACGATCCAGAGGCAAAGGTTGTATTTATAGGGCCTTGTACTGCTAAAAAGGGAGAAGCAGTTAGAATCGGAATAGCTGATGCTGTTGATTATGTGTTAACTTTTGAAGAGTTGCTTGCATTATTTGAAGCTTTTGAAGTTAATCCATTCGAATGTGAAGAAGAAAACGTTAATGATGCATCTGTTTTTGGAAGAGGATTTGGTGTAGCAGGTGGATTAACAGCTGCTATTAAAAATTACGTTCAAGATTCAGGAGTAGAAGTTGAATTTAAACCAGTTCAAGCATCAGGATTAGATTGCAAAAAGACAATGATGCTTGCTAAGATGGGTAAATTACCAGGAAACTTTATTGAAGGTATGATGTGTGAAGGTGGATGCATTAATGGTGCAGGTACAATAGTACCACCACTTAGAGCAAAGGTAGCATTTGCTAAAATAAATAATGGAACAACTATTAAAGCAGTTCTTAAAAATGAAACTCTTGAAAAGTTTAAGGATGTTAATTTAGAAAGATAAAATTTTATTGTCATTTAAAATTTTTAGAAATTTAATGAAAATTAAAGCAATATTAAATTAAATCAAAATAATTAGTAATATTTGCCCTTAGTAGGGTAATAATATAGAAAGTAATTGTTGAAAGATTACAAGTAAAATTATATTATAAATATAAAGATATTAGCACTCTGATTGAGTGAGTGCTAATAAAGAAAATATAGGAGGGTTTATTTATGAATATAAAACCATTAGGTGATAGAGTAGTAATACAAAAATTAGAAGCTGAAACAACTACAAAAAGTGGAATACTTTTAACAGGAACAGCAAAGGAACAACCACAAGAAGCAAAGGTTGTTGCTATAGGGCCAGGAGCAATAGTAGAAGGAAAGAGAGTTCCTGTTGATGTAAAAGTTGGAGATAAGGTGTTATATTCTAAATATGCAGGAACAGATGTAAAAGTTAATGGTAAAGAATATATAATTTTAAAACAAGACGATATATTAGCAATAGTAGAATAGTTGGGAGGTAAAATATTATGGCAAAAATGATTCAATTTGGTGAAGAAGCTAGAAGAGCAATGCAAGTTGGTGTTGATAAATTAGCAGATACAGTTAAGGTAACTTTAGGGCCTAAGGGAAGAAATGTAGTTTTAGATAAAAAATTTGGTTCACCACTTATAACTAATGATGGTGTTTCAATTGCAAGAGAAATAGAATTAGAAGATCCATACGAAAATATGGGAGCACAATTAGTAAAGGAAGTTGCAACAAAAACTAATGACGTTGCAGGAGATGGTACTACTACTGCTACTCTTTTAGCTCAAGCTATTATAAGAGAAGGATTAAAAAATGTAACAGCTGGGGCAAATCCAATGTTACTTAGAAACGGTATAAAATTAGCTGTAGAAACAGCAGTTAAAGAAATATTAGAAATATCTAAGCCAGTTAGTGGTAAAGAAGATATAGCTAGAGTTGCAGCTATTTCAGCAGCTGATGATGAAATAGGTAAGCTTATTTCAGATGCCATGGAAAAAGTAGGTAACGAAGGTGTTATTACTGTTGAAGAATCTAAGTCAATGGGAACTGAATTAGATGTTGTTGAAGGTATGCAATTTGACAGAGGATATGTTTCTGCTTACATGGTAACAGATACAGAAAAAATGGAAGCATTATTAGATAATCCACTTATATTAATAACAGATAAGAAAATTACAAACATACAAGAGATATTACCAGTATTAGAACAAATAGTTCAAACAGGTAAGAAGTTATTAATAATTGCAGAAGACATTGAAGGGGAAGCAATGGCTACATTAGTAGTTAATAAATTAAGAGGAACATTTAATTGTGTTGCTGTTAAAGCTCCTGGATTTGGTGATAGAAGAAAAGAAATGCTTCAAGATATTGCTATCTTAACAGGTGGTCAAGTAATTTCTGAAGAGTTAGGAAGAGACTTAAAAGAAACTACTTTAGACATGTTAGGTCAAGCAGAAAGTGTTAAAATAACTAAGGATAATACTACTATTGTAAATGGTAAGGGAGATAGTAATTCTATCAAAGAAAGAATTAATCAAATAAAGAGTCAAATAGAAGAAACAACTTCTGAATTTGATAAAGAAAAATTACAAGAAAGATTAGCTAAGCTTTCAGGTGGAGTTGCAGTAATAAAAGTTGGTGCTGCTACAGAAACAGAACTTAAAGAAAGAAAACTTAGAATCGAAGATGCTTTAGCTGCAACTAAGGCTGCTGTTGAAGAAGGTATAGTACCAGGTGGTGGAACTGCATATATTAATGTAATTAATAAGGTTGCAGAATTAAAATCAGATGTTTCTGATACACAAGTTGGTATAAATATTATAGTTAGAGCATTAGAAGAGCCAATGAGACAAATAGCTACTAACTCAGGAGTTGAAGGTTCTGTAATAATAGAAAGAATTAAAAATTCTGAAGCAGGAATCGGATATGATGCTTTACATGATGAATATGTAAATATGATTAAAGTTGGAATAGTTGATCCAACTAAAGTTACAAGAAGTGCACTTCAAAATGCAGCATCTGTAGCATCAACATTCTTAACAACAGAAGCAGCTGTTGTTGATATTCCTCAAAAAGAAACTCCAATGCCAGGAGCACCAGGAATGGGTGGAATGGACGGAATGTACTAATCTATTAAAAACAAAGTTTTTTAGAGATTGATTATATTTCAATGTTTATAATATTATAGAATTTTAAAATATAACATAATAGTTTATTCTATTATGTTATATTTTTTGTAGATAATTAAAATAAAAAATTAAAGAAATACAAAAAATATTAATTTTTTGTAAAATATTACTAAAATCGTAATTATTATAGAAAAAACATTACGAGAGTGATAAAATAATTATATTAATAAAAAATAAGTGTTTTAATATATGCTTTGAATATGTGGGGAAATTATATGTATATAGCTTTAATAATATTAATGGGTCTATTAATAGGTAGTTTTTTAAATGTTTGCATTTATAGAATTGCTAGAGGAGAATCAATATCATTTCCACCTTCACATTGTACAAACTGTGGATATAATTTAAAACCTAAGGATTTAATACCTGTTTTAAGTTATATATTTTTGGGTGGAAAATGCAGAAGTTGCAAAGAAAAAATATCCATCCAATATCCAATAGTTGAAATTTTAAATGCATTTTTATATGTTATGGTTTATATAAAATATGGATTTACTTTGAATTTATTTAAATTTTGTTTATTATCTTCATTATTAATAGTGATAGCTTTTATTGATTTCAAAACTAAGTATGTATATAATTCAACTATTGTATTCGGAGTTATATCTGGAATTGGCTTTGCTATTTTAGAATGGATTGAAACTAAAACGATACCAATAAATTATATGATTGGAGCTTTTATAGGATTTGGAGTTATTTATCTTATAGTAATTTTAACTCGTGGCATGGGCGAAGGAGATATTGATATAGCTTTAATTTGTGGTTTGTTTTTAGGATTTAAAGGAATTATAGTAACTTTATTTTTATCAATAATTTTAGGTGGAATTGTAGCAATTGCAATTCTAGTTTTTAAACTTAAAGATAAAAAATCAGAAATTGCATTTGGGCCTTACTTAGCAATTGGAGCGATAAGTTCTTTTTTGTTTGGAGAAATTTTAATAGATTTTTATTTTAAAATAATATAATAGTATTATTTTATTATGATATTTATTATATTGACAATTCGTGTAACATAAAATATAATAATAAAAAGCAAAAAAACACGAATAATAAAATAACTCATATAAACCCTGAATATGGCAGGGTGTTTCTACTGAAAACCTTAAATTTTCATCTATGAGTGAATTTGATATATCTTGCCTAAATACGAATGTTTTATAGGATAAAGGCATATTAATGTTCACTTATAGATGTGAAAATTAATATGCTTATTTTTTTTATTTATTAATAATATAACTAAATAATAGTTCAGTTTAATATACATAAAACAAAAATAATAATGATAGGAGCGATTAGTATGGCAAGAATATTAAAAACAGCATACACATTTGATGATGTATTATTAGTACCAAACAAATCAGAGGTTTTACCACACCAAGTTAGTTTAAAAACTAAGTTAACAAGAACAATAACATTAAACATACCATTAATGAGTGCAAGTATGGATACAGTAACTGAATCAAAGATGGCTATAGCTATGGCTAGAGAAGGTGGAATTGGAATTATCCATAAAAACATGCCAATAGAAGATCAAGCAAAAGAAGTTGATAGAGTTAAAAGACAAGAAAATGGAGTAATTACAGACCCAATATTCTTAAATGAAGACCATACTGTAAGAGAAGCATTAGAATTAATGGCTCAATATAGAATATCAGGAGTTCCAGTAACAAGAGGAACTCAATTAGTAGGTATAATAACTAATAGAGACATAGTTTTTGAAACAAATTACGATAAGATGGTTTCTGATGTAATGACAAAAAGTCCTTTGGTAACAGCTCCAGAAGGAACTACATTAGACGAAGCCTTAGAAATATTAAAAAATCATAAAATAGAAAAGTTACCTTTAGTTGATGGAAATAATAACTTAAAAGGTCTTATAACAATAAAGGATATTGAAAAGGTTAGAGCATATCCAAATGCGGCAAAGGATTCAAGAGGAAGACTTCTTTGTGGAGCATCAGTTGGTATAACTAATGATATGATGGATAGGGTAGATGCTTTAGTTAAAGCACAAGTTGACGTTATTACATTAGACACAGCACATGGACATTCAAAGGGAGTTATTGAAGGAGTTAAGAAGATAAAAGCTAAGTATCCTAATCTTCAAATAATTGCTGGTAATGTTGCAACAGCAGAAGCTACAAGAGATTTAATAGAAGCAGGAGCTGATTGTGTTAAAGTTGGTATTGGACCTGGTTCTATTTGTACTACAAGAATAGTTGCAGGGGTAGGTGTTCCTCAATTAACTGCAGTTATGGATTGTGCAGAAGAAGGTAGAAAATATGGAGTGCCGGTAATAGCTGATGGAGGACTTAAGTATTCTGGTGATATAGTAAAAGCATTAGCAGGTGGAGCATGTGCATGTATGATGGGATCAATGCTTGCAGGATGTGAAGAAGCACCGGGAGAAATGGAAATATATCAAGGAAGAAGTTATAAGGTTTATAGAGGAATGGGTTCTTTAGGGGCTATGGAAAAAGGTTCATCTGATAGATACTTCCAAAATGGAACTAAGAAGTTTGTTCCAGAGGGTGTTGAAGGAAGAGTTGCTTATAAGGGTGTAGTTGCAGATACCTTATATCAATTAATTGGTGGAATAAGATCAGGTATGGGATACCTTGGTGCTAAAACTTTAGAAGACTTATTTGAAAATGCAGGATTTGTTGTTCAAACTGCATCAGGAATAAGAGAAAGTCATCCACATGATATAAACATTACTAAAGAAGCTCCAAACTATAGCGTTAGGGAGTAATAGTTTTAATTAAAGAATATTATAAAAGATAATAGTTAAGATTATTATTAATTAAATCTTAGCTATTATCAATTACATAAAAAAACTCCTTATCTTTAGGTTGGGAGTTTACATATAAAGATAATTCTATTTTGTTGAAAAAAATATAAATATGAGAGATAATTAAAGAAAAAACATAGGGAGGATTCTAATGAATAGAGAATTAGTATTAGTGCTTGACTTTGGTGGTCAATATAATCAATTAATTGCAAGAAGAGTTAGAGAATGCAATGTATATTGTGAGGTTCATCCTTATAATTTAAGTGTTGAAAAAATAAAAGAAATGAATCCAAAGGGAATTATCTTTACAGGTGGACCAAACAGTGTTTATGGTGAAAATTCTCCTTTATGTGATAAAGAAGTATTTGAATTAGGAATACCTGTACTTGGTATTTGTTATGGTTCACAACTTATGGCTCATGTTCTTGGAGGAAAGGTTTCTACTGCTCCAGTAAGTGAATATGGTAAAACTGTAGTAAAGGTTGATAATGAATCAAAATTATTTAAAGATGTTCATGAAACAACAATTTGTTGGATGAGCCACACTGATTACATAGAAAAATCCCCAGAAGGATTTAAAATAATAGGTAACACACCAGTTTGTCCAGTAGCGGCTATGGAATGTGAAGACAAGAAGCTTTATGCAGTTCAATTCCATCCAGAAGTTATGCATAGTGTAGAAGGAACTAAGATGTTATCAAATTTCGTTTATAACATTTGTAATTGTTCAGGGGACTGGAAGATGGATTCATTTGTTGAAAAGACAATTGAAGAAATAAGAGAAAAGGTTGGAAATGGTAAAGCTTTATGTGCATTATCAGGTGGAGTTGATTCATCTGTTGCAGCTGTACTTTTATCTAAGGCAATTGGAAAGCAATTAACTTGTGTATTTGTTGACCACGGGTTACTTAGAAAAGATGAAGGTGATGAAGTAGAAGCTATTTTTGGTCCAGAAGGACAATATGACTTAAACTTTATAAGAGTAAATGCTCAAGAAAGATTCTATGAAAAATTAGCAGGAGTAGAGGATCCAGAAACTAAGAGAAAAATAATAGGTGAAGAATTTATAAGAGTATTTGAAGAAGAGGCTAAGAAAATTGGAGCTGTAGATTTCTTAGTTCAAGGTACAATTTATCCAGATATAATTGAAAGTGGATTAGGTGATTCTGCTGTTATTAAATCTCATCATAATGTTGGGGGACTTCCTGATTATGTTGATTTTAAGGAAATAATTGAGCCATTAAGATTATTATTTAAAGATGAAGTTAGAAAAGCAGGCTTAGAACTTGGAATACCAGAAAAATTAGTATACAGACAACCATTCCCAGGACCAGGACTTGGTATTAGAATAATTGGCGAAGTAACTGCTGAAAAGGTAAGAATAGTTCAAGATGCAGATGCAATTTATAGAGAAGAAATTGCAAAAGCTGGATTAGATAAATCTATAGGTCAATATTTTGCAGCTTTAACTAATATGAGATCAGTTGGAGTTATGGGAGATGAAAGAACTTATGACTATGCAATTGCTTTAAGAGCAGTAACTACAAGTGATTTTATGACAGCAGAAAGTGCTGATCTTCCATGGGAAGTTCTTGGAAAAGTAACAACTAGAATAGTAAATGAAGTTAATGGAGTTAATAGAGTAATGTACGATTGTACAGGAAAACCACCAGCAACTATTGAATTTGAATAATAAAAAAATGCTACATGCCTGTTTTTCAGGGGTGTAGCGTTTTTTTTATTATAGGTTTATAATAAATGTTATTATAATTATATGAGTAATAATTAACACGTAAAAGTAAAAATCAATAGAATATTGGAAAAAAATTCATAAAGTATTATAATAAATTTTGAATATTATTATCGGAACTGTATCAATATAGTTTTTTTGTAAACTGTATTAATAAAAATTCAGTATGAATAAAGATGGATTTATTTATAATGAATTAAAAACTTTCAATATGATACAGCTCTTAAGATGTTAAGGAGAATGTTATGAATAATATTTTTAAAAATTCTGGTGCTATGTTAGCAATTGAATTATCTATAGTAGTTGCTGTTTCAGGTGGTTTGATAAATAGTAGAAAAGAAATTATAAAAAAGGATAAAGAAAATGTTGCTATAGAAAGTAGAGAGGTTTTACTTTCTAATACGGAGCATGAAAACTTAGAAAATAAAACTCAAGAAAGTAATTATATAGAAATACAGAGGCTGGAAGGTATGTTAAATAATCAATACTTTATTTTAATTAATAGGGAAAATAGATTATCTGAAAATTATGTTCCAGATAATTTAATAGAAATTAGTTCAAGGTTTTTAAATTATGCAGAAGATGATAATTTAGAGAGTACAGCATCAGAAGCGTTAAACAGAATGTTTAATGCGGCAATGGAAGATGGAATTTCTTTAATTGGTGTATCAGGTTATAGAAGTTATGATATGCAAAGAAGATTATATGATACTAGAATGATGAGAGAGGGAGAGGCTCAAACACGCTCATATACAGCAGAGGCTGGTGCTTCAGAACACCAAACGGGATTAGCTATAGATATTTTAAGTGATGAATACTCTGTATTAGATGAAGGTTTTGAAAATACAAGGGCATTTAAATGGCTTAATGAAAATTGTTATAAATATGGTTTTATACTAAGATATTTAAAAGGTAAAGAAGATATTACAGGATATAATTATGAACCTTGGCATTTTAGATATATTGGTAATGAAGAAGCTGCAATGGAAATAATGAATAGGGGATTAACCTTTGAGGAATATATAAATGAGATAAAAGGTAAAATTGAAAATTTGAAGAATATGGTAAAATAAAAAAGTTAATATAAAAGATATGTTTTTAATAACCATGAATGTAACAATATGGTATAATTGTAATGTAATTAGGTTTAAAATGGGAGGAATTCATTTATGGGAAAAGGGCTTAGAGAGAGATTAAATGAAACTATTAGACGTGATAAGCTAGAAATTAATCAGTATAATAATGATAATAAGAAGGATAATAGTTTAGATGATAAATCTGATGAAGCAAAGGAAGATGATGTTATACAGGAAAATAATGACATTTCAAAATTGCTAGATGATAATGAAATATTAAGAGGGTTAGTAGAAGATGATACTGGATATAATGATGATTTATATGAAGAAGATTATGATAAAGAAAAGTTTAGTAGTAAAAAGTTAATTGTTATACTAGTTGTATTAATAACTTCTCTATCAACAGTATTGGTATTATGGAGCAATGGATATGAAATTGTCAATTTTGCGTTTAATAAAGTAAGTGAAATTAATGAAGATAAAAATATTGATTCGGAAAATGAAGCTGTAGAAAATCAAGATAATCAAGTGGCATCTATAGACATAAGAGAATATTATGAAAAAGTTCATCACATGGCTAATACTATAATAATAGCAAATGATGGTCAAGTTTGGGGAAAAGCTGAAATCACTAAGGAGGCTGTTAATAAAATTATTAATGACTTAAAGGGAAATGATGATTACCTTGCAAATGAATTAGAAAAATGGGCGAATAAAGACTTTTCTAACGGTGTAGAAGTGCATAATTATGTATGGGATAAGCTTGATGGAAGTATAGGAAAAGCTAAGGCTTTAAATGAAGAAAAAATTAAAGAAGTAATTAAGGGAATTGAAGAATAATTTGATAAATGTATAGATATAGTTTACATTAAAATTGTTATTGTAAGAAAATTTGTGCTATAATAAATAATGTTAACAATATCATATTATTCGGAGGTATAGAAATGAGAAATGGTTTAAGTTTAGATTTATCAAAAGTTCAACCATACGCATCTTTATCTGAATTAGATAAGATGGAAGGTTTAGTTAAATTTGCTCATGATACAGTTCATGAGGGTACTGGTGCTGGAAATGACTTTTTAGGATGGCTTAATTTACCTGTTGATTATGATAAGGAAGAATTTGCAAGAATTCAAGCTGCTGCTAAGAAAATTCAATCAAATTCAGATGTTTTAATCGTTATAGGTATAGGTGGTTCATATCTTGGAGCGAGAGCTGCTATAGAAATGTTAACAAATAATTTTTATAATATGTTACCAAGAGATAAGAGAAAAGCTCCAAAAGTATTCTTTGTTGGAAATAATATCAGCTCAACATATATAACAGAATTATTTGAAGCTATCGAAGGTGTAGATGTATCTGTTAACGTTATCTCTAAGTCAGGTACTACAACTGAACCTGCAATAGCATTTAGATTATTTAAAGATTTCATGGAAAAGAAATATGGAATTGAAGGAGCAAGAGAAAGAATATTTGCTACTACAGATAAAGAAAGAGGGGCTTTAAAAGGATTAGCAGACCAAATGGGTTATGAAACTTTTGTTGTTCCAGATAACGTTGGAGGAAGATTCTCAGTTTTAACTGCTGTTGGATTATTACCAATTGCAACTGCTGGAATAAACATTGAAGAAATAATGCAAGGTGCTGCTGATGCAAGAGAAATTTATTCTAATCCTTCACTAAAAGAAAACCCTTGTTATCAATATGCTGCTATGAGAAATGCTTTATACAATAAAGGTAAAGCTATAGAAGTATTAGTTAACTATGAACCATCTTTACACTATTTCAATGAATGGTGGAAGCAATTATATGGAGAATCTGAAGGTAAGGATCAAAAGGGTATATTCCCAGCTGCAGTTGACTTTTCAACTGACTTACATTCAATGGGACAATTCATCCAAGATGGTAATAGAATAATGTTTGAAACTGTTCTTAATGTAGAAAAAGTTTCTAAGGAAATAGTTATAGAATCTTCTGAAAATGATGCTGATGGATTAAACTTCTTAGCTGGAAAAACAGTTGATTTTGTTAACAAGAAAGCATTCCAAGGAACTTTATTAGCTCATAATGATGGTGGAGTACCAAATATGGTATTAAACATTCCAGAATTAAATCCATACTACTTTGGACAATTAGTTTACTTCTTTGAAAAAGCTTGTGGAATTAGTGGATATTTATTAGGAATAAATCCATTTGACCAACCAGGAGTTGAAGCATACAAAAAGAATATGTTTGCTTTACTTGGTAAACCAGGTTATGAAGAATTAAAGAGTGAATTAGAGTCAAGATTAAAATAGTTACATTTAAAAATAAAGATTACATAATAGAGATACCTTTTTAGGTATCTCTATTATTATATATAATTTTATTATTATAGCTTTAATTATATAATAATAGTTAATTATTTGTATAAAAGCATATTTATATTTGACGCAAGATAAAAATATAGAATAAACTGTAGAAAAATATCTATAGTTTGTTCTTTTTTTTTTAGATATTAGACAAATTTCAGTTTTTATTTTAAAGAGGAAATAGTATAATTAAAATAGAAAATTATGTAAAGAATTATGGGTTTAAGTATATAATATGGCGAGGTGGAGAGAAATGAAAGAGCTTTTAATTGATTTTGACAATAAAAGTCCTGCTGATTTAAATAAAAATATAAATATTGCTGTAACATTAGAGGAAAATGATGATGTAGAATATAAGTTTATGGAAGGTATTGAGGGAATATGGAAACCGATACAAGACTTTTCAAAAAGTAATATTTGTACATGGAAACCAACTAAACCAGGAAAATATATGATAATGGTTCAAGGTAAATCAATTAATTGTAAGAATGCATATGATTATCTGGGGAGATCAGAATATGAAATAGTAGAAAATGTAAATTTAATTGCAGATGTTGAAATAAATAAAAGTAAAATAAATGTTGGAGAAAAGTTACATATAAGTGTTGTAGCAAATCAAGATTTAGTATTATATAGATTTTGGATAAAGGGCGAAAACGATTGGGAGCTTTTAAGAGATTATACTACAGAAAATGAATTTGTTTTTACAGCAACTAAAGCTGGTAATATAGAAATATTAATAGAATGCAAAAAGGTAGATTCTGAAAGAAATGTTGATGAATTTAAAACTATAAAATTTGAGGTTATGGAATTAGAAAAGATTGAGATAACTAATTTTTTATGTTTAACAAATAATATGTTAGTTAATGAAGAATTAATTTTTAAAGTAGAAACTAATTATGAAAATAATAGACCTTTATTATATAAGTTTTTAAAGATAAGCAAGGAAGGAAAAGTTACATGTATTCAAGATTTTTCTTCTAAAAATATGGTTACTTTTAAGGAAAAGTTACCGGGGGAATATAAGCTATTATGTTATGTAAGAGATATGTTTTCTTCTAATGCTTTTGATGACAGGGCAGTTATGGTTTATAATGTGAATCCATATAATAAGGTTGAAATTAAATCTTTTAAAAGTGATATTAAATCACCGCAATTAGTTGGAACAAGCGTAGATTTATTAGCATTAGTAGATGGAGGAAGAGAATTATTATATAAATATATAATAGAAGGGCCTATATCTGAAGATAGCGGATATATTAGAGGAAATGAATTTGTTTGGGAACCAAGAGAGGAAGGAAAATATAATATAACACTTAAGGTTAAGGATATTTCATTTGATGGGGATTATGAAGATAAATCTTCTATTGAATATGAAATTTATAATAAGGGAGATAAGCCAGTTAAAATTGTTGATGTTAAGTGCGATAAGGGTAGAAGATGTATAGTAAATGAAACTATAAATATTAAGGTTAAAACCGAAGGTGGAATTAAGCCTTTATATAGTTTTATTTTATACAAAGATGGTATAGAAAAAGAAAAAATAGATTTTGGAACAAATAATTGGACTAATTTTATACCAACAGAAGCGGGACAATATGAAATTCATATTAAAATAAAGGATGAATTTTCATCAAAGGAATATGATTCTTCTACATCTTTATATATTGAAGTAAAGGATTATATATCAGCAAATATTGATTATATTTTATTAAATAGCAAGGAAACTTATTTGGTAGGAGATGCAATCAATGTTGAGGTAATTGCTAAAAATACAAAAGATGTTTTAACTAGGTTTGTGACTAAAATAAATGGATATGAAGTAGAGGATACTGGCTTTGTAAATGAAAAGTCTATAATGATAAAGCCTAAGTGTCCGGGAAAATATACTTTTGTGGTTTATGCTAAAAATAAAAAGTCACCAGAAGATTACGATAGTAAAAAAGAAATTTCTGTTTATGTTAATGAAGTTATGCCTGTGTATTCTACTAAACTACACATTTTATCTAATGAATTTAAAATAGGAAGTGAAGTTACTTTTGAAGTTACATCTAATGGTGGAAAAGAAGTATGTTATGAATTTTATATTATGATAAATGGTGAATGGGCTTTAGCACAAGGATATAGCAGAAAAAATTATTATACCTTTGTTCCATTTAAAAATGGAGATTATAGAGTATTAGTTTTAGATAAAAGTTTTCATAAAGATGTTCCATATGAAGATTATGATATAGTAGAATTTGAAGTTAAATAGTTTATTTTTATTGCCTCTAAGAGCTGTATTTTATATATAATTCTTAGGGGTTATATTTTTAAAATTATCTATATATTTAAAGGAATATAATTTTAGTGTTTATAGAATTTTTTGGATTAATAAAGATATTTATATACTAAAATATACAAAAATGTAAAAAAATTACAAAAATGTTGAATAATAATAAAAAGATGATAAAATATAATTAAGGATAAATATTACTATATTGGATATTTAATTAAAAAATAAAAAAGGGGAAAATTTAGATCTGATAGAATAATCGCTAAATCAAGTTGTACTAGGAAAGACACTGGAAAAAGTTATATGATAGATTTTATTTCAGCAAAAGCAAGACATTATGAAAAGGATGGTACTTATCAAGGTTCAGCAATAGATGAACAATCATATTCGAGTTATGCAGGAGTAAGTTATAATACTGGGACATCTTCTGCTACGGGAACAGCATACGGAAATCATGTTTATAAATCCGCAGGAATGAGTACAACTTATCATGAAACTCAAAAAAAATTTAAATAGAAAAAATAAAGTCATTAATTTATTAATGACTTTATTTTTATAAATATAAGGAGATTTATATAATGAAGTTTAAAATTAGAACATATTTGTTATTAATAGTAGCATTTATAACTATGATAATTGTAGGTTGTTTTTTAAAACAAGATAATAATAGTTTTTCTAAGAAAGTTGAAGATAAGAATAATATAGGGTATTTACCTATTTCAAGAGAAGTTCCTAATATAAGTATTGCATTATTAGATGAGTCAGGAAAAGTAAATAGTAATACAAATTATTATCTGAATAGTGGAGAATAGTTTGAAAAATTTATAAATATAGGAAACTTTATTGATTTAAAAAGAGAATTTAAGTTAATAACCTTTATTGATTATGAAAAAAGAGAATTTTATGTTGATGATAAATTAGTTAATGACTTTAATTTTTTATTAGATAAACAAGAAGATATTCAAATCCCAATAAAGTTACCAGAATTAAGTAAGGGATTGCATGATATTATATTTGCTATTGTAAAAGAACCAAATGACGATTTAGATGAACAATATAGAAGAGATACTGAAGAATTTCATACATTATATATAAGATTTAATTTAACGGTAGAATCTGAAGAATATAATAAACCAAGTTTTAACTTTACTGAATTAACTTATAATAATGACTCAGCAATTCCAGAGATTTTTTTACATGAAAATAAAAATGAATTAAAACAATTACCACTAATTAAAACTAAAGAGGATAAGTTAAATTTATATATGACAGTTGGAAATATATCTAATTCTGAGGTAAAGGAGTATGTTATTATTCTTTTAAAAGATTGGGAAATTATAAATAATAGCTTAAATAATGAGGATAAATTATTTTTGAAAGTGAATCCAATGGAAAAAACGACAATTCCATTAACAATTGATATTTCTGAAAGTGGTTTGCATAATATTAATGCAATTTTAATAGAAAATCCATATCAAAAAATTAAGTTTGGTAGTGTTAAAATAATAAATAGTATTAGAGCAGGTGTTATAAAAGAATAATTTAAAAATAGTGGAGTTAATATATTTAAGATGTACTGTAACAATGGTACATCTTTTTTATATTACAATTAAAAAATAGATAGTTTTAGAAATACATTAATTATATTATTTAAGTATAGTTAACAATAAGATAAATATATAGAATAATTTATATTGTATAGTAATTCTACATAAAGTAAAATAATAAATAACTACTCATTAAAATATCTAAAAATATAAAATTTAGAATGGAAATTTGTTGTATTGTGAACTAGTTTATTGGATTAATAAAAACTTCAGCATTGATACGTTAAATAAAATATTGAGTAGAAGATAGCAAAATAATGAAATCATATGTATAAAAGTTTAAGGAGATGTTTTAATGGAAAGACTAGATAAGGTGTTATCTAATTTAGGTTATGGTACAAGAAAAGAACTTAAAAAAATTTGTAGAAGTGGATTAGTTGAAGTTAATGGGGAAATAGTTAAAGATAGTGGAATGCAGGTTGATCCTGAAAATGATAAAATTGTTATTAACGGTGAAGAAATTTTCTACAGAAAGTTTATTTATTTGATGATGAATAAACCAGATGGAGTAGTATCCGCAACTTTTGATAATAGAGATGAAACAGTAATTGACTTATTAGAAGTTGAACATCAGGTTTTTGAACCATTTCCAGTAGGAAGATTAGATAAAGATACAGTTGGATTATTATTATTAACTAATGATGGGGAATTAAATCATAGATTAATATCTCCAAAATGGAAGGTTGATAAGGTTTATTATGCAAAAATAGACAAAAAGGTTACTGATAAAGATATTGATAAATTTAAAGCTGGAATAACATTAGATGATGGTTATGTTTGCAAGGAAGCAAAGCTTGAAATATTAAATGCAACAGATGAAGGTTCAGAAGTTATGATTACTATTCAAGAAGGAAAGTTCCATCAAGTTAAAAGGATGTTTGAAGCAGTTGATAAAAAGGTTACATATTTAAAAAGAACAGAGTTTGGTACATTACCTTTAGATGAAGATTTAGAGGAAGGCGAATATAGAGAGCTTACAGACGAGGAATTAGCTATATTAAAGGGTTTTTAACGAAAAAAATCAAAAAATGATATAAAAACATTCATATAAATACAAAATAGCAAGAAATTTTTCAAAAATATCTTGCAATATAAATTTTTCTTTACTATAATATTATTGCAAGGATAAATAAAAGGAATTAAATAGCCCCCTTTTTATTTATTGTTTATTGCTGAAGCGCAACCTAGCCCCAAGGGTTGCGTTTTTTTGCGTATAAAAATGTATTAATTTAAATAATATTAGTATAAGTTTTGATTTATTAAATTTAAAAAAGTCTGTTATTATATCGAAGTAATATAATAATAGACTTTTTAAATTTAACGATTAAGGTAATAATATATATTAACTATGTTATAATAACTTTTATATAGATTGTATGTTAGATTAAAATGTATAATTTGGTCGTAAAAATGAAGGGAGGATGTTCTTTTGGATTTAAAATCTTTATTAAATAAAGAACAATATGAAGGTGCAGTAACTGTTGAAGGGCCTGTGCTTATTTTAGCAGGAGCAGGTTCTGGTAAAACTAGAGTTTTAACACATAGAATGGCTCATATGATAGAAGATTTAAATATTTTTCCTTATAAAATATTAGCAATAACTTTTACAAATAAAGCTGCTAAGGAAATGCAGGAGAGGGTTCATGCACTTATAGGGGATAAGGCTAATGATATGTGGATATCTACATTCCATTCAACTTGTGTAAGAATATTAAGAAGAGAAATAGAAAAGTTAGGATATAAAAGGAATTTTACAATATATGATAGTTCAGACCAAAAAACTCTTGTTAAGGAATGTATGAAAGTCCTTAGTATAAATGATAAAGAAATAACTGAAAATGAAATAATGAGTAAGATAAGCAAAGCAAAAGATAATATGCAAAGTGCTGATTCTTATTATAGGGAACATGAACATAATTTTAGAGAAAAGAAAATTGCAGAAGTTTATAAGATGTATCAAAAAAGGTTGAAAGAAAATAATGCCTTAGATTTTGATGATTTAATTTGTAAAACTGTAGAATTATTTAAGAAAAATCCAGAAACTTTGGAGTTTTATCAAAGAAAGTTCCAGTATATTATGGTAGACGAATATCAAGATACAAATGGGGCTCAATATGAATTTGTAACATTACTTGCAGCAAAACATAGGAATATTTGTGTTGTAGGGGATGATGACCAATGCATATACCAATGGCGTGGGGCAGATATTAAGAATATTCTTGGTTTTGAAAAGGACTATCCAGATGCAAAGGTAATAAAGTTAGAGCAAAATTATCGTTCAAAAGCTAATATATTAAATGCAGCTAATGTTGTTATAGTTAACAATTCAAATAGAAAAAGTAAGGTTCTTAGAACAGAGCAAGATTCAGGTAGCAAAGTTAAAGTATATAGAGCATATTCAGATGGTGATGAAGGTACATTTGTAGCTAATCAAATAGAAAAAATAAAGAAGGAGCAAAATAAGCAATATAAAGATTTTGCTATACTTTATAGAACAAATGCTCAATCTCGTATATTTGAAGAAAGTTTAAGAAGATCAGCTATAGCTTATAAAATTGTTGGTGGAACTAAGTTCTATGACAGAAAAGAAATTAAGGATATGTTAAGCTATTTAAAAGTATTAGTTAATCCTTCTGATAGCATAGCATTAAGAAGAATAATAAATGTTCCTAAGAGAGGAATAGGAGATGCAACTATACAAAAAGTTTTAGATTTTGCTGAAAGTTATGAATTACCTTTATGGGATGCGTTATCAGAGGTTAGAACTATTCCAACTTTAACTGCAAGAAATTGTGCAGGGATTGAAAAATTCATGGAACTTATGGAAAATTTAATGATGATTTCTGAAACTGTTCCAGTATCTCATTTAATTCAAACAATTTTAGAAGATACTGGTTATATTAGAGAGCTTGAAGCTTCAAAACAAATTGAGGATAAAAGTAGAATAGAAAATTTAAAAGAACTTGTATCTGATGCTGTTGACTTTGAAAAAAATTATGAAAAAGAAAAAGAAGCAGGTTCAAGTGAATTTGACATAAATAAAACTCAATTAGAAGCTTATTTAGAAAAGGTTTCTCTTGTTCAAGATACAGATAAATTAGAAGATGAAGAAAATGAAAATGGTAGTGTTGTTTTAATGACTATTCATAGTGCAAAGGGATTAGAGTTTCCAGTAGTATTTATGGTTGGTATGGAAAATGGAATATTTCCTGGGCAAGCATCATTTAATAGTGATTCTGAAATGGAGGAATCAAGAAGACTTTGTTATGTTGGTATAACTAGGGCAAAGGAAACTTTATTTATGACTTCTGCTGAAGTTAGAAGAGTATTTGGTAGAACAGTTTCTTATCCTCAATCAGATTTCATTTCAGAAATTAAACCTGAACTTAGAGAATATGTTACAATGATTGGTGAAAATAAGGGCAGCACAGAACTTTTAAAAAATAAGTCCTTTAATAATAGATTTAATTCACAGGTTAGTAATCCACATAGTTTAAGAAGTAATTATGGAACTTTTGAAAATAGAAATTTTGGCTTAAGAAGTAATAAAAATTCTATATCAAATAAAGAGTTAGGATATTCTAATATTAATGCTTCTGAGGTTAGTATTGGAAGAAAGGTTAAACATGATAAATTTGGTGAGGGAACAATAGTTGCTATAACTGATATAAATGGAGATAAGAAGTTAACAATAGCATTTAATCAGCAAGGAGTAAAAAATTTATTGTTATCAATGGCAAAGTTAGAAATTTTATAAGAGTTATATAAAAGAGGTGGCAAGCTTAAGATTAAACTCTTAGCTTACCACTTTTAATTTGTAAGTTAAGGAAGGATGGCTTTAATGGATAAGAAAATTCGTATAGAGGAATTGGTTGAACTTTTAAATAAATATGCTTATGAATATTATTCTTTAGATAATCCATCAGTATCAGATAAAGAATATGATATTAAATATGATGAATTAAAGTCTTTAGAAGAAGAAACAGGATATGTATTACCTTATTCACCAACTCAAAGAGTAGGTGATGTAATTCTTAAGGGATTTAATAAATATACACATAAAGCAAAGCTTTGGAGTTTAGATAAGGCTCAAAATTTTGATGAAATAAGGGATTGGCATAATAGAAATATTAAATTTGTAAATGAAATGAATTATAAGGGTGAAAATTTACCTAGTCTTAGATATGTTATAACTAAAAAATTTGATGGATTAACTATTAATTTAACATATGATGAAAATGGTATACTTCAAAAGGCTGCAACGAGGGGAAATGGTGAAACTGGAGAAGAAGTAACAGCTCAAGTTAAAACAATAAAAGAAATTCCACTTAAAACTTCAAGTAGTGATTTATTTGAGGTTCATGGTGAAGCAATAATGACAGTTGAAGCTTTTAATAAGTATAATTCTATATCTGATGTGCCACTTAAAAATTTAAGAAATGGTGCAGCTGGTGCTTTAAGAAATTTAAATGTTAAAGAAACGGCGAGAAGAGGTCTTTCTGCATTTTTCTATGATGTTGGATACAAAGAGGGAGAAAACTTTAAAACTTATGAAGAAATGCTTAATTTTATAAAAGAAAAAGGACTTCCTATGGATGATTATATAAGATATGCAACTACTTTAGAGGAAATAGATAAATATATAAATGAAATTAAGGATATGAGATTTGATTTAAATTATGATATTGATGGAGTAGTTATTGCTATAGATGATATAAAAACTAGGGAACTTTTAGGGTATACAGTTAAATTTCCTAAATGGGCAATTGCATTTAAATTTAAAGCACAAGAAGTAACTACTAAACTTTTAGATGTTGAATGGAATGTTGGTAGAAGTGGTAGAGTTGGGCCTACTGCAATTCTTGAACCTGTTGAACTTGCAGGAGTTACCGTTAAGAGAGCAACTCTTAATAATATGGATGATATTAAAAGAAAAGGTGTAATGATAGGTGCAGATGTATTTGTTAGAAGATCTAATGATGTTATTCCAGAAATTATGGGAGTTGTTAAAGATAGTTTAGAAAATGCGATAGAAATTAAAATTCCAGAAACATGTCCAGCATGTGGAAGTCATCTAGTATTAGATGGAGCTCATTATTTTTGCGAAAATACATTATCTTGTAAGCCTCAAATGGTAAAAAGTATAGTTCATTTTGCTTGTAGAGATGCTATGAATATTGAAGGTTTTTCTGAGAAAACAGCAGAGCAGTTATTTGAAAAACTTGATATAAGATCAATTGCAGATTTATATAAATTAGAATATGATAAATTAATAACTTTAGATAAATTTGGACCAAAGAAGGCTCAAAATTTGTTAGATGCAGTAGAAAGAAGCAAAACACCTGAACTATATAGGTTTATATATGCTTTGGGAATTCCAAATGTAGGAGTTAAAACAGCAAAGGATTTGGTTAATAGATTTAAATCTTTAGATGGATTAAAAAATGCTACTTTTGAAGATTTAGTGTCTGTACAAGATGTTGGTGATGTTGTAGCTAAGTGTGTTTTAGAGTTTTTCAAAGAAGAAAAGATATTAGATATTATAAATGATTTATTAAGTCTTGGAGTAAATCCTTTATTTGAAGAGCAAGTGATTATTGAAAGTTCATTTAGTGGAAAAACTGTAGTAGTTACAGGAAGTTTGAAAAATTATTCTAGAGGTGAAATAAAAGCTAAGCTTGAATCTTTAGGGGCAAAGGTTTCTGGAAGTGTAAGTAAGAAAACAGATTATGTAATAGCCGGGGAAGAGGCAGGTTCTAAATTAACTAAAGCACAAGATTTAGGTATTTTTATATTATCAGAAGAAGAATTTGAAAAGATGATTTAATATAAAATAAAGGAGCTATATCATATTGAAATTTTTAGATTTAATATGATATAGCTCTTTTTTATATAGATTTATAAATTGTTATTAATAGATTATAAGGATTATTCTGATTATTTATGTTTATTTTATATTATCATCAAACTTTATAATATTATCTCCGTCATTAGAAGCTAAATCTTCCATTAAAAAGTTTGTATCTAAAGAAACTTCATCTGCATTTGATATTTTTTCAAGAGATGATATGCTTTTATTTATTTTTTCTAATAAAAATATTTGTATCCTTTGATTTTTAGCCATTTTAAGAAAGGCTATGAAAGACCATATCCCAATAAACATAAAACAAATCATAAAAATAATAGCTACTGATTGAAAAATTATTTGAACCACTTGCAGTGCAGTTGTCATATTTCATACCTCCATGATTTTATAAAAAAATTAAATATTTATTTAGTAATTTTGTTTACTTTTTAATATGAAAATTTTCAATATTGTTTAGAAGTATTATATCATAAATTGGAAACAATGATATAAAAAAATAGTAACTTAATATTTTAAAAGATTAATTAATAGTAATTATGTCTATAATTAAAAAAAGAATATAGAAAGGAGGAATTAATTTGAAAAAAATAATATTAACTATTTCCATTTCTATTGTAACTATAATTGTTTTATTAAGTTTTATAGATAGAACACCACAGCAAGTTTCAAACAATACAGCAGATATTGTTTATTCTATAAATAGTATACCAAAAAATTTAAAATCTATAGGAGATTTATACAAAAGGCAACAAGATATAGTTTGTGCGACTAGTAAGGGATTAGTAGAGCTTGATTCTAATGGAGACATAAAGCCAGTATTAGCAGAAAGTTATCAGGTGACTGAAGATGGATTAGAATATGTTTTTAAAATAAGAAATGATGTATATTGGAGTAACGGAAATAAAATAACACCAGAGGATATTGTATCTTTTTTTAGGGAAGTGATTACAGAAGATAATGAAATATCAGCATTATTAAATGTTTTTGGAGTAAAAGAATATTTAGAAAGCAATAAAAGTTTTAATGAAACAGTGGCAATTACTATTGATAAAGATAATATAAAAATAAGATTAAATTCAAAGGATGATGGATTTATTGAAGAATTAACAAAGCCACAATATAGATTAAGAAAAGATGTTTTATTTTGGGAAGATATAACTTCAAATTATAAAAAAATTCCTTATTCAGGAGATTATTATATAGATGTTATAAGTGAAAAGGAAATTATATTAAAAAGAAATGAAAAATCTAGTGTAGAATTAGCACAAACAATACACTTAGTTAAGGATGATAGTGAAGACTTAGCATTAGCAGCTTTTGAAATAGGGGATAGGGATATTGTAATCAATCCACCTAAAAGTCAATTGGAAAGATTAAAAAAGGAAAATAAATTAGTGGAGGCAATATCAGATGAGGCATTGTATTTAGCATTTAATGTAAATAGTTCTAATTTTTCTAATGAGGTAAAAAATGAAATTTATAGGCTAGTAAATACAGCTATAGAAGAATATCAAAATCAAAATAAAATATTAGTTGAATTAGCAGAGTGTAGTTATTTTAGAGAAGATAAAGAGGATTTGACAAAACTTCAAAGTCGAAATGTTATGGTAAATACTGAAAAAAATATATCTATGCCGAGTAAAATTGTTTTAGTAGCTGAGGAGAGCTTAGAAAATAAGGATATAACTAATTATATATATAATTGGTTTAAGAATAATACAGATATTATAGTTGTATCTAATTTATTATCAGAAGAAGATATGAACTTAATCAGTGAAAAAAATTATTATGATATTGCTTTAGTTAATGTTTATGCAAAATTAGAAGATGATGAACAACTTTTTAATACTATTTCCAATTTTTTACCGAAGAAAAAAAGAGAAATGATAAATAATTCAAGCTCTAAAGCTGAAAAAGAAGAATTATTTGCAGAAATAGAAGAGGAGCTTTTTAATAATTATAGGATATTACCGTTATTATTTTATAATGATACAATAGCAGTTGATAGTATTATTGATAAAAGTATATTAGATGGAAATGGAAATATAGATTTTAAAAGCATAAAAAAGTAAAGAGGTAATCAAGGAAATATTTATATTCCTTGATTACCTCTTTATAATTAATTTTCATCAGACTCAATAATATCTTCAATAGGTATATTTAAACTTTGAGCAGGTATTTCTCTAGTAGGCTCTTCAATAATTACTTCTTCAACAGTAATCTCAATTACTTCTGATGATTCAATTGGAGCTTCAATAATTTCTTCAGCCTCAATAGTTTCATTAGACCTATCAAGGTTATCAATTTCATCATCTTCTTCAGATTCAACAATTTCATCAAGAGGGGTATCAATATCATCTTTAGGTTCATTTCTTAATAAATCATCATTGTTAATAGGAGGAATATCACCATCTAATAATCCTAACTCATCCATATATTCATCTTTAAATAAATGAATAATTAAAAAGAAATTTAAAAAATTTCTATAACTATCAAAGCTACTTTTGCCAACTGAAAATGAATCTTTACGTTTATTATATGTTACATATTTATTAAATATAGGAGCATTTCCAGTACTATCAGGGGTAGGTATGTTAGGCATCCTAAAGTAACTTTCATCTACCATATCATTAGAATTTAAGGTAAATCCACGATATCTTTCATAATCATCTAAAGTTGGAGCTTCTGGCCAACTTGTTATTAAACCTGAATTTATAATAAATTTTTTATATACTGTAGATATCATCAGCTTATATTCAGTAGAATTACTAATTATATTTTGATAAGTGATAAATGCTAAAACATAAAACGTAATATCAAAGCATGAATATTTGATTTCCTTCTTTGAAGAAAGCTTATAAAAAGCACCCTTTTCTTCATCATATAATGTATACAATCTATTTATAATTTCAGTTGTTTTTTCTGAAAATGTTATTATTTTTGTATGTTTATAAGATAAAGTTAAAACTATAGAACATAATGAAGCTGTATCTAAGGAATCGATGTAATAATCTTTTTCATCAAATTTACCCATAGCATAATCTGAAAGGTCTATAATTAAATCCTTTAATTCTTCGTTATCACCATCACTATAGCTATATAGTAAGTTTAAAGATAAAACAACCTTGCATATTTCATCTAAGGAGCAATCGTAAATTTGATCCTTAAAATCACAAAACATTTTTAAAATTTGATCAGAAAACTCATTATATAGTTCAGCAGATTCATCATTAGGGTTCTTTATAGAATATAAATAGTAAGCAAGCATCATAAAAGCTTGATCAGAAAACTTGAATTTTTTATCTTTATCAACCAAATTGAAGTTTTTAGCATTATTTTCTAATAGATTTTTTTTATCTACAAATACGCCTTCTCTGTTTCTTAAGTGACTTGAATAAAAATCAAGTTGATCTTTTGTTAAATTTTTGTATATTTCATTTATTGAATATATACTTTTATCTGTGTTTTCAAAACTTCTATAATAATCTAATAATTCTAATAAGCATAATGACATTAATGCATTTGTGCTTGGATTGATTTCTTTCTTAAATGTTTCTTCATCAAATCCATTTGAATTTTTGCTATGGATAAAAGTTGGAGAAGCTTTTCTATACACACATAATAGTGGAGAAAAATTACTTTTTGTGGTAATATCAATTGAAGACGATAATTTATTATACTTTTTTATTTGAGAGACTAAACCACATCTTGAGTTTAATACAATAGTTTTTACTGCCTCTTTAGATAAATAAAAAAGTTGTCCGTTAATTTCCTTTTCGGAAAGGCTATTCATTCTAAAAAATGGCCCAATATATCTCAAATTTTTCACCTCTTAATTAATCCTTATATTAATATTATGAGTAGAGTGAGAATTTGTTGCATTATTTTTAAAAAAAGGAGAATTTTATATATATAAAGTAAGTGTTAAAATGGAGGAATTATAAATGAGAAGTGACGGAAGAAAGAACGACCAAGTTAGACATGCAAAAATAACTAGGAATTATATAAAACATGCAGAGGGATCAGTTTTAATTGAAGTTGGTGACACAAAAGTAATTTGTACAGCATCAATAGAAGAGAAAGTTCCTCCCTTTTTAAAAGGTACTGGAGAAGGGTGGATAACAGCAGAATATAATATGCTTCCCCGTTCTACATCAACAAGAAAGCCAAGAGATATATCAAGATTAAAAATTGATGGTAGAACCATGGAAATTCAAAGATTAATAGGTAGGGCATTAAGATCTGTAGTAGATTTAAAGGCATTAGGAGAAAAGACTATTTGGATAGATTGTGATGTAATTCAAGCAGATGGTGGAACAAGAACTACATCTATTTGTGGAGCTTTTGTTGCCTTAGTTGATGCAATGAATAAACTTCATAGACAAAAACCATTTAAAGTATATCCTATTAGAAAGTTTTTATGTGCAACAAGTGTAGGAATTGTTGGGGAAGAAAAATTACTTGACTTATGTTATGAAGAGGATTCAACAGCAAAGGTTGATATGAATATTATTGGAACTGATGAAGGTGAATTTGTAGAAATTCAAGGTACAGGAGAAGAAGCACCATTTAACAGAAAAGAATTAAACGAACTTCTAGATTTAGCTGAAAAGGGAATAAAACAAATGATTCAATTACAAAAAGAAGCATTAAAAATGGATTCTTTATGGATTGGAACAGGAGAATAAAATGAAAAAAATAATTTTAGCAAGCAATAATATAAAAAAGATAAAAGAAATAAAGGAGATACTTAAAGAATATCCTTATGAAGTTTATTCATTAAAAGATATGAATATTGATATAGAAGTTGAAGAAGATGGTTTAACTTTTGAAGATAATGCGAAAAAGAAAGCAATTGAGATACAGCAATATTTATTAAATAAGGGTGAAAGTAATTTTATAGTATTATCAGATGATTCAGGCTTAGAGGTAGATTGCCTAAATGGTGCACCTGGAGTATATTCTGCAAGATATGCCGGTGAGCATGGAAATGATTATAATAATAATATTAAGTTATTAAAAGAAATGAAAAATTTTAAAGGTAATGATAGAAGTGCCAAATTTGTATGTGTAATTGCAGTAGTTTTTGAAGATGGTACTATTAATTGTATAAGAGGAGAAGTTAAGGGAAGTATTATAGAAGAATTAAAAACAGAAGGTGGGTTTGGTTATGATCCATTATTTTTCTGTGATAAACTAAATAAAACCTTTGGTGAAGCAACACCAAAAGAAAAAAATGAAATATCCCATAGAGGAAATGCACTTAAAAGACTTAAAGAAATATTAGCTTAAAAAATTTTAAAAATAAAAAATATGCATTACATAAAATTTTATGTAATGCATATTTTAGAATATTTATAAAGAAAGGATGATTATAATGCTTATTGCTATTATAAGTGATTCTCATGGTAATAGAAGTAGTATAAATAAAATAAAAGAAAAAATAAATAATGCAGAGGTACTTATTTTTTTAGGTGATGGAGAAAATGATTTAAATGAAATAATAAAAGATTTTAATGGTATGGTATATGCTGTTAGAGGAAATTGTGACTTTTCCGGAAAATATCCAGAAGAAAGATTGATAGAAATTAACGGAAAGAGAATATTCATATGCCATGGGCATAGATATAATGTTAAGTATGGTTATAATTCTATTTATTATAAGGGAAAAGAATTAGGAGCAGATATAGTTTTATTTGGTCATTCTCATTTACCTATTGTTGAGGAATATGATGAATTAATATTAATGAATCCAGGAAGTATTTCTCATGGAATGGGTAGAATTAATCAGACTTTAGGCTACATTGATTTAACTGATACTGGAAATGTAATTGCATATATAAAAGAACTATAAAATAAATTTAAAAAAAATAAAAAAAAGTATTGACGTATTAAAAATCATGAGGTACAATAATCATTGTCGCTGCGAGGTACAGCAATATGATTACCGGGGTGTGGCGCAGATGGGAGCGCGCGTGGTTTGGGACCATGAGGTCGCAGGTTCGATCCCTGTCACCCCGACCAATTTAGTTAAAATAAATTAATCTTTAAGAAAGATTGAATTAACTAATAAAAATATGCGGGTATCGTATATCGGTAATACTCCAGCCTTCCAAGCTGGAAAGGTGGGTTCGATTCCCACTACCCGCTCCATTTAAGTTTTTGAAAAAAAGACTTGACATAAAAAAAGAAATGTTTTAAAATAATAAACGTTCTTTGGTATTAAGCGTGTTTAGCTCAGCTGGATAGAGCAACGCCCTTCTAAGGCGTGGGCCAGGAGTTCGAATCTCTTAACACGCACCATTTTACCGGGGTGTGGCGCAGATGGGAGCGCGCGTGGTTTGGGACCATGAGGTCGCA
>NZ_CAJURG010000011.1 GCF_910588715.1 uncultured Clostridium sp.
GAGCACTCGGCTGTTAACCGATAGGCTGGAGGTTCGAGTCCTCTTCGCGGAGCCAAATAAAGCTAGAATTAAATTCTAGCTTTATTTTTTTATATTTAAATAGATAAATGTTTTGAAGTTAAATTTTAAAACTATTAACTTATAGGGTTTAATTTTGATAAGCCTATACTTATATATTGAAAAGTAGTTATATTTATATAATTAAAGTATTGTTGATTGAAAAATATTAAAAAGTTAATATATAATAGAATCAATTTATATATGGAGTGAAGTTAGCATAAGCCAACTTCACTTTTTTATTAAAAATAATATAAAACTTTTAATTTATCTGCTTATACATAAATTAATTTTTAAATTTATATATTTAAATTTAAAATATTATATTTTATGCTTTTGATTTTAAATTATAATGAAATTGGTAAGATTATCTTATTAGCCAAATAACTTAAGTATAAATTTATAGTAAATAATAGAAGATATGATATATAATTAAATATAGTTAAAGGAAATTTAGAATAATATTTTAATATAGATAAAAAAGGAGGAATGATTATGTTATCTCGTGAAGTTGCAGAGAGAGTTCTTGGGAGGTGTTTAATAACTGGTGGAGATTTTGCAGAAATATTTGAAGAAGATGCTTTAAATAATTCAATTAGTATATTAAATGGAAAGGTTGAGAATTCCTTAGGTGGGAGAACTTATGGAATAGGAATTAGAATATTTAAAGGATTAAAAAGTGTATATGCTTATACAAATAATAATAGTTTAACCTCACTTTTAAACGTTGCTCAAAAGGCAGCTCTTGCTTTAGGTGAATTAAAGGAAGATAAAATTATAGTTTTAAATGAAACACAAGTAAATAGCTTTAATCCAATATTACTTACACCATCCTCAATTAACCTTAATAAAAAAATTGGTATTATGAAAATTGCTTATGATTCTGCAAAGAATTATCATGATGAAATAGTTCAAGTTGGAGTTGGATATGTTGATAAAGAGCAAAATGTTTTAATTGCAAATACAGATGGATTATATGTTGAAGATAAGAGAATAAGAACAAGGCTTACTATAAATGCTATTGCTTCTGCTAATGGGGAAAATCAAACAGGTTTTGAAGGGCCAGGTAGACATATGGGATTTGAGATGTTTAAGGAAATTGATCCTGAGTATTATGGAAAATCAGCAGCAAAACAAGCATATACAATGTTGCATGCAAAGAATTGTCCAGCAGGAAGGATGACAGTTGCTATTGATAATGGATTTGGTGGTGTTATATTCCATGAGGCATGTGGACATTCATTAGAAGCAACTGCTGTAGCTAAAGGTAATTCTGTATTTACAGGAAAATTAGGACAACAAATAGCTTCTACAAAAGTAACGGCAATTGATGATGGAACTATTCCAAATGCTTGGGGATCATTAAATATAGATGATGAGGGGAATAAAACTCAAAAAAATATTCTTATAGAAAATGGGATATTAAAATCTTATATGATTGATAAATTAAATGGTCGTAGAATGGGAATGTCTCCAACGGGTAGTGGAAGAAGGCAAAGTTATAAATTTGCTCCTACTTCTAGGATGACTAATACTTATATAGCAAATGGAGATGATAATCCAGAGGACATAATTAAATCTATTAGTGATGGATTATATGCTAAAAAAATGGGTGGCGGTTCTGTTAATCCTGTTACTGGAGAATTTAACTTTGCAGTATCTGAGGGGTATTTAGTTAAAAATGGTGTTATTCAAGAACCTGTTAGAGGAGCAAGCTTGATTGGAAAAGGTAGCGAAATATTAATGGATATAGATATGGTTGGAAATAATATGACACAAGGACAAGGTATGTGTGGATCATCATCAGGAAGCATTGCAACAAATGTAGGTCAACCTATGATTAGAGTAAAAGAAATTACTGTTGGTGGAAGATAGGAGGGGAGATTATGGAATTAGATTTATTTGTAAAAGGGTTATTTAAAAAAGCTAAGAAAGCTGGATTTTCAGAATATGAAGTTTATTATGTAGATAGAGAGAGCTTAAGCATAAGTGTATATAAAAGCGAAGTTGAAAAATGTAATCTTAATAATTCAGCTGGATTGTCTTTTAGGGGTAAGTTAGGAGATAGAATAGGTTATTCTTATACAGAAATCTTAGATGAAGATGCTATAGATATGCTTATAAATAAAGCAAAGGAAAATGTTCTAGCTATTGAAAGTGAAGATATACAATTTATTTATGATGGCGATAAGGAATATAAAGACATTAATACTTACTATAAGGACTTAGAAAATATCCCAGCGAATAAATTAATAAAAATTGCATTAGATATGGAGTCAGAGGCTAAAAAATATTCAAATAAGGTAGAAAGCTTTAGTGGATGCTCTGTGTCTTATAGTTCAGGAGAATATGGAATTATAAATTCTAAGGGGTTAAATTTACACAATAAGTCTAATATTTTAACTGCTTATGTTGTTCCAATTGTAAAAGATGGAGAGAATATGTATGATGGCTTTGGATATACAGTTGCAAAATCATTAGATGAAGTTGATACATTTAAAATTGCTAAAATGGGGGTAGATGAAGCTTTAAGTAAAATTGGAGGAGCTTCAATACCATCAGGTAATTATAAAGTAATTATAAATAGTGATGCAATGGTATCTATTATTTCTACATTTGCAGGGGTATTTAGTGGAGATTCGGTTCAAAAAGGTTTAAGTTTATTAAAGGGAAAAGAAGGTAAAGTTATTGCTTCAAGTATAGTAAATTTAGTTGATGACCCACATTTAAAAGATGGTTTAGCATCAGTTGGATTTGATGATGAAGGAGTAGCAACAACAAAAACTTATTTGATAAAGAATGGTAAACTAGAGAGTTTACTTCATAATTTAAAAACGGCTAATAAGGCAGGAATTAAGTCAACGGGTAATGGATTTAAGTCTTCTTATGCTTCAGCTATTTCAGTGTCTCCAACAAATATGTATATAGAACCAGGTGTTAGTTCACTAGAAGATATGACTAAAAAAATAGATAAGGGATTAATAATTACTGATTTTGCAGGTTTACATTCTGGGGCAAATTCTATAACAGGGGATTTTTCTTTAGCCGCAAAGGGTTTTTATGTAGAAAATGGAGTTAAATCTAAGCCAGTAGAACAAATAACAGTAGCAGGAAACTTCTTTACTTTATTAAGTGATATTGAGGAAATAGGAAATGATTTAAAGTTTCCTATGAGTAGCGTAGGTAGTCCAAGTATTTTGGTAAAGGAACTTTCCATTGCTGGAGAGGGGTCAAAAAATGAATAAATATGACTTAATTATAGTTGGGGCAGGTGCTTCAGGGCTTTCAGCTGGAATTTCAGCTTTAAAGTCTGGAGTTAAAAATGTTTTAGTTTTAGAAAAAGAAGATGTTTTAGGTGGAAATTTAAATTTATTTATTAATAATGGATTTGGAGAATATTATTTAAATAATGTTGTTACTGGTCCAGAGCTTAGCAGTATTTTAATAAAGGACTATAAATCATTAGGTGGAGAATATAAAGTTAATACTAGAGTTCTTGAAATAAATAGAGATAAAGTTGTAACGTATGTTAATCCAATTGATGGAATACAAGAAATTGAAGCAAAAGCAATAGTTTTAGCAGCAGGATGTAGAGAAAAGTATACAGGAAATATTATGATACCAATTCATAAGTTTACGGGAATTTTTACTACTGGTTCTGCACATAGGTTAGTAAACTATAGTGGTTATCTTCCAGGAAAAGAAATTATAATGATAGGAGATGATATTTGGACTCTTATATTAGCTAGAAGATTAGTAATTGAAGGCGATAATATAAGGGGAATAGTTACTGAAAGAAAATGCTTTAATAGAGATGAATTAGATATTATTAATGGATTTAATATTCCTATAATTCATACAAGCGAAGTTATTGAAATTGAAGGAGAAGAAAGAGTTGCTTTAGCTAAAATTAAAAATGTTGAAACAGAAGAAATTACTTCAATTGAGTGTGATTCTTTAATTTTATCTGTAGGTTATTTGCCAGATAATGATTTTATAAAAAAAATGAGTCTTATGGTTGATGGAGATAAAATTTATAGTGAGGATAATAGAACTTCTGTTGAAGGTGTTTTTATAACAGGAACTATGGAAAAGGGAATTAAGGAAATTTTTAAAAGTGGTGAAAATGGATTTAAAGTAGGAAAGCAAGTAGCTGAATATTTAATATAAATTAAAAATACTTTAACTAAATTGTTTTACAATTTAGTTAAAGTATTTTTTTGCTGTTTCAAATAATAGTTCTTGACCTTGAGGATTAAAGTGAATTCCATCAAGATATAAATTTGATATTTTATTTGTATTTTCTGTTATTGAATAAAAATCTATATAGTTTATGGAATATAATTTGCATAGATTTAATAATTCTTTGCGTAATAAGATTAAATTTTCTTTACAGTAGTCATACGTGTCACATTTCATAAAAAGCTTGTTTGCCATTTCAGGAATAATATTAGGAGGAATTCCTATGTATGTTTTTATATTATTTGATAATGCTTCTTTCAGCATTATTTCAATATTTTTAATAATAGAGTTTACAGATCTATTAGAAAGCAAGTCATTTGTTCCAGCCATTAAAAATAAGATGTTAGGAGAAGCTTCAACAACATCGTTTTGAAATCTAAAAAGCATATCAGTAGAGGTACTTCCATTAATCCCTTTATTGTTTATATTTAAATTATAATTTACTTTTAATTTATTAACCCAATTATCTTTAGGCTTGACACCATATCCAAATATTAAGCTATCTCCTAAAAATACATATTTATTTTCCATAACAACCTCCTTAAAATAATTTATTAAAACAATTTTTACAAATAAGAGTTTTTCCCTTATCAGCTTTTATATAATTATTATCTTTTAAAATATTATTACAAATGGAGCATTTTTCTATTGGTTCAACATAATTATCGTTATTTTTAATTTCTTTTTTTTCTTTTAAAGGTTTTATAGTTGAGTTGTTAGATTTTTTCAATGAAGAATATAACATTTTTTCACTAGAAGATTCTTTTTTATTAATTGAATATGAAACTGAAAAATCACTTTCTCCAAATAGTTCTAATTCAAATCTAGGATTTTCTTTATCATAAAATTCTTCAACTATTATTTTTCTAATTTGTGCATCATTAACTATTAATCCGCTTTTTTCAATACCATCAAATATACTTTTTGTTATATTAGCTGTATCAGGATGTCTTTTTTCGCTTTTATAATATACTTTTAATACTGCAATAAGTGATTCATAAAATATTATATCGGGATTTTGATTTCTTGCATGATAAGCTATTTCTTCTTCATATAAAGCGTACTTATCATGGGATTTTCCCGTATTATAAGGCAATATTGCTCTTCCATTTTTATTATGTAATTTAAAATTTGATTTAGTTATAGGTGAGCCTAAAACTATTACTTTTGCATAAGAGTTCATATGTTTTCCCCCAATTATATTAAAAATAAAATGATATAAGATAAAATAATAATGGCAATAATTATAAATAATAATTAAACTTGCAAAAAAATTATTAAGAAATCTTTAAGAATCCTTAAAAATCCATAAAATGAAACAAAAAATAATGAATAAAATTTTTTAAAAGTATATAATACTCATAAGAACATAATATAAATTAAAAATTTTATTACATTTAAACTATACATGAGTAAATTTATATTAACAAGTAATAGTTTGATTATGTTTTATTATTACGTTATAATACATTTTGGTGTTATTTAGTAAAAAGAAGAGGTAAAAAAGTAAATGGAAAATAAATATATTTTAGCTATAGAATCAAGTTGTGATGAAACTTCAGCAGCAGTTGTTGTTGATGGAAGAGAAGTATTATCTAATGTAATTGCATCTCAAATAGATACTCATAAAAAATATGGTGGAGTAGTACCAGAGGTAGCTTCAAGAATGCATATTGAAGCTATTAGCGGTGTTGTGCAAGAAGCTCTTGAGGAAGCTAATGTTACTTTAGATAAAATTGATGCAATTGGTGTTACATATGGTCCAGGATTAGTAGGAGCATTACTAGTTGGGCTACAATTTGCAAAGGGGCTATCTTTTGCTACTAAAAAACCTTTAATAGGAGTAAATCATATTGAAGGGCATATTTGTGCTAATTATATACAACATAAAGAATTAAAACCACCTTTTGTATCTTTAGTGGTATCTGGTGGTCATACTTTTATAGTACATGTTAAAGATTACGGAGAATATGAGGTAATAGGTCAAACAAGGGATGATGCAGCTGGAGAAGCTTATGATAAGGTTGCAAGAGCTTTAGGACTTGGATATCCTGGAGGACCTAAGATTGATAAATTAGCAAAGGAAGGAAACCCAAGAGCAATCCAATTTCCAAAAGCTAATTTCCATGAAGAAACTTTAGATTTTTCATTTAGTGGAGTAAAATCAGCCGTATTAAATTATTTAAATAAGTGCAAAATGCAAAATATTGAAGTAAATAAGGCTGATGTTGCAGCATCATTTCAATATGCAGTTATTGATGTGTTAAAGGAAAATGTATTATTAACTTGTAAAAAAAGAAAGGTAAAAACTATTGCTATAGCAGGTGGAGTTGCGTCTAATTCAAGCTTAAGAGCAACTCTTATTAAAGACGCTTCAAAAAGAGGAATAGAAGTATTATTTCCAGCACCAATTTTATGTACTGATAATGCGGCTATGATTGGAAGTGCAGCATACTTTAATTTTGTTAACGGAAAAGTTAGTGATTTAAATTTAAATGCAAAACCTAATTTAAAATTAAATTATTAATATATAATTAATATTTGAATAAAATAAGTTTATGTAACTTTAATATTTTAGATAATATTTATTGTATATAAAAGTATGGGGAGAGAAATAAAATGAAGTTTTTGCCGTATTCAAATGGAGTACGTTCAGTGAATATGAGGAGGCAAAGAAGTCCTAAGGATAAGTTTAAATTAATTTCTGGGATAATTGTCACAATAATAGTTATTGGATTTGTTACTCAAAGTATAGTTAACTTTGTTGATGGAGAAAAGCTAAAAAAAAGAGTTAATTATACAACTGTAGATGATTTAAGGTTAGATTATAGAATTGAGGGGGAGGGTAACTACACTATTATTTTTGATGGGGATATTGGTTCTACCTTAGAGGGATGGACTCCTATAATTGAAGAATTAAAAGAAAAAGATAATGTTAGAACTTTTGTTTATAACAGACAGGGCTATGGTTTTAGTGATGGAGCATCAGGAAGAACACCAGAAGAACAAGCTAGGGACTTAAAAATATTATTAAGAAAAGCAGGATTATCAGGACCGTATATATTAGTTGGAGAAGGTTATGGTTCTCTTGTTTTAACAAGTTTTGCAAAACAATTTAAGGATTCTGTTGAAGCTGCTATAATGATAAATCCAATTAATGAAAAGGAAGTTCAAACTAAGGAATATAAAAGAAGCCAAATTATTACTAAGCTTAGAAGAAATATCGAAAGAATTGGATCAAAATTTGGATTAACAATGCTTCTGGACAAGCTAAATTTAGATGTAAGTTTAGATGATTATGAATCTGGGCTTTTAGATAGCAATTTAGATGAATTTTTAACGCTTAGAACTAAATCGGATTATACAAATGCAGTATATCATGAATTAAATAATGTTCTTAATGGGAAAAGTAATAGTCAAGTTGATGGTGTATTTAATGATATTCCATATTATTTACTTACTAAAAAGCAAAATGATCCATTAAGAAGTTTAGGAAGCGAAGATTTAACTACAGTATTTACAACTACTTGTGATAAGGATTTTTTAGCTTTAAATGATAAGGAAAATGTATTAACGGCCATAAGGCAAACTGTTAAAAAATTAAAATTTATGGATGAGCAAAAAAATAATTAAAGGTTAGCTATATTAAAATAATTTTTTATTTAACTTATAACATAGAAGTATAATAAAAAAGAAGCTATACTATATTGAGTTAAGAAATTTCAATATAGTATAGCTTCTTTTTATTAAGTATTTTTTATTGTCATATATTTGACACATTGACTGGTTATATTATAAGTATAGAATAAATGAGAGAGAAAAAGGAGTAATATACATGGATAATGAGAATATTTATGATGCAGCTTATAGCGAAGCACAATTAAGTGGAGAAAATGAAACAAGATATACATTTAATGAAGAGATAAAAAAGGGAAACAATAGAAAAAGGAAGGGTGGAATGGCTAAGTATATAGCACTAGCTCTTATTTGCTCTTTATGCGGAGGGGGAGTTGGTTCTGGAATTACCTATTATTTAGCAAATAAGAATGTTCCATTAAATAAAGCTTCTAATAATATAGTTGCTGACCCAGTTTCATTTGGAAAAGATAATACAGCATTATCAGCAGCTGATATATACAAGAAGGTAGCTCCAGCAGTAGTTATGATATCTACAAAATCAATTCAAAGTGTAAATGGCTGGTTCCAACAAGAAACTGAAGGAATGGGATCAGGTTTTATAATAAATACTGACGGTTACATTTTAACAAATTATCATGTTATAAATGGAGCAAAAGAAGTTACTGTAACATTAAGTGATGGTCAAGAAGTTACAGCTTCAGTTGTAAATTATGATTCGGATAAAGATATAGCAATGATAAAATTAAATGGAAATGTAGAAGTTCCTGGTGTTGTAGAACTAGGTAATTCTGATGCATTACAACCAGGTGAAGAGGTGGTTGCAATTGGTAATCCTTTATCTAAAGAGTTATCATCTACATTAACAAAGGGAATTGTAAGTGCATTAAATAGAAGTGTTGAAACTCAATCAGGAGTTAATACAAATTTAATACAAACAGATGCAGCTATTAATTCAGGCAATAGTGGTGGTCCATTAATAAATACTAAAGGTGAAGTTATTGGTATAAATACATTAAAGGCAAGTAATGGAGCAGAAGGTATTGGATTTGCAATTCCTATTAATGACGTAAAGGAAAAAATTGATTCATTATCAAAACCTATATTAAACCTAGGAGTATCAATAAGGGTTATAGATGAGGCTATGTCTAAACAATTAAATATGGAAGAAGGACTTTATATTGTTGAAGTTAATGAATTTTCACCAGCAGAGAAGTCAGGTTTAAGAGGTGGAGATTTAATAGTTAAAGTTGATGGAAAAAGAATTAAGACTTTTGAAGAGTTGCAAGAAATTAAAAACTCTAAAGAAGAGGGAGATAGTATGAATGTTGAGTTTATAAGAGATGGAAAGACTAAGAATACTACTATAAACTTAACTTATACAATAACTACAACAAATTAAAGTAAAATTTTATATAGCTTATTAATAAAGACTTTATATAATAAAATTAAGCCATATAATATTGAAAGTTTTTAATTCAATATTATATGGCTTTTTTTATTTATTTATATCTTTAAAGGCATATTCATAAGCCTTTAAGGTAATAGTAGCAGTATTTTTCCATGTGAAATTTAAACTATTATTATAGCCCTTTTCACTATATTCCTGTAGTAAAGAATCTGAGTTTAATAAAGTAAGAATTGAAGAGGCTAATTCATCTTTATCAAAAGGATTTATTAATATAGCGCAGTCATTAGTTACCTCTGGAATAGATGTTAAATTAGAAGTAATTACAGGTGTTTTGCAGCTCATAGCTTCAAGTGGTGGAAGTCCAAAGCCTTCATATAAAGATGGATAAATAAAGATCTTAGCAGCATTATAAAATAAAGGCAATTCATCATCTGGTATAAATCCTGTAAATATAACTTTATCATCTATTAAAAGCTCTTTGCATAATTCTTTTAATTTAATACCTTCATCTTTTACTGGACCACATAAAACTAACTTATAATCTTTTTTTAATGATTTTTGAATTTTATTAAAAGCTATGATAAGTTCCCTAACATTTTTCCTTGTGCTAAATCCTCCTATATATAATATAAATGGTGAATCAATATTATATTTATTTCTTATATATTCAATACAGTTATTCTTATTTAGTGGCTTATAGCTTTTATTAGCAGCTAAAGGAGTTACAAATATTTTTTCTTCATTAACAAATGGGAAAAATTTAATTATATCTTTTTTAGAGTATTCAGAAACTGTTAATATTGCTTTAGAATCATGTACTATCAAAGGCATATCCTTTAAAAATTTTTCTAAATATCCTCTTCCTACTGTTTCAGGCAATACATAAGGAATTAAATCATGAATAGTTATTACTACAGGTGATGTATAAAATTCATTAAATCCAATACCATTTTGAGGCAAGTGATGAATATCTATGTTATTTTCTTTTATATAACTTGGATAATAATAATTTTCGTAAAAACCACCATGCTTTTTTGAAGTAAAAATTATTTTTGAATTATCTTTCTTATAGTTTTCGTAATTTTCTCCTGTCCAAAAAATTGAATAATTATTTTTAGTATCTATATTAAGAAGTTCTCTAAGAAGATTTTCAGTATAAGTACCAATACCTGATCCTTTATATAAATTAATACCCCTAGCATCTATCGAAATTTTCAAAGAATAACGCCTCCTAAAAACCTATAATATTATAAATATTATAAATAAGTAATTTATGTGATAGTAAACACAACGAAATATATAAATTCATATAATGAATAAAATAAAGGTTTAGGAGATAATCATGGATATAGAAAGCTTAAAAAATTCTATAGAATCTAATTACAATATAAAAGTAAAATCACTTGAAAAAGTTAAAAATAGTTATAGATTGGAATCAGAAAATAAAAATTATGCAATAAAAATAATTAAATATGATTTTGAACATTTTTACTTTATTTTATCTGCTATTAAACATCTTCAAAGAAGAGGTTTCAATAATATTCCCAAGATATTAAAAAATAATCAAGGACAAGATTATATAAAATTAGAAAATTGTTATGCATATTTAACAGAATGGATTTCTTCTAGAGTGAGTAATTATAATAATCCAATAGAATTAGCTGCTATATCAAAAAAGCTTGGAGAGCTTCATAAATGTAGTTGTGGATTTATATTAAGTAAAAATATGAAGCCTAGAATTGGATGGTATTCATGGATAGAGGTTTTTGAAACTAGGTGTAATGAGATATTAGATTTTAAAAATAGGATATATCAAAAAGCATATAAATCTAAATTTGATTTATTATACTTAGACAACATAGAATCTGAAATAGAAAGAGGAAAAAGAGCAATTGATGGAATTAAAAAAAGTAATTATATAAAAATTATGGATAAGGAAGTAATGAAAATGGGATTTTGTCATCATGACTTTGCCAATCATAATATTTTAGTTGATGAGAATGGAGAATTTAATGTAATAGATTTTGATTATTGTATTTTAGATAGCCATTTACATGATGTGTCATCATTATTAATTAGATCTATGAAGGATGGAAAATGGAGTAAAGAAAAGGCAAATTTAATTTTAAATAACTACTGCAAGACTAATAGTATATATGAAGAAGAATTAAAGTTAATAAAAGAGTTTATTAGATTTCCACAAGTGTTTTGGCAAGTAGGACTTCAATATTATTGGGAGCAACAACCTTGGGGAGAAGATTTTTTCATTGGAAAAATAAAAAAATATTTAGAAGATATTGATTATAGAGAAGAATTTTTAGAAGAGTATTTCAATTAAAGGGAGTGAAGTCTATTTGGATATACTAGATTTTTTAAATGGTAATGGAATTATTGTTGGAGAAGAAAATTTTCCAAAGAAAGATAAAAAAAAGTATATTTGGGATACAGAAAGTCAGATATCTTTAATAATTGAAGTACAAAGAATTTTAAGAGGAAAAAAAATAAATATGATTCCTAGAATTGAAAGTTCTATAGGAAGAGAAATGGAATCATTTATTGTTCAAGCTAAAAGAATTTCAAGGATGATAAAGTATTTTGAAGAAAAATATAATAAGAGTGATTTTGATTTATTTATTGTAGAAGAAGGAAATAAAATATTAAATAGGGCTAATAAATCATTAAATGCATTAAATGAAGATGAGTACTTAAAAATAATAATGAGGAGTATGAATAATTATGATATATGTTTAGGAAGAGTAGATGAGGGAAACTTAAAGAAAGAAGGATTAGCAATTAAGATCAGAACTACAAGATATATTTCTTATAATATGATAGAGCAAGATTGTTATAATTATATAAAAAGATTAAAGAAAAGAGGATATAAAGAAGATATTAATAAATTAATAAATGATTTTGTATATAAATCAAATTTAAATAGAGATAGCATAGACTATATTAGGATATTATCAAATTATCCAATTGAATCAATTAAGGTTTTATTAAAATTAAAAGAAGATAGGGAGAGATTTAGTGATGAAGGGTGGGTAAATCAAATTCATGTTGCCCAAAATATAGATGGTATTGAGCTTTTATGAATGGAGGAGCGAAATGAATAAATTTAGGTATATAGATAAGAGGATATTGTGTAGTTATGATTTGAGCGAAGAGTTTTTTAATAAACTTGGAGTTAAAGTTTATGACATTATTCCATTAAGGAAAGTATTTGTTTTGTTTACAGACAAAGGTAAGAAAATATTAAAAATCACTGACTCTTCAATAGATAGAATTAACTTTATAAATGAGGTTTTAAATATAATTAAAGAAAGAGATGAGTATATACTAAGATATTGTACAAACTCTCAGGGAGATATAATAACTAATTGGAAGGACAAGTCTTATGTACTACTAGATTTAATAGATGGTAGAGAAGCAACATTTACAAATCCAATCGAAGTAGAATGGTGTACAAAGGCTTTAGCAAATTTTCATAATGCATCAATAAATATAACAGAAAGGCTAAATAGTGAAGAGGTTATATTAAACAAATCTAAAAACTTAATATATGAGTTTTTAAATGATTTATGTTTTATTACTGAAGCTGAAAGAGTTATAAGTAAGTTTAGTTATAAAAATGAATTTGACTCTTTATTTTTAAATAATGTTGCTAAAGCAAAAAATGATTTAAATAAGAGTATAAACTTATTAACTAATAGTTCTTATAATGAGCTTTATAATGATAATAAAAATATGGTAATATGCCATTTGGATTTAGCTCATCATAATTTTATAATAGATGATGACAAGGTTAATATGATAGATTTTGACTACTGTAAGATAGATATTAGAGCAAGAGATATATATAATTTTATGATAAAGGCAATAAAAAATTATGCTTATGATAAAAGTGTAGTTCAGAAAATAATAAATGATTATAGTAGTATTTCAGAAATATCAGATAAAGAAAAAGGTGTAATATATGCAATGTTAAATTATCCATTAGACTTTATTAATATATCAAAGGGATATTATTTAAAACAAAAGTCATGGGATTATGAGGTATTTCTAAGTAGATTTAAAGATAAGGTAGAAAATGATATTTTTAAAAGTGAATTGTTAAGAAATATAGATAAAAATTTAAAATAAAAAATAATAAGAGCTATGCAGTAGCATAGCTCTTATTAAATGTAGATTAAATTTTCATATTTAAATTAAACACCAATTATATTTCTATATGCTTGTATAGTATTTAAAGCGGTATTTTTCCAAGAATATTTTCGACTATTTGATAATCCTCGTTCAATCATTGTCAGTTTTAAAAAACTATCCGTTAATACTCTTTCCATTGAATAAGATAATTCATCAACATCATTAGGATCAATTAATATTGCAGAGTTTTTACATACTTCTGGAACTGAGGTAACATTAGATGCAATTACAGGTGTTCCACAAGCCATAGCTTCTAATGGTGGAAGTCCAAAGCCTTCATAAAATGATGGATAAATTAAAAATTCACAGGCATTATAAAATATAGGTAAATCCTCAAGAGGAATAAAATCTGTAAAAACTACAGAATCACTTATACCAAGTTCTATGGCACGATTTTTATAGCGTTCATAAGAAAGTCCCTTTTTACCTGTAATAACAATCTTTAAACCTTTCCTTAAATTATAGTTTAATAGTGAAAATGCTTCCATGATGCCAATAATATTTTTTCTAGGACTATATCCTCCAACGTATAATATAAAATTATCACTAATACGATATTTATCTTTTATAAAATTTTTACAATAAGATCTATTTATTGGTTTATAAATATCTTCAGCAGCTAAAGGAGTAACAAATATTTTTTCAAGTGGAAAGTTAAATTCATTAGCTATATCAATCTTAGAAAATTCAGATACTGTTATTATACCATCACAATTACTTAGTATTTTTGGCATTTCGTTATTAAATATTCTTAAATAACGATCACTTACAGTTTCAGGCATTCTTAGTGGAATTATATCATGTAATGTAATAGTCTTAGGACAATTAATATTGTCTGAAAGGCCTACACCATTTTGAGGAACGTGATATAGTTCCATATTAAAGTTGTCTAATAAATTAGGAACTTTTACATTATCCCAAAAGTTATTGTCAGATGAGTCTTGTGTGTACTCTATAGAAAAGTTATCTTTAAGATTTAAATCAGAACCTTTAGGAATGAAAGTAAGATACTGATTTGAATCATCATATTTGCTTAAATTAGTTATAAGTTGATAGGTATAAGTTCCAATACCGGTTCCCCTATACCATTTTGCGGCTCTTCCATCAATACCAATTTTCATGATTTAATCCTTTCAAAATAGTTATAATTTATTATATTATAATAAATAAAAAATGTTAATAAAACAGTTCATATACACATATAAATATAGAGGGGGTGAGGAATATGATGAGAGAATTTGAAATAGAAAGACAATTTCAAATAAAAATAGATATAATAAAAGCTAATAAAGGTATCTATTATTTAAAAACTAATAAAGGCGAAAGATGTCTTAAAAAAATAAATTATGGGCCACAAAAACTTTTATTTGTTTATGGAGCTAAAGAACATTTAATAAATAATGGATTTAATACTGTAGACAAGTATTTTTTAAACATAGATGGTGAGCCATATGCACTAGTAAATGAAGATTTATATACTCTATCTGAGTGGCTAGATGGAAAAGAATGCGATTTTCATAACATAGATGAAGTAAAAATAGCAGCAGCAACGTTAGCAAAGCTTCATGAAGCATCTAAGGGATATGATCCGCCTGAAAATTCTAAATTAAAGAGTGATTTAGGTAGATGGCCAAGTCTTATGGAAAAGAGAATAAAATCATTAGACAAAATGAGAGATATGATTAGAAAGAAGAATAGAAAAAGCAATTTTGATTTATTGTATTTAAAATCAATGGATTTTTATAAAGAAATGGGAAAGAGAGCTTTAAATACATTAAAAACATCAGAATATGATAAATTATGTGAAGAAGCTGAACTTGAAAAGGGATTCTGCCATCATGATTATACTTATCATAACATTATACTAGGAAAGGATAATTCTGTTAGTGTAATAGATTTTGACTATTGTAAGAGAGAAATAAGAACCTTTGATATTTCAAATTTTATGATAAAAGTCTTAAAGAGAAATAAATGGAATATGGAATTTGCAAAAGCTATAATAGATTCCTACAATGAAGTTTCTAAATTAAAAGAATGCGAATACAATGTATTATATGCTTATTTACAGTTTCCACAAAGATATTGGAGATTAGCAAATAGATATTACTATAATGAGGTCAACTGGGGACAAAACACCTTCGATAGTAAGTTAGAAAGTATAATAAATGAAAAAGATGAGTATCTAAAGTTTTTAGACAATTTTAAAAGTGAATATAATACAATTTAAAAGTCGGCTTTTAAAAGCCGGCTTTTAAATTAATTAAATATATTATATAAATGGTGATTTTGGATATCCTTCTCTATATTTACCACGAGTTTGAAGTCCACCAATGCCCTTTATTCCTGTAATTGTATTTTCAACTATATTTGTTATTGAAACAACGGAATCAATAGTTGTGTATGCTATCTTTTCACATATAAATACAGGGTCTAAACAATGAATTAGAACTCTGCTTGGAGAACTAGCAAAATTTGCACCTGCATCTAATAAGCATTCATAACATGATTGACAAGCACCAGCAAATATAACTAACTCATCATAGCTAGAATTGTAATTTCTAAGAGCTTTAACAGCATCAATATAATATCTAGAGTTTCTGTAATTATTTAAGTCTAAGTAATCGTTACTTTCTTTTAAAACGCTGTCATGTCCAGTTAATACAACTATATCTGGTTTAATTTCTTTTACTAAATCTACAACCTTATCTGCTTGATCCTTTTCAGATATGGCTCTTCCAACTGCATCTAATGAAAGTTGTTTATATACTTTTAAACAGGTTTCTAAGTAATCTTTATCTCCATCAATATGAAGTATTTTTCCAGGTCGACCAAACATTAAGTCTTTATTAGAATTGTTTTTTTGACTTTTACTTCCTCTAGGTAATAATATAGAACTACTTTTATTAGCTGAGGAAGACCTAGTATTAACAGCTTTTTTTATAGCTTCATTAATACGACTATTTAATATCTTTTCTTTTTCTCCAATAAAATCAACATCAACAGGTTCTAAATCAGAATCTGGTGAATCTGCAATTATTCTTATATTAATTCCCTTAAGAATATAAATCGTTTTACCATTAACCTCTTTTATATCTATTATTCTAAATGTTATATCTTTATCGTAAGATTTTCTAACTACAGTGTCACCTATTACCATTTTTTTCTCCTAATAAATAGATTATTACAATCTATAGTATGTTTATTTATAAATCTTTGCCCCACTATATATTTAATAAATGAATAAAAAGTGAGAAAAAGTGTAATAATAATTATTAGATGTGATAAATTGCATAAAAAGAGAAAAAGTTTACATTGACAATATTATTGTAAAATGTTAAAATATTTAGATTTATTTGACAAATAAGCTTAAAAGCTTTATAATAAAATTAGAAAGATGGTGGTCATATGGAAAGTAATAGAAGTTTAGCCAACATACGAAAAGACATCGAAAATCATGTAGGTGAAAAGGTAACACTAAAAGCCAATGGTGGAAGAAGGAAGATACTTGTAAATGATGGAGTGATCGAAAGTGTTCATCCTAGTATTTTTGTTGTAAGATTAGAAAATGACACCCAAAGAACAGTAACTTATAGTTATTCAGACGTTTTGACTAAAACTGTATCATTGTATTATGCAGTATAAATAAAAGCTTCGAAAAAATTTCGAAGCTTTTATTTATTTTATTTAAAAAACTTTTTTGAATATTTCTAAAAACTAACTTTAAGTAATATATTTATAAAGAAATAAAAAAAGAAAGATGGCGGGTATCCATCTTTCAACTATGGTATAAAAGGGTATTGAGAATTTATGAGAGGTTATATGGTCAATAACCATCTTTATAATACGACATATTTATAATAAAGTCAACATTTTATTTAAAAAAAATAAAATTTTTTTATAAATAAGTCTAAAATTCGACAAAAGAATGAATTAAAATGGAATAGAAGGTGATAAAAGTAAAATAATTAGAGAATATATTTTTTAAAAATTGTTGAACAGTTAAAGCCTTATTAGAATAAATATATATTTAGAGAATATAAATTATAGTAGTTATACTATAGGGGGGGATATGATGTCTCAGATAGATATTGTTAAAGAAAGTATTCAAAATGAACAATTATTAAGAGAAAATTCTACAAACAATGTACTAAAGGGTGAATATTTAATAAAAGACTCTCATCCAGATGTATATCAAATATTAGGAGTAGAAGCTAAGGCTACTATTACAAATAAAGAAACATTAGCAGATAAAATAATGGTAGAAGGTCAAATAAATTATTCTGTTATGTATTTATCAGAAGATGAAAGTAAGGTAACTAGTATAAATTCAGTTAGTTTATCAGAAAAGTTCGCAGACTATCTTGATCTTAATAATGAAGAACATAAAGTGATTTGTGAAGTCGATTGCGTAATAGAACATATTCAAGCTAGTATTATGAATGAACGTAAGATTGCTATTGATGGAATAAGAACAACTAAATGGCAACTTTATAAGGTTGAAGAATTTGAGTTTGTTAAGGAAATTGAAGGCGGAGAAGATATACAGGTTAAAAGAAATAGTGAAGAGATAAACCAAATAAAATGCGAAAAAGATATAGAGCTGATGGGAAAATCAATGCTTAAGGTTACAATGGATAAGCCTGAAATAGATGAAATATTAAAATGTTGCATGAATTTACACAAAAAAGAAGTTAAACTTGGTGATGGAAAAATATATTTCGGTTGCTATTGTAAAATTGAAGTATTATGCAAGGGAAAAGATGAAAACGACATATTTGTATTACAAGATGACATTTATTTATCTAAGGAAGAAGAGGCTATTGGGGTAAATAGTGAAATGATTACATCACATCAAATAGATATAATAAATTTTGATAGCATAATAAATGCAGATGATTTAGGTGAAAATAGAATTGTAAATGTTGAATTTATGATTAAGGGAAATATTAAAGTAATATCTAAAGATATAATTGATGTAATAAAAGATGCTTATTCACCTACGAAATCAATAGAATTAACTAAAAAGAATTATGAAATAGGATTAGTTCACGGAATAGTTACATCTGAATTAATAGTAAAGGATAATTTATATCCTAAAGATGAAAATGATAAAATTGCTTGTATAATATCTGCTACAGGTTTTCCAGTTATAACAGATAAGGTTATAGAGGATGATAAAATAAAAATTGAAGGTATTATAAAAGCATTAGTTCTTTATAAAACAACAGATGATGATTGTAAAACAGATATGTGTAATGGTGAGATTCCATTTACGTCAGTTATTGATTTAAAGGGAACAAAACCAGATATGGTTGCTTTATGCAAGGTTCACTTGGAAAATTTAGATGCAACTATTGAAGCTAATACTATAGGAGTACGAGCAACGCTATCTGTATTAGTTAAAGTATGTTATAAGGTTAATAAAGAGTTAATTGTTGATATAATTGAAAGTGATGAAGAAAAGGAATGTAAAAAGGCATCAGTGACAATATATGTTGTTAATGTAGGTGATACACTTTGGGATTTGGCTAAAAAGTATAATACAACAATGGATTCACTAATAGAAATTAATGAATTAGAAGGTCCAGAGTCGTTAATTGAAGGTAAGAAGATAATTATACCAGGAAAATGTAAATTTTAATAATATTTAATAATATGAAGGCTATTGCAATATTGTATGCAATAGCCTTTTATCATTTTTGAATATATTTTGTACTATTGGATAAAATAAGAAATATCTGATTTGAGGTGATAAATTGAGCGAGAAAGTAAGTGGTAATTTAATTATAATTGGAGGAGCCGAAGATAAAAAGGGTGATAAGGAAATATTAAAAAGAGTAGCAAAGTATATAGATCCTAAAAATGAAAAATTAATAATAGCAACCATAGCAACACAATACCCAGAAAAAAGTTATGAAAACTATAAAAATATATTTTCTAATTTGGGAGTTGAAAATATAGATAAGCTAGATATTAGTAATAGAGAAGAGGCTTTTAAAAAAGAAAATATTGATTTAATAAACGATGCAAGCTCATTATTCTTTACTGGCGGAGATCAACTAAGAATTACTAGCATGATAGGGGGAACTCCTGTATATGATGCTATAAAGAATCTTTGCATTAATGGAGGATTAATTGCAGGGACATCAGCTGGTGCATCTGTCATGAGTGACACAATGATAGTTGAAGGAGAAGATGATGAATCACCACATAAATGTACTTTAAAAATGTCTCCAGGTTTAGGATTAGTAAACAATATAATAATAGATCAACATTTTGCTCAAAGAGGAAGAATAGGAAGATTACTAACTGCTATAGCTCAAAATCCTGAAGTGTTAGGAATAGGAATAGATGAAGATACAGCAATAGTAGTAAGTGATAAAGGCACAGCAGAAGTTATTGGATCGGGAGCTGTATACTTTATAGATGGAAGTTCAATTAGTTATAGCAATGTATCAGAACAATACAGTGATGAGATTCTTAGTATATTTAATGTAAAAATACATGTATTAAAAGAAGGAAATAGATTTAATTTATTAGATAAGGTTCCGTTTGAGGAGGATAATAATTTTTATGAAAATCATAAATAGTATTGTGTATAATGGAAGGAATATACATTCTCATAAAAAGTGTATACAATTAGATGTAGACTTAGAGGGGTATTCAGAGATACCTAGTAAAGATATTAAAGATTTCAATAAAAACTTAGTAAAAATGATTCCAATTCTTAAAACTCATAGATGTGGAATAGATGAAGAAGGTGGATTTGTAAAAAGGTTAGAAGAAGGAACATACTTAGCTCATATTTGTGAACACATTATTATTGCTATACAAAATATTTTAGGTATAGATGTAGCTTATGGAAAAGCTAGAGAAGTTGAGGGTGATAAATATATAATTGTATATCAATATGAGTATCCTAAGGTTGGAATTGAAGTTGCAAAATTATCAGTAGATATTATTAATTCATTAATAGATAATAAAAAAATTGGATTTAATGATAGGATGAATATAATTAAATCTATTATTCCAGAAGAAACTATAGGACCTAGTGCACTAGAAATTTGTAATGCAGCTAAAAATCTTGGATTACCAGTTATAAAAATGGGTAATAGTGGCTTTTATCAAATTGGTTATGGAAAACAAGGAAGGATAATAGAATCTGCAATTACTAATTCTACGAGTTGTGTTTCTGCTGATATTTCATGTGATAAGTTATTAACTAAAGAATTATTAAGCATACAAAATTTACCTGTTTCAATAGGTAAAAAGGTAAGTAATGTAATTGATTTATTAAAAACTGCAGAAGAAATAGGATACCCTGTTGTTTTAAAGCCAGAGTTTGGAAGTAAGGGCAGAGGGGTTATATTAAAAATAACTACCGAAAAGGAATTACTAAAGTACTATAAAAGATTAACAGAGGATTTTAAGGATATATTGATTGAGAAATATTACGAGGGAGATGACTACAGAGTTTGCATAGTTGGAGATAAAGTTGTAGCAGTTTCAAAGAGAGTTCCTCCCTTTATAGTTGGAGATGGAGAAAAGAGTGTTAAAGAACTAATTGATGAGCTAAATAATGATGAGCTTAGGGGAGAAGATCACGAGAAACCATTAACTAAGGTGAAATTTGATAACGAATTAGAACGTAACTTAAGTAAGAGTAATTATGATTTAAGTTCTGTATTAAAGAGTGGGGAAAAATTATTTTTAAGACAAAATTCAAATTTATCTACAGGTGGATTAGCTATAGATTATACAGATGTTATTTCAGAAGAAAATAAAGAAATATGTATAAGAGCAGCAAAGGCTATAGGACTTGATATATGTGGAGTTGATGTTTGTACAACGGATATTACTAAATCATTAATGAATGATGGTGCTATAATTGAAGTTAATGCTGCACCAGGTTTGAGAATGCATTCATATCCATCTGAAGGTATAAGAAGAAATATTGGAAGTCATATTATAAATTTAATGTATAATAATAATCCTAAAAATATACCTGTCGTTGCGATTACTGGGACAAATGGTAAGACAACAACCACTAGAATAATAAATAGCACATTATCAAGAATGGGATATTGTGTAGGTATGACAAGCACTGATGGAATATATATAAATGGAAAATGTATTGATGTTGGTGATGATACAGGTTTTGAAAGTGCTAAATGTATATTGTTCAATAAGGATGTAGATATTGCAGTTTTAGAAACTGCAAGGGGCGGAATTATAAAAAAAGGATTGGCTTATGATTTGGCAGATGTTGCAGTGATAACTAATATTACTGATGATCATTTAGGAATAGACAATATAAATTCTATGGAAGAGCTTTGTAAAGTAAAATCATTAGTTGCAGAAGCAGTTAAGAAGGATGGAAATGTAATTATTAATGCTGATGATAAGTGGAGCAAAGAAATTATTAATAGAATAAATTCAAATATAATTTATTATTCTTCTGATTTTAACAATGAGTTGATAAAAGAAAATATAAACAAAAAAAAGACAGCTATATATATAAAAGATAATTATATATATGTTAATAATAGAGGAAGAGAATATAAGGTAGTCAATATTAATGATATTCCTATAACGTTAAATGGAACATTAGAATTTAATGTAGAAAATGCAATGGCGGCTTGTGCTGCATTAGTAGCTATGGAAATTGATTATAGTATGATAAAAATAGGATTAAAAAATTTTAACTTAGAAGATAACTTAGGAAGATTTAATATCTATGATTATAATGGAATAAAGGTTGTATTAGATTATGGTCATAATATAGAAGGATATAAAAAGGTTTTACCAACATTAAAATCTATTGGTAAGGGAAAGATTACAGGAATAATTGGTATTCCTTGTGATAGAAATGATTATGTAGCTAAAGAAGTAGGAAATATAAGTGCTAAATATCTTGATAAGATAATAATTAAAGAAGATAAGGATAGACGTGGTAGGGAAAGTGGGGAAGTGCCTAAATTAATTAAAGAAGGTATATTGGAAATAAATAAAAATGCAAATATAAAAATAATATTAAATGAGGTTGAGGCTTTAAAAGTAGCATTAAATGAAGCTTCAAGAGGAGATATTATAATTGTATTTTTTGAAAAATTCAAACCGCTAGTTGAGTTTATAGAATCAATTCAAGAAGATGATACAAATTTAGGAAATGTTGTTAATTCAAATTAAAGAATGCAGCAATGATATATTTACTATAAGAAAAATAATATATATAATATTACTTGTAAAGTTCAGGGTTCAATACTCTGAACTTTAATTTAAAAGTATGCATTTTCCATTGAAAGGATTTGAATATATGAAGATAAAGGCTTATGCAAAAATTAATATTTCTTTAGATATAGTAGGGAAAAGAGAAAATGATGGATATCATTTGTTAAGAATGATAATGCAAAATATAGATTTGTATGATGAAATATCAATAGAAAAACAAAAGGAAGGTATAACAATAAGTTGTAATAAAAATTACGTTCCTACTGACTCAAAAAATTTAGCTTATAAAGCTGCAAGTTTGTTTAAGGAAATATATAACATTGAAGAAGGAGTTTATATTGATATTACAAAAAATATTCCAGTGTCTGCGGGATTAGCTGGGGGAAGTACTGATGCAGCAGCTGTTTTAAAGCTTATGAATAGGATTTTTGATGTAAATGCGTCAGATGAAGAATTAATGAATATTGGATTAAAATTAGGTGCAGATATTCCATATTGTATTAATGGAGGTACGGCTCTTTGTGAAGGAATTGGAGAAAAATTAACTACTTTAAAACCTTTTAAAGATAAAATATTAGTTTTAGTAAAGCCTAGCTTTGGAGTTTCAACTAAAGAAGTATATAAAACTTTTAATTTAGAGAGAGTTAGGGTGCATCCTAAAACTGAAAGTTTAATGGAAGCTATGGAAAATGATGATTTGTATTATGTTGCAAATAACATGAAAAATTTATTAGAAAATGTAACTTTAAGAAAGCACAACATATTAATAAAAATAAAAGAAGATATGTATAGATATGGTGCATTAGGTGCAATGATGAGCGGAAGTGGCCCAAGTGTTTTTGCATTTTTTGATGATATGTTAAAAGCTCAAAGATGTTATGAGAAAATGAAGGAAAATTATAAGGAAGTATTTTTAACTAGAACTATTTAAATAAAAATTAAATATAAATGAATAAACCCCTTTAAAATGTCAATACTTAAAGCTAGAAAGGGGTTATGTTTATGAAAAAGTATATTTATTTTATCTTATCTTTATTTTTAATAATTTTTGTTTTAAATGGATGTCAAGTTAGTGAGAATAATTTTAATGAAAATAGTTTAGAATTAACAACATTAAATTACAATGAAATTAAGGACAAGCTTATAAGATTTCATGTTATAGCAAATAGTGACACAGAAGAGGATCAAAATCTTAAATTAAAGGTTAGAGATAGGGTTGTTGAGGCATTAAGTGGAAAATTAAGTGGAGTAACTTCATTAGAAGAGGCAGAAATTGAATTAGAAAAAAACATTGAATATGTTAATAAGATTGCAAAAGAAGTTATTGAAGAAAATAATTATACTTATGAAGTAAATACAATGTTATCTTATGAAAATTTTCCAGATAAAGTTTATGGAGATTGTGTTTTCCCACAAGGAAATTATGAAGCTTTTAGGGTCATAATTGGAGAGGGAAAGGGGCAAAATTGGTGGTGTGTTATGTTTCCATCATTATGCTTTGTTGATGAAAGTAAAAATTCAGTAGATTCTACTAATTTAAAAGATGAGATTGCAAATATAGAATCTAAAAATTATAATATAACAAATGAATATAAAGAAAAAAATGATGAATCAAATAATGTTAACAGTGAAATTAAATTTAAGTTTAAGGTGGTAGAAGCTGTAGAAAACATGTTTGATTAATTAGGAGGATAAAAGTATGGCAAAAGCATTAGCTATGATTTCAGGAGGGCTAGATAGTATTTTAGCAGCAAAATTAATAAAGGAGCAAGGGATAGATGTATTAGGAATTTGTTTTAGATCGTATTTCTTTAGCGAGGAAAGTGCTATAAAAATGACGAAACAAATAGATATACCATTATTAGTAGTGGATTTTTCACCAGAACATTTAGAGCTTGTGAAAAATCCTAAACACGGTAGAGGAAAAAATATGAATCCTTGCATAGATTGTCATGCAATGATGATGAACTATGCAGGAAAATTATTAGAGGAACATAATGCAGATTTTATTATTACAGGTGAAGTATTAAATCAACGTCCTATGTCTCAAAATAAGCAAGCTTTAAATATAGTAAAGAAAGAATCAGGGTTTGCTAATAAAATTTTAAGACCATTATGTGCAAAAAATATGGAACCTACAGAAATGGAATTAAGCGGTTTAGTTAATAGGGAAAAATTATTAAACATAACAGGCAGAAGTAGAAAGCCACAAATGGAATTAGCTGCAAAATGGGGAATAACTGAATATCCATCACCAGCTGGGGGATGTAAGTTAACAGAACCTAATTATGCATTAAGATTAAAGGATCTTTTAAGTTTTAAAGAAGAAGTAAATGAAGATGAATTAAGTCTTTTAAGATATGGAAGACATTTTAGAACTGAAGATAATAATAAAATAATAGTTGCAAGAACTCAAGAAGAGGGAGATGCTATTAAATCACTTATACATAAAGAATATTATTCATTCCATACAATTAAATTTTCTGGAGCACTTGTGTTATTAGAAGAAAAAGGAACAGAAAATGATATACATTTAGCAGCTAGAATTGCAGCTAGATATAGTAAGGGAAGAGAAGAAGCACAAGTTGAAGTTAAATATGGAATATACGGGCAAAAACTAGAAAACATTATAGTTGTAGAACCTATAAGTGATAAGGAACTAGAGAAATATATGATTTCTATAAAATAGGGGGATAAAATGGAAAAGAGAGCTATTATATCTGTAAAAAGTACATCAAATTTGGATGCTAATGAAGTAATTGAAGTGGTAACTCCAGGAACATTTATTATTGATGAACAAGGTTTTAAAGCAATATATGAAGAATCAGAAATATCAGGTATGGATGGAACAACTACTACTTTAAATATAAAAGATGATATGATGATATTAGAGAGAGTTGGATCTACAACTACAAATATGGAGTTTAAAGAAGGAGAGGTTGCTGTTTCTTTATATAAAACACCATATGGTATATTAAATTTAAATGTTGATACTGAAGAATTAAATATAAGTATTAATGAAAATGGTGGTAAAATTTATTCTAAGTATATTCTAGGTCTTGAAGGTCAAGAAGGAATAATTACTGAACTAGATATAAAAATAAATGTAAATTAAATTTTAGGAGCTATATCATATTAAAATTTTTTGATTTAATATGATATAGCTTTTTTATAGAATTTTTATTAATAAAATTATTAAAAGCGTATATTTTTAATTTAGTAAAGCCTTATAAAAATAATTAAATAAAAATAGTATTAAAAAAGAAGTGAGTAATATAAATAATTATGTAGTTATAATATTAATTTTTAAAATTTTATTTTATTGAATTAAATGTGAAGAATTTAAAAGCAAGTTAAATAAAGTTTGATATGGGGGTAAAAATGAACACTAAATATGTTTTTGTAACAGGTGGAGTTGTATCGGGTTTAGGAAAAGGAATAACAGCAGCATCATTGGGACGATTATTAAAGAATAGGGGATTAAAGGTTTGTATACAAAAATTTGATCCATATTTAAATGTAGATCCAGGAACAATGAGTCCATATCAACATGGAGAGGTTTTTGTAACTGATGATGGAGCAGAAACAGATTTAGATTTAGGACATTATGAAAGATTTATAGATGAAAATTTAACTAAAAATAGCAATATTACATCTGGAAAGGTTTATTGGTCTGTTATATCTAAAGAAAGAAGAGGAGAATATTTAGGTGGGACAGTTCAAGTTATACCACATATCACAAATGAAATAAAAAATAGAGTTTATAAGGTTGCAAAAGAAACAGAAGCTGAAATTGTAATTACTGAAATTGGTGGAACGGTTGGTGATATTGAGTCTTTACCTTTCCTTGAAGCTATAAGACAAATAAAATATGATGTTGGAATTGATAATGTATGTTTCATACATGTTACATTAGTTCCGTTTTTAGGGAAGTCAGGTGAATTAAAAACTAAACCAACACAACATTCTGTTAAAGAGTTAAGAAGTATTGGTATTCAACCAGATATTATAGTTTGTAGATCGGAGAAAGAAATATCAGAGGATTTAAAATATAAAATAGGATTGTTTTGTAATGTAGAAGGTAAATGTGTAATTCAAAATATAGATTCTGATTATTTATATGAAGTACCATTAATGCTTTATAAAGAAGGATTAGATAGATTAGTAGTAGAAAAGTTGGGATTAGGCTGTAGAGATATTGATAATACTGAATGGATTGATATGGTTACTAGATTAAAAAATTTAAAGGGTAGTGTTAAAATAGCTTTAGTAGGAAAGTATATTGAATTACATGATGCATATATATCCATAGTTGAAGCGTTAAATCATGGTGGATTAGCTAATGGAATAAATGTAGAAATAAAGTGGGTTAATGCAGCTTATATAACATCAAAAAATGTGAACGAAATATTAGGAGATGTTAATGGAATATTAGTACCTGGTGGATTTGGAGATAGAGGAATAGAAGGTAAGATAGAATCTATTAAATATGCAAGAGAAAACAATATACCATTTTTAGGAATTTGTTTAGGGATGCAAACTGCGGTAATTGAATTTGCTAGAAATGTATTAGGATATGAGGATGCAAATAGTTCTGAAATTGATAAAGAAACAATGTATCCTGTAATAGATATTATGCCAGAACAAAAGAATATTGCAGATTTAGGTGGAACAATGAGACTTGGTATATATCCATGTAAGCTAAATAAAAATTCAAATGCATATGATTGTTATTTAAATGAACTTATTTATGAAAGACATAGACATAGATATGAATTTAATAATGAATATAGAAAAGAAATAAATGAAGCTGGTATGAAAGTTACAGGTATGAGTCCTGATGGAAGATTAGTTGAAATTATAGAAATTGAAAATCATCCATGGTTTGTAGCTGTTCAATTTCATCCAGAATTAAAGTCAAGACCTAATAATCCACATCCATTATTTAAGTCATTTATAAAGGCGGCAATCAAAGAAAAATAGTCATTATATAAAAGTAAAATTTTAATAAAAATTTTATATAAAAAGAAAAGCTATATCTTATTAAATTAAAAGTTTTAATGAGATATAGTTTATTTTATTACTATAAAAAATTGATAAGATTATTAATATAAATTTCTATTGAATTTTAAGTGTTATTAGTTCATAATTATAGATACTTAAAATATATCTATTTTAAGTTGATAGTTCATTTCAAATATATCAAGCCTAAGGTTTAGTCTATATATTATTCCAAATTAAACATACAAACTATTGGAGGTGTCAGTTTGACAAGAGAGACATATGCTGAGATGACTTTAGTCGATTTAAAAAATAAGGCTAAGGAGCTTGGAATAAAAAATATAAGTAAATTAAAGAAAAGTGAAATAATTGATGAATTAGTAAAGGTTTCACCTAATGCTATAGAAAAGGATGGAGTAATTTTAACAGAAAAAATAGCTCCTAAAATAAGAGAAACAGAAAATAATATTAATTCTAACTTAAATAATCAAGACAATAGAGATAACTACTCTATGACAAGTGAGGAAAAGGAAGAAAAAAAAGAAAGATTAAAAGTAATGATAAATGAATCAGGTTCTTCTAAGGGGGTATTAGAAGTTCAAGAAAATAATAACTTTGGATTTTTGAGATGTAATAATTATTTAACTGGAGAAAATGATATATATGTATCTCCGTCACAAATAAGAAGATTTAACTTAAGAACTGGTGACGAGGTCCAAGGAAAGGTAAGAGAAGCTAAAGAGGGAGAAAAATTTAAAGCTTTATTATTCGTAGAAAGGGTAAATGGAGATAATCCAGAAAAAGCTATAGGAAGAAAAAATTTTGAAACATTGACCCCTATATATCCAAATGAAAGATTACATTTAGAAAGTGATAATGAAAAGGATTTATCTTCTAGATTAATGGATATAATTTGTCCAATAGGAAAAGGTCAAAGAGGAATTATAGTAGCTCCACCAAAAGCAGGTAAAACTACACTACTTAAAAAAGTTGCTCAAAATATTAGTAAAAATCATCCGGACATTAAGCTTATAGTTTTATTAATAGATGAAAGACCAGAAGAAGTTACTGATATGAAGAGATCTATAAATGGAGATGTTATTTATTCTACTTTTGATGAAGAACCACAAAATCATGCTAAAGTAGCTCAAATGGTTTTAGAAAGAGCAAAGAGAATGGTAGAGCAAGGAAAAGATGTAGTTATATTATTAGATAGTATAACTAGATTATCAAGAGCTTATAATTTAACAATAACTCCTACTGGTAGAACTTTATCAGGAGGATTAGATCCAGGAGCATTAATAATGCCTAAAAAATTCTTTGGAGCAGCAAGAAATATAGAGGAAGGTGGAAGCTTAACTATTTTAGCAACAGCCTTAGTTGAAACTGGCTCAAGAATGGATGATATGATTTTTGAAGAGTTTAAAGGAACAGGTAACATGGAAGTTCATTTAGATAGAAAGCTTCAAGAAAGAAGAATATTCCCAGCAATTGATATTTACAAGTCTGGAACTAGAAAAGAAGATTTATTATTATCAGATGAGGAAAAGGAAGTAGCATTTGCTATTAGAAAAGTTATGTATAAGGATGGTAACATTGAAAATGTTACAGAAAACTTAATTAATATGTTATCTAAAACAAAGAATAATAAAGAATTTATTCAAGTTTTTCCTAAAAATGATATATTCAAAAAATAATATATAAAAGAAACTTTTTAATAGATAAGTATAATATTTGTAAATTTACTATCTATTAATGGTTTCTTTTAAAATTTTAAAGAAAAAGAAAAAATGAGAAAGAATATAATTCTTTCTCATAAATTCTAACTTTAATCTTATTTGTTAAGACCGAACTTCTTATTGAACTTGTCAACTCTACCGCCGATATCAACGATTTTTTGCTTACCAGTGAAGAATGGGTGGCATTTAGCACATATATCAACTTTTAATTCTTCTTTAACTGAACCAGTTGTGAAAGTGTTTCCACATGCGCACTTAACCACAGCATCGTGATGGTATTCTGGATGTATGCCTTGTTTCATTTAATTCACCTCTTTCAAAATTACATTCATTGAACTTAATTCAATGACCTACTGAATTATAACATAAGCAAAAATTTCAGTCAATATTAAAAATTTTATGTAAAATTATGAAGAAATAAAAATTTCTTTTTAACTATATGTTAAAATGCTATAATCGAAAGAGACACAAAGGAGAAGGAGAAGAAAAACATTATGAGTAAATTATATTTTAGATATGGTGCTATGAATTCAGGTAAATCCACAAATCTTATGCAAGTTGCCCATAATTATGAAGAACGTGGAATGAAGGTAGTGCTAATTAAGCCTTCAACTGATAAAAAAGGTGGAGATAAATTAGTATCAAGATTAGGTGTTGAACGTAAGGTTGATTTATTAATTAATGATGATCAAAATATATTTGAAGAAATTAAAAATTGGGAAAAAGATAAATATAAAATAAATTGCATATTAGTTGATGAAGTTCAATTTTTAAAAGCTCATCAAATAGATGAACTTTTTGAAGTTGCGGTTTCTTTAGATATACCAGTTATTTGTTATGGACTTAGAACTGATTTTAAAATGCAAGGTTTTGAAGGAAGTACAAGACTCTTACTATTAGCCCATAGCATAGAAGAATTAAAAACTATATGTAAGTGTGGACGAAAAGCTGTTTTAAATGGAAGAAAAATAAATAAAAAGTTTGTTTTTGAAGGTGAACAGGTTGCTATAGATAATGTAGATAATGTTGAATATGAATCTTTATGTGGACATTGCTACTTTAATTTTAAAAATGAAAAATAAAATGGAAGAGGGAAGCTATGAGAAAATGTGATGTCGGGGGGCAAGCTATAATTGAAGGAGTTATGATGAGGGGAGCTAAGGGATTAGCAACTGCAGTAAGAACTCCTAGTGGAGAAATAGAGGTTAAGGTTAAAAGAACAACCCCAATAACAAAGAAATATAAAATTTTAAATATACCTATAATTAGAGGCGCAGCTACATTAATAGACTCTTTAATAATCGGAATTAATACATTAAATTATTCTGCTAGTTTCTTTGAAGAAGATGAAGAAGAGTCAAAATTTGATGCTTGGCTTAAAAATAAATTAGGAGATAAAGGTGCTAATGACTTAATAATTACATTAACTATGATGGTATCTTTTTTTGTTGCTGCAGGGTTGTTTTTAGGAATACCCACTGCTATAGCATCAATATTTAAAAGTATAGGATTATCTCCAATATTATTAAATTTAATTGAATCAGCTATAAGAATAGCTATATTAATAACTTATATGTATTTCATAAGTAAACTAGATGATATATATAGAATATTTCAATATCATGGAGCAGAACACAAAACGATATTTTGCTATGAAGCTGAAGAGAAACTAACGATAGAAAATGTTAAAAAATTTGGAAGATTACATCCTAGATGTGGAACAAATTTTTTATTTTTAACTATGATTGTTAGTATTATTTTATTTACCTTAACTGGTTGGGGTGGATTTTGGCAAAGACTTATATTAAGAATAGTACTTATGCCATTAGTTGCTGGTATTACTTACGAATTAATAAAATGGCTTGGAAGGACTGAAAGTAAATTGGGAAAATTTATTGCATACCCAGGTTTAAAGTTACAAGAGCTTACGACTAAGGAACCTGATGATGAACAATTAGAAGTTGCTATAAAATCTTTAATGGCAGCAGAAGGAATTGAATATAAGAAAACAATTGGGGAATTATTAATAGATGGAAATAAAATATTAAAAGAAGCTAATATAGATACATATATATTAGATGTTCAGCTATTATTAGGAAAAGTGTTAGGTAAAGATAAACTTTATTTAATTACTAATAAGGAAGAGGAAGTTAGTAAAATTAAAGAAAAAGAATTTTATAAGCTAATAAACCAAAGAAAAGATAAAATGCCTATTAAATATATATTAAAAAGTGCTGAATTCATGGGATTGGAGTTTCAAGTTGAAGAAGGGGTACTTATTCCACGAGGGGATACTGAAATATTAGTAGAAGAAACATTAAAATTTATTAAGAATGAAAGAAAATACGATATTTGTGATTTATGTTGTGGAAGTGGTGCAATTGGTATATCTATTGCATATTTAAAAGAAAATACTAATGTAGATTTAATTGATTATTATGAAATTCCAGAAAAGGTAACTAAAAAAAATATAAGAAAGCATAATTTAGATTCGAGAGCAAATTTTATAAAAAGTGATTTATTAAAAGAACCTATAAGCATGAATAAAAAATATGATATATTAGTTTCTAATCCACCATATATAAAAGATGAAGTAATAGAAACATTGATGGATGATGTTAAAAAATATGAGCCTCATACAGCTTTAAGTGGTGGAGAAGATGGATTATATTTTTATAAAAAAATAATTGATGACAGTAATAAGATTTTAAAAGATAATGGAGTATTAGCTTTTGAAATAGGACACGATCAAGGCAAAGAAGTTAGTGACTTAATGGTTGAAAAAGGATATAAAAATATAAGAGTTATTAAGGATTTAGCAGGGCATGATAGAGTGGTTATTGGAGAAATTTAGAAAAGGATTATGTCTTTGTTAAAACTTGATAAAATCCTAATTATTGTGTTATAATGTGTCAATATGAAAAAATACAGTACGGAGTGATACTATGTTATTAGATAAATTAGCATTTACGGAAAATAAATACGAAGAACTATCAGTTAAAATATCTGATCCTTCAATAATGGCTAATCAAAAAGAGTGGAGAAAGCTATGTAAGGAACATGCTGACTTAGAAATAATAGTAACAGCATATAGAGAATATAAAAAGGTAGTTGAAGATTTAGAAGCTAACAAAGAAATGTTAGAAGAAGAAACAGATAAAGAAATGAGAGAAATGTTATCTGAAGAAATTTCAACTCTTAAAGAACAAGAAGAAGAATTAGAAAATAAAATACAAATTTTATTATTACCAAAGGATCCTAATGATGATAAAAACGTATTTGTAGAAATTAGAGGTGGAGCTGGTGGAGATGAAGCAGCATTATTTGCAGCAAATCTTTTCAGAATGTACACAAGATATGCAGAATCTCAAAGATGGTCAGTTGAAATGATGAGTTCAAATGAAAATGACCTTGGTGGATTTAAAGAAGTTGTATTTATGATTAAGGGTAATGGAGCATTTTCAAAACTTAAGTACGAAAGTGGTGTACATAGAGTACAAAGGGTACCAGATACAGAAAGTTCAGGTAGAATACATACCTCTACAGCTACAGTTGCGGTTTTACCAGAAGTTGATGATGTTGAAATAGAAATCAATGATAAAGATTTAAGAATTGATGTTTATAGATCTTCAGGTAATGGAGGACAATGCGTTAATACAACAGATTCAGCTGTTAGAATAACACATATACCGACAGGAACAGTTGTTGCATGTCAAGATGAAAAGTCACAACTTAAAAATAAAGAAAAGGCTATGAAAGTATTAAGAGCTAGACTTTATGAAGTTGCTGAAGCTGAAAGATTAGCAGGAATTGCAGAAGATAGAAAGAGCCAAGTTGGTACTGGAGATAGAAGTGAAAGAATAAGAACTTATAACTATCCTCAAGGAAGAGTTACAGACCATAGAATTGGATTAACATTATATAAACTAGATAGTTTTATGAATGGTGACATTGAAGAAGTAATTAATGCTTTAATTACAGCAGACCAAGCAGAAAAAATGCAAGCTATGGGAAATACTGATTCAATATAATAAATTTAAAAGCCTTGCATTATTTTAATGTAGGGCTTTTTAAATAGGCAATAATATTAATATATAATTATTAAGATGCTTAAAAGAAATTTATAGAAAGAGGGTAATTCCTTATGGAAACTAAGGTTGCCATAATTAAAGATATAAAAAAGGATATTAAGTTTATAGAAGAAGCGGCACAAGTTATAAAAAATGGAGGAATAGTAGCATTTCCTACAGAAACAGTATATGGATTAGGAGCAAACGCCTTAAATGAAAATTCTGTAAAAAAAATATTTGTTGCTAAGGGAAGGCCACAAGATAATCCATTGATTGTTCATGTTAGTTCTAAGGATGTTTCTGGATTAGTAAAAAAAGTTCCTGAAGTAGCTGAAAAATTAATTAATAAATTTTGGCCAGGTCCACTAACTATAATTTTAGAAAAAAAAGATATTATACCTAATGTTACAAGTGCAAATCTTAATACTATTGGTATAAGAATGCCAAACTCTGAAATAGCACTTAAGCTTATAGAACTTTCAGAAAAACCAATTGCAGCACCATCTGCTAATATATCAGGGAGACCAAGCCCTACAGAAGTAGAGAGATGTGTAGAGGATTTAAATGGTAGAGTTGAGTATATAATTGGTGGGGAAAGTAGTGACATTGGAGTTGAATCTACTATTATTGATTGTACTGTTAATCCTCCGATGATATTAAGACCAGGAGGAATAACTTTAGAAATGCTTAGAGAAATAGATTCAAATATTGATATAGATGAAGCATTAAAGTCAAAGCCAAATGAAAATTTAAAGCCAAAGGCACCGGGAATGAAGTATAGGCATTATGCTCCAAAGGCAAATTTAAAAATAATTAGGGGTAAAAACGAAAAAACTATTGAAATTATTAAAGAAATGTTAGAAAATTATATAGAAAAAAATAACGATGTAGCTATATTAACTACAGATGAAAATTTAGATAAATTTGATAAAGGCAATGTTATATCATTAGGTAGTGAAAAAGATTTAAGTCAAATTGCGAAACATCTTTTTGAAGCATTAAGAAAATGTGATGACATGGGGGTAAAATATATTTTATGTCAAGGTTTTGAGGAAAAGGGTGTTGGAGTGGCAATAATGAATAGATTAACTAAGGCTGCTGGATATGATATTGTAGATGTGTAATTAAGGAGGATGGGGGAACCTATTCTCTTTTTTTATAAAAATAGAATATGGATATTCTATTTTAAATATAATAGAAAGGTTGGTTTTTTTTATGAAAATTGCATTAGGTTGTGACCATGGTGGTTTAAATTTAAAAGATGAAGTTGCTAAATATTTAAAATCTCAAAATATAGAGTTTAAAGATTTTGGAACTTATACTGAAGAATCATGTGATTATGCTGATATATCATTACCAGTTGCTGAGGCTGTAGTAGCTAAGGAATTTGATTTTGGTATATTAATTTGTGGCACAGGAATAGGGATAGGAATTGCAGCAAATAAAGTTCCAGGTATAAGAGCGGCACTTTGTTCAGACACTTTTAGTGCACATGCTACAAGAGAACATAATGATGCTAATATATTAACTATGGGGGAAAGAATTGTTGGAAAAGGTTTAGCAATAGATATAGTTAAGGCATTTTTAGGTGCTGAATTTGAAGGCGATAGACATACAAAAAGAATTAATAAAATTACTGAAATTGAAAAAAAATATTCTAAATAATAAATTATATATACATAGGAGGCTTAATTAAATGAGCAAAGTAACAGAAATGAAACACCCTTTAATATCACATAAATTAGCATACATAAGAAGTAAGGATACAGGGTCAAAATATTTTAGAGAATTAGTAGAAGAAGTATCTATGTTAATGGCTTATGAAGTAACTAGAGATTTAGAAACAGAAGAAGTTGAAGTAGAAACTCCAATATGCAAAACTAAATGTCAAATGTTAGCTGGTAAGAAAATGGCTATAGTTCCAATACTAAGAGCTGGGCTTGGAATGGTAGATGGAATATTAAATTTAATCCCAGCTGCAAAAGTTGGACATATAGGATTATATAGAGATGAAGAAACTCTTCAACCAGTAGAATATTTCTGTAAGCTTCCACAAGATATAGCAGAAAGAGATGTAATTGTAGTTGATCCAATGTTAGCTACAGGTGGATCTGCAGCTGATGCTATAACTTTATTAAAGCAAAGAGGAGCTAAGAAAATAAGATTAATGTGTTTAATTTCTTCTCCAGAAGGAATTGAATTAGTTCAATATCAACATCAAGATGTTGATATATATGTAGCAGCAATTGATGAAAAATTAAATGAAAAGGGATATATTGTACCAGGTCTTGGTGATGCTGGAGATAGACTTTTTGGAACTAAGTAATAAAAAGCGAGGGCATTGCCTTCGCTTTTTATTTATTTTTTATTAAATAATATTAGAGTTTATGTAAATAATAAATTAAATATTAAATTGTATTATATAATAAAAGAAGGGAGGACTACTCGTTAATTTTAATATATTGTGAGTAGTATAATAAATATTATGGGAAAAAGAGAAGGATATTTATCTTGGGATGATTATTTTATGTCTGTAGCACTATTATCAGGAAAAAGAAGTAAGGATCCAAGTACACAAGTTGGAGCTTGTATAGTAAATAAAAATAATATAATCGAAAGTATAGGATATAATGGATTACCAAAGGGATGTTCAGATGATGAATTTCCATGGGATAAGGAAGGAGAAGCTTTAAATACTAAGTATCCGTTTGTAGTTCATGGAGAACTAAATGCAATTTTAAATGCTAAGGGAAAAGACTTATCAGGATGTAGAATATATGTAGCACTTTTTCCTTGTAATGAATGTGCTAAAGCAATAATACAATCAGGAATAAGTGAAGTTATATATTTAAGTGATAAATACGCAAATACAGATTCTGTAAGAGCTTCAAAGCTTATGTTTAAGTGTGCAGGAGTTAAATTATCTCAATTAAAAGCAACACATGAAAAAATAGAATTATCATTTGACGTTAATGATGTTTAATATATAATAACTTTAAAAATATATGATAATTGGTTGAAATTGGAAAAAGTCAAATGGTATAATAATGATGTTAATTGTTTAATAATTTAAATAGTTAACATCATTATTATTTTGTGGGTATAGTAATGGGAGGAGAGATTATGAGAGAAGTAGTAATTGTTAGTGCAGTAAGAACTGCAATTGGTTCATTTGGAGGATCATTAAAGGATGTTCCTGCTGCAGAACTAGGGTCAATAGTAATTAAGGAAGCAGTAAATAGAGCTAAGATTAAGCCTGAATTAGTAGAAGAAGTAGTTATGGGAAATGTTATTCAAGCAGCTCAAGGTCAAAATGTTGCTAGACAAGCTGCTATAAAGGCAGGACTTCCAGTAGAAGTTCCAGCAATGACAATAAATAAAGTGTGTGGGTCAGGTTTAAGATGTGTTGCATTAGCAGCTCAAATGATTAAAGCTGGTGATTGTGATGTAGTGGTTGCTGGTGGAATGGAAAATATGTCAGCAGCACCATATGCTATGCCAGGAGCTAGATGGGGTCAAAGAATGGGCGACGGAAAAATGATGGACACAATGATTAAAGATGCTTTATGGGATGCATTTAATGATTATCATATGGGTGTTACAGCTGAAAATATAGCAAAAGAATGGAAATTGACAAGAGAAATGCAAGATGAATTTGCATTAAACTCACAATTAAAAGCAGAAAAGGCAATTAAGGCAGGTAGATTTGTGGATGAAATAGTTCCAGTAATTATTCCGCAAAGAAAAGGTGAACCAAAAATATTTGAACAAGATGAGTTCCCAAGATTCGGCTCTACTATAGAAAAAATGTCTAAGTTAAAACCATCATTTATTAAGGGAGGAACTGTAACTGCTGCAAATGCATCAGGAATTAATGATGGTGCTGCCGCATTTGTAGTTATGAGTGCTGAAAAGGCTAATGAATTAGGATTAAAACCAATGGCTAAAATAGTTTCTTATGGAAGTAAGGGATTGGAACCTTCTATTATGGGGTATGGTCCATTCCATGCAACTAAGAAAGCATTAGAAGTTGCAGGCTTAACTGTTGAGGATATGGATTTAATTGAAGCAAATGAAGCCTTTGCGGCTCAAAGTTTAGCAGTAGCTAAAGATTTAAATTTTGATATGGATAAAGTTAATGTAAATGGTGGTGCAATTGCACTTGGACATCCAGTAGGGGCATCAGGAGCGAGAATATTAGTTACATTACTTCATGAAATGGAAAAGAGAGATGCTAAAAAGGGATTAGCTACTTTATGCATAGGTGGAGGAATGGGAACTGCACTTGTAGTTGAAAGAATTTAGTTTTTATTTAATTAATAAACAGTGAAGGTTATAGAAAAAAGGAGTTTTTTAAAGACTCCTTTTTTAATTTAATAGGTTATAGGTAAATTTGATGATAATTATACAAATAAACAATAGTAAATTTTTAAAAAAATTATGAATAAATCAGATTTCAATTATTCAAAATCATTAAAAAATTTCTTTAATATAATATGGTAATAGTTTCAAAATGATAAAAAAAGATTAAAAAATCTAAAAAGTAATAATATATTTAAATAAAAATAACATAATAAAATTATGAAACGTTATCAAAATAAAATTAATAAAAAGTTTAAATATTAAGAAAATTTATATAAATGCAAGTAAGAAAAGGTGCTTGCACAAAAAAAAATAAATTTGCAAAAACAAGCTTTTAGGTAAGTATTTACGGAATAATATAAAATAATCAGCGATTTTGAGGTTAAATTTAAAAAAATAACTAAAAATGGGGTTTTTATTAATTTTCAAGTAGGTATATAATCCTCTTTGTCACAGGGATTAGGAAACACTTGTAAATTAAATAGTATTCCTAGATAAGAGCTATTTTATGCAATAAATAATATTGCACTAGAAATATAGTTAGTTTTTATATAGGAATAACGTAAAATCACTATGTCCCAAATAAGTTATTTACTAGGAGACGAAAATGACTAAAGATTTAAGTATAATAGTCAAAACTGTAGCAAGAAATGATTTAATAGGTGGGGTTGTTTTATTTTTAATACTATTATTATTACACCAATCTAAAATTGGAGCAATACTATTAGTTGGAGCAATAGTTTCAATGATAAACTTTATTGTGTCAGCTATAGTTACTAATAAATTTTTAAATGAAGCTAAAAAGAGTAAATCAATTTTATTTCCTATGAGTTATTTAATAAGAATAGTAAGCATAGTTGCTATAGCGGTAGTTTTTTCTAATAAGACAAGCTATTTATTAGCTTATCTAATAGGATTTTTTATACATTATATAATACTAGTAATAACTACTATAAAAATACAGAAGGGAAGTGAATAGATGGAGTCATCAAAAGCTATATTTTCTTTTTACTTAGGCAAAATAGCAATTGATATAAAGCCAGAAGCAATAGTACAGCTAATAATTGTTTTATTAATTTTAGCAGTAGCATGGTGGTCTACACGAAATATGAAAGTAAGGCCAACTAAAAAGCAAACTATTGTTGAATGGATTTATGATATGCTAAATAATGCTGTAGTAAGCAATGTTGGAGAAAGTTTTATAAGTATAGTTCCTTTTGTAGGGGCTCTAGGGATATTTGTTTTAGTAATGAACTTTACAGGACTAATAGGAATATCACCTCCAACAAAAAACTTTAGTGTTACATTAACCTTAGCTTTAATATCATTTGTAGTTGTACAAGGATACGCAATTAAGAAGAATGGTGTTAAAGGATATTTCAAAGGATATTTAGAACCAGTATCTTTTATATTACCTATCACTATATTGGAAAGAGTAATGCTTCCAATATCATTGTCACTAAGACTTTTTGGTAATATGTTAGCAGCTACTTTTATAATTGAACTTGTTTACGAAAGTTTAGAAAAAGTAGCATGGTTTGCACAACTTGTTGTACCAATTCCATTACATTTATATTTTGATATATTTGATGGTGGTATTCAGGCAGTAATTTTTGTAATGTTAACAATGATAAATATTAAAATAGTATCTGAACATAATTAGAGGAGGAATTTAAAAATGAATGAAATAGGAATGAGAGCATTAGGAGCAGGTATTGCAGTATTAGTTGGTTTAGGAGCAGGTATTGGTATAGGAAACGCTACAGGGAAAGCAGTTGAAGGTGTTGCAAGAAATCCAGAAGCAACAGGGAAAATTACTACAACTTTAGTTATAGGTTCTGCGTTTGCTGAAGCAACTGCTATTTATGGATTACTAGTATCAATCTTATTAATATTTGTTGGAGTAGCTTAATATTTTAATAACTCCAGAAGGGGGTAGAATAAGTAATGGAATTTAATCTAGGTGTTATATTAGCCACAGTAGTAAATTTTTTAATTTTATTCTTTGGATTAAAATATTTCTTCTTTGAAAAAGTTAAATTAGTAGTTGAGGCTAGAGAAAATGAAATATCTCAAAAGTTAGATAGTGCAGATGAAGAATTTGAAAAAGCAAGAACTTTAGCTATAAATAATGAAAGAGAACTACAAAGAGCTAGAGAAGAAGGTAAAGCTATTACAGAAAGACATAAGAAAAAGGCTGAAAAAGTATATGATGAAATTGTTGGAGAAGCAAAATCTGAAGCAAACTTAATTGTAGAAAGAGCAAAAATAGAAATAGAAAGAGAAAAAGAAAAAGCAGAATATGCTTTAAAGAAAGAAGCTATAGATTTAGCTTTAGATCTTTCTAGAAAAGTAATAGAAAAAAATATTGATGAAGAAAAAAATAGACAATTAATTGATGAATTTATTTCTGAGGTAGGTAATTAAATATGTATGAGTACTTAGACCGAAGATATGCGCTGGCACTATATGAAGTGGCAGAACAAAAAGAAAAAGTTGATGAGTACCTTGGAGATTTAAGAGAAATCTGCGAATTGATTGAAAATAATAAAGATTTCTTTGAGGTAATAAAGCATCCACAAATAGGTACAAAGCAAAAGAAAAGAACTTTTATTAACATATTTAAGGGTAAAATAGATGAGGAACTTTTATCATTTTTATTAATATTAATAGAAAAGGATAGAATTTTATTCTTAAAAGAAAAATTAAAAGAAATGGAAAAGATACATTTAGACAAATTAAATGTATTACAGGGAATAGTAAAAACTACAGTACCATTAGAAGAAAATGAATATAATTCTTTAGTAGAGAAGCTTGAGAGAAAGTATAATAAAGAAATTATATTAAAAAAAGAAATTGATCCAGAAATTCTAGGCGGAATTTATGTAAGAATAGGAAATGACGTCATAGATGGAACTGTAAAAACAAGATTAGATAACTTAGAAAAGCTAATGCTTGCTACGGAATAGAGGTGATTGCATGAATATAAAACCAGAAGAAATAACATCTATCATTAAAAAAGAAATACAAAGATATGAAAATCAAATTCAAACAGCAGACTCAGGAACAATAATTCAAATTGGTGATGGTATTGCTAGAGTATATGGATTAGATGATTGTATGCAAGGTGAGCTTTTAGAGTTCCCAAACAATGTATTTGGAATGGCTTTAAATTTAGAGCAAGATAATGTTGGATGTGTTTTATTAGGTTCTGAAGAAGGAATAAAAGAAGGCGATATAGTTAAAAGAACTAATAGAATAGTTGAAGTTCCTGTAGGTGAAGGTCTTTTGGGAAGAGTTGTAAACTCTTTAGGTGAAGAAATTGATGGAAAGGGACCTATAAATTATTCAGGTACTAGACCTATAGAGGTACCAGCACCAAGTATAATTGATAGATCTTCAGTTAATGAACCATTACAAACAGGTATTAAGGCAATAGATTCAATGGTTCCAATTGGAAAAGGTCAAAGAGAACTTATTATAGGTGATAGACAAACAGGTAAAACTGCTATAGCAATAGATACTATATTAAATCAAAAAGGTAAAGATGTTATATGTGTTTATGTAGCTATTGGTCAAAAGCAATCAACAGTTGCACATATAGTTAACACATTAGAAGAAATGGGTGCATTAGATTATTCAATAGTTATTGCTGGAACAGCATCAGAAAGTGCTCCACTTCAATATTTAGCACCATATGCAGGATGTAGTATGGGTGAATACTTCATGCATAAGGGGAAAGATGTTCTTATAATATATGATGATTTATCTAAACATGCAGTAGCATATAGAACAATGTCATTATTACTTAGAAGACCACCGGGAAGAGAAGCGTATCCAGGAGATGTATTCTATATTCATTCAAGACTTTTAGAAAGAGCTGCAAAGCTATCTAAAGAAAATGGTGGAGGTTCATTAACAGCACTTCCTATTATAGAAACTTTAGCTGGAGACGTAACAGCATACATTCCAACTAACGTAATATCAATTACTGACGGGCAAATATTCTTAGAAACTGATTTATTTAACTCAGGACAAAGACCAGCAGTAAATGCAGGTATTTCAGTATCAAGAGTTGGTGGTAATGCTCAAATTAAAGCAATGAAGCAAGTTTCAGGTACATTAAGATTAGAGCTTGCTCAATATACAGAACTTGCAGCATTCTCTCAATTTGGTTCTGACTTAGATTCAGATTCTAAGAGAAGACTTGAAAAAGGAAAGAGAATAACAGAAATATTAAAACAAGATCAATATAAACCTATGGATGTTGAAAAGCAAATAGTTATATTATATGCAACTGTAAATGACTTTTTATCAGACATAAAGGTTAAAGATATTAGAAGATTTGAAGATGAATTCTTAGAATATATGGATACTCATCATAGAGATATATTAAAACAAATAGTTGTTGATAAACAATTAACTAATGAACTAAAAGATGGTATCGAAAAATCTATAATTGAATTTAAAAAAGAATTTTTAAAAGATGCATAGCTTTATATAGCTATGCAATTCTTTAGGAGGTAAAGCAGTGGGCGCAGCGGGACTTATAGATATAAAAAGAAGAATAAAGTCAGTTGAAAGTACTAGAAAAATAACTAAGGCTATGGGGCTTGTTGCCACTTCTAAACTCAGGAAGGCAAGAAAAGAGCTTGTAGCTAATGAGCAATATAATAATTTGTGTAAAGAAGTTATTAAGGAAGTTGTCTCTAGTATGCCAGAAGATTTTGATTCAATTTATTATAAAAACTTTAATGGAGATAAACTATATATTGCATTGACTTCAGACACTGGGTTATGTGCAGGATATAATAATAATGTAGCTATATATTTAAATAATTTAGTAGAAAAAAGTGGCGGGGCAAAAGTTATTATTGTAGGAGGTAAGGGAATTTCATATACTTCTAGATATGGAATAAGTACATATTCTGAATATGTAGATTTACCAGATATGCCTGCTACTAAAGATGTTAATAAGATATATAATGATGCTATATATTTATATGAAAAGGGAGAAGTTTCTGAAGTAAATATAGTATATACAGAGTTTATTTCTCCAGTTAAGCAAGAAGTAAAAAGCGTTAAGATATTACCAATAGAAAAGAAGTCTGGTCAAGCAGGGCAATATATAATTGAGCCAAATGAAGAGTCTGTATTTAAAAATGCAATAGATATGTATTTAAAAAGTCAACTTAAAACTTGTATGATTAGTGCAAAAGCAAGTGAACATAGTGCTAGAATGACAGCTATGGATGGAGCTACTGAAAATGCAAATGATATATTACAAAATCTTCATATTAAGTTCAATAGAATTAGGCAAGGAATTATAACACAAGAAATTTCAGAAATTGTTGGGGGAGCCGAAGCTCAAAAGTAGCAAGGAGGAAGAAGTATGGCTGAAAGTAAAATTGGAAAAGTAGTTCAAGTAATTGGACCTGTAGTTGATATAAAATTTGATGAAGCTTCTCTACCAAACATATACAATGAAATTAAAATTGATATGGGTGATAGAGAATTAGTTGTAGAAGTTGAGCAACACGTTGGAGATGATATTGTTAGAGCAATAGCAATGGAATCTACAGATGGATTAAAAAGAGGTATGAAGGCTTTAGATACAGGAAAGCCAATATCAGTACCAGTAGGTAAAAATGTATTAGGAAGATTATTTAATGTATTAGGAGCTCCTATAGATAATAAAGGTGCTATAGAGTCAGAGGAATCATATCCTATACATAGACCAGCACCAAGCTTTAAGGAGCAGTCTTTAGAGCCAGAAATGTTTGAAACAGGAATTAAGGTTATAGACTTAATTGCACCGTATCAAAAAGGTGGTAAGATAGGTCTGTTTGGAGGAGCTGGGGTAGGAAAAACAGTTTTAATCCAAGAATTAATTAATAATATTGCAAAAGAGCATGGTGGACTTTCTGTATTCACAGGGGTGGGAGAAAGATCAAGAGAAGGTAATGATCTTTATCATGAAATGATTGATTCTGGAGTTATCAATAAAACTGCATTAGTATTTGGACAAATGAATGAATCACCAGGTGCTAGAATGAGAGTTTCATTAACTGGATTAACTATGGCTGAATACTTTAGAGATCAAGGTCAAGATGTATTATTATTTATAGATAATATATTTAGATTTACTCAAGCTGGTTCAGAAGTATCTGCATTATTAGGAAGAATACCATCAGCAGTTGGATATCAACCAACACTTGCAACTGAAATGGGAGCACTTCAAGAAAGAATTACTTCAACAAAAAATGGATCTATAACATCAGTTCAAGCAGTTTATGTTCCTGCTGATGACTTAACAGACCCAGCACCAGCAACTACATTTACACACTTAGATGCTACTACTGTATTATCTAGATCAATTTCAGCATTAGGGATATATCCAGCGGTTGATCCATTAGAATCTTCTTCTAGAATTCTTGATCCAAGAATAGTTGGAAAAGAGCATTACGAAGTAGCAACAGAAGTGAAAAATATACTTGAAAGATATACAGAACTGCAAGATATTATTGCAATTTTAGGTGTTGATGAATTATCTGATGAAGATAAGGCTGTAGTAGCTAGAGCAAGAAGAATTCAAAGATTCTTATCTCAACCATTTACAGTTGCTGAACAATTTACAGGAATGCAAGGAAGATATGTTCCTGTAAAGGAAACAGTAAGAGGATTTAAAGAAATATTACAAGGGAAATACGATCACTTACCTGAGTCAGCATTCTTATTTGCAGGTACAATTGAAGAAGTTATAGAAAAAGCAAATAGTATGAAATAGGAGATGTGTTTATGGGAAAATTAATAAAACTTAATATCGTATCTCCAGGGCGTGAAGTATTAACGGAAGAAGTAGTTAGTTTATCAACAACTGAACCTGATGGTAAAATAGAAGTTTTAGCAAATTACGCCCCAACTATAATAGCAACTATACCAACAGTATCCACGTATACTACTATTGATGGAAATAAGAAAAATTTATTTACATCATCAGGAATTGTTTATATTAAGGATAATATAATTAACTTTTGCTGTGATTCTTTTAATTTTCCAGAAGAGATTGATAAAAATCGTGCTAAGGAATCTCTTAAGAGAGCTCAAGGAAGATTAAATAGCAAAGAAAGTAATATAGATATAGAAAGGGCTAAGAAGGCAGAAGCAAGAGCTAAAGCTAGATTAGAGTTAAAATAAGGAAGTCACAAATAAGTGACTTCCTTATTTTTTTATAAAGTTAAAAATATAATGTTATATATAGGCGAATATAGTAGAGGATCATAAAATTTTAAGAGGAAAATGCACTATTATAGCAGTTTTATAATATATTATATTATGAATTTAACTTATGATAAATCTAACACTAAATTTATAGTTCTATTGTATAAAAATATATAGTTTGGACAATAATTTTAGAGGAAAGGACGGGGATTACAATATGAAGAAGGGAAAGTTATTTTTTGTATTTCTTTTAATCTTTTCTCTATTAATTATTAATGGAAAAGAATATGAGTGCGTAGGTAAAAGTAGTTTATTTAATGAAGTTGAAAGATATATATTAAATGAGTATGAATTTATAAATAATGGAATAAAGCTAGAATATACAATAAAAGACGATATAAATAGTGAATTAGAAAGAATTTTTAATGTTTTTAAAGGAAATGGTAATTTTCAAATAAAAAGGGGAGAAAATTATATCCATTCAGAAAATAATAATATTAACTATGAGGTTAATATTTATAATTATAATGAATTAACAAAAGTTGAAGTAGTAGTTATAAATAATAACAAAACATTAACTGAAGATTATTTAAAGTCATTAGCTAAAGAAATTAGAAATATTAATTTTATAGATGAGAGGTATTTTTCATTTATAAAGGGTAAGCTAGATATAGAAGGAAAGGAAGCATTTAAGGATTTAGAAAATAAATTAAAAATAAAAGTTAGTGAAAGTTTAGATATAAATAATGGCGTTGTAGCTAAAGCGTCAATGATGGATGGAACAGATATAAACATTGGACAAATTACTTACGATTCTGGATCGTATTTAATTATAGGAACTCCGATAATTTTCGTAACATACTAAAAATAAATATGGAGGATAATATGGAAAAAATTATAGTTAGAGGTGGAAGGAAGCTTCATGGTGAAGTTGATATAAGTGTTGCAAAGAACTCAGTATTACCTATAATTGTTGCAACTATTTTAAATCCAACAGAGATAATTTTAAGAAAAGTACCTATGTTAGAAGATGTAACAGTTTTGATAAATTTATTAAGAGAATTAAATTGTGAAGTTAAGTTTTCACCAATAACAGGCGATTTAAAAATAAATACTTTAAATTTAAAGGAAATAGAAGCAAATAATGAATTAATACGTAAGATGAGAGCATCATTTTTAGTAATTGGACCAATGTTAGCTAGATTTGGAAGATGTAAAATATCAATGCCTGGAGGATGTAATATAGGAAGTAGACCAGTGGACCTTCATTTAAAAGGGTTTAAGTCATTAGGGATAGATTCAGAAATAGGATATGGATATGTTGAGGCTAAAATAAAAGATTTACATGGAAGTAGAATATATTTAGATTTCCCTTCTGTAGGTGCTACTGAAAATATTATGATGACTTCTGTTTTTGCACCAGGAGTTACAATTATAGAAAATGCTGCTGAAGAACCAGAAATATGGGATTTAGCAAGATTTTTAAATAGTATGGGTGCTAAAATTGAAGGAGCAGGATATGGAAGAATAACTATACATGGTGTATCAGAATTAAAACAACCAGAACCATTTACACCTATTTTTGATAGAATTGAAGCTGGAACATTTATGGTTGCAGCAGGAATAACAAACAGTAAAATAACTATTAATGGAGTTAATGAAGAACATTTGATGCCAACTATTGAAAAGCTAAAGGAATGTGGTGTACATTGTAAGATTAATGGAGAAAAGATGATAGTAGACGGAACTGGAGAGAAAAAACCAGTAGATATAAAAACAATGCCTTATCCAGGATTTCCAACAGATATGCAAGCTCAAATGATGGCATTATTATCAGTTACTAAAGGAGCAAGCGTAATAACTGAAACTGTATTTGAAAATAGGTTTATGCATGTTGGAGAACTTGGTAGGATGGGCGCAAATATTAAAATTGATGGAAGAATTGCAATTATTGATGGTGTAGAAAATCTTACTGGATGCCAAGTAAAGGCTACTGATTTAAGAGCAGGAGCAGCAATGATTTTAGCTGGATTAGTTGCTAGTGGAGAAACAGAAATAGGAGAAGTCTATCATATAGATAGGGGTTATACTAATATAGAAGATAAATTCAGAAAGTTAGGAGCAGAAATCTATAGAACTTATAAATAATACTTAGGAGCCATTTTTGGCTCCTAAATTTTTTATAATTAAACTTTGGTTAAATTAACTGCTGTAAATAAGAGGTATTGTTTTACAGATTAAAACATATATATAGATGTAACCTATTTATAGGAGGAATTATGAAGAGAAAAAGTTACGGCAGTATAAAAGAAATAAAACTATTATTTTATACAACTATATTAATAATTTTATTTATGATAATTATTCCAATTATGTCTATAGGGATAAAATTTAATTTAAAAAACAATAAGGATATAAAGGTTAATGAAAATATAGAGAAGCAATCTAATGAAACTACTGAGGATAAAGATAAGGAAAATATTAATGAAGGAGCTAAAAAAGAAGATATTATTGATGAAAAAACTGAAGAAACAGAAGCTGTAGCTTCTAATAATGTTGTTAAGGAGATATATGTTGATGGAACTGAGAATGTAAAAGTTTATAGAACATTACAGAATAAAATAGATGAAATAGATTTAGAAGAGTATATATGTGGTGTAATTGCTAATGAAATGCAGGTAAGCTTTGAAGAAGAAGCATTAAAAGCACAGGCTATAGTTAGTAGAACATATTTAGCTAGTAAAAAAATAAAAAAGTGTCTTATTGCTAATGAAGGTGATATATGTGATTCAAGTCATTGTCAAATATATTCATCTAAAGAAGAGTTAATTAATAAGTGGGGAGAAGAAAATGGAGAAAAATATTGGAACAAGATAAAATCAGCGGTAGATGCTACGAAAGGAATGGTTTTAACTTATAAAGATGAACTAGTTATGAGTCCGATGTTTTTTGATATAAGCTCTGGTGCTACTGAATCAGCAGTTGATATGTCATTAGGAAATATACCGTATCTTATATCAGTTGAAAGCTTAGGTGAAGAGGAATCCCCTAAGTATAAAACTAAAAAAGAAATGACTTTAAGTGATTTAGTTTTAGCAATAAATTCTAAGTATCCTAAGTCAGGAATAAATAAATCTAATTTAAGTTCTAAATTAAAAATAATTAATAGAAGTAAAACTGGAGGAGTTATTAAAATATCTATTGGTAATGATGAAATAAGTGGTATTGATTTTAAAGTTATGGCAGGATTAAATTCAACTAATTTTACATACTCAATAAATGAAAATACTATTGTATTTGAGTGCACGGGATATGGAGATGGAGTAGGAATGAGTAAATTTGGTGCAAATATTATGGCTAAAAGTGGTAAGTTATATGATGAAATATTAAAGCATTATTATACTGGGACAAATATAGGAAGTTTGAAATTTAATAAATAGATTAATAAAAAATGTTAAAAACAAGAAGAGAATCTTTCAAAAGAGTCTCTTTTTGTTTTTTTTTGTATAAATTTGACGTATAAAATTTAATATTCAAGTGAATTAATTTACTTTTACGGGCAAGAATACAAGACAGGAGGTGTTGAAATGGACCAAAACAAAAAAAATAAAGTAAAGGACTTTTTTAGAAGGGAGGGCTTTTACGTAGTATTATTTGTTTGCCTATGCTTAGTAGCAACTGTAGCAGCGTTTACAGTTAGAAAGAATTCAATTTCTAAGGAGCAAAATAAGGTAAACAATGAATTATCTTTAAATGAGGCAGAGGATAACATTTCTTCAAAAACAGATTCTAACTTTAATAAGCAAAATGCTGAAAGAGTAGAAAATAATGATGAATTAGCCAATAATAATGAGGAAAATTTATCTGAACCAGAAGTTGCAAATGTAGATGATGAAGTAGCAAATAATGAAAATCAAGGTACAGAAGTTGCTGAAAATCAAACTACAGAAGTTACAGAAGAAGAAACTGCAGATGTTTCAGCAGGAACAGATACAGAAGTAGTTTTATCATTACCTATAGATGGAAATATTGCTATTTCAAGAGAATTTGGAAAAATGATTAGAACTTACTCAGATGAAAATAGAAGTGAAGATACATCAAGAAGAGGTATTGATATTAATGCTTCAGTTGGTACTGTAGTTAAAGCAGCAGCTGAGGGAAAGGTTGAAGAAGTATCAAGTAACACTACTGATGGTACTTATGTTGTTATCGCACATGCAAATGGATTAAAAACAAAATATACAAACTTAAGTGAAGAAGTTAAGGTTGCTGTTGAAGATGTTGTTAATGCTGGAACTGAAATAGGTACAGTTGGTAATACTTCAGGTATATTTACATCAAAAGTTTGCGGTGATGTATTAAATGTTCAAGTACAAGATGCAAATGGAAATGATGTTAATCCTAGTTCATATTTTAACTTTAAGTAATTGTTTTAAGTATCAACCATTTTTATGGTTGATACTTAAAAAATATTTAGTACTTATTTTTATGTAAATTTTATGAATGTTTTTTTGTATTAAGTAAATAATAAATAGAAGTTAAGGAGGGAGAATTTTGAAGGATTATATTGAAGAAAGAGTTTTAGAGGTTGCACAATATATAATTGATTCAAAAGCTACAATAAGAAAAACAGCCAAAGTATTTGGTGTAAGTAAAAGTACTATTCATAAGGATATGACTGAAAGACTACCTAAGATTAATCCATCTATAGCAGAACAAACACATTTAATATTAGAACTAAATAAATCAGAAAGACATATAAGAGGTGGAGAAGCTACAAAAATGAAATATAAAGAAAATGAAATATAAAACCATTGAATGATAAATTCATTACATATATAATTGTATTAGGAATAAATTTGTAGAAAAAGCAATTATTTTGAAATTATTATATATCTAGGAGTGAATTAAATGTGGTTTTGGAGAAGAGGTAGTGATTTAGGAATAGACCTAGGAACAGCAACTGTACTTGTATATGTTAAAGGTAAGGGAATTTTATTAAAAGAACCATCAGTTGTAGCAATTGATAAAAATAATAATAAAGTTCTAGCAGTTGGTGAAGAAGCTAGAAAAATGATTGGTAGAACGCCGGGGAACATAGTTGCAGTTCGTCCATTAAGGGATGGTGTAATTTCAGACTATGATATAACAGAAAAAATGCTTAAAGCTTTTATAAAGAAAGCATGTGGAAAAGGACGAGTTAAATCATCAAAGGTAATGGTTTGTGTACCATCACAGGCAACAGAAGTGGAAAAGAGAGCTGTTGTAGATGCTACAATGAATTCTGGAGCTAAGAAAGTTCATCTTATAGAGGAACCATTAGCAGCAGCAATTGGTGCTGGATTAGATATAACTAAGCCAGATGGACATATGATAGTTGATATTGGTGGTGGAACAACTGATATAGCTGTAATTTCCTTAGGTGGAGTAGTTTTAAGAGAGTCAATTAAAATAGCTGGTGATAAATTTGATGAGGCCATCACTAAGTTTGTTAGAAATAAGCATAAAATTTTAATTGGGGAAAAAACATCAGAGGATTTAAAAGTAACAATAGGTTCGGTATTTAAGGATTCTAGAAATATAACAACTACAATGAAGGGAAGAAATTTAATAACTGGTTTACCAGATGAAGTAATGATTTCTACTGAGGAATTAAGAAGTGCATTGATGGAACCAGTATCTTTAATAGTTGAAACGGTAAAATCAGTATTAGAAAAAACTCCACCAGAGTTATCGTCAGATATAATAGAAAGAGGAATATTAATGACTGGTGGTGGTTCGTTAATCGATGGATTAGACAGGCTTATTGAAGAAAATACTGGTATAAAGGTTAGAGTAGCTGAAAATTCAGTTGAAGCTGTTGTAATGGGAACTGGTGAAGTTTTAAATTATATAGATAAATTGGACAACAATATTTCAGGTAGAGAGATAGAATTAATAAATTAGTTATTTTAATATTTTTATTAATAAGTAAAGCTAGAAGTTTATGCTTCTAGCTTTACTTATTAATTATGTTACTTAGATAATATGAGTGAATAAGCCCATGAGAAATAACCTTTGCCATTTCAAATACTAAATGAAGCCTTATACTTCTAGAGGTGAAAAATTCAGCTGTATCACTAGAATCAATTATACCAATTATTGATGCTGATCCAACGTCAGGAAGGGATTTTCCTACACCCTTTCCAGGGTGTATAGGATAATCACGAGTATGAATTTCTCCTATTGATGTTGCAGCACCTAAACATGCATCTATACCTATTATGCAGGCATTTGGATGCAATTTGTTTATTTCTATTAGTTTTTTATCTAAATTTAGTGCATGAATGGGGTCTTTTAGAGTACCATATACAGGTAACGGAAAATTATGTTCCTCAAGAAAAGTTCCAACTAGTGGTCCTAAGCAATCGCCAACACATTTATCAGTGCCAATACAAACTACTATAGTATTAGAGTTAATATATTTTCTCATGAATTCAGCAATTTCATAGTATGCTAAATTTGACTTATAGTTAAATTTTCGTTTTATCAATTAATTCACCCCTATCATGATAATGGATGTAAGAATATCATATATAAAATATATGATTGGAAATTTTATAATATAATTTCTTATGGGAATAATATTAAAATATTTTGCAATTATAATATATTTGAATAAGACTATATATGTTACTAAAAGTTATTAGTGTATTTAGTTAATTGATTTTAGTATGTTGATTATTTTCTAATATAAAGTGAAAAATGTATTAAAATAGAGAAAATATAAGAAATATATAGATAATTAATGATAAAGGTCATAAAAGGCTTAAAATGGGTGTTGATTTAAATAAGAATTAATTATATACTAATCCTTGTCAGTTCGGTAACAACTTAGCGAACGGCAGTAAAGTTATTAATAAGAGATATGGGGGAGTTCCCGAGTGGCCAAAGGGGGCAGACTGTAAATCTGTTGCGATTCGCTTCGATGGTTCGAATCCGTCCTCCCCCACCATTGATAACTTACTTAATAAAATTAAATTAAACTACGCTTCATTGGCTCAATGGCAGAGCAGCTGACTTGTAATCAGCAGGTTGTTGGTTCGACTCCGACATGAAGCTCCAAATGGGGGAGTTCCCGAGTGGCCAAAGGGGGCAGACTGTAAATCTGTTGCGATTCGCTTCGATGGTTCGAATCCGTCCTCCCCCACCATTGATAACTTACTTAATAAAATTAAATTAAACTACGCTTCATTGGCTCAATGGCAGAGCAGCTGACTTGTAATCAGCAGGTTG
>NZ_CAJURG010000012.1 GCF_910588715.1 uncultured Clostridium sp.
TCATTATTTGAACCGATTTTATTAAGTCTTGTGGCTTTATTACTGCATTTAAAAATGAAATTAATATCCTTGGATTATTTTCATTACCAAATATCCTTTTGAACACAAAATCTACCTTAGGACTTAATATCTCTAGCCTAGTCAAATATCTCAACTCCTTCCATACTATTAAACATCTTATCTTAATTATACTATAGGAAAAATAATTAAATAAATACTGTATCAAATTAATATGCTTTTAAACAATATACTCGTAAATGAATAATACTTCTAATCTAATAAACATAATATCTACAGTATCTTTAAAGACTAAATAAATTAAAGATAGCACTATCCCGATAAAAGAATAAAGATATTATATATAAATACGAGGAAAATAAAAAAGAGTAAACCCTAGTAAAATCAATGCTTTAAAGCACTTTTTATTATTAAAATTTTTCATCAATATGACAAAATTACTTTTTATGGAAAATAAATTGGATAATACTTATTTAAAATTAATACAAGTTGTTTTAAAGCTATTTTTAGCATTATATATACATGTTTAATATAAAACTACTGTTAAATATTTAGCTCCTTATATGGCCAAATATTTAACTCGAAACTTATTCTAATAATTTGTATTTTAATTCGTAATTTATTTATTTTTATCCTGGATTTTTTAAATAAAATTTTATGGCCATAATGAATTATGGCTATAAAATACGAATATTAATCATATTTTACATTAAGGCGGTGAGCCTTTGTTTTGGCTTTTATTTTCGATTCTATTAAAAATAGAAATTTCAAAATTTTTATTTTGATTATTTGTATTAATCTTTATTTTTTCAAATTCAAATTCTAATTGTGTTCCATTTACTACTTTTAGTTCTTCTATAGTTTTTAATTGCTCTTTTCTATTGTTTCTTTCCTCATTTAAATCTATTACTTTTCTACTTTTATAATATAATGTTATTCCTTTTTTATTTTTAGTTAAAAAACCTATGTTTTCTAATTCCTTTAGGAATTTATAAACACTTCTTTCATTTTTAAAACATAAATATTCAGAAATCTTCTCTATTCCTAAGCTAATAAATGCTCCATATGAATTGCTGTTATATGCCTTAACCATTAACATTAATACCTTACCTATTTTTTGGTCTAAGATATTAACTGCATTTTCTATATAACTTAAAGGTAATTTGTATAAGGGTTTTAATCTCTTAACATTTAATTTAAAAAAACCATCTTTTTTTTCAACTTTTCCATTCACTTTTTTTGCTAATTCTTTTAAAGTAGTTTCTTTTATATTGGTTTCAGATAAATCAAAGTATCTATTAATATAATTATTTTTTTCCAATTCCAAATAAGCCTTATAATGACGGACTGCCCCCTTGTTTTCATAAATAGTTTCAATAATATTTCTAGCAATATATATACTATTTATAGCCTTTTTACAGACATTACAATTAAGGGTTAATCCTTCTTCTTCAAATAACATCTTTACTTTATCGCAAGAAAATTTAGTTTTATTTCTTACTAAAGATTTATATTTTCCTACAACTGCATTTAAACTTTCATCATGCTTCCATTCAATTGCTTTATCTTTTAAAATAGCAAGAATTTCATCTTCCCCATAATTTTCTTGAAGAAGTCCTAATGCTATTGTTACTAAGAAATTATTTCTATTGCCTTTTTCAACTATTGGCATATTAAGTAATGCTCTTACACATTCTCTATTTTCATTTCCTGGTAACTCTAAAACTTTTTTATTCTCTTTTTTTAATTTAGAAATCTTTTTTCTTGATTTTTCATATAATTCTACAAGCTTTAAAGATTTTATTCCAGATAAAGATAGCTCTCTTATATCCCTTTGATTTTTAGTTAATTCACTTCTATTTAATTCTCCAGTCATAAGATATAACAGTTCTTGAAGTGTAATATAATTAACAAATCCCCCATTATAAAAACTTCCTGGTGTTTTTATTAATCTATAACTAGAGTTAACAACACTTTCATCTACATATTTTAAGCCTAGTTCTTCTTTAAACTGTTTATACATTTCTGTATATATTCTATGTACATTTTTTGACGGTTTTAATCCAAATGTTTTAGGATTAACCCATACATAAACTGATTTTGAATTAGTTATAGTAATAACTATATCATTTTCTTCTATATTATAATCTTTTAATAAATGTTGTATGTATTCAGCAACTTCATAATAAACATCAATTTCTTTAGCCTTATTAGATGATTCAAATTCAAGGACAAAGGGATAATATCTATCATCAAGTTCTTCAGTTCTTATATTTCTTTTTTGTTTAGATAAATAAGTAAAGTGTCCTTGTAATGAAAAATGGCTTATTTCTTTTTTATCTTTATTTTTTATAGTCCATGCTAATAATTTTTCTATATGAGTTTCATATTTTTTATCAGCCCTATTTTGAGAAAAACTTCCTTGAACAACTTCATGTATTCCACCATATTTTTGCATACTGTTGTCCATTTTTCTTAATGCTCTATAAATAAACATCTGTTCTATAAAATTACCCTTTTCCATTACTCTTCACCTACCTTTCAAAAACTAATTACAAACAAAAAAACTCTTAGGTTAATACCTAAGAGTTGTATATTAAAACTTATGTTGCACACTAAAAACTTTTTGAATAATATCCCAGGAATACTTTTTATTTCCTCCTGTCAATTTCTTTGTTTTTTATATTGCACAAAATATCACCTTATGTTATTATATAAACATAAAATGAATTTAAAGTTTAAACATTCTGTTTCTTGGTATTGTTGCTACCAGTTTCAGTTATATAAATTAAAATGTTTGGCGACATTTTAATTTATCGTTTGAACTTGAAATATAAAGAAGAATTTCTTCTTTTAACTAAATTATATTACATTTTTAGAATTAAAACAATATAATTTAACAAAAAAAGCAGTAAATTAATTTACTGCTTTTTTTGCTTAATAATTTATAAGTAAATGATACTTTTAATATAATCTTTATATAATTTATTTACTTAGTGCTTCCTTTAATTTATCTCTATATGCTTTAAGTTTTATATATTCATTATAGGAATTATAATAATTGTTTTTATATTCTTCAATAGTTTCATTAAAACATTTTTCTCTAATTACTCTTTCATATTCTCCTTTTAATTTAATCATCTTTTTATAAGCATATTTAACTTTTAATGAATACTCATCATATAGTGTTGGCTCGAATTTATTAGACAACTGCTCTAATTTAATTATTTGCTTTGAAATTTGCTTTAATTTAAATTCATCTTTACAATATAATGTTGTTCCATTCAGCAAACTAATTAGTTCTTTAATCTCACTATTGAATGAAAAAACATCTTCTTTAGAAAATTTTACTCCTAAATTTGTCATAGGCTCACCACAGATTTTAATTTTTTTCAATTAAATATATTTTAAAAAATTTACTTTCAGCTAATTTATTCTCTTTAATTTCAATATTAAACTCTTCAGATGTAATATTTTTAAAAGCAGATGTAATTTGATTATCAGTCATTTCTAAATTAATACTTTCAAAAATAAGATGTTTTTTTCCTTCTATAATATTTTCATTATAAATTTTATTTTCTAAACTCCCAATTTCTTTGAATTTATCTATTAATATATCTTTTTTATTTAAAAAATCACTTTTAGCTTCTCCTACTTCTTCTCTTTCTTCTGTTTTAGAAGTTATCAAATCATCTATATTATTAACTTCATTATTAATAGATGCTGTTTGATAATCTTTTATTTTCTCATTTAATTTTTTTGTATTTTCACTTAAAATTCTTATTTTTTTATTCGTCATAGATAAACCAGTTTGCATAAAAATAATTATTATAACTAAAACTATTATTATTATTTTATATTTTTTATTAGTATTAAAATTTAATAAATCTTTTATATGTTCCATCTTTCCCATCCTAATATATTATCTTTCAAGTTCTTTTTCTTTTTTATTAGTTTTAAGAGTTTTCATTGCCTCAATATGTTTGCAACCTTCTTGTTCTAACTGATAATTTATTAAGTTTAATTTGTTAGCTTCAATTGTAATTTTTCCTATTTGTGATCCTGTCCATTTAGTGTTATTTATTTTAGCTCCCCTTAAATCTGCCCCCCTTAAATCTGCAAATATAATACATTCTGTTATATCTGCATTTTTTAAATTTGAATTTCTTAAATCTGCATTTAATATTTTCATTCCACTTAAATTTTCATTTTCTAAATTAAGTTGCTTTCCTTTTAATCCATTAGTATTAATCCACTCTTCATGCTCTCTTATTTTTTTCCTAATTTCCTTTTCTTTATTTTCGTCTATCATATCTAATTTATCCTTTTCTATTTCACTTGCTTTTAAAGCATTTATATTTTCAAGAAATTTACTATTACGAAGTTCCTTGTTGCAAAAATCAATTAAATCTTTTGCAAAACCATCTCCTATATCATACCTAAGATCAATTGACCAATTTGGAGAAATATGAAGGTCAAATCTTACTTTAAAATTAGGATAATATTCTCCTTTCTCACTATATTCTTCTTTAAGTTTTTTTACATTCTCTTCTTCTTTTTTGAATATTTTATTTGCTTCTCTAAAGTCTATAACTGCGTCTTTTTTAAATTTATTCCCTTCAGCCATATTAATTGCAATAAACGGTTCTTTAAAATAATTATTCTCATCTACTTCTCTTGTATTTTTAATTTTTATTTCAGATAATCTAAGCAGTTTCCTATTTTCATCTATTAATTGCTCATATAAAAATTCACTTTCTCTAAATTTTGTAGGGAAGTGTTTTTCTAAATAATGTATTAAATTTCTAAACTCCCCATCACCTATATCAAACCTAAATTTTAAAATTTCTTTATCTGAAATTTTAACTTCTCCTTTTACTTTTTCATAAGGATAGTATTTATTTTCTTTGTTATATTCTCTTTTTAATCTTTCAATTCTCTTTTCTTGATACTCTAAAATTTCATTTGCTTTTATAAAATGTAATATTTGATTTTCCTTAAATGCAGGACTTTCACTCATCAATATTCTAACTTCACCAATTTTAAGTTCTTCTAATTTATTAAAAACTTGTGATTTATCATTTTCTATTTTTTTGATTTTATATAAATTTTTATTATCATCAATGTATATAAGATTTTCTAATTTATATTCTGTACCCCAATATACATCCACATATTTATTATTTCTCCCTTTCATTGCTACTACTTCATTTTTTATAGTTAACTCTTGTTCATTTTCTAAAAATATAGTTGAATTATTTCTATTTATTATATTCTCCATCTTATCTCTAGTAATTTCATTTATAACAACTCTATCTCTTCCTAAAAATTTTTTTAATTTCTCATCTCTTATTTCCTTTTCTACTATATTTTCATTAATTAATGTTTTTTCTATAACTTCAATATATTCTTTTACCGTTTCTCTTACTTCGTTTATTAATTTTTCCTTATTATTTAATTCAGTATTCTTAGTCCATTGTTTTATATATCTAAAAGAATATTCTGCTGTATCTAATCCAAAATAATTGCATACTGTATATGCTACTAATTCTGCTTGAAATTCTCTTTCATTTATACTGTAATTATTTCTTTTTTCAATAGTATGTAATTTTGCATGAGTTAACTCATGTAATAATGTTTTTACATTTTGTAATTGAGTATTTCTAGGATTTAAAGCAACTTCTTTTGTTAATGTATAACTAACTCCCTTTGCTACTCCCAATTCACTTTTAGGCTCAATAATTTTAACTCCTATGTTATTAGCTATATTTCTCATAGCACTATACATTAAATCATAATTTTTAACTTCTCCATCTAGCCATTTGTTTGGAAATATTTTTGGTAAATCTTCTCCCTTAGCATTTGTTTGACTAATGTCAAAAACATATCCTTGGTTGAAAACTAACTTGCCTTTTTTTACTTCAATTTTCCCTTGCTCTATTAATGCTTTTTCATCTAAGTTTGCTTTATTTATCTTAACTTCTTCACCTTTTAAATTAATAAAATAATCACTTAATCTAGTAGGAACTAATATTTTAATTCCTTTTTCTCCTTTATTAACTGTATAGCCTTTTTCTTTCCAAAAAGCATATGAACCAACTGCTAATGCTCCTTTAAATTGCCTTTTAATTAAAATAGTATTTCGTAAAGAGTAATTATAGAATTTTCCCATATAACTAGCAAATTCTTTTAATTGCTCTGGACTTGTAAAACAATTTTCTATTTCTATATTAGCTTTTTCTAAAAGATTATTAATTTCCTTTTCTTTATCTTCTTTTGATTTTTTACTGTATGATTTCTTCATTTTCAAATTATCCTCCCCAAAAAAATCAATAATAAAACACCAGGATTTTACCTGGTGTTAAAATATATTTTCATTTATAATTTTATTTTTCAAATCAAATTCTACTATAATAGTTTCTCCTTCTTCGTCATTTAATTCTGATTTTATTGATGAAACATATTCATTTGAAGCTTTCAATATAAATTCTTCTTTTCTATTAATACTTAATACTTTCAGTTCATTATTACTTATAGCTTCTTTAACTATTCCTAAATTATTAAACATAAACATCTACCTTTCCATTTCTATTTCTCTTTGTAATTTTTCATAAGCTATTTGATTTTTAACTTTTTCAAAGTCATTATCAAATGCCTTTTTTAAATTATTAATTTCCCTTTTTGTTAATAATACTATTTTAGATTTATTATTATTATTAAATAGACTTCTACTATCATTTTCAACTACATCTTTTATTTCTTTAAGAAGTGTATTTCCCATTCTTGTATATAAATCATCTATCTTATTTTTTTTATAATTATTATACCTAAACTCTTCACCTGTACCATACATTTTTTTTAAGTATTCTACTTCTCTATCAAGTAAATTCTCTAATTTATTTAATTCTTCCTTTTTATAATTCTCAATATAATACTTTGTTAATTCATCTAAAATAGGTCTAGCATCATTTATAGAATTATAATTATAGTGCCATTGTTTTTTATCGTTAGGTAATTTTTCTATTATATCTAAAACCATTCTTTTCATTTCAATATCATTATGAAAAGAAAAATTCTTTTTGCTTTCAATTATATTTTTTCTTATTAAATCATTTATTTGTCTTTGTTCTTTGCTTCTATCAATAAGATTATTTGCAAATTTACTTTTCATATTATATAAAGTTTTAGGTTTTCTTTTTCCTCTTTCCCTGGTTGGATTGATTTCTACACTTGCTACATGAACATGAATATTATCCGTATTATAATGGAGAGATCCACTCCAAATTAAATTATTTAATCCTTCTTTTTTAATCAACTCGTTCATTGAACTTCTAACTGCCTCAATTATTTTTTTCTCATTTACAATTCCAGTTTTTCTATCATATAGTCCTTCACTTTCTAGCCAATTATTATCAAAACTAAAAACATCTTGCCACATTATACCTTCTTTTTTTTGTGCCATAGAAAAATAATTTTTTAATATTTTTTTTTCATTTTCATTCAAAAAATATTTATCTGCTGTGAATAAATTGCCTGATTTACTTGGATTGCCCATATAGTCATTATATAATGAAAAGTCATCAAATTTATAATTTCTAACTGCTTCTTCTCTGTCTATATAATCTATATAAGTTGAAAATTTTTTACTATTGCTTTTAATCCATCTGACTTTATGAATTATTCCTACCATACTTTTATCCTTACATTAATATTCTCTATCTAGTTTAGATACCCTTTTAGTTGCAATTCTTTTTTCTACTACATCTATTGCATTATCTATAGCTTCGCACTTAGCTTCTTCTGTTGTTGCTAAAAAATTATATCCAGACTTTACAAAGAATCCATTTAAAAGTTCAATAATAACTTGAGAGTTTTTATCTGTTTCATTACTTGCTTTTTTAATACCTAATAATTCACCTTTTAATTGTTCTGCAATCTCTTTTCCTATTAACTTAATCATAACATCTGTAGTCATATCACAATTATTTTGATGTTCTCTTATAATAAACTCTAACGCTTCTCTATCAAATTTAAAATTATTTTTTTCTCTGATCTCTTCTATATAATCTATACATTGTTGATTTAATCTAAATTCTTTTCGTAATCTTCCCATAAATATTCTCCTTATAATTATAACAAAAAGGACTTTGTCCTCGCTTTCGCTCACCTATAAACTTTAAAAAGTTTAATCAAAATTTTTATAATGAAATATTAAATATCTTAATTGGAAATTACATATGAAGATATTTAATAAGAGCATAAGGGAAAACTGTCCCCAAAATAATTGGGGAGCTAGGCAAAGCCTAGCGTTTACATGGGGACAAAATTTTTTCCAAAACCGTTAAGTCGCCGTACATAATCCGTACGACATCCGTACAAAATAAAAAAAAATAATTATGTTTCTACATTAACTTTACTCATAATTTTTCTTCTTTTCTTCTAATTTTTTAATCTTTTCTTTAAGTTCATCAGCTCTTTTATCTTCAATTTTCATCTCAATTTCTAATTGATTAATCTTAGATTTATTAGAACTTATTGTATTTTCTGTTGCTTCAAGCTCACTTTCTGTTTGATATTTTTTATCTTTTTCTAGTGTAGTTATGTTTTCCTCATATGAATTTATACTATTGTTTTTTGAAGAAATCATTTCATTTATTTTTTCTATTTCTGCTTGAATATCATTGATTTCATTTTCTATAACTTCAACTGTATATTCATTAATTCCCTTTTCTTTTAAGCTATTGTTAATATTTATATCCCTTGAATCTGAATATAATTTAATGCTCCCTTGATTATTTTTATCTAATACCGTTAATGATAAAGCCTTCCAATTCTTATTAACATTTGTAGTTATTATATAGTCACTATTAGTTACTTTTGTTACTTTACTTGGAATAACTTCTGTAGGATTTGTTTTTTCTCTTATCGAAAAATCTAAATTTACTTTCTCAGTTAAACTATTATTTTTAACCTTAACTGTAAATTGTACTAATCCATTTTCAGAATTATATTCTCTATCTTTTAACATAATAGTTACGCTATTTAAAACTAATTCCTTATTAATTTCTGTACTCATCAAACTCATTTCTTTATTAAAAATAACATTTGAAGATAAAAAAAATAAAACTCCAATTATACAAATTGAAGCTAAAAAATAATATGGAATTGATTTATTTTTTTCTAATTTTTTATTTATATTATCTACTTTAATTTGCATACTTTCTTTATTCATATTCCAAGATCACTCACCTTTTATTTAAGATATTACTTTAAATGATATTGCTTCAAATTTTAATATTGCATTTAAATTAAGATATTTTTCATAAAGGTTATCTATTAATATGTAAAATTCTTTTTCACTTATAATACTTCCTTTGTACGCATAATCACTTAAAATTATTTCTGAAAAATAATTATTCTTTTCCATTATTCCTTTAATTGTTTTTGATTCTTTATCATAAAACGAAGTTAAATATTTTCTTAATTTATCTTCTATTTTTTCTATTTCTTTTATAGCTTTCAATTTGCTTTTGGCACTAAATTTATAATTTGTTTTAGTTTCAAAAGTTAAATCACCTTCATTAAAAATAAAGTTAATTGAGTAATTATTCATAGTAACCTCCCATAAATTTTTATTCTACAACCCTTCTAACTTTCCTATTAAATGTTTGCTGATAATATGGATTATTTAAACTTCCTATACTTACACCTGTACTACTACCATCATGTATAAACTGTCCATTTCCTAAATAAACTCCAACATGACCGTTAATTGTGTAAGTATCAAAGAAGATTATATCTCCCCTTTTCATATCCTTAGGGTTTACTGCTTTTCCCATCTTTACAAGAGAAAATGTTACAACACTTGCTCTATCGCCAAGTTGAACTCCAGCACTTGCATACATATAATGTATAAAAGACGAACAGTCAAAACGACCAGCTAAAACATCTGCTTCTGTTCTTCCACCACCCCATACATAAGGCGATTTTCCTACCCATTTCATTCCTGCCTCAATTGCCTTTTCTATTATCTCATTACCACTTGCCAATAGTCCTGCATTACGAAATTCCATGGCATATTGAAAGACCTTATTAGGATAATTATTTTGTGCCTTATCTAAATCTACACTCATTCCATAACTTGGACCTCCATTGTAACAAGCAAAAATTCTTCTTAAAGTTTCTTTAAAGTCCTTATCTGTTTCACTTCTTTCCCAACCAACTAGCTTCATATTTTCATCATTATTGTAGTCTAATTTATCTACTTTATTTTGTTTATACAAAACAAAATTTGCATAATATCTCATTTCATATGCACCCGCAAAAATTTGAGCTTTAGGATCGCTTAAATATATATTCCACATTTCATCTGATGATGAAAATACATATCCACTTTCTTTATAAGCATCTCCTAATCCCATATCAATAAGATATTTCCATAAATCTTTTCCTGTTAAAATATCGTATTTTTGTATTTGCATTATTCCATATGCTCCACCATAAGATGTATTAGGATTAAAGTTACTTTCTTGTTTTGCAACTGCTGCTAATACCCAATTAGGAACATTAAATATACTTGCTGCTTCATTGAAATAAGGAACAAATTCTGTAGGTACACCATATGCACCAATATCAGTAATAAGCCCTCCTCCGCCATCATTTTGAAATTCTTGTGCTTTAAAAATATACATAGTTATAGCACTTACTAATATTAAAAAGCTAATAGTTATTGCTCCTACACTTGATAATGAAATCTTAATTACTCTTTTAATTAACTGCTTCTCTTTTTCCAATAACCCCACCAACTTTTAATTTAAATAACTCTATAACTAACTACTTTATATTTATTATTGAATTTTAATAACTTAACCTCATAAGAACTTCTTCCCGAATTACAGATTTGATCGTATTGATCTATAACATTCCATTTAACATAAACATCAAACAAAATATAATCATTATCATATTTATTTTCTTCTTCATAAGACTTTACTTCTTCAATTGTTTTTTTCTTAATATCCTGATTTTTCCCAAGATACATATACAATGCTTCTACTTCTTCTTTTAATTCATCTGCTGAATATTTAACAGCTAAATCTACAGTTTCCTTGATATTTTCAATATCAAAACTTTCTATTGCTTGTACAAAATTTTCCGCTACATTCTTAGCCTTAATTCTTTCATCTAAGCTAAATTTATTTGTATCAAGTAGGAAATTATTTTTCTTAATTTCTTCATCTGAATTTCCATTTGTTATGCTAGTTTTAAATCCTTTTTCTATTATAATATCTTTAGAAAATTCATCTTTGTTATTCTCTAATTCTTTATCCAAATCATAAACTTTATTACTATTTTCATTAGAAATATTGTTTTCTTCGACACTAATATTATTATGTTCTTGTTTATTTTTTATATCATTTGCTAAATCTTTTGCTACAAAAATAGTAGATACAACTCCTAATGATATACAAGAAATTATTATTAAATGTTTAATTTTTTTCAAATTAAGCACCACCCTTAAATAAATCTAACTCTTTATTTGTAACTTCAATTCTAAACTTTATATTCTTAAATCCATTTATAGCTAATATACATTCTCCCTTTCTGAAAAAGGGTATACCTTCAATTTCACTTTCAGTTAATTGTCCATCAAAAATATCTAGTAAAGCTCCTTTTGAGTTATTATCTTGTTGCATAATAAATTTATATTGAGTTAACTCAAATAATGTTTTTATCTTTTGTAATGCTTCACTTTCTGCGTTTTCTGGTACTACATCCCTAATGCTTTGTGTTGCAAAAATTAGTCCTGCAAAATATTTTCTAGCTTCTCTTTCAAAAGAAATTAGATAATCAACAGCCATTATATTATTTGAATTAATAAACTTATGTGATTCATCTATAAGAAGAAAATACTTTATAATATCTTCAAATTTAACCTTTCCATCATCATATAATTTTTTAACTTTTAATCCATGTGTTAAAGCATTATTCCACAATAAAGTCATTATATTAAAAGTTTGTGCATTAAAAATTCTCTTATCAAATTGAACTAAATTTTTAACTTCAAAGCTTACTAACTGTTCATTATCAAAACTGTTTATTGAAGAATACCCATTAAATAGTGTACCGTAATCTCTTACTATACTTTCAATGTTTAATATTATTAACTCTAATCTCTCTTGTTTAGTTGGAGTTAAATTTTTCTTTATAATTTCTTTTTCTATATTTTCGTAAAGTTCATGTTTTATATATTCTAGTAATTCTTCCATTATTGGATATTGTCTAATTTCATAAGTTGTAGCTCTCTTTCTATCAATTCCATAGCTTCTGTAAAAGTCACTTAAAATTCTCTCAAATTCTCTTATTTCTGCTTGTTCTGCATTTGGAGAAATAAACTGATATAACATAGAAACCTTACTCAAATGAAGCATATAACTTTGTTCTTCTAAAACTTCGTTTGTTTCTTCATCAACAACTGTTGCGAAAATTTGTAATGGATTGATAATTCCATCTGTACCATCAAGTGCAATTACTTTTCCACCTAAAGCTTCCACTAAAGTTTTAAATTCTCCTGAAATGTCCAAAACTCTTATTATATTATTTACTATTGCATTATCTGTCATTAATCTTTTTAATAAAGTAGATTTTCCCGAACCCATTAGTCCAACTGCTAACGCATTATATGACTTTCTATAATCATTTCTAGTAAAAATATCAAAAAGTACATTTCCACCTGTATAAGTTCTACCTAAGTATTTTCCTGTCGGATCGTTTAGTTCTGTAAAATGGAATGGATAACCTGCTCCTAAAAATATAGAAGGTAATGGCTTTCCAACTCTTTTATTAGGATAATAACTCTGTTCCGTAGCTGAGGAAAATAATGATTGCCATTCATATTCTTGTTCATTAATGCAGACTGCTCCTCTATAGCCTAAGTTTTGTAATCTAATCAATATTTCCTTAATTTTTATATCTAATTCATCTAATGTTAATGCTGATACATAATATCTTATAGTAACAAGCTTTACTATTTCTTCATTTTGCGTAATATCCTCAACTAATGCTTGTAACTTATTAATCTCTGATGTAGCTTTAATTCTATCTATATTACTTGGAGCATCTCCTACTCTTGTAATTTGTTCAGTAATTGATCTATTAATTTTTTCCAATATCCTATCTTGATTTTCCGTTGAAACATCTATTGTAGTTGTTACATCTTCAAAATTTAATAAATCTTCTAACCAATAGTCATTCACCTGTGTTTTAAATTCATATATTCTTATACACGCTTCATATCCATCACCTTTTATAATAGCTTTATCTGCGAAACTGATACCACCTACGGGTTGTATTGTAGTTAAAAGATAAGGATTATATTCTATTTTTTTTCTTAACGTCATTGTAAATTCCCCCCTTTAAAATAAAAAGATACTAAAATTAATTAGTATCTTTTAAATTACTCTTTAATTAATAAGTTTTGTATTTGGATTATTTAATTTAAATAATATTTTTAGCTTTTTTTCTGTATCTAAAGATTTTAATTTTATAGCTAAATTTTGATTTCTAAGTAATAATCCCCTAACTTCTTCTTTATTATCACTATCTTTGATAAATATCATTATATAAAATTCTCTATTTTGTCTATTTGATTCAAGATAAACTAACTGCTCTAATTTCTCTTTTAAAAAACTTGCATAAATATCATTTTTACACTCCTTTAGTTTCTTTTCTAAATACTTTTGCTGATTCACAGTATTTACTGGAAATTTCATTGATATTATTTTAAAATCATAAACATATCCCCTTAAAAATGATACAAAACTATATATGTGCATTTTTCTTTCAATTTCATTTAGTGAATATATGTCTTTACTATCAATCTGAAAAATATCTATTTCTCCATTTTTGGTAATTATACTATTATCATCATCATTTATATCTTTAAATGGTAATAATTCTTTAGTTGTTAATAAAACCTTTTTATTTTCTCTTTTTAATTCTTTATTTTCCTTTTTCTTTAATTTTTTTTCTTCTTTTTTTATTTTCTTTTCTTCTTTTGTTAGTTTTATCTTCTCTTTTTGAGTTTCTTTCTTTATGTTTATATCTTCAAATTTTTTTACTGCCATAAAAACCTCCAATTAAAAAAGTGTCCTTTGGGGACACTTTTCTATTCTCTAGCATAAGCTTTCCTATTTCTTATTAAAGCATAATATATGCTTTGAAATTTTCTCTTTTCTGGGTTTATTCTACTTTTACTTGTTAAAATAATTGATATAGTAAACATAAATAAATAATATGGTACAACTAATGGCTTGTAAACAAGAGAACTCAATGCCCATGCTATAATTAATACAGTCCCAACAAAAACAATATCAAATAAATATAAGTTTTTAGTAAACTTCATTGAAGATGAAATTTCCTTTGGTAAAACATACATACTATCACCCAACTTTATTTTTTATTTTTAACATTCCACTTACTACCAGTATTTTTCCCTAAATTATAAGACCTTGCCAAATCATCTATAAATTTTGATGATTTAACCTTATCTCTTGTATATTCACCAATTGTTCTATTTTCCATTTTACCTACTACATTCTTATTCTTTGTTCTATCATCTAAATTTAAGTTACCTTGAACTTCCTTAGATTGAATATTTTCAACTCCCTCCTTATATCTCATACCATTATCATTTTTTATACTTCTTGATTCATTATTTCTAATATCTGCACTATTATTAACACCTTCATCTTTAAAACTATTACTTGAACCTAAATTACTAAAATTACTTTTCATTTCCCCATTTAGGCTCTCTCTACTATTAGAATTATCTACGTTAACTCCATCATTAATAATACCTTCATTTTTGAAATTTTCTTTTGAGTTTAAATTATTAGGGTTATTTCTATTTATTTCACTATTTAGGCTTTCTCTACTATTAGAATTATCTAAATTAGCTGAAGCATTTCTAAAACTATTACTACTATTAATACTTTCATCTTTTAAAGCTTCTCTTGAATTTAAATTGTTAGGATTGTTTCTATTCATTTCACCACTTAGACTTTCTTTATTATTAAAATTATCTAAGCTAACTTGATCATCTTTAATAGCATTATTATTATTAACACTTTCACCTTTTAAAGCTTCCCTTGAATTTAAATTACTAGAATTATTTCTAGTAATTTCATCATTTAAGCTTTCTTTATTATTAAAATTATCTAAGCTAACTGCACTCTTTATAATATCCTTTGATGTTAGATTGTTTAAATCACCTTTATTCATTTCATTATTTAAATTATCTATGTTATTTGGATTAATCATTGAATCTCCATCAATTTTACTAACTGAAGCTTGATTTCTATACATTTCTTCCTGAATATTACCACTATTGCTTCTATCATTATTTTTATTAATATCCTTTAATTCTCTTGAATTAGCATTGCTATAAATAATATTATTATTAGTATCACTAATTCTCTCATTAGAATCATTATCTGAAACACTATTATCATTATTTGAATGATTAATTCCATTCATTTCATCTTCAATACTATTGGTATTTTTATTATCATTAAAACTATTTGAATTTAAATTCTTATTAGCTTTCATTTCTTCTTCAATAGTATTCATATTTACATTTTTTATTTCATCATTTTCTTTAATATTCTTAGATTTATTATCATCACTATTAGAACTTTTATTTTCAGTATTATTAGAATTTTTCATATCTTCTTCTAAACTATTATTTAAATTATTATTATTATCATTATTTTTATCATTTGTATCTTTATTGCTATCATTAATATTATTTTTATCAAATATACCATTTACCGCTCCAGCACCCATGCTAACTCCTACTGCGGTAGTTTTTACTAAATTCTTAACTCCATTCGATAATGTACTTATACCATTAATAGCTCCCTTACCTAATCCATACCCTGCTATAACTGCTGACCATCCATTTTTAAGTCCTGCATCTATTCCTATTATTCTTTCTATTATATTAGGACCATCTATAACTGCTATGCTTCCACCAACTAATACAATCATTTTGGCGATACCATTCGCACTCAATCCAGCATTTCCTAAACTTGTTCCTAACCAAGAACTAAATATTACATACAATTTCGTCATTATAGCCGTTGCAAATATAACTATAAAAATTGAGAAGATATGCTTTATTATTTCTTTTAATTTCTTTCCATCTCCAATATCTGCAAATGCAAAAAATGTTGCAAGTAGTTTATTAAATGCTAATTCAAATATCAATCTTGCAACTTTTAATCCAACACACATAAGAGTTATACCCATAGCTCCTAGTGTTACTATTATTGTTAAAAAATCTATTCCATATCTATAATATTCTTCATCTATTTTGAACCAACCCGATTCTAAATCTTCTAATTTCTTATTACCATTTTTGTCAAATTCAATTTTCTTTCCTAGAACACCTTTATTATTTACTTCTTCTAAATCTATAGTTTCACTTTCATTAACAGATAATATTTCAGCAGAATTTATATTATTTTTTTTACTCAAATCGTAATTATTAGCATCTAAATAATATAGATCATATATGTTATTTTTTATTAATTCATTTGCTGAACTTGTATATTCACTAGCAACATCTTTAACTGCTATACTTGTTATACTATCTAACTTAGTCATTAAAGTTGGTAATAAGACTAACATAAGAATAGAAAATAAAATATTCGCTGGTAATTCATCTCTATTTTGTTTCCTATTAAACATTATTTTAAACCCTAACGCCGCTATTGATATTCCAAGGATAACCCAAATCAAAGGTTTGTATTTATCTATTAACATAGTTACTTCTGGAGAATCAAAAAATCCATTTATATTATAAATTTTAGTTATAGATTTTTCTATTCCGTTTACTAACAATGCTAATGTTGTTACTACTCTCCACATTATCCATCTAATACAAGTGCTAATTATATTAGCCATTTCAAGAATATTGTGTTCCATTAATTTTTCCAATATTTCCATTCTCGAACCTCACTAACACTTATCATTTAACATTTTAATCCTATCTTCTCCAAGAGTTATATATTTCCCAAAATACTTTTTATCATATTGTTTTAAAATATTTTCTACATCTGACCATTTCATGTCTAATTTAATTTTTCCTCCATCTGTTGGAGTAGCCTCAATCATTTTATTAATGCTATAAAATTCATCTATAGTAAATATTTCATTTATTAATATTTCATTTTCTTCTTTAACTATTGAATTATCTACCTTTATTTCTATTTCCTCAATTTCTTTTGTTTCAATACTTTCTAATATTTTTTCTTTATTTTCATTTTGATTTAATAGTAAATCTTTTAAATTTACATTGCTATGCAATGTATCAACTTTTTCATTTATTAAATTTTTTGAAGTGTCGAAATAATCCTTTAAGTATTCATATCTATATTTAAGTTTATTTTCTCCAGTATTAAAAATTGGAAATGGTCTGATTTTATTACCATTTAAATCGCTTCTTTTCGTACCTCTAGCAAGAACTATCTCCCCTTCCTCAAGGTGCATTAGTTCATCAACAGTTAATAATTTTCTTGCATCCACACTTTCTGTTTGGTGTTTAGTAGTATCTAAAATTTCCCCACTTCGAGAATAAGTAATAATAGTTTTATCTCCTAAAATTTTGCAAAACTCTTCTGCTGTTTCAACTTCATTTGTAAATATATAAAATTTATTTGAACAATTACCCAGTATTGTTTTATAATCATCACCATATAATTTTTTTAATTGGGATATAGCTTGTATAACTAAATTAAATCTTATATTTCTTCCTAAACAAACAGTTACAATATTAGCCATACCTTCTATTGAAGGCATGTTACCAAATTCATCTAATAAAAATATTACTTCTCTATCACATTTCCCCCCAATTTTTAGTGATGCTTCTTTTGCTAAAACATAGTATAATTGCCTTACAAAAATACTAGATATAACATGATTAGAACAATCATAATCAGGTGTCACCATAAAGAGTGCTATTGGTTTATTATCATCTGCATTTTTAAAACCTATATCTTTTAAATTTATTGAATTTTTTGATGTTAACTTTGCTATTTCATCCATAGTAAATATTTGAAGCTCTGACATTGCAGTTGCAAATATACCTCCCCTAGTTGATCCCTTAGAAAAATTTGAAGTAGCATACTGCATTTTAGCAACTGACAAACTGTCTAACCTTTCAAAATAATTATCTAGTTCATTTTTTCCTGTTACATCTTCTTTAGAACCTAACTCGGATAACATATTAGCTACTGTATAAAGTGTTATTTTATGTAAATCTCCACTTTTAATACATTCATCACAGACTGCTAAAATTAAAGCATTAACTAAGCTCATAGCGGATGTTTGCCAAAATGGATCTTTAGAACCTGGCTTATAATATAATGTATAAGTTAATGTTTTAACTAAGCTTTGTGCTGTACTATAATCTTTTTCTCTATAAGCATCTATTATTAATTGTAATGGGTTATAGCTCATAGAATTCATTGGTTTTAATAGATTTAATACTTCAACTCTATATCCCCTTTTTTCTAATGTTTCTTTTGAGGCACTATATAGTTCGCCCTTAGGATCGTTTAAAATAAGTGAAGATTTTATGGAAGCTCTTGAATATAAATCTATTGTCGGAAATATAAATAACTCTCCCTTACCACTTCTAGTTGTTCCTATAATTAAGTTATTAGTTGGACTATCATCTAAAAATATCTTGTCTTTTTCTCTACTTACAATAACACCTCCACGCCCTTCATATCCTCCACATATTTGTTCCATTTCACTTTCTAATTCTGGAACAGATTTATATTGTTCTCTTATTTCACTTTGAGTTGCAAATCTACTATTTCCTTTTTGACCTTCCCGTATATCCTTAAAAGAAGCTTTTATATTAAATACTAATTTAAATAAAACTGCTCCAGCTAAAATATATGCTAATAAGTAAAGTAAAGGATAGGATAAATTCGGCATGAGTATATTCCAAATCAAATTAATTTTTTTCTCCATCCCTGTAGATAATAGAAATAATCCATCTAGTGAGTTTGATATAAAATTAACAAATAAGGTTATTAAAATAAATAATATTATTATTGCTGTTGAAAGGATTTTTTTATCAGCAATTTTTCTAATTAATTTCATTTCCTTATTAGCTTCTTTTTCATCTAATAAAGTTTGAAGTTCTTCTTTTAAATCTTCTATAAATTTCATACAATTCCCCTTTTAAGGAGAAGCCTAAAGCTTCTCCATAAATTTATTAAAATGTTATTTTCATTTTTAAAAATGAAGCTATAGCAGAAGCTCCAAGTATAAATATAAGACCAACCGCAGAACCAATATACCATGGTTTAGCTTTTCTTAATCCTTCTGCTCCCCCTAATATTTGTTGGAATCCACCAACACCAAATGCTAATCCCGCAGCTACTACACCTAAAATCTGCATCCAACTTATGGCTTCATTCCCCATATTAGCTAATTGTTGTATAACGTCCATTTTTATCACTCCTATAATTGTTGTTTTTTTATTGTATCTTCTAAGTTAATTAAATTTGTATTACAAAATTCACTTAAAACTAAAGTATTATACTCTAGTTGTTTCAAAACTTTTTCAAATAATATGTTATAGTTACTATCATGTTCTTTTAATTGATCTAATAATAGAAACTCTCTTTCTAAATATTCTTTTAAAAAGTCATTTCTACTTTTATACCCTAATTTTTTGGCTTTTTCATCAATACTTAAAACTACTGCCTGTGAAATTCCTCGTACCTTAATTTCCAATAAGATCTTCACTCATTTCTTTTATTTTTCTTTCTTTGCTTCTTGCGATTGTTTTTTCAGCATTAATACTTCTTTTAATAATTTAGAATTATTAAATATAACCTTTTTATGTTCTTCATTAAGCCATTCATCATATCCTTTGCCATTGGCTTCAATTATAGCTGCTGCTATTTCTTTTATTTCCTTATCTAACTTTTCAGCCATCTTTTTCACCCCCTTTCACTAAAAATTATATATATTAAAAAGGTGTCCTTCGGGAACACCTTTTCTATACAAACTAGGTTTTAATTTAAAAAGTGTCTTTGGAGAACACTTTAAGTTGCTACCGCATTTCATATCAACTTAAACACTATTGCTTATTTAGCTATAGTATTTAAGTTAATATTGCATTTGGTAATGTCTTTAATTCTCTATTGTATTTTAAAAACTGCAATATAACATTATTTATAAGCATATTTACAGAATTACACTCTCTTATATACTCTCTAACATATATTTCATATAATTTGATATTTTCATCTTCTTTTAATTTTACTGTTATTCTATGTGTTCTTGGTTCATTTGGAACTCTACCAAATATCATTTGGTTTTTATTTAAAATTGGATTTTCTAACCATTCTTTTAATATAAATATCCCTAGTTGAGAGGGCTTTATTGAGTATTTATGTAATCCCTTTTCTACTATATATTCTTGCATTTGTATTAATGTTTCTCTTGTAATTCTTACTCCTATATTAATTTCATTTTCCATTCTAAAAACCTCCATAAAAAAAGATGTTCCCTGGGAACACCTTTTTAAAATTTATCTATCGTACTATAAAATTATCAAATTAAATTAACTAAAATAATCATAAAATAATTACTTTAGTTAACTTATTCAAAAGTGATATTATCATAAACCCTAATTAAAAGGTGTCCCCCAAGGACACCTTATTGATTTTACTAATATATTCGTTTATTGTTTCTATACTCTTTTTCACTTCTCGAACCTACAATTACACAACTTAATATAACAAATAGCATTATAATTGCAGTTAACTTGAACTACCTCGACCACAAGGGTGCGAGGATTCTTTTAACGTAGTTTGATATTTAAGTTTCCACCTAATAGGCAACCCTTATACGTTGTGGGTGAGTCCAATTACCCTTATCCATCATAGTATTTACTAAGTCGGGAATACATTTCTCTGATTTTCTTAATATATTTAAGCTACTATTAAATATATAGGCATCGAACCTATACCCTTAAAATTGCTTATAAAAAGGTGTTCCCAGGGAACACCTTTTTTATTTTATTTTTTCTTCTATAACTAATCCACTTACAACTAATCTATTAGAAGTTCCTGCATTACCCTGACATGTAACAAGATTAAAAATTTGAGTTGTTGAATATTCGATTATTGGCTTATCTAAATTACTATCACAATAATTATTTCTATCTATTATTTTTGAAAGCAAGGAAAGATAATCTGCTGTGCCTAATTCATATTCATTGCCAAATATATCATCATTTTCGTCTGCTATAAAGCTTGAAAATATCTCACATTTTAATATTTTCCTTTCCGTATAGATATAAAAATATTTGTTTTTATTTAGAAAATCTGAATTTATATATTTTTTCAATTCACCAAACATTTGTCCATTTGCCATGTTATGTCCAAATATAAAAGTGTTGCCCCTTGTAAAATTTGTATTACTGTAACTAAAAATAGAACCCAAAGGCGTATATTCTTTATCTAAATTTTTATTAATATATTCTTCATTTTCATCTCCAACTAATATTGGATAATCTATATTAGTTTCAGGAATATATATCCAAGCCTTAATATCTTCATTTATAGCTCTTAATTTTGTAAAATCTATTACTCTTGAAAATGGATCATCAGCATTACTTGTTGCTATCTCCCTAATGCTTTGATTTTTTAATTTATTTTGAATTAAATATTTAGCTTCTTTTATCCCATTAATAAAAAAAAATACACTCAAAATTAATAATATACTTGCTACGATTTTTTTCATGGTTATTGCCTTTCCCTTTTAACATTTAAAAATAAGAAAACACTTCCAACTAAACAAATGCTACCTACTGCTACATTCATCATAACCTTATCGTTATATCCTGTTGCTGGGACTTTAGATTTTCCCTTTTCAGTTATTTCTGTATGTTTTGGTATTACTTCCAAATCATAAGACATAGTTTTATTAGTATCACTCCATGCTGGAATTGAAACTATAAAAGGTGTTATATTATCGTAATTCGCTATATTTTTAGCTTTAACTAAATATACTCCTATTTCCAAATTATCTATGCTACATTGTCCATTACTATCTGTTTTCATTATGTTATCTGTTTGTGCCACATCTTTAAATAATTCTGCCGCCATTTCTAAGTCATTAGCAGTATTTATATTATTTAAATCAATTTGTACATTTTTATAAATTTCTTTTACTTTATATTCTCCATCTACTATATCTGCTATCTTTGAAATTGAGAATTCAACGTCTTTTTTGCTTTTATTATTTTTTAAATCTGCTAATTTTATAGTTATACTTCCCTTATCTTTTAAAGAATCCTTGCTACTTTCATCAAGTATTTCTGTTAAAACTTCACTTGGTGGAATTACACTACTTCCATCACCCTTATCTATCGTAATAGAATCCGCTATTATTGCTCTTGGTGTTGCTATAGCACAAACTGGTATACTTAATAACGCTAATGTTGTTAAAAATACTTTAATATTTTTTCCTAACACGAATAATTACCCTCCTTCCAACAATAATTCCTATAAATATAAATGGGATTATTAAAAATACACACTCTCTAATGGACATATTTTTACTCTTTATATTTTTATAAGTTTCTACCTCATATTCTGTTCTTTCTCCCGTTACTACAAGCCTATGTGTATTTATTCCATATGGAGTACAAGTTATAAGAGAAACTAAATCTTTTCCTGCTTCTATTTCCAATCCTGAAACATCTTCTGGCTCAATTACTTCTATACTATTTATTTTATAAGCTAAAGTTTGATCTAAAACTCTTATAAAAAATAAATCCCCTTCAACTAATTCATCCAATCTTGTAAATAACTTTGAACTAGGTAGTCCTCTATGTGCAGTTAATATGCTTTTATTATTAGTACCACCTATAGGTAAACTGCTTCCATTAAGGTGTCCTACACCAACAGACAATACTTCATCACTTGTGCCATGGTATATTGGTAAATTAACATTTATACAAGGTATTTCTATACTTCCCATTACTCCATTTCCAACATTAAGAATCGAGTTGTAATTTTCTTCACTTAAAATGTCTATCTTATCACTACTAAGCTTTGTCAAAGATTCAAATAAAATCTTATTATACTCCTTAGCCCTTGATAACGATTCTTCTATTGAAGAATTAGATGAATTATCTATCATCTGCTGATATGTAGCAACAGTTCCTTTTTGAGCCTGTTGTTGAACAATCCCACTTACCAAGGGGTAAGAACATAATATTAATCCAATTACAAAACTTAATTTTTTTAATATATTATTCTTCCCCATAATTTAATTTTTCCTATCTATTTTTCTTTCTTTTAAGAGAACAAGTCATAATTCCTGTTCCAGCAGCCATCATTAATAAAGTCATTGATGAACCTGTTATTGGTAATTTAGCTCCTACTTTATTCACAACTGTTAAATTTGCAGAACCTTCATTTACATCTGTTGTTAAATTTAAATCCTCTGTGTTAAATATTCCTGAATAGAAAGATTTAATTTTAGCTGTTGCTTCTAATGTTTGTAAAGTCTTATCTGTTGCTCCGTCGCCTTTAATATAATTGTTTCTATCTGTTGTATAAGTTGGTACAACATTTATTTCAATTGGATCTAGTAATGGTCTATATCCTGGAGGAGCTCCAACTTCTTTAATATAATAAGTTCCTTGGTCAAGACCTATTATATTAAATTCAGCATTTTCATTAGATACCATTTCTACTGCATCTGTTGGTATATCACCACCTGCTGAATCTTCATTAATTACAATATATCCTTTATCGCTATTTTTAACATAAATTTCATTATTACAATCTTTATCAGAATACAATCTAAATCTTGCACCTTCTAATTTAAGACCTTGATCATTAACTTTTAGACCATTTATTTTAAACGTAAAACAAACAACCGTATCCCATGGCGTAAATCCTGTTGATCCTTCACCATCACTATCTGGATCATTAGAAAACTCTAGTCTTACATCATTTTCAAAACCTGGTCTACCTGTATCATTTGCTGCTTTATCGTTTAAAGTAGCATTAAATGTTAGTATAACCTTTTGTCCATACACATTTTCATCAGATCCGTTTTTATTATTAAATTCTCTATCTACTAATGCTTTTAAGTCACTAATTACAACTTTAAATGTTTCTCCCATTCCTGGATTTTCTACAACATTAAATTCATTATTTTGTAGAGTATAAGTTTTTCCCTTAGAATCTACAATCTTAATACCTACAGAATTTTTATTGAAAGTTAAAGCTTCATCCATTTTATCGTGCCAAGCATAGTAATATGTATCATAACCATTCATGTTAGGTACATTGGATTCAAATTTGTATGGTACTGTTTGTCCTATTTCAAAATCTGCTATATCATTCCAACCATCATTCCCAATAGTATCTTTGTTGTCATCTTCTTGTATTTTTTTAATAACTGAAGGATAATCCGATTTAATTTGAACTTCAGCATTTGGATTAGCAGTATTAACCATACATAAAGAACTAGCCGAGTGAGTGTCATCAACTTCTGTTACTTCATCTATGATGTAATAACCATAATCTAGTCCAGAAATAACTACACTATTATCTGATCTAGTTTCACTAACTGTAACAACATCACCTTTGATGTTTAACTTTCTAATTTCATCTCTTAAATCTTCTACAAAATATCTAAAATCACTATATCTTCCCTCTAGTGGTTGATCTGAAATAGCACTTTCAGCTTTATTAGTATTCAAAGACTGAATATAATCTATAATCTCATATTCTGTTATTTGAGATGTAGACTTATGCAGTTTTTCGCTGATTACATTTACTAATGCAGGTTCATAAATAGGATTCATTATATATCTTATTGATTCTAAACCAACAGAATTTTCAGCATCAAAAATCTTATAAACGTTAAATTTTTTCCCAACTAGGCTTTGTCCTTTATTCCCTTCTATTGTTATTTCAGCACTTCCACGCCCTAAATTTGCTATCCCTTTATTTGTTCTTACTTCAAGATTAACTGCTTCTATAGCTGTAGCTTCTGTAGAAGTATTTTTTTCTGCATAAGCATTCAAAGAACTCATTTGAGTTACTAGAACTCCAGTTAACATCATTGCACTAAATACTTTTCTAGTTTTTTTACTTAACATTCCCTCTATTCCCCTTTATCGTTTTTTATTTTATTTCTCGAAAATAATGAATAAGACATTAATCCTATTCCTATAAATAATATAGGTAACATTAATACTGAACCAGTTTTAGGTAATTCCATTCCTATATTGTTTACAACTTTTATATTTAATTCTCTATCCGATTTTCCACCACTTAAATAAATATCATTTTTAGAATTTGTGTCTTTTATTGTGTATTTAACACCATCTACAATGTAATCAAATACATTATTAATTGGTGTTGCTTCTACTTGAATTTCGTAAATATGTGCTTCTCCTAATATTGGATAGCCTGTTGGGTACTTGGTTTCCTTTACATAATATTTTTCTCCAACTTTTAAATTGTTGAATTTAAGATTACCTTTACCATCTGTTGTTTGAGTATCTATCTTATTTGTACAAGCTTTGTCTGAAAATAATCCAAATTCAGCACCAGCAAGTGCATTACCCTTATCATTAATTTTTATAATCTTAATGCTAAATGGAGCAACATTATTGTTTACCGTTAAAAGCCCATCTCCATTATTTTCAGAATAAACCATACCCATATTTGTTGTATTAGAAACAACTTTTATTGTATTATCAGTTTTTACTTCAAATACAAATTCATTTTTATTTAATTCATATCCATCAGCACTCTTAATTTCAATAATTTTATGAGTACCTTGAACTAAACCTTTTATAATTATTTCTCCATTTGAATTAGTTGTTAATTCTTCACTAGATCCATCAGGTTTAGTATGTTTGAACTTAACATTCGGTATCACAATTGAAGTTCCTGTTTGAACTTTCTTTATTTTAAATTCTAATACATCTTCTCTTACTATAGGTTCAACGTAAGTAGTAATATTTTCAGCATACCCATTAGAAACAATTTTTCTTACAAAAATTTCTCTATTTAATTTATATCCTATAGGTGCTTTAGTTTCTTCAATTGTTATAGTACCTAAAGGTATTGTTGGTGCAGATGTACTATTATAGTAAAAAGGATCACCTGATACCTTATAAGAATCACTTAAATATGTGAACCCATCATTATCTGTTTTTAATACCCAAGTTCTTGTAGGATTAACACCTAAATCTGCTGGATTAACATCTTCTTGATATTCTCCTGCATAATACTTTATAGTAAAATGAGAATCAGCAAGACTACCACTTCCTTGCGGTCTATTAGCACCTGTATCAGCATCTACTTTTCTAATTAATATACCTATAGGATCGGCTTGAGGTCTATCAGTAAAGTTTTTTGTTGTTTTATTTCCTGCTGAAACTGAAACTGAATATACGTTATTGTCTAAAGCAAAACCTTTCGGATTTTTAATTTCTTTTATAAAATAAGTTCCTTCATCTAATTCAATTTCTTGCGACCATCCATTTGCATCTATTTTAAGTGTAGCTACTTGACCAGTTGCATTAGAATTAGTAAATACACCATATTCTGCACCAGTTATATCGTAACAATTGTTTCCATTTGTTATAGAAGGATCAGCAGAAGATTTTGATATTTGTAATGTACCTTTAGGACTATACTCCCAATACGCCAAATCTTGCGTAGATCCACTATTAGTTGAAACTACATAAACTTTAAATCCAGTTGGTGGAGTTGGCATATTAGAAATTTGGTTATAAAAATCATTAGCTAAATTTCCACCCTTATCTCCATTGGCTCTTGATAATGCTAGAGATGTAACAACCCAACCATAATTCCCTGTCATGTTGGACAACTGTCCTGGTCCTCCATAACCATAATATAGTGCTTTTCTCATCATATCATTGTTTATTAGTCTTGGTGTTCCAGTTGGTGCACCCTTAGCTGGAGTTGGTCTACTATGTTGAGAACAAAATGCCATACGTCCATCAACTTCAAATTTTCCAACGATAGATTGTCCATAACTAACCATTTGGTAGAAAGTAACAGTTTTTAAATCTAAATCTGTATTTTTTAATAAAGAATACTTTAATGCTTTTGCCCAATTATTTAATTCTTCATTTGTCACAGTATTAACTAAAATATTAGCACCTAAATTTTCAACATCAGCTTCACTTTTATCTTTATAGAAATCATCTACTAAGAAATAATTTTCATCTACTAAATTTAATAAATTTAGTTCTTCAGCTTTATTCTTTCTTGCTTCAATCATTTCAGGTAACATTTTTATACCTTCAATGTATTTATTAATAATTTCTATTTCTCTTTTTTCTTCTTCTGTTAAAACAACATCTTCAATATTATTTAAGTTATCTTCAACTTTTTCAGAAACAATATTATTTTCTTCTTTAATTTCACTTTTTGTTTCTTCTTTAACTTCTTTCACAAATTTTACACCAATAAATGTTCCATTTGCTTTTGTATTAACTTCATAAGTTTTGCTATTTCCATTTTGACTTGTTACAGAATCAATTCCATTTACTTCTAAAATTGAATAGCCGCTATCGGGAGTAACTGTTAACTTTAATTTACTATTTACAGTTACATTAGCTCTTAATGTTTCCTTATCCTTTAAGGAATATTTAGCTTCACCGTCATCAACTATAACTGTTCCATTACCGTTGACTTTAATTTCTAACTTAGCAATATCTTCTCTTGTTTCTGCTTTTGTAATTAAATTTCCACCTAAACTCATAAAAATACAGCTTGTTAGAAGTAAACTTAAAACTCTTTTAAGTTTTCTCACGATCTCCCCTCCTTATATTTTTTGACCTTTTTATTATTAGATATTTGCTAAAACACTCATATACTCTTCCCCCCTTTAAAACAATTATGCAATTAAAAAACTCCAACTACTAAGTAGTTGAAGTTCTTTATAGTACATAATTTTTCATACTAAAAAAACACCTAAATATTAGGTGTTTTTTTTAATGTCCCCTGGGAACACATTTTATTATTTAGTTTCTCCACAATCACTACACTTATGTCCAGTAGTAACTGTTTCATCCCAAGCTGCTTTATCAACAACCCATTTATTTTCATATACTGCATCATGATTTATTTTATTACTTCCTACTTGAACCTTCTTCCATTCTGTTCTATGCCCACCTTTATCTTCTCCTGCCAACATATGTTTTTTTACATGAGCTGATATATCAAGTCCAGTTAAATCAGCATTACAAGTATTGCATATATCTCTAGCTTGTTCTTCATAAACTGGAATTTCTTCTGTCCAAGCTTCGCTAATTAGAACTTTCTCATTATGCCCTTGCTCATCATGATGTACCACTTGAGTAACTGGTATCCAATTATGTGTATGTTTATCTGGCTTTGGAGTATTGCTTGTACTATTATTAGGCTTATTATTTGATGATGAACCTACTGACGGCTTAGTGTTTTCTACTTCTTGTTGACCATTGTTTGCTACATTACCTTGTGTATTTGAAACACTTGTTGTTGGTTTATTAATAGTATTTTGTGAATTTTCTGTATTATTGCTTGTACTCTTATTAGGCTCTGATAATGGAACATTTGCTTCATTTGCTATAATATTTGAACTTGCTGGATCATCTTTAATTGAATTATTTTCTTCTTTTAATTGATTATTATTTTCTGATTTATCTACTTCAATTAAATTATCAGCTACATTATCTTTTATATTTTCTAATTTATTATTTTTATCTTTATCACTAATTGTTTTATTATCTGAAACAATAATCTTACTTTCAATATTTCTATTATTTAATACCATTGTTCCAATTAAAATTAAAGCTAAAGATCCACTTATTGTTCCACCTATAATTTGTAGCTTTTTGTTTTTTAAAATATCTTTTATCTTTTTTAAATTCATATTTACTTCCCCGCTATAAAAAAGTGTCCTTCGGGAACACTTTTTATCTTTTCATTATTTATTTTTATATTAATACTATTATAACAAATTTATATAACTTTAGTAATTCTTTTAGGTGTATCAAAAGTAATTACTGGTGCAACTTCCTTATTGACTACTAAATCTCCATTCTTAGCTTGTTTATAAATAGATTGATTGGATTTCGCAAAACTACGACTTGAAATTGCTTTAGAACTTTCCCACTTAGTTACTTTTAGAATTTCCTTTGCTCTTAATTTCTCATTTTTATGCTTCTCTTTAAGATGCTTAAAATTTCTTTGTATAATTTTTTTTACAGCATCAGGACTTTTATTCAGTCTTTTAGATATTTCTTCAACTCCTAGTCCTTTTAAATATAATTCCCCAATGTCCCTTAATTTTTCACTTTCATGTTTCTCTTTAAGGTACTTTAAATTTCTCTGTATAAATTTTCTTACAACATCATAATTCTTATCTAATATCTTAGATATTTCCTTAATTTCCATTCCATTTAAATATAATTCTTCAATTAAACTCTTATCTTCTAGATTCAGCACCATAAATTTTCTCCCTTAAATGTATAGTTTCCCCCAACCCATTTAGGGGACATTTTGGGACAAATTTAATATTTTTCCCTAAAGTATTTAATCCCCAAAGTCGTCTTATTGGATAAATTAAATGTTTTTGTATTTTTTTGTATTATTTTAATTATATATTAACAATTTCAAGATAATTTGTCAATATGAATATTTTTTAATTTTTATTTATTATTCATATCAAAGAATGTGTGTCTTTTAATGTTTTTTAACATTATTATAATGATAAAAAAGAAAGAGGGAGTATTCTTTGAAAAAAAATTATTTTCATGAGAATTTAAAGTTTATAAGAAAATCTTTAAATTTTAGCCAAAAAGAAATTTCAAATTATTTAAAAGTAAATCCTGCATCATATTCAAACTATGAAACAGGACGTAGACAACCTGATTTAGATACCTTAATAAAAATTTGTGATTTTCTTAATATAGAAATAGATAAATTATTAACAGAAAACCTTAGTAATGATATTAACTTTTTAGAAAATATAAAAAATGTAATTTTTAACTCTTTAGATTTTAGTAAAGAAACTGAAGATATTAATTTAGATTTACGTAAAAATATCTTGTTAGAATTAGAAGATAAAAAAAAACTTTTTTTTCATTTAAGAGATAAAGAAATTCCAAAAAAACTTAAAGAAATCGATCGTTTAATTAATTATATAAACGAATATGATAATTTAGATTTAGAAATGGCTCAAGAAATTTCATTTTTTAAGAAATAATTTTAAAATTATATTTTACATATATAAACTTTAAATTAAAACATTGTAAAAACATAAATACATAAATCATTTAAAACTTATCAAGAATGATTACTAAATTAATCATTCCTGATAAGAACCCGTTAATATATTTATTAATACTAATTTCATTACTATACTTAAAATAAGAAAAACTATTTCTACATTTCTTAACAACATTTTTCATATCAAAAACTTCTTTAAATATTAATTTTATTTCTAACTTAACCCATAAATTTAATTGCATCAAAATAACAACTTGTTTTATAGTTGTTTAAAGTATTTAGAGTATTTAGGATTTATGAAAAACGCTATTTAACTAACTTTATGAGGTTTAAAAAGTACCTTTTGGGATTAAAAAAGTACTTTTCATTTATGGATTTTCTATGAATCCTTAATGTTGCAGTTTTTATTTCATTTATGATTATAAAATCAATAAAATTTTTAGTTTTTAAATTTAAAAGTAAAAAAACAAATAACAATTAATACATAAAACATATTATTAGACTTGTTTGGCTTATTATATATCTGTTTAGTAATAATTTATAGGGTATTTCAAGTCTTTTATTTTTCACAATAATTTAACAGTAGTTTAATGTATTTAAAGTATTTAATGTGTTTAGAGTATTTAGATAAGCTACAAATGGCTATTTAACTAAGTTTATTTAACATAAAGGTAACATTTTAGGAGCGAAAGGTAACATTTTAGGAGTGAAAGGTAACATTTTAGGAGCGAAAGGTAACATTTTAGGAGCGAAAGGTAACATTTTAGGAGCGAAAGGTAACTTGACTTAATTATTGTTACCTTTTATAATAATACTATATTTTTATAAATGAGGGATTATTATGAACAACGAAATATTGTTTAAACCTAATGGATTAATATTAGCTACAGCTAATAAAGCTGTAACAAGTACAGAGTATAAGATATATGATACTTTGTTGCAAAGATGTCAAGTTACAAAAGATGAACATTGGAGAAAAGCTGAAATAAGCAGAGAAGAATTAAGAAATATAGTAAAAAGCAATGATAATTCTACGATTGAAGAATTAAAAAAAATGTTAGAAAAATTTATGAGTGTGAAAATAAGATTTAAGCTAGGAAAAAAGCACTATGGAGCAACTTTATTAGCAGATTATATTTATGATGAAGATGAAGATACCTTTACTTGTAGTATGTCTGAAAATGTATATATGGCTTTAATGCACTATACCGAATTTGGCTATTCACCTATTGATATAAAATTAGTTAAACGGGCAAAAGGCTTTTATACACAAAAAATTTATCAGCTTTTACGGATGTGGAGTAGAGAAAATAAGCAAGTTAATAAAGAATTTACACTAGAACAAATAAAAGAAGTGTGCGATATTGTTGAAGGAACAAGCTATGATTTATATAAAGCGTTTAAAAATAGAGTTATACTTCCAGCGGTAAAAGAAATCAATGAAAAATTAAATATGCAAGTTACTTTTAATGAAATTAAAACAGGAAGAAGAATAACGAAAATAGAGTTTATTTTTATCGATTTTGAACCTAGAACCTATGAATTTAATAATAATGATGTAATAATAGAATTAAATGAAGTTGGTAAAGAAAATTCTTTAGTAAAATTACTTAAAGAATACTCGTTAAAACCAATTGCAATAACTACATTAGAGAAACTTGAAAAAGAATATGGTATTGAAATATTAGAAAAAGCTATATGTATAATGGGAGAAAACAATAGAAAAAAAAGAGTAGGAGCTCCTGTAAAATATTTAAAGTCCATTCTTGAAAATATAAAAGAAAGTAATTGTAATATAAATCCGAAATCATTTAATAATTTTGAGCCTGGAACAACAGAAGAAAAGTTAAAGCTAATTGAAGAAGAATTATTATATGGTTCTAAAAATAAAGAATTAGGTGACGAGAAAATTAATGTACCCGAATGTTTGAAAGTATTTCTTGAAGAAAAAAATCAGTAGTATTTAATAATTAAAAAAGTATAAAAATATTTGGATTAATAGGCATTTACTTCGCAAGGAGTAAACGCCTTTTTTAAAAAATAAAAAAATACTTCTTAAATCAAATTTTTATCCATAAACTCTAAATTTATTCTTTATTTCTTTTGTAAATTGCATTATTATTACAAGTCTTTAATTTAATTATTGCTGAAATATTAATATGTTTAAGTTTTTCATATGTTATATCTTCCATCTCAAATATCATAAAATTAGGAATTAACAAATAATTTACATATATATTAGATATATAAAGTATTATTTTTTTTTATTATAGTATAAAATTTTAATTAATATAAAAGAAAAGGAGGGGGAGAATTTATGAAAAATAAAAATTTAAACGCATTATTAGCTTTTATTGGTATTACAGTATTAGGAATAATATCTTTTTATTTTTTTAGTATGAAAAATTTTTCATCATTTTTATGTAAGCCAATATTATTTATTACTTTTGTAATTGCAATTATAGGATATATACTTGCAATGATGAATAAAGAATATAAATAAGGATGAAAAGTTTATTAAATTTATACATAAAAAATTTTTATATTAAGGCACTATTCCCAGCACCCAATTAAAACGCTGCAATAAGCAAAGATATTCTATTGCCTTATATTGTTCCATCTATCCGAGCGACCAATCTAAGCCAAAGAATATCTAAGCTTATTTTTGCTATAATCGTGTCCCGCTGGAGTGCATCCAAAGAAGTAGGAAGTCCTTTATTGGACTTCTTTTTTATTTGTTTTTTTGAGGCACTAGCCTATCATATTTCCGTTAAAGTTGTAAAGCCATTGCATAAAAATTTTTGCCCACAGCTCTTTCGATTGTAGACAAAATTTTTTATTTCATTTTCCTTTACAACCCACTCCAATATGAAGTCTTAGGCTCAACAAAAAAACAACAACACGAGGTGCTAACCGAGAGTGTTATTTTAAAATAAAGGAGGATTTCAACTTGAAAGATTACAAGATTTTCTTATCAGCAAATGATAAATTTTTAAAAGATAAAGCAAAAATAAGAATTGACCTTTTAGGCAATATGAAAATTAAAGATATTGAAGAATTGAAGGATTTTAAAATTTTATATGTTTCAAAAGGACATGATGATTTTATTAATATAAAAGGTGAATATATACAACGTAAGGTTAGATATGTACAAATTTTCAAAAAGTAATATCTTTTTGAAAGGGGGTGATGTATGGTGAAAAGAAGAAGAAAAAAAAATAAGAACAAAATTGAAACAGAAAAGTTAATAATAGCAACCGTAATTATTGAGCTTATAATTGCTATTATTAACTTGATAACACTACTTATTAAATAATTAAGTAGTTATACACAATGGAGGGCTTACCCCCCTCCAGTTTCAAAATTATTCTTATTTAATCATATCAGATTAATAAGGAGGAAGCAAGTGATAAGCGAAAAAAATTCAAATATTCTATTAATTCTGTTAATATTAAATTTGATGGTTTCAGTATTAACAACAATTGTATTAATTTTAAAATAATTCAAGGTGTCTTTTAAAGACACCTTACCATGAAAAATATATAATAAGAATTAGGTTAAAAAATGGAGGAAATTTATTATGAAAAAAGTTGCAATTTTTAATATAAAAGGTGGAGTTGCAAAAACAACTTCTACAGCTAATCTAGGAGCTTGTTTAAGCGAAAAAAATAAGAAAGTCTTATTAATTGACCTTGATGCCCAAAGTAACCTTACAAAGCTTTTTAAGGCTTATAGCATGGACGATTTAACAATATCTGATGTTTTACTAAATAAGGACTTAGATATAAATACAGTTATTAAGAAAACGGATTTTGAAAATATAGATATAATTCCAAGTAATTTAAAATTAGCCTTTACTGAAAAGAAAATTCTGTTAGATGTTAGCAGAAGCCAACAAAATAGATTAAGTAAGGCATTAGAAAAACTTAATGAATATGACTATTGTTTAATCGATTGTCCACCATCTCTTAATATGATTACTATAAATGCCTTATGTGCAAGTGATGAAGTATTTGTTCCAATTAAGATAGACAAGTTTGCACTAGACGGACTAGAATATTTACTTGATAGTATAGAGGAGATAAAAGATGAATTTAATCCTAACCTTAATTTCAGGGGATGTTTTGTAACTATGGATACCGCCACAACAGTAAATAAAGTAATAAAAAAAGAATTAAAACAGTTGTTAGCCGATAAAATGTTTAATACTACTATTAACCAAAATGTAAAAGTAATAGAAAGTACATTTGAAGAATGTCCAGTTGTTTTTTCAAATAAAAAAGCTAGGGCTAGTGTAGACTATAAAAATTTATGTAAAGAAGTATTCTAAAAAATTTTAGGTGTCCCCAAGGGACACCTAAAATAAAAAAGTTAAATAAGTGAAGGTGTTAGAAATATGAGTAAGAAATTTTCAATTAGTGAAGGAATGTTAAATAAGGTTTCTCAAAATGTTAAAAAAGCAAATGAAATTGAAGCTAAAAATAACTTCAATGTTCAATATATAGATATTAAAAATATAGAAAGAAATAATAAAAACTTCTATGAAATAGTTAATGTAGATGAACTTGCAGAAGATATTAAAATTAATGGTTTAAATCATAATTTAGTAGTTAGAAAACTACATAATGATAAATATGAATTAATAAGTGGAGAAAGAAGATATACGGCTATTAAACAGTTACTTGAACAAGAAGAAATTGAACAAGCTAAAAAGGATATATTATCTTTAATTCCTTGTAAAGTTATAGAAGTAAATGACATAGATAGTGAAATAATTTTGATACAAGCCAATGCTCAAACGAGGGAATTAACAGAAATAGAAAAGCTTGAACAAGTAAAAAGACTTACTGAATTATATAAAACTAAAAAGAAAAATGGGGAGAAAGTACCAGGAAAAATAAGAGAAATAATTGCTAATGATTTAAAGCTATCCCCAACACAAGTAGGAAGATATGAGAGAATAAATAAGGGTCTTATTCCCGAATTAAAACAAATACTTGAAAATGGTAATTTAACAATTGCAAATGCTAGTGAATTTTCAAGTTTAAGTGAAGATAACCAAAGAGTAATTTTGGACATTATAAATAATAACGTAGAAATTACAAAAGAAGAAGCTACAGCATTAAAAGTAAAGCTTAAAAAAATTGAACAAGAAAAAGCTGATGAATTAAAAAAATTAGAAAATGAAAAAATATATGAAATTAAAAAAATAGAAAATGAAAAATTAATTGAGATACAAAAAATAGAGAATGAAAAGGAAGAAGCTCTTAAAAGTCAACAACTTATTAGTGATGAAGTTATAAGATTAAAAGCTGAACTAGATAAAAGCGAAAATAAAACCGAAAAAGAAATAAAAGAACTTAAAAATCAATTAAGGGAAGAATTAAAAAAAGATTTAGATAAAAAATATTTTTCTGAAATTGAAAACATAAAAAATGAAGTTTCAATTAATAAAGAAGAAAAAGAACGTTATAAAAATGAGTTAGAAAAGATAAAAGCAGAAAACAAGGAAAACCAAAGTAAATCTGATGAATTCAAAGAAAATTATAAACTAATAACTGAATTAAGAAATGTTCATAATAGCTTAAATGCTCTTATGTTACAACATAATAAAATGAAAAACAATAAAATTAATTTCTCCAATGATATTTTAGAAGAACTTAAAAAAGTCAATACAGCTAAAGTTATACTAAACAATCTATTTGATGAAATTAAATAATAATGGTGTCCCCCGTGGACACCATTATATAAATATTAATAATAAAAGGAGTGATTAGAAATGACTAGACTAGAGATATTAAGCCCCAAAGTCGATTTTGTTTTTAAAAGAATATTTGGAAATGAAAGAAATCCTAAGATATTAATATCCTTTTTAAATGCAGTAATAAAGCCACAAGACTTAATAAAATCGGTTCAAATAATGAATACTGATATAGAAAAAGAATCTATAGAAGATAAATTTAGTAGATTGGATATAAAGGCAAAAACTAATAAAGGTGAATTAATTAATATTGAAATCCAAATAAAAGATGAACATAATATGGTTAAAAGAAGTCTTTATTATTGGAGTAAAATGTTTGAAAGTCAGCTTACGGAAGGACAAAAGTATGATAAGTTAGCAAAAACTATCTGCATAAATATATTAAACTTTAAATGTTTAAATACTAAAGAAGCTCATTCAGTTTACAGATTAAAAGAAGTTAATACAAATGAGGAATTAACAGATATTCAGGAGTTACATTTTATAGAACTACCTAAATTGCCTAAGAATGAAGAAATAAAAGATGTTTTTGATGCTTGGATGGAATTTATAGAAAATCCTATTAGCAATAAGCTTGAAAAAGCAGAAATGACAATACAAGAAATAAAAGAAGCAAAAGATGAATTATTAAGATTAAGTGCAAATGATAAAGAAAGAATGAAGTATGAAGATAGAAGAGCAGCTTTACTGGATAAAATAAGTGCATTAGAAAATGCAGAAGAAAAGGGCAAAGAAATTGGGAAAAAGGAAGGAGAAAAAAACAAGGCTATAGAAGTAGCTAGAAAATCTTTAGAAGCAGGATTAGATATAAATACTATTTCTAGTATAACAGGATTAGATATAAATGAGATAGAAAAATTATAAAAACAAATTTGCAAAAAAATTACGAAATGTTACAAAATAATAAATTAAGAATTGAATAATAGAGTATATTTATCTCCTCAAACATTAATTAAATTTTAAAGAAAGGATTTTTTGTTTATGTTAGATTTATTATTTGCCTTAAGCATATTGCTATTAGGTTTTTTTTTAATACCTATTTTATTTAAATTAATGGAAATTTACATGAAAGTAATAGATGATTATTTTCTTAGATTTTCTGAAAAAAGAAAAAAGAAATTAAAAAGATAGCTTATTTAGGCACTATTCCCAGCACCCAATTAAAACGCTGTAATAAGCTAAGATATTCTATTATCTTAGCTTGTTCCATCTATCCGAGCGACCAATCTAAGACAAAGAATATCTAAGCTTATTTTTGCTATAATCGTGTCCCGCTGGAGTGCATTCAAAGAAGTAAGAAGTCCCCTTATCGGACTTCTTTTTTTATTTGTTTTTTTGAAGCACCAGCCTATCATATCTTCATTCAAGTTGTAAAGCCATTCCATAAAAATTTTTGGTGGCCATGATCCTTAAAAGGAATAGCACTCAAAAATTTTTACTTCATTTTCCTTTACAACTCACTTCTATATGTAGTCTTAGGCTCAACAAAAAAACATCAAATTTGAAAGGAATAGGTACTTTATGAAAAATGTAATAATAATGACACAAGGAATTAAATATTTAATGAAAAATCAAAAAATTAATGAAGTAGATTTACTAAGTTCTTTATCTAAATTCACTTTTAATGATTGGGGGATTTTATCTAATGAAGATAAAGAATTTCAAAAAGAATTATTAAAAATCCCTAATTCAAAATATACAGAAAGGTTTATGGGAGTATATGTTTTAAATAAAACAAAAATTTGGATTATTAGTGAATATGATTATTCAATTAAAGGTTTATTAATTACCATTTTGCTTCCTGAAGAATATTAATCAAAAGGTGTTTCCAAAACACCTTTTATAAATAATAATAAAGGAGATGTAAAAGTGAAAAGTATAGTTTCTTATCAAAATAGAGGAGAATACGGAAATAATAAATATAGGGGAAATGCTACAGGAAAATTATTAATAGATTTACATTCAATTTATAAATTTGATGAAATAAGTGATTATATGAGTGGAAGTTTCACAACTTTATTTAAAAATATAGAGCGTGGAATATGGACAATAGCTAGAAAAAATTTTTAAAAATTATAATTATAGAAGAATAGTAGTAAAAATAAAAAAGAACAATTTCTTGTTCTTTTTGCTTTTATACTTAAATACATCTAATGTTATTATTCTTTATATAATTAAATCTTATATTTTTATTAAAGTATAGCTTTATTTGTTCTTTTTATTCTACTTTTTTAAAGTTTTCTATAATTATTTTCTCTTTTTAATGTACTTACACTAATTCCCATTAATCTCTCTACGTCCTTATAACTCTTATCTCCTCCATTTACAGAAAGCATAGATAAAGCTAATTCAATTTTTTCTTTGCTAAATTTTTTAGGTCTACCATCTTTATATCCTTGTTTTGTTTTAGCAATTTCTTTTCCTTCCCTTGTCCTTTCTAAAATCATATCTCTTTCAAATTCAGCAAAAGATAAAAAAATATTCCTTATTAATTTGCTTGAAGGTGTATTGTCCATTACTCCTATATTTAATATATTTATTTTCACTCCACGCTCCAATAATTCTTCGACTAACTTAGTTCCCTCTATCAAGCTCCTAGCAAACCTATCTAATTTAGTAACAGTAAAAGTATCCCCTTCTTTTAAATTTTCTAATAATAGTTTTAACTTAGGTCTATCATTAGATTTTCCTGAATATTCTTCTTCTACAACACTTTCACACCCAGCTTGAAACAATTGTAATAGCTGTTCATCTAATGAGTTTCCCTTTCCTTGCTTTTTAGTGCTAACTCTAGCATATCCATAATTCATAATAATTCTCCCATGGTTCAAAAGTTGGTTCAAAATATGGTCAAAAGTTAGTTCAAAAGTAAAATTAATATAAATACTTTTGGACATTACTTTTGAACCCTATTTATTCTTTATTTTATAATTAATTTTAAATTTAAGTCAACTAAAAATTCAAAGTGTCATAAGTGTTGACTTTTGATACCCTTGTTGCAAATAAAAGAGAGTAAATATTTATATTTACTCTTATAATAAGTAAAATATTTAATTTAATTAAATATAATTTTATCTATAATTAATGTTTGATATATTTTCTATTAATATTCATTTTGATATTGATAATATAGTTCTCTATTAAAAGTTTCCTTTTGATAACTCGAATAACCTGGATAACTATGTGGATATATATTTTCTTCTGATACTTTTTTGCTTATATTATTTATAAATCTATTTTTTAATTCCTTATAAAATTTATATATGGAATTCATATCTTCTTTAAGTTCACTTCCTTCAATATACATAGTATAAGTGTCTACAGCATAAGAACTTTCCTTTAATAAACATTGCATAAAATATCTGGCGATTTCTACTTTACTCATTTCAGCTTTATAGCTTACTATTTTATTTAATATATATTTAAGATTAAAAAACGGAACTAAGATTACAATAATAGATATATCCTCTATTATTGAATCTACTAATCCATACGAAGCAAAATTTAACAATACAGAAATTTTACTTACTGCTTTACATATTATTCTAACAATATGGGGAGAAAGTTTAGCTATTTCATTTATTTCTAATAACATTATTTTATTGTCAAATTCCTTACCAATAATTTTAATAGTAGATTCATATAATAATTTGCTATCTCTCTTTAAAGAAGATTTTCCACTAAATATACTAGTACCATAATCCAATATTTTTACTTTTTTATTAAAATCTATAAGTATATTATCTAAATGTAAATCTCCATGATATATACCTTTTTCCTGAGAATAGCGTAATGTTTCAAGTATAGTTTGTAGTATGTAATATCGTTCATCTAATTGAGGATGCCTTGTATTTAAATATTCTCTTAATGTAATTCCATTAATCTTTTCAATAATGCAACAATTATAATTTTTGATAACTGTAGCGTGAAAATACTTAACTATATTTTGATGATTTAATTTTGCTAATTTCTTTATTTCTTCTCTGCCTCTTGAATTATTTGATTTTCTTTTTTTATTATTTGGTAACCAAATTTTTAATGCTCTAATTTCATTAGTAATAATTTCTTCAACTTCTAATATAATTCCGTTATCGCCTTTTCCTATATAACTTTTTATATAATATTCAGGAAATTCAATTACTTCTTTATTGATTAATATATATCCATCTTTTAATTCTATCTTATTTCCATTTATATTCCATTCTTTGCTTAAATAACTTTTACTCATTTATTTACTCCTATTATTTAAAATAAATATTTAAATACTATCTTAAAATTTTTCTAATATATTATCTCCAAATTTTAGCTTTATTATGTTAAAATATTAAAATTAGTAAAATTTAAAAAAAGCGTATGGGATATTATATAGAAAAAATTATTTTACTATAATAAAAAATAAATATAAAAAGGATAATAACTATGTATAAATGGAAACCAAGGGATATTAATGCTCCTTTCAAAACTAGAAAAGGTGAAAAAATAACTGACATAGATAAATATGCAGAAATGTTAAAGAAAAATAATATTACTTTTACAAAAGAACAATATGAACAAGCCAAAAAAGAACTCGATAAAATATAAATCGAGTTCTTTTTTATCTACAATAATTTTTCTATCTCACTTATATCTAATCCCGTTATATTAGAAATAGTGTTTATATCTAAACCAGCTTCTAAAGATTTTTTCGCTACTTCTATTTTACCTTTTTCTATACCTTTTTCTATACCTTTTTCTTCTGCATTTTCTAATGCACTTATTTTATCCAGTAAAGCTGCTCTTCTATCTTCATACTTCATTCTTTCTTTATCATTTGCACTTAATCTTAATAATTCATCTTTTGCTTCTTTTATTTCTTCGATTGTCATTTCTGCCTTTTCCAGTTTAGTGCTAATAGGATTTTCAATAAATTCCATCCAAGCGTCAAAAACATCTTTTATCTCTTCGTTCTTAGGCAATTTAGGTAGTTCTATAAAATGTAATTCCTGAATATCTGTTAATTCTTCATTTGTATTAACTTCTTTTAATCTGTAAACTGAATGAGCTTCCTTAGTATTTAAACATTTAAAATTTAATATATTTATGCAAATAGTTTTAGCTAACTTATCATACTTTTGTCCTTCGGTAAGCTGACTTTCAAACATTTTACTCCAATAATAAAGACTTCTTTTAACCATAT
>NZ_CAJURG010000013.1 GCF_910588715.1 uncultured Clostridium sp.
TTTATTTGAGTAAAACAATTTGTTTTATCACTAAAGCTCTTACAATTCGAACATTCTTAATGTTTTATTGTTTTGTCATCAGCGACGTGTTTTATCTTATCATGAAGATATGTTTTATTTTAAGCTTATTTAATCATTATTACAATTTATTATTATTATTTATATGTTTTTCTTATTATTTCTTTTATTTTATACTATTGATACACTAGGATAAGAGTACTAGTATTTTAATAACTAATTATTATTTTAAAAATATAAATTATATAAAAAGTGGTAAATCATTAATACTTATTATTTATTATACAGTATTTACGATTTACCACTTAATATTATTATTTTAAATAAACCATTTATTTTATTTTTCAGTATCTTCGTAAACTTCTTCAGCTAATAAATCTACATTCATATCTTTATCATCTGAATCAATTGCATTATCAGCACAAGCTTCTAATGTTAATTGTTCCTCATCTTTATCATCATTAGTTCCACTTATTTTAGCAATAGCAACTACCTTTTCTTCCTCAGAAGTTCTCATTAATGTAACTCCCATTGCAGACCTACTAGTTACTGAAATATCAGAAACATTTATTCTTATAGCTATACCACTAGTATTAATAAGCATTAATTCATCTTCTGGACTACAAACAGTGGCACCTATAACTTTACCAGTCTTTTCACCTATCTTATAAGTAATAAGACCTACTCCCCCTCTATTTTGTCTCTTATACTCAGTTAGTGGTGTTCTTTTACCAAAGCCATTCTCACTTATAACTAATAAATCTTCATTATCTGTTGCTATATCCATACAAACTGCCACATCTTCATCTCTTAAATTCATAGACTTAACTCCAGATGCAGTTCTTCCCATTGCCCTTACATCTTGTTCATTAAACTTAATTGCATTACCTTCTTGAGAAACTATTATTATATCTGCATCTCCTCTTGTAACCTTAACTTTAAGAAGTTCATCACCTTCTCTTAAATTAATAGCTATAAGTCCACTTTTTCTTAAGTTTTTAAATTCAGATAATGGTGTTTTCTTAACTAAACCTTGTTTAGTTGCCATGAATAAGTATCCATCTACAATATTATCTCTAACAGTTAATACAGTTTCTATTCTTTCATCTTGTTCTATTTGAATAAGATTTATTATATTAGTACCCTTAGCTGTTCTTCCTGCATCAGGTATTTCATATGCCCTCTTTTTATATACTCTTCCTCTATTAGTAAAGAATAATACATCAGAATGAGTTGAGGTTACTAAAACATGTTCTACAAAATCATCTTCTTTTGTAGACATTGCTTGTATTCCTCTTCCACCTCTTCTTTGAGCAGAATATGTATCAGCTGATATTCTCTTAATATATCCTGTATGAGTTAAAGTTATAACTGTTTCTTCTTCTTGAATTAAGTCTTCAATATCAATATCATTTACAACCTTCTCTATTTGAGTTCTTCTTTCATCATTATATCTAGATTTTATTTCAAGTAATTCATCTTTGATTACCTTTAATAGTAACTCTTCACTAGAAAGAATTGAATTTAAGTAATCAATAAGTTTCATTAACTCTAAATATTCTTCTTCGATCTTATCTCTTTCTAAACCAGTTAATCTTCTTAGTCTCATTTCTAAAATAGCAACTGATTGCTTTTCTGATAATCCAAATCTTTCAATTAAAGTATTTTTAGCTATTTCACCTGTTTTTGAATTTCTAATAATATTAATTACCTCATCAATATTATCTAAAGCTATTCTTAATCCTTCAAGAATATGTGCTCTAGCTTGTGCCTTTTCAAGTTCAAATATAGTTCTTCTAGTAACAACCTCTTTTTGGAAACTTATATAATGTGATAATATTTGCTTTAAATTTAAAACTTGTGGCTGATTATTAACTAAAGCTAACATTATTATTCCAAAAGTATCTTGCATCTTTGTATGTTTAAATAATAAATTTAATACAACATTCGGATTTGCATCTTTCTTTAATTCTATTACTATTCTCATACCTTCTCTATCTGATTCATCTCTTAAATCAGATATTCCAACTATCTTTTTATCTTTAACTAAATCTGCAATACTTTCGATAAGTTTAGCCTTATTTACTTGATATGGAATCTCAGTAACTACTATTCTATGCCTACTATTTTCTTCTTCTATTTCAGTTTTAGCTCTTACTACAACCTTTCCCTTTCCAGTTTCATAAGCAGCTCTTATGCCCGATTTTCCCATTATAATTCCACCAGTAGGAAAATCTGGTCCCTTAATGCATGTCATAAGCTCTAACCCAGTAATTTCTGGATTATCTATTAACATTATTGTACCATCTATAACTTCACCTAAATTATGAGGAGGTATGTTAGTAGCCATCCCAACTGCTATTCCTGATGATCCATTAACTAAAAGATTTGGATATCTTGAAGGTAATACAACAGGCTCCTGTTCTTCTCCATCAAAGTTTGGCATAAAATCTACAGTATTTTTATTTATATCTCTTAGCATTTCTACTGCTATTTTGTTCATTTTTGCTTCTGTATATCTCATTGCAGCTGCACTATCACCATCTACAGAACCAAAGTTACCATGACCATCTACAAGCATATATCTCATAGAAAAATCTTGAGCCATTCTAACTAATGCATCATATACTGATGAATCACCGTGTGGATGGTACTTACCCAAAACTTCCCCAACAATTCTTGCACATTTTCTATATCCTTTGTTCGGTTCTAAACCTAACTCCTGCATTGCATAAAGAATTCTTCTATGAACTGGCTTAAGCCCATCTCTTACATCAGGAAGAGCACGCCCAACAATTACACTCATTGCATAATCGATGTAGCACCTTTTCATTTCTTTATTTATATCTACATGTATAAATTTTCCTTCATTTAAGTTCATGTACTCACCTCAACTAATACTAAAACTCTTAGTACTATATATCTAAATTGCTTACTTTCTTAGCATTTTTTTGGATAAACTCTCTTCTTGGTTCAACCTTATCACCCATTAATATAGTGAATATTTCATCTGCTGCAATAGCATCTTCTACTGTTGCCTTTAAAAGAATTCTATGTTCTGGATCCATAGTCGTATCCCATAATTGACTTGCATTCATTTCTCCAAGCCCTTTATATCTTTGAATATTTATTGAATTATCTTTTCCACCAAACTCTTCTAAAATTCTATCTAATTCTTCATCAGAGTAGGCATATTCTTCTTTCTTTCCCTTACTTACTTTGTATAATGGCGGTTGTGCTATATACACATGTCCTCCATCAATTAATGGTCTCATGTATCTATAGAAGAATGTTAATAATAATGTTCTTATATGTGCTCCATCAACATCAGCATCAGTCATAATTATTATTCTATTATATCTTAACTTTTCTTCATCAAAGTCTTTTCCAATTCCTGCACCAAAAGCAGTAATCATTGATCTAATTGTATCTGAATTAAGTATTCTATCTAATCTTTGTTTTTCAACATTAAGAATTTTCCCTCTTAAAGGTAATATAGCTTGGAATTTTCTATTTCTTCCTTGCTTTGCAGATCCTCCTGCTGAATCTCCCTCGACTATATAGATTTCACACTCCATTGGATCTTTTGATGAGCAATCAGCTAACTTTCCTGGTAAAGTTGATCTTTCAAGAACTGATTTTCTTGTAAGTTCCCTTGCCTTTCTAGCTGCATCTCTAGCTCTAGCTGCCATTAAAGCCTTATCTATTATAATTTTACCAACTGCAGGGTTTTCTTCTAAGAAAACACTTACTCCTTCAGCTACTATTGAATCTACAACACCTCTTACTTCAGAATTTCCAAGCTTAGTCTTTGTTTGTCCTTCAAATTGTGGTTCTGAAATCTTAACTGATACAACAGCCGTAAGTCCTTCTCTTGCATCATCACCTGAAAGATTTTTATCATTATCTTTTATATGACCAAATCTCTTAGCATAATCATTTATAGCTCTAGTTAAAGCACTTTTAAATCCAGCTAAGTGAGTTCCACCTTCAATGGTATCTATATTATTTGCAAATGAATATAAGTTTTCATTGTATCCATCATTGTATTGAAGTGCAATTTCCGCAATTATTCCATCCTTTTCTCCCTCAACATAAATAGGAGATTCATGTAACACTTCTTTATTTCTATTTAAGTAAGAAACAAATTCCTTTATACCACCTTCATAATGGTATTTTTCAACTTTTATTTCTTCTTCTCTTTTATCTATTAAAGTTATTGCTATTCCCTTATTAAGAAATGCTAATTCTCTTAATCTTCCTGATAATATTTCAAAATCATATACAGTATCTTCAAATATTTCATGATCTGGCTTAAATAATACCTTGGTTCCATGTTCATCAGACTCACCGATTTTAGTTAAATTACAAAGAACATTTCCTCTTGAATACTTTTGTTGCCATATGAATCCTTCTCTTTTTACTGTAACCTCACAATATTCAGATAAAGCATTAACAACTGATGCCCCAACTCCGTGAAGGCCCCCAGATACCTTGTATCCTCCTCCTCCAAACTTACCACCTGCATGTAATACAGTCATTATTACTTCTACTGTTGCTTTTCCCATTTTAGGATGTATACCAACAGGCATACCTCTACCATCGTCAACTACAGTAATTGAATTATCTTCGTTTATTGTAACTTCTATATTTTTACAAAATCCAGCTAAGGCCTCATCAATACTATTGTCTACTATTTCATATACCAAATGATGAAGTCCCCTAGAACTTGTGCTTCCTATGTACATTCCAGGTCTTTTTCTAACAGCTTCTAAACCTTCTAAAACTTGAATCTGACTTTCATCATAACTTTGCTTATTCTCTTCCAACATAAATTCCTCCTTATATTTTTACTATCTTAACTATGAAGGCTAAATATTGGACTTAAGGATTATAATCAATATTTGTTCTCTTAGTTAAAGTAGATGATGAAATAGGTGATAAATACACCTTACTCATTTTATTAACTTCTGCTATAACAAATGATTTAGCACTTTCCTTAGAAATCTTTTCAACAAATCCGTCTTCTTCAGCCATTCTTAAAAATGATATTGTATCTGAACTATACATTGATGTCTGTAAATCAAAAATACCAATTACATCCTTTATTGGTACTACTACATTTTCTCCTAAATGTAAAAACATCAGCTCTCCTCCTTTAGTTTAAGATTTCTCCATCTTTAACTTTAAATACCTTAGAATTATTATCTAAATACTCATATAAATCTTCTATTCCAGTACATGTAATAATGGTTTGAATTTCTCCAATCGTGCTTAAAATATATTTTTTTCTACTAAAATCCAATTCTGATAATACATCATCTAAAAGGAGTACTGGATACTCACCCGTAAGTTCTTTTATTATTCTTAGTGATGAAAATTTAATAGTTAAAACTGCTGTTCTTTGTTGTCCTTGAGAACCATAACTTTTTGTATCTATATCATTTATTAAAACAATAAAGTCATCTCTATGAGGACCTACTGTAGTAATTCCACGCTCACAATCTCGAATCCTATTTTTTTCTAAAAGAGAATAAAAATTTTCTTTTATGTTTTCCATATCCTTAATAGTACTAACATATTTAAATTCAATTTTTTCTTTTCCTGAAGTTATATCAGAATGAATTTTATTAGAATATTTATTTAATTTTTGAATATAATCTAATCTACTTGTTATTATATTATATCCAAATTCAACCAATTGCATATCATAAACATCTAAAATTTCTTTATTTATGTTTTTATTTCTTAACACACTATTTCTTTCATTTAAAACTTTATTATATTGAACAAGATTATAATAATATTTATTATCTAATTGGCATAATTCCATATCAATAAATTTTCTTCTTACACCAGGAGAATCCTTAATTATCTTCAAATCTTCTGGAGAAAACATTACAACATTAAAATTTCCAAATAGTTCTCCTATTTTCTTTATTTTAACTTTATTTATTTGTATTGCCTTTTTTCCGTCCTTAAGAATACTTATATCTATTCTCTTATCTAATCTCTCCCTACCAACTGTAATACTTAATAATGCATTATCATAATTCCAGCTTATAAGTTCCTTATCTTTTGATGTTCTATGAGATCTTGCAAAAGCACAATAGTATATACCTTCTAATATGTTAGTTTTTCCTTGAGCATTATCACCCATAAAAACATTAACATTTGGACCTAAACTTATATCTAATACATTATAATTTCTATAATTCAGCATTTGCAATCTTTTAATAAACATTTTAAACACCTTTATTATAACATATTAAATTTAATAAGGATAAGGACTATGGAAAAAAATAGTTTTAAACTACTTTATAACTTTCCCCATTAAATTCAACTATGTCACCTTTATATAATTTTTTTCCTCTTTGTATACAAATTTCACCATTAACCTTTACTAGTTCATCTAAAATATAAATTTTGGCTTCTGATCCTAGTGAAGCAACTCCAGAAAATTTTAAAAATGAATCTAATTTTATAAATTCTGTACTTATTTCTATTTCATTCATATTCTTATTTCTTGTACTTTAATTAAATTTATACAAGATTCCTCCTATCTAACTAATCTAACAGGTAAAACTAAATATTTAGAACTATTACTATTTCTTCCTTTTATGACACATGGACTTACACTTGATGTCATTTCTATAACCACATCATCATCTTCCATGTTCTTAAGAACATCTAGTAAATATCTTGAATTAAATGCAATTTGTACTCCTTCACCTTGAAGGTTTATATTAACTTCTTCTCTTACTTTTCCTAATTGAGAGTTAGAAGTTATAACTAGAATATCTTCTTGAACATCTAATCTTATTAAATTACTATTACCGTCTTTAGCCATTAAAGAAGCTCTTTCAATTCCTTGTTGAAGTTCTTGTTTTTTAACGTTAACTAATAATTTATATTCTTGTGGTAAAAGGGAAACATAATTAACAAATTTACCATCTAATAATCTAGAAATAATTTTTGTATTGTTAATATTAAATAGAATATGATTATTGGTAAATGTAATTTTTACAATATCATTATTATCTTCTAATATTTTTGAAACTTCATTCAAAGTTTTTCCTGGTATAACAACTTCGATATTATTATCAACATCTAATAATTCATTTCTAACCGCTAATCTATATCCATCTAAGGCAACTAGGTTTAATTCTCTGTTTTTTACTTCAAAAAGTATCCCTTGTAATATTGGTCTAGTTTCATCTTGAGCTATAGCAAATGAGGTACCTTTTATCATGTTTTTTAATAAATTTTGAGGGACCTCTACGCTAATGTCTTCATTTATGCTTGGTAATGAAGGATAATCACTAGAATTCATAAAAACTAAGTTAAAAACTGATTTTTCACATGTAATTTGTATTAAATCATTTTCTGAAATTTCTATTTTTACCTCTGAGTTTGGTAGTTTTCTTATAATTTCAGAAAATATTCTTGAATCAATAACAATACTACCTTCTTGAATAACATCAGCTTCAACTTTTGTTTCTATACTTACATCAATATCTGATCCTATAAGCGTTAATCCTTCTTTTGTTGCTTTAATATATATTCCTTCTAATACAGGCATTGTTGTTTTTCCTGTAATAGCTTTTGTTACTATAGAAATACCTTCTTGTAATTTTTGTTTTGAGCATATTATGTTCATGATTTTACCTCCTAAGTTATACACAGTTATTCACATTCATTTGTGCAATATAATAAGATAAATATAATAAATAAATATAATAATAGTAGTAGTAGGGACTGTGGATATGTGGATAAGTATCTTAAACCCTGATATTTAAAGAGTTTTAATGTAAAAAATACTGTGGATAAGTTGGTAATAAATTAATAGTCTTATCCACAGTATCCACATTGATAAACTAAAAAATGAATTATCCACAAACTATTCACTACTTGTTATGTACAATTGTTGATTATTTTTGAGTTAACTTTTTTGTTATATCATCTATTGTATGTTCTAAGCTTTGGTCATTATTTAATGCTTCAGAAATTTTTTCATAAGCATGAATAACAGTTGTATGATCACGTCCTCCAAACTCTTCACCAATTTTAGGTAATGACATATCTGTAAGTTTTCTACTTAAATACATAGCTATTTGTCTTGGATATGCTACATTTCTTGTTCTTCTTTGTGATTTTAAATCTTCAACTCTTAAATTAAAATAATTAGCTACTATATCTTGAATTAAATCAATAGTAATACATTTATTTTGTTTATTTGAAATTATATCTTTTAAAGCTTCTGTTGCTAAATCTACGGTTATATCTCTATTTGTTAATGATGAATATGCAACTATTCTAATTAATGCACCTTCAAGTTCTCTAATATTAGATTTTATTTTTGTTGCTATATAAACCATTACTTCATTTGGTACATTAAGCTTTTCTACATCAGCTTTCTTTTTTAAAATAGCCATTCTAGTTTCAAAATCTGGAGCTTGAATATCTGCAATAAGACCCCATTCAAACCTTGAACGCAATCTATCTTCTAACGTTGGAATTTCTTTAGGTGGTCTATCAGAAGATAGAATTATTTGTTTGTTGGCTTCATGCAAAGTATTAAAGGTATGGAAAAATTCTTCTTGTGTTCTTTCTTTTCCTGCAATAAATTGAATATCATCTATTAATAGGACATCTACACTTCTATATTTAGTTCTAAATTCTTCATTTTTATCATCTTTAATAGCATTTATTAATTCATTTGTAAATTTTTCTGATGAAACATAAACAACTTTGGCATTTGGATTATTTTGAAGTATATAATGTCCAATTGCATGCATTAAGTGGGTTTTACCTAATCCTACACCTCCATATATAAAAAGAGGATTATAAGCTTTAGCTGGAGATTCGGCAACAGCAAGAGATGCAGCATGAGCAAATCTATTACTATTACCAATTACAAAAGAATCAAAAGTATATTTTGGATTTAGTGTACTAGACATTTCATCACTAACTGTTACAGATATATCATCTTTAACAGTATTTTTTTCCTCAGTTTCTTGAACTTCTGAAGCAATTAAAAATTCTAAATCATATGTTTTAGAACAAGCAGCTTCTATTGAGTTTATAACTAAATCCTTATATCTTTTTTCCAGTATATCTTTAGTGAAGGAATTAGGGACACTGATTTTTATTGTGTTAGCTGATATACAAAAAGGCTCACAACTTTTAATCCAAGTATTAAAACTAACTTCCGTTAACTCACCTTTTATTATATTTAGGGTTTTTTCCCATAAGTGTTTAAGCTCAGTCTCCATTTATAAGTATCCTCCAAAAAATAAATTTTAAAAAGTTATAAACAGGATATCAACAGAATTATCAACAGAAAAATAATTCTGTTGATAAAGTTAATAAAGTTAATAACATATTCACATTTTCTGTAGATAAAATAATATTTAAAAAGTTATCCACAGGTTTTAAAATTATAAAAACTAATATTACTAACAATCAATAAATTGCCTATTTATAACGATATTATGTAAAAAAATTAAATAGATATTAAAATTTTGAACAAGTTATACACAGAGTAATTAACAACTGTGGATAATTAAAGTTATACACAGATTTATTCACAATTACACTTAATAATATCATAAATTTATGTTAATTATCAATAAGTTATCCACAATTTTTAAAATGTGAATAACTTTATCAACAGTTTTACGGAATTTAATTCATATTGACAGTAAAAAAGTAAATATATATAATAGTAAAGTAACTTTAATTCGAGAAATATAGTTTTTACTATAAAAATAAATCACTCAAAGGGGGTGCATTTCGAATGTTCATGACATACCAACCAAAAAAGAGACAAAGAAAAAAAGAACATGGTTTCAGAAAGAGAATGAGTACTGCTTCAGGAAGAACTGTTCTTAAGAGAAGAAGACAAAAAGGTAGAAAAAAATTAACAGCATAAGGGCCGCACTTTGTGGCCTTTTTTCTGCAAGTGCAGGTATTTTAAGGAGAGTTTATTAAAACTTATGATATATAAATTAAGAAAAAATACAGAATTTAGACTTGTTTACAGAAGAGGAAAGTCCTACGCTAACAAACTATTAGTTTTATATGTTTTTAAGAATAAGAATAATTTAGATAAAGAAAAATTATCTTATAATAAAGTAGGTATTTCAGTAAGTAAGAAGGTTGGAAATAGTGTTGTTAGAAGTAGAAGCAAAAGACTTATATATGAAAGTTATAGATTAAACATAAAAAATATTAAGACTGGATATGATTTTGTTTTTGTAGCTAGAAGTGCTATAGATGAAAAAAAATATAGCGATGTAGAGGCTGCTATGATAAACTTATTTAAGAAGGCAGGAATATATTTGTAATGAAAAAATTAATTTTATCAATTATAAAATTGTATCAAAAATATTATTCTCCTATGCGACCAAGAAGATGTATATTTATACCTACATGTTCTCAGTATGCAGATGAAGCTATTACTAAGTATGGAGCTTTAAAAGGAGGATTTTTATCTATAAAAAGGATTTGTAAGTGTAATCCTTTTAACAAAAACGGGGGATATGATCCGGTGAAATAAGGAGGCTATTAGAATGTGGAATGCGATAGTAAATGTAATGACGAAGATGTTCGATTCTTTACATAATTTAATTATAGCATTAGGGGTACCAGAGCATGCAGAAGGGATTTCGTATGTATTAGCAATCATATTATTTACTGCAATAATTAGATTATTAATTTTACCTCTTAACATCAAATCAACAAAATCAAATGTAAAAATGCAAGAAATTCAACCTGAGTTGAAAAAACTTCAAGCAAAATACGCAAATGACCCACAAAAGTTACAGTTAGAAACTTCTAAACTAATGAAAGAAAATAATGTTAGTATGTTTGGTGGATGTTTACCAGCATTATTACCTTTACCAATATTATTTGCTTTATACGGAGTATTTAGAAATATAACAGCAACACCAGGAGCTGATACTTCATTTTTATTTATTCCCGATATATTTGCTTATCCAAAAGGAATTGGGTTTGTTTCTATCATATTAGCAATATTAGCAGCATTAAGTACTTACATTCCATCATTATTATTAAGTAAGTCAATGCCTCAACAAGAGGGTGGAATGAATATGAGTACTATGAACATAGTGATGTCAGGTATGATGGGATTTATGTCACTTCAATTCCAACCAATATTAATAATTTACTGGATAACTGGTGGAATAATTCAATTAATACAAACATATTTCTTAAATTATTTACCAGCGATTAAAAAGAAAAAAATTGCTGACGAGAAGGCAGCACAAGCTAAAATTGAAAAAGCTAAAAAATCTACACCAAAAACTAAAAAGAGATAATTATCATATTTTCTAGGTGGTGAATAGGGTATGAAAGCAATTGAAATGACTGGTAGAACAGTTGAGGAAGCTTTAGATCATGCTTTAAAAGAACTAAAGCTAACAAAAGATAAGGTTGACATTGAAATAATTGACGAGGGTAGTAAAGGATTATTTAATTTAATTGGTGCGAAACCCGCTAAAATTAAGGTTATGACTAAACAAAGCTCCTTAGATGATGCAAAGGCATTTTTAGATAAGGTTTTAAAGTCTATGAATGTAGGGGCAAGCATTGATATTAATGAAAATGATGATTGTATTAATATTAATTTAAGTGGAACTAAAATCGGTGTAGTAATAGGCTATAGGGGTGAGACGTTAGATTCTCTTCAATATTTAGTTTCGTTAGTAGTTAATAAAAATCATGATAATCCTTATAAAAGAGTTGTTTTAGATGCAGAAAACTATAGGCATAAGAGAGAAGAAACTTTAATAAGAGTAGCTCAAAAAACTGCTTATAAGGTTAAAAAATCTGGAAGACCATATAAGTTAGAGCCTATGAATCCTTATGAAAGAAGAATTATTCACTCAGCATTACAGGAATATACTGATATCAACACACATAGCGAAGGTGAAGAACCATATAGAAGAATTGTTATAAGCTTAAAAAAATAATAAAAGAAAGCCTAATTTAGGCTTTCTTTTATTATTTTTTAGAATTTTGACTTATATAAAATTGTTTTGTAAAATGAATAATAATGAAAATGGGGAATGAGAATTAAAAAAATAAATAAGGATAGAATTTAAATATACTTAAATAAATAACGATAATTTTTAATTATATAAATTTATTCACATTCGGAGGATAAAATGAAAGAATTTGATACAATATGTGCGATAGCTACAGCTTTAGGTGAAGGTGGTATTGCAATTATAAGAATATCTGGGGATAAAGCTGTGGATATAACATCAAAAATATTTAAATCTAAGAATAATGATGATATAAAAAATATGAAACCTTATACAATGAAGTACGGTCACATATATGATATAGAAACTAATGATTTAATTGACGAAGTAATAATTAGTTTTATGAAAGGGCCAAGAAGTTTTACCGCAGAGGATACTATAGAAATAAATTGCCATGGTGGTGTTGTGTCTACAAATAAGGTGTTAGAAGCTGTAATTAAGGCTGGAGCCAGACTTGCAGAACCAGGAGAGTTTACTAAAAGAGCATTTTTAAATGGTAGAATAGATTTGTCACAAGCTGAAGCAGTTATGGATATAATAACAGCTAAGACAGATTTAGCAATGAAATCTGCTTTAATGCAAAGTACAGGATATTTATCTAAAGAGATTAATAGATTAAGAGAATATATGCTAAATATATTAGCATTAGTTGAATTTGCCGTAGATTTTACAGAGGATGATGAAGAAGTAGATCCAAGTATTCCTTTAAAGGTAGGAGAAAGTTTAGAAAAAGCTATAAATGAAATGAAGATTCTATTAAAGGGGGCAGATGAAGGAAAGCTTATTAGAGAAGGATTAAGTTTAGCTATAGTTGGAAAGCCAAACGTAGGAAAATCTTCTTTATTAAATGCACTATTAAGAGAAAAGAGAGCAATAGTAACTGATATTGCAGGAACTACAAGAGATATAATTGAAGAGTATATAAATTTAGATGGTATTCCAGTTAAAATAATTGATACAGCAGGAATTAGAGAAACAGAGGATGTTGTTGAAAAGATTGGAGTAGAAAGATCAAGAGAAAAAATTCAGGAAGCTGATTTAGTTTTATTAGTTCTTGATTCTTCAAGAAAATTAGACGATGAAGATAGAGAAATTATAGATTCGGTTGGAGATAAAAAATGTATTGTTATATTAAATAAAATAGATTTAGAGTCTAAGATTGATGAGAAGCTAGTAAATAATTTTGAAAATATAATTAAGATATCTGCTAAAGAAGAGTTAGGATTAGGTGATTTAAAAGAAACAATAAAGAAATTATTCTTTAGTGGAAAAATTGATACAGAAAGTTTAATAATATCTAATTCAAGACATAAGCAAGCATTATTTAGAGCGCTAGAAAATGCAGAAAATGCCTTAAGTAGAGTAAAAATGAATGAATATTTAGATTTAATTTCTATTTTTGTAACATCGGCTTTAAGAGCTTTAAATGAAATTACAGGTGATGAATTAGAAGAAGACTTAGTAAATAAAATATTTGGAGATTTCTGTGTAGGAAAGTAGGAGTATAAAATGAGATATAATGCAGGAGAATATGACGTAATTGTAGTTGGTGCTGGGCATGCTGGATGTGAAGCGGGTCTTGCATCAGCTAGAATGGGATTAAAGACATTAGTATGTACATTAAATCTTGATGCTATAGGATTAATGCCTTGTAATCCTAATATAGGAGGTACAGCTAAGGGACACTTAGTTAGAGAAATTGATGCATTAGGTGGAGAAATGGGGGTAAATATTGACCATACATTTATTCAATCAAGAATGTTAAATACATCTAAGGGACCAGCAGTACACTCTTTAAGAGCACAAGCTGATAGAAAAAAATATCAAAATAGAATGAAGAGTGTTTTGGAAAATCAAGAAAATTTAGAAGTTAGACAATTAGAAGTTATTGATATTGAAGTAGAAAACGGAAAGGTTATTGGAGTATTAACTAAAAATGGTGCTTTCTTTAAATGTAAAGCCATAATACTAACAACAGGTACATATTTAAGAGCAAGAATAATAATTGGTGATGTAACTTATAATAGCGGTCCAAATGGATTAGCTGCAGCTAATGAGTTAACACAGCATTTAATGGATCTAGGAATAGAAATGAGAAGATTTAAAACTGGAACTCCAGCAAGGATAAATAAAAGATCAGTTGATTTTTCAAAAATGATTGAGCAACCTGGTGATAAAAAAATAGTTCCATTTTCATTTATGCATGACAATATAGATAGAGAGCAAGTGTCTTGTTGGTTAACTTATACTAATGAAGAAACTCATAATATTATAATGGAAAATATAGATAGATCTCCTATGTATAATGGTAGTATTGAGGGTGTTGGACCAAGATATTGTCCATCTATAGAAGATAAGGTAATGAAATTCCCAGATAAGAATAGACATCAGATATTTGTGGAACCAGAGGGTGAAGATACATTAGAAATGTATGTTGGAGGAATGTCATCATCATTACCAGAAGATGTTCAAGTAAAAATGTATAGAACATTAGAAGGATTAGAAAATGTAGAATTATTAAGAACTGCTTATGCTATAGAATATGATTCAATAAATCCAATGCAATTAAAACCTACATTAGAATTTAAAACAATAGAAGGATTATATGGAGCGGGACAATTAAATGGTAGTTCTGGTTACGAAGAGGCTGCTGCTCAAGGAATTGTTGCAGGAATAAATGCTGCATTAAAAATTAAAGGTGAAGATCCTATGATATTAACACGTTCAGATGCATATGCTGGTGTATTAATTGATGACTTAGTTACTAAAGGTACTAATGAACCTTATAGAATGATGACTTCTAGAGCTGAATATAGATTATTATTAAGACAAGATAATGCTGATTTTAGATTAACTGAAATAGGAAGAAAGGTTGGTCTAGTAAGTGATGAAAGATATAATAGATTTTTAAATAGAAAAGCAAATATAGAGAATGAAGTTGAAAGATTAAAAAATTTACAGATAACCAATAAGAGAGAAAATAATGAGTTTTTAGTATCACTTAATTCTACAGAACTTAAGAAGCCAATAAGTATGTATGAACTGATTAAAAGACCAGAATTAGATTATTTCATGTTAGCACCATTAGATTTAGAAAGACCAAAATATACAGATGATATTGGTGAACAAGTAAATATTATAGCTAAATATGAAGGATATATAGCTAGTCAATTAGATCAAGTTAATCAATTTAAAAAGTTTGAGAAAAAGTTATTACCTGAAAATATAGATTATAGTGACGTAAAGGGATTAAGAGTGGAAGCTATCCAAAAATTAAGTGCAATAAGACCAGTAAGTATTGGTCAGGCATCAAGAATATCTGGAGTATCTCCTGCTGATATATCAGTTTTATTAATATATTTAGAACATCAATATAAGAAAAATAAAAAGGAGGACTAAGGATGAAATTTTTTGAATTAATGAAAACAGCTTCAAATGATGTAGGATTAGAATTTACAGAATTACAATATGAGCAATTTATTAAATATATGAGACTTCTTCAAGAATGGAATGAGAAAATAAACTTAACAGCTATAACAGAAGATGAAGAAGTCATTAAAAAGCATTTTATAGATTGCATTAAATCTTTTAAATCAGAACCTATAAGAAAAGCCAAAGCTATAATAGATGTTGGGACAGGAGCTGGATTTCCGGGACTACCAATTGCAATAATGAATCAAAATGTAAAAGTAACTCTTTTAGATTCGTTAAATAAAAGAATTAATTTTTTAAATTTGGTAGTTAAAGAGCTTGGTTTAAAAAATGTAACAACAATTCATTCAAGAGCAGAAGATGGGGCAAGAAAACCGGAATTACGAGAAAAATTTGATGTTGCAACATCTAGGGCTGTAGCAAATATGGCAGTTTTATCTGAATTTTGTATGCCATATGTAAAAAAAGGTGGATATTTTGTTGCTTTAAAGGGACCGGCAATTGATGAAGAACTTGAAAATGGAAAAAAGGCTATAAAAATATTAGGTGGAGAATTAAAAGAAATAATAGAAATATCTATTGAGGAGACTGATTTAAAGCATAATATAGTTGAGATAAAAAAGATTAATATGTGTCCTAAGGCTTATCCTAGAAAAGCGGGAACTGTTAATAAGAAGCCTTTGCAATAAAGATATATAAAAGATAAAATTATTTTAATAGAAATAATATAAATTTGAGTTTAGGTAGTTAATAGGATATAAAGAGATAAAGAGTTTAAATGATATTAATAAAATATGAAATAACAAGTTATGAGGAGGAAGCTATTGTTATAAATCTATAAGAATATTGATTTGTAGATTTTTAATAATAGATGGTCGTACACATGAATAAAGAAATAATGAACATAAGAATCGATAGTATTTTTCCTAATGAATATCAACCAAGAAAATTCTTTAAGGAAGAAGCGTTAGAGGAATTGAGTCAATCTATAAAAGAGTATGGCATAATTCAGCCTCTTACTGTAAGAAGAGTTGGAGAAAAATTTGAATTAGTTGCAGGAGAAAGAAGATGGAGAGCAGCTAGAATGGCACAGCTTGAAGTTGTTCCATGTAATATAATTAAAATTACAGATGCTCAATCTGCGGAAATTGCATTATTAGAAAACTTACAAAGAGAGAATTTAAATTTTATAGAAGAAGCTGAGGCATATTATAATTTAATTAATGAGCATAAATTCACTCAAGAGGAATTAGCTAATAAGATGGGTAAAAAACAATCCACTATAGCTAATAAATTAAGATTACTTAAGTTAAGCAATAAATTAAGAGTATTGTGTATTGAAAATAATTTAACAGAAAGACATGCAAGAGCCCTTTTAGGTTTACCAGATGAAAAATTACAATTAAAAGTTATAAAAAAGGTTATAAAAAATTCTTTAAATGTAAAGAAAACAGAAGAGTTAATTAATACAGAATTATTGAAATTAGTTGGTAACCCAATTAAACAGAAAAAAGGGAAGGGTGTTTTACCTGGCAAGTTATATGTTAATACTATAAAACAAGTATTAGGTAAATTTAATATACCAGCTAAATATAAACTTCAAGATAGGGATGAATGTATTGAAATAATAGTTTCTATACCTAAAAGTAAATAAAAAATAGCACTCCTGTGGAGTGCTATTTTTATGTTTCACGTGAAACACTTATGCTAAATTTATTTTAAATTTAATATGTCTATCTTTAATTATTTTATAAAAGTATATATAATATAACTGAGGGAAGGGGGTGAAGTCCTAAAATAGGGCTTTATATGAAAAAAATATGTATTTTTAATCAAAAAGGTGGAGTAGGAAAAACTACTACTAATATTAATTTATGTGCTTATTTAGCAATGGAAGGGTATAAGGTATTAACAATAGATATTGATCCACAAGGAAATACAACAAGTGGATTTGGAATAGATAAAAGAGATTTAGAATATTCTATGTATGATGTACTTACAGCAAATGTTCCGTTAAAAGATGTTATTATAAAAAGTGAATTAATTACTAACCTATACATAGCACCATCAACAATGGAGTTAGCAGGTGCAGAGGTAGAAATAATTGAAGTAAAAGATAGAGAGACTATACTGCTAAGAGAAATTACATCTATACAAGATGAATATGATTTTATATTTATAGATTGTCCACCTTCATTAGGTGTATTAACAATTAATGCTTTAACAGCTGCTGATTCTGTATTAATACCTATACAATGTGAATTTTATGCTTTAGAAGGGGTAGGACAGTTGATAAATACTATACAATTAGTAAAAAAATCATTAAATAAATCATTAAATATAGAAGGTGTAGTAATGACTATGTATGATTATAGAACTAATTTAAGTAATGAAGTATATGGAGAAGCAAAAAAATTCTTTAATGATAAAGTATATAAAACGACTATTGCTAGAAATATAAGATTAGCAGAAGCACCGAGTTTTGGTTTACCAATTATGCTTTATGATGAAAAATGCAAGGGTGCAGATGCGTATAAACGTTTTGCTAAAGAATTTTTAAGTAAGCAATAGGAGAGATAAACAGATGAGTAAAAAATTTGGATTAGGAAAAGGCCTAAATGCTCTTATACCCGAAGAAACTATTTTGGGTACATTGGACAACAAATTGGAAAAAACTAATGAAAAAGAAAAAGGCTCTATATTAATAGATATTAATTTAATTAAGAATAATGAAGATCAACCAAGAAAATCTTTTGATGATGAAAAGATTTTAGAGTTATCAGAATCTATTAAAGGTAATGGAATAATACAACCCTTAATATTAAGAAAAGTTGATGATGAATATGTTATTGTTGCTGGAGAGAGAAGATGGAGAGCAGCTAAATTAATTGGGCTTAAAGAAGTACCAGCAATAATAATGAATTTAACTGAAAAGCAGATTTTAGAAATATCATTAATTGAAAATATTCAAAGAGAAGATTTAAACTCTATTGAAGAAGCATTAGCTTATAAAAAACTAATAAGTGATTTTAATTTAACACAAGAAGAATTAAGTAAAAGAATAGGAAAATCACGTGTTACAATAACTAATACTTTAAGATTATTAAATCTTAGTGAGGGTGTTCAACAGTATATTATTGAAGGTGTAATATCAGAAGGACATGGTAGAGCTTTATTAGGAATAAATGATAGTAAGCTTCAATGTGAGTTAGCACAAAATGTTATTGATGATAAATTATCTGTAAGAGAGTTAGAAGTATTAATAAGAAAGTTAAAAAGTAGTCCTACAAGAGAAAAGGCAAAGTCAACTAATGAGATTAATCCATATTATAAGGATATAACATATAAACTAGAAAATTATTTTGGAACTAAAGTTAATATTACAAATAAAAATAATAAGGGTAAAATAGAGATTGAATACTATTCTGAAGAGGATTTACAAAGAATATTAGAAATAATTAATTTATAAAGTGTTTCACGTGAAACATTTGAAGGGAAGTAATATAAATGGATAGCATAATAAATTTTATCAATGAATATTCAATCTTCGTAATAATTGGGTTATCAGTAATAACATTATTACTTTTTATAATTACAATAATATTATTAGTATCTGTAAAAAAATTAGAGAGTAAATATCAAAAAATGATGTGCGGCGTTGACAATAAGAATTTAGAACAGGTTATTGAGGATAATTTAGGAAATGTTGAAAAAGCATTAAATAGATCACAAGAAGCAATTGATGAATGTAAAAATATTTCTGAAGAATTAAAAGGATGTATAAATAAGGTTTCTATAATTAGATATAAGGCTTTTGAAGATATAGGTAGTGATTTAAGCTTCTCAATTGCAATATTAGATTCTTATAATGATGGTGTTATTATAACTGGAATATATTCAAGACATGATAGTACTACATATGCTAAACCAATAGATAAGGGAAGATCAAAGTACGATTTGTCAGAAGAGGAACTAAAAGTTTTAAACGATGCAATTAATTCTAAGAGCTAAATTATAAAAGGTAGTTGTTTTAACAGCTACCTTTTATAATTTTTAACTTTTAATATTAATACTTAATCATAGGAAACTAAGTGATTATTAGATAAGATTTTGTTAACAAAAAGATCTATAGCATTAGAAATACAATCAGCTAAAGACATTACAATAAATAGCCTAGTATTTTGTAACATCATAAAATCTAAATTTCCAGATATGTTAACCACACCTTTTATATTCATTTCACCAACTTCAGGTAAATTTTTTTCTAATGCTAAACCAGGATGTAGGGGGGAATCTTCAACGAATACTTTTCCTATATTTTGAACATTTCCAAGAGAAGCATCTATTCCAATAATAAAGGGATTTATAAAATTAGATTTAATTTTATTTAGAACCTCAGCTAAATTAATTGAATGAACAGGATATTCTAATGAACCATATATATAAATATTTTTTCTTTTAATATTTTTAAGTTTATATCCTATTAATGGTCCTAATGAATCTCCAGTAGCTCGGTCTGTACCAATGCATAGGAATATTATTGGTCTATTTTCTAAAAATATATCTTTAAGTTTAATATATAAATATTCCCCTAATTCGTTTGAGGAGTTAGGGGAAAGTGAATCTATGTAAAAACAATCATCCATGTTAAAACCTCCTTATTGGAAGTATCGACAAGAATTTAACAACTTATTCAAAAGGGAAACTATTTACTTATAAATTGAATTTATCTTATTTAGAGAGTCTATAGTGTATTTAATTTCTTCTACTGTATTAAAATAACCTAAACTAAGCCTAACAGTTCCATTAGGGAAAGTACCTATAGTTTTATGGGCAAGGGGAGCACAATGCAATCCGCTTCTATTGTTAATATTGAAGTCTGATTCTAAAATATAAGATAATTCACTAACATCTAATTTAGAGTGAGTTATTGATATACAAGAAGTAGAATATTTCTTATCTAAGACACCACTTATTTTATAGTTAGGCATATTAAGAATTCCAGCTATTAAATAAGATCTTAAATAGCTATTATGTTCGTAGATTGTATTTAAGCCTTCAGATTCTATAAATTTTATTGCTTCATAGAGCCCTACTATTCCAGGAAGATTTAAAGTTCCAGATTCAAATTTATCAGGTAAAAAGTCAGGCTGTATTAAAGAATGAGATAAACTTCCTGTACCACCAAGAACTAATGGATTACATATTTCATTTAATTTATCATCAATAATAAAGCCTCCTATTCCTTGAGGTCCTAATAAACTTTTATGACCAGTAAAGGCTAAAGCATTTAATGATAATTCCTTAAAATTTATATCAAGTATACCAGCACTTTGAGCACTATCTAATATGAAAAATATGCCATGTTTTTTGCATACTTCACCTATTTCTTTAATTGGTTGAATAGAGCCTGTAACATTTGAAGCATGAGTAATAACAATTAGTTTTGTATTAGGTTTAATTAAATTTTTTATATTATTTACATCTATTATTCCAAGAGCATTAGCTTGAACAATATCTAAATCTATATCTAATATATTTTTTAAGTTATATAATGGTCTAATAACTGAATTATGTTCCATAGAAGAAGTAATTACATGATCACCAGATTTTATTATTCCGTTTAATAAAATATTCAATGATGAAGTTATATTATTTGTAAATATTACATTCTCTGGTTTGTCGTAATTAAAAAAATTACAAATTTTTTCTCGAGCTATATATACTGATCTATTTGCTTCTAAAGCATTAGAATGATTTGATCTTCCAGGATTTCCTCCTATATTTGTTAAATAATTATAAATTGAATCTGATACGATTTTGGGCTTGGGAAACGATGTGCTTCCATTATCTAAATATACTTTCATTGTTTACTCCTTTATTTTTATATATTAAAAATGTTGTTTCTTATATTATAATAAAATAAATAAGTAAAATTGCAATAAACCTTTAGAAAAATATGTAATTTTATAATGCTAGTGTTTATTAAAAATTTAAAATATATATAATATAATTATTATATATATTTTAAGGAGGAAATTAAAAATGAATTATTTTATTATAGTATTTAAAAATACTCATGATGCAATGTCTGCAGAACAAAAGTTAGGTAAATTAAACTATAAGTTTAGAATAATGCCTACACCAACTTTAATTACTCAAAGTTGTGGTATTTGCATTAGAATAGAGGAAGAGGAAAAATTAAACCAAATAATTAATGATAATATAATTGATTTTAAAAACGTATATAAAAGAGAAGAATCTACCTATATACTAATTAAGTAAAAAGAGGAATCATTATATGTATGGATTTATTAATTTAGATAGTATAAGTAAAAGCATATTTGATTTCTTTAGCAAGAGAATAAACTTGGAAGCTATAGTTGAAAAAATTATATCTATTATATTCATATCAATTATAATGTATTTTTCAATAAAAGTAGGAAATAATCTTATAAAAAAGTTTGTTGATAGACAAGTTGCTAGCAAAGCTAGTTTTTCTTTACAACCTCAAAAAGCATTAACTATAGGAGAAGTGTTAAAAAGTGTTCTAAAGTACACAGTATATATAATAGGTATAGGTAGTATGTTATATGATATTTTAGCTAAAATACCTGTTGCCTTAGTGAGTGCAGGGGGATTTGCAATAGGTCTTGGTGCTCAAAGTTTAGTAAAAGATATTATTAATGGTTTTTTTATATTATTTGAGGATCAGTATGGGGTTGGAGACCATGTAACTATTGGTCAATATTCTGGAATTGTAGAAAGTATTGGTATAAGGACAACTATTTTAAGAGATTTTACAGGTGATTTGCATTTAGTGCCTAATGGTTCAGTTCTTGAAGTTACAAATCATTCAAGAGGTGATATAAGATTTATAGTTGATGTTGAAATAGCTTATGAAGAGAATGTTGATTCGGCAATAGAAGTTATCAAGAAAACTAATGAATTATTTGAGGAAAAGCATAAAAGTAAATTGAGAGGTGAAATTGAAGTATTAGGAGTTCTTTCATTAAATGCTTCAGGAATAACTATTAGGATTATAGGTAGAGCAGAACCATTAAGTCAATGGGAAATGGAAAGAGAGTTAAGAAAAGATATAAAATTAGCCTTAGATAGAGAAGGAATAGAAATTCCTTATCCAAAGACACAAATTATAAATAAAAATAATAGTTAAGGGGAATAAATATGATTCAAACATTTGATTTAGGGGATATTGTTGAAATGAAAAAGCAACATCCTTGTGGAAGTAAGGAATTTGAAGTAATAAGATTAGGTGCTGATATTAAAATAAAGTGTATTGGATGTGGTAGAATAATTATGATACCACGCATTAAATTCCAAAAAGATACGAAAAAGGTTGTTAAGTCCAATAATTGAAATAAAAATACTTGAAAAGAGTAAAATAAAGTGATAAAATTTAAAACTGTAATCCCTGCTACAGTAAATTGTAGCCGTTAGTCCAAAGGAGGTGAAAATGATGAGAAAGTACGAAACTATATTTATATTACACCCATCATTAGATGAAGAGGCTGTTAAGGCTGGAATCGAAAAATTCCAAGGTGTTATAGAAAACGGTGGAGGAAAAGTTGAAAATGTTGATTTCTGGGGTAAGAGAAAGCTTGCTTATGAAATAAACAAAGTTAACGAAGGTTACTATACTTTAATTAACTTCGAAGCTACTCCTGAATTACCAAAAGAGTTAGACAGAGTTTTCAGAATTACTGATGGTGTTATAAGACACATAATCGTTAAAAACGAAGCGTAAGAGGTGTATTGAAATGAATAAAGTTATACTTATTGGTAGACTTACTAAAGATCCAGAATTAAGATATGCAGCTGGTAGCGGTACTGCAGTTTGTAGATTTACTGTTGCTATTAATAGACAATTTAAAAAAGATGAAACAGACTTTATAAATTGTGTAGCATTTGGAAAAACTGGAGAAACAATTACACAATATCTTACAAAGGGTAGACAAATTGCTGTTACTGGAAGTATAAGAACAGGTAGTTATGATGCACAAGATGGAACTAAAAGATATACTACTGATGTAGCTGTAGAAAGTTTTGAGTTCATAGGTTCTAATTTTGGCGAAGGTAACAATAATTCATACTCAAGAAATTCTGATAACGCATGGGGTGCTCCAACTGAAAGTCCAGATATGGGATTTGGAGATATGACTCCAGTTGATGATGGTGATATGCCATTTTAAAAAAGTCTAATTATTTTATAAGGAGGGAACATCATGAGAGAAATGAAAAGATCTGGAAAAATGAGAAGATCTAAGAGAAAAGTATGTGCTTTCTGTGTAGATAAAGCTGAATCAATAGATTACAAAGATATCAACAAGCTAAGAAAGTTTGTTACAGAAAGAGGTAAGATTCTTCCAAGAAGAATCTCTGGTACTTGCGCTAAGCATCAAAGACAATTAACAGATGCTATCAAGAGATCAAGAAACATAGCTTTATTACCATTCACAACTGAATAGTAATAACTTTATTAGCCCCTGATTTTCAGGGGCTTTTATTTTTATATCTTAAAATAATTACATAATTTGTAATTTAAGCCCCTATTTAGTTGCATTAACAAAGAAAAATAATTAAAATAAAGATACAAGGTATTGAATAGAGGTGAGAATTTGGTGAAGAAAAAAGAAGAGCTAAATATTATGGCTAATATTAAAATTATAGAAGAACTTAAGGCTAGTTTGATATGTATTATAGGAGAATTTTTTTCTCTTTTAACAAGGGGAACAAATATAGCTAAAGATTCTATATTAAACTGTATAGCCGGAGCAATTTTAATTTTATATGTATTAGCACAAAAGCTGGGATATAGTTGTAGCGAAGTAGATGATGAAATGAGGAAAAAATTAAAGTTGGGAATAGCTGAAGAGCATGAATATGAAAAAGAAGGAAAGAGTTTAACGAAACTTCAAAATCATATTAAAGGACGTTATTAATATAAAATTTAGGAGGCTTTTATGAAAAAAAAGCTCAAAAGGTATAGCAAACTATTAATATCAGTTGCAATTACTATTTTAATAATAGTACTTTATTATAATAAAGTTTTTTATTTAGCAAGTATAATTTTAATATTATATGCAACAATTAATATATATTTAAATATTAACAGAGAACTATATGATGAAAAGGTTAATACTTTAACTACAAAGATTAAAGCGAATATAAATGACAATATTTCTAATATGTCATATCCACTAGCTTTAATTAATAATGAGGGTAATATACTTTGGGCTAATAATAGATTAAAAGAAGAATTAAATTTATTAGATTTACAAGAGCAAAATATACTTAGTATAGGTAGAAATCTTGACTTGCAAAAATTGTTAAAGTGTGATAAAGATTTACGACAAAGAGTAAAAATAAAAGATGCTTTTTATAACATATATGCTAATAACATAAGCAATGAAAATGAAACATATGTAAAACAAAAATATATGGTATATTTTAACGAAGTAAGCAATTTAAGAGATTTATATTTAACTAAAGAAAGTATAATGTTAATAGAAGTAGATAATTTATCAGAGGCATTAGATGTAACTGACGAAGCAAATAGACCAATGTTAGCAGCAGAGGTAGAGAAAACTATAAATTCCTATAGTAAAAAATTAAAGTCTATGATTATTAAATATGATTATAATAAATATTGTTTATCTGTAAAAGATAAATATATTAATGATGAAATTAATTGTAAGTTTAGCATATTAGACGAAATATCAAATATTGATAGGGGTAATAAGCTTGAAGTTACTTTAAGCATTGGAGTAGGTAGGGGTGGGGATAACTCACAAGAAAACTATAATAATGCAATTACTGCTAGGGAGTTAGCTCTAGGTAGGGGTGGAGATCAAGTAGTTGTTAAAGATAATGAAAAAATAAATTTCTTTGGTGGAAATACTCGTGAACTTGAAAAAAGAACGAGGGTTAGGGCTAGAATAATAGCACAAGCTTTAAGAGAGCTGATTTTTGAGAGTAGTAACATACTTATAATGGGGCATAAGAACCCAGATATGGATGCTTTCGGTTCAGCGGTTGGCTTATGGTCAGCTATAAGGCAACTGGGGAAAAATTGTAATATTATAATTGATAATGATGTTAACGCAATTGATTATTATATGAATAAACTTAAAAAAGATGGCAAATATGATAATTTATTAATTTCTAGTTCTGAAGCTGAAAAGACAATAAATGATAAAACGTTATTAATAATTGTTGATGTTCATAATAAAGGATATGTAAATAATTTAAGTATAGTTGAAAAAATTAATAGAAAAATAATTATAGACCATCATAGAAGAAGTCCTGACATAATAGAAGGTGCTCTATTAAATTATATAGAAGTTTATGCATCTTCTACATCTGAACTTGTAACTGAACTAATACAGTATATGTTGCAAAAACCAAAGATATCTAAAATTGAAGCGGAGGGACTTTTAGGTGGAATTTTTATGGATACTAAGGGATTCCAATTTAAATCAGGAGTGAGAACTTTTGATGCAGCAGCTTTTTTAAGGTCTTTAGGTGCAGATACTATAGAAGTTAAAAAGATGTTTACTGATAGTTTAGAAGATTATTTATTAATTTCAGAAACTATTAAGAGTGCTGAGGTTTATGGTAATTTAGCTATAGCTATTTGTCCTAGCAAAGCAAATAATACTGTAATTGTTGCACGAGCTGCTGATGAACTTTTAGGTATATCTGGAATTAATGTATGCTTTGTTTTATGTGAAATAAACAATGCCATTACTATAAGTGGTAGATCAACAGGTGACGTTAATGTTCAAGTTATATTAGAAGAGCTTGGAGGCGGAGGTCATATGAATATGGCTGGTGCAAAAGTAAATGAAACAATGGATAAAACAGTATATATGTTAAAAGAAGCAATAAAGAAGCATTTAGAGCTTAAAGAATAAAAAGTTAAAGGATAGGTGTATAATATGAAGGTAATTTTATTACAAGACGTTAAGAAAATGGGAAAAAAAGGTGATGTTATTGAAGCGTCAGATGGATATGCAAGAAACTATTTATTTCCTAGAAAATTAGCAGAAGAAGCAACAGCAAATGCGTTACATGTTGTTAATGCGAAAAAAGAAAATGAAAGAAGAAAGAAACTTGCTGAGTTAGAAGCAGCACAAAAATTAGCTGCTGAATTAAAAGGTAAGGAAGTTACTATAGATGCTAAGGCAGGGGATAATGGAAGATTATTTGGAGCAATAACTAATAAGGACATAGCTGAAGTTATTAACAATAAATTTAATTTATCAATAGATAAAAAGAAAGTTGTTGTTAACACTATAAAGGTTGCTGGTCAATATGAAGTAGAAATAAAATTATATCCAGAAGTATCTACAAAGATGAAAGTTATTATTGTTCCTAAGCAATAAGGAGGAGTAACATTGAATTTATATAAAGAAGGTCTTAACTTAGAAGGAATTTTAACAAGTGACTTACCAATAGAAGCAAAAGTTAATGTATTATTTGATGTTCTTAAAAATGTTTTAGACGAGGGTGCTATTAGAGCTAGAACAGTAAGATTTAAGCTTCAAAAACATGTTAACTCAACAGATGTAAATGAAAGAATATATGCTTTAAATGTTATAGCATCTGATGGAAATGGGGCAAAGGTTGTCCCAACAGATGAAACAGCTAATGAGGTTTTAGAAGATGTTATCTATTGGATATCAGAAAATATAGCTAAAAAATATGTTCAAAATAAAATAGAATCAGAAGTAGAAAGAGCTTTAGTTGAAAGACAAGATAAGTTTATGGATGAACTTAAATTGTCTATAATTAAAAAACAAAAAGGTAAAGAAAATAAAAAGACTACAGCAAAGTTAGAAAGGTTAGAAAAATTAGACGCAAAGCAGATTAATAAAAATGTAATGTCACTTTTAAGACCTGAAAACTTTGGTGAAATAGTTGGGCAAGAGAGAGCTGTAAGATCATTAATATCAAAAATGTCTTCACCCTATCCTCAACATATAATACTTTATGGGCCACCAGGAGTAGGAAAAACTTCAGCAGCGAGATTAGCATTAGAATCTGCTAAGAAATTAAGATTTACACCTTTTGATGAAGATTCAAAGTTTGTTGAAGTTGATGGAACTACATTAAGATGGGATCCAAGAGAAATTACAAATCCTTTATTAGGTTCAGTTCATGATCCTATATATCAAGGAAGTAAGAGAGATTTAGCAGAAGTTGGAGTACCAGAGCCAAAGACCGGATTAGTTACTGAAGCTCATGGAGGAGTATTATTTATTGATGAAATCGGTGAATTAGACGATATTCTTCAAAATAAGTTATTAAAGGTTTTAGAAGATAAGAGAGTGGAATTCTCATCCTCTTATTACGATCCAGATGATGAAAATATTCCTGAATATATAAGATATTTATTTGAAAAGGGAGCACCAGCTGATTTTGTTTTAATAGGTGCAACTACAAAGGATCCAAGTCAAATAAATCCAGCATTAAGATCTAGATGTACAGAAGTGTATTTTGAACCTCTATCATCTAAAGATATAGAAGGTATAGTTAATAATGCATCTGAGAAATTAAATGTAGAATTAGAAGATGGAGTTGGAAAATTAATAAGCCAATATACTATAGAAGGTAGAAAGGCTGTAAATATATTATCTGATGCATATGGATATTCATTATTTAATACAAGTGAAGATGAAGAGAATAATAAAATAACTTTAAAAGATGTTGAAGAGGTTATTTCTATAGGAAGATATTCTCCATTTGAAAGATTAGATAATTTGGATAATTATGAAATAGGTCATGTATATGGACTAGGAGTAAGTGGGTTTTTAGGTTCTACAATAGAAATAGAATCAACAGTATTCCCAGCAAAGAAAAAAGGACATGGAACTATTAAGTTTAATGATACGGCAGGTTCTATGGCAAAAGATTCTGTATTTAATGCTGCATCTGTAATTAGAAAAATCACAGATAAGGATATAAAGGATTATGATGTTCATGTTAATGTAATTGGTGGAGGACAAATTGATGGTCCATCAGCAGGAGCTGCTATTACAGTTTGTATAATAAGTGCTCTTACAGAAAGAGCAATTCGTCAGGATGTTGCTATAACAGGGGAAATTTCTTTAAGAGGAAAAGTTAAGCCTGTTGGGGGAATATTTGAAAAAATATATGGAGCAAGAAGAAAAGGAATTAAACTTGTTGCTATCCCTAAGGATAATGAAAAAGAAGTTCCTCTAGGACTTGAAGATATTGAAGTTAAATCTATAAGTCATATAGAGGAACTAATGGAGATAGTATTTGAGAAGTAATGTATAAATTAAGCTTCCTTTAAATAGGAAGCTTAATTTTATTATGTGAAGAAATAAATTTATTATACAAATTGAGATAGTAAATTAAATTCATTTTGATATAATAGGTTATAGACACAAAAAAGCAGAAATTTTAATAAAAAATTGGGAGGCGGATTATTTATGGAAGCACCTATGATGAGAAGTTTACCACAAAGCATAGAAGCAGAGCAGTCCGTTATAGGGGCAATGATAATAGATAAAAGTGCCATTGCTCAAGTTTTAGAAAAGCTAAATGAAGAAGATTTTTATAGAGATGGACACAAAGTTATATATAGAGCCATAAGAGAAATGTATGCTAAGGATATGGCTGTAGATTTAGTAACTATATTAGAGTACTTAAAAACTACTGATATGTTAGATAAATCTGGTGGAGTTACTTATATATCAGAATTAAGTGCATCTGTTCCTACAACAGCTAATTTAAGTTCATATATAAAAATAGTAGAAGAAAAATCTACCTTAAGAAAACTAATAAAAGCATCTACTTCTATTATTGAGGAAAGTTATAATAATGGTGGAGATGTTGAAAAGGTAATAGATTTAGCTCAAAAAAAGGTATTTGATATAGCCGAAAAGAGAGATACTAAAGAATATGAATTACTTTCTAATGTTCTTGAAAGAGGATTTTTAGAAATTGAAAGATTATTTAATAATAGAGGAGCAATAACTGGTGTTGGATCTGGTATTAAGGATTTAGATGCTAAAACATCAGGGTTTCAAAAAGGTGATATGGTGCTTATTGCTGCAAGGCCATCTATGGGAAAAACAACATTTTCATTAAATATAGCAGAAAATGCAGCATTAAAAGAAGGTAAAAGCGTTGTTATATTTTCTTTAGAAATGTCTAAGGAGCAATTAGCATATAAACTTTTATGTTCACAAGCTAATGTAGATATGTTAAAACTTAGAACAGGTAATTTAGAAGATGATGACTGGGAAAGAATCGCAAGAGCCACAGGACCTTTAGCAAAAGCTAAAATATATATAGATGATACCGCAGGTATTAGTGTTATGGATATGAGGTCTAAGTGTAGAAAAATAAAGATGGAACATGGTGTTGATATGATACTTATTGACTACTTACAACTTATGTCAGGTAGTTCAGGTAGTGATAATAGACAACAAGAAGTTTCTGAAATATCAAGATCTATTAAAGCTTTAGCAAAGGAAATGGAGTGTCCAGTAATTGCATTATCACAATTGTCTCGTGCTCCAGAGCAAAGAGCTGATCATAGACCTATGTTATCAGATTTAAGAGAGTCCGGTTCAATTGAGCAGGATGCCGACGTTGTTATGTTTTTATACAGAGATGAATATTATAATAAAGAAACAGAAGAAAAGGGAATAGGTGAATGTATTATAGCTAAACAAAGAAATGGCCCGGTTGGAACAGTTAAGATGGCTTGGATTGGGGCACACTCTAAGTTTGCTGATTTGGATTTAGTACATAGAGAATAATTAAATAATTTAAATTGTTGTGGGGTGTTGTATGAATAGAAAAATTGGCATTATAGGTTGTGGAAATATGGGAAGGGCTATGCTTAGTGCATTACTTAAATCTAGTGATATAAGTAATGATGATATAATAGTTTCTACAAAGAGAGAAAATTCGGCTGAAAAAATAAGAAATGATTTCAAGGTAAAAACAACATTAGTAAATTCTGAAGTAGCTGAAAAATCTAATATTTTGTTTTTAGCTGTTAAACCGCATTTTTTTAAAGAAGTTATAGAAGAAATAAAGGATAAGATTAATAATGACACTATTATTATTTCTATAGCTGCTGGGATCACAATATCACAAATAGAAGAATGGTTTGGAAAAGATATTAAACTTGTTAGGAGTATGCCTAATACACCAGCATTAGTTGGAGAAGGTATGTCAGCAATTTGTCCAAATAAAAATATAACTTCAGATGAATTAAATTATGTAGGTAAACTATATAATTCTTTTGGAAAATATGAAATACTTGAAGAAAAAGATTTCCATGCATTTATAGCTTTATGTGGCTCATCTCCAGCTTATGTTTTTATGTTTATAGAAGCAATGGCAGATGCAGGTGTTAAGTTGGGTATACCTAGGGCTAAAGCATATAAGTTAGTTGAACAAAGTGTATTAGGTTCTGCTAAATTAGCATTAGAAACAGGAAAACACCCTGGAGTATTAAAGGATGAAGTTTGTTCACCTTCTGGAACAACAATTGATGCTGTAATAGACCTTGAAAGAAACGGACTTAGAAGTACTGTTATAAGTGCAGTTGAAAAATGTGCAGAAAAATCTAAAAACATGTAATACTATGAATAATTAAAATTTAACTAAATAACGATTAAACTCTTAATACTATAAACTGAGAGTGGTAGCACTTGACGATGGGAAGCAAAATAAATAAAATATATTTTATTAAGGGAGAACTATTTTATTACTTGAGTAAACTTTTAAAATCTTTTATATTGATCATTAATATTAAAGTTTTATAATATGAGAGTAGTTTACAATATATAAATATTAAGATAATGAATATAATTTCAAAAAAATGTAATAATTAAAATATAAAATTCTATGAAGAGAAGAGTACTTATTCAATAGTATTTTACAGCGAGTAGGGGTAGAGTGTAAGCCTTATAAAATTCTGAATAAGGAAAAGGAACTTGGAGAAGCTTACTTGAATATAAAAAGTTTATATAAAGGTATGCCGTTAACTGCGTTAAAGTTTTAAGTGAACTAATTTTTTAGTTAAATTGAGTGGTACCGCGGAAATATTCCGTCTCTTTGTATGAAAGGAGACGGATTTTTTATATTTTAATAGAGAAATCAGGAGGTAAAGTTATGAAATTATTTATTGATGAAATAAATGAAGTAGTTAAAAATGCTTTTGAAGAGTTAGGATACGCAAAGGAAACAGGAAAGGTTAATGTATCAAATAGACCTGATTTATGCCAATATCAATGTAATGGAGCTTTAGCAAATGCTAAAAAGCATAAAAAAGCACCTATGATAATAGCTAATGAAGTTGTTGAAAAATTAAAGGAAAATAAAATGTTTTCTAAATTAGAAGCTGTTGCACCTGGGTTTATTAACATAAATATTAATGATGAATTCTTAGCTATGTATATCAATGATATGAATAAAGATGAGAATTTTGGAGTTTCAAAGACTACAGAAATCAAAAAAATAGTTGTTGATTATGGTGGTGCAAATGTTGCTAAACCACTACATATTGGACACTTAAGATCAGCAATAATCGGTGAAAGTATAAAAAGAATTGCAAAATTCTTAGGACATGATGTTGTTGGAGATGTTCATTTAGGAGACTGGGGTCTTCAAATGGGAATGGTAATATCTGAAGTTGAAAGAAGAAATCCTTCTTTACCGTACTTTGACGAAAGCTTTACTGGGGAATATCCTAAAGAAGCACCATTTACAATAGATGAACTTGAAGATATATATCCATATGCAAGTAAGCTTGCCAAGAGCGATGAGAAGGTAATGGAAGCTGCAAAACAAGCTACTGTTGAGCTTCAACAAGGTAGAAGAGGATACGTTGCTTTATGGAAACATATATTAAATGTTTCAGTTACTGACTTAAAGAAAAACTATGGAGCATTAGATGTTGATTTTGAATTATGGAACGGTGAAAGTGATGCTCAAAAATTTATTCCAGAGATGATAGAAGAGTTAAAAGAAAAAGGGTTTGCAAAAGAAAGTGAAGGTGCTTTAGTTTTTGATGTAAGTGAAGAAACTGATAAGAGTCCAGTTCCACCATTATTATTATTAAAATCAGATGGAGCATCCTTATATGGAACTACTGATTTAGCTACAGTTGTAGAAAGAATCAGAGATATGAAAGCTGATGAAATAATCTACTTAGCAGATAAGAGACAAGGACTTCACTATGAGCAATTCTTTAGAGCTGCTAAAAAGTCAGGAATAGCAAAGGAAGACACTATTTTAGATTTTATAGGATTTGGTACTATGAATGGAAAAGATGGAAAGCCATTTAAAACTCGTGAAGGTGGAGTAATGAGACTTGCAGACTTAATAAGCATGATTAAAGAAGCTGGTAAGGAAAAACTTAAGGATAATAAAAATGTCTCAGAAGATGATGTTGAAGAAATTTCTTCAAAGGTTGGTTTAGCTGCATTGAAATATGGAGATTTATCAAATCAAGCATCTAAGGATTATGTATTTGATATAGATAGATTTGCTTCTTTTGAAGGAAATACAGGGCCATATATTTTATATACTATAGTAAGAATTAAATCTATTTTAAATAAATCAGAAGGATTTAATATAGAAAATAAGATTTTAGAGCCAAAAAGCGAAGCTGAAAGAGGGCTAATGCTTCAATTATCTAAGTTTAATGAAGTTATAGAATTAAGCTTTAGAGATAGAGCACCTCATAAGATTTGTGAATTTATATATGAATTATCTAATAATTTTAATAAGTTCTACAATGATACAAGAATATTGTCTGAAGAAGATGAAGTTAAAAAAGCATCTTGGTTAAGTTTAATAAATCTTGTTAAAAATGTTTTAGAACAAGGATTAGACTTATTAGGTATGGAAAGTGTAGAAAGAATGTAATTTAAAATATAACCTATAAATTAAATTGCTAAAAGGTAATTTAATTTATAGGTTTTTTTGTACTTTAAATAATTTTCTTTTATTTAAGTATGTTTTTATAAAATTAATTATTTTTTAGCTTCTTTACTTCATCAATGATTTCATAAGTACAAAAAAGCATAGTAAAAACAATTATTGTTACCATGACAATTCCTATGGAATTATTTGTAGCTCCTAAAAATTCGAATAACATAACAAATATAAAAATAATAAGAAATGATAATAATAGAGATTTTAATATATTTTTTTATTAATCATAGGTGTTTCTTTCTTCCTAAATTAAATTTAATCTTAATTTTAAAAATATTTTTATCAATATTTATTGCCTATAAAAATATAATATATTGATTAATATATCCAGGGGGACAATTATGTATAAAGTTGAAATAAAAGACTTAGGAGAAAATAATGCAAGTCTTTCAAAGATAATAAAACATATAAATTATAGAGAGTTATATGAATTAGTCAAACCTTACATCAAAGAAGAACATTTATCATTTTCACTTCCTAATGACTGTACAGATGGAAGAGAATGGGGAAATATATATTCAAAGGACAAGGTTATTGGAGAGATATTAATAACTTTTATAGAGCAATAAGAAAAATACTACATCACAATTTATTGAATTTAATTGGGATGTAGTATTTTTTAGTTTTTATATAGTTGCAACATTACTTTTAATTGCAGCTTCTTTAACAGCTTCTGCAACTTTATTTTGAACATCTAAATTGAATGCTTTTGGAATAATATAATTAGGGTTAAGTTCTTCATCTGAAACAGAATTAGCAATTGCAAAAGCAGCAGCTATTTTCATTTCTTCATTTATTTCAGTTGCTCTAACATCTAAAGCTCCTCTAAATATTCCAGGGAAAGCTAAAACGTTATTTATTTGATTAGGAAAATCTGAACGTCCAGTACCAATTACTTTAGCTCCAGCTTCTTTTGCATCATCAGGGAATATTTCAGGTGTTGGATTTGCCATAGCAAATATAATAGAATCATGATTCATAGATTTAACCATTTCTTTAGATACTATATTAGGAGCTGAAACTCCTATGAATACATCAGCATTTTTAATAACATCTTTTAATATTCCAGACTCGTTATTAGGGTTAGTAATTTGAGATAATTCTTCAAAATATTTATTTGAGTAAGTTGTATTTCTATTTAAGGCACCATCTCTATCGCAAACAATTATATTTTTAGCACCAAAAGATAATAAGAGTTTAGTTATTGCAGTTCCAGCAGCTCCAGCACCATTAACAACTATTTTTAAATCTTCAATATTTTTATTAACTATCTTTAAGGCATTTATTAAACCAGATAAAACTATAATGGCAGTTCCATGTTGATCGTCATGGAAAACTGGTATATTTAATTTTTCTTTTAATTTTTTTTCTATTTCAAAGCATCTAGGAGCTGAGATATCTTCTAAATTTATTCCTCCTAAAGTAGGGGCAATTCTAATTACGGTTTCAACTATTTCATCGACTTTTTTAGTATCAAGGACTATAGGAAAAGCATCTACATCAGCAAATTCTTTAAATAATATAGATTTACCTTCCATAACAGGTAAAGAGGCTAGTGGGCCAATATCTCCAAGACCTAAAACAGCAGTACCATCAGAGATAACAGCTACAGTATTCCATTTGCGAGTATATAAGTAAGCTGTAGATGGATTTTTATGTATCTCTCTACACGGCTCAGCAACACCAGGAGTATAAGCAAGTGATAAATCTTTTTCGTTAGTTATTTTAACTCTTGAAGATATTTCTAACTTACCTTTTAATTCTTCGTGAAATTTTAATGATTCTTTATATATATTCATATTAAGACTCCTCTTCAAAATTATATTTACAATAATATTATACGAATTATATATTAATAAAGCAAAAAATTATTCGTTTGGATATTGAAATTTTACAATTACTTTGATACCATGTTATATGGGATTATGATGTAATATAATCTATTAATATGTCTTAAAAGGAGGCAGTTAAATGTCAGCATTTATTGTTTTAGGAGCTCAATGGGGAGATGAAGGTAAAGGAAAAATGACAGACTACTTAGCTGAAGAAGCAAACGTAGTTGTTAGATATCAAGGTGGTAATAATGCAGGTCATACCGTAGAGGTTGGAGATAAGCAATATAAACTTCACTTAATACCATCAGGTATATTACATGATGAAAAGCTTAATGTAATAGGAAATGGTGTAGTTGTAGATCCTATGGCTTTCTTTTCAGAAATTGATTACTTAAGAGAAGAGGGAGTAAAGGTAACTCCAGAAAAGTTAATAGTTAGTGATAGAGCACATGTTATTATGCCATACCATAAGGTTTTAGATAAATTAAAAGAAAAAGCTAGAGGTAAAAATGATATAGGTACAACAGGAAAAGGAATAGGTCCTTGTTATACTGATAAGTTTGAAAGATGTGGTATAAGAGTTTGTGATCTTATAGATAAGGAAGTATTTAAAGAAAAGCTTATGGCTAATATTGAAATGAAGAACAAGTATATTGTTAATGTTCTTGGTGGAGAAGAGTTAAGCTTTGATGAAATATATGAAGAATATTCTAAGTACGGTGAAAAATTAAAACCATTTGTAAAAGATACATCAGTAAGGGTTTATGATGAAATCAAAAAGGATAAAACAGTTTTATTTGAAGGTGCACAAGGAATGTTATTAGACATTGACTATGGAACATATCCATATGTAACATCATCAAATACAACAGCAGGGGGAGTATCTAATGGTGTTGGTATAGGACCAAATATGATTACTAATGCTGTTGGTATAGCTAAATCATATACTACAAGAGTAGGTAAAGGACCATTTCCAACTGAATTAGAAAATGAAACTGGAGAATGGATAAGACAAAAAGGTCATGAATATGGAGTAACTACTGGTAGATCTAGAAGATGTGGTTGGCTTGACATAGTTATATTAAAAACTTCAGTTAGAGTTAGTGGATTAACTTCATTAGCTGTAACAAAAATTGATACATTAGCTGGATTAGATAAAGTCAAGATGTGTATTGGATATAAGTTCAATGATGAAATTATAGACTATTTCCCAGCTAGCTTAGAAGATTTAGCTAAATGTGAGCCTATATATGAAGAATTTGATGGATGGGATGAAAGCGTAGCAAAAGCAAGAAGCTATGAAGATTTACATCCAAACGCAAGAAAGTATTTAGAAAGAATTGAAGAATTAACTGAAACTAGAATTTCTATAGTATCAGTTGGTCCAAGAAGAGACCAAACTATGAGAGTTAAACCTCTATAGTATAATTTTTAAGCCATATAAAAATATTTTTATATGGCTTTTTACTATTTGTATAATATTTATTTATAGTGTGCAAAATATTAATAAGTAATATTATGAGAGGGGCACATTATGATTAATAAATACACAAGTTTATGCGAGATAATGGCGGAAAATCCTATGACAGCAAACATATTAATGAGCTATGGAATACCAGCATATGCAATTATAGAAAATCAATCTTTATCATTAGATGAAATGATGGCAAAGTACGATATTGATTCTAGTTCTGTTGTAAATCAAATTAATAATGGATTAGTAAATTTATATTAGTATCTCTTAAATAATTATTATAAGTTTTTAATAATAATCTTTAATTTGTATAAATTGAGAGTAGTTCATTAATTATAAGACAGAAGATAAGTTTACTTGAATTTGGTATATATTTGATATAAAATATTTTTATTAAATAATTTTATGAAAGCTAAGGTGATTAAGAATGATTACTAAAGATATGACAATTGGAGAAGTAATAAAAATAAGTGATAGCAAAGCTGATATATTAATGAGCTTTGGAATGGGATGTGTTGGATGTCCATCTGCACAAGCTGAAACTGTTGAAGAAGCTGCATATATTCATGGAATAAATTTAGAAGAATTATTAGAAGCTTTAAACAAATAGAAAAAATATTAGAACCCATTATAGTGGGTTCTTTTTAATAAATAAAAAAGGTGGGAAATACAAAGTGGGAATAATTAAAGAAAAAGAGTATGAGGTGCATTATTATGAAACTAATTATAGATTAGAATGTAAGATGTCATCCATAATTAATTATTTTTGTGATATAGGAACTAAACAATCAGAAGAATTAGGCGTTGGAATTAATTATTTAATGGAAAAAAGGTTATCTTGGGTTTTTTATAAATACGATATAAACGTAAAAAGATACCCTAAGTATGGTGAAAAAATAAAAGTAGTTACAATGGCTAAAAGTTTTAAAAAGTTTTATGCTTCAAGAGCTTATGAAATTTATGATGAAAATAATGAAAAAATAGTTGAGGGAGAAGGAATTTTCTTATTAATAAATATAGATAGAAGAAGAGCAGTAAGAATTCCAGAAGATCAATACATAGTATATGGAGTAGATCCTGAAAATTGTCCAGATATAAAGGTAAATAAACTTGAAAAATTAAAAGAAGAAATGAATAAAAATCATTTTAAAGTTAGATATGGTGATATAGATTCTAATATGCACGTAAATAATGTTAGATATGTTGAATGGGCAGTTGAGTCACTTCCACTAGATATTGTATTAAATTATGAACTTAAAGAATTAAGTGTTATTTTTGAAAAAGAATGTAGACATGGAGCCGAAATAACTGCTTCATATGAAATAAAAGAAGCTGAAGATGGGTTAATAATACTTCATAAAATCGTTGATAATGATGGTAGGGAATTAACGGTATTAACTAGTAAGTGGAAAAAATAAAATAAAGTTAATTAAAAAGGTAAAGGTATTATATAAATAGTCTTATATAAAATTTATAATTAAAATTTTATATAATAAAAAAATGGGTGTACTCATATTTAAATTTAATATGAGTAACACCTTTTTTATTAGTTAATTTTATTTGTTTTCAGCAATTGAAGTTGCAACTGTATATCCTGAGCTCCAAGCCCATTGAAGATTAAACCCACCACAATCTCCATGAACATCTAATATTTCACCACAAAAATAAAGATTAGGAACTAATTTAGATTCTAACGTATCTGAATAAACATCTTTAGTATCAATACCTCCAACAGTAACTTGAGCTTGATTAAAGTCATTAGTACCAGTACAAGTAAACTTCCAAGATTTTAAAGTATTTATTATCTTAGCTTTTTCTTGCCATGAAAGTTCATAGCATGGCATTTGGAGGTTAGTTATACTACATTCTTTTAATAAAACAGGAATTATTTTTTTATGTATAACACCAGTAAGAGCATTCATTATAGGTCTATGGCTAAGAATTGCAAAATGACATTCTAAAAAATTTTCTAATTCTTCTTTTGAATAGTTAGGTAATAAATCTACTACAATTTCAGTTTTCTTTTTTTTAAATGTATTTTGTGATGCTAATGCTGAAACTTGAAGAATAGGAGGACCTGATATTCCATAGTCAGTAAATAATATTTCTCCAAAATCTTTTTTAACAATTTCATTATTAACTATAAGTGTTACATAACCATCAAATTTAACTCCAGATAAAGCCTTTAGGTGGGGATAATCTAATTTTAATTGAACTATTCCTGGAACTAATGATGTTATGGAATGTCCAAGGCTCTTAGCAAGATTATATCCACTTCCATCAGAGCCTGTTTTAGGAGCTGTTTTTCCTCCACAAGCTAAAATGATTTTATTAGCTGTGAATAACTTATATTCATCATTGGTTGTGGATAACTTAAATTTTTTACCCCTGTGGATATCTTTTATTTTGCAGTTTGTGTATAACGGTATATTTCTATCTTCAATAGCCATTTTTAAAATATCCACAACAGAAGAGGCTTGAAGAGACTGTGGATAAAGTTTTCCTGTTTTTAATTCTACAATTGGAAGACCTAGAGATAGAAAGAAATTTTTTGTATCTTCAAGTGGAAGTTTATCTAAGGCAGTAAATTGAAAATTAGAGTTTGAACTATGGTAGTTAATAAAAGGTGGTTTTATACAAGTGTTTGATATGTTACATCTACCATTACCAGTAGTTAAAATCTTTTTACCAATTCTATCAGTACCTTCAACAATTGCAACATCTATTCCAAAATCCTTAGCAGTAATAGCTGCAATTAAACCGGAGGCTCCACCGCCAACAATTATTAAATCATGATACATTTTTAAACACTCCTTTCATAAATATCATTAATTTTTTAATTAAATATATCTTAATATTTAGGAGTATGTTCTGCAATAACAAATTTTCTTAGTAATATAACAAATGAAATTAAGGAATACTATTTAAAGAGGTGATATTTATGAAGGTTAAGATAATTAATTCGAGTTCGGGAGACTATGAAAGAGAATTTAAATTAAGAAGAATGAATTATAATCAAGTAGTTGTTAACTATCCAGGTGAAAAGGGAATAAAGGTATTTCAAAAAGAAGAAGTAGAATTTATAACAGAAACTGAGGTTGATGAATTTTTAATAAATTATAGTGATTTTTTAAAGATTAAATTAAATAGAGGAATATCAGTTGCATTATATAAAGGAATTTTAGATTCATTAGAAAATCAATTAAAAATTAATTTTAAAGGTTTAAATTTATTAAAAGATAAATATGCAGTAAATAAAAGAGGAATATGGGAAAAAGAAATTTTATGTACAATTAATGATAACATTCCTATAAAAATAACAGCTGATGGGCAAAATTTTAAAAAGAGTGGATTTAATATAACTATTGATGAAATACCAAAAGAAGAATTTTTAGAAATTTGTGCTTTTGAAATAAAAAAAATAAATAAAGATATTAAAGAAAAAGAATATTTATTAGCGAGATATGGAGAAGCAATTGAAAAAACTAAAACTCCAGAAAACCTAGTAAAAATGCTGGTTTAACTTAATTGAATAAAACATAATAAAAAATATATAAAAATTTTTTAAAAAAAGTGTTGACACTATATATATTTTTAGGTATTATAGGTAATGTGCTCGGGAGAGTGCAGCAGGAAATAAAAAAGCCTAGGCCCCTTGGTCAAGCGGTCAAGACACCACCCTTTCACGGTGGTAA
>NZ_CAJURG010000014.1 GCF_910588715.1 uncultured Clostridium sp.
GTTTGCAAATTCTCCTATTGAGTAATATTTCACAATTTATCACCTCAATAAGATTGTATCATAAATAGATATATATTTTTATAGATTATTATAGATTATTTTTAACAGTTAAAAGCCTCCAAATTCATGTCCTTTATTTTCTATATATAATTTTATAATACAACTAATAAATAAAGAAGAGGTTATGTAAAATCTAAAGAAATTCTTAAGAATTAGTATTAATAATTTTAATTATTTTTATAACACCATGTTTGTTACTTTAATTTTTAAATAAAGTTTATAATGTAACTAAAGGTAGCTCAACAATAAATGATGTTTCATTATTTATTATACTTTCAGCATGTATTTTACCATTATTATCATTAACTATAGCTTTTGCTATAGAAAGTCCTAATCCATATCCACCTGTTTTTCTATCCCTTGAATCATCAACTCTATAAAATCTTTCAAATATTTTCTCTAAATGCTCTTTTCTTATGCCTTCACCAGTATTCTTAATTATTAATTTTGCTCTATTTTTTTCACTTCTCAATATTATTGATATTTTTCCATTATCATTTGTATACTTAATAGCATTATCCATTAATATACTTATAAGTTTTTTTATTTGATTACTTTCAGCATTTATAAATATATTATCTTTTATTTTTTCTTCTAAAATTAATCCTTTTTCAAAAATTATTACCTCAAAAACAAGTAATATATCACTTAACATCTTACTTAAATTAATATTAATTTTTTCTTCACTATTCTTTTTTACATCTAAATTTGCTAGAGATAACATCTCATTAATTAAAGTTGACATTCTATTTGATTGAGAATCTATATAATCAAGCCATTTTCTCTGACTCTTTATAGTTTCTAAATCATTTTCCTTCAATAAAGAAATATTTGTCTTTATTATAGCTAGTGGAGTTCTAAGCTCATGTGAAGCATCTGCTATAAATTGCTTTTGTTTTCTAAATGTTTCTTCTAATGGGGTTATTGCTTTATTAGTAAAATATAAACTTATAAAAAATAATACTATTAAACTTAATACCCCAACTCCAATAAATGTTTTTAGTAGCTGATTTAACATTTGCTCTTGAAATGATTTACTCATTAATACTATTCTTTTACCATTTCCTATATCTTGTTTTAAATATTTAAATTTTTCATTATTAATTATTATTGTATCTAAGTCTCTTTTATTATTAATAATTTCTTTAACAACATTATTTATATCTAATTCATCAATATTAACCTTAGATGAAACAGAAATTATTTTATTTGTAATATCTAAATCTATTTTTATTGTCATGTTTATTTTAGAATCTCTAGGTATTGGCTTTTGTATTTGAGAAGGTATCATGTTGTTCCATAATTGTATACTTATATCTTTTTCAATACTATCAGCAGTCCTAAAATATATTGCTCCAAATATAACCATAAATACTATTGTTAAAAGTACCATATTAATTAATAATAATTTAGTTTTTAATTTTTTAAACATTCTTATCCTTCCTGAAGTTTATAACCAACACCTCTTATAGTAGTTATGTTAGAAATAGACTCAATATATTTAAGTTTCTTTCTTAAAAAGGAAATATATACTTCTATATTGTTATATTCAGCATCCGAATCATATCCCCATATTTTGCTTATTAATTCATCCTTAGTTACTATCATTTTAGGCCTTTGTATAAAACACCTAATAATTTCAAACTCCTTTAATGAAAGCTTTATACTATTATATGGTCCTTCTAATTCATAACTAGAAATATTTAATTTAATATCTCCAAAGCGCAAAATATTATTATTTATAATTTCTCCTTTTCTCCTAGTTAATGATCTTAATCTTGCCAATAATTCTTCTATAGAAAATGGTTTAACTAAATAATCATCCCCTCCACTGTCTAGCCCCTTTACTCTATCTTCAATTTCTCCCTTAGCAGTTAATAAAATAACAGGAGTTTTTATATTTTCTTTTCTTAATCTTCTAAGAACATCTAATCCATTAAGTTTAGGTAACATAATATCTAGTATTATTACATCATATATATCTGTTAGTCCATAATCCAATCCATCTTCACCATTATATACAACATCAACTAAATATTTATTTTTACTTAATATTTGATTAAGTGCTTCTGAAAGTTGTATTTCATCTTCTATAAGTAATAATCTCATTAATCTCATCATCCTTATCAATTATTTACAATTCATTATTAAAAGTCTAACACATCAAACAAATATTTAGTACATATTTAAGATTATTTTAAGCTTCTAATAATATTATTAATTTGTAGATTAACTTAAATTTAATAATAGCTAAAATTGGAGGTGAGTACTTTATGAATAAACCAAGGCATGAATTAAAGTTCTTTATTAATTTTTCTGATTATTTTGAAATAAAAAATAGAATTAAATATATAGCCTATCTTGATAAGAATGCTAATACTTATGGAACTTATCATATACGAAGCCTGTATTTTGATAATTTTAATGATAAGGCATTAGTTGAAAAAATTAATGGTTATAGTAAACGTGAAAAATTTAGAATTAGATATTACAACGATAATTTTGATTTTATTAGGTTAGAAAAGAAAAGTAAAATTAACGGTCTATGTACTAAATTTTCAGCATCAATAACAAAAGAAGAATGTAAAAAACTGTTAAATAATGATATTGATTGGATGCTTAATTCAAATAAATCATTAATAAAAGAATTATATTTTAAAATGAAATCTCAAATGTTGAAACCTAAAACAGTAGTTGATTATACAAGGGAAGCTTATATTTATAAGCCCGGAAATGTTAGAATTACTATTGATAGTAATGTAAGAACTGGCATATACTCTCAAGATATATTTAACATGACTCTTCCAACAATAAAGATTCCAAATAATTACACAATAATTTTAGAGGTAAAATTTGATGAATTTTTACCAGACATAATAAAAGATGTAATACAAACCAATACAAGAAAATCAACTTCTATTTCTAAATATGCTAGTAGTAGAATGTTTTGATAAATTTAAAACTAAACTTTGGAGGAATTATATATGAATTCACAAATTAACTTTTCTGATATTTTTAAATCAAGTTTTTTAGAAAAAACAAATAGCTTTTCAATTACAGATACCTTTTTAGCATTAACTCTTGCTCTTGCAATTGGACTATTTATATTTTTAATTTATAAAAAAACATTTAAAGGCGTTATGTATTCTGAAAGTTTTGGAATATCATTAATTGCTATGACTTTAATAACTACATTAATTATTTTAGCAATAACATCTAATGTAATTTTATCACTAGGTATGGTTGGTGCATTATCTATAGTAAGATTTAGATCTGCTATAAAAGAACCTCTTGATATTGCCTTTTTATTTTGGTCAATATCTGCTGGTATAGTTATTGGAGCTGGTCTTATTCCTCTAGGTATATTAGGTTCTGTCTTTATAGGAATTGTAATGCTTATATTTGTTAATAAAAAAAGTACTGATAATCCTTATATATTAGTTATAAATTGTTTAAATGATAATAGTGAAAACGAAGCTATTAATTTTATATCTAACTCTGTTAAAAAACATGTTGTTAAATCAAAAACTGTTTCTGCTACTTCTGGAATTGAATTAACTGTAGAAATTAGATTAAAAGAAATGTCAACTAAATTTGTAAATAATCTTAGTCATATACCTGGGATAAATAACGTTGTTTTAGTTAGTTATAATGGAGAATATATGAGCTAATAAGTAGGTGATGTAAAATGATTTCAAACAAACACTTCAATAAGCTTGTTTCTATTTTTATAAGTATAGCTATAATTTTTTCATTAATTCTTATAGTATTGTCTAAATACTCAACTTCTAAAACCTATTTTGAACAACCTAATTATGTAACAAGTATTTTTAATGATGATAATGTTATAGAGATAAACATAGAAATTGATGAAACTTCTTGGCAAGAAATGCTTGATAACCCTACTTCCCAAGAATATACTACTTCTAATATAACTATAAATGGAAAATTATACAATAATGTTGGAATTAAACCAAAAGGAAATTCAAGTCTATCTCAAATTGCAACAGATGACACTACAGATAGATATAGCTTTAAAATTAAATTTGATGAATATGTTGAAGGTCAAACCTTAGATGGTCTTAGTAAATTAGTATTAAATAATAATATATCTGATGCTACTTATATGAAAGAATATCTTTCTTATAAATTGCTTAATTTTTTAGGTGTTCCAACTCCAGAATGTGCATATGCACATATAATGGTTAATGGTGCAGAATGGGGATTATATCTTGCAGTTGAACCTATTGAGGAAGAGTTTATCTCAAGAAACTATGGTTCTACAAATGGTAACTTATATAAACCAGAAAATGATAACATTGCCATAGGAAATAAATATAATAAAATTCAAGCTCCTTCCGATATAAATAACAAAAATATTTTCGGTGAAGTGAAAGTTCATCCTAATATGAATACTGAAAATCTGCCATATGATATTAGTAATGAAAATTCTTCACCTAAATCACCAAATCCTGATATCACTAAAAATTCCTCTAATTAATTTCCAAATACAATAAATGAAATTGATGAAGATAGGATGGGCAAAGGTATGGGTGGAAATTCTAATGGTGCTGATTTAGTATGGAATGGAGATGATATATCTAATTACTCCGCCATCTTTGATAATGCTATTTTTAAAACTACAAATAGTGATGACTATACTAAAATTTTAGATATGATTGAACATCTTGATAGCATGGAAAATATAGAATCTTACTTAAATGTAGATGAAGTGTTAAGATACTTTGCTTGTAATACATTTTTAGTTAATCTTGATAGTTATGTTTCTAACATGAATCATAATTACTATTTATATGAGGATAATGGTATTGTAAGTATATTGCCATGGGATTATAATTTATCATTTGCAGGATTCCAAGCCGGTTCAGCTTCAAATGCAATAAACTTTCCTATTGATTCTCCTGTTTCAAACAGTTTAGAGGCTAACCCTTTAATAGGTAATTTATTAGAAGTAGAGGAATACAAAAAACTATATCACCAATATCTAAATGATATAGTAGAAAAATTTATTAATAGTGGAACTTATGAAACTCTTATTTCAAAAACAAATTTATTAATTAGTAATTATGTAAAAAATGATGCTACAGCATTTTATACATTTGATGAATACAACGAAGCAATTAAAAATTTATTAAGTTTTGGATACGATAGAGCAACAAGTATTTCTGCTCAACTTGATGGTACTCAGCCATCAACAAGTGCTGGTAATATTGAAACCTCCATTAATTTAAATTCTATGGGACAACAAGGTGGAAAAAATAATAAAGATGATATAGATAAAATTATAAATAAGCCATATAATTTTCATTCAACTGATAATAGTACTAATAATACAAATAACTTTACTAAACCATCAAATGATATATCTCAAAATATTAATAATTCAAAGATGGAATCTATGGAACCTACAAACATAGATAATTATATGAAAGATTTTAAAAATAATAATTTAGCAATGGGTCCAAATAGTAGTTTTTCTAATACTATTAATAATTCTTCAATACTCACATTTTCATCAATTGTATTATTAATAATAGCTACACTTAAAATATCAGTACTTAAAAAGAGAAAATATATTAGCTAAATAAATTGCGCACCGTTTTAGTGCGCAATTTAACTATTTTACACTTTTTACTTCAATTTCTTGAAATCTATACTTTTGTCCTGTTGGGTTAACCTTTCCTTCTGGAACCTCTTCAACAAACATATCATAAGGTCTTACAAAAAGCCCACACTCTCCATATAATGCTCTATAAAGCACCATAGTTTCTTGTGTTTCTGAATGTTTAACAAAATCTTCAACTAAATATAAGTCTCCTTTAAAATGTCTAAAAATTTTTCCTTTAGAATTAGATATATCTCTCATATTTTTTTCCTCCGTTAAATTTATTTAAAAATAAAAGAAACAGTTTGCTATTAACAAACTGCTTCTTTTATTATATCACTATTTAAATATTCTTCATAAATTAAATACTTTTTATGAACCTTTATAAAATAATCTCCACAAAGATATAAAGGATATATAAGCCAAATACTAATTATATTTATATTAAAACTATAATTATTCCAAATAATTAATATAGCTATAAATGAAGAAATAACAGAAACTATATTATTAATTACTAACATTTTAATATTATTTATCTTTATAATTTTTAAATTAATCACAAATAATATTACAGTAAATATTGAATATAGTACTGATTTTAATAAATTTTCTACATTATAAATATCAATACTATATTTTTTCATATAAAGCACATATTCAAACTTTTCTTTATATTCATCCCACATATTGCTCCAAAAATTAAAATCAGACCACTTGTTTGGAATCATATCTAATGGAATAGAAATTTTAATATTTGTAACTTTAAAAAATATAAATACAGAAATAACAATCATTAAAAAATATATTCCTACTAAGACTGGCTTATTTCTTTCTTTAAATAAACTTTGAATTATTTTAATTAAAATTAATAGCAATGCTAAAATTGGGAATATAAATGATATGCTCTTAGCTATCATATAATATAAATTTCCGTTAATAGCCATTTCATTAACTCCAAATTTAATTTTAAAATCTTCAATTTTATTTAAAGTTAAATTTGTACCATCTACTATTATTCCATTTAAAACAGTAGAAGAATCATCTGGTGCTTGAATAATCATATTTGCTTTAGAATTTTTTAAAATCCCCCTTACAATTAACTTTTTATCATTATAAAGAATTTCTCTTCCAATACAGTTAGCACTTCCAAATAATTTATATGATGTATCAATGTCAATTAAACAACCTTCTAAGTCATCTTTAAGCAATGTTGTTCCTTTTATTAACAAATTAGATTGTCCCTTTATAATTAAAACATCTAAATCTTCTGCTGTTTTTCCTAAATTTTCATTATTAAGAACTTGTGAGGATTTTTCAGCCCATCCTAAAATTTCTAAATCATTATCACTTTCAGTTATGTCCTTAATTAAATCTGTATTATAATTTTCATTTTCAAAATAAAAATTTAAAGTTTTCTTTTCGTTTTTTATATTATTTGCATAACCTAAGGACATTCCCCAGCACATAATTAAAGCAAATATAAAAGTTATTTTAACTATGTGCTTTAAATACCTTCTCATTCAGTCTCCAGACGAACTCTATCGCCATCATTTATTATCTTATTGCTATCAATAATTATTTTATCATTTTTTCCTAATGCACCTTCAGTTACTGCTGCATATTCACCATCTCTTTTTTCAATATTTAGATCAATTTTTTTAGCTATTAATTCTTCCCCAAGTACAGTTTCTTTTTCAGTAACAACTAAAACATAATAACTGTCACCAGCCCCTTGTCTTAATGCTGTTAATGGAACACAAGTCGTATATTTTTTTGATTTACTTGAAATTATAATTTCTCCATTATCATCAATATCACCTATTCCAACAGGTAAAATAACTGTTATATTCAAAGTATCTTCATTTTCTTGATTTCTAGAAATTGAATCAATAGTTAAATCTTCAACCATTCCATAAGTACCTAAATTTACAGTAACAGTTTGTCCTTGCTTTATTGAAGTTCTTTTTTCTTTATCAACTTCACCAATAAATTTAAACCCTTCGCTTTTATCTGCAATAAAAGCTATGGTATCAGTTGTAACTCCACCATTTTCTGCAACAACACTAGTAACTATTCCTTCTTTTTCTGCAATAATTTTTCCACCTGCATCTAATAATGGTTGAAATTTTGAAAGCTCTTTATTATATTCATCAATTTTAAGTGAATCTTTAGTATCTTGAAGTGTTCTATCTAAATCAACAGTATCATTTGATTCTGCTACAGCTGAATCATACATTTCCTTTTTTGATTTATAGTCAGATTTTAAACTTTCTTCCATTCCTGGCTCTTTTTTATCCTCACTTAACTTTGAATAATCTTCTAATGCTTTTTTTGCTGTATTCATTTCCTTTAAAGCATTTTGTACACTTTGCTTTTTAAGATTTATTGCTTTATTATAATCTTCATTTGCACGTGTTAAAGTTTTTTGATCTTGATTTATATTCTTTTTAATTTCTCCAACTTTCTTTTGCAAGTCTTCAACATCAAGCTCTGCTAAAACATCTCCAGACTTAATAACTGACCCTTCACTTATATTTACATGGTTAATTTTAAGTCCTTCAACTACAGATATTTTTTCTTCTCTATTTTTTATAACTCTACCTTGTGCAGTAAGATTATCTATTATTGTTTTAGATTTTATATTATCAACCTTAACTCTTGGTATGGTCATAGAATCTGCTACTCTTGATAATATAGTACACCCTATCATTAAAATTAAAAAAACAATCAAAATCTTTACTGCCTTCTTTTGTAATGTATCTTTGCCCTTTTTTACATATTTAAAGTTTATTAATTTCTTTATTTTTTCGTTTTTACTCATAAATTTATCATTCCTTTACTGCCGATGCTGCAATACCTTGTTCTAAATAACTTTGTCCTGCAAAAAACACTATTATAGCAGCTATTAAAGTAACAGCTGATGCTGTAAATGCTATATCAGCATTTTCTAAAGTGATATTTGGTAAATAAATTGATAATGGCCATAATGCCTTATCTTTTAAAAATGTTAGTGGTTGCTCTATTAAGTTCCAATACTCTAAAAACTGTAATACAACAGCAGACATTATACCTGGCATTCCTAAAGGAAGACCAATCTTAATAAAAATAACAAACTCACTAGCCCCATCCATTCTTGCTGATTCAATAATAGATTCTGGTATGTTACAGAAAAATCTATACATTATAAATACTGAAAATGTTGAAAATATAGCAGGTAATATTATACTTCCATGCGTATTAAGAAGATATAATTTATCTAGTACCAAATAACTTGATAACATTGTAACCTGAAAAGGCATTAACATTACTGCTATATAAATAATAAATAACACTTTCTTAAAGGGAAACTTATATCTTGCAAATCCCCAAGCTGCTGGAATACCCACTATAAGTTGTCCACATATTGATAAAAATACTATTTTTACAGAGTTCCAAAACATCACAAAAAATTCTGGAGTATCAAATAATAATTCTACATACGCCCTAAGTGTAGGATAACTAGGTAATAATCCCCACCTTACATAACCGCTTCCCCTTTCAGTTAATATTGGTGAAAGATAAGTGCTTAACTCATCAGCACTCATAAATGATCCTGATAATAAAAATACAACTGGGAAACACATAAATATAGATAATGCAACTAATATAATAAATATTATTTTTTTCTTCATCTTATAAATTTCTCCTTAACTTAATCTTGCTTTTCCCATGCTCTTTGTAATAACATAATTAGTGCAAATATAATTACAGCCATAAGTACAGATCCAGCTGCCATTTTATTAAAGTCTAATTCCCTAAACCAATTATTAAATAAGTGTTGCAGTAAATACATACTCTTATCTGGATAATCACCTGCAACTAAATATGCTTCTCTAAACACCTTAAAAGAATTAAGAAGAGATAATACTGAAATTGTATATAATGTAGGTTTTAAACAAGGTATTGTTATCTTTGTAAAACATTGAAAATCACTTGCACCATCAACCTTAGCTGATTCATATATCTCCTTCGATATAGAATTTAAACCGGCTAACCATAAAATAATGTTGTATCCTAAGTTTTTCCATATGTAACTAAATACTAATATCCAAAAGGCCCATCCTGTACTCATCCAATCCTGTCCTGCTATATTAAATTTATCTAACACAGAACTTAAAAATCCTTGTTCATGAAAAACAATATTCCATATTAATACTATTGAAGCTATTGGTACTGCCATTGGAATTAAAAAAGCAGTTCTTAATATCTTTGATGATTCAACAAACTTATTTAAAGCTACTGCTATTATTAATGATAGTGACAATAATAATGGTATACACACAATAACAAACTTTGTAGTATTACTAGCTGCCAACTTAAAAGCTGAATTATTAAATACCTCTATATAATTTTCAATTCCTACAAATTCTCTTGAAATTGCACTTTGAAATGACCTTAAAAATACATCTAAGAAAGGAAGCAGCGTAAATACTGCTACCCCTATTAGACTTGGTAAAACAAAATATAATCCAGTATACTTTGCTTTACTTCTTACTTTTTCTTTATTATTTTTTATTTTTGATTTATAAGTTTTATTTATATTTACCTTGCTTAGTTTATTTATCTTTTCTTTATTTAGTTCATTTGTTTTTAGCTTATTTATTTTTAGTTTACTTACTTTTAAATTTTCCATACTACTCCGATAAGTATAAATCTAAGTTATCTATAACTTCATTTATAGCATCCTCTAAAGATATTTTTCCTTGTGTATATAAATCAAATTGCTTTGCAACTTCTTTTAATAATATTGTGTTTACTGTTGTAGCAACATTTAAACTTTCTATTTCACTTCTTAATCTATTTACATCTTCATCATTAGGATATAATACTTTTACTTCCTTTGAATTTCCAAACTGATCACTCCATCCTGTTGTACCTTGAACATAGTGATTTGTTGCTTGGTCAAATTCCAATTCATATCCTTCCTCTTTTAACCTTTCTATAGAAAAGTCATTTTCAAATTTATTAATATTTATGCTAAATCCATAATTAGAATATATTTCATTAGATTTTGAAGTTATTAAAGATTTTATAATCTCTTTAGCCTGTTCCTTATTTTTTCCCTTGGAGTTTATTCCAACTGTAATTGATGGAATAAATATATTTTCTTCACCTCTACTTAAAACCTTATAGTCTATTTCAGGTAAATTATTTAAAAGTGTAATCATACTTCCATAATCATAAGACCCTGTAAGTCCCCCTAGAGCTAATAAGGAATTTCTTTCAAATAAAAATGAATCAGGATAGATAGATGGATTTAAATAATATTGTAAATCATATTCTGAATATATATCTTCATAATCCTCCTCATCATCCTCAACTATTTCTTCTTCAGCTTCAATTGAATCAAAAACTGCCCCATCTTCATTTAAGCTTGAATATTTATCTTCCATGGTTTTAATATAAGCTTCTTCATTAATTTTAATTTCAGAATAAATTTCATTAGCTTTTTCAAAGAAATTCCTTAAAGCATCTTCATTTATATTATTATCTTTATTTAGCCAATCACTTCCATATAAATAATATAATGAATAAACTAATGAATTTGGAGTAAAGTAATTATCAAATATTCTTTTATCCTTTTGGTTTGATAATTTCTTTGTTACTTCTACTAACGAATTTAAGTCTGAAACTGATGCAATATCATCTTTATTTCCTAATAATATTGGATATTTAAATGATGTTGCTATTTGATATATCTTACCATCAATCTTATAAGCATCTGCAATATTTTTAAATATAGTTTTACTTTCAACTAAAGGATTTATAACATCACTTATGTCTTCTAATAACCCTTTTTTAATATATGACTCTGCTGATAATCCATCTAATATTATTACATCGGGACCATGTCCTGACATTATTTCTGTGTTTAAGGCTTTAATTGCGTCTGATTGAGTTTTTCCATCACCATAGTTTAAACCAACTTCATATTTAACATAAACATCTGGATGTTCCTTTGCATAGCTTGAAATTGCTTGTCTTATTGAATAGTTCTCTAATAATGAATATACTACAATTTGATTTTCTGGAACTGATGGTATGTTTTTATCATAAACAAAGTTAATAATTGCTCCATTTGAATCATTGTTAGACCAATTATTAAATATAGCTAAAAACTCACCATTGCTCTTTTCAATAAATGAAATTAAGCTCATTTCACTATCACCAAAAGATGAAATTGCAGAATCTATTATTTGTTTTGCATTTTCACTTTTCATATCATATTCATATAATCCTAAAGTATTGTAATAATAAATTTTATCTTTACTTCCGGAATTAATAAAGGTTGGATAATAATTAGAAATTTCAGATATTGTAGCTTTTTCTAAAGCTTCTAAATTACCTTTCTTCTTTCCACTTGTAATATCATATTCAACTAATGAATCAAAATCATATATAATCAATGAATCTCCAACTATAAAGAAATCATTTATCCATTCTTCTCCTTCATATACATGCTTTTCTTCAAAAGTTTTACCATCAAACTGAACTATCTTTTCATTATTACTACCTGTGCTAAAAAATACATCTCCACTTAAACTGCTCTTAAAGTTAGAATAACTTCCATCTGTTGATTCTTCATCATCATTATAAACTGAAAAATCTAAATCAATTTCCTTTAAGTTACCTTCCTTATCTACTGTTGCATATTTATATTTAGGATTTTCATAGCTTGACTCTGTTATTAGTTCTTTACTTTCATTTTCATTAAGTGGTTCTTGGAAATAATAAGATAATAATATTGTTTCATCATTTAAATATCCAATACTATTAAAATATGTTTCTTTTCCTTCTTCCTTAGGTAACTTAAAATCATTTTTTGTCCATGTTTTTCCCCCATCTTCTGAAATAAAAAACACTGGAACAAAGTCATCTGTTGAATATCCAATCATTCCTATTTTATCATTCTCTAATAAACTTAGATTTTGTACTTCGACTCCTTCTGGTAGCTCGTACTTTTCTTCAACGTATCTCCCCATAGAGGATTTTCCTCCCTTTGTTGAACAAGCTACCATACCAAAGCATAATGTTAATGTTAAAGCTATTGAAAGTATTTTTTTTAAATTTGCCCCCATAAATTACCTCCATAACATTTATCATTATTTAAATTAAATTTATTACCTTAATATTATTCACCTCCTTTTTTTAATATAGTTTATTTATTTTTATAAAAAACTTTTTAACAATTTTATTATTCATTTAAATATACTTCTACATTATTTATTATTTTTTTTGCAGCTGCCTCTGGTTTAATCTTTCCTTCAATAATATCTACAAATTGTTTTTCTACTTCTGTAATTAAAACTATATTAGTTTTACGTTCAACATTTAACTTATCTAAACGAGTAGTAATATCATTAATATCATCATCATTTAAAAAGTAAATTGGAGTTTCTAATACATTTCCATCATCATCCATATCCTTATCTACATATTTTAAATAATGATTATTTTCAGAATTAAATTTATATTCTTCTGTATTTAAATTTCCTTTTAAAGAATTAATAAACTTTTCTTTATTTGGAGTTAATGTTTGTGAATAAATATTTGAGTTAAGTAATTCTTTTAAAATTTCCTTTGCAGCATCTATATTCTTACTTTTGCCATTAATCCCTATTTTAGATATTGGATAAAAAATGTTTTTATTATCATTTTTTAAGATTTCATAACTCATATCACCTTTTTCTAAGATAAAGTTATATAAATTTTCAAAAGTACCTGTACCATTTATACTTCCATAAGCAAATAATGGTGTATTTTTTCTGTCTCTCATTCCATTTACAATTATATTAGGTAAATATCCATCTACTTTTTCTGTTATTATAGTAAAACCTTCCATTTGCGTTTGCTGAACAAAAGCTTCATATTTTTCTTTTTGATATATATCATCTTTTTCTTTACTTATCTTATATATTTCTTCACATTTTTCTAAGAAGCTCGTAAGCTCTGCTTTATTAATCTTATTGTTTTCATCTATCCAGTTATTTTCAAATATAAAATAAAATGAACGTATAAATTCCTCTGGTGTTCCTAAATATTCAAATATTCTGCTCTCTGACTCTTTAGACTTTTCTTTAATTATATTAAGTAATGAATCTAAATTATTCACTTCTTTTAATAAATCCTTATTACCTAAAAATACAGGAACTGAAATACTTAAAGGGAACTCATAAACTTTTCCATCTTTCTCGTAAGCATTAAGCATTCCCTTAAACATATCACTTTCATTAGAAACTACTATGTCTTTTATATCTGCTAATAAACCATTTTCTATATAAGAATCTACTGGTAAATCATCTAATATAATAATATCTGGTCCTTTTCCAGCCATTATTTCTGTGTTTAATAATTTTATTGCATCAGATATTTCTACACCTTTTCCTTCTGTTATTCCACATTCATATTTTATTGATATATCAGAATTTTTCATATTTAATTGAGTTATGAAACTAGATAAACTTGAATTTTCTAATAAAGAATATATCTTTATTTCATTTTCCTCTACTTCATTAGAAATATCATCACTATATTTATATAAAACCAAATTACCTGATTGGTCAGTTCTATTATTCATTAAGAAAATATAATCTGTTTCGTTTATTTTTATAAAATCATCTATATAAAGACTTTTATTATTTATATACTTAGAATTAGAAATTACCTTTTCACTTTTATTATTTTCTAAGTCATACTTATATAAATTAGAATTATTACAGTAATATAAATAATCTTCTGTTGGAGCACTAATTATATCTTTTTCTCCAGGGATTTCTTTTATATTATCCATTAATTCATTTAATGAATTTTCTTTTTCTCCTGTGTTTATATTGTAACTAATCATTTCATCTTCTACTGTTATGATTAATAAATCATCTACATTAGAAAAACCATTAATCTCTGAATCTACTTTATATCTATGTCTTTCAGTATATGTTTCTTTGTCTATTTGAATTAAAGTATTACCTCTTACTAAACCAATTAAATCACCATTATTTAACTCTATAAATCTTATTGGCATATCTTCAATCTGGGTGCTTGTCTGAGATAGGTTTAAATTAACTTTTTCAAATTCCATATTTTCATTTGTTATAAAATATTGAGTACTTTCATCCTCAATCCTTTCAGCTGACACTGTAAATGAACTTATTATTTGTCCATTACTAAGTATGCTTGAAAATAATTCATGTTCAGTACTGGTAGGTAAATTTCCTCTGTCAATATTTACTTCATTCCAATTTTCTCCAAAATCCAAAGAAATAAACACCTTCTTATTAAGGTTTTCATCTCCTATTATTGTCATTATTTCTCCTGTATTAATTTTTTTAATATCCATTATGTAGCAAGTTCCAGAGGGCATTTTTAATACTTTTTCTATGTAGCCAGTTTTCTTACTTGTTTCTGTTACTTGTAAGTCACTATCTTTATCTTTATTTTGATTTTCTGGACTACTACACCCCGTTAATGTTATTAATGTCATACAAATTATTATGTTTCTTATTAGTTTTCTTTTCATTTATTTTACCTTCCTTTCTAAGCCTATAATATATATTATATACTATTTTAATATAAAATAACTAATTTTACACTATTTACATGCAAAATTTTTTGTTGTATTATTATATTGTAAATAAAAAAAGGGGGATTAATTAAAATGAAATTTTCAAAACTTACTAAAAAAATATTATGTTCTTTTGCTTTAGGATTTACTATACTTTCAAGTTTTAATGCAATTAATGCTCATGCAGCTACAGTTACTTGTAAAACTGGACACTTAGTAATTAAATCTGCTCCATCAAACAGTTCATCTACTGCTGGGTATTTTTATCCGAATGAGTATTTTTATACTAGCTCTAGTTACAATAATGGAAGAGATACATTTTTTGAGTACAGAGCTTATTCTGGTAATATGAGATATGTAAATTATAAGCAAACTACTGGTACTTATGAGGTTACTAACTAATTCATCTAAAATTTCATTTTTATATTTTTAGCATAAAAACTTAACAGATACATATAAATTTGAAAATATTAAAAAGAACAGTATCAATTTTTAATACTGTTCTTTTAATATCTATTTTCTTAACATAATAAAAAAGCCAGCTTTCGCTGACTTTTATATTGCCCATTTTTTATTTCCTGTAAAAGATACATTTAACCATTTTTTATAATCAATATGCTTAATTGCATCATTTATTTCTTCTCTTACATTATCCATTTGGTCTAATGTTTTAAGCTTACTATCTTTATTATAAATAAAATCAATTTCAATTCTAAGCTCACGCCCAATTTTAGATACTCTTGCTATAGAATCTTCAAAATTATATTCTTCTTCAATTTCTTTAACTAATACATATATATCATCATTAATTTCATCATCTGCTTTTACACAAATTACTTCCTTAAAGCTTTCTATAAAACCTTTTATGGGTATTCTAATACATACTAATGATACAACAGCTGTCATTACTGGATCAATATAAGGATTTAAGAAATTTAATTTTGTATTTGATATAATAATTGCTACTATAAAAGCTACTAAAACTGCTGTACTTAAAGATGTATCCATAAGCCATTGAGTAAATTCAGCCTTAATAAGCTCTGAAGATAAAGCCTTTGACTTTAATTTCATATATAAAGAAATTGCTCCACAACCAATAACTGATACAACTGAATATATAATTGCTAATCCAAACTCTAAATTATTTCCACCGGCTACTATTGTTTTTATAGCTCCAACTAATGAATATAAACACATAATAGCTATTATTAATGATTTTATTGAAATAACTATTGGTTCTAAAATATGTTTACCAAAAGGAAACTTTTCAAAATCTCTCTTTGCCATATAATTATTAATGTAAAGAGATAACATTGATAACATTACGCTGATAAATGAATATAATCCATCGAATATAATCATATCAGAATTTAACGCTCAACCCCATGCAATACCAAATAGTGCAAAGAATAACGCACCTACTACAGATAGTTTTAATATTTTATTCTCTAGCTTCATTATCCTCACCCCTATTTCTTTAATTTTAATTTTTTCAAAACTAGATAATTATATAATATACTACATGTCTTTCTTTTGTAATGATTAAAATGCTGAGAAATTGCAATTAATATATTCACTTATACTATTGGAAAATTTTAAAAATAGCTTAAATGTACTTAATTTTATTTAAAATGTACATATTTTAATATTATTTTTACATTTTCTACTTATTTAATAACATAATAAATAATTTATTATATTAAATATTGTATTTTTTTATTAATAAATTTTAACTATATGTTATTAAAAAATAAGTATATAATATCAAGTGAAAATTATTTTAATAAAGGAGATTTTTCATAAATGAAAGAATTATTTGATTTGTTTTGGACCTTTTGTAAAATTGGAACCCTTACCTTTGGTGGTGGTTATGCAATGCTTCCTTTAATTCAAAGGGAAATTGTTGAAAATAAAAAATGGTCAACAGAAAAAGAAATATTAGATTATTACGCTGTTGGACAATGTACTCCCGGAGTAATTGCTGTTAATACAGCAACCTTTATAGGTTTTAAGCTTAGAGGTATAGTTGGTGGACTTGTTGCAACACTTGGAGTAATTTTTCCATCAATAATTATAATATTAATTATTGCATCTTTCCTTCAAAGCTTTGCTAGTTTAGCTATAGTTCAAAGTGCCTTTGCAGGAATAAGAGTTGCTGTAGTTGCTCTAATAATAACTACTGTAATTAAATTAATAAAATCATCTGTCAAAGACTATTTAGGAATTATAATTACTGTTGTTACATTTGTTTTATCTGCATTTATAGGTATCTCTCCTGTATACATAGTAATAGCAGCTGGACTTATTGGATTTATTTCTAAATCTATAGGAGGTAAAAAGTAAATGGTATACTTAACTTTATTTTTAGAGTTTTTTAAAGTTGGATTATTTTCTGTTGGGGGTGGACTTTCTACTATTCCATTTTTATATGAACTAGCAGCTAAATATCCTTGGTTTGATGAAAAAATATTAATGGATATGATAGCTGTATCACAATCTACTCCGGGAGCTATTGGTGTTAATATGGCTACCTTTGCTGGTTTTCGTGCCGCTTCTGTTTTAGGTGGAATAATTGCAACCTTAGGATTAGTTGCACCTTCTGTTATAGTGATTATTATAATTGCCCATTTCTTAAATAAGTTTAAGGAAAGTAGAGCTGTTGAATCAATATTTTATGGTTTAAGACCTGCTGTTGCTGCTCTTATTGCCGCTGCTGGTTACCAAGTATTTAAAGTTTCAATACTTGCTTTTGATAAGTTTAATTTAACTCATAAATTGTTAGATATAATTAATATTAAGTCTACTATATTATTATTTATACTTATATTTGCTATATCAAAGTTTAAAAAACACCCTATTGTTTATATAGCAAGTGCCGCAATTATAGGAATATTATTTAAATTTTAATACCTAATTAATATACAATTTTATACCAATAATTTTAAAAATCATATAATATATTAATTTAATATATTAGGTGGTGGATAAATGAAGGCTGATATAGTTTGCGAAGGAGGAGGAGTAAAAGGAATTGCACTTTTAGGAGCAATTTGTTATTTAGAAGAACAGGGTTATTCCTTTGAAAAACTTGCTGGTACTTCTGCTGGTGCTATAGTAACTTCATTATTAGCAGTAGGATATACAGGAAAAGAATTGAAAAATATACTTTTTAATTTAGAATTTAAGGACTTCTATGTGAAAAATAAATTAAATTTTCTTCCCTTTGTTGGAGAAACTATAAGTTTATTTAAAAATAAGGGATTATTTTCTGGTAACAAAATAGAAGAATACTTAGATAAATTATATAAAGCTAAAGGAAAAACTAAATTTAAAGATATAGCTGTAAATGGAGTTAGCCCACTTAAAATAATTGCTTCTGATGTTACAAATAAAAGATTGCTTGTACTTCCAGATGATTTAGTTAAATATAATATTGATCCATTAGAATTTAGCATTGCTAAAGCTGTTAGAATGAGTATTAGTATTCCCTTTTACTTTAATCCTGTAACTCTTAAAAATGGTAAAAGTTCAAGCTTTATAGTTGATGGTGGATTATTAAGTAATTTTCCAATTTGGTTATTTGATGTTGAAAATAATCCTCGTTGGCCAACTTTCGGGCTAAAATTAATTAGTGATAATGAGTTAAAAACTATTAGTCCTAAAAAAAGTAACTTAATAACATATTCTTGTGATGTAATTGATACTATTCTTACAAAAGATGATGAAGCATTTTTAAATAATAAAGATTCTATAAGAACTATAAAAATCAGAACATATGATATTAATACTATAGATTTTAATATTTCTAAAGATGAATACAGAAAATTATTTAATTCTGGCTATAATTGTGCAAAAACTTTTCTTGCAAAATGGAATTTTAAATCTTATATTTGTAGATATAGAAATTCTAACTCTTCTCAAAGAATATTAGGTTAAAAATAGTTTAATTTAAAAAAGCATACTTATATTAATATTAAAAGTTTATTAAAAATTTTCTCATTAATATAAGTATAGCTTTTTTATTATGTATAACTATAATTCACACTATTTTTATATAATTCATAAAATATAAATAAAGCATTTTTAGGAGTATTTTATGACCTCAATTATCTTATATAGTATAGCAATAATTTTGCTAATTATTTCATTTATAAAAGATAAAAAGAAAACAAAGGAAGCAATTATAATAGGTTTAAAATCTTTTGAAAATATATTACCTCAATTTCTTTGCATAATAATAAGTGTAGGAATATTACTTTCATTTTTTACGCCAGATACAATTTCTAAAATATTAGGTAATAGTTCTGGATTTTTTGGTGTTATACTTGCTGATATTATAGGTGCAATTGCAATGATGCCAACCTTTGTTGCCTTTTCACTTGGTAATACACTGCTTTCAAATGGTGCAGGTTATGCTCAAGTTGGTGCTCTAATATCTTCTTTAGTTTTAATTGGAGTTATGACAATACCACTTGAAGCTAAATATATTGGTAAAAGAGCTGCATTTTTAAGAAACTTAATTGCATTTTTATTTTCAATTATCGTAGGAATTATTCTTGGAAGGATTATGATGTATATATGAATACTTTAATAAAAATTTTAAAACGATATAAAGCTTTCTTAATTTCTTTATTGGTACTTATGATATTATCTCTTTTTAGTAAAAATATATTTATAGATACCATTAAAACAACTAGCTCTAGCATAATGCAAATGCTATCAGTTCTTCCTCCTATTATGATTATGTTAGGATTAATGGATGTATGGGTTCCCCGTGAACAATTAATGAAATATATGGGGAATAAATCTGGAGTAATTGGTGTTCTTTTAGCAATGTTAATTGGTTCAATAGCAGCTGGCCCTATGTATGCCTCTTTTCCCTTTACTGCAATTTTAATAAAAAAGGGAGCAAAATTTTCAAATATAATTACTTTTATGAACTCTTGGTGTTTAATTAAAATTTCAACATTATTATTTGAATTTTCATCTCTTGGTTATAAGTTTACATTAGTTAGATTATTAATAGATATTCCTGGAGTTTTATTGATGAGTTATTTAGTAAATCTTTTAATGTCAAAAAATTCTATAAATGAACTTTATAATAAATATAATTAAAAAGGGAGCCGTATCATATTGAAAACTCTTATTTCAATATGAATACAACTCCTTTAATTATTAAAATCTTTATTATGATTCTGCATAAAAATCTTCTTGTATAAAAGCTCCTCAGCTATATATATCTGAAAATTCTATATTACATTTTTCAATTTTTGACTTATTTAAACTAATATTTTTACTATTATCACTTTCAACTTGTCTTATTGGAAGTTTTATAGTAAATTTAGTTCCCTCATTTACTCTACTTTCTACATATATATCTCCTTGATGCATCTTAACAAGAGACTTTACAAGAGATAATCCTATTCCACTTCCATTAAATTTTCTAGTTAATTTATTATCAACTTGAGCATATCTTTCAAATATTGTATTAAGCTTTTTTTCTGGTATTCCTATACCACTATCTATTACTGATATATAAACATTTTTATTATCTTTCTCTATATTAACATATATCTTGCCACCATCTTCTGTATATTTAATTGCATTAGACAATAAATTTAATACTATTCTCTCTATTTTATCTGGATCACACGCAATTACCTCTTCTTCCATTTCAGTATCAAAAGTAAGTTCTATTCCCTTATCATTTATATATCCTAAAATTGACATAGTAATATCTTCAACAACACTTACAATATTATAATTTCCAAATTTAATATCATAATATCCATTATCTAATTTACTCATATCAATTATATTGTTAACCAATCTAAGAAGCCTATAACAGTTTTGCTTAATTGAAGTCATATATTTACTTAGTTTATCTTTATCAGTTACCTTAATACTTTTATTTTCTATATTTTTATTTATTACTTGTATAGTTGCTAATATTATATTTAAAGGTGTCTTAAATTCATGTGTTATATTAGAGAAAAATTCACTTTTCATACTTTCAACTTCAATTGCCTTTTCATAAGCAATTTTCTTTTCTCTTATGCTTTTCTCTTCTGTTATATTTCTAGCTGTTAATATATATATATCCTCTTCTTCTATAAACCTACAGTTACATTCGACATATATATAACTTTCATCTTTACACTTTAATCTAAATTCTAAATCATTAATTCCTTTATTTATATCCTTAATTGATATAGCATCTAAAATAATTTTTAGGTCGTCCTTATGAATAAAATTATGCCATTCATGTTCAAGGAATTCAGCTTCACTCCAACCTAATTCTTTACTACAGTACTTACTTACTTTTTTAACTTTACCACTTCTATCTATAATTGCCATAAAGTTTAATGAAATTTCAAAAAAATATTCTAGGTTGCTTTTCCTCTCTCCACTTATAGCTAATTCCATTTCTTACTTCCCCCCTAAAAACTATATTTAACCTATTTGTATCCAAAGATTCGTTTCAAAAATTTTACTTTATTTACATTTTACTATTTTAAATTATTTTCTTCAACCTTTTTTTACCACCATAGCAAAGCTATTTAGATGGCCCTCTGTGAATTAGATGTAAAGTTATATTTTTATACCATTTTTAAATTAAATATTTTAGCTATACTATTATATTTATTAAATATAACTTCATTATTGTAAAATATAGGGAACTTTTTATTATAATTTCCCCATATAGTAAAAGGTTCTTTTGTAAAATATATAGTAGAAAATAATATTTCTTGAGCTGTAATTTTAACTATAAAAGGTATACTTTCTAAACTTAAATTATAATAAATTCCACCCTTGCTATTTTCCTCTTCAAATCTTTTTAAAAAATCTTTATCTTCTAAGCTTAAAAAATCTTTAAATTTATTTTTTTGATCTTCCTCTAATATATTGTAGTAAAAATCAACATAAGAATTTTCTACTCCATTTAACTTAACTGCTTCTTCTAAAAAACCAATTAAACTTTTCTCAAAATCATCTGATTTATCACTTTCTAATGTTTTATTTTCAAATCTATTAATTCCTTCTGTAATGTTATTAAACCTAATACTAACTTTATCCTTAAAATCATTTTCACTAACTGAAATCATCACTTAATTTTCCTCCTAATTTATAATATTTAATACAATTAATTATTTTTATAAACAAATTTAATTATACAAAAAATCATTCAATCATATTAATTTTATAAATAAAAAAGCAATAGATAAATTAATAAAATCTATCTACTGCCCTTAAATTAATTTTCATATGTTTTTAGTATACCTTCTGCAATAATCCTTTTAGTAGCCCTCATGTCCATAGCTTGTTTTTCTATATATCTATGTGCCTCTGCTTCAGTCATATTTAAGTATTGTATTAAAATACACTTAGCTCTATCTATCATTCTAATATCTTCAATCTTTTGCAATAACTTATTATTTTCCCTTTTTAGCTTATACATTTTATTATAAGTTGCATTAACTAATTTTAATGCACTCCAAAATATAACTCTATTCATAGGCTTTGCTATAGTAATTATACCATCAGCTTCAACCTTTTCACTTACTTCATCATATATTTCAGACTTAACTATTAAAATAGCTTGACCTATTCCTGTTGATACTATATTTCTTGCAAACTCTTCCCCAAATTCATCTACTAATGGTGCATTTATAATACATAAATCAAAATCCCTTTCAATTAAAAGTCTCCTAGCTTCTCCACCATTTTTTGCTGTAGTTACATCACCATAGGAATTTTGAGAGAGCATTTCAGTAAAAAAAGCTGTTCCTTTTTTACTACTCGATACTATTAAAATGTTCTCCAATAAATCGCCCCCATTTATATAGCTAAAAATTTAGGATAATTATTTAAGTTATAATATATAAATTTTACTTCCTAATTAAGCTGTATTTCCTTTTAATACTTATATATATTCAAAATATTTTCTTTTTATAAATTCCTTATCCTTAGCCTTTAAATAATAAGAAAGCTCCTCTTCTTTTAGTTTAATATATTTATCTAGCATTTCATCTCCTATTATTTTCTTTATAAACTCACTATTTTTAGCAATATTTAATGCTTCATTCAAACTTTCTGGTAGCTTATCTATATTTTTTAATATATCATCACTTGCAGTATATAAGTTTTCATTTATTGCATCTGGTAATTTAATTGAATTTTCTATACCATAAAGTCCTGCCCCTATTATTAATGAAAAAGCAATATAAGGATTTATAGTAGAATCTGGTGATCTTAATTCCATTCTTGTCTTTTCTCCTGTTGCTGCTGGAATTCTAATTAATTGCGATCTATTTTCCTTAGACCATGATATATACTTTGGTGCTTCAAACTTTCCAAATCTCTCATAAGAATTAACTAATGGATTTAAAAATGCAGTTATCTCTTTAGATTTGCTTAATATTCCTGCTATAAAGCTTTGAACATTTTCTTGCTCTAACTTATTATTATTTTCAAATATATTAACTCCATTTTTTGATAATGATAAATTTATATGAAGTCCATTACCACTTTTATCTTCTATTGGCTTTGGCATAAAAGACGCAAAAAGTCCATTTCTTGAAGCTATTGCTTTTACTACTGACTTAAATGTTATAAAATTATCAGCAGCTGTAAGAGCATCACTATACTTAAAGTCTATTTCATTTTGCCCCGGTCCTTGTTCATGATGAGAGCTTTCTGGATTTATTCCCATTTGCTCTAAACAAAGACATATTTCTCTCCTTATATTTTCTCCTTTGTCTATAGGTGCTATATCAAAATAACCACCTTTATCATGTGGCCTCATAGTTGGCTCACCTTCTTCATCAGTCTTAAATAAATAAAACTCACATTCAGTTCCTATATATGGTGTATATCCCTTTGTCATACATCTTTTAACCATATTTCTTAATATGTCTCTACTATCATAAATGAATTTTTCTTTTTCTGGAGTTTTTATATTACAAAAAAATCTAACAACTCTTCCTTGCTGTGGTCTCCAAGGAAGTACACTTAAAGTGCTAGGGTCTGGAAATAATAATAAATCTGATTTAGAAACATCTGCAAAACCCTTAATTGCTGATGCATCAAAAGAAACTCCATCAGTAAAAGCTCTTTCTAATTCAGTTGGCATAATTGAAATATTTTTTTGAGTTCCAAAAATATCACAAAAAGCTAATCTTATAAATTTAACATCATTTTCTTCAACAAACTGTAATACTTCCTTAACAGCATATTTCATAACTATCACCTCTTTATAAAACTTGTTTATTTTTTAATAAATAACTTTTATAAATTTTATTTAATTATCTTACATAAACAAATCATATGTAAGATAATTAAATAACACTCAATAAATCCTATATCAAAACATATTTAAAATTAATATCATATTTATTCTCTAATATATATTCTACTACATTAAAAAAATTTCTTGATTTACTCAAAAATTAAGTTCAAAAAATTTTTTAAAAAATTTTCAGAAAACTATTTACATTTCCAATTTTTAGGAATATAATAACAATATAAACAGCAAAGGCGCTGTGGACTATTAAAAGTCCACGGTGCCTTTTTTTATTATTAGGGGGTTTAATTATGAAAAATATACCAAATTTATTCGGAAGTTTAGTTTTTAATGATAGTGTTATGAAAGCAAGATTACCTAAAGAGACTTATAAAGCATTAAAAAATACTATTCAAGCAGGTAAATCTCTTGATTTAGAAGTTGCTAATGTTGTTGCAAATGCAATGAAGGATTGGGCAATAGAAAAAGGAGCTACTCACTACACTCATTGGTTCCAACCTATGACTGGCGTTACTGCTGAAAAGCATGATAGCTTTATTTACCCTGATAAAGATGGAAAAATAATAATGGAGTTTTCAGGAAAAGAACTTGTTAAAGGTGAACCAGATGCTTCAAGTTTTCCATCTGGAGGTCTTAGAGCAACATTTGAAGCTAGAGGATATACTGCTTGGGACCCAACTTCTTACGCATTTATAAAAGATGGTACTTTATGTATTCCTACTGCCTTTTGTTCATATAGTGGAGAAGCGTTAGATAAGAAAACTCCAGTTTTACGTTCAATGGAAGCTTTAAATAAACAAGCATTACGTATATTAAAACTTTTTGGAAAAGATGATATAAAAAAAGTTATTACTACTGTAGGTCCTGAACAAGAATATTTCCTTGTTGATAAAGATATGTACGATAAAAGACCTGATTTAGTTTTCTGTGGCAGAACTTTATTTGGTGCAAGACCTCCAAAGGGTCAAGAAATGGAAGATCATTACTTTGGTACTATTAAGCCTAGAGTTTCAGCTTATATGAAAGAACTAGAAGAAGAACTTTGGAAACTTGGTGTATTAGCTAAAACTAAGCATAATGAAGTTGCTCCAGCTCAACACGAACTTGCACCTATATTTGCTACAACTAATATAGCTACAGACCATAACCAACTTACAATGGAGCTTATGAAATCTATAGCCAATAAACACAACTTAGCATGTTTACTTCATGAAAAACCATTTGCAGGGGTTAATGGTAGTGGTAAGCATAATAATTGGTCAATTTCTACAGATACAGGAATTAACCTTTTAGAGCCTGGCGATACACCTTCTGAAAATGCACAATTCTTACTATTCTTAACAGCAGTTATTAAGGCTGTTGATGATTATCAAGATTTACTACGTGTTTCTGTTGCAAGTGCTGGAAATGACCATAGACTTGGTGCTAATGAAGCTCCTCCTGCAATAGTTTCTATGTTCCTTGGAGATGAATTAACAGATATTCTTACAGCAATAGAAAATGATACAAGCTACACAGACAAAGGAAGAAGTGAAATGGAAATTGGTGTTCGTGTATTACCTAAATTCTTTAAAGATACTACTGATAGAAACAGAACTTCACCATTTGCTTTTACAGGAAATAAATTCGAATTTAGAATGCTTGGCTCTACATTTTCAATTGCAGGTCCAAATATTGTTTTAAACACTATAGTTGCTGAAGAATTAAAACAATTTGCAGATACATTAGAAAACAGTACTGATTTAGATAAAGATTTAAATTCTCTTATTAAAAATACAATAAAAAATCATAAAAGAATTATATTTAATGGAAATAACTACTCAGATAATTGGGTACAAGAAGCAGAAAAGAGAGGTTTATTAAATTTAAAAACTACTCCAGATGCTCTTCCTTATTTCATCCATAGTAAAAATGTTGATTTATTTACTAAACATCATGTATTCTCTGAAAGTGAATTGTATTCAAGATATGAAATTTTAATGGAAAATTATTATAAAACTATTCATATAGAAGCTTTAACTATGATTGATATGGTTAAAAAATATATAATTCCTTCTGTTTTAAGTTATCAAGGCGAAATTGCTTCAATTGCAAATAATAAAAAACAACTTGCACCTACACTTTCTTGTGAATTAGAAGAAAAATTACTTGAAAGTCTATCAAGACTTGGTAATTGCCTTTATAAAAAACTTGATGTTTTAGAAACTTCTGTATTAAATTCAAAAAATAATTCAGATTTATTTGAAATGGCAAAATATTATAGAGAGTCAATATTTATTAATATGCAACACTTACGCGGAGTAGTTGACGAACTTGAAACATTAATAAGTAAAGAACATTGGACTCTTCCAACTTACTCTGAACTTTTATTTAGTGTAGAATAAATATTTTAATTTTAATGTTATAAATTATTTAAAGGGGGCGTATTTATGTATTCAGCATTAGATACAATTTGGACATTGCTTGGGGCAACTCTTGTATTTTTTATGCAAGCAGGATTTGCAATGGTAGAAACAGGTTTTACTAGGGCCAAAAATGCCGGAAATATAATAATGAAAAACTTAATGGATTTTGCTATAGGAACCGTAGTATTTTGGTTTATTGGTTTTGGAATTATGTTTGCAGGTGATGGTTCTCTTGTAGGTGGAATAGACTTTTTTATTCAAGGTGATTATAGTAGTTCAATTCCAACCTTTGCTTTTGTAATATTTCAAACTGTTTTCTGCGCTACTGCTGCCACTATAGTTTCTGGAGCAATGGCAGAAAGAACAAAGTTCTCATCTTATTGTTTATATAGTTTAATAATTAGTGCAGTTATTTATCCTATTTCTGGTCACTGGATTTGGGGTGGTGGCTTCTTATCTCAAATGGGATTTCATGACTTTGCCGGTTCTACTGCTGTTCATATGGTTGGTGGTGTTGCCGCTTTAATTGGTGCTAAAATTTTAGGTCCTCGTATTGGGAAATATTCTAAAGATGGAACTGCTCACGCTATACCAGGGCATAGTTTAACACTAGGTGCTTTAGGAGTATTTATTCTTTGGTTTGCTTGGTTTGGATTTAATGGTTGTTCTACTGTTTCAATGACAGGAAATGATTCAATATTATCTGCAAGTAGCATATTTATGACTACTAACATGGCTGCAGCTACAGCTACAGTAACAGTTATGATAATAACTTGGATTAGATATAAAAAACCTGATGTTTCTATGACTTTAAATGGTTCTTTAGCAGGTCTTGTTGCTATTACAGCTGGTTGCGATATGGTTACTCCTGTTGGTGCTTTCTTTATAGGACTTATTGCTGGTTTTGCAGTTGTATTTGCAATTGAATTTATAGAAAAGAAACTTAAAATAGATGATCCCGTAGGTGCAGTATCTGTTCATGGTGTATGTGGTTGTCTTGGAACAATATTAACCGGATTATTTGCCGTTGATGGAGGACTATTTTATGGTGGAGGATTTAGTTTTTTAAGTGTTCAATTATTAGGTGTTATATCTGTTATTGTATGGGTAGCAATTACTATGACTATTGTATTTTTAATAATTAAACACACCGTTGGTCTTCGTGTTTCTGAAAAAGAAGAAATTGAAGGACTTGATAAACAAGAACATGGTCTTGAAAGCAGTTATGCTGATTTTATGCCTATAAACTATTCTTATAATACAGAATCACTTGAAGTAACTACTAATAATGATAATAATACTACAACTAATAATATAGATACAATACCAGTAGTTTATAATACATCTAAGTCAGATGCTAAATTTACTAAAATTGTTGTACTAACTAAAAAAGATAGATTTGAAATATTAAAGGTAGCTTTAGATAAGTTAGGTATTACTGGAATGACAGTAACTAATGTTTTAGGATATGGAATGCAAAAAGGTTCTACTGATTTTTATAGAGGTGTTCCTTTAGAAGTTACATTATTGCCTAAAGTAAAAGTAGAAATTGTTGTATGTAAGATTCCTGTAGATACACTAGTTAAAGTTATTAAAAAAGCATTATATACAGGTAAAATTGGCGATGGTAAAATATTTATAGAAAATATAGAAAATGTAATAAAAATTAGAACTAATGAAGAAGGGTATGATGCTCTTCAAGATGAAGAATAAATTTAACCATCTTCTTCATTTGGCTTTTCTAATTTTACATCTTGATATAATTTATTAAAAGCTTCTAATCTCATCACATTTGCAAATATACTTAAAGCATAGGAATTAGCAACATTTTGATATGCAGCTATATCATTTCTTTCATTATTATAAATGTTGCTTATTTCCTTTATATTTGCTCTTGCAGATGCAACTATCCATAAAAGTATATATCCTAACAAAACTAATTTTTGACTAAACAAAAATGCCTCTTCTGAGGTTTCCCCAGTATTATTTCTGTCTTGTGCATCTAATATGTCTAAATTAGCAGCATATATATAATTCGAATAACCAGCTACTAAAAAAGCAACCGCTACTTTTTCCATATTTCCTAAATTAACTTCAACGTTTGTAATATATTCATCTATATTTTCATTATTATAATTATCTTTTTCATTATAATCTTTATCTTTCACATTACACTCCTAAAAAGCAATTCATAATATAATATGAATTTTTAATTTCAGTTGCCAATGTCATTAAAATAAAAACTTTTGTACAATTATTAAAATAAAAAGAAACTCTATTGAGCTCCTTTTTATTTTAATAATGTTTCATTAATATTTAGAGTTATTTTTTGATCTTGATAAAATTTATTATTAAGCATTTCAGGATTGTCTCCAATAAATGCTTTTGATGCTTCTTCATCATCTTGTAGTTTCCACATAAACCATGCTGTTACATATCCATCTGAAGAATATAACATTTGTCCATGTTCTGCACCTATTCTTCTCATCATCGCTTTTGATGATGGTATTTTATTATACATATCAATCATATTTTCAACTGGTATAACCAATTTAGTTTCAAAATCCCCTTGTGTTCCTGCAATCATTAATACAGGAATATTTATTTTAGTTAAATCATAGTTCCATCCAAAAGAAAGAGCTGTTTTCTCATGTGTGGGAGATAATGCAACTGCAGTTTTATATTTATCCTTATGCTCCATAACTGATATTGTAGTAAATACCCCAGCTCCACCTTGTGAGTGTCCAGTTATTCCAATATTATTTAAATCAATCTTTCTATAGAATACACTATTTTCATCACTATTCTCTTTTATAATATAATCCATTGTTTCATCGGCTGATTTACCAAATCCCGTACTTCCATCATCATTACCAACTACTATAAATCCCCAAGATGCCAAATGTTTAAATAACGCTTTATATTTTTCAGGTAAAATACCTGTTCCGTTTAAAACAATAACAACTGGATACTCTTTATCAGCAGTTTCTAATTCTTCAGGATAATAAACATAATTATATTTTGTTAATTCTGTCGCCTTAATTTTAATATCTTTAACATCATAACTTCCAATAGCAAGATATTTCTTTTCAATATCACCTCCTGTTTTCACGTCATTTGTATAATTTTTAGGAACTGCTGGTACAAATGATATAATAGAAATTAATCCAATAAATAATAAAATAATTATTAATATCATAACTCCAATTACCTTAAATATCTTTTTCACCTTCTCCACCCTTACTTAAAACACATAAAAATCTATAACTCTATTTTTCCACAGGCATATATTTATCTAAATATTCTTCTACAGCTTCCATGTATTCTTTAAAAACCTTATTATCATTTTGGAGTCCATGCCCAGAATGAGATGCTTCAAAATATTTATAATCAACATTATAATTTTTATATGCTTCTAACAATCTTTGTGAACCTTTAAATGGTTGTACCTTATCATATTTTCCATAAGCAACTACACTTGGAACTGCATTTTCATTTACCCACATAACTGCTGATACTGGTTTTAATTTTTCTATATAAGATCCATCTTCAATCATTTCTTTTGTAAGCTTAACTCCTCCCATAACTCCAAGCAGATTAGCTGCTCCTTCCCTTGCTTCTTCTGTATCTCTATCAAATCCATATACATCCCAGTCTTCTGCATAAAAACTTGATGGACCAACTGCTCCAAATAGTAATTTTACTGGAACCTTAGAAGATGAAGCATCTCTATAAGCATAAATCATTGCTAAGCAATGTCCTGCTGAACCTCCAGCTATTCCCATTTCATTAATATGATATCCATACTTTTCTGCCACTTCTATAACCTTTGGTATTGCGTCTTTTATTTCATTTGATTGTGATAAAACACTTTTATTATTTGTTTCATTTTTTAAAGTATAATTAATTCCAGCTGCCACATAACCTTTACTACATAACCAAGAAAGCATTTCTACATCTTCAGATTTATCACCTTGTGTAAATCCACCTGCATGTAAATAAACGACTAATCCGTAGCTTTCTTTTGAGTTATCCCTAGGTAAATATAAATCAAATTTATTTGCTTCTCCATCATCATAGGAAATATCTTTATAAAGAGTTCCTAAGTCATCACTCCATTTTACTGAATATTTCTTTGCCCATGATGGCTGAATTGCTAATTTTGAAACTATCCCAATTATAATAGAAATCAAAAATACTACTATACAAATAAATATAAGCATTCCTCTCCCCCTTTTATTTTCTTTCTTCATAAAAAATTACCTCCAAATAATGTTCCACCCATTAATAAATTTAAAAATCCTCTAACTGCTAATCTGCCAATTATAATTCCTATCAAAACTATACAAATCATTATTAACCATATTTTTTTAGAAGCCATTTTTCTCCTCCTCTTGACTAAGAATATAAATGATGTTACATTTCTAACATGTCCATTATATTAGATATTTTAGGACAAAAACAATATAATAAATGATTATTGTTAGAAAGGAGTGTAAATTATAACAATGGAATTACAAAGTGAATTTTCAAAAGAATGTATTGCAGAAGCATTGATTTTACTTATGAAAAAAAAGGATTTTGATAAGATTACAAATAAAAATATTACTGATAAGGCTGGTCTTTCACATATTACTATTTATCGTAATTTTAAAAACAAAGTTGAAATTGTTCAGTATTACTTAAAAGGATTATTTGAAGAATGGCACTCAAATTGGAGTGGTGATGAAAATATTGGTTATCAAGTTTTTAGCTTTTTTCAGAAAAATAAAGAAATAATAGATTTATTATATAAATCAAATCTTCAACATTTACTTATAGATAATATTTTATTATTACACGATTATAAAAAAGATGATCCAGATGTAATTGCTTATTCTAAAGTAACTGTTGCTTATTTAATTTTTGGTTGGTGTGACGAATGGTATAAAAGAGGCATGAAAAATACACCTGAAGAAATGGCACAATATTTTAATAATAGATAAAGCAAAAAAGGAAACTCATTAGAGTTTCCTTTTTTGGTGGCTTACCGGGGAATCGAACCCCGGACACCTTGATTAAAAGTCAAGTGCTCTACCGACTGAGCTAGTAAACCAAATATGGTGCGTGTTAAGAGATTCGAACTCCTGGCCCACGCCTTAGAAGGGCGTTGCT
>NZ_CAJURG010000015.1 GCF_910588715.1 uncultured Clostridium sp.
AACCCCTGTTACCACCGTGAAAGGGTGGTGTCTTGACCGCTTGACCAAGGGGCCTTGCATATGTCTTGCTGACTACTTTTCATATGATACATTATTTTTAGACAAAAGTCAACACTATTTTTAAAAGTTTTTATTTATTTTTTAAATTTTTAATTTAGTTAATTAAATTTAAGTTAAACTTCTAAGTTTCTCTTGAGTGTCTATATCAACTAATTCAATTTCATTATCAATTTTTACTATTTTTAAATCATTTAAATTATTATTTATTACTTTCTTTCCTCCGTTGTCTCCTTCTAATGATAATAACTCATTGATATATTTTTTTGAAAATATTACTGGGTTACCTTTATTGTTTCCACATCCAACACAAACTATACCTTTATCACCACTTACAAAATTATCTATTACTAAATTTAATGTTTTTACAGATATAAAAGGCTGATCACATACCATAAACATATATCCATCAACATTTTTATCAAAATTAATTCCTAATTTTATAGAATTAGAAATTCCTAAATCACTTTTAGTATTTATAACAACATCAATATTAGTATTTAATAACGAATTTTTTATTTCTTCATATTGAGTTACACATATTATTTTATTTATTTTTAAATTAAGTACTTTTTCAACTATATACATATACATTGACTTATTTTTATATATTGCTAATAATTTATTTCCATTAAATCTTTTGCTATTTCCTGCTGCTAAAAGTATTAAATTAATTTTCATAAATAATTCTCCTTTAAATAAAAATTAATAAATATATAAAAAATTAATAGAGCTGTATCATATTGAAAGTTTTTAACTCAATATAGATACAACTCCTTTAATTATATAAAAATTTATTTAGATATAGCCCAATTTATATTTATTGATTGTTAATGATTAATTTTACTTTGAGTTTTTAAGCATTCCCATAACTATTTTTTCTGATGTTATAGGTAAATCTCTTATATTAACTTTAGTTGCATTATATACTGCATGTGCTATTGCTGGAGATGGTGTATTTATAACAATTTCTCCTATAGATTTAGCTCCAAATGGTCCTGTTTGTTCAAAGCTTTCTTCAAAACAAACTCTAATATTACCAACATCAAGTCTTGTAGGTATCTTATATTGAAGGAATGAATCATTTCTCATCTTCCCTTTTTTAGTATAAGTAATATCCTCATAAAGTGCCATTCCTATACCTTGAACTATTCCACCCTCTGCTTGAATTCTTGCTAAATTAGGATTTATTACAGTTCCACAGTCTACAACTGCAACATAATCAATTATTTCTACTTTTCCTGTTAATTTATCAATTTCAGTTTCTACAATTCCAACCATAAATGGAGGTGGTGAAACCTCTGAATAATGTGATTCACTTTCACTTATTGTTCTAAAACCACCAACTAAAGTATTATTAGCAATATCAATTAATGTTATTTCTTTTTCATCAACTATTGAATAAACTTTTTTACCATCAAATTCTAAATTTTCAGTTGAACAATTTAATGCTTTTGAAGCTTCTTCAATTATTCTTTTTCTCATTTTTTCACAAGTTTTAATAACTGCTCCACCTGTTATATATGTTGTACTTGATGCATATGAACCTGTATCATATGGACTTTGATCTGTATCAACACCATGTACTATAATATTATCTATATCACAATCTAAGCAGTCTGCCGCCATTTGTGCTAATATTGTATCACAGCCTGTACCAATATCAGCAGCACCAATCATTAATGTATAGAATCCATCATCATTAAGCTTTATTTCAACTGCTGCAGTATCTACTGATGATATTCCTGAACCTTGCATAGCCATAGCTACACCAACTGATCTTACTTTTCCGTTCCCCATATCTCTACATGGATATTTATTATCCCAATCAATCATTTCCTTAGCTTTTGCTAAACACTTATCTAAAGCACAACTATTTGCCGGTTCATTATAATATGCTGGCATTATTTGTCCTTCTGCTACCATATTCATTTCTCTTAATTTAATAGGGTCTATATTAAGCTTATCTGCTAACTCATTTACTGCTGATTCTAAAGCAAATAAACCTTGAGTTGCTCCATATCCTCTATAAGCTCCTGCCCCCATAGTATTAGAATAAACAACATCATATTCAAACTTGTATGCCTTTGCTCCATTATAAAGTGGCATTGATTTATGTCCTGATAATCCTACAGTAGTTGGTCCATGATCTCCATATGCTCCAGCATTAGATAAAGTATACATATCTATAGCTTTAATTATACCATTTTCATCAGCACCTAATTTTACTTTAATCTCCATTTCATGTCTTGGACTTCCGTTAGTCATGCTTTCTTCACGAGTATAAACCATCTTAGCAGGTTTTCCAGTTTTCATTGTAACTATAGCTGGGAATATTTCTGCAACAACACTTTGTTTTGCTCCAAATCCTCCACCTATTCTTGGCTTAATTACTCTTATTTTAGATTTTGGAATATCTAATGCATTAGCTAATATACGTCTTACATGGAAAGGAACTTGCGTTGCACTTGTTATATTTAATCTTCCATATGTATCAAGTTCAGTAAATGCTCTGAAAGTTTCCATCATTGCTTGGCTGTTTGCTTTAGTATGATAAGTTTGTTCTATTATATGGGCACATTTGCTTAATTCTTCTTCAACATCACCATGAGTAAAGCCCCCCTTTGAACATATATTTCTATTTTGGTCTGCATTAATCCAATCATTTAACGCAACAAAGTTTTCCTCTGGATGAACTATAACTTTATTGTCTAAAGATTCTCTAAAATCTAAAACTGCATCTAAAACTTCATATTTTACCTTTATTAAATTTAATGCTTTATTAACAGCTTTTTCATTTTCTCCAGCAACTATAGCAACAGGATCTCCAACACATCTAAGTCTTTTGTCTAAAATTAATCTATCATATGGACTAGGTTCTGGGTATGATTGTCCTGCTGTTGTAAATCTCTTTTGTGGAACATCCTTATATGTTAATATACATTCTATTCCTGGAACTTTACTTGCAATAGATATATTTATATCTTCTATTAAAGCATGAGCATGAGGGCTTCTAAGCACTTTAACTATTAAACAATTGCTTGGTGCTATATCATCTGTATAAACTGGCTTACCAGTAAGTAACGACATAGCGTCTTTTTTTCTTATTCCCTTATTAACATACTTCATGTTTTAATCCTCCCTTTTAGCTTCTAAGAAATTCTTAATTGCTCTTAATTGACTCATATAACCTGTACATCTACAAAGATTTCCTGCTAAATAATGTTTAATTTCATCTTCAGTAGGATTTTTTAACTCCTTTTTCATAGCTAATACATTCATTACAAAACCTGGACTACAAAATCCACATTGCTCTGCTCCTTGGTCTGCCATAAAGTTTCCAAACTCTTCTGCTTCTTCCTTTAAACCTTCAAGAGTCGTTACCTTTTTTCCATTTGCTTTCATTACAAGAGTACTGCATGATAAAACTGGTTTTCCATCTAAATGAACAGTACATAAACCACAATTAGCCGTTTCACAGCCCCTTTTTACACTAAAGAATCCTTTGCTTCTTACATAATCAATTAATAACATATCTGCATCTACATCATCTTGAAAAAGTTTATCGTTTATCCATAATTTAATTTCCATAATTTCCTCCAGTAATTTCACTTATTGCTCTATTTATAAATACCTTAGCTAATATTTGTCTATATTCTTTGCTTCCTCTCATATTGCTATCAAACTTTACATTTTTAATAACATATTCAACTACACTGTCAACTTCATCTTGAGTTGGAACTTCACTTAAAAGCTCTGCTGAATTTACATTCATGGCTTTTTGTGGTCTAGCACCAATTACTATATTCCATCTGCTATCTAATCTTGATACTGCAACTGCTAAAGTAGGAATATCTGTAGCAGTATTTCTGTGAGTTAAATATACGGCTTTTCTATTATCTTTCTTTATTATAATTCTTACTAAAATATCATTATCATAGGGCATATTTCTATAATCAGAAAGCGGAATAATTCCTCCATTAAATAATTCTACATAAGTATCTAAAGATAAAAGTGCTGTTAATATGTCTGAAAACCCAAATCTTGAGTAAACACTCCCCCCAATAGTAGCACAATTTCTAAATTGAACTCCTACTATATGAATAACTGACTTTTTTATTATTCCATCAAAATATGAATTTAATGATTCATTAGTTTCTAATTGTCTAAGTGTACACATACATCCTATTTTAAAACATTCATTATCTTCTTCAATTTTATCTAATCCTAAAGCTGATAAATCAATGGCAGTTTGAATATTTCTTCCACCCATTTTCAGCCAACCTATTCCACCTAATATAACATTATTTCTTTTTTGATTTAATTCATAAGCTTGTTCTAAACTTTCTGCTACTACATAGTTTCTTATACTAAACACTTTTTCTCTCCTCCTATAAATATATAAGAGGACTATATCATTTTTTCTGATGTAGCCCTCTTTATAAAACTTTTATGCACTTACTGCTTCGACCTTTTCTTTATTTTTTGGCAGTATTAAGTTTAAAATAGTTGCTATAACAAATGTCATTATTATACCGTTTTGTGCAAATATATTGCTAATCCAAGTTGGCAATTGTGCTAAAGCTTCTGGAACATTACCTATTCCAACTCCAATTCCTATAGCTAATGCAACTATTAAAGCATTTCTACCATCTAATTTTTCTCTAAATAATGATTGTAATCCGCTTACAAAAATCATAGCAAACATTATAACTGCTGCACCACCAAGTACAGATTGTGGCATTACAGAAAGTATTGCACTTAATTTTGGGAAAAATCCTGCTAAAATTAAGAATACAGCACCAGTCATAATAACGAATTTATTTACAACTTTAGTTACAGCAACAAGTCCAACATTTTGACTAAATGAAGTATTTGGAGCTATTCCAAATATAGCTGCTATAAGACTTGAAAAACCATCTGCCACAACACCACCTGATAACTCTTTATCCGTCGCTTCTCTATCAAGTCCCCCAATTGCTATTGCAGAAATATCACCTATTGTTTCTACTGTAGTTGCAACATACATTATTGCCATTGAAATTATTGCATCTAATCTAAATTCAAATCCCATAGTAAATGGTCTAGGTAAGCTTATCCAAGAAGCTTCTTTTACAGCTGTAAAATCAACCATTCCCATCATTATTGATAATATATATCCAACTATTATTCCTATTAAAATAGCTGATGTTTTTATAAATCCTTTAGTGAAATTTTGTAATATTATTATTATTAAAATTACTACTGTTCCTACTAATAAATGCTTTGGTGAACCAAAGTCAGATGCACCAGATCCACCTGCAAAATATTTAATCCCTACTGGAAGTAATGAAAGTCCTATTGAAATAACAACCAAACTTGTTACTATAGGAGGAAATAATTTTCTTAGTGGCTTAATAAAAAACCCTAAAACTATTTCTAATAAAGCACCAACTAAAGAAGCCCCCATTATTGCTGAATATCCATATGTTACACCTATAGCATTTTGAGTTCCTATAAACCCAGAACTTGTCCCCATAACTACTGGTAACCCGCTTCCTATTTTAAGGAATGGATATAATTGAATTAATGTTGCAACACCTGCCACAAACATTGAATTTTGAATTAATATTGATTTTGTTTCTAAAGGAATGTTTAAAAGCCCACATACTATAATCAATGGTGATACATTTCCCAAAAACATTGCTAATACATGTTGAATTCCTAACGGAATAGCTTGTTTTAAAGGTACTCTTCCTTCTAATTCATAAATACTTCCAGTTTTCATTATACGTCCCTCCATAACAATAAATATTTAACGAACAATGTTCACTTTAAAATATTTAATGTACGCTTTAATTTATGTGATTATTTTAACATACATTTTTTATTTTGTGAACATTTTTATTAAAATATTTATTATTTTTCGTATTTATGATATATATTCAAATAGTACTTTAATAGTTCCTCCACAAGCCATACCCAATTTAGCCGCTTTCGAATTAGATAAATCATAAATTTCAACATATGATTTTTTACTCTTTAAAACCTCTATTGCTTTTTTATAGGCAACATTTTCAACTATACCCCCGCCTATAGTTCCTATAAAACTATTGTCATTTTTTATGAGCATTTTAGCATCAACCCCTCTTGGAGATGACCCTCTTTTTTCTAAAATGCTAACTAATACCTTATCATCTTTGTTAAAAATTATCTCTTTTAATATCTCGTCATCAATATTTGATATATTTGTACTGTTTTTCTCTTGAATAATTTGTGCCATAATACTCACAGCTATTTCAGCTGGAGTTTTAGCTCCTATACTAATACCAATTGGAGCATTAATTCCATTTATCTCTTCTTTAGTATAACCCTTCTCTAATAATTGACTTATACAACTAGCTACCTTTGCCTTACTGCCTATCATTCCTACATAACTAAATTCATTTTTTAATATTTTTTCAATACATTCTTGATCATCCCTATGTCCTCGTGTAACAACAACAAAATAAGAATTTCTATTAAATTTTATATTATCTAATGCATTATCAAAACTATCACATATTATATCATCAACGCAATTAAATCTTTCTCTATTTGCAAATTCTTCTCTATCATCTATAACAGTTATATTAAACTCTAACATTTTTGCTATACTTGCTAATTCAAAAGATATATGTCCTCCACCACAAATTATAAGATTAGGTTTTGATATAATATTTTCTATAATAATTTCAATATTGTCCCCAACTTTTACTATATTTCTTAAATCATTAAATTTAATTTTGCTTATAAGACTATTATAAAACTCTTCATTTTCCTTATCTTCGATTATTATTTCTTCATCAATTTTCAAAAATTTTTTTCCTACATAGTTATCATCCTTGCATCTAACAATAGTTACCATATAAACATTTCTATTGTTATTTAGAGCTTCATTTAATCTTTTGTATAATTCTCTAGTCATATTTTCACCTCTTATAATTTATATATTTATATTTTATATCATATAATATAATACTCTTCTAATAATAATTAAACATTCACTTTTTTTAATTTATTTCATAAATTGTATTGTATAGATTATTAAATTAAATATATTGAATCAATTTAATAAAATAATTATGTTCACTTAAATAGAACATATTTGATAAATAAATTAAAGGAGGGTATTATGCTAAATTTACCTGTATCTTATGCTAAATATGGTTCTGGTCCTCTTGCTGAAATAATAGGCTGGATAGATTGGAAGAATACGTATCTTGACATTGATACTTCTTTAACTGATATAAAGGTACCGCTTGAAAATGGCTTAACATTAACCTTTGATATTAAAAATACTACATTACTAGGAAATGGTTATTCCCTAAATCCAACAACAGTATCTTCTATAAACTCACCATTTGGTACATTAAATTATACTGAAATACCTGGTAATGTAGCTCTTCAAATTCACACTATGTATCCAACCCAAAGTACAATTAGACTAACTTTAACTAATATACGCGTTACTAATTCTTTTGGTAACCCTATATACAACTTCGCTTTTGCTATATCAAATGTTGAAACTGCTACAGATATTACTACACCAATTGCTGAGTCTCAAATACATCATACAGACGGTAAACCTTGGAATTTACTTGCCTTTGTTGGAGATACAAGCAATCCTAATCATACAGGAGTAGGTAGTCAAATTGTAACAGTTGTTGGAAGTAATTCAGATGTGATGACTTCTACTGGTGCTCCAATTATTACATCAGAAAACCCTTCTAATTTGACAATTGATATCACATCTAACCTTGGAATAAAAGCTTTAAGTTTAGGTATTTATATAGTACCTCAGCCTAAAAGAGGAGTTAATTTATTTAAAAAATAGATAGTGCATTATTTATATATTAAATAAAAAGATAGTAGATATATTTAGTAGCACTAAATATATCTACTATCTTTTTAAATTTGTTTTATTTATACTTAAAGTTTATGATTTTTATACCAAGGTAAAATATCATAATCAATAATATTTTTTCTTAATTCTTTATCATTAATAATTTGAATATTATCAATTTCATATTCATTTATATTATATAAACTAAGTTCATTACACCTATTAATCTTTTGCATTTCTTCAAGCAAATTTTTATAAACATTACATGTTCTCGTTAATGAATGTTCATGCTCAATTTCAACTACACTAACAAATTTATCTACATAAATAAAGGGAACGTAATTTGCCCACCTTCTCCATAAATCCCAATCACTTAATCTTCTAAATGGAATACTACACTCATATCCACCATATAAATATGGAATTTCTTTATTGTGAAGTACAGCATTATTCGGTATTATATTTGCCTTATCAATAATAGATTTATTAAACTCTCTCCCAAATTGATTTTCTATTTTTTTAATCGAATTAATAATTTTACATTTTCCATAAACAACCGAAGCTTCATTTAATTTTTTTATTTCTCTATATAAATCCATTAACATATTTGAATACAAATAATCATCATCAAATTGATAGGCTATATACTTCCCCCTAGCATGTAATATTCCTTGATTAACTCTTATTGCTGGAAGACCTGAATTAATTTCGTTTCTTATATAAACTATTCTATTATCCTGTTTCATAAAGCTTTTTACTATATCTTTTGTAGAATCTATAGAACCATCATCAACTATGATAAGTTCCCAATCAGTAAATTCTTGTTCTAATATAGATTTGATTGACCTTTTTAAAAGTCCATTATCACCTCTACAATAAGTAGGCAATATAATACTTACTATAGGATTTTTTATTAAATTATCTGATGAATAAATAACTTCATTTTTAATAAATTCTTTTACCTTCACCTTTTCCCTCTTCACTATTATTTTCATTAAATTATATTTAATTTAATAAAGTCTATATCACACTTTTTTATAAAAATTATGATACAGACTATTTTTAAACTATATTATTTTTTATTTATCCTTATAAATATCCATTAAAATAATTTCATTATTTATTTCCTTAACAAATTTAAATCCAACTCTTTTATAAAGATTAAATGCCTTAATATTTTCTTTATACACTTCAAGAATAATTTTATTAAGCCCTAAATTATTAAATCCATACTCACACAAAGCCTTAGTTGCAATAAACCCAATATTTTTTCTCCTACTATTTAAATCACCTATTAAAAGCCTACCAAATTCAGCTGTATTATTTTTATAATCAATATCATATAAAGCTACTGTTCCTACTGGCATATTCTCATTATAAATTATAAACATTATATCTTTATTATTATTTTTATATTTATCATACCATTTATTTTGATCTTCCACAGTTATATAACTATTATTGAAAAATACTTTATTATTATTTTCATTATTTCTCCAAGTACGTATTAATTCTATATCCTTTCTTTTTATTGACTCAAGAACAATATTATTATAATAAATTTTTTCTTCATTATTTTTTATACTTGTAAAATCGTTATTACTCAACAATAAACCTCCCAATATCTTTTATATTAATATACTTTTAATACATACGATTTATACTAGTAATAGCTATCACCATAACTATTATGCAAAACACCATTATAATAATTAATTCATATCATATAATAATTAATTATTTTTAAGGGAGGTTATATGATGGTTAAACCACTTATATCCTTTATATCATTTAATCGTAATAGTGCTGTTGCCGCTAATTTAAAGGCATTATTAGATATAACAAATGATGATTTTGATTTATCAATTGTAGATAACGGTTCTACTGATGGTATATGGGAATATATTAAATCTCTTAAGGATGATAGAATTAAATTTAAAAAACACTTTGATAAAAATTATGGTGGAATATATGCAGTAAATTATTCATTAAGTAAACGTGAAAAATATCAGCCTTTTATACATTTAGATAACGACACATTAATTACAGACCCAGATTGGATAAAAAAATTTCAAAATACAGCTTTAATATTTAATGATTTAGGCTTAATAGGTGCTGTTACTAAGGATTATTTTAATAATTATTTAACTTCTTTCCCAAAAACTACATTAAATAATAGCACTTGTGTATATACAAACTTTGTAATTGGAAGCTGTTTATATATGACTCCTGAAATTTTAGAATTATTAGGATACTTTAATGAAGAAAGCTGTGGTGCAGACCTTGAAATATCTAGAAGAATAAATCAATTTACTAAATATAAAACTGGAATAACCATGGATTTTTTTAATGACTATCGAAGCGAAGTTTCTTGCTCAGAATGTATATCTAAAGCAACATGTCCTTTTGATAAATCAATTGACAGTGAATGTTGTACTGTAAATTATAGGAAAGTATATCCTAATGCTTCATTTATTCCATTAGCCATAAAACAAACTGAAGAATATATAAATAATATATCTCTTGGAAATATACCTTTATATAGTGCATCAATTCACGATGAAGAGTCTAGAAAAAATCATCCTTATAATTATATTTCTGCTAAAAAAAATTTTGACTTTTTTTCTGGATTTTCTAATGTAGATAATTAAAATTTCAAGTTTTATAGTTTCTAATCTTTTTAAAGTATTTATATCAAAATAACTTATTAAAAGTATTTGAATAAAAATTTATACTTGAAAAGGAGTTATATTCATATTAAATTAAAAAAACTTCAATATGATACAGCTCCTTTGTTATTTATAATTTAAATTTATATTTTATTTATTTTTTGATGCCATAATAATATATCTTTATTTAATAATCTATTTGCAATATTAATATTTTGTGTAATATCTGCATTGTCAAGTTCATATTCTTCTATATTATTTAAATCTAAAATATCTGATCTATCAATTAACACTCTTTCATCTACAACATCTCTATTAAGATTATATATAACTCCAACTGCATCTTTATTCCCAGCTTCAACAATACTTATTTCTTCATCTATAAAATTCATTTTTACCTTTTTAGAAAGTCTTCTCCATAAATCCCAGTCACACAATCTTCTCATAGCAATATGACAGTCGTATCCTCCATACAAATATAACAATTCCTTTGAATGCAATACGCTATTATTTGCAATAAAATTAAATTGATTGATTAATTGTTCATTAAACTCTATTCCTATATAAATAATCTCGCCATTTCTAGTAAGGTCAATTCCCTTACACTTTCCATATACAAAAGCTAAATCATCTAAAGTTATTATTTTATTGTATAAAACCTCTAGTGCATAGTCATGCCACCTATCATCATCAAATTGATAAGCTATATATTTTCCTCTTGCACGTTTTACACCTTGATTAACCCTTATTGCTGGTATTCCTGAATTAATATCGTTTCTTATATAAACTATCCTATTATCATTTTTCATATAATTTTCTACTATATTTCTTGTAGAATCTACCGAACCATCATCAACTATAATAAGTTCCCACTCTTTAAATGTTTGGTTTATAACACTATTTATAGCTCTTTCAAGTAATCCACTATCTCCTCTACAATAAGTAGGTAATATTATACTTATCTTAGGAGAATCTATTAAATTTTCTGACTTAAAAATTTTTTCATCTTTTATAAATTCTTTTACTTTCACAATATCCTCCTTAATCATATATTACTAATATACTTATTTTAATTAGCATTATTTACATAATACTTAAAGTTTTCTTGAGCCCATACTTTATTATAATAGTGATTTTTAAGTGATTCTTCATCATGTATAGAAGCACAATATTCGCTTCTTATTCCATTTTTTATTTCATTGAAAAACTCTTCTTGTCTATCAAGTGTTAATCTATCAAATTTCCAATTTTGATATTTTGCATTTCTAATTGCAAAACAAGTAGTATTTTTATTTTTAACAGTACAAATTCCATTAATACTGCATTCCTCACATTTAAATTCCTGTGTTTGATCTATTATTATATCAGGTACAAAAGCCATCTTATAATCAGTAAACCCTTTAATTCTACGAGCATAATCACTATCGCACCTTCCGGTTTCCTCGTTAAAATATCCTAATCTATCCATAAGCTCTGGTCTTATACATAATAAATATCCAGCTAATAAAATTCCACTTTCTTGAATACCAACATTATTTCTTTCAACATATTTAAAAGGATAATCCCTAGCCCATATATTAAAAATTTCATTTCCAACAGTACAAGCTGCCCCAACCTCTGGATATACATTCATTACTTCCATAAACTTACTAATCCAATCTTTTGTTATAACACAAGAATCACTATCTACATGAAAAAAATATTGTCCCCTTTTTCTTTTAGACATTATATAATTTATTGCATATGGAGGTCCATAATTAAAGTGCAATCTTTTAATTTCTTTAATTCTGTCGTCCTTTAATGTTTTAAGAAATTCCCAAGTATCATCTTCTGAATTACTATCAACAATATATAACTCAAAATCATCAGTACTTTTTAATAATTCTTTTAAATTTCTAGCTGTCAATCCTGCTCTATTCCAACATACAAAACTAACAATTGGAAGCATATATAAATCTCCTCCTTAAAACTCATTTCTTTCCCTCTTCATAATATGTATTTATTTTTTTATTGATACTAATTAACAGCACTCTTTAAAATAATATAAATTCAAAGTTTAATGCCTTCTATCATGAATATAATAAAAGGTTAAATTTTAATTAGTTTATTAACACAAATTATTTTTTTTCATATTATATATTGAATAATCCCATCTATAAAATGGAGGTATATAAATAAATGAGTAGCTTTTATTCAACAGATGAACTTTCTAAAATTGGTTTTAAGCATATAGGCAATAATGTTTTGTTAAGTAAAAAAACAAGCATTTATGGTGTCGAAAATATTTCTATTGGTGATAACACAAGAATAGATGACTTTTGTATATTAAGCGGAAATATAACAATTGGCAATTATGTTCATATTGCTGCATTTTGCTCATTATTTGCAGGAAATGAAGGAATAGAAATGCAAGATTTTTCTGCTATATCATCTAAAGGTACAATATATGCTCAATCTGATGATTATTCTGGACTAAGCTTTACTAATCCAACACTCCCTATGGAATATCGTAATGTTCATGGTGGAAAAGTTGTACTAGAACGCCACGTAATAATAGGTGCTTCAACTGTAATAATGCCAAATATCACAATAAAAGAAGGTGCTGCTATTGGTGCTTGTTGCTTAGTTTTAAAAGATTGTAACCCTTGGACTGTTTACGCTGGTATTCCTGTAAAAGAAATAAAAAAAAGAAAAAAAGATTTATTAGCTTTAGAAAAAACTTTTTTAAAGTCAATTGATTCTTCAAATAAATAAACTTACTTCTATATAAAATAAATAACTATTTACTTAATAAAAAATATAATTTCATATCCTTATTAACATTTTTAATCAAGCTAGAATATTATAATTGTGAATTCAATAATGGAATTAACAGATGGAATAAGATAGTAAATTAGACTAGAGTATTATAATTGTGAACCCTCTAAACTTATATAAAAAAACTAATTTTATTTTAATATATTTATAAGTTAATGTTTATTTAATCAACCTACAAGGATGTGAACAAAATGCACAAGTTTAAAAATAAAATTCAGGTTACAAAATCTAGTTTACCTCCTCTAAATGAATATGTGGATATTATAAAAGACATATGGAAAACTAATTTATTAACTAATAATGGGCCCATTCATAATAAATTTCAAATAGACTTATCTAATTATTTAAATGTTCCTAACTCAGTACTATTTACTAATGGTCATTCTGCTTTAGATATAGCAATAAAAGCTCTTAATCTTACCGGTGAAGTAATAACAACAGCTTTCACTTTTGCATCTACAACTCATGCAATAGTTCTTAATAATTTAACTCCAGTTTTTTGCGATATTAATAATACCGATTTTACTATTGATGTAAATAAAATAGAATCTCTTATAACAGATAAAACTTCTGCAATAATACCAGTTCATGTATTTGGTTATCCTTGTGATGTAGATAAAATAAATGAAATTGCAAAAAAATATAATTTAAAAGTTATATATGATTCTGCACATGCCTTTGGGGTTGAAATAAATGGTATTGGAATTGGAAATTTCGGAGACATCTCAATGTTTTCACTTCATGCTACTAAGGTTTTTAATTCTATTGAAGGGGGAGTATTAACCTATAAGGATAAAAGTCTTACAGATACTCTAAATATGCTTAAAAACTTTGGAATAACAGGATATGAAACCGTTGATTCAGTTGGAGAAAATGCAAAAATGAATGAATTTCAAGCTGCAATGGGATTAGCTAACTTAAAATATATAGATATCAATATACAAAAAAGAAAATTAATATCAGAAACTTATAAAAATTCTTTTAAAGATATATCCGGAATATACTATTTAAATGATATTAACGGTGTTAAGCACAACTATTCTTATTTTCCAATTTTAATAAATGAAAAAATATTAGGTATAGATAGAAACTTATTGTATGAAAAATTAAAAGAATATAATGTATTTACTCGTAAATATTTTTATCCACTTACTACAGATTTTAATTGTTATAAAAATTATTTTTATAATTATAACTTGCCTGTTTCAAAATACATTGCCGATAGAATTCTAACCTTACCCATCTATAGTGATTTATCAATTATTGATACTCAAAATATAGCAGCTATAATTAAATATATTATAAAAAATTATCAATAAAAAAAGCTGAGTGTTAAATCACTACTCAGCCTTTTTATTATTTAATATATAATAATACTTTTTCACAAATATATTTAATATCATCTTTGGTCAATCTTAAATGCAAAGGCAAAGAAATTATTCTTTCACTCATATATTTTGCATATGGACAACATCCCTTTTCACAGGGATAAACATTATACTCTGTATTATCTCTGTAATGAACTCCTGGGAAAATTCCATTTTCATTTAATTTAGTAATTAATTCATCTCTGTTATCAGCAGCTATAATATAAAGATGTCTGCTAGATTCACAACCATCAGAAATTCCTATTTTCTCTACCTTCTTTTCACTATTATCAAAGTATTCATCATACCATTTTGCTAATTGTCTACGATATTTATTATCTTCCTCTAAATACTTTATTGAACAAGAGCCATAGCTGCCATAATTGAATTGCCATTATATTTATATCCTAAATAATCAACCTCATACTTCCACTTATAATTTCCTTTATCCCTTGCATAAGTATCCTTATCAATGCCTAACCAGCTAAGTTTTCTTACTAATTCATCATCTTCTTTTTTCTTAAAACAAATAATTCCTGAATCTGCTGTAGGCAAGTTTTTTACAGCTTGAAAAGAATAACATACTACATCTGCATCTTTTCCAACTATTTCTCCATCTAATTTTGTTCCAGCCATATGTGCTGCATCTAATATAAGCTTTAAATTATACTTTCTGCAAAGTTTTACTATTTCTTTATATTGCCCTACATTTCCACCTAACCCAACAAACATAATAGCTCTTGTTTTATCAGTAATTTTTTTCTCAACATCCCTTGGATCTAAGCATAAATATTTATCTACATCAGCAAAGACTACTTTTAAGTTTTCATACATAATAGCATGATTACTTGATACAAATGTTAATGGTGTAGAAATTATTTCATCACCATCATTCCATCCATTTTGTATTTTAAAAACTTTAACTGCTAAATGAAGCGCAGCTGTATCAGAATTTAAAAAATGAGCATTATTTAATCTAGTATATGCTTTCCACTTTTCTTCAAATTCAACTGTTTTATATCCTATTCCTGTCCACCCTTTTTCAAGACATTCCTTAATTTCAGCTAAACATTCATCTATTCTAAAGGTTGGAACAAATAATTGTATCGCCATATAATACTCCTTATTTCCTCTCATTTAAATAATTAATTATAAAATATTAGTTTATTATTATTTTATGCTGATATTTTTGGTATAGTTACCAATAAGCAAAAAACTTCATCCTAGATTTTAGGATGAAGTTTTTGTATACAATATTTCTTTATTTATCTAAAACATATCCGTAAGCTACTACCTTACCATCTTCTTTTTCAAGATAAACTCCTTGTATTTCTGGAGCAAATCCTGGGAACTTATTAATCCCCTCTTCTAAAATTGAAAAATATCTTTGAGCTACAACATTCCACCTTTCACCTGGAACTACACAAAATACTCCTGGTGGATAAGGAAGAGCACCTTCTAATGCTATTTCTCCAACTATATCACTTAAAGGTACTAATTTAGCATTATTTCTTTTAAGTTCAATATTTGCTTCATTAGGATTCATAACGTATTCTGGAAGATACTCTCTTCTAAACAATAACTTTTGATAAGTCTTTGCATCATTTTTCTTATAAAAATCATGCATTTCTTGACATAACTGTCTTATTGTATAACCCTTATAACGATTCTCGTATTTAGCATATAACTTAGGCAAAACTTTACTTAATGGAGCATCTTCATTTATAAGTTTTTCAAATCTTACTAAATGATCTACAAGTCCCTTCATTTTTGAAGTACTTTCTGCTGGTGTTAATAAAAATAATATTGAATTTAAATCATTTTTCTCTGGCACAACTCTATGATCTCTTAAATAGTTTGCTAAAATAGTTGCTGGTATACCAAAATCTTCATACTCCCCAGTCTCTACATTTATTCCCGGTGTTGTTAGCATAAATTTATTAGGGTCTACAAAGTATTGATTTTCTCCATACCCTTCAAATGAATGCCACTTTTCCCCTGGATAAAATTTAAAAAACTCAATATTATTTGCTATTTTTTCTGTAGAATAATCTTGCCATAACTTTCCTTTAACTTCAGGTGGAATAAATGGCTTTAATAATTTGCATCTTTCTAAAACATCTTTTCTAGCCTCTACACCAACCTTTATACAATCTGCCCAAAGTTTTTTTCCTGCTTCTCCATCTTGCATTCTTGCATTAACATCTAGTGCTGCAAATAAAGGATAAAATGGACTTGTTGATGCATATAACATATAAGCATTATTAAATCTCTTATGATCTACATAACGCTTTTGACCCTTTAAATGGCTATCTTTTTTATGGATTTGAGATGTTTGTGAAAATCCTGCTTGTTGTTTATGTATAGATTGTGTAACTAATATTCCAGGATCATCTGGCTTTAAATCTAATAATAATGGAGAACACTCCCTCATCATTGGTATAAACTGTTCATATCCAACCCATGCTGAATCAAATAAAATATAATCACAAAGATGACCTATCTTATCAACTACTTGTCTTGCATTATATATAGTTCCATCATAAGTTCCAAGTTGAATAACAGCTAATCTAAATGGTCTCTTTTCTTTTGCCTTTTCACTATCAACTTTAGCTGCTTCATTTCTTAAATACTCTTCATTAAAACAATGAGCATCTATTCCACCAATAAATCCAAATGGATTACGTGAAGTTTCTAAATATACTGGCTTTCCTGCAGATGAAACTAAAGCTGAATTATATATTGATTTGTGATTATTTCTATCAAATAAAACTAAATCACCTGGAGAAACTATTGCATTTATAACTACAGAATTAGATGTACTTGTTCCATTCATTACAAAATATGTTTTATCAGCATTATATACCTTTGCTGCATAAGCTTGTGCAGACATAGCTGGTCCTTCATGTATTAATAAATCCCCTAAATCAACATCAGCATTACATATATCTGACTTAAATATGTTTTCACCAAAAAATTCATACATAGCCCTTCCCGCTGGGTGCTTAACAAAATATTGACCACCTTGATGACCAGGACAGGCAAATTGTAAATTTCCTCTTCTTGAATACTCACTTAAAACATCAAAAAATGGTGGTAACATCTCTTCTTCATATTTATCAGCTGCATTATTTAATTCTTCGCTAAATTTTTCCTCATTTAATTCATTAATATTTATTATTTTATGTACTTTATTTATTATTTCCTCATTAATTTCATTAGTTTCAGCTAAAACAAATATGGATATTCCAAATCTCGTATCATAAATATCGTTTATAATTTCTATATCACTTTCATTAACTACAGCAGCTGCTACATCAGTGTAGTCAGTTGTACCAACTTCTATGGTTTCTCTATCTGTAAAAAAATAATTTCTAGTTCTTTCGGTACAGGAAATCTTTAATGATTTCATGTCTTTTCCCCCTATCTACTTAATTTATATTTTTATAATTTACATAATAAATAAAATATATTTATTGTATTCTATAAATTAATATTATTTTTTATCGTATACCTTAATTATTTATACAACTTAGTATAAAATATTAAGTGTGAGTTATCAATAACTATAAATCTTATAAAAAAATAACATAAAAAAGCTACTTTTACTTTTTTATGTTATTTAAAAATTTTCTTTGATTTAATTATATATATCTATGAGAAATAAATTTAACTTTGTTTAAATTAATAATAGAGGAATAAAATATTTATTAGAAAATTTTTATTTAAACCTTTACCATGTAAATCAATCTTTTCTAAAACATTTATATACAAGAAGCCTTAGATTCCTTATATCCTCTTTTATAATCATACATATTTTTATCAGCATTTTTATAAATATTTATCAAAGAAACAGTATTTCCTGATTCTCTAACTTCATATCCATATGATATATTTATTTCATAAAGGCTATTATCATTATATTGACAAATCAACTTATCCATTTCCTTAAACTTTGTTTGTAATTCATTAATATTTTTATTATTTAAAATAGCTATGAACTCATCTCCACCCATTCTTCCTACAAAGCCTATTTTCCCAAAGCTTTTATACATTATGTTTGCAAATTCACAAAGCAATTTATCTCCAATATGATGACCATAATTATCATTAATATATTTAAAATCATTTAAGTCAAAACATATAATTATAACACTAGATTTATAATTATATTCTAATTTTTCAAACATAATATCAATTGCTGCTCTATTACTAATATTAGTTAGTGAATCAGTATAAGCTAATTTTTGATTTTCTACAGCTTTAAAAAATAGCCTTACTCCTAATATAATAAATAATATACCAAACACAATAGCTAAGCCTTCTGAAAAGATAAAATCATTTAATTCTAATAAAAATTCTGATTCAGGTATAATAAACATCAAATTCCAATCTTTGCAATCTAATTCTATTGAACTTAAATAATATTGCTTATTATCTAGTTTGATTTTCATTAATTTTCTACTATTATTTTTTATTCTTTCTTCTATTAAATTCATATCATTTTCTTCATTACTTAATTGCTTAAAAAAGTTATTATCTTCAAAAATATACTGATTATTCTTATGTGCAATATAATCTCCATTTTTATTAATTAAAAAGCTGTATCCATTTGTACCAACTCTTTTATCCTCAAACATCTTATAAATTTTAGCTAAATCAAGAACACCACATAAAGCTCCGACCTTCTCATTATCTTTATATATAGATACACTTAAAGTTACAATTGCTATCTTTTCATTCTCTTGGATAAATGGTTCAGTTAAAAATCTTTCGTTATTAATTACATCTCCAAAAAACTCTTCCGTTGACTGATCCTTTATTTCATTTTTATCATCATTTGCATAATACACCTTCCCATTAGTATCAACAATCATAAAACGCTCAAAATTAAAAAACCTTTTATCATCTCTTAAAAAATCATATTGTTCATCCCAATTCATATTATATATTTCTGGATAACTTTTTAAATAATTTAAAACCTCAAAATTATACTCAAAATACTGATCCACAAAATTTTTACATTCACTTGCATATTGATACAAATCATTTTCCTTTAATTTAAATTGTGATTTTCTATAATTATAAAAATTTAATCCATTTAATAATAATGTTCCAATAAAGCATAAGAATGTCATAAAAATTATAATTATATCTATAAGCTTCACTTTGTATAAACTTCCCAATCCTCTCATTTATCCCTCCATTATTAAAATACTATCTATATAATACATAATATTCCTTTAACGCAAAATATTCAAATATTTTTATTTTTTTGTAACAATTAACAACTATTAAATAAAAATTTAGTAAGTAAGTTTTAAATTTTAAGTAAATCAATGGATATTTTAATCAAAAAAACTAGGTAATTTTTATTACCTAGCTTAAAGTATATAAAATTATTATTTTTTATTCATTAGATTTTAAAGCATCAATCATATTTACTTTTTTAAGCTTAATGTGCATTAAAAACATAACTATAACTGAAAATAATATAGTTAATAATGCAGATAGTATATAACTAACAATTGAAATATTTGGATACATCATCATTGTATCTGTTTCCGCTGTATTAATTATAAATTTATGCAATAACTTTCCTAATACTGACCCTGTAATTACTCCAAGTAATGTTAAAATTATATTTTCTCTTGATATATACATAGTTACTTCATTATTAAAGAATCCAAGTACCTTAATAGTAGATAATTCTCTTATACGCTCTGATACATTTATATTATTTAAATTATATAAAACTACAAATGCAAGAGACCCTGCTGCTACTATTATTACTACCATAACTAAATTCATACTATTATTTGAATCCTCTGTAGTTTTTTGAATTTGTGATTTTAAAGTAACATTAGCTACATTATCACACCCTAAAAGCTTTGAAGAAATTTCATCGTCACTTTCTTTATCATTGTTAAAGTTTATAAATTGAGTATTATATATAGGTTCCTTATTAAATATTTTTTTATAATATGATGGTGATACATATACATAATGACCCAGATAATTTTCAGTTATCTTACTTATCTTAACATCATAACTATCATTGCTTTCATTTTTTAATGTTATTGTATCATTAACAGATACCCCTAAAAGCTTAGCTAACTTTTCACTAATAATAACTCCATCATCATCTAATTTATAAACTTCTCCTGAAACTCTATCATCTAATAATATAAAATCATTAAATTTATCAACATCTTTTGGAACATATAAACTTGCTATTTGCTTGTTCATTCCTTCTTTATTAAATGTTATTGATTCTTGATGAATATTTACACTATCCTCATACCCACTTATTTGATTTAATGTATTCTCATAACCTTTAACCTCTTCATCACTAGAATTTGGATTAAATATTACCATAGCCTCGTATTTCCAAACTTTATCAAATTCTTTATTTACCATTCCCGAATTAGAATCCTTTAACCCAAATCCAGTTACAAGTAATGCCATGCATCCTGCTATACCTAATACAGTCATTATCATACGCTGTTTATATCTGAAAATATTTCTTAAAGTTACTTTATAATTAAAACTTAACCTTCTCCATAATGGTGTAATTCTTTCTAATAATATTTTTTTCCCTATCTTTGGTGCCTTAGGCCTCATTAAATCGGCAGGCTTACTCTTTAGCTCAATCTTAATAACAAATATAGCTGCTCCAACAGTACATAAAATTGATATAACCATAGATTGAATTATATATGCTGGGTAATAATAAAGCGTTATTTTAGGTACATTATACATACTTCCATAAGCATTACTAATTATACTAGGCAGTACTGAACATCCAATTAATATTCCTAAAACACATCCTAAAATACTTGCTATTGAAGCATATATTATATACTTCCAGGATATTTCCAAATCTTTATATCCTAAAGCTTTTAAAGTTCCTATCTCTAATCTATTTTCTTCTACCATTCTAGTCATTGTTGTTAAACAAATTAATATTGCAACTAAAAAGAAAAATACCGGTAATACTGATGCAATATTCCCTAAACAATTTATAGAATCCTTATATCCTGAATATCCAGGATTATCAGTTCTGTCAAAGAAATAATATTTACTTTCTCCTATACTATCAAGTGTACCTAAACTTTCATACATTGCTCCAAATTTATTTTTTAAATCATTCCTTATTTCTTCTGCTCTACTTATTGATCTATTAGCAAATAAATTTTCTAAGTACTTATTATTTTCTTCCATTAAATCTTCATATTCATCACTATAAGTATCTAAACCTTGTACATTTTTAAATCTTAAATAAATTTCTGTATATACATTCATAGAAATATCTTCACTATTTAATACTGCAAAATAATCTATTGTTCCCTTTCCGATAGATGTAACCCCTCTTGAACCCTTTTCAATATATATTGGACTTTTTACTATTCCAACAACACTATATTTGTCTTCTTTAAAAGATTTCATAGTTTCTTCATCAGATTCAATTATATACTCATCACCAAGCCTTAAATTTTCATCTAATTTAAAAGCTCTTTCATCTAATGCTATTTCCCCTGGATTTTCTGGAAGCCTTCCCTCTACTACAATAAATTTATTTATATTGTTTTTAGAATTATATTCCATAAACTTTACTAATTTATTTTTATTTGTTAAATTAGCATCTATAGTATGTGTTCCATAAAAATCTAATATATTTTCATCACCTTTAAGTATTTCTAAATCATTATCAACTAATCCTAATGTTGAAATAATTTTACTGTCCATAAGGTTTTGTGAATTATAAAATTTATTTATTGATTTATTCATATCAGGCTTTGTTGATTTTATTCCAGAGTAAAATGCAACACCTAAAAATATTATTACTAATATTGAAATAAATCTTGCCTTTGATGATGTTATTTCTCTTATTATTGATTTTTTATATGACTTTTTTTCCATGAAATTTACCTCTACCACTCAATTTCTTCAACTGAAAGAGGCTTAGAATTAATATTCATACTTCTAACCTTAGCATCATTAATTTTTATAACTCTATCAGCCATTTGTGCAATTGCAGAATTATGAGTTATAACAACAACTGTTGTTCCCATTTTTTTGCATGTATCTTGTAAAGTTTTTAAAACTTGTTTACCTGTTTTATAATCAAGAGCACCTGTTGGTTCATCACAAAGTAATAATTTTGGATTTTTTGCTATTGCCCTTGCAATAGAAACTCTTTGCTGTTCTCCACCAGATAACTGTGATGGGAAATTATCTTTTCTATGTCCAAGACCAACTAATTCAATCGTTTTCTCTACATCTAATGAGTTATTTGATATTTGCGTTGCAAGTTCTATATTTTCCCTTGCCGTTAAATTTTGAACTAAATTATAGAATTGAAATACAAATCCTACATCATATCTTCTATATTTAGTAAGCTCTTTATCCTTAAACTTTGATATGTCTGTTTCATCAATTATTATTTTTCCTTCATCACAATTATCCATTCCACCTAATATATTAAGAATTGTTGATTTACCAGCACCGCTTGGTCCTAAAATTACAACAAATTCTCCCTTTTCAATCGAAAAGTTAATACCATTATTTGCTACAACTATATTTTCTCCAATTTTATATCTCTTATATACATCCTTTACCTCTATGTACGCCATATAAATCTTCCTCTCTCCTTATTTTAGTTAGAGCTATTAAATAGACACCATGTACATTTAATAGTACAATAAATAGTATACAAAATTTAATATTTATAGACAATAATCACATCTTTTAATAACGTTATTAAATGTACAATTTAAATTAATTTGTATATTTAATGACACTTATGTTTAAAATTATCTAAATAAAATAATTTAATAAGGAGAATAATTATGGCTGGTGTGAAAGGAAACCGTAGAATTATATATACTAAAAAGATTATTAGAGATAGTTTAATAGAACTATTACAAGACAAAGACATTCATCAAATTACTGTAACAGACGTATGTAAAAAAGCTGATATAAATAGAGGCACTTTTTATACACATTATAAAGATTGCTTTGACTTACTTCAATCTATAGAAGATGAATTATTTAATCTAATTATTAAATACATAGATGAAACTCCTGTTGAAGAATATTCAAACTCACTATTACTTAGAGTTCTTGAATTAATATCCGAAAATAAAGACTTATGTAAAATTTTATTTTGCAAACAAAATGATAATAGAATCTTAGAGAGAATTTTATCTGTTGCTAGTAAAGCTGACTTTGAAAAATTATGTGGTAATTCAAATAAATTCATTAAATCCAATATGGATTATTTTATAAGATATTCTGTTGGTGGTTGCATTTATGTTATTCAAGGTTGGCTTGAAAATGATTTACCCCACTCCCCTTTAGAACTCGTTAAAATCATTAATAGTGTTAATTCATTTGGCAATAACTTTGCCAATTAAAAATTATAGATTTAATTATTTTTATTAATATAGTACTTATTTTCAATTAACAGAAATTTCATAATATTTATTTTTTAAAAATGCTATAATATGGATAATGTTTTTGAAATAAACGCGGTTATAATTTTAATTCTAATAGGAGGAATAAACAAAGTATGCTTCAAATTCAAAAAATATATAAAAAATATGTTACAGGCGACTTAGAACAAACAGCATTAGATGGAGTTTCTTTAAATCTTAGAGATAACGAATTCGTTGCAATATTAGGCCCAAGTGGCTCTGGAAAAACAACTTTATTAAACGTTATTGGAGGACTTGATCGCTACGATAGTGGTGATTTAATTATTAATGGAATTTCTACTAAAAAGTACAAAGATAGAGACTGGGATTCTTATAGAAATCATACTATAGGCTTTGTATTTCAAAGTTATAATCTAATCCCCCATCAAACGGTTCTTTCAAATGTTGAATTAGCCTTAACCATTTCTGGCATATCAAAATCAGAAAGAAAAAGACGTGCAAAAGAAGCCTTAGAAAAAGTAGGTCTTGGAAAACAACTTCATAAAAAACCTAATCAAATGTCTGGTGGTCAAATGCAGCGTGTTGCTATTGCAAGGGCCTTAGTAAATGATCCTGAAATATTACTTGCAGATGAACCAACTGGTGCACTTGATAGTGAAACTAGCATTCAAGTTATGGACTTATTAAAAGAAGTAGCTAAAGATAGATTAGTTGTTATGGTAACTCATAACCCTGAATTAGCAGAAGAATATGCTAATCGTATTGTTAAAGTAAAAGATGGTCATATTATAGATGACTCTAACCCCTATGAAGTTGATACAAAAAACATGGCTCCTCCTAAGCATGAAAATATGGGTAAAGCATCTATGTCATTATCAACTGCATTATCCCTTAGTTTTAATAATTTAAAAACAAAGAAAGGTAGAACACTTTTAACATCCTTTGCTGGTTCTATAGGCATAATTGGAATTGCATTAATTTTATCTCTTAGTAATGGAGTTAATAGTTATATTGACAATATTCAAAAAGAAACCATGACATCATACCCAATATCAATTCAAGCTGAAACAATTGATCTTAGTAATATAATGTCTTCTAGTGGTTCTATGGCAGGAGAAATTCATGATAATAACCATGACTTAAATGCAATTTACTCAAATGGATCTAGTTTTAAAATAGCATCTACAATGACAAGTAGTTTTACTGAAAATAACTTAACTTCATTTAAAAAATATTTAGATAATCCTGATAGTGAGATTAATAAATATGTTGGTGAAAATGGTATTATATATTCTTATAATACCAAGTTCGGTATTTATACAACTGATCCAAATGGTACTTTTGTAAATACAGATGGAAGTACACTTATAGATAAAAATAGCTCTATGTCTTCAATGATAGAAATGCGTAAAAACTCTCCAATGGCTAATGTTTCACCAATGGCTTCAAATTTAAATAACTTTAGTGAATTGCTTCCTAGTAAAGATGGCGAATCAGTAAGTGAAACACTTAAAGAAAATTATGATTTATTATATGGTGCTTGACCTAATTCTTATAATGAAATTATACTAGTATTAGATTCAAATAATGAAGTTTCTAGTAATAGACTTTATCAATTAGGTATATTACCTAGTTCTGAATATAAAGAATTAATGAAGAAAATAGAAAATGGTGAAGAAATCGCAATTGAAAATAAAAGCTTTAGTTATGAAGATATATGTAATAAAGATTTTTATATGATTCCTGAATGTGATACCTTTATTAAAAACAGTGATGGCACATTTAAATCTATAAAAGAAGATACACTAGAAATGGAAAAATTAATGAATAAGGCTATAAAACTAAAAATAACAGGTGTTATTCGTCCAAAAGATGATGATAAAAATTTATTAATTTCTACTCCACTAGGCTATACAAGAGCTCTTACTAATTACATTATACAATATACAAATGATAGTGAAATTGTTAAAGCTCAAAAAGAAAATCCAACTATTAATATACTAAATGGAATGGAATTTTCACCATCTAATGATAATGAAAAAATAGAAGATACAAAAAAATACTTAAAAAATCTTGGTGTTTCTGATAAAGCAAACTTGTTTAAAACTATGATGTACTCTATGCAGCAAAGCGGCCTTCAAAATTCACCAAACCAAGGTTTAACACAAGATTTATCAACTATGAGCGAACTACAACTTGCTACAATGCTTGATAGTTATTTAGCATCACCAAACAATGATACTTTGCTTAAAATTTATGATGCATATATATCTACAGGAACTTATGATGATAACATGGCTACCTTTGGTGTAATAAGCTTAGATGCTCCTTCTTCAATTAATATTTATACAGATAGCTTTGAAAATAAAGAAGCTATTTCTGATTGCATTAAAGATTATAATTTAACTGCAAGTGAAGAAGATAAAATTAGTTACACAGATTATATTGGAATATTATTATCTTCTGTTACTACAATAATTGATGTTATATCCTATGTATTAATTGCCTTTGTAGCTGTTTCACTTATTGTTTCTTCTATTATGATTGGAATTATTACATTCATTTCTGTAATGGAAAGAACTAAAGAAATTGGTATTTTACGTGCTATTGGTGCATCAAAACACAATATTTCTCAAGTATTTAATGCAGAAACATTTATTATTGGATTTTGTTCTGGAATTTTAGGAATTGGAATTTCATTATTATTATTAATTCCTATTAATTCTGTTATTCATTCATTATTAGGCGTAAATAATGTTAATGCTTCCTTACCTATACCTAGTGCAATAATATTAATTATACTTAGTATGCTTCTTACTATTATTGGTGGATTAATACCATCAAGGAAAGCAGCAAAAAAAGACCCTGTTACTGCACTTAGAACAGATTAGTAAATTTAATATAATAAAAAAGAGTTGTATCATATTAAAAACTTAAATATGATACAACTCTTTTTTATTTTTAATGTAATTAATACACCCCATACTTTATAACATAAATGTATTATTATCTATATGTATATAATTTTCATCTAATTGAATCCTTAATACTTAGATAATTTTTTATAATTATAGACCCCCTAGATGTATAAATTCCCTAATATAATGGTCTTAGGGAATATAAAATACATTTCAATATTAAATTTAATGATATAAAAATATCTTTAATTAAATTTTTATCAAAACCCTACTAATTCTTTTGAATATTTATATGACATCACTTCATCTATTTCTGTTTCTTTATAAGCCTTTTCACAATATACATATTCAATTATTTCTTTAGTTTCAAGTTCCTTAAAAAAGCTTACAACTTTTTGTAACACTCCTAATTCTTCTAATGAAAATTCATTAATAGAAATTTCTCTTATAGGAGATATTATATGTCTTATATAATCATAGTTCATTTCTTCTTTAACCTTTATAGATGGTAACTCTAAAAGCTTATTATGCGCTATAGGAACCGCTCCCATTTGTAGATGTTTATATACTAATCCTGTCATGGATTTATTGTATAATTTATGAAACACAAAATCTACATACCATAATAAATTCATTAATTTAACTTTATATAATTGTGGTACATAATTAGAGAAATATCCTATAACTGAATTTACTTTACTTATATCTAAAGTTTTAAATCCATTTAATTCGCATTCTTTATCAAAATCAATATATAAGTTTCTTATTTCTTCTATTATCAAATGAGTATTTCCCTTATTTCTTATAATATCCTTAATGGATTCTTTTATTTGTTCATATCTATTTTCTAAAAACTTATCTTTATTTTTCTCCAACATATCTAAACAATATGTTGGATTTTCTAATGTCATTCTCATTATACTATCATAAGTTAAGTCTTGGATGGTTTTTGTTTCATATCTTTGAATAGTTACATCTCCCCATCCTAATAAATTAGAAAATTCCTTTTGATTTAACTTATAAACTTCTCTTATATTTTTAATTTCTCTAGAAGTAAGCAAACCTTCATTTTCCCTATAAGCATCTCTTGCTCTTAATAAATTTTTGTCCATTATCTTGCTTGGGCAAAACTCATCATCTTCTTCATTACAATAATATACTATCTTATCGTATTCTACCTTTTTACCTTTGATAAGTGCTATACTTTTCTCTACTTTAACATCTATTTCATGCTCAGTATCGCATAATGGACAATCATAAACTATTCTTTTTCTATCTAATTCCATACAATCACCTTTTCCTTTTTTTTATCCAGTAATTATTTAAAAGGTCCATTTTTAAGTGGATATCTTGCATAATGAAAAGATACACAAAACACTTTGTTTTTTGCTCTATTTTTTATCTTAACTTTAATATATACTTCTTTTAAATTTATCTCTTTTCCAAACACCCAAAAGTGTGGTCTGTCTTCATTTTTATTATCCTTTATTGTTTCTATATATTGATGTTCAGTTAAATTTTTTAATTGAGCTTTAACATCATGTGTATCATATTCTAAATCAATTAATGTATTTTCTGTTGTATATGGATCATGTGATTCTTCACCCTTTTTTTTAGGTAAAATATCTAAATCACAATGTGGTGAATTTAAAACTTCTTTTAATTCTTCTATAAACTCTCTTACTTGTTCTCTCGTAGCAATATAACTATTTTCATTTTTCATTATATACTATGTCCCCTCTCCATTAAAATATACTATCAATTAATCAATAAATCAATATTTTTTAATCAATTGATTGTTTTATTTTCTCAGTGTTTACATTTTCTTAATATTCTTTATTTATAATAACATTATATCAGATATGTTATTATTTGGAAAAATACATTTTTAGAAATTCTCTTATATCAGTTTCATTATCAACTAATTTAATTTATAAAATTGCACTACAATTAAATTTTTTATTCTTAAACTAAAAGGCTAAATATCCCTATTGAATATTTAGCCTTTATAAATTATTTAAACTCTTAAATTAATCAATTAAAATTTCAATATTAAACTATAGTTTAATATCTCCCTATTGAACTATAGTTCAATAGTCATTTTTTAATTTCCTTTTTCAATTATTATTTAATTAACTCTCTCTTAAATGCTCTTTGCATTAATGAATTAAAGTTATATTCTAATTCTTTTAAACTATTCTCCATTTCAAATTTTAATTTCTCTATATAGAGGCATATAAATCTCAATTAAAATTAAAGCTTGTGTTTTATCATATTCAATGTTTTTAATAGGTGTTGGATTAGGTATTTCATCCTCGTCTATTTCCATTCCATACAAGTGTAATCCCATAGCTTCTTTTGCTCGTTGTATAGCTTCCTCAATTGTATCACCACAAGTTAAACATCCAGGTAAATCTGGAAATTCTACAGAAATTCCATCATCAAAAGTAAAGATACCAGGATAGACGTAAAAATCTTTTTTCATAATAATCACCTTTATAAAATTATATTAATGATAAACTATCATCATATAAAACTTCTGGATCAATGTCAGCTCCATTTGACCATTCTATTGAGTCAAAACTTACTTTAACAGTTCTAAATAAGTTTTCATTTTTTAATTCTTGAAATATACCTTTTTCTAAATAAGGTTTCATATCAAAAATTTTTTGTTCATTATTTTCAAAAGTTAATAATAGTTTATATTCTTCTAAAGCCTTTACACTTTTAACTGCTAAATACATTATTTCACTTCCTTATTTTAATGGTTCTATTGTATAGCTCTTAACAAATTCAATGGAATCTAAAGCCCTAATTGTGTGAAAACTAATTTGATGAGTTGGATATTTAAATTTCATTAAATCAAAAAATTTCTCTTTATTCATATGCCCTAATCTATAAGCTTCAATATAATCATAGATTGTATCATCAGCCATAGGACCAATAACAACATCAAATGTATGGGTATTACCACTGCGGCAATTTACTACAAATTCTAACCATTCATCATTATATTCTTTAAATTCTTTTATATTTAAAGTATCTAATTTTTTTACTTCATAAACATTTACTATAGGAGTATTAAATTTATTAGCCCATTTTTCAGCTTGTTCCTTAATCATAGTGCAGTAAAATCCCCATGAAAAATCTTTTGTAAATCTATGCTTACGAATTTCTGGGTATTCTATCTTCATGTAACTACCATGATATAATATTTCTTTTTCCATTATCCTAAAACCTCACTTAATTTATGTTAAATTTATTATAACATAATCTTAAATAATCATTTTGATTATAATATTAAACTATAGTTCAATAGTCATTTTTTAATTTTCTTTTTCAATTACTATTTAATTAACTCTCCCTTAAATGCCCTTTGCATTAAAGAATTAAAGTTATCTTCTAACTCTTTTAAACTATTCTCCATTTCAAATTTTAATTTATCTACTTGTTCAATAAATTTAATATATTCATTTTGT
>NZ_CAJURG010000016.1 GCF_910588715.1 uncultured Clostridium sp.
AATTTTCAAAGACCATTTTTCTGTCGCACCGAAGCGACTTCCTTATCTTATCATTCTTATCGATTTATGTCAATAACTTTTTTAAAAATTTTTAACATTAATATCTAAAGAAAAAATTTTGTCACTATTTATCTAATAAACTCTTTAAGTGTTTATTTTTGTCATCAGCGACATGATTTATAATATCATTATATAAAAATTTTAATTATATATTAATCATTATTTTTATAAATTATATTTATTTTTCTATCATTTTCAATATAATTCTCATTAATTCTTATATTGATACACCAGGATACGTTAATATGATGTTCTTATTACTTAGCCTGTTAATTAATATATATCATACAAAAAGAGAGTTAAAATAATTTATATCTTAACTCTCCCTTGTTTAAAGGTTATTTTTAGACTACTCTTTTTTTAGGAATAATAACTGGATTATTTTCTAATCCCTTTACCTCTTCATTATCATCAATAACTGTTCCCTTATCTGTAATAGTGTTACTCATAGTTACATTGCTACCTATAACAGTATTTTGAAGTATAACACAATTTTCAATTACACTACCCTCTCCAATATAAACATTTCTTCCGATAACACAATTTTTAACTGTTCCTTCAATATATGAACCATTAGCTATAATAGAGTTAACTACACTACTAGTTTCAGTATATTGAGTAGGGCAAGCATCTTTTGGTTTTGTATATATAGGGAAATTACTATAGAATAATTCTTTATTTACTTTTTCATTTAAAAACTCCATATTAGCATCATAGTATGCTCCTATAGAATTTATACATGCTAGATAACCATTAAACTCATATCCACCAACTTTTAGTTTATCTATATTTCCATTTATATAATTTTTTATCTTCTTATATCTTCCACCCCTGATACATTCATATATCATATCTATGAAAAGATCAGTTTTCATTATATACATTTCCATATTTATATTTGCACTATCTTTTAAACCTACATTTTCTCCAACACCAACTACTCTGTTGCTATTATCTAAATTTAAAACTTGGCAATCAATGAAACTATCTTCTACATGTTTAACATTTTTATATACTGTTGTTACATCATTACCTTCTGCAATATGATATTTAATTAAATCATTATAATTTATATTGCAAATCATATGTGATGAACAAATTAAAGTATATTCTTTTTTACTACGATCAAAATAATCTATATTATCTAAGAAATTATGAACATCATCATGTACAGGATCAATATCTCCAAAGTTAAATACTTTTAATCCATCTTTTTTACGATGAATATCCCAAGGCTTTCCATTAGTTAAGTGATCCATTAGAGATCTTGATTTATTTTTTGTAAATATTCCTATTGCTTCAATTCCTGAATTAGTCATATTAGATAATACAAAGTCAATTACTCTATATCTACCTGCTACAGGTAAAGATGCTAAAGGTCTGCATCTTGTTAACTCCGTAGTCTTTTGTTCATTTTCATCTAAGTTTATTATACCAATACAATTGTTCATTATTCTCTTTACCCCCTATATTATACTTCCATTTCACCTATTATAGTTCCACTTTTAATATCTTCCTTAGAAGCTATAACTGCTATTTCTTCACCATTACCTATTTTACAATCTTTTCTTATTTTTGCTTCTCCACCGATAATAGCCTTATTTATTACAACATTATCTCCAATTTTAGCATCTGTCATTATTACAGAGTCTTTTATTACAGTATTCTTACCAATATAAGCTCCTTCAAATAATACAGAATTTTCTACAGTTCCATGAACTGTACATCCTTCAACTACTAATGAATTTTTAACATTAGCATCTTTTCCAATATATTGAGCTGGTCTTACAGGACTAACTGAATATATCTTCCAGTCATCTTCATATAGATTTAATCCACTTTCTCTCTTTAATAAATCCATGTTAGCTTCCCAAAGGCTACTTATAGTTCCAACATCTTTCCAGTATCCTTTAAATGGATAAGCTACTAATTTTCTTCCTTCATCTAACATCTTAGGAATTATATTTTTACCGAAATCATTGCTAGATTCCTTATCCTTTTCATCTTCCTTTAATGCTTGTCTTAAAGTCTTCCAGTTAAATATATAAACTCCCATTGAAGCCATGTTACTCTTAGGATTTGCAGGTTTTTCTTCAAATTCATATATTGATAAATCATCATTAGTATTCATTATTCCAAATCTGCATGCCTCTTCCATTGGAACTTCAATTACTGCTATTGTAGCTTCAGCATTTCTTTCTTTGTGGAATTGAAGCATCTTATCGTAATCCATTTTATAAATATGGTCACCTGATAAGATTAATACATATTCTGGGTCATATCTATCTACAAACTCAATGTTTTGATAAATTGCATTAGCTGTACCTTTATACCAATTTCCACCCTTTTCTTCTTGGTATGGAGGTAATATACTTACTCCACCATCTCTTCTATCTAAATCCCATGGGCTACCTATCCCTATATGAGCATTTAGTTCTAATGGCTTATATTGAGTTAATACTCCAACTGAATATATTCCTGAATTAGAACAATTACTTAAAGGGAAATCTATAATTCTATATTTTCCTCCATAAGGCACTGCTGGTTTAGCTAACTTTTTCGTTAAAACACCTAATCTTGATCCTTGTCCTCCTGCTAATATCATAGCAACCATTTCTTTTTTTCTCACTATTTTCTCCATCCCCTCTAACTTAATCTATACAATATAATTGTATTTACTAAATTACATTTTCTTATTTATGTTAAATTTGTAATTTTACTAAAGACTCATATTATTTCTAATACACTTTTAATTTTTGTATATATAAATTTTGATCGCACACTAGTATAGGTATAATAAGTTTTAACTAGTTTAAATTTCAAAAAGTAAGGCACTTTAAAATTAATAAAAGTGCCATACTATTTATAAACCTTATAAAACTTTTAATATCATAAATTCATGTGCTTTTATTAAAATATTTATTGTATTGTTTTCTACTGTATATATTTTATTATTATCTAATAAATCTAAAACATTTGAGTTTACATTGTTAATTAATATATTTTCATCCTTTTCCATAATATTAACTACAATAATTATCTTATCATTGTTTAAAACTCTTTCATACCCTAATATACCATTGTTGAACTCTAAAAAATTTATTTCCCCATTTTTTAGGATCTCTTCATTAAATCTAATGGATGATATTTTTTTATAAAAATCTAATATATCATTATTTTCTCTACCCCAAGGATATGATTTTCTATTATCAGGATCTTTTCCACCAGTTAAACCAGCTTCATCTCCATAGTATATTAATGGAACTCCTGGTAATGTCATTTGAATTACCACTGCTTCTTTTAACAGATTGACATTATTATTTAGCATAGTTAATACTCTTTCGGTATCATGATTTCCAAGCAAATTCATTGTTGAATAAAAATACTCTCTAGGATAATTCTCTTTTAAAGATAAGTATTTTTTTATAAAATACTTAATTCCTATATAATTTCTAACTACATCTAAAATGATTTGTCTCAACGGATAATTTGTTACTGAATCTAATTCATTTCCAAATAGATATTCTCTCTTTCTATTATAACTAACCTTATTAGATGCATCTTCCCACACTTCACCAATTAATACACCATCCGATTTTACTTCTTTAAGCTTTTTCTTTAATATCTTAATGAATTCATCTGGCAATTCATCAGCAACATCTAACCTCCAACCGCCTGCACCAAGCCTTAACCATTTTTCTATTACAGAATTATCATTTCTGATTATATAATCTAAATAACTTGGATTAAGCTCATCTACGTTAGGCATATTAGAAAATCCCCACCATGTCTCATATAACTTAGGATAATCATTAAACCTATACCACCTATAATATTGAGACTGCAAAGATTGATAGGCACCTACAGAATCATAGTTTCCAAATTTATTAAAATATTTACTATCACTTCCTGTATGGCTAAAAACACCATCTAATATGATTTTCATGCCTAATTTTTCTGCTTCAATACATAAATCTTTAAATATTTCTTCATCTCCAAACATAGGATCTATTTTTTCATAATCACCTGTATCATATTTATGACAGCTAGGAGAATCAAATATTGGATTAAAATAAATAACACTTGCTCCTAATGATCTTATATATTCTAATTTCTTTTTTACACCTAAAAGATTTCCACCGTAAAAATCCCATCTAGCTATATCTCCACTTGTATCTTTTATATACATTGGATCATCATTCCAATTTCCATATATAAATGTATTTTTCTTAGGATTTAGAACTTTACCTTCCTCTTCTCCATTAAAAAATCTATCTACAAAAATTTGATATATTATTCCTTCTCTATACCAACTTGGTACATCTTTTTTAGAATATATAGTTATTTGATAACTTACTGGTTCATTAAAATATATCTGACCTATTCCGCCTAGTGATTCTATATTATTTCCATAAATAATATTTCTTCCATAATAATTTATTCTAAAATAATAGTATATTAATCCTATATTATTTGATGTATCTACTTCAGTTTCATAAACCCAATTATTTACGCTGTCATTCCATCCTATTTCGTTCATTTGAATTTCTATCTGATTGTTGTAAAAATTTATTAAATTAATATAAACTGAACACTTTTTACTAGTCCATAATCTGATTCGCACCTTATTTCCTATACTGACCGCACCAAAAGGATTTCTCAATTCAAGATTGTGAGAATCATGGAAAATTTGTATATCATCCAAATCCACATTCCCCCTATAGATTTTTATAAATTACTGTTGAACCCCAAATCCCTGTTGCATACTCTTTAATAGTTCTATCAGATGAGAATATTCCTGAATGTGCTATATTAACACCACACATCCTTTGCCATCTTTCCTTATCAATATATAATTCATTAACCTTTTCTTGAGCTCTTAAATAAGAATCAAAATCCTTCAAGACGAAAAACTCATCATTATACGTCAATAAATTTTCATATATACTTCTAAATCTATCTTTATCCCTAAAATATTTACCATTTATTAAATCGTTAGTTACTCTTTGTAACCTTGGATCTTTATTACATACATCCCATGATGAATATCCACCATTTTTATGATAATTTAATACCTCTTCTGCATTTAATCCAAAAATTATAATATTATCTTCTCCAACTTCATCTTTAATCTCAATATTAGCTCCATCTAATGTTGCAATAGTTATTGCACCATTCATCATGAATTTCATATTAGATGTTCCTGATGCTTCTTTAGTTGTTGTAGAGATTTGCTCACTTAAATCAGTTGCTGGAATTATCTTTTCAGCTAAAGAAACTTGATAGTTGTCTAACATTACAACTTTAATTTTTTGATTAACCCTAGGATCATTATTAATAGTTTCTGCAACTCTGCATATTAACTCAATTGTATTTTTAGCTAAATAATAACCTGGAGCAGCTTTTCCTGCAAAAATAAATGTTCGTGGTATTATATCTAAATTTGGATTATCAATTAATTTATTATAAAGATCCATTATTCTTAAACAATTTAAAATTTGTCTTTTATAAGCATGAATTCTTTTTATTTGAACATCAAAAATTGAATTCGTATCTATAACTATTCCCTTACTTTTATAAATCTCTTTTGCTAATTTTTCTTTATTAGCCTTTTTTATTTCTCCAAGCTTATTTAAAATACTTTTATCATCAAGATAATTTCCAAAGTTTTCTAAATCAGTTGGATGTTTTATAAAACTATCTCCAATAGTATCTAATAAAAGCTTAGTTAAACCAGGATTAGACCTTATTAGCCATCTTCTATGAGTTATACCATTGGTCTTATTATTAAATTTTGAAGGATATAAATAATAAAAATCAGACATTTCCTTCTTTTTTAATATTTCAGTATGAAGTTTTGCAACTCCATTAACACTATGGCTCCCTACTATAGCTAAATTAGCCATTCTAACATAGTTATCACCTATAATAGCCATTCTTGATATTTTATCCCATTGTCCTACATACTTATTCCATAGTTCCTCACAATATCTCTTGTTTATTTCTTCTATAATCATATAAATTCTTGGCAGTAATCCCTTAAACATATCAACTGGCCATTTTTCTAATGCCTCAGCTAAAATTGTATGATTAGTGTAAGAAATTGTGTTTTGAGTTATTCTCCAAGCATTCTCCCAAGATAATCCCTCTTCATCAAGTAATATTCTCATTAACTCTGGGATTGCTAATGTTGGGTGTGTATCATTAATGTGTATCGCTATCTTTTCATCTAGTAATTTTATATCTCCATTATGTTTTTTATAATGTCTTACTATACTTTGTATTCCTGCCGATACAAAAAAATACTGTTGCTTTAACCTAAGCATTTTTCCTTCATAAAATGAATCTTCTGGATATAAAACTAATGATATTGCTTCAACTGAATTTTTATAAGATATTGCTTTTAGGTAATCACCTCTACTAAATGAAGAAAAATCAAATTCATTAGATACAGGCTCAGCACTCCATAATCTTAAAGTATTTACTACTTCATTTTCATATCCAACTATAGGAGTATCATATGGTATAGCCAAAACAGGCTCATAGTTAACATGTGTAAATGTTAATTTACCATTTACATAATCAGAAACTATTGTTCCTCCAAACTTAACTATTTCAGCTTTATCTGGCTTTTTTATTTCCCATACATTTCCTTCTCTTAACCAATTATCTGATGCTTCAATTTGTTGGCAGTCAACTATTTTTTGCTCAAAAAATCCATACTTATACCTTATTCCACATCCATGCCCCGCAATATCCAATGATGCCATAGAATCTAGAAAACAAGCTGCTAGTCTACCTAATCCACCATTACCTAAACCTTGGTCACGTTCTAAATTTTCAATTTCTTCTAAATCAATATCTAATTCACTTAATGCTTCTTTGCAAATATCTCTTATTCCTAAATTCAAAAGAAAATCGCCTAATAGTCTACCTAATAAGAATTCCATTGAAAAGTAGTATACCTGTTTTTCTCCATTTTGATTATACCTTTTATTAGTATCCATCCATGTACTAACTACATAATCTCTAACCAAACTTCCCAATGCTTCATATTTTTGTTGATTACTTCCTTCCTTTAATTCCTTCCCATGTAATTGAACGAATTTATTGTTATAATCCTTTTTAAATGAATTCTTATCAATTGATAGCATATATCTACCTCCTATAGTTTGTATACATTAGGGTCTCTTAACTACTCCTTCATATAACCACTTATATTGCATAGCTGATTTTTCCCAACTATTATCTGAATTCATAGCTTGTCTGATTATGTTATTCCAAGCACTTTTATCGTTGTAGATCGTTAATGCATATTCCATAATTTGCATTAATTCATGTGAATTAAAGTTTTTAAATCCAAATCCATTTCCTTCTCCAGTATATTGGTTATAAGGGGATATTGTATCCTTTAATCCTCCTGTTTCTCTTACAATAGGAATTGATCCATATTTTAATGCTATTAATTGCCCTAATCCACAAGGTTCAAATAATGATGGCATTAAAAACATATCAGTAGCAGCATAAATTTTATGAGCTAAAGCATTGTCAAATTTAATATTAGCTGAAACTTTATCCGGATATCTATATTGTAAATTCTTAAATGTTTCCTCGTACCAATAGTCACCAGTTCCTAATATAACTATTTGTATATCTCTTTGAAGAAGTCTATCTATCATATTGACTATAAGATCACATCCCTTTTGATGTGTTAATCTAGATATTAAACCAATCATAGGGGTATCTTTTTTCTGTGGTAATCCTAACTCTTTTTGTAAAGCTAATTTATTTTCAACTTTATTTTCCAATGAATCAACATTAAAGTTTTTAAAGATAAACTTATCATCTTGAGGATTAAATTCCTCATAATCTATTCCATTAACTATGCCCATTAAATAATAACTTTTACTTCTAAGAAATCCATCTAACCCCTCACCATATTGAGGAGTTTTTATTTCTTCTGCATAAGTATTACTTACTGTTGTAATTTGGTCACAGTAATTTAATCCACCCTTTAAAAAACTTACTGCACCATCTAATTCAACACTTCCATTAACTAATGGCATATAGTCATATCCAAATAATTCAGGCAATACCTTGGGAGAAAAACTTCCTTTAAATAATAAATTATGAATTGAAAATACTGTTTTTATCTTTGAATAAAATGCATCTTTTTTATATTCTAAATTAAGTAAAACTGGTATCATTCCAGTTTGCCAATCATTACAATTAATTAAATCTGGTTGCCAATCAACTTGTTTAATAAATTCTAAAACAGCTCTATTAAAAAATGCAAATCTTTCTCCATCATCAAAGTATCCATACAATCCGTCCCTATTAAAATAGTATTCATTATCTATGAAGTAATATATTACTCCTTGATATTTATATTGAAAAATTCCACAATATTGATTTCTCCAACCAACAGGAACTGTAAACCACTTTATAAACTGTAGCTTTTGTTTAAATTCATCTTTTATATTTTTATACTTTGGTAATACTACTCTAACATCGACACCTATTTTATTTAATGATTTAGGCAATGCTCCCATTACATCGCCTAAACCACCTGTTTTAATAAAAGGATTTGCTTCTGATGCCGCAAACAATACTTTCATCTATTCACACTCCTATTTAGATTTATTATTTAATTTTAAAATAACAGCTGCCATCGGTGGAACCTTAATCTTTATAGAATATGGTTGATTGTTATGAGGTATTTCCTCTGCTATTAAATTTTCAGTCATTAATTGACCTGATCCTCCATAAATTTCACTATCAGTATTAAAATCTTGTACGTATTCTCCTAATACTGGAACACCAATTCTAAAGTCATATCTAACTACAGGAGTATAATTACATATAAATATTAGACATTCTTCATTTTCACTATCCCTTCTTATGAAAGAATATATACTATCATTACAGTTATCTGCATCAATCCATTGATATCCATTTGCCTTATAATCACCTTCCCATAAGGCTTTATTTTCTTTATAATAATGGTTCATATCTTTGAAGAATTGTTGAGTCTTTCTATGCATATCATACTCTTCAATTAAGTTCCATTGTAATTGCTCATATTCACGCCATTCAATAAATTGACCAAATTCCGCTCCCATGAACATTAATTTTTTACCTGGATGTCCCATCATATGTGCTAAATAAACTCTAACTCCAGCAAACTTATTCCAATAGTCTCCCCACATTTTATTTACAAGTGAACCTTTTCCATGTACAACTTCATCATGAGATATAGATAATACAAAGTTTTCTGAATAATGATATGCCATTGAGAATGTAAGCTTATGATGATGATATTTTCTATTTACTGGGTCCTCTTTAATATATTTTAAAGTATCATTCATCCATCCCATATTCCATTTAAAGTTAAACCCTAGTCCATCTTCTTCAATAGGCTTAGATATTTTAGGCCATGATGTAGATTCTTCAGCAATTGTCATTACAGTAGGGAATTCTTCATGAAGCGCACTATTATAATCTTTTATAAATTGTATTGCTTCTAAGTTTCCATTTCCACCATAAATATTAGGTCTCCATTCACCATCATTTCTTCCATAATTTAGATATAACATGTTTGACACTGCATCATTTCTAATTCCATCTATATGGAATTCTCTAATCCAATAGAAAAGATTTGATATTAAAAAGCTTTTAACTTCTGGTCTTCCTAAATCAAAATTGAATGTTCCCCATCCTTTATTCTCTCTCTTCCAACCTTCTTCATATTCATAAGTTGGAGTTCCATCAAACATATATAAACCATGCGCATCCTTACAGAAATGACTTGGTACCCAATCTAATATTACTCCTATACCAACTTTATGCAATTCATCAATTAAATATTTAAAATCATTTGCATTTCCATATCTACTAGTTGCAGAATAATATCCTACACCTTGATATCCCCAAGAAGCATCTAATGGATGCTCTAATACTGGTAATATTTCTACATGAGTATATCCCATGTCTACTAAGTACTTAGGTAATTCCTCAGCAATCTCTCTATATGTTAAAAATTCTCCATTTTTAGTTTTCCAAGAACCTAAATGCATTTCATAGATATTAATTGGACTTTCATACATATTGAATTTTTTTCTTTTCATCATCCAACTTCTATCATTCCATTTATATTTAACATTATCACTAATTATTGATGCAGTATTTGGTCTTTTTTCGGATTCAAACGCATAAGGGTCAGCTTTATATTTATGCTCACCATGCATACTTTCTACTGAATATTTATATTTTTCTCCTGGTTCTAACCCTTCTATGAATATACTCCATAGACCCTGGTCTGATACCTTTTCCATTTTATATTCTTCTCTTACTTCAAAGTTAGAAAAATCTCCTACAACAAAAACATTCTTTGCTCTAGGCGCCCATGTTGTAAATCTAACTCCTTTTTTTCTTTTTTCAGAAACAACATGTGCCCCCATGAAAGCATATGCTTCATAATGCTTCCCTTCATGGAATAAAGAAATATTTTCCATATTCAATTCACATTTTGCCTTCTTTCTAATAACCTTGTTATCTAAATTTTTATTATCTATGTTTTTATTTATTGAACTAACATCTTTAATTGTATTTTTTTTACTATTTGTCTTAATAGCTACTCCAGTTTCTCCACTCATGTGAATTTCCCCCTCATCTTTTATACTAGTGTGACTTTTCCTAATATAGAAATTACTTCTCTATTTTTAATTCTACCATCAAGCTTTTATACTCTTCAACTTCTTTTAACCGACATTTAATCTAATAATCCTCCCCTCTAATTTTTACGTTTACATTAAATTTGTTGTATTTTGTCGTTTCATCTTTTGTATTATACTTTCTTGTCTATATTTGGTATATTTTTATGTATAGCTTTAATGTTTTATTATATGTAATTATATGATTTTAAATTTTTTATATTACTTTCTTAGTTGAAAGAATTATATTAAAGATTTATTTTTATTATTTATTAATAAATTCAATATAAAATTAATTGTTTTTTCTAAAATAATAAAAAAATTTCAATAAATATAAGATTTTAAATAATAGTGCTTTATCAAAAAATTCTAAAATTATATATTCATTAGAAACAAAAATTAGACTATTTTAATAAAATAATCTAATTTTATATAACACAAAAAGCACTTAGCATTAGCTAAGTGCTTAACTACCTGGCAACGTTCTACTCTCCCACACAGTCACCTGTGCAGTACCATTGACGCTGTAGAGCTTAACTTTCCTGTTCGGAATGGGAAGGAG
>NZ_CAJURG010000017.1 GCF_910588715.1 uncultured Clostridium sp.
TTGCACGCAAGGGGTCAAGGGTTCGAATCCCTTTACCTCCACCAAAAGCTACGATTTATTATCGTAGCTTTTTATTTTTACAATTTATTTAATAAGAAGTTAGAATCGTTCCTTTATATAATTTATTTTATTAAAAGAGGGATTTTTTTATTTATAAAAAAATAGCAATTAATACAAATTATAAAAAAATATGTCGTAAAATAAATTTAAATTTATTATTGTTTTTTTGTTATCATTCTAATAAAGTATTATATAATAGTATTATATAATTTTTAAAAGTAGGATTGTTTAAAATTTTGTTGAGTATTATTACCATATAAGAGTGGGAGTGGTTGTGTGGAAAGAAAAATAAACTTAGAAGAAAAAATTATTCAGTTAAAGCTGGAAAAGAGAGAGTTAGTTTTAGCTGGTAAAAGTACAAACAAAATAGATGAAGAAATCAACAATATAAAAAATGAGTTAGATAAGTTATCTATAGTAAAATAATTTTTTAAAGATAATCTTTAAGCATATTATATAAAAATATATCATAATAATTTTTGAGGGAATTATATTTCTATTTAATATAGGAGGGAATATTTATGATAAGGACAGTGGTATGCGAAAAGGAAGGTTGTTCAGGAAATACTTTTTTTATAGAAACTAAAGAAAATAATTTATCTCTAACATGTACAAATTGTAAATGCAAATATGAATTTGATATAAGTTATTATGATTTTATTATATTATCTAATTGTTCAAAATGTAATAATGATACTTTTAAGGTTTTCAGAGATACAGAAAAAGAAGGAATATATGCTAAGTGTGTAGAATGTGGGTCAACACCAGAAAAAATATTTATAGATTCAGATGGAATTCAGGTATCATATGAGGCTAAGTTATTAAATGATATAAAAGAGCTTATGTACTTATTAGAGCAAAGGATATGCAATTTAGAGGTAAAATTGCAGGACCTAGAAAGTAGTCAAGGTATATTGGAAGAATCATTAGCTTATATAAATAGATATTTAGTTGAAAAAAATTAAATATATTATTAGATAAATAGAAGGAGAAGATGATGAAAAACAAAAGATTTGTAATTAACTTAGGATTATTAGTATCATGGATGATATTAATATTTTATATGTCAAATCAACCTGCAGATATTTCAAATAAACAAAGTGATTTAATAATAAAATTATTTTATTATATTGGAATTGACTTAAATAGTTCCTTAGGTGAAATTACTTCTTTTGTTATTCGCAAAGCAGCTCATTTTACAGAATATTTTATATTATATTGTCTTACTATTAATGTTTTAAAATTTTATTTTAATATAAAAAAGGCAGCGATTTATAGTTTACTTATTGTATTAGGATATGCAATTAGTGATGAAATTCATCAATATTTTATACCAGGAAGAGATATGGCTATTAGAGATGTTATAATAGATTTTTCTGGGGGGATTTTAGGATTTATAATTAATATAATTATTTACAAAATTAAATTTATTAGAAGAAGTTAATTGTGGGTATTAAATAAAATGAGGGACAAGTTTTAAACATATAAATTACAAAATGATATAAGGAAATTAAATAATAAAAGAATATGGGTTTAAATTATTAAGACTTATACTAAAGATTAAATATTTTAGTATGAGTCTTATTTTTTTTTATTTTTATAATAAAATGTAGTCTATTTTAAGCAGTTTAATAATTATGAAAACCTTATTTAACAAATTATATATAAGTTAGAATAAAATAATATCTTATATGGTTAAACTATAATTAATTGGAATAATTTTAGAGAATATAGAAATCTAAGATTAAAGGGATAAAATGAATTGTACTATTTAGAAGTAAAGGTTCATAAAGATTAAGTATAAATTTTAAATAATATTATCAATAAAATAACAATAGTTAAACTATATAAAGAAAGGTGGGTGAATGATAATACTAAATAGTATTATCGTAACATTATGAAAGACTATAATTATAAAAAACTTAGAAATGTAGGATTGATAGGTCATGGAGCAACAGGGAAAACTTCTTTAGTAGAAGCTTTATTATTTTATACAAATAATACCGACAGATTAGGAAAAGTTGAAGATGGAAATACAGTTATGGATTATGAACAAGAAGAAAAGAAAAGAGGAATATCTTTATCAACGTCAGTTGCTTCATTTGAAGAAAAGGATACTAAAATTAATATAGTTGATATGCCTGGATATTTTGATTTTCAAGGAGAAATGTATCAAGGAATGAGAGCTGTAGATATAGCTACCATAGTAGTATGTGCTGTATCAGGAGTTCAAGTGGGAACTGAAAAGGCTTGGGATTATTGTGAAAAGATAAAATTACCAAGAGCATTTTTTATAAACAAAATGGATAGAGAAAACGCTGATTTTGATAAAACATTAGAAGCTATGAAAAACAGTTTTGGAATGAGTATTGTTCCTATTCAATACCCTATAGGAAAAGAAAGTGATTTTAGTGGGATAATCGATGTTATATCTAAAACAGCAGTAAAATATAATTCAAAAACATCTAAAGCAGAGCCAGTAGATATACCAGCTGATTTAGTTGATAAGGTTGAAGAATGTAAGCAAATGATAATGGAAGCAGTTGCTGAAACAGACGAAGAATTATTGGATAAGTACTTAAATGATGGAGAACTATGTGATGAAGATATTTATTCAGGATTAATAAAAGGATGTGCACAAGGTGAAATAGCTCCTGTATTATGTGGTAGTGCTTCAAAAGTAATAGGAATAAAATCTATGATTGATAGTATAATTAATTGTTTTCCATCACCAGAACATGCACTTCCTCAAAAGGCAAAAAATTTAAGTAAAAATGAAGATGTTTTCATAAATGTAGATGAAAATAAACCATTTTCAGCTTTAGTATTTAAAACTATTGCAGATCCATTTGTAGGAAAGATTTCCTTGTTTAAAGTTATAACAGGAAAGGTAGATGGAGAATTAACTGTATTAAATCCAAATAAAGAAAAACAAGAAAAATTAAATCATTTATTTTTTATGAAAGGTAAAAATCAAACTCAAACTCAAAAGATAGTTGCAGGAGATATTGGGGCAGTTTCTAAATTGCAATATACAGCAACAGGCGATACATTATGTAGTGAAGAATTTAAAGTAATCTATGATAAGATAAATTTACCTAATGCAGTAATGCCTATGGCAATATTACCTAAAGCAAAAGGTGATGAAGAAAAAATATCATTGTCATTATCTAAGTTAATGGAAGAAGATCCTGTATTTAAAATAGAAAGAGATGTTGAAAATGCAGAAACTATAATTTGGGGATTAGGAGAAACCCATTTAGAAGTTATTGCTAGTAGAATAAAGAGTAAATTTGGAGCAGATGTTATTTTACAAGAACCTAAGGTACCATATAGAGAGACTATTAAAGGAACTTCAGATGTACAAGGAAAACATAAGAAACAATCTGGAGGACATGGACAATATGGTGATGTAAAAATAAAATTCGAGTCAAGACAAGATGGAGAGTTAGATTTAGAATTTGTCGATAAGGTTGTTGGTGGTGCTGTTCCAAGAAACTTTATTCCAGCAGTAGAAAAGGGATTAAGAGATTGTATATCAAGTGGTGTTTTAGCTGGATATCCAGTTGTGGGATTGAAGGCAACATTATATGATGGATCTTATCATCCAGTAGATTCATCAGAAATGGCATTTAAGGTTGCTGCTTCTCTTGCATATAAAAAGGGGTTAGAGGCTGCTAAGCCAATTTTACTTGAGCCAATAATGGATGTTAAAATTTTGGTTCCTGATAATTATATGGGAGATGTAATGGGAGATGTAAACAAAAGAAGAGGAAGAGTTATAGGAATGGAACCTGAAGGAAAACTTCAAAAAATTATTGCAGAAATTCCAATGGCAGAAATGTTTAGTTATGCTACAGATTTAAGATCAATGACACAAGCTAGGGGTAATTTTACTAGTGAATTTTTAAGATATGATGAAGTTCCAGCTAATGAGGTTGGAAAGATTTTAGATGATGTTAAAAACTTGAGAGAAGAGGCATAGAAATAATATTTAGTATATTCATTAATTATTTATTATTATAAATAGAAAATAAATGAATAATAAGAGAGTTATTATATCTCTCTTATTATTCATTAATAACTTTAAAGTTATTAATGGACATGTACTATTATGATTAAATAAAATTTTAATTATATATTGAATAAAATATAAATATTTACATAAAATAATGATAGTTAGGAGGAAATTTTAATTTACGGGGGAAAAACTATAATAGGAGGGTAAAAAATGCCAGACTATAAGATGGACATAAGAGGTAAATTAGGATTAAGTGAATATAGTGACATTCATGATTATATGGGAATAGTAGATAAAAATGATAATTTTACTATAACATTAGATAATTCTAATAGAAATCATATAAATATAATTACCTCTATGTTAAGAGAAAGTAATTTTTCTATATTAGAAGAAGGAATAACTAATTCGGGGGATTATTATATTAGTGCTAATAAATATAAATAAAAAATCTCTAAGGTTTTTTTACTTTAGAGATTTTTATTTGTAATATCAATTAAGGAAATTATATGTAAATATTAAAATAAATAATGTATAATTATTAACAAGATTTAAATAGAGGTGAAGTAAATGCAAGAGGATATAATTAGTAATAATAAAATAGAATATATTTTAGGTGAGATATTATGCAATAATAATTTAACTATTTCAACAGCAGAATCATGTACTGGTGGAATGATTGCAGCTAAATTAATTGCATATCCTGGTATATCTTCATCATTTATAGAAGGGGTAGTTACTTATTCCAATGAGGCTAAAATAAGAAGACTTGGCGTTAAAAAAGAAACATTGGATATTTATGGAGCGGTAAGTCAAGAAACTGCTAAGGAAATGGCTGAAGGTATAGCAAGGGAGAGTAACTCAAATGTATCAATAGCTACTACAGGAATAGCTGGACCTGGTGGAGGTACAAGTAAAAAACCAGTAGGATTAGTTTATATAGCTGTACATTTAAATAATAAGACAATTATTGAAAAGTGTAACTTTAATGGAGATAGAGAATATGTAAGGACATACGCAACTAACTATGCTTTACAAATGTTTAAGAGAGAACTTGAAAATGCTGGCTATAGATTTTAAAATAAAAATAATCCCATTAAAATAATTTTGATATTAATGGGATTATTTCTGTATATAAATAAAATGGGGGAGAGGCGATTAACTATGAAGTTTTAAACTTCATTTATATTATTGTCATTAATATAAATTAATATACATTAATTAAATAAAAAAAAGGAGAGATATATGAAAAAGGTATTAAAAGCAAACACATATTTTTTAATAGTTATGTTTTTACAATTATTTTTACCAATACATTTAATATTTAAATTATTTAACATTACTGATATAAAATTAATGTTATTTATTAGTCATATCGTAATATTTATTTTTCCAGCAATTATATATTTAATTGTGACAAAGCAATCAGCAAGGGATGTATTGAAATTAAACAAGCTTTATTTTAAAGATATATTGTTAATAATATTATTAGCTTTTGTATGTCAACCAATTATGACATTCTTTTCTTTGATTTCACAGTTCTTTTTTGAAAATGAAATTGGAAATTTTGTAACTAATATAGTTGAGTCACCATATATAGTTTTACTTTTACTTATAGCTGTATTACCTGCTATTACTGAAGAAATTACAATACGTGGAATAGTTTTATCCGGATATGAGGATAAAAATATTTACTTGTCATGTATTATAACAGGATTATTATTTGGAATAATGCATTTAGATCCACAACAATTTTTGTATGCAACAGTTTTAGGAGTAATATTAGCATTAGTAGTTAGAATAACCAATTCTATATTTGCATCTATATTAATGCATTTTTTAATTAATGGAACTTCAATAACATTACAGAAATTATTAAGTTTAGTTACTCAAAGTGATTTAATTGTAGAACAATCAACTGAAATTAGTTTAAAGAGTTTGGAAATGCAAGAAAAAGTATTTATGGCTGGTTTTTATGGAATAATAGCTTTAGCATTTGGAATAGTTGTCTATTTCATAATTAAAAAATTAGTTGATTTAAATATTAAAAGAGGAGTGGTAAATAAGAGTGAATTTAGTGTTAAATATAATAAAAGCAATGAAAATGTATTTAATATTTCATTTATATTTATTATAATATTTTATTTATTATATATGATTTTAGGAGTAATAATTAAGTAAATTTAAAAATAAATAAATGAACCTAAGTAATAAGTTGAATTACTTAGGTTTTTATACTATTTTCAATATTAATATTTATATATTGAAGGAGAAGTTTGATTTTGTTGATAGATAAATGATAAATCGTTTTTTTTAATCCAACCTCTACAATTATAATCACTATCAATAGGGAGATTTACATAGAACCAGGTACTATTATTTATAATTGCACTATCTAAAATTTCAACTTCCATTTTTATATCTAACACTTTAATTATTGGAGAATCATTAATTGGAGCGATAAATACAGTTATATTATTTTTGGTTATAGCTTTTTTTATATTAGGGCTTAGAAATTCAATTTGTATTTTAGGATTCTTAGTTAAGGCATTTCTATATTCGTTTCTAATATTATTAAATTGATTTGATGTTCTTAATATTCTTTTTCTAGCTATAGTTAATTTTTTTTCATAATAAAAATACATTAACACAATAATAAGTATAAGTATTAAAATTATAAAGTATTTCAATTTTACCTCCAGAATAAATACTGTATAGTATATTTATATTTAATTAGAAATAAAAAATAACCTTGAATTTATCGAATATTAAATATACTTTAAATTATATAAAAAATATTTGACATTTTTTAATTTAATATATATAATAAATATATCGAGGCTCGATAGCTCAGTCGGTAGAGCAGAGGACTGAAAATCCTCGTGTCCCTGGTTCGATTCCTGGTCGAGCCACCAGGAAAGCAGCTTACTTATGTAAGTTGCTTTTTTTATATTTTAAAAAAATATTTTTATAAATATCATATTTATACTAATAAAAAATAAAAATATCATATATTGTTAAGTTAAAGTTAAGAGATAATTAATAATTGTATTATATAATTTATTTAATATGAAAAAGTGGGAAGAGACATGTTAGAAAAAATTATACTTTCAGATCAGGAATTTGAGTATTTAACTAAGGGAATAGCATTTGGAGTTGGAATAGGCACTTTAATAGGATTATTATTAGAAAATGCTATTTTGGGATTTTCTTTTGGAGGAGTTAGTGGAATTATTTTATCTTTAATATATTCTCATTACAAAAAAGCAACGAATAAATAAAGAGATTTATGATTTATATTTATATAGAGAAAAGTTAGAATAAGATATATTCTAACTTTTTCAGATTTTATATATTTTCTATTTGCCAATCTATTGGTTTTTTATTAACAGAAATTAAAAAATTATTAATCTTTGAAAATGGTTTGCTTCCAAAAAATCCCCTAGATGCAGATAATGGGCTTGGATGAACAGAAGTAAGAATTAAATGTTTTTTATTAGTAATCAAGTTTTTCTTTTTTATTGCATTATTACCCCAAAGTAAAAATACAACAGGATCTTCTTTTTCATTAATTAAAGAAATAATCTTATCAGTAAATATTTCCCAGCCTATTTTTTGGTGTGAATTTGCTTCACCAGCTCTTACAGTAAGGGAGGTATTTAAAAGTAATACACCTTGATCTGACCATTTTTTTAAATAACCGTTATTAGGAATATAGCATCCCAAATCTGAATTCAATTCTTTATATATATTTAATAATGAAGGTGGAATTTTTATATTTGGATTAACTGAAAAACTTAATCCATGTGCTTGACCTGCACCATGATAAGGATCTTGACCAAGTATAACAACTTTTACATCCTTATAAGGTGTAAAATGTAATGCATTAAATATATCATATTTGTCAGGATATATTACCTTAGTTCTATATTCATTTGTTAAAAAAGTTCTTAATTTTTGATAATATTCTTTATTAAATTCATCATCTAATATATTTTTCCAGTCATTTTTTAAGATATTTGCCATTATAATCACTCCTGTTTAATCTAATATTTTTGCATTAATTAAATATTAGATAATTATAACACAAACGCTACCTAGTATATCAATAATAGAAAAATGGAGATAAAATAAGAAATTAAATGAAAAAATGAATATAACTGTGTATAATAAATAGAAAATGATAATAATAAAAAAAGAATGATGATAAGATACATTATGTCGTTAATGACAAAAATAAATAAATTAATAGCTTATTAGATGAAATACGACAAAATTATTTCTTTAAAAGATTAAAGTTAAAATATTTTTGAAAAAAATGTTGACATTAGTCGAAGAGGATGATAAGATAAAGAAGTCGCTTAGGTGCGATAGATAAATGGTCTTTGAAAATTGAACAGAATATAGTTAAAGTAAACCAGCAATTCTTT
>NZ_CAJURG010000018.1 GCF_910588715.1 uncultured Clostridium sp.
ACAATACAGGCAAAACAACCTTAAAAAAGTTGTCTAAAAAAGTGTTGACAATCCACCTTCACCTCACCAGCGTGCATGGTAGAATTAAACAGTCGAAACTCAACTGTTCCTTTTGTAAAGGTTGCATGCAGATTTAAACCTCTGTACCGACTTTCATTATAATGAGCAGTCCTTGAACTGATTGTGTCAAAATACCACATATTGGCTAATTCTTCCAATGTCTTTGGCTTTTTCCTGTTAATCACATCAATTAACCTCTCATTGACCTTCTGGCAGTATCTCAAACGCTCTGAAGAAACCTGTAATGCCTTATACAAGATGTCCTCTTTTTGAGCCATCAGATTAACCAGATTTTTCAATGTTTCTGGCGTATGTGGTTTTGCATCAATGTGAATATGAATCCCGCAGCTCTGATTGACAAATGCACCAGCATGTCGGAGTTATCTTACAATCTCTTGCAAATCTTCGATATCCTCATAGACTAATATTGGACTGACAACCTCTACAGAATATTGTTTGCTGGCAAACACCTTACCGCCTGCTGTCTTTTTCTGGCAAGCAATAGAGGCATCGCTCATACATTTCCAAATATACCCCTTTTTATCCCGAATCTCATAGGCATCATATGTACCTCCTGCATACACAAATGTTGTCTCAAAATACTGTGCTATTACCTCCGCTGCTCTTTTTCTTGTTATTCCTGTCATTTCAATCTCAATTCCAAATTTCTGTGCCTTCATAATACATATCCTCCAATCTTGCACGTTATGTACATTTGTTCTTTTTAAGTTGGTTTGTATGTTAACTCTAGTGTGCAGGTACTGCAATTTATTTCTGCACTCTAAAGTAGACAAAAATGTTGCTCATATCTTTACAGTGTTTGTGCAGCAATTCTACTGTATTGGCACAAATCCATTTATACATCAAATAGAACTTTCTTATTCTTCCTGTTTATTTTCATATAATATTTTTACTTCATCAAATACCGCTTTTTTGATTAAAATTTTTCTCTTATTTACCGCTATTTTTCTAAAAATTTTCTTTTATAATACCGCCTTCTAAGTCTTTTTCTATATTTTTTTCTATTTCTTAATATGACTCTAACTTATTTATCTTGGGGGAAATATTGTCTAAGTAGAAATTCATTGTATTTTGATATGCTGTTTTTCTATCTGAGCATATGCTTCTTTTCTATGAGATGCAAAATTTTTCCCTTAAGCAGAATAAGTGCCTAAGGAGTGTGAAAAAATATGCTAAAAAAAGATATCAAAATTAAGGTGAACAAGAAACTATGGAAACAGATGAAAGAAAAGGTCAAAAAAAGATTTCAATATGGCTTACTGTGATACTGATTGTCTACTCATAATTCTTTTATTAGCTTTATACAAAAAGAAGCATTCTTTGCGATGCAAAGATAATTTGTATTTATTAGTAGATAATCTAACAGATTTAGCAGAAGAAAATTATATCTTCAAAACAATTTCAATATATGGAAAATTAATGGAAAACTTGAAAAATGTATATAAAAAATTAAGTTATAGCCAGATTGTGGAACGTGCTATTGTAGACTATCTGCACCTTCCTTTAAACTTTTATACTGATTGCATATCACCACTATACACAATTGTTGGTTCAAAAAACTATACCATGCAAAAGGCAACTGCTAAAGCTGTAGATAATATGTTACTTTCCCACAAAGATATGGTATTGATTGATGCCTGCTGTGCAACAGGCTCGCTTTTCTTTGGCTTAGAAACTTATGAGTGGAAAAAAGTAATCCTGAATGATATGAGTGCATTGCGTACTAACTTTTTAAATGTGCTAAAATCAGAACCCCTAAAACTGATAAAGATGATACTAGATACAGATATGACTTTTATTGAACAAAGCAACAATAAAAATGAGAAACTACATATTTATAAAGATGCTACAAAAGCCTATGAAGAAAAACGTCAAAATTATAAAAAAGTCGATTGTAATGTTGAAATTGCCTATAAAATGTTTTTGCTACAATGCATTGATAAGGCTCAGATTGAAGGCTCTGACAAAATATTTTCAAGAATCTTGAAATTTCTACCAGCACACTTAAAGTTGCAAAGTGCTATTATTACTAAAACAGACTGCCTTACATATTTAAAAAATGACACTCCTAAGCTGGTATTATTGGATGTTCCATATATCGGCTCAGAAAAAGAATGTGCAATTAAGGGATATCGCTATGAGCCATTTCATGGCAAGGTAGCCAATCTTCTTCAACTGGCAGTGTATCCATTTATTTATTACTGCCGCAGCTCTGCTCCTAAATCTGATACTATAAAATCTACTGAAGATAAATTAAAGATAATGAAGATGAAATTAGGGGTTTATTTTATGGATAAAAACTTCTATTTTCAAAAAATCCATCTGAAAGAAGATACAGAATTGCTTATCAACAATCAAGAGTATGATGGGGAAACTCAATTCCAATGGACTGATTTTGAACAGGATTTGTTGTAAAATAATAGCCCCACATATTATGTAAATACTTAATGTGGGGCATCTAAATCTTTATAAAAACTCATTGACATTAAACCTGTTATAATATCAACTCACCATTTTCATTATATTTTTCATTAAGTAAGCCTTCATTTGTAATGCAAAATTTTGATGTAGGAGTAACTGTTATTAAATAAACATGATTATCTGTTCCTAAAATAATTATTGCTGATTGAACCCCGTTATTCATATTTTCTATTTTTAAAATTTTACCATTTTGAATATTATTCATAATTCCACCTCTAATTATAATAATATCCTCAAAATATTTATTTATACCAATAATTAACTAAAAACAGACATCTCTTCATCTGATATTCTACAGCACCATTGAATAATAGTTTTACCTATCTCAATCCAATCTCTTTTTAAGTAATCTGGTAAACACTCAAAAATATTCCTACTTAGTTCTAAATTTTCTTCTTCTGCTTTTAACGCTTCACTAGGTATTGAATCTATTTCTTTCATTTGTTTTAACCTATTATTTACACCCTCACGAAACAAATATGTATCAACTTTATTTGTTGCTTTATCAAAAATTCCATTTAAAAATATGTAATCTTCATCCTTTGTTAATAATTCATTTAATGAACAATTCAGAATACCTTGAGCATCACATTCTATTAAGAAATCATCATATAACTTATGCCACTTTTCATTCACACTATTAAATTTCTTAGCTTTAAAACCATCTTTTATATCAATAAATCTTAATAATTCTTCACTCTCTAGCTTTTTATTTAACAAATCCAAAAATTTTTTAGAATGATTTAGTATTCTTATATATAATATTGGTGGAAGTAAGTTTTCCTTTTCCCTAACTTTCAACGGCAAAAGTGAAATCACATTATTTTTCTCATACTTTTTAACAACTTCTATTGCTTTTATTAACGTACTTCCTTTATCATCATCTTTATAATCTTTATCACTATCTGCAATACATAAAGATATATTAAATTTTCTCACCACTTCACTAGCTACAGTTTCTATATTACCCCCACTATATGATCTTCCATCATATTCTATTGATATATTTGTAAATTTAAATACCTTATTATTAACTTCTGTTGCAATATCAACAAAAAATTCTGCATCTTTATCATTTTCAGTCAGAAGTTGTGTACAATTAATACTTATGAACTTTTCAATTGGAACATAATATCTATCATTTAAATAATAAATATCACTTCTTAATTTACTTTTATATGCTACTACTCTTTTATCTACACTATTGACAAACATCCCAACTGAAGAATATCTTTGAATCAACCACAACACCACATTTTTATTAAATTTTTCTATTAATTGATTTTCGCTCAAAAACTCTAAAATTTCAATATTTGCAAACATTATATGCTTTTTAATTGCAAATGACTTTATTATAGAGTTAATTGCAACTACAACTTTATTTGTATAATTAATTTTATTCTTATTTTTCTCTAAGTATTCTACTATTGAATTATCTATCTCTATTATCATTTCTTTTAACCCTCTTATTTGGTGTAAAAAATCCCATAGGCCATTCTTGTAAAAACCCATCCCTCGTATATTGCTTTGGTGAAATATTTGTTTCATTTTTATCTTTATCAAATACTAATATATTTACATCATCACTACTTAAATATCCCTTTGCAATTAAATATCCTATTCTTTGAATCATAGTTTCACTATGTGTTTCAAAAATAATTTTTAAATCTTTATGTATTCTATGAGCTTCTTCTAACATTTCAGCAAAAACATCTATTAATTTTGCTTGAAAGGCTGGATGAAGATGCAATTCTGGTTGTTCAATAATTATTGTCACTTTTTCATTATTGAAGATATTTTTGTCGTTCTCATAAAAATTCAACCATATTTGCATTAAAATAGGTAAAACTTGAGAATATCCATATCCCACATCAGCTAAATTATATGTATCATTAGTTTCATTATCCTTTAATAATAACGAGATATGACCTTTTCTATCTATTAAGGTAAACGAAACTCCAAATCTATCAGAAACCCACTTTTCAAATTTTTTTCTTTGTTCTGATTTCAAACTATGTAATAACATAGGTAAATTTTCTCCAGAAGAGTCCAATTCATCAATACTTAATCCTTGAACTCGATAGTATCTTTCAACCATTGCGCGAATTGGTTTTATATATTTTACTGTACGCATTTCCAAACGCATTCCTAAATTGACCATTTCAATAATCTCCTCAACAGAATTAGCTATGATCAAATTGTTTAATTCTTTAAAATACTCTTCATCTATTTCCAAATTTTGAAGTTCTTGATATAATTTACTTGGAAACTTTAATTGTTTTATGTAATTTAAAACATTTTCTTTACTTCCAATTGAAATTCGTTGACTAATCTTATATATATTTTCCTCATTTGTTGTCCGATATGCTTTTTCTTTAAACTTCTTTACAATTTCTTTTTCAAAAATAGTTGGTCCCCAATACCTAGAACTACCCAATCTTTGAAAATGACCTTCTTCATCTATAAAATTCACTGTAGGAATTAATGTATTTGGTTCTCTATAAAATTTTTTATTAGGAATCAACTCATCCAAAACACTACTTCCATTTACTAAAACACTTTCTACTATATCATTTTTTCCGTATTTTATTTTAATATTTTGATCAAAAAAGTTTATTTCTACACTTTTAAAAAGATTTTGACCTATTGATATTTTTAGTTCTATATGTACATCTTTTTCTAGTTCATCATAAAATCTTCTGCTAATTATTCTAATAGTATTTTTTCTAAGTACAATACTAAAAGAAAATTCTATCTCATCTGTTTTAGTATTTTTACCTTTAGATAAACATTCCTCAAAATCACCTAAATCAACAAAATTTCCATACCATAATAATGGTTCCGATATTTTAGTTTCTATACTTTGCTTTATCAAAGGAATTATTCTAATAAACGAGCTTTTCCCTGAACTATTTTTTCCAACCAAAACTGTAATTGGCTTTATATCTATATTACTTATATTTCTTAATGATCTAAAATTCTTAACACCTATTTTTTCCATAATATATACCTCTTAAATTATAATAATATTTTTATACCAAAATACCTCAACGCATCCTTGATATACTCTACCTTTTCTTTCGGACAATGTTTCACTTCAGGCTCTTCCTTTTTAGACTTATTATAATTCTCGCCCATCTCAATACCACACATCCGCTTAACCTCAGCAATATACCTCGTATGCACCTTTACCCCATACTTATCCAAAACATAATCTTTAATCTTCTGATAAGTAGCCTTTTTCTCTGCTGATATCAAATCCAATTCATCCAGCTCTAAATCTACTTCCACATAGTCATCAGGTCTAAGTTTGGACAAAAGTACAACCGTCTCCACATCGCACGAGAGGATAGGAAGTATGTCATTTTTCTCAGTTCGTTTGTGGAAACATATCCATTAGCTAAGATAATTAACTTTTAACAACTTTTATATATAAGAACAGGTCTATTCGTTTGTTTCTTACAAATAATCATTCACTATTTTCCAAGTATATTCTTATTATACAGCATTTCAGATAATTTAAAAGCACTCTACAACTTGTTTCCAAATTATAAAGTACAATTCAAAATTTATGCTCCCGTAATATGTTCTATTTTGTATTCATATTTACATTTTAGACTATCTCCAATATAAATATTAACTATTGTGGTTCTTGTCAATCCTATAATATCTGATGCTGTAATCTTTATAATCAATAAAATCATTTCACCATTTGCTCTTGTAACAGAATTATTATATTCCAAATTAATGTGTGAATGAGTTTCTAAAATACTGATTTTATCAGAATTTACAATAGGTGTTCTACTAATAAAAACAGAATCCCCTTGTACTGTTATCTTATGAATTTCCAAATCAGACACATTAAGATTACAAGCAAGATTATCCGAACAATTTGTTAATTTAAATTTCAACTTTTGAAGCATCCCCTGATATCCCTCCAATAATAAAGAAAAAACAGGAGCCACTTTATTTTTTTCAAAATTTATTAATAAATCATTATTTTCCTGAACCTGTGTATTTTGCCAAAAAGCAAGTGTTCCAAGAATAACAGTTCCCCAATATACAAATGCTGATCCCCATAAGCCAGCCCAATCACCGGCTGATAAATCAATCTGCTCTAAAGCATATTCTTTAACAGCAAATACTGCGATAACTGCAATGGGTGCCAAAAAAAGTATTAAAAAAACACCAAGTTTTTTTATAAATTGAAACACATTGTTCATTTCACACGACTTTCTTTCTTAATCCTACAATAATATACATCTCTATGATATTTTAAGATTTGAATAACTCTCTGTAGGGCAGAACGCTCCATTCCATTTGGAATTTCTTCAATACTATTATATACTGTCCTGCTCTTTTCCAAAAGAATTTTTCAACGTGTTTCCCTCTCAAATTCCAAAAAAGGTCTGTTGATTCTTTCAATCCAATTCTTATATGCATGCAGATTACTCGTAAACCAATGATATGACTCTCCTCGTTTATTAGTAAGGGCCACCGCTAAATCTGCATCATCACTACATAAATTTTTACTTTTTAATTCCTGGATTATTTCTTCTGATTCCGGAACTGCCGGTACAATATCAATATTAAATCCTATGCCATTAATTTCTGCATACTTGATAGTCCAACATTTATCCCATTCTATTTGCTCCAATCGTTCTTTATAAACCTCAGAGTTGCACAACGTTTCTTTTACAATATTTTTTACATAACGCGCAGTTGTCAACTCCTTATCTTCAT
>NZ_CAJURG010000019.1 GCF_910588715.1 uncultured Clostridium sp.
GCCAGGTATTGAATTTTCAAGGTGCATAGGCAAAATCTATGTGCGAAGTTTGAGTGATTAACTAATATTTATTATTTCTTTAATATAGGAGCTATTAATGCGATATTTAACAGATAATTATTGGAAGGAATTTCAAACAGTTATTATCGATACGAATGGAAAATCCAAAACTATTAAAAATGGGATAAAGTTTGAAAACTTAGTTAAAGATCTCTTACAGTTATTGTATGAGGGAACAGGTGTAACATGGACTCCCACACAAACAACACATGACGGAAATAAAGATTTTATTGGAAAATCTGAAAATGATACTTTCTTGTGGGCAGAATGTAAAAATTATAAAGAAAAAATTTCTATGAATGTAATTTCACCAACATTAGTAATGGCGGAAATAGAAGATGTTAGGGAAATTCTAGTATTTAGTTATTCTGCAATAAATGACTCTGCCAGAAAAAAACTATTATATTATGCGGATAAACGTCAAAAGAAAATCCATTTTTATGATGATATTAATCTTGAAAATCTAATTTTTCGATTTCGAACTAGAATAGTGCCTAAGTATTTTAAAGACTTCCCTTCATCTATTTCAATCAAAGATTTAATTTCACCATTTATCTTTGGGTTTAGTATGCCAGGTATACACTATAGTAATATAGAAGACGTTAGTACATCTTCATTTAGCATAAAACTAAATGATTTGATTTTTGCAGGAGTAGGAATTATTAATAATAATTTTCAGACAGATTTATTAATTAATCTTAACTTTGGAAAACTTAGAGATTTAGAATATTTAGAGCTACTCGATAATACATTTAGTAATAGTGAATCCTATAATTGGAATAAAAAAATTAAGTTGCTTCCAGGAGAATCAAAGTTCATAAAATTATATTTTAAATTGCAACGTTATAAAGCAGAGATTAATCTTCCTACTATTTATATCAATTTTATGGATGAAAGACTTCCTTCTCAGGAAATAGCTTTAAAAAAAATATTGTGCTCAGGATTTTTTTCTGTTCCACTTATGGGATCTCAATACTTGGATGCATTACACAATTTAAAGGATGTGACAGTTAATAAGGGAAATTTATCTTTGGCTATTATTCATGGGAGAAGCGGTGTTGGAAAAAGTCGTATTTTAAAAGAAGCTGTTAGTATTTATATTAAATATCATTATCAAATTCTGAATTTTGTGGCAGATTTATCAACAAATGATTCATTATCTATTTTGCGAGAAATTATCTATTTTATTTACAATCTAACACCAGAAATGATTACGGAATCGCTTAAAGAATGTGCAGAGAAGATTACATCTTATGGAAATGATAATATAGAAATAATTAAATTTCTTCAGGAACTAAAATTTGGCCAGGATGTAGATATTAGCGAATTACTAAAAAAAAATCAACATTTTATTTTTGAAAAAATATTATCGAACAAATTTACTATAATTATTGACAATATTCAGTTTGCTGCCCCCTTTTTAATCAATTTTATTTATGATCTTTGCATATATGGAAAAAATTATCAACGTAATGCGAGAAGTGTTGTGATTATATCATACAACAATGACTATTATTGTAATCCGGCTCTTAAAAAGTTTGTAATTTTTGCGGAAGAAATGAAAAATTCTAATTGTCTTCACGTTTTTACATATTGTCCAGAGGGATTAAATCAATATCATCAATCATTAGGTTTCATTAAACAATTAATACAAGTTAAAACTGATTGGTGTGATTCATATTTTGAAAGTATTGCTAAAAAGGCAAATAATATACCAAAATATATAGAGAATATTGTTGAATACCTTTTTAAAAAAGGAGTTCTGACTCGTTATAAAAATTATTTTACAATAAGAGATTTCAATATTTTTTCCAAAGAAATAGAATCTATGCCCGATTCATTTAAAGACGTGTTTCATAAGCGTTATAAGCTTTTTATAATAAATGAAAAGATTGAAGAAAAAGATGCTGTTTTGATTTTTGCTGCAATACATTTTTTTAGGAATTTGACGGATTACCAAGTAAATCAGCTTAGGTTAAATAGTCAAGTAATGATTATGATGGAAGATTATGGATTCATAAAACATGAAAAACAAATGCGTATTTGGGAATTTACTCATGATTTGTATGAAAAATATTTTGTTGATACTATCTCTTTAGAAGATATTTTTATTAATTACATTATAAATGAACTAAAAATAAATTGTAAGTTATTACCATGGCAAAAGCTACTTATTGAAATAAAAAATGACTTTAATATATTCACAAAATCAAATGAAATTATCATAAAAATAGAACCGTTACTTATGCAGGTACCATATGCTTTAAAAAAATATTTTTATTATAAAGTTATAGAATATTTATCATTTTTTGAAGATTTTTCAGATATAAATCAATATTTTGCCATTGTATCTAAAATATGTTTAGATGCAAAAAATGAAATGGGAACAGATATCTCTAAAATATTATATAAAAAAATATATGATGCGTTTGTGGTTAAATCAATTAAAGAGAGAGAACAATATCCCTTTTACCAGAAATTTGTATATGATTATTCGGAAGATTTATTACAGACTAACGATTCTTGTGTATTACAAATATATAATGAAAGGATACGATGTTTAAATAGGAATTTAAAAAAAAATTATATTTTATTAGCTCGCTTATATAATCGTATATATGTGTATTATAAACATAGTAAATCTGAGGATTTAGTTCATCAGTATTACAAAAAATCTATGGATTTATGTGGAACCTATCAGTTAATCGGGATGCAAATAGAGAATCTATTTGATAAGGGTAATTACTATCTGTATGTTCAAAATAAAAGACGAAATCTGATAAGCTGTTGGTTAAAAGGTATTAAAATTTATAAAGCACATAAAAATAGTCTTAAATATTTAACCCTTAATTCTTTGAAAAAGGAAATTGAGCTGGAATTAATAAGGCGAAACTATAATAAAGTTAATAAACTTCTAACAGATGCGTTTGACTATGTTGAAAATGGAGAATATAACCAACAGTCTCTTTTTTTCTACTCAAGTTTATATTCCCTTAAAGGGGTATATGGATTAATCTCTGGACAAACGGATCTAAAAGAGATTCAGGAAACAATTAATATGGCAGAGAAATATTCATCTTTGTTAAATAATCAAAAAATTTATATGATATACTTGTTATACGCGAAATTGGCATTTAAAAAGAAAGACTATGAAGATATGCTATGTAAATATAGTTATGCTTTGCAAAAAATCGAAAAAGATAATGCGTACTATGCTAATATTAGGAATATTATTTTGGGGGATTGTACTATTAAAATTGGGATGTTAAAAAATGATCTTAAGGAATTATCTTTTATACAAAATCAAACACTTGATGCAGAGATTAATCAAAAGTTAGAATTTATAAATAACCTAAATATAACTGAATTAAGAAACTATATTTTAAACTTTAAAACTGTATCTAATATTGCAGATAAAAGTAGAAAAGATGGATACATCCTTTAATATACATCCTTAAATAGGGGGAAAGCCAGATAGTGGCTTTCCTCAAATTATACTATCATTCTTTCAATATCTTCTCTGTCTAACAGATTTCCATTTGTATCAATAATTATATCATAAGGATTTTTTCTGTTTTTCCACCAAAAAGCATTGTTTGCTAATGAAACAACTGTATCTACAAAATATATAAAAGGTTCGGAAATATCTAGATGAGACATTGGTATATAATCATAAAGCTGAATTTGTTTTGGGTTGCGCATTCCTACATTTATTGTAAATAGGTCATAAAAATTTATTCCAAACGTTTTCTGCACTATTTGTATAAAAAATTTTGAATCTTGTAAACTACATAGATTATAAAAATAGTAATTTGGGAAAACAGTATGTGTTTCCTTAAATTTACATACAGCTTGAACCAGATAATCTTTAATATCAAAACAAAGTAATGAATAATCTTTTGCAAAAAACATTGCTTTCGAATCGGCCCTTAAATGACTATATTCCGAAATCTTCGTATTGCTTAGAGAACTACTACCTTTGTGATATACTTCTGAATTAGCAACAACCCAAGTCTCATAATTTTTTTGTTTAAGTTGTATCCCATAATCACAATCACAGCAGATATATGGCATTGTAATATCCATTCCCCCAACTTCTTCATAAATGGATTTATAAGTCATCATTACTGCACTGCAGGCAGATTGAACCCTTCTATCTTCTTGAGCACATACATGGTTACGCTTCAACCCTCTCATAGGATGCAAAACATTTTGTGGGGAATATGCAATTCCAAAATCAATAATACGATTATTAGTAGGATTAATCAGTTTTGGACTTACTGCACCGATGTTCGTTGAGCTTATTAATTTAGAAAATAGTGGTTCATACCATCCTGGATAACAGAAAATATCTTGATCGAACATTGTTATGATATCACCGCAAGCTAAAGATACACCTGTATTCATAGCATCAGGATAAAACATATCGCGTTGAAACTGATATATTTTCACTTGTGAAAATGGAGACTGAATATCAATCTCTGTTTTATTATAATTATTCGCAATTACAATAACTTCTACTTTAGGTGATATAGTTTTTTGTAATAAATTTAAAACATAATATAATAATTTTTTGTTTTTATGAAATGGAATTATAATAGTATGCTTATACTCATTAAAAATCATAGCATTCATTTGATAGTTACTCCTTTTGAATATTATTCCAAAATGTATCTTTAGTACAGCCTAAACAGACTAGTATATCATTTTCGAATTCAAAGTCTGTCATAGTTCCATGTATTAAGTTTTGATTATTAAAACTATTACGTATTTGCTGCTTTATCTCCTGTGCATACTTATTAACAGGTATGACACCGTATTTTGTTAAATATTTTTTTTGTATATTTAATGCATCTTCTATTATAAAAACGCATACTTCACCATAACCACATTCTTCTATTTTCATAAGAGATTCTTCTAAAGTAAATTCGTAAAGTAATTGTAATTTTTCTAATGTGGTTTTTTTATCCCAAAATAGATTTACAGTATATTTTATAGAAAAAACGGATTCTAATTTTTGTTTAACAAATGGAAAATATCCCATACCATTGTGCCATAATAAAAATAAATGTAATGCCATAAATACTCCCTGCTTTATCTAATCGTAGGTATAATAGATAACTATGTATTATC
>NZ_CAJURG010000020.1 GCF_910588715.1 uncultured Clostridium sp.
TCACTAAAAAGTTTAATCTTTTGCTCAAATTACTTTGAGTCTTGTTTTAGACTCTCAAAAGAATTGCTGGTTACTTAATTTATATTCTGTTCAATTTTCAAAGATCATTTGGCAATCGACTTGACTGCTTATTCATAATATCATTTATCTTTTTAGCTGTCAACACTTTTTTAAAACTTTTTTAGTTTATATTGTGTTGTTAATCTACTGCCGTCTCTCAAACTTATCGTTTGTTCCCGACGACGTGTTTTATATTAACATGTTTAATAATATGAAATTAATAACTTTATTCTATTTTATAAATTTTATTTTAATATTTCTCACTTTTTCTCTTGTTTTCTTATTTTTTAACATATAGATACTCCCGGCTAGGTTGTTACCTTTTTGACCTATAAACTTTTAATCTTTTAGTTAAAATACATCAATTATACTTATTTTTATTTATTATTAATTAAAATTTTATAGTAATAATATAGAATAAAATATAAAATTAAAAAAAGAAGTAAAATCTAACTCTTACTTCTTTTAGTATAAATCTTTAAATTTATTTTATAAATTATTTATTATCTCTTTAAACTTATTCCCTCTTACTGCAAAATTAGGAAACATATCAAATGATGCACATGCTGGTGATAAAGTAACTATATCCCCAACTTCAGCTATTTCTTTTGCCTTATTAACAGCTTCTTCTAAGGAATTTACCATAATAATTGGAATATTTATATTTTTTTCTAACTTTAATTTATCAAAAGCTTCCCTTATTAAGTTCTTAGTAGCTCCTAAAAGTATTAATTCTTTTATATAAGGATATCCTTCCTCAGCTAAAGGTTCAAAAGGTATATGCTTATCATATCCACCTGCTATTAATATTACCTTTTTTTCAAATGCAAAAAGTCCTGCAAGAGTTCTAGTAGGACTAGACGCAATAGAATCATTATAATACTTCACTCCATCAACTTCTCTTACAAGTTCACATCTATGTTCTACTCCCGAAAAGCTTTCAGCAACATTTTTCATAGTTTCTATTGTTACATCATCTTTAGTAGCTGCAAAAGCTGCTAAGTAATTTTCTACATTATGAATTCCCTTAATAACTATATCATCCTTTTTGCAAACTTTATTTCCATCTAAATATAATATTCCTTCATTAAAGTAAGCACCTTTATTAAGGGGTCCTTTTGAAGAAAATTCTCTTATTTCTGCTTTTGATTCTTTTTCAAAGCCATAAGTTATATCATTTTCTCTATTTAAAACCAATATTCCATTACTTTTTTGATATAAAAATATATTTTTCTTTGCATCTATATATTCTTGCATATCTTTGTGCATATCTAAATGATTTGGTGCTAAATTTGTAACAACAGCTACTTCAACAGGTAAATTCATAGTCATAAGTTGAAAACTTGATAATTCTAATACAACCATATGATTTTCTTCTATTTCTTCTATATTAGAAAATAAAGGTGTACCTATATTTCCCCCTACCCAAGTTTTATATCCTTGAGCCTCTAATAACTTAGATATTATAGTTGTTGTTGTTGTTTTTCCGTCTGAACCTGTTATAGCATATATTTTACCTTTACAATATCTAACAAACTCTTCCATTTCAGATGTTATATAAGCACCTTCTTTTTTAGCCTTTACTAGTGCGTCGCAATCAATTCTCATTGATGGAGTTTTAAATATAACTTCATATCCTGTTAATTTTTCTAAGTAATTTTCTCCTAATTGTAACTTAACACCTTTGTTTTTAAAATCAACAGCAATTTCTCCTAAAGCTTCTTCATTCTTCATATCAAAGCCAGTTACATTAGCTCCTAATTTCACTAAAAAATTGATTAAAGGTATATTACTAACCCCAATTCCTACAACAGCAACATTTTTTCCATTAATAAATTTTTTAAATTCACAAAAATCTTTCATTAATTGCCTCCACACCTTCATACATTATAAACTTATCTAATTTTATATTACTGAATTTTCTAATATATAAATTATATCATTATAAATTCTTATATTCTATAAATTATAATAACTTAATATTAATCTACAAAAATATCTTTATGTTATTTAAAAGTAATATATTATAACTTTTATTTTTATATTTTGTATAATTTATAAAAATAGCGCTAAGATATACTTAACTATATATCTTAACGCTATAAAATTAAAATTCTAAACTTTTTGCAATAAAGTTATTTAACTCTTCTATTTTAACTCTCTCTTGAGTCATTGAATCTCTATGTCTTATAGTAACACATCCATCATTTTCAGTTTCAAAATCAACTGTTATACAGAATGGAGTTCCTATTTCATCTTGTCTTCTATATCTCTTACCAATACTTCCTGTTTCATCATACTCTATATTGAAGTTTTTAGCTAACATTGAATATACCTCATCAGCTTTTTCTGATAATTTCTTAGATAATGGTAATACAGCAGCTTTATATGGTGCTAATGCTGGGTGTAAGTGCATAACTGTTCTTACATCTCCACCTTCTAATTCTTCTTCATCATATGCATCAACTAAAAATGCTAATGCAACTCTATCTGCTCCTAATGATGGTTCAATACAATATGGTATATATTTTTCGTTAGTTGTTGGATCTAAGTAAGTCATATCTGTTCCTGAATGTTCAGCATGCTTCTTTAGGTCATAATCTGTTCTATCAGCTATTCCCCAAAGTTCTCCCCAACCAAATGGGAATAAATATTCAATATCAGATGTAGCATTTGAATAGAATGATAACTCTTCTTCCCCGTGATCTCTAATTCTTAAAGATTCAGAATTAACTCCTAAATTTAATAAGAAATTCCAACAATAATCCTTCCAGTATCCAAACCATTCTAAATCTGTACCTGGTTTACAGAAGAATTCTAATTCCATTTGTTCAAATTCTCTTGTTCTAAAAGTAAAGTTTCCTGGAGTAATTTCATTTCTGAAAGATTTACCAATCTGAGCTATACCAAATGGAACTTTCTTTCTTGAAGTTCTTTGAACTGATTTAAAATTAACAAATATACCTTGTGCAGTTTCTGGTCTTAAATATACTGTACTAGCTGAATCTTCAGTTATTCCTTGGAAAGTTTTAAACATTAAGTTGAACTTTCTTATATCTGTATAGTTCATTTTTCCGCATTTAGGACAAACTATATTGTTTTTAGTTATGTATTCCATTAATTCTTCATTAGTCCATCCATCAGCACAAGCAACTTCTACTCCTGTTTCAGTCATATGATCTTCAACTAACTTATCTGCTCTAAATCTTGATTTACATTCTTTACAATCCATTAGTGGGTCTGAAAATCCACCTACGTGTCCTGAAGCAACCCAAACTTCTGGATTCATTAATATTGCACAATCAACGCCTACATTATATGGACTTTCTTGAACAAATTTTTTCCACCAAGCTTTTTTAACATTGTTTTTAAATTCTACTCCTAAAGGACCATAATCCCATGAGTTAGCAAGTCCTCCGTATATTTCTGATCCTGGAAATATAAAACCTCTGCTTTTACATAAAGCAACTATTTTATCCATAGTCTTTTCTACTGCCATTTTTAATCCTCCTAAATATATTTTTATAATAAAAAAAGCCTTATAACCATAAAGGGACGAAATAAATTCCGCGGTTCCACCCTTCTTGGCTAAAGCCCAACTTTCTAAACTAACACTCAAAAGTTCCTTTCATTTTAATTTCTTAATGATTTACACCATCCATCATCTCTCTAAAAAGAATATTAAAACTACTTTTCTTTCTCAACATGTTTATTAAATTTTATATATTAATTTTATCAAATGACCTTTATATGTCAAGCTAAATTATAGGTCTTTTTCATTATACTTACATATAACTTAAAATTTATATTTTATATTAAATAAAAAGAGTTTTGTATCAACAGACATCATCTGCTCCTACAAAACTCTTTAAAATAAAAATGGCTCCGCGAAGAGGACTCGAACCTCCAGCCTATCGGTTAACAGCCGAGTGCTC
>NZ_CAJURG010000021.1 GCF_910588715.1 uncultured Clostridium sp.
CTAACTGGGAACTCACCTGCATAGCAGGTGGTTTTATTAATTGTTAAACCAAAAATGAAATCCCCATAAACTCAGTGTTTATGGGGATTTTATAAGAGGCGACAACCAGATTCGAACTGGTGATCAGGGTGTTGCAGACCCACGCCTTACCGCTTGGCTATGTCGCCTTATTCAATTATATTTTGCAATCTAACCCTTATGGTAAAGAAATTGCAGATGTCTGCTTTATCACTTGACTATCTTGCCTTATTTAATTATATTCTACAATCAAATTTTTATGATAAAGAAGTTGCAGACTTTTGACTTATCTATATTTATTTTAAAATTTCAAATGACTCCAAGGGGATTTGAACCCCTGTTACCGCCGTGAAAGGGCGGTGTCTTAACCGCTTGACCATGGAGCCTTTTTTAAGGACATAAGACAAGTAGTCCTAAATACACAAATTCTCCTAAACAAGAATTACACTAAAACAATAAATGTATACTCTAAATAATACATTCTTAATCTTAACAATACTTATTATACCTTTATTATTAAACAAAATATTAAAAATAATATTTTTCTTTCAACAACAAAATGTATATTACCATATTTTAATAGGCTTTGCAAGCACTTTTTTTATTTTTTAACATTTTTTTATTCCTTACTTTTCAGCACTGAAACAATAAAGTCATATCACCTTTTTAATAATAAGGTTAAGCGGATATTTACAATCCGCTACGCTACTTGCTTGGGTGTTTGACACCCTAACCTTATAGCTACTATCGTAACGCAAGTCCCCACCCCCATTTATGCCTTTGTAGCATTGAAGTGGGGGACTTCCTTGATGAGGTTAAAATATATAAAATTAACTTTTATCAAAAAGAAAAAAACTAATTTTATAGTCACAGCGGATACTTACAATCCCCTATGCTATCTGCTCAAACTATCTAGGTGCTATTACAACGCAAATCCCCTACTTATACCTCTGTACTACTGAAGTGAAAAACTTCCTTGATAAAGGCAAATACTGATAAAAAATAAATATTTTTAATTTGTATTAATCACTTCAGAAAGACGCTGCATACCTTCTCGTACCTTCTCCATTGAATCTAAAATAACTTGAACGCCAGAGGCTTGGTCTTGTATAGAAGTGCTTATTTCTGTTGTATTTTGTACTGAATTTTGAGAAATATCCTCTACTTGTTTCATTGCTTGAAGTAAATTTTCTTTAATATGAACAACACTAGCAAGCTCTTCTTTTAATAAATCAATAACTTTAATTACTTCTTCTGAAGAATGAAGTATTGCTTCAAAAATGTGTACTGTGCCATCTAATTTTGTATTCGATTCATTTACAATAATATTATTAGAATCCATTAATCCTGTAATTTCTTTCACAGTAAAAATAATATCCTTTAATATGGCATCAATCTTTTGAGTGGCTACAGAAGATTCGCTTGACAAAGAATTAATCTCATCAGCTACAACCGCAAATCCTTTTCCTGCTTCTCCTGCTCTAGCTGCTTCAATTGCCGCATTTAATGCAAGCAAATTTGTTTGTTTTGCAATCTGTCCAATGCTTTCAATAATTTCGCCAATTGAACTTGATTTTTGTGCCAACAACGTAACACCTTCTGAAGCTTTTTGTGTAGACTCAATATTTTCATGAAATTTATGAGCAAGCTCTGTAATAGACTGAATTCCCTCATCATTTTTTTCTTTAAGTATTTTCATATTTTCTACAGTCTGTTCAACTCGCTGTTCTGAATTTACAATCATGTCATTTAAATCGTTAAATATTTCAATACTTCCTTCAACCTGCTGAATCTGCATATTTGCACTATTAGAAATTTCTTCTGTTGATGCTGTAATTTGTGTTGTACTAATCTCAAAACTATGTAAAGAATCGTAAATATTTTTAGAAGATTGCTGTAATCCTTCAAAAGCTTCACGAATGCTGTTAAGCACTTCTTCTGCTTCATGTTCTTTTTTCTCTACTGTTAAAAACAATGTTTTTGCTCTTATTACAATCATTACTGAGACAAGGACTGCAAGAACATATACCATACCAGCAAATATCCATATAGAAACCGTATACATTGCCAAATATGCCTGTGGAAATATTATCATAGCAATTACATTAGGCACTATAGTAAATATACTGCATACTTTAATCATTGATAAATCATAATATGGAACAGCTAAAAATAATATCAAAAAATAGGCTTCCACCATTGCACCAAAACAACCAGGTGTTCCTAATACAATTGTCACAGCTCCAATGACTGGTAAAATAGAAATATATATGTACTTTGCAAATCTTCCTAAAAACCTTTCTAGTGCTTTGGTTAGCAAACTAGCTAATGCCATAAGAATTACAATGCTATCTTTTACAGCTCCACCATTAAATAACAATACATACACAAATGCAACAATTGGTATAACAGCTAAGAAAATAAACATAATCAGATTCATTCTCTTCTCTTCATTTTTTAAAATCTCTAAGTTCATTAAAAGCCTCCCTAATATAAAATAATTTTAATAATAGATTTTGCCTATAGTTTAGAAATCTCTTATCTATTTGTATAGCATATTTTATATATATTTTTACGAACAATAATTCAAGTAAAATATACTTAAAAACTTTTAGTAATTATTGTATTATTTAAAATTATTTTAACACGATAGAAAAAAATAATCAATATTAGGTTAATTTATTTTATTCATACTTTAAACATATAAATATATTTTTAATGTTATATTTCTTAACACTTAAAACAGCATTAAAAATGATTTTATTCTTATTACATCTTAACTAAAACTGTTTTTCACATTTTCAAATAATAAATTTATTCTCTATTATTTTTCATATGTGATATTTTGTAAATATTATATAAATATACTAAACTAAGTCAAAGGTTAAATTAAAAATTATATAAGAACTTATGAAATATCATATTAGTAAAAAGGAGACCACTATCTTTTTCTACAAAAAGATAGAATAATTATAAAGAAAGAAAAAGCAACTACAACCAATTTCAAGAATGTTCAATATTTAAATACCTAAATATCTTTTAAAAATTTCATTATTGCTTTTTAAACTACTATTATTTTACAACAGACACAATGTCTCTTCGTAGCAAAAAATTATATAATAAAAAAATAGTCTTATACAATATAAAATTGAAATTTATGTATGGAACTATTAAAATCTGCATTACCAGTTAAAATAGATATTCGTAATCCTCTATACTACTTGCCCAAACCATTCAGCTACTATCGTAACACAAATTTTCCAACTTACGCCTCTATTACATTGAAGTCGTCTGCTTCCATGATAAGGTTAAATACACAAAAAAGTTTTTCCTTATTTTATTAATAAATTACGTTTATTAAGGATGTATAGTGAAATTTTAAGTAAATTAGATTTTTAGATAAATGATTTTTTGTTATATCATCAAAATTTGATTTGTTTACTATATCTGATTTTATAGATTTATGTACATTTATATATGAAACCAGATAGCGTAATTTGAAAAATAGATAAAATAATATAAAGTTATTAAAAAAACAATTTTCTCTTTATTAATAAATTATTCAAAACATTGAATTTATTTACAAATAAAAAAATCCTGCATATGCAGGATTCTTAATGTACGTGACAAGATTCGAACTCGCGACCTTCTGGTCCGTAGCCAGACGCTCTATCCAGCTGAGCTACACGTACTAAATAAAATGCCGGCAACGGGAATCGAACCCGTATGGGAGTATAAGTCCCGCAGGATTTTAAGTCCTGTGCGTCTGCCTGTTCCGCCACACCGGCATATAATGGGACCAACAGGGCTCGAACCTGTGACCCTCTGCTTGTAAGGCAGATGCTCTCCCAGCTG
>NZ_CAJURG010000022.1 GCF_910588715.1 uncultured Clostridium sp.
TCTCCTCTCTGAATGGTGTGTCGCTACTTCATTCTACCAGAAGGCTGCAAACCTTGTCTTTTTTATTTGCGCAACTTATTGTACCTTATCTTCTTCAAATATAATTATCAAATGCTAGACTAACAATGCAAAATTACTCCTCCATTTATTATATCTTTACATCTTTCACAAAAAAAGAATAGATTTATCATCTATCCTTTTTTCTATCTTTAAGAATTATCTTTATTCAGTAAAATTATCCAGTCGAACTTAATTAACAAACTCAGATTGTTTACTTAACAATAATTTTAACCTACAAGAATAAAATTTTGGTTTTGGCTCTCCAGAACTAAAGACCAGGTTATTTCAGATCATTTTTGTATTTTATTTTTTATTAATTCGGCTTTTTTAGAAAACATAATACTCAAAAAAGCATATGCACTTAACGTCAATAAGGAATGAAGTCGAAAAATAATCAATACAATAAAAACAATAACCCAACCACATAAAATAATATTCATTTTATTTCTATAAAAATTTCGTTCCTCTTTGGAAACATAATCATTAAATTGGCAACTATATTCCAAATAGTATATTATGCTAATCGAAGCCAAAATCAATAAGAAAGCATTCATATCACTCATTATAAAATACTTAGTCAAATAAAGTACAAATGTAAAAACACCACATGAAATAGTAAAACAATGCCAATAGTTTTTCATATGTATTCCACCAATATACGATCTCGTAGAAATGAAAATGCCAAAGAACAGTATACATTCTTTTAGCATTTTCATTTTGAGCGCTATAACAAAACACACTAAAAAACAAAACATCATTTCTAAACACGCTTGTAATCCATATTGATAAATTTTATAATCTTCCTTAGACAAATCCTTGTTTTTACATATAAAACCCATCAATGCAGTTACTAAAAAATCCATGTTAAAACTTCCTTAAGCGTTTTAATTCTTCTGGCTTCTCCAAGTCATGATAAATACACATACAACGAGAGTTTGCAGCCATCACGCTAAACATCATTGCAATTAAACACATAACGTTTTGAAGATTATTTTTTATCCATTTCATATTAGTCCCTCCCTAGATATATTTTATTATTATTTTTTTAGTAATCATACACTCATTTTTATCATTAATTTTTTTCCATGTAACTTTTACGAGGTTATATGTAACTTTTACCTATCTTTTGTTATCAATCAATATAAATATAATTTTAAATTCCTCTTGGGTATTTTCTATTACTACCGATCCATGATATTTATGTACAATTTTTTCAATAGATCTTAATCCAAATCCATGAGTAGACTTATCTGGTTTCCGAGTTAGAATCCTTCCAGTTTTATCTTTTATTAACTCACCATCATATGAATTTATGACTGTAGTGATTAAGATGTTTTTGTCATATGCCATATATATTTTTATATACTTATTCTTCATTTCAGCATTGTTTGCCTCAATGGCATTGTCTAAGACATTGCCAATTAATACACTGAGATCAGCCATTTCAAACGGAAGCCATACAGGTATATGTACATCAACAAAACACTCAATTCCAAGTGTTTTCATCAAAGAATACTTAGCATTAATAATCGCATCAACAATCAAGTTTTCCGTTCTGGATATATTCCAGTTTTTCCTATTATCCTCAACTAGATTATCTAAATATTCTTCCGCCATTTCATACTGTTGTTTTTGTAACATACATAATAATGAAATAAAATGTTGTTTTATATCATGTTTCGCATTATGATATTCTGCCATCGCAATTTTATTTTCTTGAATATTCTTGCTATATATTTCTAACTGTTGTGTATATACAGCATTATATCTCCTCAGAACTAGCTCATCAGCTAATAACAAACATAATCTAAAAACCAGAAAATTAATGAACAACATTATTATTACACATATTGCTGATTCTTTTATTGCTAATCCCTGTTCCAGTAAACTTCCATACATAAAGATTTTGTAAACAATAAACAGACTACCAATGGGTAAAAATAAAAGCATAAGATAACATTTCATAGGTAAATTTTTTATATTCTCAATTTGAAAATATCTACTCAAACAGTATATCAAAATTAAAACAATAATTTCTGAAATCAATGCTCCTACTGCTTGAGGATATTGATAATCCATACCCAACGCTATAAAAAAATAACCAACTAAAAATTCTGATAGCGTCCACAAAATACTTAGTATACCGGACAATGCAACTTTTTGAATAGCACTTCCCTTAAAGCAAATTAGCGAAACCAAACTATTCAAAATCAATCCAACGGCCAAATTTATGTAGGAAGGAAAGTTAGACTCTGTAAATAAAAACATCTGCCATGCCATATATACAAAATATATGATCCAGTTAGCCACTCTTTTTCGCTTTTGAAAAAATCCTGAAAAGTAAACGTTTAAAATAATAATGCAAATAAAAGTTGCTATAATATATAACAGTAAATTTGTCTTATAACTAAACAATTATCGAATCTCCTTTTATCTTACAGTATAATTCATTAACAGTTTTTCTTCGATTTTCACTAATACTTAACACTGTCCCATCATGTAATTGCATTGTATCATACATATATACTTCAACGTATTTGGGATTAACTAAAAAAGATTGATGTGTTCTAAAAAAATAAATCCCCTTTTGCTTCAAATTTTGCTCAATCGAATTTAATTTTTCATAGCACTTTCTAATTTCCGTTCCAATATTAATATATGTTACTCTCTTATCACTTTGAAAATATATTATTTGATTGAGTGGCAATCTGTAATGTACTTTATTGTATTGAAACTGAAAAAAATGTGGTGTCTGTCTAATTTTATCTATTGCACTTATGAAATACTTTTCAAATATTTCATTTGAAATAGGTTTTGTAATAAAGCGAAATGCAGATACTTCAAATACTTCTTTTGCAAAACTTTCATGATTTGTCACATAAATCAATAATACATCTTTGTCAAACAGTCTGATTTTTCTGGCAGCATCTACCCCATTTTCACTTTTCATCTCTATATCAATATAGATAATATCATACTTTGCTTTCTGATTTATAATATAATCCGTCAATGTTAATCCATCAAAGAACACATCTATATTTATTGATACACATAATTTTTTACTAATTGCTCTTATACGTTCTTCTATATCAGAAGTTATTACTTTTTCATCATCACAAATAGCTATTTCGATCATTTTCATCATTCCTTTAAGCAAATTAAGCTCAGGTATTCTCCATTAAATTTAAAGCATGTTTTATGATCTGCTCTAAATCGTGCCGTTTTCTTATTGGACATTCAGCTAAAATTTGACCCATAGATAATGTATTGTTGTCTTTACCAGTAATCAGATATGTTATATCTATACCCAATTTAACATTTAAGGTGTGTAGCCTTTTTATCGAAAGACTATTAACACCTCTTTCTATTTTCCCATAATATGCAGTACTAATACCAAGCATCTCTGCCATTTGCTCCTGCGTATAATCTTTTTCACGCCTTATCCTACGCAATCTCAGCCCTATTTCTACATACAAATTACCTTCGTCTGTATTTAATTCTCTTACTTTGCTACTTTCTCTTTTACCCGCACTATGACTTTCATTGGAATCTTGTATCATAAAAATCTCCTTTTAAAATGTATAGATTAA
>NZ_CAJURG010000023.1 GCF_910588715.1 uncultured Clostridium sp.
ATAATTGAAAGTTATCTGTTGGTTTTAAAATTTATAAAAGTTAATTAGTTTAGTTAGATAATCAAGAATTATCTATTAAGTCTATAAATGGATAATTATTTATTATCTTCTATTTTTATAAATATAAATCTTGTTATTATATTGTAGGAGGAACAAAATGAATGTAACTCAAAAGATAAGCGAATATATATCTGTTAGCAAGCAAAATATAAATGAAATAATAATTATGGTAGTTGGCAATGCACGTGAAATTACAAAAGATTTTTCCGACTTCACTTCAGGAACTACAGTTGTTTCAGAATATTATGCGCTAGAAAGATTCAATAAAATTGTTATGACCTTTCGTAATGAGGGTTTTGAAGTAATTCCTTATTATGATGAGATGGATTTTATTCATGATTATTTAACTCACCGAATAAGAAACAATTATTATAAGAAAATTGTAGTTTTTAATTTTGCCCAAAAAGGAACAGTTCACGGACGTAAATCATTAGTACCACTATTTTGCGAAATGAATAATATTATACATACCAATTGTGACCCCTTCACTACTAGCTTTGTTAGAGAAAAATATATATGGCATAAATTACTAAAAGGGATTGTCCCTGTTTGTGATACATGGGTTTATGATAGTTCGTTAGGATGGTTTGATAGTTTACCTTCAGTTGGTACAAAAGTTATTGCTAAACTAGAAAATCAATGTTCTAGTATGGGAATAGATGATAATAGTGTTTTTATTTATAATAAAGACAAAGACACTTACCTTAAAAAAACTGCTGAAATATATAGTAGTAGACTTATAATACAAAAATTTATAGAAGGATATGAAGTTGAAGTTCCCTTCATTTATGATGGTAAATCTTTTTATTCTTTAAAACCACAAGGAATCTCCATAAATGAGCAAACAGAAATTGGTGATAAATATTTAGACTATAATTCGCGAGGGAATCATTTGTTTGACTTTTATAATTTTGATGATAAGTTTCCTAAAGTTACAACCAAAATAATTTCAGCAGTTGAAAAAATGGCTAAAATAATTAATATTCAAGGAATGGGACGCATTGATTTTAGAATTAGTTCAGATTTAGAATATTATGTAACGGATATCAATTCCACGCCACATTTAATTGAAGTTGCATCACCAGCAGAAGCACTACGTAAAATTGGTTTCAAGGAATATGCATCCCTTTTACATTTGATAATTGGAATAACGCTTAGTCGTCATCCCAATCAAATAATGTAGTAAAAATTAATCCTTGTTGATAAGTTGTATAGCTAGTAATTGTAGTTAAAACATTAGATTTATATGTTTCACACCATTCTTTGGCATTATTACATTTGGGGATATTTTTCATCAAATTTATAATGCCAGTTAGCTCTTGATTCCTCACTCTATAATGAGGGTCTCCTTGATTGTATTTTATATCTTTCAATAATTGAACACATTCTGCTCTTTTATTATTATCTATAAGGAATTTACACACAGAAAGGTTAATAATTATTCTATAGTTATACGCACCCTCTTGCTCATTCTTAACATTATCAAGTTCCTTTAAAAGAATTTCTTTTGCTTCTTCAAGATTATTATTTAACATCATAAACACTGCATAATTTGATGCAAGAAAAATATAATCAGCAGAATCTACTGTTTCATTATATAATTTTTCTAATTCTAATACTGCTTTTTTTACAGATATTTCCTGTGAAAAATAGTTATATAAAATAAAATTATTTTTTGCTATCTCTATTCGAGGAAAATTAATATTGCTTTTGGATATTATCAAATCTTCAATTTCCTTTTTTATTTTAATTGCATTTTTTAAGTCCATATTAATTATATATAACGAAAGTAAATTATTTAAAGAAATATAATATGCCTTATAGTAATTCTTTTTATAATCTCTAAAAAAATCGACACTTTTTTTTACATAATTTATACTTAAGTCATATTCACTTACGTATGAAAATTTTCTATAAATGACATTAAGATAATATCTATATTCTAGAGAATTGGTCTTTGAATACATTTGTATCAATCTATCTGTTACATCGTTACATATCTTAAGAGCCTCTTTATATCTTCCAGTATGAACAAAAGCTGCAATTTTTCTAATATCCAATCTAAATTTTAAATTTTCATCAATTGCTTTATTTTCATACTGATAAAATAACAAATCAAGAGCTAGTTCTCTTTCTAACCTATCTATCTTTCTTATTAGGCATTGACTTTTTAAAATATTTATTTCATATAGTAATGCACCACTTAATTCGGTCAATACACATAATTTTTTTATACATTCATTGTATTTTTTTGCACTAAGTAACCCAAATGCACAGTTATAAGTTTCAATTATTAAATACTCATTTTGATTTAAGGAGCTTTCAAAATCAGAGATATCAATATTATGATTCAAACGTATCTTTTGCATCAAGTATTGAACCAAATAAATTCCACACTCTGAATTTTTAGCTAATTTAGCAAAGATATATTTATTATAATAATCAGATGGATAAATGTTAGAAAACATATTTATAATATTAGTATATATCTGATATTTAGATATTTCGTCTAACTCACTAAATATTTTTTTTACCAATCCAAAAATGATATGATAATTTTGAGTTTCACCTTCAACCAAATAATGCTTTAATGCAAAATCCATTAATATATTTATCACATGTTCACTTTGGTTTAATAAAAAAGCTAAATCAATCGTTTGAAAATAATATTGTGTTATTGCATATATTGTTAAGATTTCAACCAATAATGCTGAATATTGATAATTTTTAAAGCTTTCATTCAATAAAGTTTTAGTTAAATTATTCATATCAAACGCATCAAAATTGCTATCAAGATTATTATTATTGACATCTTTTATAATATTAACTAATAAACTTATATTATCTGATGCGTTTTGGAATATAAATTCAATCACCTTATCGCTAAGTTGAATTTTAGGATTTAAATTGAGATTTCTAAGGGTTTCATATTTATCTAAATTACAATCTGTTAAAGTCCCAAAATAGACACAACTACTCTCAGTAATAGTTTGTGTGGATAAAGTAAATTTATATATTGGCTTCTTTTTTTTATATTGTTTAATAAAGTTATCTATTAATTCTATGGATTGGTCTGAAATATGTAAAGATTCATCAATTATGAATATCAATGTATAGTTTTTTGCTAGTTTTTTTAAACATTTTTTAATAATTTTTTCTGATTTTAAAATACTCTCATCATCAATTGACAGACTAATACCAAAAGTATATATAGATGCCATGAAGCCGACATTGGGTGATATAATTATTTTATGTTTTTCTATTCGACATATTTTTCTTAGTACTGAAACCAAAGTTGCATATTCGCAATTTAATCCTGTTTTTTCTAAATTAATTATAAGAGGATTTTTTTTGCTCTGACTCCACTGCTCAATGATATATTTTCTGCCACTGTTTTCTTTACCAACAATTGTTAAATTGGTATTCTCCTTTACCATAGAAGATAACTTTTCTAAATTAATTTTTTGATATGGAAGCAGCATATGAAAATTCTCCAATATATTTATACTTAATTGATAATAAATGATAAATCAACAGATAACTTTCAATTAT
>NZ_CAJURG010000024.1 GCF_910588715.1 uncultured Clostridium sp.
ACTCGTAAAGAATTGCTGGTTTACTTTAACTATATTCTGTTCAATTTTCAAAGATCATTTTTCCGTCGCACCGAAGCGACTTCTTCATGTTATCACTTTGTCTTCGTTGTGTCAACAGTTTTTTTCAACTTTTTTTGCAAGTTTTTAACTCTTAGAGTTATTACCTGTTGCCCCTCAAGACAAAAATTATTTTATCATAGCATTTTAATATTAATTATATTAAATATACTATAATATTAAATTATTTATTAAATTATCTATTTTTCGATTAATTTCTCTATTTTTCTATTGTTGATACACTAGGTATAGATGACGAATAATTTTAATATTTAATAACTATTTTATTTAATTTTTATACATTAAATGTAATTTAATCTACTAATAATAGTTACAAAATAAACTTTAATTTAAAGTTTATTTAAAGTTTATATACATTTTCAATTAGTAATTAAATTTATTATATTAACACTAAACTTCTCGTAAATTAAATAATTCTATTTATGGCTTAATTCTCTATAAAATTATATTAGTTTAAAATTAAAACCTAAAAACACTTTTTACTTTTAATTGATTTTTTGTTTTTTTTTGGTAATATGTTGAGGTAAACTTTTATTTAAATGGAGGGGAATATATTGTTTTGTAAAAACTGCGGAAAAGAAATCGATGATAAAGCTTCAATATGTATCAATTGTGGAGTATCAACTCATTCTATTAATTCTACTAATGATAATGGTGGCTTTGGGTGGAATATTTTAGGATGCTGTATACCAATAGTTGGACTTATACTTTATTTAGTTTGGAAAGATACAAAACCAAAATCAGCAAAAGCTGCTGGATTAGGTGCATTAATTTCAGTTACTTGTATAATTGTATTTTATATTTTTATGTTTTTAATAGGCTTTATTGCATCTTAATTAAACATGAAATTTTTAATGAAATATCTACCATTAATATTTGGATGTCACTGTAAAGCTGATAGATCTTTTTATTTTAAAGAAAAACAATTTCCAATATGTGCTCGTTGTAGTGGAGAATTACTAGGAATTTTATTATCTATTTTTTTATACAAATTTTATAAACTAAATATTTTATTTAGCTTTATATTTATATTACCACTATTAGTAGATGGATTTTATCAATTATTAACCAAATATGAAAGTACTAATATTAAAAGATTAATAACAGGAATTTTATTTGGATATGGTTTTTTTAATTTATTTTTAAAATCTATTTTCTTTACTATTTTAATAGGGCAACATTACGCTAAACTAAATATGTAATATATATGAAAAAGCAAAAAATTAAGGGAGTTAGGTACAAAAAACCTACTCCCTTAAAATATTTATATTCATATGCATTTAGACAACATCAATCTATAACCATGTCTTATTAAAAACATAAATCGCTAGTTATCATATCTACTCCCATATTAGTTAATCTATTTATCTCCTTTTCACTATTTACAGTCCATACATTAACTTTTGCGCCATTTAAATGTGCTAAATCAACCTTTTCTTTTGTTATTTTATCAGCTTTAACATCTATTCCATAATTACCATACTTTTTTAATAAATTAATATTTTCTAGTGTTATGTCATTTAAATATTGAAAATGTATTTTATCACTATACTCTCTAATATATTTTATCCATTCGTGAGAAGTTGAAATTATTATAGTCTCATCTTCAAGTTCATATTTTTTTATTTTATAAATAATTTCTTTAACTTTGTCTATAGTAACTTCTTTAAATTCAATAATTGGCACCAATTTATTTTCAGCACAACAATTTAAATATTCATCTAATGTTGGAATCTTCAAATTGTTATAATTTGAAATATTATTTCCACTATCTATGTTAAGAGCTTTAACTTCTATTAAATTCATATCCTTAATTTTACCAATACCATTTGTCATTCTTTCAACATCAGAATCATGAAATACAACAATATTTCCATCTTTTAATACATATATATCAGCTTCAACTCCCCACGCACCAAGTCTTGCTGCTCTATTAAATGAAGGTATAGTATTTTCCGGCTCTAAAGCACTTGCCCCTCTATGTCCTATTATTTTTATATTTTCTTCATATGCATATTTATTTATATCAAAGCCTAGTATTATAATTAGTAATAATATAATGATTTTAAAAAAATTATGTATAGTTTTCATATTTTCTTCTTTCTTATAACTAAAATATTTTCTAATTATATTATTAATACTTATAATGAAAGTTATACATATTATAGAAGTAATAAAAAGCATAAAAAAAGACAATCATTAATGATTGTCTTTTAAATGGAGCGGGTAGTGGGAATCGAACCCACCTTTCCAGCTTGGAAGGCTGGAGTATTACCGATATACGATACCCGCATATTTGGAGCGAAAGACGGGACTCGAACCCGCAACATCCACCTTGGCAAGGTGGCGCTCTACCATTGAGCCACTTTCGCATGGTGCAGATGAAGGGAGTCGAACCCCCACGCCAAAGGCGCTAGATCCTAAGTCTAGTGCGTCTGCCAATTTCGCCACATCTGCATTTTTTGGTGGCTTACCGGGGAATCGAACCCCGGACACCTTGATTAAAAGTCAAGTGCTCTACCGACTGAGCTAGTAAACCAAAATAAATGGCAGGGATAGCAGGATTCGAACCTACGAATACCACAGTCAAAGTGTGGTGCCTTACCGCTTGGCGATATCCCTAAGTGGGGTGAACGATGGGACTCGAACCCACGACAACCAGTGCCACAAACTGGCGCTCTACCAACTGAACTACGTTCACCTCATTTTATGGTGCATCATCAGGGGATCGAACCCGGGACACCCTGATTAAGAGTCAGGTGCTCTACCAACTGAGCTAATGATGCATAAATGGTGCATGTTAAGAGATTCGAACTCCTGGCCCACGCCTTAGAAGGGCGTTGCTCTATCCAG
>NZ_CAJURG010000025.1 GCF_910588715.1 uncultured Clostridium sp.
GTATTACCCTTAAATCTATTATTCATTACCCACAAATTCTATGTGGAGTTCTTCTCTAATAATCTTATTAAATTGCTCTTGCTCTAATAACTCTATATTATTCAAATCATCAGTTAATATCATTTTAGTCTCGTTAATTTCAACCAAATTATTTTTCATTCCAAGGCATACTTCAAAATTAGTAATATCGGAAATTTTATCTAGGTTCTCATTAAATTGATGCAAATCGGAAATACTATTACCACCTATAATTAGAACATTATTATCAATTGGCGTCTTATAAGCATATACATTTTGAACGTTCTTTTTTAAAGTCTGACCTAAACATTGAACTAATTTTGAATCTGTAGAATTACCCAACCCAATATTCATAGCTATAATTCCATCGTCTTTCAAAACTTTATTACACAAACCAAAAAATTCTGTTGAGGTGAAATTTACTGGTATCGAAATATTCTGATATACATCTATAATAACCAGATCATACTTCTTATCGCAATTTTGCAAATAATTTCTTCCATCATCAATGATAATATTGTCTTTTATTTCACCATCCCAAAAATATTTTTGGGCAACTTCTATAATTTTATCATCAATTTCAATTCCGGTTACATTAATATCATATTCCTTACGCAAAACATCTGCCCCTGTTCCTGCACAGTAACCCAAAATTAATATCTCTAACTTCTCATCTTCTAATTCTTCAAAATCTTTACAAAAAAGAGGAAATGTTACAAAATAATCATAATAGAGTCCCGTTAGTTTGTTTTGATCTATATTCTTAACAGATTGTGAGCCAAAGAAAACATTTGTTTTTAATGATAATGCTTCTTCTTCTTGATTAACACCTATATAATTGTATATAGATTCCTCCTCATAAATTACAGCATCTAAGGCTAAACTTTTATTTGTAGAAGCCAACATAACAATCGCAATAATTATTGAAGTTGCAAGCAGTTTCTTTTTTTTATTTTTTTTAGCGACAATAAAGTAGCATACACATAATGCCAATAACATAATACCAAATAACAAAAACGAGAATTTAACTCCTATCAAGGGTATCAAAACAAATGTTGGAAGTATCGTTCCAATAATACTTCCAACTGTATTCCATACAGATATATTTCCAATTACTTTTCCTGTTAGTTTTAGGTCATTAATACATAACTTTGCTAAATATGGTGACACCATTCCTAACAAAGTAAGGGGAAATGTAAAAAGTATTAAACAAGATAATACTGATGCAATTTGTATTGCATTTCCAAACGGTAATAATCCACCAATAATTACGCTTCCCATAATAACTATTTTTGAGAAAAAAGGCATTACAAGCACCCATATGGCAGAAATTATTATGACTGTATACAATTTATCTGCATTCTTTTCCTTATCTGCTAATTTTCCACCAAGATAATTACCCAAACATAAAGATAACATAATTAAAGTAATTATTGTTGCCCAAATAAGATTAGTCGATCCAAAATATGGCGATAATAAACGAGATGCACTAGTTTCAATTCCCATTGTTGCTAATCCCGTAAACAATGAGGTTATATAATATAATATTTTTTCCTTCTCTTTCATGAGCATTTTCCTTTCGTACTTAATTGTTTTTATGTTTCACCTTTATTCTAATATGCTTTTTAACTAACTTTAAAGTCAGTAACAATATATACACAAATGATAACAGCCTTACACATAAAGACAAAAATACCAAACCTGCGGACTGATAATCTTTTATGTATATTTGGTTAAATAGATTATTTATACTTTCAATTATCTGCAGCGGATGAATCAATACCTCTACACACATATATGCACCAACAAAAAATACTACTCCTGTTATCACTAAGTAACAAACTATATATCCATATATTATTTTTCTTGCTTTATTGCTTAAATTGGGTATATGTTTTATTTCCCTGCTTTTTTTTAGGAACCTAGCTTTTATAGTCTCTAAATACATAAAAGCCAACTTATTAATATTATTAACTTCCAAATAATCAGATAATATCCAATATCCGTCTAATCTAAGAAATGGATTAAGATTAAACAAACAAATTAAAATAGAAAAAAGTAATAATGCAGCCCAAACTGTACTTTTACTAAAATAAAATATTATTAAAAATATATTCATTAATATTATCTGAAAATATATTCCACCAAAGTCTACAACCATCCTCTTTTTATTACTCAATTTCCATATATAACTTAAATCTGTAAACAATACAGGACGAAATAAATACAATCCAATTCCTACTCCTCCCACTTTGCACTGATAAAAACTTGCTGCTGTAGCGTGCCCTAATTCGTGAAAAGCAAAAGAAAATAATAAAATTATTATAAAAAGTATCCAGTCCTGACTCACCCATTTATTAAAAATTCCTACATATCCCCCAAAAAATAACATATAAATCTCTCCTACTACAAACAAGAGAATATGAAATAGAACAACTGGTCTGGCAAATAAAAATTTTATTTTTTCTAATAACTGTTCAAACTTTTCTCCATCAATTAATCTTCGATGAAACCATAATTTAGTGTTATCCTTTTCCTGACCGTTTTGGATATCACCACCAAAAACACCTGTTGGCAACAATTTATTATCAATAATTGAAATTATCTCTTCTTCTGTCAGGAAAATATTAAAATCTTTAAGTTGATCTACAACTTCCTTAAGAGTCTTTTTTCCATCGAACTGCTCTATTATTATTTTTGTCGTGTGATTAATCTTAATACATTTTCCATTCTGTAAAAATAATATAAAGTAGTTCGACCCATTATTCTCTATTTTTTCTTCTTCATATCGAATTGTTTTTATATAGTCGTATATCATATATCAACTCCTTATTTGAACGTATTTCA
>NZ_CAJURG010000026.1 GCF_910588715.1 uncultured Clostridium sp.
GCCATTGCCACCAGTGACGGTAAACTTTATTCAATTTTTGTCTGCTCCTTTCCTCGGATTTTTCATATAAGAAAAGCACCTAAGACTTCTCCTAAGTGCTATCTATCACATATCTCATACAATAGCACAATTGTACATTAGATTTTGTATCTGACGTAAATATAAAATATATTCATTAGTAGTATGTTCTTCATAATTATAATAAATATAAAACAGCAATTCTTTTAGCTTTTCAAGTTCTTCATTTTGTTTTTGAAAAGCAATTTTTCTATTGGTTGATACTTTTTTTCTATCTATCTTTTTTCTATTACTCTTAATAGTCTTATTACACATTTTTACAATCACATTAATAGGAACCATTAATTTTGCAATATATACATTAGATGAAGTGCAAAACTGATTTAAATAAGAACATTGAATCTCTAATGAACTATATAAATATCGCACAGCCTTTTCTTCCCTCTCTTTATGATTATTTTGACATATTTGTACTACAGTATCAAAAATAATAAAAGTCAATGTACTTTCCTTAAATGCTTCAAAAAATATAAGTTTTGTTTCTTCCATATCTCTATATGTGAATACATCCGATGACATTTTAGCTATTAAAGACAATACATTCGCCACTAAATAATCTGAGATACCTCCTGAAATTGCAGAAAGTATCGCAACTGCATATATTATCCCCGCAAAAATATAGAATGTTTTTCTAAATTTAAACAGAACAACCATAATAAAAGAAATTACCAAAAAAAACAAATATAAACAAGCCATAGACAAATTATCATCCAACAATGATATTTTTTCACTCCACTCAATTAATTCATCTACAGAACTCCCATTATCTATTAAATATTTTTGATATTCTTCATTCTCATTAATAGCTGTTTTCACATCTTCTTGATGTTCAACAATAATACGAGCAAAATCCTGAATTCGTTTGACTTCAGACAAGTCAATCTCATTTTCTAATTGTTCTAAAATAGCTGTTCTATTTTCATTTTCAAAAAAAATATTTTTATCATATTTATTGTTAGTTGCATACCTTACATATATAGACGAATCAACATTATTAATCAATTCATACGATCCCATATACATTAAAGGAAAGATGATAAGCATTATTAAAAACGTCACACCTAAAAAAACAACAAACTTTATAAGATTATTATAAAAATTATTCATACCTACTCCTTGAAACAATCTAGCATTCACTAAATGGAAATGCTTTCTCAAATGCTATTTGCATTTCCTCCACGCTATGATACCTTTTATTAAGATTAGATGATACTCCCTTTAATACAAAGTTTCTAATGTTTTCATTCTTAATATTCTCAAGATTATACTTACCTGTCATAACATAATAAATCAGTCTGGTAAGAGCAAAAGTTTCATATTCCATATTATAATTTGCAAACTCAACAAATTGTAAATTACTATCATTCAATGAACCTTTTACTTCACTTCCAAAGCTAGTAAGATTACTGTGTTCAATCTTAACTAAGCCAAAATCAGATATTTTTACAACACTGAGTTCATTATCGTAGTGTTGCAATAAAATATTTGTAAAGCTAATATCCCTATGCAGATATTTTTTTGAATGTATATATGAAAAACCCTTGAAAATTTGTTGTGCAATTCCTCGACGTCGCTTTCTGCTCAATTTAGTATTATTTTTTATCTGAAAATCATATAATGATTCATCTGCATATTCCATGTAATATTCATTATTTGTATCATCGTATCTATAAACGTCTAAAACATATGGAGATTTCAATTCTTTCATAGTATCAAATTCCAACCGAAATCTTGAAAGTTCCTTATCATTCAAATCATCTTTAGCTCGTTTTAAAACAAAAAACTTATTATAAAATGTATCTTTATATTTAAAAACCTTCGCATAAGAACCTTCCCCAATGAATTTCAATTCATAATTATAGTTTTTATTGACAACAGGTACTGATATAATTTGCGATATGAAAAATATCGGCTCATATTCTTTTATCTTAAACTCTGGTAAATCATTAGGTATTTCACTACCATTAGCCTCTTGAAGAAACCCCTTACAGAACTTGAGCATAAAATCATATATATTATCTAATTTAAATGATAAAGGTGTTTCTCTCAATACATACTGTAAATCCTCATACAACTTTATCAGTTTTAATAATTCTCTACTTTCTGATGCATTAAAATGTCCATTACCTTTTTTCTTTGATTTCATAAACTCAAAAAGCACATTATATCTTTGATGCATGATAGCAAATAGCTGTTTTAAATATCCATTCCCAACATTATCATATAAGGATTCTGTTTTCACAACCTCCATTAATCTGTTTTCACCTAATTTGGTTTTTAAAAAATTTATAATATCCAATTTTGTCCACTCCCAACGTTCGATATACTATTATTGTCTATAACATATTTATTTTACCAAATTATGTACGCAAATCAAGCTACTTTTAGCCTTAACAAAAACAAGCTGTAAGATATATGTAGCAATATCTCACAGCCTGTTTCCTATTACTTCCCTTCATTACTCATAGAAACCATGTTCCTCAATGCCTTTTTCTAAAATGGTATGTATCAATTCCTCCAGTTCCACTCCGTTAATCTCGCTGACTACAATCAGCTTTGCAAGGGTATCTTTCTGTA
>NZ_CAJURG010000027.1 GCF_910588715.1 uncultured Clostridium sp.
GTCAATGGTACTGCACGGGTGACTGTGTGGGAGAGTAGAACGTTGCCAGGTAATATGGTTTACTAGCTCAGTCGGTAGAGCACTTGACTTTTAATCAAGGTGTCCGGGGTTCGATTCCCCGGTAAGCCACCAAAATCACTTCTATAATTTAGAAGTGATTTTTTAATAAGAACTTGCTTAGCATAATATATAAGGCTATCAATAGTAAATTAGATTTATTATTGATAGCCTTTTTCTATTCCTTTGATAAAAAATTTTGTACTAATTATTTAGTGAAACATTTTTTGAATATTTTTATAACATCAGTTTTTATAAATTTAAAAAAGTCTTTAATACAATTTATGTCATCTTTTAATGTAGTATTATCTTCTGAAAAAAATCCAGTTTTATAACATGACATAATAAAAAATAATAAACCTAGATTAATATAGATATCTTTTAGGTCTGCTATAAATAGATTACTTATACCAATAAAGTCTAAACTTCCCCCATAAAAAACCTTATCTATGAAAGAACATAATGCACCTGAAAATATAAATAAAAAACACATATCTATCCAAAAGTTCTTCTTGAGTTTAAATTTCAAATACCTATAAATTTCAATAAATAATATTAGTGATATAGCATTTATTAATATTAATAAAGAAAAACCAATATTAATGTTAAATCTTGCATTTAACCATGAACCTTGACTATTTATTATTGGATTAAAGGATAAAAAATTAGGTATAATTTCGAAATAAGTATGAAAAAAGTTAATTTTAATAATTATTTTTAATCCTTGATCTAATAGCATTAATATTATAAACAGTAATAATGATTTTTTACTACTTAATCCATTAGGAATTTTAGAGTTACAACTGTATATAATTAATCCTACAAAAGCAAATACTATTATTAATGAAAAATTTAAAATTAATGTATATAGATCATTTACTCGTCCACTTAAAATTTCAAATAAAAAATATATAAACCACATGCATGGCAATATTCCAATGGTGAGTATTTTATCTTTATTAAAAGAGTATTTCATAATTTCCTCCTACATTATATTTAAGTATATTTAAATTCTATCATATTAAATACAATAATTCATTATATTAGTAATTTATTCGAAAAACTTGTTATAATAAGTAGGGAGAATGAGAATTTATTTAAATTAATAGTTAATATAGTAGGAGGTTATTAAAAATGTTAACAATTTTTGCAGTATCTGATTCTATAGGAGAAACAGCAGAGCAAGTATCTAAGGCAGCAGCAAGTCAATTCTATGAGGATGTAGAAGTTAGAAGAATACCTTATGTTAAATCCTTAGAAGATGTAGAGGAGTTAATGAAGGAGATAAAAAAATGTGAAAGTGTAATGATTGTTTCAACAATTATTACAGTAAACGTAAGAGAATATTTAACTCAAAAGTGTGTAGAAGGCAATTTACCTATAATAAATGTTTTAGGACCAATAATAAATATTGTATCATCAAGTTTAAATAAACAACCTCAATATAATCCAGGCGCTATGTGGAAAACTGATGAAGTTTATTTTAAAAGAATTGAAGCAATGGAATTTGCTATGCAATATGATGATAGTAAGGATTATAGAGGATTAAAAAATGCAGATGTAGTTTTAGTAGGACTTTCAAGGACATCAAAAACACCACTATGTATGTATCTAGCTAATAAAGGAATTAAAGCTATAAATATTCCCTTAGTTCCTGAAGTTAGCGTACCTAACGAATTATTTGAAGTAGATAAACATAAAATATTTGGATTAACAATAAATCCATTGCAATTAATTGAAATAAGAAAAAGAAGATTAGATAAATTTAATAAAATTCCTTCAAATATTGAATATGCAGGTGATGCTAGAATTTTAGAAGAATTTGATTTTGCAGATAAGATAATTAGAAAGTTAGGGTGTAAGACTATAGATGTAACTCAAAGAGCTATAGAAGACACAGCTTTAATAATAATTAAAACGTTAGGATGTGAAAAAAATTATTAATGAAGTAAAAATTAAAATTAAATTAAAAAATTAATTATTATAATGAGATGCTTCTTTTCAATATAGAAGTATCTTATTTATTTTAAATTTAATATTTTATAACAGGTGTGTAATTTATTTTAATTATAATATAAAAAATATTGACATCTGTAATTAAAGGATGGGATTATAAAAAAGTTGTTATAATTTAATGTTTTAAATATAAGTTTTTTATTAATAGCGACATAAATCGATTTTTAATAATTTTTTTAAAAAAGTTATTGACAAAAATCGATAGTGATGATAAGATAAAGAAGTCGCTTGGGTGCGATAGAAAAATGGTCTTTGAAAATTGAACAGAATATAGTTAAAGTAAACCAGCAATT
>NZ_CAJURG010000028.1 GCF_910588715.1 uncultured Clostridium sp.
ATAATTAAAAGTTATCTGTTGGATTTGATAGTTAAAAAGTAAAATTTTCAGATATTACATAAAATGGTATTTTAATTGAAACACATAAGATTAATTGAAAAGGTATCGGTATAGCGTATGTCAAATATATTTATTAGTTGGTCAAAAGCTAAAAGTAGAGATTTTGCTATTGAGGTAAAAAAACTTCTTGAAAGTATGAATCCACATTTAAGTGTATTTATGTCAGAAGAAAATATTTATGCTGGAGAAAGAGTTCAAGAGAAAATAATTAATAAAATTATAGAATGCGACAAAATATTACTCTGTTTTACAAGAGAGAACAAAAAATCTTCATGGCTGTTATATGAGGCTGGTTTTGCAAGTGGTTTAAATAAAATGGTAATTCCAATTCTTTTTGACAATGATCCAAATTGGCATTCATGGATTGATAACCCAATGAATATTGCACGTGAAATAAATATAAATGGGGAAAACTTTGAAGCAACTTTTTTAAAAAGCTTTAATTTATGTGATTCATCATATACTAGAAATGCACTTTCAACTTTTATTAAAAATATAGAAACTATCAAAGAAAAATATCGTCAAGTGGATATACAATGCGAAGATTTTATTGATTTATTAATATCAAACAATGCTTTTCGAGTAGAAAGCCCTATATATAGAAATAAAACTGCATACTTTTTAACTGGATTTGAAACATTTGATTTGTGGAAAACAGTGGTTAAATCTTTTTTATACACTGGTAAATATTTATGGATATATGGAAGAAAGAATATGAAATTGTTTGGGGGCAATTTTAAAGAACTATTTGAATATCTAGAAGAAAAATCAATAAATGAAGATATGTATGGAATTGACTTCCGATGTTTATTTTTAAACCCAGAATCAGATGAAGTAAGATATGCTCATAAGCAACAAGATATCTTTTTTCAAGAATTGGATGCTACAATTAAAAGAGCCAAGCATCAGATAGGAGATAATCTTATTCTTCAAAGATGTTTTCGAATGTATTCTAACAGACGTGAGGAGGTTATTATTCGCTTAGATAATTGTATTATTTATTCAAAACCACATTTTGATGAAAATGGTCAACCTCAAATTATGACAGATGCGAAATTTGAAGTTTTTAGTACATCTTCTCAACGTGGTCAACAATGTATCAAAAAATATTGTGCCATATGGGATTCCGCAATAAACTTATTTTAATTTTGATATATTGTATAGAGTATTTTATTAATTTTAGAAAGTGTTTCTTGTATTGAAAGATTACTAACATTAATGGAATATATCATACATAAATCTTTTGGAATGTTACATAAACTATTATTTAAATCTACATTGGTTTGATATAAAATTGGTAAATATTCTTTTTTATATTTTTGAGGATCCCTTTTACTTAGACGATTCCATAAAGCTTTTTCTGAATCTATATATAAATTAATATATAAAATGTTTGGAAAAGGTATACTTAAATAAAGTTCTTCTGGAATAATATGTACACCATTAATAATTGAAGGGATACCCTTTCTTTGTTGTCGTTTAATAATATTGATAATAGAATTTTTCATTATCTTACATTGTTGTTTTGCCATATCGTAATTAAAAAAAATATCATGTGCATAGATTTCATCTGAAGATAATTTGTAAACAGATGTTAAATGGTTATTATATCCTCTCAAAATTTCTCGAATTATATCTGTTTCTTCAACAAGCCTAAATTCTTGATGTGTTTTAAGAAGTTCCCATGAAATAGTTGTTTTACCTGCTCCAGGAACGCCAGATATAAGTATTATTAAATTTTCTGGTAAACAATATTCTTTTTTCATTTCATTTTCCTTATTTTTTAACTATCAAATCCAACAGATAACTTTTAATTAT
>NZ_CAJURG010000029.1 GCF_910588715.1 uncultured Clostridium sp.
AAAAATTTAGAGTGGATTTTATTTATTTTGTAACAAAAGCATGATATTTGACTCTAATATTATGAAAGGAGGGAATAAATGGAAGATATTGAATTTAGTAAGATATATGAAATGGAGTTTGTATATGTTTATAAATATATTTTATCAATTTGTTGTAATAAAGAATTAGCCGAAGAGATAACCCAACAAACATTCTTCAGGGCTTTGGAAAAATATAAAGACTTTCGGGGAGAATGTCAAATTAGAACATGGTTATGCCAAATTGCGAAAAATGAATACTATAAACAAAACAAGAAAAACAAACTTTCAGTTGATTATAGCTTATGCGAAAATATGGAGTGTGATACTGTTCGGATAGAGGATGCTTTTTTAGAACAGGAAAAAGTTTTATATATGTTAAAAATATTACATTCTATGAAAGAACCTTATAAGGAAGTGTTTTACCTAAGAATTTTTAGTGAATTATCTTATAAAGAAATAGGTACTATTTTTGGAAATAGTGAAAATTGGGCAAGAGTAATTTTTTATCGAGCTAAATTAAAAATTCTTAATAAATTAAAGGAGGAAGATTTATATGAATAAAATACCATGTAAAATAATAGAGGATCTATTACCTATGTACATTGATCAAGTTTGTTCAAATGAAACTAAAGAAATAATAGAGAATCATTTAAAGCAATGTGATAAGTGCGCAAAAATTTTTAATATGCATAAGATAGAAACTAAATTGAAAAATGTTGAAAGCGATACGAAAAATGATATACTTGACGGAATTGCACATAAATGGAGAAAATCTATTGGGATTGCTTTCCTAAAAGGTATAAGCATAGCCTTTACTGTTTTACTTTTAATAATAGGCATATATTATGGACTATTTATATATCAAGGGAGTATTATTCCAGCAGAACAGGTTACAATAGACTTGGAAGAAAAAGATGGCAAAATTTTTCTTGAGATGCAAACTAAAGATGGTTACGTGGGATGCGGAATGGATGTTGTACCAGATGGGAAAAATTTATATATTGCATTATACCGTTCCATATTAAATGAAAAAATAAAAAATGGTGAAAAAGAGGTTATAACATATGGTGTTAATCCAATTGAAAAAGATTATGAAACTATTTTTTATGGAACTCAGGATAATTATATAAAAGTTTGGTCAAAATAGTTCTTTATAAAAACAACTTGTATTTTAGTATATATAGATTCCTGTTGTGTAGGTAAGTAAGATGATAATTACTTATTGGCACGACAGGAATTTTTTATTATGAATTTTTTAAATATTCTTGTCCAAAGAAACCATAATTCCGGCAAATTGGGAACCAGTATTTCGAATACTGGAAACCGACTTAATTCTGCTTAGGGGATATAATCTTGTATTGGCTTCGTTTGTCAAGCCCTTGCCGCGCAAGCAGTGCGAAGCAGGCTTTACAAATGGAGATGATACAAGCAGAATATCGGATGCAGAATCAAGTTGCGTCATATGCGGCTTCCTATGACCGGACAGGCGGTGTAATTCTGTCCAGATTATTCATTTTTCTTGTATTCTGTTTTCTCTAGTGTTTTATCACTTAATCTATTGACAATTTGTCGCATGAATCACAATAAAGTAAAAATATTTTTGTATATGCCACTAATTAGTGACAAGCTTCGTGTGGTTTTTGTATATACTAATTTAAAAATGTTACTATATATAAAGTGATTGTTTATTGCCTATAGTTGCTAATATTGGAAATATAT
>NZ_CAJURG010000030.1 GCF_910588715.1 uncultured Clostridium sp.
CTTCCGTCAGAAACAGTTACCCAAATAAGTCCGACCTTTTTTTGTACTTTAGTTACAATTTCAGCACTTTTGGTTGCTCCTTTTATTCCGTAATAAGCGTTTTTTACAGTTGCTACTCCCGAACTTGATATAGACAGTGATGTAGTAACTGTATCTACATTATTAGAAAAAGGTTGAATACTGCCGGCATACGCAGTAATTGTTGCTGTAAAAAGTGTAACCAAACAAAGACAAGCAGCAATAAATTTCTTCATAAAAAATCCCTCCTTTCAAACTGTTATTTGCCTTCATAATATACAACAGTTCAAAAAGAGGTTTTTATTACAAAAATATTTAATTTTTTTCAGAAATATTTTCAGCCATATTTATTAAATTATCATTCAGGTTATTTGGAACACTTAAAATAAACCAATAGCTACCGTCTGTCCATTTTAATGATGAATTGAATTCATAGTGATTTAAATATGCATTATAACCATTGATAGTTATTTCTTCATAATGATGCTCTGTATCTATTGACAAATTAGGATCTAAAATTTCCTGTGAAAACATAATTTCAGAATTATTACTGTTTTTCCAAACAGTAAATATACCCAATTCATCTTTCTGATATACGCTTATTTCAAATCCCTCAGGCAAATCAGTTAATGTATATTCTGTTTCTATTCTTTCTACAGGCGGTGTTGATTCCTCACTTAATGTTATTTCATTAAATTGGGGAAATACCTTTTTTATAAATTCAATAAATGGTGTTCTTGTTGCCGATACACTCATCAAACCTGTAAAAGTAACGATTATTGCAATGATTGCGGCAATTAATCCTTTCCTGATTGTTCGTCTGACAGAAAAATGAATTCTTTTATCCTTTTTAATCAGCTTATCCATTTTTCGTTCAAACTCTTTTGAAAAGGTTATATCTTTATTTTCTGTATTTATAAATTCCGCATTACTTATTTGTTCCGCTTCCATAAATGCTTTTATAAATAATTTTTTACTGTTTTCCAAGATCAAAACCTCTATTCTATATCTAATGTTTCAAGCAAGATTTTCTTGCCCCTGACTAACTGTTGCTTTACTGTTGTTTTCTTTCTGTCTAGCAAATCAGCAACCTCTGTGACTTTCATTTCCTGCACAAAATGATAAAACATAACATCCTTGTATTTGTTGTCAAGTTCAAGAATTGCATTAACTACTTTATTGTAATTTTCCAAGATATTTAATTTTTCTAAAAATTCTTTATCGGATAAATCGTCAAAATTTTCCATATAAACGATATTTTCCCTTGTCTTGTTTTTGTTAACTAAATTAATAGCAGTATTTTTAGTTGCTTTAAGAACATATGAAAGTGTTTTATTTGACTCAGGTTCACCAATAGATTTCATATTCCGTGCAATTTTAATAAATGTATCGTGCACCGCATCTTCTGCATCCTGTTTGTTGTGAAGAACAGATTGAGCCATTAAAAGCATTTTTTCTCTGTATGTATAATATATAATTTCAAATTTAGGTTTATCATTTTCATCATCGATAAATGACATATATAATGCTAGCATATATTCTCCTACTCTATACAACAGTTTAAATTTAAAAATGGTTACAAACTTTATAAATTTATTTAATACTTTATTTCAAAACTTGTCAATAGAAATTGCCAAAATGCACAATAATATGGCATAAATGCAGAAATTCACACT
>NZ_CAJURG010000031.1 GCF_910588715.1 uncultured Clostridium sp.
CTATTGTCACATATTTTGCCGCCCTAGTCGAGGTACGCACTATCTACCGTTTACATTAATCCACTTACTGATAACGAAGTATACATTTCAAACACTATTTTTTTAGCTTTTTCCCCTCCCTGATTAAAATCGAAGGATTTTTTCATATTTAATAAAAATTGATCAAATACCAAATCAGCGTTACAAAAATAATTTTGTAACATTTTATTTGTGACATTTAAGGCATTTATTTCTATTGTGTTTTTGATATCTGATATATCTACATATTTAAATTCCAGGTTATCTAATATATCCTCAGATATTTGTAACCAGCCCTCATATGTAGAAATCTTTGAAGAAGGAATATAAGAATCAATGATATCCAGAGCATAACTTTCACTATTTTTTACTACAACATAGTGTTTACCTTGACTCGTATTCGATTCAGAAAAAATTTTAGAATAAGTCAAAAATTTACAATCTATTTTCAAAAGCAATCTACCATACTCTTTTATTTTGTTTTTCAAATCAAATATATTATTTACCGCAATGTTTTTAATTGAAATACCATAATGTTCTAGAGCATCATTTACTATTAATTCTAAATCAGTATATAAACCCTCATATGGAGAATAACAATTTAAAACTAATAAATACTTTGAGAAAAATAAATCTAACTCTCTCATATCAATAAGATAATAATTTAAAATTTGCTTAATAGAGCCCGAATAGCATGATACACTAACATCTGATTTTTTCATGATTCATCTCCCATTCATAAGAAAAAATTTCCACATCAAATTGTTGTTTTTCTATTTTTACAAATTGACGCCAAATTCCTGTGATATTAAATCCCGCTTTTCCCAAAAACAATTTTCCCAATCTGTCGCCTGAAACAATAAATACTAATACTTGGCATAACTGAAAAGAGTTTACTTTTAGAAAATCTAGTATTTCTCTTAAAGCCTTAGATATTTTTCCTATTCTTATAATTCCTATTTCTAGGATGTTATTATATTCATTTAAGCTAGTGCATCTAAAATCCAAAAAAGGTCTACCATAAAACTCCAATCTAAAATAATTTTGTAAAAAACTTTGCTCTTCTAAAATCAAATTACTCCAAATATAATTTTTATTCAAATCTTCTTTCTTTATTTCAATAATATTAAAGCCCTTCATTGCAAACCTCCCTGGCATTAGAACAACAAACATTCCTACCCAAATGCAAACCTATGTTCATTCCAGGAAGTAAATATGCTGTCAATAATAATAAACAGGAATATATATACATTTCAATAAAATCTTTTTTATTTTTTATATCACTATGAGAAAAAATAAATAAAAGAAGTTGTATAATTGATAGAAACATATTTTCTATCATACTTACTCTCATATCTGATAAAATAAACAAAAATAAATGTCTCCATAAGTATTCTTCCAATAATACATCACATAAAAGAATAGGTGAAAACCTATAAGATAACTCTATTTTCGGTCTAACAAAAAAAGTACTCATATAAGTAATAGTAACAATAAAGGGACTAATAAAGTAGCCTAAAAATGCACAGAAAAAAAATTTAATTGTTAAAAAATGAAAAAAATCAACTCTCTTTAAAAACATTAAACTTACAATAAAGCCAAAAAAATATCCCACTTTAGAGACTGTAAAAAATCTTGTGTCTATGAACTTTAGACTTTCCTGATAAGAATT
>NZ_CAJURG010000032.1 GCF_910588715.1 uncultured Clostridium sp.
ATAAAAAAGCGGAATAAATTCCGCCCTTAAAGAGTCTGATTAAGTTTAGGCTCTTTAGTTTTGCTTTTTCACTAATTTATGATATATTTTTATCGGTGATATTAATGTCTAAATTTACTATAAAACAGATTTTTATTGATAATTGGGATAGTTTTGTTACTAATTGTAGTGATGTAAATATTAGACCTGTCGTTTTTGAAGAAGTTAATAAGATTATTAATTGTGGTAATCCGGATTTTGGCTATGCTTTATATGTTTGTGAACATTGTGGTAAATTTTTAAAAGTTCCTTTTAGATGCAAATCTAGATTTTGTAATACTTGTGGTGTTAAATATGCTCAAGATAGAGCTTTGGCTATGGCTAAAAAATCTATTCGTTGTAAACACAGGCATATTGTTTTTACTATGTCTGACAAATTATGGTTGTACTTTCAAAAATATAGATACCTTTTGAATGGCTTATTCGAAGCTTCTTCTAATGCTATTCTTTCTTGGTTTTATGAATTAAACAAGTCTCAGAATTTTAAACCTGGTATAATGTGTACTCTTCATACTTTTGGTAGAGATTTAAAATGGAATCCTCATATTCATCTGCTTTGTACTGAAGGTGGTGCTGGTAACACTGAAATTTTTAGAATTGTCCATCATATTAACTTTAAAGCTCTTAGATTTAGGTGGCAAAAATTATTATTAGATTATCTTTCTATTAATTTACCTGCTTGTGAACTTCCTAAATTCAAAAAACTTAAAAATCAAATATATAAAGAATATAATAATGGTTTCTACGTTTATGCTAAACCTGATAACATCTCTTCTATAAAACAAACCATTGATTATGTTGTTAGATACACTGGTAGACCTGCAATGGCTCAATCTCGTATTCTTAATTATGATGGCGAATATGTTACTTTTTGGTATGATAGACACGAAGACGGAAAACATGTTGAAGAAACAGTCCATGTCTATGAATTTATAAAAAGATTAATTAAACACATTCCTGATAAAAATTTTAAAATAGTTAGATACTACGGCTTATATGCTAGAGAACACAAACATTCTAGTAGAATATTTAAATTATTAAATCAAACTCAAATAGAAATTAGAGAACAATTAAGAAAGTGGAATCTTTCTATTGAATTATCTTTCGGGTATAATCCAACAAATTGTGATTGTGGAGGACATTTCATATTTTTCGAATTAAAAGTCCCCTCCAAACTATTGTCAAATGTCTCCTAAGTTTATATAATGTCTTTGGTGATTTTAATGAAAAATAAAAAGAATAAATATCCTTTTGCTAATGAAGTAAAAGAAATGAAAGATAATTTTAAAAAAATGATTGATTCCATGTCTGATGATGAATTTCTTGATTTTATAGAATACATAAATGCTTGTTCTAACATCTCTGAAGAAGATTATGACAAAGAACTCTGGGCTGGTGATGAAGGCTGGGAAGATGAAGCTGCGAAATTCTATGGTTATGATTTTGATAATATTGAAGATGATGACAGCTTACCATTTTAACTTCAAAATATTATATTTTGAGGCATATTCATTATGCCTTTTATTTTTGCATTCTTTTTATTAAAAAATAGAACTTTCCTATAATATAAAA
>NZ_CAJURG010000033.1 GCF_910588715.1 uncultured Clostridium sp.
CCTCCTTGTATAATATATTTAGGGTTTAAAGTTACCCAAAACTTTATATTATGTCACTTCCGTGATATAATTTTCTTATTAACACTGTGGACTCTTATTCCTCCTTGTAGTTTAAACTACTAATAAAAGAATATTGCCACAGTTTTATTATTAATTGGTAATTAGTTAGATAAGACTTTGATCTTTCATTTCACGCAAGGTTACAAGTAATAAAACTCGTTGGATGTTGTCACAGTTGTTGATAAATTTTATTACAGGAGGTAAACACTATGGTTTACATCGGCATTGATATTGCCAAATTAAAACACTTTGCGTCTGTTGTTAGCTCAGATGGTAAAGTTATCGTAAAGCCTTTTTCTTTTGAAAATTCTCATCAGGGTTTTATGAAATTACTTGAAGAAATTGAGAATTTTCAAGACCCTCTAATTGGATTAGAATCTACTGGGCATTACGCAGAAAATCTTATTCAGTTTTTATATGAACGCAATTATAGGATTGCAGTAATTAATCCAATTCAAACTGATTCTCTTCGTGATTCTAACATTAGAAAGACTAAAACTGATAAAATTGATACTATGTTAATTGTTCAATGTTTAATGCTAAAGAAATATTCTCTAGTTTCATCTAAAAATATTGATATGATTAAACTTAGACGTCTCTCTAGATTTAGATTAGAAATGATACAACAACAAACTAGACTTAAAACACAATTAACTGCTTGTTTAGATATTGTTTTTCCTGAATTAGCATGCTTTTTTAAAGGTAATTTACATTTAAAAGTGTCCTATGCTTTACTTGAAAAATATTCCTCTGCTAAGGCTATTCGTTCTGCTAGAATTGATGGTTTAACTAATTTGCTTTACAACAATTCTCATGGTAGATACAATCAAGAAAAAGCCTTGCAATTAAAGAAGTTAGCTAAAGAAAGTGTAGCTCTTGATAATCCTGCCATTGAGTTACAAATTCAATGCTTAATTAAACAGCTACATTTATACCAAAAACAAATTAATGACATTGATATTAGTATTATGACTCTTATGGAAATCATAAACTCACCTATTCTTACAATACCTGGTGTTGGGTATACTTTAGGTGCAATGATTATTAGCGAAATTGATAACATCAAAAAATTTAGCAACCCTTCTAAATTGCTAGCATTTGCTGGCTTAGATCCAGTTGTTAAACAATCTGGAAATTTTCAATCCGAATCATTGAAAATATCTAAACGTGGCTCTACCTACCTTCGCTATGCAATCTATAGAGTTGCTTTTCTTATTATATACAATAATGAAACTTTTCACAACTATTATCTTGACAAGCGTTCTCAAGGTAAGAACCATAGAGTAGCGTTAGGTCATGTTTGTAATAAATTAGTTAGAATTATCTTCAAGATTTTAACTGATGATATACCTTTTAATTTAAGCTAACAATGAAATTTTCAAAGTACATATTTACATTATTTAACAGTTTTAAAAAATCAATTTTGAAACTGTTATTAGTCATGCAAATTTTTATTTATATAAAATTATTAAAAAATTTTTAATAATCCTATTGACAATTAATAGTTAGTCTTTTAT
>NZ_CAJURG010000034.1 GCF_910588715.1 uncultured Clostridium sp.
AAAAAACATTTATTTAAACCCTAATTGAGTTCTATACTCGATTGGGGTTTTATATTTTAAGGCATAACTAGGCCGGTAGTTATTATGGTCCTCAATTATTGCATTTATATATTCTTCCACATTTTTATAATCATCTTGGTTAAAATCAATGTACATTTCTTTCTTCAACCAACCATTTTTAGATTCAATTATTGGATTATCTGTTGGTGTAGCTATTCTCGACATAGACCTAATTATGGTATAATCTTTATGTACTTGAGAAAGTGCAATTGATGAGTATATGATTCCCTGATCGCTGTGCATAATTGTATCTTGGGATCCATATCCTCTTTTTATTTTGCTTTCCAACATACTTTCTAAAGCTAATTTATGGTTTATTGGATTACTGCAATGCAAGAAAGGCTTAACATTAGATCCTATTATTTCATCATTAAAAACATCAATGTAGTATGTCCAATCGTACCTTTGTTTTTTAAACCAAATCATTGTTGTATCTGTTACAACTTTTTCTAATGGTCTTGTTGTATTCCAATTATTATTTATAAGATTAGGATATTTAATTGATTCTTCTCCTGGTTTTTTGTAAGTCGAATAATGTTTAGCTTTACTCCTTATTTTCAATATTTTACAAACTTTATGAATTAAATTATCTGATACATACCAACCAACTTCTCTTCGAATAATTATATTTATTCTATGATATCCATAACTTGGCTTCCTTTTATGTATATCTCTAATTAATGGTTCTAAATCTTTCCGATTTATTTCATATCTATTTAGAATATCTTTTGTTTTCAACCATTTGTAATATCCGCTTCTTGATATGTTCATTACTTCACATAATGATTTAACTGAAAATTCTTTACTCAATATTTCTACTATTTCAAATTCTTTCTGTTTTATTTCTTGAATACTACAACTGAACCATCCCCTTTCATTAGGTATCCTTTTTTTAATCGTTCATTCTCAATTCTTAGTTTCATATTTTCATACTGAAGTTTTTCCATATCTGTAAGTTCTTTTTTATGTTGATATTTGCTTAATGGATTCCCTCTCTTATATTTGTTATCGATTACTTTATTCCCATTTTCTTGATAATTCTTTATCCAATTGCATATCATTCCTGCACTAATTTGATATTTTCTAGCCATTGGTTGAATTCCATAAGATAGAGCTTCTTTTATTATTTTTTCTTTATATTCTTTTTCATAATAATTTGTTACTGTTCCTTTTTTTCTTCCCATAATTATTTCCTCCTTATTTAAATTATATCAAACAAAAAAGTGAATCACATTTTTTA
>NZ_CAJURG010000035.1 GCF_910588715.1 uncultured Clostridium sp.
AAATAAAAATTGAATAAGTGATTTAAATCATATATAATTGAGTTGCGAAACCATTATATAAAGGAGATTTAAATCACTTATGAATAATATTATAACAGAAAAGAAAGAAAAAAGATACCTTCCACACGATACTAATACAAGAAAATATGCAGTAGAGATGTATAGAAATTGTGGAGATATAAATTATGTGTGTAGGAAGTACCATATTTCAAGGGTTTCATTGTGGAGATGGAATAAAGCATATGATGGAACAGCTGAGAGCATAACAGATAAATCTCATAGACCAAAGAGTAAGCACCCTAATGCTCATACAAATCAAGAAATAAGATGGATAAGAAATTATGTAAGAAGAAATCCAAGAATAACATTGTGTGAATTATGGGTAAAATTAAAACGAGAAAAAGGATACACAAGAACAATAACAGCATTATATAGAGTAATGAGAAGACTAGATATAAAATTTTATAAAGGAATGAATATAAAAAACACATCAAAGAAAAAACATAATAAGAAATATAATACGCCAAAAAATGTAGGAGAAAAAGGACAAATGGATGTGAAATATGTACCGAGTGAGTGTAAGAGTGAAATATTACCAGAAGACAAAAAGTTTTATCAATATACATACATAGAAGAGGCGACAAGAGAAAGATTTTTATATTGGTATGAAGAGCATACACCGGAAAATACAGTAGATTTCGTAAATAGATTAATCGAATATTTAGGATATAAACCAAAAGAGATCCAGACAGACAATGGGATAGAATTTACATATAATAAGGCAAATATAAAGAAAATACACCCATTAGATAAACGATTAAAAGAATTAGGAATAAAGCATCATAAAATACAACCAAGAACACCACAGCATAATGGAAAAGTAGAAAGAAGTCATAGGAATGATAACGAAAGATTTTATAGTTATCTAAAGTTTTATAGTTTAGAAGATTTAAGAGAACAAGGAAAAAGATATTTAAAAAGGTCAAATAATATACCAATGGCAGTATTAAGATACTTAACACCAAAAGAAAAACGAGCTGAACTGGAAGTATTTGGAATGATCAATTGTGTAGCTTAATTATATATATTAATTTTTATATA